>NZ_SSYB01000004.1 GCF_004917075.1 Geomonas edaphica
TTCAAAGACCAAGCCGCTGTTTGCGACAGACTCAGCACCCTACCTGAACCGTTCCAACCTGTCAAGATTTTCTTTTCTTAAATCTTTCTCAGATTTGCCGCCGCCGCAACTTTCCTGCGGTGACTGCTGGTTCAAATATTCGGTTGAAAAGAACGTCGTTGCTGCGGAGTCCAGCTTTATAACAAAGCGCATCCGCATCGTCAACGACTTAATGAATAATTTTCTCTAAT
Organism: Geomonas edaphica; assembly: GCF_004917075.1. GTDB lineage: Bacteria > Desulfobacterota > Desulfuromonadia > Geobacterales > Geobacteraceae > Geomonas > Geomonas edaphica. Next base: position 231 of record NZ_SSYB01000004.1, read on the forward strand.
CGACTATACACAAGCAACCAGTCATAGCCGGAAAGAGAACTGTAGCAACCTGCCAAGGGCACTCTTCAATTACGGGAGCGGAAGACAGACGGGAAATAGGCAGTTGTCTTTAGCGGGGAGGGGTGACAGTTTCAAATACTAACTGCACCAAAGAGTTTGTCAAACGAAGAAAGCGCGACCAATCGTCCCGTCTATAGATAGTGGCACCAGACGATTCGGTGGCAGCGCTTTCTTTTGCAGCTGTGGCAGAAGATCGTCAGCTCTTCGTATAGAGGACGGCGACGGCGCGGGCACGGATCTCGCCGACAGAAACATACCCATGCGGCTCGGAGGACTCATAGTATATGCTGTCCCCCGGGTACAGCCGCATCACCTCGTCGGCGTAGTGGAACTCCAGCTCGCCATCGAGCAGATAGAGGAACTCCACCCCCTCGTGGCTGTAGAAGAGACTGCTGTCCCACTCACGCTGCTCGAACTCGATCAGGAAAGGCTCCACCTTTTTCTGGCGCATGCCCGGCGCGAGCGGCTTGTACATGTAGCCCTGCTGGACGTTCTCCTTGCCGGGACGACGCTGGCTTCCCAAGGGAGACTGGTCTCCGCGGGTCAGCATGAACTTCTGCCTGTCACCCGCCTCCTCAAAGAAGTAGTGGATCCCTACCTTGAGTCCTTTGGCGATCTTCAGCAAGGTAGCAATGGGCGGTGTGACCTGATCGTTTTCGATCTGAGACAAGAGCGGCTTCGACAATCCGGTCATGTCAGCCAGCGCCTGGAGGGTGAGCCGTTGTTCCTGGCGCAGTCCACGCACCTTCTCACCGAGCTTCATCTCTCTGATTTCTTGCTTGATCTTCTCTTGCACGCAGCACCCCCGTTCAGCATATATATTCAAATAGCGATCTGCCGTCAAGGGGTAAATAGTTATTCTTACAGAGTCTGTGTCACGAGGCGGAAGGGGTTGACATCAATCCGGTTTTTGGCTAGGCTTTTTCCTTCCTTCTACCTGTTTTCTCCTAAGGAGGGACTCAATGAAAAGTATCAGACTGCTCGCCGTATTCCTCATCCTTTCCACCGTCCTTACTTCCTGCAAGAAGAAAGAAGGGGCCATGCTGTACGAGTCGAACAGAAAGGAATCTGTTCCAGCTCCGGTCCAGGAAGTCCCCAAGGACATACTCGTCACCCAGCAGGCCTTCACCACTCTTGTCAAAAAAGTCACACCGTCCGTGGTGAACATCTCCACCATAGGGAAGAAGAAACTGGTGCGCCCGTTCTTTGAGGGCTCGCCGTTTTTCGAAGACTTCTTCGGCGACATGGGCCGCCCGCAGTACAGAAGGGAAAGCAGCCTAGGCTCAGGCTTCATCCTGAACCAGGAAGGGTACATCGTCACCAACGACCACGTGGTCAGGGACGCGGAGACCATCCAGGTGAAGCTCTCCAACGAGAGCGTCTACACCGGCAAGGTGATCGGTTCCGACCCGAAGACCGACATCGCCGTCATCAAGATCAACGCGAAGGAACCGCTCCCGGCCGCGGTCCTTGGTGATTCGACCAAGCTGCAGGTGGGACAGTGGGCCATCGCCATCGGCAACCCCTTCGGCCTTGACCGCACCGTCACCGTCGGGGTCGTCTCGGCGACCGGCCGCTCCAACATGGGGATCGAGACCTACGAGGACTTCATCCAGACCGACGCCTCTATCAACCCCGGCAACTCGGGCGGCCCGCTCCTCAACATCTACGGCGAGGTGATCGGGATCAACACCGCCATCGTCGCGGCGGGACAGGGGATCGGCTTCGCGATTCCGGTGAACATGGCGAAGCAGGTGGTGACCCAGCTCATCAGCAAGGGGAACGTAAGCCGCGGCTGGCTCGGCGTATCGATCCAGTCGGTCACCGAGGAGATGGCCAAATCCTTCGGTCTGCCAAGGGCAAGCGGCGCTCTCGTCAACGAGGTGGTTCCCGGCGGCCCCGCCGCGAAATCCGGCATCATGCAGGGGGACATCATCACCGGTTTCAACGGCACGGCCGTAAAGGACGTGCGCCAGTTGCAGCGGCTCGTCGGGGAAACGCCGATCGGCAAGAAGGTGGAGGTGGAGCTTTACCGCGACGGCAAACAGCTAAAGGTCCAGGTCACCACGACGCCCGCAGAGAGCGCGCAGGCCCAGCCTCAGGCACAGAGGCCGGACCGCGAAGCGGGGGTTTTAGGCCTTTCGGTTGAGGAATTAGGCCCCGATGCGCGTCGCCGTGGCATAACCGGCGTGGTGGTGAGCGACCTCGAGCCGGGGGGAATAGCCGAAGAGAGCGGTATCCAGCGCGGCGACGTCATCGTCTCGGTGAACCAGAGAAAGGTGCGCAACCTCACTGAGTACCAAAAGTCCATGAAGGATGCCGCCAACCGCGGCGCCGTGGCATTGCTCGTGCGCCGTGGCAACGCCAGCATCTATTTCGCCTTAAAATTAAGATAGAATCTTCGGCAAAAACTGCGTATAGTGTCGCCTGACATTTGCCCCCCCGGGAGAGATCGATGAGTCTCATAGAAAACCCAGATCAGGCCAGAAGACTTGCCAGGGCCATCATTTCCGATGTAGCTCTGTACAACCGCGAGAAGGTCGAACAGGGCATCAAGGATGACAACATCTTCGAGCTCTTGCAGGATCAACTAAACGAAGGAAGGGAGCACTTCCAGTCCCGAGTGACCAAGGATCTGGCAGAATCGAACATCTTCGACATTGCCGTAGTCGACGTACTGATCAAACGGGCGGGAAAGATCGAATCATCCATCTGGTAGGCAGGTTAATACAACATTAGACAGTCCCGGGCGCGCTTCCATTCGAAACGCGCCCGCGCTTTTTTTACCGAATATCCCTTTCCGGGAAACAGGGCCTTACATGGAACACCCCATCGAACTAACTTTCCCTATGGACACCGATGCCGAGCGGTTGGACAGCTTCATCTCCCGCAGCGTCCCCGAACTCACCCGCTCCGCCGCGGCAAGGCTCATCGATAACGGCTGCGCCACGGTGAACGGCCAGAAGCAGAAGGCCTCGCTCAAGCTGAAGGGAGGCGACGTCGTTACCGTCATCGTCCCCCCTCCCACGCCGGCCGAGCCGCAGCCGCAGGAGATCCCGCTCGAGGTGCTCTACGAGGATCCCGACGTCATCGTGATCAACAAGGGCGCAGGCCTGGTGGTGCATCCGGGGGCCGGCAACGCGGATGGCACCCTTGTCAACGCACTGCTTGCCCACTGCAAGGACCTCTCCGGCATCGGAGGCGAGCTGCGTCCGGGAATCGTGCACCGCATCGACAAGGATACCTCTGGTGTTCTGGTCATAGCCAAGAGCGACCGGGCCCACAACGCGCTCTCCGACCAGTTCAAGGTGCACAGCATAAAGAGGATCTACCTGGCCCTCGTGTACGGGAACCTGAAGGAAGACAAGGGGCGCATCGAGTCGATCATCGGCCGGCACCCGGTGGACCGGAAGAAGATGTCCGGCAAGGCCAGGCACGGCAAGAACGCCATCACCCACTGGCGCGTCGAGGCGCGCTTCCCCGGCATCACGCTGGTGCGCCTGAGGCTTGAGACCGGCCGCACGCACCAGATCCGGGTGCACCTCTCCGAGGCGGGGCATCCGCTTCTGGCGGACGAGGTCTACGGCGGGGGGAGCAGGCTCGTCCAGGTGAAGGACCCGGTGCTGAAACAGATGATCAAGACGATGGGGCGCCAGGCGCTGCATGCGAAGACCTTGGGCTTCCTGCACCCGGTGACGGGACAGTACCTCGAGTTCGACACCGAGCTCCCAGAAGACATGGCGGGGGTCATCGCCTACCTTACAGAAAAAACAGCCGATACGGAGTAAGGACGAGGGGCTGTTCGACAGCTCCCATATACATACAAGAGGTGCCATTCATGGAAATGCAGAAAGCAGGAAAAATCCAATATCTGAAGCCGCGCTTCGCGGCCACGAGGGGTGCCGTCGCCGGTTTCACCACCCGCCACGAAGGAGTCTCGCGCCCTCCGTACAACTCGCTCAACCTCGGCAGCAACACCTTGGACTCCTCGCACAACGTCGAGGGGAACCGCAGCCTGCTCGCGAGGAGCCTCGGCTCCACCCTGGACCGCTTCCTCACCGTCAACCAGGTGCACGGCACCGACCTCCTGGTGATAGACGCACCCAACCCCGAGCTCTCCCACTTTCTCAAGCTCGAGTGCGACGGAATCGTCACCAACCAGCCCGGCATCATGATCGCGGTCTGCGTGGCGGACTGCGTCCCCATCCTGCTGCACGACCCGGTGCGCAAGGTCGTCGCCGCCCTCCATGCAGGGTGGCAGGGTACCGCCGGGAACATCGCCGGAAAGGGTGTCGAAGCGCTGGTGAGCCTCTTCAACTGCGACAAGAAGGACATCCAGGCCGCCGTCGGTCCGCATATCGGAGCATGCTGCTACGAGGTGGACGCCCCGGTGCGCGACGCCTTCAAGAAGGCGGGAATCCCGTGGGAGCTCTGCGCCACCGAAAAGGGCGAGGGTAAGTGGATGCTCGACCTAGGTGCTGCGAACCGCATGCTCCTTACCGACGCAGGGATTGCCGCCGATCGCGTCCAGGTGAGCGAGCAGTGCGTGAGCTGCAACCAGGAGCTCTTCTTCTCCTACCGCCGCGACGAGGGTGACACCGGCAGGCAGGTCGGCTTCATCATGCTCGATGCCGAGCAATAAGCTGTAGCGCTCCGACCAAGCTTCTGATATAAGACGGCGGAGAGTTAGAATCCTTTACAGGAGGCGTCCACAGATGCGGAACTTGTTAAGACTTGCCCTGCTCATGATGGCGGTGAGCGCGCTTTTCGGCTGCGCCCACAACTACTACAACATCCCCCAGGAGACCCTGGAGAAAAAGGTGCGCACCATCGGTGTCGCCCCGATCTTCACCGACGCGGAATCGGACATCCGGCACCCCGACAAGGCGTCCATCGTCTCCATCGTGCGCACCTACAACATGAAAAACGAGAAGGAGCTCATCGCCAAGCTGAGAAGCACCGGCATCTTCTACGCGGTCCGTCCGGTAGAGGGTGACGCGGCGAGGCTCTTCGAGACCCTGGTATGGAACCGTGAGCGGCGCGACGATGCTGGGATCATCTACAACAAGTACTTCGTGAAGAAGGAAGAGCTGAAGCAGCTCCTCGCCCAAAACGGGCTCGACGCCATGCTCTTTGTTACCGTGAGCGGCCTCACCAGACCGGGCAAGGTCTTCTCGAGCAACCTCCTCTCCTACCTGGAGACCGATTTCAACTACCTCTCCATGACGGCGCAGATGCTGGATCGCGAAGGGAACACCATCTGGGAGTACCCGAACTTCAAGACGAGCAGGCTCTCCTACCCGCTGTTCTTCGCACTGCAGTACCCGGACTTCGACGAGGCGGCGGCGAACCTGACCGAGAAGGTCGACGTGAAGTTCAAGACCGTAGCCGGCGTTAACGCGGCTTTCGCGAAGACCGAGGCATCTTCGGTCCCCAACGCACCGGAGGTCTCCACCCTGTACGTGAAGCAGTTCGAGGAGATGCTTGCGCTCATGAAGACCTACACGCCGCTTTTCGGCGGCAAGGAGAAGGAACGTGAAGCGGCTCCCGCCCCGGGAGGAGGAGCACCGGTCTACTACAACCCGCCCGCGACACCAGCCGCGGCCCCAGTAGCTCAGGCGGCGCCCGCCGCGCCGGCCGTGACACCCCAGGCGATCCAGGCCGCCCCGGCACCGGTACCCGCGACACCGGTCGCCGTCACCCCGGGCGACATTGTCCCGGAACAGCCTCCCGCGAAGTAACTAAAAAGGCGGCGCCAGGGTTTCCCCGGCGCCGCCTTTCTCATCCGACCACCGCCGTTTTCTCCGAGCGGTGCCTAAAGCTCTTCAAACTCTTCCGGGTCCTCGGCCTCTTCCTCTTCCGCCTCCCCTTCCTCTTCGTCTTCGTAATCCTCGTCGCTCACCCGCTTCAGGAATTCCTTGTTGCTTTCGATGAGACGACGGATCTCTCCGGCAAGTTCATCAAGATCTTCGTGTTCCACCCTACGCCTCCCCTCCCTTGCGCAGCAGGGCCTTGCGGTACAGATCCAGGTACTTGTGCACCGAGTTCTGCCACGAGTAATCGCTGCTCATGCCGCGCCGCATCAGCTTTTTCCAGAACGCCTTGTCCTGGTATGCGGTGATGGCCCGGTTCATCGCCTCCCACAACGCCTCCGCGCTGTACTCCTCGAAGACGAAGCCGTTCGGGGTCTTGTCGTTGTCGCGGGGATCGAAGACGCTGTCGGCGAGCCCGCCGGTCCGGCGCACCACGGGGACGGTCCCGTAGCGCATAGCGATCAGCTGCCCCAGCCCGCACGGCTCGAAGAAGGAGGGCATGAGGAACATGTCGCTCCCGGCGTAGATCTTGGGCGCAAGGCTGTGATCGAAGCCGGCGGCGAAGGCGATGTTGCGCGCGCCCGCGGCCTTGACGTCGGTGAACGCCTTGACGTAGCGCTCCTCGCCGCTGCCCAGCATGACGAACTGCATGGGCGCCTTGGCGATCACCGGCAACAGCTCCGCTATCAGGTCGAAACCCTTCTGCGCCACCATGCGCGACACCATGCCGAAGACCGGGGTGTCAGGCGCACTGGCGAGCCCCATGAGGCGCTGCAGGCCGATCTTGTCCACCATCTTTCCGGAGAGGGAGGCATGACTGTAGTTCTTCATGATTTCCTTGTCCATGGCGGGGTTCCACTCCTCGTAGTCGAGCCCGTTCAGGATCCCTACCAGGTCATCCTTCCTCGCCTGCAACACGCCGTGCAGGCCGCACCCCATCTCCGGCGTGCAGATCTCGCGGCAGTAGTTCTCCGAGACGGTGGTGACGCTGTCGGCGGCGAGTATCCCCGCCTTCAAGAGGTTTATTTTGCCGTAGAACTCAAGCCCGTCGATGGTGAAGCACTCCTTGGAGAGCCCCATGGTGGAAAGCTCCTCACGGGGAAAGAGCCCCTGATAGGCGAGGTTGTGGATGGTGAAGATGATCCCGGTCCTTGCGAAGAAGGGATCGTTCTTGCGCTCGTGCTTCAGGTAGTGCGGGATGAGTGCGGTCTGCCAGTCGTGGCAGTGGATGATGTCAGGCCTGAAGTCCATCTTCTTCAGGAGCTCCAGAACGCAGCGGCAGAAAAAGGAGAAACGCTGGGCGTTGTCGGGGTAGTCGCCGCCGGGGGTGCCGTAGAGCTCGTCGCGGGAGAAGTACTCCTTGTTCTCGATGAGGTAGACCGGTATCTCGCCGAGCGCCGCCTGGCGCAGGAACCCTTTTTTCTCGACGCCGTCCACCATGACCGAGGCGCTCTTGCGCCCCTTGCGCACCGCCATCCCCCCCCGCTCGACCACCGAGTAGAAGGGCATCATGATCCGCACGTCATGGCCAAGCGTCCTGAGGGTCTTGGGAAGGGCGCTGGCAACATCCGCCAGACCTCCCGTCTTGGCAAAGGGAGTAACCTCCGACGCAACAAACAAAATCTTCATGTAAATCCTCTAACACCCTGGAATTATAGGGACATTCTAGATTAAGAGCGCCCCCGGGTAAAGTTTTTTTGTAGAAGAAAAATTTAAGAACCTTCGGGTACGCCCCCATCCACCCCGAGCCCCGGGCCTGCGTAGGCAATGGGGAGCGGGGCCTCGGCGGGCCACCGCCCGAGCGGATTGCCGACCCTCGAAAGGGTTAGGTAACACGAGAGCCGGTCGCCGACATCGAGCCCGAGACCGTTTAGCGGGACGCGCAGTTCGGCGCTGCGCCCCACCGCGTAGCGGGCAAGAGCACCACAGGGAAGCCAGCGCCCCTCTTCGAGCAGCTGCAGCTCCCCCTCCCCGGCGCCCGGCCGCATCTCGACACGGTACTCGCGTCCCCTTATCAGGTGCAGCGACAGGGCGTCACCGGGCTGCAGCACCTTTTCCATGGATTGCACGCCGTCGATGCGGAAGTAGAGGAACTCGAGGTCGTAGCCGTAGAAAAAGGACTGCAGCACGCTCTCGGCGGCGTGCATCGCCCCCCCCTGGCGGGTCAGGTCGTAAAGTCCGGCGCTAAGCCACTCGAGGCAGTCCCCGGTCGCGGTCGCCAGCGAAGGGGTGATGAGCCGCGACGGGGCACGCACGAAACCAGCCGGACGCTGGCGCTTGATCGGCTCGTGCAGCTCGCCCGGCACCTCCAGCGAAAGGAGGCGATAGACGCTGATCAGGTGACTTCTGAACAAAAGGTCGAAGCTGCCGGAGTGGGCCGAACTATGGTCGTCGCCGTACCACCAGAACCAGTCGCTTCCCTGCGCCGCGTAAAGCGCCCGGCAGGCGCGCCGTGCCGTATCGTCCGAGCTTTCGCCGCCGGTCAAAAGGCGCGCCGCTTCCGCGCTTCCCTTGGTCGCCGCCTCCCTCGCCCTAGCCAGGTACTCCCACCCCTTGTTCTCCTCGGGGTGCCCGATCCAGATGCCGTAGTCGGCGTTGATCCAGGAGCCGGGATGGATGTGCCCAATGGAGCGACGCTCCGGGACCCGCTCCAGCACCTCGGCGAAGGTGGCGAGTTCCACCCCTGCGGTCTGGGTAAGGGCCGCATAGAGTCTCGAGAGGAACGGGAGCCCGTTTTCCTGGTAGTGCTCCCAGGCGTTCTCGCCATCGAGGATCACCGGGACCACCCGCGCCTCGGGGCAGTGCCGGTGCACCTCCCTGACCCGCGCCACGAAATCGGCCGCGGCACGCTCCGGCTCCCAATCCGAGTAGGTGAAACCGATCTGGTCCGAGAGGACCTGGTCCCGGAAGAAGAGCGCGATCTCCCGGTCCCCCTCCTGGAAGAGGTAAGGGTGGTAGAGCGCCTCACGTTCACGCCCGAGCCCCCCGGGCAGGGTGCGGGAGAGGAGCCGCTCGTCGGAAGCGGTCCACGAGAGCCCCCCCTGCGCCATGATCCCCAGCACCTCGTCGCTTAGCGCCCCCTCCGAGGGCCACACCCCCGCCGGGTCGAAGCCGAAAAGCCTGCGGAAGCTCTCGATGCCGTGCCGCAGCTGGCTCTTCGCGTCTTCGGGACAGCGGAACGGGATGCCCGGGAGGTTCACCCCCGGCTGCGCGATGCGGGCAACGCGGGAGTCGCACAGAAGGGGGAGGATCGGGTGAAAATAGGGACTCACCGAGAGCTCGGCCTTCCCCTCGTCGTGCAGCTTGCGGTAAAGCGGGATAATCCTGGCGATGAGGCTGCGCTGGGTATCGAGCAAAAGCGCCTTGTCCGTCGCGTCGAACCCCTCCCCCTTGCGGATCAGGTCGCGAAAACAGGGGAAACGGTTGCGGGCCGCCTCACCGGTCCAGGCAAGGTAGAACCATACCTGCAGGTCGAGGAGGTCCCTCTCGGTGAAAAGGGAGACGCGGGAGGCGACGCTTCCGGGGACGCCCTCTCCCGCCATGCGGTACAGCTCGTGGTAGCGTGGGTAGGGCTCGATCATGCGCCGCCGGTTCGCGGAGAAGAAGTTCTCCAGGAGGAAGATACGGTCCGCGAGGGTCAGCTCTGCAGGGGCGCGGCGCGCGAGGTCGAGGTACGGATCGACCGCCTCCCCGGAGGCGTAGTCGAGGATCTGCTCCAGCAGCGAGGGGACCAGGTTGAACACCACCTTCACGCCCGGGGTCGCGTCCACGATGGCCGGCATGTCGTAGTAGTCCTTCACCGCGTGGAGGTAGGCCCAGGGGAGCAGGTACTCCCCCCGGACCGGCTCCTTGTAGAAGGGCTGGTGCATGTGCCAAAGCAGCGTGAGGTAAAGTGGTTCGGTCATGCTCTCCCCTTTTGGCGTGAAGTGGCCGCCGGGTCCGCTACAGGGCCAGCTCCTTTTTCCAGTGCTCGACCTTCTTCATGTAATCCTCCAGAAGTCGCTGAGCCGTTCTCGGATCCTTCGCCTCGGCTACCACGTGGATCACCGGCTGGTACTGGTCCGGCAGGACGAGCACCCAGTCCTGACCGAAGGAGACCTTGATGCCGTCGAGGAAGGAAGCCTCTTTCTCCAGGCTGTCCTCGCTCATCTTGCGCATGATCCCCCCCTTCTTCTCCCAGACGCAGGGAACCCGCCCCTGCAAAAAGGAGCTCTTCGGCACCTCCTTCAGCACCCGCGAGATGGGAACTCCCGCGGCGGTGGCAAGCTCGATGGTCTTCGCGATGGTGAACATGCCGTCGAAGGCCGCCTGGAACCTGGGAAAGGCGAAGCGCCCGGCCATGGACCCGGCCATCACCACCTCGGGGGAGATGGCCGCCTCGATCATGGAGCGGTCCATGCTTTTCGTACGGCGCACCGAGCAGCCGTTTTCCTGGGCCAGCTGCTCGATCACCGAAGGCGCCGACACAGGGATGGCGAAGGCGCCCCGGGCACCGCTTTTCAGCATCAGCGCGGTCATGAGGCTCAAGTACTCCTCGGGCTGGTAGATCCTCCCGGTCTCGTCCACGAGCACCACCTCCTCGGCGGTGGGGTCGAGCCAGAAGCCCGCCTTTGCCTCGAGGGTGACCACGATCTTCGCGAGCTGCTGCAGGCTGTTCGGCTTCTCGTCCACCGTCTTCGAGCCGCGCTGCTCGTCCAGGTAGGTGTTGAGCCCGATCACCTCGCAGCCAAGATCGTTCAGGATCTGCGGAAGGATCTGCCCGGCGGCCGAGTGATTGAAGTCGATCACCACCTTGGGGGTCGCGCTCTTGATGATCTGCTGCTCGAGGCCGCGGAAGAACCCCTCGCGGTAGAAGTCCATCACCTGTGGGAGTTCGGTTATCCCACCCGGCTCCATGTGGTGTGCGCGCCGGAAGTTCTCCTTGTAGAAGATGCGCTCGATGTTCTTGCCCATGGATGAGGAGAAATCGAGGCCGTCGGCATCGAGAAAGACGATCTCGGTGGTGGCGGGGTCCTCGAGCGACTGCCGGAAGTGCACCCCGCCTACCTCGCCGAAGGTGCGCAGCTTGTAGCGCAGGATGGGAAGCGACACCATCCTGATGTCGCGCACGTTGACCCCCGCGGAGAGGATCCCCCCGAGGAAGCTCCTCTTCAGCATGCGGGAGGAGAGGGTCGCATCGCGGCCGACGAGAACGTGGCTCCCCTTGGGTAGCGAGGTGCCGTAAGCGCAGCCCAGCTTGGCGACGAATTCCGGTGTGAGCTCGATGTTGGTGAGCCCCTTGATCATCTCCCCCTCGAAGAGCGATTTCTTCCAGCGCTCGCCCCAGATGAGGTTGCCGGTCACGGTGGAGCCCCCCTCGATCACCTTCCGGGGCCAGATCTTCACGTCACGCTTTATGTAGCTCTCCTCGCCGATGGAGGTGTCGTCGGCGATCACGCCACCTTCTTCCATGATGGTGGCCGCACCGACGCTTACGTTGTTGCAGACCACGCAGTCGTTGATCTTGGCCCCCTTCTTGATGTAGACGTTGTCCCAGATCACGGCCCTGGTCAGTTTCACCCCCGCCTCGACGATGCAGTTGCGGCCGATGACGGAATCCTTGATCTCTGCGCCACCCTGTACCTGGGAGTTGTCCCCCACGACGACGGTCCCCTCCACTACGGTCCCCTCGCTGAGCCTGACGTCGGAGCCGACCCGCAGGTCCACCCCCGCCATCTCGCGCCTGGGCTCGTCCACCTTCACCCCGACCTTCCCCTTGAGGATGTCGTGGTGCGCCTCGCGGTAGGAGTCGGTGTTGCCGATGTCGCGCCAGTACCCTTTCACCGGGAAACCGAACAGGGGGGACTTCTTCTTTAAAAGAAGCGGGAAGAGGTCTTGCGAAAAGTCGAAGTTCTCCCCCTCGGGGATGAACTTGAAGATCTCCGGCTCGAGCACGTAGATCCCGGTGTTGATGGTGTCCGAGATCACCTCGCCCCACCCCGGCTTCTCGAGGAACTGGGTGATGCGCTTGTCCTTGTCCGTGATCACCACGCCGAACTGCAGCGGGTCCTTCACCGAGGTGAGGGTGATGGTGGCAAGCGCCTTGCTGCTCTCGTGGAAGTCGATCACCTTCTGGAGGTTGAAGTCGGTCAAAAGGTCCCCGCTGATGATGAGGAAGCGCTCGTCCAGGTACTTCTCGGCGCACTTCACCGCACCGGCCGTCCCCATGTCCTCGAGCGGCGTGACGTAGGTGATGCGAACCCCAAGGTCGGCGCCGTCACGGAAGAAGTTCTTGATGACGCTCGGCTGGTGATAAAGAAGCATGACCAGGTCGGTCACCCCGTACTTCTTCAAAAGCTCGACGATGTGCAGCATGATCGGGCGGTTCATGAGCGGTACCATCGGTTTGGGGATGTTGCAGGTGAGCGGCTGCATGCGGGTGCCGAAGCCGCCCGCCATGATGACTGCCTTCATAGGTAAAGCCTCCAAGGTCAAACTGGGATTAAGTGTTAACGGCAAGATGAAAACCTACGGGAAACGGATTAACAGCCCGCTGATCTACCACCTGATCTACTCGGGCATTAAGTCTTCGCACTGCGCCACGAACGGAGTTCGTAAAGGTAATTCGACTCATCACGCTTATTCTAGGTGTAGGCCGCCTTCTGCCTCTTGGCGAGGACGCGGGCGATCTCGTCCTTCAGCTCCTGGAGGTCGCTCGACTTGACCACGTAGCCGTCGGCGAGCCAGGCCGAAAAGTCGTCCTTGTAGCAGGAAAAGGCGGTGCAAAGGATCACCGGAACGGTGTGACGCTCCTTGACGATGCGCTGCAAAAGCTCGATGCCGCTTTCGTTTTTCAGCTTGATGTCTATCACCGCGAGGTCGAAACTCCCCGACTCCAGCTTCTCCACCGCCTCGAGTGCGCTGCCGGCGGTTACCACGTCGTACCCCTCGTCGCTGAGTTCCGCTGCGTACAGAAGCCTTATGTTCGCCTCGTCATCCACAACCAACAGTTTCGCCATGTCAGATGGTCTCCTTTTTCGTCAAAAGCCTGATGCTGTATGTGTTTCCGCCGCCGGGGCGGCCAGTTATCGTTAGGGAGTTTCCCTGCCGTTCCAGTATCGACTTGCAAAGGGAAAGGCCTACCCCCTCTCCGAGCTCCTGGGTCTGGAAAAACGGGGTGGTGAGTGCCACCTGTGCCGTCTCGCTTAAGGGCTTGCCGTCGTCGGTCACGCGCAGTAGCACCGCTTCGCCGTCCTTGAGGCTCTCCACGTGAAGCTCCCCCCCAAGTTCCATGGCGGAGAGGGCGGTGGTGGTGATGGTTTTCAGGCAGTAGCTGATCTGCTTGTAATCGATGCGCACCACGGGGAGGTCGGGAGCGAGTTCCATGCGGCAGGCGACCCCCGCCCCGTTCATCACCCCCTCCAGTTCACCCATCGCCTTCACTACCAGTTCGTTCAGATCCCAGTAGTCGGTGACCGGGAAGAGCGACTCCGAGTAGTCGAGTACCTCGCTTAGCACCTCCTCGAGCTGCCGGGTCTCGCGCACGATCGATTCGAGGTAGCTCCGTTTCTCGTCGTCGGCGCTGCTCCCTTTCAGCAGGGTGCGGGCGAAGCCGCCGATCACCATGAGCGGGTTTCTTATCGAATGGGCGATGCTGGAGGTGATCTTGCCGACCAGCGCCATCTTCTCCATCTTCACGATCAGTTCCTGCTGTTCCCTGAGCTTCAGGTTCGCCGCCTTCTGCTTGGCCACCTCCTCCTGGAGCCGCTCGTACAGCGAGGCGCGCTCGAGGGCGAAGGCAACCGGAAAGGCGAAGGTCTCCAGCGACTGCATGTCCTGCAGGGTGATCGGCTTGTGGGTGATGCAGTTGTCGGCGATGATCACGCCGATGCGGCGGTTTCTGGAGATGAGCGGCATGACCAGGAAGGTGTCGACACCAAGGATGCGGGCAAGGCCCCTGTCGAGGTCGGGGTTGTTCAGGGCATTCTCGACGAGGATCGGCTTTTTGCCGCGCAGGGCGCGATTGAAGATGTGCCCCTGGTCCGCCAGGGGGACGGTGAGCTGCTGCAGGATGTCGTGGAACTTAACCTTCTCCGAGGAGAGCTTCGTCTTCTGGAAGTCGCGCGCGAGCTGTCTCAGGGTGAAATTGCTGCGACTTATGTCCTCCCAGGTGCGCCACGCCTCCTCGTAGTCGCGCGGGCCGACCCCCAGATAGCCGCGGATGTTGCGCCGCTCCTTGTCCGTCATCAGCAGGAAAGCCCGGTTCATCCCGAACCCCTTCCCCGCCGTGATCGCCGTCATGGCGATGGACAGCACCTCGTCCAGGTCTATGGAGTTCTGCAGTACGAGGCCGACCTCGCGCAGGAACTTTATCTCACGGGTCCTGCTGTTGAGAAAGCTCAGCATGGCCCCCATCTGGGCCTTCTGCTCCTGGAACTCGGTCAGTATGTAGGGGAGTACATCCGAAAGCGGATAACCTGCGCCCTTCATCCGGGCCAGGTCGTTCTTGAAGCGGGGGCACTCTACGCATTTTTCTACGATCCTGCGGCGCTGGGAGGAAAGGAGGTCCTCCTCCCCCTCGCCCACATACGGGCAATGATCGGCCTCAATATGGTCCCTACTCCAACAGCATTCCCAATCCAAGCGCCCTCCAGGGTCCGGCTTCATTTTATGGCAAACGAACGCGGCAAAGTATAGCACCCCGCATAGCCATTTCAAGTGCATGGTGAACTTTTTCTTAAAATTATTAATTAACAATTTACACGGAAGAACTTACGCCGCCGGGCCGACAGGACGCAAAAAAAGGGCCCCGCGGTGGTAACCGGGGCCCTTCGTTGTACGGTTTATCTTTTTAAGGGGGTCATTTCCCCGCGATCATCCTCAACTTTTCCATATGCATGATGGTTACCTTGTTGCCGTCCAGCTCGATCACCCCCTCGTCCTTCATCTTCTTGAAGGTGCGGGAGAGCGTCTCGCTCACCGTGCCGAGGCGGGAAGCAAGCTCCCCCTTGCGCATGTCGAGCTCCAGGTAGGTCTTCCCCTGATAGCTCGTGCTCTTACGCGCGGCGAGATCGAGCAGGTAGGAGGCCAGGCGCGACGGGGCGTCGGCGAAGGAGAGCTCCTCGATCTGGCGGGCAAAGCGGCGCAGCAGGAGCGACAGCGATGCGATCAGGTTCATCGCGAAGCGTGGGTTGCGCTCTAAAAGCCCCATGAAGGCTCCCCTCGGGAAGAAGACGACCTCTCCCCTCTCGACGCCGCGGGCCTCGGCCGGGTATTTCCCATCACCGAAGAAGGCGGCCTCGGCGAAGGTCTCCACCGGGTGCACCATGTGCAGCACCTTCTCGCGACCGTCCGGCGAGATCTTGCAGAGCTTCAGCGCCCCAGAAGCAAGGAGGTAGAAACCTTCGGCCTTCTCCCCCTCGGTGAAAAGTGTTTCTCCCTTGGCGAAGGGACGTCTGACGGCGATATCGGCAACTTCGACGAGGTACTCGTCCTCCAGTCCCGAAAAAAGCAGCGCTTTCCTTATGATGTCCTTGTTTTCCATGTCGTCCTTTTTACAGCAAAAAGAAAAGGTAGGTCAAGAGGTTGTTCACCGCGCTCCTGCCTTTACTTCGCCTGTCATCTCATGTAAGATCACGAGTTCATGAAAAAGACCCTGTACCGCTACATTTTCAACGAGATACCGCCCCCTTTCCTGGTCGGCATGGTGACCTTCACCTTCGTGCTGCTCATGGGGCGTTTTCTTAGACTCGCCGAGATGGTGGTTGAGAAGGGGGTCCCTTTCACCGACGTACTGCGCATGGTGAGCTACCTGCTTCCGTCCTTCTGGCTCTTCACCATCCCGATGGCCCTGCTCCTTTCCATCCTGCTCGCTTTCGGCCGCCTGTCCGGCGACAGCGAGGTGACCGCCATAAAGAGCTGCGGTATCAGCCTCTATGGTCTGCTCCCCCCGCCGCTGCTCTTTTCCGCCTTCGCGAGCCTGCTCTGCATGTGGGTCACCGTGTACGCCGTCCCCTGGGGTAACAGCTCCTTTAAGGTGCTCATGCTTGAGATCGCGCAAAGCAGCGCCGGCATATCCATCAAGGAAAAGGTCTTCAACAACGCCTTCCCTGACATGGTGATCTACGCCGACACCCTCGACGCCAAGGCCCAGAACATGGCAGGCGTGATCGTCCACGACGAGCGGGACCCGAAGGCCCCCACCACCATCTTCGCCGAAAGCGGCGCGCTCTACTCCGACCCCAAAACCCATTCGATGGAATTCCAGCTCAAAAACGGCTCCATCCACCGTAGCGAGGACAAAGGTGGCTACCGAATGGTGCAGTTCCAGGAATACGTACTGCGGGTGGCGCTGGCGGACACGGCCCCGAAGGGGCCCAAGAAGGCGAGCGAGATGACCATAGGCGAGCTGCTCCACCCACCGCATGGCGCAGACAAAAAAGAAGCGCTGGCGCGCCGCCTTGAGCTACACAGCCGACTGGCGCTCCCCTTCTCCTGCATCGTCTTCACCTTCATGGGGGTGCCGCTCGGAATCCAGAACCGTCGCTCCGGCAAGGCATCCGGCTTCTCGCTCAGCATAGCCGTGATCCTTTGCTACTATGTCGCCCTCTCGGCCTTCGACACCCTAGGCGAGCATGGCATCCTGCCGCCGTTTCTTTCCGGCTGGGGTCCCAACCTCCTGTTCCTCGCCGCTGGGGTCTACCTGTTCATGAAAACAGCTGCTGAGGAACCACTTCCGCTTACAGGCCTTTACCCGTACATGAAGGAGTTCGTACGGGCCCGTTTCGGCAAGGGGGGCAAGCGATGAGGATACTCACGCGCTACGTCGCCAAGGCGTACATGAGGATGCTGGGGCTTTGCCTTGGCTCCTTCGTCACCATCTACCTCGTCGTCGACTTCATGGAGAAGATCTCCCGTTTCTCCCGTGCCGGTGCGTCGTGGCAACACATGGCCATGTACTTCATGCTCAAGGTTCCTGAGATGCTGAGCGACGCTGCTCCCTTGGCCGTGCTCATGGCAACTCTCCTTACCCTAGGTGCCTTCTCGCTCAGCTCCGAGCTCACCGCCATGCGCAGTTGCGGTGTGAGCCTCGCCCGCATCAGCGCGCCGATACTCACCATATCCCTCATCGTGAGTGTGCTGGTGCTGCTCTTGGGAGAGTTTGTCGTCCCCAAAACCTACCCTCAGCGCAACTACATCCAGGAAGTGCTGATCTTCAAGAAGACCGAGAAGACCTACTTCAGGCAGCACAACATCTGGCACCGCGAGGAGTCCACCGTACTGCGGGCAAGCCTCTTCGAGCCGGCCCAGAATCAGCTGAAAGGAGTGACCATATGGGAGGTCCAGCCAAAGACCGGGTTGCCGCTCAGACGGACCGACGCGGCAAGCGGACAGCTGGGACCCACGGGTTGGGTGCTGAGCGATGTGGTTACTCGAGACATCGTCGCAGGTGAGGTCGCACGCACGCAAAAGCTCCCGCAGCTTGCCGTGCCTCTTAAACTGAAGCCTGCAGACCTGAAGGTACTCGGCAAATACGCTGACGGGATGACGCTCAGGGAGCTGAACCGGTACTGCAAGAAGATCCAGGCAGGTGGGTACGATGCCACCCGCTACATAACCCAGTTCCACAGCAGGATCTCACTACCTTTTGGCTGCGCGGTGATGGCCTTTCTCGGCATCCCCTTCGCGCTGCGCGGTGGGCGCTCCAGCGGTATCGCTTTCGGCATTGGCCTCTCCATCGGCTTAGGTTTTCTTTACGTGATCGTGAACTCTGTGATCATCTCGGTCGGGCAGGTCGGCCTGCTTCCACCGATCGTCGCAGCCTGGGCTACCAACTTCATCTTCTTCGCCGCTGGTGGGTGGTTGTCGCTGACCATTGACAACTAGCCGAAGAGCGCCGAAAATTTGAGACGTTGCTATGAACCTCTCATGGGAGGGCAGATCATGCTCCGCACGCTTACCATCACCATTTTGGTCCTCCTCGTTTCCCTCACCACGGCAATCGCCCAGCCGCCTGTAGTTTCGGCTCCGTCATCGAGGCTCGCGCCGCTGAGCGTGCTCAGCATCCTGCCTGCCCAGGGAGAGCCAGGCGGCACCGTCACCCTCAACGGCACCGGGTTCACTACGGCAACCACTGTCACCATGGGGGCACGGGAGATTCCTGCCGCCGTCGTCGGGGGACGGATCATCACCTTTGAACTACCTGACCTCCCTCCCGGCGCCTATGCCCTATTCCTGAAGCGGGAGGACGGCGCTACCACGCGCCCGTTCAGCTTCATGCTGCTCGCGCAGAAACCGGGCATCTCAGCCCTCTCCCCCGATACGGTTACCGCCTGTGCCACCGGCCGTGAACGCGAGGTCCTCGTTAGCGGCATGAATTTCCGTACCGGCAGCCGCGTCCTTCTAGACGGAGCGGCCGTCACCACCCGCATCATCTCCCCCACATCCCTAGCCTTCACCGCCCCCGCGCTTGCCGCCGGGATGCACCAGGTGCAGGTGAGAAACCCGGGCGACGCCACCTCCGGCGCAGCCGCGCTCTTCATCGATGCGAAGCCCGAGATCGCCGGTGTCTCCATCGGCAGGGAGTTCGTGAACTACTATGAGCTGGTCGTGACGGGACGAAATTTCCAGCAGACATCAGTGCTGGTAGTGGACGGCAAGAGGCTTTCAACAGGAAAACAGCTGGTGGGAGAGCGTGAGCAGCTTGTCTACGGCGGGTGCAACCAGATGGTCTACCAGAGGTTCCCCTACGACCCGACCCCCAAGCAGATCACCTTGCAGGTGGTGAACCAAAACGGCGAGGAGAGCCCTCTTTTCACCATCAGTGCCCCCTGAGGTCTTAGTCGACCGGCTCCTCCAGGACGACTAGGTAGCCGTCCGGATCGAAGCACCAAAGCTCATAGGTGCCGTACGGCTTGCGCTCCAGGGGGTATAGGATTTCCAGGTCCTCCTCGAGGAGTTCCTGGTAGATGTCCGCAATCCCCTCCACGGCGAGATGAATCGTCATCCCCACCCCGCGCGGGAACCCCTCAAGGCGCGCCTGCAAGATCGGATGCAGTTGCGCGACCGCAGCATCCTCCACGAAGATGATCTGAAATTCCTCCGTCTCCAAAAGCAGGTGTTCAGGAGCGCCAAGCGTGGTGATCGGCCGTTGCAGCGGCAGGTCCAGGATGCCCGCATAGAAGGCCTCGGTGGTCCCGAGGTCGGAGACGCAGAGCTGAATGGCTATGGAGGCGCCGTTCACTCGCCGAACCAGGCGCTCGTGTAACTGCTTATCAGCACCATGGAGTTGGTGAAGATCAGGATGCCAATTACGATCATGAACACGCCGGTGATGACCTCAAAGAGCCGGATGTGCCGTTTGAAGCGCCTGAAGAAAATCAGGAACTGGTGCAGGGCCAGCGCGGCGAGGAAGAAGGGTATGGCAAGCCCCATGGAGTAGGCGAGCAGGAGCCAGACGCCACGTCCCTCGGTGGCAGCGACGGCCAGGATGGTGGCGAGAATCGGGCCGATGCAGGGGGTCCACCCCGCGGCGAAGACTATGCCGACTACGACGCTGCCGAGGTAGCCTGCGGGCTTACGGTGCAGGGTAAGCTTCTTCTCCCCGAGGAGCATGGTGATGTCGAAGAAGCCCGCAACGTGAATGCCGAAGACGACGATGAGGATGCCGCCGATGCGCCGGATCGCGGTCTTGTGCTCATGCAGGAAGTCCCCGACCAGGGTGGCCGAGGCGCCCAGCAGGACAAAGACGCAGGTAAACCCGGCGATGAAGAGCAGGGAGTGGATGATGGTCTGCTGCCGCACCTTGTGGCTTGGGTGCTCCGCGTTCAGGTCCGCGAAGGAAAGGCCCGTGATGTAGGTGATGTAAGACGGTATGAGCGGCAGTACGCACGGAGAGAGAAAAGACAGCAAGCCCGCCACGAATGCGCCGATCATGCTGATGTTGGTTGTTTCCATTTTTTTCCTCCTCACGCGGTACGTACGCCCCGCGCTGCCGCGGGGCTGCCCTGCTACTTGCCGGCCATCAACTGCTCGAGGGCCTGGATCACCTGGGGGTTGCTCCAGTCCATGCCACCTACCACCTTCTTGACGATCACACCTTTTGTGTCGACGACGAAGGTCTCGGGGACCCCGGTGGTTCCGTAGAGGCGCGCGATCTTTCCGTCGGTGTCGAGCAAGGCCGGAAGCGTGACGCCACCCTGCTTGAAGAAGTCCTCGACGGCCCCCTTGCCCCCTTCATCTATGGAGATGGCGAGCATCTGGAAGTTTTTACCCTGCATCGCCTGGTTCAGCTTTACCATCGAGGGAATCTCTTCGCGGCAAGGGGGGCACCAGGTGGCCCAGAAGTTGACCAGCACCACCTTCCCCTTGAGTGAGGAGAGTTGCACCGACTTTCCAGAGAGGTCCTTAAGCGTGAATTCCGGAGCGGGGTTTCCTTCCGTGGCCGGCAGCGCGGCCTCCTTCTTGGTACACCCAACGCTGGCAAAAAGCGCGACCACCAACAATAAACCGAACAAACGCTTCATCATTTCCTCCCCGGTTGTACGATACTGTATTTTTCCATTCTGTAAATCAGCGTGTGGCGCGGGATGCGCAAGAATCTGGCCGCCGCGGTCTGGTTCCAGTCGCAGCGGTTGAGCGCTTCTATGACGGCTTCCATCTCAAGCTGCTCAAGCGAATACCCGCCGGCCGGGAGGCGCAGCACCCCCCCTTCGGCAGGAGATGCGACCGCTGAGATCTTACCAGGAAGCTCGTCCACCCCGATCTGGTCCCCCTCCCGCATGATCAGCAGGCGCTCCACCGTGTTCTCCAGTTCGCGCACGTTGCCGGGCCAGGTGTACTCTTGGAGCCGCGCGAGCGCCTCCTTGGTGAAGGAGACCCCTTCGGCCCCGAACTTCGTGCAGAAATATCGGATCAGGAGCGGGATGTCCTCGACGCGCTCTCTTAGCGGCGGGAGCTGGATCGGGATGACGCAGAGGCGATAGTAGAGGTCCTCACGGAACTTCCCCTCCGCGATGGAGCGCTCGACGTCGGCGTTGGTGGCAGCGACCACCCTAAGATCGATCTTCTGCAGCGACGTGCCGCCGACCGGTTCCACCACGCGCTCCTGCAGCACCCGAAGCAGCTTGGGCTGCAGCTCGAGAGGGAGATCCCCCACCTCGTCGAGAAAGATGGTGCCGCCGTCGGCCAGTTGGAACTTCCCTTCCTTGTCACGGATGGCGCCGGTGAAGGCACCTTTCACGTGCCCGAAAAGCTCGCTTTCCAGGAGGTCCTTCGGAATGGCCGCGCAGTTCACTGCAACGAAGGGGGCTTCACGGCGTGAACTGCCTGAGTGAACGGCCCGGGCCACGAGCTCCTTGCCCGTCCCAGACTCGCCGGTGATGAGGACGGTGGCTTCGGTATCGGCCACTTTGCGTACCACGGAGAAGACCCCTTCCATGGCGCGGGAGGTACCCACGATGCTGTTGAATTCCGTACGCCCCGAGAGCTCCTCCTTCAGCAGGCGGTTCTCCTCGGAGAGCCCCTGGAGCTGGAGCCCCTTGAGCACGGTGATCTTCAGTTCCTCGCGGTTGAACGGCTTGGTGAGGTAGTGGAAAGCCCCGAGTTTCATCGCCTCCACCGCGGTATCGATGGCGCCGAAGGCGGTAAGCACGATGACCACCGTTGCCGGGGCCCGCTCCTTTATCGCCGAGAGCACCTCGAAACCGGTCATCCCCGGCATCTTCAGGTCGGTGATCACCAGTTGGGGCGACTTCTCCTCGAAAAGTCTCAGGCCGGCCGCCCCGTCCTCAGCGGTGTAGACGTGGTACCCCTCCTGCTCCAGGTTGTACTCGAGAACGCGCCGCAGCGAACTATCGTCGTCGATGATGAGAATCTTTGGAGGCATGGGATACCTGACGAGGGTGACGGGATATTAATGGAACGCCAACGTCAATTTGTAACCGATTTGCCGGGGCAGGGCAACCCTTTTTATAATGAGCAGTCCCCCGCCGACCTTCTCATTTCGGACACGGGACAGCGGGGCTTGGGGAGTCAAGCGGCAGGGAAGCGGGCGTGAGCGGCGCGAGAGGTGCCGCGCATCTATAAGGCGGGAAAAAGAAAAAAGGAGGCCGAGCACCACCCGAAAGGTGGCGCAGGAAAAGGGACCGTTCTGCCCGAGGGGGCCACGGCCTTTCGTTACAGGCGGCGCCCTCTGGGCCTGCGCGGGTTACCCAGGTAGCACTGGGTCAGTTCGCGGGTTCCTACCGCTAGCGGCAACAGATCCTCATGGCGCTTCAGGGTCTCCGTCAGCGAAGGGCCGTCGGTGATGATGAAGTCGTCCTCCCCAAGGCAGGTCTTGGCGAAGAAGCGGCCGGCAGAGCTGCAGAAGACGCTTATGCTGAAGGTTTCACCGTTAACTTCCAACTCAGCCGAGTGCAGCAACATCTCTTCGTCCACATCCCCCCCCGAAAAACACATCGCATAAAATGAAGTCATGCTCAGAGAGCAAGAACCGCACCAAGGAGCCGGAAAGATGCACAGTGACGGCAAAAAGCCCGTGACACCTTGTAAACACAAATGAGCGCCGGATAACCGGCGCTCATTAATGGCGTGACAAAGCGGAAGGGGTATGTCTTTTTTCGAAATACTGGATCGCGGCGCCGCTAAATGACGGGGCTCAAGACGGTTATTTGACCCGGGTAACCACGTAGTCGGCGAGTTCCGCCAGAGCCTCGCGAACCGGGCCGGCGGGGAACTTCGCCAGGTGTCCCTTGCAAAGAACGACGTGCTCCCTCGCGGACTCGATGGTGTGCTCGATGCCGCCGTAGCGTTGCACGAGGGCGAGCACCTGCTCGAAATCCTCGTCGGAGAGAAGCTCCTTCTCCACCACCGAGGCGACCAGGTCGCGCTCCTCATCGCTGCAGAGCTTAAGCGTGTGGATGAGCGGCAGGGTGATCTTCCCTTCCTCGAGGTCGTGGCCAATGCTCTTGCCGAACTGCTCCTCACTGGCGGTGTAGTCGAGGGTGTCATCCATGAGCTGGAAGGCGATGCCGAGATCCATGCCGTAGTCGGCCAGCGCCTGCCTGAGTTCGGGAGTGGCACCGCCGAGGATGGCCCCCACCTCACAGGCGGCGGAGAGCAGTATCGCCGTCTTGCTCCGCACCACGTCGATGTAGCGTTCGATGGTGATGTCGAGATCGCTGGTGCAGACGAGCTGCAGCACCTCGCCTTCGGCGATGATGGTGGTGGCGTCGGCCAACACCTTCAGGATGTTCAGGTCGCCGTCGGCCACCATGAGCGAGAAGGACTTGGAGAACAGGAAGTCACCGACGAGGACGGAGGCCTCGTTCCCCCAGAGGGTGTTGGCGGAGGCCTGACCGCGCCTGAGGTTCGCGTTGTCCACCACGTCGTCGTGCAGAAGCGTCGCGGTGTGGATGAACTCCACCACGCTGGCGAGCGGGACGCTGCGGTCACCGCCGTAGCCGCACAGCTTGGCGGCCAGAAGCACCAGGGCCGGGCGGATCCTCTTCCCGCCGCTGGAAAGTACATATTCACCCACCTTGCGTATCAGTGGGACATCCGACTGCAGGTCTTTCTTGAACTGCAGTTCCACGTTTTTCAGGTCTTCCCCGATGAGGGCAAGCGCTGCATCCATATCAGGCCTCGGTTCTGCGACTAGCGCTACGGCGTATAACGCTCAAAAATATGAACGGCACGAATTCGCGCCGTTTTCAGTGCCAGCCAGGCTGGCAATTTTAATGGGAAACGACGCAGCACTCTAACAAAATCACATTCATTATTCAAGGCATTTCGTCTACGGGAAAGGGGCGGAAAGAACGGAGGGGTGAGGAGATCCGGTTGAAAATAAAGGCAAAAAAGAGGGCGGACCTTGCGGTCCGCCCCTTGTTTCACGCCGCCTGCTGATCCTGCGCCAGCAGCCCACAGCGTCTTAGTTCCTTGTCCAGTTTCGTCCTGGTGAGCCCCAAGGCCCGACAGACCTTCTCGCGGTTACAGTCGTAGCGCTCCATCGCCATGAGCAGCAGCGCCTTTCTGAGCGAGGCGGAGAGCTTGTCCATGATGTGCTCCTTCGCGGTCGCCGAGATGAGGGTAAAAAACGGCTCGAGACTCCCCTGAAAAAGCCGTGCGTTCTCGTCTACATGCATTCTGTTTTCGGTGTTCATCTTTCGTACCCTCATAAGGTTGGCAGCGATCTCGTCCATATCCTCGTTCACCAGTCGCCAGACGTCCGGGTCGCTGGCAAGGCTGACCACCACGGCGACACGCTCTCCCTGAGGGGGATGCTGCCGCTTGACCAGCACCACCTCCATCGCGCCGAACCCGTCGCCTTCCATACACGCGCCCGCATGTTTGTCCACCATGGCCCACCTCCCAGTGACGGTATCAAGTTCCGATGCACCCTTTGCTTTACAACAGCCGTACCAATTCTGCGCCCCGGCGAGAACTCCGCATAAACCACCGTAACGTCGCCCTTTTCCATGAGGCTCACCGCAGCTAGGGACCTTAGACCCGCCCTTCCCCGTTGTTCACACCTTGCACAAAAATGGGTTCGGTGTGCAAAGAGCGACAACTCGGGGCGGGTAAGCTCACGCCGCCCGCCAGGCGCAGAGAAGCCCCCCAGCCCCCCTCTTCGCTTTGCTTGAACAAAAATTAATCTATGATATGATGCCCCGACGCACATGAGAGAGAAGCCCCCTTCACACTAACGAACGCAGCAGGAGGGTACATGCAGAAGAAGCAGCTTTGGGAACTGTACAAAGGCCGCCTCTACCACGATGCCGGACTCGAGCTTTCCGTCGACACGAGCCGGATGAATTATGCCGACACCTTTCTCAGCGAGATGGAACCGCGCCTGCAGAAGGCCTACCAGGAGATGACCGAACTGGAGGGAGGAGCGGTCGCGAATGCTGACGAGCAGCGCATGGTGGGGCACTACTGGCTGAGAGCGCCGGAGCTCGCACCGACGGCTGAACTGGGCGACGAGATCCGCGGAGCCCTCGCATCGGTGAAGGCGTTCGCCGCCTCGGTGCACCAGGGAAACATCGCCGCGCCGGACAACCAGAAGTTCGTGAACCTGCTGGTGATCGGCATCGGCGGCTCGGCCCTGGGCCCGCAGTTTGTAGCCGACAGCCTGGGGAGCGCGCGCGACCGGATGCGCGTCTTCTTCTTCGACAACACCGACCCGGACGGCATGGACAAGGTGGTGGCCGAGATTGGCGCAGGTCTCAAGCACACCCTTGCCGCGGTGATTTCGAAAAGCGGCGGCACCAAGGAGACCCGCAACGGCATGCTGGAGGCGCGCCGGGCCTTTGAGAACGCGGGGCTGCATTTCGCAGCCCAGGCCGTGGCCGTCACAGGCTGCGATAGCGAGCTCGACCGTACCGCCTCTCAGGAGGGGTGGCTCGGGACCTTCCCGATGTGGGACTGGGTCGGCGGGCGCACCTCGGTCACCTCGGCGGTAGGTCTTCTCCCGGCCGCACTGCAGGGGATCGACGTGGACCGTCTACTCGAAGGGGCGCGGCTTTGCGACCAGAGCACGAGGAGCCGCTCGACCCATGAAAACCCGGCGGCGCTGCTCGCCCTGTCGTGGTACCACGCAACAAAAGGCAAAGGGGCGCGCGACATGGTGCTCCTTCCCTACAAGGACCGGCTGATCCTCTTCTCCCGCTACCTGCAGCAGCTCATCATGGAATCTCTCGGGAAGGAGCTCGACCGAAACGGCAACCTTGTCTTGCAGGGGATAACGGTCTACGGCAACAAGGGGTCCACCGATCAGCACGCTTACGTACAACAGCTGCGCGAGGGGGTACCGAACTTCTTCGCCACCTTCATAGAGGTGCTGAAGGACCGGGATGGGGCCTCGTTCGAGGTCGAACCCGGCGCCACTTCCGGCGACTACCTCTCCGGATTCCTGCAAGGAACGCGCAGCGCCCTCTATGAAAAGGAGCGGGAATCGGTTACCATCACGATCCGCGAAATCACCCCGGCCACCGTCGGGGCGCTGATCGCCCTGTACGAGCGCGCCGTGGGTCTTTACGCCTCGCTCATCAACGTGAACGCCTACCACCAGCCCGGCGTCGAGGCGGGAAAGAAGGCTGCCGGAGTGGTGCTGAAGCTGCAGGGAGAGATCCTGGAGATGCTGCGGCGCCAGCCCAACCGTGAGTTCACTTGCGAAGACCTGGCCATGACGCTCGCGCGTCCCGAAGAGGTAGAGACGGTATTCAACATCCTGCGCCACCTGGCGGCGAACCCCGACCACGGGATCGAGATGACCGCGGCGCCCCGGATCTGGGAGAACCACTTCAAAGCGCTGCAAAAGTAAAGCAATTCGAATAGGGAGGAAGCAGGAGCAGATGAAAACGGTAGATCTTAGAAGCGATACGGTGACGCGCCCGTCCGAGACGATGCGCAGGGCGATGGCAGCGGCCGAGGTAGGCGACGACGTGTACGGGGAGGACCCGACGGTAAACCGGCTGGAGGCCATGGCAGCCGAGCTCCTCGAGAAGGAGAAGGCGATCTTCGTCCCCAGCGGCACCATGAGCAACCTGACCGCCCTTTTGTCCCACTGCGGACGCGGGGATGAGTACATAGCCGGGCAGGACGCCCATATCTATCGCTGGGAAGGAGGAGGGGGCGCCATCTTCGGCGGTATCCAGCCCCAGCCCCTGGACTTCGAAGAGGACGGCACGCTCGACCTCGACAGGGTGCGCCGCGCCGTGAAGCCCGCCGATCACCACCATGCCGTTACCAGGCTCCTCTGTCTGGAGAACACCCAAGGCGGCAGGGTACTCCCCCTTTCCTACCTCGATGATGCGTCCCGCGTCGCCAAAGAGCTGGGCCTCGCGATGCACCTGGACGGCGCACGCGTCTTCAACGCGGCCGTCTACCTAGGTGTACCGGTGCGCGAGGTCGCGCGCCACTTCGATTCCGTATCGGTCTGCCTCTCCAAGGGGCTCGGAGCCCCGGTGGGCTCGGTCCTTTGCGGCAGCGCGGAACTGATCAACCGCGCGCACCGCTGGCGCAAAGTGGCCGGCGGCGGCATGCGACAGGCCGGGATACTCGCCGCGGCGGGGATCCACGCGCTGCAACACAACGTAGAACGGCTGGCCGATGACCACGAGAACGCAGAGCTTTTGTCGAGCGGACTCTCCCATATCGACGAGCTTATGGTAAGCCAGGCCCGCACCAACATACTCTTCGTCACCCCGCCCGCCGGAAGCACCCCGGCGCTGCGCGACGCCCTGGCCGCCGAGGGGATCCTGATCGGTGGAGGCGACATGATCCGCCTGGTCACCCACCTCGACGTGGAGCGCGCCGACGTCGAGCGGACCGTTGCCGCGTTCAAGCGCTTCTTCGCCGGAAAGGGGAAGTGACATGTCCGAGATAACGTGGGGGGATTTCGAGAAGGTGGAGCTGCGGGTCGGGACGGTGCTTGAGGTGGAGGAGTTCCCCGAGGCAAGGAAACCGGCCTATAAGCTGCTGATTGATTTCGGCGAGGCGGGCGTCAGAAGGTCGAGCGCCCAGATCACCAAACACTACACCCGCGAGGAGCTAGTGGGGAGGCAGGTGATCGGCGTGTGCAACTTCCCGAGGAAGCAGATCGGGCGCTTCTTCTCCGAGGTGCTCGTGACCGGCTTTGCCGACGAGAACGGCGACATCGTCCTCGCCTCCCCGGAGCGCCCCGTCCCCAACGGCAGCAGGCTCTTCTGAACCGCCCTTACCTGAAGGAATCCCGTAGGGGCGAAGACCATTCGCCCAACAGGCCTACCGCCCGTCACACGCTCAACCATGTTGAGCAGAGGCATTGGAGGTATCACTAGTGGCTGGGCGAATATTTATTCGCCCCTACGGTGCCATCACAAGAAGAGATGAGCTAGCCGTCACCCCTTGATGCGCAGCGCCTCCGCGTAGACGGCGCTTTTATGGAGGCCCGTTTCCTGGGTAACCCTTTTAACGGCGTCCTTTAGCGACATCTCCCCAGACGCAAGGTACTTTTGCAGCAATTCTTCCATCCCCGGCCCGTCGTCGGAGTCTGACTCCGGCGCCGGGCTCACCAGGATAGCCACCTCGCCCCTAACCTCCCGTCCGCTCAGTTCTTCGATGAGACCGGAAAGCCTGCCGCGCAAAAATTCCTCGTACATCTTGGTCAGCTCCCGCGCCACCACCACATCGCGATCCCCGAGCGTTTCCAGCATGTCCTCGAGGGTCGCCAAGAGGCGTTTGGGGGACTCGTAGAAGATCAGTACGGCCCGTTCCGAGGCGAGCGACTGCAGCCGTTCGCGTCTTTTACCCTGCTTGTTGGGGAGAAAACCCGCGAAGCTGAAGTAGTCCGTGGGAAGGCCCGAGGCGGAGAGCGCGGTGACCGCGGCACAGGCACCCGGGATCGGAACGACGGCGATGCCCTCGGCCGCGGCGTCGCGCACGAGCTGGTAGCCGGGGTCGGAGATGCAGGGGGTACCGGCATCGGTGATGAGGGCGACGCTTTTCCCCTCCCGCAGCCGATCCAGGATCTGGTCTCCCTTCAATTCCTTGTTGTGGTCGAAATAGGAGGTGAGCGGTTTTGAGATGCCGAAGTGGGTGAGGAGCTTGCGCGAGTGGCGCGTGTCTTCGGCTGCAATGAGGTCGACTTCCTTCAGGATGCGCAGGGCGCGCAGCGTGATGTCCTCGAGGTTGCCTATCGGCGTGGCGACGATGTAGAGAGTTCCAGACATAACGGCAGAAGCCGTTCTACGTTCTAGGTTCTAGGTTCTAGGTTTAAAAGCCAGGCCTTTAACGTAGAACTTAGAACTTAGAACTTAGAACTTGTTCTATTTCCCCCAGTCCCGCGCGTAGCGGAAGTCGCGATCGATGGTGCGGTTGGATACCTTGGCGATGATGGGGAGACGGCGCTTGAAGTGGGAGCCCTGCACCTTCCTGGCCACGTTGTCGATGAACTGCGCGTCGAAACCGGCGGCGATCAGCTCCTCACGGCTCATGCGCTGGTCCACCATACGGTACAAAAGCTGGTCGGCCTCGCGGTAGGTGAAACCGAGCTCCTGCTCGTCGGTCTGCCCCGCCCAAAGATCGGCGGAGGGCTTCTTCTCGATCACCTCGTGCGGTACTCCCATCGCCTCGGAAAGCTCCCATACCTGGCTCTTGTAGATGTCGCCGATCGGATTCAAGGCGCTCGCCATGTCGCCGTGCAGGGTGCCATAGCCAAGGAGCAACTCGGTCTTGTTACTGGTACCAAGCACAAGGCCGCCCACCGCTGCGGAGTGGTCGTACAGGATGGTCATGCGCTCACGCGCCATCTTGTTGCCGCGCCTCATGTTGTCGGCATCCGGCACCAGGTCGAAGTAAGCGTCGATCATCGGGGTGATCTCGATGACCTTGAAGTTGATCCCGAGGCTCTCCGCTACGAGCCGCGCATGCGCTTCGCTCTCCGGGTTGCTGGTGCGGTACGGCATGCAGTAGGCGTAGAGGTTCTCCGGCCCCAGCGCCTCGGCGGCGATGTAGGCGACCAGCGCGGAATCGATGCCGCCAGAAAGACCGAGCACCCCCTTTTTCACCCCGACCTTGTGGACCTCGTCACGCACGAACCCGACCAGGATCCGGCGCAGAAGATTGGTATTGACCGTCAAGCCCGCCATTAGCAGTCTTTCTCCTTGTCGATGCGTTTTAGCTCTTTCACCGTGATGGCCAGGTTCTCGTCCCGCATCATGGGGGAGAAGATCCTCTCGCGCCTGAGCGCCCCGCCGTCCACCTTGGCCAGCACGAAGTCCTCTTCGAGAAGCGCGCCACGATCGGTCACCTCTCCGGAAGGGGAGATGGCCTCGGAGCCGCCCCAGAAGTTGATGCCATCCTCGTAGCCGACGCGGTTGCAGTAGAAGACGCGGCAGTTGAGGAACATGGCGCTCGTCGAGGTGAGTTTCTGCCACGCCGCCGCCGAGCCAAGCCCTTCCGATTCGCTCACGCCGCGCCCCGGACTCGACGAGAGACAGATGAGCGTCATGGCGCCGTCCATGGCGAGGATGTAGGGGGCGGAGAGGTGCCACATGTCCTCGCAGATCAGCATCCCGACGCGGCCGAAACGGGTGTCGAAGGCGCGGAAACGCTCACCGCGGGCCATGTAGCGCTGCTCGTCGAAAAGACCGTAGGTGGGAAGGTAGACCTTGCGGTGCACGTGGCGGATTTCTCCGGCTTCGAGGTAAACCGCGGAGTTGAAGAAGCGGAAGTCGGAAGACACCTCGACGAAGCCGATGGCGATTGAAATACGTTCAGAAAGCTTTTTCAGCCTCTGTATCTGGGGGGAGTCCAGGCTCAGCGCCACTTCAGGTACAAGATCCTTCAGGAAGTAACCGGTGAGAGCCAGCTCGGGAAACACCACGAGGTCGGCGCCGGCGGCGATCCCTTTCTCGATGGCGGCCTCGGCCAGCGCCATGTTGTCGTCCAGGCAGCCCAGCTTAGGTTTGATCTGGGCCAGGGCAACGGTAAAATCCATGAGTTTCTCCGCAATTTTTTCTCTCTTTACTAGCACAGCAGCGATGAGTTTTGCAAACCTTTAGGCCACTTGCACTTGGTCATTCCTGACTGTGTGCGCGAATTGCATCATCTCAATGCGTCTGTACTACTGGGAGGAGGTTGATCTTCGACTCCAGCGGGATCTCCATGTAGCGCTTTTTCTCGCGAAACCGATCACTGAACACACTGCGGGTGGTGTCAAAGGAAGGAGCCCTCACATCCGCAAGCTCGAGAAACGAGTGAATGAGATCATCAGCCTGGTAAGACCTCCCCTTGTAGTGCTGGATACGGGCGTAAAGCTCCGGTCGGGACGCCTTGTATTCTGGGGAGGCCCAGACAAAGAACGGGATATCGAACTGGAAATGATTGACCCGGTAGGAGCGCCCGACAAAATCATCCTGCTCACCCAACTGGTCACTGTGATCAGACAGAAACAGGAGCATCTTCTGTCCGGGCCTCCCGCTCAACCCGGAAATCAGGGTGGAGAGGACCCAATCCGTGTAACGGATGGAATTGTCGTAGTGGTTTATGTATGTCTTGGTGGCGGGTGCACGCTGTGCGAAATAGGCCCGTCGATCGTTAAGGCTCGTGTACTGCCGAAACGCAGCGGAATACCGGTTCGACGCGTGCAGATGCGATCCCATCATGTGCACCACGATGAACTTCTTCTGCTCGCCCTGCGCGAGCACCTGCCGGAAGGGGGGAAGGAGCACCTCGTCAAGAGGATCGGAAAGCTCGCCGGTATTAAGGTAGAAGCGGTCATCGGCGGCATCGCTGAAGTACTTGGGCCAGATGTCCCCGGAACCATGCGATTTCTGGTTCGTTATCCAGTAGGTATGAAAGCCCGCCGCCTTCATGATGTGCATCAGGTTGCTGTCGTACAGCGGCGACATGTCCTCGTGGTTGGCGAAGGTGAGCATCTTGCGCAGCGAGAGATAGGTACAGAAGTCGGATGCGGCAACGTCGGTATAGAGGACGAGTTGGTCCCTCATCGCGGAAAGACGCGGGGTAGTGTCCCTAAAATATCCGTAGAGCCCCATGTGTGAGCGTGCCGCAGACTCGCCGATCACCAGGACGTAGGTTTCCGGTCCATCATACCTCATTTCCCTGGTCGCCTTGATCGTCCCAGGAGCCACCCTGTTGCGAGCGCGCATAACATGCAACTTGGCCTCATCGAAGGCGTAAAGCTTGTATGCGGCGAGGCTTTCGTCAAGCATCTTGTGCCGTTGCGGCACCACCGGATAGAACTGTACCGCGACAAGACCGGTGACGGCAAAACAGGCCGCCCCTTTTGCTCCAACTGCACGACCTGCCGGCAGAAGACGGACTAGGCCGCAGGCAAGCCCCCCTTGCACGGCCCAGAAGATGGCGGCAGCAAGAAGCAGCCGCCACCCAAGGTACATCTGGGCGTAGTTTGCCGCTTCGGAGAAACTAGAACTCAGCGTGATGTAAAAAGTGGACGGGGTGATGCCGTGCCCATAGATCAGGTAGTGACCTATCCCAATGGTGGCCAGGAGCGATAGAGGGAGCGCGGCTACAAGCGCGGTACCGAGCGCAATGCGCCGGGGCAGGAGCCAGAACAAGATACCGACCGCGGCGAAGACCGGCATGGTTACCACGAGCGAGGAAAGCGCCGCGTCGGCGACGCCTCCCCCGTTCCCGGAACCGAGGCTGACTAGAGCCCAGATAAAATTCGGAAGATACAGCAGGATGAACAGCAAAAGCAGCGGGTGTTGCAGGTTCAGCGGGCGCCGTCGAATCACCGGCCCTTCCTCCTAGTGAAAGCTGTGTATAGTAGTCCCGCCACATCGGAGGTCAACGCCTCCACGCCAGGTACCATACCAGCCGGGGGAGGAAAATTCACTATAAAAGGATAATCAGCACCACACCGCCAGCTATGACAGAGAGATTGCAGACCGCGGAGACTCCGTGCAGCTTGGAAAACTGCCTGCGCATCGGGTCATCCTTCGGGGTGGTCTCGAAAGAAACGATCTGCTTCTTGATCTCGGCCGCCTTCGGCTCGATGTAGAAGGCCTGGAACGAGGAGAGGGTTAACATGAGGGCGATGATGACGGCTGCGGGAGCGGTCCACTTCCCACCCATGACGAGGCGGCAGACAATGGCAATCACACCGCAGGCGATGCCCCAGCGGAAATACCCGGGGAAGAAGAGGCCGACGATGCGCCCGGCGACGTCGCGGCTTTCGGAACGGAACAGGATGGGTGTGAGCACGAAGGTGAAGAGTGCGGCGCCTCCGAGCCAGAGAGCGATTGCCAGACGGTAAATTGCTGCTACGACCTGCATGTCTATCCTCCTTGTGGTTCCATTGGGACAACAGGGCGATTGATTGTTCGCCCTTACATTTGCGAAGCAATTATTCCTTCCTCGCCAGCGCTACTATACTAGTAAGCCAGATCGAAGGCGTTTCTGATGTGCTCTATCTCCGGCACGTCATGGTCATGGAGCATGATGGCTACTACGTCGAAACGGGCATCGGCATCGTAGAGCTTCTTGCGCGACAACCAGACCAGTGCCGCCTTTGATATCTGTCGCTGCTTGAAAGGCGTAACCGCCAGCTGCGGCGGTCCGTAGTTGTAATTGTTCCTGCATTTCACCTCGACAAACACGATGGTACGCCCGTCACGCGCAACAATGTCTATCTCCCCGCAGGAAGCGCGAAAGTTACACTCGACGATCTTGAACCCCTGCCCCTTGAGGTAGGTCACCGCGATCGATTCGCCCACTCCGCCGAGTGCACTGTTACCGCTTTTGACTGGCATAGTCGCCCCTGTTGAGACAGCGCATCACGCAAACAAGACAACAGTGTAGCAGCAAGTTCTGTGGGCGTGTAGCGTAGCTGGAAAATACTAGAAAGAAAAGAGGCCGGATTGAGTTCCGGTGGAAGCGGAGCCCGGCTCGGAGGGGCAGTGTTCCTTGACTCCGCTGAAGCTCTTGCGGTGGATAGGGCAAGGGCCCAACTCGGCGATGGCTGCGAGATGCGAGGCTGCACCGTAACCCTTGTGGCTGGCAAAGCCGTATCCGGGATAGCGCGCGTCGAACTCGACCATCATCCGGTCGCGGGTCACCTTCGCTATGATCGAGGCGGCGGCGATGGAGAGGCTCAAGGAGTCACCTTTTTTCACGGTGCGCTGGGGGATGTTCATCGGGATGCTGGATATGCCGTCGATGAGAATGAAGTCGGGCGTGACACTCAGGGAGCGAACCGCGTCGCTCATGGCGCGCAGGGTGGCCTGGAGGATATTGATGCTGTCGACGAGGGCGTGATCGCCGATACCTACACCGACGGAGATCGCCTCGCGGTGGATGACATCGAAGAGCTCTTCCCTCTTCTCCTCGGAGAGTTGCTTCGAATCGTTAACCCCCGGGAGGAGTACACCCGTCGGGAGAATCACGGCAGCAGCCACCACCGGCCCTGCAAGCGGACCGCGCCCCGCCTCGTCAACCCCCGCGATGCGCGCATAGCCGCGCCGCAGCGCCTGTGCCTCGAGGGCCAGCATATCGATTGGGCTATTCGGGCTATCGGCGAAAAGACCGGTCATGGCAATCCGTTAAAAGGATGAAAGGGGCATGAGCCCTAACGTTCCGGGGAACGTAGAGTACATCTGTCCACGAAGCACGGCATAAACCCCAGCGTCCCCCCCTTTGCGAAGGGGGGACAGGGGGGATTTGCCTTAGTTAAACCTGCCCAGAGGGGAAGTGAATGTGGACGCCCCCGCAGTCACGCAAACAACAAAAAAAGCCCCGGTCGCTGGACCGGGGCTTTTAACTGCGAGCCTGTTACTGGCCTGCGACGTACTTCCTTTCCTTGATCCTGGAAGCCTTACCGCGCAGCTTGCGCAGGTAGTAGAGCTTCGCGCGACGGACCTGGCCGCGGGTCACAACCTCGATCGCCTCGATGGACGGGGAGTGCAGCGGGAACACCCTCTCCACGCCGACGCCGTTGGAGATCTTCCTCACGGTGAAGGACTCACGAATGCCGCCGTTCTGACGGCCGAGGCACACGCCCTGGAAAGCCTGGATACGGCTCTTGTCACCCTCGACGATCTTCACCTGCACCTTGATGGTGTCGCCGGGGACGAAAACCGGGATGTTCTTCTTCATCTGTGCCATTTCAATCATGTCAATCTTGTTCATTTGGTACTTCCTCCCTTATCTGGAACCTCTAGCATAAGACTTAATACTGACAGTTGACCTGCTTCACTCGACTGCTACCTATCCGTGCGGCGCCTAGCGCCCGAAAAGCCTATCCAGCATGATCGACGCCGCGGAGCGCACCGAGAGGTGGTTGTAATCACCTGTCCCCCTGATCGGCTCCAGCACCAGATCACCCTTGTTGAACAACTGCTCGATCATTCCCCAGCCGGTGCCCAGAAGCAGCAGGTAGGGCTGCTCGGGGTC
The DNA here is from genome assembly GCF_004917075.1 of Geomonas edaphica. Taxonomy (GTDB): domain Bacteria; phylum Desulfobacterota; class Desulfuromonadia; order Geobacterales; family Geobacteraceae; genus Geomonas; species Geomonas edaphica. The sequence goes on from NZ_SSYB01000004.1 coordinate 35,000, forward strand.
CGCGTCGATGAGATCCTTCAGTTCGGCAAAGCTCACGCTGTTGGGCCTGCCGGAGGCGCCGGTCACGACCACCTTGGGTCTGCGTCCGGTGCGGCTCTCGATATCGGCGATGGTCGACTCGAGCGACTCTTCGCACTGCAGCGTCTCCAGCGCCATCTTCCGCTTCGGGTTGTAGGTCGAGCCCCAACCGGAGAGCCAGTGCTCACGCACCTTCTCAACGAGCTTTATCTGTTCCTCAACCGGGGTCACGATGTAGTAGCGTGCCAGACCGAAGGTCCGGGTCATGCGCGACATGTCGTGGATGTCCAGGTTGGTAACCGAGGTCGCCACCACGTCCTTGTGCTTGTCGTACACCGGGAAGTGGATCAGCGCCATGCTGAAATTAGCTGCCGAGGTCATGCCGTTCCGCCTTCGCCAATGCTACGGTGGACAAGCCTCGCGGTCTTGGCTTTCAGGTCCGCGTCGAGACCCAGCTCTTTCAGAAGTTTCTTGTCCTGCTTGCTCCACTCGATACCTTCGAGGAGCTCGGGACGTGAGGCGAGCGTTCTCCGGATCTGCTCCTTCCTGCGCCACTTGGCGATCTCGGCATGGTTGCCGGAAAGGAGGATGTCGGGAACCTTCTCACCCCTGAATTCGGGAGGCCTCGTGTACTGCGGGTACTCCAAAAGCCCGTCTGCAAACGAATCGTACTGGGCGGACTCTTCGCTTCCCAGCACACCCGGCACGAGCCGGGATACGGCGTCAACGACGACCATGGCCGCGAGCTCCCCGCCGGTGAGGACGAAGTCTCCGAGCGAGATCTCGTCATCGACGAAGAGGGTACGCACCCTTTCGTCGACCCCTTCGTAACGGCCGCAGATGATGACGAGCCCCTCCTCGCGGGAGAGCTCCTCAGCCACCTGATGCGTGAAGGGACGACCACCCGGCGTGGTGAGGATCACCCTGGAAGCCGGACGCACCTTCTTGACCGCCTCTATGGCACCCGCGATCGGCTCGACCTTCATCACCATGCCGGCGCCCCCTCCGTATGGAGAGTCGTCTGCGGTGGCGTGCTTGTCGAAGGCCCAGTCGCGGATGTTGTGCAGCCCAACCTCGATCAATCCCTTGTCGCTCGCGCGCTTCAGGATGCTCTCGGTCATCGGCCCCTCGAACATCGCCGGGAACAGGGTCAGGATGTCGAACTTCATAGATCGAGCAGCCCCTCGAGAAGAGAGACCGTCATCCGTCCTGCCTTCAGGTCAACAGACAATACAACGTCATCGAGTGCGGGGATAAGCACCTCGCGCCCGTTGTGTTTTACCACGTAGACGTCGTTACTGCCGGTTTCGATGATGTCGACCAGCTCTCCCAGCTCTTCCCCATCCGACGTAAAAACCTGGAGCCCCAGGAGGTCGGACCAGTAGAACTCGTCGTCGGGGAGTTCCGGGAGCGCCACCCGGTCGGCATATATCTCGCTGCCGACCAGGTGCAGCACCTGGTTGATGTTGTCAAACGGCTTCAGGGTCAGGATGATCCGTTTGCCGTTGTTCTTGGCGGAGACCACGGAGAACTCTTCCATGGCCCCTTTCGGAGACTTGAGAAAAACGCTCTTCAACTGCGAGATGCTCGAGGCATCCCCCGCGAAAGGGATCACCCGCAACTGTCCCCTGATCCCGTGTGGTCCCTGGATCTTGCCGATCAATACTTTGTTACTACCGGACATCTATCACTCTACGATTTTAAGGATGGCTTTCTTGTTATCCTTTGTTGAGACAGCGTTGAGCAAAGTGCGGATCGCTTTTGCCGTGCGACCTTCCTTGCCGATGATACGCCCCATGTCCTCTTTTGCGACGGTCAGCTTGATTACGTTGGTCTCTTCTTCCAACTCCTCGGTGGCTTTCACCTGGGTCGGATCGTCTACAAGTGCCCTGGCGATGGTCTCAACAAGCTCTTTCATGTCGCTATCCTCTGTAGTGTGGGATATCCGGCTGGCCGGTACTAAGAGATATTAAGCGGCAGGGGCGACGAACTTCTCCCAGATGCCGGTCTTCTTCAGGATCTGCTTGACGGTGTCGGTCGGCTGAGCGCCCTTGCCGAGCCACTCAAGGGTCTTCCCTTCTTCCAGGTTGTAAACCGCCGGTTTTTTGTTCGGGTCGTAGGTACCGACGTTCTCGATGAAGCGCCCGTCCCTGCGGCTGCGGCAGTCAGCAACTACTACCTGGTAAAAGGGTTTCTTCTTAGCGCCCGCACGTGCAAGTCTGATCTTTATTGCCATTTCTTCCTCCTGGTATTCTCGGACCCTTGAGATCCGCCATTGCGTATTGTTTTTGTGAGTCTGGTAACTGTATCTATAGTTGGTGCAATAGTCAAAGGCGATGAGTTAAAAGGGGAGCATCCCTTTGCCCATGCCTTTCATCCCTTTCATAAGTCCCTTCGGACCCATCTTCTGCAACTGCTTGACGACCTTCTGAGCTTCCGTGAAACGCTTGAGGAGCTGGTTGACTTCCTGGATGCTGGTGCCGCTCCCCTTGGCTATCCTCAAACGGCGGCTGCCGTTGATGATAGTGTGGTTGGCGCGCTCCTTGGCAGTCATGGAGTCGATGATCGCCTCGATCCTCTTCAGCTCCTTCTCGGAAGGCTGGGCGCCCTGCATCTGCTTCATCGCCTTACCCATGCCGGGGATCAGGTTCATGATCGATTCGAGCGAGCCCATCTTCTTGATCTGCTGCAGCTGGCTGCGGAAATCCTCGAGATCGAACTGACCGCCGCTCTTCTTCATCTTCTGCTGCAGGCGGGCCGCTTCCTTCTCGTCGAAGGTCGACTGCGCCTTCTCGATCAGGGTGAGCACGTCGCCCATGCCGAGGATGCGGGAGACGAGACGGTCGGCGTGGAACACGTCCAGCGCGTCCAGCTTCTCGCCAAGGCCCACGAACTTGACCGGCTTTCCGGTGACCGCCTTGATGGAAAGAGCCGCACCACCCTTGGCGTCGCCGTCCAGCTTGGTAAGGATGACGCCGGTGATGCCGAGCCGGTCGTTGAAGCCCTGGGCCACGTTGACCGCTTCCTGGCCGGTCATGGCGTCGGCCACGAACAGTATCTCGCGCGGGGCGAGCTCGTCGCGGATCCCTTCCAGCTCATCCATCAGGTAGTCGTCGATCTGATGGCGACCGGCGGTATCGTAGATGATGACGTCGAAGCCGTTAAGTGTCGCGTAGCGGTGCGCCTCGCGGCAGATATCAAGCGGCTTCTGGGTCGCCAGCGAGTTGAAGACCTCGATATCGAGCTGGCGGCCAAGCACCTTCAACTGCTCGATCGCGGCCGGGCGGTAAACGTCGGCCGGGACAAGCAGAGGCTTCTTCCGCTGCCCCTTGAGGTACTTGGCGAGCTTACCGCAAGAAGTCGTTTTACCCGCGCCCTGCAGACCGACCAGCATGATGGCGACCGGCGGCTTCGCGGCGAGGTCGAGCGAGTTGTCCTCGCTGCCACCCATGAGAAGCACGAGCTCGTCATGGACGATCTTGATTACCTGCTGCCCGGGGGCGAGGCTTTGCAGCACCTCGGTACCGACGGCGCGCATGCGAACCTTTTCGACAAAATCCTTGACGACCTTGAAATTAACGTCGGCCTCGAGCAGTGCAAGACGCACCTCACGTAGCGCGTCCTTAACGTTGTCTTCGGTCATCACACCCTGACCGCGGAGCTTCTTGAAGACCAGGTCGAGTTTATCGGAAAGAGTCGCGAACATCTATGAACCCATAAGCCATCGAAATGACGAGTTAATTTTTCTCAAAAAACCGCATGTCCCGGCAAAAGCGCACAGGTATCCCGCGGCAAGAGAGTCACTTTAGTGGATAGAACCGCAAATTGTCAAGCGAAATTATCGGTCACAACGTCAGTTACAGCCGCACCACCGAGCGCGCTTTCAGCATGCTTTCCGCGATGGTGAACATGTTGGTGACACCGCCGGCGGCGAGGTGCTCCTTCTTCTTATAGAAGTCGAGACAGATGCCACAGGAGAGGACTTCGACGCCGCGGTTGCCTAACTCCTCGAGCGCCTCGATGACCTCGGACCCTTCAGCGGCGAGAAGGACTCCTGAGTTGACGAAGAAGATGCGGTCCGGCAGGTCGTTCAGATCGAGGAGGGTGATGATGAAGTTCTTCATCAAAAGGCGCCCTAACTCTTCGGCGCCGTCGCCCATCCGATCCGTGCCGATCAGCATAACGGTCGGGCCGGCCGCCGCAGCGGGAGCCGCTTCGCGCGGCGCGGTTGCCACACCCACACCGGTGATGGTGAAGGCAAAGCCGTCCTCTAGCTTTTCCTCCAGCACCTGGTAGCCGCGCCCCTGTGCAAAGCGCTTCACGTTCTCGCGCGGCGCGCCATCGTCGAGAAGAACGTGGAGTTCCTCCCCCTGGGCCGCCTCAAGTGCCCTCTTCACCTGCACCACCGGAAGCGGACACGCCATCCCCCTGACGTCAAGCTTGCTCATATCTCTTCTCCTAACTTTTCGAAGTTGTCTCCGTTTTTTCTGTAAAGGTCACGCGGTAAAAGGCCGGCCTCGGAGAGCACCGCTTCCACCTGGGGCCTCACGTCCTCCGCGTAGCGGATGGCGAGCCCACAGTCCGCGGCGAGGGAGCGCGGTGCCGGAATGAGCAAGATCTTCAGTCCCTGATCCTTGAGCAGACGCTCCGCCTCCATGACGCGGTGGATGGAGTTGAAGATGGCTATGAAGTCTCCGTCTTTTATCACAAGCACTCCTTTTTCAAGTCAAAACAAGTGCAATAGAAGCACATTGACAAAGAGAGGTCAAACCCATAGTATTACCGACCCAAGAGGTCAACATGGAAACAGTGCTTAAAGCCGCCACCCTGATGGTGCTGGCCACCTTAGTGAACATCCCGTTGGGTTACCAGAGGCAATCGTACCCGAAGTTTTCCTTCGCCTGGTACTTCTACGTCCACATCTCCATCCCCGCCATCATCTACTTCAGGATCAAGTCCGGGTTAGGCTGGGGCTTCATCCCCTTCAGCATCTCCAGCGCCGTGCTCGGCCAGGTTATCGGCGGCAGGACCTATCGGAAGAGACATCCCGTCAATGAAGACTAGACGCCCCAGGATGCGCCGTCCGGCATCCGTCACCGACCTTTTGGGGAGCATCCTTCGGGGCACCCCTGCCGAGATGCGCCTCAAGGAGGGACGCATCTGGGAAGTCTGGGACGAAGCGGTCGGCAGCAAGATCGCCTCCCACGCCCAGCCCGTCGCCTTCCGCGAAGGCACCCTCACCCTTCACGTCGACAGCGGTCCCTGGCTGCAGCAACTCACCTACCTGAAGAAAGACCTCATCGTCAAGGTTAACGAGGCTCTGGACGAAGAACTGATCAAGGAACTGTACCTGAAGAGCGGCAAGGTCAGGTCCACCGCCCCGAAAAGCCAGCAAGCCGTGCCGCGGCGCAAACTGACCGAGGAGGAGCAGGTTTGGATCAAGGAACAGGCTCAGGCCGTCGACGATCCGGAACTGCGTGCCGTGTTCGAAAGGCTCATCAGCAGGGACCGGGAACACCAGAAGTAAAACCAACCGCAGCAACATCAAAATCTAAAAGCAACTAACGCAAAGCCGCAAAGGCGCAGAGACGCGAAGAAGGCTTAAGTTTTTTACCCGCTTTAGTCTTCGCGGCTTTGCGGCTCCGAGTCTTCGCGTTGGCGCCTGTAGATTTTGAGTTTTTCCTCGGAGTACCCACCTTCCTCGCCGCGCACGAAGAGCGGCGGCTCCACCTTCAGCTCGCCCGTCCTTCCCTTTGCCAGTTCGATCATGAACATGCGGGCGTCCATCCGCGTGTTGCCGTGCACCATGCGCAGCCGCAAAGGCGCGAGTTTCTGCACCGCCGCCTGCGCCATCAGCTCCGCCAGGCGGCAGGTGTGGTAGATGAGGCAGATCCTTCCCGAAGGCTTCACCAGGTATTTGGCCGCGGCCAGAAAATCGGAAAGCGTCGCGCTCGTCTCGTGGCGCGCCTCGTCGCGTCCCCTTCTGGGGCTCACCTTCCCTGTTCCGGGGCGGCGGTAGGGAGGGTTCGAGACCACCAGGTCGAACCTGTCCACCGGGAACTGCGCCTTCAGAGAGACGATGTCCTCCTCGACGACATCGACGCGCCCGGCGAGCCCGTTCAGGCGCACGTTACGCTGCGCGATCCCCGCCATCACCTGCTGGAACTCCACCGCGGTAACCGATGCGCCTTCCGCCATGCGTGCCAAAAGCAGCGCGATCACACCGCAACCGGTCCCCAGGTCCGCGCAGCGTTCCCCCTGGCGCACCCCGGCGAAGTCAGCCAAAAGTAGCGGATCCACCGAGAAGCGGTAGCCGTGTCGCGGCTGTATGATGCGCAAGTCATACCCGGACAGCTCGTCCAGGGTTTCCATCTCAGAGTCGAGGTTCAACATTCAAAATCCCAAAAGACTCAACGCAAAGACGCAAAGCCGCAAAGACGCAAAGTTAAAACCGTGGAGAGCGGTTCTACCCTTGCTTTTCTCCTGTCTTCTTTGCGCCTCCGCGCCTTGGCGTCTTTGCGTTAAGCCTTTTTGCTTTTTGTCATAAACCATTCACAACTCTGTGAATTCCGTTTTTGACGAGCTTTTCACCAAAATTTATTACCAGCGCCAGTTTCAAATTAAGCATGCGCAGATAGGTTAGCGCCTGCGACTCAAAGATTTGGTTGTATTGAGTCACGGCCTTCACTTCAACTACAACCATGTTCCCTACTAAGAGATCCAGCCGCAGCGGGACTGACAGTTGATGCCCCTTATAGGTGACCGGTACAGCCATCTGCCTTCCCACCGCAAAGCCGCGCTGGTTCAACTCCCAGGCGAGAGACTCCTCGTACACACTTTCTAAAAGACCAGGGCCGCCGAGATTTCTATGAACTTCGACGGCGCAATCGACGATATGCGTGCTTAGTTCATTTTCCGTCATCCCGCACCTCCAAGCCTGAAATCGATAAGGCAAGAAGAGCATAGCCGGAAAAGACTTCACTTCATTTTTTTATCTTTGCGTCTCCGCGCCTTGGCGTCTTTGCGTTGGGCCTTTCCGAATCAAATGCTTCAACGCAAAGTCGCAGTGCCGCAAAGGCGCAAAGCTGAAACCAAAAGAATGGTTCTACGAGGTTTTACCCCTCCTGCTTTCTTTGCGTCTCCGCGCCTTGGCGTCTTTGCGTTAAGCCTTTCCGCTTTTAGCCTCGCCTTCCGTTTTTCTCAACCAGACCTCGCGGCCTAGGAAGAGCGCGAAGATCGCGAAGGAGACCAGGGTCAGGTACTTGCCAACCTTGAACGGCGTCGGATCGAAGACGAACTCCACCTTGTGCGAACCGGGAGTGAGGTAGATGCCGCGCAGGACATGGTCTACCGGGTAGATCTCGGCCGCCTTGCCGTCGACGGTCGCCTTCCACCCCCTGTAGTACTTCTCCCCCAAGACCAGCATCGAATTCAGCTTCACCGCCGCGTCGACGTCGATCCGCTCGGCCTCGTACCTGGTGACGCGCGCCTGCCCGGCCGCATCGGCGGGAGCGTTCCATTTCGGATCCCTGGCGACCGGGATGGGAGCGGGCGTCTCCACGAGTGCCATGGTGCGTGGGTTGAACTGCGGGCTCTGCAGCGCGGCCAGCATCTCTTCCGGCTTTTCGACCTGCAGTGCCACCGGCGCAAGCCACGCCTTCGGGAGCACGGTCGGATTCTCAAGGACAACCAGCCCGGCGGGGGTTGTATATACGGGGCGGTACTTCGCAGAGAGCCCCGCCTTGTCCTGCTCGAGCTGATCTTTGGTCAGCACGAGATACTTCACGTTGAGGATGTCGGGCATCCCGGAGAGGAGGTTGAAGTTGTCGAGATACTCCTGCCAGCGACGCTGCTGCACCGCGTTAGAGGTGAACATCACCGGAACGCCCGAAGCGGCATACGGCATGGGATCGCCGCCAAGCGGCAGGGTACGGTACTCCATCCCCGCTCCCTTCACGTAAGCGATCTCCGGCGCCTTGGCGGTCGCCTCCCGGTGCGGCTCGTCCACCAGGAACAAAAACTTCGCGTTCACCCGCCCGGTATCCAGCAGAAAGAGCCCGATCAGCACGAAGGGAAGCGCCTTGGCGGCCAGCTTGCTGCGATGGTAGAGGAAGAAGACAACGGCGAAGAGGGTCGAAAGCCCCGCGGCGATCCAGGTCTCGGTAATGATGTTGTGCCAGCGCTGCAGCACGAGCTGCTGGCTCTGCGCTTCGTAACGGGTGGGGCGCGCCAGGATGTCGACAAAGTGGTTCACCCAGAAGTTACCGGTGGCAAACTCCACCACCGCGAGCACCATCAAAAGCACGGGAAGCAGGATTACCCCGGCGACGTAGTGTTTGAATTCCCGCCGGGAACGGACCGCGGGGTCGAGCAACAGGTCGAGCCCGAAGGCTGAGAGGACACCAAGCCCCAGCACCGGGATGAACATGATCATCTTGGGCACCCGGAAACGGTTGATCCCCGGGAAGTAGTCGAAGAGCAGGTTGTAGAAGGGGGTGTATTTCCCCATGGAAAACAGGATGCCAACGACGACCGCCGAGAGCGCGAGCCAGGTGTAGCGGTCACGCCGGAAGATGAGCGGCAGGGGGAGCAACAGCCAGGGGAGAAGCCCCATGTAGCTCAGAGTCTGGGTGAAGTTCATCCTCCCCCAGTAGTAGGAATCGATGTTGGCAGGGTTCGGCCCCGCCTCCTGGCGCGAAAATCCGAAGAAGCCGGGGATGATGAAGGCGGCAGCCTCCTCTGGCGGCATGGACCAGGACATCGCCTCCTCGCGCGCGAGCCCCCCCTTCGCCTCGGTCTGCCCCGCCGAAGCGGTAACGTTCGCTCCGCTGTTGACGCCACGGTTGGTCTCCTTGGACCAGTTGGCGAGCGGAACGAGCGAGATGGCGACGGTAGTGAGGAAAAACACCAGAAGGACCAGGTTAAGGCCCAGCAGCCGCGCGAAAACCTTCTTGTCACTACGTTCGGCCATAACGATGCCGATGGACCTGGCAACGCCGTAAACACCGACGGCGAGACAGGTGTAGTAGGCGATCTGCCAGTGGGTATGGAAAAACTGGAGGGCCAGCACTACGGCGGTGGAAAGAAAAAAGATGAGCCGCCTGGTCTGGAACGACTTCTCTAGAAAATAGAATGCCCAGGGCGCGAAGGAGATGGTGGCGATTTTCATGACGTGCCCGGCGTTGATGAGCGAAGCGTTTTCTGGCGCCAGTGCGAAGACGAGACCGGCCAGAAATGCTCCCCATCTTCCTACATTGAGCAGGCGGCAAAGACAATAGGCACCGGCGGCGCCGATGAAGAGCTGGATCACGATATACCAGGCGATATTGGCGGGCGCCGGGAAGATCCAGAAAATAAGGTTGCGCAGGAAGAGGAGCTGCTCCGAGACCATCCCCCCCTCATTAGTGTGCCCGGAGTTGATGAAGAGGTTCCATCCGGCGCTGGAGAAATCGACCTTGAAGACGGACGAGAAAGGTCTCATCCCGAAATCCTTCACCCCCCAGTAGAATTCATTGATGATGTCCGGGGCGCGTATGATCTGTGCGGTGAAGAGGATCTTCGAGAAGCATATAAGGAGGACTGCCAACAGCGCGGACAGTATCAGCAGGTCTTTCTTACGGTCGGTCATGCGGCAAAAAACTCCTTGGGAAGGGGTGAGGGCCCGCTCTTAGTAAAATACGGTGTAACCCAGCCAGCGTTGCATTATCCACATATTTCGAAATTCCTGCAACGAGAAGCTGAAGCCGGTAAGGAAACATGGGCCTCATCGCTCTAGCCACTTTTTTGGGGGCCGCAGACGTCGTGGTAAAAGGCGTCCAGCCTCCGGGCGGCATCGCCCCAGTTGAAGTGCTCCAGCAGGTAGGCGCGCCCGGCCTCGCCAAGCGGGCGCAGTCTTTCAGGTTCCTGCAAAAGGGCCACGGTCCGGTCCGCCATCTGCTGCCAGTCGTCCGGTTCGCACAGGATGCCGGAGCGTCCATCGTCTATATACTCAGCCAGTTGCCCCACTCGGTCACCCACCACAGGCGTACCGGCCAGGAGGATCTCGGTGAGCTTTGCTGGGCACTTGGTCCGGTTTACCAGCGTGTCGGCGAAGGGGTAGAGGGCGACGTCCCCCGCGGCGAGAAGCCCAGGAATAGCTGCCGGCGCCACCCATCCCGCCAGAACCAGTGCCCGATCGAAGCCGGACTCACGCGCCACCTCGCGCAGCAGTTCCTCTTCCCCGTTCCGCCCTTTGCCTACCACCAGGAAGCGGACATCAGGGACTCGCCGGAACAACTCGGCGAACAGATAGTGCAACTTTTCCTGACTGAATTCGAAGAAGCGGGTGTACAGAAGTACCACCGGTGCAGCAGCCGGGATCCCCAGTCCACTCCGCACCGCTTCGACGTCACTGGCTTTGGAGTCGGCCACGCAATTCGGCAGATAAAGCATCCGTTCCGCGGGAAGCCCGGTCTCGGCAACCAGCTGCTCCAACCCGCGGCTTGCCATCGTGACGCCGAGGGCATTTTGGAGCAACCACCGCTCCTGAAACCGGTAGAAGCGCTTTTCCTGGCCGGAGTAGGCGTGCAGTTCGTTCATACCGCCATCACCTTCCCAGTCGTCGGTGTCTAAGAGCAAAGGGGGAAGCCGAAGCCCAAGGCGCTGCAGGTAAAGCATAAACATCGCGGCGACACCGCCATAACCCTTCGGTTTAAAAAGGTGCACAAGGTCCGGCCGCTCCGAGAGCGCTGCCCGCAACATGCGCCAGGCGAGGAAGGGAACCGCGAGAACCTTGTGCCTCGGGCCTAGCAGCACGTTCATCAGGCGCACCCCCCGCACCACTTCCGTCCTCCCCGAATCCTCGGGATTTGTGTAGGGAGGTGCCACGATGACCACCTCGTGCCCCAGCTTCTGCATGGCCTCGGCAAGCGGGAGCATCCGGGCGATCAGAGTCCCTTTCGGCCGGATGCCGAACGGCGCCAGAAACACGATCTTCACGCGTCTCCCTCCCTTTTGCCGGGCTTGCAGGCGAGCGCCAGCAGCACCGCGAAGTTGCACTGGAACAGGACGAAGGCCAGACGGTCATTAAACCGATAAGACAAAAAGCATCGCCCCAAGGTGCGGTCCAGGGCCTGCAAAATCGACGGGGCGGCACACCGAAAAAGCCGCACCAGCTTTGCCACCGTGGAAGCCTCGAACGCCTCCGGACAGATCTGTCTAAGGAGCAGGTAGTTCACCACCGAGTCGCGCATCTTCGCATAGGCCCTCTCCTTGGTCACGAGTCCCAGATGAGATGCGGTGTTGTCGATGTGCAGAATCCGGTAGCTGCGGGCCAGACGCACACCCCACTCGATGTCTTCGTAGCCGTACCCCGTGAAGCACTCGTCGAAGGGGGTTCCCACGAAGACGCTCTTACGAACCATGATGTTGGAGGTGAGGATGTGGCGCCAGGGGGCGAGATTTCTCTGCGCCGCGGGCTTCACTTCCTTTTTATTGCCGAGGTACGCGTGGTAGTCGTATTCCGTACCGTTGAGCACGCGGGTCCGGTAGCTGATCCCGCCGCATACGACATCAAACTCTCCCACTTCCGCGTGTGCAAGGTAGCTGCGGATGAAGCTGTCTTCGTCGGGCAAGACGTCGCAGTCCAGAAACAGCAGGTACCTAGCGGACGCCTTCGCCGCCAGAAGGTTTCGAACGGCGGAGCGCCCTGCGTTTCGCTCCAGCTTGCCGTAACGCAGGTAATCCCTACCGGAACCCGAAACGAGACTCCCATTTTTGGCGCATAGATCCTCGTCGCTGGAGCAATCGTCCAGAACAATGACCTCCACCGCATCTCCAAGGCGACACTCGTCAATCTCCCCGAGAATTCGGTTAAGCAGCAGGGAGAGGTCCCAGTTGTACACCGGGATAAGGATGGACAGTTTTTTCTCGCTGGTCCGTTGCATGCTCTATCGGTTCTCCAGCAACAAAGTCCGGTACGAGGCGCAAAACCTCTCACCGTGGAAGTTCGTCCTGGCGTAGTCGTAGGCGGCATGCGACATACGGCTTAAGAGATCGCGCTCGTCCGACATGCGCGCCAAGATGCGGCACATCTGAGCAACGATCTCGTCTTCTCCCAGCCCCTCATCAACGAGCCACCCGTTCTCCCCTGATGTAACGTGGACCGGAATTCCACCTACTGGCGTAGAAACCGGCACCACGCCGTGCGCCATCCCCTCCATGATCACCATGGGGAAACCCTCCCGGCTCGAGGTGAGCAGCAACACGTCGGCCTCGTCGTAGAGGCGCGTCAACTCGCGCGGGTCCGATATTTCGCCGAGAAAGGTGCAACAGGCGCGCTCCGCCTCGCCGACCGCCTGCAGTGCGTCTCCCACCACGGTGACCTCGACGGCGATCCCGGCTTGAAGACAGCGCGTCGCTACGCGCCCCACCAGGTGCACCCGCTTTTCCTCCGAGCCCCGACCGACGTAGAGCGCTTTTAATTTAGAACGGCACTCCTTCATGGGGTACTCCGGCGGTACCTCGACGCAGTTCTCGATCAACACCACCCGGTCGTTCCACTCTTCCGGGAGACCGTGGCGAGCGTACTGCTCCCTCAAATCCTCGACCGTCTTGCGGTTGATGGCGACCCGCGCCTGCAGCCGCCCTGACTGCGGCAGTGTGAAGATCTCGGAGCCGCCACCGAAGGCATGCACGAGATCAACGGCACGCACCGATCGGTCCAGGTGTTCCAGCAGAAGAGAAAAGAACAGGCTGTTGCTTCCAAAGACGACCGCATCCCGGTGGCGCCCGATGAAGCCGGCCATTACCCCAACACTGAAGGGATAGCCATATTTGAGCAGAAACCAGACGTCGAAGAGCCGCGCTCCGGTGCCGAAGGCTGGGAGGAAACCGTCGTTGGCGGATTTCTTGGTGAAGAAGACCCACGGTTTCTCCTCGGCAAAACACCCCACTATTCCCGCGTGCACCTTCTCCGCCCCCCCCACGTGGTAGAACGGGAAAAAGAAAAAGAGGGCCGAGCGGTTGCGCAAAGGGAGCAGCCTTCCCAGCGCCTTGCCCAGGACGACTAGTACCCGCACCACGAAGGTAGTGTTCAGCCTGGTAAAAAGCAGGTCCTTTTCGGTCGCGTTCATGGCTTGGTTGACTGCTCCAAGTGGCGGCAGATGAGCTGCGCGCTCTCCCTGCACATGGACTCCAGGGTGAACTTCTCCTCGATGCGCGCCTTCAGGGAGCGTCCGAGACTTTCGCGCAGTTCCCGGTCCTTGGCGAGTGCGAGGATCTTTTCCGCAAGTTCTCCGCTCTCCCCCACCCTTGCCAGGTGAAGGGCACCCTCGGGACCCACCGCTTCCTTGATGCCGGGGATGTCGGTTCCAGCCACCGCGATTCCCGCCGCCATTGCCTCCAGCACCGCGTTCGGTATACCCTCGCTTCTGGAGCTGTAGGCGAAGAGATCGGAGGCGGCCAGAAGTCCCGGCACGTCGTCTATCTTGCCCGGCAGGCGCACGAGATCGACGATCCCCAGCGACTCGGCCAACTGTGCGAGCCCTTTTTCCTCACCGTCGAAGCGCCCCCCCAGCACCAAAAGCGGCTGCGTGGCGAACTCCCCCCGGTCGACGACCTCCTTCCAGGCCCGGATAAGGGTGGTGTGGTCTTTATATGGGCTCAGGTTCGCGATCATCGTCACCACCAGACTTTCCGCAGTAGCGCCCAATTGCGCGCGCCACTTTTCCCGTGAAAGCTTCGGCGTACCTGCAGAGATGCCGTTGTAGATGACGTGCACCTCCTCCGGCGGCAGACCATAGCTCCTGACCAGGAAATCCTTGCCGCCGGTCGAGTTGGAGATGAAGCAGTGCACCCGGCTTACCGCGAAGCGGTAGTGCGGCAGCCGGTTCATCAAAAGTCCCTCGTCCGCCTGGTTCCAGACGCAGAGTTTCGCGCCGATGCGCTGCCACCCGAAGGCGCAGACCAGGTTAGGGACGCGGGTGTACGAGACGAGAACGTCGGGTTTGTCCTGAGCTAGAAGACGGAGCGCCCGCAAAAGGGACGGGATGCGCCGCCTGAGCCCCCAGTGGAAATCCACGCCACTCCAGGGGATGCCGCGCTCATCGCAAAGCTCGGAAAGCCGTCCCGGAGCGGGACCTAGTCCAACCACCCGGACCTTCGCACCGCACTCCTTTTGCAGGTAGTCAGCGAAATGCAGCCCCTGCCGCTCGGCACCGCCAAGTTCGAGGTTGCCGAAGACGAAGGTGAACTTTAGGCCGCGCAGCGGCGTTATGGAAGTCAGGTTGTCCATGCTTTACAGCGCTCCGCGAAGACGCTTACGGATTTTTTTCATAAGGAAACGTGCCTGCTCCCACCGGTGCGCCAGGCGGTAGAGCTGACTCCGCGCCAGTTTTTTTTCAATACCCGGGAGCAGCGGTGCTATCTGCGGATCACCAGACTCTTGAAGCTCATGTAAAAGCACAAGGGCCGGTTCCACCTTGCCGCGGCCGGCATAGTACTCAAGAAGCTGGAACCGGCGTTTCTCCCGCGCAGCGCGTAGCTTCGCGCCCAAGTTGGAGCTGAAGTGCCCCATGAACAGGTCGAGAGCGCCAATAATAGCCTTCAATTGAGCCTCTTCGTGGCTCTGGTTCCAGACCCCGTTGGGATGGACACGATACATCGCCATGGGTTGGTCCAGGTACATCAGCGGCCCGGCGTGCGCGTTGAGGATGTGAACCGGCCAATCCAGCATTTTCAGCCCGCAGAGCCATTCCGGAAACTCCGCGATGATCCCGTTTCGGAATACGGCGGAACAAGTGGGAACCACGTTTTCCGAAACGATATCGTCCAGCGTGAAGGCTTTGTCTCCCTCGGCAGCCCTGACCCGATCGATCACCCTATCAACCATCTCGCTGTAGATATCCACGGCGTGGAAGCAGGTGACGTAGTCGGGGTGGCCGTCGAGAAAATCGACCTGCATCTTGAGCTTGTGCGGCGAGGTCCAGTAATCGTCCCCTTCCAGCAGGGCCACGTATTCCCCAACGCAGGCGCGGTAGGTTCTGATGAAATTGCGGTGCATGCCGACGTTCGACGCGGAGGTTACGATCCGGATCTTTTCAGGGAACCTTTTCTGGTACTCCGCCAGAATCCGGCCGGTCCCATCCGATGAATTATCCTCGCCCACCACGATCTCGTAATCGAAAGCGACTTCCTGCTCCAGAACACTGTCGAGCGCCTGAGCGAGGTACTTCTCGTGATTGTAGGTGATCATCAGGATGCTGACTTTCACACCCATCCCACCGTTAATACCTTGCGTCACGCCGCTACCCCTTGTTTTCAGCCGGACACCTAGCTGCAATTTCCTTCCCCTGGGAAACCGCGAACCGGATGAGGCCGCAGATCGTGTCGATCTGCTCCCGCCCCACTGAGGTACCGTTCGGCAGGGACATGACCCTACGTACCAGGCGCTCGGTCTCCGGTAGCAGTAACCGTGCGTGTGGGAAATAGGAACGGTAGGGTTCCATCTGATGGCAGCCAGGATAGAAGTACCGCCGCGCCATCACGTTTTCCGCCTGAAGTAGGTCCACGAGCAAATCCCGGCTTATCCCCGCTTCGCGTTCATCCACCTCAAGGACGATGTACTGGTAATTGCCCTTCTCGCTGTCGTCGTAGGTCACCAGTTTCAGTCCCGGGATACCGTCCAACCCTTCCTGGTAAGAGCGGTAGTTCGCGCGATTGACTTCGATAAAACTATCAAGGCTTTCAAGCCCTGTCAGTCCCATGGCGGCACATACCTCAGTCATCTTCCCATTGGTGCCGACGTAAATTACATTGTCATAACCGGCAAAGCCGAAGTTCTTCATCAGCCTGATCTTGCTGGCCAGTTCGTCGTTGTTGGTGGCGATGGCCCCTCCCTCGAACGTGTTAAAGAACTTGGTCGCGTGGAAACTGAAAACCTCAGCGTCGCCGAAACTGCCGATCATGGTCCCATTGTGCGAACAGGCGAAAGCGTGTGCGGCATCAAAGACGAGTTTCAGGTTGTTGCGCGCCGCCATCTCAGTCAGCACCTCGATCGCACACGGGCGCCCCCAGAGGTGAACGCCAATGATTCCGGTGGTGCGTGGGGTGATCATCTTCTCGACGCAGAGTGGATCGAGCAGGTGAGTCGCCGGATCTATATCGCAGAAAACCGGTGTCACCCCTTGCCATTGCAGTGAGTGGGCCGTTGCTACAAAGGTGAAAGAGGGGACAATGACCTCCCCCTCCATGCCGAGCGCACGCGTTACGATTTCCAGAGCAATCGTCGCGTTGCACATGGCGACGACATGCTTTACCCCCAGCATGTCTGCCAGTTTCCTCTCGAACTCCTGAACCATGGGGCCGTTGTTGGAGAGCCAGACGCGGTCCAACATATCCTCGATGCGCCCCATCAGACGCTCTCGTTCCCCGACATTTGGCCGTCCGACATGTAACTTTTCGTCAAAGGCAGGTGCTCCGCCAAACAAGGCTAGCTCTGCGATAGTCTTACTGCTCATTTCCCGTCCTTTCAGTCCCACTGACTCACTTTTACTTTATTCATCCAGAGAGCTATTTATCCAAAAACGCTCTGAGAACCTTTATCCTTTCCGCCATTTGAACATCAAGCGCTAACGTCGAGGAGAACGCCTCCCTACCCTTATGCCCCAACTCGTACAGCATTTCCGGCCTATGGTAATAGGGCTCAACGATGCGCGCGATCTCGGCAGCATCTCGTTTTATGATGACGATCTCCTCTCCATTCTTAAAGGCGACATTCTGGTCCAGGGGATCGGTACAAAAGACAGCGACACCGCACAGTCCCGCCTCCATGCAAGATCCAGTAGGGAAGCCGTCAAAGGCGCCCGGGGCGATGACGAAAGGTGCGTTGGGAGAAAGGACCAGATCCATCTTGCTGTAGAATTCCGGGAAAAAGTCCGTGTTCCTGAGACCATAGAAAGTAATACGGTCGCTGATGGCGCATACATCGATGTCTGAGGGGCCAAAGTTACCAACCACGTGAAAGTTGATGTCTGGATACCGCCCGCAGAGACGCTTCGCCACATCTATGAATACGTCGTACCCCTTGTCCTCACCTCGCGGTGTGTATTTGGCCGCCACGAAACATATATCAAGCGTAGGCTTGTCGATCCGGTAGCGTCGTCTCACCAGGGGAAGCCTGGACAGTTGCTGTGAGGGAAGCACGCATCCGTAGATGAGGATGACATCCTCCGGCCGGCAGTACCCCTTGTCCAGCAGGTACTGTCGCGTGATCTTCTGCGTCACGAACACTTTCCTGAAGTTTGGTGATGAGAAAACCCGGCTCAGCTTCAGGTCTGTACCGCTGTCGTTGAGAAAGAAACCACCGCCAGGGTAAAGGGTAAAAACGAAGGGGACCCCACCCCTATCAATGTCATCGATGAATGCGTAGATGTTGTTTATGAACACCGTATAGACGAGATTTGCTGAAGGAATACTATTTCGGTTGAACCTCCGCACCTTCCGTGCGTGTTCAGGGTAAAGTTGGGAATACTCTTCGAGCGCGTCCTGAAAGGATCCTTTGCTTTTGAATAGCAGATTGGAAGGCCGTATGGAGTGAACCTCTGTTCCGGGGATCTGCTCCAGGTAGTGGTTATACTCCGCAACCCGGAATGCCGACAGCACACCGGGGAAGAAATCGTCCAGTATCAGCAGCTTCACTCGCTCTTCGTCCTGCGGTGAGATGCGGGACATGACTGCATCAACTACATGCGAGGCCTTTACCGCCAGAAACGTTGCAGCTTTAAAGAACATCCTTTTCAGCCTTCTAAAAACCGGCATCCTTTTAAGGTCTCTCCTTTTACGCCTCATCCGCCCCCGTGAATTCTTCGAGGTCACGGGTCTTGACGGGCGGATTGGCGCCCCCCCCAGAAGAAGTGACGAACTAAAGGCCGCGTTGCCGCCTGGTCGTGGCGGGAACCCCATAAGCAACAACGGCGTCGGGAATGTCACTGACGACGACGGATCCGGCACCTACGAGCGCTGAGGCGCCGATGGCCACATGATCCTTGACCGTGGAACCGATACCAAGCCAGGCTGCGATTCCGACACTCACGCCACCACCAAGAGTTGTACCGGGGCAGATATGTGCGCCATCGGCTATGACACAGTCGTGATCCACGCTCGCCCTGGTGTTTATGATGACGTTTGCGCCAATGGTGGATCCGGGGTTCACCACCGCACCGGCAAATACCACGGTCCCTTCACCTATGGTTACGTCCGAAGCGACCACGGCTCTCGGGTGGATCACTGTGGCGAGAGAAAATCCCTCACTCCTCGCCACCTCGCTCAGCCTAAGCCTCGCGTCGCAGTTCCCGAATCCGAAGACGATGTGGGTGACCCCGTCCTCCCTTAACCTTCCGAGTGCCTCTGCTCCACCGAAAACCGGAAGTCCCAGGAACTGTCGTGGTTGCGGGTCTACATCGTCGAGAAACCCCACGAGATGGAACCTCCCCTCAAGCCTCACCGCATCGGCGACCACCTTCGCGTGCCCTGAGGCCCCCCAAATCACAACGCTCTCATGATCGTAATTCATGCAGCCCCCCCCGCTACCAAAACTTCGGGTAGATGAGCGCCCGCGTGATCATGTTGCCACTGCGACGCATCGGTTTTATCAGATAGCAAACGGCATGGGCCGAAACCCAGTAGGAGACGCACGAGGCGATCGCCGCACCTATTCCACCGTACCTGGGAATGAGGAAGAAGTTGAGAGCAATATTTGTCACTGCCGCAATCACGTTGACCCAGAAAAGCATCCAGGTCCAGTTCATGGCAAAGAGATAGGCCCCGCGAGCCATTGCCAGGTTTATGAAAAGGTCGCTCCAGATGAGCAGCACCAGCATCGGCGCTGCGGCCGCGTATGCATCCCCGTAAAGAAGGTGGATTACCAGCGGCCCGATGAAGGTGACTGGTATCGCCACGGCGTATCCTGCAAAAGCGAGGAAGTTGAATAGTTTTTGCAGCCTCCGGTAAAACTCGGCCTCGTCGTTTTCCTTCGTCTTGATGATGTTGGGGAAGACGGAAGCGATTATAGCGCCCGGAACGAAAAACCAGATCTCCGCCACCCGAACCGCAGCGGAATAGAAACCAAGTTCCTTTGGGTCGCTGATCTGCCCGAGCATGACCTGGTCGATGCGCATACAGACCATGGACACGACTCCTCCTAAAAGCAGAGGCCAACCACTGACCAGAAGTTCCTTCGCCACCGGAAACCGGAACCGCCAACTGCGGAGAGCCCCCCCCTTGCGGGAGTAGACATAGAGAAGTCCGATCGCGCCCAGCGCCATCTCCAACAGGTTGGCAACGGCAAACGCCAACAGTGAGGCTTTGGACAGGATCAGGACTACCCGAATCGCCGCACTTGCCAGAAACCCTACGCTCCTCGCATAGACGACGTATCTCGACATCACCTTGGACTGGAACCACAGATCCGCCGTGTCAAAGGCGCTGACGACAAGAGTCCATCCCACTATGGCAACAATTACCCGGGTCAGCAGGTCATCGGGCTTTACAGCCGTGACCACCCCTAGCACGCCCAGATAGCAGACTAAGCCAGAGAAAAAGCGGAGCACAAAGGTAGCGCCGAGATAGTGGTCCGTCTTCTCCGGATTTCTTACCAGGTCGCGGATCACGATGCTGTCGATGCCCAACGCCGCCACCGCACCGGCAAGCCCCACCATCGAAGCGGCATAGCTCATGGTGCCGTACTGGGAAGGTCCCAGATAACGCGCCACCCATACCCCGACCAGCAGACCAATCCCCATGCGGAGAATCTTGTCTGCTACCAGCCAGCCGCTGTTTTCCATCGCAGCCTGGAAGACATGCCGATTCTCCAGTCGCCGCCGGACCACACCCGGTAAAAACTTGACCCAGGAGCGGTCACCCGCCTGCTCCGAATCCTGCTGCGCTTTTTCGGAAGCCTGTTCCGTCACGTCTTCTCCAATCAAAATGCAGGCGACCGCCGCATTACCCCAAATTCGCCCGCATTAGAGCCCGCGCCCCTCGGCCATGCAGATACGACTTTGATCCACTCCCAGACGAATCAGCTCCTCACGCAGCACTCCGCCGCGCTTGAGGGAGGTGATGACGATTCTGTGGTTGCCGGACAGCAGCCCGATGGCTGGCGTCACAACCGGATGATCAAAAAACTTACGCCCACTCCCCTCGGAATCCATCGCCAGACTCAACTCCAGTCCAGCCTCCTTGAGAGAGAGGTACGCAATTTCCGCAACCTCGTCGATGCCGCAGAAGGCGACCGTTCTTACGCCTTGCGCCGAGAGCGACTTGAAAAGCGTCAGGTAGTCCTGGCGGGCAACGGTGTAGAGGCCGGAGAAGTAGCTAAGGTGCTGGTAGGCGAGTCGACTTTTTTCGGCGAAACCTTTGGGGGTGAGGAGATACGCGTAGCGGTTCCTGGGGAAGTTGGCGACCCGGACGAACCCCTTCGCAACCAGGTTCTTCAGGTAGGAATTGACCAGCCCCAAAGCGATGCCGAGGCGTTTTGCCAGCTCGCGTTGCGAGAGTTGCTGTTCCCCGGAGATCTCCGAAAGGAGGAGGAAAGAGCGATAAGTATCTAAAACCTTTTCATCATCACCGTTCATGGGCTGAACAGTAGTACAAATGCGATAACATTTCAACTTTTTTACACACTACACGTCGCTCGGCATCAGAAAGGTTATTCCAAGATTGCAAAGCGTCACTTCAGGATCTGAAATGTCGCGTCGAGATTTTGAACGTCACTTCAGAATCGGGAAAAGGTCGTTTCAAAATTTTAAACGTCACTTCAGGATCGGAAACGTCACTTCAAGATTTTAAACGTCACTTCAGAATCGGAAATGACACTTCAGGAATTTAAACGTCACTTCAGGATCGGAAACGTCACTTCCGAAACAGGAGACACCACGCAGGAACTGGTTACCTGTTTCCCGCGAGCTGACGGTAAATCTTCGCTAGCTCCCTGCCTCGCGCCTGCCAGGAATGTATGCTGATCGCCCGTTCGCGCCCTTCGGCTCCAACTTCCTCACGCAGTTCGCTGTCCCCGGCCAGCCGCCCAATAGCTCCGGCGAGGTCCGTGGCATCACCGAACTTGGCGTACAGCCCGGCGTCTCCTAGAATCTCACGGTTGACCGGTGTATCAAAGACGACGGTGGGGAGCCCGCAGGCAATGTAATTGAATAGCTTGCCATTGGCCTCGGTGAGCGAAACTTTCGGGGAGACGGCCAGGTCGCCGGCACTTAGGTAAAGTGGCGCCTCGTCGTAAGGAATTCTGCCTGTGAAGGTGATGATGTCGGCGATGCCCATCTCCTCGGCCTTTTCGCGATACGCGGCGTCGGGAAAGCCCATGATGAGATAATGAATCCTCGCCCCCTGCCCCTTCAGATATGCGGCTGCCTCCAAAAGCAGGTCTATCCCCTGGTAACGGTTCATAAGACCAAGATAGGCGACAACCGGACGCTTCTCCGGGAGCCCGAGTCGGGCACGGATTGCTTCTTTGGGTTGCGGCGCGAACACCTCGGTATCAACACCGTCGATCAGCGCCCGAACCCGTTCCTTAGGCACGCCGTCTTTCAGGAGCAGCTCTACCGTCGGGCTTGCGCTGGTCACGATGAAGTCGGAACTTCGATTGATCCAGCGCTCGAGGGTGGCAAAAAAGCGCTGCAGGATGGAGCCGGGTTTTACGAAGCCATGATCGGTGATTTCCGCGGTGAGGCTTCCCTGGCAGTCGAAAAGCATGGGGATGCGGAGCAGCATCTTAAGGAAGGCCCCGAAGAAAGCGCCTTCGTGAAGGTGGGCATGGATTACATGCGGCTTGAAAGCGCGCGCGACCTTCCATGCCTTGAACAGCAGTTGCACGTCGAGGAAGGGTTTGACCCAGGAGGGGCCTGCTTCGAGCTTTTTATACCAGGAGAATCCGGAGATGCGTTCGGTAGGGATGCCGGGGACGTCGCGCCCGATGTGGTAGGTCACCAGGCGCAGTTCGACGCCGCACGCCATGGCGGCGCGGGCCTCTTCGAGGATACGTACGTGGCAGCCGCGATCCGCGAAGAAGGGGGTCGGCGCCAGCACCAGTACGCGCAGCGGCTCGCTAGCCAAAGTTGAGCTTTTCCTTGATGTTGTAAATCGGCTTGCGCTGTGCCTCGTAGTAAGTGCGGGCGTTCAGCTCGGCCAGAAGTCCCAAAACGATGAACTGCACCCCCATGAAGAGCAGGAAGGCGGTGAGGATGAGGAGGGGGTTGCGGTTCATGCTCGTGTGCTCGAAAAACTTCATGTACAGCGTGGCCGCGCCGCTCAGCATACCTGCGACGATGGTGTAGATCCCCCAGCGGCCGAAAAGCTGGATCGGTTTCGTGGAGTAGCTCAGCAGGAACTTCACCGTCATCAGGTCGAGGATGACTTTCATGGTACGGGAGATGCCGTACTTGCTCTTGCCGTGCAGACGCTCGTGATGCCGAACGGGCATCTCGGTGACGCGCGCCCCCACCTGGTGCGCGAGCGCCGGTACGAAGCGGTGCATCTCACCGTAGAGGTTCACGTCCTCGAGGACGTCACGACGGTACGCCTTCAAGGTGCAGCCGTAGTCATGCAAGTAGACTCCGGTCATCTTAGAGATAATGGAGTTCGCAAGTATGGAGGGGAGCTTGCGGTTTACGAAGGTGTCCTTGCGGTCCTTGCGCCAGCCGGAAACCACGTCGAACCCTTCGTCGATACGGTTCAAAAGCAGCGGTATGTCGAGCGGATCGTTCTGCATATCGCCGTCCATCGGGACCACGACCCTCCCAAGTGCCGAGTCGAAACCTGCCGACATGGCGGCGGTCTGGCCGAAGTTGCGGCGCAGACGGATCACCTTGACCCGGTCGTCCTTGGAAGCGAGGCGCTTCAACGCGGAGTATGAATTGTCCGAGGAACCGTCATCGACCAGGATGAGTTCGTACTCCAGCCCGGTGTCGATCAGCGCCTCGCTGATGCGATCGTGCAGGACCGGGATGTTGTCTTCCTCGTTGAATATCGGCACCACTATGCTCAGATCCACTATCTTCTCCCAGAACTGCCGTTCAACGTTCAACGTTCAACGTACGATTTATAGTTTCGTTTTTTATAGCGACGGCAATCCCGGCAGCAACGGATTACGTCCTGGCGGCGAAGCAGCGCCATAATGTCGGTTCAGCAAGTCACTCCGGCGAACGTTGAACGCTGAACGTTGAACGTTTTATCTCGACTTCCCAGTGCGTCTGTTTGCCGCCGCGGTAGCGCGGGGATATCAGGCCGCGCAGCACTCCCGCGCCGTAAACCAGGTGCAGGGTCGGATAGACGAGCAGCAACCGCGGGAAAAGCGCCGCAGCGCGCCCACTGATGGTCCCCTGGATCGAGGCGGCCAAGACTACGAACAGGTACCCCAGAAGCGGCAGCGCAAAAAACGCCGACTGCAGAAAGGGAACCAGCAACGCGTAGATCAGGAACAGCGAAGGTGCCAGAGAAACCGGCTTCACCTTGCCGGCAATCAGCGTCTGCTCGCCGCGCCCCCGCCCGTAGCCGTACATCTGCTTCACATAGGCCCGGTAGGTGGGACGTTGACTGCGAACTACGGCCAGTTCCGGATCGTGAACGAGTAGATGCCCCTCCTGCTGCAGTCGATCCATGAGCTCGTTTTCTTCATTAGGGTAGAGCCTTTCGTCGAGCCCTTCATGCGCCAAAAAGATCTCGCGCCGAAAACTCAGATTGCAAAGGATCAGCTCGCTGTCGCTCGTGAAACGCGCGCTTCCCGACTTGCGGTAGCGGTTCCTCACCCCGCCCCCCCCGACCTTCGATGCGAAGGCGATGCCGATGGCGCGTTGAAGTGCGTTGTCGCCGGCCGGCGTGAGCGACGGCCCGCCCACCGCGGCAACCCTTTCGTCCAGATAGTGCTGCGCTACCCGCTCCAGGAAATCCGGTGCAACTTGTGAATCGTCGTCGAGGAAGTAGAGGATCTCCCCACGCGCTTCCCGCGCCGCCATGTTGCGCTGCACGCTCGGCTGACGCCCGTAGACGACCAGCACCTCCAAAAGCTCCTCGGGGTAGGTCGCGCGGGCAATCCCGGAAAGGGCACGCACCTCTCCTCCCGGCTTCACCGGTATGACTACGGAAATTCGCGGCAACATCATGGGACCGGTGCGCAGACAGGGAAAGCGGCTGGACCTGAATGGAGTAACTGGAGATGGGAACTGCTACTGCTCAACGGCCTTCACCCGGTCGTAACGCAAAGTCCTGTGGCAACCCACGGAGCAGCCACCGCCCGTTGGGGTCGCCTCAAAACGAATCGGGATGTCCCAGTTACCGAACCCGACCGCCTTCGGATAGATCAGACGGTCCTGCACCTCGGCATGCGGGTTGTGACACATCCGGCAAGAACGCCCCTTGCTCGCCTTCTTCACGTGCACCGCGTGCAGGTTGCGGGTGCCGTTTCTGAACTTCGTCGACACATCGGTCGTATCGAGAGAGGCGAGCTGAGGATCGTGGCAACGGAAACAGATGGGGAAAGCATCGTTGTCGAACGGCTTGTACAGCACCGTCGGGTAATCCTCTTTCAAAAGCTTCCTGTAGGGACCACCGTGGATGATGTGACAGTTGACACACTCACCGTTTCTTACCGGCTGGTGCACCGATTTCCCCGTGAAAGCGCTGCGGTCGTGGCACATGAAGCAGAGCTCCGACCCCGGCTTGCGCAAGAGGGATTTTCCTTCGGACTGGTGGGCGTCGTGGCAGGCGAGGCAATCGCCCTCGGCCACCGGCTGGTGCGTGAAGGTACCGGTGAAATGATCCTTCGGATGGCAGCGGAAGCACAGCGTCGGGGACGGGTCCTTCAACAACGACTTGTAGTCGGCGCTATGCGCCATGTGGCAGGAAGTGCACTCGCCCTTTCCGACCGGCTTGTGCAGAAAAGGCTTCTGCACGATATAGCCGTGGCAGGTGGCACAGAGGTTTTCCTTGGGGACCTTGAACCCCATGCTGTCCTTGCCGAGCGGGTGGTTGTCGCTGAACTGCTTGTGGCAGTCCAGACATTTGCCGGCTGCGACCGGTTTATGGGGGACCGGCCCGCGGATCAGGTCCTTGTGGCAGATGCTGCACTTGAACGGCTCTGCGCCGGCGCCACCCGGAAGCAGGGTGACACCGGCGCAGAACAGAAACAGCGCAGCGAAAAAGAAGTATGCCGCAAGGGATTGTCGCATCGGGCGGTTTACCTTCCCAGAAGAACTACCTGCCGTAGCTGTGCAGACCGGACAGGAAGAGGTTGACCCCGAGGTAACAGAAGATGGTCGCAGCGAAGCCGATCACCGAAAGGATAGCGGCCCTGCGGCCGACCCAGCCGCGGGTGATGCGGGCATGCAGGAACGCGGCGTACACGAACCAGACGATGAGAGACCAGGTCTCCTTCGGGTCCCAGCTCCAATAGGTGCCCCAGGCGTAGTTGGCCCAGGCGGCGCCGGTGATGATGCCAAGGGAGAGCAGCGGGAAGCCGATCATGATCGCTTTGTAGTTCAGGTCGTCAAGCACCCTAATGGACGGGAACATGGAGAGAAGACCGCCAGCCTGGGCGTTGCCCCCACCCTGCTCCATCTTCTCGCGGATCAGGTACATGATGGAAATGCCGCAGGCGACCGCGAAGGCGGCGTAGCCTAAGAAGCAGGTGATGACGTGGTACATGAGCCAGTTACTCTGCAGCGCAGGGACGAGCGGCTCGATGCCGCTGTCGAGGCCGAGCTGGGCCCATGCCATACCGAAGAGCGCGAACGGTATGACGAAGAAGCCGATGGCGCGGTACTTGTACTTGAAGTCGATGAACAGGAAGATGAGGACGATGGTCCAAGAGAAGAAGACCACCGACTCGAACAGGTTGGACAGCGGCGCATGGCCGTGCCCCTGGTCATAAGACTCCTTCCAGCGCAGGCCGATGGCGGCCGTCTGGACCAGGAAGCCGAACAGTGCAGCATAGGTGCCGCCAAGCCCCACAGCCTTGCTACGCGAGGCGAGGAAAGCGAAGAATATGCAGGTCGAGACCATATAAAGAACCATGGTCACATTGAAAAGCATGGAACTGGACATCGATATTACCCTCCGGTCATTCAGTTAGATCGGCGATGGGGCAAGCCCCAGTTATGGTTTTTATCCTCTAAGCCTTGTTGACTTTCTCAACAAGGTCATCGAAACAGATCTCAAAGCCTGCCGGGTTCTTGCTGGCGGAACCGCCGAGGGTAACCCCGGTATCGGTCACGCGGGCCCACACGCGCCTGTGGGACATGAAGAACGCCATGCAGATACCGACCACCATCAGGAAGCAGCCAGCCCAAACGACCCAGACGCCAGGATCGTGGGCAACCTGCAGACCGGTGTAGAACTTCTGGTCCATGCCGTTGAAGGTGATCAGAAGGTCACCGCCGTGCTGCGCGTTGAAAGACTCGTATTTATCCGAGAGGATCACGAACGGCTGCGGGTTGCCGCCGGCCGGGGTGAATTCCACCTGGGCGCCCGGGCCGTCGAAGCCTTTCAGGAAGGGACGCACGTCCATGGTGGCTTCCATCACGGAAAGGAACGAGCCGCCGGGAAGGGCGACGCGCTCGCCCTGACGGGCGGTCAGTTGGACGGGTGCGCCCCCCTTGCGGTCGCGGACGGTGAGGTGATACAGAGCACCCTCGTCGGACTGACCGTAGCTGGACTGGTAGAAGGTGGTCCCCTTGTAGGTAAGCGGGTCGTTAACGATGATCGGGCGGCTGGTGAGCCCCGGGACCGGCTTGCCGTTATCGACAACGGTCAGGATGCTCTTGAACTCCTTGGGCGCGCCGGTGTCGTAGAAGGTGACAGAGAACTTCTCGCAGCGTACCTCGTAGCCCAGGTTGATCATCTTGCCGCCTTGGGTCTGCACCTGGGAAATGGCGCCACCCTCGGGGATGCTTACGTATCCTTTGTAACCGAAGAAGGAGCCGATCAGCGCCCCGACGAAGATGACGATGATGGAGAGGTGCACCACGTAGACGCCGAGACGGCACCAGGGGCTCTTCTGCGCGAACAGGTGATAGGCACCGTTCTTTTCGGTGATCACCGGAGCAGCGAACTCGGCGCTCAGGAAGGAAGCCATGCGCTCCTTCAGTTCTTCCTTGGTCCCCTTGAGTTTCAGGTCCTTGACGTTGGGAAGGGACTTCTCGAAGTTCTCGTCCATCTCGAGCACCGGCTCGGAGACGACCTTCCAGACGCGCGGCAGCCTCTTGATCGAGCAGCAGATCAGGTTGAGCGTGAGGAGGTACAAAAGCAGAATGAACCACCAGGAGTGGTACATGTCGAAGAAGCCAAGGGAGCTGTAGAGCCTGAACTTCGTCTCACTCAGCGTTGCGAGGTATTCACGGGGTGGCTGTCCCTGGGGAATGATGGTACCGATGATGGATACCAAAGCCAGCCCGATAAGCAGAAAAATCGAAAGTCTCAAGGAACAGAAAAAATCCCAAACCTCTTGTGCAAATCCGCGTTTGTTCGTAGTCAAGGCCGTCTCCCGATAGGTTATGTACAGCTGTCATAGCAGGGAACGTATTATAGACAAATTGGCAATAAGCGCAAAAGAAAAATTGATGAATACAGTAGCTAACATAAAAAAGGGGTAACAGGCGAACCTGTTACCCCTAGACTGCATTTTTTATCCCTAAAGGGAGCTTACTTCTTGTGGCAATCGCCACACTTGGTCGGGCCGCCTTTGGCTGCGTGGCACTCTTTGCAAGCCTTGCCGTGAGCAGCTTCCTTGTTGATGGCGATCTTGGCGGGTGCGCCGTCACCATGACAGACTTTGCACTCGTTCTTGCCCTGGTGAGCCTTGTGGTTGAAGGTCACGTTGCCGTTTTTGGCCGGGTACACGACGCTGTCTGCAGCCATTGCGGAAACTGCGAAGACGAGAGTCAGAGCTACTGCAGCAAAAATCTTCTTCATGAGTTTTCCCTCCGTATATTTTGGGATGTAAACGCGCCGAAGGTATACAACCGCGGCTTCGTTGTCAAGCAAAATCGGCCGGAAAGCGGCATCAGTTCTGCCTTGCCGCCTGCAGCGCCTGATCTTTCTCTTCCACCTCTTCGGCCATCCTAGCCTTGAAAGCGACGAATTTCGTGCGCATCTCCGGGTTGGACAGGGAGAGCATCTGCACCGCGAGAAGCCCGGCGTTTTTGGCGCCCGCTTTACCGATCGCCATGGTGGCTACCGGCATGCCGCCCGGCATCTGCACCATGGCGTAGAGCGCATCGAGGCCGTTCAACGCCCCGCCTCCGAGGGGGACGGCGATGACCGGAAGCGGCGTCTCGGCGGCGACCACGCCGGCCAGGTGCGCCGCCATCCCCGCGGCGGCGATGATCACCTGGATGCCGCGTCCCTCCGCCTCGCGGGTAAGCTTGGAGGTCTTGGCGGGAGAGCGGTGCGCCGAGGAAACGTGCATCTCGTACGGGACGCCGAACTGGGTAAGAACCCTGGCCGTCTCCTCCATGGTGGTCAGGTCGGAGTCGCTTCCCATCAGAATCAAAACGGTCGGATTGGACATGTGTATATCTCCTGAAACGTCTGTTTTATGGTTTAACGGTTCATCGCCTTGGCGCCGATGTCTTTCCTGTTGTGCATGCCGGGCCAGGAGATGAGTTTCACGCCGCTGTAAGCGCGGTCGATAGCTTCCTTGACTGTGTTGCCGAGGGCGGTGACACCCAGAACACGGCCGCCGTTGGTGACGACGGCATCGCCGCTCATTTTGGTCCCGGCGTGGAATACGACGAGATCTTCCACCTTGCCGGCCGCGTCGAGCCCCTCGATCTTGTCCCCCTTCCGGTAGTCGGCGGGGTACCCTTCGGCGGCAAGCACGACGCAAACTGCAGCCTTGTCGTGCCACTCGATCTCGACCCCTTCCAGGCTGCCGGAGGCGACCGCCATGAGGATCGGAACGATGTCGGATTTCATGCGCATCAAAAGGGGCTGGCACTCCGGGTCGCCGAAACGCGCGTTGAACTCGAGGGTCTTCACCGAATCGCCGTCGATCATGAGCCCGGCGTAGAGCACACCCTGGTACCTGCGCCCTTCTGCCTTCATGCCGTCCACGGTGCGGCGCATCACTTCCGCCATCGCCTTCTCGTGGATGGCGGGGGTGACCACCGGAGCCGGGGAATAGGCGCCCATGCCGCCGGTGTTGGGTCCCTTGTCGCCGTCAAAGACCGCCTTGTGGTCCTGGGCGCTCGCAAGCGGGATGATGCGTTCGCCGTCGGTGAAGGCGAGGAAGGACGCCTCCTCCCCTTTCAGGAACTCCTCGATGACGACGCGGGAGCCCGCAGCACCAAAGGCGTTGCCGGAAAGCATGTCGTTGACGGCGGCCACCGCCTCGTCGCGGGTCTGGGCGATGATGACACCCTTGCCCGCCGCGAGGCCGTCGGCCTTGATGACGATGGGAATGCCGGTATTGTCGATGAACTCGATCGCCGCGGGTATTTCGGTGAAGACGCCGTATGCCGCGGTCGGGACGTTGTACTTCTGCATCAGGTCCTTCGAGAACGCCTTGGATGCCTCGATGATGGCGGCGTTCTTGCGCGCGCCGAAGGCCTTAATGCCGTTCTCCTCGAAGAGGTCGACAAGCCCAAGCGAAAGCGGGAGTTCCGGTCCGACCACGGTCAGCTCGACCCCTTCCTTTTTGGCGAAGTCGAGGAGCCCCTGGAGGTTATCGACGGCGATGTCGACGTTCTCGGCGAGCGTCGCGGTCCCCGGGTTACCCGGAGCGCAGAACACCTTCTCCACAAGCGGGGACTGTGCGATCTTCCAGACCAGCGCGTGCTCGCGCCCGCCGCTGCCTACTACCAATACCTTCATAAATAATCTCCCTCAGATCTCCTCCCCCTGGAGGGGGGAGGGCGGGAGGGGGGGGATGCCGTCGTCCCCCACCCTAACCCTCCCCCTCCGGGGGCGGGGATGGTCCCCAAAATGACAATGGACAAAGACCACGCGAAGTTGTCAATTGTCCATTGTCAAACGTCAATTGATTAGTGCCTGAAGTGCCTCATGCCGGTGAAGACCATGGCGATATTGTGCTCGTCTGCGGCGGCAATGACCTCAGCGTCGCGCATGGAGCCGCCCGGCTGGATCACGGCGGTGACGCCTACGCTTGCGGCGTTGTCGAGACCATCACGGAACGGGAAGAAGGCGTCGGACGCCATGACCGCGCCCTGGACCGGAATCCCTGCGTGCTCGGCCTTGATGGCGGCGATGCGTGCGGAGTTGACGCGGCTCATCTGCCCTGCGCCCACGCCGACGGTTGCGTTGCTGCGGCCGTAGACGATGGCGTTGGATTTTACGAACTTGGCGACGCGCCAGGTGAAGAGGAGGTCTTCCATCTCCTGGTCAGTCGGTGCGCGCTTGGTCACCACCTTGAGCTCGTTGAAGAGTTCGAGGTCGGCGTCCTGCACCAGCATCCCGCCGTTCACGCGTTTGAAGTCATAACGCGCGGCGGGCTGCTCCGGCCAGAAACCGCACTCCATGAGGCGGACGTTCTTCTTGGCGGCGACGATCTCGCTCGCGGCCTCGGTGACCTTCGGTGCGATGATCACCTCGACGAACTGGCGCTCCACGATGGCGCGCGCGGTGGTCTCGTCGAGTTCGCGGTTGAAGGCAATGATGCCGCCGAAGGCGGACTCGGGGTCGGTCTTGTAGGCAAGATCGTAGGCTTCCATGATGCTGCCGGCGACGGCGACGCCGCAGGGGTTCGCGTGCTTCACGATGACACAGGCGGGCTGGTCGAACTGCTTTACGCACTCGAGCGCCGCATCAGTGTCGCCGATGTTGTTGTAGGAGAGCTCCTTACCCTGGATCTGGCGCGCGGTGGAGATGGAGGCTTCCTTAGCCCCCTTCTCGACGTAGAAGGCGCCGGACTGGTGCGGGTTCTCACCGTAGCGCATCCCTTGGGCCAGCTTGTACTGCATGGTCAGGGTGTCCGGGTATTTGGCGACCCCTTCGCCGGTGCGTGCGCCGAGCCAGTTGGAGATGGCGCCGTCGTATGCCGCGGTGTGCTGGTACACCTTCACCGCCAGACGGAAGTTGGTCTCGCGGGAGACGCTGCCGCCGGTAGCCTTCATCTCGTCAAGCACGGTCGCATAATCGGCGTGGTCAACGATGACGGTGACGTCGCGGTTGTTCTTCGCGGCGGAGCGTAGCATGGTCGGGCCGCCGATATCGATGTTCTCGATGGCGTCTTCCATGGTGCAGTCTTCCTTGGCAACGGTCGCCTCGAACGGGTAGAGGTTCACCACCACCATGTCGATCGGCTCGATGCCGTGCTCCTGCATCTTGGCGACGTGCGCCGGGTTCTCGCGCATGCCGAGGATGCCGCCGTGGACCTTCGGGTGCAGCGTCTTGACCCTGCCGTCCAGCATCTCGGGGAAACCGGTGAACTCGGAGACGTCCTTCACGGGGATGCCCGCCTCACGCAAAAGCTTCGCGGTCCCGCCGGTGGAGAGGATCTCCACGCCGTAACCTGCCAATGCCCGGGAAAATTCCACCACACCAGTCTTCTCCGACACGCTTACCAGCGCGCGCCCAATCTTTGCCATTGCTCGCTCCTTTTTTTGCAGCCTTGATGTTGATTTCAACTGTTTGAAAGCATTACCACAGAGGACACCGAGGTCCACTGAGGACACAGAGGATAAAAAGAAGGTGAAACGTTAAAGCCCTCCGAGTCCTCCGTGGTCAGGCTTTTGGTTGTTTGGGGAAGTCTATATTCGCAAGGAAGTGCTTTTCGAAGAGCGGTGTGCCGGAAAGGGGGATGACGCGGACCTTTTGCGCGAGGTCCTCCATCCGGTCGATGCCGTCCGCGGCGAGCAGAACCCGCTCCACTCCGGCCAGCGCACCTTCCCTGACAAATCCGGTGATTCTTACCATCTTTTCGTTGAAAATTCCAACCTTTTTTAGCACATCCGGCGCGAGCACCGCCCCGAACGAGCCGGTCAATACCACCCTGGAAACCTCGTCCGGGGAAAGCCCCGCCTTCCCCAAAAGGATCTCCATCCCGCCGCGCATCGCCCCCTTGGCAAGCTGCAGCGCACGGATGTCCTCCTGGTCCAGGTAGACCACGGTTTTCGCGTCGCGGTGAAGGATGAAAGCGGGGACGCCGTTCACCTCCTGCACGCGATTCGCCAGGTTGGAATCGATCTCCGCAGCGGGGAGCAGACGGCCGGTGGCGTCGACGATGCCGTGCTCCAGGAGCGCCGCGACAGTGTCGAGAACGCCGGTGCCGCAGATGCCGCGCGGCGGCGCGCCTGGAATGGCGGTGATGACGACCCGGTCCCCGTCGATGAGGACGCCGCTCACCGCTCCGGGTAGCGCAGCCATCCCGCACTTCAGGTTCCCCCCTTCGAAGGCGGGGCCTGCGGCAGCCGATGTGGCGAGGTAGCGCTCGCCGTCGAAAAGCGCGATCTCGGCGTTGGTGCCGACGTCAAGGAAGAGCGTCCCGGCAGCGGGAGCCTCAGGCATACCGAAGAGGAAGGCAAGGAGGTCCCCGCCGACGAAGCCGCCGGGGAGCGGCAGCAGGTAGGCGGGACAGTCGCGGCTCCAGCCAAGTTCGAGGGTCGAGACGGATTTCCCGGCCGAGAAAAGGGGACGAAACGGGGGATGGGCGAGCGACTCGACCGGCAGCGCCAGCGCGATGGTTTCCATCGAAGGGTTCCCGGCGATGGCGACGCAGGCGAGATCTTCACCCCCGGCGCCGACGCGTTCCAGGAGTTCCGCGGTCATGCGCTCCATCTCGCGGGCCAGCGCCACCTGCATGGCGCGTAGCGTTTCGGGATTTTCTCCGGCGGTGAGGCGGGCGAGGACGTCGGTGCCCCAGGGGCGTTGCGGGTTGAGGGCGCCGGTGGCGGCGAGGCGTGTTCCGGTTACCGGGTCGAGGAGCGACGCAGCGATGGTGGTGGTGCCGAGGTCGAAAGCGGCGACGAGCCCCCTAGAAGAAGACAAGGGTACTCTCCGCGGCGGGAACGACCTCACCGATCGTTGCGGCGAAGAGGCCGGAAGCCTCGGCACGGGAGAGGAACTCGCGGGCGTCTGCCGGTGCCAGGGAGATGAGGAGGCCGCCCGAGGTCTGCGGATCGAAGAGCGGCAGAAGTGAATCGCCGGTGGCGCCGGTAACGTGTACCTCGTAGTGCTGACGGTTACGGTAGCACCCGGCGGGGACCATGCCGTCGTCGATGAGCGCGGGGACTCCGGCCATGACCGGTACCGCGGCGAGTTCGATCCGGAAGGAAACGCCGGCGCCGAGTGCCATCTCGCAGGCGTGCCCGATGAAGCCAAAACCGGTCACGTCGGTCGCCGCGGTGGCGTTGCAGGCGAGCATCAACTCGCACGCCTTCGCGTTCAGGGTGGTCATCCAGGAGATCGCCTCGGCCTCGAGGGCGGCGTCGATCATCTCAGCCTTGATCGCTGTGGAAACGATACCGGTCCCAAGCGGTTTGGTGAGCACAAGGAGGTCGCCGGGGCGCGCGGTGCAGTTACGGACGATGCGGGAGGGATCGATGAGACCGGTGACGGCGAGGCCGAATTTCATCTCGTCGTCCTCTACGGTGTGGCCGCCGACGAGGCACGCCCCGGACTCCTTGAGCGCATCGGCGCCGCCGGCGAGGACCGCGGCGAGGACCGAGGTCGGGAGCGAGCAGGCCGGGAAAAAGGCGAGGTTCATCGCGGTCACCGGTTTCCCACCCATGGCGTAGACGTCGGAAAGGGCGTTGGCCGCGGCGATGCGGCCGAAGGTGAACGGGTCGTCCACAAGCGGCGTGATGATGTCGGTCGTCTCCACCAGGGCGAGGCTCTCGCCGATGCGGTAGATCCCGGCATCCTCGGCCCCCTCGACCCCCACGATGAGGTTCGGGTCGTCCGAGCGGGTTATGTCGCGGATGGCATCTTCCAGGCCCGCCGGGCCCAGTTTGGCAGCTCAACCCGCCGCCTGCACCATCGCTGTGAGACGTACCTTGTCAGTCATAAAAGCCTCTGAATTTCATAAATTCGAACGATCTATTTTTTCACTTCTTTCGTTAACCGATATAGACCCTGCGCACCCTTCGTGTCGCTATGCCGCACATGATCTCGTAGGGTATGGTGCCGGCCTTTTCGGCGAGCTCCTCGGCGCTGATGCGGTCCCCCATCGGGTCGGGTCCCAAAAGGGTCACCTCGTCGCCTACCTGGATCCCCTCGATGTTGGTCACGTCGAGCATGATCCAGTCCATGCAGACCGTGCCGGAGACCCGGGCGCGCTGCCCGCGGATGAGCGCCTCCCCCTTGTTGGTGAGGCTGCGGCAGTAACCGTCGGCGTAGCCGACCGGAACGCTGGCGATGAGGGTCCGCTCCTTCGCCACGAAGCGCCTGCCGTAACTTATGCTGGTTCCGGGCTCGACCCACTTGAGCATCGCCACCCGGCTTTTCAGCCGCATCACCTGGACAAATTGTTCCTGGTCCGCGAAATCCGAGGAGGGTGCGGCGCCGTACAGGATGATGCCGGGGCGCACGAGGTTGCAGAAGGGAAGATCTGCGGCGAGGATGGCGGCGCTGTTCGCGGTGTGGATGTAACGGGGCTCGTATCCCTGGCGCCGCGCCTCGATGACCGCGGCGTTGAAACGCTCGGCCTGGAGTTTCGTGAAGGCGATGCCGTCCGGATCAAGCTCGTCCGCACTCGCGAAGTGGGAAAAGATCCCCTCCAGCTCAAGGTTCTTGAACTGTTTCAGCTGTTCGAGGAATTCCGGCACCTTGTCCCAGGTGACCCCGAGGCGCCCCATGCCGGTATCGACCTTCAGGTGGATCTTCGCCTTGCGGTAACACTTGATCTCGACCGCCGCCTTGTCGAGTGCTGCCGCCTGCTCAAGGGAATAGAGCGCGGTGGAGATGTTGAGACCGATGCAGCGGCGCTCCTCACCCGGATAGATGCCGCCAAGGATCAGCACCGGGCGGTAGATGCCGCTCATGCGCAGTTGCACGCCTTCCGCGAGAAAGGCCACCGCGAAGGCGTCCACCCCGAGCTTCTCCAGCTCCTCGGAGACGTACTGGAAACCGTGGCCGTAGGCATCCGCCTTCACCACGGCAAGGATGCCGCACCCCTCGGGCACTCGCTTCTGGACTAGGCCGAAGTTGTGCCGAAGCGCGGCAAGATCTATCTCAACTACCGTCGGACGACTGTCCATATTTTTTCCTGCATAGGATTATCTGAATAAAATCAGGCCGGGAGCACCCGGCCAGTGATTTTTCTACCACTTTAGCCATTCAGTGTAAAGGTAAAAACCCGAAAGCGATTGACTTTGCAAGAGGATTCCATTATGTTTACGCGCAGCAAAAAGGCCAGCTAGGGGAGTTCGCGAGAACTGAGACAGGGCGACCTGAACCCTTTGAACCTGATCCGGGTAGCACCGGCGTAGGGAAGCGGCGCGCACTCCGACCTTTCGATTCATGGAGCCGTGACCTTCCGTCGCGGCTTTTCTATTTTGTCCTTCAAAGCCTCAATGCAAAGACGCAAAGGCGCAGAGACGCCAAGAGAGGCTTCAAGAGACAAACCTTCTTGTTTTATCTTTGCGTCTTCGCGACTCCGCGTCTTTGCGTTACAGCTTTTGAGGTGACTCGTGTTGAAACTCGTGGTGGACCATAGCGGCAGGGAACGGCGTGTAGCGGGACTTTACCTGATTACGGACCAGGGCGATCGCCTGCTGCCGCGCGTGCGCGAAGCGCTCTCCTCGGGGGGCGTCGCCATACTGCAGTACCGGGACAAGCTGCGCAGCTACGACGAGCGCCTTGAGCTTGGGCACGACCTGAAGCGGCTGTGCGCCGAGTTCCAGGTGAAGTTCATCGTGAACGATGACCTGAAGCTTACGCTCGAACTGGACGCGGACGGCGTACACCTAGGGCAGGAGGACGGCGATTTCGCCGCGGCGAGAGAAGCGCTCGGCTCGAAGAAGCTCATCGGTATCTCCACCCACTCGGTTGAAGAGGCGCTGGCCGCACAGGAAGCCGGCGCCGACTACATCGGCTTCGGCTCGCTCTATCCCACCGAAACCAAGGACGTCGAGCACATCCAGGGCCCGGAGGCGCTCGCCCTCGTGCGCGAGAAGGTGAAGCTCCCCATCGTCGCCATCGGCGGCATCAACCGGGACAACGCCTGCGCAGTAATCGACGCCGGTGCCGATTCCATCGCGGTCATCTCCTCAGTCCTCTCTGCGCGCTCCCCCGGGCTCGCGGCGACCGAACTGTCGCTTTTGTTCAACCGCCGCATGCTGCACCCGCGCGGCGCTGTGCTCACCATCGCAGGCAGCGATTCCGGCGGCGGAGCGGGTATCCAGGCCGACCTCAAGACCGTCACGCTCCTCGGGAGCTACGGCGCCTCCGCCATCACGGCACTCACCGCCCAGAACACCCGCGGCGTTACCGGGATCCACCCGTCCCCTCCCGCGTTCCTCGCCGACCAGATCGACGCCGTACTCTCGGACATCCCGATCGACGTGGTGAAGATCGGCATGCTCTGTTCGCCTGAAAACGCGGAAATCGTCGCCGACAAGCTGACCGCCTACGAGATGCGGATGGTGGTGCTCGATCCGGTGATGACCGCGAAGGGCGGTGTGTCCCTCATCGAGGACGAGGCCCTTTCGGTGCTTAAAAAGCGCCTCGTACCGCTCAGCTACCTGGTCACACCGAACATCCCCGAAGCCGAGGCACTCACCGGTCTCACCATCACCGATACCGCCGGAATGGAGCTCGCGGCGCGGGCGCTGCACCTCATGGGGGCAAAGCACGTGCTCATCAAAGGGGGGCACCTTACCGAGGGGGTCGTCACCGACATCCTCTTCGACGGGCATAACTTCAACCGCTACAGCGCCCCGCGCGTCCTCACCCGGAACACCCACGGCACCGGCTGCACGCTCGCCTCGGCGATCGCGACCTATCTCGCCCAGGGAGAGCCCCTTCCCGGCGCGGTATTGCGGGCGAAGCTTTTCGTCACCCGCGCCATCAAGTACGCCCAGCCGCTCGGCCGGGGGCACGGGCCGGTGAACCACTTCCTCGCGGCACGGGACCAGGTGGAATAGGTCGTCGGGAACAAACTTGCATCTACTTACTGAAGAGCCATTCAATAAAGGAGCAACCATGACGCAGCTCGAATACGCCCGCAAGGGGATCATCACCGACAAGATGAAAACGGCCGCCCGCGCTGAAGGGGTCGACGCCGAATTCATCCGCGCCGGGATCGCCGCGGGGAACATCATCATCTGCCATAACAACAAGCACGCAAACGGCACCCCGCTCGCCGTCGGCCGCGGCCTTAGGACCAAGGTAAACGCCAACATCGGCAGCTCCGCCGACGACCTCGATTTCGAGAAGGAATTGGAAAAAGTACGCGTGGCGGTGGCAAGCGGCGCCGACGCCATCATGGACCTCTCCACCGGCGGCCCGGTCGACGAGATCCGCCGTGCCGTGATCGCCGAAACCTCCGCCTGCATCGGTACCGTGCCGCTGTACCAGGCGGCGCTCGACGCGGTCAGAAAGCACAAGAAGGCGATCGTCGAGATGACCGTAGAGGACATCTTCCAGGGCGTCATCAAGCACGCCGAAGACGGCGTCGACTTCATCACCGTGCACTGTGGCGTCACCCGCGCCACCGTCGAGCGCATGCGCCGCGAAGGGCGCATCATGGACGTCGTCTCCCGTGGCGGCGCATTCACCATCGAGTGGATGGCGCACAACAACAAGGAAAACCCGCTCTTCGAGCACTTCGATCGCCTGCTCGAGATCACCAAGGCCTACGACATGACCCTGTCGCTTGGCGACGGTTTCCGTCCCGGCTGCCTGGCCGACGCCACCGACCGCGCCCAGATCCACGAACTGATCCTCCTGGGTGAGCTCACCCAGCGCGCCCAGGATTACGGGGTACAGGTGATGATCGAGGGACCGGGGCACATGCCGCTGAACCAGATCGAGGCGAACATCCAGCTGCAAAAAAGGCTCTGCCACGGCGCCCCTTTCTACGTGCTCGGACCGCTCGTCACCGACATCGCCCCCGGCTACGACCACATCACCTCCGCCATCGGCGGGACCATCGCGGCCGCCGCAGGCGCCGACTTCCTCTGCTACGTAACCCCGGCCGAGCACCTGAAGCTCCCGAGCGTCGAGGACGTGCGCGAAGGGGTCATGGCATCGCGCATCGCGGCTCACGCGGCCGACATCGTGAAGGGTGTGAAGGGCGCCATGGAGAAGGACAACGAGATGGCGCGCTGCCGCAAAAAGCTCGACTGGGAGGGGCAGTTCGCCCTCGCCATCGACCCGGTGAAGGCGCGCCGCCTGCGCGAGGAGTCCGGCGTCGCAGACCACGGCGCCTGCACCATGTGCGGCGAGTTCTGCGCCTACAAGGTGATGGACGACGCCACCGAGCGCGAGAAGGCCAACGCCGCAGCGGCCTGCTAGATATTATTAAATAGGACGGGGCGGCCGATGCGGCCGCCCCGTCGCTGATTCTGAAGGAACCTGCCGTAGCGAGCACGCCACTTCCCCGCAAACCAGTAACCAACCCTACGCAAAATCCACCTGCAGTTCCTGGCATCTTCCACTCAGAAAAAAACCGGCGGTGCGGCTCATTTGCCGCATCAAACCCGGAACGAAAAAAAGTGCTGGACATTTCTCCCCCGTTCGGTTAGGGTACCCTCGACCAAAACCGGAGAGGGAAAGATGCACTCAGCACACGAGAAAACACCGCGGTTTTGCGGCGAACCTGTCACCGCACGCCAGCTCGAACTGATCAGGGGTGTCGTCAACGACTGCCCCGGAATCTCCAGGACCGAGCTCGCGGGCACGGTTTGTGAACTTCTCGACTGGCGCCGTCCGAGCGGCAGGCTGAAGACGGCAGAGTGCCGCGCCTTCCTCGAAGGGCTGGACGGCACCCTGTTCCAACTGCCGCCTACACGCCCTGGGCGTCCCCGCGGTTCGCGCACCTCCACCTGCGCGTCGGAAACGGGCGATCCCGTCCTGTCCGGACCGTTGCACGCATTCGGCCCGCTCGAGATCGTTCCGGTCGCGGGGAAGAAAGAGCAGGCGCTCTGGCGCTCACTGGTGGAGCGGCATCATTACCTGGGGCACAAGGTCCCGTTCGGCGCCCATATAAGGTACTTCGTGAGGCTGCACGCTCCGTCCCCGGTGATAGTCGGGTGCCTGCAGTTCTCGAGTCCCGCCTGGCGCATGGAGGCGCGCGACCGCCACATAGGGTGGAACGACGTGGCGCGCAGGGAGAATCTGCAGCGGGTGGTGTGCAACAGCAGGTTTCTGGTGCTCCCCACGGTGCAGGTGAAAAACCTCGCCAGCGCCGCCCTTTCGCTGGCACTGCGCCGCCTTGCCGCCGACTGGGAGGAGCGTTTTGGCGTGCGCCCGCTGCTCGCTGAGACGCTCGTCGACGGCAGACGGTACGCCGGCACGTGCTACAAGGCGGCGAACTGGATCGAGGTGGGGTGCACCACGGGACGCGGCAGGAACGACCGGGACCACGCCCGCCACGGGGAGAGCCCGAAGAAGGTATTTTTATTTCCGCTGGTGAAGGGAGCGGTACCGCTGTTGAGGCAGGCGAAGGGGCAAGCGCCCCTGCCGGAACGGCACCCGGATGGTGCGATGCCATCCGCCGCACCGCCCATCAGGAAGCGGTGTGAGCATGGGAGGAGCGACATGGTGAAAAAGATAGCGCGCAGGCTCTTGGCAACTGCGGCGATGGCAGCCCTTTTCGGGTGCGGTGCGAGCGTTGACTCGCTGGTACACCAGTCCACCGGCATTCACCCGCAGCAGGTGAGGCACTCCCGGTCCGATGCCGCGCCCGTGCCGACGCAGATACCGCTTTACACATACCAGGTGGTCAAGAGCTGGCCCCACTACAACTGGAGCTTCACCGAGGGGCTCACCTTTCAAGATGGCGTGCTACTCGAAAGTTCCGGGCTTTACGAGAGATCCGCCATCATGAAGGTCTGGCCCGGATCCGGACAGGTGCTGAGCAGCGAGGGGGTTCCAAGGGATTACTTCGCCGAGGGGATCACCGTCTTGCGCGACAGGCTCTACATGGTCACCCTTTCGGGGGCGGGGATCATCTACGACCACAAGACACTGCGCCAACAAGGGGAATTCTCCGTCGACGGTGAAGGGTGGGGTCTCACCAACGACGGCAAGCACCTCATCATGAGTGATGGCAGCAACTGCATCAAGTTCATCAACCCGGACACCTTCCAGACCGAGCGGAGCGTGGAGGTTACCTGCAACGGAACCCCTCTCAGGAATCTGAACGCGCTGCAGTACGTCAAGGGGGAGATCTACGCCAACATCTGGAAGACCGATTACATCGTGCGCATCAATCCGGCGAACGGTGCCGTGGTGGGGTGGGTGAACCTGAAGGGGCTCTTGCCGTCGAACGAGCGCAGCCGCGACCCTGATCACGTGCTGAACGGGATCGCCTACGACGAGAAGAGCGACCGGCTGGTGGTGACCGGCAAGATGTGGCCCAGCTATTTCGAAATCCGACTGGAGCAGGTGGCAAGCGTCGAATCCTGAGGTCCGCTAACGACTGGGCATGGTACGAAAAAAGGCGCGAAGGCAAGGGCATCGGGTAGGCCCTTGCGGCTTCGCGCCTTTTATTCGTCGGCTTTCTTTCCTACTTAGCCCCCAGCTTCCTGAGGGACTCCATAACCTTTTGCAGGTCCGCCGAGGGCTTCCCTACTGTGATGAGGCCAAGCGGACGCTCGATTTTCTTCGTCTCGACCACGGCGGTCTCGGCCGGGTTCACGAACCCGCGCCCCAGCCCGCCGATGCCGGAAGGATCAGCAGCGACCCGGTCGTTCACCTGCTTCACGAAGTCCACCGCCTTAGCCTTGTCGACGTACTCGGCATTCCCCATTACCACCTGCTTGATCAGACCGCGGGTGGCGCTCGCCTTCGCATCGGTATAGACGGTGATCGCGAGATCCTTCCCTCCCACCTCCTTCCAGTTGACGATCTTCCCGGTATGGATGTCCCTGATCTGCTCCCAGGTGAGCCGCTTGACCGGGTTGGAGGGGTGCACCACGAACACCACCTCTGATTTCGCCAGTACGTCCATCTGCAGGCCGTCCGTCGGCTTCGACAGGCCGGCGGATTTCCCCGCGCCGATGGTGGCGTCGAGAGAGGCTGAGGCCATGGCAGCATCGCACTTGCCGTCGAGGAGATCGACCATCCCCTTGCCGGCGTTGCTCTTGTCCACGACGAGCTTCACCCCGGTTTCCTTCTCGACGGCGTCCTTGTTCGGGGCGACAAGATCGGTGACCACGCTGGCCGCGCCGCAGAGCTTCACCTGCGGGGGGGTGGCGGGCTTCGTGTCGAACTTGCGGTGGCACAGTTCGCAGTCGTTGAAGGCCCGGGTGCCGTTGTGACAGGCAAAGCAGGCGACCGGCTTCTCGTGGTCGTCCATGGTGATGAGGGCCTTCTTGGCGGTGCCGAAAAGGGCGCCGTGGCAGTCGTTGCAGAGCATCCCCTTGGAGGCGTGCAGCCTGCCGTCGAAGATCACCTTCCCCTGCCCTGCCCCGCCGTAAAGAAGCGCCTTGTCGTGGGTCGCGCAGGCGACGCCGGCGGTGAGCGCCAGCGCGAGCGCGCAAATCGTTGCAATTGTCTTTCGCATCGGTCGTCTCCGGATGGCCCGCCCGGCGCTGGCGTCGACCGCAGCGGGCGGGCCGCATCGTTAAAGCGCCCCCTCCAGTGCGGGAGGGGGCGCATGGTGGGGCTAGGCCAGGATGTCGCGGCTCACCTTTTTGACGTCCGCGGTGCCGGTAAGGGTCATGGCGACGACCAGCTCGTCCTGCATCTTCTTGAGGATGGCGGCAACCCCTTCCGCCCCGCCGCCGACCGAGCCGCGTACCAGCGGACGCCCGACGAGAACGGCGTCGGCGCCGAGGGCGAGCATCTTCAGTACGTCAGCGCCGTAACGGATGCCGCCGTCGACGAAGATGGTCATCTTCCCCTTCACCTTGTCCGCGATGGCGGGAAGCACCTGGGCGGTACCCGGGGTGTGGTCGAGGACGCGACCGCCGTGGTTGGAGACGACGATGCCGGCGGCACCCACCTTGTAGGCCGCAACGGCCTCCTCAGGGGTCATCACCCCTTTGACGACGAAGGGAAGCTTCGTGGAGCGCGCGATCTCCCGCAACTGCTCCAGGGTCTTAGGCTCTACGGTCTGCCCCGGCAGGGCACGTGCGGCGCGGCCGGCGGAGTCGATGTCGATGGCGAAGAAGGGGGCGCCGGTCGCTTCGATCAACCTGATGCGCTGGATGATGTCGGCCTGGCTGCGCGGTTTGATCTGGGCCACCGCCCTCCCCTTGTACTTGGCGACCGTCTTAAGCCGCGTCTCGTAGGTGGCAAGCGGGTCGCCTATGCCGTCGGCCGCGAAACCGATGGTGCCCGCGAGCACGCAGCCGCCGATGATCCCTTCGGCGTACTCGTCCTCACCCACCTTGCCGCCGAGCCCCATGTTGTAGGTGACCCCGCCGGTGATGCCGGAGAGGATCGGCATGGAGAGCTTCGCGCCGAAGATGGTGATCGAGGTGTCAGGCTTTTTCACGTCGTGGAAGGTGCGCATCTTCAGGTCGTACTTGGCGAGCGCCTGGAGGTTGTTCCTGAAGGCGCGGCCAGAATCGAGCCCCCCCATGCCCGGGACCTCGCCGGAACAGGCGACGCCGTCGCACTCGGGACAGACGCGGCAGCGCGGGTACATCTTCTCGCGCGCCACCTTGAGCACGTCGGCGACCTTCTTGGTCCCGCCCCCTGCCGCGGTGGCGGTCGCAGCCTTGGCCGCGGTCTTCGCCTCTTCGGCGGCGCGCGCCTCGCCGCGCCCTACCGCCTGCACCGCCAGCACGCTGGCACCGACCACTGCTGCGGTCTTGATAAAGTCGCGACGGGTTACGTTCCCGCCTTCCATTTCCTCACATTCGATGGACATAACGGCCTCCTGTGGTTGTGATTCTCATGCGTTACGGATTCTTGTGATCTGCATGATAAGCAAGGAGAGGCGGCGGGACATCCATGACGCCGTGAATGACACAAAAAGAGGGGTGAATGACACAAAGCGCCGTTCAATGGCATGAGGAGGAGAGGGGCAAAGGCAGGGAGAGGCTTCGGACTAGCGGTTCAGCAGGAGTCTCTCCTTGAGATCCTTCGCGTGGTACCGGCTCACCAGTACCTGGCTGCGCACCGCGTCGTTCATCACCAGTTTGCAGCTGCCGCTGAACCAGGGGATGATCTCGATGATGCAGTTGAGGTTCACCAGGGCGTTTCGGTGCACCCGCGTGAAGGAATACGGGGCGAGGAGTTCCTCGAGGGCGCTCAGCGTGCTTTTGGAGCTGTAGACCGCGTCGCGGGTGTGCACCTGCGCCTCTCCCTCCTCGGCGGT
Organism: Geomonas edaphica; assembly: GCF_004917075.1. Taxonomy (GTDB): domain Bacteria; phylum Desulfobacterota; class Desulfuromonadia; order Geobacterales; family Geobacteraceae; genus Geomonas; species Geomonas edaphica. The sequence continues at coordinate 78,453 of NZ_SSYB01000004.1, forward strand.
TATGAAGATCACCGATTCGGGTGCTATGGGGATCTGCTTGCCGCGCTTTTGCACCAGGATGCGCTTGATCCCCTGCGTTTCCTGCGTGGTCGCACGCCGCTCCGGCCCCGCCAGCGCCTGGAGCGCCTTCTGCACCGTCTTCGCCACACGATCCAGGGTGAAGGGTTTTAGGATGTAGTCGAAGGCATCTACGCTGAAGGCATCCACGGCGAACTCCTGGAAGGCTGTGGCGAATACGACGAGCGGGGGATCGGGAAGCTCGGCAATCACCTCTGCGAGCTCGATGCCGTTCAGCCCTGGAAGCTGGATGTCGAGGAAGACCAGCCGGGGGCGCTTCTCGCGGATCTCCTTCAGCGCCTGGGACGGGTTCGCGGCCTCGCCCGCCACAACCACCTCGGGGACCTGTTCCAGGAGAAAACGGAGTTCGCGGCGCGCGGGCGCCTCGTCGTCGATGATGAGAACGGAAATGCTCATGGGGTTACCGGTACCAGGAAGGAGACCGTGGTCCCCTCTCCCGCCTTGCTGTCGATATTGAGGGCGCTCTCCTTGCCATACAAGGCGGAGAGGCGGCTGTTCACGTTGCGCAGGGCAAGGCCCAGCCCCGTCCCGGAATGGCTCCCCGCGCTGTCGGAAAGGAGGGTGCGGATGCGGTCACGGGGGATCCCGACGCCGTTGTCGTGCACCGAGATGGCGACGTGACGCTCACCCCTGCGGGCGCGGACCTGCACCACGCCCCCCTCCTCGCGCGCGGAGATGCCGTGGCGCACGCTGTTTTCCACGAGCGGCTGCAGGATGAGCGGCGGCAGATGGCAGGAAAGGGCGGCCTCGTCGATGTCGTAGACGATGGAGAGACGCTCCTCGAAGCGGGCCTTCTCGATGGCGACGTACGCCTCGCAGTGCTCGAGTTCCACGGAAAGCGGCACCTGCACTGCGCCCGGGCTTATGTTACGCCGGAAGAAGTCCGCCAGCTTCACCAGGAGGAAGGAGGCCTGCTGCGGATCGGTACGGGTGTGACTGATGATGGTCGAGATGGCGTTGAACAGGAAATGCGGGTTGATCTGTGCCTGCAGCGCCTTGATCTCGGCGTCCGAGGCGAGCTTGCGCTGTAGCTCGATCTCTCCCAGTTCGAGCTGGTTCGAGAAGAGTAGGGCGAGGCCGTTGGCAAGCTCCTCATCTAGCCTGCCGATGCCGTTCTCCTTCTGGCGGTAGAGCTCCATCACCGCCACCGGCTTCTCCCATTTCTTGAGCGGGACCACGATGACGGAACCGAGCCGGCACCCGCCGCAGGAGCAACCGATCTCCCGCCTCGTTTTTGCGACCACTACGCTCCCGGTCTCGAAGGCGCGAGCGGCGGCGGCCGAGAGCGTGCGCGTTCCAGCCGCATGCCGCTCCGCCTCGAGCCCCTCGTGCGCCAGGGTCTCCTGGATCGTCGAGAGGGACACCGCATCGATGCCGGTCATCTCCTTTATGATGTGCACCGTCTGCGCCGCGTTCAAGCGGTCCAGGCCGCTGCGCAGGTGGGGAAGGGTCTTGAAGGCGATGCCGAGCGTGGTCTGCGCCTGCTGCGCCATGGCCCGCTGCTGCTCGCGCGCCTGAACGGCGATCAATTCTACGAGTACGGCTACGCCGAAGGCGTTTGCGAAGACACTGGGAAGGCCGATCGAGGAGATGATCCCGGCGGCGGCTTCGTGCGGACGGGCAAGGAGGAAGATCAGCCCCATCTTGATCATCTCCGCGATCATCCCCATGGCGAAGGCGACCAGCGCGTCGAAGGGCCTTCGCTGCAGGCGCGGATAGAGGACGCCCGCGAGGACGCCGGCAAGGGGGGTGGCGATGGCACAGGAAAGCGAGGTGACACCTCCCAGGTCGTAGAAGAAGCGGTGCAGACCGGCGATGAGGCCCGCGACGAGCCCCACGAAGGGGCCGCCGAGGATGCTCGCGATCACCACCGGTACGGTGCGCAGGTTGGCGATGGCGCCGTGCATCTCGAAACCGCACAGCGTGGCGAAGATCGCCATGGCGCCGAAGCAGACCGCGACGAGGAGTCGCTCCCGGCGCTCACCGCGCGCAAGGGTCCCCGCCAGAAGCCCCCGGAACAGCTCGAATCTTATCATGAGGAAAAAGAGCACGGCCAGGATCCCCAGCCGCTCGAAGAGATCCAGAGCGAGCGTTACCACTTCCTTCATTTACTTCCCCCGCGGCAGGTTTGACGCAAACGGCGCCCACCATAGCACAGAAGCGGCCGCGAGCAAATAGCCTGCGAGGATGGTTTAAAGTGGTCTGGCCGGACGTGAGGCGGCCGGGCACGTACTGCGCGTCGCGACAGGAGCCGCATTACGGCAGCGAGCCTATGAACGAGAGGTTCACGAACCGCCACCCGGTCCCGGCCAGAAGGAACATGAAGATCGGGTCGTGCGGGTCTTGTTCCTGCAACACCCGTTTCAGGTCCTGCAGCCTTGTTATCTTCACGCTGTTCACCTCCGCGACCACATCACCGTTTCTCACGCCACCCAGATAGGCGTCGCGGGCTGCATCCACCACCAACACGACAACGCCGGTACGGCTGCCAAGCTTTCCGCTCCGTTCCTCGTCAAGCACCACCTCGGTGAGCGTCATCCCCAGGAGGTTGAGGGTCGCTTTTTGCTCGTCATAGCTTACGCGGCTGCCAAGACAACCCGTACTCCCTGTTTTCCTTTCACGCCGTGGCATCAGGGCTAGTTTCATGGGCTACCTCCTCTCCGGCTCGTCCATGGGGGCGTGCTCTCCCCGCCGGTCCGGACCGCACCCGCAGGGTGACTCAGGCCTCGCATCTTCCTTGCGCGGCCTGAGTTTTTCCGCGAGGGTGCGCTGGGCCGGCGTCAGCAGCGCCTCGATTCTTGCGCGGGTTTTCGCCCTGGAAACAAGGTGTTCCACGTCCAGCGCCGCAAGTTTCTGGGCCGTGCCCTGCAGCGCCACCTCGTTGAGGGGGACAGCCTCCTCGATGCCGCGCAGTTGGTTGCGCAGTTCGCGCTCCTTTTTCATGCGGGCATGGTCCAGCTCGCGATGCTCGTCGACGATGGAGCCGATCTGCTTTTTCTGCGCCTCGCTCAACTCGAGCGCCCGCGCGATGGGAGCGGGAAAGCCTTCCGGCTTATCCGGTCGCTCCATGGCACCGCAACGGGGCTGCGGGGCATCCGGGGGGGACGGCATGCCGTAGCAGGCCCAGCCCCCCAAAAAAAGCGTGGTCACCGTCATCATCACTGTTATCTTCTTTCTCATGGCATCTCTCCTTTCACAGCCGGAACTCGATGTGTCCGGCCGCCTCAAAGTCGTGTCCTTCTGATTCGAGATGCTACGACAAAGGCGCGTTAAGTTGGGTCAAGAGATGTGCATATTTGTCAGCACTCTCTCAGAGGGAAAAGAGCCGATCTTTACAATTCTTAACAGCATGGCCTTATGGTTTTCGGCTATACTGGCGCACAAAAAACAGAAGAAGACCAGGCAGATGAATAAAAAAATTCTCATAATAGACGATGACACCGGATTGTGCGAACTACTCGAGAGCTACCTCGCGAGCGAAGGGTACGCTGTGGAGACCTGCCATGACGGTGGGGAAGGGGCCGATCTCGCTCTCGCGAGGGATTACGCCTTCGTGGTGCTGGACGTGATGCTTCCTACCCTGAACGGCTTCGACGTCTTGCGCCGGATCCGGCAGGGTTCGCAGGTCCCGGTGCTGATGCTGACCGCGCGCGGCGACGAGATCGACCGCATCGTCGGGCTGGAGATGGGGGCGGACGACTACCTTCCGAAGCCGTTCAATCCGCGCGAATTGGTCGCGCGGCTGAGGGCGATCCAAAGACGCAGCGACGCCTTTCCGGCCGGCACCGAGCCGAAGAGCGACCTGCTGCAGGCCGGCGACGTGATCCTCGACCTCGGCACCCGGACCGTCACCTGCGGCGGCGCGGCGGTCGAGGTCACCTCGCTCGAGTTCTCGGTGCTGGAGGCGTTGGTACGCCAGGCAGGGAGCGTGATGAGCCGGGACGACCTGACCCGCCAGGCGCTCGGGCGCGAGTTCAGCAGTTTCGACCGGAGCATCGACGTGCACGTGAGCAGCCTCAGGAAAAAGCTGGGGCCCGCACCCGCGGGCGACGAGCGCATCAAGTCGGTGCGGGGCGTCGGCTACATCTACGCCTTCTCCGCCGCGCAGCGGCACACCCACTGAGGGAGCCCCATGCGCAGCATCTTCGCGAAACTCTTCATCTGGTTCTGGCTCTCCACCGTCTTCTCGGGGCTCGTCTTCTTCGTCATCGCCTTCAACCTGCGGCTGTCGCCGCTGCGCGACGAACGAAAGCGCCACTTCGCCGCGCAGCACCAGCAGGTCCTGGGCCAGGCGCTCGCCATCTACGGCAGCACTGCCGCCCTTCTCACCGAGAAGCAGGGGAGCCCGGCGGAAGCGGACGCCGACCAGGGACGCGTCGCCGGGCCGAGAGCCTACCTCTTCGCGGCGGACGGCACCCCTATTTCCCGCGGTGTCCCGCCTCGCATCGCGACCGCAGTGCGGGAACACGTCGCAGGGAAACAGGAGCGCCCGGATGACCGCGACCTCGTGGCGGTAACGGTGCAGGGGCCGTCCGGGAAACGTTACCTTGCCGCCGCCCTCCCCCGCCCGGTCCCTCCTCCGCCGCATGAATTAAACCCGCTGCGTCCCCCGCCACTTTTCTGGCTGCAGATGGCGATCACCTTCGTGGTGAGCGGCCTTGTCTGTTATTTCCTCTCCTGGTGCATCGCCGCCCCCTTGCGCAGGCTGCGCGCCGCGACGCGTCGACTCGCCGACGGGGACCTTTCCAGTCGCGTCACCGTGATCCCGAGACAGGCAGGCTACGAGATCAACGACCTCGGGCGCGACTTCAACCTGATGGCGGCGCGCATGGAGAAGCTCGTGCTCGCCCACAAGCAGTTGGTCCGGGACGCTTCGCACGAGCTCCGTTCGCCGCTGGCGCGGCTGAACGTGGCGCTCGGCATCGCCCGCAAGGAATCTCCCCCTTCCGCGACCAAGGCCCTGGACCGCATCGAGTACGAGAGCGACCGGCTGAACCTCCTGATCACCGAACTGCTCACCCTGAGCAAGCTCGACGAGGGGAGCGAGCTCGACAGAAGCGATCTGGATCTTGCCGAACTGGTGGAAGAAGTGGCGCGGGACGCGGAGTTCGAGGCGTGCGCCTCGGACCGCCACGTACAGTGGAGTGCGACGCGTGGGATCACGGTACACGGCAACCGCGACTTTTTGAGCCGGGCCCTGGAGAACGTGGTGAGAAACGCGGTGAAATACACCGCGGAGGGAACGGCGGTGGAGATAGTTCTGGAGCGGGAGGAAGCGACTGCGCTGCTCCGTGTGCGAGATCACGGCCCGGGCGTCCCGGAGGAGCAGCTTGCCGACATCTTCCGCCCCTTTTACCGCGTGGCCGAAGCGCGCGACCGGAAAAGCGGCGGCACCGGCATCGGACTCGCCATCGCGGAGAAGACGGTCACCCTGCACGGCGGGAGCATCGCAGCGCGGAACCTGCCGCAAGGGGGGCTGGAAGTGGAGATCAGGCTGTCTCTGGGCTAGGTGCCCTCGGGTGGAAGAGACTGCCGGCACGTTGCCTGCTGCCCTGGTGAGAGAGGGTTGGCCGGGACGAGCGCAAAAGCGGATAGTTTGATATAGGGATTGACGGGGTTGCTGTTTTACGGTAAAAGGTTACCTCTGCAAAAACCGCCCAGCTGCTAAGTACAACAAAGCAGGGGCATCTTGATAGAATTGGGCCGGAGTAACTCAGTTGGTAGAGTAGCTGATTCGTAATCAGCAAGTCGGCGGTTCGAGTCCGCTCTTCGGCTCCATACAAACAAGGGGTTACAGCGCAAGCTGTAGCCCCTTTGCTTTTTGACCCATTATTCGGCCTACTTTGGTCCGACTAGTAGGGCTAAGCAGTAGCTCAAACCACAGGCAAGTCCTACCCGCAGCGGCGTCCTCCGTACACTCCAGCAGCTGCTTTTTACACTGTCCCTTGCATGCTCTTTAACGGCTCAACTGTTTGACCGGGGTTAGCAAACGTGCTAACCTTCCTCACCTATGAGCTACGTGATCGAATATTTCCACAAAAGGTCAAAGCCGAGATCGAAGCATGGCCGGTAGGCATTCTTGCCGACTTCGCAAAGATCGCTGAACTCCTTATGGAGTTCGGCCCCAGTCTACGCATGCCACACTCACGAGCGCTAGGGGACGGACTCTTTGAAATGCGCCCCCGTGGGCGGGAGGGGATCGGTCGCGCGTTCTACTGCTTCGTAATGGGCAACGCATCATAATACTGCATGCCTTCACTAAAAAAACACAGAGTACGCCTGACTCGGAACTGAAAACTGCACGAAAAAGACTGAAGGAGGTACAAGATGTCTGATCTGAAATACGAACCGGTTGTCCATGACCATAAAGGTCTGCTTGAGAAGGCAGGGAAGCGAAGAGGTTTCAACAAAGCATACGCGGAGTTGGATGAAGAATACGCTCTGGCAAAAGAGATGCTGGCGGCACGTGCGCGGGTCGGTCTTTCACAGGAAGCGGTTGCTGAAATCATGGGGACTACTAAAAGTGCAATTTCGCGACTCGAGGCAGCAGGAAAGCATACGCCTTCTCTGTCTACCCTAAAGAAATATGCCCATGCCGTGGGGTGTCATCTGGAAATACGCTTTGTCCCCGAGGGTTCGAGTAAACCTTAACTTCAGTATTGCCAACTGAGGATGGTGACTGGTGGACGTACAAAAATTGAAAGGCCCGCCGTTATGGCGGGCCTCACTTTTCTGCTTGATGGGTACCCTTTTCAAGGGTGTTGCCGGCGTTATGAACACCGGGAGGTTACAGCTTCAAGTTGTGAGATTCCTCTGCGGTGGAGTTTCTTTGATGCTGATTACCTCCTTTGTCCGAGATTCCTCTTTACTCTTGTTTTCTTTACTCTTGGCTAGCTAGCTGAGTCAAACATAACACCGCCGGGACCAAAGAAACAGTCTATTGAAATTTTTTTTTTACAGGTATACTGCTCAAGTTGCCCAGTCGGCCACCCTCCCCAGCGCTGCAACCCCTCCCTTGTGACAACACCACTACCTACTGATAGAGAGCCAACGCCTGTTGTCCGCGGCTGAGAGCACCCGGGCCGGAACTGGTGACTTGGACGCCGCCATTCATACGCATAGCCTGGTACTTGGTAACTTCATCACCTTCCTTCAACACCGCCACCGAGTTACCATTCTTCACGTTCCAGTCGATGGTCATCGTATCCAGGTAGGTATCGCCGCGGTAATGGTTCATCGTGTAGCGTACCGTGTCGCCGCTTTTGCTCGCATGCACCTTGAAGGTCTCGCCGTTTTCGCTGTACATGAAGTCCTTCTCGCCGGAAGCTACCGGGTTATGGCCGCTCCAGAACTCGATGGTGTTGAAGACCACGAAGTCGACCAGGGCCGAGACACCGTACACCGGGACGATGATGAAGACCCAGGTAACCAGACTGCGCAGGAACTTGTCGCCCACTTGGCCGTTCACCTGGTACACCTTCTTGGTTAGTGCCATTTTGCCGTAGCACCCCTGCAAGGACACCATCCCCATAACCATGGCGAGTATCGCCGCTGTAACTCTTTTCATACGTGTTCCTCCCTTTCGGATTGGATAGTACCACCGGAAACCGAACGCTCCCCGGGAATACATAGTATCAGCCAGCCACGCTCAGATCATTGCCATCAACATTTCCGGGCGGTGCTATGGCTGCAAGTGTCACAATAGGAAAGAGGCCTGCTGTCAGTTAGCTAGGCCTCTTTTGTCATACTCGATCCCCTCTTTACAGGGGTCATTCCGACGCTTTCGGCATCGGAGCTCTTAAGGCTGTGTGTAAGTTAGAATCCTCTTCAGCGGAGTTTACCTCGATACTGCTACCTCCTTTTCCGAGACATTCTGTTACAGCTAGCTAGCTGTGAGCACTATACCACCTGTCAAAAATTTTAAAAGAGTGCAATCGTATTTTTTACTACCCGCCTCGTGTACTACACCGGATCGGGGGCACTTCCATGCCGGCTGGACTTCAGTGGGGCCGATGCTAAACTGCGTGGGGTGCCGCCGGGACCTACCTCTTCTACGTGTGAAGAACCCGACGGCCAGCCTAACAGCGCTGCTTTGCTGCTGGAGGTACCCATGAAGACCACGATATTCTTCTCACTATTCATCATCCTCGTCCTGATCGCCGGTGCTGCTTACTATTTCGTCGACACTTCAGGACCCACCCTTGCCCTCTCGCGGCAACCCGGTCCCATCTCTGCAAAGGTGGATGTCGTCCTCAGGCTGCGCGACCGGTCGGGACTCAAATCCCTGAAGGTAGTCCTGTTACAGGGACAAAAGAGCTTCCCGGTTCTCGCGCATGAGTATCCCGCAGGGAAAACCGACGTATCGGAAAACTTCCGGTTCCCCGCACAGTCGGGACTCAAGGAAGGCCCCGTCAGGCTGCAGATAAGCGCCGTCGACCGCTCCATAATCCGCTTCGGTTCAGGCAACAGCACCGAAGAAACCCTCGACTTCGATTACCAGAACAAGCCTCCCGCAGTAACCGTGCTGAGCACGGCGCACAACGTATCGCGCGGCGGCTCGGGCCTTGTGGTGTACACGGTGAACCGGGAAGTGGTGAAGACCGGCATCATCTTCGCGGACCGCTTTTTCCCCGGATACCGGCAGCCCGGCGGTTTCTACGCCTGCCTCTTCGCTTTCCCAAGCGATCTGCCGCAGGAGCGCTTCATCCCGAAGGTGCTCGCCGTCGACCGGGCGGGGAACGAGCGTCTGACCGGGATCTATTTCCACGTCCTGGAGAAGTCCTTCCCGAGGGACCGCATCGAACTCACCGACTCCTTCCTGGAGAAGGTCTCCTCGGAGTTCAAGGACCGGTTTCCCAAGGCGGCCACCCCGCTCGAGGTGTTCCTCAAGGTGAACAGCGAGGTGAGAAGCGCCGACCGCAAGACGCTGTACCAGACCGGGCTCAAGACCTCGCCGACGCCGCTTTGGAGCGGTGACTTCATGCGCCTGCCCAACTCGGCCCCGCGCGGGACCTTCAGCCAGTTCCGCAGCTACTTCTACAAGGGCGCACAAGTGGACCAGCAGTATCACCTGGGGATCGACCTCGCCTCCCTGGCGCATGCGAAGGTTCCCGCCGCGAACAACGGGAAGGTGGTGTGGGCGGACGATCTCGGCATCTACGGGCAGTGCGTGATCATCGACCACGGCATGGGATTGCAGACTCTCTACGGACATCTAAGCCGGATCGGGGTGAAGGAGGGAGCCCAAGTGAACAAAGGGGACATCATCGGGGACACCGGCGACACCGGTCTTGCCGGCGGCGATCACCTTCATTTCGGCGTCGTGGTCTCCGGCCAGGAGGTGAACCCGATCGAGTGGTGGGATCCTTCCTGGATCAAGAACAACGTGACCGACAAGCTGGCCGACGCGAAAGAGGCGAGTGCGGTCAAGTAGCGGCGTCGCAAATGTGCGCAGGAGGTGGAAGATGCGGCAGTTGGTACTGGTTCGACACGGCGAGAGCGTCTGGAACAAGGAAAACCTCTTCACCGGCTGGACCGACGTGAACCTCTCGGAAAAGGGCGAGGAGGAGAGTCGCCGTGCCGGGCGACTCCTGAGGGAGAAGGGGTTCGTCTTCGATGTCGCCTTCACCTCGGTCCTAAAACGCGCGGTGCGGACGTTGTGGCTCATCCTGGATGAGATGGATCTGGTATGGATTCCGGAGCGGAAGGACTGGCGCCTGAACGAGCGGCACTACGGCGCGCTGCAGGGGCTGAACAAGGCGCAGACGGCGGAAAAGTACGGCGAGGAGCAGGTGAAGCTCTGGCGCAGAAGCTACCACGTGCGCCCGCCGGCGCTCCCCGAAGGGGACGAGCGTTACCCCGGGCGCGATCCACGCTACAGCGCGCTAGCAAAGCACCTGATCCCGAACACGGAGTGCCTGCAGGACACCGTCGAGCGGGTGCTCCCCTTCTGGCAGCAGGAAATCGCACCGGCACTCAGGGAAGGTCGGCGCGTCCTGGTGGTCGCCCACGGCAACAGCCTGCGCGGACTGATCAAGTACCTGGACCGGGTTTCGGACTCGGACATTGTAAATCTGGAGATCGCCACCGGCACGCCGCTCGTGTACGAATTGGACGACGACCTCAAGCCGCTGCGCCACTACTACGCGAGCGACTCGGGCGAACTCTCCTAGCGGAGCATTTCCACCTGCCCCGCGCCGTCGTCGGCCGGCTGGTCCTGCGCCGGGGGCTCACCCTGCGACGGCGCACTTTCCGGTTGGCCCGGCGCCCCGGGCTGCCCGCTTTGTGCAGGTTGGCCACCCTCTTTCGGATGCGTCGGGGGCATCCCCTCCCCGCCATGTTTCGTGCAGTAAACGGTCGGTTCGGTCCCCGCGATGAAATCCTCTTCCTTCGTGGTCGGGCACTCCGGCGTGGCCAGTTGCGCGGTGGTCGGGTCGATGGAGACCGTGATCACCCCTTCAGGCCTCGCGAAGTCGGCAGCCGGTTTACCCGCCGTCGCCACGCGCATGAACTTCTCCCAGATCGGGGCGGAAACCACCCCGCCCGTGAAGCCCCTTCCTCCCGGCTTCGGCTTGTCGTACCCCACCCAGACCCCGGTGATCAGCTGCGGGGTGTACCCCACGAACCACGCATCTCGGTAGTCGTCGGTGGTGCCGGTCTTGCCGGCGGCAGGACGCTGACGGCTGAAGTTCTTGAGCCCCTTGGCGGTGCCGTAGGTCAGCACGTCCTTCATCATCTCCGTGGTCACGTAAGCCGTCGCCGGCGAGAGCACCGGGGCGCTCCGCGTCGGGTTGTCGGTCCAGCTCTTGCGGTTTCTGTCGAACACCTTGACGATGGTGCGCCCCTCGGTCCGGATGCCGCCGTTGGCAAGGGGCGAATACGCCGAGACGAGATCATCCAGGGTGACCTCGTCCGTTCCAAGCGCCAGGGATAGGTCGTTCGGCGAACGCAGGGAAAGCCCCATGCGCCCAGCGAAGGTGACGAAGTTGTTCACCCCGACCGATTCGAGGAGCTTCACGGTGATCACGTTGTTGGAGTGGGCGAGCGCCGCCCGCAGCGGCATCTCCCCGAAACTCTTCTTCTCGTAGTTGTGCGGACGCCACACCTGGCCGTTCCCCTTATTGTAGGAAACCGGGGTGTCGTTCATGAGGCTTGCCGGGGTGTATCCCTGGTCGAGCGCCGCCGCGAAGATGAGCGGCTTGATGGCGGAGCCGGGCTGCCGCTTGGCGGCGAAGGCACGGTTGAAGCCCCCCTTCGCGTTGTCCACCCCGCCCACCGCGGCCAGGATGTCCCCGGTCTTCAGGTCCATGCAGATGAGCGCGCCCTGGAGCTTCAGGTTCACCTTCTTCACGCCGTCGCGCAGCGTCTGCTCCGCCTGCTTTTGCAGGTTAACGTCGAGGGCGGCGATGACGTCCAGCCCCCCCTGTTCCACCACGTGTGCCCCGTAACGCTCGACGAGCTGACGGCGTACGATCTCGAGATAGGCCAGGGCCTGTCCCGGCTTGATCACCGTTGCCGGATGCGCCTCGATGGCCCGTTTCTGCTGCGGGGTGATCATCTTGACCGCGACCATGCGGGAGAGGACGGTGCTGCGACGCGCACTCACCTTGGCAAGGTCGCCCAGCGGGTTGTAGCGTCCCGGGTTCTTCGGCACCCCGGCAAGAAGCGAGCACTCCGCCTCGGTCAGCTCCTCCGGGTTCTTGTCGAAGTACTGCCGCGCCGCCTGCGCGATTCCCCAGGCGCCGTTGCCGAAGTAGATCTCGTTGAAGTACATCTCGAGGATCTGGTCCTTGGTGTACTTCTTCTCGAAATCCATGGCGAGCTGGACTTCCTTCACTTTCCTGTCGATCGACTTTTCCCCGGTCAGGAACTTGTTCTTGATCAGCTGCTGCGTGATGGTGGAGCCGCCTTCGGCGAGCCTCCCCTTCACCACGTCCTTCACCAGGGCGCGGGCAATACCGCGAACATCGATGCCGCCATGCTCGTAGAAGCGGGCGTCCTCGGTGGCGACCAGCGCCTTGCGCAAAAAGAGCGGGATGCGGTCGATGGAGACCCAGTAGCGCTGTGTGGGGAGGATGCGCCCGACGTAACGATTTTGCACGTCGAAGACCCGGATGGAGCTGTAGCCGGTGGGGAGTTCCGGGTAGGTCGCGATGGACGCGTGCGCGGAGACGGCAAAGAAAAGCGCAAGGAAAAGGAGAAGGAGAACGGGAGAGAAGAGCTTCTTGATTGCTGCGTGCCGACGATAAAGCAAGGTTGCTACTCCTTTTAAGGAGGTTGACGCCGATGTGGTGCTTATGGTTTTCACCTGATCCCTTCCAGGTAGCGCGTCACCTGCGCCGCGAGCTCGGGCGAATCGAGCAGCACCGAGAGCTCCCGGTTTTTTGTGAGTGCCGCATGGGAGAGGTTGTGGCTTCCGATCAGGACGAAGCGGTCGTCGATTACCACCGCCTTCGCATGGGTGGTCCTCCTGCCGCGCGGGAAGAGAACCTGCACCCCCTTGCGCGTCAGGTACCCGGCGACGGCGCGGTTATCACGCGCCACCTCGTCGTCCCCTTCGAGGATCACCTTCACCTCCACCCCTCGCCTTTTCGCATCGGCGAGGTCAGCGGCGATGAACGCCGGGGCGTTCCCCCTGCGATCGGTGGCCTTGAAAAGGTAAAAGGCGCAGATGATGCGCCTCTTCGCCCCGCGTATCTTTTCCCTGAGAGTCCCCTGGTAGGAGGCATCGGCGAGGACGGTCGCCTCGGCCGGAGCGCAGAGGGCGGGTGCGGGATGCCCGTTCCAAAGAAGGACGGAAAAGACCAGCACCGCGCCCCTGCCCAGGGCCTTTCTCAACTGAAGATGTCCATGACCTTGGAGAAGAAGTTCTTGCCCATCGGATTGACGTCCTCGCCGCTGATCCGAGCCAACTCCTCCAGGAGTTCACGCTGCTGTTTGTTCAGGTTCGTCGGGGTCTCCACCTTGGCGATCACCATGTGGTCGCCGCGCCCGTAACCCTGCAGCGCCGGCACCCCTTTTCCGCGCATCCTGAAGATGGCGCCGGACTGGGTCCCTTCCGGGATCTTCATGTTGACCCTGCCGTCCAGGGTCGGCACCTCGATCTCGCAGCCAAGCGCCGCCTGGGTGAAGCTTATGGGTATCTCGCAGATAACGTCGTTGTCCTCGCGTCTGAAGATCGGGTGCTCGCGCACGCTGAGCGCGACGTAGAGGTCGCCGTTAGCGCCTCCCTTGGTCCCCTGCCCCCCTTCGCCGGTGAGCTTCAGGCGGATGCCGGTCTCCACACCTGCGGGTACCTTCACCGAGATGGTCTTCTTGTCGCGCACGGTCCCCGCGCCGCGGCAGCTCGAGCAGGGATGTTCGACCACGCGCCCCTCGCCGTTGCAGTGCGAGCAGGTTTTGGAAACGCTGAAAAAGCCCTGCTGGAAGCGCATCTGCCCGGCACCCTGGCAGGTGGGGCAGGTCTTCGGCTGGGTCCCCGGCTTGGCACCGGAGCCGCCGCACGCCTCGCAGCGCTTCGCGTAGGGGATGTCGATCTTCTTTTCGGCCCCGAAGGCCGCCTCCTCGAAGGTGACCTCCAGGTTGTACTGCAGGTCGTCGCCGCGCTTGCCGCGCGAGGCCTTCTGGCGTCCGCCGAACACCTCTCCGAAGATGTCCCCGAAGATGTCCCCGAAGGGGGAATTGCCGAACCCGTTGAAGCCGGAGTTGAAGCCGTTGCCACCCACCCCGGCATGGCCGAACTGGTCGTAACGGGCGCGTTTCTCCGCATCGGAGAGCACCTCGTAGGCCTCCGAGACCTCCTTGAACTTGTCCTCGGCGCTCTTGTCGCCTGGGTTCTTGTCCGGGTGGTATTTGATGGCCAGACGCCGGTACGCCTTCTTGATCTCGGTCTCGGAGGCGTTTTTGTTCACCTCGAGCAGTTCGTAGTAATCCTGTTTTTCACCGTTAGCCAAGCTAGTCCCTCGTAACACAAAGAGCAGCGTCCCCCATCCGGAAGACGCTGCCCGTTGCGCGGTTGTTATTTAACAAGGTGCCATCTTCTATCAAAGCGGCACCGGTTTGCAACCATTTCTTACTTCTTGTCGTCCTTCACTTCCTCGAAGTCGGCATCGACCACCTTCTCGCCTTTGGCGGCGCCAGCCTCCGGCTCGGCGTGGGCTTCGCCACCCTCGGCACCGGCGGACTGGGTCTTGGCGTAAACCGCCTCGGCAAGCTTGTGCGAGGCCTGCATGAGGCTGTCGCTCGCCTTCTTGATCTCGTCGAGATCGGTCCCCTCGAGCGCCTTCTTGAGGCCTGCAATCCCTTCCTCGATCTTCTGCTTCTCGGCGGCGTCGATCTTGTCGCCGAACTCATTGAGAGATTTCTCGGTGGAGTAGACCAGGTTGTCCCCCTGGTTCTTCGCCTCGATCAACTCGCGCTTTTTCTTGTCCTCGGCGGCATGCGCCTCGGCCTCGCGCACCATCTTCTCGACCTCCTCTTTGGAGAGGCCGGAGGAAGCGGTGATGCGGATGGACTGCTCCTTGCCGGTACCGAGGTCCTTAGCGGAGACGTGGACGATGCCGTTCGCGTCGATGTCGAAGGTAACCTCGATCTGGGGCACGCCGCGCGGAGCGGACGGGATCCCGGAGAGCTCGAAGTTCCCGAGGGTCTTGTTGTCGGAAGACATCTCGCGCTCGCCCTGCAGGACGTGAATGGAAACCGCCGGCTGGTTGTCCGCCGCGGTAGAGAAGACCTGGCTCTTCCTGCACGGGATGGTGGAGTTCTTGTCGATCAGCTTCGTCATCACGCCGCCCAGGGTCTCGATGCCGAGGGAGAGCGGGGTGACGTCGAGCAGGAGCACGTCCTTCACGTCGCCGCGCAGAACGCCGCCCTGGATGGCGGCGCCGATGGCGACCACCTCGTCCGGGTTGACGCCGCGGTTGGGAACCTTGCCGAAGATGTCCTGGACCTTCTTCTGCACGATCGGCATGCGGGTCATGCCGCCCACGAGGATGACCTCGTCGATGTCGGACGGCGAGAGACCGGCGTCCTTCAGCGCGGTGCGGCAGGGACCTTCGAGCTTGTTGATCAGCTCGGCGCAGATCGCCTCGAGCTTCGCACGGGTGAGCTTCATGGTCAGGTGTTTCGGACCGGAAGCATCGGCGGTGATGAAGGGGAGGTTGATGTCGGTCTCAAGCGAGGTGGAGAGTTCGCACTTCGCCTTCTCTCCCGCCTCTTTCAGCCTCTGCAGCGCCATCTTGTCGCCACGGAGGTCGATCCCCTGATCCTTCTTGAACTCGTCTGCGATGTGGTCGATGATCTTCTGGTCGAAGTCCTCGCCGCCGAGGAAGGTGTCACCGTTGGTGGACTTCACCTCGAAGACCCCTTCGCCGAGTTCCAGGATGGAGATATCGAAGGTACCGCCGCCCAGGTCGAATACGGCGATCTTCTCGTCCTTCTTCTTGTCGAGGCCGTAGGCAAGCGCCGCGGCGGTCGGCTCGTTGATGATGCGCAGGACGTTCAGGCCCGCGATCTTGCCGGCGTCCTTGGTGGCCTGACGCTGGGAGTCGTCGAAGTAAGCGGGGACGGTGATGACAGCGTCGGTGACGGTCTCGCCCAGGTAGTCCTCCGCGGTCTTCTTCATCTTCATGAGCACCATGGCGGAGATTTCCGGCGGCGAGTACTTCTGGCCGCGCACCTCAACCCAGGCATCCGCGTTGTCCGCTTTGACGATCTTGAACGGGGAGATGCCGATATCCTTCTTCACCGCTTCGGTATCGAACTTGCGCCCGATCAGGCGCTTGATGGCGTAAAGGGTGTTCTCGGGGTTGGTGACCGCCTGGCGCTTGGCCTGCTGGCCCACCAGCCGCTCGCCGCTTTCAGCGAAGGCGATCATGGACGGGGTGGTGCGGCTACCCTCTGCGTTCGCTATGACAACCGGCTCCCCACCTTCCATCACTGCCACGCAGGAGTTGGTGGTCCCGAGGTCGATTCCTATTACTCTACTCATGTGTTTGCCTCCTCATATGGTAACTGTCACTCAGCAAGCTAGTAATGCCCCCTTTAAAAAACAAGGGGACCGGTAAAAAAAAGTTCCGGGCCTGGATCCGGGCCCGTCCCGACCTTAAGCCTTTACGGCGACCGTCACCATCGCCGGGCGGAGCAGACGGTCGTTGATCATGTACCCCTTCTGGAACACGTTCACGATGGTGTTCGGCTCCTGGTCCGGGGCGGGGACCTGGGTCATCGCCTGGTGGTACTGCGGATCGAAGGGGGTGCCCTGCGGCGTTTCGATCGGGGTCACGCCGAACTTCTTCAGGGTGGAAAGGAGCATGGTGAGCGTGAGCCTAACCCCCTCGATGACGGGGTCCTCTTCGCTCGCGTGGTCGATGGCGCGCTCCAGGTTGTCCAGAGCCGGGAGCACCTCGAGTACGATCTGCTCGTTGCCGTACTTGAGGATCTCCTCTTTCTCCTTCTGCACCCTCTTCCGGTAGTTTTCAAGATCGGCCCGCTCACGCAGGTACCTGTCCCAGTTCGCTGCGGACTCCAGTCCTTTTGCGGCGAGTGCCTCTTCCAGTTCCTTGATACGATCCGCGTCGGAAAGCGGCTGCGTCAGTTCCACATTTTCCTCGGAATGGGCTTCCGCCTTCTTATCGTGCTGGTGCGCATCGTGTTTTTTCTTGTCCATCCCTGTAATCTCTCCTTTTCTCCCGCTACTCGCCTTCGAGCATGCGGCTAATCAGCTTTGCGGTGTAGTCCACGATCGGGATCACGCGTCCGTACCCCATGCGGGTCGGTCCGATGACCCCCAAAACGCCCACCGTGTCCTTACCGGTAAGATAGGTCGAAGTAACGAGGCTCATCCCTTCCATCTTCAAAAGCGGCGACTCCGCCCCGATGAAGATCTGCACCCCCTCGGCCAGCATCGAGCGGTCCAGGAGGTCGAGGAGCGTACTCTTCTTCTCGAAGGCGCGGAAGATCTCACGCATCTTGGCGGCATCGGCGAATTCGGGCTGTTCAAGGATGTTCGCCTGACCTTCGAGAAAGATCTCTGCGCTGTCGGTCCTGATGGTCTGCTCGGAAAGCGCGAGCGCCTTCTTCATCAGCGAGTCGTACTGCACCTTCTCGCTCTGCAGCTCGGCCAAAAGCCGCTCACGCACCTGCCCGATGGTGAGCCCCTGCAGCATCCCGTTCAGGTAGTTGGCCATGCGGACCAGGTCTTCCTGGGCGATCTCCTCGTCGATCTCCAGGAGCCGGTTCTGCACCGTCCCGTTCTGCGAGACCAGGATGGCCAGGATGCGGTGGCTCGAGAGCTTCACGAATTCCATCTGGTGGAAAACGTTGGCTGCCATGCGGGGGGCGATCACCACCCCCATGTAGCTCGAGGTGCTGGAGAGAAGGCGGCTTGCCTCCTTGAGCACCTCGGCCGGGTCCTTTCCGGCCATCCGGCAACGCCTGCGGATCTCGTCGCGCTTGCCGGCGGTCAGGTTCTGCCTCGCCTCGAGGATCGAGTTGACGTAGAGGCGGTAGGCTTTGTCCGTGGGAATGCGCCCAGCCGAGGTATGCGGCGAAGTCAAAAGCCCCATCTCCTCGAGATCGGACATGACGTTGCGCACCGTGGCCGGCGAAAGGGCGAGCGCGTGGCTGCGGGTGATGGTCCTGCTACCCACCGGCTCGGCCGTTTGTATATAGTCCTCGATGACTGCCTCGAGGATGCGTTTGCCGCGATCGGAAAGTTGTTCTTCCATGGCTTGTCCCTCAAAAGCGATTAGCACTCAAAAACTCAGAGTGCTAACGCGCTTCAAGTTAGCAACGCCCCTAAGGTTTGTCAAGGGTTCTCTAGCTGGGAAAAAGGGGATTTAGAGAAAGCGGGAGAAGATGCTGTTGGCTATGATCACGCTGCTGTCGGCAAGCCTTATGGTGTCGCCTTCGGCGACTAGAAGGCCGTCGCGCAAAAGCTCGTCCACCTGCGCCAGGCGGGGTGCCAGCAGCTCGGCATCGAAGGAGGCCTTGAGCGGGGCGAGACCGAGACCGGTCAGGACGCGCAAGCCCAGGAAGAAGCTCTCCGCCACAGCGTCGTCCGGCGCGAGTTCCAGCCGGTCGCGCTCCGGGAGCACCGAAGCGGAAACTTCTTCCCGGTAGGAAGCCGCATTCACCGCGTTACTCCAGCGCAGGCCTATCCCGTCGGGGTTCCAGAAGGAGTGGGCTCCGCTGCCGAAACCGAGGTAGCTCTGACGGCTCCAGTAGGAGAGGTTGTGGCGGGAAAAGAGTCCGGGACGTGCGAAGTTGGAGATCTCGTAGTGCAGGTAGCCAGCAGCCTTGAGCATCTCCGAGGTTGCCTCGAACATGCGCGCCGCCTCCTCCTCGCCTGGAAGAACGAGCGCCCCTTCGTCGTAGAGGCGCTCAAACGGAGTCCCCTCTTCCACCGAGAGGGCGTAGGCGGAGATGTGCTCGGGTGCGAGCTCGATGGCACGACAGAGGGCGGCGCGCCACTCCTCAAGCGTCTGCCCGGGGAGGGAGTGCATGAGGTCGATGCTCAGGTTATCGAACCCGGCACGGCGCGCCTCGTCGAAAGCGGAGATAGCCTGCTGGCGCGTGTGTACCCTGCCGAGCATTTGCAACAGGCGCTCGTCGAAGGATTGTATCCCCAGGGAGAGCCGGTTCACCCCCGCGGCGCGATACCCCGCAAGCCGTTCCGGGGTTATCGTACCCGGATTCGCCTCCAGGGTGACCTCGGCGTCGCCGGCAAGTCCGAAGCGCCGCGCCGCCCTATCGATGATGCGGCCGACCTGCTCCGGTGCCATGAGTGAGGGAGTGCCCCCGCCGAAGTAGAGGGTCGGGGCCTGTACCGCTTCCGGGAGCGCCGCATAACGCAGCTCCATCTCGCGCAGCAGAAACTCCACGTAACGCTCCGCATCCTCGCCTGATCCGGCGGCGGAATTAAAGTCGCAGTAGAGGCATTTTTTTAGGCAGAAGGGAAAATGAACGTACAGACCTGCTCGCATGTTTGGGCGCTCCTTGATACGCCAGCTAACTTTCTAGCAGAAGTGCCTTCTCCTTGTCACGGTAAAAGGGCCGCAACTCCACGAAACTGCTTGAAATACTTTAATGCTCGGATTACACTCCGCTTCGCCCAGGTCGCAGCCCCCCTCCCAGCCTCCCCCCGGAGGGGGGAGGCTGGGAGGGGGGAAGCATGACGCTGCGCGCCCCCTCCCTAACCCTCCCCCTCCGGGGGCGAGGACTAAGAAGCGGGAACCAGCATGACAGGAGGAAACTCATATGGATAAAAGCATCAAGGCCGCTGCGGTGCAGTTCAACATCGCGCTTGGCGATATCGAAACCAACGTCACCTATGCGACTGAGAAGCTGCGCCAGTTGGCCCGGGAAGGGGTGGAGCTCGCCGTTTTACCGGAGATGTGGAGCTGCGGCTTCGCCTACCGGGAGCTGAACAACCTGGCGCAACGCACCCCGGAGGTGCTCGAAAAGATACAGACTCTGAGCACGGAACTTTCCATGGTTATCGTCGGGAGCCTCCCGGAGCCACACGGCGACAAGGTCTTCAACACCTCTTATATAATGGACCGCGGCAGGCTCGCCGGGAGCTACCGCAAGATGCACCTCTTCGGCATGATGGGCGAGGACCGTCACCTGGACCGCGGCGACGCCGTCTGCCTCGTGGACACCAGTGTAGGCAAAATCGGCGCCATGATCTGCTATGACCTCCGTTTCCCGGAGCTCGCCCGTCGGCTCGCGGTGGACGGTGCCGAGATCATCGTGGTACCTGGCGAATGGCCCAAGCCGCGCGAGGAGCACTGGCGCACGCTGATCCGGGCACGCGCCATCGAAAACCAGCTCTTCGTCGTCGCCGCCAACACCTGCGGCATAGTCGGCAAGCTTGACTTCTTCGGGTCCTCTCTGGTGATCGGACCGAAGGGTGAAATCCTCGCCGAGGGAGGCTATGAAAACTGCGAACCGACCGCTATCCTCGACCCAGCCGAGGTGACGGCTTGGCGTCAGAGCATCAACTGCTTCCAGGACAGACGACCGGAGTGCTACTAAGCACACCCCCATCGGGCGAAAAGGCATGTAAGGACGAGACGAAAAGGACGGGTACGCCGCCACTTTGGCGGCCAAATTCGTCGAATTCTTCATTTCGTTCATCGAACCTACCACTTCGTTCATCGAACCTATCACTTCGTGCAACGAACCTATCATTTCGTTCAACGAATCGTCATTTCGTTCAACGAATCGTCACTTCGCGCAGCGAAACGTCACTTCGCCCAATGAAACGTCACTTCGTTCAATGAAACGTCACTTCGTTCAATGAAACGTCACTTCGTTCAACGAACCTTATTTTTTGCGAATCGAAGCTTAACTACGCGCGTCGAACCTACCATTTCGTGCGTCGTCCCGACCAGCCACTCGTGTTTCGAAACGTCAACTCTTGCCCTCCGGACCTGCACCCTCGTGCAGTAAATGGCTAGCGGCAGCGAGGCTGCAACGCGCCCGTCGAAGGGGAAACGGGTTTTGTCTCAGCTGAATCGATGACTTCAGGCGAAAGAAGAGGTGTATCGCCGGGGGGGGGGGCATGTCTTTCCTGTTGACTTCGCCGATGGTAAAGCATATTTTTTGCTGATTGATTTCAACCCAAACCGCGGAGGTTGCTACGTGGGCATGCTTGCTTCGACCGGCCTGGTCGTAAAACTGGTTCTTATGCTGTTGCTCTATTTCTCGGTCGTTTCCTGGGGCATCATCTTCTACAAGCTGCTTCAGGTGTACCGCGCCAACGGCGCCTCCGAGCGCTTCCTCGAATTCTTCTGGAAAGCCAAACGTTTCGACGCCATCAGCTCCCAGTTGGACCGCTTCGAGCATTCCCCTCTCACCGTCCTCTTCCAGGAAGGGTACGGCGAACTGAAAAGGCTGCAGGAAAAGGTAGAAGAAAAGGCCGATCCCAGCATCGTCAGCACCGACCTCGGCGGGGTGGACAACATCGCCCGCGCCCTGCGCCGCGCTACCACCTCCGAGATCACCAGACTCGAGAAGTACCTCACCTTCCTCGCCACCACCGGAGCCACCGCCCCGTTCGTCGGGCTCTTCGGCACCGTCTGGGGCATCATGACCGCCTTCGAGCAGATCGGCAAAAGCGGCTCCGCATCGCTCGCCGTCGTCGCACCGGGTATCGCCGAGGCGCTCATCGCCACCGCAATCGGCCTGGTAGCCGCCATCCCGGCCGTCATGGGCTACAACCATTTCCAGCACAAGATCAAGGTGCTCATCTCCGAGATGGACAGCTTCTCCACCGAGTTCCTCAACATCGTGCAGCGCAACTTCGGGAGATAAACCATGGAGTTCGGCAACAGGGAAAACGGCGATCGCGGCACCATGTCGCAGATAAACGTCACCCCGCTGGTCGACGTCATGCTGGTGCTCCTGATCATCTTCATGGTCACCGCACCGATGATGCAGCAGGGGGTCCAGGTCAACCTCCCCAAAGCGGAGACGAAGTCTCTCGCGCCCAAGGAGGACACCCTGGTGGTCTCAATCGAACAGTCGGGAAAGACCTTCATCAACTCCTCGGAAATCTCCCCTGACCTTCTGAAGGAGAAACTCACCACCATGCTGGCCGGCAGGGAGAAACGCGAGGTCTTCCTCAAGGCCGA
Source organism: Geomonas edaphica (assembly GCF_004917075.1). Lineage (GTDB taxonomy): Bacteria > Desulfobacterota > Desulfuromonadia > Geobacterales > Geobacteraceae > Geomonas > Geomonas edaphica. Next base: position 100,169 of record NZ_SSYB01000004.1, read on the forward strand.
CCGTGCCGTTCCGTACGGGGACGTGGTCAAGGTGATGGCACATATCAAAGGAGCCGGGGTCGAACGCCTCGGCATGGTGACGGAGTCCCCGCAGCGGCAATGATAAACGCGTTAAGGCGCAACTACCCGGGACCGGGGGGGATGTTCGCAGTCTCCTTCATCTGCCACCTGGTCGTGTTCCTGGTCATCGCCTACTGGCACATCCTGCCCCAGTTCCATGAGGATGAAACCTCGGTCACGTACGTCGACATGGTTACCCTCCCGGTAGCCTCGCCGCAAAGCGGCACCCCTGCACCCTCCCAACAGGAGAGTAAAGCCCCTGCCGCGCCGACGCCGGCCCCTCCCGCACCGGCCGCTCCGGCCATGGCTCTGCCTACCAAGCCCGCCGCAAAAGCACCAACGGCAAAAGCCAAGGCGGAACAGCAGAAGGAGGCGGCCGAGGCCAAGGCTTTCAACGAGCGCATGGCGAGGATGGAACAGCAGGCGGAAGACCGGCGTCAGACCGCAGCGCTCGACGCACTGAAGAAAAAGGGGAGTGCCCGGACCGGGATGCCCGGCGGCAAAGGAACACAGGCAGGAAGCGACTATTCCTCGTACCTGCAGTCCCGCCTGAAAGACGCGCTAAAAGAGACCATGGCCATGCAGGCCAAGGCACCGCAGGTGATGGCGACCATCACAGTGTCGCCGGACGGATACATCGACTACCACGTGGAGAAACCATCAGGAGACCCGCTTTTCGACGACGCGGTGCGGCGCGCCGTGACGCTCGCAGGAAAGACGCTGGTCCCACCACCGAACGGCGCCTATTTCAAGCGGGTGTTCCGTTTCAGGCCTGAAGGGGTCGGTATAAAATGAGAACATTTTTCCTTCTGTTTTTCCTCCTCCTGGCGCCCCGGCTCTTCGCCGCCGAGGGGTACATCGACGTAACGGCTCCGGTCTCCGGAAAGCTGAAGCTCTTCATCGCCCCGACCACCGTGCTCTCCGGTCAGGCCCCGGCCGAAACGGCGAAGGAGCTCCCGGAGCTCTTCGGCTTCGACCTTGCCATCGCCGGTCCCTTCGATATCAGCGCTGACGCGACGAGCCCGCTGATATTGAAAAGCTCCGTAGGTGTGCAGGGCGAAACGGCCACCATCGAGTGCCGCCTGGTGGACCAGGTGCTGAACCGCGAGGTGGCGGCCAAGCGCTACACCGGCAGGGTCAAGGACCTGCGCCGCATGGGGCATGCCTTCTCCGACGAGGTGTTGCGCGCCTTGACCGGCCAGAAGGGCCCCTTCACCGGCAAAATAGCCTACGTATCCAAGGTCTCCGGCAACAAAGAGATCTACATCATGGACTACGACGGGCACAACGCTCAGCGGCTCTCCAACAACGGCTCGATCAACCTCTACCCCGACTTCGCCCCTTCCGGCAAGGAGGTCATCTACACCTCATATAAGAAGGGGAACCCGGACCTCTACCGTCGCGAGCTCTTCACCGGCCTCGAGGCGCGTGTCTCGTTCCGCAGCGGCCTGAACGCCATGGGGGTCTTCTCTCCAGACGGCAACAGGATCGCCCTCGTACTCTCCAAGGACGGCGACTCCGAGATCTACGTCATCGCGCGAGACGGAAAGGAACTTTCCCGACTGACGAAAAACCACGCCATCGACGTTTCCCCGGCCTGGTCGCCCGACGGCTCAAAGATCGCCTTCGTCTCCGACCGCCTCGGCAAACCCCAGATCTTCGTGATGGACTCTGACGGCGGCAACGTAAGACGCCTCACCACGAGCGGCTCATACAACGTGACACCGCGCTGGTCGCCCAAGGGAGACCGTATCGTCTACGCCCGCAAGGAAGGCGCTTTCCAGATCTACGCCATCAATCCGGACGGGACCCAGGACACCCAGCTCACCAGCACCGGGAGCAACGAGCACCCCCGATTCTCCCCGGACGGCCGCTTCATCGTCTTCAGTTCCACCCGGGACGGCGGCGAGGGACTCTACCTGATGCGCACCGACGGCAGCACTCAGACCAGGATCTCCCCTAATAAGGGACTGAACACCCATCCCACCTGGTCGGTGAACTGGTAGGATATGCTTCTTTGAATGTTCGTTGATTAACCGGTAAAAGATGGGTATACTTCTGACGTTTTTTCCAGGGCACGAGGCGGGCGCCTACGGCCATATTCCATATGAGTAAAAGGAGTGGGGAATGCGCAATAAAATCACCGGATGCCTTGTTGTTCTCAGTTTAGGAGCGCTGGTAGCGGGAGGCTGCGCCAAGAAAGAGATCGTGAAGCCCGAGGAGCAGGCTCCGGCTGTTACGGCACCCGCCCCTGAAGTGACCAAACCGGCCCAGCCGCAGGCACAGCCGCAGGCACCGGTCACCGAGCAGACCCCGGTTCGCGAACCGGTGGTGGCCCCGGAACCGACCAGGCAGACGACTGGTTCCACGGGCACCGACTTGCAGGGGCAGTTGCAGAAGATCTACTTCAACTTCGACTCTTCGGACCTCTCCGAAGACTCCCGCAGCACCCTCTCGAAGAACGCGGAATACCTCAGCAAACAGCAGGGGATCAAGATCCGCATCGAAGGGAACTGCGACGAGCGCGGCTCCGACGACTACAACATGGCTCTGGGCGAGAGAAGGGCCAAGTCGGCAAAGGATTACCTCGTCAACCTCGGAATCGCCGCCGACCGGATCAGCACCATCAGCTACGGCGAGGAAAAGCCCGTAGACCAGGGTCACGACGAGGCGGCTTGGGCGAAGAACAGAAGGGACGAATTCGTCGTCGTCAAGTAACGCGTGCGCGCACCGACAAAAGGAGCCTACGGGCTCCTTTTTTTATCTTTAGGGCAGCTAACGAGGAGGTTCTGACATGTCAATGACGAGGGTGGCGCTGGGTGCGCTGGTTCTGCTCACCTTTTTCGGCTGCGCCAGCCAGAGTGATCTGGAATCGGTCCGCCGCGACACGGACGAGATGAAGAACCGCATCTTCACCCTGGACAAAGGGCTGAACGAAGTCCGCGGCGAGGTGAAAGAAGGGGTTGAGAAGTCGCTGGCCGGTTACCGCCATAGCCTGGAAACGCTGCAGACGGACGTCGCAGGCTACCAGAAGGATATGGCCTCCATCCGCAAGGGGGGCGCCGACCTGCAGGCAACGCTCGAGAGCGCTCGGGTGGACATGCAGCTTCTCACCGGAAAGATCGATGACGTCCGCATCATGGCCCAAAAGCCCGCAGACGACATCGCCCTTTTGAAGGAAGACCTGAACAAGCGGCTGTCCGCCATCGAAGAGCGCATGACGAAGCTGGAGAAAGGGCTCGAGGAGCAGAAGAAGAAGCAGCTCCCTGCGCCGGTTACCCCGGAGGTGCTCTACCAGCAAGGCTATGACGCACTGAAGGGCGGAGAGAGGGCGAAAGCGCGCGAGATCTTCGCTTCATTCCTGCTCCAGTTCCCCAAGCAGCCCCTGGCAGCCAACGCACAGTACTGGATCGGCGAGAGTTACTATTCCGAGAAGAACTGGGAACAGGCGGTGCTGGAATTCCAGGAAGTGATCAAGAACTACCCTTCGAGCGAAAAAACTCCGGCGGCGATGCTTAAGCAGGGTATGGCCTTCAGGGAACTTGGCGACAACAAGAGCGCAGCCTACATCATGAGAAAACTGGTGGAGGAGCACCCGAAGAGCGAAGAAGCCAAGGTCGCCAGGGAGAAATACAAAATCAAGTAAGCCGCAACACAGGAAGGACTCCGAGAAGGCCCTCCTGCCAAAAACGGGAGGGCCTTCCCGTTTCGGCACCACACGTACAAGAGCAAAGGAGACGACGATGTTCCTGGCCAGAGACAAAAACAACGACCTTTACCTTTTCGACAAGCTCCCGACCAAGGGGAAGGAGTGCTGGTGGGCTGAAACCGGCGTGGACGGTACCTACCTGAAGCTGGACAAATCCCTCTACCCGGAGATCACCTGGGAGACGGAGCCTGTTCCGGCCGAGCTTAAGCTCACGCAAAAGGGATAAGAAAGAGGCGCCTACAGCGGCCTGAAGGCGGGCTTGATGTTCTCGGGGGTGAAGTTCTCTCCGACGGCCCACCCCTTCCCAGTGACGAGCAAGGGCTGCAGACGGCAGGCGATGTAGCCGATCAGATTCGCGGGCTCGGGGAGGTCGGAGGCGATGGTGACCACCCGGAAGCCTACGAAATCCCCCTCATCCGGGTACCCGGGGGCCCCCTTCAAGGTGCAGCTCCAGAGCTTCAGCTCCCCTTCCGGGGCGGCGAGGCTCACCATGAAGGTGCGCTCGCCGTCGCGGTTCATCCCGCCGGATTCCTCGACCAGCGCGGGGACCAGTCCCCCGATGAGAGGGGTGTAGCCGATCGAGCAGGCGTGCGCGAAGGCGCTCCGGGCGTCGGGGAACTGCAGCACCTCTTGCTTCTTTCTGAACCAGTTGAACATGGCGTCACCTGCGGGATTGGGATGCTAGAGTATACCGGGTTTGCGGATACAAAAAAAGGCGGGTCACCCCGCCTTTTCCAGTACGTTTCTTTTCGATATGGCTAAGCCTTCTTTTCCGGCTCGGTTGCTGCCGCGGCGGCCACCGGCTCGGCGACGTTTCCTTCCACCTTTGCCCTGAGCTCCTCAGCCTCCTTGGCCTTCTCCTCCTCGGCCTTCTTCTTAGCCTCGGCGAGCTTCGCCAGGTGTTCCTTCTCCTCGTCGGTCCTGCTGTCCGCCTCGATGGTCTGCTTGAAATCGTCCGTCGCCTTCTTGAACTCGGCCAGCCCCTTCCCAAGGGACTTCGCCAGGTCAGGGAGCTTCTGCGGCCCGATGACGATGAGCGCTATAACCAAAATGATGACCAGTTCAGGCATCCCGATTCCAAACATACTATTTACCTCGCGTGTGCGGCGTTTAAACGCCCGTCAGATATGTAAAATTTCGATGAAATAATAGAGGTTTTGACTACCGGTGTCAAGCTTGCAAAGCCGCGGTCTTAATTGGTTTGACATGGACTCTAACATTGTCTACTATCGGTCCTGTTTACCATATATTTCAAATGAGAAACATTGCTTTGGTGGTGATAAACATGGCGCAGGAAACTTTAAAGTCAGATATTAAATCTTTGCTCAGGAAGCGTAATGCCGTGCTCCTGGCACATAACTACATGCGCGACGAGGTACAGGAGATCGCCGACATTACCGGTGACTCCCTCGCCCTCTCAATGGAAGCGGCCAAGACCGACGCCGACGTGATCGTCTTCTGTGGCGTTCACTTCATGGCAGAATCCGCCTCGATCCTCGCACCGGAAAAGACCGTGCTGCTCCCCCGCCTCGATGCCGGTTGCCCGATGGCCGACATGGTCACCGTGGAAGGGCTGAAGGAGCTCAAGGCTAAGTACCCGGGTGTACCGGTGGTGACCTACGTGAACTCCTCCGCTGCGGTGAAGGCCGAGAGCGACATCTGCTGCACCTCGGCGAACGCGCTCAAGGTGGTGCAGTCCATGAGCGAGAATGAGATCATCTTCGCCCCGGACAAGAACCTCGGCAGCTACGTCGCCCGTTTCACCGACAAGAAGTTCCACCTCTGGGAAGGGTACTGCCCGACCCACGAACGGCTGCGGCCCGAGGTGGTCGTGGAACTGAAGGACCAGCACCCGGGCGCCCCCTTCGTCTGCCATCCGGAGTGCAACCCCGCCGTGGTGGCGCTGGCCGACCACGTCTGCTCCACCACCGGGATGTACGACTACTGCCGCAAATCAAGCGCGAAACGCTTCATCATCGGCACGGAGGCGGGCATCCTCTGGCGCCTCAAGCGCGAGAACCCGGACAAGGAGTTCATCCTCGCCTCCCCGGCTCTCATCTGCCCGAACATGAAGCTCACCTCCCTAGAGGACGTGCACGAGGCGCTCGTCAACATGCGCCCGGTGGTGAAGGTCCCCGAGGAGACTCGCGTCCCGGCCAAGCGTGCACTGGACCGCATGCTTGCCATCCCGAGGGACTAAAACAGGAGAGACGCATGATCCGATCCTTCAAAGGCATGAACCCCAAGATCGATCCTTCCGCCTTCATCGCCGAGGGTGCCGTCATCATCGGTGAGGTGAGTATCGGTAAGGAGTCGAGCATCTGGTACAACTGCGTGGTGCGCGGCGACGTGAACTCCATCACCATTGGGGACCGGACCAATATCCAGGATCTCTCCATGCTGCACGTAACGCATAAAAAACACGCCGAGGACCCGGGCGCTCCGCTCGTCATCGGCAACGACGTGACCGTAGGCCACAGCGTCACCCTGCACGGCTGCACCATCGAGGACGGCGCCTTCATCGGGATGCAGGCGATGATCATGGATAAAGCGGTCATCGGCAAGGGGGCCCTCGTGGGTGCCCGGGCTCTCGTCACCGAGGGGACCGTGATCCCACCCGGCACCCTCTGGGTTGGCTCCCCCGCGAAATACAAGCGGGACCTGACCGAGAATGAGATCGCCTGGCTCGGACGCTCAGCCGGGAACTACGTCCGCTACTCCCGCGAGTTCATGGATGACCCGGCGACGCCGCGCCGCACCGACAACGAGTAGAAGATTTACCGGGGCCCACCGCGGCCCGGAGACGATGCATACGATGGAAAACAACACGGGCGGGGAGACGATTCCGCGCCGGCGCGAACAGCTCATGGAGCTCTTCGACGCGCTCTTCAAGCGCTACGGCGCCCTCAATTGGTGGCCTGCCGACACCCCCTTCGAGGTCTGCGTCGGCGCCATCCTCACCCAGAACACCAACTGGGGAAACGTAGAAAAGGCGATAGCGAACCTGAAACGGGAGGGGCTCCTCTCGGTCGAGGCCATCCGGGATACTCAACCGGAGCGGCTCGCCGAGTTGATACGCCCCTCCGGCTTTTTCAACGTGAAAACGGTGCGGCTCAAGGGGTTCGTGGAGTGGCTCTTAACACGCCACGGAAGCCTCGACGTGATGTTCGCCGGAGAGTGGCGTCCGCTGCGCGACGAGCTCGTCAGGGTCCCCGGGATCGGACCGGAGACCTGCGATTCGATCCTCCTCTACGCCGGGCACAAGCCATCTTTCGTGGTGGACGCCTACACCCGCCGCCTATTCTCGCGTCTGGGGCTGGTCAGTGAAAAGGACGACTACCACGAGGTGCGCGCCCTGTTCATGGAGCATCTCCCCCCCGACGTACCGCTGTTCAACGAATACCACGCCCAGATCGTGGAGCACTGCAAGCGCCACTGCCGGAAAACGTCTGTCTGCGACGGATGCCCGCTGAAAGCCGCCTGCTGCTGCGCCACCCCCTTATAGAGAGCCACATGAGAAACTTCGCCAACGTCTTCCTGATCCTCTTCTTCGCCGACGGCTTCCTCTCCGTTCTTGACGAGATTTCCTCGCTTTTCGGACCGGTGGAGCCGCTCTCCCTGTTCCGGATGCAAGTCGCCAGCACGGTGCTTTTCTTCGCCGTGCTCCTCTACATCTGCATGTGGGTGGACCGGCGCATCCCCAAGCGGCTCTTCCTCCCGCTGATCCTCTTCCCGTTCGCGGTCCCCATGCTCGCCTGGCTCATCCCGGCGCTCGGCGAGTCGCGGATCTACTCGATACTCATGTCCTTGATCCAGGTCGGCGTCCCTCCCATGCTCATCGCGCAGTACCGCGACGGCAAGGCGCCCGGACTTACCCTACCCCCATGGCGCTTCGAAGGCCCCGTGTTCGGCCTTAAAAACACCCTTTTGTTCACCGCGGCGAACGTGGTGGCGCTCCCGGTCTTTTTCACCCTCTTCACCCTTAGTAGCGCCGACGCCTGGGCCAACCTCAACACCGCGGGCTTCGTGCGCGTGGCGCCGGGCGGCCTGTACATGACCGAGCGCGTCTACAAGCGGGGGAACCAGACCGTGAAGCTTTCCGGGATGATCCACGTGGGTGAGAAGGGTTACTACGAGGACGTGACCAGGGGGCCGGTGCAGGGGCGCACCGTCGTGCTGGCGGAAGGGGTGACCGACCGCAGCCAGGTGCTGAAAAACCGCTTCGATTACCGGAAGGTGGCCGACTTCCTGGGGCTCGCCTCCCAGGAGAAGATGCTCTTTTCCGGCAACGTCATCGACGAAAAGGCACTCGACGCTGCGCGCCGCCCCGCCGGCAAGGGGCCCGACATCGTGCTCGCCGACACGGACCTCGCCACCTTCCGTCCAGAGACCCTTCTCTTTCTGAACCAGGTCGGCAAGGAGCTCGGGAGCCACGGCTCCGTCGTCGACGGGGTCCTGAGCCTCAACCGCTGGGCCGAGAAGAACGTCACCCCGAAGATGTACGACGTCATCAGGGAGGACATCCTCACCCGCCGCAACGAGGTGGTCCTCAGCTACCTGGATCGGGCCTTGAAGGGATACGACACCGTGGTGATCCCTTGGGGCGCGCTGCACATGAAGGGGATTGAGGCCGGGGTGAAAGAGCGTGGCTTCGTGCTGAAGGAAGAAAAGAAGCGCCTCGGCGTGGACTTCCAAACCATCGCCGAGGCGAATAAGAAGTAGCTAGAACTGTTCGGAATCCTCACCCGCCTGCTCCACTCCCCAGAGCACGTCCAGGAAGTTCTTGAGGATGCGCGCGGTCAGTCCCCAGATCTCGTCCTCGCCGTAGAGGTAGAAGTACATCGGGTAGTTCTCGATTCCCTTGTGGTTCCAGTATTCGACGCGGTAGACGCCGGGCTTCGAGAAGTGCGACAGCGGCACCTCGATCAGCCGCTCGATCTCGGCGTCGTTCACGGTGAGGAGGTAGTTTTCCGGGAAGATCCCGACCACCGGGGTGACCAGGTAGTTGTGGATGGAGTGGCAGTCGTCCAGCTCACCCAGGATCTCGACGTCGCCGGGATCGATCCCCACCTCCTCCCACGCCTCGCGCGTCGCCGTGTCGGCGCTGTCGCGGTCGCTTTCCTCGCAGCGCCCCCCCGGAAAGGAGATCTCGCCGCTGTGGTGCGTCAGGTGGGTGGTCCTCTTCGTGAAGAGGACGTGGTACTCGCCGTCTTTCATGAAAAGCGGGATCAGGACGGCGGCGGGAACCGGCCCGGCCTCCATCGGGACGCGCCGGCGCTCGGCGAGAGAGCGCTTCAGCCTCTCCCGCACTTCGGCCGGCTCCAACGCCCTGTCCTGACCGTTTTCCGCGGTCAGAGCACCGGCTCCTTGGCCCTTTTCTTGAGCTCCGCGATGGTGGCGGCGTAGTCGGGGGAGTTGAAGACGGCACTCCCCGCCACGAAGACGTCGGCACCGGCGTGGGCGATGCGGGCGATGTTGTCGATCTTCACGCCGCCGTCCACCTCGAGCTCCGCCTCGATGCCGCGGCGGTCCATGGTGGAGCGGAGCGCCTGGATCTTCGGGATGCACGCCTCGATGAAGGACTGCCCCCCGAAGCCCGGGTTCACCGTCATGAGCAGGATCAGGTCGAGCTCCTCCATGACGTAGTCAAGGACGTTCAGCGGCGTCGCCGGGTTTAGCGACACACCCGCCTTCTTCCCAAACGACTTGATGAGCTGGACGGTGCGGTGCAGGTGGTTGGTCGCCTCGGCGTGAACCACGATGATGTCGCTCCCCGCCTTGGCGAAGTCCGGGATGTAGCGGTCCGGGTCGACGATCATCAGGTGCACGTCGAGCGGCAGGGTGGTCGCACGGCGCGCCGCCTCCACGATGAGCGGGCCGATGGTGATGTTGGGGACGAACTGGCCGTCCATGACATCGACGTGTACGTAATCGGCGCCTGCCGCCTCGATGGCCTTGATCTCCTCGCCCAGGCGGGCGAAGTCGGCGGAAAGTATGGAGGGAGCGATCTTTTTCATGGTTTCTCCTACTTGATTTTCTTGAGCCGGGCGGCGAAGAAGCCGTCCATGCCGTCGCGGTGCGGCCAGCTTCTGAAGAAGCCGCGCTCCGTGAAAAGCGGGGTCAGTTCGGGGAAGAGCCCGCGCAGGTCCTCTGCGACGAATTCGGGGTGGTCGCGCAGGAAAGTGTCCACCACGAACTCGTTTTCCTGGACGCTGGTGGAGCAGGTCGCGTAGAGGAGCGTCCCCCCCTTCTCCAGGTACTTGCAGAGGTTCTCCAGGATGGAGATCTGGGTCCGGGCGAGCTGCAGGAGATCGTCGCCGGACTTGCTCCATTTCCCTTCAGGGTTGCGCCGGATCACGCCGAGCCCCGAGCAGGGGGCGTCCACCAGGATCCTCTGGAAGACGACCTCCTTGATCGCGGGGGAGGGGGAGGTGGCGTCCATGGTGAAGGTGCGCACCGAGGTGATGCCGAGACGGTCACAGGTATCCTTGATGAGCCGAAGTTTCTTGTGGTTCACGTCGCAGGCGTAGATCTCGCCGGAATCCCCCATGAGCTGGGCGATCTGCGTCGACTTGCCGCCGGGCGCCGCGCAGGCGTCGAGCACCCGGTCCCCCTTCTCCGGCGAGAGAAAGAGCGGGGCGAGCTGGCTCGACTCGTCCTGCACCGTGAAGAGGCCGTCGCGGAAGGAGGCAAGCCTCGTGATCTGCCCGGACTGGTTCAGCCTGATCCCGTCCGGAGACCAGCGGGTCGCGCTGCAGCTCACCCCCTCGGCGGTCAGACGCTCCAAGAGCGCCTCGCGCGAGACGCGCAGCGTGTTCACCCTCACGGTCAGCGGCGGGGGCTCCGACATGGCAGCCGCCAGCGCCTCGGCCTCCTCCACACCCATCTGCTCGACCCACTGCCGGGTGAGCCATGCGGGGTGCGAGTAGCGCACGGCTAGGTACCCTGCCGGGTTCTCGGCGCGGTCCGGGTAGCGGATGTTGTCGCGGTTTCGGTCCGCGTTTCTAAGGATGGCGTTGATGAAGCCGGACGCGCGCGGCGCGAGCTCCTTGGCGAGCTTCACAGTCTCGTTCACCGCGGCGGAAACCGGGACGCGGTCGAGGAAGAAGCACTGGTAGAGCCCGAGGCGCAGCAAGAGGAGCACGTAGAGCTCGAGCTTCTCGGTCCTCTGCTTGGAGAACTGCCCGATGATGTAATCCAGGGTCCCCTGTCGGCGCAGGACGCCGTACACCAGTTCGGTCAGAAGGCCTCTATCGGCCCCCTTGATGATGTCCTTGGAGAGCTCGTGGTCTATGAGGATGTCTGCGAAGGACTTTTCTTTTTCGATCCGGAGCAGGATATCGAAGGCGGCGCGGCGTGGGTTTTTGCTGGACAAATTACTTCCTTTCAGGGGTGAAGATCTGGGCGAGGCCGGAATCATTATATGCATTTCGCCCAAAATCGCAAGCGGTTAGGGCACTTGACATAGGAAATACAGGGGCTACCCTTTAGCCTGGGTTTAATGATAACCGAGAGGAGGGTTTACCATGATACCTTGGGAAACGGACATGGGAAAAGCGCTGGCTCGGGGGAAGGCGGAACAGAAGACACTGCTGCTTGAGTTCTTCAGCCCGGAATGCATCGGCTGCAAACAGATGGAGGCGGTAACTTTCGCCGACCCGCAGGTCGTCAACTTCATCTCGGACCACGTCATACCGGTAAGGATCCCGGTCAGTTCCGTCACCCAGACCGCCGACTTCCGGGTGAGCTCGACCCCTACCCTCATCACCCTCGACCTGTACGGCCGCGAACACCAGCGCAGCGTCGGCTTCCTTCCCCCCGCCGACATGATCGGCTCGGTGCTCCTCGGCATGGGCAAGGTCTGCCTGGACAACGGGCAGTTCAACGAAGCGGTGATCCAGTTCAACACCCTTTTAAACGGTTGCCCGAAGAGCGCATCGGCGCCCGAAGCGGTCTACCTGCGAGGCGTGGCGCGTTTCAGTGCGAGCCACGACCCGACGGCCCTCAAAGACATCTATCAGCAGCTCTCCAGCCAGTATCCTGAGAGCGACTGGACAAGGCGCGCCGAGCCGTTCACCCTGCTTTGATCTTTTCAGCCGCACCAGGTTTTTATTCCACATGGGGGGCGGCAGCCATGCCGCCCCCTTTTCATGATGTGATTCTATGATGCATGCCCTGGACCACATTTTCACCGGACTTCTCTTCGCCTCGCTGGCTGCCCTCGCGCTCCTCTCGGCCGGGCATGCCCTCGTCAACAAGCGCGATCCCCGCTCTGCGCTCGGCTGGATCCTCACCTGCCTCGCCATTCCGCTTTTCGGCCCCATCTTCTACTGGGGGATGGGTGTCAACCGCATCTACAGCCGCGCCAAGCGCTGGCACCGTGAGTCAGGTGCCCTCCCCATCATCCCACCGACGGTGAAGGACGTCCCCACGGCGCGCCTCCCGGGTGAGCTCGCCTACCTGAGGGAATTAAGAAACCTCTCCGAGCGCGTCGTAAGCACGAGGCTTCTCCCGGGCAACCACCTGATCCCCCTGGAAAACGGCGAGGAGGCCTACCCGGCCATGCTTGCCGCCATCGATGCGGCCGTCTCTTCGGTACATCTCTCCACCTACATCTTCGACGGTGACGACACCGGCAGGCGCTTCGTCGCCGCCCTCGCCCGGGCGGCGGACCGCGGGGTCGAGGTGCGGGTGATCGTGGACAGCCTGGGGGAAAAGTACTCAAAGCCTACGGCGCGGGAGCTATTGAAGGGGAGCGGTGTGAAATTCCGCCATTTCCTGCCGCTGCGTCCGGGAGGGTACCTGAACCTGCGCAACCACAGAAAGATCCTGGTCGTGGACGGGCGTATCGGATTCACCGGCGGCATGAACATCGGCAGCAGGCACATGGTGACCACGCCCGCGCCGGTGGTGAAGGACCTGCACTTCCAGGTGCTCGGCCCGGTGGTGGCGGACCTGCAGAGAACCTTCGTCGAAGACTGGCACTTCGCCAAGGGGAAACAACTGACCGACGCGCGCTACTTCCCCGAACTCGCAGAGGCGGGAAGCGCCCTCGCCCGGGCGGTGAGCGACGGGCCGGACAAGGACTTCCGCAAGCTCAACTGGATCATCCTCGGCGCCCTTTCCTGCGCCCGCAGGACGGTGACCATCGTGACCCCCTACTTCATCCCGGACCGCCCGCTCATCTCGGCGCTGATCACGGCGGCTTTGCGCGGCGTCGAGATCACCCTGGTGCTTCCCGAGGTGAACAACCTCCCCTACGTGCAGTGGGCGAGCCGCTCCTACCTGTGGGAACTTCTGCAACAGGGGGTGCGCATCTACGCCCAGCCCGCCCCGTTCGTGCACACGAAGTTCATGGTGGTGGACCGGAGCTGGAGCCTGATCGGAAGCGCCAACCTCGACCCGAGGAGCCTCCGGCTCAACTTCGAGTTCAACCTGGAGGTCTACGACCTGGAGTTCGCCGCCGCCCTCGAGGGGCGCTGCATGGCCACCCTCGCCCTATCCCGGGAGATCACCCTCGCCGAGATGGACGCCCGCCCGCTCGCCGCGAAGCTGCGCGACGCAGCCGCGAAGCTCTTCTCCCCCTACCTTTAACCCGTTTCCGCCCCCCCGGATCCCGCCAGGGAGACCCGGTTCTTGCCCATGCGCTTACTGCGGTACATGGCGAGATCGGCCTGCTTCAGCACGCTCTTCAGATCGTTGCCGTCCGCGGGGTAAGAGGCTATTCCCGCGGAAAGGGTGCAGTCTATCAGTTCCCCCTCGTAACTGAAGGGACAGTGGTCCATGGCCCGCACGATCCGCTCCACGGCGGGACGGATCTGCTCCCTGTCGTGGTCGTTGTACATGACGATGAACTCGTCCCCCCCGAAGCGCGCCGCGACGTCGCTCTCCCTGATGTTGGCCTGGATGATGCGGGCGGTCCACTTGATGAGCTCGGTGCCGGCCAGGTGCCCGTAACGGTCGTTGATCTGCTTCAGGTTGTCCGCGTCCAGCATGCAGATGGCGAATGGTGTGCCGTAGCGGCGCGAGATCTTCTCCTGCTGCAGGGCGAGAGTCTCGAAGCTGCGCATGTTGTTAAGTCCCGTGAGGTCGTCGGTGAGCGACAGGCGCTCCACATTGGCCCGTGCCCACTCGGCCTCGCCGGAGAGCATCGCCCCCACGTGCGCCATGAGGACGAAGGGGACCACCCTGATGAGATGACCGGTGATGTTGCCCAGAAAGGCGGGCGAGGCGCCGGCCAGGAGCAGGAAATAGCAGGCGACCGCGAGTCCCGCCATGAGGTAGGTGGTCCGTCTCCCGAGAATCAGCGAGGTGGCCATCAAGATCAGGTAGATGACCGGGACGAAGGGGCTGTCGGCCTTCCCGGTGAACCAGCAGACCGCCACAAGATAGCCGAGCAGCAGGGCGAGGTCGAGGGAGGCCTTCATCTGGAAGTTTTTCAGGAATATGCGGGTTAGCGTGAGGCTGCCGATGAGGGTGAGTGAGAGGATCGATACGAGCAGAGTTCCGCGCCCCGGGAAGGGTACCAGGTAGGAGTCGAGCAGTACCAGCCCGACCAGGAGCCAGGCGATGAGGCACAGCACCCGTTTGTGACCGGTGTGCCGTGCTATGTCGCCCGCGCTGATCCAACCCTTTCCCTCTACCATCCCGGCCGCCTCGGTCATCAGTTTGACTGCTCCACTTGGAGCTTATCGGCAGAGCGGCGGGAAAGTTGACGGCAATCTTGCGGCGTTGCGGAACGGCTAGGAATGGCGCAGCAGGCCGCGCAGGGCAAAGGCCAAGAGGAAGACGACGAAGTTGATGATGACGATAGTGGCGCCGGTGGGGAGGTTGAGGACGAAGGACACCGAGATGCCGCAGATGACGGTGCCGACCCCGATGGCGGCCGCGGAGATGATGGCCGCCTTGAACCCCTTGGCGACCTGCAACGCCGTGACGGCAGGGAGGATGAGCAGCGCCGATATCAGCATGATGCCCACCACCTTCATGGCGAGCACCACGGTGAGCGCGGTCAGGAGCACGAGGACGGCGTTGATGCGGTCCGTGTCCAGGCCTGAGCTTTTGGCGAGTTCCTCGTCGAAGGTGCTGGCGAAGAGTTCGTTGTAGAACATGATGACACCGGCGATGACGATGACGAAGAGCCCCGCCGCGATGGCAAGCTCGCTCGAGCTGATGGAGAGAATGTTGCCGAAAAGGTAGCTGAAGAGGTCGACGTTGAAGCCCCCGGCAACGCTGGCCAGGAGGACGCCGGTGGCGATCCCGATGGCGGAGACCATGCCGATGGCGGCGTCTCCGTAGATGCGCGCCTTCTGGGCGAGTTTCAGGATCCCGAGGGCCGAGGCGAGCACCACCGGGATGACGGCGAGGGTCATGTAGACCGATTGGAGGCGGAAAAGGAGCGTGAGTGCGACGCTTCCGAAGGTGACGTGGGCGAGACCGTCGCCGATCAGCGAAAGCCTGCGCAGCACTAGGAACACGCCGAGCACAGAGCAGAGGATGGCGATCAGCGACCCGCCGATGAGCGCCCTCTGCATGAAGCCGTAACTTAGCATCTCGTTCAGATCCATATAAACCTCAAAAGCGGGGGCGGAGCATCATTCGCCCGCCCTGCCTGCGCCGTCATTTAGTGCCTGTGGCAAACCAGGTGCTGGCCGTGCTCGCCGAAGAACCCGGTCATCTCGGTGGAATTGCAGAAATCGTCGAAGCTGCCGTAGAAAATAACCTTCTTGTCCAGGTAAAGCAGGTGCGAGGCGTATTTCCCGATGGTGGCCGTGTCATGGGTCACCAGGAGCACCGTGACCTTCTTCTCCCGGTTCATCTCGAAGATGAGCTTGTAGAAGCTCTCCCTGGTCTCCGGGTCGAGCGCCGTAGTCGGTTCGTCCATCACGAGCAGCGCGGGGTCGTTCACCAGCGCCCGCGCCAGGAGTACCCGCTGCCTGAGCCCACCGGAAAGCTCGCCGATCATCTTCCCCCTGATGTGGGAGATCCCCATCCACTCCATGGTCTGTTCCACGGCTCGCGTATCGTCCTTCGTGAAACGCCGCGGGAATTTCTTCGCGGAAAGCCGGCCGAGCCGGATCACCTCGTCGACGGTGGCCGGGAAGTGCGGGTTGAAGAACTGCAACCCCTGCGGCAGGTACCCGATCCGGCGCCAGTCGTGGAAGCCCCCGAGCGGCTTACCGAGGACGGAAATGGCGCCGGAGGTGGGAGCGAGAAGTCCAAGGATGATCTTTATCATGGTGCTCTTCCCGGAGCCGTTCGGCCCGCAGATGCCCACGTAGTCGCCCGGATTTACCGTGAAAGAGACGTCCTGCAGCACCTCGGTCCCGTGATAGCCGGCGCAGAGGTTCTGCACGGTGAGAGCTTTGTCTGTCATTGCAGCCCCGTCTTCAAATTCTTGAGGTTTTCTTCCATGAGGGAGACGAAGGTGACCCCCTTTTGCAGCTCGTCCTTAGTGACGTTGTGCCCGGCACGCAGCATGAGAACCTTGGCCCCGGTCTCGCGCGCTATGGTCTCGGCCACGCGGGGACTAAGCAACTCCTCGGTATAGACGTAACCCAAATG
This sequence comes from Geomonas edaphica, assembly GCF_004917075.1. Lineage (GTDB taxonomy): Bacteria > Desulfobacterota > Desulfuromonadia > Geobacterales > Geobacteraceae > Geomonas > Geomonas edaphica. The sequence continues at coordinate 116,502 of NZ_SSYB01000004.1, forward strand.
CTCGCGGCGCATTATCTGCACAAGTTCAGCGAGCTTAGCCGGGGTGGGTTCTGCATCGGCGTTCACCGCGGAGGCCGAGATATACTTCAGGCCGTACCTTCTCGCCATGTAGCCGAAGGCATAGTGTCCGCCATGCAGCAGCACCTTCTTCGGGCAGTTGGCAAGGGTATCCTTGAAGCGCTGGTCCAATGCAGCCAACTGCCGGTCCAACCCGGCGGCATTCTGCTCGTAGTACGCCTTGTTGGCAGGATCGCGTGTGACGTAGGCGGCGAGGATGTTTCTTACGATGGTGCGCGCGTTGTCGAAGTCGAGCCAGATGTGCGGGTCGCCCCCCCTCCCGTCGTGGGCATCATCGTGCCCTTCGCGGTGCTGGTCCGATACCGGCCCCTGCATAAGGTGAATCCCCCTTCCTCCTTCAACCACCGCCACCTTGCCCTTATCCAGCCCCGAGATGATGTTAGCCGCCCACGGCTCCATCACCGCATTGGTGTAGACGAAGAGGTCGGCCCGGTTCACCCGCACCACGTCTTCCGGCCGCGGTTCGAAGCTGTGCGGCTCGACTCCTGGCGGAAGGAGCAGCGTCACCTGCGCCTTGTCGCCACCGATCGTCCTTGCGAAGTCGTAGAGAGGGAACAGGGTCGTCACTACTTGCAGCTTTCCGCTTTGCCTCTCCTGACGGCTGCATCCCGGCAGCATCAGGACCATGGCCAGGAGCAACATCGTAAGCCATTTCATGCCATTTCCCCTTTTTTAGCGCAACCGCCGCACAGACCGTTCAACTGCAGGATGTGCGATAGCACCTTCCCGCCGTTACGGATGCTCACCTCACGCTCCAACGCATCGATGCCGCAAGAAGGGATGTCCTCAACCTTGCGGCACGAAAGGCATACGAAGTGGTGATGGTGTTCCGGGTTGCTGCAGAAGTAGTAGTACAGCTGGCGGTTGGGATGGATCACCTTGGTCAGGACGCCGCTCTCGGAAAGTTCCTCCAGGTTTCGGTACACCGTGGGTAACCCGAGACGGTCGAAGCGTCCCTTCAACGTCTTCCAGAGTTCCTCGGGACTCGCGTACCCCGACTCAGCCTCAAGCAGCTCGAGAATGGCCAACCGTTTCGGGGTCGCTTTCATACCAGCCGCTTTGAGTACCGCCGCGTGACGCTGCTCCATACCAGCCTCTAAATAGAAATGATTTCGTTTTAAAATAGCGGGCGGGGTCTCAAAGTCAAGAAAATTTATGTCACCCGACGGGCCTTTGTGCTACCTTCCCGTAGCCATAGCGGGCTGATTCGGTCAAATGACACAGTGGAACAGGCCTTTCACGTAAACCGGGCCCCCAACATTAACCACTTCAAAAGCGACATCACTGCCAGATTAGGGAGTTGCTGACCGGGCGCAGACCGGAGCGGTTCTTGGCGTTTGTATTGCATAAAATTCATGATTCCTCAAAGCGGTTATTTCACCAGTCGGACGGCGTCACATGCGAAGAGAAACGTACAACTATAAGGATTACTTCCATGCCGGGCAGAAGGCCCGGGTAGAGGTGTCATTATCGGGGGATACGGTTTTCAACGACGGCGCCGTGGTCACGGAGATCGACGACACAGGAATCCGCCTGCGTCTTTCCAGGGAGAAGCTCCCCGATGGTATGCTGCTGCGTCGCGAATCCCCCCTGGTGGTACGCGTAGGGGTGAGCGGCAACAGCTACCGCTGCAAATGCGTAGTCTTAGACGATCACGCTGAAGAGGACCTGCGGGTGGGGTTCGTGGAGAGGGTAACTCCCGAAGATCAGCGCGAATATTTCCGCCTCGGCACCGACATCCCGGTGATCCTGTTCAACGTGACCGCTGGCACCGCTGAAGAGAGCGGCGCCGCCGGGCTGCGGGTGGCTGCGCAGAACAGCCTGCCGCGTATCGTAAATATCAGCGGCGGCGGCCTGCGCACCGAGACCGAGATGGAGATGACCCGCGACGACATCGTCTATGCCACCTTCCACCTGCCGCTGCCCGAGCCGAAGATCGTGCCTGTCGTCGCCCAGGTGATGCACAGCGAGGAGCTGCGCCGCAACGAAGGGATCATATTCAGCGCGGGCCTGCGTTTCATGCACATCAACGAGCGCGACCGCGACGCCATTGTCCGTTACGTCTGCAACGAAGAGATCAAGCGCATCAGGATGTGCCGTAAGGACTTCTACTCCATACCGACCAGCTAACGCTTCTCGAGACTGAGATATAGAATAGAGTGCAGTTGCAATGAATAAGGCCGACGGATCTTCCGCCGGCCTTTCTTTTTGAGTAAGTCGTGGAAAAGCAGAGGACAGCTTTCCACGAAGTGCTGCATTGGCCCCAGCGTCCCCCCCTTTGCGAAGGGGGGATTTGCCTCTGCCGAGCCAGCTAAAAATCCCCCTAAATCCCCCTTCGCAAAGGGGGACTTCAAACCATCCTGTGTTGCTGAGGGGTGGGAGCCTATCCCCCAAGGACCTCCGCGAGACTCTTCACCAGCAGGTCGTTTTCCTCGCTAAGCCGCACCGCAACCCTGAAATAGCGGGTGCCCAGCCCCTGGAAGTTGCTGCAGTCCCTGATCAGAAGACCCTTACCTTTCAACGCCTCGCGCAGTTGCCCTGCGGTCATCCCCTCCCGCGTTATCCGCACCAGCAGATAATTGGCCCGAGCCGGAAAGACCTCAAGACCGGGAAGCGCGGAGAGTGCCGCGGCAAAGCGCACCCGCTCCGCGTCAATATAGCTTCTCGTGCGATGGCAATATTCCGACGCGGCAAGAGACGCGATCCCCGCCACCTGTGCCGCCGTGTTCACGTTCCAAGGGTCCTGCTGTGCCGCAATCGCCGCGATGGTCTCGGGGCGGGCAAGCGCGTAACCGAGCCGCAACCCCGGGATGCCGAAGAACTTGGTCATGGAGCGCAGCAAGACGGCGCGCGGCGCAGTCCGAATCAGGTCTTTAGCCGACTCCTCCTCGCAGAAGTCGATGAAGGCCTCGTCTAGAACCAGGAAGGTTCCGCACTCGCGGCAGGCGTCGACGATCCCGGCGACATCACCCTTCGGCACCAGGTTCCCCGCGGGGTTTCCCGGATTGCAGATGAAGAGCATGTCGTAACCCTCTCCAAGCCGCTCTTTCAGCGCATCGACCGACAGTGCGAAAGCGTCGGCAGGGGAGAGGTTGAAGTAGTCCGTCTGCCATCCCCCCCGCTCCAGGGCGAGCGCGTACTCCGCGAAGGCGGGAGCAACGACGAGGGCACGGCGACCGGAAAAGACGCGAGGGAGCAGGTGGATCAACTCGGTCGAACCGTTGCCGACGGCGATCTCGTCCGGCGCGCAGCCGTGGTAGGCGGCCAGAGCAAGCTTAAGCTCCGTCGCCCCCTTGTCCGGGTAATGCAGCAGACGCTCATAGCACGCCGTCAACGCCTCGCGCACCCCCGGCGCCATCCCAAGCGGATTTATGCTGGCCGAGAAGTCCAGGAGCTGCTCCGGCGCAAGACCGAGGTCCCTTGCCACGGCAAAAACGTTGCCGCCATGTTCGTGTGGGATTGCCATTGTTACCAACCCTGCAGATATCTCCCCTCGCCCTCCGGGAGAGGGGCGGGGGTGAGGGCCTCGCCCTAGAGAAGACTTGGCCGTTATATCGTCACCTTCAAAGCCAGCATGAGCGCCATCCATCCGAGCACCATGATCGCCTCGCTGCAATACATGAGGCGAACCACGCCCGCATATGCATGAAGGGAGAGCGGCCGCACCGGATCCCCGATGGTCGGCTTCTCCACGATCCTGCCGAAGTAGCGGTTCGCGCCGCCGAGTCTCACACCGAGCGCACCGGCTGTCGCCGCTTCCGGATAACCGCTATTTGGGGAGGCGTGATTGCGGCAGTCCCGGCGCAGGATGCGCCAACTCCCCGCACTGCTCAAGCCGCAAAGAGGCGCCGCGAGCACCATGAGCAGGCCGGTGAGCCGCGCCGGGATGAAGTTGGCGAGATCATCAAAGCACGCCGAGGCCCAGCCGAATTCCAGATAGCGCTCGTTTTTGTACCCCACCATGGAGTCTAGCGTGTTGACCGCCTTGTACGCGATCGCCAGCGCCGGGCCTCCCAGCATCAGATAGAAAAGGGGCGCGACGACGCCGTCGCCGGTATTTTCCGCAACGGTCTCCACCGCCCCCCTGATGACCTCCGGCTCGTCCAACTGCGCAGTCTCGCGTCCCACTATGTAGGAAAGCGCAACCCTCGCGGCGGGGAGGTCACCCCGTTCCAGGGCCTTCGCCACCTTCGCCGACTCGACGTGCAGCGAACGCGCCGCAATGGAGACCCAGGCAAGGTAAAGTGCGATAAGGAAGCCGACCGCCGGGGCGACCAGCGTCCCCAGGTAGATGAGCCCGGCGGCAACGAGATAGCTGACGCCGACGGTGACGACGAGCAACGCGACTCCTGCCAGGCGGGGATCAGAGATCCGTTGGCGCAGCACCCGTTCAAGCCACGAAATCAACCATCCGATGACGACCACCGGATGCGGCAGGGTGCGCGGGTCGCCGAGAAAGAGGTCCATGACCACCGCGCCAAGCACTATCGCTATGTGCGGGTCAAGGAGTGCCATCACCGGCCGTACTGCTCATGGCGCGCAGCGGCGAGATGCCGCAGATCCGGAAGATCCGCTCCAGATCCAGGTGCCGCTCCATGTGCGCCGCGAGGGCATCGAACGGGTCGGGCATCGGGACCGCTTCCGCCTGCTCCGGCAGTCCTTTCGCAAGCCTGATCCGGTTCAGAAAGGCGGTCCTGAAACCGTGATTGTCGAAAATGCCGTGCAGGTAAGTGCCGAAGACCCGCCCATCGGCGGATACGGCACCGTCATCCACGGCGACACCCTCTCCGGAACGGCTGGTGATGCGCGAAAAGGGGGTGACTCCCTGACCGAGGACGCTTTCTCCCATGTGGATCTCGTATCCGGTTACCGCGGCGTCACAGCCGGGTGCTACCGACGCACCTGCAGCGGAGAGTTTGGCTTCCGCCTGGTGGGTCTGTTTCTCCTTCAGCATGGTGGTCACCACGTCGAAAAGTCCAAGCCCATCAACGCGTTCAGGACCCGACTCCACCCTTTCCGGGTCGAGCACGGTTTTCCCTAGCATCTGGTATCCGCCGCAGATGCCGACGACCGGTCCCCGGAAACGGGTAACCGCCTCGGCGATCCCCTCATCCCTGATCGACTCGAGATCGGCGAGGGTGGCCTTCGTTCCCGGCAGGATCAGGAGATCCATGGTCTCGACGAGCCAGGGCGAGCGGACGTAGTAAAGCTCCACGTCCGGCTCTGCCTCCAACGCGGCAAAGTCTGTGTAGTTCGAGATCCGCGGAAGGCGAAGCACCCCGATGCGCAGTTTGTCACCCCGCTCCGTCTTTTGGGGCGCGGCTTCCTTCTTCTGCAGGGCGACGCTGTCCTCCTCGGGCAGGGCCAGCCCTTTGTACCAGGGAAGCACCCCGAGCACGGGCACCCCGGTCCGCTCCTCCACGTACTTTATACCGGTGGTCAGCAGCGAAGCATCGCCCCGGAACTTGTTGATGATGACCCCTTTCACGAGCGCCTTTTCTTCCGGCTGCAGGAGTTCAAGGGTGCCGACGATCTGTGCGAAGACGCCGCCCCGGTCGATGTCGGCAATGAGGATCACGGGAGCGCCCGCCATGCCCGCCACCTTCAAGTTGGCGATATCGTGGTCGCGCAGGTTGATCTCGGCGATGCTGCCGGCCCCCTCAATGACGATGAAGGAGTAGCGGTCGCGCAACCTGGCGAAACTCTCCCGCGCCTTCAAGAAGGCCTTCGGCTTGTAGGCGTTGTACTCCTTGACCCCCATGTTGCGCACGACCTTGCCCTGCACGATCACCTGACTTCCGGTGTCGGAGTTGGGCTTCAACAGGATCGGGTTCATGTCGGTATGAGGTGCGATGCCGCAGGCCTCCGCCTGTACCCCTTGGGCGCGGCCGATCTCCCCTCCCTCGGGGGTAACCGCGGAGTTGAGCGCCATGTTCTGGGACTTGAAGGGTGCCACCGAGATGCCGCGACGCTTTAGGATGCGGCAGAAACCGGCCGCGAGCACGGACTTCCCGACGTCGGAACCGGTGCCGCAGAACATCACCGCATGCGGGTCTTCGCTAACCTCTCCCAGAGACGCCACGGCTGCGCGCTTTTTGCGGTTGGGGTTCTGGTCGTCGCCGCGGGTGGCATAACCGCGCGGGGTGACGATGCGTCCGTCGCGGCAAAGGCGCGTCGAGGAGTTGCCGATGATTACCAGCGAGAACATGTCGATGGGATGCTGCAGCATCTCGCCGAGCGTGGTGATGATGCACTCCTCACCGTCGCGGCAGGCGTTGCGGACGATGCCGACGGGGACCTGCGGACCGCGTGCCCCGATCAAGATGTCCCTGGCCTCTTCGATCTGGGTGACGCGCCCCTTGCTGCGCGGGTTGTAAAGCGCAACCACGAAATCAGCACTCGCGGCGGCCTTCAGACGTTTCCGTATCTTCGGAAGCGGCGTGAGCAGGTCGGAGAGCGATATCACGGCAAAATCGTGCATGAGCGGCGCGCCCAGCACCGAGGCTGCGGCCTGCACCGCCGAGACGCCCGGGACCACCACGATCTCGACGTCCTGGAAGGGAGCGTCCGGTTCGTCGGCGAGTTCCATGGCAAGGCCGGCCATGCCGTAGATCCCCGCGTCGCCGCTGGAGATAAGGGCAACGGTCTTACCCGAAGCGGCGATGGCGAGCGCCTGGGAGCAGCGTTCCACCTCGCGCATCATCCCCGAGGAAAACAGGGTCTTGTTGACGAGAAGGGGTTCGATGAATTCAAGGTAGGTCCGGTAGCCGACCACCACGTCCGCCTTCTCGATCGCCTCGCGCGCCTCGAAAGTCATGTGGTTGAGCCCGCCCGGGCCGATACCTACTACGAAAAGTTGTGACATGAAACGTGGTCCTCTATTACGAAATGCAGCGCAAGGCGCAGCGTGCGATGGCGATGGTGACGTTGCCGTCCTTCACCTTTTTCAAAATGAGCGAGCCCCCGTCCGAGGCGAGCAACGCGGCCGGTTCGGCGACACCGCGAGCCCCTATCGCGGCAAAGGCGTGCTCGGACGGCGGCGAGGGAACCGCGACCTTATTCAATTCGTCGCTGCTGAAGAAAAGAAGCGGGAGTCCCTTTCTCTTCGCACAGGCCAGCAGCCCTTCCTCATCCGCCTTCGCCTCGGCCGAAGCCAGGCAGAGCACGCTTTTCAGCGAAAGAGAAAGCTGAGCCATATGTCGCTCGACCACCGCTTCGATCTCGTCAGCGGAAGTCCCTCTGTTGCAGCCGATGCCGAGGCAGAGTTCGGCAGGGCGCAGCACCAGGGTCTGTGAAGGATCGAGCCCTTGCGGCACCGCCCCGCTGGTGACGACGACCATGCCGTCCGCGCCGGCGGCAAGCGCGTCATCCGCGTCGCGGCAAAAGAGCAGGTTCCCCTTCCCCCCGCAGTAGTCCGCCACCTTGCCGGTCGGGTCGAGAACGACGATTCGTTTTCCTTCGAGCAGCAGGGCGTTCAGCACCTTGACCCGAGAGAGGTCATCGATGCGCCAGCCGTTTTCCTTTGCGAGCATGTCGAAGGAGGGGAGTTCGTTCGCGTCGGTTGCGGTGGTGATCACCGGCGTGGCCCCGGTAAGTTCGGCGCAGCTTGCGGCAAGCGCGTTGGCGCCGCCCAAGTGACCGGAAAGAAGAGAGACGGCGAAGCGTCCTGCGTCATCGATCGCAACCACCGCCGGGTCCTCGTCCTTCCCTTTCAGTAGCGGAGCGATCGATCGGACCACGATTCCCGTCGCCATGATGCAGACGAAGCCGTCGAAGTCAGTCCAAAGCCGCGCCATGAGAGTCGGTACCCGTTCCGCAAAAGGCACGGCCTCACCCGTCGCATGCTTCTCAAGGACGAAGAGCGAGCCAAGCGGCAGTCCGCTCTTAAGCGTCGCCCCGAGCTTCGCGCCGTTGGCGGTTATGGCGATGATGGCAACGCGCATGGTTTTTAACCTAGAACATAGAACGCAGAACGTAGAACGTAGAACGTAGAACGTTCTCTACCCCCTGCACCCGTGCGTGAACCCCTTGTCGTAGAGAAGCGACTTCGCCTTCATCCCTTCGCTGCGGGCGCGCAGCACGTCGCCCACTACGATGAGGGCCTGCTTGACGATCCCCGCCTCAGCCACCTTCGCGGCGATGTCGGCGAGGGTCCCGCTTATTACCTGCTCGTCCGCCCAAGACGCCTTCGCCACCACGGCCACCGGCGTGTCTTCCGTGTAGGCGCCGGAAAGAAGCTCCTCGACCACCTTCCCGATCATGGAGACGGAAAGGTAGATGACCAGGGTGGCACCGATCCGGGCGATGCTGGAAAGCTGCTCCCGCTCCGGCACCGGCGTCCTTCCCGCGAGACGGGTGATGACAACCGTCTGCGACACCTCCGGCAGGGTCAGTTCCTGCTTGAGCGCGGCTGCAGCCGCGAAGGCGCTCGTGACGCCGGGAACAACCTCGTAGCCGATGCCGAGGCGGTCGAGCTCCTCCATCTGCTCCTGGATGGCGCCGTAGATCGAGGGGTCGCCGGTGTGCAGCCGTACCACGCGCTGCCCGGCCACGATCGCTTCCGCCAGAACGGCGGTGGTCTCCTCGAGATCCATGCCGGCCGAATCCCAGACGCGGGCGTTCGGTGCGTAGGTGCGCACCAGCTCGCGGTCGACTAGGCTTCCGGCGTAGACGATGACGTCCGCCTCGCCCAGAAGACGCGCACCCTTAACGGTGATCAGCTCAGCGTCGCCGGGGCCGGCGCCGACAAAATGGACTATGTTCTCTTTCGACACGGGATACCTTTCAAAAAAGGGATCATGCTTTCAAATCCCAATTCATTTAACGCAAAGACGCAAAGCCGCCAAGGCGCCAAGAAAACCATAAACAGGGTAAAGGCAGAGGCTGACACCCTTACATCGATTACCTTTGCGTCTCCGCGCCTTTGCGTCTTTGCGTTAAAGATTCTAAGATTTCATCCGTTTACAGCGGATTCTTCCTGACGATCAGCATGGAGAGATAATCGAGCTTCCGCCCCAGGAGAGCCTCCAAGTCGTGGTGCACCTCTTCATCGGCGGAACCGACCCGACGCACGAAGACGCCGCTTTTCTCGCGCCCCAGTTCCTTCAACGCCGCGTACACGGCATCGAAAACCCGACTTACCTTCATGAGCACCACGGTGTCGAACTCATCGAGGGTCCGCTTCAGTTCGTCCTTCTCGTAGGTGGCTGGAAGGATGGCGATCCGCTCGGCGCCGAGCCCCAGCGGCAGTCCGGAAACGGCCGAGGAGGCGAGGATACTGGAGATCCCCGGCACTACTTCTATCTTTATTTCTGGATACTTAGCGAGGAAGATCCGGTGGATGTAGAGGTAGGTGGAGTAAAGAAACGGGTCGCCGATGGTGACGAAGGCCACGTCCTTCCCCTGGGCTATGCGCTGCGCGACCTGGTCCGCAGCCTCCTCCCAATAAGGATCGAGCCCCTTCATATCCTTCACCATCGGGAAGAGCTGGACCAGCACCTCCTGCCGGCTGCGATCGATGAACTCCTCGACGATGGAGAGCGCGTAGCTGCCGCCTTCCGCCGCCCCGGTCGGAGCGCAGATGACATCCACGCTCCTCAAAATCCGCTCCGCCTTCCTGGTCAACAGCTCCGGATCGCCCGGCCCTACCCCTACCGCGTAGACAACCGCCACTACTCCTCCCCTTTCCAGGCCGAGATGACGTAGACCGGGTTATGGGCAGCGAACATCTTGTACTCGGTGAGGCTGCGGGTCTTGGAGATGTTGACGCAGGTGACCTCGACGGTGTAGCCGTGGTCTTCGAGGAATTCCACCGACTTGGTGAGGGTGTCCAGGGTCACCGCGTTCAGCACGATAAAGCCGTCGGGCTTCAGGCGCTTGTCGACCGCCTCAATGATCTCCTCCAGCATACCGCCGGAGCCACCGATGAAGACGCGGTCCGGGTCGGGGAGATCCTCCAACCCTTCAGGGGCGTAGGTTTCCATCACGGTGACGTTTCTGGCCACGAACTTCTTGAGATTTTCCTTCAGGAAGCTCAGGTACTGCGGGTTCTTCTCGAGGGCGAAGATGCGCCCGTTGGGCATCAGGTTCCCCGCCTCGATGGAGACCGATCCGCTCCCTGCGCCGATATCCCACATCACCAGGTCGTCCTGGAGCTGCAGCTTGCCGAGCGTGATGGCGCGCACCTCTTCCTTGGTGATCAGCTTCTTGGCGGTGGCGAACTCGTCGTCCCTGATGCCGATCATCGGGTAGTTCTGGAGGTTAGGCTCCCAGGTCTTGATGAGGATGAGGATGTTGAGCGGCGAGCAGGTCACTTCCGCCAGCCCGCGGATGTCGGTTTTGGTGAACTTCTCGGTGGGAAGCCCCAGGTCCTCGCAGACCCAGGCCTCGTACCCCTCGGCACCGCGCCCGATCAGTTCCCTGGCGATGACGGCCGGGGTGTTGACGCTGTCGGTGAGGACGGCGATCTTTTCCGAGGCGATGATGCGGTCAAGGGCGGGTTTGATCCCCCTGCCGTGCACCGAGACGAAGGTCGCGTCGTCCCAGGGCTCCTTGATCCTCGCAAAGGCGTACTGGATGCTGGTGACGTTCGGGTAGATCTCGACCCGCTCCTTGGGGAGGTTCCTGAGCAGGAAACGCGCGACACCGAAGAAGTTGGGATCGCCCGAGCCGAGAACGACGGTCCGCTTCTCCGTGTGCTTCAGGTGCTCCAGCATGATGGAGAGGTCTTCCAGGGGACGCTTCTCCCCCTTGAAGTCTGGGAAGATGTCCAGGAGACGCTTGTGGCCGATCAGTACCTCGGCCTGGTCGATCACCTCGAGTGCCTGTTTGCCGAAACCTTCCCATCCTTCGATACCGGCGCCGACAAGATAGATCTTTTGCTCCGCCATGGCCCGCTCCTTTCTTCATCGCAATTCAAAGGTCTAACTTCACGCCGCCCCAGACGCCCCCTCCCCTTCGGTCGCTCTCCCCTCCGCCGCGAAGCGAAGAGAGGAGACCCGTCAGAGGGAAACCGTACTGCGGGCGAAAATCATTTATCGAGGTAGAGCACCTCGCCCTGGTAACCCGCGAGGAGCACCCGGGCCTTCACCCAAGGCGCCAGCTCGGAGCAGGCCTGAGCCACCTTCCCGCAGACAAGTTCGATCAGCGCCGGGTCGTTCCCCGAAGCCTCGAGCACGTGACGCGCCGTGTTCGCCCCGTGGGCCAGATGCTCGAGGTGCGCCGTCCGCGGATCAGCCTTCATCCACGATGCCAGCGTGACCAAATCCAGTTCCGACGAGGTGACGTGGGTCTGTTCGTGCCCGCAGGCGATCTTCACCAGCTTGGCGAACTGCCCGGCAACCACGACCTCAGGCACCCCTTTCTTTGCGCAGCTCTTCAGCGAGTAACCGAAATGATCCCCCATCATAACGAAGGATTCATCGGTAAGTTTAAGCTGCTGCTGGGCCACGAGCTCAGAGGTGCGTCCCGTTGAGAGGACCACGAGACGGGAGCCGCAGGCGAGCGCAACGTCTATGGAGGCATCGACCGTGTCGGTCCAGGCCCTGGTGGAAATCGGCTTGACGATCCCGGTGGTGCCAAGAATGGACAGCCCCCCCACGATTCCCAGCCGCTCGTTGAGCGTCTTCTTCGCGAGTTCCTCGCCGTTGGGGATGCTTATGGTGAAGGTGAGCGTCGCCGGGATGCAGCGCAAGGCGAAGACTTCCTTCACCACCTCCATGATCATGCTGCGCGGCACCGGGTTGATGGCCCATTCACCCACCGGGACTGCGAGCCCCGGCTTGGTAACCTTACCGATGCCGACGCCCCCCTTGACGACGATGCGGTTCTTGGTGAACATGTCCACCTTCGCGGTGACATGGATCTCCGCGCCGTTGGTCACGTCCGGATCATCGCCGGCGTCTTTCACAACGTAACAGGATGCCGTGTTCTCTCGCAGCACGCCCCCGTGGATCCGGAAACGTGCCCCCTTGCCGCAGGGGAGCGTGAGCTGAACCTCCTCGATCAGGGTCTGGTCACGCAGCATCTGGGCAGCGCCCTTAACGGCAGCAGCGGCACAGGCTCCTGTCGTGTAGCCGTATCTCAATTCTTTCCCGCTCATATTTCATCCCATCTGAAGACGAAAACCATTCTATTGAATTGCATCAAAATGCAGGCCGGTAACGGGTCCCAGCAATCTGCATAAAATTCACGATACGGATGCTTCCGCCTGAATCAGTATCGCGTTCATCACCGCGGCGGCCACGTTGGAGCCCCCCTTGCGGCCGGTGTTGGAGACAAACTGCAGCTCCGGGAATTCCCGGGCCAATTCCTTCAGGGCTTCCTTGCTCTCCGCGGCGCCGACGAAACCAACCGGCAGCGCCACGATCAGCCTGGGACGCACCCCTTCCTCGCGCACGAGTCTGATCAGCTCGAATAATGCGGTCGGCGCGTTGCCGATGACGAAGATGCCGTTTGCCGCATCCCTTGCCGCCTTGCGCATGGCGAGGATGGAACGGGTGACGCCCTGCTCTTTCGCTTCCTTCGCCACCTGCGGGTCCGCAACAAAGCAGGAGGCCTGCACGTTGAAGCGCCCGAGCCGTTCCTTGCTCATCCCGGAGATGATCATGTTGGTGTCGGTGACTACGCCGAGTCCGTCGCGGAGCGCCGCGATGCCGCTTGCCACCGCCTTCTCCGTGATGAACATGCTGCGGGCGTAGTCGAAGTCGGCGCTCGTGTGGATGGCGCGGCGCACGAGGGGCCACATCTGGGCGTTCCAGTCGTGCTGCCCAAGTTCCTCCTCGATGATCCGGAAGGATTCCGCCTCGATCTCCTCGGGGCGCAGGTGCACCGACATCAGTACCACCTCTGCTCGGTGAGGCTTTCCGCGACGCGCTCCACCACCACCTCGGCAAGCTTGTCGTGCACGCCAAGATGTTTGCCGAGCACCATCTCAACACCAGGGTGGCGCTTTCTCGCTTCTTCCAGTTCTTCCGGGAGGTCCTCCTGTACGTGGGCGCCCATGTAGAGGAAATAGGGGACGAGGAGGATGCGCTCCGCTCCTTGGGAGACGCAGGCGTCGACCCCCTGCTGGATGTTCGGGAGGTGCTGTTCGCGGAACGAGACCTCGACGATCTCGAACTGGGTCATCTTTTTAACACGGGCCGCGATCTCGTTCACCGCGTTGTTCGCCTCGGCGATCCTGCTGCCGTGCGCCATCAAAAGTAATGCCGTCTTCATATCTGCTCCATTCAAAAAGCCTTCAAATCCATAACGCAAAGTCGCCAAGCCGCAGAGGCGCAAAGAGACCGTTCAGGAATGTTTGGTCTCTCTTTGCGTCTTGGCGCCTCCGCGCCTTTGCGTTAAAGCTTTCGGGGTTTACCTAACTCCTCCAACCCTTCTGGTACTCACGGACCAGCTTCTCCACGGCGCGCTTCGCACCGGCTTTCCAGGGCCCAACTGCGGCGAGGGTCAGGTTCTTCGGCGCGAAGAGGGCGTGTGCGGTGTGCATGAGCTGCTCGCCCCCGATGGCACCGGCCTCGATGCGATCCTCGTCGATGCTCCGGACAAGCGACATAAGCTCGCCCCAGCCGTAACGCACCTGCATCTCGTAAGTAGAATCGGCGCTGTACTCGAGATCGTAGAAGTACCCTTCCTTGACCCGCGCGAGCTCCGCCTCCCCCACCTCCTCGAAGGCAAGACTCTTCACCTCGCGCAGCACCTCGGATACGGCAAGCACCAGGTTCTCCGGCGCGGTGGCAAGCTCGACGGCGAAGGCGCCGGTCTCCTCGTAGGCGGAAAGCGAAGCGTCCACGGAGTAGACGATGCCGAGCTTCTCCCTCAATGAGAGGTGCAGACGTGAGGTCCCGCCGCCGCAGAGGATGCGCCGCATAAGCCTTAAGACCATGAGCCGCTTGTCCTGCCGCGCGAAACCGCGGAAGGCGATCTGCAGGTTCACTTGGCTGTCGGAATCCTTCACGAAGAGCGAGCGCGGCTCGTCCTGCAGCTCGACCGGCGGCAGCAGCGCAGGAGGCCTGCCTCCCCCCCATCCCGCGAAGTGGCTCTCGCAGGCGGCGAAGAACGCATCGGAATCGTGCCTGCCTGCCGCGACAATCAGGGCGTTTCCCGGCACGTAATGGGCGGCGAGATAGGTACGCAGGTCCTCGACGGTGATTCCCTTGATGCTCTCGAGATAACCGATAGTCGGGGTGCCAAGCGGATGGTCCGGCCACAACAGCTTGCTGCAGAGGTTGCTGGTGTTGGTCTCCTCGCCGCGCTCGTTGATGTCCTCGAGCGCCTCCTCGGTGATGATACGCTTCTCGATCTCCAGCCCCTCAAGAGTAGGAGTGAGCAGCATCGAGGAGAAGAGGCGAATCCCCTCGCCGATCTGGTCGGGATGCACCCGCGAGAAGTAACAGGTGGTCTCCTCGTCGGTCGCCGCGTTCACGCTGCCGCCGATCGCCTCAAAGGCGATCTCGAGTTCGAGATTGGAGGCGAACTCGCTTGAGCCGCGAAAGAGCATGTGCTCGAGGAAGTGGGAGATACCAGCCTTGCCGGGAGTGTCGTTGCGCCCTCCCGCCTTTATGTAGATGGCGATCTCCGCGCTGTGCAGGTGCGGCATCTCGACCGAGACGAGGCGCAACCCGTTGGGGAGGACCTTCTTGGTACAACTGAACATCTAACCTCCGAACTTCAGAGTGCCGCCCCCTTCAGGGTAAGCCAGGCAACCGCCGCGTAGCGGGCGAACTTACCGGTCAGCACCAGTAGAGAAAAGCGGATGAAACCGACACGCAGCACGCCGCCGACCAGGCAGAGCGGGTCGCCGATGACCGGCAGGAAACTGAGGAGTAGCGACAACGAGCCGAAGCGTCGGTAGAACCGCTCCGCCCTGCGCGTGCTCTCCTCGTCCATGCGCAACACCCGGTGCGTCAGGAAGTCGCCGCCGTAGATACCGATCCAGTAGGTGCTGAGCGCCCCGAGGTAGTTCCCGGCGGTGGCTACCAGCACGACGGCCGGCGGATTTTCCCGCGCGAGGAGGAGTGCAACCACCAGCCACTCTGAGCCGAGCGGCAAGAGGGTGGCGGCCAGAAAACTCAGCAGAAACAGGGAATAAAACCCGTAATTGACCAGCCACTCGTGCATTCCGGTCAAATTAGCGGAAAGGGTGCTGATTGTCAAACAGCATTCCATTAGAATGTGGTGGCAATGTATCGAAATTAATCAGGGTGACATTTTTGTGTTGACATTAGAGTCACGAGGTGGCATTTACGCTGACATGATCAACACCGGCTACTTTACCTTTACTAACTTTTACTTTTGGTACGGCTTTTATTTTAGGCCGTCGCCCCGGGTAGAGGTGTAATTTAGGTAGCAGGTACTAAATTCCGAACCGAAAGCTGGGGTGGCAGGACTCTCCTCCCCCTTTACGGTTCGAAGCAGATCAAAGTAAACATCGAACATCATACAAGGGCCGGGGGAGCAATCCTCCGGCCCTTTCGCTTTCGGGGACCAAAGGAGCGTGAGTATGATCGTGGTAATGAAGGCAGGAGCGGCTAAGAAGGACAGGGATGCGGTAACGAAGAGGATCAAGGAGCTTGGGTACACCGCGCACATCATCCGCGGCACGCTGCGCGACGTGATCGGCGCGGTCGGGGACGAGCGCGGCAAGAGCGTCTTGCAGACCATCGAATCGATGCAGGGCGTTGAGAGCGTGGTTCCCATCCTGCAGCCGTACAAGCTCGCGTCGAAGGAAGTGAAGAAAGAGCCGAGTGTGGTGCGCATCTCGGACACCCTCGCCATCGGTGGCAAGGAACTGGTGGTGATGGCCGGTCCCTGTTCCGTTGAGAACGAGGAGCAGATCATCGAGTCCGCCATCGCCGTCAAGGCGGCCGGAGCGCAGATGCTGAGGGGTGGCGCCTTCAAGCCGCGCACCTCCCCATACTCCTTCCAGGGGCTTGAAGAAGAGGGGCTCAAGCTTCTTGCCAAGGCCCGCGAGATCACCGGGCTTCCCTTCGTCACCGAAGTCATCGATCCCGACTCCGTCGATCTCGTCGCCTCCTACTCCGACATGCTCCAGATCGGCGCCCGCAACGCTCAGAACTTCGCCCTTCTGAAGAAAGTGGGGCAGATCAACAAGCCGATACTTCTGAAGCGCGGCATGTCCATGACCATCCAGGAATTCCTGATGAGTGCCGAGTACGTGATGAGCGAGGGTAACCAGTCCGTCATCCTGTGCGAGCGCGGCATCAGGACCTTCGAGACCGCCACGAGGAACACCCTCGACCTCTCCGCGATTCCCGTGTTGAAATCGAAGACCCATCTTCCCATCGTCATCGACCCCTCACACGGCACCGGGCATTACAACTACATCGCCCCGATGTCGTACGCAGCGGTAGCCGCCGGAGCCGACGGTCTCATCATCGAAGTGCATCCCGATCCCGAGAAAGCCTCCTCCGACGGTCCGCAGTCGTTGAAGCCGAAGAAGTTCCACGCCCTGATGGACCGTCTCAGACTCTTCGCTGAAGCAGCCGAGAAGACGCTGTAAAACAGGAGATGGGGGGGCAGGAGGGGCAGTATTCCCCCTCCCAGCCTCCCCCCTCCGGGGAAAGGAGTTTTGCGCCCCCCAGCTTCACCGGCCCGCAGGGTCCACTGTTTTGACCGGCGCTGGCGCAAGTTCCCATTCCGTGTATGCTTTCGGAGAACTTTGCCCGGAGGTGAACCATGTTACTGCGCCCCTTGACGCTTCTTGTGCTGGTCGTCTTCATGCTCGCCACCGTCCCCGCCGCCGAAGCAGCAAGACGCGGCACCGGCTCTGCCGGTCAAACCGCAACCACCGGCCAGGCCGAGGTGCTTAGCGACTTCGAAACCATCCTCGACCTCTGGCGCGACGGCAAATACGAAGAGCTCTACCAACGCACCACCGGCGGCAAAGACAGCAAGGAAAAGTTCACCGCCAAACTCTCCTCCGCGCCGCGCAAGCCCGCCTGCTGCTGGGAAAAGATCCAGGAACCGCGGGTGACCATGAAAAGCGCCCGCACCGCGGTGGTGCACGCACGCCTGGGCTTCGAAGCCAGCACACCCGGCACCGAGTTCGTCACCAAGGGGATCAACCTCAAGAAGGAGTCGTCCGGCTGGAGCATCTCGCAATCCGACCTCTACTCCCTGGCCGACCTGACCGGCAAGAAGCGCCGCTACCGCTACATCCCCGTCCAGCCCGTAAAGTGACCGCATCCGGCACCCACTTGAACGGCTAAACGCCCGTCACACTGATGATCCCGCTTGACCCGTGCCACCCCTTTAGGTACTCTAGGCGGATGTCATTAAAACAGAATAGCAACGTCATCAATAAACCCGAACTTCTCTCACCCGCCGGCTCTCTGGAGGCCTTTTTCGCCGCCATGGAAAAGGGAGCCGACGCGGTCTACGCAGGTCTCAAGGACTTCTCGGCACGCGCCAAAGCGAAGAACTTCAGCCTCTCCCAGATGGAGCGCATGACCGCCTACGCCCACGGCAACGGCAAAAAGGTCTACGTCACCCTCAACACCCTGGTTAAGGAAGCGGAACTGCCGCTTCTCGTCGACAACCTGGCCGCACTCGAGGCGATGCGGGTGGACGGCGTCATCCTGCAGGACCTCGCCGTCGCGCGTATCGCGCGTGAATACTTCCCCGGCATCCCGCTGCACGCATCGACCCAGATGACCATCCACAACTCGCTCGGGGTGCGCCAGCTCGAGGAATTAGGCTTCGAGCGCGTGGTGCTCGCCCGCGAACTCCACATCGACGAGATAAAGCACATCGTCTCCACCTGCGACGCCGAGATCGAATGCTTCATCCACGGCGCCCTCTGCTTCTCCATCTCGGGACAGTGCTTCTTCTCCTCCTTCCTAGGCGGCCACAGCGGCAACCGGGGGCGCTGCGCGCAGCCCTGCCGGCGCCAATATAAATATAAGGGGAAGGAAGGGTACTACCTTTCCACCAACGACTTCTCCAGCATCGAAATGATCCCGCACCTGATGGACGCCGGGGTCCACTCCCTGAAGATCGAGGGGAGGATGAAGTCCGCGGAGTACGTGGCGAGCGTCATCGGCGCCTACCGCATGGTGCTCGACGCGGCGCCGGGCGAGCACGCGGCGAAGGTCGCCGAGGCCAAGGAACTCCTGAAACGCTCCTTCGGGCGCGTCCCCACCAAGGGTTTCCTCGCCTCGCAGCACCCGACCGACATCTCCACCCCCTCCATCAAGGGGGCGACCGGCCGTTACCTGGGGGACATCCGCGAGATCCGCGGCAACCGGATCAGCTTCGACACCCGCGACCGCCTGCACGTGGGCGACCGCGTCAGGGTTCAGCCCAAAAGCGACATGGCGGGACGCGCCTTCACCATAAAAGAGCTCTACCTGGGCGGGAAGAAGGTCATGAACGTGAAGGAGAACACCATGGTCTCCACACCGTCCCCCTTCCCGTTCAAGCTCGGCGACTCGGTGTTCAAGGTTTCTTCGGAAACCGCCTTCACCATGAGCGAAAACGCCTGTCTCAAACGCCTGGAGAACGTCAAGGGTGACAGCATCCCCTGCAAGCTGACCCTCTCATACGCGGACGAAAAGATGCGGATAGACGCCCAGGTGCTGGGAAGCGAGCTCACGACCGAGTTCGAGCTGGGCGAACTGGAGCCTTCGCACACAAGTGACATGGAGGGGGTGCTGCGCGCACAGTTCTCAAGGTGCGGAGAAACGCGTTTCACCCTCGCCTCGTTCGCTGCCACGGACTTCCCTGCGCTCATGATTCCGCCGCCGAAACTCAAGGAGATCCGGCGCAACTTCTACACCTGGCTTGCCGAGCACGCGCTCGGCTCCTTGAAGGAAAGAAGTGCCAAGGGACGCGAGCGGGCATATGCAGCTCTTGTCGCCAGACGTCCGGGACCGGCGCGGGGCAAAGAGGAACTCGCGGTCAGGGTCGAACAGGTAAAGGACTGGCACGAACTGCACCGCGATATGGTCGACGCCGTGATCCTGCCGGTGTCCAAGGCAAACATGCACCAGTTGGGTCCGTTCTCGAGAAAACTCAAGGGGAGCGAGCAGAAGGTGATCTGGCAGCTTCCTTTCATCATCTTCGAGGCGGACGTACCCTTCTACCGTGAAGCAGTAGAGGCGATCATGCGCGCCGGATTCCGCCGCTTCGAGCTCACCAACATCTCCCAGTTCCAGTTCTTCAAGGGGACCGACGCCGAGTTAAACACGGACTACCGGCTCTTCTCGCTGAACAGCCAGGCGCTTCTTTCCTGGCAGGAGATGGGGGTCACCCGCGCGACGCTCTACATCGAGGACGACAAGGAGAACCTCGCCCGGCTCTTGGCCTGCGACCTCAAGGTGAACCGCGCCGTGCTTCTCTACGCGCCGGTCCCGGTGATCACCTCGAAGATCTCCATCAAGGAGGTGAAGGGGGACGTCCCCATCGCCTCTGACCGCGGCGACCTATATTCCGTAAAGGTGAAGGACAACCTGACCGTCGTGAACGCGCAGACGCCGTTCGCCATCACGCAGCACCGAAACGAGCTGCGCCAATTGGGGTGCGGCAGCTTCGTCCTCGACCTTTCGCTCTTGCAGCAGCCGGAGCGTGACCGGGTGCTGGAGGCGTTCCGCAAAGGTGTCGCGGTCCCCGGCGCTTCCGAGTTCAACTACACCGCGGGGCTCGTTTAGGCGATGGGGATCATCGATCGGATCAAGGGACGCATACAGGACCGGCTCAACGATCCCGCTTTCATGGGACTCATTCAGGAGCAGAGCCTGAAAGATCTCCTGGTCCGCCGTGAGTTCCGCATCACAGAAGAGTACCTGCAGCGCGAGTTCATGAAGAAGGCGCTCGACGACGAGCTCGTGGAGTTCAACCTCACCATCGGCGACGGCTACGGGGAGCTGTCCGGCAGGCTGAAAAAGCGGCTCGTCCCTTTCGCCATCCCGTTCTCGGTGAGCTTCACCATTGAGGGGCTCGAGTTCAGCGCCGCGCGCAAGTGCGTCTTCCTGAAACTGGGACCGGTAGCACCGCTGGACCTCGAGTGGCTCACCAGGAAGGTGGTGGAACGGATTCCGTTCATGAGCCTGTCCGGTGAGATGCTTGTCTGCGATTTGAACCGGGTGCCCCGCCTCGCCGAGCTTTTCGCCCAGCGGGTCAAGGGGATCAGCATCTGGGATTACATTACATTGAAAGAGCTCTGGCTTAAGCGGGGCGAAATAGGAGGAAGGGTGGGGGTGGTTTTATGACGGATTATCTGGTACGGGCCATGGCCAAATCGGGGACGGTAAGGGCGTTGACCTGTGTCACAACGGCAACCGTGAGTGAGGTCTGCCATCGTCACGGCACGCTTCCCACGGCCACCGCCGCCCTTGGGCGTGCGCTCACCGCGGGTGCCATGATGGGAGCGCTGATGAAGACCGGACAACGGGTCGCACTGCGCTTCGAAGGTAACGGCCCCCTCAAGAAGATCGTCATAGAGGCTGACGCGAACGGCAGCGTGCGCGGCTATGTGGGCGACCCGCAGGTGCACCTGCTCCGTCCCGATGGGGCGCTCGACGTCCCCAACGCCCTCGGTCGCGCCGGGTTCATCACCGTTGCCAAGGACCTGGGTCTCAAGGAGCCGTACCGCGGCATGGTGCAGCTCTACACGGGCGGCATCGCCGAAGACCTGGCGCTTTACCTCGTGGAGTCCGAACAGATCCCGTCCGCCGTCGGCATCGCCGAGTTCATCGAACAGGACGGCGAGGTCGCCGCATGTGGCGGCTTCCTGATCCAGGCCATCCCCCCCATCGATCCGCTGGTGATCGAGGAACTGATGACCAGGATCGAGCAGCTCCCTCCGTTGAGCGACTTGCTGCAACAGGGAAAGACCCCGGAGGAGATCATGGCACTGCTTCTCGCCGGGATCGACTATGAGATCCTTGAGAAGCGCGCCGTCGGCTTCGCCTGCAGCTGTGGCCGCGAGCGCATCGAGCGCGTGCTCATCTCCATGGGGAAGAAGGAACTGTCCTCCATGCTCGCCGAACAGCACGGCAGCGAGGTGACCTGCGAGTTCTGCGGCGAGAAATACACCTTCGCCGAGAGCGATCTGGAACGACTCATCAGCGAAATAGCCTGAAAGCTTTAACGCAAAGGCGCGAAGGCGCGGAGACGCAAAGGGAACATCCTCACCTTCCGGGCCTTCTCCTGCCGTAGATTTCGGCCCGCAGGCGGGAGAGGGTCTCGGTGATAGCAGGTTTCCTTTGCGCCTTAGCGCCTCCGCGTCTTTGCGTTGATAGCCTTTCGGCTTCTCCTTTATTTTTGCGTTATACTTTCCCGGTGCCGCCACACATTAAATCGATCCGGGAGGTGCTCCATGAGAATACACGACATCACCGTCGCCCTGTCCCCCGATCTCCCCACCTATCCCGGTGATCCCCCCATGACCGTCGATCCTTGGCAACGCATCGCCAAGGGGGACGATGCTAACGTATCCCGCATCACCCTCGGGACCCACGCCGGAACACACATCGACCCCCCGCGCCACTTCAACGACACCGGCATAACGGTGGACGAAATCCCGCTCGACCTCCTGATCGGAAAGGCACTGGTCGTGGAGATCAAGGGGGTGAAGAGGATCGGGGCGGAGGAACTGGAGAAGGCGGGCGTGAAGGGGGTGGAACGTCTCCTGATCAAGACGGACAACTCCGCTTTTTGGGAAGACAAGGGGTTCCACGAGGAGTTCACCGCGCTCACCGCGGAGGGTGCCCACTACCTGCACAAGCACAAGGTGAAACTGGTGGCGGTCGACTATCTCTCCGTCGAACCGATGGACGGCGACGGCGAAGTGCACCGGATCCTTTTAAACGGGGGCGTCCCGGTGATCGAAGGGGTGAACCTGACCGGAGTAGCACCGGGAGAATACCAGTTGATCTGTCTGCCGATGAAACTCAAGGACGGGGACGGGGCGCCGGTGCGGGCGCTTCTTGTAGGGAACCCCGCCGCGGCGTCGCAGACGGAATTCGATCCGCACACAAGCAGGTGGCCCCTTTCGTAGGAGGGTGGCCTAACGCAGGATGAAGGGGGACCATTGGTCCCCCTTCGTGTTTCCGATAGTTACAGAGCCTTCTTCTTGCAGCACTCCTTCGGGGCCGGCTGGCCGGCCGACTGATCGGGCTGCTGCATCTTGGCGCATTTCGCGCAACCGGCGGCCGTGGAAGCAACCTCGGCCCCTTTCATTTTGGGGCACTTGTCGCACGCAGGCATGGTCGCGGCACCCTTCGGGCATTTGTCACACGCGGGCTTCGCAGCAGCACCCTTCAACGGGCAATTGGGGCACGGCGCCTCCTTGTCCATATTGGCCGCTTTCGGGCAGTTCGGACACGGAGCGGCGGCACCCTGCTCGATGGCGTCTGCCTTCGGGCAATTGGGGCAGGGAGCCTGCTGAGCCTCGGCCATCTTCGCGCACTTGTTGCAGCCCGGCTGCATCGTACCCTGCTGCTCACCCCATACCGCAAAAGCCCCGGCCACCAGCAAAACGACCGGCAACAGCACCAGCAAAATTCTCTTCTTCATGTAACCTCCCTTTTCTTATTCTTTCGCCTCAATGACTGAGGCTGTTCTTGCTTTAGTGACTCGAGCGGTCCGGGCGAATGATTATTCGCCCCTACCCCGCCGGCTGTTCCTGCTGTTCGAAGACGCCCTGCGGTGCTGCCGCTAGAAAATCCGCGTCGAGCGGCGCCACCGCCTCGATGACCTTCCCCTTGGGGCCGGTGAAGCGCATGGCCCGGCAGTGCAGCATCATGCGTGCGGCCGGAACGCCCCCGTAGCTCTCGTCCCCAATGATCGGGAAACCTGAGTGGGCGAGATGTACGCGGATCTGGTGCGTGCGACCGGTAAGCGGCTTCGCCTCGATGGCGCTCACACCGTTACCTTCACCCAAAACGTAGAAGACGGTGCGGGCGGGTTTGCCCTTAAGCGACACACCGTAACGGAACTTGCTCACCTTATCGAGCGGCGCATCCACCTTCCAGCTCTGCTCGTCGGGAGACCCGGAAACCAGCGCCCAGTAGGTTTTCTGCACCTTCCCCTCCTTCAGGAGGTTCGAGATGAGGGTTGCCGCCTGCTTATGCTTGGGGAAAAACATGACGCCGCTCGTCCCGCGGTCCAGCCGGTGCACCACGCGGGAAGGATCGCGCAGGCCGATGCTCTTCATGTAGCACTCGACCGCGTACTCCACGGTTCCCTTCAACTGGTACGGGGTGCGCTGGCTGTTGAAACCGACCCCTTTGTACACGGCAATAAAGTCCTTGTCCTCGTAGAGCAGCTCGTGCTTTTGATAGACGAGATCGATGCAGCGCTCGGCATCCATGAGCCCCAGGGCAAGCTCCTCCCCTTCCTTCACCTGGCGCGACGCCACGCGGACCAGCGTCTGGTTCAGGTTGCAGCCGCCCCAGTCTATGACGCGGCGGATCTCCCCCTTGGAGAGTTGCGGGAAAATCGCCTTCGCGGCGTCGTCGAGCCTCAGCCCGGCCTGTTCAGCATCTATGCGTGCGGTAAGTATCATGCGATATGTCTCTGGGCGCGCAGCAGCGCGGCTATGGTTTTTCCGTCGGTGATACGGCCGTCCGCCGCCATCGCCACGGCTTCGGCAAAGGGGACCTTCTCGCAGGAGATCTCCTCGTAATCCTCGGGCTCGGCGTCACCCTGGGTAAGACCGGTGGCGAGGTAGAGGTGGATCTTCTCGTCGAACACCCCGGGGGATGGGTGCAAAAGGCCGAGCGATATCAGCTTCTCCGCCTTGAGCCCCGTCTCCTCGATGAGCTCGCGCTCCGCGCACAGCTGCGGGTCCTCTCCTTTGGAAAGTCGCCCGGCGGGGATCTCCAGCAGGAAGTCCCCCACCGCGGGACGCAACTGGCGGATAAGCGTGATGCAGCCGTCGTCGTGTAACGCGAGAACGGCCGCGCCCCCGGGATGGCGCACGACCTGATAGGTGTACCACCCCTGGCTGCCGATCAGGACGTCCATCTGCTCGACATCCACAACGAGGCCGGTAAAAATTAGGGATCGGTTCTTGGTTTCCATGGTCACCCCCGGAAGATACATACCATTTCCCCGGTATTTTGGCCACGCAGAAATTGTGAGCGAGCGGCGGGACTTTTGTTGCGGGCACCGCTGTCACTTCCCGAGTGCTTCGATGGAAGAAACGGTGGATAATATCTTGGGCATCTGCTATCCTTTGGGCTTTATCCAACAATATCAAGGAGAATAGAAAATGGCACAAGCTAAAGAAGGGGACCGCGTAAAGGTTCATTATACCGGCAGGCTCGACGACGGCACCGTGTTCGACAGCTCCGAGTGCGGCGAGGGCGAGTGCGGCCACGACCACGGCCCGTTCGAGTTCACCGTCGGCGCCGGCCAGGTCATTCCGGGCTTCGACGCAGGCGTTAAAGGGCTCGCCGTCGGCGAGAGCAAGACCATTCACATCCCGGTCGACGAGGCATACGGCGAGAGGATGGAAGAGATGATCGCGGTTGTGCCGCGCACCGAGCTTCCGCCGGAAATGAATCCTGAAGTGGGGCAGCAGCTCGAAGTCACCCAGCAGGACGGCCAGATCTTCAACGTCATAGTAACCGAGGTGACCGACGAATCGATCACCATCGACGCCAACCACCCGCTGGCAGGCCAGGCGCTCAACTTCGACCTCAAGCTGGTTGAGATCCTCTAGACCTCACCGCCCAGGCAATAAAAATCCCCTCCCCGTTACGAGGAGGGGATTTTTTTATCCCGTTTGTCCCGATGCCGTCTAGTTTTCAGGCATGAAGTGCTGCTCGTAAAGGTCCTCGAGTTCCTGCAGGTGGCGGGACTCGTCGGCGAGCATCTTCTTGAAGAGCACCGCCATAGGCGCCCCTTCGCAACCGCGGGACATCCTGTCGTAGAAATCGATGGAGCCCTTCTCCAGGTGGATGGCATAGGCCAGGGCATCGCGTGCGGTCGATCCGGAGTGGAGGTCCTTTTTCGGCAGGACGTAGCCAAGGTTCATGGTCGGCACCGGCTGTTGCAACCCTTCCCCCCCCTTCATCTCGCCTTCCACCAGCGCCTTTTCCAACTGGTGCTTATGCTCCAGCTCGTCGAACGCCGCTTCCTTGATGATCTGGCGCGCAGCCTTGTCTTTCACGACTTTCAGTGCGGCAAGATACGCACGGTACCCTTCGTTCTCCATCTGGGCGGCCATTTCTATCGCTGCTTCGAATGTGTAACAGACATCACCTTGCTCAGCCATGGACGGTCTCCTGTAGCGTTTGTTTGTGAAAGGCTTTTTAACACAAGAAGCTCCGAAGCACAAGATCTTGTATACACTTTCCCCACTAAAATGGAGATTGGGGAAAGAGCTGTTACACTAACGACGGTATTATGACTTTGAAAAGGGGAGCCTACAGCACTGTTCCCCGTACCGGAGGGCATATGTTGATCTTTTTGACTGGCGGTACCGGCTTCATCGGCGGACACGTCCGGGAGGCGCTGCTAGAGCGCGGGCACAGCATCCGGCTTCTCGTGCACCGTAGAAGTCCCGCCGCCGTCGAACCCGGTGTCGAGGAGATCGAGGGGGACGTGACGCGTCCCGAGACCTACGAGGATGCGGTGCGCGGCTGCGACGCCACGATAAACCTGGTCGGCATCATCCGGGAGTTCCCCGGGCGCGGTATCACCTTCCAGCGCCTTCACGTCGAGGCCACCCGCAACGTCATAGCCGCAGCAAAAAAGGCGAAGGTGCACCGCCACCTGCAGATGTCCGCCCTCGGCACGCATGCCGACAGCACCGCCCGCTATTTCAAGAGCAAGCACGAAGCGGAAGAAGAGGTCCGCCGCTCAGGACTCGACTACACCATCTTCCGTCCTTCCATCGTCTTCGGCCCGAAGGACGACTTCATCAACAAGCTCGCGGGATACCTGCGCAGTTTTCCCGCCATGCCGGTGATCGGCGACGGCGAATACCAGTTGCAGCCCATCGCCGCCGACGACGTCGCCCGTTGCTTCGCCAATGCCCTTGAGCGTCCCGACACCGTGGGGCAGGAGTACGACCTCTGTGGTCCGGACCGCTACACCTATAACCAGCTTCTGGACACCATCGGCAAGGTGATGGGGAAAAGTCACGTCGCCAAGATAAACAACCCGCTCCCCCTCATGCGTCTCATCGTCCCCTTCTTCGAGGGGTTCTCCTTTTTTCCCGTCACCTCCGACCAGATCGCCATGCTCGTGCAAGGAAGCACCTGCGACGGCAGCTGGCGCAGCACCTTCAACTTCGAGCCGATAAGATTCGAACCCGGCATCCGCAGTTACCTAAGGCCATAGCCCCCTCAGGCCCTCTTTAGCCCTCTCCGCTTCCCTCCTTCACAGGAGCGTCTTCGAAAAGAGCGGGCGAGCATTGAGTACGACCTCCCCACGAAGCACTGCATGCCCCCTCAGGTCCCCCCCTTTGCGAAGGGGGGACAGGGGGGATTTGCTTCTTGCGCCTCTCCTGTCACCCCAGTCCCGTCCCATAACTCCGCCGCATCTTTACTCCGCAGCCCCTTTCACGTATAGTGAGTCACCCTCATCAAGGAGAGTGCAACGCATGGGCGAGACTGTAAGATTCGGCATTTCCATGGACGACCAACTGCTGGAGAGCTTCGACCGGCTCATCGAACAAAAAGGTTACGCCAACCGCTCCGAGGCGATCCGCGACCTGATCAGGGCCGCCCAAGTCGAACTCGATTGGGAGGAAGGCGAAAAGGAAGGGGTCGGAACCGTTACCCTGGTTTACAACCATCACGTGCGCGACCTCTCCGACAAGCTGACCGAGCACCAGCACGCGCACCACGACCAGATCATCTCCGCCCTGCACGTCCATCTTGACGCCCACAACTGCCTGGAGGTCCTGGTGGTCCGCGGCAAGGCCCGTGACGTGCGCAGGATCGCCGACGAGCTGATCGGCGTGAAAGGCGTGAAACACGGCAAGCTCGTCATGACCACCACCGGAGAGGGCCTTCACTGAGACTATAGCTCCCCTCGCCCCCCGGGAGAGGGGCCGGGGGTGAGGGCGAAGCCACTGGGGAAGCATTCGGAAGCAGAAAAGGTTTGCAAAAAGGACGCATGAGCAAGAAAGACGACCACTACTGGATGGGCAAGGCCCTAGAGCAGGCGGGCAAAGCGGAATCGATAGGCGAAGTCCCCATCGGCGCCGTCATCGTGAAGGATGGCGCCATTATCGCGCGCGGACACAACCTGCGCGAGAGCAAGCAGGATCCCTCGGCACACGCCGAGATGATCGCCATACGCAAGGCCGCCAAGAAACTCGGCAGCTGGCGCCTCACCGGCGCGACCCTCTACGTCACCCTCGAACCCTGCACCATGTGCATGGGGGCCATCATCCTTTCCCGGATCGACCGTGTCGTCTTCGGAAGCTACGACCCCAAGGGAGGGGCAGCCGGCTCCCTCTTTGATTTTTCCGACGACAAACGGCTGAACCACAGCGTGGTCCTCACCCCCGGCGTCCGCGGGGAAGAGACATCAACTATTCTCTCCAGTTTTTTCGCGAAGTTGCGTGCACAGAAGAAAAAGGAGAAAGGCATCCCTGCCTGCTGAGAAAATAAATCTAAATCTTTAGTGCAGTTGAGCCGAAACTTAGAGCATTGATATATTTTCACTCGCTCTGAGAGGGGCTTATGCAACTAGAAGAAATCACCCCCGACTCCATTATGGCGACCCATCACGAGATCTCACGGCTGGCCGCCTATACGGAAGAACTCCTGCAGGGGACAATTGCGTCCGAGGAGCACGCCCGATACAAGCTGACCGCCGTGCTGCGGGTCTACAGCGAGCTTGGGCTCATCTGGCGCATTCTGTCCGAGATAGACACGAGAGGCGTACTCACAAAGACCCAGCGTCAGTATCTGCAAGACTTTTACGCTGGCCTCACATACTGATGAGGGGTACCAAACAGGGCTTGAATTTCTGTTTGGAATAAGGTATATCTTTCTGCTCCGACGAACACGAGTCGTCCGAAAGAGCATATCCGGAGAGATGTCCGAGTGGTCGATGGTGCCTGACTCGAAATCAGGTGTACCGAAAGGTACCTAGGGTTCGAATCCCTATCTCTCCGCCAACTTACAAAAAGGCCAGTCATGATGACTGGCCTTTTTGTCGTTTTATGTAGCAGATATGTACAAGCGGTTGAAGAGAGCTGCCGTGACGGGGTTCACTCCCCCATCTCTTCGTGGTCATTTCTTCCGCGCTTCGCGATGCGCCGCCAGGTCGAAGAAGCCGCTCTCACCATGCGCCCGCCACTACAAACAGTTCAAGGCTGATCAAGTCATCCACGAAATGCATGCCAAGTCGCTCGAACAGCCTGCACGATCCGTAGCAGGCATTCCAGAGGGTACGATCGAGATCGAAGGCTGCATGAGCCTGGATGACGCCGTCATCTAGCGGAGCGATGGTCGCAGGGATGCTGATCTCCCGGGTGATATCTCTTATTTTCAACTTTCCTGTGACAATCCCTTTGACTGCGTTTAACGAATTCTCTTCCCTGGTTTCCCATCCCGTCGAGGTGAACGAAGCTGTCGGAAAACGATCCACAGCGAAGAAATCGTCGGATTTAAGGTGGCGGATCAGCACATCGCGCCAACCATCATCCAGCAGATCCAGATTGGATATGCTGGTCATGTCCAGCTCGATATGCCCTCGGGAGAGCTTTCCGTCCGTGATGGACAGTTCTCCCGCCTTGATGCCGATGCGGCCGTAGTGCCGTTTGTTCAGGTTTCGGCCGATCCACTCCAAGGTGCTTTTTTCTGTGTCGATCCGGTAGGCGCCATCCCGCAACCCCAATGGGGCCGCCTTTTCTTTTACCTCGAGCGGCAGTCCTTCCCTGCGCCAAGCGGCAAGCCCGCCGGCCAGCACGGAGACCTTGGCGTAACCGGCTTGCTGAAGCCGTTCGTAGGCCAATTCGGCAGATCGGGTCGTGCCGGTGGCGTCGTAGAGGATCAGTTCCCGATTTCGATCAGGAACCAGTTCGGCAATCAGATCGAGAAAGGCAATCTCATAGACACAGGCGTTCAGGGCACCGGCCACATGGCAGACGGCATAATCCTCCGGCGTCATCACATCGATCACCACAGCACCTTTCTGGAGGCTCAGCATCATTTGGTTGGATGACAAGGTATGGCTCATGGCACTCGCTCCTTCTCGCGCGATGTTAGACTAGAACCTGTAGGTCAGCCAAGTCGTCACATAGTCAACATCCTCTCCGGGGCCTTTCTGTTTCAGGAAGGGGCCCGCAAAAAATGACCGTGAATTGCGGCGAACAGCAGGTGACAATCAGACCGCCGTACCGAATATGGCGCCTATTGCCGCCGTGGCCGCCATCGCCAGGGCTCCCCACAAAGCAACACGAACTGCCCCGACAACAACGCTTGCCCCCCCGACTCGCGCGGCCAAAGCACCCAGAATCCCCAGACACAAAAGTGAGCCGCCTGCCACCACGGGAATGAAATAGGCAGATGGACTGAACAAGGCGATGAGTAGCGGCAAGGCTGCACCCACTGAAAAAGTTACTGCAGAGGCCAGTGCCGCCTGAAGGGGACGGGCGATGACTATTTCCGAAATTCCCAGTTCGTCGCGCGCATGTGCCTCTAGCGCATCGTGTGCCATAAGCTGCTCGGCGACCTGCCTGGCGAGCGAGGGATCAAGTCCTCTCCCGACATATATGGCCGCCAACTCCTGGCACTCAGTCACAATGTCCGTCTTAAGCTCACGTCGCTCACGGTCAAGGTCGGCCTTCTCGGTGTCTGACTGTGAACTGACGGACACATACTCTCCCGCCGCCATCGACATGGCACCTGCCACCAAGCCCGCTACCCCCGCTAAGAACACATCACCGCGCACTGCGTTGGCGGCTGCCACCCCCACGACGAGGCTTGCAGTCGAAAGGATTCCGTCGTTTGCGCCAAGTACCGCTGCTCGCAGCCAACCGATCCGGGTTGCGTAGTGCTGCTCCAGATGCTTAGGCATCTTCCCCACCTGTGGTTTTGTTATTGGTTCTATCGCGCGCC
Source organism: Geomonas edaphica (assembly GCF_004917075.1). Lineage (GTDB taxonomy): Bacteria > Desulfobacterota > Desulfuromonadia > Geobacterales > Geobacteraceae > Geomonas > Geomonas edaphica. The sequence goes on from NZ_SSYB01000004.1 coordinate 146,633, forward strand.
AAGGTCCTGGAGTTTCTAAGCGTGCCTGCCGTGCTTTCGAGCCGGAACATAATAAGGGGGGCAGGCCGGGCGCCTATCCCCCCATGAGGGACACATCTAACTTTGGCGAAATACTAACTACGCTGAAAGCTTTCCGGCGAAACATAGAAGGTAACTGATATGGATTATACCATCCGTAAACCTGCAGTCGAGGTGGGTATGTATTCTGGACTCCGGGTCTTTGTAGCGATTTCTGACAAATGCTGCGTATCTGAACACTGTCTCATATCACCCAGCTTGACGCCTCTATTTGCGTGCTTGCCAAGAGGTGTTTTTGATATAATGAGAGCCTGAAGCAGAAGAAAACTCGGATGGAGGTGGGGCATGAACATAGCAAAGACTGTCATCCGTTCTCTCTGTGTCCTATCGCTCGTCGCAAGTCTTTCCGGCGTAACACCAACTCTTGCGGCGAACGAAAACCCCGCGGGTGATCTGACTAAGGACTTGAAGGAAATGCCGGTACTAACCGGGGACACGTGGCTTACCCTTCAGCCTGAGGCGAAAATCACTTTTGTATGGGGCATCGGACACGTGGTGACCATCGAGGAAAACGTGATCCAGCGACACCCCGAGCTAAAAAGACAGGGTTTCGCCGCGAAACTGGCGGAAGGCCTCCGTGGCGTTCCCATGGAGACCATAATCAAGGACATCGATGGTTACTATCTCAGCAATCCCGATGACCGCGATATTCCGGTCATGCGGGTGATCTGGACGCAGATCGTCAAACCTAAACTGAAAACAGGCATAGCCGACCAGCCGTTGGCCGGTTCAGGCGGACCATAGGCCGGCAAGGAGGCAGCGCATGAGAGCTATGAGATATCTGGCCGTCGTGCTGCTGGTGGCATTTAGCTTTGGGTGTGTCGGAATGTCGCGCCAGCAGCAAAGTACATTAAGCGGTGGCGCCATAGGTGCCGGCGGCGGCGCGCTGTTAGGTGGGCTCACGGGCGGAAGCCCCGCAGTCGGTGCGATACTTGGTGGCGCAGCGGGCGCCCTGACAGGGTTCATCCTCGGAGACCCCAACTCCGGACACCGTTACCAGCGGCGCTGAGGCTGACGACACGGCCTGAACCATCCTCGGTGCACGAGGGCCGTGCCGACATAAAGAAGAGCAATAGACATAGAAAAGCCGGTCCCGGGTGCTCAAGCAGTTGCACCCAGGGACCGGCTTTTGTCGCTTCAATCTTTCAACTGCTCCTTCACGGTCTTGATGAACCGGCCGAAGGCCTTGTTCTTCTTCCAACGACCAGACCGTACCCGGCCGCTAGTCGAAGCTAGAACGCCGGGATGATCGCAGCCCCGTATTTCTCTTTGAGGAACTGCTTCAGCTCGGGGGACTGCAATGCCGCCACCAGCTTCTTGATATCCTCGCGCGTCTCCTCTCCCTTGCGCACCACGATGATGTTGGCGTAGGGAGATTTGGCGTCCTCGCGAGCGATCGCGCTCTGCGGGTCGATCTTCGCGTCCAGAATGAAGTTGGTGTTGATCACCGCGCCGTCGACGTCGGGAAGGGTACGGGTAAGCTGCGCAGCCTCGACCTCGACAAACTTGATGTTCTTCGGATTCTCCACGATGTCCTTCGGCGTCGCCTGGAAGTTGGAGATGCCCGGTTTCAGCTTGATGAGCCCCTGCTTCTCCAGGAGCGCCAGGGCGCGGTACTCGTTGGAGGGGTTGTTAGGAACCGCGATCTGCGCGCCGGTTTTCAGTTCGGCGACGCTCTTGATCTTATTCGAGTAGAGCCCCATCGGCTCCACGTGGATGCTGCCGGCCACGTGGAACTGGTAGTTCTTCTCCTTCACCACGGCCTCCAGGTAAGGGACGTGCTGGAAGTAGTTGGCGTCGATCTGCTTCTCGGCGAGCGCCGGGTTCAGCTGCACCTCGTCGTCGAAGGTCACCACTTCGAGGTTCACGCCCTGCTCCTTCAATTTGGGTACGACGAATTTGAGGATGTCGGCGTGCGGAACCACCGCCGCCCCTACCTTCAGGGTCTTTCCGGCCGTCGACGCCGCACCTTCGGTGCCCTTACCGGCCTCACCTTCTTTTTTCTTGCAACCCACCGCGGCCACTACAACCAGTGCCAATGCGACCAAGGCGAGGCTCAGCCTGCCGTTAAATCTGTTCATCATCTTTGTGTTCCTCCGTTTGGATATAAGGCCCTTTAGCCGAGCCGGTGTTGGTTTCTGTTGATCCGTCGCGCCAGTCGATCGCCGCTCCACTGCACCCCCTGGACAAAGATGACCAGAATGAGAACGGTCGCAAACATGACGTCCTCACGGTAGCGCATGTAGCCGTAACGGATGGCGAGGCTGCCGAGCCCCCCGGCCCCGATGGCTCCTGCGGTCGCCGTGAACCCGGTTATGGTGATCACCGCGAGGGTCAGCCCAAGCACAAGCGACGAGAGCGCCTCAGGAATCAGTACCTTCCGCACGATCTGCAGCGGAGTGGCCCCCATGGCAAGGGCAGCTTCCACCTTGCCGCGGTCAACCTCCTTCAAGCTGTTCTCTATGATGCGGGCGAGAAAAGGGGCGGCGGCGATGGAGAGCGGAACGGCGGCGGCCGTAGCTCCCAGCGTGGTCCCCACCAGAAAGCGAGACAGCGGCAGCAGCAGCACGATCATGATTATGAAGGGGAAGGAGCGGGTAATGTTGATCACGGTGCCGAGGACGCGGTTCAGCCGCGGGGACTCCAGGACGTGGCCGGTCGAGGTGATGACAACCAGCACCCCGAGAGGGAGTCCCAGCACGACGGCGGCGACGGTGGACAACACCACCATGTAAAGGGTTTCTCCGAAGCCGGTCAACAGCATCGGTATCAGGTCTTCGTTCATCGTTACCACCTCCTCTCCTCTCTAGATGCCGGCGCCGGAGCCCTGCAGCAGTGTGCTGTGTTCCAGGAAAAGTCTCATGGTCGCGCTGGAGGGCGCAGAGAATACCGCATCCACCGGCCCGGACTCGACGATCTCGCCGCGGTCCAGGACCGCCACCTTCCCGCAGATCTGCCGGATCACGCTCATTTCGTGGGTAATGAGGACGATGGTGAGGCCAAGCTTGCGATTGATGTCGGCCAGCAGTTCGAGGATGGACCTGGTCGTCTGCGGGTCGAGCGCCGAGGTGGCCTCATCGCTTAGGAGCACTTCAGGGTGGTTGGCAAGGGCGCGGGCGATGCCGACCCGCTGCTTCTGCCCACCAGACAACTGCGCCGGATAGCTGCCGGCCTTATCGGATAGCCCGACCAGATCAAGAATCTCCGCGACCCGCCGCGTGATCTCCTTACGGGGGAAGCCGGCCAACTCGAGTGGGAAGGCGACGTTGCCCTGCACCGTCCTCGAATCGAGCAGGTTGAAGTGCTGGAAGATCATGCCGATCTTTTTGCGGGCATCCCGCAACTCGTGTGTTGCCAGCCCGGTGATCTCCCTTCCGTCAATGACGATGCTGCCGCTGTCCGGCTCTTCGAGGCGGTTCAGGCAGCGGATCAATGTGGACTTCCCCGCTCCGCTCAGGCCTATGATGCCGAAGATGTCCCCTTTTTTCACCTGCAGGGTCACGTCGCGCAGCGCGTGATACGATCCTCGCGGCGTATGGTACTGTTTGTTCAGGCTGTCGATGGTAATCACTTGCCCCCCGTGACTGCGGGCTGACACAAAAAAGATGGCAAGGGAGCTTTCTTACACCTCCAGCTCTCTGTCCAGCTTCCGGCGTCTCCGACTTAAACTTTTAACTTCGGAGACTTATATCAAATTTGACAGGAGAACTCAACTTTTAATCATAGCATAGTCCCTCTTCAGCGGCGTGATTTAGCGCCGTCCCGCGAAGGTGCGCCCGCGGCTCGACCACGTGCAACATCGTTTGGCGGCAAAAACGGCGCCCCAAAGGCGTGACAGCCGCGATGACTGCGGAGCGGCTATCCAAATCCTCCCGCTTTGGTCTCCTTGAATTCTCTGTACTTAAAAACCCTACCATGGACATCAACAATGGCGGTAAGTTTGATATCACAGTGCATCTCGAGTTCTTGCAGTTGTTCGATCGCATAGTCTCCTACCGCGTCCTGCAGTTCACTTATCGTGAAAAACAATGACAAACCTTCATCAAATTCTTCATTCGTTACACTATCAGACCATTTCATAAACTTCCGGCGCTCGCTTGGCGGCAGCTTCCTCGCCATGATTTCCGTGAGAATGGATTTGCTTCCTGCCATACCGTCCTCCCCTAATATTCAGTTGACTTCCGCTGTTTGATGCGGTGCCCGCTTCCGAATCGACTGGTGACGGGTCGCCATGGTGGAAAACCGCACTTCTCACGTTAAACTTTAACAACAATTTCATTCCAGGAGGATGCCATGCTCAAATCTTCCTCAGCTTCATACATACGGAGCTATGACAGAGCAATCAGACTGATTCAGAGGCATCTGGGCGACAGAATCAGTATACCATTCCGCCTCCAACTGCAGGGTTGTTCTTACCAATTCGGCGACGCCCCCCCGTTAATCTCATTCACGATCAACGACCGCAACGGGTTGGCTGCGCTTTGCAGTTTCGATGAGCTTAAGTTCTGTGAAGCATACATGTCCGGCAGCATCGATATCGAAGGGGACATGCTGCAGCTCCCGGGTTTCAGAAGCATCTTGACCGACAGGCATGTACTCGACTATCTGTTGAGCAGGATGCTTCCATTGTTCATCGGCCAGACGCACACAAACCAAAAGGCCATTGCACGCCACTACGAGCGCGATGAGGACTTTTTCCTTACCTTCATGGACGCAACCCGCTGCTATTCGCAGGCGGTGTTCGAGCGGGATGACGAAAAACTGGAGACCGCCCAGTTACGAAAACTCGAATTTGCCCTTTCCTCCTGTCTTGTGAAGCCGGGGGATCGGGTCCTCGATGTAGGTGGAGGATGGGGAACCTTTACGGAATATGCCGGCAAACGCGGAATCCGCGTCACCTCGCTGACAATTTCCGGACAGTCCGAGCAGTATATCAAGGATGTAATTCTGAAGTTCGAACTCCCCTGCAAGGTGATTTATCAGGATTTTTTCGACCACGCAGCAACCGAGTCCTACGATGCCATCGTCATTCTGGGTGTAATGGAACACCTCTCGGATTACCATGCCGTTATGCGGCAGTTCCGGAAGTTGCTGAAGCCTGGTGGAAGGGTGTATCTGGATGCCAGCGCCTATAGGGAAAAGTATTCAAAGCCTACTTTCATCTCACGGCACGTTTTCCCGGGCAATCACTCCTATTTCTGCTTGCGCGAGTTCATAAAGGAAGTTGATAAAACCGAATTTGAGGTCATGTCCGTCCACAATGATCGTCATAGCTACTACCTTACCTGTAAGGCATGGGCGGAAAACCTTGATGCTGCCAAAGATGTCATTGTGGAGCGCTGGGGAGAAAGGCTCTACCGTACGTTCAGACTTTACCTATGGGGCTCCGCTCATTCTTTCTTAAACCACGGATTGGAAGCCTACAGGGTGGTGTTGGAACGACCGGCCGAGGCGAACTTGCGTCGTCAGTAGCGTGCCCCCCCGGTTATGAGGAGCGTTGGCGCACCGGGGCGTCATACGGCGGGGCTTTTCAAGTTCCTGCCCATGTGGCGGAAAAACAGCCTCTTCACCACTTCCACAGACAGAAGATAGGCGAGCAGTATGGAGGTCAGGATGAGAAAAAAGAACGCCGGCGGCGCCACAAAGCCAAGGTGAACCCCCATGGGGGTGAACGGCAACATCACGGCCACCGTCACCGTCATCAGCGCGAAAAACACGAGCCATGGATTGGGCCGGCTCAGGAAAGGGTTTTTGCGGGTGCGGATGATGAAGATAACCAACACCTGAGTGGCCATGGACTCCACGAACCAGCCTGTATGGAAGAGCGCTTCCCCGGCATGGAAAACTTCGAGCATCACGTAAAAGGTTAGGAAGTCGAAGATCGAGCTGACCGGTCCGACGGCCAACATGAAGTTGCGGATGAAGTTCATGTCCCAATGGCGCGGATGGCTCAGGTCGTCGTCATCCACCCGGTCCAGTGGAATCGGAAGCTCCGATACGTCGTAGAGGAGGTTGTTGAGCAGGATCTGCACCGGCAGCATCGGGAGGAAGGGGAGAAAAAGCGAAGCCCCGGCCATGCTGAACATGTTGCCGAAATTGGAACTGGTGCCCATCATGATGTATTTCATGATGTTGCCGAAGGTGCGGCGCCCTTCCAGGACGCCGGCGTGGAGGACCCCCAGGTCCTGCTCCAAAAGGATCATGTCGGCGGCCGCTTTCGCCACGTCCACGGCGCTTTCCACCGAAATACCGACGTCGGCGGAATGAAGCGACGGGGCGTCGTTGATGCCGTCCCCCAGATAACCCACCACATGCCCGCGCCTCTTCAGGGCGAGGATGATGCGGTTTTTCTGAGCCGGTGACACGCGGCAGAAGAGGTTCACCTGCTCCGCCCGAGCGGAGAGTGCCGGATCGTCCAGCCGCTGCATTTCCGCCCCGGTAAGCACGCCGGTTACGGGCAGCCCGAGTTGGGAGAAGATGTTCTGGGTCACCAGTTCGTTGTCGCCTGTTATGATCTTGACCGAGACGCGATCTGCCGCAAGTCCCGCCAGGGCAGCTTTCGCGCTGACTTTGGGCGGGTCGAGAAAAGCTGCGAACCCCGCAAAAACCAGTTCCGATTCATCGCCTACCACCGCATGAGGATGGTCCGGACCAACCTGCCGCGAAGCGATCCCCAAAACCCGGAACCCCTCCCGGCTCAGCGCCTCGAACTGCGCGTCGATGCCGGAGCGTGCCGCCGTATCGAGGGGATGCGACTGCGTCCCTCCATCCGTCTCATATCGCACCGAAAGCCGCAGGATATCCTCCGGGGCCCCCTTTACGACGAGCAGCCTGTTCGCGCCGTTGTCAAGGAGCACCGAAATCCGGCGACGCTCGAAGTCGAACTGCACCTCATCGATCTTCTTCCAGCCGCTGACCACGATCTCGCCATGCTCCAGGATGGCGTCATCCAACGTGCTCTTAAGCCCGGTCTCGAAATAACTGTTGTAGTAGGCCAACTCCAAAACCCGCTGGCTTTCTTTTCCAGATGGATCCAGATGGCGTTCCAGGTGGATTCGGGCCTCCGTCAAAGTGCCGGTCTTGTCGGTGCAAAAGACATCCATGCTCCCTAAGTTGTGGATCGAGCCGAGCCTTTTCACTATCACCTTGTTGGCCGCCATACGCAGCGCACCACGCGACAGGGTCACCGATACGACCATGGGCAGCAGTTCGGGGGTGAGCCCCACCGCGAGAGCCACGGCAAACAGGAACGATTCAAGCCAGGGGCGGTGGAAGTAGGCGTTCACCAGCAGCACGAACAGTACAAGAAGTACCGTCATGCGCATGATGAGGATCCCGAACCGGTGGGTTCCCTCCTCGAAGGCGGTGGGTGGCGCCTTTGCCAGCAGGGTATCGGCGATCCTGCCGAGCTCCGTCTCCTGTCCGGTGCTGCAAATCAGCACCTTGGCGGTGCCGCTTACAACTGACGTCCCCATAAGCACGCTGTTTACTGCGGCGAGCACTTCGGGCTCATCCGGCAACTCGGCCGGGGATTTTTCCACTGGAAATGCTTCCCCGGACAAAAGCGCCTGGTTTACGAAAAAGTCCTTTGCCTCCAGCAACCGCCCGTCACCCGGCACCAGATCCCCGGCGGCAAGCAGCACCACATCACCCGGCACCATCTCGGCAAATGCGATATCAAGCACCCCACCGTCGCGCAGCACCTGTCCGCGCACCGTCACCGACTGGCGCAACCGATCGGCCGCCTGCCCGGCCCGGTACTCCTGGACGAAGTCGAGCGTTACGCTGACAAGGACGATGATGCCTATGATGATGAAGCTTGTTGCGTCGCCGGTGAAGGCGGAGAGGGCGCTGGCGGTAAGGAGGATTATGACCAGGGGGTTCTTGAACTTGGAGATGAATTGCAGGAACAACGCCTTTTTGCGCTCACCATGGATGAGGTTGGGGCCGAACCGGGCCAGGCGTAAGGACGCCTCGGCGCTGTCTAGTCCGTCAGGGCTCGAACCCAGCGACTCTAAAAGCACCGGGATCGATAGTTGCCAGAAGGAGGGAACCGCTTTGACCGTAGGTGCAGGCATGATGAGTTTCTCCGTCCATCAAGGCTTCCACGCTCTTAAGACCGGCTGCGCTGCCACCAAAGTTTCGCCTTCTCGTCCCGGCGCTCCTGTAAATCGACTGTTCGGAGATCACTTACCGGGTAGCGCCTGCTCGTGAAAGTGTGCGCTCTTGTCACATTGAGAGCCCGCCACTCTCACGGCAGTCGCCGTGTAAAATTGTAACATGTTCGCCGGCAGGTATAATTTAGTGAGGGTACAGCTTCACGCAATCGGACCGCCACCTCTGCCTGCGAAAGGCTCTTGCGAATCCAAGCAGCACCACCGGCAAAGAGAAAGGGGCCTCGAAATGACCAGGATCGAATTAACCGAGACGGAAGCCGGCATTCTGATGGAAATACTGGAGTCGTCTCTCTCAGAACTGAGAACTGAAAAGATCGGCACCGACAACAGGGCGTGGCACGTGGAAATGGCCGAACGCGAGAAATTCCTGATGCATCTTATCGATCGCCTCCAAAACTAACGATGAAAAGGGTGATCAGACCGGACAAACCGGAACCGTCCTTACGTGCAGTGAGGGCAAATGTCGAAATCGTCTGAAAGAAATGAGACCGAACGTCTTGAGGCCTTCAGCGATGGCGTCTTCGCTATCGCCATAACGCTTCTGGTTCTGACCATACAGGTGCCCAAGCCTTCCGCCCTGCATGCCGGCGACAGCCTCGGTTCCGCTTTGTTGGCTTTGTGGCCTCACTACCTCGCCTTCGTAACGAGCTTTGCCACAATCCTTGCGAAGTGGGTCAATCATCACCGCATCTTCACCTTTGTAAAACGAAGTGATCATACTTTCTTGTACTTGAACGGTTTAACCCTTCTGCTCATCACGTTCCTCCCTTTTCCTACGGCTCTGGCTGCCGAGTACCTGCTCCATCCCGAAGCAAAAGTCGCCTCGGCGTTTTTTTCTGGGACTTTCTTCGCTATCGCGCTGGCCTTCAAGAGCTTGTGGCATTATGCGTCAAAAGGCGGGAGGCTGATTGGAACCGGTCGAAGCGCCGACGCTACGCACGTCGAGCAAATCAGAAGGCAGTTGAGCTTCGGGCCTACCATGTATCTTGCGGCTTTCTCGATTTCTTTCGTTTCGGCGACGATGAGCGTTTTGTTCTGCCTCTGCATTGCGGTCTTCATAGGTTTCAAAGGGTGGCCCCAAAATATCCCCCCCTGATCCATGCACGTCTCGAACAGCGTGCCCGACCTACCTATCAATCCGTTTTACGCCGCCTCAAACCGACCTGACGATCTCCTCGACCCGTGCGCCATCGAGCGTTTCCTCTTCCTGCAATGCCGCCGCCAGAGCGTCAAGTAGAGCCCTGTTCTCAGACAAAAGCCGGTCGGCAAGTTTTTCACTGTTGCGGATGATGGCGGTGATCTCCTGGTCGATCTTCCAGGCCATCTCTTCAGAGAAGCCCTTCTCTTCGGCGAGTTTGCGTCCCAGAAAGGGGTGTTCTTCCCCGCGGGTGAAAGCCACCGGCCCGATCTTTTCACTCATGCCCCACTGGCAGACCATCTTTTCGGCGAGGTCGGTGACCACCTTCAGGTCGTTTTGGGCGCCGGTCGAGGCTTCGCCAAAGACCAGACGCTCGGCAGCCCTCCCCCCCAGGGTCACACAGATGCGGTTTTCCAGATAGCTACGCGGGTAATAGTACCGGTCATCCTCCGGAAGTTGCTGGGTGACGCCCAACGCCATGCCGTGGGGGATTATGGTGACCTTGTGAATGGGATCGGTGCCCGGCAGCAGTTTGGCAAGCAGGGCATGCCCCGACTCATGGTAAGCGGTGAGTCGCTTCTCTTTCTCGGAAATGACCATTTTCCGTTCCCCCCCCATGAGGAGCTTGTCCTTCGCCTGCTCGAAATGGACCATGGCAACCGCCGGGGCCTCTTCCCGCGAAGCCAGAATGGCCGCTTCATTCACCAGGTTTTCCAGATCGGCTCCGGTCATGCCGGGGGTACCCTTGGCGATGGCTATGAAATCGATCCCCTCTGCCATTGTGATTTTGCGCGCATGAACCTTGAGGATCTTCTCCCGGTCACGCCAGTCCGGCCGCTCGATCACCACATGCCGGTCGAAGCGACCCGGCCGCAACAGCGCGGGATCAAGCACGTCCGGGCGGTTCGTCGCCGCCAGCACGATCACCTCTTCGTGCCGGTCAAAGCCGTCCATTTCGGAGAGGAGCTGGTTCAGTGTCTGCTCCCGTTCGTCGTGCCCACCGCCAAGGCCCGTGCCGCGGCTGCGACCCACCGCATCGATCTCGTCGATGAAGATGATGCTTGGAGCACCTTTCTTGGCATTGGTGAACAGGTCCCTGACCCGGCTGGCTCCGACTCCGACAAACATCTCGATAAACTGGGAGGCCGAGATCGTGAAGAAGTTGACCCCCGCCTCGCCTGCCACCGCCCGCGCCAGCAAGGTCTTGCCGGTACCGGGGGGGCCGACCAGGAGGATCCCTTTGGGCACCTTTCCACCAATTTTGCGGAACTGATCAGGATTTTTCAGGAAATCGACGACCTCCTTTAACTCGATCTTGCTGTTTTCCATGCCGGCGACGTCCTCAAACGTGACATCGACCTTCTCCCCGGTGCCGTACACCTTGGCACCTGATTTGGCGAAGCTGCCGAACATGCCTCCTGTCCCCATTTGCTTGCCGATTTTGCGGGAGACGTACCACCAGACCCCGATGATGAGCACCCAGGGCAGCATGGAAATGAGAAATGTAACGAGCAACGATGACTCCTGAGAAACGGCACTGATTTCAACGTTGCGTGAGGCGAGCTCGCCAAGCAGCGCCGGATCAGCTACAGCAGGCATCGTAGTGGTAAAAGCGCCCACCTCCCGAGCGACCTCTTTACCTTGCACCATTTCAACAATCTTGATCTTGCGCAGGAATTCCCCGCGAACGCCGGTCCCCTTGAAGCTGACCTTCTTGAGGTTATTGCCGGTCAGTTCGGCACGAAAGCGGCTGTAGCTGATCTGGGCTGTCTGTCCGGCATCACGCAGCATGTAGCTGTAAAAGATGTTAAACAGCATGAAAACCGAAATTATGTAGATAACCGTGCGCCAGGATTGCTGTTTCATGGGCTTTCCTTCGGATGGCCAGTTTTTCTGTGTATGAAATTATATACCTACACATTCAATAAAACAGGGCTTTGTGAGAGAAGCGCGACAGAAGGAGCTGGACAAAGAAAATCAGCACCACCTGCAAACTGTGGCATTTCAGTGATTGACACAGGCACTTTCGTATAATGAAGGCTTGGGACAGCAGTACTACGATGGAGGTGGGACATGAACATAGCCAATACAGTCATCCGTTCGCTCTGTGTCCTAACGCTCGTCGCAAGTCTTTCAGGCGTGACTCCCGCACTTGCGGCTGAGGAGAACCCAGCGGGGGATCTCTCCAAGGACCTGAAGGAGATGCCGGTTCTTACCGGAGAAACGTGGCAGACCCTTCAGCCTGAGGCTAAGATCACTTTCGTATGGGGCATCGGACACGTGGTGACCATCGAGGAAAACGTGAACCAGCGGCACCCTGAGCTCAAAAGACAGGGATTCGCTGCAAAACTGGCTGAAGGTCTCCGTGGCGTCCCCATGGAGACCATCATCAAGGACATCGACGGTTACTATCTCGCAAATCCCGATGATCGCGATCTTCCGGTCATGCGGGTGATCTGGACGCAGATAGTCAGACCTAAACTGAAAACGGGCATAGCCGACCAGCCGTTCGCCGGTTCAGGCGGACCGTAGGCCGGCGAGGAGGCAGCGCATGAGAGCTATGAGATATCTGGCCGTCGTGCTGCTGGTGGCATTTAGCTTTGGGTGTGTGGGAATGTCGCGCCAGCAGCAAAGTACATTAAGCGGTGGCGCCATAGGTGCCGGCGGCGGTGCGTTGTTAGGTGGACTCTCGCACGGAAGCCCCGCAGTCGGTGCGATTCTTGGCGGCGCAGCGGGCGCCCTGACAGGGTTCATCCTCGGAGACCCCAACTCCGGACACCGTTACCAGCGGCGAGGCTAACGGCACGGCCTGAACCATATCCGGTGTATGCGGCCGTGCGATATAACAGTGCAACATGAATAGAAAAGCCGGTCCCGGGTGCTCAAGCAGTTGTTCCCGAGGACCGGCTTTTTGTCGCTTCAGTCTTTCAACTGCTCCTTCACCGATTTGATGAACCGGCCGAAGGCTTTGTCCTTCTTCCGCTTCTCTTCATAAGACATGCCGTAGAAGTCCGACTCCTTCTTGAGCTTGAAGTAACTTGCATAGCGCTCTTCGCTCAGGTCACCGCGCTCTAAGGCGGCACGGACGGCGCAGCCCGGTTCGCGCTCATGGGTGCAATCCGCGAAGCGGCAAGCTGCTGAGAAGGCGCCAACATCGGCGAAACCTCCGGCGACCCCGTAGTCGGCACCTATAAGCCCCAGCTCGCGCATGCCGGGGGTATCGATGAGCATGGCTCCTGCGTCCAGGACGATAAGCTGCCGTCGTGTAGTCGTGTGTCTTCCTTCTCCCGTACCACTGACCGTTTTCGTGTCGAAGGCCTCCCGTCCCATCAGGTTGTTGATGAGCGTAGTCTTTCCGACACCGGATGACCCGAGCAGGCAATAGGTCTTGCCGGGAGTGAGCATCTGCCGCAATTCGTCCAGTCCGGCGCCGGTTAGGTTGCTCATGGGGAGCACCCGCGTCCCGGTCTCTGCGGAAATCGCCTGGAGCTTTTGCTCCAGCTCTTCAGGGGGGACCAGGTCTGCCTTCGTGAGCAGGATGACCGGTTCGACGCCGCCGTCTGCTGCCATAACTAGGTACCGGTCCAGCCGACGCGGATTGAAGTCGTAACTGCAGGACTGGACGATAAAGGCGATATCTATGTTGGCTGCGATCATCTGGAAGTCGGCTCGGGCACCGGGGGCCTTGCGCCGCAGGAAAGTCTTCCGTGGAAGGACCTCGTGGATCACAGCCGAGGCACCGTCGTCATAGAACTGCACGACCACCCAGTCCCCGACGCACGGGAGGTCGACGGTGCTTTCCGCCTGGTAGGAAAGCTTCCCGGTCAACTCCGCAGTCGCTTCCCCCGCCTGACTTCTGATCATGTAGGAACCACGGTCCACGGCGGTGACCCTGGCGAAGCTCCATCCGTCGGGAAGAGGGCTTCCGGCGTATGTTTCGGACCATGTCCATGGCCCCATTGGGTCGTTTCCCATAAATATCCCTCTCGTCATAAACTTGCAGGCACTTTAGATCCTTGAAAAGGGTCATCAAGTCGCTTCTCGACGCCCGTCCCTCACCGTCCAATGCTTCCGCCCGAAGCCGCGCAGCCGTAGCGCCGAAATGGGGTGAACGGCCTGAACGCTGTGATGGAAGAAAAAATGCAGGAGGTCTGTTGACTTTTATTTGTTCATACCAATAATTGTTGCCGTCACGGTGACACCGAATCCACGCAACCACGCAACCACGGAGGCCAACATCAGCGATGTTTTCAACATCCAGAGCCTGAAGGATTACAGTGACGGAGATCTTGCTATGCATCTCGACAACATGGCTGATCTCTTGGATCGGCATATTGCCTTCCAAGATCCAAACCGCTCCCCGTGCGTCCCGGGAGGAGGCGACCTGAGGGAACATTCTGCAGAGATCAAGGTGACTTCAATAGCTGCCAAGCACGACCCCACCAAAGGACCCGCAAGGGATGCCGCCCGTGAAAGGGCACTGCGCACCGTGACTTTCTGCTGCCAGCATGCGGTGATGTTCGCCACCCATGTGAACGATCCGAGTCACCTGGACACAATCGGGATGGAGAGGGCTAAGAAACCCGTTAGGAATACTAAGGCGACGCTTAAGCAATTCGAGAAATTCCTGGTGACACACTTACCTGGAGAGTCAGGGGCGGTCAAAATCCACGTGAACACCTGGGACGGTAAAGGGAGCGTCCAAGTGCAGATCTGTTACGGCGACCCATCCCGTGAAGAATCCTGGAGTACCGTAAAGGTTGGCCATAGCTGCATCTTTTCCATTCACGGGCTCGAACCCGCCAAAAGGGCCTTCTTCAGGGGAAGGCTGCAGAACAATGAGGGGGTCTCCCCGTGGTCCGAAGTAGTCGCACTCATCATTCTCTGACCGCTCTCAGGCGGCTGCCTATCCGGCAGCCGCCTCGGCTTTACATCCCCCTGCCGATCTACCACACTCCCCTTATGATGCCTGCCATTTGAAAGCAACGCCCATGCCGTCCGGGTAATCAGATCGAATAAGCCTATTCCGCAAGGAATAACGTTATTTGGTTCAAAATAGTGCTATTTTGGGCAAAATAGTGCTGTTTGCTGTGGAATAAGCTTATTTCTTCCGGAATAGTGTTATTTCTGGAAAAATAAGCTTGTTCCCCTGGGAATAGTGTTATTTGCCGCAAAATAAGCTTATTTTGCAACGAATAGTGTTATTTTCCTGCAAATAGCGTTATTTGCCAGCAAATAGTGTTATTTCGTCCTGAATAGTGCTATTCGCGCCGCAATAGCGTTAAAAGCCCCGCTGCAGGCGGCTTCTGGCAGGAGCCAGACAACAAGGCCCCGCACCAACTGCAGCCGCCGCACCAAAATGATCTCCCGCTTGCGCCCGGCCCCTCGCCGCCCACAACCAAGGCGGGAGTGGAACGGAGAAGACCGCGCTGCTTTCCCTTAGAGACTTTCATGCTATAGTTTGTGCGTCAATCACACTCATCATGCCGCCGGCAAGGCTCACATGCGCATTCTCTTAGCCATCGACGATACTGACAACGCTCACAGCAGGGGAACGGGAGAACTTGCGGCTCTCATCGCGGACGCCATCCTGCAAAACAACTGGGGCACGCCCGGCTTCGTCACACGCCACCAGTTGCTCGTTCACCCGGACATACCCTACACATCCCACAACAGCGCCATGTGCTTTCCCGCCGAGATACCGGAGGGGTCTCTCGATCAGGTCGTCCAGTTTGCCTGCGACTTTCTGGAACGGGAATGCGCCGAAGGTTCCGATCCCGGGCTCTGCGTCGCCGTGCCGGACCGCATCGGGTCCACGGCCGACCTCATCGCCTTCGGACGGAAGGCGAAGCTCGAAGTCCTCGACAAGGAGCAGGCGCTGACCCTCGCTCGGAGGCTCGGCGTGCACCTCTCCGAGCACGGGGGAACCGGTCACGGCATCATCGGTGCCTTGGCAGGGGTGGGACTCAGGCTGTGGGGAAACGACGGGCGCATGCGGGGGAGTCTCGAAGGCGTCCTCCCCGGGCAAAGGCTGCGGGTGCGCGAGCTACTCGACCAGCCCGACGTTGATGCGGTGCAGACCACGGACGGCCCCGCCCCGGGTGAAGAGGAGATGGTTCTGATAGGGGACAAGCCGAAGACGGTTATGCGCGGCGGGCTCTCAGTGCTGCTGGTTTGCGCCGCCCCGGATGACGGCGGAGCACCGGCCTGGCAGACCCTGCCCCGGAAACTTCTGCGCGATTACTGAACGATCGAGGGGACTGGCTCAGCAGATGCCTGTCCCCTTTATTTGCCATGTACATGTGGTAAGTGGGACAGGCACCTTCGGAGCCAGTCCCCTTCACCGATGTTGTTATGCCCATCCCAGGAGGAGGTTGCATGAATTCCAGACATGAAATCGAATCGCATCTGAAGGGGGAGACCCTGGTACGCAAGGGGCTGAAACACAGGCACGCGGGGGGCACGTTGCGGCTCGTGCCCGAGTTGAACGTAGTGAAGATCGGGGGGCACGGCATCATCGACTACGGAAGCCAAGTGGTCCTGCCGCTTCTCGAGGAGATCGGCGAGCTTTCCAGGGAAAACCAGATCATGGTGGTCACCGGCGGCGGGGTGCGGGTGCGCCACATCCTCGACATCGGCATCGACCTCGGCATGCCTACCGGGGTGCTCGCGGAACTGGCCGGTAAGATCAGCGAGCAGAACGCCGAGATCGTCACCCTGCTTCTCTCCAAGTGGGGCGGCAGCCGGGTGAAGACGGGAGATCTCCTCGACCTTCCCACCATGCTCCACCTGAAGCTACTCCCGGTAATCCACGGCACGCCGCCGTATGGCCTTTACGAACACCCGCCGGAGACCGGGCTCATCCCTCCGCACCGGACCGACACCGGGGCCCTCCTCATGGCGGAGGTGTTGGGGGCAAAGAGCTGCATCCTCGTGAAGAACGTGGACGGGCTCTTCACCGAGGACCCGAGGATCAACCCCGATGCCGAACTGATTGAGGACATCACCGTGGATGAGCTGATAAAGCTCGACATGGAGGACCTGGTCCTGGAAAGAAAGATGCTTTACCTTATGCGCGACATGACCAACGTGAAGGAGATACGCATCGTGAACGGCCACAAGCGCGGCACGGTCGGGATGGCGATCCGGAAGGAGAAGGTCGGCACGGTGATCCGCGTGTAAGAGAATTACCCCACGGTGGCTGGCAGTTATCGGGATCGGACTGTATAATGAAGGCGTACCCCCTCCACCGGGGAGGAATAAAAGGAAAGGAGGCACCCTTTCATGGCAGGAAAGATCTTTTACCGTCACAGGACCAAAATGCAGGATGGAGCCCACCAGCCGCGCCACGTACTGGTGGCGGTAGCCGACGTCGATCTCAAGGTGTACGGCCAGCACATGCGCATGTGCGAGCTTAAGTGCATCGCGGAATCGCTGGGGGCTGAGTTGGTCGAGTTGCCCCGCGGGCCGAAGCACCAGGATGAAGAGGACGAAGACTAGCGGTTCGGAAACGGATCACGACGCAGTAACA
This sequence comes from Geomonas edaphica, assembly GCF_004917075.1. GTDB lineage: Bacteria > Desulfobacterota > Desulfuromonadia > Geobacterales > Geobacteraceae > Geomonas > Geomonas edaphica. Next base: position 163,557 of record NZ_SSYB01000004.1, read on the forward strand.
GAATGGGGGCTGGCAACAGCCCCCATTCCTTTTTCATGAGCTCATGTTGCGACGTCTATTCATACTGTTTGCAGGCTTTCTGCCTATGGGCTACAATGCGATTAGTAGCAACCAAGAAGCCCGACGCAAAAGGAGGACGATATGAAACGTCGAATTGCTGCCGCAGTAGTCGTTGTCATGGCATCCATGTGGGCTCTGGCTGGCTGTCACACCGTGAAGGGCGTCGGTGAAGACATGCAAAGCGGAGGCAGGGCGATAGAGAATTCATCGGGGCGGTGAGTGGAGCCGCACCAGATAAAGGTATCCAACTGGAAAAAGGGGCAGATCCGGGCGACTGACGGGCTGCCCTTTTTTCGTGGTCACGCAACGGCAAATTCCCCCTGTCCCCCCTTCGCGGACGCCCGCTACGGAGGACAGGCTCCCCCTTCGCAAAGAGGGGAACGTCGCGGCTCATGCAGCGCTTCGTGGGCGGCTGCGCTCCGCGTTCCCTCTAATTCCCGGATCAACCCGCGCAGAGGGGGAGGGGCGTCTGGTCTCATCTTCGGTAGGGGGAGTGGGAGCTATGGCATCGCTTCCACGGAAAGTCCCGTCACGGGCGGTTCGGGCCGATCGGTTCGGCGCAGGGTATGGTATTCGGCGGGGGTGTTGACGTTTCGAAAGCAGGTGAAGCACGGGTCGAACGCGGCAACCCAGGCGGGAGAGAGGCGAAGCACCTGCACCCGGGGAAAGAAAGAGACCAGACGGCAGTGGTTCTCCTTGAGCGCGGCCTCTATGTGCGGCAGACAGGCCGTCGAGTAGGTTGCGTGCAGCGGCTCTACCCCCTTGTCTCCTTCCGGAATCACGACGTCGGCGCGGTGGCGCAGGGCGACCTGCTCGCGGATCAGGGCGAGGTTCAAGGAGGGCATGTCGCAGGCGACGGCGAATATGTACGGGGTGCGGCTTCCGGCAAGGGCGGCATGGAGCCCGGCAAGAGCACCGGCGCCGGGATAGCGGTCTGTGACCACCCGTCCCCCGACGAAGCCGTAGGTCGCCGGATCGTTCGCCGCGATGATGATCTCGCCGAAAAGCGATGCGAGCTGACGGTAGATGATCTCGATGAGAAGTCCGTCGCGATACGGCAGCAGCGCCTTGTTGCTTCCCATGCGACTGGAGAGTCCGCCAGCCAGGATGACGCCGGTCACGTCGGGAAATGGGATATGCCCCACAAGCGCCTTGCTTCTCACAGGGCCGCCCCACGGCACGGCCTGCAGTACCCTTTGTGCTGCGCCAGGAAGTCGAGTTCCAGGGTGGCAAGATCCTCGACCACGAGCAGGTCGGTGGCGGTCGGGGTGAAGGAGGCGATCACCTTCAGGTAACTGCGGCATACGTCGCAGACCTCCACGCGGCGGTGGTCGCTCCCGTCGACGTAGAGATACCTAAGCGTCGCGTGGTCCTCGTTGCCGCAGTGATGACACTGCAGCCGCGGGTGGTGCCAGTCGGCGCCGCACTCGGTGCAGCGCAGGTGTTTCACCTGGTCGTCGTCCTGCAGCTCCGCGAAGGTGGCAGCAGCGCCGCAGACGTAGCACTCGCCGCGCTGCCACACCCCGATCTCCTCGAGGGGAGCCCGGCTGCGCACTTCGTACAGGAAGGGCCTCAGAGCGTGGTGCGCCACGGTCCATGGCAGCTCCCAGTCCGCCGTGACCCGGGCGACCCGGGCGCTGAACCCTGCAAGATCGCCCGACGCCGCCAGTGCGAGCAACTCAGCGGGGTCGATCTCTCCCGCGTCGATGCCGCCAAGCAGCTCCCGGGCAGAACGGCGCAGCGCCGCCAGAGACGCCGCGTCGCTTTCGCTCCACACCTCGGCGGGCCGTCCCCAACGACGCCAGATGCTCCGCCGCACCGCAGGCGCTTCCAGTTCCCCGACGGCACGCAGCATGTCAAGCAGCACTGCCGCCCCGCCGTCCAAGTCCACCTCTATGTCGGCGGCGGCAAGCAGCGGCGTCCCACCTTTCAGCACCTCTCCCAACTCGAGCCCGTCAAACGGAGCGACGGCGCCGGCCATCTCCGCCTTCTGCCAAACGGGAAGCAGCGCCTCGTACAGCCGGGCGGTGACCCGCAGTTCGGGCGAGTTCGTCGCTATCTCTTCCAGCCGCCGCAGCACTTGGTCGGCGTTTCGCTCCGCAGTCATACCCCCTCCGTAATCACAACTGTCCAGCCTGCAGCAGGCTGATCCTCAAAAGGAGCCCTCCAGCGAGGATACAAAGGTAATGCGCCAGCACCGGTGCGTCCCCGAAGGGGTGCCGGCGGGAGCGGTACTTGAACCACAGCGGCACCACGATGCCGAGCGCCACAGTCCCCAGCCAGAACATGGCCACGAAGGGTAGCGTCATCAGCGGAAGCGCGGTGCGGCCGGCAAGGACCAGGAGCAACGCGATGAGAACGAGCTCGGAGACCATGACGACGCGGTCGAACGCCTCCAGCCTTTCCACCTCGCCGCCGGAGTTGCGCCTGCGCCAGATGAGGTAGAGCGAGATGGCTGCGGCCCCGGTCGAGGCGCCGGAGACGATGAAGAGCGCCCCCATGAGGGGGGAGGTGGCGGCCCAGAAGGGGCGTGCAGTGACGTTCAGGAGAACTCCGGTGTATCCGGCGATGAAGAAACCGGCCAGGGAGCCCAAGACGGCGTAGAGGCGCCTCGGGATGCGGTTGTAGTACCTGGAGAAGAGGGGGAAGGAGATCACCCGGTCCGCCACCAGGTTGTCGAGAAAGGAGAGCAGGGCGCAGGCGCTGAAGATCAGCAGGACCCAGGACCCCACCGACATGGGGGAGACGAGGTTCAGGTACGGGTACCCGCCCTGGTTGTAGATGAAAAGGTGCCAGAAGCGCTCCGGCCGTCCAAGGTCCGCGATGAGCGGGATGGGGACGAGGACGAGGAGCGGGAACGCGATGTAGCAGGCGGCGCGGCTCACCTCGCGCTCTCCGCCGCTGCCAAAGAGCTCCTCCATGGCGCCGATGAAGTAGGCCCCAGCCGAGGTGCCTGCCACGAAGAAGTAGACCGCTATGTAGTACCAGGCCCATTCGGGGGGCTGAATGATCTCAGGACTCATTGCTTTCCTCCTCGTCTTTACCGTTCAGCCTTTCGCGGAAGTTAACCAGGGCGGCCGCCCCCACGCCGATCGCGGTGAGGATGGTCACCAGGGAACAGAGCACCAGGCGGCGCTGCGGTACCACCGGGTCTTCCGGCTGCCCGTAGACCTTCGGGCGGTCCGCAAAGAGGTAGAAGACCTTGAGGCCGTCCGCCTCCTCGTACCCGTAGATGCGCGCCTGCTCCCCTTTCCCCTTCAACTGGGCCAGGCGCGCGTCGGCCCTCTTTTTCAGGTCAGCGAGCTCACCGAACCGGATCGACCCGGTAGGGCACGCCTTGGCGCATGCGGTGCCGAGGCCGTTGTGGATGCGGTCGTTACAAAGGGTGCACTTGTGCGCCGTCCCGGTCTCCTCGCTGAATGAGATGACCCCGTATGGGCAGGAAGGGATGCAGAACTTGCAACCGATGCAGGTTTCCTGCTGCACCACCACGTTGCCGAGGTCGGTGCGTACGATCGCCTTGGTGGGGCAGGCGTTGAGGCAGCCGGCGTCGCTGCAGTGCTTGCAGGAGTCGCTCGAGAAAAGCCAGCGCTTCTCGCGGCGCGACTCGTCGATCTGCTCAATGAAGCGGACGTGGCGCCAGTCGGTAGCACTCAGGGTCCCGGTGTTGTCGTAGGAATCGCCGGTAAAGTTGTCGGCCACCGGGTAGGGAACTCCGGACCTCTTCCCGAAGTGCGCCGGCTCGGCGGAGAGTCCGTTCCACTGCTTGCAGGCCACCTGGCACGCCTTGCAACCGGTGCAGATGGTCGTATCCACGAACATGCCCTTTGCCATCAGCTCCGCCCTCCTTTCCTGCCCGCCCTGATGTCGCAGGTGAACACCTTTCCCTCGTGGATGGAGACGTTGGGATCCCCCACCATGGCGCTCAGGTCGTTGACGACGTCTCCCTTCGCGTTCCCCTGCCACCCCCAGTGCCAGGGGAGGCCGATCTCGTGCACCTTCTTTCCGTCGAGGACGAAGGGCTTGATGCGCCGGGTCACCAGGGCGCGCGCCTCGATCTCGCCGCGCGCGGTGACTATGGTCACGTACCCCGCGTTCCTGATTCCCTTCTCGGCGGCAAGCTCAGGGGAGACCTCGCAGAAAAGCTCCGGCATCAGCTCGGCGAGCCAGGGGAGCCAGCGGCTCATGGTGCCACTTAGGTGGTGTTCGGTCACCCGATAAGTGGAGACGACGATCGGGTACTTGGGATCGGCGACGCCGTGGTAGACGTTGCCTTCGGTGCGCCAGACCTTCGCCACCGGGTTTGACTGCTGCCGGTAGACCCGGTTCGCCACCGGGGACTCGTACGGCTCGTAGTGGGCGGGAAGCGGGCCGTCCACAAGCCCTGCCGGCGCGAAGAGCCAGGCCTTGCCGTCGGCGCGCATGATGAACGCGTCGTTGCCGCTCAGCCAGTCGAAGCCGAGCGCCGCGTCCTTGCCGACCATGGCGGGAGCCTTGGTAGGCTGGAAGTCGATTCCCTCGCCGGAGGGGGCGACCCACTTGCCGCGCACCGGGTTCCCGGAAAGATCCTTGGTGCCGCTGTCGGCGTCCGGGTCCCACAGGATGAGCTTCTTCGCCTCGGACCACGGCCTGCCCTGGCTGTCCGCCGAGGCGCGGTTGTACATGATGTGCCGGTTCGCCGGCCAGGCGAAGCCCCAGTTGGGGGATATCCACTCGTCGGGCTTTCTGCGCGCCGCGTTGTTCTTCCCCTCCTCCGGGACGACGCCCGTGTAGATCCAGGCACCGCATACCGTGGTGCCGTCCTCCTTCAGGTTCGCGAAGGTGGCGAGGGGCTTACCGTCGGCTACCGTGTAGCCGTTGATCTCCTTCAGCACCCGGTAGGCCGAGGGCTCGTCCTTGATGCGCCAGGGGGCGACCTCCTTCGCCTCCGGTTCGTAATCCCAGGCGAGATTTTTGATGCCCCAGTCGAGGGGGTTCGCCGAGTCGCGGTACATCGCCTGGAGCCTCTTGCCCAGGTGATAGGTGAACCAGCTGTCGCTGCGCGCGTCCCCGGGGGGATCGGCAGCCTTGTCGTGCTGCTGCAACAGCCGCTGCGTGTTCGTGAAGGAACCCTCCATCTCGGCGACGGCGGCGGCCGGGAGGAAGAAGACCTCGGTCTTTATGTCGGCGGGCTTCAGCTCACCGGAGAGGATCTCCGGGGAGTTACGCCAGAAGGAGGCGGTCTCTGTTTCGAAGTAGTCCCGCACCACCATCCAGTCGAGCTTTGCCAGGGCCTTGCGCTGCAGGCGGGCGTTCTGCCCCCCCACCGCCGGGTTTTGCCCCATGACGAAGAACCCCTTTATCTTGCCGGCACCCATATCTAGCATCATCGGCATGTGGGAATGGTCGCCGGTGATCTTGGGGTGGTAGTCGTAGCCGTAGTCGTTTTCAGCGGTGGCCGCGGCGCCGAACTGGGCCTTGAAATAGGAGACCGCGAACTTCGGATAGTTCCCCCAGTAGCTCGTGGCGAGCGGCCCCGCCTCGGTCAGGATGAAGTCCTTGAGGGAATCGTGCTTCTTGCGACCGTCCGGCATGTTGAGGTACGCGGGAAGCGAGTGGTACAGGGTGGCGATGTCCGTGGAGCCCTGGATGGTGGCGTGACCGCGCAGGGCGAGCACCCCGCCACCCGGTCGGCCGATGTTGCCTAAAAGCGCCTGCAACATGGCCGCCGCGCGGATGATCTGCACCCCGACGGTGTGCTGGGTCCACCCCACGGCGTAGGTGATGTTGGCGGTCTTCTCGCGCCCGGAGTTCTCCAGCATGGTCTGCGCCACCTTGGTGAACTGCTCGGCGCTGCAGCCGCAGACCTTTTCCACCAGCGCGGGGGTGTAGCGTGCGTAGTGCCTTTTGATGATCTGCAGCACGCAGTGCGGGTCCTGCATGGTGGGGTCCGTTTTGGGGCGTCCGGGGAGTTGCTGCAGCAAAAGGTCGCTGAAGGGTCCCAAGCCCCCCTTTCCCTTGCCGGGGGCAGGGTTTCGCTGATAGGACCAGGTCGCGTTGGCGTAGGATTTACCGTCCGGGGCGAGACCGGAGAAGACGCCGTCCAGTTCCTCGGTCCCCTTGAAATCCGGGTTGACCAGGGTGGCGGCGTTGGTGTAGTTCACCACGAACTCGCGGTAAAAGGGATCCTCGTTCCAGCGCCTGCTGTTGATCACGTGGTTTATGATGGCGCCCAGGAAGACGATGTCGCTCCCGGCACGGATCGGGACGTGGACATCGCAGGCGGCCGAGGTGCGGGTGAAGCGGGGATCGACGTGCATGAGGACGGCGCCATGGTCAGTCTTCGCCTTGAGCGGCCAGCGGAAGGCGACGGGGTGGCACTCCGCCATGTTCGAGCCCATGATGAGGACGGCGTTGGAGCGCTCCAGGTCGCGCGGGAAGGTGGTGGAGCCGCCGCGGCCGAACGTGGTCCCCAGACCGGGGACCGTCGAGGAGTGTCAGATGCGGGCCTGGTTTTCCAGGTAGACGACCCCGAGCGCGTGCATGAGCTTTTGGTGCAGATAGTTCCACTCGTTGTCCATGGTCGCGCCGCCCAGGGAGGCAATGGCGTAGGTGTTCATCACCCGCTTCCGGATGGTGCCTCCCTTTCCGTCGGGCATGTCCTGGAACTCGTTGAAGTTCGCGTCGCGGGTTTTCTTAGTCAGCTCCGCGATCCGGCTCATCGCCCAGTCGAGAGGCTTCTCCTCCCAGCGGTCGCTCCCCGGAGCGCGGTATTTCACCGTGCTCCAGCGCTGCTCGTTCTTTACGAGCTGGAGCGTCGCGGCTCCTTTGGGACATAGGGTCCCCTGGTTGATCGGGGAGTCGGGATTGCCCTGGATGTCGACGATGACGCCGGCATCGTCCACGGTGACGATCTGGCCGCAGCCGACCGCGCAGTAGGGACAGATGCTGGGTATCTGCCTGCCGCTTTTTATCGGCACCTTGCCCGCTTTTGCCGCGGCAGCGGCCGTGTCCACGTTCAAGATGCCGAGTTCCGCGGCGACCCCGCCGCCAACGATGCCGGAAGTGACCTTCAGGAACTTGCGCCGGCTGATTCCCATATAGCGACCTCCTGTTCTCTTACAGCGATGCATTTTTTGGCTTAAACTGTGCCAATAACTGTACAAGCTCGTAGGAGATTTTCCAGCCACTGTCATAAATTTACTCATAGTGATCTTGTGACAGGGAGGTGGGTGGCAAAAGGGGGAGCCTAAGGCTCATGCATACAAGAAAGCCCCCGGGACCGGGGGCTTTCGGTGCGGCGCTTGGGTTACGGGTACACGAAGGGGGAGAGGCTTCAGGGGAAGGTTTTCTGCACGAATACCATCTGGGCCGGCATCGGCGCAGGGAAACCGGCTTCCGCCAGGCTCTCCCGTATCACCTTGTTGCCGTCGAAGTAGACCTGCCAGTAGTGATCGTTGTGGCAGAATGGGCGCACCGCGAGGACAGGCCCTGCCGGGACGAACTCGAGGATCTCCACCTGCACGGCCGGCTCGGCAAGAACGTTGGGGACCTCGGCAATCTTCTCCCTTAACAGTTGCATCGCCTCCACGTGGTCCGCACCGGCGGCCAACTGGCACTTGAGCTCGACCCTGCGAAAGGCGTTGGCGGAATAGTTTTGGATGGTGTCACCGAAGATCTTGCTGTTGCCGACCATGGCCAGCACGTTATCGGGGGTGTCGATGGTGGTGATGAAAAGGCCGATCTCCTTGACCGTACCGGTCACGCCGCCTGCGCTTATGAAGTCCCCCACCTTGAACGGGTGCAGCACCACGAGGAAGACCCCTGCCGCCAGGTTGGAGAGGAGTCCCCCCCATGCCGCGCCTATCGCTATGCCGATGCCTGCAACGAGGGCCGCGAAGGTCGTGGTCTGGATGCCGCAGTAACCGAGGATGGCGACGACGAGGATTATGTTGAGGGTAACGGAGAGGAAGTTGCCGATGTAGCGCATGAGGGTGGGATCGACCTTCTGCCTCTCGAGCACCCCATGCAGCATGCGGCCGACCAGCCCGATGAGCCAGCGCCCCACCAACCAGAAAAGAATCACCGCCAGGAGCTTGGTTCCGTACTCCGTTGCATAAGCGACCGCGAGCTTGTTGAACTCCGCCATGTTGTCCATGCTTTCCCTCCCGGTTAAGACTGGTTGCACAACGTTGAGTTAATGGCTCTGTCGTTTCGACATTTCAAAACTTTACAACTATTCTTACATAGTGCCAGCGGACCACACTCATAGATCAGGTAGGGATACTGTCATAGAGGAGCTTTCCCCCTTCGCCAAGGCTACGGGGGAACAGGCCCCAACTGTCGGACCAAGGCAAATCCCCCCTGCCCCCCCTTCGCAAAGGGGGGAACGTAAGGCCAATGCAGCGCTTCGCGGGAAAAGACGCCTGGCTCCCGTAATACCGGACGTACAACGTAAAAGGGGCGCCGCTTTTGCGGCGCCCCTTGGCGCTTTACTTCGTGGTCACCGGTCCAGCTTCTTGACCACCTCTCCCATGCGGTCGCCGGCTTTTCCAAGCTCGATGCCGACCCGCTCGACCGCACGGTCGACATCCCTGCCGGCTCGCTCCGCGGGCCCTTCCTTGCGACAGCCGCAGATGCCGGCAAGGCTGCCGAACACCACCACTGCAACGATACCTTTGCTCATATTCATCCTCCGGCATCTCCTTTAGCGAACGGGAAGCGCCGCCCGCCGTCAGCTTCAGGACTTGTTGTGCCCTTTGCCGTGTCCACCGCCATGGCCGTTACCGCCGCCATGTCCCTTCCCGCCGCCATTGCCGTGGTCGCTGCCGCCAACCTCGCCGCGATCTCCGCCGCGACCGGCGTTACGTCCGGTGAAGTGCAGGTCCCCGTTCTTGAGGGCGTGGAATTCGGCGGAACCAGGCTTTATCCCCAGGTCCTTGGCAATGGCGCCCCATCCCTTCTTCCGGTTGGGCTGGTACACGGCAAGGACGGACTCGGGCGGGCGGTGTGACATCTGGCCGAGTTGCAGGACCATGAAAGCGTCGGCGGGTTCGTGAACGGTCCGAAGCACCGCCTGGACCTGGGTCACCGGGACGCCGAACTGGGTGCTTAACCCGACGGAAAAGCCGGGCATGTCGGCCCGGGCCTGTACGTTCACGTTGGAGAGGAAGACGTCTAGTCCGCCGGCAAAGGCGGCAGCGGGAACAAGAAGGGCCACTACCGCGAGTATCGACAAGATGCGTTTCATAAAATGCCTCCGTTTTGATTTCTGGTCAGGATAATCTCCCGCCGGGAGAGGGAACCGGCGGAAGATCATCGGTGCTGCAAGTGACGCGGCTCAATCAGTTGAAGAAATAACGTACGCCGACGGTCCCGGAAAAGCTCGAGGGATCGAAATCGCCGGTGTGGATCCCCTGGTAGGTGATGTCGGTATCGGGGGCGAACACGAACTTCGCCTCCGCGTTGAGGGCCAGGTTCCTGGTTACGAAGTAGTCGACGCCACCTTTCACGTGGGCGCCGAGGGTGGTGTCGACGTCGAGGGAGGCCCCGTCATAGGGATCGTAGTCTGCTACGAGGATGTCCAGACCGGCGCCGATGTAGGGGACAGCCTTGCGGCTTTCCGGAACCCTGAAGCGGTACTGTGCGCCCAGCGAGATGTCGGTGACGTTGAAATCGCCGGTGTCAGAGTCGAAGCTTGAGTGGGTGACGTCGAACTCCATCGCCCAGTTGTTGTCGATGCCGTAGATGAGCCCGGCACCGCCCACGAAACCGGTGTCGGTCTTGTTGTTCCCCCAGCCGAATTCGGCTTCGTTGTCCGCGGGAATCTGGAAACCGACCCTGCCGGTGACGCCTACCCGTCCCTTGATGCTTTCCGCCATGGCGGTGCCCGATGCGAGCGCTATGGCCGCTGTGAGGACTCCGCCAACTATGATCTGCTTCATTTTCATCTGTTTTTCTTTCCTCCTTAGTTGTTTCGGTAATTCGCGGCTTCAAAGGCCGCGTAGGTGCGGGGGGACTTTGGTTCTCAACCGAGAAGCAAATCCCCGCTGTCCCCCCTTCGCAAAGGGGGGAACGTGATGCCATGCTCACTGCTTCGAGACGAACGCACACGTGCTTCCCCGGAATTCCCTGAAGAACCTTCGCAAAGGGGGGAACGCTTGGGCTCGTGCTGTGCCTCGTGGCTCAGACGAGCTTTCGCTTCCTGATCCTTTCCGAAAAGATCTTGTCGACTTTCACTCTGTAGTAGAAGTTGTGCGAAGACATCGCCATGCAGTTCTCCAACAGGAAGTTGTAATAGGTGTTCTCCTCTTCCAACTCCAAGGTAATCCGGTACTGCTGGATCAAGGTGTCCGAGTTGCTGAGCCGATCCACCTTGCAATCGGGGTATTCTTCGCGCACGATCCGGAGCTCTTCGGGCCCCAGGATCAGCACATCGGTAAGCTTCATCGTATCCTCCCGCCGCTTCTGACGCCGGCGAGTCTCGCCTTCATCCTTTCCGCAAAAATCTGGTCGTTCTTCATCCTGAAATAGAACCTGTTCGACGTCATCGCGATGCAGTGGTCCTGGAGGAAATCGAAGTACCGCTCCTCATCCTCGCTTTTGAGGGTGACCCGGTACCGCTGGAGCATGGCATCCCCCCTCGTCAGCCGCGTGATCTCGCAGGCCGGAAAGGCCCTCGTCAATATGGTCGGTTCGCCCAGGCCGATTATCAGGGTGTCGATGATTACGCCCATTCGGTGATCCTCCATTTAAATTTATTATGGCCCTTGCACCGCGAGGATGTCGCAGTGGCCGCAAAGCCCCCTCCCCTTGCGGGAGGGGGGAGGGGGTGGGGGCAGGTGCCACCTTTGCGCTCATGGCAAGTTCACCCCCCCCCTGCCCCCTCCCGTCAAGGGAGGGGGAGAGCCCACGGTCACGCTCTCAGCGTGCGGGAAGGAAGTCTATCGGGTACAGGATAGTCGTCTTCGGTACCCCGTCTTTGGGGCCGAAGTTGAACTTCCGGACCCGGTCCACGATCTGCTCGCAGAACTCGTTTGCGTTGATGTTGGTCGAGTCCACGGAGCAGGCAGAGACCGCGCCGTTCGGCTCGATGGCGATCTTCAGCACCATCTTGCCGCGCAGGGTCGGGTCCTTGCGCAACTGGGTGTTGTAGATGCGGTAGAGCGCCGCCTTGTAGCGGTCGAAGAGGATCTGGATCTCCTCGTCGGTGCGGGAAGCGCGTGCGTTCGAGCTGAGCGGCCTTCCCTCTTTGGCCCCTCCCGCCCCGGCGATGCCGCTTTGCACTTTAGAGAAGCCTGCGCTGCCTCGCCCGAGCCTACCCTCCTTGCCGCCGCCGACACCACGGCCGACTGCGGCGCCGCCGATCCCGCCGCTGCCGCCGTTACCGACGTTGCGACTCACGGCACCGTAACCGCCGCCTCCCGCGCCACCCTGCATCGCCACCAGCGAGCGGCTGGCGACTGCCTGCCCGGCAGCGTTCGCGTTGCTGAGGCGCGCCTCGGCGCCGAGTTTGGGAACCGGCGTCTCGTCGATCAGGTCCTTGAAGCTGTCCTTGAAGGCAAGCACCCCGGTGTTGCGGGAACGCGTAGGTGCCGCGGCCTGTTCCGACGACGTCTGGGCCGGATGTTCCTGCGCGCGCTCCTGCTGCGCCACGGCCTGCTTTTTCTCCGTCTTCTCGACGGCGTTTTCCTTCTTCGCCTGCTCCTTCTCGGCCTCTTTCTTCTCTTCCCGCGCTTTCTTCGGGGGTACCGGCTTCGGGATCTCCTTACGCACCATCATCGCAAGCCTATCCGGCACCTCGGCAATGACCGGATGCACCGGCGGCGGGAGGGTCACCAGCCTGGTGATGATGAAAAGCAGAAGACTCAGGAGCATGGCGGTGGACATGGTGCGGCGGTAGCGTCGCTCCACCTCGGGCTCGTTGCTCCAAGGCATCACCGGGACGTGCTCCGGCACGCAAAGTTCCCGCTCGACGAGGAATTCCTCCTCGCGCCGCTCTTCACGCGCATGCGCGTCGTGGATCGCTTCGTAGAGCGACTCAAGATCATCGTGGCGCCGGTCTAGCTGCGCCTTGAGCCCCGCCCTTTTCTCGAGGGACCCGCGGATCTCCTCGTCGAACCTGTCGACGCTCTCCCTGATCTTCGTAAGGCGCGCCTCCGGGTCGCCGACCTCGGGCATTACCTCCCAGAAGAGACCGCCGACCTCGAGCTGGGCGAGCCGGTCGAGGGCGTTGCACGCGTCCCTCAAGGCATCGAAGCGGAGCTGGTCCGTGGAGAACATGTCGAGCTCCGACTGCGCCACGCTCATCTGCATATCGAGGTCGTTGATGGCCGTCTTGACCTCTTTGACCCTGGCGTTAAGCGGCGCCAGCTCCTGTTCCAGTAACGATGTATTCACAGTGCACCCGCTAGGCATGCGAGGCCTTCTGGATGACGGCGAGAGAGATCCTGCCGTAGCCGGAAGCCGTGCAGCTCGTCATTATTTTTTTAAGCACCTTGAACGGTATGTTCTTGTCCGCGAGCAGGGTGACCTCCCTCGACTCGCTCTCCGCGACCGTCCCTCCGCTTGCGGCGATCCGGCTCTGGATCTCGTTCAGCCGGTCCGTCACTTCGCGCACCGTGGCTACCTGGTCGTCGTAGAGCTCGGCGGTCCTCGCCACCGGCTGCCCCTGCACCACGATCGCCTCCGGGGTGACCGAAACCACCACGGTCCCCCTCGGCTTCGTCTCAACGACGGAGTTCGGGAGGGTGAGGCGCTGTTCGGGCATGTCGCCGTTGAACGAGTGGAAAAGGAGGAAGAACACCAGGACCGAAAGTACGTCCAGCATCGGTATGAGGTTCAGATATGCCTGACGGCGATGGTTGTTGCGCTCCAGCCGCTTCATGCGCCTGCTCTGTCTCATGGTGCGTCTCCTATCGATATCTTCGGGAAGAGGGTCACCCTCGCCCCCAGCGTGCTCCCCGGCGTCTTGACCACGGCGCTGCGCACCACGTCCATCACCTGGACCAGGTAGTCGTATTCGACCTTTGGCTCCATGAGGACGGTGGCGTCCTCCTTGTCCGGGTACTGGGCCTTGATGCCTCGCATCACCTCGGAGAGCTTCTCAAGATCGTACTTGTCCCCCTTTTTCGGGATGACGGCCTCCACCGACTTGCCATTGGCGATCTCGAGCCCCGCCTTGCGGACGATCACCTCGATGGCGAAGTTCGGCTTGCCGGCGGCGGCCGCTCCCGCCCCGGTCGGGACGCTAAGTTCCATGATGGTGATGCTCGTGAAGACCGCGGTGATGAGCAGAAAGACGACGAGAACCGTGAACACGTCCATCATCGGGGTGAGGTTCAGGACCTCCATGATGTCCATGTCCAGTTCTTCCTTCTGCCTTCTTCTACGTCTTGCCATAACCGGCTCCTGTCAGTTTTCTCGTGTTCGGGATCTCAGTACGCGCGCTTGGCGAAGGTGGAGATGTTGTTCAGCGCCTTCACCGAAACCATCTCCAGGCTCCCGACGATCTGCCCCGTGGTCGAGGTGAGGCGGGCGTGGATCAAAAGAAGCGGAATGGCGGACATGAGGCCGAAGGCGGTGCAGTTCATCGCCTCGGAGATGCTCGCGGCAAGGAGCGCAGCCTTCTCGGCCGGGCTCGCGGTGGCTACCGCGGTGAAGGCCGCGATGAGGCCCATGATGGTGCCCAGAAGTCCGAAGAGGGTGGCGATGTTCGAGAGAAGCGCGAGGTACGGGGTGCGCTTCTCCAACTGCGGGATGATCTCCATGAGGCTCTCCTCCATGGCGATCTCGATGTCCTCACGCCTTCTCACCGCACCCTGGCGCGCAAGCCCCATGGAGAGCATCTGCGCGATGGTTGAGCCGTCCTCGTTGACCATGTCGCGCGCCCGGTCGAAATCCCCCGCCGCCAGCACCGGCTGCAGTTGATCCCAGGTCTGGCTGTTGTCCTTCTTAACCCGGGTCAGATGGAGCCAGCGCTCCACCGAAATGGCGAGCCCAGCCGCCAGCACCATGAGAATCGGGAACATGAAGAACCCACCCATCTGGAAAAACCTTACGATTGTGTGCATCACTTGCCTCCTTGCCTGTAGACCTTAAGGTCGATTGATCCGCTATCGCGGTATTTGATTCACTTACGGCGTGCCGGAACCCGCCGGGACGTCCGACTTGCCGGTGCTCACCTCGTAGAAGGCGACCTCGCGCCGGAAGACCTCCCGGTCCACCGGAGCCGGGCGCTCGTTCAGGGTCCTCGTGAGACTAGTCTCCGCCCCGAGCTCCGAGACCTTCCACGGGACGATGAAGAGGGACATGGGCGCTTCCTTGTTGCCAAGTACCGACATCCCCGAGACCATCTTCGGCTCGGCATCGCCCGGATCGGCGGGTTTGGCAGCCGCCACGTTCGCGTTCGGGTCGTCGGGCGCCGCCGGTTTATCGTCCTGCCCTAGAACGATGGCGACGGGAAAAAGGACTAGAAAGATGAAGAAAACCAGTTTGGGCCACATGCGCTCCTCCTTGTGACGGCGATGCCTCAGGCAAAACGTGATCTGCCGGTAACGGTGGTGCCTCCATGCCGGAGAGGGGGTACCCGCCTCCTGCATGGAAAGCCGCTCCCTTCTTTCTTCCGGAACGGCAATGTCGGTGTAGTCGAACTTCATGGCTACTGCCCTGCCTCCTTGTGCATCGCTAAGTGACCGGTGCGCCCCTGCAGGTCGGCGATCCAGAGTTTCACCTGCTTGTCCTCGGGGATCGCCTTGCTGTAGGCCTCGTAATGGGCCTGGGCGCAGGAGAGGTCCTTCAGGTACAGGTCGCAGAGAATGGCAAGGTTGCGCTCCAGCGGGTGGTACTCGGGGAACAGGGCGAGCGATTTTTCGTAGACCTCGCGGGCTTCGGCGAAGCGCCCCGCCTTGCGCAGCTGGAGGGCGTACTCATTGCTAACCGCCGGATGGCCGGGAACGGCCTTGAGCGCCGCCTTCAGATGCGGCTCGGCCAGTTCGGGCTTTTTCAAGGCAGCGTACGCCTTGGCCGCGTTGATGCGCGGGGCGGTGAGCGAGGGGGCCGCGGCGATCACCTTTTCGAAGAGCTCCGCGCTCTTCTGGTATTCCCCATCCTTTAGCAGGGCGGTCCCCTTCTCGAAATCGCGGCGCGCATCGGAGCCGACCTGGGCGGGCTCGCTGATGATGAAGCCGGTTTTCTCACCGGAGAGGCGCGTGACCGACGGGCCGGCCGGTACGGCCGCCGGCGCCGGGGCCGGGGCCGGGGAGGCGGCCGCAGCGACGGGCTTCTCCGCTCCCGCGTTCTTCATTCCCCCTCCCGTCGCGCAACCGGCAAGGGCCAGAAGGGCTGCGGCCAGAACGAACCGACCGGTGTTGCTCGCTACGCGTGAACACGTTTCAGGCTGTCGCTTCATTTCTTCTCTCCTTTCGCACGGCGTTTCGCTTTTTTACCCTTTGAGGTACTGGTCGTTTTCTTTTTGGTCGGAGCGGGTGCCGCCTCCGGCGCCGGTTTCTCCTCAGGAGCAGGTGCCTTGACCGCCGCGTCTGCCTCGGCCGGAGCGCCTTCTACCTTCTCCGACTTTTCCGCCTGTGGCGCGGGGGTCCCTTCGCCCGGCTGCGCCACTGCATCGCTTACGACCGGGGTAGGAGCCGGGGCGGGCGGCGCCGCCACCGGGGTCGCTATCTCGTAGCCGAAGCTGTCCATCGAGGCGACGATGTCGGTTGCGGCCTCCGGCTTGTCGTAGCGCGCGGGGAGGAGCTTCGCGAGCCGCCCGAGGCTCTTGTCGACCCAGTCGTTGTAGATGCCGACGGAGACGAGCTCCATGTTCTTCTCGTGCACCGAGATCGCCTTTTCCTCGAAGGGGAAGGCCTGCTCTTCCAGGGCCATTTCGTACTCCTGCAGCTCCTGGGGGTTCAGGTCGCTTGGGCGCTGAGAGCCGGTGAGCGACTTGCTGAACTCGCCGTAGATTTCGGCGAGATAGAAGGTGGCGGCGGCGGTTACCTCGCCCACCTCGTACTCGGGGAGCTTGCCGAAGGACTGCATGGCGACCTTCATGAGCTCCTTTTTCCGGCGCAGCTTCTCCTCGAACGGCTGCACCAGCTTGACCTCGGCGAAGCGCTCGTAGTCCCCTTCGGCGAACACCAGGGCCCCCTTGCCCGCGAGGTAGCGGGTGCGCGGGGTGCGCTTGTCGCCTGCGGCGGCGTCGATGGCGATGATCTCCTTCAGCTCGTTCAGATAGGCGGCACGGTCCTCGTCCTTCACGAAGGTGCAGATCTTGTCGCGCATCTCGAGGTTCACCTCCACCGGATCGGGGAAGTAACCGACGTAGCGGCGGTACACGGCGAGGGCCTGCTTTTTGTTGCCGCTTTGCTGGTGCAGCTCGGCCGCCAGCATGAGGGCTTCGCGCCTCACATCCTCGTCCTTGAACTCGCTCTCCACCCGCTCGTACTCGCCGGCGGCCTCGGCCAGGCGGCCGTCCTCGCGGTAGACGAAGGCGAGCTTCCTCGTTACCTCGGGCTGCAGCTCGTGACCGGGGAAGAGTTCGCGGAAGGAGGCAAGCACGGCGGTCGCTTCCTTCCACGCCTTGAGCTGGATGAGCGCGACGCTCGCGTCGTACTCGGCGTTCACCCGGATCTTCGAGCCTGCGGCGACCCGGCCGACGCGCAGGAAGTGATCGGCGGCGGCGCGGTAGTTGGCCGCGGCGTTCGCCTCCTCCCCCTGCTTGTAGATCGAGGCCGCCAGGTTGTCGGTGAACCCGGTGCGGCTTGCGTCCCCTTCCGGGATGAGGGCCAACACCTGCGCGTATCCCGCTTCCGCCTCCGGGTAGCGCTTCAACTCGTAGCAGGAGTGCCCGACCACGATCCAGGCCGACTTGAGCACCTCCTTGTCGGCGGCGGGGAAGGTCGCGATCAGCTTGCGGGCCACGGTGAGCCCCTGTTCGTAATCCTTCAGCTCGTAGAGGTCGTCGGCCGCCGCTCCCATGACGACCGCCGCCTTCTCGTGTTCAGGGAAGGTCTCGGCGAACTTGAGCGAGCTTCTAACCGCCTCGCGCTTCACCGGGTCCTTCTCCTCCGCCTTTGCCTCGCGCAACTGTTCGCGGTAGGCGAATACGGCGGCGTAGCCTGCGGCGGAGGACTTCTCGTAACGCGGGTATTCGTAGGCGGTCCGCTCGTACTCTTTCGCCGCCCGCGCAAAGGAGCGGTTCTCCATGAGGAGGTCGGCCATCTGGTAGTTGATGCTCGCCGACTCCGCCTCTTTCGGGAAGGAATCCAGGAAGTCGCCGTACCACTGCAGCGCCTCCTTGAAGTTCTCCTCCTTCTCCTTCACGTGCTCCGGCGCCTGGTACAGGGCGTGGTAGTGGTGGGCGAGGTCGGTCAAGTTGGTCTTCAGGAAACCGAGCACCTCGGGACGGGAGGCGGGTTCGAAGTGCTTCCAGTACTCGGACTTGAGCCCGTAGTTCCTGGCGAACTCCTTCTTCGCCTCGATGACGAGGGTCGGGAAGCCGCCGGCGATGTGGATCTCGATCACGCGCATGCTGAACTGCGGGGAGGCGCGGTGGAACGGGTTGCGGGTCACGAAGGCGTTGTAGGCCGCCGCGGCGTCGCTGTAGCGGCGCTTCTCGTAGTAGAACTCGCCCAAGTTCGAGTAGACGCGGTCCTCGTAGCCGCGCTTGCCGTTCTTCTCGAAGTACTCGACGGCCGAGGCGGCGCCGTGCAGGTAGGAGAAGCTCTGGCTGATGACCCGGAAGGTGTCGTCCACCCGCTTTCTCTCCAGGTCGTCACCGGTGGCGGCGAAGTCGTACCCGGCCGCCACCTTGTGGTCCAGGAGTGCGATGAAGCGGTCGAGACCTTCCTCGTAAAGCTCCTGCTTGTAGAAGGTCCAGCCGAGTTTGTAGAGGGCGAGCTCGTAGAAGGAGGTCTCAGGGCCGGCTTCGACGAGCCCCTTGTACACCCCTTCCGCCTCGATGTACTGGCGGTGCGTGAAGAAGTACTCGGCGCGGCGGAACTGGACCTCGTTCATGTAGCGCGATCCGGGGTAGTCCTTGACCATGCGCTGCATGACCGCCATCGCCTCCTCGGTCTCGCCCAGTTCCTCGTAGGCGCGCGACATCTGGTAGAGCACCTGGTCGTTACCCTGGTAGTGCGGGTACTTGTCCAGGAGCTTGCGGTAAAGGGCGATCGCCTCGCGTGCCCCGGCCCGCTCCTCTCCGTCATGTCCCTCTTTCGCCTTCAGGGTCCTCTTCTCGAAATCGGCATCGGACTCGCCCGGCGCGCGGCTCGGGACAGCCGCGGCGGCAGACGAGGCGACCTCGGCGCGCTCCGGAGCGGGAAGCACCGCCTCGCCCCCCGGCACACGGGGGGTGGCGGCGACATAGCCGTATTCCTTTTCGATCTTCAAGTCGGCCAGACGACGGATCGCGGCCGGGGTGAGCGACGACTCCGGCGTCTCGTCGAGGAAGTGCTGGTACCCTTCCATCGCCTTCTCGAGGCCGCCTTCGATCGGCACTTCCTTGATCTCGACCTTCACGTCTTTAAGCTGCGCGATGGTCTCCCTGCCGCCGCCGGACTGGCACGCGGCGAGGAGCGCGAAAAGCGCCATGAGCAGGAATCGGGTCCGTTTCATTCTCCCACCTTCTTCTGTGCCTGGGCCTTGTTGGCCCGGTCGTAGCTGTCCGCGATAGCGAAGCGCGCGGTGACCTGGAAACCTTCGAGGCGCGTCCGGCGCTTCGACAGCTCATCCACCGCCATGGCCTCGAGTACCTTTCCCTGGCGCGGCATGAGGGCCGCCACCTTTTCCCGTGCCGCAGCGATCTCGGCGCGGCGGGCGCGGATCGCCTCGTCGTAACCCTGGTAGCTCTGCGTCGCCGCCTGTCTCGTGCGGACGAAGGAGTCGTATTCCTCTTTCATGCGCCGCATCTCCTCGTTCAGGCGATCGAGGTCGTCGAAGGTGTCGGTGAGGCGCTGGTGGTAGCCGGTGGCGATGTTCCAGGCGATGACACCCTTCAGGCGGGCGATGCGCCGGGCGATTTCGCCGGCAGCAGTCTCCCCCCTCCCTTGACGGGAGGGGGTTAGGGGGTGGGTGAAGCCGCCGCTGCCAACAGTTTCGCCCATGGCAACGTCCCCCCCACCCTGCCCCTCCCCCGCCGGGGGGGAGGGGACGTTGGTAGCGACGGGAACGAGTTTTTCCAGNCCCCCCCCCCGCCGCCGCTGCCAACAGTTTCGCCCATGGCAACGTCCCCCCCACCCTGCCCCTCCCCCGCCGGGGGGGAGGGGACGTTGGTAGCGACGGGAACGAGTTTTTCCAGGCGCGCGAGTTCCTCCTTGGCGAGGCGCTCGTCCGCAGTGGCGAGGTGCTCGGGGCGCGGCGAGGTCAGCATGGCGTGAAGCCTTTTTCCGATGCGGTCGCGCTGCTCGCTGCGCAGACGTATCTGGGAGTCGAGCTCCTTGAAGGAGGCGTCGACCCCGGGGAGCAGCGGCTCGTAGTAGGCGCGACGCAGCCCGATCATCTCCTCGAAGGCGTTCAGGTCCCCCTCCCAGGTGGCGAGCTTCTGCGCGAGATCCCTGAGGTCGAGGTAGTTTTTCAGCGCCTCCTGAAAGTCGTGCGAGGCCATCAGGTCCATAAGGTAGTAGGTCTCGGGCGCCTTGGGGAGGTTGCGCAGCTTCACCACCCACTCGGCGTCCTGCTTCAGTTCCTCTTGTTCCAGCGCCTTCAGAAGCCTCCCCTCCTTCACCGACTCGATGGAGCCGGAAAGCTTCTCAATCTCCTTGCCGAAGGACTCCAGGGCGCTGCCGTACAAGAGTGCGGCTTTGCCGTAGGCCTTGAGCTTGCCGTAGGCAAAGGGGAGCGCGAGCATCGCCTCCTGCACCGCGGGGTCGGTCACCTCCCGTCCGGCGAGGATGCTCCAGGGAACGAGGGCGCGTTCGAAGCTCCCCTGGTTCGCGTCAGCCCAGCCGGAACCGAGCAGGGCCCGGTTCGAGAAGGGGCCGGCGAGGCGCACACGGTCGAGGGCGAGCTTCGCCTGGTCTGCCGCGTTGTCGTCCAGAAGCCGGTACCCCAGAACGAGGTTCGCCTTGTCCCTGATGGCCATGATCTCGGCGGCGGTTCCCGGCATCTGCCCGGTGCGCTCCAGGTATGCGCGTCCGTCCTGCACTTTGCCCTGCTGCATGAGCGACACCCCCAGGTTGTAGCCGGCGAATCCTTCCACACCCTTCTCGTCCCGGATCTCCTTCAGCACGGCCGAGGCCTCCTCGAAGCGGCCGAGGGTCATGAGGAGCTGCGCACGCAGGAACTCGACGTCGACGCTGAGCGTCCCGGGGAGCTTCCCGCTGATGCGCTCCAGGGCCTTCAGGGCCTCCTGGGGCTGGTCCTTGCGGAAGTAAAGCCGCGCGAGCCGGTAGATCGCGGCGTTGCGCTGCGGCTCGTCGACCTTCCCGTCGATCACCGCCTTGATGGAGCGCCCGGCGCGCAGGTGCATGCGGTAACCGAGTTCGAAGTCGCCGACGTTGAACTCAGCCTGACCCACGTACGGGTAGAGCGGGTCGAGTACGGGCTCGTCGAGTCGACGGTGCTGGCCGAGCTCCGTGTCGAGCCGCGCCACCGCCTCGAACCACTCCCCCTGGTAGGCGTGGTAGAGCGCCTCGCCGAAGTAGACGTCCGTCGGGGAAGAGGCTGCGGGACCGCCCCCGCCGGATCTCTCGGCGGCCGGGGCCTGCGTCGCCATCAACAGGCAGAGCAGTATGAGAAGGGGCCTTAACATGGCTTACCAGTCCTTGACGGTGATGCTCTTGCTGCCGGAAAGGACGACGCCGACGAGTTTCGGCCCTACCCCCTTGGCTACCTTGAAGCTCTCATCCTTGCGGAAATCGGTTCCCCCCTCGGTCTTGCCGGTGACGGTGACGTGCAGCGGGTGTTCTCCGGTCATCGCGTTGCCGACGTGGATGCGTTGCACGCCACCCTTTCTGAGCGCCTCGATCTCGTTGTAGGTATAGAGGTGATGCGCGACCTCCTTGCCGTCGAGTTCCACGGAGACCGAGTCGAGGCGGAACTTCTCCTCGCCCGCGAGCGAGACGAAGAGGGCAACCTGGGTGTCGGACGGGTACAGGAGCTTCTCCTCGAGACGGCTCAACTGCGCCGCGATGGAGAGGACGTCCGCCTTGATCTCCTGGACCTGCTCGTCAAGCCCCTTCACCTGCTCCGCAGTCTGCCGGGCCGCCGCCGTCTCCGGTTTGGCTACTGCCGTCTCCGGCTTCGCCGCTGCCGCCGCTTCGACCGGTTTGGCCGCTTGCACCGCTTCGACCGGCTCCGCCGCGTCAACGGCATCCGCCGGTTCCGCCGCGTCAACCTCATCCGACGCTTGCGCGAAACGGCAGTCCGCGCCGTCGACGCAGGCCGTCTCCTCCGCACCAGTCGCCTGCCGTGAAGCCTCCGTTTCCGTCTGCACCGGGGCCGCTTCCACCCCGAACGCCGCGCCGGTCATCAAAAAGAGCGCGATCCCTGCGATGACTGCCTTAAGTAATTTCCCCATACCCCCCACCTCTCCTTGGTTTTCCATATCTAGATCATCCCCACCATGTTGACGAACACCCCCTGGCGCCGGTAGCTCAGGTCGGTCAGATCGTCGGAGAAATCGCTGAAGTTATAGCCGGCGCCGATCTTGAAGTGGTTCCCGAGGTGACGGTAGACCCCGAGGAGCACGCCGGTGCGGCTGTCCTGGGCGTCCGGGAGATCGAGCCACCGCCCCTCGACGAGGGCATCCCACTTGTGCAGGAAGCGCCAGTCCACCCGCGCCACCACGAGATGGGCACGGCTGTCGAAGTACTCCGGGTTCACCCGGTCCATGCTCACCTGCCCGAGCCGGTAGGCGTACTTGCCCCCGACGGTCCAGCGCGGGGTCAGGTCGTACATGGCGTCGATGGAGGCGATGTGGCTGCGCTGCATGAAGCTCGCCCCCGTCGTCGTGCCGGCGATCTGGTCCGCCGACGGCATGTTGTAGAAGTAGGTGTACTTGACGAGGGCGTTCAGCCGGTCGTTCATGACCGGACGATAGGCGTAACCGACCACCGCCTCGGTGTATCCACCGTCGCGCAAGTCCCCCTCGGAGCTCGTGCTCTTCGAGTAGTTGAACTTGCCGATCAGGCGCCAGTCCGGGGTCATCTGGTACTTCAGGCTGTTCTTGAAAAGCCAGGTGGTGCGCTTCTCGCGGCTCAAATCGATCTGCTGGGCGTCGTCCTCCCGGTATTCCACGGCGCTTGCGAGCTTCACCTTGTCGAAACCGTACCCCGCGTTCACACCGACCGCGGTCCTTTTCAGCTCCGCGCCGGTCAGGTTGTCGGTGAGCGTCCCGACTTCACCCTTGGCACCCAGGTTCAGGCGGTCCGTCGGGGTGAGGTCGACGCCGTAGGAGTGCAGGAGACCGCTCGGGGCGTCGCCGTGGGTGTAGCGCTCCTCGCCGTAGACGCTCGTCGTGTCGGAGTAGCGGGAGCGGAACCCGGAGGTCATGGTCCCCTTTCTCGCCTGCACGCCGTTGTCGCTCCTCTCATTCTCGAGGGCGTAATTCATGTAGAGGGTGGTCCGGTCGCTGTAGAGGTACTCGGCGCCGAAGCGCCCGGCAGCGCCCTGGTCGCCGGCGGAGAGCTCGCCGTTCACCTTGAAGCGGTCGGTCACCCGGTAGGTGCCCCCCGCGCCGGTCCGGGCGTTGTCTTCGCGGTTCCCAGAGGTCTGCACCGACTGCTGGGTGAAGAGGTACCCCATCCATCTCGCCTTCGAGTCGTAGGCGACCTTTCCGACGAGGTCGGTGCGGGTGCCGGTTTCCTGGGTGAGGGGAACCACGAGGGACTCGTCCCTTCGGTGATCGACGCGCCCGCCGACCGAGGCGGTCCAGTGCTCGTCCACCTGGTACTGGGCGTCCGCCTCGGCGGCCGTGGTCTGAAGCCCCTGGTCCACCTTCCGATGATCCCCCTTGAAGGTGAGTTTCACGCGGTCGGTAACGGGGATTTCCGCGGTACCTCCCACCTGAAGTGTCTCCCTCTCAGCGATCTGGCCGGGTGCGGTGTAACCCGCCTCGAGGAACTGGCTGTACAGGGTGATCCGCCCGCGCCAATCCTTGCCGAGGTCGGCAAGCCCCAGGCTCGCATCCACCCGGTAGGCACCCGCGCTGACCGCCGCATCATCCGGCGTCTGCACCGTGCCGTACTTGAAGCCGCCGTCCTGCGAGGTCGAGGTGAAGAGCCCGGTCCCCTTGCTGCGCCCGGTCTCGAGTTTCAGCCAGGTGGCGGCGGACTTGCGCAGGGTGAGGTCCGCACCGACGAGGCTCTCCCCGGCGTCGCCGTCGTCTCCCTTGCTGCCGGTGACGCCGAGCTTCACGTAGTCCCCGAACCAGTAGTGGGCGTGCCCGCCGAAGGTGACGGAGTCGAGCTCGGCCACCCCCGGGGTGTACTCGTAGCGGGCGACCAGGTAGACCGGGTTACCCCCGATGGCGTCACTATGGACGAGGAGGTTGTCCGAGGCGGTCGACTCGAGGGGCTCCCTGAGCACCAGGCGCCCCTGCAGGTAGTCGACGTCGTAGTCCTGCACCGCCGTCAAATCCTTCGTCGCGAGCACCATGCCGCTGTCCTTGTCACGCACCTCGACGCGCACCCGCTCCGAGCCCTGCAGGACGTCCTGGCGGCGCAGGTAGTAGAGCGACCCCCCGGTGCCGCGGAACTCGTCGCGTCCAGCCATGGTCCCCGGCTCGGCGGCGAAGCCGTCCACCACGAAGCGCTTCTCGCCGAAGCCGGTCACGCCCGGGAGCTGGTAATGGAGGTTTCCGCCGTAGAGGCCGCGGTCCACGTGGGCGAGGTCGTTGTCGGTGTAGCCGACCCTGAAGTTCCCCCACAGACCGTAGTTCTGGTTCTTGGCGAGCTTCGCGTAGAACTTGCCGCTGGTCGGCGCGTCCTCGGTCACCGTGCCGTCGTCGCCGTAGGTCGGGAAGTGGTAGTCCTGGTCCATGCGCCGGAAAAGCGCCTCGGGGGACTTCTCCAGGAAGTTGGAGAAGATCTCGTTCAGCGGACCCTCGCGGGTGTCAGCGCTGGCGGTGAGCCCCCAGCCGTCGCCGAAGCTCCCCTTGGTGTAGAAGGCCAGGCGCCCCTCGGCTTCGAGGGTGCGGCCGTACTGCGGCCGGTCCGGTGCCACGAGTTCGGCCGGGCCGCTCGTCTTGTTGGCGGAGAGGGTCAGGTCGGCGATCCCCACGGTGAACCAGTCGTTTTTCTTCATGGCGAGGTCGCGCAGGTAGAGCTGGCCGTTCCCCGCCTGGTCGAGCACCGCCACCTCGACGGTGTGCGTCCCCTTGGGAAGGATCTCCTCGGCGATGAAGCGCCCCTTGGCGTCCACCGGTGCCGGGTAGCCGGCAAGCCAGACACGGTGCCCCGTGGGAATCGCGCTGCCGTGGGCGAGGACGCTGCCGCCGGCGACCGGGATGTTCTTAGCCGCGATGCGGCTTCCCCCGTATCCGGCCAGAAGCTCGCGCTCCGGGTCCGCCTTCGCGACCGCCGGGTCGGCATGGTCGATCACCCAGAGCGGCTGGGGGACCGTCTCGTCGAAGTTCTCCTCGGCGTCGTAGACCCGGACCAGGTACTTCAGTTCCCTCACCGGTGCGGCAAGGGTGTCAAACGATGCGCGCCACCCCCCCACCCCTTCGCCGTCCAGAGGAACCACGGCGAGCGGCAGGTCGCGCTCCGAGACGGCCGCGTCGAAGATGCGCACCTCGCCCCGCTTGATGAAGCTGTGGTAGTTCGTGTAGAGGCGGAAGCGGACCAGGTTCCCGTCGCCCTCCACTCCCTCTTCCCGGTAGGCGATGCTGCGCGGCCAGGCGGTGACGTTCAGCCTCGGCTCCGCCTTCAGGTCGTCGTAGCGGAACTGGATCTCGGCGCGGTCAAGCGCCAGGTCGGTGCAGCGCTGCAGGTCGGGGACGCTCTTGTTCAGGTCGTCGACCGGTTTTCCGTCCACCGAGATGCGCATGAGGTTCAAGGCGAGCGGATCGACGGTGTTCACCTCGCGGGTCATGCGCAGGATGTCCACCCCCTCGTAGTCGTTCACCGGGACCTTCTCGTCGTAGATCACCTGCACCTCGACGCGGGAGGCGCCGGTACCGGTGAAGCCGGTGGCGACCACGTCGTCGGACTGGACGTAGCCGCGCCCCTCGAACTCCGCCCTTGCCGGGGGGAGTCCCATCTTCTCGCTCACCGAGAGCATGCTGCGGCGGGCGCGCGCCGTGGCCCAGCCGACGTCGTCGCCGTAGATGGCGGCGTTACGCCGGTCGAGCCGCTCGTTCACGATGTAACCGGTAAAACGAAGCCGTACGTTGGCCCGCTCGCGGATCTGCGCCATCAGTTCGGTCAGGCGCTCGGTGTAACCCGCCGGGAGGACGGGGTTGCCGTCCGCAAAGAGGATCGGGGCAACCGGGCCGGAGGGGGGATCGTAGACCCGCGTCACCGTCTCGCTTCCTGCGTCCTCGGGACAGAGTTGGGGCTCGTCGGGGAGTTCCTGCAGGGGGTCGTCGTGCAGGAACTCGACCTCCACGCGCCGGTTGAGCCCCCTCCCCTGCTGGGTGTCGTTGGTGGCGACCGGCTGCACGCTCCCCTTGCCGTCGCTCTCGAAGACCGTCTTCTTTTCCTTCAGGGTGTCCTGGACCGCGAGGGCGACGCGCCGCGCCACCGCCCGCGAGAGGCCGATCTGGTCGCCGTAGATGCGCTCGTCGCGCGCCTCCAAGGGTGCCGTGTCGCTGTAGGCGGTGAAGCGGACCGCGACGTTTTGCTTGTCCTTCAGGTTGTCTAGCGCCTGGCGCACCTGCCTTAGAAACTCCTCCGGGACGGTGACGAGCGCCGCGTCGTAGTGCATCGGGGCCACGAGGTGCTTGAGCCTCACCCGGTGCGCGAGCCCCTCATTGTAGCGCATCTTACAGACCGTTTCGGTGCGGCAGACCTTGACGCGATTAACCGTGGCGGGAACGATGATCTCTTTCTCCACCATCTTCTCGCCGATCTCGTCGTACCAGACCTCCACCTCGACGCGGCGGTTCTGGGCCCGCCCCTCTTCGGTCAGGTTCGAGGCGACCGGACGGGTGTCCCCTAGCCCCTCGTAGGAGATCGCCTCGGGGGGAAGCCCCAGTGCGCGCTGGCAGTATTCGGCCGTGGTCCCGGCGCGCTCGCGGGAGAGCCCGGTGTTGTCGGTGAATTTCCCCTGGAGGGTGGGGCTCAGCCGCTGGCTGTCCGCATGTCCCACGAAGTGGAGCCGGACGTTCTGGCGCCCGCGCATCTTCTCCAGCACGCCGCGCAAAAGGTCGAGGTATTCCCTGGTGATCTCCGCGTCGCCGGTGCGGAAGTGGATCGGCGGGACGAGGTTCGCCACCTTGACCGTCTTCACATCCTTCTCGGGGACCTGGCGCTTCTCGGTACGGTCCCCCTGGTCCTCACCGAAGATGGCGGGGTCGAGGAGCCACGGCGTATAGCTCACGTCCTTCGGGAGGTGTCCCTCGGTGGTCTCGCCGGGGCCGGCTGCCTCGCGGACGCCGGGGGCGGCACCCGCCAGGGCGGACGCGGCCGGAGTCGGCGCCTTGGTCGCGGCGGTCGCAACGGTCTCTTGCGCGGCGGCGGAGCCTGCCATGCAAACCAGGAACAAGCATGTAAGGGCGATACTTTGCTTCACCATTTCTCCCATCCATCCGGTCCAAAGGGTCGGGTTGCCTTGTTCACTTCTCTTCCAGTCGGCAGGCATCACGGCGGTGCCCCCCGGCGCCAGAAGATCTCGGTTTCCACGGTGAGGGGATAGCCGTCGCCCCAGCGTTCCGTGATCTCCTTCTTGAGCGCCTTCAGGCGGCCCTGCACCAGCGAATCCTTCTCGATCTCAGCCAGGTAGGAGAGGCGCAGGACGGCCGGAGACTTCTCCAGTTCCTTCATGAGAAGCTCTATGCGCGGCCGCCACTGACGGCGCAGCTCGGTCTTGCCCGGCTCGAAGGCGCCGTCGGCAACGTCCATGGAGATGACCCGGTGGATGGCGGCGCCGAAGTTGAAGCGGAGCATCTTGCCGCGGGTGGCGCGCTCCACCTGCGGGTTCTCCGTGGTGACCCGGTAGCCGGTGGGGAGGGTGCGCTCGTCGAGTTTCAGGATGAAGTTGCTGCCGCGCTCCTCGTCCGGGACGACGGCGCAGGTGATGTGGAAGCGCCCGAACTGGTCGGTGCCGGCGATGAGCCCCCGCGCCGTCACGACACGCACGCCGGCAAGCCCCTTCTCCCCCTCGTCCTGGTAGCCGTTGCCGTTACCGTCGTCGAAGACCTTGCCGATGACGTCGGTGCAGTCGAGGTCGGCATCCGGGACGACGCGCACCGTGGCGGAATCGACCAGCGAGGCGACGCTGTCGGTGACCGTGCTGAGCACCTGGGCCCGGTTCACGTACTCCCCTTCCGAGACGCCGGAGCCGACTATCATGAGGAAGGTGATGCTGTGGCTTGTTTTCGTCGCGAGCTCGCCCACGGTCCAGACCATCTGCCGCGCGTTGAGCGCGGGCTCTGCCTTCACGCCGTCCATGCGTGCCGATCCGGCGACGTATTTGAAGCCGAGCGGGAAGGTGTCCACCACGGTCAGTCCCCTGAGTGCCGCGCCGAGCGTGTTGCTCAGGGTGATGGTGTAGGGGACCAGCTGGCCGCGCGTCACGTTGGTCACCGAGACGCTCTTCTTGATGGTGATGGCGGTGTCCAGGGTCGGGTCGACGGCGATGTGGTTGTTGTAGATCTGGCCGTAACCGGGCTGCTGGTTGTTCAGGGTGAGGCGCAGGTAGTAGGCGGTTGCCGGCCCCGGGAGCACCGTGACACCCGGCGCGAGCTCGGAGGCCTGAGCCTCGCAGTAGCCGGGGGGCGTCGAAACCGCATCCAGGCCGCTCCCGGGGCAGGCAGGGACCGAGAAGGTCACCGTGGCCTCGCCCGAGGCGGGAGGAACGAGCCGCGACTCGCCGGTCATGTACCCGGAGGCGGGGGGGGTCACCCGGATCAGGTATTCGCCGCCGGAGGGGCAGGAGGGATCGGAGAAGTTCAGGTCGAACTTGTAGAAGCCGCCCGCCGTGGTGACCTGCCCCTGCTGGGCGGGATCGTTGAAGCAGGCGCTCGAGACGGCGGTCATCCCTTTCGCCTCCACCATGACGAGCGTCGCGCCCGTAACCGGTGTGCGCACGACGGAGTTGTAGACCACGCCGTTGGGGGTGAGCGGGAGGTCGAGCCCGCCTAGGAGCGTGCCGCCGTCCGCCATGATGGCCGAGATGCGCTGCATCGCGTTTGTGAAGGGGGAGTTGCACCAGCCGAGCATGGCCGTGGAAGCGGTGGCACCGGGCGCGGTGAAGCGCAGTTCATAGGCGGGGACCCCTCCCGGGTTGGGGGCGACGCCGCTGAAGCGGTAGGAGCCGTCGGCGGCGCTTTGCACCGTCCCGACCACGCGGCCGTCCTGATAGAGGTCGACGGACCAGCCGGCAGCGGGGGTCTCGCCGCCGTTCATCGTCTTGTCGTGGTTTGCGTCCTGCCAGATCGTGCCGGCAAGGGTGGCGCTTCCCGGCGTCCCGCCGACGGTGACCGAGGTCCCCGCGTTGGCCAGTTGGGACGGGGTGTCCCAGGAGGCCTGGGCGGTGTTGGCGACGACACTTCCGCTTGCGACGGTCGCGTTCAGTTTCACCTGGAAGCGAAGCACGACGGCGGCGCCGGGGGCGAGCGCCCCGTAGGCGGTACCGTAGTCGGCGAGGAGGACCGGGGCGGTGAAGCTCACCCCGTTGACGGAGCCGTTCATGAGCGCACTCCCCGCCACGTAGCTTCCTTTCCCAGAGAGCTGCGTCAGGTCGTCACTTAAGACCACCGCGGTCGCCGGGATGAGCCCGACGTTCGCGGCGCGGATGGTGTACTCGAGGACGCTTCCGGCAAGGGCGGCGCCCCCACCCACCACCGCGACCGACTTGGTGAGCGTAAGCCGCTGCGCGTTCCCCACCACGATCACGGTCGGCTGGTAGCCGTTGCCCGGATTGCCATCGGCGTCCGTCTTCACCGCGGGGAGCTGGGCCGAGGCTACGCTCCCCTGGTTGCTGATCACGGTCCCGGATGCGACGCCGGGATCGACCAGGACTTTGAAGGTGACGACGCCGGTGCCTCCAGCCGCGAGGGTGCCACCGGGGGAGGAGGACACGGAGAGCCCCGCGGAGTAGACACCGACGCCGTCGGTAAGCGGTGAACGGCCGGCGGGGGGATCCGCCAGTGTCTGGCCGTTCAGCCGCGTGGAACCCGCAACGTAAGTCGTGTTGGCGGGGATCGCATCGGTTAAGACCACCCCGGTCGCGTCGACGCCGCCGGAGTTGGTCATGCTGATGGTGTACTGCAGCTCGTCACCCGGATCGAGGAGGCCGTTACCGTTGCCGTCCGTTGCAAGCCGCACCGTCTTCAGTGCGTAGACGAGCGGCAGGCTCCCCACCACCACGGTGGTCGGGTCGTCCACGGCCGGGGTCGCTGGGTCGTCGGAGACCTCCTCTTTGAAGGCACCGCTCGCAGCGCCGGTTCCGTCTACGACACCCTGGTTCGAGATCAGGGTTCCCGCGACGACGCTCTTGTTCACCTGCACCTGGAAGGTGACGGTAGCGACGTTGGTCGCCGTTCCGGCTGCCGCTGGCATCGCACCGGGGGTGAGGTTCGCCGGGGAGTTGACCGCGATCCCCCCCTGCAGCGGGCTCACCCCAGCGGAGGGATCGGCGACCGCCTTGCCGTTCAACGTGGTGGAGTTCGGGAGATAGGTGGTGTTCGCCGGGACCTGGTCGCGCAGCGTCACCCCGGTCGCGTTCTCGGTGCCGTCGTTTTTCAGGGTGAGGGTGTAGCTGAGCGTGTCACCCGCCTTCACGATGCCGGTCCCGGAGGTCACGTCCCGCACCGTCTTCTGGAAGGTGAAGGAGGGGGCGGAGGCGATCACGGTCCGGGTCGGATCGGTGCTGCCGGAAAGGGACGGGTCGTCGCTTAGCTGCGCAGGAAGAAGCGGCGAGGCGATCTGCGCCTGGTTCGCGACGAGCGAGCCGTTGTCGAGGACCGGTGCGAGGGTCGCCTGGAACTCAACCACCACCGTGTCGCCCGCCTCCCCCTGCGGTGCTATGTTCAGGTTGCCGATGCTCACCACGCCGGTTCCCTTGAGGCCGCCGGTCGCAGAGGTCGTGGAGGTTGTCGCACCGGCCGGGACGGTGAGGAGCTTCAGGCTCCCCGGCGCGAACATGGCGCTTCCGTTCAGCCTGTCGAGCTCGTCGGTCAGGGTGAAGTTCGCCGATCCCAAGGCACCCACGTTCTTCACGGTCAGCGTGTATTTAAGTATGTCGCCCGGCTTCGCGGTGGCGCCCGTCCCGCCGGTGGTCGCGTTCGCCACCGTCTTCGTGAAGGTTAAAAGCGGCGCCTGGGTGGTCACGGTGAAGGCGTCCTGGGTGTCGACGACCCCGGGGGTGCCGTTGGTGAGCGCTCCGGTCAAGGTCTGGATGTTCCCCGGTGCGGTGACCGCGGGGTCGGCGCTCTGCCAGCTCGCGGCGCCGGCTACGTTGGTGAGGGTGATGCCACCCGCGGTGTACGGGTCGAGTGCTGCGGCGTAGGTGACGATCAGGCGCTGGTTCGGCGCGAGCGCCGCCTGGGCTGACTTCATGGTGACGGTCATGGTGCAGGCGGGCGCGGGCGCGAAGCTCACCGTGAAGTCGGTCCCGTTCACAAGCGTCCCCGAGACCGGGGTGACCCCGTCCGCCTGGTAGATACGCGCGGTCACGTTCGTGGGGGCCGAGCCGCACATGCTCCCCGGTGCCGGGGTGGTGACGTTGGGGAGGAGGTCGGAGATGACGGCCTGCCAGGCCGTGCTCGCGCCCGTATTCTTTATATCCAGGGTGAAAAGACCCGGGGCGAGCGCGTTGATGGTGGCGGGCCCGCTTTTTTGCAGCGTGAGTGCGGGGGCGACGATGGTCACCGCGCCGCTGGCACCCGGGGCGCCGTTGGCCCTGGTCGCCGGGGTGGCGTTCACACCGTTGTAGGTGTAGCTCGCCGTGTTTTGGAACTGTTTGCCCGGCGCGTTCATCGCCGCGTTGGTGAGCACGAGGGTGACGTCGAGGACCGCCTGCTGACCGGCGGGGATGTCGATGCCTGCGGCGGCATCCTCGATGACGAGGCTCGTGGCGCTCCCCGTGTTCACCGGGGTGAAGGCGGGGCCGGAGACCCGCTGCACGCTTACGAAGCGGAGATCGACGCCGGTCGCCGCGGAACCGAGCTCGTCGAGGACGCGCACGTCGTACATGGCGGTCGGCTGCGGCACGGCGGGGACGGTGATCCGGTAGGTTAAGGGCTGGCCGATGGCCGCCTTGTCGACGAGTGCGCTCTTACCGAGGGCGGTCGCCGCCGCCGTGGTGAGCTGCACCGTGGCCGGGGGAGTGGCCGGGTAGGCCTGGCGCTGGTCGAGAACGCTTCCCGCGGGGACGTCCTGGCTGTCGAAGGAATAGTAGGTGGTGACCTGCGCCTGGTTGTTTAGTGTCACCCCTGCGCCAAGCCCCGCGTCAGCCTTCAGGGTGTAGACCACCTGCAGCGTCTTGCCGGCCGGGATTGCGTAGAGCGAGGCGGAGCCCGCGACGTCGAAGTTCCAGGTCGCGACGCCGGTGGCCTGGTTGTAGCTCGGGGGGAGGATCGGGAGCGTAGCGCTCACCGCACCCGTGGCGCTGTCGACAAGCGTCACCGAAGTCGTGCTGACACCCCCCTGGCGCAGACCTAAGGGGAGCGTGTCGGCAAGCACCGCGTTGTAGGCCGGGGCGGTGCCGGCGTTCACCAGCTTGACCGTGTAGGTGACGTTTTCTCCGGCGGCGATCACCGTGCCGCCGCTTGCCGTCGCGGCGCTCTTCGAGACGCTCAAAAGCGGCTGCCAGAGGTTAAGCGTTGCCTCCGATTTCCTCGGTGTCGCGGCAACGCCGTTGACGGCGTAGGAGAGGGTCGCCCCGTTCACGAGCTGCTGCGCCGTCGGGGACTGCGCCAGCGTGTTCTTCAGGACGCGCGCACGGTACTGGATGGTCAGGGTGTTATTGGCCGCGTTGTTGTCGGCCAGGTTGGTCACGTTACCCAGGTTCCAGGTGACGCTGCCGGTGGTACCCGGCGCGGGCTGGGAGATGAGCGTATAGCCGAAGTTCCCCCCCGAGGCGGGGGCCACGCTCACCAGCGAGTCGAAGGCGAGCCCCGGCGGGAGCAGGTCGGTGAGCACCACGTTTCCGGTCGTCCCCTCGCGCAGGTTAAGCGCCAGGTTGTAGACCACGGTGTCCCCCACGCGCAGGGTCGCGTCGGTGGCGCTCGCACCCGCACCGCTCCAGGAGTCGGAAACGACGCTCTTTACCAGGGTGGTGGGGTCGAACGAGGCGAGCTCCGTGGTGACCGGGCCGGTGCAGTAGTTGTTGGGCGCGGTGACGTTCGGGCACCCGGCGCCGGTGCGCTCTCCCGCGACGGCACCGGAAAGGGAGGTCCAGTCGGCGTAGACGCGGTTCACGATGGGGGCGCCGTCGGTCGCGAGCACGGTGGCCAGGTAGCTTATTACCAGGGTGCCGCCGGCGGGGATGTCGAGGCTCGCGTCGCCGTTTTGCGCACCCCATACCACCTCTCCACCGGCGCGGGCCGCTGGCGTGGTGACAAAGCCGCTCACGGTGGCGCCGTCGATCTGGGCCGAGGCGGAGCCGGGGACGAGCGAGAGGTTCGCGGGGAGGAAGTCCATCACGTCGGCGTCGTAGGCCCTAGAGGTGCCGTCGTTCTTGACGGTGACCGTGTAGCGCACCACGTCGCCCGGCACCGCGGGCGCCGAGGCGTCCTTCCCGGCCGGGGAGGCGTAGGTCGCCGCCTTGGTCGCGGTGAGATGCGGTTCGACGACGGTCATGGCGGCCGTGGTCGCGGCCCCTCCCGCCGCCTGGCTCAGGCTGTCGCCGTTAATCTTGTTGTAGGTGTAAGACGCGGTGTTCGCGAAGTTAAGCCCGTTTTTGTTGGCGGCGGCGTTTTGCAGCGCGACCGTCACCTGGACCACCACCTGTCCCCCTGCCGGTATGTCCACCCCGGTGGCCAAGTCCTGGAGGATGACGTTGCCGGCCGTTCCCGTGTTGGTGAGGTTCCAGGCCCCTCCGGAGATCACCTCGGCGTTCACGAAGCTCATCCCGGCGGCGGAGAGTCCCAGGTTGTCCAGGATCCGCACGTCGTAAAGCGGCACCTCGGCCGGGACGGCGGGGACCTTCACGAGATAGCTGAACTGCTGGCCGATGGTGGCAGTGGCCTGGGCGGGGTTCGCCTTGGAGAGCGCCCCCGGCGCCTGGACCGTCACCCTGGTCGGGTCCCCCCCGGAACCAAGGAGCACGGTGCCGTTCACGTAGGGGTCGTCCGAGACGCCTGCCCACCTGGTCGCCGGGACGGTGCTGTTGTCGATACCGGTCATGCTCGCCTGGTTGGAGAGGACCGCGCCGTTGGGAAGCGCAGCATCCACCGTGGCGTCGAACTCGATCATGAGCTGCGCGTTGGTGGTGGCCCCGCCCGGGAGGGTGAGCCCGGTCACGGTGATCGCGCCCTGCGAGGTGCCTGAAGGCTGTAGCACCCTGGTGCTCCCTCCGGCGGGGGTGACGGTTACGTTCGCGATGGAGCCGAGCCCGACGGGGAGTACGTCACTTATGCTCACGTTGGAGAGCGGGGGCCAGGTGAAGTTCTGCAGAAGAAGCGTATAGTGCAGCCGATCTCCCGGGAAGGCGGCGGCGGCCGGGTTGGTCCCGGTGGTGGCGTCGCGCACCGTCTTCTGGAAGTAGTAACCGGCAAGCGCCGCGGTCACCGTGTAGGCGTCCTGGAAGTCGAGGGTGCCCGGGGTGCCGTCGGTGATGGCGCGGTCGTACTCGCGCCGCCCGGCGAAGCCGCTCCCCGCGCTGTACCACCTGGTCGCGCCCGCGATGTTGGTGAAGCTAGCCCCCGAGGCGACGCCGGTGGAGTCGACCTGGGCCTGGTAGTTGATGATGAGGCGCTGGGTGGGGGCGATCTTCACCGTGTCGAGCAGGGTGAGGGTGAGAAGCCCCGGTGTGCCGCTTCCGCCGCTCCAGGTGAGGGTGTAGTCGGTGCCGCTTACAAGCGGTGCGGTAACCGGGGTGATCCCGTCGGAGGCGTAGATCCGGGCGGAGAGGGTGCCCACGGGGGACGCCCCCGCCATGCCCGCCGGGATGCGGTCGGTGACGGTCGCGTTCCAGGCGTCCCCGCCGCCGGTGTTCTGCACGTTCAGGGTGTATTGCACCTGCGAGTCCATGTTCACCGTGGCGGCCGAGCCGGTCTTCTCGAGGGTGAGCAACGGCTCAACCACGGTCATCGGCGGGGTGGTGCCGGGCCAGGCCTGAAGGTCGACCATGCTCGTCGTGTTGATCGGCTTGTTGAACCACATCTTCGCGGTGTTGGAGAACTGGGTCCCGGCGAGGTTCACGCTCGCGGGGGCGTTGTCGAGGACGACGGTGACCTGGATCTCCAGGTTGTAACCCGCCGGAAGCGACGCGAGGGCCGCGTTGTTCTCATAGGAGAAGACCAGGTGCTTCGTGCCGTCGGAGAGGATGCCGGGGTGGTTGGAAAGCCAGGAGGCGCTGGCACCAAGGTTAAGGGGCGCGCCGCCGTTTAGCGGGGTCCTGGCGCCGGTCGACGGGTTCACGAGATACGCGGTGTTGGTCACGTAGCTGAGTGCCGCCCCGGTCGCGGTGAGGTCGTCCGGGATCACCACGTTGGTGACCGTCGCGTCGTCGGCGTTGGAGATGTACTGGAAGGTGCCGGAGGCGTCGAGTTTCCCGAGGAGCGGCACGCTGATGGTGTAGGTGAAGGGGGCGCCCACCGCGGCGGTGGTCTGCGCCGGCGGGTTCTTCTTGGAGACCGCGTCCACCGGCACCATGAAGGCCTGGCAGGAGGGGCTTATGTTGTTGTACCCGCCCGGCGCCCAGTAGATCCAGAAATCGGACTGGGTCGGGTCGTTGCACGACATGTTGCCGTAGTAGAAGACGTCCAGGAAGGCGATGTAGTAGGACTGCTGCTGCGGGAAGTTGAAGTTTATGTTGGTGATCGGGAAGCCGCCGATGGAATCGGGGAAGTTCTTGATGGTGCAGTTCGTGTCGATCCCGAAGGTGGAGGCACTGCGCACCGCCGCCAGGGTGGCGGGGTTGTTGCCGTCAACCACGCCGCCGAACTGGGAGCAGAAGATCCCCGCGGCGAACGCGGTCGAACCCGTGCCGAGTGCGGCAAAGAGGAGGAGCGCGGTTAGAGTCAGGCGGAGACGGGAGGAAGTCCGAAGCAGCAGCCCTGCGACCATCGATACCGTCAGCTTTATCCGGATAAGATTTCTCACTTCAGCCCTCGACGAAGAAATTGCACCACACACGTAAAAATAAAAAACCCGCGCCACAGCCGGTGCTTCGGCTGTTGACGCGGGTTTCACTTGCCCCGTAGGGATGAGACTTACCGCTGTTCGATTTTACGGCGGCCCGCAGGCCGCTGTTACTTCATCCGTTCGTTTCGCACCGCGTCGCAGACGCGGTAGTCGGCGATGTTCACCGTGACCTGCAGGTGCGGCGCGGAGAGAAGACCTATCTCCTTCATGCACTCGGTGAGCTTCTTCTTCCACTCTGGATCGAGGGTCCGTATCGTCATCTCTTTCATTGCATGCCTCGCAGGTTTTGATTGTGGGCAATAAAAAAGGGCGCTCTCATCTGCCAAAAGATGAGAGCGCCCCTTGTATCGGTATATGCCCGGATGCCAAGATGGTAACTCATCTCTTCGGCAACCCGGCTATCCTAATGTCAGGACCCGTGGCTTTGCGTCACCAGATCACTCTGGTTTTGCCCGTTCGGAGAACGTATTCACTTTTTCGAGGGCGCAATCGGCCGCCGGAATAAAAAAAGGGCGCTCTCATCTGCCAAAAGATGAGAGCGCCCCTTGTATCGGTAATATTGCCCGGATGCCAAGATGGATACTCATCTCTTCGGCAACCCGGCTATCCTTTATGTCAGGACCCGTGGCTTTGCGTCACCAGATCACTCTGGTTTTGCCCGTTCGGAGAACTTTACTTAATGCTTTGTAATGACGGGTCACCTTTTAGCAGATGACTTTATCGATTGCAACATTTTTTTTACATACCTTTACTTTTTTACCATCCCCTCGATTGCCTACGCAGCACCGCCCGCATGGCCCATCTCCCCGTTTCACGCCGTACGGCACAACCCTTCCGGCGCCGAGAGCTCCCCAACATACGCCCCGAGTTTCGCGTCGCACTCCCTTATATGGCGGTTGACCCAGTGGTCCAGGATGACCAGCAGGTCGATGGTCAGGTTCCCCTCTTTGTTGCGGCGGCTGTGCACGTCTATCATCCTCTGCCTGAAAAGCTCGTGCTCGTCCCGGTGCGCGAGGAAATCGGGATAACAGGTCTCCATCATCAGCATCTGCTCGTAGTCGAAGCACTGTGACATGCAGACGAGGATCTCATCGAGGATGTAACTCTCGGGGTTGATGCCGACCACGAAGCCGTCGTACGCGTCGTTTATCATCCTGACGATGTACCGATGACACTGGTCGACGTCATCGATGCCGGTCACCAGATCCGGGGTCCATTTCGTGTTAAACATAAGCCCTCCGCACATGGCGTCATGCCAGTCACCGGAATGTTAACGCTGCAAGCTTGATACGTTTCGCACGCCCCATGAACGCAAAAAAGCCGGGGCCTCGATATCTTTAAGTGATATTTCGGCGACCCGGCTGTCTCGGTGAGACCCTGTAGGCTTTCCGTCCCATCCTCGCGGATGGTTTAGTATTGTCGTCTATCCTTCTCTGGTATTGCGAGCAAAAACATATCGCACGTCGAAAAGCATGTCAATGAGATTTCCTGCATATGTCGACACGTCCGGCGAACAGGGAGGCGCGCCGCTCCTATTTGCCCCCCAACGCCGCCTTCACCTTTTTCAGGGTGTCGATGTTCTTCTGCAGACCGCTCACGTTCTTCTCCATGTCGGAGATGGTGGTACCAAGTTGCGCGACGCTGCCGATCACACCGCCACTGCCGGCGGCCTTTTGCAGCAGTTCCGAACCGAGGTCGCCCATCTGCGCGTCGGCCCTGTGCTCGGTTACCGAACCGCACAGATACCCCCCGGCAAAAACGAGGGCGAATGCTGCAACGCGCATGGTTAAGACAACGTTTTTGTGTGCTATGAGTTTCATCCTGTTACCTCCTTGAGTTCTTTTGACTGACAAACGCCTTATTGATAGCACCTTGCCGCCTCAAGTCAAACGTGCCCCCTGCCGGTGCCCTCCGGGCTGCCGCCACGGCACAGTCCAGGCAAGGAGCGATTGACTCATTTGGGAGACTCTATGCCTCATTTGAGGTATAGTCCAAGGCTCCCGGCACCGCTAAGCGCGCCCCCTTCTCGCCCTGGACGAGATCAACTGCAGCAATTTCTGCAACTTGCATCACAGCTGAAAGACTTGGCACGGGGAATGCTATAAGGGAAGACAGAAGTTCAAACCAAACAAACTTTAGGAGATCCACAATGAAAAAGATCGTTTCCTCCGTAGTCGCTGCTCTCGTTGCTGTTGCTTTCGCTGGTGTTGTTTTCGCTGCTGACGCTGCTCCGGCTGCTGCTCCGGCCGCTCCGGAAGCTAAGAAAGAAGAAAAAGCTCCGGCTAAGAAAGTTGCCAAGAAGAAAGCTGCTAAGAAAGCAAAGAAAGCAAAGAAAGCTGAGAAGAAAGACGAGAAAGCTCCGGCTGCTGAAGCTGCTCCGGCTGCGAAGTAATCAGGTCTTAACCTGTAACGTTAAAGCCGCCCCTTGGATGACCATCGGGCGGCTTTTTCAGTTGATGCCGTGCCGTAAACCTGAGCCCGCTCGGGCGGGAGTGCAATCGTAACAACGGGGGGCTGATGCGCAAAGTCGCTTACAGCTGGGATGGGCTGGTTACCTGCGGGTATCTGCTGGTGATCGTCCTTGGCTACGTCGATTACGTGACGGGGGACTACTCGCTGCTTCTTTTCTACCTCGGACCGGTCGCCATGGTTTCCTGGCTTAACGGCGCACGCGGCGCCGTCCTCGTTTCCCTGTTGTCCGGCCTTGCCCGCTACCTCTCTGACTACTACAGCCATTCCGCACTCACCTTCAAGCCATGGAACTCCCTCGAGGACATGGCCCTCATCGCCGCGGTCGCCTTCCTCGTTCTCGTGATGAAAAAGATGATGACCGAACCGCAGCGCTGACCTGCTACCCGGTCACCAGTATCGCCCTGAAGTCGTTCACGTTGGTGAGGGTGGGGCCGGTGACCAGACTTTCCCCCAGAGCCTCGAAGAAACCGTGTCCGTCGTTGTCGTCCAGGCGCGCCCTCGGGTTGATCCCCAAACTCCATGCCCTTTTAAGCAGTTCCGGCGTCACGATTCCCCCCGCGACCTCCTCCTGCCCGTCCACACCATCGGTGTCACCGGCGAGGGCGTAGATCCCTTTCGCGCCATCAAGTGCCACCGCCAGGGCGAGCAGGAACTCCACGTTGCGCCCGCCGCGCCCTTTACCCTTCACCGTCACCGTTGTTTCGCCTCCGGAGAGGAGCACGCAGGGGGCTTGAAAAGGTTCAGCGCGACGCGCGACCTGCAGGGCAAGCCCGGCCATGACCTTGCCGACCTCGCGCGCCTCCCCCTCTATCCTGTCGCTTAGGATGTACGCGGCGACCCCCTCCCGGCGCGCCGTTTCCGCTGCCGCTTCCAAGGCGCCCTGCGGCGTGGCGACGAGCCGGAATTCCGCGCGCGCAAGGCGCGGGTCCCCCGGCTTCACCGATTCGCCGGAGCCCAGGCATTGACGTAGGTGGTCAGGCAGCTTGATGCCGTAACGGTCGATGACGGCGAGCGCATCGGCGCAGGTGGTCGGATCGGCAACGGTGGGGCCGGAGGCGATGTCGGTCGGGCCGTCGCCGGGCACGTCGGAGATGGCAAGGGTGACGACACGGGCCGGATGACAGGCGGCGGCGAGCCGTCCCCCCTTGATGGCGGAGAGGTGACGCCGGACGCAGTTGATCTCGGAGATGCTTGCGCCGCAGGCGAGCAGGGCGCGGCTCAACTCCTGTTTCTCCTCGAGCGTCACGCCCGGGAGGGGGAGCGGCAGGAGCGCGGAGCCGCCGCCGGAGATGAGGCAGACGACTAGGTCGTCGGGGGTAAGGCCGTCGACGAGTTCGAGCATGCGCCTTGCGGCGTGCCGGCCGGCCTCGTCCGGAACCGGGTGTGCGGCGCTCACGATATCGATGCGGCGGCAGGGGACCTCGTAGCCGTAGCGCGTGACCACGAGTCCGGCGGAGATCTCGCCGGTCCAGGCCTCCTCGAACGCGCACGCCATGGCGGCGGAAGCCTTGCCGGCACCGATCACGACCACTCTCCCGCAGGGGAGCTCGGGGAGATGGGCCTTCAGGCAATGCTCCGGCAGGGCGGAACGGACGGCGGCTTGGAACATCTTCTCAAGCAGTTGACGCGGCTCCATCGTCTCCTCCTAGGGTCGGATTGAGCATAGATACAACAGCTGGGGGCGCTGTGCAACTGCTAACGCGCTGCCGGGGCGCGTTGCCGCCAGCCAACCGGCAGTCTCTGCTTGTGGACCTTGTGGACGGTGGACCGGTTGCGGGGTGGGTGGTAGGGGATGCGGGGGCAGAGTGCTGGGGCAAAGAGAAGGCCTGCCGCGGCTACGGCAGGCCACGCACAAAAGGGAGCGACCGCGTCAGTAACTCTCCTTCCTGATCCAGCCGTACTTCTCGCCGGCGTAGAAATGACCGTGGCAGGAGCACGGCCCGTCGTCGTAAATCTCCAGCACCTGCACCTCGCCGCAGACCGGGCAGGGGGGAGTGGTCCGCGCCCTCCTTTTCGCCTCTTCCCTTAGCCCGGCAAGCTGCCCCTCGAGCGTCTCGATCCTCGTGGCCAGTTCGCGGTCCAGCAGGTGTTCGAGACAGCCGTGCACGCCGCATATCCCCTCTTTGCCATCGACCAGAACGGGATGCGGGCAATCGGTACAGGTGCAGTCGGCCCGGAAGTTACCGCACAGAGGGCAGCGGTTCTCCTTGATCTCCGGTAAGGAGAAACATCCCGCCGGGTAGATCCAACTCATAATCGAACGGCTCATGGCTCTCCTCCTGTCCTAAAGGGCATTCGCCACAACATTAGAATCCTTACACAAAAACAGTTAAATGCAATCGACGCCTGCATCGGCAGCATCAAAAGCTGAACTCGACTCGCCCCTGTCTGCCAAGGCGCGCAGGAATCGTCGCTTATTCCGCCCTGTCCCAGTTACGCGATGGACGCCTGCAGTTCGAGATAAAGTGCTGCAGCGATTTCGGTTTTATCTTCTGAATAAAGAAGTCACCCCTCCCGGCTTTGTCGCATCACCGTATACACAATCAGGTGATATTAATATTCCTAAAGTCTCACTATACCAATGACGAATAGCTTTTAGTCATCCCGCTGGCAGCCTTAATCACACACCGCACCAAATCATCAAGAGAGAGGAGCAGCTATGAGAACAATGCCCAAGCCGGCAGTCGTGTTGCCTTCCATGCCGGCCGACCTCTCCTGATCATCAAAGTAAGGCCATCGGACAAGATCCGGCGGCTAGAGGAGCAGCACACACCTGCAATACAACACCATGAGGAGGAAGCGATGAAGAAAAGGTTGATCAGTCTCACTGTCGCAGCATCGATGGTCTTTTGCGGAGCCGCCTTCGGCGAGGAAATCAAGGTGGGCGGAGGGGGCGCCCCGATCGACGGCTATCTGAAGCCGGTGAAGGAGGCCTTCGAGAAGAGCACCGGCATCAACATCAACCTCAACTTCAGCAGCGCGACCCTCGCCTTGAAGCAGTTGATGGCCGGCGAACTGGACGCTTCCGCAGCCGGGCTCGCCTACGAAGATCTAGTGAAGACAGCCGCGAAGGAGAACATCCAGGTTCCCCAGCCCTCCGCGTACGTCGCGAGCGTGATCGGCGCCAGCAAGATCTACACGGTCACCCACAAGGACAACCCGGTCGCCGCCCTTTCCATGGAGCAACTGAAGGGGATCTTCACCGGCAAGATCACCAACTGGAAAGAGGTGGGTGGCAACGACGCCCCGGTGCTCATCGTACTTTCCTCGATCAACCCCGCCACCAACGCCGCGTTCAAAAAGATCGCCCTTGCAGACGCCCCGTTCGCCGCGGACGTGGTTGATGCTGGCCGCTTCGAGGACGTGCGCGAGAAGGTTGCCGCGAACCCCGAGGCCATAGCCTTCGGCCCGGTCACCATGGTGGACGCCACCATCAAGACGGTCAAGACCCCGGACGTGGCGCGCCCGGTCATCCTGGTCACCAAGGGGGAACCGACCCCGAAGGTCCGCAAGCTCATCGCCTTCATAAACGGCGAGGGGCAGAAGTACATCAGGCAGTAGGGTGACGCACCCGGGAGAGGACTTCAGCGCAAGGACGGAGTGAATGATGACCATCAAGACCAAACTTACCCTCAACGTAATCATCGTGATCCTGATCGTCGCCGGGGTCGCCATCGCCAGCATCGTCGGCATGCGCTTCGTCGACAGCAAACTGAAGGACCTCACCCAGCGCAGCACCCCGTTCCAGATGAGAACCGTGGAGTTCCAGCGCCAGATCCAGGAAGCGACGGCGGACCTCATCAAGGTCAGCGCATCCAGAAACCGAAGCGAGTTCCAGAGCGCGAAGGCAGAGGCGGAGAAGACGCTCGCGCAGGTGGCGACCGGGCAGGAGGCGCTGCAGGCCCTCTCCGGCGACGTGAAGCTGGAGGCTCACGAGGCCTTGGCCGGCATAGCCACGGAACTCTTCACGGTTACCTCGGGAAAATTGAAGGCCGAAGAGGACGCCACCACGGCCAACAAGGCGATAAACGATCGGCTCCTTGAGGCGACTACCCGCCTCAAGGAGCTCGATGCCAAGATCAAGGGGCTACAGTCGACGAGCTCCAGTTCCTACAGCAGATCGGTGACGGAAACAAAGAGCGTCTCGGACCGCGCCCGCAGCGTGGAGGCGCTGAAACTCACCCTGAAGGACTTCCACCTCGGGCTTTTGGAGGTCAGCAAGGCGTCCACCAAAAAAGGCGTCCTCATCTCCCAGGCGAAGTGCAACACCGCCATAAGCAAGGCGCTGCAAAACGAAGCCGCCAAGAGTTCCAGCGGCATCTCGACCGACCTCAAGTACCTGAACGCGAGGATCGTCCCGTTCGGCAAGGCCCAAGGCGCGACCCTCGACCCCGGCGTCACCGACACCTCGGCGCGGGACCAGCTCTTCTCCGAGATTACCCAGAAGATGAACGCGGTGAACCTGGTGCTCGAGCAGGAGTCCGCCATGGCCACCGATACCCTCGGCTCGGAGACACGCAAGCAGGCCTCCTATTTCGGTAACTCCACCGTCGCCACCGGGGTGATGGCGAACAACTCGGAACTCCTTTCCCTAGGGCTCAAAGTGGACGGCCTCACCTCGCGCCTTTTCACAGCGACGAGCGCCAAGGACGTCGACGCGATCGAAGGCGAAATGAACGGGTTGTTCGGCCGCATAAGCCAGGTGGACGCCCAGCTCTCCAAGTCGCTCGTAAAACTGAACGCGCGCAACGAGACCGCGCTGCTGCGTCAGGCGGAGGGGGCCATCGGCACGGTGAAGGGGCTCCTCTTCGTCAAGGACGGGGTGCTTTCGAAGATCCGCAACCGCCTGGACATGGAGGTAAAGGCGACGGCCGCCATGGGCAAGCTGCGCGAGATCGTCCAGAAACAGGCGGAAAGCGGGCAAAAAACGGTGAGCGTGGCCCAGGTGGACCAGGAAAAGGCGATCACGACGGTGAACAGGATGGTCCACTTCTCGACCCTGCTGATCGGCGCTATCAGCCTCGGGGCCATCTTCTTCGGGATCGTCTTCGGTGTCTGGGTCTACCGCTCCATATCGAAGCCGCTCGCCCAACTGCTCGGGGTGTCGCAGGCGGTGGCCAAGGGCGACCTGTCGGTCCGCATCGACACCAACAACAGCGACGAGGTGGGCAAGGTCCAGCTCGCCATGGGGGAGATGGTGAACAACCTGCGCGGTATGGTCGGGAAGATAAAGGATGCGACCCAGAGCCTTGCCAGCAGCTCCGAGGAGCTCTCCGCAACGGCCGTTGCCCTCGAGCGGGGCGCCG
Source organism: Geomonas edaphica (assembly GCF_004917075.1). GTDB lineage: Bacteria > Desulfobacterota > Desulfuromonadia > Geobacterales > Geobacteraceae > Geomonas > Geomonas edaphica. The sequence goes on from NZ_SSYB01000004.1 coordinate 206,791, forward strand.
AAGAGCAGACCACACGCATCGACCAGTCCGCGACCGCCATGACCGAGATGACGCAGACCACGGTGGAGGTGGCGAAGAATTCGACGGACACCTCCGACGCCGCGCTGCAGATGAAGGGAATCGCCGACCGGGGCAAGGTGGCGATGCAGACAACGGCGCGGGAGCTCGACCGGTTCGCCGAATCGGTGAAGGAGGCGGCCCAGAAGGTGGAATCTCTCGGCAAACAGTCCGAGGAAATCAGCGACGTGGTGACCCTCATAAACGACATCGCAAACCAGACGAACCTCCTTGCGCTCAACGCGGCGATCGAGGCGGCGCGCGCGGGCGAACAGGGGCGCGGCTTCGCGGTGGTGGCCGATAACGTCCGCGAACTCGCCGAACGGACCGCGACGGCGACGCAGGAGATATCGCAGACCGTCAAGACCATGCAGACCAGCGTCAGGGACTCCGTCGCGTTCATGCACGAAGAGCGGGAGTCGGTGGAGACGGTGCAGGGGCAGGTGCAACAGACCCTGGTCGCCATAGGCGAGATCGTGAACTACGTCGAGCAGGTGGCCGACATGGTGCAGAGGATCGCCGTGGCCGCCGAGGAGCAGTCCTCGACCAGCGAGGAGGTATCGAAAAACATGGACGGCATCCACACCATCGCCAGGGAGCTCAGGAGCTCCTTCACCGACATAAGCCATTCGTCGGGTGGGCTGTCACAGCTCGCCACGGAGCTGAACGGCATGGTGGGGTGGTTCAGGGTGTAAGAAGTTATCGCTCTCCGCGCGCCGATGATATATACTCGACCGGCAAACTCATGAAAGGCTGGGAGTAGGATGCGCATCCTCATCATCGAAGACGAGCAAAAGGCCGCCAATTACCTCAAGAAAGGTCTTACCGAAAACGGCTTCAGCGTCGACATCGCCAACGACGGCGAGGACGGGCTGCACCTCGCCCTGACGGAGAACTACGACCTCATCATCCTGGACGTCATGCTCCCGGTAAAGGGTGGCTGGGCCATCATCGAGGAGCTGCGCGCGGCGGGCAACGACGTCCCGGTCATCTTCCTTTCCGCGCGCGACGCGGTGCATGACCGGGTGCACGGCCTGGAGCTCGGGGCGGACGACTACCTGGTGAAACCGTACGCCTTCTCGGAGCTCCTAGCCCGCATCAGGATCATCCTGCGCCGCCACCCGCTGCAACAGTCCGAACTTTTGAGGATGGCGGACCTCGAACTCGACATGGTACGCCACAAGGCACGTCGGGCTGGTCAATCGCTCGACCTCACCGCAAAGGAGTTCCAACTGCTTACCCTTATGCTGCGGCGCCGCAGCGAGGTACTATCGCGCACCACGATATCGGAGCAGGTCTGGGGGATCAATTTCGACAGCGACACCAACGTGGTCGACGTCGCCATCAGAAGGCTCAGGAAGAAGGTGGATGACCCCTTCACGCTGAAGCTCATCCACACCATCAGGGGGGTCGGCTATGTCATCGACGAAGAAGCGTCCTGACCGCCCCCGCGCCATCTCGCTTACCGCCCGCCTGGTCGGCTTCTACTTCGTCGCGACGCTTTTGATCCTTTTGTGCACGAACTGGTTCCAGTTCAAGCGGCTCTCCAAGGACCTCGATTACGAGGACAACGACTTCCTGATCGAACGCATCGTCAACTTGAGGGACATCATCGCCCGTCATCCCGACGCCCTTAAGGACCAGATGCCCGCCAACAAGCCTGGCCAGCAAAGCCACCACCTGGTGCGCATCCAGGACGCGGAAGGGCGCACCCTGCTGCAGTCCTCCGGGATAGAGACCATTCCGGTAGACCTCTTCCCGCCTGCGGTGACCAGCAGCGAGAAGATCGGCCGCGGCGTCAAGTATCGCGCAGGGAAAAAGAAGCACTACCTGCTGAATGCCGCCTGGGCCGGGCGCGATGGCGACCCCCATTATCGGCTAGTACAGGTCGCCCTGGATATAACCGAAGACGATGCCCTCATGTCGAAGTACCTGATCCGGACCGCGTCGTCGGTGGTGATCGGGCTGGTGCTCGCCGCCGTGCTCGGGATCATCATCGCGCACCGCGGGCTCAGGCCCCTTAAGGAGATGGCGGACAAGCTCTCCGGCATCACCGAGGCCGACCTGCACCAGCGCACCCGCATAGAGGGTTCACCGCGCGAGCTGGAAGAACTTGCGGTCGCCCTGGACGCGATGCTGGAACGGCTCGAAGAATCCTTCGGCCGCCTCTCCGAATTTTCCGCCAACCTCGCCCATGAGCTGCGCACCCCGATCAACAACCTGCGCGGCGAGGCAGAGGTGGCCCTCTCCCGTGCCCGCTCCGAGGACGAGTACCGCCGCATCATCGAGTCCGCCATTGAGGAGTACGAACGGCTCTCCCGCATGGTGGTGGACATCCTCTTCCTTGCACGCCCGGACCGCTCCTATCAGCCAGAGCTGATCGACGTCCGCGCCGAGGTGGAACGGCTGGCAGACTACTACGGCAACGTAGCGGAGGAGGATAATACCGCCATCGCCATCGAGGGGGAGGGGGAGGCCTGCGTCGATCCGCACCTGTTCCAGCGCGCCGTTGGGAACCTGATTTCAAACGCCCTGCATTACACCAAGCGCTTCGGCGAGATCAGGGTTAAGCTAAGACCCCTCTCCGACGGAGGGCTCGAGCTGATCGTGGAGGACGACGGCATGGGAGTCGACCCAGCCGAGCTCCCGCGTGTCTTTGACCGCTTCTACCGCTCGCCCCAGGCACGCCAGGTCTACAACCAGGGTAGCGGGCTGGGGCTCGCCATCGTCCGCTCCATCATGAGCCTGCACGGCGGCACCGCCTCGATGTCGAGCACTCCCGGCAAGGGAACGGCGGTGACCCTAGGCTTTCCTCCTCCCCGCCCTGGGTGCCACGCGCATGACTGCGCACCGTCGGCAACACAGGATAGATGATGATGTTCACGCGCCTGCACCAAAATCGAAGGGAAACGGTGAGGATCGTTGCCATCTACGCCGTCTTCGGCCTCGCCTGGATCTACGGGTCAGACACGGTCCTCGACTGGCTCTTCGACGACCGGCAGACGTTGATGAGGATCGCAGTAGCGAAGGGCTTTCTCTTTATCCTCTGCACCGCGACCCTGCTTTACGTCTTGATCGACCGGTATCTCACCGCCATGGCCGCCGCCGACGGCGCCCGCCTGCAAAGCCTGGAAAGCCTGAACGAGACAAACGCCCACCTGCGCCTGTTCTTCGAGTACGCACCGGCATCACTGGCGATGTTCGACCGCGAGATGCGCTACCTTGAGGTGAGCCGCCGCTGGCTCGCCATGTACGGCCTGGGTGACGGCGACATCCTCGGGCGGTCGCACTATGAGGTGTTCCCGGAAATCACTGAACGCTGGAAGGAGTTCCACCGCCGCGGGCTTGCCGGCGAGATCCTCTCCGAGGAGGCTGACGAATTCGTCCGGGGGGACGGGTCTGTGCAGTACGTGAGGTGGGAGATCCGCCCATGGTACGACGCGGCCGGAGAGGTGGGCGGGATCCTCATCTTCACCGAGGACATCACCGAGAGAAAACGCTTTGAAAACACCCTGAGCGCGAACGAGCGCTTCCTGCGGCTTATGACGGAGCAGTTGCCGGGCATGGTCTGCTACTGGGACAGCGATCTCACCTGCCGCTTCGCGAACCGCGAGTACCGGCAGTGGGTCGGTAAAGAAGCCGAGGATATCATCGGCAAGGGTATGACCGAGGTCCTCGGGCCGGAGCTCGCCGGGCAGAACGAGCCACACACGCGGGCTGTCCTTGCAGGGGAGCCGCAGCACTTCCAGAGGACCATCGTCCGTGGAGAGGTGACCTACTACCACTGGGCCCATTACATTCCCGAAATCGTGCATGGGAGCGTCCGTGGCTTCTACGTCTTGATCTCGGACCTTACCGAGTTGAAACGTGCCGAGAAGGAGAAGGCCGCCCTGGAGTCGCAGTTGCAACAGGCCCAGAAGATGGAGTCGGTGGGAAGATTGGCCGGCGGGGTGGCCCACGACTTCAACAACCTCCTTACCGTTATCATGGGGCTCGCCCAGTTGGGGGCACGGGAGTTGCTGCCAGAGCATCCGGCGCGGGTCCGCTTCGAAGGCATCCGCCAGGCCGCAGACAAATCGGCGGCTCTTACCAGCCAGCTCCTCGGCTTCGCCCGCAGGCAGACCATCGCGCCGAGGGTTCTGGACCTAAACGGGGCCGTGGAGCAGATGCTCAAGATGCTGAAGCGTCTGGTAGGTGAGGACATCGACCTCGCCTGGGGGCCCGGGGCTGGATTGTGGCGCGTCTGCATGGACCCTTCCCAACTGGACCAGGTCGTCGCCAACCTCTGCGTCAACGCCCGCGACGCCATAGCCGACGTCGGCAAGATCACCATCGAAACCCGCAACGTCGTCTTCGACAGCGACTACTGCAACGCCCACTTCGGCTTCGTCCCCGGCGACTACGTCATGCTCGCCGTGAGCGACGACGGCTGCGGCATGGACCAAGAGACCCTCGCCCATATCTTCGAACCGTTTTTCTCCACCAAGGACGTGGGACGCGGGACCGGTCTGGGCCTCGCCACCGTGTACGGCATCATCAGGCAAAACAGCGGCTTCATCAACACCTACAGCGAGCCGGGCAAGGGAACCACTTTTAAGATCTATATCCCGCGGCACAGGGGGGACGAGGCGGAACCGCCCGCGGTGACAAGTGCCGCCAAGGAGATCCGGGGGAACGAGACCATCCTGCTCGTTGAGGACGAGCCGAGCATCCGCGACGTGGCGGTATCGTTCCTCGCCCTGCAGGGGTACCAGGTCATTTCCGCCCAAACCCCCTCTCAGGCGCTGGAGCTCGTTTTGGAGAGTGGGCGGCACATCGACCTCATCGTGACCGACGTGGTCATGCCCGAGATGAACGGACGGGAACTGGCGCGCAGGCTACAGCCGCACTGCCCGAAGGCGAGGTGCCTCTTCATGTCCGGCTACACCGCTAACGTGATTGCCCACCACGGCGTACTGGAGAAGGGGGTGAACTTCATCTCCAAGCCTTTCTCCATGACTGACCTCGCCGTAAAGGTGCGCGAGGTAATCGACGCGTCCCCACCCACCCCAGCCGGCGCCCCCCCTTCGTCGGGGGAAGGCCCGACGCAAGATTAACGAAGTGGACGGCAGCAAGGGACCGCACAGATGACAAAAATGTCATTTCCCTGCAATCTTTCGGCAAGGCGCCTTGTCGTATGTTTGTTGGCGCCGTACCATACGATATTTGTGAGGTTAATAAATGCCGCAACGCCGACTGGGCCTGGTCGCCCTTGTCTCCTGCACCTTCCTAGCAGTAAATGCCGCTATCCGCATCATGCTCCTGGGCATGGCCCCCAAGGGAGCCGGCCTCAAGCTCTCCCTGATCCTCAAAGCAGCCGCAACCGGGTTCTACTTCGACCTAGCGACGTTGGCCTACGCCCTCATACCGCTGGCGCTCTACCTCATCGTCATGCCGCGCCGGGTGACCACGCATCGCTGGCACGTTTGGGCCATGCGGGTACTTTTCGCGCTGGTCGTGGGCGTGCTCGTCTTCGACGTCTGCGCCGAGTACCTCTTCTTCGATGAATTCGGTACACGCTTCAACTTCATAGCCGTCGACTACCTGATCTACACCACCGAAGTCATCGGCAACATCAAGGAGTCGTATCCCCTTCCAGTGATCTTCTCTGGCATAGCTACGATCGCCATCGCGGCTTCCTGGTTTTTGCGCAAGGCCATCGCCCGTGGCACCGAGATCACCTTCAACGGCGCCTACCACAGAATCGGCGCGATGCTGCTCATCGCTCCGCTTCTCTCCTACGGCGTGGTGAACGTCTCGCAATCGGCTATCTCCCAGAACAACTTCGCCAACGAAATCGCCGGCAACGGGGTCTACAACCTCTTCGCGGCCTTCGTGAACAACGAGCTTTCCTTCACGAGGTTCTACCGTACCCTGCCGCAGGACAAGGTGAACGCGCGTTTGAGGACCCTGGTGGCCGAGAGAAACAACAGCTTCGCCAATCCTAAGTCGGAGCGGTTCACCAGGGAGATCCGTGGCGAAGGTCCGGAAAAGCGGTTAAACCTGGTGGTGATCACCGAGGAGAGCCTCTCGGGCGAGTACCTCGGCGTCTTCGGCAACAAGGACCACCTGACGCCGAACCTGGACCGCCTCGCCTCCCAGTCGCTGTTCTTCACCAACCTCTACGCCAACGGCACCCGCACCATCCGCGGCCTGGAGGCACTCACCCTCTCAATCCCCCCCCTGCCAGGGACGTCGATCGTCAAACGTCCTAACAACGGCGGCTTCCGCTCCTGGGGTGAGATCCTGAACGAAAAGGGTTACCAGTCCAAATACATCTACGCGGGACACGGCTACTTCGACAACATGAACGCCTTTTTCGCCGGCAACGGCTACTCAATAGTGGATCGCCAGGATTTCACCAAGGACGAGGTGACCTTCTCCAACGTCTGGGGGGTGTGCGACGAGGACCTCTTCCGCAAGGTGATCCGCGAGGCCGACAAGTCCTTCGCCGACAAGAAACCCTTCTTCTCCATGGTGATGACCACCTCGAACCACCGCCCCTTCACCTACCCCGGTGGCCGCATCGACATCCCCTCCAAGAAGGGTAGGAAGGGCGGGGTGAAGTACGCCGACTACGCGATAGGCAGGCTGGTGGCGGAAGCTAGCAGCAAGCCGTGGTTCAAGGACACCATCTTCGTTATCGTGGCGGACCACTGCGCGAGCAGCGCCGGGAAAACTGACATCCCGATCAAGAAGTACGAGATCCCGCTCATCGTCTACTCCCCGGCCCACGTGAAGCCTGCGCGCGTCGAAAAGATGATGAGCCAGATCGACGTGGCACCTACCGTTCTCGGCCTTATGAACATGAGCTACAAGAGCGACTTCCTTGGACGGGACGTTCTGAAGGATTCCAACCAACCACCGCGCGCCTTCGTGTCGACCTACCAGAAGCTTGGCTACCTCACCGAGGACAGACTCCTCGTACTCGGCCCCCAACAGTACGCAGCTCAGTACAAGGTGGACAGAAAAAGCGGCAAGGCACAAGCTGAGCCGGTTTCCGACACCATGTTGACCGACATGCTCGCCTACTACCAGGGAGCGGATTACATCTACCAGCACAGGCTGAACCGGCTACGCTAGATGCATTCAAAACTTGATTGGAAGTTCTGGGTACGGCACCTAGCCGTACCCTTTTTTCTTTTTCTCACCGCTGCCCCTGTACCTGCCGTACAGGTATCCAGTGTCCGCACCACAAGCTGAAGCTCCCCTTCCCGTCGCGACACAACCTGTGATCGCGGAAGCCTTCGAGGGGGAGTGAAGAGGTACTATTCGGCGTAGATCATCTTGCGGGTCATGCCGCCGTCGACGACGAAGTTCTGCCCGGTGATGAAGCCCGCACGGGGCGAGGCGAGGTAGATGACCAGCTCCGCGATGTCGTTGGCGTGTCCCACCCGCCCGACAGGGTGCTGGGCATGATCGGCGGGGCTTAGATCCGACTCCGCGCCGTTGTGGATCCACCCCGGGCTCACGCAGTTGACCCGCACCTCCGGCCCGAGGCTCATGGCGAGGGCATGGGTAAGTGCGACGACGCCCCCTTTGCTTGCCGAGTACGCCTCGGTGTCCGCCTCGGACTGCAGGGCACGTGTCGAAGAGATGTTGACCATGCTGCCGCGGCTTTTCTTCAAATGTGGGACCGCGTGTTTCGCACAGAGGAAGACGCCGGTCAGGTTGGTGGCGATGACCCGGCTCCACTGCTCAAGCGGCAGCTCGTGCACGGGAGCGGCGTGGGCGCCAGCGAGCGCTGCGTTGTTCACCAGCAGATCGAGGCGAGCAAAGCGGGCGACGCTCCGCTCTACCATCGAGAGCACCGACTGCTCGTCCGAGACGTCCGCCTGCAGGGCAAGCAGACGCTCCGGCGTGCCGAGACCTGCCGCGGCAGCATCTGCCGATGCCCCGTCGATATCCGCCAGCACCACCGCATACCCCTCCGAAAAGAGCTTTTTAGCGATCCCGTAACCGATACCGCGCCCCGCACCGGTCACGAGCGCCACCTTCATCCCGTTTTCCTTGTCTCCCATATCCATCCTCCTTTTCCCGGCTCAAACAGGCTCAAAAGCTACAACAGGGGGAGCCGGTTCGCAAACATAAATGCGATATAGTCCATTCCCATGGTAGCCGCCACTTGACTGTAATTACACATGTACATACAATGAGGCAGGGGATGAAGCTCGATTGGGATGAGAGAAAAGGCGCGCTAAACCTGGTGAAGCATGGCTGCGACTTTGCCGACGCAGCTGAGATCTTTCTGGGAAACCACCTCGAGACCAGGGATGAACGCAGAGACTATGGAGAACGCCGCTTCATTGTCATGGGCTATATCAAAAACCGCGTAATGGTTGCCATGTACACTTGCAGAGGCACCGACACCATACGGATAATTTCACGGAGAAAGGCGAACATACGTGAAAAAGAGAGATTCGAAAATGCCGTCGCAAACAGACTGGGCAAGGGTTGATGCTATCAGGGAAGAGGAAATCGACTACTCGGACATTCCCGAACTGGGAGACGATTTCTTCGAGAAAGCTACCTTGACCCCCGCCAAGCAGGCCATCACGATACGGCTTGATTCCGACGTGGTGACATGGCTCAAGGAAGGGGGCAAAGGGTATCAGACGCGGGCGAATCGGATCCTGCGCAGCGTAATGGAAGCACAGAGAAAGAGAGACGGAGTGAGTGCGTCTTCAAAGAAAGGAGCAGGGCCTTCATGACTCTGGCACCCGCCCCATCCCCATAGGCATTTTCCCTTTTAACACGGCGATTTGTCACATCACCCCCGCATAAAGGCCCAGCTCTGACAGAAAAAACCTTCCCCCGTTCCAAAATCACACTTTTTTAGCAGCGCAGCAGCGGTTTCTATGCTAGCCTTAATGCTATTTTTCCACCTGCGGAGGCAGTCCCTGATTCATGCAAAGTAAGGCAATCGAAAAGATACTCCAGGACGTGCGAGCGAGATCGGTAGACGTCGCGAACGCCCTGGAGCAACTGAAGCACCTCCCCTTCGAGGACCTGGGTTGCGCCACGGTGGACCACCACCGCACGCTGCGCCAGGGCTTCCCTGAAGTCATCTTCGGACAGGGCAAGAGCATCCCACAGATGCGCACCATCATCGCTGCGCTGCTCGAAAAAGGCGGCAACGTTCTCGCTACGCGGGTAAACCGCGCCAAAGGGGCGAAGCTCATGGAGTTCTTCCCCCAGGCGATCTACCACGCCGACGCGCGCGCGCTCACCATCGAACAGCACCCGGTGGAGCGGCGCGGGAAGGGCAAGGTACTCGTCGTCTGCGCCGGCACCTCGGACATCCCCGTGGCGGCTGAGGCGGTTCTTACCGCAGAGCTCATGGGGAACGAGGTGGAGAAGGTCTACGACGTGGGGGTGGCCGGCCTGCACCGGCTGCTGGCGCGCCGGGGAACGCTCACCGAGGCCGCGGTGATCATCGTGGTCGCCGGCATGGAGGGGGCGCTCCCCTCGGTGGTGGGTGGACTCGTCGACAAGCCGGTAATTGCCGTCCCGACGTCGGTGGGCTACGGCGCCTCCTTCGGCGGGGTCGCCGCTCTCCTAGGCATGTTGAACTCCTGCGCCGCCGGGGTGACCGTGGTGAACATAGACAACGGCTTCGGGGCGGCCTACGCCGCGAGCCTCATGAACAGGGTGCACGGATGAGGGTTCTGTATTTCGACTGTTTCGCCGGTATCGCGGGCGACATGACCGTGGCCGCCATGATCGAGCTCGGGCTTCCCCTCGAGACGCTGCAACGTGAGCTCTCCGCGCTCCCGCTCTCGGGTTACACCCTGGAGTCGCACAAAACGGAACGCCACGGCGTCGCCGGCACCTCCTTCAAGGTGACCTGCATCGAGGCGGATCAACCGCACCGCCACTACAGCGGCATCGCCGCGATGATCGAAAAGTCCGGGCTTAAGCCCCGGGTGAAGGAGCTTGCCGGGCGCATCTTCCTCAAACTCGCCCAGGCCGAGTCCGCCGTGCATGGGGTGCCGCTCGAACGGGTGCACTTCCACGAGGTGGGTGCTATCGATTCCATCGTAGACATCGTCGGCACCGCCATCGGCCTCGACTACCTCGGGATCGAACGGGTCTGCGCCTCGGCGCTCCCCTATGGGCGCGGCTTCGTGAAGACGGCGCACGGCCTTCTCCCGGTCCCGGCACCTGCCACCGCGAGGCTCATGGAGGGGATTCCCGTAGGCCCGGACATCGGCGAAGGCGAGCGGGTGACGCCGACCGGCGCTGCCATCGTCGCGGCACTCGCCGACCGCTTCGGCGCCCCACCGGCGATGACCGTGCAAGGGACCGGCTACGGCGCCGGGGAGAAAGATTTTCCAGAACTGCCGAACCTGCTTCGCCTGGTGCTCGGTGAGGAGGCAACGCCCGGCGCGGCGCAGGAGGTGCTGGTCCTCGAGACCCACATCGATGACATGCCCGCCGAGATCTTCGGTTTTCTGATGGAGCGGCTCATGGAGGCCGGCGCCCTCGACGTCGCCTTCTCACCCCTGCAGATGAAGAAGAACCGCCCGGGGACCCGGCTCACCGTGATCGCGAACCCCGCCGACCTCGAGCGCCTCTCAGCAATCGTGCTCTCCGAGTCGAGCGCCATCGGCCTTCGCTACTATCCGGCAAACCGCATCGTGGCGCAGCGCCACGTGGAAACCCGCGAGACCTCCGTCGGGCGCGTCTCCGTCAAGGTGCTGGGGGACGGGCGGGTGACGCCGGAATACGACTCGTGCCGCGCCGTCGCGCTGGAAAAGGGGATGCCGCTCATCGACGTGTACCGCATCGTGGAAAGGGAGAGCAGCAAGGGATGAAAAAATTCGTAATCGTTTCCGCCACCTGGTTCGGCACCGGCTTCGCACCCTTCGCCTCGGGGACGGTCGGCACCGCGGGGGCAATCCCTTTCTTCCTGCTCCTGTCGCGTATGCCGCTGTCGCTCTACCTTCTGACTACGGTGGCCTTCACCGTTTTCGCCTGCTGGAGTGCCGGTTTCGGCGAGGAGCTTTGGGGCGAGCACGACTCCGGAAAGATCGTCATCGACGAGGTGGCGGGGTATCTCGTCACCATGATCGCGGTCCCCGCCACCTGGCTCGGGGTGCTTACCGGCTTCGTCATGTTCCGCATCTTCGACATCGTCAAGCCGCAGCCGGCACGCTGGTTCGACCGGTCGCTCAAAAACGGCTACGGTGTCGTGATGGACGACATCGTGGCCGGGATTTACGCCTGCGCCGCGACGCACCTCGTACTGAGGTTCCTGCCGTGAGGGTCTCCGTCCTCTCCATAGGCGACGAACTCCTCTCCGGCGAGGTGGTGGACACGAACGCGGCCCACATCGCGGACCGGCTCTACGAAACCGGCGCGCGTGTTTTCCGGCATGTCACCGTCCCGGACGACGAGGATGCCATCGTCGAGGTGATCCTCGAACTTGCCGGGTCAAGTGACGAGGTGATCGCCACCGGCGGGCTAGGCCCCACCCCCGACGACTACACTGCGCAGGCTGCGGCACGGGCCGCAGGGGTGCCGCTCGAGCTCTCGCAGGAGGCCCTCGACCATCTTGCCCGCTTCGAGGAGAGGATCGCCCGGCCGCTGCACCCGTCCAACCGGCGCCAAGCGCTGGTGCCGCGCGGGTGCCGCCTGATCCCGAACCCGCTCGGCACTGCCTGCGGCTTCACGGTCGGGATCGGGGGGGCTGAAGTCTCCTTTCTCCCCGGTGTCCCCTTCGAGATGGAGCGGATGCTTGCCGATACGGTCCTCCCGGAGCTGGGGAAAAGGCTTCCGGCGCCGTGGCGGCGGGTGACCCTGAAGGTGTTCGGGATTCCCGAGGCGGCCATTGCGGAGCGCCTGGAAGGGGCCCTATCCGACGACGACCCGGTGCAGCTCGCCTACTGCGTCAAGTACCCGGAGATCCACGTGATCCTGCGGGCCGCAGCAGCCGACGCGGCGCTTCTCGAGAAGACGGCGGCTGCGGTGCGGGAGCGCCTCGCGGCATTTCTTTTCGCCGAGGACGGCGACACCATGAACTGTGTACTCGCACGGCTTTTCCAGGAGAAGAAGGTGACGCTCTCCCTCGCCGAATCCTGCACCGGCGGGATGATCGCCTCCCGGATTACCGCCATGGCGGGAAGCTCCGCGTACTTCCTCGAGGGGAACGTAACCTACAGCAACGAGGCGAAGACACGCATGCTCGGCGTGCCGGCAGAGCTCATCGAAAAGCACGGCGCGGTGAGCGCGGAAGTGGCGCGCGCCATGGCCGAAGGTGCGAGAAAGGCCGCGGGCAGTGACCTCGCCGTTTCGGTGACCGGCATCGCCGGCCCCGACGGTGGCACGACGGAAAAACCGGTCGGCACCGTGTACATCGGCATTGCCGACGCCGCCGGCTGCCGCGCCGAACGTTTCAATTTCCAGGGAGACCGGACCCGCGTCCGCTCCATTACCACCTTTACCGCACTGGACTGGCTGCGCAAATACCTCCTCGCCCTCCACTGATCAACCGGGCCGTCAACGAAGATGGCCCTTAATCCACGCTCGTACAGGGGAAAATGCCGTGCACTTTGCACCGCTCCTCGTGATTGTCGCCTGCGAACTGCTGCTCCTTTTGATCGAGCAGTACACGCCGCTGCCCGGACGGCTCCATTTTGCCGTCTCCGTGTCGCTGGCGACGGTGCTCCTTTGCTTCGTGGCGCTATTCAGGCAGCGCCAGGCGAGCATGGTGGACGGGCTGCGCCGCGAGATCGACGAGATGCAGCAGGAGGCGCACAAGAGCGCCCGGCGCTACAAGAGCCTTCTAGAGGGGGCAGGCAACGCGATCTTCATCTTCAACGTGAAGACGGCGCTGCTGCAGGAAGAAAACCGCCTTGGGCGTGAGCTCATCGGGTTCAGCAAGGAGGAGCTCGCCTCCATGGAGGTGCGCGACATCTTCGCCCCTTCCGAACACGACCGGCTGCGCACCTTCATCTATCAGCTCGTGCGCCAGGGGGAGGCGGACTGGGACTGCGCCCAGATGAAGAGAAAGGACGGCTCCCTCTTCATGGGCGAGATAAACGCCCGCCTCATCGATCTCGGCGACGAGCAGGTGGCGCACTGTCTATTGCGCGACATCACGGAAAAGCGGCGCACCGAGCACGAGATCTGGCAGAGAAACCGCGAGCTATCCATCCTCAACAACATGCTTGCCAGCATGAGCCAGGGGACCGACCTGAAAACGATGCAGGAGGAGACCCTCCTCGAGCTGATGGAGCGCTTCCAGGCAGAAGGGGGGACGCTGCATCTCTCCACGCCGGAGGCCCCCTCCCCCGCCCTTTGCGCCTCGCGCCAGGCCCCAGCCGAGCTGGAACGTGTGATCATGGAAAGCGTGGAGGGTGGCACGGAACGGTTGAGCGAAGTCCGCGTCGCGCCGCTTCAGGACGCCTGCAACGGCTGGGGGAGCCTCACCTCGATCCCGATCCGCTCGCAGGAGCGCCTTTTGGGCTTCATCCATCTCATCCACCGCGTACCACACAACTACGGCCCGAAGGAGCTCCGCTTCCTCGAGAGCGTCGGCCGACAGATGGGGAACATCATCGAGCAGGTGCGGCTCTTCGAGGAGCTCAAGTGGAAGAGCGAGGAACTGCTCCGCTCGCACCGGCTTTTGGAGAGGAGCAGCCACAGCCTTTCCCTCTCTGAGACTAAACTCAAGCAAAACCTCGCCCTCATCGAGCAGGCGCACCAGGAGCAGACCCGCCTGGACCGCATGAAGAACCAGTTTCTCGGGATGGTTTCCCACGAGTTCAACACGCCGCTCACGAGCATCGTCGCCGGCGTCGACCACCTGCTGCAGCAGGAATGGGTCTCCCAGGAAGACGCCTGCCAGGTGCTCGAGATGGTGCGCGACGGGAGCCTGCGCCTGAAGGCCCTGGTCGCCGATCTTTTGAAGCTGATCCGACTGGAGGCGCGCCGGGAGGGGCTCGAGACGAGCGCCATCCACCTGCGCATGTTGCTCGAAACCCTCCTGGACCAGCTCCAACCGCTCTTCGAGGAGCGCGGGCAGGCGATCACCCTGCGCGACCTCGATCATCTCCCCTTCTTCCAGGGGGACTGCACCTACCTGGAGCGGGTCTTCTACGAGCTTTTGCTGAACGCTATCCGCTTCAGCCCCGAGGGGGGCGAGATCGTGGTGACCGGCCGCGTCGTCGACCACGAGGCCCTCTCGGTACGCTCCGGAACGCTCACCCGTTTCAACCCCGAGTTCCTGAGGCGCTGCGGCGAGCGCTGCTACCTGGAGGTCGAGGTGCGCGACGGCGGCATCGGCATTCCCATGGACGAGCAGCAGCGCGTCTTCGAGATCTTCTACGAGGTAGGCGAGATCCGGCACCACTCGAGCAGGCGGCGTCAGGGACGCGGGGCCGGGCTGGGGCTTGCCATCGTCAAGGGGATGGTCGAGGCGCACGGCGGCATGGTCTGGGTGGAGAGCGGTGACGGGAGTTCCTTCTTCCTCGTGCTCCCGCTCGAGCAGGAACTTATCCAGCCTGCTTTGTTTTAGAACCCGTTCGGGGTTCAACGTTCAACGTTCGTCACCGTCCCAGCCCAAAACAACGCAGTCGTGACGGCCCGCATGAAACATCGGCACCGACAACCGGTAACCGGAACCTTGAAGGCTTCACGAATAAAGAAGCCGCCGAGGCGATGCAAAAAGTTGGCAACAACAAGCTATAACGTCGAACGTTGAACATTGAACGGTCAACGGGGGCTTTTACCCGTTGAAAACCCGTTCAAGGTTGTGCTATGTGTGATGGGCTGAAAACCCAGACCCAAAAACCGCCTGGAAAGGCGAAGGAGATATAAAACGATGCTCGATAAGGAAAAAGCGGAAAAGGCCCTGGACCTGGCGATGAGCCAGATTGAGAAACAGTTCGGCAAAGGGGCCATCATGAGGCTGGGCAACGAGGAGGCGCTCCCGGACGTGGCGTCGATCCCGACCGGCTCCCTCTCTCTGGACCTGGCGCTTGGGGTGGGAGGCGTCCCCCGCGGCCGCGTCATCGAGATCTTCGGACCGGAATCCTCCGGTAAAACCACCCTCGCTCTGCACATCATCGCCGAGGCCCAGAAACTGGGCGGCATCGCAGCCTTCGTCGACGCGGAGCACGCCCTCGACATCGGCTACGCGAGAAAGCTCGGCGTCAAGACCGACGACCTCCTCGTCTCGCAGCCGGACACCGGTGAGCAGGCACTCGAGATCGCCGAGACCCTGGTACGTTCCGGCGCCATCGACGTCCTCGTCGTCGACTCCGTCGCCGCGCTGGTTCCGAAGGCGGAGATCGAGGGCGATATGGGCGACTCGCACATGGGCCTGCAGGCACGCCTCATGTCCCAGGCGCTCAGAAAACTCACCGGCATCATCTCCAAGTCCAACTGCTGCGTCATCTTCATCAACCAGATCAGGATGAAGATCGGCGTCATGTTCGGCAACCCCGAGACCACCACCGGCGGCAACGCCCTCAAGTTCTACGCCTCCGTGCGCATGGACATCAGGAAGATCGCGGCGCTCAAACAGGGCAACGACATGATCGGCTCGAGGACCCGCGTGAAGGTGGTGAAGAACAAGGTGGCACCCCCCTTCAAGGAGGTCGAATTCGACATCCTCTACGGCGAGGGGATCTCCAAGGAAGGCGACGTCCTCGACCTGGCCGTCGAGCGCAACGTGGTCGAAAAGAGCGGCGCCTGGTTCTCCTACGGCAAGGAGCGCATCGGCCAGGGTCGCGAGAATTCCCGACTGTTCCTCAAGGAGCACCCGGAGATCCTTGCCGAGATCAGGGAAAAACTCACCGCACCGCAACAAGACGCCGCTTCCGGCGCAGCCTAGGCCATGACCCTCAACGAGATCCTCGGCATAGGCATGAAGGCCAAGGGGTCCGACATCCACCTGAAGGCTGGGCTTCCCCCCATCGTCAGGATCGACGGATCCCTGCGCGCCATCCCCAACGCGGAACGCCTCTCCAGCGATGCGGTCAGGAACATGGCGTTCTCCATCATGAACGATCGGCAAAAGCGGATCTTCGAGGAGAACTACGAGGTCGACCTCTCTTACGGGGTCCCCGGGCTCGGGCGTTTCCGCGTCAACGCCTTCGCCCAGCGCGGCACGGTCGCTATGGTGCTGCGCGCCATCCCGATCGCCATCCCCACGCTGGAAACGCTGAACCTGCCGCCGGTCCTCAAAAAGCTCTCTCTCGAGCAGCGCGGCCTGATCCTCGTCACCGGCACCACCGGTTCCGGCAAGTCCACGACGCTCGCCTCCATGATCGACTACATAAACGAGCACCGGACCTGCAACATCATCACCATCGAGGACCCGGTCGAGTACCTGCACAAGGACAAGAAGAGCCTCATCAGCCAGCGCGAGGTAGGCTTCGACACGCTCACCTTCGGCAAGGCGCTCACCTCGGCCTTGAGGCAGGACCCGGACGTCATCCTGGTCGGCGAGATGCGCGATTACGAGACCATCGAGACGGCACTCACCGCAGCCGAGACCGGACACCTGGTGCTCTCCACCCTGCACACCCTGGACGCCGCCGAGACCGTCAACCGCATCATCTCCGTCTTCCCCCCCTTCCACCAGAGGCAGGTGAGGATGCAGCTCGCCGGGATCCTGAGAGGCGTCATCTCGCAGCGCCTGGTGCCGCGCATGGACGGCAAGGGGCGCGTCCCCGCGGTCGAGGTCATGATCGGCACCGCCCGCATCAGGGACTGCATCGACGACAAGGAGAAGACGAAGCAGATCCCGGACGCCATTGCCCAAGGGCACACAAGCTACGGCATGCAGACCTTCGACCAGTCGCTCATGCAGCTTTTGACCAGAAAGCTCATCACCTACGAAGAGGCCATGCGCCAGTCGAGCAATCCCGACGACTTCGCTCTCAAGGTCTCCGGCATATCGTCCACCTCGGACTCCAGCTGGGACACCTTCACCGACGAAGAACCGCCGGCGGAAGGTGGTGACAAGGAGCTGGTCATCGAGAAGTACTAGGTGCAGCGCGGTACGGCACTCGACTGCTGTCTGCGGCTTCTCACCCTGCGCGACCACTCCGAGGCGGAGCTTAGAAAGAAGCTTTCCAGCAAGGGTTACGAGGAAGGAGAGAGCGAGGCGGCTGTTGCCCGGATGAAGGAGCTCGGCTACCAGGATGACCTCCGCTTCGCGCGCGCCTTCGCCTCGTCGGCGCTTCGAAACGGCAAGGGAGTCGGCCCGAGGCTCAAATTGGAACTAGCAAAGCGCGGCGTGGCAGGTCCCATCGTGAGCCAGGTGCTCGACGAGCTTTCCGGGGAGTACAGCGAGCGGGAGCTCCTCGCGCAGACCATCGCGCGGCGCTATCCCGGCTTCGACCCGGCAACCGCAAGCGACAAGGAAAAGCGGCGCATCGTCGGCTACCTGCAGAGGAAAGGGTTCTCGCTCTCCGCGATCTTTAGGGAGCTTAAGGCGCAGGAGGATTGAAAGGCGGGAAGGTTCTTCAGGGAATTCCGAGGATTCACCGCTGGATTTTGAGTCCAGTGCGTTAAGACGCTGAGTAAGTTGCAAACTAAGCGTTTCACGAGCCCAGGCGTCCCCCCCTTTGCGAAGGGGGGACAGGGGGGATTTGCCTCTGCCGTCCCCGCAAAAATCCCCCTAAATCCCCCTTCGCAAAGGGGGACTTTAACCTTCCCTTCCCAAGGCGAGAGAAGGCTGCTTGAACAAACATGGTTTAGATATCCCATTTCAGTTGAGGTTTTTTATGACAGGCAAAGAGATCCGGGCGCAGTTCTTCAACTTCTTTCAGAAAAAGGGTCACACCCTGGTGGAGAGCTCGAACCTCATCCCCAAAAACGATCCCACCCTGCTTTTCACCAACGCGGGGATGAACCAGTTCAAGGACGTCTTCCTGGGCCTTGAAAAACGCGACTACATCCGCGCCGTATCCTCGCAGAAATGCGTCCGCGCCGGCGGGAAGCATAACGACCTCGAGAACGTCGGCCGCACCGCGCGCCACCACACCTTCTTCGAGATGCTCGGTAACTTCTCCTTCGGCGATTATTTCAAGAAGGACGCCATCGCCTACGCCTGGGAATTCCTCACCGTTGAACTCGGCCTCTCGAAGGATCGCCTCTACGTGACGGTGTACAACGACGACGACGAGGCGGCGGACATCTGGCACAACCAGGAAGGGGTGCCGCGCGAGCGCATCTACCGTTTCGGCGAGAAGGACAACTTCTGGTCCATGGGCGACACCGGCCCCTGCGGCCCCTGTTCCGAGATCTTCTGGGACAACGGCCCCGGCACCGGTTGCGGCTCCCCGGACTGCGCCGTCGGCTGCGACTGCGACCGCTACATGGAGATCTGGAACAACGTCTTCATGCAGTTCAACCGCGACAAAGACGGCACCATGACGCCGCTCCCCAAGCCCTCGGTCGATACCGGCATGGGCCTTGAGCGCATCTCCGCGGTCATGCAGGGGGTCACCTCCAACTACGACACCGACCTGCTGCAGGGGATCATCCGCCACATCGAGACCATCTGCGGCAAGAAGTACCGCGACGACGAGAAGGACGACGTCTCCATGCGCGTCATCGCCGATCACTCCCGCGCCACCACCTTCCTCATCTGCGACGGCGTGCTTCCCTCCAACGAGGGGCGCGGCTACGTGCTGCGCCGCATCATGCGCCGCGCCGCCCGCCACGCGAAGATGCTGGGGGTCTCCGAGCCGATGCTCTACCGCGTGGTCGACGCCGTCAACATGATGATGGGCGATGCGTACCCGGAGTTGCTCGAGCGCGAGAATTACGTCAAGAAGGTGATCAAGGCTGAGGAGGAGCGCTTCATTGAGACCCTCGACCGCGGCCTCGCCATCCTGAACGAGGAGACCGCGGCGCTCAAGGCCAAGGGGGACAAGGTCCTCTCCGGCGAGGTGATCTTCAAGCTGTACGACACCTTCGGCTTCCCGGTCGACCTCACCGCCGACATCGTCGAGGCGGAAGGTCTCACCCTAGACGAGGACGGCTTCGCCCTCTGCATGGAGAAGCAGCGCGTCAAGGCGAGGGAGAACTGGAAGGGGTCCGGCGAGCAGGGCCTTGCCTCCATCTACAAGGAACTGCACGGCTCCGGCATCGCGAGCGACTTCGTGGGCTACACCGAACAGACCGCCTACTCCACCATCAGCGCCATCGTAAAGGGTGGCGTCCTTGTCGAGGAGGCAAACGCCGGCGACGAGGTTGAGATCATCACCGCGAAGACCCCCTTCTACGGAGAGTCCGGCGGCCAGGCAGGCGACACCGGCGTCATCTCCACCGGCGCCGCGCACATCGAGGTGGAGAGCTCCAGCCGCCCCTTCACCGACCTCATCGTGCACCGCGGCAAGGTGGTCTCCGGCAACGTCCGTAACGGCGAGGCGGTCGACCTGAAGGTCGCCACCGCAGGGCGCGCCGCCACCGCGCGCAACCACACCGCGACGCACCTTCTGCAGGCAGCCTTAAGGGAAGTGCTGGGCGACCACGTGAAGCAGGCAGGCTCCCTGGTGACCCCGGACCGCCTCCGCTTCGACTTCACCCACTTCAGCCCGATGACCGCCGAGGAGATCCGCAGGGTCGAAACCATCGTGAACGGTAACATCATGGGTAACGCGACCGTCGACGCCCGCGAGATGCCGGCAGCCGAGGCGCTTGCCGGCGGGGCCACCGCCCTCTTCGGCGAGAAGTACGGCGACGTAGTGCGCGTGGTGCGTGTGGGCGACGTGTCGATGGAACTTTGCGGCGGCACGCACGTGCACGGCGCGGGCGAGATCGGCTTCTTCAAGATCATCTCCGAGGCGGGGATCGCCGCCGGGGTGAGGAGGATTGAGGCGCAGACCGGCAACGGCGCGCTCGCCGTGGTGCACCAGATGGAAGACGAGCAGAGAAGCGTCGCCGCGCTCCTGAAGGCCGAGGGCGTTAGCGTGCTCGACCGCGTCGAGAAGCTCATCGCGGCACAGCGCGAGCTGCAAAAGGAACTCGAGGGGCTGCAGGCGAAGATGAACGCCTCCAAGTCCGCCGACCTCGTTCAGCAGGTGCGCGAGCAAAACGGCGTAAAGATCCTCTCTGTGAAGGTGGACGGCGACGCCAAGGCGATGCGCGAGCTCTCCGACACCCTGAAGGACAGGATCGGCTCCGGCATCATCGTGCTCGGGACCGCCGACGGCGTTAAGGCGAACCTCCTGGTCGCCGTCACCGCCGACCTCACCGCGCGCTGGAAAGCGGGCGACATCATCAGGGCGATCGCACCGATCGTCGGCGGCAACGGCGGCGGCAAGCCCGAGCTCGCCCAGGCCGGCGGCTCCAAGCCCGAGAACCTCGCCGAGGCGCTCGAGGCCGTGTACAACATCGTAGGGTAGAGCTGCCAAGGCGGCGCCTTCCCCCCCCCCAGCCTCCCCCCTCCAGGGGGAGGAGCAGGAAGAAGTTAGCAATTACGCACGCAGGTCGATAAATCCAGTAAAACCGGGACATGCCGATGCTCGAACTCACCTCCAACCAAAGTCTCGAAACCGTTCAGGAAAGGAAAACCGTTCTCCTCGTGGACGATGAAGCGGTGATCCGCGACCTGTGCAAGAGGGTCCTGAACGGCTACGACATCGTAGAGGCGGCGGACGGCCAGGAGGCTTACGAGATCTTCCTGCGCGGCGGCATCGACGTGATCCTGACCGACGTGATGATGCCGAGGCTGGACGGCATCGAACTGCTGAAGAAACTCAAGGAGCGCGAGCCGACCATGGTGGTGATCATCATGACCGGCTTCGCCGATAAAGACCTCATCCTGAAGGCGCTCAAGGCGGACGCGGACGACTTCATCACCAAGCCGCTCAACCTCCTGCAGCTCAAAAGCGCCATCGAGAAGGCCCTCGTCAAGAAGGCGCTCAAGGAAGAGATCGCCAACCTGAGAAACCTCGACCGCTTTAAGACGGTCTTTCTCTCGCTCATCTCCCACAAGTTCCGCACGCCGATCACCTCGATCTCGCTTTTCCTGCAGAACTTGGCCGCGGGCATCATCGATCCCTCCGACGACGGCGCTAAGGAACACATCAAGCTAATCTACAACGAGGCTTGCTACCTGGGAAACCTCGTCACCGACCTCCTCACCTTCTCCTCGGTCATGGACAGCGGCGGCGGGCTGCACCTGGAGCCGTGTACCCTGAACCTGCTCCTCCCTAAGATCCTGAGCGAGGCCCACATCATCGCCGCCCGCCCCGGTGTTACGACGCACATCACGCAGCAGACGATCCCGGAACTTATGCTGGACCGCGACAAGATCAGCTTCGCCCTGCGCCAGGTGATCGACAATGCCATCAAGTTTTCCAGAGAAGACGGCGTGGTATGCGTCAACATGAGAAACGCCGAGGGGCAGTGCGAGATCAGCATCGAGGACAACGGCATCGGCATCTCCAAGGACCAGCTCCCCAAGCTCTTCGAGAAGTTCTACCAGGTCGACGCCGACCGGACCGGCCAGGTGCGCGGCTTCGGGCTCGGCCTCTTCTACGCCCGTGAGTTCATTCGCATGCACGGCGGCAGCATCAGCATCGAAAGCGAAGAGAACCAGGGGACCCGCGTCCTGATCACCCTTCCCAACACAGCCAGCCAAAGCCCCTGATAACCTTCAGTCTTAGCCCTGTTTCAAGTTGATTATTTCCCTCTATCTGCTATATTAACGTCTTTCTGTGCACTAATTAACGCTGGAAGAGGCACCTATGCAGCATCTCATAGAAAAGGCGAGCACTCTCATGGAGGCGCTCCCCTACATCAGACGCTTTTCCGGAAAGACCATCGTCATCAAGTATGGCGGTCACGCCATGGCAGAAGAGAAGCTCAGAAAGTCTTTTGCCCTAGACATAATCCTGCTCAAATACATCGGCATCAACACCGTGGTAGTGCACGGCGGCGGTCCCCAGATCAACGAGACACTGAAGCGCTACGGCATAGTGTCAGAGTTCGTCCAGGGGATGCGTGTGACCGACGCGGAGACCATGGGTGTCGTCGAGATGGTGCTGACCGGCCAGGTAAACCGCGAGGTGGTCGGCTACATCAACCAGCACGGCGGTCGTGCCGCCGGTCTTTCCGGCAAGGACGGCAGCCTCCTTGTTTGCGAAAAACTGCTCCAGGAAATCCGACGAGAAGGCGGCGGGGTCGAGATGGTCGACATCGGCTTCGTGGGCGATGTCGTCGAAGTGAATCCCGCCATTTTGCAGGCATTGGAGAAGGGTGGTTTCATTCCGGTGATCGCACCGGTAGGTGTGGGGCGCGACGGGCAAAGTTACAACATCAACGCGGACGTGGTGGCCGGCAAGGTTGCCGCGGCGCTCGGGGCGGAGAAGTTGATCCTTTTGACCGACGTCTCCGGCGTGAAGGACAAGAAAGGGGAGTTGCTTTCCAGCATCCCGCTTGCCGACGTCCCCGCGCTGATCGAAAACGGCACCGTGACCGGGGGCATGATCCCGAAGGTCACCTGCTGCACCGACGCGCTCGCCGCAGGTGTGAAGAAGGCCCACATCGTCGACGGCCGGATCGAGCACGCCATCCTTTTGGAGATCTTCACCAACGTCGGAATAGGGACGGAGATACAGGCTTAACCGCCTCAACGGCCGTTCAACGTTCAACGTTCGACGTTCAACAAGTGTTGTGCCGATGGTCATCTGACCGGTACGGCACGGGACTGCCGTTCAAGATTCAAAAGTCGATGTTCAACAACTGCCGCGCCTATGGCCTTTAACCGGTACGGCGCAGCCAAGGTGGAGACGCTTCTTACGGAGGTCTTCCATCGAACGTTGAACGCTGAACGTTGAACGGGGTTTCAGGAGGTTTTATGAATTCAGCCGCATGGATCGAGAAGGGCGACAAATATATCATGAAGACGTACGGCCGGTACCCGCTGGTCCCGATGAAGGGCGAAGGGTGCTACCTCTGGGACGCGGACGGCAAACGCTACCTCGACTTCCTGGCCGGGGTGGCCGTCAACAACCTGGGGCACTGCCACCCGAAGGTGACGGCGGCGCTCGCCAAACAGGCCGCGGAGCTGATCCACTGCTCCAACTACTACAACATCCCGACCCAGATAGAGCTCGCCGAGCTCCTTTGCAACCTCTCCTTCGCCAACAAGGCCTTCTTCTGCAACTCGGGCGCTGAGGCGAACGAGGCGGCCATCAAGCTCGCCAGGAAGTACAGCCGCGAGAAGTACGGCCTCGACCGCTACGAGATCATCACCGCCATCTCCTCCTTCCACGGCCGCACCATGGCGACCGTATCGGCCACCGGCCAGGAGAAGGTGCAGAAATTCTTCGATCCGCTCCTGCATGGCTTCCGTCACATCCCCTTCAACGACGCCCAGGCACTCAGGGAGGCCATCGGCCCCTGCACCTGCGCCGTGATGCTGGAGCCGATCCAGGGCGAAGGCGGCGTGGTGGTCCCCGACGCAGCCTACTTCCAGGAAGTGCGCAAGATCTGCGACGAGAACAACCTGATCCTCATCTTCGACGAGGTACAGGTCGGCATGGGGCGTACCGGCAAGATGTTCGCCCACGAACACTTCGGCATCACCCCTGACATCATGACGCTCGCCAAGGCGCTGGCAGGCGGCGCCCCGATCGGCGCCATGCTCGCCACCGACCGGCTCGCCGAATCCTTCACCCCGGGCACCCACGGCTCCACCTTCGGCGGCAACCCGCTCGTGACCGCCGCGGCAGTCGCCACGATCCGCGCCATCCAGGAGGAAGGGATCCTGAACCGGACCGAGGAGATGGGCGAGTACCTGATGGGCGAACTGGAGGCGCTGCACAAGAAGTTTCCGAGCCTCATCAAAGATGTGCGCGGCATCGGCCTCATGATCGGCGTCGAGCTCACCATTCCCGGCGGCGACATCGTGAAGACCGCACTCTCGCGCGGGCTGCTTTTGAACTGCGCCCAGGAGAAGGTGCTCCGCTTCGTCCCGCCGCTCATCGTCGGCAAGAAGGAAGTGGACGAGATGATCGCCGGGCTGACCGAGATCCTGGCCGCGCTGTAAAGAGTTGCAATTTCTCCCTATTCCTGTCCACTCTCCTCCCCCTGGAGGGGGGAGGCAGGGAGGGGGGATTTCGCCAGCCCCCGTGCCCCCCCCCCANGGGGGGGGGGGGGGGGGGGGGGGGCCCATTTCGCCAGCCCCCGTCCCCCTCCCCTACCCTCCCCCTCCGGGAGAGGGAGAGTTTGCGGAAGAGGGAAATGACGTTGCAAGGTGCCCGAATCAGGCACTATCAAAACAAAGAAGCGAGAACCGCAAACCATGAAAAAAGACTTCCTGGCCCTGAGCCAGTTCACCAAAGCCGAGCTGGACGCCATGTTCGTCCTCTGCAAGGACCTCAAAGCCAAGACCAAGAGCGGCGTCGAGCACCACCTCTTGAAGGGCAAGTCGCTCGCCATGATCTTCGAGAAGTCCTCGACCCGCACCAGGATCTCCTTCGAGGTCGGCATGTACCAGCTGGGCGGGCACCCGCTCTTCATCTCCAGCAAGGACTCCCAGATGGGTCGCGGCGAGCCGATCAAGGACACCGCCCGCGTCATGGCACGCTATTGCGACGGCGTCATGATCCGCACCTTCGCCCAGGAGACCGTCGAGGAGTTCGCCAAGTACGCCTCCATCCCGGTCATCAACGGCTTGACCGACTTGCACCACCCCTGCCAGATCATGGCAGACGTCTTCACCGTGATCGAGCACAAGGGGAGCTACGACGGGCTCAAGTTCGCCTGGATCGGCGACGGCAACAACATGGCGAACTCCTGGATCGAGGCGGCCGCCATCTTCGGCTTCGACCTGACGCTTGCCTGCCCGGAAGGCTATGACCCGAACCCGCAGGTGCTCGAGTGGGCGAAGAATAACGGCACCTCGAAGATCGTGGTCGTCCGCGATCCCAAAGAGGCCGCGAAAGACGCCGACGTACTGAACACCGACGTATGGGCCAGCATGGGACAGGAAGAGGAGCAGAAGATCCGCGAGAAGGCTTTCGCAGGCTACCAACTGGACGAAGCGCTGCTCGCCCTCGCGAAGAAGGACGCCCTCGTGCTGCACTGCCTCCCCGCGCACCGCGGCGAGGAGATCAGCGACGGCGTGATCGAAGGCCCCAACTCCGTCGTCTGGGATGAAGCCGAGAACCGCCTGCACGTGCAAAAGGCCATCATGGCCACCTTGATGAAATAAGAACAGACGGCACCCCCGAAAGGGGCGGCCCGCCGATCAACGACCAAAGGAGAACCCATGGCAAAGAAAGAAGTGAAAAAGATCGTCCTCGCCTACTCGGGCGGGCTTGACACCTCCATCATCCTCAAGTGGCTCAAGAACGAGTACGGCTGCGAGGTGGTGACGTTCTCCGCAGACCTCGGCCAGGGCGACGAGCTCGAGCCGGTACGCGAGAAGGCCTTCAAGACCGGCGCCGACAAGGTGTACATCGACGACCTGCGCGAGGAGTTCGTGCGCGACTTCGTGTTCCCGATGTTCCGCGCCAACGCGATCTACGAGGGTTCCTACCTGCTCGGCACCTCCATCGCCCGCCCGCTCATCGCGAAGCGCCAGATGGAAATCGCGCAGATCGAGGGTTGCGACGCCGTTTCCCACGGCGCGACCGGCAAAGGGAACGACCAGGTGCGCTTCGAGCTTGCCTACTATCACTTCAACCCGGCCATCACCGTGGTTGCACCGTGGAGGGAGTGGAAGCTCAACTCCCGCCAGGCGCTGATCAACTACGCGAAGAGAAACGACATCCCGATCCCGATCACCAAGAAGCGTCCCTGGTCTTCCGACAGGAACCTCCTGCACATCTCCTTCGAGGGCGGCATCCTGGAAGACACCTGGCTGGAGCCGCCCGAGAACATGTACGTGCTCACCAAGTCGCCGGAGAAGGCCCCCAACAAGCCGCAGTACATCGAGATCGAGTTCGAGAAGGGTAACGCGGTCGCCGTCGACGGCGTGCGCATGTCCCCGGCCGAGCTTTTGGCCCACCTGAACACCATCGGCGGCGAGCACGGCATCGGCCGTGTCGACCTCCTCGAGAACCGCTCGGTCGGCATGAAGTCCCGCGGCGTCTACGAGACCCCGGGCGGCACCATCCTGCGCGAAGCCCACATGGCGGTCGAGCAGATCACCATGGACCGCGAGGTCATGCACCTGAGGGATTCCCTGATCCCGCGCTACGCCGAGATGATCTACAACGGCTACTGGTTCTCGCCGGAGCGCGAGATGATGCAGTGCATGATCGATGACTCGCAGAAGACCGTGAACGGCGTGGCACGCCTCAAGCTCTACAAGGGCCACGTGCGCACTGTGGGCAGGAAGTCGGAGTCCGACTCCCTCTTCAACCTCGACTTCGCGACCTTCGAGAAAGACCAGGTTTACAACCAGGCGGATGCCGAGGGCTTCATCAAGCTGAACTCGCTCAGGCTAAGGATCCGCTCCCTGATGCTGGCCAACAAGAAGTAGGTAAAGGGAAGTATCTGGAGGCTCATAGGGGCACGAGACACTCGTGCCCCTATCCGTGTATATGGAGCAAAACGGTTTCAAGGCGAGTCACATCGTCACTTCGGTGGTCGCGGTCATCATCGACAGCGATGGCAGGGTGCTCCTCACCAAGAGGAACGTCCCCCCTTTCCAGGGGGAATGGGTGATGCCCGGCGGCAAGATCGACCTCGGTGAACCGATCGTGGCGGCCCTCAAGCGCGAGGTCTGGGAAGAGGTCGGCCTCGAGGTGGAAGTGGGAGACCTGATCGACGTCTTCGAACACGTGACGCCGGGAGAGGACAACTACCACTTCATCATCATCTATTACCGGTGCACGCCGCTTTACTGCGACGTGAACCACAACAAGGACGAAGTGGCCGAGGCCCGCTGGGTCGAGCCGGGCGAACTGGAGCAGTACAAGATCCCCGCCGGCGCACGCTTCATCCTTACGAAAATCTTTGCACCCAATTGACAGTTGATAATTGACAATTGACAACGGGGAAGCCCCCCTGCGGTTTGACAGTCATTGCGTTAACCAGACCGCGCACGTTGGCAGTTGGCAGTGTCTTCGGGACTTCATTGTCAATTGTCAAATCGCCATCGTCAATTGGATACGTTCATGGTCAAGATCGTCGAGAAACAGGTCCAGCTTGATTTCCCCCTCGGGCATCACCTGCACTGTCTCATCGCGCAGATACCGAACCGGTTGCAGCGCCGCGATCACCTGTTCACGCTCGTCGACGCCGAGGAGCAGTGGCGCCTGGTGCAAAGCGTCCTCGACCTGGTTGCCGAAGGCTCCGGAAACCTGAAGCGGCTGCACTTCCTGCTGTTCCCCGAGACATCGGTGCCGCTCTCCCGCTTCGACGATCTGCTGGGGGTCATAGAAGAGCGCTTCCGCCCCAACACGGTGACCATGTTCGGGCTTGAACAGATCCGCCTGGAGCAGTACCGGGCGCTCCTCACCCGATTCAGGGAGGACAACGAGGAGGCGCTTGACTGCGTGGAGCGCGACATCGACTCCGGCGACATCCTGGGCATGCCGGTCAACTGGTGCTGCATCGCCATCAAGGAGCGTGACGGGCGGCTCAGGGTCTTTCTGGAGGCGAAGACGCACCCTTTCCGGGGCGAGGAGTTCCTGGACAAGGACCACGACCTGTACCGGGGGCGGCACTTCTACCTGTTCCGCGCCCAGCCGGCCTGCTTCAATTTCATGACGGTCATCTGCCTTGATTACCTTTACCGGGACCTCTACTCCTCCAACATCAAGCAGATCATCGATCACGCGGACCGGCTCTTCTTCACCATGAGGCAGTCGCTCGACGCCCTCTTCGTGATCCAGTGCAACCCGAAGCCCGAGCACCGCTCCTACCGCGAGGTGCTCTCCGGCTTTTACGGCGAGTTCCTGGAGGACACCCCCGGCGTGCGCGAGACGGTGACCGTCTTCGGCAACTGCTCGGACGAGAGCGAGATCGAAGGGGTGCGTTGCCAGAGCTGTTACGGGGTTTCCTTCGTGGCGATCAGCGCGCGCCACAAGATGTCCCCCTTCCAGGACCGTGAGTTCGCCAGCGACGATTTCGAGGGCGCACCGGTCTGCCGCCTGCGCTTCGGCACGGGAACGAGGCTTTACTACTTCAACCTGCCGCTCTACCACGAACTCGACCCGAGAAGCTCGCGGGTCCCCCTGAAGGTGCACTCGGTGCTGCGCTGGACCGACGACGCAGGATGGGTGAAGGTGGGGGACGGCGAGGGGCAGGTTTTGTAAAAGCGTTCAACGCAAAGACGCAGAGGCGCGAAGACGCAGAGAAAGTCTTTAAGGGTTAAAACCTTTGTCGGTTTGTGGTTTTCCTAGCGTCTTGGCGGCTTTGCGCCTTTGCGTTAGGCCGTTAAGGTTTTACCGGATTCAAAGGCAAAGGCTTCATCGCAAAGACGCAGAGGCGCGGAGACGCAAAGTAAAAATCTGTGACAGGGTAAGACACTACAGCCTTTTCTTTGCGCCTTAGCGGCTTGGCGTCTTTGCGTTAAAGAAGTTGCAGTTCAACAAAAATCAGCAGCAGGAGACCGAAAGACATGTCCAAAGACAAACTGTGGGGCGGACGTTTCACCCAGCCCACCGACAAGTTCGTAGAAGAGTTCACCGCCTCCATCAACTTCGACAAGCGCCTGTACCACCAGGACATCCGCGGCTCCATCGCCCACGCCACCATGCTCGGCAAGCAGGGGATCATCCCGGTTGCGGACGTCGAGGCAATCGTGCACGGCCTCAGGGAGATCCTGGACAAAATCGAGGCGGGCGATTTCGACTTCTCGGTCTCCCTGGAAGACATCCACATGAACATCGAGGCGCGCCTCTCCGAGAAGATCGGCGACGCGGGCAAGAGGCTCCACACTGGCCGCTCCAGAAACGACCAGGTGGCCCTCGACATCCGCCTCTACATGCGCGACGAGCTGGTGGAAATCTCTGCCTACATCGACCTCCTGATCGACTCTCTCATCTACCAGGCGGAAGAGAACCTGGGCGTTATCATGCCCGGCTTCACCCACCTGCAGACCGCGCAGCCGATCCTCTTCTCGCACCACATGATGGCCTACCACGAGATGCTCAAGCGCGACAAGGGGCGCATGGAAGACTGCCTGAAGCGCACCAACGTGCTGCCGCTCGGCGCGGGCGCCCTGGCCGGGACCACCTTCCCGATCGACCGCGAACACGTGGCGGAGCTTCTGGAGTTCCCCGAGGTGAGCAGAAACTCCCTCGACTCGGTCTCCGACCGCGACTTCGCCCTCGAGTTCTGCGCCGCCGCCTCGATCCTGATGATGCACCTCTCCCGCTTCGCCGAGGAACTCATCCTCTGGTCCACGAGCGAGTTCAAGTTCGTTGACCTCTCCGATTCCTTCTGCACCGGCTCCTCCATCATGCCGCAGAAGAAAAACCCGGACGTCCCGGAGCTCGTGCGCGGCAAGACCGGCCGTGTCTACGGCAACCTCATGTCCCTGCTCACGCTGATGAAGTCGCTCCCGCTTGCATACAACAAGGACATGCAGGAAGACAAGGAGCCCCTCTTCGACACCATCGACACCGTGAAAGGGTCGCTGAAAATCTTCGCGGACATGGTGCGCGAGATGAAGGTGAACGCGGACCGTATGAAGGTCGCGGCGGCTGCCGGCTTCTCTACCGCGACCGACGTGGCGGACTACCTGGTAAGAAAGGGAATCCCGTTCCGCGATGCGCACGAGATCGTTGGCAAGGCGGTGCGTTACTGCATCGAGAACGAGATGGATATCCCGGAACTCTCCCTCGCTGAATGGCAGATCTTCTCCGGGCGCATCGAGGACGACATCTTCGGCGCCATCACCCTCGAAGCATCGGTCAACGCGCGCAAGGCGACCGGAGGCACCGCGCTCGAGCGGGTGAAGGCCGAGATCGCCCGGGCGAAGGAAGGACGCTAGCCGTGGCGGCATCGCGTCGACTCCTTCCCGCCGTCGCAGTTGCGGCGTCGCTTGTCCTCCTTGCCGGGTGCGGCAAGAAAGGCCCGCTTGTCCCCCCCGAGGCGCTGGTCCCGGCACCGATCGCCTCGCTCGCCGTGGCGCAAAAGGGAGGCGAACTCCAGGTGAGCTGGAGCGGTCCCGGCAAGCAGGAGGGGGGCGGTAAGCTCGAGAACCTGGCCGGCTTTCTCCTGTTTCGGCGTAACGTGCTCCCACCCGGCGAGGACTGCGAGGAGTGCCCCGGCGCTTACAGCCAGCTCGCCAAGGTGGACCTGGAGCTTCCCGAAAAAGTGCGTAGGGCCGGCGGGCTCTGGATCTACGACGACTTCGACCTGCAGAAGGGGCGGACCTACCAGTACAAGGTGCGTTCCTACAGCACGGACGGGGCGCAGAGCAAGGACTCCAACAAGGTGCGGCGCTCCGCGGTCACGCCCCCGCTTCCTCCGGTGCTCGAGGCGCACGGCTCTCCCAACGAGGTGGAGCTGAACTACGTCGCCCTCCCCCCGGAGGAGGGAACCTTCGTCGGCTACAACATCTACAAGAGCAAGAAGGACGAACCGGCGCCGCTCGCTCCGGTCAACAAGGAGCCGCTTGCCGGTACCACCTACCGGGACCAGGAGCTGGTGCTCGGGTTGACCTACCGCTACACGGTGACGAGCGTTGCCAAGGTCGGCGCCGACACCGTCGAGAGCGCCCCCTCCAATGTCGTAGAAGCGGGGCTCGTGCTGCCGGAGTAGGCACGTTGCCTTTTCAGGTGGTTCATGATAATAACCGGGAACGCTAAATAACATGAAGACGCCCTTCGCGGGGCGTATTTGGAGCAGGCATGAAGATTACAAGAGCAGAGGTCGAGCACGTAGCAAGGCTCGCCCGACTGGAGCTTACCGACGCGGAGCTGGATACCTTCACCGGCCAGATGGACGGCATCCTCGCCTACGTCGAGAAGCTGAACGCACTGGACACCGACGGCATCGTTCCCACCTCGCACGCGGTCCCCATGGAGAACGCCTTCAGGGCCGACGAGCCGACCGGCTCGATCGGCGTGGAGAACGCCCTCGCCAACGCGCCGCAGCGCGCCGAGAGCTTCTTCAGGGTGCCGAAGGTCATCGAATAGCTGTCAGACCAGTCAGACTGGTCGGACTAGTCAGACCGGTCTGACGATCTCAGAAACTGGAGTGTTTAATGGAAATTTTCGACCTTACCATACACGAGCTGCACGACAAGCTTAAGGCGAAGGAGGTCTCCTCGGTGGAGGCCACCCGCGCCATGCTGGACCGCATCGAGGCGGTGGATAGCCAGGTGAACGCCTACATCACGGTGACCCCGGAGCAGGCGCTCGTCGAGGCGGAAGCCGCGGACCGCCGCATCGCTGCGGGCGACATCGCACCTCTCACCGGCATCCCGATGGGGCTCAAGGACATCTTCATCACCAAGGGGGTCCGCACCACCTGCGGCTCCCGCATCCTGGAGAACTTCGTCCCCCCCTACGACGGCACGGCGGTCGCAAAGCTTAAGGAACAGGGCGCGGTCATCGTTGGGAAGCTGAACCAGGATGAATTCGCCATGGGGAGCTCCAACGAGTCCTCCTACTTCGGCCCGGTGAAGAACCCCTGGAACCTCGAGTGCACCCCGGGCGGCTCCTCCGGCGGCTCCGCCGCTGCCATCGCCGCGCGCACCGCGACCGCGACGCTCGGCACCGACACCGGCGGCTCCATCCGCCAGCCCGCCTCGCATTGCTCCTGCGTCGGCGTAAAGCCGACCTACGGCCGCGTCTCCCGCTACGGCGTCATCGCCTACGCCTCCTCGCTCGACCAGGTCGGCCCGCTCACCCGCGACGTGACCGATGCCGCCATCCTTCTGGGTGCGATAGCCGGCTACGATCCCAAGGACTCCACCTCGGTCAACACCCCGGTGCCGGATTACCTCGCGGGGCTTAAGACCGGCGTCAAGGGGCTGAAGATCGGCCTGCCCAAGCAGTACTTCATCGAGGGACTCGATCCGGACGTGAAGCGGGCCATGGAAGAGGCGATCGCCCTCTACAAGAGCCTGGGCGCGGAGCTGCGCGAGGTGAGCCTGCCGCACACCGAGTACGCCGTCGCCACCTACTACCTGATCGCCACCGCCGAGGCATCCTCGAACCTCGCCCGCTACGACGGCGTCCGCTTCGGCCACCGCGCCGATGAGATCCGGGGCCTGAAGGAGATGTACGCGAAGACCCGCGCCGAAGGGTTCGGCTCCGAGGTGAAGCGCAGGATCATGCTCGGCACGTACGCGCTTTCCTCCGGCTACTACGACGCCTACTACGTCAAGGCCCA
Source organism: Geomonas edaphica (assembly GCF_004917075.1). Classification (GTDB taxonomy): domain Bacteria; phylum Desulfobacterota; class Desulfuromonadia; order Geobacterales; family Geobacteraceae; genus Geomonas; species Geomonas edaphica. The sequence goes on from NZ_SSYB01000004.1 coordinate 239,164, forward strand.
GAAGGTCAGGACGCTGATCATGCAGGACTTCCTGAACGCCTTCAACGAGGTGGACGTGCTGCTAACCCCGATCGCGCCGACCCCGCCCTTCAAGATCGGCGAGAAGCTGGCCGACCCGCTGCAGATGTACCTTTCCGACATCTTCACCATTCCGGTGAACCTGGCCGGGACCTGCGGCATCAGCATCCCCGCCGGCTTCAGTGCGGCGGGACTGCCCATCGGGCTGCAGCTGATCGGAAAACCGTTCGGCGAAGCGACCATCCTCTCCACCGCGTACGCGTTCGAGCAGGAGACCCAGTGGCACCTGAAGAAGGCGCCGCTCTAACATCTAAAAAAGCTTTTCGGAGCCACTATGAAATATCAGGTCGTCATCGGGCTTGAGGTACACACCCAGCTCACCACCAACACCAAGATCTTCTGCGGCTGCTCTACGAAGTTCGGCTCTGAGCCGAACTCCCAGACCTGCCCGGTTTGCTTAGGCTTCCCCGGCGCGCTTCCGGTCCTGAACCGGCAGGTGGTGGAATACGCCATCCGCGCGGGGCTTGCCACCAACTGCTCCATCACCCAGAGAAACGTCTTCGCCAGGAAGAACTACTTCTACCCGGACCTCCCCAAGGGGTACCAGATCAGCCAGTTCGACCTCCCCATCTGCCAGCACGGGCACCTCGACATCGAGGTGGAGGGGGAAACGAAGCGGATCGGCATCACCCGCATCCACATGGAGGAGGACGCCGGCAAGCTGGTGCACGCCGACATCTCCGAGGTGGGGGACGATTCCTGCGTCGACCTGAACCGCGCCTGCACTCCGCTTCTCGAGATCGTCTCCGAGCCGGACATGCGCTCCCCGGACGAGGCGATCGCGTATCTCAAGAAGCTGCACCAGATCGTCATGTACCTCGGCATCTGCGACGGCAACCTCGAGGAGGGAAGCTTCCGCTGCGACGCGAACGTCTCGCTCATGCCGGTAGGCTCCACCGTCTTCGGCACCCGCGCGGAACTGAAGAACATCAACTCCTTCAAGTTCATCAAGCAGGCGATCGAGTACGAGATCGAGCGTCAGGCCGAGATCCTCGACGACGGCGGCAAGGTGATCCAGGAGACCCGCCTCTTCGACCCGAACACCGGCACCACCCGCTCCATGCGCGGCAAAGAGGAGGCCCACGACTACCGCTACTTCCCGGACCCGGACCTCGTCCCGGTGCTGATCGCGGACCAGTGGATCGAGGACGTGCGCGCCGAGCTCCCCGAGCTTCCGGAGGCGAAGCGCGCCCGCTACGTCACCGAACTGGGGCTTCCCGAGTACGACGCCGAGGTGCTTGCATCGAGCCGCGAACTCGCCCAGTACTACGAGGAGACCGTCGCCCTCTTCCCGCAGGCTAAGATCGTTTCCAACTGGGTCATGGGCGAGGTGGCACGCGCCCTGAACGACGACAACAACCGCTCCATCACCGACTGCCCGGTCACTCCGGCGCTCCTCGCCGACCTCTTAAAGCTCATGGAGAAGGGGACCATCTCCGGCAAGATCGCGAAGACCGTCTTCGACGAGATGTACAAGACCGGCAAGGCGCCGGAGAGAATCGTCGAGGAGAAGGGGCTGGTGCAGGTCTCCGACACCGGGGCCATCGAGGCGATGGTCGACGAGGTGCTGAACAACAACCCCGGCCAGGTCGAGCAGTACCGTGGCGGCAAGGAAACTGTCTTCGGCTTCTTCGTAGGCCAGGTGATGCGCGCCTCCAAAGGGAAGGCGAACCCGGCGGTGGTGAACGAGCTGCTGCTTAAGAAACTGAAAGCATAAAGACCAGACAAGGCAATTAACGCAAAGACGCCAAGGCGCGAAGACGCGGAGAAAAGCTATTCGGGGTCAAGGCCTTAAACCCGTTTTCCGGTTTACCCTTTGCGTCTCTGCGGCTTTGCGTCTTTGCGTTAAAGCTTTAAAACGAGGTGGACGATGTCCTTCAGAACCATAGAGTGGCGCGACAACAAGGTGATCATGATAGACCAGACGAGGCTCCCCGCCGAGGAGGTCTACAACGAGTACACCGACTTCCAGGGGGTCGCCGAAGCGATCCGCGGCATGGTGGTTCGTGGAGCCCCGGCCATCGGCATCGCAGCCGCCATGGGGGTCGCCCTCGGCGCCCGCGAGATCATCGCCGACGGCTTCGACACCTTCTACCGCCAGCTCGAAAACGTCTGCGACGTGTTAGGCCGCACCCGCCCCACCGCGGTCAACCTCTTCTGGGGACTGGAGCGCATGAAGCGCGTGGCGCTGCAGCACAAGGAACTGGACCTGCACTCGATCCGCGAGCTTCTGAAGGCCGAGGCGATCAGCATTGAGGCGGAGGACCTCGCCATCTGCAAGGAGATCGGCCGCCACGGCGCCGCCCTCGTCAAGGAGGGGGCTTCCATTCTCACCCACTGCAACGCCGGAGGGCTTGCCACCGCGGGCTACGGTACCGCGCTCGGCGTGATCCGCGGCGCACATGAGGCGGGCAAGAACATCCGCGTCTTCGCCGACGAAACCCGCCCCTGGCTCCAGGGTGCGCGCCTCACCGCCTGGGAGCTGATGAAGGACTCCATTCCTGTCACCCTCATCTCGGACAACATGGCCGGCTGGCTCATGAAGAGCGGGCAGATCGACTTCTGCGTCGTCGGCGCCGACCGCATCGCCGCCAACGGCGACACGGCAAACAAGATCGGCACCTACAGCGTCGCCGTCCTCGCCAAGGAGAACCGGATCCCCTTCTACGTGGCGGCCCCCATCTCCACCCTTGACCTGAAGCTTTCCAACGGCGACCAGATCCCCATCGAGGAGCGCGCCCCGGAAGAGGTGACCAAGGTGCAGGGGGTATCCATCGCGCCGGAAGGGGTCAAGGTCAGGAATCCCGCTTTCGACGTCACCCCCGCCCGCTACATCACCGGCATCATCACCGAAAAAGGTGTGGTGCGCGGCGATTACGAGAAGGAACTGAGAGCACTGGTCGGACTATGAGCCGCCTTTCCGACCTCGCCGCACTGCTGCTGTCCGCCCTGTCGCAGCCGGACAAGGGTGACCTCCCCCATCTCCTGGAGCAGGGGGGCTTCAGCTACGGTGCACGCACGGTCGAGAACCTGAGGCTTCTTTCCGAAGTGCTGCCGGGCGAGCGGCTGGTCGAGGTGGCCATCGCCTCGCTCGCCGCTCCCATGCCGGACATGGCGCTGAACGGCCTCGAGCGCATCAGCACCATCGTTCCGCGTGACATGCTCGTCAACCTCTGCTCACGCCGCGCGCTCACCGCGCAGCTCATGAACATCTGCGGTTCCTCCCCCTTCCTCACCACAATTATCTGCCGCGACCCCTCGGCACTGCAGCGCCTCTTCATGGACCGCGAGATCATGATCCGGCGCAGCGAAGAGGAGATGCTGGAGGCCCTGCGCCAGCGCATCCCGGAAGGGACCGGGTACGCCGAGATCTTCTCCCACCTGCGCCGTTTCAAGTACACCGAGATGCTGCGCATCGCCGCCCGCGACCTGAACGGCCTCGCCCCGCTGGAGGAAGTCACCGCGGAACTTTCCTCCCTTGCCGCCGCGGCGCTGCAGATCGCCTACGAGACCGCCTACCGCGAGCTCGTGCGCGAACACGGCACCCCGATGGAAGAGGGGCCCGACGGACCGGTGCCGGCGGAGTTCACCATCATCGGCATGGGGAAGTTCGGCGGGCGGGAACTCAACTTCTCCTCGGACATCGATCTCATCTACTTCTACTCGTCCGACAAGGGGGAATGCACCGGCGTCCCCGACGGACGCGGCGGCTTCAGGAACAAGCTGTCCCTGCACGCCTTCTTCGTGAAACTCTCCGAGATGGTGAGCCGCGCCATCTCCCAGGTCACCGAGGACGGCTTCGTCTTCCGTGTCGACATGGGTTTGAGACCCGACGGAAAGGGGGGAGACCTCGCCACCTCGATGCGCTCCGCCGAGGTCTACTACGAGGCTTGGGGACAGTCGTGGGAGCGCGCCGCCATGATGAAGGCGCGTCCCGTGGCCGGTTCCATCGATCTCGGGGAGCGCCTGCTCGCCGCGCTCACCCCCTTCGTCTACCGCCGCTACCTCGATTACAACCTGATCGAGGACATGATGGCGATGAAGAAGAAGATCGACGCCTCGCTCGCCAGGAAGCAGGAGGGTGAGGTCAACATCAAGCTCGGGCGCGGCGGCATCCGCGAGATCGAGTTCTTCATCCAGGCCCTGCAACTGGTCTACGCCGGGAAGAACCCGCAGTTGAGGGAGCGCAACTCGCTCAAGGCCCTGAAGACCCTGTACCAGGCACGCCTCATCAAGGAGATCGATTGCGCCTCGCTCTCCGACGCCTACCGCTTCCTGCGCACCGTCGAGCACCGCATCCAGGTAGTGCAGGAGCGCCAGACCCACGCCCTGCCCCGCAAGGACGAGGAGCTCTCGGCCCTGGCGCGGCGCTGCGGCTACCTCAGAAAGGACGGGCAGCAGCGTTTCAGCGAGACGCTGGAGCGGCACCGTCGCGCCGTCTCCGCCATCTACGGCGACCTCTTCCTGTCGCGCGACGAGAAGATCAAGGAGGAGGTACTCCCCGAGGTACACTTCTTCTTCGACCACAACGCCGACCCCGACCTCATCAAGGACATGCTGGAAGAGCGCCGCTTCGAGCACCCAGACGCCGGCTACGAGAACCTCCTCGTGCTGCGCGACGGCCCGGCCAAGGTGAACCTCACCGAACAGGGGCGCCGCACCCTGGAGAAGATCGCGCCCCTCTTTTTGCAGGAGGTCTTCTCGGCTCCCGACCCCGACCTCGCCCTCACCAATCTGGAGCGTTTCCTCTCCTCGCAGCGGACCAGGTCTTCCATCTACGCCCTGCTGGCCGAGAACCGGGACATCCTGAAGCTCCTCACCTCGCTTTTCGGGATGTCCGAGTTCCTCTCGAAGATCTTCATCGGGCACCCGGAACTGCTCGACAGCATGGCCTCGCACGAGTACGCCTACCTGCAAAAGGAACGCGCCGCCATGGCGAAGGAGCTGGATACCTTCCTCACCCAGGCGGACGGTTTCGAGGAGCAGTTGGACGCCATGCGAAGCTACCGTCACGAGGAGTTCCTGCGCATCGGCATGAACGACATCTACGGCAAGATGAAACAGCCGGAAGTGGCGCAGCAGCTGACCGATCTTGCCGACGTGACCCTCGCCGCCGCCTGCTGCATGGCGACCGGAGAGCTCGCCCGTTTCGGGCGTCCGATGGTGGTCGAGGAGGACGGCACGAAGCATGAAGCCTCCTTCGCCATCGTCGCCATGGGGAAACTTGGGGGCTTCGAGCTCAACTACCACTCCGACCTCGATATCATCTATATCTACGACGGGCAGGGGTTCACCGACGGCGAGAAGAGCATCACCAACCGCGAGTACTTCGCCAAACTCGGGCAGAAGATCATCCTGGTACTCACCACGCAGACCCGCGAGGGGTACGCCTACAAGATCGACACGCGGTTGCGCCCGTCCGGCAACGCAGGACCTCTCGTCACCTCGTTGGAGTCCTTCCAGAGCTACCATGCCACCGAGGCGCAGATATGGGAGCGCCAGGCGCTCACCAAGGCGCGGGTGACCTACGGCGATCCGCGTCTCAAGGCTGCCATCGAGCGGGTCATCGAGCAGACGGTCTACGGTGCCAGCGCCGACGACGGGGTGCGCGCGGAGATCCACCGGCTCAGGATGCGCATGGAGAACGAGCTCGCCAAGGAGTCGACCGGCAGCTACAACATCAAGACCGGGCGCGGCGGCATGGTGGACGTTGAGTTCATCATCCAATTCATGCAGCTCAAATACGGCTGCAAGCACGGTGAGATCCGCTGTCCCAACACGCTTGAAGCGATGGACGCGATGCGCATGCAAGGGCTTCTCTCCGAGCCGGATTACCAGGCCCTTGCCGAGGGGTACCGTTTCCTGCGTCGCCTGGAGAACCGGCTGAGGATCATCCACGACTACTCGATGAACGATCTGGGCGGACCGCTCAAGTACCTGAACAAACTGGCGAGACGCCTTGGTTACGATCCGATGCTCAAGAATCCGGGACAAGCGCTCATGGCCGATTACGAACGGGTCACCGAGGCGGTGCGCGAGGTGTACGGCAGGATTTTAGGCGGCGAAGGAGTGGCGCAGCCGGACCCGTAGGGGCGAATAATTATTCGCCCAATAAAGCCGCGACCTGCCAAGGTGCTGAACGGCAGGCTGGACCGTTGCTGTTGTTGCATTCAGGGCGAATGATTATCGCACCTACCGTTAGACATTGACGAAACGCGTCCCCTCATCGGGACTTTTTTTTTTAGGAGGCAACATGGAAGTAAGGATCTATTATGAGGATACCGATGCGGGCGGGGTGGTGTATCACTCCAATTACATAAGCTACATGGAGCGGGCGAGGACCGAATTTCTCAGGACGCACGGGCTTTCGGTGAGAGAGATGCACGACAAGGGGATCATCTTCCCCGTGGTGCACATCGACGCCAATTTCCGTGCACCGGCGCGACTGGACGACCTGCTCGTGGTGCGCACCCAGATCGCGGTATTGAAGAACAGCTCTTTCACGGTGGCGCAGCAGGTGGTTCGGAAGGATGACGAAAAACTGCTCGTGGAGGCGAAGGTGACGCTTGCGTGTGTCAGTCCCGAGATGAAGGCAAAGCGTCTGCCGAACGAGATCAGGGAGCTGTTCACGAGGCTTCTGGAGGAGAACCCGCAGGAAGGTTGAGGCATCGATGACAGCCGTGCACTCACCCTCTGCGGAATGTACAGCAGTAATTCAGGGGAAGCTAGCGACTCAGCCCCTCTTTCTGGAAAAAGAAGCCTTCATGCTCCCCCCTTTGCGAAGGGGGGACGGGGGGGATTTGCTTTTCCTCGACACATCAAACTATCTCTTCAAACCGCAGCCTCGTCCAGCTCCCTGTCTGTCTCGAATCTAACGATATGATCCTGGACCGCCATTTACCAACCAAGGCAAATCCCCCCTTCGCAAAGGGGGGGACGCAAGGCCGACTATGGTACTTCGTGGTCAGGCATGTATTTACGGACAGCTGCGCTTAGAAGGGAGTGAGTGTGCGTTAGTTGGCGGGGGGCGTCTTCTGTTTTTCCCGGCGCTCCTCGAGGAGCATGTCGATGGCAAGGATGAAAACGCCGACGCAGATGGCGGAATCGGCGATATTGAAGGCGGGCCAGTGGTGCCCCTTCCAGTGCACGTCGAGGAAGTCGATCACCTCACCCAGACGGACGCGGTCGATCATGTTGCCGAGCGCGCCGGAGAAGATGAGCGACAACGAGGCCACGTTCAGCTTCTGGTCCTCGCGCAGCTTGCTGACCGCCACCAGGATGACCACGACGGCAACGGTGGACACCAGCAGGAAGAAGGGAAGCCGGTAGGCCGACGAGGAGAGTATGCCGAAGGCCGCCCCCTTGTTGCGCAGATAGGTGATGTTGAAGAGCCCCTCGATGACGGGGAAGGAGCTGTGCAGGGTCATGGACTTGTCGATGTAGACCTTGCTCACCTGGTCCAGCACCAGCACCAGCGCAGAGATCGCCGCGAGGATGATGTATTTGAGTTTCATAGGGTCCTTTAGGTCTGATATCCCCTCTTCGACTTCCGGACCTTCGCCAAGGCTTCAGTCCGCAGGTGGGAAGAGGGACAGGGTGAGGGAGTAGCCCCCTCACCCGCCCAATTTATTTCACCGCCGCAAGGCACTTCGGGCATATGGCCGCATGCTCGGCGTCCTTGCCCAGCTCTTCGCTGTAGCACCAGCAGCGCTCGCACTTCTCGCCGGGGGCGGCGGAAACCGCCACCTCGAGCCCTTCGATCCCCTCCGCCTGGTACACCTCGCCGGAAAGCCCGTCGCAAAGCTCAGCCTTCGAGACGATGAAGATCTCGGGAAGCTGCGCCGCGTACTCCTTGAGGAACGCCTCGGTGTCGCCGCTTGCCTTCAGCGAGACGGCGGCGTCGAGCGAATGCCCGATTACCTTCTTCACGCGGGCAAGCTCAAGCGCCTTGGAGACCTCGGAGCGGATCTTGATGATCTTCTCCCAGCGGACGGCAAGCGCATCGTCCTTGACCTCGGGGGTGAGAGCCGGGAAGAGCGCCAGGTGCACGCTCGACTCGCGATTGCCGGGCATCTCCGCCCAGACCTCTTCGGCGGTGAAGGAGAGCACCGGTGCCACCATGCGCACCAGGGCGTCGAGCACCTTGTACATCACGGTCTGGCCGCTTCTCCTTGCCACCGAATCCTTCTTCGAGGTGTAGACACGGTCCTTCAGGATGTCGAGGTAGAAGGCGCTCATCTCGACGGTGCAGAAGCCGTTCACCGCGTGGTAGAGGATGTGGAACTCGCTGTCGTTGTAGGAGGCGAGCACCTTCTCCTTCAGAAGCTCCAACTGGTGCATGGCCCAACGATCGAGCTCCGGCATGTCGACGTACGCCACGCAATCCGTTTCCGGGTTGAAGTCGTTGATGCTGCCCAGGATGTAGCGGCAGGTGTTCCTGATGCGGCGGTAGCTCTCGGAGAGACGGGTCAGGATCTCCTGGGAGATGCGCAGGTCGTCGCGGTAGTCCTGTGCCGCCACCCAGAGGCGGAGCACGTCGCCGCCGAACTTCTTGATGACGTCCTCGGGGGCGACGACGTTGCCCACCGACTTGCTCATCTTGCGACCGGCGCCGTCCATGACGAAGCCGTGGGTGAGTACGTTCTTGTAGGGGGCGCGGCCGCGGGTGCCGACGCTCGCAAGCAGCGAGGAGTGGAACCAGCCGCGGTGCTGGTCGCTACCTTCAAGGTACATGTCGGCCGGGGAGCCCAGGTTCTCGCGCAGCTCAAGGACGGCGGCGTGCGAGGTGCCGGAGTCGAACCAGACGTCGAGGATATCGCCTTCCTTCTCGAACTCGTCCTTGCCGCAGGAGGGGCAGGTGGTCCCTTCCGGCAGGAATTTCGCGGCATCCCAGTCGTACCAGATGTCGGAGGTGTGCTCGGCGAAGAGGTCCGCCACGTGGTGCATGACCTTGCCGTCGGCCATCACGTTGCCGCAGCTCTTGCAGTAGAAGGCGGCGATGGGGACGCCCCAGGAGCGCTGGCGGGAAACGCACCAGTCGGGACGGTTCTCGATCATGCCGTAGATACGCTCACGGCCCCATTTCGGGATCCAGTTCACGTTGTTGATCTCGGAGAGCGCCTTGCCGCGCAGATCGTTCTTCTCCATGGAGATGAACCACTGCTCGGTAGCGCGGAAGATGACCGGCTTCTTGCAGCGCCAGCAGTGCGGGTAGGAGTGGGAAATCTCCTTGGAGCCCAGGAGCGCGCCGACCTCGATCAGCTTCTCGATCACGTTCTTGTTGGCGTCGAAGACAAACTGGCCAGCGAAGAACTCTATGTTCTCGTAGAAACGGCCGCGGTTGTCGACCGGGTTGTAGATGTCGAGCCCCGCCTGCAGGCCGAGTTCGTAGTCTTCCTGGCCGTGGCCCGGCGCGGTGTGGACGCAGCCGGTACCGGCTTCGAGAGTAACGTGCTCACCCAGCAGGATGATGGAGTCCTGGTCGTAGAACGGGTGGCGGGCCAGCTTTTTCTCCAGGATCTTGGAGGGGAACTTGGCCAGCACCTCGCCTTCCGCGCCGATCTCCTTCAGGAAGCTCTCCTTCAGGCCGTCGGCCACGATGACCACGTCACCGCTGTTAAGCGCAAGCGCCACGTAGTCGAGTTCCGGGTGCAGCGCGATGGCGAGGTTCGCGGGAAGGGTCCAGGGGGTGGTGGTCCAGATCACCATGGAGGCCTTTTTGCCGGAAAGCGCGGGCACCGCGTTCCCCAGGTCTTCCTTTAAGGCGAACTTGACGAACACGGAGGGGGACTTGTGGTCGGCGTACTCGACCTCTGCCTCGGCGAGTGCCGTGCCGCAGGAGGAACACCAGTGTACCGGCTTCTTCCCCTTGTAGAGACCGCCGTTCTCGGCGAAGCGCGCCAGTTCGCGGGCGGTTGCCCCTTCGTAGCTCGCGTTCATGGTCAGGTAGGGCTCGTCCCAGTCGCCGAAGATCCCGAGCCGCTCGAACTCCTCGCGCTGGATGCCGACGAACTTGGCGGCGTACTCGCGGCAGAGCTTGCGCATCTCGAGCTTGGAGATCTCGTGCTTCTTCGAGCCCAGGTTCTTCTCGACCTGCAACTCGATGGGGAGGCCGTGGCAATCCCACCCCGGCACGTAAGGAGCGGCGAAGCCTTCCATACGCTTGCTCTTGAGGACGATGTCCTTGAGAATCTTGTTCAGCGCGTGGCCGATATGAATGTGACCGTTGGCGTACGGAGGACCGTCGTGCAGAATGTAACGCGGGCGGTTCGCTCCCGCCTCTTCGATCTTCTGGTTTATGTCGATCTCGTTCCAGTGCTTGAGCATCTCGGGCTCGCGCTGGGGAAGATTGCCCTTCATAGGGAAATTGGTACTGGGGAGATTGAGAGTATCCTTGTAATCCATGTAAACGGCCTCCAAGCTGTCTGATTAAGCCATGAGAGAAACGACTTAAGCTACAAGCTATAACGAGTAATGTCAAGCGCAAACAGGGATTTCCGCTGTTTAGACAGCGCTGCGCACTCTTTATCCGGCGATGTCCAGCGTTTCATCCAGCCCAGGGGGCCGACCGCTCCGAACCCGCTCAAAGAAAATGTGTTCTACACACATGGGGGCGAGTGGGACACTCCTAGACGTGTAGATACAACGGCAATTTTTTCGGTTTTTCTTGTGTCAGGCTGAGAGCGGTGCTATAAGTTGCGCCGCTAGAATAACTGGAGGCCTCTCCATGCAAAAGCACGAACAATCATACTGGGGCGGGATAGTCAAATCGATGGGCCTCGTCTTTGGCGACATCGGCACGAGCCCCATCTATACCCTCACCGTCATCTTCGCCATCACCCCTCCGAAGCCTGAGAACATCTTCGGCATCCTGTCTCTTATCGTCTGGACCCTGATCATCCTGGTCACCGTCGAGTACGCCTGGCTTGCCATGAGCCTCGGGAGAAAGGGGGAAGGCGGCACCATCGTTTTGAAGGAGATCCTGGTCCGTCTGCTCAGGGGGGGGCGAGCCATGGGCTTCATCGGCCTGCTCTCCTTCATCGGCGTTTCGCTGCTCCTGGGCGACGGCGTCATCACCCCGGCCATCTCGATACTCTCCGCAGTTGAAGGTCTCGTGCTGATCCCGACGTTCTCCGGCCTGTCGCAGGGCGTCCTGATCTTCATCGCCGCGGTCATTGCCATCACCCTTTTCATCTTCCAATCACTGGGAACGGACAAGGTGGCGGGTGCGTTCGGTCCGCTCATGGTGCTCTGGTTCGCATCACTCACCATAACAGGTCTCATCGCCATCGCCGGGCACCCGGAGGTCGTCAAGGCGATCTCCCCCTGGTATGCCATAAAGTTCTTCCTGGACAACGGCCTCTCAGGTTTCTTCGTCCTCTCGGAAGTCATCCTGTGTGCCACCGGCGGTGAAGCTCTTTACGCCGACATGGGACATCTGGGCAGAAAGCCGATCGTCAGGGCCTGGTACTTCGTCTTCGTGGCATTGGTGATCAACTACCTTGGCCAGGGCGCGTTCCTGCTGGAGCACCCGCATGAGAAGAACACCCTTTTCGGGATGGTGCAGGGGGAATCGCAGTTCCTCTACATCCCGTTCCTGATCCTCACCATCCTCGCGACCGTCATCGCGTCACAGGCCCTCATCAGCGGGGTGTTCTCGATCGTTTATCAGGGAATCACCACGCGCATCATGCCGCTCATGAAGGTCGATTACACCTCGAGCCATCTCAAGTCACAGATCTACATCAGCTCGGTGAACTGGTCGCTCATGGTGCTGGTCATCTTCATCATGCTGCTGTTCGGCAAGTCGGAGAACTTGGCAGCCGCATACGGCCTTGCCGTCACCGGGACCATGACCATCACCGGCATCATGATGACCTGGATCTTCGCCAACACCACCAAGAAGTGGAAGGCGCCCATCGCCCTTGCGGTCACCCTCATCGACGCCGTCTTCCTGATCGCGAACCTGAACAAGTTGCCCCACGGCGGTTACTGGTCCCTCATCCTCGCCTCGGTTCCCTTCGTGACCATTCTGATCTGGACCAAGGGACAGCGGGCGCTTTACAAGGCGCTCAAGCCGCTGGACGTGGAGACCTTCCTCCTCTCCTACGAGCAGATCTTCTCCAAGGGGCGCACCATCCCCGGCACCGGGCTCTTTTTCACCCGTGAGTGGGCGGTGGTCCCCCCATACGTAGTGCACTGCATCATCCGGAGCAACATCATCTACGAGCGCAACGTCTTCATCTCCATCATCAGGACCGATGAGCCGTTCGGAGTTTCCCACAAGCTGACCGAAAAACGCGGCAGCGGTCTTGATTCCTTCGAGATCTTCGCGGGTTATATGGAGGTGATCGACATCGAGGCGCTGCTCAAGAAGAACAACATCAATGAAAAGGTCATCTTCTACGGTGTGGAGGACATCACGACCCCCAACCCGATCTGGAAGATCTTCAACGCCATCAAGAAGCTGAGCCCGAACTTCGTGCAGTTCAACCAGCTTCCCGCAAGCAAACTGCAGGGCGTCCTGACCCGGGTAGAGATGTAACTGTCCCCCCCCTCACCCAGCCGTCCATCAGGAAACACAAAAAGGGCCGCTTCCCTCACGGGAGCGGCCCTTTTCACGTCAGTTGGGGATTCGATGCCTGACTAGACGGCGTCCAGCAGACTTCCCCAGGTATCCTTCATCGTGATGCGGTGCAGAGCGTTCACACCCTGGACCTCGTAGATGATTTTCTCGGTCTCCTCCTGCGAGAGCCCAACCTTGGGACGGACCCCCATCCAGTGGGTGGCCTGGCCGGAGGGGGACTCCAGCGGACGGGGCAGCGGGGGGCCCGGTTTGTACTTCTTGTCTACGAAAATGGCCGCTTCATACTGTTTGCCGTGTTTGACCAGGCAGATTTCCAGCAAAGCCCCCGTGTTCTGCAGGACCCGATCGATGATCATTTCCTGTACTTCCATATCTTCCGGCATCTCGGTGTATTCGCTCATGGCACCTCTCCATTCCCAGTGTTCGACGTTGTTCCTATTCTTACTCCTCATCGGTCGATCACGGTTCCGACTTTAGGTCTTTTGCCCCCCTCGACGCAATTATCTCCCACCGCCGTTTTTCCCATTGGCGCCAAAGCGAAGCGTCACAATCAGGGGCAGGTGGTCTGAAGCGACTGCAGTCAGCTTGGTGCGAGGGATCAGTTCGTTTTCCACGCTCAGGTCCGGCGAGATGAAGATGTGGTCGAACCTGACGATGGGCATGTTGCTCGGGAAAGTGAACTGGGTGTGCCCAAACTTCAGCCGCTCCTGCTCATCCTGCAGCGCGTTCCTGAGGCGCTTGTGGATGCTCCAGCTCGGCATGGCGTTGAAGTCGCCGCACAAGACCACCGGCGGACGGCAATCGGGATGGGCGAGCCAGTCCGCCCCGGTAAGCACCTTCGCCTGGTAGCTGCGCTCCTGCGGGGTGAGCCCGAGGTGGGTGTTCACCAACTGCAGCTTCTGCCCGTTGACGTCGATCTCCACCCACATCGCGCCCCGCGGCACCATGGTCCGGTACCGGTTCTCCGGGTGCAGCCCCCCCGCCCGAACCAGCCGCATGGGAAACCGGCTGAAGACCACGTTACCCCAGCGCTCACGCTCAAGGTTGTAGTGGACGTCCCTTCTTACCACCAGCGCCAATTCGTGCGCCAAATCCTGGCAAGCACCACCGATTTCAGGGCGGAAACGCGCCCCGGGGAGTTCCTGAAGAGCGACTATGTCGGGCTGGTACATTTCGATGACCTGTGCGATACGCGCGGCTGAAGTGTGGCGATCATTGCCGGTCAGCCGGTGCACGTTGTAGGTCATGACGGTGAAGGTGTCATTGTTTTGGGTCATACGGACTGCCGCCCTTTCTAGCCACGAGGGAGCCATAGGAAAAACAACGACAGGAATTATACCCGGTTTTCCGGGAGGTGCAGGCAAGAGGGGCGGGAACTTTTCGCTTTGGAAAAAGCAGCGGCAGACGAGAGGGGCAAGCCTATGAAAGAGTGGCTGCAGTGCTGAAAGGGTCTCGCGCAGTGCGCAAGAGGTCTTCCGCAGTGCGCAAGGGGTCTCCCGCAGTGCGCAAGGGGTCTTCCGCAGTGTGCAAGGGGTCTTCCGCAGTGTGCAAGGGGTCTTCCGCAGTGTGCAAGGGGTCTTCCACAGTGTGCAAGAGGTCTTCCGCAGTGTGCAAGGGGTCTTCCGCAGTGTGCAAGAGGTCTTCCGCAGTGTGCAAGGGGTCTTCCGCAGTGTGCAAGAGGTCTTCCGCAGTGTGCAAGAGGTCTTCCGCAGTGTGCAAAGGGTCTTCTGCAGTGTGCAAGAGGGACACGCCCCGCGAGGGGGCGTTCACCGTTAAGGTTCTTCAGGAAATACCGGGGAAGCATGTGTGTGTGAGTTTCGAAGAATGCTCATGGCATCAGGTCCCCCCCTTTGCGAAGGGGGGCTAGGGGGGATTTAGCCTTGTCATTCCAAACAAACACCAACTGAAGAGTCCATCATACACGCAGCGTGATCATAGGCGAGATCCCTGGTGAGTACCGGGAACAAAAGCAAATCCCCCCCGTCCCCCCCTTCGCAAAGGGGGGAGCGCGAGGTCACCTGCGGCGCTTCGTGGGAACACGCACCAGGATCCCAGGTTCCGGATGAACCACCTTAAGAGGATGAAACGTCGAAGCGGTCGATCTCCTGTTGCAGGACCTCGATCTGGGCCGCCAGCGCCGACATGCTCTCGCCCAGCACCTTGACCGCCCCGAGGTTGCTCTCGGTGGCGCTCTTGATGTTCTCCACTGCGGGCAGCACCAAGTCCGCCCCCCTGCTCTGCTCGTCGCAAGCCTTCTGGATGTGGCGGATCATGCCGGTGATGTTCTCCGTTGAATTCGCGATGAAGTTCCCCACGTTGCTCTGTTCGCGCGTCGAATTCTTCACCTGTTCGGTCAGGGTCCTCATCTTCTCCACCGCGGAAAGAACCAGACTGCTTCCCTCTCCCTGCTCGCGCGTGGCGGTGGCGATCTGACGCACCATGGTGGTAACCTTTTCCGTCGTGTCCCGGATCATCATGCTGCCGCGCGCCTGCTCGGCGGTGGCGCGGGCGATGCCGTTCACCTGCTCGGTCGCCATCTGCACCCCGCTCACGATCTTCTCGAGCGCCTCGCCGGATTTCCTGGACAGCTCTTCCCCTTGGGCGATGTTCTGTTCCGCCTGTGAAATCGCGACCACCGCGCGGTCGGTCTCCGAGAGAACCCCGTTCACGACGTCGGCTATCTTACGGGTCGAGGCGCTGGTCCGTTCGGCGAGTTGCTTGATCTCCCCTGCCACGACCGCAAAGCCCTTGCCGTGCTCCCCGGCCTGGGCAGCGATAATAGCTGCGTTCAGCGCCAGAAGGTTGGTCTGCTCCGCGACGTCGTCGATGACGGAGAGGATCGCCCCGATGTCGCCTGCGCGCTGGGAGAGGTTCGCTATCACCTCGGAGGTGATGCGCGATGATTGCCTGATCGCGTTGATGCCCAGAATGGTCGATTCCACCGCTCCCTTGCCGAACTCGGCGTCCTGCTTCACCGACTCGGAGATCTTCACCGTGTTCAGTGCGTTCTTCTCCACCTCTTTGATGGTGCTGTCCATCTCGACGATGGAGGAGGAGTTGATGCTCGCCTCTTGGAGCAGGAGATCCGCGTTTCTCCCAACCTGCTTTATGGAAGCAGCCATTTCGATGATGGCCGAACCCACCTCGTCCACCTGGTGGGCGAGCGCCTCGGCGTTCAGGGCCACTTCCTCGACACTCGAGGCCATCTCGAGGATCGACGATGAGCTCTCCGAGGCCGACTGGGACAGCCCCTCGACGGCCTTCGCCACCCCCTTGATAGAGCCGGTAATCTGGGTCATGGCGCTCGAGGCCTCGTGCACCGAGGAAGACTGCTGCTCTGCCGCTCCCATGACCGTGCTGGAGACCTGCACCAGGTTTCCGGAGACGGATCCAAGCTCGTCGCTGGAGACGTTCACCTGCCGCACCATAAGCGCAAGCTTCTCGGTCATGGTATTGAAGTCTGCGGCAAGCTCGCCGATCTCATCCCGGGTGTCCACCTGAAGGCGCTTGTTGAGATCCCAGTCCGTAGTGACGGAAACGATGTGCTTCTTGAGGGTCTCGAAGAGAGCGAGGCTCGGCTTGAGCGACAGGTAAAGCAAGGTGACACCGGCCAGGAGGATGGCGATGAAGATGCCCATCTGGGCCGCCACCCCTTTCCACATGGTGGCGAACAGGGGCCCGATCTCCTTGTGGGAGAAGAGAACCCCCACAGTTTCACCGGACGCGTCCTTGACCGGCCCGATGCCTACCAGGTACTTGCCCCCCTTGAAGGAAACGATGGCGAGCTGCGGTTCCTTGAGTGCCTGGTTCATTTCTGAGGCGAGCCCTGCGGCGAGCCCCAAGGCCACCGCCTTCTGCGTCGGGTAAAGGATGCGGAAGTTCCCTGCCTGCTCGGTCTTGACGTCGGTCCCCTTGCTCTTCAGGAAATCGTTGGTGAGAAAGAGGCTCATCTCTTTCCCGGTGATCTGCTTCATCTGCTGGAAGACGTGGTCGATCTCTTCTGCGACCTCCATGTAACCAAGCGCCCTCCCCTGGTAGGAGACGGGTTTCACGCAGCGCAAGGAGAAGAAGTTTTTGCCCATCTCCAAGCCCCACGCCATCTGCTTGGTCGCCTGCGCCTTCAGAAAGGTCTCTCGCTTCAGGATGTCACCGTCCTGTTCGGGCTTGTGCGCCCGCAAAAGCACCTTGCCGTCGGGCTGTATGAAGTACATGTGCGTTATGTTGTTGTTCTGCTTGATCTCGCCGAAGATGGGCTTCGCGACGGCGAGCAGTGCGTCCTTCTTGCCCGCGGCGAACGGGGCGAGCAGGATGTCAAGCCGGTCCAGTCCCGTATGGGCCCTTGCAAGCCCCTCGGCGTCCCCCTTGAGGATCGCTTCAAAGAGGCGGCCGTTGTTGCTGGCCTCATCTTTTAGCCCCTCACGCATCTGGTGCATCTGATATTGGTAGGCGAAGATTCCGAGGATGGTGATACTGGCGAGACAGAGAGTGAGGACGGATACTACAACACGCTTCTTGATGGACCACATGGCAAACATCTATAACTCCCAGGATGGCATTGCATTTCATAATATTCCTACAAGAACCTGTTATATATCCTATTCACCGGAAAGAGAAAAGAGGTAAAGCACAAGCATTTGTGATTTAAATTCCTTTATCTGTATTTGTAAACACTCAAGCAGACACCGCGGCCAAATGCCTTCACAGCGGATCGCATTTGTTGACGTGTCACCGGCGGATACTATGATTGTTACCTATGGGTCACAACCAACGAAAGGAGTTCAGCATGGATACCAGGAAGGTTACTTTTACCAACAGCAGCGGACTACAGCTTGCCGCGCGTCTGGAACTGCCGGATGGGGAGCCGCCTGTCGCATATGCCATATTCGCCCACTGCTTCACCTGCTCAAAGAACATAAAAGCGGCAGTGAACATAAGCCGCGCCATGAGCAGCCGGCGCATCGCCGTGCTACGTTTCGACTTCACCGGCCTTGGGGAGAGCGAGGGCGATTTTTCCAGCACCACGTTCACAACGCAGGTGAGCGACCTGGTCGCGGCGGCGCAGTTCCTGGAGCGCGAGTACCAGGCACCGAGCCTTCTGGTGGGGCACTCCCTGGGAGGCTCCGCCGTTCTTGTTGCAGCAGCGGAGATACCTTCGGCGGTCGCTATCGTCACCATCGCCGCCCCTTACAACCCGGCCCATCTGCGCAGGCTGCTCGGAGACTCGGCCCACCAGATCGAGCGCCATGGCGAGGCAACCGTGCACCTTGGCGAGAACTACTTCACCATCAGGAAGGAGCTCCTGGAAGACCTGGAGACGCAACGCCCGGCGGAAACGCTGGCCCAGCTCCAGGGAGCGCTCCTCGTCATGCACTCGCCTGCCGACAGCATCGTGCAGATTGAAAACGCCACGCAGATCTTCCAGGCCGCGCGACACCCGAAGAGCTTCATCTCCCTCGGCGAGGCCGACCATCTTTTGTCCGACGCCGCGGACTCGCGGTACGCGGGCGAGGTCATCGCCAGTTGGGCCGCGCGCTATCTAGACGTCGTCGACAAGGCCCCCTTGGCCCAGCCCGAATTCCAGGCCGCCGACAACCGGGTAACCGCCCGCACCGGTGAAGAAGGGTTCCGCACCGAGCTCTCCGCCAACGGGTTCAGCCTGGTGGCGGACGAACCGGTGAGTTACGGCGGCACCAACGAGGGACCGTCCCCGTACGAATTCCTCATGTCCGCCCTCGGGGCGTGCACCACCATGACGGTGCAAATGTACGCCCGGCGCAAGGGGTGGCCGCTCACTTACGCCACTGTGCGCCTGTCCCATCACAAGATCCACGCCGAGGACTGCCGCGACTGCGAATCGCAGGACGCGCGCATCGACAAGTTCACCCGCGAGCTCGAGCTCATCGGCGACCTGGACCAGGATCAGCGGCAAAAGCTCCTGGAGATCGCGGAGAAGTGCCCGGTGCACCGCACCCTGACCGGCGAAATCCGCGTCGATACCACGTTGAAGGAATAGCAAGGGGGGAGAGGGACGCGGAGAGCCACGGAGGACCATGTTCCCCTAAAGTTTCGGCATGCCGGGCCGATAAGTGTTGCAACGGCCGAGGTAGACGAGGCAGGAGGTAAGAATCATGGATGTCAGTACCATAGCAGCCGCCCAGGTAGCAGGCGCCGCATCACTCATGCAGCAGTCAATTTCCATGGAACTGGTCAAAAACGCAGCCGCAGCACAGATGCAGATGGCCAACATACTCGCCCAGCAGGCGGCGACGGTGAACCCGCAGGAAGGCTTTTCCACCTACGCCTAATCCCGCAGCAGCCACCCGAAACAGCACGGGCCGAAGGGAAACCCCTCCGGCCCGTAGCCTTTTCACCTGATCATTTCTTGCAGCAGCTTCCACCCTCGCAACCGCAGCACCCCTTCTTCTTCCAAAGCGTCGCGTAAAGGATGTAGCATGCCCCGGCCACGATGACGGCCGCGATGACAACGTCGGCAACTCCCATATCAACCTCCCAATCCCAGGAGACGTCCCCCCTGGTAGACGATGAGCGCCGCACCCCAGGCGAGCGCCGTTTGGTATAAAAGCCCCACCGCAGCCCATTTCCAGGTACCGAACTCCTGCCGCATCGCCGCGATGGCTACCACGCACGGCATGTAGAGGAGAACGAACACCATGAAGGCATAGGCGGTGAGCGGCGTGAAGGCCCCGCCGATGGCGAGCTTCAACCCACCTTGATCCTCCTCCTTCTCTTCCGGCTGCGGGAGATAGAGAAGCGTCTTCATTGCCTTAACCGAAGCCTCCCCGAAGGAGGTAACTATCTCCTTGAGATCCTCCTTCAGAGTGGGGATCTCCTTCTTTTCCTCGCCGTGCTTGGGCGCGTAGATCTCGCCCATGGTACCGACGACGATCTCCTTCGCGATGACGCCGGTGATGAGGGAGGACGCCGCCTCCCAGGTGCCGAAGCCGACCGGCTGGAAGATGGGAGCCACCGCCGCACCCGCCTGCCCGAGGTAGGAGTCGCGCTTGTGCTCGACCCCCCAGGGGAGGTTCAAAAGGAACCAGACGAGGACCGAGACGGCGAATATGTAGGTACCGGCCTTGAAAAGGAAGTGTTTCCCCTTCTCCCAGGTGTGTACGCACAGGCTGCTGAAGGACGGCATGCGGTACGGGGGGAGCTCCATGATGAACATGGGCGCCTCGCCGCGAAACAGGGTCCTCTTGAAGATGAGCCCCATGAACACGGCGAGCAGGATCCCTATGATATACAGGGACCAGATCACCGTGCCCGAGTTGTTCGGGAAGAAGATCCCGACGAAGAGCACGTACACCGGCAGGCGCGCCCCGCAGGACATGAGCGGCACGAGAAGCGCGGTCAGCACCTTGTCCTTCGGGTTCTCCAGGGTGCGCGTCGCGTAGATCCCCGGCACGTTGCACCCGAACCCGAGCAGCATCGGGATGAAGGACTTGCCGTGCAGGCCGATGGAGTGCATGGTGCGGTCCATCACGAAGGCGGCGCGCGCCATGTAGCCGCTTCCTTCCAGGAAGGTGATGAAGAACATCATCGCGAAGATCACCGGCACGAAGACGATGACGGAGCCGACCCCGGCGATGACGCCGTCGTTCACGAGCGACACGGTCCAGTCCGGCGCGCCCAGCGGCGTGAGGATGGCGGAGGCCCAGCGCTTGAAGGGCCCCTCCGTCATCGCGCGGAGCCAGTCCCCATAGGGGGCGGAGAGGTCGAAGGTGAGCTTGAACAACAGCCACATGGCGAGCATGAAGATCGGGATGCCGAGGAAGCGGTTCAGCACGATGCGGTCGATCTTCTCGGTGAGTTCGGTCTGGCGCAGCTCCGGTTTCTCCAGGATCTCCCGCGTGAGCCCGGAGGCGAGCGAGTAGCGGACGTCGGCCATGATGGACTCGATGTCCTCGCCGTGGGCGCGCTTTAAGTGGTGCAGCGCCTCGTCCAGGAAGCCCTGGTCGGCAAGGTTCACCTTTTCCAGCACCTGGCTGTCCTGCTCCATGATCTTCAAAAGGAGCCAGCGCTTCGGGTAACGCTCCAGAAGAGATGGGTAGTTCCGCTCGAGCGCCTCGGCGACGTAATCGACGGCGGTCTCGACGTCCTCGCCGTAATTGAGCTTTCTCGGTGCGCTGCCGGTCGGGGAGTCCGCCACGGCAAGCGCCCTGCTGAGGAGCTCGTCCAGGCCGGTCTTCTTGGTGGCAGAGGTGGGAACCACGGCGATCCCTAGCATCTCCTCGATCCCCTTTACGTCGATCCGGTACCCCTTTTCCTGCGCCTCGTCGTAGATGTTGAGCGCCATCACCACCGGGATGCCGAGTTCCATGATCTGCACGGTGAGGTAGAGGTTGCGCTCCAGGTTGGTGGCGTCAACCACGTTCACGATCAGGTCGGGACGCTCGTGCACCAGGTAATCCCGTGCGACGATCTCCTCCTGGGAGTAGGGAGAGAGCGAATAGGTGCCGGGGAGGTCGACGAGACGGATCTTCCTGCCGCCGAACTCGAAGAGTGCCTCCTTTTTCTCGACGGTCACGCCCGCCCAGTTGCCGACGTGAAGCCTTGTCCCCGCTATGGCGTTGATGAGGGTTGACTTCCCGGAGTTGGGGTTTCCGGCCACCGCCACCGTGATGGTACGTGCCGTCGCCGGGGCGCTGCCTGCCGTTTCCTCTTCTTCCTTGTACTTGAGCTGCGTACTCACCCTGCCACCTCCACCGCGATCCCTTCCGCCTCTTTTTTCCTGAGGGAAAGGTTGTAGCTCTTGATGCTGACCTCGATAGGGTCCCCCATGGGGGCGACCTTCAGTACCTTCACGTCTTCCCCGACCAACACGCCCATGTCCATGAGCCGCCGCTTCAGGGGGCCTATCGACCCGATCGAGGTGATTCTCCCCTTCTGTCCCGGCTTAAGCTTTGCCAGATTCATCGCATTATCTCCTCACCATGATTTTCATCGCCATGCGGCGGGCCAGGGCGATCCGCGCCTCGTCCACCCTGAGCAGGATGGTGTTGCCCCCGTTGGTCAGCATTTCCACGTTCTTGCCTATGCGCAGCCCCATTTCCTCCACGCGGACCGAGGTCTTATCCTGCCCGGCGCCGCTCACGCCTTCTCCCTTGCCGAGCATGATCTCGACGATCTCGCCGTTTTCTCCTGCGCTCAAAAGTCCCAGTGGAATCATGACTGCTCCTTTTCCTTTATGCTTGAGCCGGTAACCGGTCTCTTTTAGAAGCTGATCTTCGTGCGAAGGGCCAGCGCCACCACATCGTCGTTTGCCCTGATCCCCGCAGGGTTCGCCAGGTACTGCACCACCGGCGAGATCTGGATCTGCTCGCTCACCTTGTAGTTGTAGTAAAGCTCGGCGAGCCTTTCCTGGGTGTCCGCCACCGCTCTTGCCCCCTTCACCTGTCCGTAGGCGAAGCCGAGTATGTCGTCCTTGCGTCCGGGAATCGCCCCCTGGTACTGTCCACCCACGCTCCATGTCTGGTTGACGGCGTAGACGTCCCGGTCACGCTCGCCGTAGCGGGCGAACAGGGTCAGCTTGTCGGTAACCTGCTGATCGAAGCTCACGCCGAAGCTGTAGGCGTTCTTTTTGGTCAGCTTGCTTGCACCGTCCGGCTCGGCGCCGTCCACTGCGGCATAGACGCGGTAGTTCCCCTCGAGCTCCCCCACCTTGTGCTTGTAGGAAAGCTCGGCAATGCCGAAGCCGTGGTCGAAGATGTTGGCGCTGTCTGAGTTGTCCGCACTGTCTGCGTCTCCGCTGCCGTAGCCTATCCCGAGGGTGAGCGGCTCGGCGAGCTTCGCCAGGATTCTCGCGCCGGGGCCATTGGCCGGGAACGGTAGCACGGCGGAGTGGACGAAGGCGGGAGAGAGGAACTGGCTGTTCTCGTCGTTGGCCACCGCGTTCGAGTCGAAATAGTTGGAGAGGTCCACCTTACCGGCGGTCAGCAGCAGGTGGTCGTTCAGCGCGGAGTGCTCGATCCAGGCCTCGCGGAAGCGGACCCGGTCTCCGGTGGAACCGGCAACGCCGTTCAGCCCCGAGAAGGAGGGGACCTTGGCATCGATGCCGTCGCCGCCGGTGGCTTCCACGTCGATCACGGCGATCGTGTTGTCCCCCACCTTGAAGTTGAAGACGAGGTCGGCACGCCCCACGACATCGGTGCTGTCCTTGGGCCTGTTGCCGATGGAGCCCTGCAGCACACCGACCATGCCGCCGGAAAGGGCTATGTTCCTGGTGAGGGCGGTGAACTTGGTGCCGAGATCCTCGTGGCGGTTCTGGAAGGTTCTCGTGTTGACCAGCAGCATCTCGGCGCGCAGCTCTTCCTTGAGGTCACTAAGCAGCACCAGGTCCTCCTTGTCCACCGCCTGGTTCCCTTCCTTCAGCACCTTCTCCGCCATTTTCTCAGTCAGAAGATGCACAGCGAGCGCCACATCCATGCGGCTGCATTCCGCCTTCCCCTCCTGGAACTCCTTGGAGAAGAGACCCTCGACCTGGTACTTGTTCCCGAGACGCAGGATCTCCTGGCATGCCTTATGTTTGCACTCCACCTTTTCCGGAACGACGAGGTCCGGGTGCAGGGCGAAGGCAGCCCCGGAGCTTAGGAACAGGTTCCCCAAAAGGAACGCGGCGGCGACACTCATCTTCTTCATCTGAAACATAGATTCCCTCCTCTTTCTCTTTGTTACTCACGCTGCTGCATCAAACATAGAGCAAGCACGATAATTACTGGATCAGCTTGTGACGTATGCCATTTTTCAGTTATCGGACACAGTTTCTAAAACTGAATGCCAATTTCATTAGTGAAATAAAAAAACAGTTGTCCCTTTATCACTGTCACGGTCTTCCAAAAGAAGAGACCGTGACACTGCATATGTGCGGTGAAACAGGGATGACGGTTATGCTATGACCGTATGGCCGGACTTTCAGCCCGACTGTGTCAGGCAGCGGCTGCACACACCGCGCAGTTCGATCTTCAGCGCCTCCACCGTAAAGCCCATGCTGCGGGCGACCGCCAACTGACGCTCCTCGATGGAGCTGTTGTCGAATTCGGTGACAGTGCCGCAGTCGCTGCAGACCAGGTAGTCATGCCGTTTGCCGTGCCCCGCGAGTTCGTAGCGGGTGAGCCCGTCGCCCAGGCTGAATTCCCGGGCGATCCCCGCGGCGGCGAAGAGCCGCAGCGCCCGGTAAACGGTCGCATGCCCTATGTGGGAGTGCTTGCTGCGCAAGATAAGGTACAGCTCGTCCATATGAGTGGGGCGATCAAGGTCCACGAACGCATCCAAGATCAGGTTGCGTTGCAGGGTCGCCTTGAGCCTTTTCTTGGTGAGAAAAAGGTGGAACTGCTCTTTCACCTTCTGTTTTTTCTGCGTCACTACCGCCTCGGTTTAAAGGAGGCTTCCCTCCCGGCATTCAAATACAATGACATCCACTTTCATTGAAGACGCAAAAGCTCACAGAGCTGGAACGTCTTCCATCACGACCGCTCAGCTACAGGCAAAACCTGACTGTAAATCGGTTATTTGATGCGATGCTCGGGTGGGATCATGCGTTGGTTTTGAAAATTGAATTCGTTTATAAAGGAGGGAGTCAGAGTTGTCAATATTTTTATTTTTAGAATTCTCAGAGGGTGCGCTGCTAGAGCAGGACGATCTTGTCGGGATAATCCATACACAGCCGCTCCAGGCTCCCGCCGGACGCGACATGCGCTATGACAATAGAGTCGGCCAGGTCAGCCATCAACAGGTTGCGCTGATAGCATTTCGACTCGCAGGAATGGCTGACGCTCTGCGCGTAGCGGGAGATGACCAGCAGGCGTCCGGCGTCGATCGCCCCCTCCCATTCCGGGGCCAGCCTGTTAAGCCCCCGCGCCATCGCGATGATGACGGGCTGGGCGCCCTGCAACAGCCTGCAGAGCACCTCCTTCTCCACCGGGGAGTGATACCCCGAGATTACGCAGGTCCCCGCCTCGCGCTGCTCGTCCGCCCACCGATAAGCCCTCTCCGCCGCCTCCCGGGGAAAGCGCCGTGAACACAGAAAAGCGATCTTGTGCAGTTTCAGTAATTCCGCGTTACCCACCGAGTGCATGTGCCACCCCCTTTGGCTTGATGCGGTGAGTATACCGCACCCCGCATGGGCGCGCCCCTCCGCAAGCAGCCGGACGAGCGTCATTTTCCGTGCCGGGCACCCCCTTGACACCGCAAAATTGATGATTATTTTAGGCGCAGAAACGGATCACACCGATCACGAAAGGAGGTATTCCACATGGCAAGTTGGGATGTTTTCAGAGAGCTGGACAACCTTAGGAGAGAGATTGACGAAGCGTTCCGTGGCGTAGGCTTCAGCCGGCCGTTTGGACCGACGTTCCTTTCCCCGACGACCGCCCGTCGCTTCCCTATGGTGAATTTCAGCGAGGATGAGGGGAGCGTGTACGTGCAGGCGTTGATCCCGGGCGTCGACCCGAAAGACGTCGATCTCTCCGTGCTCAGGAACACGTTGACCATCAGCGGCGAGCGCCAGCCCTTCGCGGAAGTGAAGGGGATCATCCACCGCACCGAGCTAGGCTCCGGCAAGTTCAGCCGCACGCTCGAGCTCCCGGTCGACATCGACCCGAACAGGATCACCGCTCAGTGCAAGGACGGCATCATGACCGTCACCATGGCCAAGGCGGAACACGCGAAACCAAAGAAAATCGAGATCAAGCTATCGTAACGATAAATCAATGACGAAGGAGGTCATGACTATGGCACCCAACAGCTTGACGGAAAGAAACGACGCAATGAACGTACAGCCCCGTGAGGAGACGAGGTCCAACGAGAGGTTCATACGCCCCGCAGTCAACATCATCGAAACGGAGGAAGGCCTTTTCGTCACCGCCGACCTCCCCGGTGCGGCGAAGGACAGCATCGACGTGAACGTGGAGAAAGGGGTGCTCACCATCAGCGCACCCGCGGAAGCCTCCATGCCAGGGACCCCGGCCTACCGCGAGTTCGAGCTGGGCAGCTACTTCCGGCAGTTCACCATCCCGGAAACCCTCGACCACGGCAAGGCGAAGGCCGATTTCGTTAATGGCATCCTGACCCTGCGCATACCGAAGGCCGAGATCGCGAAGCCGCGGCGCATCGAGGTGCAGGTGAGCTGAGAAAAGGTAGGAGACAAAAGATGCAAAGAGGGCCGCTCACGCGGCCCTTTTCGTTTCGAGTTTTCCCTTGATGCGAAGGCCCGCTGCAGGTGCCTCAGGTGCGGAACTGCCGCATCAGGCCGAGCAGTTCCTCCGCCTGCTGCGCCAGGCCGGAAGCCGCGGAAACCGATTCCTGCGCGCCCCGCGAGGTCTCGTTCACTACTGTGGTGATCTGCTGGATGTTGCTCGAGATCTCCCCGGTGGTCGCCATCTGCTCCTCTGCCGCGGTGGCGATGTGGCTCACCTGGGTGCTCACGGCGTCCACCTGGGCGAGGATCATCTGCAGCGACGCCTCGAGCTGGGCCGCCGCCGTTGCTTCCTGCTCGGCGCCGCGCACGCCGTTTTCCATGAGCACGATGGCGGTCTTGGTCTCGTTCTGTATCGCCTTGATCATGTCGCCGATCTCCTTGGTGGCGCGGGTGGTCCGCTCGGCAAGCGCGCGCACCTCGTCGGCCACGACGGCGAAGCCCCTACCCTGCTCGCCGGCCCGCGCCGCTTCGATGGCGGCATTGAGGGCGAGGAGGTTGGTCTGATCGGCGATATCCTCGATTGTCGCCACGATGGCGCCGATCTGGTCGGAACGCTCGGCAAGCGACTCGATGTTCTTCGAGTTCGCCCGCGCCTCTTCACCACGCTGCCGGATCCCCTGAACGGTACGCTGCACCACCTGGAAACCTTCCTCGGTGGTTGCCGCCGCGTCGCGGGCGCTGGTGGCGGCAAGGTGGCAGTTGTGAGCTATGTCCGCAGACGTCGCAGCCATCTGCTCGCTGGCCACGGAGACGGTGGTCGCCTGGGCTGCGACCTCTTCCGTCCCCACGGAGATCCGTTCCGCGCTCCCCCTCAGCACGTTTGAGGCATCGAAGAGGCGCTGCGCCGTTTCGGACAGGCGCCCGATCACCCCCTTGAGACTCTTCGTCATAGTGGCGAAAGCCCCGCCCAGATGACCGATCTCGTCGTCGGAGGAGCACTCGACGTCGACGTTCAGATCACCCTGTGCGATCTGCTCAGCCTTCACCGCGAGATCGCGCAGAGGCGTGCTCATCAGGTAGGCGATGACGTACGCCATGCCCATGCCGATCACGAGGCAGGCCGCCAGGGCAACGATCACCCATTTGCGCGCCCCGGAACTGCTTTGGTCCATGGTCGCGGTCTCAGCAACGGTCTGCTTGACCTGCACCTCCATGAGCTCGTCGAGCGCCTTCAGCGCGGCATTGAAATGGGTGCTTGAGGCGCCGCGGATCAGGGTGCCGGCCTCGACGTCCTTGTTCGCCTGGGCCAGTGCGCTGATCTTCGGATCCTCCGCGAGGTAAAGCGTCAACTCCTCGGAAAACTTGTCAAAGAGCCGCTTTTCATCGGCGCTGTCCATGAGCTTGCCGAAGCTCACCATCTCGCCTTTCAGTTTCTCCTGCATTTCGGCGTTTCTCTTGACGTACTTCTGCACATCCTTCGCGTCATCCGACACGATCTGGAGCAGTTCACCGCGCCGATAGCTCCCGAAGTAGTCCTTGATCTTCGAGATCGAAAGCAGGCTCGGCATCTGACGCTGTGCGAGATTGCCGGCGTAGTTGCCGATGGACCCGAGCCTGAAGATGGTGAATCCCCCCAGGATGGCGGTGAGAAACAGGAGGATGAGGAACGATAAAACAAGCTTCGTGCGAATGGAGGAATCTCTGAACCACTGCATACGGCCTCACTTTTGCGTCACCGCGGCGTCGCCCGGGACCAAGTCTTGACTAGATGCCTGATTTATCGACAGACTCCGGAGCTGCTTGAGAGGAAAATCCGTTCACAACCTCACCACGACCCTCCCCCTGACACCTCCTTGCAGGATCAGCCCGATCTTCTCCTCTAGTCCGTCCAGCGTCACCTCGGTCGCCATGCTATCGAGCATTTGCGGCTCCCAGGGCCCGGCCAAGCGGCGCCACACCTCCTGCCTCGGGACCGAAGGGCAATGCGAAGAGTCGATGCCGATGAGTGTCACGGCGCGAAGGATGAAGGGATGAACGTTCACCGGGAGCTCGGCCGAGCCTACCAGGCCGCAGCAGGTGACGGTCCCCCCGTAGCGCGTCGACTTAAGCACCGCGGAGAGGGTCTCTCCCCCCACCACGTCCACCGCCCCGGCCCAGCGCTCCTTCATCAGGGCGCGCTCCACTCCCGCGGTCACCTCCTCGCGGGAAATGACCTGTGCCGCACCCAACTCCTTGAGAAACGCCTCGTCAGCCGCCTTGCCGGTAGCCGCCACCACCCGGTAACCCGCCTTGGCGAGGATGCTGACCGCGATGCTCCCGACGCCGCCGGTCGCCCCGGTGACGAGGATCTCGCCGCTTTCCGGCCTCACCCCCGCCCACTCGAGCTTCAATACCGAGAGTCCCGCGGTGAACCCCGCAGTCCCAAGCATCATGCTCCGGCGCAGGGAAAGCCCCTGCGGGAGGTGCACCGCCCACTTCGACGGAACCCTTATGTACTCCCCCCAGCCGCCATCGGTCTCCATCCCGAGGTCGTACCCGGTAACGATCACCTCGTCTCCCGGCGCGAAGGCGTCATCGCTGCAGGAAACAACCTCCCCCACGGCATCGATCCCAGGGGTGTGCGGGAACTGCCTGGTCACCCCCGGATGCCCCGTGGCCGACAGGGCGTCCTTGTAGTTGAGCGAGGAGTAGCGCACCCGCACGAGGAGTTCCCCCTCGGGGAGATCGTCCACACGGCGTTGCGCGATGCTCCTGGTAAAAGAGCCGTCCGGCGCCTTCTCGACCACCAGCGCCTTGAACCGTACCTCCGAATCCATGCCTGCCTCCTATCCGACCGCCGCTCCGCCTGCCGGTTGGTAACGACTGAGCGCTCGTCTGCGAAGATGAATTGTCGTCCCCTTTTAGACTCATGAATGATAATGGTTCAGGCGGCAAGGTCAAGCGAGTGGGAAAGAAGCTGGGAAGGGAAAAAGCAGGGGCGACAAGGACGCACCCAGAAGGAGGAAGGAAGGCTAATTGTCTTTATACGGCAGCATGGGAATAGGCCTTGGGGGAGCAATGCTCTTCACCCTCCCAGCAGACGACACGGTTTCTACCCTTCGTTTTGGCACGGTACAGTGCCTTGTCCGCCGCCTCGACAAGATCCAGCCTGTTGGCTTCCCGCAGCGGCGCCATGGACGCCACTCCTGCGCTGATGGTCACCACCTCCGCGGCCTCGGAATGGCCGTGGGTGGTGTTGAGCGCCTCGACCGCGCGCCGGCAATCTTCGGCGACGGCTGCCGCCTCCTCCAGTGCGAGCCCAGGCAGAAGCAGCACGAACTCCTCACCGCCGTAACGTGCAGCGGTATCGGCCGAGCGCCGGGCATGGGCGCCGATGGCGTCGGCCACCGCCTTCAGACAGTTGTCTCCGGCCTGATGTCCGTAGTTGTCGTTGAAGTTCTTGAAGAAGTCGATGTCGAGGAGGATGAGTGAGATCGGCATCTCGGTACGCATAGCGCGCGCCCACTCCTGGTCGAGCATGACCTCGAAGTGCCTGCGGTTGCCGAGGTTCGTCAGGGCATCGGAAATCGACAGGCGTCGCAGCTCGAGGGTCGCCTTCTGGAGCTGGCGGTTTTCGTGCTCCAAGAGGTTGGCGTTCAGGAAGTCGCGGCGCAGGTAGTTCTCCATGAGGGAGTTCGAGAAGGCGCCGATGATGATGGTTGCCACGATGCTGAAGCTGTTCTGGATCAGGATGGTTTCATCGGTCTTGTTGATGAAGATCGCCACCGCCTCGTAAGCGAGCGTGGTCGCCACCGCCCAGCTGACAGCGTAGCGGAGCCTGAGACTCACGAAGGTGAAGGCGCCCATGATGAGGAGCAAGAGGCCGGAGTAGTAGTAGTTCTTGGCGGGGGTCGGGTCGAAGTAGACCATCCCGACGATGCCGAGGCTTCCCACCAGCATCACCAGCCAGAGGACCGGCTGGGTGAAGCGTCTCAGGTGGGCAGAATAGGTGAAGGCGAGACCGGCAAGGACAGTGGGGCAGACGATGGCGTACCTGATGGTCCACATGTGCGCCCGGTCGGCGGGCAAAAGCATAAGGTCGACGACCCCGAACACCGCGTAGAGCATGAGGCCCGTGAGGAGGGCGACCCGCACGTGCTTCAGTGTTTTTTCGCAGTAGTACCTGTCGAAGGTGGACTCCAGCGGTTCCGGGAAGCGCGCGGAGCGGAGTCCCCCCTCTCCCAGCGCTTTCTTCGCTGCGGCAACCATCTCCATTTCAGGATTCGGTTCGACCATGTGCACGTTTATGTCTATGTTATGCATAGCTCACTCACAGGCGCAGCTTAGGAAAGTACCAAAATTGCAATGAACTGTCATAAACGACAGCTAACAGTATACCAGCCGCCCCCCATACGCAACCATTGATGCATTCACATCGTGTGAGTTCAGTCACATAAATACGTGAAATCAGCAAATACACGACCTAAAGAGCTCTTTGGGGCATTTTCCCATCCCAAAGATTTTCACGCCCGATCGCAGAAGGGGACTGGCTCCGTAGGTGCCAGTCCCCCTTTTCCGTCTCACGGCAGTCAGCGTTCAGGTCTTCCGGTCCAGGCTGCGGTACTGGATCGCCTCGGAGATGTGGTGCTCCTGGATATTCTCGACGCCCTCGAGGTCGGCTATCGTCCTTGCCACCTTGAGGATCCTCGTGTAGCTCCTGGCACTAAGGCCGAGGCGATCGGTAACCACTTCCAGCATGCGGTTTCCCGCCTCATCCGGCTCGCAGAACTTGCGGATCATCCTGGCGGTCATCTGCGCATTGCTCCTGACGCGTGTTCCTTTGAAGCGCTCCTTCTGGACTTCCCGCGACCTCAACACGCGCAGGGCGATCGCCGCCGAACTCTCGGTCTCGCCACGGTCCGCCAGGTCGCGGTACTTGACGGCGGGCACCTCGATGTGGATGTCGATCCGGTCCAGGAGCGGCCCGGAAACCCTGGAACGATAACGGTGGATCATGAGCGGCGTGCACGAACACTGATGCACAGGGTCGGAGAGGTAGCCGCAGGGGCATGGGTTCATGGCGGCGACAAGCATGATGCGGGAGGGATAGGTGACCGAGGAGAGCGCGCGGGAGATGGTGACCCGGCCGTCCTCCATGGGCTGGCGCAGCACCTCGAGGACGTGCTGCTTAAACTCGGGGAGCTCATCCAGAAAGAGCACCCCGTTGTGGGAAAGCGACACCTCGCCGGGCTTCGGGGTGTTGCTGCCGCCGATCAGCCCCACGTCGGAGATGGTGTGGTGCGGGGAGCGGAAGGGACGGGTGGAAATGAGCGCGTGGTCCCGCTCCAAAAGCCCCATGACGCTGTAGACCTTGGTCGTCTCGATCGCCTCCTCGAAAAGCATGGGGGGGAGGATGGAGGGGATGCGCCGCGCCAGCATGGTCTTGCCGGAGCCGGGCGGGCCGATCATCAGGAGGTTATGACTTCCGGCCGCGGCCACCTCGAGGGCGCGCTTCGCGTGCTCCTGACCGCGCACTTCGCTGAAATCGTCGCCGGGGTCACCTCCCTGGCCGAAGAGGGCGTCGATGTCGGCGCGGTAAGGGACGATGTCCCGGTTGCCGTTCAGAAACTCCACCACCTCGGCGAGTTCCGTCACGCCGATCACATCGACCCCCTCGACGACACCTCCCTCGGCAACGTTCTCGGCGGGGATGATGATCCCGGCGAGCCCCGCCTCACGTGCGGCGACGGCGACGGATAGACAGCCCCGGACCGGCTTCACGCCGCCGTCTAGCGACAGCTCGCCCAAGAGGATGTAGCGCTTCAAAAGCCCTTCCTTGATGACGCCGGTGGCGGCGAGGATGCCGATGGAAATGGGGAGGTCGAAGGAGGCTCCCTCCTTCCTTACGTCTGCGGGGGCGAGGTTGACGGTGATCTTGCGGTTGGGGAAATCGTAGCCGGAGTTCTTGAGGGCGGCCTTGACGCGGTCCTTGCTTTCTTTGACCGCGCCGTCGGGTAGGCCGACGGTGGAGAGTTGGGGAAGCCCCTGGGCGATGTCCACCTCGACGTCGACGAGAATGGCATCTATACCCACAAGCGCGCTGGAAAAGACCTTGGCAAGCATGAGAACCCCCAACTGAAGGTGAAGGGTGAGTTCCTGCGGTGGCTGCGGTGGTGCGCTGCTTCTGGTTCGGCGACCCTCTTGCCTTCTCCCTCCCCCCGGAAGGGGAGGGAAAAGGAAGGGTAATTAGGCTTTCAGCATTTCGAGGTAGCGGTCGGCGTCGAGAGCTGCCATGCAGCCTGTGCCGGCCGAGGTGATCGCCTGCTTGTAGTTTCTGTCCTGCACGTCACCGGCGGCGAAGACCCCCGGGGTGCTGGTCGCGGTGGAGTTACCTTCGTAACCGCAGGCGGTGCGGATGTAACCCTCGTCCATGTCGAGCTGCCCCTCGAAAAGATGGGTGTTCGGCTGGTGTCCGATGGCGATGAAGCAGCCATGCACGTCAATCACCTTGTCCGAACCGCTCTTGTGGCGCAGGCGAACTCCGGTCACGCCGGACGCGTCCCCCAGCACCTCTTCCAGCTGATGGTTCCACTCGATGGTGACGTTGCCGCCGTTCTTGGTCTTCTCGATCAGCCGGTCGGCGAGGATCTTCTCGGCGCGGAACTTGTCCCTTCTGTGCACAACGGTCACATGGCTTGCGATGTTGGAGAGGTAGAGCGCCTCCTCGACCGCGGTGCTGCCGCCGCCGATTACGGCGACCGGCTTATTGCGGTAAAAGAAGCCGTCACAAGTGGCGCAGGCGGAAACGCCCTTACCTTTAAAGGCGTGTTCAGTCGGAAGCCCCAGGTATTTCGCCGAGGCGCCCGTGGCGATGATCAGGGCGTCGCAGGTGTACACGCCGCTGTCCCCTTCGAGGACGAAGGGAGGCTTCATCACCTGTGCCTTGTTGATGTGGTCGAAGATGAACTGGGTACCGAAGCGCTCGGCGTGCTGGCGCATCCGCTCCATGAGATCGGGGCCCATGACCCCTGCAGCATCGCCCGGCCAGTTATCCACATCAGTCGTCGTCATCAACTGCCCCCCCGCCTGCAGCCCGGTAATGAGGACGGGGTTCAGGTTCGCACGCGCCGCGTAGATCGCTGCGGTGTAGCCCGCGGGACCTGATCCTAAGATGATGAGACGATGGTGCATCGGTTCCATTTGTAAAAACCTCCGACTGAAATTTAGCCCGAAAGATAGCAGTATATATTCAAAATTGCAAGGTACCACACCGCTAACGCATTGACCCGCATAGTCAGCTCTGTTAAGATTCAGGGCATTGTTCCGTATAATGAAAAGGAGGCGAATTGTGAAAAAAATCGTAGCTTTACTTGCATTATCCCTGTCCATTTTTGGGGGCACCCAGGCCATGGCCAGAGATATAAACTTCTCCAGCGCCATCTCCCAGAAAGCCTTCAAGGACCTTACCAGGGAGGCGGGTGCCGCCCTCTCCTACCGTAATACCGCACCCGCGGAGCCGCTCGGCATCACCGGTTTCGACGCCGGGATAGAGGTTTCGGCAATCGACATCAGCGGCAGCGGCTACTGGGAAGCAGCCTTCGGCAACGATGCACCGTCGTACCTCGTTATTCCGAAACTGCGCGCAAGGAAGGGGCTTCCCTTCGGCATCGATGTCGGCGCCATGTACTCTTATGTTCCCGACTCCAACATCAAGCTCTGGGGCATCGAGGTGAGCAAGGCGATTCTGGAAGGGACCGCTGCGACGCCGGCGCTCGGCGTACGCGCCACCTACACCAGGCTCTCCGGCGTCAGCGATCTCGACCTGCAGACCACGGGGATCGACGCCTCCATCAGCAAAGGGTTCCTGTTCCTCACGCCGTACGCCGGCGTGGGCGGGGTATGGGTGAACAGCGAGGCAAAGGGTGACCTGAAGGCCATGGCGGCCGCCGCGGGTGCCCCGCTCGACACGGAAAATGTGTTCCAGCCGCGCATCTTCGGCGGCGTAAAGATCACTCCGTTCCCGCTTCTCGGCATTACCGCCGAGGTCGAATACCAGGAGCGCCCCATCTACTCGCTGAAGGGAGCCATTAGCTTCTAACTACTGCACCAGGGGGGGGCTTTAGCCCCTCCCGCCGGGGTACACCATGCACGCCCACGCCGACACCCATCTCGACCAGAGCATCACCGGACGCTTCAAGTACGCCATAGTCCTCACCTCGCTGACCCTGGTGGCGGAACTGGTCGGAGGCATCTGGACCAACTCGCTCGCACTCCTCTCCGACGCGGCGCACGTGTTCCTCGATCTCTTCGCCCTGCTCCTCTCCTTGGGTGCCATCAAACTCGCCTCCTACCCGGTCAGCGACACCCGCACCTTCGGCTGGCACCGCACCGAGGTCTTCGCCTCCTTCATCAACGGCAGCACCGTCTTCATCATCGCCGGCATCATCTGCTACGAGGCGGTCGGCCGTTTCATGCATCCCGAGGCGGTGAAGAGCCTGGAGATGCTGATCATCGCGGCAGTGGGCCTGGTTGCGAATCTGCTCGCCGCCAGCGCCCTTCACTCGCATTCCCACGACGACCTCAACGTGCACAGCGCATTTTTGCACGTGATCGGGGACGCGGCGGCCTCAGTCGGCGTCATCGTCGGCGGCATCGTCATGTACTTCACCAACTGGTACCTTCTCGACGCCATCATCTCCATGGGCATCGGCTTCATCATCTTTTGGGGCTCGTGGCGCGTCATGCGGGAATCGGTGCACATCCTGCTGGAAGGGGTGCCGCGCGGGATAGACGTGAACCAGGTGGCTGTCGCCATCAGCGAGGTGGATGGGGTCGAAGAGGTGCATCACCTGAACATCTGGACCATCTGCTCCCACATCATCGCGCTCTCCGCGCACGTGGTGGTTCCGGAGCAGTACCAGGACGAACACGACAAGATCATCGGCAAGATCGAGGAGAAGCTCTTCCAGCACTTCCACATCTCCCACACGACGCTGCAACTGGAAAAGACCCGCTGCACCGAGGTGCAGGGTGCGAAACAGTTCCGGCACCGGCCGCGCGCCTCCGCGGTAGCGCACGCCCATGCTCACCCGCACCAGCACCCGCACGGTAGCTGCTCGGGGCACCATCACGACCATACACATTGATTGGACGGTAGACTAGATGCTTGATTACGAATTGATCCTCGACGCGGCCCAGCGGCTCAAGAAAAGGGTGCGTCGCACGGAACTGATCCACGCCCACCACTTCAGCGAGCGGCTCGGCTTCCCCCTCTATTTCAAATGCGAAAACCTGCAGCGCACCGGCGCCTTCAAGATACGCGGCGCGCTCAACTTCATGACGGCACAGCCGCGCGAGGCTTTAGCCGGCGGCGTGATCACCGCCTCGGCAGGTAACCACGCCCAGGGTGTCGCCTTCTCCGCCGATCTGCTCGGCGTGAAGGCGGTGGTCTACATGCCGGAGAGCACGCCGCCCCAGAAGGTCTTCGCCACCCGCGATTACGGCGCGGAAGTCGTGCTGGAGGGGAAGAATTTCGACGACGCGTGTGCCGCAGCGCTAAGGCAGGCGGAAAAGACCGGGGCCCTCTTCGTGCACCCCTTCAACGATCCCCTGGTCATGGCGGGTCAGGGGACCATCGCTCTCGAGATCCTCGAGGATATACCGGACGTGGCGAACGTGCTGGTACCGATCGGTGGGGGCGGTTTGATCGCGGGGGTCGCGCGTGCCATCAAGGAGACGCATCCCCATGTCAGGGTGATCGGCGTGGAATCGGCAGCGGCCCCTTCGATGCGTCATGCCGTGAAGGCGGGCGAAGTCGTCACCATCCCGATCAGGGCGAGCCTTGCCGACGGCATCGCGGTGAAGACGGCAGGGAGCGATGCCTTTCCCGTTGTGAAGGAGTACGTCGACGAGATCGTGCTGGTGGACGAGGAGGAGATCGCCCTTGCCATCGTCTCGCTCATGGAGCGGAACAAGCTGATGGTGGAGGGGGCCGGTGCGGTGGGCCTTGCGGCACTTCTGAACGGTAAGGTGAAGAAGCTTTCCGGGAAGACGGTGGCGCTTCTTTCGGGAGGGAACATCGACGTGAAGACCATCGCGGTGGTGGTCGAGCGCGGTCTATTGGCGGCGGGGCGCTACCTGAAGCTGAAGGTAGAACTGGACGACGTGCCGGGCGCCCTGGCGCGGCTCGCCTCGGAGATCGCCGAGGCGCGGGCCAACATCTCCATCATCACCCATGACCGGCGCTCCGAATCGTTACCGATCGGAAAGACCGAGGTGCTGGTTGAACTGGAAACGCGCGGTGCCGAGCACATCCAGGAGGTGACCCGTCACCTGGGCAAGTGCGGATACCAGATCGAGGTCATGAGGTAACCTGCTCCGGCTGCCGCAATGCCAGTTGCGGCGGCCGTTTACTCAATCGTCGCCCTGCGACTCCCCCGCCTGTCCGTGTTCCTTTACCACCCGTAAAAACGCATCGCCGTAGCGCGCCAGCTTGTGCTGCCCCACGCCGGTTATCTTCAAGAGCTCCCACTTGTCCCTGGGCATCTGCGCCGCCATCTCGGCAAGGGTCGCATCGGGGAAGACGACGTATGGGGGCACCTGCTGCTCGTCCGCGATATGCTTGCGCAGCTCCCGCAGCTCCTGGAAGAGCGCGCCATCGTAGCTCGGCTTCTTCGCCGCGCTCTTCTTCTCGACCACCCTCGTGTCCCTGGGCTTCGCGAGCTCAAGCCTGACCTCACCCCGCAACAGGGGACGCGCCGATTCCGTCAGCTTCAGCACCGAAAAATTCGCCATGTCCTGCTCCAGGTAGCCAAGGTGTATCAGCTGGCGCAGAAGGCTCCCCCAGACATCCTGTGCATGGTGCTTCCCTATTCCGAAGGTGGAAAGGTGGTCGTGCTTCAGCTCCAGGATCCTCTGGTTCTGCGAGCCGCGCAGCACGTCGATGACGTGCCCCATGCCGAAGCGCTGCCCCACCCGGTAGACGCAGGAAAGCGCCTTTTGCGCGTCCTCGGTGGCGTCGAAGCGCTGGGGGGGACTCTCGCAAATGTCGCAGTTGCCGCAGTCGTGCTCCAGCTTGTCCCCGAAGTAGCCTAGCAGAACGCGGCGACGGCAGGTCTGCGCCTCGGCGAACCCCACCATGCAGTTCAGCTTGTGCAGCTCGATTCGGTTCTGCTCCTCGTTGCCGCCGTTGCCGATCAGCCCGCGGGCGACCGCGATGTCGCCGTAGCCAAAGAGCAGGAGCGCGTCGGCGGGAAGTCCGTCGCGTCCGGCACGGCCGGTCTCCTGGTAGTAACTCTCGATGCTCTTCGGCATGTCGTAGTGCACGACGAAGCGGACATTGGACTTGTCGATCCCCATCCCGAATGCGACGGTCGCCACCACGACCTTGACGTCGTCGCGCAGGAAGGCCTCCTGGACCTCGTGGCGCTCGCGGTCCGGCAGCCCCGCATGGTACGCCGCTGCCTTGACGCCGGCCTCGCAGAGTTTCCTCGCCACCTCCTCGACCCTTTTCCTCGAGAGGGCGTAGACGATTCCCGCCTCGTCCTTGCGGCTGGCGAGAAAACCCATCAACTGGCTGAAGGGCTTGTTCTTTTCCACGACGGTGTAGCGGATGTTCGGGCGATCAAAGCCAGTGAAGAAACAGGTGGCGTCCTTCAGCCCCAGGCGCGAGAGGATGTCGCCGCGGGTCTGCGCGTCGGCGGTCGCGGTGAGTGCAACCATCGGGATCTGCGGGAAGATCTCGCGCAGGATGCCGAGCTGGGCGTACTCGGGCCGGAAGTCGTGCCCCCACTGGGAGACGCAGTGCGCCTCGTCTATGGCGAAGAGGGAGATGTCGAGGCTCTTGATCCGCTCGATGAAACCGTCGGAAAGAAGCCGCTCGGGTGCCACGTAGAGGAGCTTCAGCTCGCCCGCGTGCAGCTCGGCCAGGACGCGGCGCGCCTCGGCCTCGCCAAGTGAGGAGTTGTAGCAGGCGGCGGCGATGCCGTTTTCCCGCAGCGCGTCGACCTGGTCCTTCATCAGCGAGATCAGGGGGGATACCACGATGGCCGTGCCGGGAAGGCAGAGGGCGGGGACCTGGAAGCAAAGCGACTTGCCACCGCCGGTCGGCATGAGCACGAAGGCGTCCCTGCCGGAGATCACCGTATCCACGATCTCCTGCTGCCGGGGACGAAAGGCCTTGTAGCCGAAGATATCGTTCAGGATCTGTATGGGGGAGAGTGGCATGGTCAAGCCTTTTGCAGGCGGGGAAGTTTTGCCGGCCGCATAGATGAAAACAGGTATGGGGACCTTGTCAAGCCGTGGCCGGTCAGAGGGCGCCGGCCGCCGTCGGAGGGGCGAGGTCGAGTCCGGCGATAAAGGCCTGAGTCCTGACGGCCCCGTTGGCCGGGTCCATGAGGTCCGGGCGCAGCAGGTCCTCGTAGCAGTCCAGGTCATGCCAGGGGGGAAGCAGCGGGGCGGAGAACCCGGAGGACTTCGCCTGCACGAGGCTCTTCTCAAGCACCTTCTCGGTGGACCAGGGGATGTCCCGAAACAGGGAACTGTACCCTCCCCGCAAGCCGACCAGGTAGTAACCGCCGTCCCCCGCCGGGCCGAACACCGCATCACTCCCCTGCTCCAGCGCCCTGAAGGCCTCCTCGATGTAAGAGACGGGAAGGTCCGGGGCATCGGTGCCGATCACCACGCAAGGCCCGTAACCCATCGACCTGAGCGTATCGCAGGCATGCTCAAGCCTCGTGCCGAGACCGCCGGCTGCCTGGGCAACCAACGTCACTCCCGGCGCCGTCTCCCTGAAGAATGCGGATTCCCCGTCGTGAAAGAGGATCTTTTCGGCGTCAAGCGCCGCCACCCGCTCCAGGGTGTCCAGGAGCATGCAGCGGTAAAGGTCGGCGGCCTGCTGTGGCGACAGGGACGGAGACAGACGTGTCTTGACCT
Source organism: Geomonas edaphica (assembly GCF_004917075.1). Taxonomy (GTDB): domain Bacteria; phylum Desulfobacterota; class Desulfuromonadia; order Geobacterales; family Geobacteraceae; genus Geomonas; species Geomonas edaphica. The sequence continues at coordinate 277,896 of NZ_SSYB01000004.1, forward strand.
TTCCGGGGAGTGGAGTTTTGGCGAAGATGGCGAGCGCGCGTTTCATTAGATGCGTAAACCTTAAGCAGGTTAAATGAAGGATTAAAAGCTAGGGTTGTCCACAGTTTTCCGGCTTATCAACAAAGTTATCCACAGCATGGCAAGTCAAGTCGTTGACTTGCCCGCCGAGGATTATCGCTTGTCGCGTTCGATGGCGGCGTAGGCGGAGTGCTTGTGGATCGACTCGAAGTTTTCTGCCTCTATGGAAAACCACGTGATGTTTTCCATAGATAGCAACCGCACCGTCGCCTCGCGCACCATATCCTCGACGAAACGCGGATTCTCGTAGGCCCGCTCGGTGACGAACTTCTCGTCCTCCCTTTTCAACAGGGAGTAAACCGGCGAGGAACCGCACTCCTCGATCACCTCGATCAGGTCCTCGATCCAGATGAACTCGCTGTAGCGCACCTGCACCGTCATGATGGAGCGCTGGTTGTGGGCGCCGTAGCTCGAGAGTTCCTTGCTGCAGGGGCAAAGCGAGGTGACCGGCACCTTGATCCCGAGCACGAAGTCGAACGTGTCGGAAAGGGACGCGCTGAAGGTGCAGGTGTACTCCATGAGGCTCTTCGCCTTGGACACCGGTGCCTTTTTCTCTACGAAATAGGGGAACTCCATCTCCAGGTGCGCGTTCGATGCGCCGAGCTTCTCCTTCATGGTGGCGAGGATCAGTTCGAGCTTGTCGAGGGCGATCTCCTCCCGGTACTTGTTCAGGATCTCCACGAAACGGCTCATGTGGGTGCCCTTGAAGTGGTGCGGCAGGTCGACGTACATGTTGATGCGGGCGATGGTGTTCTGGAACTTCTTGTTCTTGTCCATCACCACGATGGGATAGGAGACGTCCTTCACGCCAACCTTGCTGATCGGGATGTTGCGGGTGTCGCGGGTCAGCTGCACGTCGGTGAGTGGTTGCGCTTCTTTATTCTGATCGGTCACTTTGCTCATGCCTTTTTCCTCAGCGCTTCGCGTAGCGGACCGGGTCGGTCACGCCCAATTCCGCGAACCCTTTCAGGCGCAGGCGGCAGGAGTCGCACAGGCCGCAGGAGGCGCCGTCCTCGGTCGGATCGTAGCAGGAATGGGTCTTGCCGTAATCGACGCCCAGGGTGAGCCCGGTCCTGATGATCTCGGCCTTGCTTAAACTGATGAGAGGGGTGTGGATGGTCATCTTCTTTCCTTCCACGCCCGCCTTGGTGGCGAGGTTCGCCATCGTCTCGTACGCCGCGATGTATTCCGGGCGGCAGTCGGGGTAGCCCGAGTAGTCGAGCGCATTCACGCCGATGAAGATGTCGAAGGCACCCAACGTCTCAGCCCAGCCGAGTGCGAAGGAGAGGAAGATGGTGTTCCTCGCCGGTACGTAGGTGACCGGGATCTCTTCACCCACCCCTTCCTTCGGGACCGCGATGTCGGAGGTGAGGGCGCTGCCGCCCATCATCCTCAGGTCGAACTCGACCAGCATGTGGTCCACGGCCCCCATGGGGCGCGCGTTCTGCTTGCATACCGCCAGTTCGTGCTGGTGGCGCTGGCCGTAGCTGAAGCTCATGGCGTAGGGCTCGAAGCCCTGGTGCCTGGCGATGGCCATGCAGGTCGTTGAATCAAGTCCGCCGCTGTAAAGGATTACTGCTTTTTTCTTCATCACGTACCTCTGTGTTCTTTTCAAAAAGAAAGGCCGCGCCGGCGATTCCGGTGCGGCCTTGTCGACTACTCCACGAAGCTCTTCAGCTTCTTCGCCCGGCTCGGGTGCCTGAGCTTCCTGAGCGCCTTGGCCTCGATCTGCCGGATCCTCTCGCGGGTGACTTCGAAGTCCTGACCCACCTCTTCCAGGGTGTGGTCGCTCTTCTCGCCGATCCCGAAACGCATCCTGAGGACCTTCTCCTCACGCGGCGTCAGGGTTGAGAGCACGCGGGAGGTCTGCTCGGAGAGGTTCGCCTTGATGACCGCCTCGAGGGGGGATACGACACCCTTGTCCTCGATGAAGTCGCCAAGATGGGAATCCTCCTCCTCGCCGATCGGGGTCTCCAGGGAGATCGGCTCCTTGGCGATCTTCAGGACCTTTCTCACCTTGTCCAGCGGCAGCGCCATGCGCTCGGCGATCTCCTCCGGGGAGGGCTCGCGGCCGATCTCCTGGACCAACTGGCGGCTGGTGCGGATCAGCTTGTTGATGGTCTCGATCATGTGCACCGGGATACGGATGGTGCGGGCCTGGTCCGCGATGGCGCGGGTGATGGCCTGACGGATCCACCAGGTGGCGTAGGTGGAGAACTTGTAGCCGCGCTGGTACTCGAACTTGTCCACCGCCTTCATGAGGCCGATGTTCCCTTCCTGGATCAGGTCGAGGAACTGCAGACCGCGGTTCGTGTACTTCTTGGCGATGGAAACGACCAGGCGGAGGTTCGCCTCGACGAGCTCGCTCTTCGCAAGCTTCGCCTTGTGCTCCCCTTCCTCGATGGCGAGGAGGGCGTTGGCGAGTTCGCTCGCCTTGAAGCCCGACTCCTGCTCGATCTTCTTGAGCTTCGCCTCGCTGGAGCGGTAGCGCTTCTCGAGCTTCTGCCCCTCCTCGAGGGTCATGTTCATCTTCTTGGAGAAGTCGGCCTCGGAAGCCCCCTTGAGGCTCTCGAACGCGGGGAGGAAGACGTCCTTGACGGTGCTTGTTTCCTTCTCGAGCTCGGCGATCTCCTGCATCACGGTGTCGACCTTGCAGGAAAGCTCCTTCAGACGCTGGGCGATCTTCTCGATGTGGCGGTCTTTCAGGCGCAGCGACTTGAGGGTCTCGGCCATCTTCACCTTCAGCTCGCCGTGCTCTGCGTTGAGCGCCTCGCTCTCCTTGGCGGAAACCTTCCCTTCGAGCGTGGTCTGGATCTGCTCCATGCGCTGGGACATCTCGCTGATCTCGTCGATGATGCCGAGCACGCGCAGGGCCTGAAGATCCTCTTCACCCTCTTCGAGGACCTCTTCCTCGACGTCCTTGGAGATCTCGATGGCGCCGATCTGCAGCTTGCGCAGACGCTCGCCCAGGTTGATGACCTCGCGCACGGTGATGGGGGTGTTCAGGATGACGCTGGCGACGTCGCGCTCGCCCACCTCGATCCTCTTGGCGATCTCGACTTCGCCCTCGCGGGTAAGCAGGGAAACGGAACCCATCTCGCGCAGGTACATGCGCACGGGATCGCTGGTGCGGCCGAGGGTGCCGGGCTCGAACTCGACTTCCTCTTCGTTACCTTCGTGCTCTTCCTCTTCCTCGAGGTCCATCTTGATCTTCGGGATCTTCACCTTCTGGGCGGAGTCCACGATCTCGATGTCCATATCGCCGAACATGCTCATCACGTCGTCGATCTGGTCGGAAGAGACGATGTCGGGCGGAAGCAGGTCGTTCACTTCCTCATAGGTGAGGAAGCCTTTTTCCTTGCCCAGGTCGATGAGCTGTTTCACTTCGTCCATGCTTTTCTTGGCCATTTACCACGCTCCGCTACAGCTTGAATCCAGCTCCGCTACCGCTTGAATCCTACTATAGTAATTTCGATTTTTTATTACGCAACCGCTCAAGTTCAGCCAGGATCTCCAGGTAGCGCGGAGAATCCGGATCGACCGTGGCAAGCTCCCTCGCCAGGGCCTTGCCGTCCCCCTTGAGCGCCCTCCGTTCCAGAGCCTGGCGGCACTGCTCGAAGGCCTTGACCGGGTCAAGGTCCTCGAGGTGCGCGTCCTCCACGAACAGTGAGTAGAGACGGCTTCTTTCCTCGTGCGATTCGATCTGTTCCAACAACAGGGGGAGATCGAGTTCCCCGTCCTCAGGCTGCGCCAGGATGGACTCGGCGAGCTTTAGGTGGCTGGCGCTGAAGAGCTTATCGGCGCCGTGCTCCCGAACTTTTGACACTACTTCGGGGTACTTCACCATCAGGGTCAAAAGCACCTCTTCGGTGCCGATTTTCTGCGGCGCCCCCTTCTGCGGGGGACGCGGGGCCTGCCGCGCGGGGATGCCGACCTTCTTGAGCAGCATGGCCCGGTCTATGCCGAGGGCCCGGCAGATCTCCTTCTCGTAAAGCCCGCGCTCCACCGGATCAACGATCTTTTGCAGCCTCGGGGAGACCTCGTTCACGAAGGCGACCTTCCCCTCCACGCTTCTCACGTCCAGGCGCTTTAAAAGCCCCTTGTAGAACGACTCGAAGATGGGAAGCGCCTTGTCCAGAAGCGGCTGGAACGCCTCGCCCCCCTCGCGGTTGATGAAGGTGTCAGGGTCGTCTCCCGAGGGAACCTCGACCACCCGTGCCGGGAACGCCTCCTCCAGGAAGAGTTCCATGGAGCGGACCGTCGCCTTGCGCCCGGCCTCGTCGCCGTCAAAGAGCATGAAGGTGCGGTCGGCGTAGCGGCGCAAAAGCTTTACGTGCGGCTGGGTCAGCGCGGTGCCGCAGGTGGCGACCACGTTGGTGAACCCCGCCTTGTACAGCGCCAGGTGGTCGAAATACCCCTCGACGACGATGGCGCTTCCCTTTTCCCGCATCCCCTTCTTGGCCAGGTCGACCCCGAAGAGGACCTCGCTTTTGCGGTAGATGATGGATTCGGGCGAGTTGATGTACTTGGGGAGCGCGTCGTCCATGACCCTCCCCCCGAAACCGATCGGGCGTCCGTGCAGATCGGCTATGGTGAAGAGGAGACGGTTTCGGAAGGTGTCGTAGTAGCCGTCCTTCCCTTCCCGCTTCCTCAGTAGTCCCAACTTCTCCGCATCCGCCGCGGCTATTCCCTTTCTCTGCAGATAGCGCGTGAGGCTGTCCCACCCTGCGGGGGCGAACCCCATGCGGTAGACGGCGGCAATCTCCGGGCTCACCCCGCGTTTCTCCAGGTAAGCCCTTCCGGCAGCCCCCGCCTCGTCCGATTCCAGCACGCCGCGGTAAAACTCGCAGGCCAGCTCGTTGATCCGGTAGGCCTGTTCCTGCTCGTCGACCTTGCGCTTCTCTTCCCTCGTCAGGGGGCGTTCCGGAATCTCGACGCCGACCCTCTTGGCGAGGAACTTGACCGCCTGCGGGAAGGAAAGTCCCTCGATGCGCATGACGAAGTCGAAGGCATTTCCGCCCACGCCGCAACCAAAGCAATGGAAGATGCCGCGCGCCGGGTTCACGTTGAACGACGCAGTCTTCTCGCCATGGAAGGGACACATCCCCTGATAGTTCGCCCCGGACTTCTTGAGGCTCATGTAGTCGGAGATTACCTGGAGGATGGGAGCCCTCTCGCGTACCTCCCTGACCTTGTCGTCCGGTATCATCGACACTGCTGCGGATCCTTTATTTCTTATGCGCTCCGTGCGAGGCCTGCGCTCCGGGTGTCGCGCTCCCGTTTTCTTTAGCCTTATCCGCGGCACTTCTCGCCACGGCACCTTCCCAGCCTGCCGCTATGTCCGCTCCCGTCGTGGCGAAGGCGGCCGCGGTCTTCGAACTTCCGATCCACACCTTCACCTTCTCCGGCATCGGCTTCGTCGTGGCGAGGTACAGGATCACGCAGAGGATGAAGCCTCCCTGCAGGAAGCCGAACACGATGCCGCCGGCCCGGTTGATCCCGCCCAGGAGCATGACCTTGAGGACGACGGTTAGCAGATGCCCGAGGAAATAGAAGAGCATGCCGAGCAGCATGAAGATGAGGAGGAACGCCAGCGGCTGCGCCACCTGCGGGGGGAGGTTGATGAAATGCCTGATCCCCAGACTGAGAGAGGAATAGTATCGGAAGGCGGCCCAGCCGCCCGTGACGAGCCCCAACAGGGAACAGGCCTCGCGGACCAGCCCCTTAGAGAATCCCTTTGCCACGAAGAAAATCAGTACGACCCAGATAAGGATGTCGAGAAGGATCATGCAAACACCTGGTCAGCAGCCACAAAGCAAAAGAAGGGGGAATCGCTGCGATTCGCCCCTACTCATGACATCCGAACCCGCTGAAGTTCCCCCGGGAACGAGTCCCGGGGATTCTTTTCACGCGAGTTTTTCCTTCACAACTTCGCTCACCAATTTACCATCTGCACGGCCGGCGACCTGGGGCTGGATGGTCTTCATGACCTTGCCCATATCCTTGCCGCCGGTAGCGCCGACTTCCGCGATGACTTTCATCACCAGGGCTTCCAGCTCTTCCCGTGTCAGCTGCTGGGGGAGGTAGCCCATAAGGAGCGCGAGCTCCGCTTCCTCTTTATCCACCAACTCCTGCCTGCCTGCTTCCTTAAAGAGTCGGATGGATTCCCTGCGCTGCTTGCAGAGGGTAACGATGGTTTCGGTGATCTCGCTATCGTTCAGTTCACGCCTGAGTTCGATGTCGCGGTTTTTCACCGAGGAGAGTACCATGCGGATCGTTGATAAACGCAGGGTGTCGCGACTTTTCATCGCCTCCTTCAGTTCCGCGTTAAGTCTCTCCCTCAGTTGCATGAAACCCTCTTAGTCGACCATCTTGCGCTGTTTTTTCAGAGCGCGTTTGCGAGCAGCGATAGCCTTTTTCTTCTTCTTGATGCTCGGCTTCTCGTAGTGCTCTCTTTTACGGACCTCAGAAAGGATCCCGGCTTTTTCACACTGCTTTTTGAATTTCTTCAGTGCAAGCTCAAACGGTTCAGCTTCTTTTACCTTTACTCCCGGCATTCATATTCCCCCCCCTTCTCTAGCAAGATTTACAAACTTTGTGGGTACGGGCCGGCAGACAATATTCAAGGAACCAGCAATATACCATTGCCGTCTTTTTTGTCAAGGCAATTGTGCCAGGGTGGAACAGTTATCCGCGGGAGTTTTTCTCTTCTATGCCGGACATGCCGAAGCGACGCCTCAGCTCTGAGTACACCTCTTCCGGATCTATGTCATAGAAGCCGAGCAGAACGAGGCTGTGGAAGATAAGGTCGGCGGTCTCATAGACGATCTCCTCGCGCTTGCCCCCCTTGCCTGCGATGACCACCTCGGTCGCTTCCTCGCCCAGCTTCTTGAGGATCTTGTCGATTCCCTTGGCCATGAGGCTCGCCGTGTAGGAGTTCTCGCTCGGGTTAGCCTTCCTCTCCTGGATGACGCGGTAGACCGCGGCGATGATGTCGTCTTTAGGATCTTGCATCATTTACTCCTATGGTAACAGCCCCCCCGCCCCTTGCGGGAGGGGGAGAGAGAATCTAGAGCCTTACCGGGACGCCGCGGCCGCGGAGGTAGGTCTTCGCCTCTTCGATGGTGTACTCGCGGTAGTGGAAGATGGAGGCGGCGAGGCAGGCGCTAGCACCCGCTTCGGTGAAGCCGTCGTAGAGATGCGAAAGCCCGCCGACACCGCCGGATGCGATCACCGGGATGCTGACCGCATCGACCACGGCGCGGGTGAGCGGCAGGTCGTAGCCGTCCTTCGTGCCGTCGCGATCCATGCTGGTGAGGAGGATCTCTCCGGCACCGAGCTCTTCCATGCGCTGCGCCCACTCGACCGCGTCGATACCGGTCGGGTTGCGGCCTCCGTGGGTGTAGACTTCCCAGCCGCCGTTGGCCTTGGAGCGCGCGTCGATGGCGACCACGGTGCACTGCGAACCGAACTTCTCCGCCGCCTCGTTCACGAACTCGGGACGGTGTACCGCCGCCGTGTTGATGGAGACCTTGTCCGCCCCGGCGTTCAGAAGGCGCCGGATGTCGTCCACGGTGCGCACCCCGCCGCCGACGGTGAGCGGCATGAAGACGCGCTCCGCGGTGCGGCGCACAACGTCGATGATGATGTCGCGCTCGTCCGAGGAAGCGGTGATGTCGAGGAAGGTGAGTTCGTCGGCGCCCTGCTGGTCGTAAAGCTCGGCGATCTCGACCGGATCCCCCGCGTCGCGCAGGCCGAGGAACTGGACCCCTTTCACTACCCGCCCACCCTTCACGTCAAGGCAGGGGATGATTCTCTTAGTCAGCATCTGGAACTCCGGATAACTTATTCCCCCTCCCCTTGCGGGCGGGGGTAGGGGTGGTTACCGCCTCTTGGTCAGCGCGATGGCTTCCGCGAGGTTGATGGCGCCGGAATAGATGGCCTTGCCGGTGATGACGCCGGTGACGCCGGAGGACTCGATGGCGATGAGGTTCTCGATGTCCTTAAGCGAGGAAAGGCCGCCGGACGCGATCACCGGGATGTTGATCGACTCGGCCAGTGCCTTGGTCGCCTCGATGTTCGGTCCCTGCATCATGCCGTCGCGGCTGATGTCGGTGTAGATGATGGCGGAGACGCCGTCACCCTCGAACTGCCTCGCGAGCTCGGTTGCGGTGATGCCGGTTACCTCGGCCCACCCCTGCACCGCTACCATGCCGTTCTTGGCGTCGATGCCGACCACGATCTTGCCGGGGAACTTGGCGCACGCCTCTTTTACGAAGGCGGGATTGCGCTGCGCCGCGGTGCCGATGATGACCCGGCCGATGCCGAGGGAAAGATAGGCTTCGATGGTGGCTATGTCGCGGATGCCGCCGCCCAGTTGGGTCGGGATGGTGACGGATTTGACGATGGACTCGATGGCGGTGCGGTTCTTCGGCTCGCCGGCGAAGGCGCCGTCCAGGTCGACGATGTGGAGGATCTCGCCGCCCTGGCGCTGCCACTCGGCCGCCTGCGCACCCGGATCGTCGTTGAAAACGGTGTCCTTCTCCATCAGCCCCTGCTCAAGGCGCACGCAGCAGCCGTTTTTCAGATCTATTGCCGGAATAATGATCATTTCAATTCCTCATCGATATTTCAATATTCACTCGCCATCCACGCTCCGGGACCTACTTCATCGCCGCGAAGTTCTTCAACATCGCGAGCCCCTTATCCTGCGACTTCTCGGGGTGGAACTGGGCGGCGACGACGTTGTCGCGCCAGATGGCGGCGCAGAAGTCGATGCCGTAATTTGTGGTCGCCGCGACGACGCTCTCATCCTCGGGCTTTACGTAGTAAGAGTGCACGAAGTAGACGTTGGAGCCGCTGTCGATCCCGTTGAAGAGCGGGGAGGGACGCTTGACGTCGAGCTGGTTCCACCCCATGTGCGGGACCTTCAACTCCTCGCCGGCCTCCTGCATCCCTTCCGGGAAGCGGAGCACCTTGCCGGGGATGACGTTCAGCCCCCTGTGGATGCCGAACTCCTCGCTCTCGGTGAAGAGAAGCTGCAGCCCAAGGCAGATGCCGAGGAAGGGCTTTCCTTCCTTGATGACCTTGAGGATCGGCTCGACGAAGCCCCCCTCCTCGAGGTTCCTGATGCAGTCGCGGAATGCGCCCACACCCGGTAGCACGACGCGCTCGGCGTCCAGGAGCACTTTGGGGTCGGAGGTGACGATGGCCTCGCAGCCGACCTTCTCGAACCCCTTCTGCACGGAGCGGAGATTCCCCATGCCGTAATCTATGATCGCGATCATCTCGTTCCTTCCTTAAAGCTTGCCCTTGGTGGACATGACCCCTTCAATACGGGAGTCCATCTGGGTGGCCATATCGAGGGCGCGGGCGGCGGCCTTGAAGCAGGCCTCGACGATGTGGTGCACGTTGTCGCCGTACATCACGTTCAAGTGGAGGTTCGCGCCGCAGTGGTTCACGAAGGCCTGGAAGAACTCGCGTACCAGCTCGACGTCGAAGTCGCCGATCTTCACCTTGGGAAGGTCGACGTTGTAGACCAGGTAGGGACGGCCGGAGAGGTCGGTGGCGACGCTCGCAAGGGTCTCGTCCATCGGAACGGTGGCCTGGCCGTAACGGCGGATGCCGCACTTGTCGCCGAGCGCCTCCTTGAAGGCGCTGCCGAGCACGATGCCGATATCCTCGACGGTGTGGTGGAAGTCGATGTCGATGTCGCCGTGGGCTTCGACCTTCAGGTTGAAGAGGCCGTGCCTGGCGAAGAGGTCCAGCATGTGATCCAGGAAGGGGACCGAAGTGCAGACCTGCGCCTCGCCCTTGCCGTCGATTTCGAGGGAGAGCTTGATCTGTGTCTCCCTGGTGATCCGTTCGATACTTGCCGATCTAGCCATGCCGCCTCCTTGCATGAATGTCAAAGCTGCAATGAATTGAAAATCAGTCTTCGAGCCTGAAGCTGACCGACCTGCCGTGGGCGTCGAGCCCTTCCAGCTTGGCGATCCTGACCACGTCCTCGCCGACCCGTTTCAAGCCACCCTTGGTGAAGTAGATGAGGGAGCTTTTCTTCACGAAGTCGTCCACGGAAAGGGGCGAGAAGAAGCGCGCGGTGCCGCCGGTGGGGAGGGTGTGGTTCGGTCCGGCAAGGTAATCGCCCGAGGCCTCAGGGGTGTAGTGCCCCATGAAGATGGCGCCCGCGTTGGTGATGAGCGGCATCACCTCGAAGGGGTTCTCCACGGCGAGTTCCAGGTGCTCGGGCGCGATGCGGTTGGAGAAGGCGACGGCCTCCTCGAGGTTGCCGGCCACGATGATGACGCCGAAGGACTCCCAAGACTTGCGGGCGATCGCCTCGCGTGAGAGTTCCTTCAACTGGCGCTCCACCTCGGCGGCCACCTTCTCACCGAAGGAGCGGTCCGTGGTGATGAGCACCGATGAGGCGAGCTCGTCGTGCTCGGCCTGGGAAAGGAGGTCGGCGGCAATGTGGACCGGGTTGCCGCTGCCGTCGTTGATGACGAGGATCTCGCTCGGGCCCGCGATCATGTCGATGCCGACCTGCCCGAAGACGAGCTTCTTGGCGGTGGCGACGTAGATGTTGCCCGGACCGGTGATCTTGTCGACCCTGGGGACGGTGGCGGTGCCGTAGGCGAGAGCCGCGACGGCCTGTGCGCCGCCGATGCGGAAGACGCGGTCGACGCCGGCGAGTTTGGCAGCCACCAGGACGTGCGGGTTCGTTTCGCCCCCCGGAGTCGGGACGACCATGACGATCTCGCCGACACCGGCGACCTTCGCGGGAACCGCATTCATGATGACGCTGGAGGGGTAGCAGGCCTTGCCGCCCGGCACGTAGATGCCGACCTTGGCGAGCGGGGTCACCTTCTGCCCGAGCATGATGTCGGTTTCCTCGGTGGAAAGCCAGGTCTGCTGCTTCTGCTTCTCGTGGAAGCGGGCGACCCGCTCGACAGCGACCTTCAGCGCCGCGAGGTCTCGCTCGTCGACCTGGGCGAAGGCCTTTTCGAACTCGGCATCGGTGATCTCGAGACCGGCGGCGTCGCACTCCAGGCGGTCGAAGCGATGCGTGTACTCAAGGAGCGCCTCGTCGCCGCGCTTGCGCACGTCCGAGATGATGCCGAGCACCACCTCTTCCACCTCGCGGCCCGACTCCTCGCCGCGCTCGACGATGGCGTCGAACTTCGCCTGAAAACCTGCTTCCCTAATGTCGAGGAACTGCATCTGTTTAAACCTCGCGAATGGTGGCAATAAACTCTGTATAGACTCGCATTTACCCCCCTTTGCGAAGGGGGGCAAGGGGGGATTTAGCCGACGTAGCCGCAGCATCCTGGCTTGCAACTAATGTCAAATCCCCCTGTATCCCCCTTTGCAAAAGGGGGAAGCTGGATTGGGCCTGAAAAAGGTTGGCGAACCCTCCGCACCTATTCTCTTATATGTGCTGTTCGAGCCCTTCGATGATCTTGGAGATCCTGTCGTGCTTGGTCTTGAGGCTCGCCCGGTTGACGATGAGACGGCAGGTGATCTCGGCGATGGTCTCGATCTCAGCCAGGCCGTTTTGCTTCAGCGTCTCTCCGGTGGAAACGAGGTCGACGATGCGCTCGGAAAGCCCGACGAGCGGGGCCAGCTCGATGGAGCCGTAGAGCTTGATCAGCTCGACCTGCACACCCTTCGCCGCGAAATACTTCTCGGTGACGTTCGGGTACTTGGTGGCGATCCTGATGTTGTTCCAGGCGGCCGGATCGTCCTTGCTGGAGAGTTCCACCGGCTCGGCGACCATCAGGCGGCAGTAGCCGAACTTCAGGTCGAGCGGTTCGTACAGATCCTTTTCAGCCTCCATCAGGGTGTCCTTGCCGACGATGCCGAGATCGGCGCAGCCGTACTCGACGTAGGTGGGAACGTCGGTCGCGCGGACGATCATGTAACGCATCTTCTGCTCGTGGTTCACGAAGACGAGTTTGCGGGTGTCGGAGAGAAGCTCTTCGCAGTCGATGCCGATCTTCTTGAAGAGGGCAACGGAGTCCTGAAGGATGCGGCCTTTGGGGATGGCTATGGTGACGTAATCGGTCATTTTAAAAACTCCGGTGGAGCATGGCATTTAAAACTGTGGACCTGGTGAACCTTGAACCGGCGGCACGGGGGCCTTGAGGCTTGGGGGCGGAGGCCCCCTTCCGAACTAGGGACCTTCGGTGTCCGGGACGCGGACGATGTCGGCGCCGAGGGCGGCGAGCTTCTTCTCGATGTTCTCGTAACCGCGATCCAGATGGTAGATCCTCGAGATCTCGCTGGTGTTGTCGGCGGCAAGGGCGGCCAGGATCAACGAGGCGGATGCCCTCAGGTCGGTCGCCATGACGGGCGCGCCGGAAAGCTTCTTGACGCCTTTCACGGTGGCGCTGTTCCCCTCGCAGATGATATCGGCGCCGAAACGCAGCAGCTCGGAGACGTGCATGAAGCGGTTCTCGAAGATGTTCTCCGAGATCACGCTGGCGCCTTCGGCGATACACATGAGGGCCATGAACTGGGCCTGCATGTCGGTCGGGAAGCCCGGGTACGGACGGGTCTTGATGTTGACGTTCCTGATCTTCTTGGGCCCTTTGACGCGAACCACGTTGTCCTTGTTGGTGATCTCGACGCCGGCGTCCTGCAGCTTGAAGGTCAGGGCGTCCAGATGCTCCAGACGCATGTTCTTGATCTTGATGTCGCCGCCGGTGATGGCCGAGGCGATCATGAAGGTCCCGGCCTCGATGCGGTCCGGCATCACGGCATGCTCGGCCGCGGTCAACTGCTCGACACCCTTGATCCTGATCGTGTCGGTGCCGGCACCCTCGATGTTGGCGCCCATCTTGGTGAGAATTTCGGCGAGATCGACGATCTCCGGCTCGCGCGCGGCGTTCTCGAGGATGGTCTCACCCTGCGCGGTGGCGGCGGCCATCAAGAGCTGCTCGGTGCCGCCGACGGTGGAGATGTCGAAGTTGATGCGGGCACCTTTGAGCTTCTTGGCCTTCGCCTCGACGTAGCCGTGCTCAAGGGTGATCTCGGCACCAAGCGCGGCGAGCCCTTTCAGGTGCAGGTTGATCGGGCGGGCGCCGATGGCGCAGCCGCCGGGGAGCGACACGCGGGCCTGGCCGAAACGGGCGAGGAGCGGTCCGAGCACCAGGACGGAGGCGCGCATGGTGCGCACCAGGTCGTAGGTGGCCTCCCAGCTGTTCAGGTCGGTGGTGTCGATCTTCACGACGTTGCCGCGGCCGTCGACCTTGGCACCCAGTTTCTCGAGCACCTTGATGGTGGTGTTGATATCCCTCAGGAAGGGGACGTTGCTGATGGTGTGGCACCCGGGTGCCAGGATGGTCGAGATGAATATGGGGAGGGCGGCGTTCTTCGACCCGCTGACGGTCACTTCTCCGGAGAGTTTGTTGCCACCTTTGATTACCAGTTTTTCCACTGTTACCTCTGTCTGTTTCTTCGTTTATTAGGCGGTGCGGCCTGTCAGCCTGCCGCCGACAACCCGCTCGATTCCGGCGGGATCGGTCTGCGTGAAAGTCTCCTCGGTGAAGCCTGCTGCCTTCAAAAGGCCAAGAACCTGGGGAGCCTGACCGGCACCCACCTCGAAGATGAGCCAGCCGCCGGCGTTCAAGTGCTCGGGAGCCGCATCGACGATGCTGCGGTAGAAGTCGAGGCCGTCGGCCCCTCCGTCGAGTGCTCCGGCCGGTTCGAAGCCGCGCACCTCGGGCTGCAAAGTCGCCATTTCATGGTTGGGGATGTAAGGCGGGTTGGATACTACCATGTCGAAGCGGCGTCCGGCAAACGGTTCAAACAGGGAACCGTGAAAAAATTGCACTGCGGCGCCGTTGGCCTCGGCGTTGCCACGAGCGACGGTAAGGGCCTCGCCGGAGACGTCGACGCTGTTCACCTCGCATTGCGGCAGCGCTTTCGCGAGCGCGACGGCAACGCAGCCGCTCCCGGTGCCGATGTCGAGGATGCTTGCAGCGGCTCCTCCCCTCGCGATCGCCTCGGTCACCAGGACTTCGGTGTCGTGGCGCGGGATCAGTACTGCCGGGGTGACGCGGAACTCGAGGCCCATGAACTCCTGGGTCCCGAGGATGTACTGCAGGGGCTCGCGCTTGCCGCGCCGCGCCACCATGCCGCGGTAGGCGGTGAGCTCGGCATCGGACAGGGGCTTGTCGAAGTTGAGGTAGAGGCCGACCCGGTCCAGGGAAAGTGCGTCGCAGAGCATCCACTCCGCTTCAAGGCGCGGGTTCTCAACGCCTTTTTCGGCAAGGTACCCCTTGGTCCAGTTGAGAACCTTGAGGACATCCCATTTTTCGGGGTTGGTGGTCATGGCAACCTGCTTTGGACGTTGTGGACCTGGTGGGCCGGTGAGGCCGGCGGACTCAAGGGGGCCGCGAACGGCTTAGTTACATCCCTTCGCTCTGCGCTTGCAGGGCTTCCATCTGGTAATGGGCACGCAGGGCATTGGCGATCTCGGTGATGTCACCAGCCATGATGGAGTCGAGACGGTAAAGGGTGAGTCCGATGCGATGATCGGTCATGCGCCCCTGCGGGAAGTTGTAGGTCCTGATACGTTCGCTGCGGTCGCCGCTGCCTACCTGGCTCTTCCTGTCGGCGGCAAGCTTCGCGTTTTGCTCCATCACGATGTTGTCCAGTATCCTGGACTTCAATACCTTCATGGCCTTCGCGCGGTTCTTGATCTGGCTGCGCTCTTCCTGGCAGGCAACCACGGTGCCGGTCGGGAGGTGGGTGATCCTGACCGCAGAGTCCGTCGTGTTGACGTGCTGCCCACCGGCTCCGGAGGAGCGGTACACGTCGATCTTCAGATCGGTGGGGTTGATGTCGATATCGATGTCCTCGGCCTCGGGCATGACCGCGACGGTGCAGGCGCTCGTGTGGATGCGCCCCTGCGCCTCGGTCTCGGGAACGCGCTGTACGCGGTGGGTGCCGGACTCGTATTTCAGTTTTGCGAAGACGCCATCCCCCTCGACGAGCGCGATGACCTCTTTGAAGCCCCCACGCTCGGACTCGGAGGCGGAGATGATCTCGACTTTCCAGCGGTTGGTTTCGGCGAAGCGGCTGTACATGCGGAAGAGGTCGCCGGCAAAGAGGGCGGACTCGTCACCGCCGGTACCGGCACGGATCTCGAGAACGACACTCTTGTCGTCGTTGGGGTCTTTCGGAAGCAGCAGGACCTTGATCTCGCTTTCCAGTTGCTCGCGGCGCTCTTCGAGGCTCTCCAGTTCGGCCTGAGCCATCTCGCGCATCTCCTGGTCCGGCTCCTTAAGGAGTTCCTTGTTCCCCTCGATGTCGGCAAGCACCTTCTTGTACTCGCGGTAGGCGGTGATCAGCTCGGCGAGGCCGGAGTGCTCCTTGGAGAGCTTGCGGAACTCGGTCTGGTTCGCCAGCACCTCAGGGTCGGAAAGGAGCGACTCGAGCTCCTCGAAACGGACTTCAAGATCTGCGATTTTGTCAAAGATGGACATCTAAAACACCTCAATACGTTCAACGTTCAACGTTCAACGTTAAAAGCAAACAGGGCAGGCCCAAAGTCTCTTAACGCGGAACGTTGAACGTGTTTTTAGTTACACCACCAGCCGGTCGTCCTTGTGGCCGCCGTTCAGCTCGAGCGCCACCTGCATGGACTTGATGGCAACCTCGATCTGGCTGTCGTCCGGCTCGCGGGTGGTCAGGCGCTGCAGGGCAAGCCCCGGCGCGATGATCATCTTCACCAGCGGGTGGTTATCGTGCTTCGCGGTCCACCTGAGGACCTCGTAGGAAAGCCCGGCGATCATCGGCAGCAGGACGATCCTCGAACCGGCCTTGAAATAAAACGGCCAGAGCTTCGGGATCAGGGAGAACACTACGATGCTGACCAGCATGACGATGAGAAGAAAACTCGTGCCGCAACGCGGGTGGAGGCAGCTGTACTTGCGCACGTTCTCGACGATGAGTTCCTCGCCCGCCTCGAAGGTGAAGATCGATTTGTGCTCGGCGCCGTGGTACTGGAACACCCGCTGGATGTCCTTCATCCTCGAGATACCGACGATGTAGATGAGGAACACAGCAACGCGGATCACGCCGTCAACCAGGTTGAAGACGATGTTCGAGTCGCCGATGACCGGAACGAGCAGCTTGGTGAGGTAGAGCGGGAGGATGAAGAAAAGCAGGATGCCGAAGCCGAAGGCCGCACCCATGGTGCCGGCGATGGCCCAGTTGTTGATCTCTTCCTTCTCCTCGCCCTCGGCAAGCGCCTCGTTCGCAGAGAAGTTGAGCGCCTTGATACCGGTAGCCAGCGACGAGAAGAGCGCCACCGCGCCGCGCACGATGGGGAGCTTGGTGATGGGGTACCGCTCGGAGAGCGGGATCACCGTTTCGCTCTTAACGGATATGTCGCCGTCGGGGCGCCGTACCGCAATGGCCAGCGAGCGCGGAGCCCGCATCATGACACCTTCCAAAACCGCCTGACCGCCAATGTTGATCTTTGACACGTGTTACCTCGTGTGTTGAAACGAAGGGAAACTACATTTCGCGGAAAAAATCTCTGACTTGCACCATCTTCCCACAGCACATGGCGCCTTCGGGGCAGGGGCCACCAAGGCAGCCGGGACCGGCCTTCTCGAAGACGGTAGGCGCCACCGACTTCACCAGCCGGAGCATCTCGATCGCCATGGCGCGGATCTCCCACTGCGCCCTTTCGCAGCAGCGCACCGCGAAGAAGTGCAGAAGCTCCCTTGCGTTCATGGTGATGATGATCTTGGTCTCGGTCGCGTTCGGGAGCAGGTAACGCGCATCCTCAGCCGGGACACCCGCCTCTACCAGCGCGGCATAGGCAGCATGCACAGCCGCCACCTGCGCTTCGAAAAGCCTCAGGTGCTCGGGGTTGCCGGCGATGGAATCGGGGGTCACGACCGCGAAACGCTCCTTGTGGGAGACGTAGCGCTGGGACTGCTGGGAAAAGGAGGCTACCCGGTGCCGCACCAGCTGATGGCTGGTGACGCGCGAGATCCCGTCCACGCCGAAGGTGAACGAGGCGTGCTCAAGCACCGACTGGTGCCCAAGCGACATGATCTTGTCCAGGAATTTTTTAACGTCGGCGCCGGAAAGCTTCTCCTTGAGCGCCTCGATATCTGCCGACGAATAGCAGAGTCGGGCCGCCAAGGCGATGGTCAACTCGGGCTCGGGGGTGTGTTGCAGAAGGGCAACCTTCATGAAGATCCTTCAAAAGACAACATGTTGTGCGATCGTGTCATAGAAAACGAAACAAGGGGATTTCGCCATGTGACAAAATCCCCTCCGAACGGATTCGCAAACGCGAAAGCAGCTACTTCTCCAGGTTGTATCTCCTGCGGAAGCGCTCGACGCGGCCGGCGGTGTCGATCAGCTTCTGCTTGCCGGTGTAGAACGGATGGCACTGCGAGCAAATCTCGGTGCTGATCTCCGCCTTGGTGGAACGGGTCTGGAACTCGTTACCGCACAGGCACTTCACGGTAATTTCTTCGTACTTGGGGTGGATCCCTTCTTTCATTATCTTCCTCCTCGCGGGGACGCACCCCGTTATCTAACTTGATAGGTATTGCCGGAAAGTAGCCATAAATAGCACCTCCCCCGCAAAATTTCAACAGTTTTTTACTTGCTCATGGAATCGAGGAAGGCCTGGTTCGTCTTGGTCCCCTGCAGCTTCGAGATCAGGAACTCCATGGAGTCGACCACGTTCATCGGGTGGAGCACCTTCCTGAGGATCCAGATCCGGTTCAGGGATGCCTGCGGGATGAGGAGTTCTTCCTTCCTGGTCCCCGATTTGTTGATATCGATGGCGGGGAAGGTCCTCTTCTCGACGAGCTTTCTGTCCAGGTGGAGTTCCATGTTGCCGGTGCCCTTGAACTCCTCGAAAATGACCTCGTCCATCTTGGAGCCGGTATCGACCAGGGCCGTCGCGATGATGGTGAGCGAGCCACCTTCCTCGATGTTGCGGGCGGCGCCGAAGAAGCGCTTCGGCTTATGCAGTGCGTTCGAGTCGACACCACCGGAGAGGATCTTGCCGGACGGCGGGATCACGGTGTTGTAGGCGCGTGCCAGACGGGTGATCGAGTCGAGCAGGATGACGACGTCGCGCTTGTGCTCGACGAGACGCTTCGCCTTCTCGATGACCATCTCGGCAACCTGGATGTGACGGGAGGCCGGCTCGTCGAAGGTGGAGGAGATGACCTCGCCCTTAACGGAGCGCTGCATGTCGGTGACCTCTTCCGGGCGCTCGTCGATCAAGAGGACGATCAGGAACACCTCGGGGTGGTTCAGCGCGATGGAGTTTGCGATGTTCTGGATGAGCATCGTCTTGCCGGTGCGCGGCGGAGCGACGATGAGGCCCCTCTGCCCCTTGCCGATCGGCGCGACCAGTTCCATGACGCGGCTCGACATGTTGTCCGGGGTGGTCTCGAGGATGAGCTTCTCTTCCGGGTAGAGCGGGGTCAGGTTGTCGAAGAGGATCTTGTCGCGGGCGACCTCGGGAGACTCGTGGTTGACGGTCTCGACCTTGAGGAGCGCGAAGTAGCGCTCGCCTTCTTTCGGCGGCCTGATCTGGCCGGCAACGGTGTCGCCGGTGTGCAGGTTGAAACGACGGATCTGGGACGGCGAAACGTAGATGTCGTCCGGCCCCGGCAGGTAGTTGTAATCCGGCGCCCTCAGGAAACCGAACCCGTCAGGCAGGGTCTCGAGGACCCCCTCGCCGAAGATCATGCCGTTCTTCTCGGTCTGGGCGTTGAGGATGGCGAAGATCAGGTCCTGCTTCCTGAGACTCGAAGCCCCCTCGATGTTCAACGCCTTGGCAATGGCCGTGAGATCGTTGATTTTCTTTTCTTTAAGTTCCTGTAGGTTCATCTGTTCTCCTGATATGACGCAAATGTAGAGCTAACGGCGTTCGCCTGAATGGAAAGCACGGGGATGTCGCACCGAACGGCATGGATGTACATGCGAGGTGTGCCTGATGAGCGCTAACGTGTAAAGGATCTGTGAATTATTAACCCTGGTTTACTCTAGAGGTGTCGAGCCGGTTCGGTATGAGAAAGTTTGGGGTATTTAAGGTGTCTGCTAAAGGTCTTATTGAGGATAATGGAAATTTATACCCTTGTCCTCATAACCTTGTCAACTTTATTTTTAGAAGCTTTACGGAGTAAATCAGACGCACGTGGCAAGAAACAACAGCGTGTTCTGTCACCTTAAGCGGTCAATATATTGTCACAGATCCTGACCGGTTGCCGCATCTTCCCCGCTTTCCGGCTCCATCTCCTCCCCATCTGCAGCAACGGTGCCATATTTTACGGTGCCTCGACGTTTTCTGCGCGACTTCTGCCGTTTCAGCTTTTCCGCCGCCATCTCCTTCCTAGTCTTGCCGCCACCGGCCCCTTCCAGCTTCTCCAAAAGCAGACGCCGGGCCAGGAAGCGGTTCAGCGACTGGCTGCGCGACTCCATGCATTTGACCTCGATCCCGGTGGGGAGATGCTTTATATACACGCACGAGGAGCTCTTGTTCACGTGCTGCCCGCCACGCCCGGAAGCGTGCACGAAGCGCTCTTCCAGATCCTTCTCGGCGACCCCGAACTGCTCCATCTTTTCCTTGAGCCAGCGGTTTTTCTCCTCGCTCACCGCAAAATCGGCCATATTGCCCCCCTTTGAGTCGCCGGCCATGATAGCGTCCGACAATGGGGAAGTCAAAGATGACTTATGGTGTCTTATGGGAAGGATGCGCAGGTCGCGACGCCTATCCCCTCTCCTTCCAGGAGAGGGGGATGGACACAGGGTCACGTTGTAGGGGGTGGGCGAACTTTAGCGGCCGGATGACGGCAGCACCACGTCGGCCATCAGGGTGGCGATCTGCGTCGCCGTGAACCGGTTGTTGTTGAAGATAAGGTGATAGAGGGTCGGATCGGTAATGTCCCGCCCGAGGAAATCCTTTAGGAAGGCATCGCGCTGGCGCTGTTTATCCCGGACCTTGTCCTGGGCCTCGTCCGCGGAAATGCCGCAGCGGGCGGCGACCGATTTCACCTTGTAGCTCATCGGCGCGACGATCCGGAAGTGGTAACAGTTGCCGGTGTTCTGGGTGAGGATCGAGGCACCCCGCCCCACCAGGATCACGTTTCCTTCGGTGGCAAGCGCCAAGATCTGGCGGCAGAGCAGGCGGTAATAGTCCTTGTCGCTCTTCCAGCGCGGCGAGAAGGTCGAGAGCATGTCGTCGAGGAAGCGGTTCTTCATCCCCAGGTTCTCCAGGATCTCCTGGTTGAGGTTATGGTCCTTCGCTACCGCATCGAGCAGGGCGCGGTCCATCACCAGCCAGGGCTTGCCGCTGCGGCTCTCCAAAAGCGCTTGCAGCCTTTCCGCCACCGGATACCCCTCGCAGCCGAACTCGCGGGTGATGGTGACCGTCGGGTTGCCCCGCTCCACGTTCACGAAGCCGTGCTCATGCAGGTTCCTCCGGCCCACCTCCATCAGCCCGCGCAGCCTCTGCTCGATGGAAGGGATCAAAATGCTCTTGGACATGGCACCCTCCTGTACAGGTTAATTCCCTGGCCCCACACGTCTAATTAGGCCCCTTTTTGCGCGACAGTCAACCGCCCGGCGCCATTCTTTCAAGCGCATACGCGAGGTTACTGCTGCGGCGCCGCTTTTTTCCGTTATCATTTCCGACATGATGCCCCTATGGTTTCCTCTCACCGTGATCTCCGCTTTCTTCCTCGCCACCAGCGACGCGACGACGAAGCGCGCCCTCGAGGGGCGCAACGAATACCTCGTTACCTGGCTGCGCATCGTCCCCACCTTGCCGCTCTTTCTGATTCCGCTCCCCTTCATCCCGGTGCCGGAAATCGGTGACGACTTCTATTTTTGCGTCTTCACCGCGCTGCCCTTGGAAACCATCGCCATCATCCTCTACACAAAGGCGCTCAAGCTCTCGCCACTGTCGCTCACCCTGCCGCTTCTGTCGCTTACACCGCTACTCCTTTTGGTGGTGCCGTTTCTGCTCTTGGGCGAACGGATCTCCCCCATGGGGGGGGCCGGGATCCTCCTCATCGCGCTTGGTGGCTACCAGCTGAAATCGGGCCAGGGGGAGAGCGGGTTCCTCGCCCCTCTGAAAGCGATCGTGCGGGAAAAGGGCGCCCTCTGCATGCTCGGCGTCGCGGCGATCTACAGCGTCACCTCGACGCTCGGCAAGCGCGCCATCGCCGCCTCCTCTCCCCTTTTCTTCGCCGCGGTCTACCTGCCGCTCCTGGTTCTCGCCGTCACCCCGATCACCCTCTACAAGGGGCGCGGCGAACTGGGACATGCCGCGCGCAACGGCACGGTGAAGTCAGCCCTGCTCCCCGGCGTCTGCTACGCGCTGCAGGCGCTCACCCACGTCTACGCGGTCAACCTGACCAACGTGGCCTACATGATCGCGGTGAAACGCCTGAGCCTTCTCTTCGGCGTCCTGTACGGCCATTACCTTTTCAAGGAACGCGGCGGCATCGTCCCCACCCTCATCATGCTGGCGGGCGTCTTCCTCATCGTGCTCGGCGGATGATCGGTCGCCCGCAACGGCACGCCGCGAGCCGTCGGGAAATTGACAAAACCGCAGCATATGATCTTTTCAAAATGTTGACGGGGATGTCACCGGGACCCACCGCTCTTACACACCTTACTTCTGTCGGGCGCGTGAAGCCGCGCTCCGCCTTTCCCACCCCGAAGGATTATCAGCCCGACCGCCGAGCGCTCCGGCCTCTGGCATGGCAGTTGCTTTCGATCAACCTGATCAGCATCGCCCGCACCCTGGCGGAGACCCGAAGCGGGCACGCTTTCGACCAAATCGTAATGGAGATACTCATGAGCCAGCTAGTTACCCGCCCGAACGGCGGCCCGGTCGCCGTGGTTGAGAACGGCACGCTCGTTTCAGCCATCGTCGTCACCCGCAACCGCGAATCCCACCTCAGGGAGTGCCTTAGCGGACTTATGGAGCAGAGCATCGCCGACAGGATGGAGGTCATCCTGGTGGACCAGGGCTCCGACGAATGCGAATGGGCCGTGGCGGCTGACCTGCAAAGGCGGTACGGAAACCTCATCACGCTTAAGGTCCCCGCCGCATCCGCGGTTAAAGCGGTGAACATGGCGCTCAAGATGGCGTCGGGCAGGTACCTCACCATACTCGACGCCACCGACCGCATGAGGCGCGACGCCTACGAGCAGTTGGCCGCGGCGCTGGAAACCAACCCGACCGCGATGCTCGCCTACGGCGACACCTGCTTTACCGCCATCCCCCACGAAAACTTCGCAAACCATACCAGCTACGGCAAGGTGATCTGGCCCGACTACACGGTACAGCAGCTCTCCCAGCTCTCCGAGGTGGCACCGCACCCGCTCTGGCGCAGGGAGCTGCATGACAGCATCGGTTTCATCCCGGAGGGGTACCCGAACCACGGCATGCGCGAGTTCCTGCTGAAGACGGTGGAGCGCTTCCGTATCCAGCACATCGAAGAGTTCACCGGGCTCAAGCTGATCGCCGCGAGCAGCCAGACTGTCAGGTCCGAGCCCCACGCGGCGGCACCGGTACAGGAACAGTTTTCTTCGCAGCCGCTGCAGAGCTTCGAGCAAGCCGCCCCGGCGCAGACAGCACGACCTGCCCCCGCCACGCTCGGCCCGGACGAGGCCTACACGGACCTCAAACCGATCCTTTCCGGGGGCGACATGGACAAGGTGGAAAGGGCGCTCAAGGAGCATCTGCTGCGCTACCCGAACCACGCCGTGGCGCACAACGATCTGGCCGCGGTGAGCTACCAGCTCGGCAATTGCGAGCAGGCTCTGAAGCACTACCGCGAGGCGGTCCGCCTGCAGCCGGACGAGGATGTCTACCTGAAGAATCTGGCCGACCTCCTCTACGTCGAGACGGACGGGACCGAAGAAGCGATCTCCATCTACCTGAAGCTCCACGAGAAGTCCCCGCGCGACGTGGAGACCCTGCTGAACCTGGGCATCATCTGCGAGGGGGTTGGGCAGCCGGCCGAGGCGGAATCGTTCCTCCAGAGGGTGCTCGAGATCGAGCCTTGGAACCAGGCGGCGCGCGAGCGCCTGAAAGCACTTAGAGAGGCAGCGGCCACCCCGGCACAAGCAAGCATCACGTCAGCGGCACCCGTCCCGGCTTGCGAGGATGACGAACTGACCGCGGAGGAGCTCTACGAGGTCTCGCAGCAGATGGTGCAAAGCGGCGACCGCTCAGGCGCCGAGACCAAACTGCACAAACTTATCGAGATTTACCCCGACTTCGCCCCGGCACACAACGATCTGGCCGTACTCGCCTACGAGCACGGGGACACGGAGACCGCCCGCATCCACTACGAAAAAGCGGCGCAGTTGAGGCCGGGTAACGGCACCTTCAGGAAGAACCTCGCCGACTTCTACTTCGTGGAGGGGTACGACGTGGACGGTGCCATCAACATCTACCTGGAAGAGCTCGAAAAGGAACCGAAGAACATCGAGACGCTTATGGGTCTGGGTAAGATCTGCGCCCTTTTGGACCGCCCTGCGGAGGCGGAAAGCTTCTATGGCAAGGTGATCAACCTGGAGCCCTGGAACCGTGAAGCCCGCGAAAGCCTGAACTCGCTAAAGCAGGCGGTGAACGGGTAACTGAAAAACGGGTTCTACGTTCTAGGTTCTAGGTTCTACGTTAACAACCAACACCTACTGGTCGTGCCCCGTCTTACTGGGGACGGGGCAACTTTTTATTAAAGTTTCGCCCGGCTTGCGCCGATACGTACAGCGGGTGGCAAGCCCGAGGCGGAGGACGTTATGGCAATGAAAACAGCATGGGATTACGTGAGCGACATGTTCGATACGCTTACGTCGCAGGACACCATGAGGGCACAGGCAGCGACCGGCGCCATGGCCTCGGGTGCGACCTTCTTCCAGAAGAAGGACTACACCCGCGCGGCCAACGAGTTCAAACGCGCCATTTCGCTCGATCCCACCACCGCGCAGCCGTACAACCTCCTCGCCAACGCATATCTCGCGCAGAACAAGACCGATGAGGCCATCAAGACCTACAAAAGCTCCCTCGCCCTCGACCCCACCCAGGACTCGGTGCACACCAACCTCGGGAACATCTACCTGCAACAGAAGAAGTACAACCTGGCGGAGAAGGAGTTCAAAGAGGCCGCGCGTCTTAACCCCAGCGACACCCTCGCGCCCTACACACTCGGACAGCTATACCTGCAGACCGACCGCCTGAGCGAAGCGGAGGCGCAGTTTAAGAAGGTCGCCAAGATGGCCCCCAACGACCCGAACCCCTACTACAGCTTAGGTGTCACCTACAACAAACAGGGGAAGTACGAGGAGGCGGTGAAGGAGCTGACCAAGGCTGTGAAGATCCGGCCGAAGATGGCAGCGGCCCACTTCGAACTGGGCGTTGCCTACTCCGAACTCGGCGACAGCACCAACGCCCAGCAGGAAGTGAACAAACTGACCATACTGGACGCGTCGCAGGGGGCGCTTTTGAAGGCGACCATCGCCCAGCCGCAGATGGTGGCGGCCGGCGGCGGCGATACCGACACCTTCTTTCCGGCACTCGAGTCCGGAACGGCGCTCGTCGGCCTTCTCGGGGTCGACAGCACCACTGGACAGCCGCTCCAGTCCAAGGCCTTCAGTCTCACCTTTTATTTCGATTCGGCGATGGACCCGAAATCGGTGCAGGACACGAGCAACTGGACTATCACGAAGGCGAGCGGCGGCGCCGCCGGTTATTACAACAACCTTCTGCCAGTGCTCCCGACCGAGGCGTACATCCCGCAGAACCCGATTAGCGTGGTCTACGACCAGGAGAAGCAATCCGCCACCATCACCTTCCTGCTGAGCCAGAACTCCACCAATAACGCGACCATCGACCCGTCCCACATGGTCTTCAAGTTCTCCGGTACCGACTCCCGCGGTAAGATCATGGATCCGACAGCAGACGAGTTCGACGGCGCAGCACAAACCCCCTTCTAAAACAGATTCAACACATCCACTCATCCGTGATAAGTGACTGGAGTGGCCAGTCACTTGCCGCCCACCCACCATTAAGCCCCTCTTGCCGTACCGATTCATTTTTTTGACATACTCATAAAAAAAACCACTCCAGAAACTGGCACATGCATTGCTCTACTATGTAGGGATATGGCAGTGCCCACGGGAGCGTCGAAGAATTCGGGTGCACGAAAGGATGAAAATCAGATGCAAGAACCTTATAGGAACGACTCAGGCATGACTAACTCCACCTGCACTGCGGATGTGGTCGTCACCGCCTCATCATGCTGGTGCGGGGGGACGCTACGGCGTTCGGTGCACCCTCTCTACGCGGAATGTACTTCCTGCGGCACCCATGTTGTCAGGGAAATGCTCACCGAGGAGGATCTGCAGCGGTTCTACACCATGGGAGGTTACTGGCACGAGTACATGAGCGAAGTCGTGAACTTCCCAAGCATAGAACAGCGCTCTTTTAACGATTTCCATGACCGCATACCGGTGTGGCACCAGATACTCTCGGGAATCAAGGCCGCCCCAGAGCGACTCCTGGAGATCGGCTGCGCGCATGGCGGGTTTCTCTCCTACTGTCGAGACCATGGCGCGAAGGAGGTCGTGGGTGTCGAGGTAGACGAGAATACTTGTTCCTTCGCACGAAGCAGATTCAATCTGCCGCACGTCGTGAGCGGACTATTTCCGGATGTCGAGCTCCCCTTCCAGAAGTTCGACGCCATTACCGGGTTCGATGTAATCGAACATTTCAGGGACCCACTTAAGGGGCTCCGAGCGGTAGCCGATCACCTAACCGATGACGGGATCTTCGTCTTCCAGACCCCCTGCTACAGGGGAGAGTCTTCCACCTGGGCCCAGTTCAAGCCGAAGGAACACCTGTTCCTTTACAACGAGCGGAGCGTGAAGCGCCTCTTCGATCTCTGCGGGCTTTCCATAACACAGGTCATGCCCGGCTTCTTCAAGGACGACATGTTCGTCATCGGTCGCAAGGCCCCTAAGGTAAAGCAAGTGCTGTTCGTGCGGCCTGACTCCATCGGTGACAGCGTCCTCGCCTCCTCTATGCTGCCACATATAAAGACACGCTACCCTGATGCGCGCCTCACCGTCCTCTGCCTCTCTCATGTGGCCGAATTGTACGAATCTTCCCCCCACGTCGACGCGGTGATCGGGTTCGACAGGGGGAGGGCCATCTTCAACGAACAGTACCGCAATCTCTTGGTGCAGCGGATAGCCGCGCTACGCGCGGATGTCGCCCTCTACTCCGTTTACTCGCGGGACCTGCTGCACGACTTCTTCGCAATCTGCAGCGGCGCAACAGAGAGGATCGCAATGCATGGCAACCTCTGCAACATGCCTCGCGAGATAAGGGATGAGAACAACCCGCACTTCACGCAGTTGGTCGAGTCCGATGGGGAGTGGAAGCCGGAGTTAGATAGGCACCGCGACTTCCTGTTCGCTCTTGGCATCGATCCCGGTCCACTCCGGGCGACCGTGTGGCTTACCGAGGAGGACCACCGCTTCGCGGACGACTTCTTCACGGAGCACGGGCTAGAGCCGCGAAACTGCGTCACGCTTTTCTCCGGCGCCCAGTCCCCACAGCGCAACTACGAACATTTTGGGAAGGCGCTTGCCCCCGTCTGCCGCGAGGAAGGCCTTTCCCTCATCGCCGTCGGCTCTGCCTCCGAACATGAGTTGGGACGACGAAACCTCGACGAGAGCGGGGCGGCAGGAATAAACATGTGCGGGAAACTAACCCTGCGCCAGGTCGCCGCGATTATCGGCCGCTGCCGCCTTGCCGTCGGAGCGGAAACGGGGACCGCCCACATCGCCTGCGCAGTAGGCACACCAAACGTGATTCTCCTAGGAGGGGGGCATTTCGGCCGCTTCGTCCCGTACACAACGCTCACCACGGTTGCCTGCCTGCCGCTTGCCTGCTACCGCTGCAACTGGCGCTGCCCCTATACCAAAGCCCACTGCGTCAAGAGCCTAAACCCGGCGGTGCTCACCGCGGCGATCAAATCGGCCCTCACGGAGACCACGGAAACGATCAGAATGTTCTGCCAGGACCGGAGCATGTGGCTTCCGCTCTCCAATGAGCCAGCCTGGCGGGGGTTGGGGGACATAGTTGACGGACAACCTATCGAGGTCATCACCGTTGCTGAAACCACCCCGACAATACCTTGGGCATCGAACGACGCAACGCGAGTCGAAGGGATGCAGCGCACTTTGGGAGCGCAGCAGCACAGACATCGGCAGAACCTTTTCTCTGGCAGCTGACTTGGAATTGTGGGCCCGCACGACGGGGCGGCACAGACGCCGCTTTAACCTCCTGCTGCACAGAAACTTGAAGCCAGACACTTCAATGTCACCAGGATGGCCAGCACCAAGCCGGCACCGCTTATCCCGCCCTTCTCATTCATGTGCGTCAAAGATCCAGGCACCCGATCCATCGAATCAAAACTTTGACTCAACACAACAGCGCGTATTATTTAGTTTTTTCGCTTCAAGACGAGCCACGACCCTCGGCATGCCCTTTGCAAAATGTAGCAGAATTAAAATTTTTTCTGGAGCAACTTCATGAAACAAAACGTCCTAGTGACCGGCGCCGCCGGGTACCTCGGCTCCATCATCTGCGAACACTTGCTTGACGCCGATTACCGCGTTACCGCACTCGATTCACTCATCTACGGCGAACAGAACCTTAACCATCTTTGCGCCAATCCAGACTTTGATTTCATCAGGGGTGATGCACGTAGTAAAGATGTGCTTAAGCCGCTAGTTAAAAATGCCGATGTCATCATCCCGCTGGCAGCAATCGTGGGGGCTCCGGCATGTGACCGCGACCCTTCCCTCGCCACCTCGACCAACCGCGATGCGGTTTCGCTTCTTCTAGAGCTGCGGGGGAAGGAGCAATTCATCGTGTACCCCACCACTAACAGTGGCTACGGCACAAAAACCGGCGACGTCTTCTGCACTGAGGAGTCTTCCCTCGATCCGATCTCTCTCTACGGCCGCACCAAGGTTGAAGCTGAGGAGTTAGTACTTTCTGCGGGAAACTCTATCACCTTGCGACTCGCCACCGTTTTCGGCATGTCTCCCCGTCCGAGACTCGACCTCCTGGTTAACCACTTCACCTACACCGCCTTCTTCGACGGCTACATCGTCATCTTCGAAAAAGACTTCAAACGCAACTATATCCACATCCGCGACGTCGCCGATTGCTTCATCCATTGCATGCGCAACTCAGACAAGATGACCGGGCCCTACAACGTAGGACTGGACGCCGCTAACCTCTCCAAAGAGGAATTGGCACTCAAGATCAAGGAATACCTCCCCCAGTTCTACATCCACTTCTCAGAAGTGGGAAGCGATCCCGACAAGAGGAACTATGTGGTTTCTAGCCAGCGCCTGCGCGAGGCTGGTTTTGAAGCAAAGCGCTCCCTGGACGACGGTATCACTGAGCTGATAAAAGGCTTCCGCCTCATTGGACGCATGCAGGGCAGGAACATCTAGCGTGGACCTTTGCGCGGCAATACTGGCAGGGGGACTCGGGACGCGGCTGCGCTCAGTGGTAAGCGACCGCCCCAAGGTGTTAGCCCAGGTGGCAGGGCAACCATTCCTGGCACACCTACTCGACCAACTCTATGAAGCCGGCGTGACAAGGGCAGTCCTTTGCACCGGCTATATGGCGGGAATGATCAGCGACGAGTTCGGCGACCGCTACCGCGGCATATCGCTCACGTATTCAGTCGAAACGTCGCCGCTCGGGACCGGCGGAGCCCTGGCCAACGCAGCACCCCTTCTATCCGGAGATATGCTCTTGGTCCTCAACGGTGATTCCTACTGCCACTGCCCTATCGAAGAATTCGCTATGCGACAGAAACAAAGTAAGGCCCCAGCCGGGATGGCGCTTGCTCGCGTTGAAGATGTCGGACGCTACGGTGCCGTCATCACCGGCTCCGACTTCTTGGTAAAAAGCTTCACAGAGAAGGGTGGGGATGGCGGCCCTGGGTGGATCAACGCCGGGATCTACCTTCTCCCGAGAACAGTGCTGGACGTGATCCCTCGGGGGCACAGTGTCTCACTAGAAAGAGAGATATTTCCCCGAATCGTAGCCCAAGGCTTATACGGCTACCGTTGTACTGGTCCATTTATCGACATTGGAATACCAGAGGATCTGGTGCGCAGCCAGACTCTCCTGGGGGACCGCATGAAAGGAGAGTTATGATAATCAGCAGGACGCCCTATCGCATCTCTTTTTTTGGAGGAGGTACCGATTACCCCGCCTGGTATCTGAAACATGGGGGAACGGTCCTGGCTACGGCTATTGATAAATACTGTTACCTCACCTGCCGCTATCTTCCCCCCTTCTTCGAGCATAAATACCGGGCCGTCTGGTCGAAGATCGAGAACTGCCAGCAGATTGCTGAGATCGAGCACCCGGCGATCCGCGAGATCCTCCGCTTTATGAAAATGAGCCGTGGCGTCGAGATTCATCACGTCGGAGATCTTCCCGCCCGCAGCGGTATGGGGTCGAGCTCCACTTTCACCGTGGGGCTGTTGCACGCGCTCTACGCACTACGAGGGTACATGCCGACCAAGCACCAGCTCGCGATGGAAAGCATCGAAATAGAGCAGGAGTTGATCAAGGAAACCGTTGGGTCGCAGGACCAGGTTTTAGCCGCATACGGCGGATTCAACCAGCTGATCTTCCACAGAAATGGAGAGATCTCCGTCCGTCCCGTGGTGCTAACCTCGGACAGGGTGCAGGAGCTGAACTCCCACCTGATGCTGTTCTATTCCGGGATCAAAAGGACAGCGGCGGACGTCGCCAGCACGTACGTGAACGACCTGGATGACAAGAAGAGGCAGCTCCGCATAATGAAAGACCTCGTGGACGAGGGAATCTCACTGCTTAATAGCTCGCAGGACATCAAGGGCTTCGGCGATCTGCTGCATGAGTCGTGGCAGGCAAAACGGAGCCTCAGTGCAAGCATCTCCAACGAGCATGTCGATCTCATCTATGAGAAGGCGCGCAAAGCAGGTGCCATCGGCGGGAAGATAGCCGGAGCGGGAGGCGGCGGATTCATGCTGCTGTTCGCGCCCCCCGAGCGCCACCAGAAGATCAAGAGCGCACTGGGCAACATGATCAACGTCCCGTTCAAATTCGACTTCACCGGGAGCCAGATCATCTACTATCAACTAGAAGAGGACTACTCGGGCATCGAACAGGAACGAGAGAAGCAGGTCATCGATACCGCCAGGGAGTTGAGCAGCCTCACCCCCATCAGCAAAACGACCAGCAAAAAAAAGGACACGCCAACATATGTACGCGACTGCGCTTGATGAAAGGGCCAGAACGATAAGGGCCACCACCATCCAGATGGCCCACGACGGGAGGGAGGGGCACTTAAACGGCGCTCTTAGCTGCGTCGAGCTGCTTCTATGCCTATTTGACGGCTGGCTCAGGATACCGCGGGAACAGGAGAAAGCGCCGGAGCGGGACCGTTTCATTTTCAGCAAGGGGCATGCCTGTGCGTCACTCTACGCGGTGCTGGCGGAAAGGGGATACTTCCCGGTTTCCTGGCTCGATCGGTACGCGACAGATGACTCGCCGCTGCCGAGCCACCCCTGCATACACGCCCTCCCCCTGCTTGACTGCTCCGCCGGGAGCCTGGGACATGGGCTCGGCATGGCCACCGGCAAGGCGTACGGGCTGCGCCTGGACGGCAACAGTTCAAGGACCGTCGCCCTAATCAGCGACGGGGAATGCAACGAAGGGAGCACCTGGGAGTCGGCGACGTTTGCCGCGAGCCACAAGTTGGACAACCTGCTTCTGATCGTAGACAACAACGGCGTGCAGTCGGTTGGGCGCTCGGATGATCTCATGGGGGGCACCTCCCTGGAAGAAAAGTTCACCTCCTTCGGCTGGGCAGCACGCACGGTCGAGGGGAACACCACTGCAGCAGTGAAAATGGCGCTCTCCGAGGTTCCCTTTGTAAAGGGGAAACCATCGGTGATCGTCGCAAAGACCACCGCGGGCGCCGGAGTGAGCTTCATGCAGGACCAGGTACTCTGGCACTACCGCGTCCCCTCCGATGACGACCTTCAAAGGGCACTCCAGGAACTGGGGGCAACCCCTCTGCACAAAAGGAGCAACCCGTGAGAAAGGCATTTTCAGAGACCCTGACCCGCCTGGCGGCAGCCGACCCGCGCATCGCCTTTGTGACCGGCGACCTCGGTTTTCAGGTCTTCGACGAGTTCGAAAACAGCTTCCCGGGACGTTATATAAACGCAGGCGTCGCCGAAGCACAGATGATATACACCGCCGCAGGCATGGCAAGCGAGGGGTGGAAGACGGTGGCCTATTCCATCGCCTCCTTCGCAACGGCCCGCCCGTTCGAGCAGATACGCTACTGCGTCGCCTACCCAAACCTGCCGGTGATCCTGGTGGGTGCGGGACGCGGTTACCTCTACTCCACCAGCGGGGTCTCCCATCACGCAGCCGACGACCTGGCGCTTATGAGCGCACTCCCCAACATGACCGTGGTCGCCCCCGGCGACCCATGCGAGATAGAGCAGCTTCTGCCGCAACTTTTCGCCTTGAACGGCCCCGCCTACTGCACAGTCGGGCGGTTCGGAGAGCCGTCGTACCTGGCAGAAGAACCGGCCGTCCTCGGTAAGGCGAGGCTCCTGAGAAAAGGGGAAAAGGTGGCGATAATCGGTACCGGCGAGATCGCGAACGAGATCCTGAAGGCCTATGATGTCCTCACCGCCGAAGGGATCACCCCCTTTGTCTATCAGATGCACACGGTGAAGCCACTGGACACCGCCACGCTCGGCGAGCTCTCGCAGAAGGTGGAGACACTCATCGTCGTCGAGGAGCACGTGCCCTACGGGGGGATGTGGTCCGCGGTGGCCGACTGGGGCGTGCGGGAGGGACTCCCGTGCCGGCTTTTGCGGCTTGGCCCACCCGACAGCTTCGCCCTCGGAAACCTTAAACAGAACGAACTGCGCAAGCGCTGGAAATTCGATGCAACGGCCATCGCCGACGCATGCCGTACCGCTTGGAGGAGATGACCACGATGTACAGAAAAATACTGGTAACAGGCGGCACCGCCGTAGCCGGCAGCGCCCTCAAATCCATACATACCTCTGAGTATCCCGACCGAGATTTCGTCTTCATCGGGTCGAGAGATTGCAACCTGCTCGACAGCGGGGCGACGCTTGATTTCATCAGACAGGTCAAACCGGACGCCATAATCCACTTTGCCGCCATCAGCGGCGGCATTGGGCTCAGCATAAAGCACCCGGCCAGCATATTGCGCGACAACGTGTTGTTGAACTTCAACGTTATTGAGGCAGCCCGGCTGTACGGGGTGAAAAAGACGGTGATGACCCTCACTACCGGCATGTACCCCCCCGATGCGCCGCTCCCGCTGAAGGAATCCTGCATCCATGACGGCCCTCCCCACGGCTCCAACTACGGCTCCTCGTTCGCGAAAAGACTGGTGGAGCCGATGGTCAGGGCATACCGGGAGGAGTACGGCATGAACGTCATCGGCCTGGTGCCCAACGGCATCTTCGGGGAAAACGACAATTTCAACGAGGACGACGCGCCCATGGTTCCGACCCTGATCCGCCGCTTCTACGAGAACCGCGATACGGACGCGCCTATCACGCTCTGGGGCGACGGCTCACCGTTGCGTGAGTACACCTACGCCAAGGATGTCGCCCGCGCGTTCATGTGGTGCCTCGACAACTACGACGAGGACAGTATCCTCCACACCGGCACCACAGAGGAACTCTCAGTCAAAGACATGGCGCTTTTGATCGCCGAGTTTACCGGCGTGGATAGTTCCAGGATCGTCTTCGACACCAGTAAGTCCAACGGCATTTACCGCAAGAACAGTGACAACTCCCGGTTTGTCTCCCTCTCTGGCTTCCGCTATACCCCTTTCAAGGATGGGCTCAGGGAAACGGTCCGCTGGTTCAGAGAAACCATGGAGTCGGCTCCCCACCTGATCCGGACCGCCGCCAAGTCCACCGCCCTCAAGGGCGCCCCCCGAGGGTAGCATGAGGTACCGGCAACTCGGGAGGACCGGACTAGAAGTCTCCGAGATCGGCTTTGGCACCTGGGGGCTGGGGGGTAACTCCTATGGACCGGTGGACGACGCGGTCTCCGTCGATGCTCTACGCTACGCTTACGAACGGGGCATCACTTTCTTCGACACCTCCGACCTCTACGGAAACGGGCACAGCGAGGACATCCTCGGGTGCGCTCTCAAAAGGGTGCGCGACAAAGTCGTGATCTGCTCGAAGGTGGGGCTTCTCCCGCACAGCGGATTTGAGATGCCGTGCGACTTCTCTCCTGAGCACATCCGGACGGGGCTCGCCGCGAGCCTCAGGAGGTTGCAGACCGACTACCTCGACCTCTACCTGCTGCACAGCCCCACTTTGCAGGCACTCAGAGACGACGGAAGGATTGTCGAGACCATGGAGGAGTTGAAGAGGCAGGGCCAGATAAGAGCCTATGGCATCTCGGCCCGCTCGCCTGCCGATGCCTATCTCTCCTACAAGGAATTCGGGCTTCGGGCCATGCAGGTCAACTTCAACCTGATCGACCAGCGGGTGATTGATGATGGCCTGCTCTCATTGGCCGGGGAAGAAGGGATCGGCCTCGTCGCGCGTACCCCTTTTTGCTTCGGGTATCTTACTGGCAAGTTGACCGGTGAAGAGTCTTTTGCCGGCATCGACCACCGCGCCAACTGGCCGAAAGGGCAGTTGAAGCGTTGGGCATCGGCCCCGGGGCTCTTCTCCTTCCTGACCGAAGGAACGGGACGCACCCCGGCCCAAGCCGCCCTTCGCTACTGCCTGGATCATCCCGAGGTCTCCACGGTCATCCCGGGGATGATGAGCCGGGGCGAGATCGACGAGAACATCGCCGCGACGGAGCTTCCCCCGCTGAGCGAAGATGAAATGGAACGGGTGCGCACGGTCTACAACAGCACGAGTTTTTACGATCCCAAAGCAAAAGAGGGGCTGTAGCCACCACAGGTCCCGGCAGAGAGCCAGGCGCCACAAATCCGGGTCATCTTTCGGGAACAGCCGCAAACGGAGCATAGCAATGGAGAAAACATCCCCCCCGGAGACGTTTAGCATCATGAACGTCGATGACTTCGCGAAACTCTTCGGCACGTCCTCCTCGGAGGTGCTTGAATGCTGCAGCGAAGAACTTGCCAGCCTCGACCCGCACTACCGCGTCCTCGCGGGGGACGAGCGTGACCAGGTACTCCTGCAGGTGCTTGCCAAGATTGACGACCCGGGAACCCCGGAGTCCGGCACGAGCCGCCTCCCCGATTGGGAACGGGGGTGGGGGGAAAACCTCGACGAGTTCGTCCGGTCGGGGTATGACATCGAGAAGCTGGTACCCAAGTACTTCAAGAAGAACGTGCCGGCACGCTTCATGGGGGAGTACATCCTCCCGATCGATCCCCAGTTCGTGCTTGTCTGCACCAGGATGTTCCGCCGCTGGATCTTCGGCCGTTACCTCGCGCCGTACGACACCATCTACGAGTTCGGCTGCGGTCCCGCCACCCACCTGGCCTTTCTCGCGCAAAACTACCCTGGCAAGAAGCTCGTGGGGCTGGACTGGGCCCGCCCTTCCCAAGAGATCATCTCACTTTTGGCGCAGCACCGCGGCTGGGACATCGAGGGGAGGCACTTTGACTTCTTCCATCCCGACCCGACGCTAAGGCTCGCGCCCCGAAGCGCCGTTTACACCTTCGGGGCACTCGAACAGGTAGGGGGGCGGCACGGTGAGTTCCTCGACTTTCTGCTCAGGGAGAAGCCGGCCATCTGCGTCAACGTCGAGTGCCTCTGCGAGTACTACGACGCATCCAGGCTTTCTGATTACCTCGCCCTGCGCTACCACAGAAGAAAGAAGTACCTGGACGGATACCTGACAAGGCTCAAGGAGCTGGAAGCTCGGGGACGGATCGAGATCCTCGCCAGTCACCACCAGCGCTTCGGGAACATGTACGACGACTCCAACTCCTACGTCGTCTGGCGACCGCTCTAACACCGGAGGATTTATGCAGATACAGGCCAGCAAGCTAGAAGGGGTGCTTCAGATAACCCCCCCCACCATCTTCGAGGACTTCCGCGGCCATTACGTCGAGACCTACAACAGGGACCTCTACAAGGCGCACGGCATCACTGCAGATTTCGTCCAGGATGACATCTCGGTCTCAACCAGGCATGTGCTGCGTGGGATCCACGGCGACGCTGTGACCTGGAAGCTCATCTCCTGCCTGATCGGCAAGTTCTACATGGTGGTAATCAACTGGGACGAGGCTTCCCCTCAGTATCGCCAGTGGGACTCGTTCGTCCTCTCCGAGCACAACAGGAAGCAGGTGCTGATCCCCCCCAAACACGGCCTTGGCCACTTGGTTTTGAGCGATCAGGCCATCTTCCACTACAAGCAATCGACTTACTACGACCGTCCCGGCCAGTTCACCCTGCTCTGGAACGCACCCGAGCTCGGCCTCTGGTGGCCCGTCCAGGACCCCATCCTCTCACGGCGCGACCTGGGGCTCGAGTAGCACCGGCGCCGCGGCACCATAGGAGACCAAATGCGCATCCTCCACATTCCACTCGAGTTCATGACCTGGCGTGACGCGAGCCACTTCCCCTACTCGAGCAACCTCGCCTTCGAGGAGGGATTCGCCGCCAATGACCTCGAATTCGTCACCATCCCCGCCTGCTTCAAGACCCCCGCGCTCTGGCTTGACCACGCCCGGTCCCTCTGCGCCAGATTGAGCTTCGATCAGATCTGGCTGGAGGCCGTCCACACCAGCTATCCTGATGACGTGCTTGAGTGGCTGAGGGAGGTCGCTCCGGTCAGGATCGGCATCATGTGGGAAAGCTGCGCGATGGATCCCCTAGAACTCATCGGCAATCCCGAAGGGGCGCGAAACCGCGAGCGCAATATCGCCCGCAACATGGAATGTCTCACCCACCTGCTGGTGGTCGACGAGAAGGACGAGGAGCACTACAACGCGGCCGGCAGGGTGCAGGCGAAGTGGATATGGGATGCGGGGTTCATACCGGGCCGCTTCGCGAGTGGTCCCGCCCCTTCGAAGCCGATCCGCCCCGAAGCGCTCTTCTACGGTGCCCTCTACGGCGAGAGGAAGCAGTGGCTCGAGCACCCCCGGCTGCGGGGACTGCTGCTGCGCCCAGAGACCTCGCTCGAGTACGGCACGGACATCCCGCGTCTTTGGGACGAACTGCACCTGGTGACGCTGACCATGGTCGAACGTGGGGAGCAGCCCGGGAAGATATACGACAACTACATGAGGCAGATCAGGGAACTCCGCCGGCGTGGGTTCGACCTCTGGCTCGAGGGGCTCCGTGACGGCATCGCGGTGGTCAACCTGCCGCAGTTCGGCAAGGCGTACGCAAGCCGGGTCATAGAGGGGATGGCGGCAGGACGGCCGGTGGTGACCTACCGGATGCCCGACCGCCCAAGAACCATGGCTCTTTTCGAGCCGGAGCGGGAGATTCTGCTTTACGACAGGGACTCCCCCGAGGAACTGGCCGAAATCCTCATGCGCCTCAGGCGGGAACCTGGTTTCGGCGAGGCGGTGGCGGAGGCGGCCAGACGGCGCATCCGGGAGCGGCACACGACCGAGGAACTGGTCTCCCAGGTGCTAAAGTGGACGAAAGGAGCACCCGCCGCCACCCGACCGCAGGTCCGACCAGGAAGCGAGACGGCCACCCCGTCGCAGCGGCCGGGGGGGAGCGCCCACCTTCCGCTCGAAGAAATTCACGACTTCAACCAGCGCAGCCGCGACCGGTGGGTGAGCGAGAAGGCCACTTCAGTCCCGGCCGGCTCCCTGGTGCTCGACGTCGGGGCCGGCACCTGCCCCTACCGTCCCCTTTTCTCACACTGCAGTTATAAGACTCATGACTTCAAGGGGTACACGGGGGAGAAGCTCGGAGGCACCTGCGAGTACGGCCAGATCGACTACGTCTCCGAGATCACCGAGCTGCCGATTGCGGACCAGACTTTCGACGTGTTGCTCTGCACGGAGGTCCTGGAGCACGTCCCCGACCCCGCAGGTGCGCTCAGGGAGATGCAGCGGGTGCTAAAGCCAGGAGGAAGGTTGTTGCTGACCGCTCCGCTCGGCTCGGGGCTCCACCAGCTCCCCTACCACTACTACGGCGGCTTCTCCCCGGCCTGGTATCAGTATTACGCCGAAAAGTTCGGGCTAAGGGTCGTCGAGATTACCCCCAACGGCGGGTTCTACCGCCTGTTAGCCCAAGAGTGCGTGCGGGCCGGACACTTCATCTCCCAGCAATTCCCGGCGGCTGAGATTCCGGGCAACTTGATCCAACTGCTCGTGGAGGAGCTGCCGCGCCTGCTGTTTGGCTATGAAGACAGGCACTTCATCGACCAGTTCACCGTGGGATACCACGTGGAGCTGGTCAAAGATGCGGAGGTAAGCGCCCGCTGACGCGAACGGCGCCTCGGTACAGTTATTGCGATAAAAAATGCCGGCAGGCCGCCGGCGGTGGCGCCAAGTCAAAGAAATGACAGCCCCGACACATCAACTCTGCTACTTTCCCTCTTGAGGCCGAGATGGGGCAGGCAGAGTCCGCCCGCAAGGGAGTCAATAATGAGCAACGTTTCGCAAGGGCCCATCTCCACGGAGGAGTTCGAATATCAGTTCAGGCAGCTTGGGGAACAGTCCGGGGAGCACCCGCGACTGCCGCTCTTGCCGCAGGACATCCAGCCGATGCTGGAGGACCGCACAGCGAGCTTAGAATTTGACGGGCACTACGTCTACCATATCGCATGGGCCGCCGAGGTGCTCGGCAAGCAGCGCCCGGCCCATCATGTCGACATAGGCTCTTACCATTACTTCTCGCTGGTGCTGTCAGGCTTCGTACCGACCACCTTCCTCGACTACCGCCCGATGGAGCTCAAGGGTCTCGAGAACTACCGCTCCGGAGCCGCCGATCTCAAGCGACTGGACATCCCCTCCAACTCGGTGGCCAGCCTTTCCTGCATGCACACCATTGAGCACATAGGCCTCGGCCGCTACGGCGATGAACTGGACTATGACGGCGACCTGAAAGCGGCCAGCGAACTTAAACGGGTGCTGGCGCATGGAGGGGACCTGCTGATTGCGGTCCCGGTGGGGCGGCCGCGCATCAAGTTCAACGCCCACCGCATCTACAGCACGCGGCACGTGCTAGAGATGTTTTCCGGGCTTGAGCTGCGCGACTTCAGCCTGATCCCGGACGACTTCCTGGGGAAGGGGCTGATCCGCCAGTGCTCGCCGGCCATGGCGGACCGCCAAGAATACGCCTGCGGCTGCTTCTGGTTCCGTAAACCCTTGCGAGATGGCGACTATTCTTCAATGTCATAGCAGCCCATCGCCTCCCCCTCAGAAATCATCCGGCATCTGGTAGCCCGGCTTGTAATGACCAGGCCGGGCTACCTCGACATAAGGGCCGATCACGCGAGCCGTCTGAACGAAACCGCCTGATCGAACAATCCGGATGCTGCGGTGCTGGTCAAGCCTGCTCTAGACCTGCACGAAAAGCTAAAGGAGGCAAGGCCGGACGGCATCTGCCCAGGCCCGAGGACTATAAGTTCAAAAAACCAACGGCCGCCCGGTGACCTCGTCAAGGAGCAATATGTTAGTAATCATCTTCAGCAAAGACCGTCCCCTGCAGCTCGAGGCAACGCTGCGCTCCCTTTCCGCCCGCTGCAGGGAGTTCGACCGGCTGGACGTGCGAGTAATTTTCAAGTCTACCTCGGAGCTTTTCGATGCCGGGTATCGGGTGCTGCAGCAAGGAGGGTTCCGGAACGTCGCCTGGATAGCGGAGAGGGACTTCCGCGGCGAGGTCATCTCTTTACTCGAGCAGGGAGAGTACGTCCTCTGGCTGGTGGACGACAATATCTTCGTCCGGGACTTCTCCATTGAGCCAATCGTTGCCGCTCTCGCCTCCACCCCTTCGGCCCTAGGCTTCTCGCTCCGGCTTGGAGAAAACACCACCTACTGCTACTCACTCGACAAAGCACAGCGACTTCCGGAGTTTTCTGAGCCGCAGGAGGGGATCTGCCTCTACGACTGGAGGGAAGCCGAGCATGATTTCGGCTACCCACTGGAGGTTTCGAGCTCCGTCTACCGGACCAGCGACATCCTCCCGTTCCTCCGGTCATTCCCTTTTTCCGGCCCGAACGCGCTCGAGTCCCGCATGGCCGAGCGGACCGCCCATTTCCGCGCCAGCCACCCTCACCTCTTCTGCTTCAAGAGGTCAGTCACATTCTGCAATCCCGTGAATAAGGTCCAATCGATCTGCGCCGACAACCGCGCCGGCAGCAAAGACGAGTTGTCTGCCGAGCAACTGGCGCAACGCTTCCTGACCGGCTACCGCATCGACAGCGAATGCTTCCACGGTTTCGTCCCGAACGCCTGCCACCAGGAAAAGGAGCTTACGTTCGTGCAAAAGGAGCTTCCGGTCGAGCGTCCGCTGGTTTCGGTCATTATCCCGTGCTACAAACAGGCGCACTTTCTGGAGGAGGCGGTGGCGAGCGTGCTGGCCCAGTCCTATTCGAACTGGGAGTGCCTGATCGTAAACGACGGTAGCCCCGACAACACCTCGGAGGTGGCGCGTGCTCTAATCGCAAAGAATCCCGGGCGGCGTATTTACCTTCTCGAGAAAGAAAACGGCGGTCTCGCCAGTGCCAGAAACCACGGGATCGCCAACGCCAAGGGGATGTATATACTGCCGCTTGACTCGGACGACCTCCTGCACCCGGATATGCTCTCCAAGACGGTCGATTTTCTGGAAGAGCACCCGGAGACCTCGATCGTCTACACCGATCTCGTCCACTTCGGGGCCGTCAACAAATTGGTGGA
This sequence comes from Geomonas edaphica, assembly GCF_004917075.1. Lineage (GTDB taxonomy): Bacteria > Desulfobacterota > Desulfuromonadia > Geobacterales > Geobacteraceae > Geomonas > Geomonas edaphica. The sequence continues at coordinate 317,942 of NZ_SSYB01000004.1, forward strand.
AGCGGGTGAATACGACTTCGCGAACCTACGCTACTGGAACCAGCTCAATTACTGTTCCCTCTACCGCCGCACCGTCTGGGAGGCGGTGGGTGGATACAACACCAACATGACATGGGGGTACGAAGACTGGGATTTCTGGATTGGCTGCGGAGAGAGGGGGTTCTACGGCCGCCACCTTCCCGAACCGCTACTCCGCTACCGAGTGAAAGAGAGCAGCATGTTCACACAAGCGCTGGAGCACGACGCCGAACTCAAGGCGCAGATCGTAATGAACCACCCGCGTCTCTATAGCGAGAACGAGAGGAAATGGGCTGAAGGCGAGCTCCGTTCTAAGCGCGCGAAATCACCCTTGGTCTCGGTCATCGTACCGACGCACAACCGGCCGGATATGCTCAAGGAGGCAATCCAGAGCATACTCGACCAGACCATGAAGGACTTCGAGGTGATCGTCGTGAACGACGCGGGAGAAGACGTCTCGCACCTCGTCGCCGGGTTCGGCTCCCCGCGCATCACTTGCCTCACCCACGACAGGAACCGAGGGCTCGCTGCTGCGCGTAACACAGGGATCAAGGCCGCCCGCGGCAAGTACATCGCTTATCTCGACGACGACGACATCTTCTACCCCGACCACCTGGAGACCCTCTTATCCCACCTGGAAGCTAGCGACTGCCGGATCGCCTACAGCGATTCCCTGCAGGCGACACAGGAACTGATCGACGGGTCTTACCGTGTGGTCAAGAGGGACCTCGTCTATTCCCAAGACTTCGACTACGACCTGATCCTTGTGAGGAACTTCATCCCGGTACTCTGCTTCATGCACGAGCGCTCCATAATGGACGAGGTGGGGTTCTTCGACGAGGAGCTCACCTCCCATGAGGACTGGGACCTCTGGGTCCGCATCTCGCGGCGCTGCCGTATGGACCACATCGCCAAGGTCACCAGCGAGTACCGGTGGCGGGAAGACGGCAGCACCGCGACCAGCAGCAAGCAGGACGACTACTATCGCACGGCGAGGCTGCTTTATGAAAAGACCAGGCGGAGCATGGAACTCCCCCAGCAGATCATCAACAGGCAGGAGACGCAGCTGAGAATCAGGCGCTACGACCTGCAGGGCTTCCATCCCGACGTGCTCTGCTCCATCATCATGCCCGTGTGCAACAAGGTGGAATGCACCAGGCTGTGCATAGAGACTCTCTACGCAAACACCCCACACGAGGTCTTCGAGCTGATCATAATCGACGACGCCTCGGAGGACGGCACCGCTGAATACCTGGCGACCCTGAAAGGGCCCAAGGTGAAAATAATCTCCAACCACCGGAACGTAGGGTACACAGCCGCGTGCAACCAAGGCGCGGCCGAGGCAAGAGGAGAGTTTCTGGTATTTCTTAACGGCGCCGAACCTGGAAAAGGATGGCTGCACCACCTGGTACTTATGGCCGGGCACGACCTGCGTATCGGCGCCGTCGGTCCGAAGCTCCTCTCCTCCGACGGCCGACTTGACGAGGCGGGGGGGCTCATTTTCAGCGACGGCAGCATCCGTTCCATCGGCAAAGGCGAGGACCCCAAGGATCCAAGGTTTAACTCCCCTAGCGTGGTCGACTACTGCACTGATGCCTGCCTCATGGTCCGCCGCGACCTATTCAGGGAAGCCGGCGGTTTCGACGAGCGCTACGCCGCTACCTGCTACGATGCTGCCGACCTCTGCTTGGCAATCGCCAAACTCGGCTACTACGTGGTCTACTCACCGCAGTCCGAAGTGATCCACCACGAGCAGGCAAGCGCCGGGTTCAACCCGGTGAACGGAGCGGATAAGCCGTGCTCAGTCGACAGAGAGAAATTCGTGGAGAAATGGAGCATGGTGCTGAAGGGAAAGGCGGCCCGTCCCGAAGTCCCGGGCCAACCCGCCGTGGCGCCGCCTGAGGTGACCATCGTGATCCCGGTGTTCAACGGCGCCGAGCTCACCGAAAACTGCCTGCGCGCCATCACTGCGAACACGCCCAAAGGCATGTACCAGGTGGTAATCGTCGACAACGGCTCAAAGGACGGGACGGCGGCGCTGCTAAAGAGACTCCGCGCGCCGGAGATCACCGTGATCAGCAACGCCGAGAACCTCGGGTTTGCGAAGGCATGCAACCAGGGGGCTCAGGCGGCCGGGGGCGAGTTCATCCTCTTTCTCAACAACGACACGCTGCCGCACCCCGGATGGCTTGAGCAGCTTGTCGCGATGGCACGGGCGGAAGCGACAATCGGCATCGTCGGCAGCAAGCTCCTTTACCCCGACGACAGCGTCCAGCATGCCGGTGTGGTGGTCGGGCTGCGCGACGGTGAGCCCTACCCCTACCATGTGCACCTGTGCGAGCCGTCTGACAGCCCGCTCGTCAACGTCCCGCGCGAATACCAGATGGTCACCGGCGCGTGCCTCATGATCAGAAGCGGGCTCTTTCGGCGGTTGGGCGGGTTCGACGAGGCCTACGTGAACGGCCACGAGGATCTGGATCTCTGCATGAAGGCGAGAGAGGCGGGCGCCAAGGTGATGTACTGCCCGTCCAGCGTGGTCACGCACCTCGAGTCCCGCACCAAGCGGCTCATCGGCCTGGAACAGTTCCACTACGAGAAAGGTGTCGACAACGAGGAGGGGCGCGGCAGGCGGCGCTTCCTGGATCGGTGGCGGGAAAAGCTGCAGATCGATGGCGGCGTGCTAGCCGGAGCGGGCGAGCGCGCCCCCGTCCCCCCTGCCGCCCACGGTCTCAGCATCCTTTTCACCATGTACGGCTGGAACGAGACCGGCGGCGGCACGACCTTCCCGAGATCGGTGGCGCTGGAGCTGGCCCGGCAGGGGCACCGCGTCACCGTCTTCTACGCTTCCCTTGCCACCGACCCCACCCGGCCGGAATACGCGCTGGAGAGTTCCATGGAGGAAGGGGTCCGTCTCTTCGCCCTTTACAACCGGCCGGCGCGCTTCACCGACCCCGACCACCCGGAGCGCGAGATGCTCGACGAGGGGGTGCTCCAGGCCTTCCGCCAGGTGCTCAAGGAGAGCGCTCCAGACGTGGTGCATTTCCACAACTTCCACGGCCTCACTCTCGCGATGGCGCAGGAGACGCGCCGCGCCGGCATCCCGAGCGCCTACACACCGCACAACTACCACATGATCGATCCCGACCTCTACCTTTTCAACAGCGACCTCTCGCTCTGGAACGGGACCGACCTGATCGCGAACTCTGAGGCTGTGGCGCGCAACCCGGAAAAGGCACCGCAATACCGTTTGCGGAGTGAGACCGCGCGGCGCCTGCTCAACGAGTGGGTCGACGTCACCCTGGCGGTATCGACGCGTCAGAAGGAGCTACTCGTCGACTTCGGTGCCTCGCCCGAAAGAATCGCGGTGGTGCACCAGGCAAGCCGCTCCACCGATCTCCTGTGGCAGGACCCGTCGCTCGCCCCCCTCGGCGCGAGAATGCTCGAAAAGCCGCTGCGCTTTGGCTTCATCGGCGGGGTCATGCCGCACAAAGGGGTGCACATGCTGGTCGGGGCGGCTCAGCTCTTCCAACCCGGCGAGGCGGAATTCCACGTGTACGGCTTCGTCTCCCAGGGGTACCTGGAGGAGCTACAGGCGCTCGACCGGCGCGGCATGGTCGTCTTTCACGGCGCATACGGTGAAGCGGATCTCCCCGCCATCGCCGCCGGAATCGACGTCGCCGTGGTGCCGAGCGTTTGGGAGGACTGCGCGCCTCTCGTCCTTCTGGAACTCATGGCTCTCAGGCTCCCGATCATCGGGGCGAAGATCGGCGGCATACCTGATTTCGTCGAAGAAGGGGTGAACGGCTTTTTGTACCGGTACGACTCTCTGGCGGAGCTCGTCGCATGTCTTAAGCGCTGCGCCGCCGACCCCACCCTGATTGCCGAAATGCGGGGACGGCTCGCCTCCCCCCACTCATTCAACCGCTACGTGGAGCACCTCCAGGAGATCTACCGCTTGTTGCGGGAACAAAAGCCGCTCCTTTTGCCGGAGCTGGAGCTTCGCGTCCGGCTCGGAGCAAAGCAGGCCCCCGCCCCCCTTCCCGCCGTGGTGTGGGAGGGGTCGCAATTCGTCGGGCACTCCCTCGCGCTGGTGAACCGGGAGCTCTGCCTGCAGCTGATCGGGGACGGCTACCCGCTGAGCATCATCCCATACGAGGAGGACGAGTTCGGGGCCGAGGCCGATCCACGCTTTCATCTGCTCGCCGAAGCCACTAGGCGCCCGCTCCCCACGGCACCGGCGGTGCACGTGCGGCATCAGTGGCCACCCGATTTCACCCCGCCTCCCAAGGGCCGCTGGGTCATGATTCAGCCGTGGGAGTTCGGCAGCCTTCCGGTCCGGTGGGTAGAGGTGATGAACGAGAAGGTCGACGAGGTGTGGGTTCCCTCCTCCTACGTGCGCGACTGTTACCTGCGCAGCGGCATTCGGCCGGAGCGGGTCTTCACCGTACCTAACGGCGTCAACACCGCGCTTTTCAACCCGGAAGTTACCCCAATCCCCCTCAAGACGCGTAAGAGGTTCAAGTTCCTCTTCGTCGGCGGGACCATCGCGCGCAAGGGGATCGACATCCTGCTCCAGGCTTACTCCGCCGCCTTCACCAGCAGCGACGACGTCTGCCTGGTCATCAAGGACATGGGAGGGGGGTCCTTCTACCAGGGGCGCACCGCGCAGGAGCTGATAGCGCGCTACCGGCAAAACCCGGAGCTCCCCGAGGTCGAGTACCTGGACCGGTTCCTCCCGGACCGCGAGCTTGCCGGGCTTTACACCGCCTGCGACTGCCTGGTCCACCCGTACCGCGGCGAGGGGTTCGGGCTCCCCATGGCTGAGGCGATGGCCTGCGGCCTCCCCGCGATCGTGACCGGTTATGGCGCCGCCCTCGATTTCTGCTCCGATGAGACGGCGTACCTGATACCGGCGCACGAAGTAAAGCTGCCAATGAAACAGGTGGGGGAACTGGAAACGGTGGATTATCCCTGGCTCGCAGAGCCCGATGCCACAGCCCTCACCGACCTCATGCGGCACGTGGCAAAGCATCCAGATGAGGCGCGGCAAAGAGGAAGGGCGGCGGCCCAGCACATCGCCCGGAACTTCACCTGGGAGAAGGCAGCCGCTTACGTACGTGCGCGGCTGGCGGCCCTAAGCGAAGAAAGCGCAGAAAAGCTGCCTTGCCACGAGGAGGTCCCGGTGCACGCGGAGGAGCCCCTCTGCTCCATCGTCATCGCGGCAGCCGGAACCCTGGAAGGTTTGGAGCGCTGCCTCGATAGCATCGCGTGGCACACGCCGCAAGCGCACGAGGTGCTCCTGGTCCATGACGGCACACAGGATCTCGCCCACCTAGAGCAGCTCGCCAGGCACGGAGGCGGCCGCCTGGTGGACGGCAGCTCCCGGACCGGTGACTCCGACCTGTACAACGCAGGCCTTGCGCAGTCGCGTGGCGACGTGATCGTGCTGATGGAGCAAAGCGTGCTGGTGACTCCCGGGTGGCTTGCCTACATGCTCGCCTGCCTGGACCTGGAAGACGGCGCCGGCATCGTCGGGCCAATGGGAGACGGCGCGACAGGTCTGCAAAAAGCCCAGGGTCCCGGGGACGAGATCGAGGCAGCGCTGGAAGAATTCGCCCGTTCCTTCGCGGCACGACACGCCCGGCGCCGCATGTCGGCCCAGGCCGTCGACCCATTCTGTTTCCTCTTGACCCGCAAGACGCTCGAGGCCGTGGGAGAACTGGACGCCCGGCTGAAGCGTGGCGACCGAGGCGAGGACCTCTGCCTGCGCGCCGCCCTGGCCGGCTTCGGCTGCGTGATCGCAGGAGATGTCTTCCTCCACCACACGCCTTGCACGGTGGCTAAAACTCCTGAAACCGGGCAACTCTCCTTGCGCGAGAAATGGACGCTTGGCGGGTTGGACGAAGCACTGGCAAAGCGAGTGGCCTGCCGCCAGGCGCTCTATCGGGCGCAGGAGCTCGCCAGGCAGGGGAGGCTTCAGGAAGCGGTCGATCTCTTCTTGCAGCAGGGGATCGCCCTAGCACCGGGCGAACCGGTGCCGTACCTCTTTCTCGCCGAGGCGCTCCTCGACGCGGGGAGTTTCCAAAACGCCCTCGATGTGCTGGGGCAGGTCCCAAAAGGTCAGGAGTTGCAGCGCCTGTACCTCAGTTGGCGCTGCCGCATGGCGCTGGGACAGGAGCGGGAGGCTCTGGCACTGGCCAACGAGGTCGCGGGGCTTGCACCTAAGAGCGCGGTCTCCCTTTACCTGCAGGGAAAAGCGGCGGCCGCCAGGGGAGACGCAAAAAACGCGGAGGCGCTGTTTCGTAGCTCCTGCCAGGCGGACCCGGGTTTCGCCCCCCCTTGGGTTGATCTCGCCATCATGCATCGGGAACGGGGTGAGCGTCGCGAGGCGCTCGATCTTGCCGAAAAGGGTTTTGTCCTTGCTCCGCTGCAGCTCTCAACCCTTGCTCTGTTCCACAGCCTGGCCGAGGAAATGGAAGCCCTGCCGCGCGAGGAAGAAAGGGTGCGCGAGGCGTGCCTTATCTACCCTGAACACAAGGGTCTCTCTTTCGGACTGGTCGAGGTGCTGATCCGGCAGGGACACTACCTGCAGGCGATGGACGAGATCGAGCGTGCGGCGGTCGGTTTCGGCCTCGACGACGCGGGGCTCGACGCGGCGCTAGAAATCAGAAGGCTCGCAGGACCGGCCTTTTCCGAGTCACCCTGCCGCGCCGCCGTTTCCGTCTGCATCATCGTGAAGGATGAGAGGCGGCATCTCGCCGCGGCCCTGGCTTCAGTAAAGCCGCTCGCCGCCGAACTGGTTGTCGTCGACACCGGTTCCACCGATCGAAGCGACGATCTGGCTCGTCTGTTCGGGGCACGCGTTTTCTCCTTCCCATGGACCGGCGACTTCTCCGAGGCGCGCAACTTCTCACTCTCCAAGGCGAGCGGGGATTGGGTCCTGGTGCTGGACGCGGACGAGGTATTGGCGGCACGCGACCTGCCACTACTGAAGGAGCTACTCTCCCGTGCGGGTTCTGCCGCCTTCTCGGTCACCACCAGAAACTACACCACCGAAGTGACCCGGAAGAACTGGACGGCGAACGCAGGGGAATACCCGGCAGAGGAGCGGGGGCTCGGCTGGACCCCGAGCCGCAAGGTGCGGCTCTTCCCCAACGACGCACGGGTCCGTTTCCAGGGGGCCGTGCACGAGCTGGTGGAAGGCTCGCTCGCCCGCTGCGGCATCCCGGTCTTATCCTGTGCTATCCCGGTGCACCATTACGGAAAGCTCGACAACGTCAAGTGCGCCGAGAAGCAGGAGCACTATTACCTCCTGGGGATGAAGAAACTGTCCGAGGGGGGCGCCACCGTCGAGGCGCTCACCGAACTGGCGATCCAGGCCACCGAGCTCGAGCGTTTTGTCGAGGCGGAGGAACTTTGGCGCAGGGTGCTCGAACTCACCCCGGAAGCGGCGGAGCCGTACTTCAACCTCGGATACCTGCACCTACGCCTCGCCAATTACGGGAAGGCCCGCGACTACGCCCTGAAGGGGGTGCAGCTCGCACCCGACATGAAGGAAGCCGCGTTCAACCTCGCCAAGAGCGAGCTCTTCCTTGGGAATACGGAGCGCGCGTCAGCACTCTCCGACGACATGCTGCTCAGATGGCCCGAGTATCCTCCTGCACTCTCCCTGCTCTGCGTCTGCCGGCTCCTAGCTGGCGAGACGGGCGAGTCGGAGGCGATCGCGCGCAGGCTGGCACAAATGGGGTATGACTGCGTCGACTTTCTGACAGAATACGCGGTGGGGCTTGCCCGGGGTGAGCGCGGGGATCTTGCCGTCCCGGTGCAGGAACTGGCGGAGCGGTTGGAGAAAAGGACTTCGGCGATATGACGGACGCCACTAAGACAACTTCCGCCGCCATCGACGCAAAGGCTTACCTAGACTGGGGAAACGAACGTTACACCGCCGGAGATGTGCAAGGCGCCGTCGCATGCTACCGTGCCGCCCTGCGGCTAACCTCTGACCTCGCGCCGGCGCACTACAACCTCGGGTGCGCCTTGCAACGGCTCTCGGGGCCGGCTGATGCCTTACCGCATTTCGAGTGCGCGGCGAGGCTTGAGCCTGAGTGGAGCGACGCGCACGGCATGTACGGTTTGGCCCTCGCGCGGTCGGGACGCATGGCCGAAGCAGCCGAGGAACTGCGAAGGGCAAGTGCACTTGCGCCGGACCGGGCTGACTACCAAAACGACCTCGGTCTCGCGCTGAACGCCCTCGGACACGGCGAAGAGGCCCATGCCGCCTTCAAGGAGGCGATCCGCCTCGACCCGCTATCCCCCGGCCCACACACGAACATCGCCGTGCTGCTGGAGCGTTTCGGCCACGTCGCGGCCGCCATCCGCTCCTGCCTGGAGGCGCTCAGGCTGCAACCGGATTTACCCGAGGCGCACCACAACCTTGGTACGGCGCTCAAGGCGCAGGGAAGGCACGCGGAGGCGATAGCCCAGCACCGCGAAGCGCTCCGCTTGAGGCCGGGTTATGAAGATGCACTAAGCAGCCTCCTGTTCACCCTGCTTTACCCAGCACACATCAGGGAAGAGGCCATTTTCGCCGAACATGCAACCTTCGGCGCCGCACACCGCTTTGCGCCCCCGCCACACGAAAACGCCCCGACAAACGGTCGGATCCTGAAGCTTGGGTACGTTTCTGCCGATTTCAGGGAACACGCCGTAGCGCGCTTCATCGAGCCGGTGTTGAAAAACCACGACCGGACGCGTTTCCAGGTCTTTTGCTATGCGAACGTCACCGTTCCGGACGGCAGGAGCGCTCGGATCGCCACCCTGTGCGACCGCTTCGTCAGCATCGCGGGGCTTTCCGACGCGCAGGCCTTCGAGCTTATACGCCGAGACGGGATCGACATCCTCATCGACCTCTCAGGGCACTCGGCGGGAAACCGCCTGACCCTCTTCGCGCACAAGCCCGCTCCGGTGCAGATGACCTGGATCGGCTACCCCTTTTCCACCGGACTTGCCGCCATCGATTACCGCATCACCGACGCCATCTGTGATCCACCCGGGGCGACCGAACGCTTTCACACCGAGGAACTGCTGCGACTTCCCGGTCCTTTCTCCTGCTTCACCCCACCCAAGGAGGCACCCGAGGTCGCCGAACTGCCGGCGCTTGCGGCACGGCACGTCACCTTCGGCTCCTTCAACAACCCGGCGAAGATCACCCCGGAAACGGTGGCGCTCTGGTCGGAGGTGCTGCGCGCCGTCCCGGACGCGCGCCTTTTGCTGAAGGGTTATTCCCTCGCCTGCGCCGAAACGAGCCGGCGCTTCATGGACGCCTTCGCCGCGCACGGGATCGACAGGGGCAGGGTGACTCTCACCGGTAACACCCCCTCCTACCGCGATCACCTGGCCCTTTACGGGGAGGTCGACATCGCACTAGACACCTTCCCCTACAACGGCACCACGACCACCTGTGAAGCGCTCTGGATGGGGGTGCCCGTAGTTACCCTCTCTGGGGGGGTACACCGCGCTCGGGTCGGGGCCTCGCTCCTTACCGCGGTGGGGCTCCCTGAACTGGTGGCCGGTGACGCCTGCCGCTTTGTGGAAATCACCCGGACGCTGGCCTCGGACCTGCCGCGACTCGCCTCTATCAGAAAGACGCTCCGCGACCGGATGGCCGCCTCCCCTCTCACCGACGGGGCCGGTTTCACCCGTACCCTCGAACAGGCTCTGGTATCAGCGTGGGATAAGTGGTGTCGCGGAGAGCGCGCGTAAGGAGAAGGCACTGCCGGGGGAGTATAGGCCGGTGCAGGCAGGCAGCAGCCATGATGACGATGAGATTATCGGGCGTGAAAAGGGGTTCAGGCGGGAGCGATGCGAGGCCCCTCGCAGGGGAGAAAGGAACCTCGTCCTTCCTCCCCCCGAAGCGCAGCCGTGCAGCTAACCTTCGGTCGCGGGAGTGGTCCTCAGGCCGGCGGCGATGTTGAAGTTGATGTCGACGACGATGGAGAGTTTGTCCGGGGTTGGGTAGGCCATCACCTCGAACAACCTCTTGTCCACAAACAGGCTCAGGTTGAGGATATCTTCCCTCAGCTTTTTAGGCATCGGGTGGTTCGGCTCGGTGAGCTCGGCCTGAAAGAAACTCCAGACCTTCTGGTTGTACTTAATCGCCTCGAGCATCTTCGCCTCGCGGTCCGGGGCATCCCAGTTATCCTGGACGGCCTTCAGCATCAGCCCAGCCTTGGTCAGCACGGAGGCCTCGAGTTCGCGTCCCGACATGCTCTCCTTCTGGATACCGACGTACTCCTTGATCGCGTTGTTAGTTTGCATTTTTCAGTAGCTCCTCTTCGTACTCGATGAGATTCTTCGCAATTTTGAGGGCCTGGTAGTAGCTGCCAGCCTCGATCCGTTCGTTCAACTGCTCGATGAGTGGCTGCGTGCTCGGCGCCGCCTTCAGTATCTCGCCGGCCAGTTCCGCATACGTTTTTACGTAGGACGGAACGTTCGGCTCGTCGATGTACATGAGCTGGATGGTGAAATAGACGCGCCTGCAGGGCGTGGTGATGTCCTTCTCGCCCAGGATGTCCTTTTCGCGCAGGATGGGAACCGTGTTCTCGATGAACAAGACGGTACCCTTGCCGCCATTTCTGACCACTGCGCCGCCCACAATCAGCCGTTCGTTGCTCTTCAGAGTGATTTTCAGGGACATGTCGGTTAGCTCAACCCTTTCAGGAATTGAGGGCGTTGTAGCGTCACCCCCTGAGTAACCGAATCTGCAAATTGCTGGCCAACCTCGACACTTTTTTGCGCGGCACCTGCGTCAGAGACGATCGGAACGAAATCCAAGGATTCCGACCCCTTAGGCGCAGAGAACATGTCCGCAAAGCGCCCGTCGCGTAAAAGAGACGCGGTGCCGGCGGCGATATCGCCGCGCATCGCCTGCAGCGAACTGGCCGCTGCGTCAAGTTTGTCCACGTGGTCAGCAATTTGACTGTCGTCCGCATTCATGGAGAGCGGCTCGGGAAGCTCCGTCAGCTTGCGAGCCTCGACGACAGCAGGTGGCGGAGGGATGGTGAGCTGGTCGATCTCTTTACGGATCGCGTTGTAGGTTCTCAGCAGCTTTACCCTTTCCTTGTCTTGCGGTGCGAAGGGAGGGAAATTCTTCACTATCGTTGCGAGAGGTTCCTTCAGCTTGTCAATCCCTTGACCCAGCTCCCGCGCCGCCTGGTCCGTCTTATGGATAGCGGCCGCCGCGGAGTTTTTCCGTTCGTTTTCCCTGATGATGTCGCCGATACGGGGGTCGCTTTGCTCGGAAACGAGCACCTGGTCGGCGATTACTGGGTCAGACGGCTTTTGTTTTTCGGTCTGGGGAGTCTGGGCGTAGCTGGAGGGTGAAGTGGGTGAGGCGGGAAGAGAAGCGGAAGCGAGTGGAACGCTCTCTGGTTGCAGCCGGTCGATTAACATATGCTACCCCCGGTGAAGAGGGATTGCGGAGCGGGTTTCCCCGCTCCGCAAAGCTAGGGTTAGAACAGCCTGAGGACGGCCTGAGCTGCCTGGGAAGACATCGAGAGCGAGGTGGTGCCCAAGCTCTGACGGGTCTGCAGCATCAGCATGTTGGCGCCTTCCTGGTTCATATCCGCCAGGGTCAGGTTGTCAGCACCGGTCTGCAGGGTATTGATCATCGAGTCCGTGAAGTTCTGACGGATGGTGATGACGTTCAGGTTCGCAGCCAGGGTCTGGGTGTTGGTCCTGAGGGTCGAGATCGCGGTATCCATCTTCGCCGTGTCGGTAGTGATGTTGGCGTTGGTCTGCCAGTTGCTGGAGACGCCGCCGAGGCTCAAGCCGGTGGAGTTGGCGAGGAAGCCCACAACGTTGAGGCTGGAACTTGCGTTCTCGTTGAAGTTAACGGTCAGGGTGTTGGTGGAGCTCAGCAGGTTGAGGCCGCGGTACCCGGAGTCCGAAGAGATGTTGTCGATCTGGGACTGGATGGTGCTGTACTGTGCCCCCAAGGTGGACCTGGTCGTGGTGTCGCTGGTGGAGAGGGCGGATTGTGCGATACCTTTTGCCGCGTTGATCAGGCCGGTGATGGCGGTGATGCCGGCGTTGGCTGCGGAAACGGTCTGTACCGCTTCTGCCATACCGTCCTTACGGTCGGCGAGGTCGCTGGCGCGCTGGGTCGCGTTCTGAGCCGCGAAGTAGTTGGTCGGGTTGTCGAGCGCGCTGTTGACCTGCTTGCCGGAGGAAAGCCTTTCCTGGGTCCTGTTCAGCAGCTTGCTGGTCTGTTGGAGGTTAAGAAGGTTGGTCCTCATGCCTGCGGTGAGAGAGATGTCGCTGGTGCTCATGGTGTTTCTCCTTTTCTGGGTTTTTACCGGCATTCTTGCCGGCTTGTGAAACCTGGTTGATGGTTGTTTTCCGACGAGGTCTGATTTCCGGGGCATCCTGCCCTGCGGCGAAACTCGCCGGCGCGTCCTGCGCTTTTGTAAGAAATATCGACACTCGTAGGCGGGAACTTTAACGAAAAATCGCCCCGTTGCGATTATTTTTGTCAAATTATCGACGTCTCAGTTTTTCCTCCAAAGCCGCGCGGATACGGCGCAGCACCCCCTGCCAGTCGCCCGGACGCTCCTGCCGGAAGATGCGCATGGACGGGTACCAGGGGGAGTCGTCCCGGTCGGCGAACCAACGCCAATCGCAGGAGTAAGGGAGCATGAGCCATACCGGCGCCCCCATCCCCCCCGCCAGGTGGGCCGCCGCAGTGTCGACGGTTACCAGGATGTCGAGGCCGGCGACGATCGCCGCGCTGTCGTCGAAGTCCGCGATCCGGGGCGAGAGGTCGGCGGCAGGGAGCACCGCCGGGTCGGGCGCCTCGCCAAGCTGCAGCGAGTAGAAGGTCACCCCCACCATATCGGCGAGAAGGGCAAACTCCTTAAAGGGGCAGGCGCGGTTTCTCGGCAGGGGACCGCCGCGCCAGACGAGGCCGACCCTGAGGCGCCCCTCATCTTCGAGGACGAGGTCCCAGAGCGCCGCGCGCCGGGGGTGCGGGATGAGATAGGGGCGCCACGGCGGCATCGTCTCGAGCGTGGTGCCGAAGAGGTGGGGGAGGCTCGCAAGCTGCGCCTGGAGGTCGCAGACAGGGATCGCCTCACCCTTGGCGCAGACGGCGCTCACCCCAGGAACACGGGCGATAAGCGGCTTAAGAGATGGAAGCTGGCAGCGCACCACCACCCTCCCCCCACGCTCCGCCACGAGCGGGGCGTAGCGCACGAACTGGAGCGTATCGCCAAGCCCCTGCTCGCACTGCAATAGGATGGTGAGCCCGCGAAGCTCCTCGCCGCGCCAGACGGGGAGCGAAAGCTCGGGATCTTTCCCCGCGAGGCGCCACTCGTACTCGCGCCAGCCACGTTCGAATGCACCTGTGGAGAGGAGGCTAAGCGCCAGGTTCCAGTGCCCTTCCGGATGTCCCGGCACCATGGCGAGGAGCTCCTCGTAGGTGGCGATGGCATCGTGGGGCTGCATCAGGTCCTGGTAGGCGGTCCCAAGGTTGATGCGTGCCTCCAGATAATGGGGGTCCCGGGCGATCGCCTCGCGGTACAGTGCAACCGCCTGCCCCGGCTCCTCGAGGACCTGGAGGCAAGAGCCCAGATTCACGTAGGCGGGAAGGTATCCCGGGTTAAGCTCCAGGGCGCGCCGAAACAGCGGGAGGGCGGCCTGGTGCGCGTCGCGCAGCACAAATAGCGCCCCGAGGTTGTTGTAGGCATCGGCAAGCCCGGGGTTCAGTTCCAGGGCGCGCCGATAGCTCGCCTCCGCCTCGGCGCCGGCCCCCTGGTCCTGCAGAGCGAGCCCCAGGTTGTTGTGCACCTCGGCCAGGTCGGGGCACCGAGCAAGCAGCGCGCGGTAGGCGCGCACGGCGCCGTCGAGGTTGCCTGCACCCCGCAGGCGGTTCGCCTCCTGGAAGATGAGGTTCGGGTCGAGATCCGGACGGGGGGCGAGCAAAAGCTGTTCGGTCAGCGCTGCAAGCACCGCCCCCCACTCCCCCGGTGCCTCCTGCCGATAGAGGGTCACGCTCGGGTACCAGGGTGAGTCGGCGCGTCCGACGAGCCAGCGCCAGTCGCAGGAGAAGGGGAGCATGAGGTGCACGGGTTTACCCATCGCCGCAGCCAGATGCGCTACCGCCGTGTCCACCGAAACTACGGCATCGAGCTGGTCGATGAGGGCGGCGGTGTCGGCGAAGTCCTTCAGGTCGGCGCTATAATCGCGCAGCGCCCCGCAGGAGCAAAGCAGGGCGAGGTCTTCGGGAGAGGCGCCCAACTGCAGGTTGTAGAGCGTCACCCCCGGGATGCGGGCGAGCGGGAGGAGCTCCCGCACCTGCAGCGACCGGAAACGGTCGTTTTTGTAGCCGGCGCTCCCGGCCCACACGAGGCCGATCCTGAACCCCTCCTCGGGCGCGATCCTGTCGCGCCAGGATGCGACGCGCTCCCGGTCCGCTGAGATGGGAGGGGACTGCGCTGGGATGCTCGAAAGCGTCGTCCCCATGAGATGCGGCAGGCTCATCAGATAGCACCAGGTGTCAAAGCGTGGGGGTTCGTCACCCGCGGCGACGAGAGTGATGCCGTCACCTTGTGCGGCGAAGAGCGGCAGGAGCTCGCGGCGGCACTCGAGCAGTACCCGCTCGCCGCGCCGGGCGAGGAGCTGGGCGTAGCGGAAGAACTGGATGGCGTCGCCGAACCCCTGCTCGGCGCGCACCAGGAGGATGCGCCCGGCAAGCGGTGAGCCGTCCCACCCTCCTTCGGCCAGTCCGGCGCGCGGGTCCTTCAGGCGCCATTCATACTCGCGCCACCCCTCGGGGTAGTCGCCGGTAACCAGGAGGACGAGGGCCAGATTCCAGTGTGCATCCACGTTTTGCGGATCGATAGAAAGCGCCGCGCGCTGCGCGTCGATCGCCTCCTCGAAGCGGTTCAGCGCGAGGAGCGCGCCCCCCAGGTTCACCCATCCCTTCACGTGGCCCGGTTGCAGCTCCACGACCTTGCGATAGCACTGCACCGCCCCCTCCCACTCCGCCTTGCGGCGCAGGGCGTGCCCCAGGTGATAGTAGGCATCGACGTAGTTCGAATCGAGCGCTATGGCGTCACAGTAACGCTCAACCGCCTCGTCGATGTGGCCAAGCTTCAGGAGTGCGTTGCCCAGGTTCCCCTGCGCCTCCGGGTACTCCGGGCGCAACCCGAGCGCGCGCCGGTACGATGCGGCCGCCTCATCCGGTCGCCCCATCTCCTCCAGGATCACCCCCAGGTTGTTATGCGCCTCGGGTAGGCCCGGAGCGAGCAAGGCGGCGCGGGAGAAGAGCTCGCAGGCTTCCCCCAGGTCCCCCCGCTGTCGGGCGAGGGCGCCGGAGAGGGTTAAAAGCTCGACGTTGTTGGGCTCCTCACGCAAAAGCGCGGCGCAAAGTTCGCCCGCACGCTCGACGCGGTTTTCCGACAGCGCCTGGTTCAATTCGGTAAAACGGTCGGTCACCGAACGCCCTCCTTATCGCCTTTACCGGTGAAGGTTGCCAGCTCACGCGCCACCTGCTCGAGCACCTCCCCCCAGTCGCTGCGCCGCCTCTGCCGGAAAAGGCGCGCCGTCGGGTACCAGGGTGAGTCCTCCCGCTCCATGAGCCAGCGCCAGTCGCAGGCCAAGGGTAAAAGCACCCAGACCGGCACCCCCATTCCCCCCGCCAGGTGCGCCACCGCGGTATCGGCGGAGATGACCAGGTCGAGTTGGGACACGATGGCGGCGGTGTCGGCGAAGCTTTTGATGGCGCCTCCGAGGTCGGCAATCTCCATCCCCGGCGGCGGGTGGGCCGCTTGTTCGGCGCCGTCCCCCACCTGTAGCGCGCAAAGGCTCAAGCCGGAAACTGTGGCGAGCGGCGCGAAGAGCTGCAGCGACAGCGAGCGCTTCAGGTCGTCCTTGTAGCTCTTCCTCCCTGCCCAGACAAGCCCGACGCGGAAGCCGCCGTCCGGGATGCGGGGACGCCAGCGCTCGACGAGGAGCGGATCCGCGAAGAGGTAGGGTATGTGCGCCGGCACCGTGGCGAGCTCGGTGCCACACAGGAAAGGAAGGCTCATGAGCGAGGCGTGGCAGTCGAAGCGGGGTAAGGGGTCTTCGCGCAGGAGCACCCGCTCCACACCGGGGACGGTGGCAAGCACCGCCGCGATTGGCGCCCCCTGGCACTGCACCAGCACGCGCCCCCCCTGTGCCGCGAGAAGCGGCGCGTAGCGCACGAACTGGAAGGTGTCCCCGAAGCCCTGCTCGGCATGAAGCAGTATGGTCCGCCCCGCAAGGGGGGAGCCGTCCCACGCGGGTGCCGGGAACTCTAGGCGCGGGATGGGATCGACCTTCTCAAAGCGTGCCTCGTAGCCCAGCCACCCTTCGCGGTAGCGCCCGAGCTGCAGTTCGACCAGAGAGAGGTTCCAGCGGGCATCGGCGTAGGAGGGATCGAGCTCCAGCACCCTGTGGTAACAAGCGATAGCCTCATCCACGCAGCCAAGGGCGCGGCTCGCCGAGCCTAAGTTGTTGAGGGCGTGCAGATAATCGGGGTCGCGGGAGAGCGCGGTGCGGTAGCATTCCACGGCCTCCTCCAGGCGTCCCTGGACCTGCAGGGTGATACCGAGCGCGTTCCATGAGGGGAGATAACCGGGGTCACCCGCCAGGATGGCGCGGAAGGTCTCCTCGGCGCGCTCCAAAGCCCCCGTCTCGTGGTACAGCTCACCCAGGTTGTGTCGGGCAGCGAGGTAATCCGGGGCCGCCGCGATCGCCCTTTTGAGTGCGTGCAGCGCCTCTTCTAGCTTCCCTTGCGCCTTCAGGGCAAGCGCTAGGTTGTGCCAGGCCTGGGGCAACGCCGGGTCGAGGGCGAGGGCGCGCTGGTAGCAGTCGATCGCCTCGCCGTTACGCCCGAGCGTGTAGAGGCTGTTCCCCATGTTGTAGTGGGATGCGATGAACTCCGGGGCGAGCCGAATCGCCTCCCGATAACGTTCAACCGCCTCCTCCGGCCTCCCCGCCTCGTCGAGCGCGCACCCTTCGTTGTTGAGGAGCTCCGCTTGGGAGCTTTGGGCGGCCGTCGCTTTGGGGAGGTGGACAGTGGGAGCCTCGGGACCGGTTCCCGCCGCGAGCGCGGCTAGCTCCGCACGTAAGCGCGAGAGTACCCCATCCCAGTCGCCGGCCCGCTCCTGCCGGAAGAGACGCATGGTCGGGTACCAGGGGGAGTCCTCACGGCCGACCATCCAACGCCAGTCGGGTACGAAGGGGACCAGGAGCCAGACCGGGACGCCGAGCGCGCCGGCCAGGTGGGCGACAGAGGTGTCGACGGAGATGACGAGGTCAAGTAGGCTCAAAAGCGCTGCGGTGTCGGCATAGTCACGGATGGCCGGGGTGAGGTCGGTCACCTGAAGAGGGAGGTCCCCGTCCCCCCCCACCTGCAAGGAATAGAAGCTCACGCGGGAAAGAGCGGCGAGTGCTGCGAGCGCAGACGATGGGAGCGAGCGGTTCAGGTCGTTATTGTGGGCCGGGTTGCCGCGCCAGACGAGGCCGACCCTGAGCGTCCCGTCCTCCCGGACCAGGGAGCGGCAGTGCTCAAGGCGTACCGGGTCCACCTGCAGGTAAGGCACCCAATTCGGGATGTTGCCGAGCTTAGTGCCGAAGATGCCTGGGAGGTCCATGAGCGAGGCCTGCAGGTCGAAGGGTGGCAGTTCGTCACCGCAGGCAAAGGCTCCCGCCACCCCGGCCACGCCGCGAGCGATCTCGACGAGCGCTGGTGACTGCACCTCGACGAGCACACGTCCGCCGTGCCCGGCGGCAAGCGGCGCGTAGCGCAGAAACTGCAGCGTGTCCCCCGCCCCCTGCTCGCCCCACAAAAGAATGGTCCGTCCAGCAAGGGGAGCACCGTCCCAGGCAAGAACATCCTCGAAGCGCCGCACCGGCGCGCCGCTGCTTTTTTTGAAGCGCCAGGGGAACTCGCGCCACCCGTCGGCGAGGTCGCCGCACAGGAGCAGAAGCACCGCCAGGTTCCAGTGGGCATCGCCATGCTCCGGGGCGCGGCGCACCATCTCCCGTAACTCTTCCAGCGCCTCCTCAAAGCGACCCAGCTCCTTGCACGCGGTGGCGAGGTTGTAGCGTGCCTTCACGAGGGAGGGATCGAGGCGCAGCGCCTCCCGGTAGCTCTCCGCGGCGCCCAAGAGATCTCCCACCATCTGCCGCGCGATCCCTATGGCCTCGTGCAGCAGGGGGACTTCCTTCCCGAAGTTAAGAGCCGCCTCCAACGCCTCGCGCGTCTCGGTCATCCTCCCCATCTGTTGCAGCGCACTGGCAAGGGCGTAATGCGGCTCCCAGCGCCCGGGCAGAAGCTCGGCCGCCTTGGTGAGGCGCACCGTTGCCTCGCGCGGCTTTCCGGTAGCGGCGAGAAGGGCGCCGCAGAAGTAGTGGGCGGTCCCGTCGAGTGGACGCCTGGCGAGGCCCATTTCCCAGAAGGAGAGCGCCGCGTCGCCAAGCGCCGCGCGCACCCTTTGCACCACTTCGCCCCACTCACCCTGGCGCTTCTGTCGGAAAAGACGCATGGTCGGGTACCACGGAGAGTCCTCGCGCGCCACGAGCCAGCGGTAGTCCCCGGCCATCGGGAGGAGAAGCCAGACCGGTTTGGCGAGTGCCCCAGCCAGGTGTGCCACAGAGGTGTCGACGGAGATGACGAGGTCAAGCCCGGCGATGAGCGCGGCGGTGTCCCCGAAGTCGCGGATGCCTGCAGTCAAGTCGACGAGCCCCGGGCACTCATGGGCTTTTGCCCCCTCATCCCCCACCTGCAGGGAGTAGAGCGTCACCCCGGGAACCTCAATCAGGGGGGTGAGGTCTGCAATGGGGCAGCTGCGGAAGGGGTCGGGAAGTGGCTTGCCCGCCCAGACGAGCCCGACCTTGAAGCCTGGATCCCCTGCGAGCTTTTGGCGCCAGTGTACGAGCCGATCCTGAGGGGGGGCGAGGTAAGGGACACGGTCCGGAACGGTATCAAGCTCGGTGCCGAAGAGGTGGGGGAGCGAGAGAAGCGGCGCCTCGAGGTCAAAGGGGGGAAGCTCCGCCCCCATAACGCAGACCTCGCTCACGCCGGGGATGGTCTCCATGAGGGGTATGAGGGCGGCGGACTGGCACTCGGCGATGACGACGCCACCACGCTGCGCCACCATGGGGAGATAACGAGCGAACTGGATTGTGTCACCGTACCCCTGTTCGCCATGCACCAGGATCCGCTTTCCATGGAGCGGTGCACCGTCCCAGGCGGGTGCGTCGAAAGCACGCGTGGGGGAGGTGAAGCTGTCGCGCTTCCAGCGCCACTGGTACTCGGACCACCCCTCTTTGAAGGCGCCGGCAAGCAGCAGGGCGAGGGCCAGATTCCAGTGCGCGTCGGCGTCGTCTGGGTGGCGCCGCACCAGATTGCGGAAACAGGCGAGCGCACCTGCGAGGTCGCCCGAGCGCTGCAGGGCTCCACCAAGCGCGATGGTAACCTCCGGCGCGTCCGGCATCCGTTGAAGCGCCAGGCGGAATTGCCCCGCCGCATCGGCGAAGCGCCCAAGCCTAAAGAGGGTCGAACCCATGTTGTTCAGGGCGATCGGGTCTCCTTCCCGAGCAGCGAGCGCTAAGCGGTACTCCTGAAGCGCCTCTTCCGGGCGACCCGTTTCGTCGAGGATCACGCCCAGGTTGATGCGCGCGTCCACGGCGAGCGCCCCTCCTGCGGCGATAAGCGGGCGATAGATCTCCTCCGCCTCGGCCAGGCGGCCGGCGCGCTGCAGTTCCATGGCGCGAGCGAAGTCCCTTGCGGGGTCGGTAGCACCGGCCATGGGATCAGGCCCCCTGCATGCGGGCGAGCTCGGCGCGGTTGGCGAGCTTGGTCGCGATGTAGTGGAACTGGCGCGCGGCGCCGTCCCAGGTAAGCCGCTTCATGTCCTCTGCCGCCAGCACCCCCTTCCCGGGTAGCTCGCTTCGGTTGCGGTAGACCCGCTCTAGCGTCTCAATTACCTCTTCCAGGACCGGTTCTTCCCACACCGCGCTCTGCACGCCGCCATTCCCCACCACCATCGGAAGGTAACGGGTGAGGGGATAGGCAATGAAAGGGTTGATCACGTCGGCATGACCTGATGAATCCGAGGCGATGACGCTCCGGCCACACGCCATGTATTCGCACATCACCATGTTGTTCCCACCCTCGCAGCGGTTCGGGAAAAGCCCGACGTGGCTTTCGGCGAAGAGACGGCGCATCATCCTGTTGTCCACCAGGGGGTGCACCAGGGTGCGCGCAGGATCGAGGCCGTTCTCGAGGGCGCAGCGCCCCGGCAGGTTGAGGAAATCAACCTCGTCGTGACGGTAGTTGATCAGTCGCGATGCCGCCATGGTAGCAAGAGAAAAGGGCCACTGGTTGGTCCAACTGCAGGAAAGGTAGACGTCGGGGTGCCGCTGCATCATGACCTTCATGGCCGCGATGACGATGTCCTGTCCCTTTCTCAGTTCGAACTTGCCGCCGGAGAAGACGACGAAGCGGTCATCAGGGGGGAAGGGCACCGGGAAGAAGTGTTCCGGGTCGACCCCCTGGAGAATAGTGCAGCAGTTCTTCACGCCGCCGATCCTCAGCTGGTACTCGCACCATTTGGAGCCAGCGACGATGTAGTCCCACCGCCTAGCCGCCTCGCGCGTGAAGTTCAGGATCTCAATGCTGTCCTCGAAGAAGCAGTAGCCGATGTTGATGGCGTTCCAGTCCTCCGGCGTGCGGGGAGCCAGAGACCTCGACATGCAGTGCAGTGTGACCCCGGGGACCGGGGGGAGCTTGGCGATTTCTCGTTCCAGGTAGGTTCCGGCAACTCCCCAGCCGTGCATGGAGCCGCTGGGCATCGATACTTTCATGAATGGACCTCTCGGTGGTGATAGGACTGCCACAAGACGGCAGCAACTACCGTACCAGAGGGCGCGGCACAAGGGTAAGAGTCTGAAAATGCAGGTTTAATTCCAAGAGCGGGAACGCGGGTCATTTCTTTGACAGTGGAAGTCAAGGGTGGCGCCGCCAGTCGGACCAGTCGGACGGGGGTAGAGGATGGCGGATGGGGGTAGAGGATGGCGGAGGGGGGTAGAGGATGGCGGAGGGGGCGGTTTGCTGGACGCAGGGGGGCTACGGTTCGTTGCGTTCGCTTTGCTCGTTGAGAAGGACAATGTCGACGCGGCGGTTCTTAGCCCGCCCGTCTTCATCGCTGTTTTCGGCTACCGGGCGGTACTCACCATACCCCGCGGCGGATATGTTGGCGGGATCGAAATCCTCCTGCTTCACCAGGTAGCGCAGCACGTTGGTGGCGCGCGCCGTGGAAAGCTCCCAGTTCGACGGGAAAGCGGCGGAACTGATGGGAACGTTGTCGGTGTGCCCCTCGACCCGCACACCGTTGGAATAACTGGCGAGCGAGGCAACCACGTCGTTTAAGAGGGCGTAGGAACCGGACTTCAGGGTGGCACTCCCGGAATCGAAGAATCCCGCCTCCTTGAGACTCACTACGAGCCCGCGCTGGGTCACCGACACGGAGACCTTGTTCTGCGCCCCCACCTTCATCAGATAGGCCTCGATCGAGGCCTTGGTGGCCCGGAAATCCTGCTCGCTGCCGCGGCTCTTGCCGCGCTTGGGGGCCTGGGTCATCTTGTGCATCGAGGGGATAACGCTCATGGAGCCGGTGTCGATCACGGTCGGCTTTGCGCCGGCACTGGTGGTGCTGTAACCGAAGGATTCCCGCATCGAGGCGAGCACCTCTTCCGCCTTTTTCTTGTCGGTCTGGCTCATGGCGTAGAGCGTCACGAACACCGCGAAGAGCAGGGTGATGAAGTCGGCATAGGAAACGAGCCACCGCTCGTGGTTCGGTTCCTTTTCGTGTTCCTTCTTCTTAGCCATCTACTTCCCCTTCTTCTCGGGCCCCTCGTGCAGGTAGGCCCTGAGCTTCTGCTCGATGAAGTGGGGGTTCTCACCGTTTTGGATGGCGATGAGCCCCTCGATGACCATCTCTTTCTGCAACAGCTCCTCCTTCAGGCGGATCTTCAGCTTGGTGCCGAAGGGGATGCAGAAGATGTTGGCGGTCATGAGACCGTAGATGGTGGCCACGAAGGCAACGGCGATACCGCCGCCGAGTTTGGAGGGGTCGGAGAGGTTGCTCATGACGTGGATCAAGCCGAGCACGGCGCCGATGATGCCGATGGTCGGGGCGAAGCCCCCCGCCGCCTCGAAGACCTCAGCGCTGTGCTTGCCGTGCGACTCGAAGGAGCCTAGCTCGATCTCCATGGTCTCCCTGAGCTTCTGCGGGTCGATGCCGTCGACGACGAGCGAGATCCCCTTCTTGGTGAAGGAATCCTTCACCGTCTGGGCTTCCTGTTCCAGGGAGATGAGGCCGTTTCTGCGCGCCTTGGCGGCGTAGTTGATGATGTTCTTGATCACACCTTCGGGGTCTTCTTTCGGGGGCATGAAGACCTTCTTCAGGTCCTTCACCGCGGCGAGCAGGATCGGTAGCGGGAAGCTGACGATGGTCGCCGCCGCGGTGCCGCCGAGCACGATGATGGCCGCGGTCGGCTGTATGAGAGCCGACATGTGCAGACCCTCAAGGGCCGCACCGCCGAAGACCGCGAAAAGCCCCAGCGTGATTCCGATTATGGTCGATAAATCCATAGTGGTTCCGGATCAACCTTGCGCTCCCGTCATCCGGGAGGTTAGATCTTGCAGTTCGGGTGGTAGCGCTCCGCGTCCCTTCTGCGCAGGTAGCGGCGGGCAACGCTCGACGAAGCCTGCCGGAACACGTGCGCCTTGAAGGCCACGATCCGGTCGATCACCACTCGTGCCGGTTCCAGCACGAGGTAGCGGTTGCCGTTGGAAAGGGTGATGTGCGTGTCCGGGGTCTCTGTGATGATCTCGATCAGGTCCGGGTTCAGGTACATCTCGGTGCCGTCGCGTGTTGTCACCTTGATCATGCGCTCCCCCACGGGCGAAGTTCCTAATACAGCCGATAGTGTTTTATTCGGACGTGCCGCGGAAAGCTTTAGCGCTAACCGCCGCCACGTCGAAAAAAGGAACGAAAAGGGCCGGGCGAGCCCTCTGCTCGCCCGGCCCATGACGGCGCAGGGGTGCGTCCCACCCCTAGCTCATATAGTCCAGAAGCGAAAGCTGGCTAAGCTTTGCCGTTGCGGAAAGCGCCGCGTTGAAGGCGGTGGTCTGCTGCGACAAAAGCACTCCGGCCTTCGCGTAGTCCACGTTTTGGATGTCGCCGAAGACGGTCTTCAACGTGTTCTGGTTGTTGGTGATCATGTTCTTCATGTTGTCCAGGCGCACGAGCCTTCCCCCCACGTCGGAAAGCGCCACGTTGACCTGGTCCGCCCCCGCCTTCAGGTTCTTAACTCCGTCGAGGATCCCTGCACTGTCCTTGTTGCCGATCGCGGTGATGAGGGCGTCAATGGAGCCCAGGATGTCGATCGGCCCCTGCCCCGCGGTTGCACCGCTCCCAACCGTCGCCGGCGGATTGCCGCCGCGCAAGAGGGCCGCACCGTCCACGGTGGCCCCCACGTAGCTGTTCGGCGCGACCTCGACCTTCAGGATATCGGTGGTGCCGCTGAAGGCGCCCGTGGCGCTGAAAGGCTGGCTGGTCGAGTAGCCGCCAAAGACGTACTGGTTCCCGAGGCTCGTGTTCCCCATGTCGATCAACTGGCTCTTCAACTGGGTGAGGTTGGTGATCGCGCTCGCCGTGCTGGTCGCGTCGAGGGTCCCGGTCACCATGTCACCGGAGATCTTCTTCACCTGCTGCATCAGGTCCGCCATGCTGGAGAGGGCGGTGTTGGAGACGTTCAGCAGGGTCTCGGTCTTCGTGATGTTGGAGCTGTACTGGCTGCCGGCGTCGATCTGTTCCTGCAGGTCGAGCAGTTGCCGCGTCGAGAGCGGATCGTCGCTTGGGCGGTTGATGTTGTAGCCGGAGGCGAGCTGTTCCTGAAGCTGGTCGATGGTGGTGCGCCCCTGCTGCAGGTTGTAGATCGCGTTATCGGCGCTCATGCCGGGCGTGATTCTCATGACGGTCTCCTATCGCACCATGCCGAGGATGGTGTCGAGCATGTCGCTTCCCGCGTTGACCACCTTGGCGGCCCCCTGGAAGGCGCGCTGGTACTTGGTGAGGTTCAGAAGTTCCTCGTCGAGCGAGACCTCCGAGTTCGAAGCGCGCAGGGCGTTCAGCTGTTTCAAAAAGGCGGCGTTCTGCGTAGTCACGTTCTGCACCCCCTCGGTATCCACCCCCACCTGGGAGACCATGGAGTTGTAGAAGTTGCCGAAGGTCGCGTTGCCGGTGCTGAAGGCTAAGCTCGTGCTCGAGAGGTTGGCGAGCTTGAGGGCGTTCACGTTGTTGCCGCTGCTGGTCGGGACCGGATCGCTCGTGGTCGGCAGCGCGGCGGCGATCTTCACCGCGGAGATCCCGGAGGCGAGCCCGATCCCGGCTGCGGTCACCCCGGCGGGGTCAAAGAAGTTGTTGCCGGTTGTCCCGTCCAGGGCGTAACCCGCTGCGTGCAGCGTGTTCACCTGGGTGACCACCTGGTTCGCCATCTCGTCGAGCATGGAGCGGTACTTGGGAACGATGCTGTCCCTGACCTGCATGGTGCCGCCGAGCTTTCCGCCGATCGCTGCGCCGTCACCGACCGTTGCGACGACGGTGTCGGTCCCCGGCGCGTTGGCGGGAGGCGGATTGCCAAGCCCCGAGATCATGATGTCGTTCGCGGCGGGCGTACCGGTCGCGTTGGTGTAGAGGGTGGCGTATTTGGTGCCGGCGACCAACTGGGCGCCCCCGGCCAGGGTGACCGAGGCGGTGCCGTCGTTGCCGATGCTCGACGTGATACCGGTCTGCTCGGAGAGCTTTCTGAGCAGGAGGTCGCGCTGGTCGAAGAGCTCGTTGGCGTTCCCCCCTACCGCGTTGGTGGCGAGGATCTGCTGGTTCACCAGGGAGAGGTTCCTCGCGTTGTCGGTCACCTCGGCGGTGATGCCGACCAGGTTCTGGTCCGCGGTGGAGGCGATAGAGGTGAGGCTCGTGTCGGCCTGGTGGAAGCTGTCCACCATGATCTGGCCCCGGGTCAGCACCGCCTGCCTTTCGGCCGCCCCGGAGGGGTTCACCGAGAGGTCCTGGAAGGCGCCGAATAAGTTGGTCACCGCGGCGCCGAGCCCGTCGGAGGTGAGCGAGTTGAAGCTCGCCTCGATCTGCTCGAGGGACGACTGCTGGGCGAGGCTCTCCTGATAGCCGCTGTTCGCGTTCACAAGCTGCAACTGGAGCATGCTGTCGTAGGAGCGCTGCACCGACGCGACCTCTACCCCGGTCCCGAGCGGGAAGCCGTTCGCCGTGGTGACCGGCTTGTTTTCCATGATCACCCGCTGCCTGGAGTACCCCTCGGTGTTGACGTTGGCGATGTTCTCGCCGGTGACCTCCAGGGCGAGACGCTGCGCCGTAATCCCGGAGGAGGCTATGTCGAAGATGGTGTTGAGGCCCATGCTAGATCTCCTTGCTGACGAATCCGGAGGTGCCGCGTCCGCCGTTCACGAAGGCGCCCGCGACGCCGTACGTGTGGCCGGGGTTGAAGATGCGGTTGAAGAAGTTCACCGAATTCCCCACCACGTTCAGGGAGTCCTCGATGAGGCGCCGGTGCAGGGCAAGCGCCCCCTGCAGTGCGCGTGCGTTGCCGGAAACCGACTGCTGCGCCTCGGTAAGCGCCCGCTTCTGCGCGGCCCCCAGGCGCTCGATGATCGGCGAGAGCGTCTGGTTCCCCGGCATGCCGAGCTCGGCGCCGATCGAGGTGATCATGAGCCGGCACTGCTCCGAGAGCTTCGCCAGGCGCTCCATCCCCGCCGCGATCTCCTGCTGGTTCTCCTCCATCCTAGCGAGGTCCAGCGAGATCATGCAGTTCTCCTCCTCCTTGAGGAGGGCCTGCAGTTGGTCCAGGAGTATCCCCTTCTCGCACAGGGCCGCTATCAGTTCCGCTATGCTGCGATCCATCACTTCCCCCTTAACGCGACTTTCCGTACGCGTCCATCATCTTCTGCGCCAAAACGGAGGGGTCCACGCGGTACCCTCCGTTTTGCAGGTTCTGTTTGGCGAGCGCCACCCGGTCGAGCCTCACGTCCGGCATGGCCGCCACCTCTTCCTTGAGCGTCTGCAGCTCCCTCGCCTTCTGGGAGATCTCAACACGGTCGATGCTGATGACCCGCCCGGCGGGACGGGAGCCTTGGACCGCCTGGGCCTGCTGGTTGTCGTTTCGGACCTGCTGGGAGCGGTTAAGGTCGACTATGTAGGCAGAGCCTTCAATCCGCATCGTGCACCCCCTTAGCCGGAGCCGGTGCGCCGTAAGCGCGAGAGAGTTCCCTCTCTATGGTCTTTGCCAGTCCTATGCCGCCTCCCTGCACCGCGGCATTGGCGTACTCCTGGTCGAGCAGGGAGCGGAAGGTCTCTTCCCCCTTGCCGCCGCCGGTAAGGGTGTCTTTCCCCACCGTTTCCCGCATCGATTTGAGCATCATGGAGACGAACATCGCCTCGAAGTCGCGCGCCACCTTGCGGATCTGCTCGGGGTTTTGCTCCTGCTTCCCCTTTTGCGCCCTCAGGTCTGCGACCGGCAGCGTGTTGTCCGGTATCGACTTAAGCTCCATGCCGCTCTCCTACATCACGCTCAGCTCGGCGTTGAGGGCGCCGGCCGCCTTGATCGCCTGCATGATCCCCAAGAGATCACGCGGGGTGACCCCCAGGGTATTCAAGCCCCGTACCACATCGCCCAGGTTCGCCCCCTCCCTGACGAGGGAGAGGTTCACCTTCTCCTCGGCCACCTTCAGGTCGGTCCTCGGCACCACGACGGTGGTGCCCCCCTTCGACAAGGGTGCGGGCTGGGAGACCTTCGGGGTCTCCTTCACCACGACGGTCAGGTTGCCGTGGGAGACCGCCACCGTCGAGATGCGGACGTTCTCGCCCATGACGATGGTGCCGGTCCGCTCGTTCATGACCACCTTCGCGGTCACGTCGGGGTTCACGTCAAGGCGCTCGAGGTCGGCCACGAACTCGACGACGCGGTTTTGGTAGTCTGCGGGGATCGCGACCTGGACGCTGCCGGGATCGGTGAGCGAGGCCGCCCCCTGGAAGCGACCGTTGATGGCGGAGGCGATGCGGCTTGCCGTGGTGAAATCGGACTGGTGCAGGTTCAGCTTCAGCACCGAACGGTTGGCGAGCACGTTCGGGAGTTCGCGCTCCACGAGGGCCCCTTCTGGGACCGTGCCGGCGGTGGGATGGTTCTTCACCGCGCTGGCCGCCTGGCCGCCGTAGGAGAACGAGTTGGTGAGCACCGGTCCCTGGGCGACCGCGTAGACCTGCCCGTCGGCCCCCTTCAGGGGCGCCATCATGAGCGTGCCGCCGGCGAGGCTTTTCGCGTCACCCATCGAGGAGACCAGCACGTCGAGCCGGTTTCCCTGCTTGGCGAAGGGGGGGAGATCGGCGGTCACCATGACGGCCGCCACGTTTTTCACCGTGATGTCGCCGCGGTTCACCGTGAGCCCCAACCGCTCCAGGGCGCCCACCAGCGACTGCACCGGGAACTTGGTCTGGTCCGAGTCGCCGGAGCCGTTCAGGCCGACCACCAGGCCGTAGCCGATGAGCTGGTTCTGACGCACGCCGTCGAAGGCGGCGATGTCCTTGATGCGCGCCCCGAGGGCGACCCCGGGAAGGAGCAAAAAGACGAGGAGCGCTAAGCAGTATTTTGATAAAAGGTTAATTTTCAAGCGGTTCACCTAACCCTTTTCGGTGCGCCGTGTCGGAAACTTGACACAAAACGTCAATTCCCGCGCACGCCGCCCCCCTAGAACGGCCACACCTTATCCAGCACGTTCATGAGCCACCCCGGTTTCTGCCGGTCCGAGATGACCCCCTTGCCGGAGTAGGAAATCCTGGCATCGGCGATCAGGGCCGAATTCACCGTGTTGTCGGCGCTGATGTCGCGCCCGCGCACCGTGCCGCTCAGCACGATCACCTGGTCCTCGTTGTTCACCTTGACGTTACGCCTCCCCTCGATGAGGAGGTTGCCGTTGGGGATCACGTCGACCACTTTGGCCGAGATGGTCGCCTGCAGGGTCTCCTGGCGCGAGGTGGAGCCCGCGCCGTCGAACTTGGAGCTGTTACTAGCGCTCAGAAGGTTCGCGAGGTCGGCCCAGGACTTGATCGGCGTCTTCTCGAGGCCCAAGAGCTTCGGGATGCCGGCGCTGATCGAGGAGTCACGCGAGGTGCCGGTGGCCGCCTTCTTGCTGGCGCTCGCGTTTTCCGAGATGACCACGGTGACGATGTCGCCGCGCCTTCTCGCCTTCACGTCCTCGGCGAGCCCCGTAGAGGAGGCCTGCCAGAGCGATCCGGAGGCGTAGTTCATCTGCGGCGCCGGGATCTGCTGGTCGAAGCTCGGTGTGGTCACCTCAGCGCTCTCGTGGGCGCACCCGGCAAGCCACAAAAGCGGCAGGCACAGTGCCGCCGCCTTAAATATTTGAGAGCCTGTGCTCTTCTTGCGGTCCATCAGAAATCCACCTTCACCGTGGTCGCGTCAACCACCCGCGCCGCGATCTCCTTCTGCGAGGAGAGGTTCTGCACCGTAATCAGGTCGCCCGGGGCGCCCGGCCCCTTGGCCCGTCCCGTCGCGGTGATGCGCACCACGTCGTTCTCGGCCACGATGGTCACCACCTGACCGCTTTTGACGACGGGCACCTTCTCTAGGTTGTCCTTTCTTACCGGGGCATTGGCCCTCATGGTGCTCTTCACCCTGAGACCTACCGCCTCGTCGATGTTGTTGAAATAACGCCCCTGCACCTGGGCCAGGTCACGCTTTGCGACGGCGAGGTCGGAGAAGGCAAGCACCTCGCCCCGCTCCAGGGTGCGCGATGCTACCACCATGTCGGCCAGCGCCTCGACGTCGACGAGCACAGTCTGGTTCCGCTTCACCTGGTCGTCGACCCGCACCACGAGGGCCACCGAGGCCGTTCCGTACCCTTCCCAGCGCTCCGGGGCCACCACGTCGAAGGTCACCTTTCCGGCGGGGAGCTTCAGGTTCCCCTGGTAGTTGATCTTCTTCACGGTGACCTGGGCGTTCAGCGGGGCGGCTTTCTGCATCAGGTAGTCGGTGATCGCCCCTTTCACCGTCGCCTCGGTGACGAGGTTCACGGGGGCCGGTACAGCGGCGCGGGCGATCCCCGAAATGGGGAGTGCGAGGAGCGCGAGTGCGAACAGGAACGCGCGCATCAGAGGTTACCTCTTGAGTGCTGCGGCCTGCTGCAGCATGTCGTCAGAGGCCTGAATCGCCTTCGAGTTGATCTCGTAGGCGCGCTGGGAGACGATCATGCTCACCATCTCCTCCATGACGCTCACGTTGCTCTGCTCGATGTACCCCTGGTCTAGGGTGCCGAGGCCGTTCTGCCCGGCGGTGCCGGTGGTCGCGTTACCCGAGGAGTCGGTGGGGAGGAAGAGGTTCTTGCCGATGGCGTTCAGGCCCGCGGGGTTGGTGAAGGAAGCGAGCTGGATGGTGCCGACCGTGGTCGCCGCGGTCTGTCCCGCCTGCTGCACCGAGACGGTGCCGTCGTTCCCTATGTTGATGCTGGTGGCGTTACTGGGGATGACGATCTCCGGGACGATCGGCTGTCCGTCCGAGGTGACCACGCGTCCCTGGCCGTCCTTCTTGAGGGAACCGGCGCGGGTATAGGCGGTGGTGCCGTCCGACTGCTGCACCTGGATGAAGCCGTCCCCCTCGATGGCGACGTCAAGTTCGTTGCCGGTGTGGACGATGGTCCCGGTGGTGAAGATCTTGGAGACCGAGCCGGGGCGGACACCGAGGCCAACCTGGATGCCGGTCGGGATGGTGGTGGTGTTGGTGGCCGGTGCGCCGGTGGTCTTCTCGGTCTGGTACATGAGGTCCTGGAAGTCGGCGCGGCTTTTCTTGAAGCCGGTGGTACTGGAGTTGGCCAGGTTGTTGGCCACCACGTCTATGTTCAGCTGCTGAGCCTGCATCCCTGATGCGGCGGTCCAAAGTGCTCTTATCATGATGAATCTCCTTAACGGCTTTAACGGCCGTTCAACGTTCAGCGTTCAACGTTCGACCACTGAACCTTCCTTCCATCCTTATCGTGACTTGTGAGATCTTGCCGCCGTGCTGAAGCGGGGCGAAGCCGTGCCCGCGTCGAACGCTGAACGTCGAACGTTGAACGGGTTTTAGACCTTCCCGAGATCGTTAGCCGCGCGGTTGTTCATGTCGTCGTAGGTCTTCACCGCCTTGGCGCAGATCTCGAAGTAGCGGCTCGCCTCGATGAGACGCGACATCTCCACCACCGCCTTCACGTTGGAGGTCTCCAGGTACCCCTGCTTGACCCCGGCGGTCGAGGCGACGGTCGCGGCCTGCGGGTCGCTCGGCCGGAACAGGCCGTTGCCGAGCTTCTCCATGGCGTAAGGCTTCGGGAAGTCGACCGTGGCGATGGTGCCGACCGTGTCGGCCGTGGTCTGCCCCGGCTGCTGTACCGATACCGTGCCGTCGTCCCCGATCTGGACCTTGCCGCCGTTCACCGTGATGGGACCGCCCGCCCCCTGCACCTCGTAGCCGTCCGCGGTGACGAGCCGCCCCGTCGCGCTGCGGTGGAAACTCCCCTGCCTCGTGTAGGCGGTCCCCTGCGGCGTATTCACCACGAAGAAGCCGTCACCCTCGAGCGCCACGTCGAGCGCGTTGCCGGTCTGCTGCAGGCTACCGGAGGAGAAGTCTGTGGAGTAGCGGTCGTTACTGAAGATCGGCCCGTCTGTCGAATTTTTGACATTGGCGAGGACACTCTCGAACTGGATGCGGTCTGCCTTGAAACCGGTGGTGTTCGCGTTGGCGAGGTTGTTGGAGACCACGTCAAGCCTGCGCTGGGCGGAAAGGTTGCCGGTGAGGGCTGCGTACATGCCGCTGTTCATCTTGTCTCTCCCCTAGCCCATCCGCTTCATCTTGCCGCGCAGCCTGATGATGGCCTGGCTGTGCAGCTGGGAGATGCGCGACTCAGTAAGATCGAGCACCGCGCCGATCTCCTTCAGGTTCAGTTCCTCGTAGTAGTAGAGCGTGATCACGATACGCTCCTTCTCGGGGAGGGCGTCGATCGCCTCGGCGAGGCGCTCCACGGTCTGACGCGCGATGAGCTGACTCTGCGGGCTTTCGGTCCCCTTGTCCTCCAGGACGTCAAGCAGGCCAAACGGTGCGCCGTCCTCGTCGTGCCACGCGTCGTCGAGCGACACGAAGGAGAGAAGGTGGATCTCCTCAAGGAGCCGGAAGTAGTCCTTCAGCTCGAGCCCCATGGCAGTGGCCACCTCGTCGCTGGAAGGGTTCCTCCCCAGGCGCTGCTCGAGCTGGGAGAACTCCTTCTCCAGCTTCTTGAACTTGTCCCTGAGGCTCCTGGTGAGCCAGTCCTGGGCCCGCAGTTCGTCCATGATGGTGCCACGGATGCGCTGCTCCGCGAAGGTCTTGAACTGTACCCCACGGCTTGGGTCGAAGCGCTCGGCGGCCGAGATCAGCCCTATCACCGCCGCGCTCCTCAGATCGTCACGGTCGAGGTGCGGGGGGAGTGACGAGGCGATCCGGTCAACAATGAACTTCACCAGCGGGAGGTGGTTCACCACCAGCTCGTCCCGGCTCATCGGGACCCCGCGTTGCGCCTCATGCTCGTACGCCTTAAGAAGACAGTTCATGGTTCCTCCACATCGTGCTGGATGCCATAGAAGCCGCCGACATGGCCTCTGTGACCGCCGGCGTCTCCTTATTGATTTTCTGTGCCAAAATTTTGAAACCTGTCGACGCCTTGGCTTCCGGGAAGAGGCGGCATAAAGCCCCGCGCCGCCTCACACTTTCCACCAGGAGCTCGTCGTGCAGGATCGATCCCGCGTGGTCAAACTGTACTTGCAAAAAGCGGCCCGTAATTGCGGATAATTTTGAAAAGAGCGTATCCCCCTCCTGATTGTCGCGGCACATGTTTATCAGGAGCCGGAAACGGAAGGAGCTGTCACGCCCGGAGAGCATCTTGATGAGGGCGTAGGCGTCGGTGATCGAGGTCGGCTCTGGGGTCACCACCAGCATGATTTCGCGGGCGAGGGAGGCGAAGCCAGTCAGGTTCGCGGCGATGCCGGCCCCGGTGTCGATCAGGAAGTAGTCGTAGTCGTTTTGCAGCCTGAGCATCGCCTGCAAAAGGGCGCTGCGCTCACGCGGCGAAAGCGAGCTGTACTGCTGCACGTCCATTCCTGCGGGGAGCACGCTGATGCCCCCCCCGATGTCGACCACGGTATCCTTCAGGGTGATCTCCCCGGCTAGGACCTGCCCCATCCGGTACGGCGCATCCTTGCCGAGGCGCAGGCAGATGTCGCCCACCCCCGGGTTGGAATCGACGATGAGCACCCGCTCCCCTGCCGCGGCGAGGGAAGCGGCCAGGTTCACCACCACGGAGGTCTTGCCGACCCCCCCCTTGCCGCTGGTCACCGAGATCACCCGGAGCCCCTCACGCACCTGCAAGAGGTCCGGCGCCGGCGCCTCGCTTTTTGTCCGTCCCGCAAGCCTTCTGAGGGACTCGGCCTGGTCTGTTGTTGCTAGGCAAGACATAGTCATCTGTTGGACTCCTGCACCACCATGGCGACGAGCTTTCTCGAGGTGGCAACCTCGATGTCCTCGGGCACCTTCTGGCCGGTGCTGAAATAGGAAAGAGGGATCTTGTGTTTCAAACAGGTGTCGACGATGCTGCCGAAGGTCCGGCTTTCGTCGAGCTTGGTGAAGAGGAGCTTCGTAAGCGGGAGCGTCCCGAAGGTGGCGATGATCTCGTCGATCTCGCGGCTCCTCGTCGTTGCCGAGAGGCAAAGGTAAACGTCGATGCCGGTCTGGGTCTCCAGGAAACCCTTCAGTTCGTCGAGGCGATCGACGTCTTTCGGGCTTCTGCCGGCGGTGTCGATCAGGATCAGGTCCTTGTCCGAGTGCCTTGCGAGCGCCTTGGAGAGTTCCTGGGAGTTCCCCGCCACCTCGAGCGGCAGGTCCATGATCTTCGCGTAGGTCTTCAGTTGCTCGACCGCGCCCACCCTGAAGTTGTCCATGGTGACCATGGCGACGGAGACGCGGCGGTTAAGGGCGTACATGGCGGCGATCTTCGCGATGGTGGTGGTCTTGCCGACGCCGGTCGGGCCGACCACGGCGACGATGCGCGGTCCGTTCTTCTTGATGCGCAGCGAGCCGGAGCACTTCACCATGCCGGCCAGGTTGTCGGCCATGAGGCCTCTCAGCTCCTCGAGGGACGCCCCATCCTCGGCCGCGCCGCGCACCGATTCCGTGAGACGCTGGACCGCTGCCGCACCCACGTCCTCTCCCCTTAATTCCTCGGCCAGGCGATGCAGGAGCTCGTCCTCTTCGCTTACGGAAACCCTTTCCCTGACCAGTTCGAGGGTCGGACGGGGCCTCTCCTCGGCCGGTGCCGGTGCCTCGGCCACGGCCTCGGGCTGCACTGCGCTCTTCACCACCTGCTCGAGGTTCATCCCCGCGAGCGGGAAGGTCACCGGCTTCGCCCCCTTCTCTTTTCCGCCGGAGACGGCGTTGTAGAGAAGCTGCTTGATCTCCTCGAGCTCCTCCTTGCCGAAGGTCCTCGGTGCCGCGGGGGCCTCCGCCAGCGCTTCCGCCGCCTGGGGAGCCGGCGGGGCCGCCTGCTGCGCCTCTTTTTTGGTGAGCGCCTCAATGCGCTGCTTCAGCTCGCGCACCTCGCGGGCCAGGGGGCCCAGCATGGAGTTCTGGAACTCCTCACGGGTGGAAAGCTCGCGCTCCGGGGGCGCCGGGGGCTCTTCGCGGTACGGGTTCGCCTTCGGCGCCGGCCTCGGGTCCAGGGCCGCGGTCACCTCGTAATAGGGCTTGGAGAAGAAGCCGAAGATCCCCTTCTTGCGCTCCTTCTTCGAGGAAAGGATCATCGCGTCCAGACCCATCTCGGCCTTAACCATCCTGAGAGCTTCCGACATCTCGCCTGCTTGGAAAGTTTTAACTAGCATTGGTCACCACCACCCCTAAGGATTGGATTTTTATATTGGGCGGGATCTCGTTGTGCGAGATGACCGCCAGATTGGGCATGAACCGCTCGGTCAGTTTCTTCACGTGACGGCGGATGGTCGGCGAGGCCATGAGCACCGGCAGCGCGCCTATGGCATCGAACTGCTCCGCGTTTCTCCTGATCGCGGCCAGAATGCGCTGCGCAAGATGCGGGTCGATGGCGAGGTAGCTCCCCTGCTCGGAGAGCTGCACCGAGTCGACGATCGCCTCCTCGATGTCGTGATCGAGGGTGATCACGCAGAGGGTGTCGTCGTCTCGCTTGTACTGCTCCACGATGTAGCGCCCGAGGCTCTGCCGCACGAACTCGGTGAGCATCTCCGGGTCCTTGGTCATCCCGCCGTAGTCGGCGAGGGTTTCCAGGATGGAGCGCAGGTCGCGGATCGAGACGTTCTCCTTCAAAAGGTTCTTCACGACGCGCAGCACGGTCCCCAGGGAGAGGAGCGACGGCACCAGTTCCTCGACCACCTTGGGAAGCGTCGCCGCGATGGAATCGAGTAGCTGCTGCAGCTCCTGGCGTCCCACCAGTTCGTGGGCGTGCTTCTTGATGGTTTCGCTGATGTGGGTTGCGAGGATAGTGGTGTTGTCCACCACGGTGTAGCCGGAGACCTGCGCCTTCTCCCGCTCCTTCCCTTTGATCCAGACTGCGGGAAGGCCGAAGACCGGCTCAGTGGTCTTGATCCCGTCAAGGCCGCCCATGGCGCCGCCGGAGTCCATGGCGAGGTACTGCCCGGAGAGCTCGCCGCCGCCAACCTTGGCGCCGTTGATGAGGATGTTGTACTCGTAGGGTTTCAACTGCAGGTTGTCGTGAATATGGATCGGAGGGACGATGAAGCCCATGCGGTCCGCCACCTGCTTCCTGATGGAGCGGATGCGGTCGAGGAGCTCTCCCTGCTGGCTCGCGTCAACCATCGGAACGAGGCCGTATCCCACCTCGAGCTCCAGCATGTCGAGCGGGCGGATGCTACTGATCTGGTCGCTCTCTTCGGCGGAGGTCTGGGTTTCCACCACGTCCTCGACCTCGGCCTTCTTCTCCACCGCCATCTTGCTCACCAGGTAGGCGACGCCGGAAAGGAGGAAGAAGGCGAAGTGCGGCAGCCCCGGGATCATCGCGAAGAGGAAGAGCACGCCGGAGGAGACCTGGAAGGCCTTCGGGTAGTTGAGGAGCTGGCCCGCGATCTCATGTCCGAAGTTGTTCTCGTCGGCGGAGCGGGTCACGATGACGCCCGCCGCGGTGGAGATGATAAGGGCGGGGATCTGGGCCACGAGCCCCTCGCCGATGGTGAGCAGGGTGTAGTTCTGCAGCGCCACGTCGAGCGGCATCCCCTTTTGCCAGACGCCGATGACGAAGCCGCCGCAGATGTTGACGAGGACGATCATGATGCCGGCCACGGCGTCCCCGCGCACAAACTTGGAGGCACCGTCCATGGAACCGTAGAAGTCAGCCTCGCGGGCGATCTTCCTGCGCCTGGCCTTCGCCTCTTTGTCGGTCAGGATGCCGTTCGAGAGGTCGGCATCGATGGCCATCTGCTTGCCCGGCATGGCGTCTAGGGTGAACCTCGCCGCCACCTCGGCGACGCGCCCGGCGCCCTTGGTGATGACAACGAAGTTGATGATGACGAGGATCAGGAAGATGACCGCCCCTACCACGTAATTGCCGCCGACCACGAACTGCCCGAATGCCTTGATCACCCCACCCGCGGCCTCGACCCCTTCGCTGCCGTGCAGGAGGATGAGTCGGGTGGAGGCGATGTTCAGGGCGAGTCGGAAGAGCGTCGTGACCAGCAGGATGGAGGGGAAGACTGAGAAGTCGAGGGGTTGCACCGTGTAGAGGCAGACGAGCAAGATGACCAGGGCGACGGTGATGTTGGTCGCCAGGAAGATGTCGAGCATGAACGCCGGCAGCGGGATCACCATGAGGGCGAGCACGCCGATCAGGGCGACCGCCATGTAGATGTCCGAATTGCTTTTTGGTCCCGGGAGCGCCAGGGCGTCCGTCGAGGGGTTTGCCATGCGTCATTTCCTCTGTTTTTATCGGTGGGGGCACCGTGCCCACGCAGTTTGTGCAACCGTCATGCCATTTCCAGGCGACGCCCATTAGGGAGCAAAAACAGGAATGAATCCGGGAGGCGGGAAGCTTTTTCATGGTAAAAGCGGGGCTGCCGGGGGGAGCAAGGAACGTCATTTTTAAAGAGAGCAGCCGGTCAACTTTTTGACCATTACCCCCGCCTCCCGGTTAACGTTCTCTTTTTTTCTTGTCAAAATCCGCCGTAGCCGTTAAGGTTTCCGAGCCTTTTCGGGACCCACGCTCCCCTTGACCGGCCTGCCGCAGTGCTCCGGTTCACGCAGGCGGGAGGGGAGCTTCCCCAAAAGCCAATAAAGATGCTCACCCGAGAGCCACGCCAAACGGACCCTTATGCGCGCGTTATCCATTGCACTTCTGATCCTTTTCTCGCTCCTTGCTGGGTGCACCAGCTATATTCCCTCCACGGTCCTGCCAACCTCCTCACCGGCGCAACCCTACACGAAGATGGTCACCATACCGCTGCCGGTTATCGCCACGAGCCCTAATGAGGGAGTCACCTACGGAGCGCTGACCGCATTGTTGCTGCACAACGAGAAGGACGAGGTCTCGGCACTGTTCGCCCCTCAGGTGAATCAGAACGAGAACTTCGGCACCACCGGCACCCTCTACGGCGCGATGTATCCATCGCCTTTGCGCAGCATCGAGTTCAACATCTCCAAGTCGACCAAGGTGAACGAGGACTACGAGGTCCGTATCCGCGACCAGCACCTCATGGAGCAAAAGCTCGAGCTGAACGCCTTTTTGTTCAGCTTCACCGACGGCTCTGCCCGCTTCTTCGGCTTCGGCCCGGACAGCAAGGCCGACGCCGAGACCAACTTCGCCGACATTGAATACGGCTTCACCGCATCAGCCGGCTATCCCATTCTTCCCAATACCGTTCTCTTCCTAGGTGATCGCGTGAGAAAACTGACCGTCGACGAAGGAGCGGTTAAGAAGCTTCCTTACATGCGCGACCGTTTCACCATAGACGAGATCCCCGGCAGCGACGGCTTCACCACCCACGCCCAGTCCGTCTCCGTGGTCTACAGCACCCTGGACGCACCGGCCATGGCGGCCTCGGGAGTCCGCGCGCGCCTCTCGCTGGAGGGAAGCCTCGCTGGGCTCGGGAGCACCGCCCGCTTCGGCAGGTACGAGGGGGAGGTAAAGGGGTTCTTCCCGGTGCCTGACTCCCGTTTCATAAGCGCCGGGCGTGTCGCCTTCGGCCAGACGCGCGGTGGCTCGATACCGTTTCTGGAGCGGAGCATCCTGGGTGGGGAGAACACCCTCAGGGGGTTCGGCAAGAACCGCTTCATCGACAACTCCTACGTTCTTTGCAACGTGGAGGAGCGCATCCGGCTCTTCAGGTGGGAGGTCTTCGACGTGCGGGCGGACTGGGAATTGGCGCCTTTTGTCGACATCGGGGGGGTGATGGATTCCTTCAGCGACCTGCACCTCGGGAACCTTGAGGTGAACCCGGGGATCGGCTTCCGCGCCGTGGTCCGCCCCAACATTCTCGGGCGCATCGACGTAGGCTTCGGCAAGGACGGCGCCGCGGTCTTCGTGGGACTTGGGTACCCGTTCTGACGGCCGTTCAACGTTCAACGTTCTACGTTACTTAAGTGATTAATGTTTAGGTATGCCGGTGGGCGAGGGACTGCTGGGTGTCGATCCGGTCGGAGACCTTCTCCTGGATGTAACGGGCAAGACCGTCCAGATCGGCGAAGACGAAGGCGTGGTTGATGCCGAGAAGCTTCAGCTCCTGGGCCAGAAAAGCGCGGTTCTCAAAGGGGATGCGGTACTTCCTGATGTGCTCGCGCGGCGTTAGCTGCTCCTCCAACGCCCGCCACGGGTTGCGCAGCAATGAGAAGACGCCGCTTTGGGCCTTGATCCGGGAGGCGATTACCGGCGCCATGAAGAAACAGGTCTCCGCCTCGAACGGGTTCGCCTTCTCGTCGATCTCGGAAAGGCCGTACATGGTGTGCGCGATGTAGAAGGCGGCACCGCCGCTGTAGCAGGGGTTGTTCAGCCGGTCCCGGCGCAGGTTCAGTTCGACGTAGGGCTCGGCGACGGCGAAGTAGAGGGCGATCAGCGGGTTGACCGACCAGTCCAGAAGACGCGTCGGAAGCCCGTGGTGCTGCGCCAGCGCGAGCCACTCCCATTCCGTCGCCGGCTGCACTTCGACCAGGTGACGTCCTGACTTCTTGAACTCCTGCAGCGCCTGAAACTCACCGTAAATGTCGGCCGGCATCACCTCGCCGGCTGGACGCCCACCCGCAGCACCGGGGTCCGATGTCAAACGCCCTATCTTTGGTATCAGCGTGTAAAAATCGCGGCTCTCGCCTCGGAAGAAGTTCCAGGAGCCCGGGGCTGTCTTGATGATGAGCTTGCGGAAGTCCTCGAACGATGTGATCTCCCCTGAGATGTCCATGGCGCCCTCCCTGACTGTGCTGCCGCGCGGCACCACAAGAGTTAACCATAAATAATCTTTCCGGCAGCCTCAGCCGAACCAGGCCCGGCTTAAGAGCTTGATCCCTTCGGCGATCTCTTCCGCGGAGAGGCCGCCAAACCCTATCATGATCAGGTTCTCCGGGGCGGACTCCGGGTTCTGCCAGAACTGGCGCGTCGGCGACACCTTAACCCGGTACGCCGCCGCCCGCTCCACCATCGCCTCCTGGCTCTCTCCGGTGAAATGCTCGAGCAGCACGTGCAACCCCGCGTTCTGCCCGTATATCCGCACCCGGTCCCCCATCTCCCGCTGAATCGACTGCACCAGCACTTCGTGCTTCTTTTTGTTGACCAGACAGACCTTCCTCAGGTGCCGGTCCCAGTGCCCCCCCGACAACAGGCTTGCCGCCACGTACTGCTGCAGCCTCGGCACGGTGCACTTGTAGCGCTCGAAGACGGTGTGGTACCTCGACAAAAGCCATTGCGGCAGCACCATGTACCCCATGCGCAGCCCCGGCGCGAACGCCTTGGAAAAGGTGCCGAGGTAGATGACGCGCTCCTGGCGATCGATCGACTGCAGGGCCGGGATCGGCCGGGTGCGGTAGCGGAACTCGCTGTCGTAGTCGTCCTCGATGATGACCCCGCCGGTTTGCTCGGCCCATTGCAGCAACCTCATGCGGTGCTGGATCGGCATTACCACCCCGGTGGGAAGCTGGTGCGAAGGGGTCACGTAGGCGAGCCGAGCCCCGCTCGTTTTCAACGCAGCAGGGTCGATGCCCGATTCGCCGACCGGAATGGGAAGCACCTGGTAGCCGTGGTTCCCGAAAATGACCCTTGTGAAG
Organism: Geomonas edaphica; assembly: GCF_004917075.1. GTDB lineage: Bacteria > Desulfobacterota > Desulfuromonadia > Geobacterales > Geobacteraceae > Geomonas > Geomonas edaphica. The sequence continues at coordinate 357,434 of NZ_SSYB01000004.1, forward strand.
TCGTACCCGGGTTCCTCCATGCCGAGGATCCGCTCCTTAAGCGGAAACAGCAGGCAGATCATCATGGCCAGGTCCTGGAGCCCCGCGCCGACCACGATCTGCTCCGGCGAACATTTGACACCGCGCGACTGGCGCAGGTACTTCGCCAGCTCCCGCCGCAGTTGCAGCTCCCCCTGCTTGTCCCCGTAATAGGCGATGGAGTCGACCTTCATCGAGGTCAGCACCTCGTTGTTAAGGCGGCGCCAGAGCGCGTGCGGGAAGGAGTGCGGGTCGAAGTCCCCGTAGGAGAAGTTGTACTTCACCGGCCGGGACTGTGCGGGCACCGACTCATCCGGTTCCGCGCCCCCCGCCGGGAGGTGCGGCGCCTCATCCTCGTCTGACGTCATGCCGGGAAAATGCAGCAGGTCTTCCTGAAGGTCCTGCACCACGTATCCCGACCCGTGCCTTCCCTCCACGTACCCCTCGATGCAGAGCTGGTCGTAAGCCGCCTCCACCGTGTTGCGCGCGATGGACAGATTTTTGGCGAGATCCCTGGTCGAGATCAGCCGGCTCCCCTTCTCGTATTCCCCGGTGACGATGTTCTGCTTCAGCTGTTCGTAAAGCTGCTGATACAAAGGCTTTTTCGACTCCGGGTTCAGGTAGATCATCGCGCGTTCTCCCGCTTCGCTGTCGGCACTGCCGCTAACCGTAAACGAAGTGTATCCATAAAATTTATGAAATGTGGCCCTTCACAGGGATACTGTTTGCGCCCTATCCTTACACCAGATTTACAGCGTTGTAAATATCGCGGGGCGATATCTCCGGCCGAACCGGGGCCGCCCCACCCCAGGAGGACACTATGAAAGCTGCAAAACTGAACTTCCTCACCGTCATGACCATCATCGCCACCGCGCTGCTGGTGGCGTCTCCCATGACCGCCGCGGCAGGAGAACGTGCCGGCGCGGCAGGAAAGGTTACCCATAAAACCACGGCAAAAGAACAGGCTGAACGGATCGAACTGAAAATAGGGTGGGTGGCCGTCGCCAACGACGGCTCCCTGCACATCGACTTCACCGCGCAGGACGGCAACGGCAAGCCGGTCACCGGTCTGACCCGGGACGACATAGCGGCGGTTTCCTTCGGGCGATACGGTTACGAGGACGAGGTAGGGCTGAGAACGGTGGTCGGCCAGCCGAACAAAATCTGGCTTAGTTACCTGGAGAAACGCCGCGACGGACAGGGCATCGAGCGGAACCGGGGCGTGGGCGAACTGGGGACGAAGGACCGCCTGACTGAGGAAGGAAACGGCAGCTACAGCCTCGAGGTGAAAAGACCGGCGCGGCTGCTGACCAAGTTCTGTTATGCACCCGAGGCTGAAACCGGCGTGCTGCTGAGGATCAAAAAGGATGGCGGCGCAGAAGCGGCCGACTCCTATTTCTGGCGCCCGGCCTTTGCGAAAAGGATGGAAGCTCCGAAGATGCTGGCGCGGAACGAAGGCGGCCGCCGCCAAGCGACCAAGCTTCATGCGTGGAATTAGATGAAGGACCCAGTTCCTTCGACAAGTGAGAATGAGACTCACACCTCCCCCTCCCTTGACGGGAGGGGGGACCAAGCATCAACTAATCCAGGTCAGGCAGGGCGACGCCGGGGCCGACAAAGCGCACACCCTGCCTGGTCTTTCTCCGCTCCAGCTCGTGATCGATGCAGTTTAGCACCTCAAACTTTGCCAGTGACCAAAGCGGCGCGATGAGGTCTTTGCGGTTGCCGTCGCCGGTCAGGCGCTGCACCACGATCCTGGGGTCGAGCCGCTCCAGGAAATCGCAGACAAGCCCGACATAGCTGTCCCGGTCCAGTAGCGGCACTTGCCCTTCCCGGTACATCTCGGCGAGCCGGGTGCCGCGCATCACGTGCAAGAGGTGGATCTTTACACCGTCGACGCCGCAGCGGTTCAGAAACTCCGCGCCGGAGAGCATCTCTTCGCGGCTTTCGCCGGGGAGCCCCAGGATGATGTGGGCGCAGACGCGGATGCCGCGTTTTTGACACTCTGCTACGGCGGTACTGAAAGAGGCGAGATCGTGACCGCGGTTGATCGCGGCGAGGGTCCGCTCCAGCGGCGACTGCAGGCCGAGTTCGAGCCAGAAATAGCAGCGCCGGGCGTACTCGGCGAGGAGGTCCAGGGTTTCGGCCGGAAGGCAGTCGGGCCGGGTGCCGACGATGAGCCCGACGACGTCCGGCACGGAAAGCGCCTCATCGTAGAGCCGGCGCAGCTGTTCCACCGGAGCGTAGGTGTTTGAGTAGGACTGGAAGTAGGCGATGAAGCGGGAGGCCTTGTACTTTCTGACCATGACCTCCTTGGCGTGCTCGAGCTGCTCCACGACCCCCACCCCCTGCAGGATGCCGTAGGAGCCCGACCCCTTGCCGCCGCAGAAGATGCAACCGTCCGTCCCGACGGCGCCGTCGCGGTTCGGGCAGGTGAAGCCCGCGTCCACCGAGAGGCGCTGCACCTTGCAGCCGAACACCCGCTTCAGCTCTTCCGAAAATGCGTTGTAGCGCTGCATGAAATCTCCTCGGCCTCTCTTCTAACATATATGGCGGCACCGGATCAACGGCGGTGCTCTCCGCTTCGGTCACTCAGCCAACTGATGCCTCCCCCTCCCCTTGCGGGAGGGGGTTGGGGGGTGGGGGAAGGCGCCACCTTCTACCATGATTGCGACGTCACCCACCCCTGCCCCTCCCGTCAAGGGAGGGGGTAGAAAATCCCGCCTGCTTTTCAGTTGCCTCCCCCACCCAAACCCTGTATCTTCAACCGGGCCATGCAAAAGTACTTTTCCTCGCTCGCCAGCGAGCAGCTCAGAAACGCCATACAGGAAGCAGGCGGCAACGAGGTCTTCTTCCTCGGCCGCACCGACGAGGCACGCATCGTCGTCCAGGTCGAACCGCTCGCCCGCGGCAACAAGGACGCCGTTCCCGCTATCATGATCGCCTGTTCCTTCGGCGACGTCGTGATCCACAACCACCCCTCCGGCAACCTCACCCCCTCGCAGCCCGACATCGAGATCGCGTCCCTCCTGGGGAACCAGGGGGTCGGCTTCTACATCGTCAACAACGACGCCTCCCGCGCGAACCAGGTGGTAGCACCCTTCGCGAGGAAGGTGGTCGAGCGCATCTCCTACCCAGAGGTCGAGCACTTCTACGCCCCGGACGGCGTTTTGGCCCAGGCGCTTTCCGGCTACGAGCACCGCCCCGAGCAGACCAGGATGGCCCTGAACCTCGCGGAGGCCTTTAACGAGGAGAAGGTCGCCATCGTCGAGGCGGGGACCGGCACGGGGAAGTCGCTCGCTTACCTCCTCCCTTCCGCGCTCTGGTCGGTGCGCAACAAGGAGCGGGTGGTGATCTCGACGAACACCATCAACCTCCAGGAGCAGCTGATACAGAAGGACATCCCCTTCCTGCAAAAGCACGCCGGTGTGCAGTTCCGGGCCGTGCTGGTCAAGGGACGGAGCAATTACCTCTGCCTCAGAAAGCTGCAGGTGAACGCGGCGGACGGCTCGCTCTTCAAGGACGACACCGCCCGGGAACTCGACGCCATCGTCGCCTGGAGCAAGAAGACCGATGACGGCTGCCGTGGCGACCTGGCCTTTATCCCGAAGGACGAGGTTTGGGAGGAGCTCTGCTGCGAGTCGGACCAGTGCGGCCGGGTCAAGTGCCCGGACTACCCGCGCTGCTTCTTCTACAAGGCAAGACGCGAGGCGGCCGGCGCCGACCTCCTCGTGGTGAACCACGCCCTGCTCCTGGCCGATCTGTCGGTGCGCCAGGAAACCGGTTATGACGCCACCGCAATCCTCCCCCCCTTCACCCGGCTCGTCTTCGACGAGGGGCACCACCTGGAGGACGTGGCCACGAACTTCCTCTCCAGCCAGGTCTCACGGCTCGGGCTCGTGAAGCTGATGGGGAAGCTGCAGCACCCGAGAAAGGCGCACCGGGGTGTCCTCCCGCAACTCTCGACCCAGCTCTCCGCCGCGGTCCCTGAGTCGCAGGACGACCTTTACCTCGAGATCGCCGAGGTCCTGGAAGGGAAACTCATCCCGCGCCGGGTCGCCGTCCTCGACGCCTGCACGCGCGGCATGGACGCCATCGGCGAGGCGCTTTTCCAGAAGCTGAACAAAAACGGCGCCGAGCAGAAGCTCAGGGTGACGCCGGCTCTCTACCAGACGCCGCTTTGGCAGGAGGTCACACCGCAGATAGAGGCGATGTGCAAGGAACTCTCCGAGTACGCCCTCGCCATGCAGAGCTTTTTGAAGGGGTGCGAGAAACTCTCCGACAAGGTGCTGGACAAGCTCGCCGGGCCGCTCACCGACCTGCGCGGCGTAAAGGGAAGGATCGAATGCACGGTGGATGCGCTCAGGTTCTTCATGGCTCAGGAGGAGGAGTTCTGCCGCTGGTTCGAACTAAGGAAAGGCCCCCTGGTGAAGCTCTGCTGCTCGCCACTTGAGGTGGCCGAGTCCATCAAGAAGGCGATCCTCGATCGCTTCAAGACCGTGGTGCTCACCTCGGCGACCCTTGCCATCGGGGAGAAGTTCGACTTCCTGAAGCACCGCACCGGCATCGAGCTCCTCGCCAAGGAGCGGGTGAGCGAGCTCCTTTTACCCTCCCCCTTCGACTACGAGCACCAGGCGCTGGTCGCCGTCCCCTCCGACATGCCGGAACCGACCTCCCCCATGTTCGAGGCGCGCCTTTGCAGCCACCTCCTGGACGCACTCAGGATCTCGCAGGGGCGGGCCTTCGTGCTCTTCACCTCGTACGATCTCCTGGTCCGGGTCTACAACCGGCTTTCCGAGGCGCTCAAATCGTCGGGGCTCACCCCGATGCGCCAGGGGGAGACTAACCGGCACATGCTCCTGTCCAGGTTCCGCAGCGCGACTAACCCGGTTCTCTTCGGTACCGACTCTTTCTGGGAGGGTGTGGACGTGCAGGGGCGCGGACTGGAACTCGTCGTGATCACCCGGCTCCCCTTCCGGGTTCCCACCGAGCCGATCCTGGAGGCGCGCAGCGAGCACATCACCGCCAAGGGAGGCGACCCCTTCATGGGGTACACCGTCCCGCAGGCGGTGATCAAGTTCAAGCAGGGATTCGGAAGGCTGATACGAAGCAAGGAAGACCGGGGCGCCGTCCTGATCCTCGACTCCCGCGTGCTCACCAAGAACTACGGGAAGATATTTTTGACCGCGCTGCACGGCGTCTCGGTCATGAAGGCGCCGGAAGAGGAGATCTGCCGCAGGCTGGACGCCTTCTTCGCTTTGCGCTGATCAAAAAATAGGGCCAACTGCACAGTTGGCCCTTTCCATTTCATGGGCGGGACGCCGACCCATTCAGCTCGTCCCGCATTGCATTTCCGCTGCGGCGGAAACTAAACCTTTTCTATCTTCGCCTTGCCGCGCAGCTGTTCCACGTATGTGGCGAGCAGCTGGCGGATCTTCTCGCGCTTGATGTTCCCGGCGATCTGGTTCTTCACGTCCTCATAACGCTCGGTCGCCGGCGGCAGCTTCTGCTCGACCTTGATGATGTGGTAACCGAGCGCGGTCTCCACGACGTTGCTGATCTCACCCGGCTTGAGGGCGAAGGCCGCCTTCTCGAAGGGCGGCATGGTCTGCCCCTTGCCGATGATGCCTATGCTCCCGCCCTGATTCTTGGTCGGCGATGTCGACTCTTTCTTCGCCACGTCGGCGAAGGGCTCCCCACCCTTGACCCGCTTAAGCACGGCGAGGGCCTTCTCCATTGCCTGCCGCTTGGCATCGATGGACGCATCCTTGGCCACGCCGATCAGGATGTGGCTCACCTTGAGCCTTTCCCCCTGGGTGAACTGCTTCAGCTTGTTCTCCTCATAGTACTTACGCACCTCCGCCTCTGAGACATCGGCCTTGTCGGCGAAACGCTGCACGATCAGGTTGTTAATCACGATATCCTTGCGCGCCGCCTCCTCCAGGTCTTTCTGGGTCATGTCGACCGACTTCAAAGCCTTGTCGAACTCCGCCTGGGAGGGGTACTGGTACTTGCTCTGCGTGATGCGCTCGGTCACCTGCTTGTCCAGGTCCTTCACACCAAGCTTCATGCCGTCCTGGTAGAGGAGCTCCGCCGCGGTCAACTGGTTGAGCGCCGCGTCGGTCGCCTTCTTGAGCATGTCCGGCGGCAACTGCTTCAGATCGCGCTGCCCGACAAGGGCCTTTATGGTCCGGTCGAGCTGGGCTCGGGTGATGGGGGCGCCGTTCACCTTCTCCACCGTCGCCTGGGGGGAATCTTTAGCCGGCCCAGCCGCGCAGGCCGTCAGTGCCAAGAGGGAAACGGCGGCAGCCGATCGTGTCATCTTGTTGAACGAAAACATCTGCATCTCCTTTACCTTTTAGCCACCAGCGGAACCGCACCTTTCGCCTTCCCGATTTCGCTCAGGATGCGCAGCGCAGTGGTGGTGGAGTCCGGGGTGGAACCGTACCCCTCGAGGGGGCCGAAGCCGCCGTTCACCTTGATGTACAGCCGCTTCATGAAATTGAGGGCGATGGTCTTGTCGACCCGGTTGCCGGCACCGACTTCCCTGAGGGCGCGGATGGCGTATAGCTGCTCGTCGAGGTCGGGACGCTCCTTGCTCTTCTTGTCGAGATAAGGGGTCTTTTCCAGGAACTGCACCGCTTTTTTGGCGGTCGCCTCATCGAGTGCTCCGAGGGCGTTCAGGACATAGGCCGCCATGTAGGTGCTGCGTGCGTTCGCGACGCCCGTCCCTTTTTCCGGACCGAAACCTCCGTCCTTCTTGGCAAAGGCTTTCACGTACTCGACGGTCTTCGCCTTTTCCACGGCATCGATACCATTCACCGCCTTCAGCACATGCACCGCGTAGTAGGTGGTGGCGAGCGAGGACTTTTTGGCCTGCTGGCTGAAGCCAAACCCGCCGTCGGCGTTTTTAAGGGAAGCGGCGAAGCTCTTCACCTTGGTGCGATCGATGGCGTTGCCGGCATCGAGGAGCGACAGGGTCTCCAGCGCGATATCGGTATAGAGGATGGAGGCGTTCTTGTTGGTCTTATCCGGGGTGAACCCGCCGTTTTTCTGCTGGCCGAGCTTCACGTTGACGATGATGGCGTTCTGCCTCCCGGCATCTATCTTTTCCCCCATGGCGAGGAGCGTGTAGACGTAGTCGTTGGCGATCACGGTGGCCACCGGGAAATCGGGGCGGCCTTCCATCTCGCGAATGAACTGGCTGGTCTTCTTGAAATCGAACTCTCCGCCGTTGGCTTTCCCTTTCGCCTTCTCCTTGGCGAGCGCGGGGGCGGCCAGGGAGGCTATGAGGACAACGGTGGCAATCACTTGAAACATGCGGCTTTTCATAAACATGACATCACTCCGTGTGCAGCGGACTTTTGAATGGGTTTAGAAGGGGGGGAGAAAATCCTCCCCCCCGGCAGCACTGCATTACATGAAATTAGAGGTGCGGCGGAACGCCCCAGGTCGAGGTCTTGGTCGGGTGGCAGAAGACGCAGACGCCGAGAGCGTAGGTTTTGTCCTTACCGGCCGGGAAGCTGTAGCTGGTGCTACCCTGCAGGTTGGACAGCTGGGTGTTGTCAAGGGTCATGGTCGACGGAGCCTCGGCGTGTGCGGAGCCGTGGCAGGTCTGGCACTTGATGCTCCCCTTGTGACCGCGGCCGTTGATGAACTTGCCGAACAGGCTCGGGTTCGTCGGGTACACGGTGCCGCCCACGATGTTGGTGGCGTGGCAGGCGAAGGCCGGGTTGGCGCCTGCGCTGGCCGCGGTGCAGGACGGCAGGGTGGAAGCTTTCCACGGCTGTGCCAGCTGGCCGGCAGCGGTGCGCTGGTTCAGGTTGCCGTGGCAGTCGACGCACCAGAGGGCGGTCTTAGCCTTGTGGGAACCACGGTAGCAGTTGACGTTGTTGCCCGGGTGGCAGTCGTAGCAGTTGGTGGCAACGTTGGCGTCGTACTGGGTGAGGACCTTGGTGCTCTGGCTGTGGAAGCGGTGCAGCACGTCGGAGAAGGAGTACTGGGAAACCTTGATGTCAGCCTTGGTGAAGCCTGCGCCGGCCATGATCACGTAGTTCGGCCAGACGTTGGCAAGGCCCGGGGCTGCGGTCTCGCCCATCGCCGGATCCCAGTGACACCAGGAGCAGCGGATCGGGCCGGAAGTGCCGTCGCCGGTCGGATCGAGGTAGTTGAAGTCGATCTTGCTGGAGTTCATCCCGTGCATCTTGCCGAGGTAGGCGAAGGAGCCGGAAGCGGTCGCCGGATAGCCGTTGGCTGCGGCGAGCGAAAGGTGGCAGGAGCAGCAGCCGCCGAAGGCGACCGGAGTCACGGTGCTGGTCTGTGCCAGGATGGTGCCGGAGGCGTTTTTCACGTACACGTTGGTCATCGGGTACGGGTTGCGGTTCGCGCCGCCCAGCGGATCGGTCATGACGTTCTTCGAGGAGTTCGCGTCAACCAGCGGGTACGCCGGGATGCCTACGGCGGTCCAGTCCTTCAGGGTGCTGTCGTAGGTCATGTTGCCGGAGATGCCGTTGCCGGCCAGGCCCTGGACCTTGCCGCCGGAAACCGGTGCAAAGCCCGGGAAGAGTTTCGGAGCGTAGGTGATCCACTGCTGGAAGTAGGGGTCAGCCTGCAGGGTGGCTTCGGTGTTGTCGGCCATTGCATAGCTGACGGATACGCCGTAGGTGCCGGCATTGGTCGAATCGATGATGACGGGGTCGTTGCTGCCGTATCCCAGGACCTGAGCCCTGACCGTGTTGAACGGGGGAAGGAGCAGGAACCCAGCGAAGGTCGGGCAGGCGCAATGCATACCAAGGTCATTCCAAGCCACCACCTTGTAGGAGCTGGGGGTGGTGGTTCTGCCGGCAAGAGCCGGAGCGGCAACGGCGGTCAGGGCCGCTGCGGTCAAGGCCAGCGCAGGTACGAGTTTCTTCAATTTCATGCCTTGTGTTACCTCCTTTTTGATGTGGAACCATTCTCCCCTTTGGCAGGGGGGGGAGACCCCTTCGGTCCGCCTAGGGTGGGTACCTCACCCGACGGAACCGGCTACTGCTTCTGTCCGCACCCGGTATGCGGACGGGGCTTCTAATAGCAGGGAACATGCCAGTGGTCTAAAAGCCACTAACTCATTAAAAGAAGGCGACCAAAAACATAGGGTTTTCTCTATTAATGAGGGGCAAAATCCCCATAAGACAAATACCGACACCCAACCGGGGTTATTTTACGCAGAGGGGAAGGCCCCAGCAGCATAGGTACATCGCCCTAACGTACTAAAATGACTGGTCCATTGAGCCACTCGCCCTTGTGATCCAGATCACAGTATTCCACGGCAAATCAGCACGATAGGAGTGTGTTCGCAAAACGGACCGGCTCAGGACTTCCCACTTTGGGCGGTCGCCTCACTACCGCCCAAAGGGCAGGCTTGCACAGCCGTTGTTTGTACATTGTTGATGGCGCTTTCGATTTTGTTGTGCTATTAGGTGGCGGACAAGTGGCCGCGCCCTGCGGCTGACTACGAAAAGAGGTGCGAACATGAGGAGTCGTAGTACGTGGTGCACTGTGGTAATCGCCGCGGCAGTCGCGGCGGTTCTGACCTTCCCCGCTGGTGGGGAGGCAGCTCCATGCAACCAGGAAATCCTGGTGGGACAGCCGATGGACGAGGTGGCGGCCCTGTGTCAGGTCCCTACCCTCAAGGACAAGCGTGATCTTTGGGAAGAGGAGTCCGACGGCAAAACTAAGAAGCGGAAGACGACGACCTACGAGGAATGGATCTTCGACACCGGCGCGCAGGAGTTCATGCAGAGCATCACCTTTCTCAACGGGAAAGTGGCCGAAACGCGCCTTTTGGGGTACGGCAGCATGCGCGACCCGATGATGCCCAACTGCCGCAACGGCGAGGGATTTGCCGTGGGCGACACCATGGTGGATGCCTATCTGAAATGTGGGGAGCCGCTTGCACGTGAGAAGCAGGCGGACAAGGTGGTGGAGAGTACCGACGGCGAGATCACCCGGCGTACTTCCGTAGCCGTGACGGATTGGACCTACCGCTATGGGCGGGATCTCCCCGGCTACACGATACGCTTCGAAGACGGCCGGGTCACCGATATCCGCCAGCGCGAGTTCGGCAAATAGCAAGGGCAAAGCGGATGGCGCTAGGGTTGAAGTCCTCGCGCCACGGTCACCGCGGCGACCGCCGCGACTTCCGCTTCCCGCAGCGCATCCACACAGGCACGCATGGTGCTGCCGGTGGTAAGGACGTCGTCCACCAGCAGCACCCTCTTCCCAGCCAGGTTCTCGGGGTCGCGCACGCCGAAGGCCCCCCTCACGTTAGTCACCCTGTCCATTGCATCAAGCCCCGTCTGTGGTTCCGTCCAGCGCCATCGGCACAAATTCCCCACCTGCTGCGGCGCGCCAAGCGTCCTCGCTAGCACCTCAGCGATCAACTGCGACTGGTTGTAGCCGCGCTGCCTGAGTCTTTTGCGGTGCAGCGGCACCGGCACCACGCACTCCGGTGCGAAATCCTTCAGGAATACCTCCAGTCTGGGGAAGGCGAGGAGACCGAGCGGTTCGCTAAGGTGCGGCCTGTCGTGGTACTTGAAACGATGGATCAGTTCGCGGACCGGCCCGTCCAGGGCCGCAGCCGAACGGCAGGTATGAAAAGGGGGGTGTTGCAGGCAGGCACCGCAGGTATGGGATGCACCGCCTTCAGTGGCGAAGGGGATGCCGCAGGTGGTGCATATGGGTGCTTCGAGGAAGTCGATCTTGGCGAGGCAGTCTTGGCAGATGAACGGGCGGGGGAGATCATGCTCCTCACCGCCCGGTGGAAGGTACGCCCTGCACACATGGCACAGCGGCGGGAAAAAGAGGTCCAGCAGAGGGCGCAAGAACATGGAACCCCCCAAAGAACAGGTTCTACGTTCTAGGTTCTACGTTCTACGTTCAAAGGCAAAACCCGTAGGAAAGCGGCCATGGAGTCTGTTGTGGGTTTTACGTAGAACGTAGAACGCAGAACGTAGAACGTCTTTTAGTTTAGAGCCCCATGTCCTCGTTCACCACGAGCACCTTGATGTCGGTGTTGCGCGGCTTTTTTTCGATGATGGTGGTCACGCGGCAGATGCGCTGCGGTGAGTTGCAGTCCGAGCAGAAGCCGGTGGTGGTGCAGGGGGTGGAGAGATTCAGCCGCTTCGCGTTGGGGGGCGAAGCGTAGGTCCTCACCCGCTGCACCGCATCCTCTATGCTGCCGTCCACCAGCTTGTTGCGCCCCACCACGACGATCACTTTCTGCGGCCCGAAGAACATGGCGGCAGCACGGTTGCCGTTGCCGTCGATGTTCACCAACACGCCGGAAAGGGTGACCGCGTTACTCCCGGTCAGGAAAAGGTCGCAGGTAAGCTGCCGCCTGGTGATGGCGAGCTTCTCCTCCGGAGAGAGACCGGGCGCACCGTGGTTCAGGATCTCCTTCCCCATCCCCTTCAGCTTGTCGGCAAGCTTCAAGTCCGCGATGGAGAGGGAGCCGCCGAAGCCCACGCTTTTGGCCTGCTCGGACTCGTTCACGATGTAATGGAAGACCTCTTCGCCGTTATGGCAGTAGAGCGCGTCGAAGCCGTTTTTCTTCAGGTTCTCCACCGCCTTCTTGCACTTCTGCGCGTAGGCCCAGTTGTTCAGTTCTTCGGTATTGCTCATGTTTTTCTCCAATAGCAATGGATAATTGAACACGCCAAGTCCCCTCCCCCGGAGGGGGAGGAGATGTACGTTCAGGGGCCGGGCCCCTATGAGTGACCTATCTCTTCGCCAGGTATTCCTTCTCGTAGGGCCAGCATTCCCCCATGAAACCGATGAGGTGGCTCATGCGCTCCTTGAAGCCGAGGCGGAAGCCGTCCTGCTCGGGGAAGGAGCGTTTCTCGCGCACGCTGTCGCAGAGCTCCTTGCCGAGGGCACGTGCCTTCAGGAACAGCGCTTCCTGGTCGGGGAACATACGCGGCCCCATGCCGGGGGAGCCGATGCTCCCGACGTTCTGGGCACCCATGGCGTTGACGATACGCTGCATGTACTCGAGTGGCTCCTCGTCCCCTCCGCCGCCGGAAGTCTCCACCAGCGCCGAGTACTTCCCTTCCAGGGCGGTCAGGTGGATGAGGCCGTTGCAGCGGTCCAGAAACGCCTTCAACTGGGCCGTGATGCTCAGGAGGTAGTTAGGCGTCGCAAGGATGAAGGCGTCCGCCGCTATGAGTTTGTCCTTGACGATTTCGTAGTCGTCCTTCACCGGGCAGATGCCGACCTTGTGGCAGGCGTCGCAGGCGACACACGGCTTGATCGGGGTCTCAGAAAGCGAGACCACCTCGATGTCGGCGCCGGCCTGGGCCGCGCCCGCCAGCACCTCTTCCAAAAGCCTGCCGGTGGTGCCGTTCATCCCCCGGGGGCTGCCGTTAATGGCAACGATCTTCATGCGGTTTCTCCTTTCAAGCTTTTGCAGCATTTTCCCAGCCAGTCCAGCCAGTCCAGCTAGTCCAGCCAGTCCAGCTAGTCCGGCCTGTCCGACTGGTCTGACCCGTCCGACTGGTCCGACCGGTCCAACTCGTCTAGTGCGCGAGCAAACTCTTCCCGGTCATCTCCTTGGGCTGCGGCAGGCCGAGAAGTTCCAGCATGGTGGGCGCGAGGTCGGCGAGCACGCCGGTACGCAGCTTCACGTCCTTCCTTGCGTCGTCGATCAGCACTACCGGCGCCATGTCGCAGGTGTGGGCGGTGTGCGGTCCCCCCTGCTCGTCCTGCATCATCTCCGCGTTGCCGTGGTCGGCGGTGATTATGGTGATGCCACCCTTCTCACGCACCTTCTGCACCAGCTTGCCGACGCACCCGTCGACCGCCTCGACGGCCTTCACCGCCGCGGCGAAGATGCCGGTGTGCCCGACCATGTCTGCATTCGCGAAGTTCAGGATGATGACGTCGTACTTGTCCTCGTCAAGCCGTTTCATGAGCTCATCGGCCACAAGATACGCGCTCATCTCCGGCTTCTGGTCGTAGGTCGCTACCTCTTTCGGGGAAGGAATCAGGGCGCGGTCCTCACCGGGAAACGCCTCCTCCCTGCCGCCGTTGAAGAAGAAGGTGACGTGGGCGTACTTCTCGGTCTCCGCGATCCTCAGCTGGGTTAGCCCGGCGTTGCTGATCACCTCCGGGAAGATGTTGACCAGTTCCTCCGGCCCGAAGGCTACGGGAAGGTCGAAGGTCTCGTCATAGCTGGTCATGCAGACGTAGGAGGCAAGCCTCGGCCAGACATCGCGGGTAAAGCCGCTGAAAGCGGGATCGGTGAAGGCGCGGGTGATCTCGCGGGCACGGTCGGAGCGGAAGTTGAAGAAGATGAAGCCGTCGCCGTCCTGCATCCTGCCCACCGGAATGCCCCCGTTCATGATCACGCTGGGCAACACGAACTCGTCGGTGACCCCGTCGGCGTAGCTCTGCCTGATGGCGGCCTCGGCACTGGGGAAAGGATTCCCCTCCCCGGAGACCATGGCGCGGTACGCCTTCTCGACGCGGTCCCAGCGGTTGTCGCGGTCCATGGCGTAATAACGGCCGATCACCGTGGCGATTCTGCCGCAGCCAAGGCGCGCGATCTCGTTCTCCAGGTTACGCAGGTAATCGGCGCCGCTTTGAGGCGGGGTATCGCGCCCGTCCAGCAGGCAGTGCACGAAGACCTCGGAAACGCCATGGCGCTTCGCCATCTCGATGAGTGCGTAAAGATGAGTGTCGTGGGAGTGCACGCCGCCGTCGGAGAGAAGACCGGCTAGGTGCAGCCGACCGGTTCCCGCTTTCGCCTTTTCCATGCAGGCGATGAGAGCCGGGTTGGTGAAGAAGTCGCCGTCGATGATCGACTTGCTGATCCTGGTCAGATCCTGGTACACGACGCGGCCGGCACCGATGTTGGTGTGGCCAACCTCGGAGTTCCCCATCTGCCCGGCGGGAAGCCCGACCGCGAGGCCGGAGCCGTCGATCTGGCCGGAGGGATACTCCGCGGCCAGGCGGTTCATGTTGGGGGTAGCGGCCTGGGCGACGGCGTTGGCTTCCGTTTCGGCGTTGATCCCCCAGCCGTCAAGGATCATCAAGAGCAGAGGCTTCTTCGGCATGGCATTTCTCCCTCATTAGGAATATTAGATACAATTAAAAAAGGTGAAGCAGAACGTCTTCACCTTTGATCAACAGCTTGCATTACTCATGATGGTACGGCTCACCGTTCATTATGGTGAAGCCGCGGTAGATCTGCTCCAGCAGGAACACCCGGACCATCTGGTGCGTAAAGGTCATCCTGGAGAGCGAGATCGACTTGAAGGCCTCCTTGCGGAAGCCTTCGGTGAAGCCGTAGGCGCCACCGATGGCAAAGACGAGGTCCTGGGTCCCCTGGTCGCGGTTTTTGGAGAGAAAGGAGGCGAACTCGGGGGAGCTCATCTGCTCGCCCCGCTCGTCGAGGAGCACCAGCCTCCCCCCCTTAGGGAGGAGCTTGGTGAGACGCTCGCATTCGCGCTCGCGCATGGCGGCAGCCTGTGCCCCCTTTTCCTCGCGTGCTTCCAGGATCTCCAGGGGCGCGTAACGCCTCACCCTTCCCGCGTACTCATCGATGCCGGTGCGGACCCAGCTCTCCTGGGTCTTGCCGACCCAAAGGAGCTTAAGTCTCATTTTTCCTTGTGCTCCCAGAGGTACTCCTCGGGGATCTCTACCTTGGGCGCCCTCGACCAGAGTTCGTCCAGGTTGTAGATGGCGCGCACTTCCTCCTGGAAGAGGTGCACGATGACGTCCCCGAAATCGACGATGATCCAGCGCCCTTCGTCGTACCCTTCGGTGTCGATCGCCCGGTCGATCGGCTTGAGCCCCTGCTTGACCGATTCGGCCATGGCCTGCACCTGGCGGTCCGAGCGCCCGGTGGCGAGCACCAGGTAGTCAGCGATGCTGGAGATGTTCTTGATCTCTAGTACCTTGACGTTGAGCGCCTTCTTGTCCAGCGCGAATGCCGCACATTTCACGGCGCGTTCTACGGCCGGAATTACCACTTTATCTTGCATCAACATATAACCCTTGTTCCTTTATGTAGTGCTCGACGGCCTCCGGAAGGAGGTACCTGATCGAGCGGCCCGCCTTGACTAGCTGGCGGATGTGACTTGAAGAGATGTCCAGCAGTACGCCATCCAATGCATAAACACAGTGCCCTGAGCTGTGATTCAGGCGTTTAGCCGCCGAATCATAGCAGAACTCACCAGCTATGGCAACAGGGAGGGCCTTGGCGAGACTTGTGATGGTGGAGCCGGGACGCTGTACGCTCACCACGTTGCAAAGCGTGAAGATCTCGTCGTATTTGTGCCATGTGGCGATATCGTTGAAAGAGTCGGCACCGATGATGAAGAAGAGCTCGTCCTCCGGGCGCTCGGTGTGCAACTGGCGCAGGGTGTCCACCGAGTAGGAGCGACCGCCGCGCACCGCCTCCATGTCCGACACCTCGAAGCTCGGGTTGTCGGCGACCGCCAGGCGCACCATCTCGAGGCGGCTGGCGAAGGAAAGCTCCCCCACCTGTGGCTTATGCGGCGGGGTGCCCGCCGGGATGAAGACGACCCGATCCAGTTGGAACAGGTCGCGCACCTCCTCGGCGATGCGCAGGTGCGCGTTATGGATCGGGTTGAACGTGCCGCCCAGTATCCCAATTTTCATTGTCATGGCTCCAGTAGTGGAGGAAGACCAAGGCTTTAACGCAAAGGCGCCAAGGCGCGGAGTCGCTAAGAAAACAACTTCTTGTTGCTTTTCAACTTTGCGTCTTTGCGGCTCTGCGTCTTTGCGTTGAGGCTTTTACGGTCGCACCTGCCCCGAGCCGTACACGATGAACTTCGTGGTGGTGAGGTCGGTGAGCCCCATCGGGCCGAAGGAATGAAGCTTCGTAGTTGAGATGCCGATCTCCGCCCCCAGGCCAAGCTGGTTGCCGTCCGAGAAGCGGGTCGATGCGTTCACCATGACCACCCCCGAGTTCACCTCGCGGATGAAGCGCTGGGCGTTCCCGTAGTCGCCGGTGATGATGGACTCGGTGTGCAGCGAGCAATAACGGTTGATGTGGTCGATGGCGGCATCCATATCGTCCACCACCCGCGCCGCCAGGATCAGCTCCAGGTATTCGGCGTACCAGTCATCCTCGGTTGCCGCCCCAGCCTGCGGCGCAAACCTGCGGAATTCCTCGTCTCCCCTTACTTCCACCTTCTGTTCGGAAAGCGCCTGGAAAATGAAGGGGACGAAGCGCTCCGCGACGTCCTTGTGGATGAGCAGGGTCTCCAGGGCGTTGCAGACACCGGGGCGCTGTACCTTCGCGTTGATGATGATGTCGCGCGCCATGTCGAAGTCGGCGGTGGCGTCGACGAAGATGTGGCAGACCCCCTTGTAGTGCTTGATTACCGGGATCTTCGAGTTCTCGACCACGAAGCGGATCAGGCTCTCGCCCCCCCTCGGGATGATCACATCGATGAATTCCTCCTGTTTGAGCATCTCGGTCACCCCCTCGCGCTCGGTGAAAGGGATGAGCGACAGGGCTGCCGCGGGGATATTGCACTTGGCGAGTTCGGCCTTCAGGATCTCAGCTATGGCGAGGTTCGAATGGATCGCCTCGGAACCGCCGCGCAGCACCACGGCGTTGCCGCTTTTAAGGCAGAGCACCGCGGCGTCGGAAGTAACGTTCGGCCGGGACTCGTAGATGATGCCGATTACCCCGAGCGGGATGCGCATCTTGCCGACCATGAGGTCGTTGGGGCGCTTCCACATGCCGGTCACCTCCCCCACCGGGTCGGGGAGAGCGGCGACCTCGCGGATGGCGTCCGCCATACCCTTGATGCGCACCTCGTTCAGCATGAGGCGGTCCAACATGGCAGTGGAAAGACCGCGCTCCTTGCCGGCTTCAAGGTCCTTCTTGTTTTCGGCGATGATCTGCTCGCAGTTATTCACCAGACCGTGCGCCATGTCGAGCAGGAGCTCGTTTTTGACGGCGGAAGAGAGTTTCGCCATGGCGAAGGAAGCCTGCCTGGCCTTGGCGGCGATGGTGCGGATCTGTTCGGCGACTGACATGTGTACCTCCAACTTTTGTAAGGCTGAAACCCAACCTCTCACCCCGCCCTTTTCCCGCGGCCCGAAGTCATTCGGTGGAGAGGACGACGTGGCTCAGCTTCCAACCCAGAACGTAGAACCTAGAACGTAGAACGTTTTCTAAAGAATGACCAGGTTGTCCCGGTGGATGACGTCGTCCCCGTACCGGAAGCCCAGGATCTCCTCGATCTCGCCGCTCTTGTGCCGGCAGATCTTTTCGATCTCCTGGCTCGAGTAATCAACGATGCCGCGGGCGAACTCATTCCCCTCTACGTCGAGGACCCTGACGCAGGCCCCACGGGCGAAGCGCCCCTCGACCTTCACGATCCCGGACGGGAGTAGGCTCCTGCCGTGGGTAGCGAGGGCCCCCTTGGCGCCGGCGTCGACGACGAGGTTACCCGCGGGCTTGATGGTGAAGGCGATCCAGTGCTTGCGGCGGTTCAGCGCTTCTCCTGCCGGCAGAAACAGCGTACCGACAAGCTCCCCGCTCATGACGCGGGCGAGGTTCCCCTCACCCTTCCCCGCGAAGATGATGGCGGCGACGCCCGACTTCACCACCTTCTTGGCCGCCGCGAGTTTGGTGGCCATGCCGCCGGTCCCGACGCTCGTGCCGCTCCCCCCCGCGCCGCGCTCCATTTCCCGGGTCACCGCCCCCACCTGGTGGATGAGGGTCGCCGCCGGGTCGGTACGCGGGTCGGCGGTGTAGAGACCGTCGATGTCGGTCATGATCAGGAGGAGCTGCGCCTCCACGAGGTTCGTGACGAGGGCGGAGAGGTTGTCGTTGTCGCCGAACTTCAGCTCATCGACGACGACCGTGTCGTTCTCGTTGATGACCGGGATGATGCCGCAGGAAAGCAGCGTGTCGAGCGTGCCGCGCGCATTCTGGAAGCGGCGCCGGTTGGCCAGGTCGTCCCGGGTCAAGAGGATCTGGGCGACCTTCAGGTCGTAGCCAGAGAAGGCCTCCTCGTAGGCACGCATCAGGCGGGACTGCCCGACGGCTGCTGCGGCCTGCTTCTGCGGAAGGGTGCGCGGCCGATCCGGCAGCCCGAGGGCGGGACGCCCTGCCGCCACCGCACCGGAGGAGACCACGACTACCTCGATCCCCTTCGCGCGCAGCCCCGCGATCTGTGAGGCGAGACCGTTCAGGAATACGGGATCGACCCCGTTATCCTCACAGGTCAAGACACCGGAGCCGATCTTCACTACTATTCTCTTAACTTTTTTGAGCAGTTCTTTACGCATTCCGGGTTCCGATAATGTTTAGTAAAGGCCAGGATACTAACACGATTCATACTCCGTGGCAATTTTCTTAAGGAAAGCCACGGTTCAAACTCATTGACAAAGACCGGGGCGGTCTTTAGACTGTGCGACATTCTCGAGGTGACTGTTGCTGAACAAAGAGCTGTGGAAAAAACGAATTTACAGCATTCTTTCGCTAGACAACCATCCGGGGCACATCGCCGCCGGGTTCGCTGTCGGCGTCTTCATCAGCTTCACCCCGTTCTTCGGCCTCCACACCGCACTCGCCGTAGCCGCCGCCTTTCTCTTCCGACTTAACAAGCTCACTTGCATCACCGGCGCCTGGGTCAACACCCCCATCACGATGGTTCCCGTTCTCGGCGTCAGTTACAAGCTGGGGGCCTTCCTGCGTGGCCGCCCCATCAAGGAACTACCCGTTTCCGGCGCGCTCGAGTGGCACAACCTGGAGCGCTACGCGAAGTCGCTGGTCCTCGGCTCCTCCATCCTCGGTTTCGTCGCCGCCGTCGTTGCCTACTTCCTCTGCTATTACCTGGTGCTCCGATTCCGCGCCAAGGACGCCACCCAGGCCGAGCAGGCCGAAGAGATGGACAAGGTCGGCGAAGAGCTGGAATAGCCAAAAAAAATCGGGAGCAGCCTCGCAGCCACCCCCGATTCACATCCCGATTTCCTTCCTGCTTTACTTACCCAGAAACGGCGAGAAAACGGTGTAGCTGACAAAGCCGACCGAGGCCGATGCTGGTATGGTGATGATCCATGCCAGGACGATGCGGTAGGCGACCGCCCAGTTCACCGCGGAGATCCTTTTCGAGAGCCCCACGCCGAGAATTGAAGAGGTGATGACGTGCGTGGTCGAGGTGGGAAGCCCCATGGCGGAGGCGCCCAGGATGACCCCGGCGGAAGCGGTCTCCACGCAGAAGCCGTGCACGGGCTGCAGCTTCACGAAGTCGTGTCCTACCGTCTTGATGATCCTCCAGCCGCCCGCGGCGGTGCCAAGGCCCATGGCCACGGCGCAGGAGATCTTGACCCAGTTGGGGACCTCGAAGGTGGCGAGGGAGCCGTAGCTCACGAGGGCCATGGTGATGACCCCCATGGACTTCTGGGCGTCGGCGGTGCCGTGCGAGAAGGCCATCACCGCGGCGGAGAAGATCTGCAGTTTGCGGAACACCTTGTTCAGGTTGTAGGGAGCCTTGTTCCTGAAGACCCACATCATCCCCACCATGAACATGAAGCCGAAGAAGGCGCCGACGATCGGGGATGCGATGAGGACGGTGATGATCTTCTTGAGTCCCGCCCAGTGCAGCGCGGAAGTCCCCGCATGGGCCACCACCGACCCCGCCAGTCCGCCGATGATGGCGTGGGAGGAAGAGGAGGGAAGGCCGTAGTACCAGGTGATCAGGTTCCAGACGATCGCCCCGAAGATGCCGGCCAAGACCACCACCTGGGTGATGTTGTTGGCGTCCACTATCCCCTTGCCGATGGTCGCGGCCACCTTGGTCGAGATCATCGCCCCGACGAAGTTCAACCCCGCGGCCATGAAGATGGCGGTCCTTACGGTGAGGGCCCGCGTGGAGACGCAGGTCGCGATGGCGTTGGCGGTATCGTGGAAGCCGTTGATGTAGTCGAACAACAAGGCCGCGCCGATGACCGCGACCAGCAGGACCAGGGTAACCTCAGGCATTTTTTACCACCACGCTTTCCAGGATGTTCGCGGCATCCTCGCACTTGTCCGTCGCGGTCTCGAGGGTCTCGTAGATCTCCTTCCACTTGATGAGCTGGATCGGATCCTTTTCCTCGGCGAACAGGCGGCTGATAGCCTCACGGCAGACGCGGTCCGCCTCGTTCTCCAGGGCGTTGACCTCGATGCAGTAAGCGCTGATCGGCTCGAGCTTGCCGCCAAGCAGGGCGACAGTCTTGTCGATGGTCTGGCAGGATTTGAGGATCAGGAAGGCGAGTTCTTTCGACTCGGGAGTCGGCTTGGTGACGTTGTACATGACGAAGCGCTGCGCAGAGGCATCGATCAGGTCGAGGATGTCGTCAAGGGCGGAGGAGAGAGCGTAGATGTCCTCGCGGTCGAAGGGGGTGATGAAGCTCTTGTTCAGCTTCTTGATGATGTCATGGGTGATGGTGTCGCCCTTGTGCTCGACCTCTTTGATCTTGCGCTGGCTGGCCACCGGATCGTCAAAGTTGTCCAGCATGTCCTTAAGGAGTTGCGCCCCCTCGATGATGTTGTGAGACATATCCCTGAACATGGCGAAAAACTTTTCATCTTTCGGTATCAACCCAAACATTTAATCCTCCGATCGGTGTCGGCCCCAGGCCGAATCTAGTTGCAAACTGGGGAGATATAGCACATCCGCGACAAATATTAAACAATGAATTACGTAATGCAACCACGTTAATTAGCGACTCGGCGTTTACCATTGGGCGCCCAGAGGGACTGGCGCCACGCCGACGCCTGTGTATTATTTATCCTTAATTTTTTGACACCGTGGTCCCGGAGGACACATGAGCGGCGGTATCAAATCGTGGCCCGAGGCGGAACGCCCCCGGGAAAAGCTGATGCGGAAAGGTGCCTCGGCCCTGTCCGAAGCCGAACTGCTTGCGCTGATCCTCGGCAGCGGGGACGCCGCCAGTGGCCGCAGCGCCCTCGACCTTGGCCGGGAGCTCATGCTCCAGTTCAAATCGCTGCGTGCCCTTGCTGACGCCTCGTGTCGGGAGATCCAGCAGGTGAAGGGGATCGGTCCGGCCAAGGCCACCTGCATCCTCGCCGCCCTCGACCTCTCAAGGCGCATCCGCGAAAAGGAGGGGCGCCCCATCGAGTCCTTCGTCCGCTTCACCTCCGCCTCCCAGGTCTTCGAACAGCTGAACCACGAGTTCCGGGACCGCCACACGGAACATTTCATGGTGCTTCTGCTCGACGGCAAAAACCGCATCATCACCCGTGCGCAGATCTCGGAGGGATCGCTGAACCAAAGCATCGTGCACCCCCGCGAGGTGTTCAACGCTGCAGTGCGCCAGTCCGCGGCGGCGATGATCCTTCTGCACAACCACCCGACCGGCGACCCAACGCCCAGCCCCGAGGATCTCGAGGTTACCCGTCGTCTCTGCGAGGCGGGACAGCTCATGGGGATCCGCGTGCTCGACCACATCATCATCGGGGAAAACGAGTTCTACAGTTTTGCCGACCACGGGCAGCTCCAGTTGTGACACGGGAGGCTCCATGCTGGACACGATCGCACTGTCTCAAGGCGGGTACTTCCTCATCACTGGGCTCTGGCCCATCTTCAGCATCCGCAGCTTCATGGCGGTCACCGGCCCGAAGACGGACCTCTGGCTCGTGAAGACGGTCGGCCTAGTGCTGGCGGTGATCGGCTTCGTGCTGCTCATAGCCGGGGCAGGCTCAGAAGTCACACTCCCGGTGGTAGTTCTAGCCATCGGCGGCGCGGGCGCCCTTGCCGCCATCGACATCATCTACGCGGTCAAAAAGGTGATAGCACCGGTGTACCTGCTCGACGCAGTGCTGGAGGGCGTCTTGATCGTCTGGTGGAACTTTGCACTTTTTCTGTAGACTGTAGAGCCCGCAGCAAATAACCAGGCGCTGATTTGAACATTAAAAGGAGAAGACATGCGCAAATCCATCGTTACGCAGGAAAGCCCGGACGCCAGAAAGGGCATCGACTGGTTGGATCTCGAGAGCATCGCGCGGGTCGAGATCACTTCAGAGGACCCGCTGCAGCCGATCGAGTCGGCGTTGCAGCCCATCGGCGCCCCAGGTTGGTGTGCCGACGCACCAGGGCTCCAGCGGATCCGCGTGCTTTTCGACCACCCCCAGAGGATTTCCCGGATCTACCTGCTAATCAGCGATGAAGAGGCCGCCAGGACCCAGGAGTTCGTGTTGCGCTACGCGCAGGACGGAGGCGATACCTTCCGTGAGATCGTGCGGCAGCAGTTCACCTTCGCCCCTCCCGGCACCACGGTCGAACAGGAGGAATACCAGGTGGAACTGGCCGGGGTGACGGCGCTCGAGCTGGAAATCGTCCCCGATCTTTCCGGAGGAACGGCGAAAGCGAAGCTTGGAAGGCTGCTTTTCGCCTGAAAGGCGAAATCCGGACAAAAAAAAAGCGCCGAAGCGAAAGGAGGACTCCACCGTCGGCGCAAAAGTTGGGTTTTGTTTGGTCGAGCGGCTCGTTTCGTCCGCTCTTGCCTTTCTTATTACAAGAGCGATGCCAAATATGCCGACAGGCAAATTTTCTCGAAAGCTGCTGATTTATAAAGCAAAAAATCTAACGTGCATCGAACGGTCAGCCAACAGACAAAGTTCAACTTCTGCACAGCAAAGGTTGGGCAGCGCCGCCCATCCACGCTAAGCCCTTGTAACTTTGAGGTTTTGCAGCTTTTGAACAGGCGTTCAAAACTTGCACACCACGTTGCGCCACCTGGATCCCTCCCCACAAACCGGCTTCCCGTCTCACCTAGAAGGCAGAAATAAAAGGAGGCCACGTGATCGCACGTGGCCTCCTCAGTCTGATTTCTCTTTTTTCGCACAGTTTGCCGCTACTTCTGCACCCAGCGGTCGTTTTGCAGTTGCATCCACCATCCAGGTTGGGCCGCTTCACGCTTCGTCTCGGCGAAGGTCGTGGCCGCTTTCCCCAATACCTGGTTCATCGCCTCCTTGCTCTCCTTCTGCTTTTGCAGCTTGAGAATCGCCTTCGCCATGCTCGTCACGACGACCTTGCGGCTCTGGTTTTCCGAAGAGACCAGCGCCTCGTCCTGCGGGGCGAGCTTCGCCTTGGCCGAAGGAGGTATCACAACGAGACCCTGCTTGGAGAGACCGACGGCGCCACTGGCAAAAAGCGTGTTAAGCCGCGGGAGCCGCTTGCTCATGTCGTCGTAGGCCTTCAGCACCTCGGGCATGCTCGAGAGCTCCACCGCCAGGGCATCGGCGTCGGCATCGGTGTCGGCCGCATACGCCGCGGTGACCAGGGAGAAATCAAAAACCCGGCTCTGCGGCTTGTCCTGCGGCGCGGCGGGCGCCCCACCGGGAGGAACCTTCTGGCCGCCGGGAGCCTCACCGGTTTTCAGCAGCATGTCGTCAAGAGACTTGTACGCCTCCTTGGCCGCCTTCTCCGGGAAATAGACGTTCACCGTGATCACCGCACAGGCGGCAAGGAAAATACAGGAGACAGAGAACAGCAGCTTGATCAGTTTCGTTTTCATATAAGCCTCCGGCGTTAGTATTGTCGTTCATGAATATAGCACAGCGTCTTCACTCTTCCCACTTGAACTCAGGCGCTGCTTCCGGCGGTGGCGTTGCCGCGCCCTTCTTCTGCTCCGGCTCTCCGGTCGCCGGCTTGCCGCGCACCGCAGCCTCCCTGATCGACTCCAGGAGATGGCCAAGGCCGATGCGGTTCTGGGTCGGCGCTATGTTGACGTTCAGGTCCTTCACCCCGACGAAGTTGGTGTTGACGATCCTCAAGGTATTGAAGGTGAGGTCGCCGTCCTGCAGGGTCGCCTTGATCTCCGCCGCGTCATAGGGGCGATCGCGGCTTAAAAAGAACCCGCTCAGTTTCTGCTTCGCCAGCCGCTGCAGGAACTCCTTGCTGACCAGCATCTTCTCGTCCTTCCCTTCGCGGGCCCACAGTTCCACAAAACCCGCGGTGCCGTCGATGCCCCCCCCGGTGCCGCGGAAGCTGATGACGCCGTCCACCTTCCCCGAGATGTACCCCTGGACACTCGGGATGCTGCCGCAGAGCTGTTTCAGGCTCACCCCGTTCACCAAGAGGTCGGCCCGGTAAACCGCCTTGGCCCCCATGGCAAGATAACCGGTCCCGAGGATGGCGCCCTTGTAGAGCGTCGCACGCAGGGGGAGCACTTCCATCACTCCGTTGGACGCACGCAACTGCAGGGCGAGCTTTTCGAGCTGCAGCGTTCCGTAGGAGATGCGGTCGATGTTTAGCGCGTTGCCTCCTGCGGACATCCCTTTGAGTTCCTCTAAGACGCGCCGGTAGTTGCCACGGCTGAACTCCCTGCTGTCGCGGGGCCTGGGTGCGGTCTTCGCCGAGAAATCCATGGAAACCGGGAGGGTTCCGTCGAGGCCTGAAATAGTGAGCTTCTGGGAGGGAGCATCAATGCCGCCGCCATGGACCTCCACCCGACCCTCGAGGAGCTGCCGTCCGCCCCGCAGCTCGAGCTTCCCGCCACCCGAGAGCGTTCCCTCAAGGGTAGCCTCCTGTATGGCTTGCGGCATCAGGTTGATGGCGGTGTCGACGATGGCATCGACCGGGGTCTCGGGAAGGGAAAAGGCGAGGGTGCCCTCCCGACCCGGCGACGCTGCACGCGCCACCTCGCCCCGCACCCGCAAGGCGACCCCTTTACCCGGAGAGAGGAGCCCCTCTCCTATGGACAGTTTCCCCGACGCGTAGCTCCCCGAGAGAAAAAGCGATCCCCCGGAAAGGGCGCGCTTGCCGTCCTTGGACGCCGAGAGGTTGCGTCCTTTGGCATCGAAGCGGCAGTCGAGTCCCTTTTTCCCCACGTAGCTGCCGCTTGCATGCAGGTCGAGCTCGCCGCCGCTGGGCCTTGTCGCCGCGTCTTTCTTTAGAAAACCGGCCGCCTGGACTGCCGCAGCACCGGCAAGGGAGAGAGAGAACTGGACCGTGTCCGGGATGAAGGGGTGGAACTTAGCCTGACCCGTGACTTTTCCTCCCAGGAGCGAACCGCTTACCTCTGCTTTCCCCCCTTCCCTGGAGAAGACTGCCTGCAAAGCTGGGGCGCCGATCCCATTCCCCTTGAGTGTTACCGCCCGGGTCGAGACCTGGGCTTTTCCTTCCAGCCAGCGCTCCTCCCCGGAGCGCACCATCTGTCCCCTGAAGCGCCCCGCCACACCGGCAAGGTCGAGCTCTCCCTGCCTCAGCGCCCCCCCCTCCAGATCCCAAGCCAACGGGGTGGGTCCAGTTGCCCCCTTGGGAGGGAGCTCCCCGCTCAGACGTGCGATGGCAAGACGAGCGTCCCCCAGCCGTCCCTGCACCCTCTCGAGGGTGAGCTTGGCTCCGTCAACCCGATAGGCAAGGCGGGCATCTCCACCCTTGCCGTCCAGGGTGAGACCGGTAAGACGTGCGTCACCGGAGGCTACCAGCCGTCCGGCGCGGCGGCCGAGCTGCGCGGTAACCGCGCCGTCCCTGATGGCGGCCGACGTCTTCCCTCTTTTTGCGGAGACGCCGGAGAGGAGCAGTCTTGCGGTGGCTGTGAAGTCACTCCCTCCCTTGCCGCTTGCGGCGAGCGTCCCGGAAAGGACTCCGGTACCGGCCTCGACGCCATAGCGCTTCAACAGCGGGTTGAGCGATGAAACCTTTGCCGCGCCGATCTTCAGGGACGCAGAGATGGGCTCCGGACGCGCGGCATCAAAGGAAAGATCGCCCGTTGCGGGGACGCCCATCAGGCGCGCGCTCGCTTTGCTGCTTTCAAAGTGCACCGGCTTAAGCTTCGGGGAAAGGGCGAGAGCGAAGGGGAGGTCGAGGGCGTCGACCAGGGCCTTGCCGGTTGCCTGAGGCGCCGAGAGCCTCCCAGCCAGCGCGACGCCCCCTTCCTTGCGGGCGATGTTCGCCTTTCCTGAGAGTCCGCCCACCAAGGTATCCCCTCCCCTGGCAAGGCTCCCCTCCTCGAGGACAAGAACACCTGCAGCACTTTCCACCCCGCGACGGGCACTTCCCTCGACGCGTAGCGACTCGCAGCGCAGTTGTCCGCTGTAGAGAAGTCCGCCACGGGCTTTGTCCACCACCAGGGCATTCAAAAGGGCGAGGTCCACGCGGTCCACGGCGAAAAGGAGGGCGAACTCGCGTTCCTTTCTTACCCCGGATACGCTCCCTTCGCCGTGCAGTTGCGCCACGTTTTTTATCTCGAGAGTCGCGTCGGCGAGATCGGCACGGTCCTCCTCCAGACCATAGGTCCCGGTGAAACTCAGGGAACCGGCCACGGGATAGCTGCCGCGGGCTGCAGGGAGCTGGATGTCGCGGAAACGGAAAGCCCCGGAGAAGCGGAGTTCCCCTTTGGCGAGGACCGCGGCAACGGCAAGAGAGCCGCCCGCCTTCTGGAACGGTTCAGGGGTCTTCAGCTTGAAGAGAGCTGCGGCCCGCTGCAGTGAGAGAGTGGGGGCGCTCAGGGATAGGTCGAGTGCGGCCTCGGCGCCCGGGCGTGCCGTTCCGCCCAAGTGGTAGGTGTTCCCGGCGGGGTCCTGGAAGACGAGGTCGAGCTGCGCGCTACGCGAGCCACCAGTGGCAAGGTTGAAAAGCTTCAGGTTCATCCCCTGCACACCCTCGCCCTGCACCGACAGCGCCCCGTTCACCACCACGAGCTTCCCGATTACCGTCTCGGGAGCGGGACGCGCCGGCAGCTTTCGCGCGGCAAGTATTCGCTGCAGTTCCGAGAAGTTCCAGGCGCCGGCCGGGTTCTTCTGCAGGTCGACGCTACCCTTCTCGATGGAGATGAGCTCGAAGTTGCGGCGCCCACGCAAGAGGTCCAACCATTTGGGCGTCACGGTGACCGACTCGGCGGCGACGAGGTCGGGCCCGGCAAACCCCTTCGGGGAGTGCAACCGGATCCCGCGCAGGACGACGCTGCGCCCCGAGAGCCCTACCTTCGCCACGGTGAATTCCTGGTGGAGCGTGGAGGTGATGAACCGAGACAACTGACGGGCGGGAAGCGGGGTGGCGAGATAGATCTCCAGTGCGAGGAAGATAAGTAGAATAAGGGCGATTAGCGCGGCAGCGCAAAAAGCTACGAGCCTTCCCGGCCCTTCTAAAGTGAATTTTCTGCCGACGTCGTTGCCCATGTGACCCCTTTCTTCGCAGGGTGAACTTTACCTTGGATCGACAAGATGGGCAAGGAGAGGCTTCAGGAGCGGGAGGAGGCTTCGAGAGAGTCCATGGCAGGACGCACGGCAACCGGTTTTCCGGACGAAAAAAAGGGGCGCCCGCTTTCCGGACGCCCCTTCCTTTTCCAACTATTTCTGACGCACTTAGGCCGGCAGTGCGGGGAGCTCGAGGCCTGCCATCTTCTGGACCATGCGCACGACCTGGCAGCTGTAGCCGAACTCGTTGTCGTACCAGACGTAGAGCACGCAGCGGTTACCCTGCACGATGGTGGCGAGCGAGTCGACCACGCCTGCGTGACGCGAACCGACGAAGTCGCTGGAGACGACGTCCGGGGAGTTCGTGTAGTCGATCTGGTTTTGCAGCGGCGAGTCGAGGGAGATGGCGCGCAGGTAGCTGTTCAGCGTCTCCACGTCGGTCTCCTGCTTCAACTGCAGGTTGAGGATCGCCAGCGAGACATTCGGGGTCGGGACGCGGATCGCGTTGCCGGTCAGCTTGCCGGTCAGCTCCGGAAGCACCTTGGCGACGGCCTTGGCTGCGCCGGTCTCGGTGATGACCATGTTGAGCGGGGCGCTCCGCCCGCGGCGGTCCGCCTTGTGGTAGTTGTCGATCAGGTTCTGGTCGTTGGTGTAGGAGTGGCAGGTTTCGACGTGGCCGCTCACGATGCCGAACTTGTCGCTCACCGCCTTCAGCACGGGAACGATGGCGTTGGTGGTGCAGCTGGCCGCGGAGAAGATGGTCTCTTCCGGCACGATGAGCTCGTTGTTGATGCCGGAGACCACGTTTGGGATGTCCCCCTTGCCCGGCGCGGTGAGGAGCACCTGGGAGACGCCCGGCGCCTTCAGGTGACGGCCGAGGCCTTCGCGGTCGCGCCACTTGCCGGTGTTGTCGATGACGATGGCGTTGCGGATGCCGTACTGGGTGTAATCGACGGTTTCAGGGGCATCGGAGTAGATGATGCGGATCATGTTGCCGTTGGCGATGATCGCGTTCTCTTCCTCGTCGATGGTGATGATGCCGTTGAACTGGCCGTGCACGGAGTCGCGGCGCAGCAGGCTCGCACGCTTCACGAGGTCGTCCGCCCCCCCCTTGCGCACCACGGCGGCGCGCAGGCGGAGCTTCTCGCCGCTACCGGATTTCTCCACGAGGATGCGGGCGAGCAGGCGGCCGATGCGGCCGAAGCCGTAGAGCACGATGTCCTGCGGCTCGTCCAGAATCGAGGTGCGGCCGGTGTTGACCGAGGCGAGTTCGCTCGCGACGAAATCGTCGACGGAGACCTTGCCCTGCAGCGACTGGTAGCGGACCGCCAGCCTACCGAGGTCGATGCGCGCCGGCGCGAGGTCCAGTCTGCTGGCGGCCTCGAGAACGGGGAACGTCTCCTGAACGGTCAGCTCGCCGTCGAGGATCTGACGAGCGAAACGATGCGCCTTGAGGATCTCGATGGTCGGGCTGTTCACCAGTGAGCGGCCGTACACCGTCGTGACGATGTTGTTGTCGCGGTAAAGATGACCGATGATCGGGAGCATGCGCTCGGCAAGCTCCTCATGGCCCTGCCATTCCTTCAAATAAGCTTCCTGTTTCTCAATCTTCATAGTTCGTCCCTTCGCGGAAGATAATGCCGGGGAAGACCGAGAGGCTCCCGGCGCAAAACTCAGTGTCACAGGCCCGACGCACCACTGTCAACTGCCACCAAGGGCATCGCCTAAGTACACTGAATCACTTCGCGGTTGACAGAACGACAGGAGCTGGAACGGCCAAAACTCCCGCATACTACAGCATTTTCGTGATGTAAACAATTGAAAGTTCAAAGAGATATTTAAGTAATGTTTTTGTTAATTATTCATGCCACATTTTAACCATGCTATGACCATCGGCATCCTTCGCGCCACGCTAATCTTTGCACTTGCCGCCTCTGTCGTGCTATCCTTTCGCCTTGTGCCCTCCCGGCTCATCTGATTGCCGGCAGGCTCGGCGCCGCGGCGGCCACGGCCGATCCGCCCAAATTCATCGACCCGGAAAACGCAATGAGAACCATCGTACTGCTGATCCTTTCCAACGTGTTCATGACCTTCGCCTGGTACGCCCACCTAAAGGACCTGCGCAGCGCGCCGGTCTACGTCGCCATCCTCGCCAGTTGGGGCATCGCCCTTTTCGAGTACATGCTGCAGGTCCCCGCGAACCGCGCCGGGTTTGGGACCTTTAGCCTGGGACAATTAAAGATAATGCAGGAAGTCATCACCCTGTCCGTCTTCGTCCCGTTCGCCGTCTTCTACATGGGGCAGCCGCTCAAACTTGACTACCTCTGGGCCGGGCTCTGCATGGCCGGGGCGGTCTTCTTCATCTTCCGCGGGTAAAAAAAGGAGCAAACCATGATCTGCGTACTGGCTTCGATACGAGTCAAGGAGGGGGCGCGCGAGGCGTTCCTCAAAATCTTCAACGAGAAGGTCCCCAAGGTGAAGGGCGAGGCGGGATGCATCGAATATTTCCCTGCCCTCGACATCGACGCCGCCCTCCCCGTGCAGGTGCGCGACGAGCGGGTGGTGACCATCATCGAGAAGTGGCAGAGCGTGGAGGCGCTTCATGCGCACCTTGCCTCGCCGCACATGCTCGATTACAAGGAACGGGTACAGGACCTCGTGGAAGATGTGACGCTCAAGGTGCTGCAGCCGGTTTAGAAGAGGGATCGGGTATGGCGGCAAAGGGGAGAAGTGCGAAGGGGCGCGGACTGCGCGTGGTGGCGGTCTTCGAGGCCCTGAAGGGAGCGGCGGTCCTTCTTGCGGGATGCGGGGTACTGTCGCTGGTCCACAAGGACCTGCACCATATCGCGGTGCGGCTCGTGCAGCTTTTGCACATGAACCCGGCGCGGCACTATCCCAGCATCTTCATCGACGCCGCGAACCGCGTCACCGACTTTCAGCTCTGGATGCTCGCGCTCTCCGCGCTCGCCTACTCCTCGGTACGCCTCATCGAGGCGTACGGGCTGTGGCACGAAAGGAGATGGGCGGAATGGTTCGGTTTTCTCTCCGGAGCGGTTTACCTTCCCGTCGAGATGTTCGAGATCTTCCGCAAGCCCGACGGCCTGCGCGTCGCCGTATTCCTGGTCAACCTCGGCGTCGTCGGCTACCTCGCCACCGCCCTCAAACGCTCGAGAAGCTCCCGCCGCGGCTAAGCTAAGTACGGGCGTAAAACCTCGAGAGAACGCTCCAAGTGCGGCTTGCTGTGCGACTCGATGGTGTAGGCGGCTTCCGGCGAGTACCTTTCCATCAGCTGAAAGAACAATCCGAAATCGACGGCCCCTTCTCCCGGAGGTGCATGGTCGTCCTTCGTCCCGCCATTGTCATGGATGTGCACTTCCTTGATCCGAGCGCCCAGCGCCTCGAACCACCTCTCCATGGAAACCTGCTTGAAAAGGTTCCAGTGCCCCACGTCGAAGCAATGCCCGAAAGACTCATCCTCCACAGCCTCGAACAACGCCTGCAGGGTAGAAGGCTCCTCCTCGAAGATATTTTCCACCGCGACCGCCGTCCCGATGTCCTTCGTCCGCTGCAGCACGCTTTGCCAGGCCGCGACGCTCAGCTCAAGCCACTGCCCCCTTGCCTCGCCGTAACGCCATCGGTCGAAGCCTGGGTGGAACACCATGACCTCGGGACGCAGGATCTCGGCGGCATCGAGCACCTGCCGGAAACGGTGCATGGTGGCGTCGCGCAGCAGTCGCTCCAGCGAGCCCGGGTTCAGGTCCATGAACGGCGCGTGGATGGTGCAGGAAAGCCCCTCACCCTGAAGCGTCCGCGCGGTCTCCGCGAGCTGCGCGGGGGTGGCCGCGTCGAGCGCGTCGGCCGAGAGATAAATCTCGGGACTCAGACGGCGCTCCATGACAAAGGGGAGATGCTCACGGATCTGGGCGAACGGGACGTGGGCGAAGATTCTCTTATTCATCTTTTTTCCTGTGCTTTTTGATCATTTCTTCGGCGCAGCCATCGCAGCGCACCAACTGGTCGAGCTTTTCTATCGCCGCAGGCTCCCCCAGCACGATGAGCGTGTCGTGCGCCTCGATCTTCGTGTGCGACTCGGGGTTGAAGACCATCTTGCCGCTTTGCTTCTTCACCCCGACGATGATTACGCCGGTCTCCTTGCGAAACCCCGAGCTAGCAAGACTTTCCCCGATGAAGCCTGACTGTGCCGGAATCAGGATCTCTTCCATCTGCAGCTCCATGTGCTCGCGCCCGGTGGCGATTTCGATGAAGTCGACCACCGTCGGCCGCAGGATCGCCTGCGCCATCCTTGAGCCGCCGATCAGGTAGGGGGAAACGACCTTGTTCGCCCCGGCGCGCTTCAGCTTGATCTCCGACCCCTCTTCGCCGGCCCGGGCGAGGATGAAGAGATCCGGGTTGAGGCCGCGCGCGGTGAGCGTGATGTACACGTTCTCGGTATCGGAGGTGACCACCGAGATGAGCCCCCTCGCCTTCCGTATCCCCGCCTTCAGGAGCACGTCGTCGATGGTGGCGTCGCCCGGCAGGAAGAGGTAGCCGTTGCCGTCCTTCTCCATCTGGGCGATCATGTCGATGTCCTTTTCCACCACCACGAAGGGAAGCGGTTTGGCTGCGAATTCCTTGCAGATGAGGGAGCCGATGCGCCCGAACCCGCAGATGATGTAGTGCCCGTCGAGGGCCGCTATCGCCTTTTCCACCTTTTTCCTCCCGAGGATCCTCTGGAACTGCCCCTCGAACATGATCTGGGCGAGACTGCCCACGATGTAGCCGATGACGCCGACCCCGAAGAAAATCAGCATCATGGTGAACATCTTCCCCACGTGGCTCAGGTCGTGAACCTCCCGGAAGCCGACCGTACCGAGGGTGATCACCGTCATGTACAGGGCGTCCAAAAGACTCCACCCTTCCAGCGTCATGTACCCGCAGGTGCCAACGGTAAGGAGGAGCAGCAACACCCCTATGGAAATTTTGAAATGCCGGACCGGATCCATAGCCGAAACTCCCTCAGCGTCGCAACATACAGACCGCGACATGACATTTCAAGCATTTTCATGTGCATCCCCCTAAACTGCAGAGGGAAGTTCTTGACAATCTTTGGATACTGTATACAATACGGCGATCATTCAAGGGGGCCGCATGAAGAAGAGCGTAGAAAAGCACCTTACCCTC
Source organism: Geomonas edaphica (assembly GCF_004917075.1). Taxonomy (GTDB): domain Bacteria; phylum Desulfobacterota; class Desulfuromonadia; order Geobacterales; family Geobacteraceae; genus Geomonas; species Geomonas edaphica. The sequence continues at coordinate 389,808 of NZ_SSYB01000004.1, forward strand.
AGAGAACGCATACTTGAGACGATCCGCGACGCCATCATGTCGGGCGCTCTCAAGCCTGGAGAAAAGGTCGCCGAACCCGAACTTGCCGCCCGCTTCGGAATCAGCCGCACACCGATCCGGGAAGCCTTCCGTCAGTTGGAATCCGAAGGATATCTTTCCGTCATCCCACGCAAGGGAGCGCTGGTCGCCAGCTTCTCCGCCAAGGACGTCGAAGAGTTTTACGCCATAAAGAGCATTCTGGAAGGTTACGCCGCCCGCAAGGCCTGCGCGCAGCTCAGCACGCGCGAGATAAACAAGCTTGAGGCGATAAACGAGAAGCTGCGGGAGATTGCCGAGGAAGGCGACGTGCGCCACTTCTTCAAGGTGCACAACAGTTTTCACGAGCTCTTCATCAAAGGGGCCGGCAACGACAAACTGCACGACATGATCTCCCAGCTGCTGAAGAAGTTTCAGCGTCTGCGCATGGCGTCGCTCATGAAGCCCGGGAGGATGCAGCTTTCGGTGGAGGAGCACGAGAAGATCATCGAGGCGTTCCGCAAGCGCGATCCGGTAATGGCCGAGATGCTCGTGCAGAAAAACGCCGAGTACGGCGGCAAGGTCCTCATCGAGGAGGAAGACTCCCCCGAGATGTGGACCACCAAAGGACTCGACCTCTAACCCACCCTACCAGCCCGCGGCGCCCTTAAGCCCCGCGGGTTTTCTTTTGCCTGTACTGGGGCCAGGGCTCCGCCGTCACGCTCTCACCGCCAATATCTCTCCTCATCCTTCAATCCCACGGTCAATTAGCTCATTCCCCCCCGAACCAGTGGATTTTCTTTGCCTCATTCATCGCTTTGGGTTAAATTAGCCCGTTGCCATTTCAATGAGTGGAGGGGCTTTGTGCAGCAGCTGAAATTGATCCCTAAAGTGGACCGGGTTCTCGAATGGGAGGGTGTGCGCCGGCTTCTCTCCGAACAGCCGAGGGGACTCGTGCTGAAGGCGGTACGCCAGGTGCTGGATCTGCTTCGTGCCGGAGCCCGTGCCGGCTCCCTCGACGATGCGGCCTTCGCCGAGCAAGCGGTCTGCACCGCGGTTTCGCGCGAGCTGCGCCTTCTGACCCGCCCGAGCCTGCGGCGGGTCATCAACGGCTCCGGCATCGTCATCCACACGAACCTCGGGCGCTCCATCCTCCCCGAGGCCGCCCGCGACGCCCTCAACACCATCGCCTTTTCTTACTCGAACCTCGAGTTCGACCTCGACGAGGGGGTGCGGGGAAGCCGCTACAGCCACGTTGAGGCCCTCTTGTGCGAGCTAACCGGTGCCGAGGCCGCCATCGTGGTGAACAACAACGCCGCGGCGGTGCTGCTGACCTTGAGCGCCATGGCGGCGGGACGCGAGGCGGTGGTCTCCCGCGGTGAGCTTGTCGAGATCGGCGGTTCGTTCCGGATTCCGGAGGTCATGCGGCTTTCCGGCGTAACACTCAGGGAAGTCGGCACCACGAACCGGACCCATCCGAAGGACTACCAGAACGCGGTGAACGAGAACACCGCGGTCTTTTTGAAAGTACACTGCAGCAACTTCGCGGTTCTTGGCTTCACCAAAGAGGTGACCGCGGAGGAGATGGTGGAGCTCGGCAAGCAGGCCGGCGTCCCGGTCCTCGCCGACATGGGTAGCGGGAACCTCGTCGACCTCTCCGGCAAACTACCCTGCCCCGAACCGACGGTGCAGGACTTCGTGCGCGCCGGCGTCGACGTCATCACCTTCAGCGGCGATAAACTCCTGGGCGGACCGCAGGCCGGCATCATCGTCGGCAAGAAGCACTTCATCGAGGCGATGAAGAAGCACCAGCTCTTGCGCGCGCTCAGGATGGACAAGCTGACGCTCGCGAGCCTCGAAGCGACCCTCGCCCTTTACCACGACGAGATGGTGGCCTTCAAGGAGGTGCCGACGCTGCGCATGCTGACGGCCACCCTCCCCGAGCTCACCGCCCGCGCCAGGAAGATCGCCGGGCAGCTGCGCCGCCGCACGCCGGACGCGGTCAGCTTCAAGCTGACCGACGGGTTCTCGCAGGCCGGTGGCGGCACCCTGCCGCTTCTGAACCTCCCCACCATGCTCATCGAGGTCGCCGTGGAGGGCCTTTCGCCGAACGACATCGAATCGAGGCTCAGGGGGATGGAGATTCCGGTCATCGGCCGGATCAGCAAGAACGCCTTCCTGCTAGACCCGCGCACCATTCAGGACGACGACCTGCAGGATCTGGCCGCCGCCCTGACCGCCTTGGTCGGCTAAACAGCAGCCGACTCACAAAGGCGTTCCCAGTCTATCTGCACAGGGGGGGCTGCCAACTCTCCCGCCCCCGGAGGGGGAGGGGCGGGGAGGGGGAAGACTTGCGGTCTTATCAAGTAGCGTACCGACGCTTACTTTGGTGATATTTAACTGGTTTTTTCACAGCCAAACTGTAATAATTCGGCGTTTTCCCCTCCGGGGAAGCTGCTCTCACGATCGAGGTTATTTTTGGCCAGGGTTTTCGCGCTTATTCCCGCCGCGGGCATGGGAAAGAGGATGGGAGCGGGGTACAACAAGCAGTACCTCGCGCTGGACGGCATGCCGATCGTCGCGCACACCGTGCGGGTCTTTCAGGAGGCCGCCTGCATCGACGCCATCTACCTCGTCTCGCCCGAGCAGGAGATCCCCTTCTGTCGCAGCGAGGTGGTCGAACGCTACGGCTTCACGAAGGTGCGCGCCATCGTCGCGGGAGGTGCTGAGCGTCAGCACTCGGTCCATAACGGCCTGCGCGCCATAGAGGGAATCGCCCCGGACGATCTGGTGCTGATCCACGACGGGGTGCGCCCCTTCGTCACCGCCGCCATGCTCGAAGCGTCCGTTGCCGCAGCGCAAGCTTCAGGGGCCGCCATCGTCGCGGTCCCGGTCAAGGACACGGTAAAAGTGGTGCGCGATGGGGTCATCGCCGAGACGCCGGCGCGGGAGCAGCTCTGGCTTGCCCAGACGCCGCAGGCCTTTCGCTATGGCCTGATCCGCGCCGCCCACGACGAGGCCGCCGCCGATGATTTTCTCGGAACCGACGACGCCTCCCTTATGGAGCGCCAAGGAAAACCGGTTCAGGTCGTGAGAGGCGACTACACGAACATAAAGATCACGACTCCCGAGGACATGATCCTCGCCGAGGCTTTTCTGAAGGAGAAGAAGTGAAATGATGCGCATCGGACACGGCTACGACGTACACAGACTGGTGGAGGGGCGCAAACTGATCCTCGGGGGGGTGGACGTCCCATACGTTAAGGGGCTCCTCGGGCATTCCGACGCCGACGTGCTCCTGCATGCCATCTCCGACGCGATCCTGGGCGCCATCGGCGAAGGGGACATCGGCAAGCACTTCCCTGACACCGACCCGGCCTACAAAGGTGCGGATAGCCTGAAACTCCTGCGCCATGTCATGGATCTCGCGGAGAACAAGGGATATAGGATCGGCAATGTCGATGCCACCGTGGTTGCGCAGCGCCCGAAATTGGCCCCCTTCATCGCGCAGATGAGAATCAACATCGCGGCGACGCTCGGCACCGAGGAAGACCGGGTGAACGTCAAGGCGACCACCACCGAGGAGCTCGGCTTCGCAGGGAGAGGCGAAGGGATTGCCGCTTATTCCGTGGCGTTATTGGTAAAGAAATAATAAATATATAACTCTACGCACGCCGGTTGAAACCGGAGCGGACAGGACAACACATATGACAACAGAAGAAACACCCGTGGTCGAAAAAGCGGCCAACTTCATCCGCAACATCGTCACCGACGATCTCAAAAACGGCAAGCACAAGAGCATCGTGACACGCTTCCCGCCGGAGCCAAACGGTTACCTGCACATCGGCCACGCCAAGTCCATCTGCCTCAACTTCGGCCTCGCCCGCGATTTCGGCGGCCGTTGCCACCTGCGCTTCGACGACACGAACCCCGCCAAAGAGGACATCGAGTACGAAGACTCCATCAAGGAGAACGTGAAGTGGCTCGGCTTCGACTGGGGCGAGCACATGTACTACGCTTCGGACTACTTCGAGAAGTTCTACCAGTACGCGCAGGTTCTCATCGAGAAGGGGCTCGCCTACGTGGACAGCAGCAGCGCCGACGAGATCCGCGCCATGCGCGGCACCCTGAACGAGCCGGGCAAGGAGAGCCCGTACCGCAGCCGCAGCGTCGCCGAAAATCTCGACCTCTTCGCCCGCATGCGTGCAGGCGAATTCGAGGACGGGAGCCAGGTGCTCCGCCTGAAGATCGACATGGCCTCCCCGAACATCAACCTGCGCGACCCGGTCATCTACCGCATCAAGAAGGTCGATCACCACAGGACCGGCGACGCCTGGTGCATCTACCCGATGTACGACTACGCGCACTGCATCTCGGACGCCATCGAGGGGATCACGCACTCCATCTGCACCCTGGAGTTCGAGGATCACCGCCCGCTTTACGACTGGGTGCTCGACCAGCTCCCGGTGCCGAGCCATCCGCAGCAGATCGAGTTCTCCCGCCTGAACCTGAACTACACGGTGATGAGCAAGAGAAAGCTCCTCGAACTGGTGCAGGAGAAACTCGTGGACGGCTGGGACGACCCGCGCATGCCGACCCTGGTGGGGATCAGGCGCCGCGGCTTCACCCCGGAGTCGATCCGCGCCTTCTGCGAGACCATCGGCGTAGGCAAGAGCGACAGCCTCATCGACATGAGCATCCTCGAGGACGCGGTGCGCGAGGACCTGAACGTCCGCGCCCCGCGCGCCATGTCGGTGCTGCGCCCCCTTAAGGTGGTCATCGAGGGGTACCCGGAGGGTGAGAGCGAAGAATTCGAGGCGGCAAACCACCCGAACAACCCGGAGATGGGAACCCGCATGGTTCCCTTCAGCGGCACGGTCTACATAGAGCGCGACGATTTCCAGGAGGAGCCTGTCAAAGGGTTCTTCAGGATGGCGCCGGGCAAGGAAGTACGCCTGCGCTACGCCTACATCGTGAAGTGCGAGTCGGTGGTGAAGGACGAAAACGGCGAGATCGTCGAGGTCCGCTGCAGCTACGACCCGGCCTCCCGCGGGGGGAGCGCGCCGGACGGCAGAAAGATCAAGGGAACCATCCACTGGGTGAGTGCTGATCACGCCGTCGACGCCGAAGTCCGCCTCTACGACCGCCTGTTCAGCACGCCGAACCCCGGCGGCAAGAACGAGCCGGACTACCGCACCTCGCTGAACCCGAAGTCCATCGAAGTGCTGAAGGGTTGCAAGCTCGAGCCGTCCCTCGCCTCGGCCACCATCGAAGACCGCTTCCAGTTCGAGCGGCTTGGATACTTCTGCCCCGACATGAAGGACTCCCGTCCCGAGGCGCCGGTCTTCAACAGGACCGCCACCTTAAGGGACTCCTGGAGCGAGCAGAAGCGTTAACGATTCGGTGAAACCAGGTGCCTGCTTCCACGAAGCGGTGAGCCCGGCCAAACGCCTCCCCCTTTGCAAAGGGGGGAACACTTGAGCTCATGCAGCGCTGCGTGGGGAGCGGTCCACGCTCTCAGGACTCCCTTAAAAGCGCTTTTTTAGCAAATTTGCCAATATGGCCACCCAGAGGCCTTATCACTATTACAAAGAGGAACCGACACATGCCTTTACGCGTCTACAACACCCTTACCGGCAGCAAGGAAGAGTTCGTACCGATCAACCCCGGCAAGGTCGGCATGTATGTCTGCGGCGTAACGGTTTACGACCACTGCCACATCGGGCACGCGCGCGCCAACGTAGTCTTCGACATGATCTACCGCTACCTGCAGGCAAAGGGGCTCGAGGTCACCTACGTCCGTAACTACACCGACATTGACGACAAGATCATCAACCGCGCCAACCGCGACGGCGTCCCCTACAACGAGATCTCCGAGCGCTTCATCGAGGAGTTCGACAAGGACATGGCGCGGCTCATGCTGCAGCTCCCGACCTTCCAGCCGAAGGCCACCGAGCACATCCCCGAGATCATCTCGCTCGTCGAGCGCCTCATCGAGAAAGGTTACGCCTACCAGTCCGGCGGCGACGTCTTCTTCCGCGTCGAGCGTTTTGCGGGATACCTGAAGCTTTCCAAGAGGAACCTCGACGACATGCAGGCCGGTGCCAGGATCGAGGTGGACGACAAGAAGGAAAACCCGATGGACTTCGCCCTCTGGAAGGGCGCGAAGCCGGGCGAGCCGTACTGGGAGTCGCCGTGGGGACAGGGGCGTCCGGGGTGGCACATCGAGTGTTCCGCCATGAGCTCCAAGTTCCTAGGTGACACCTTCGACATCCACGGCGGCGGCAAAGACCTCGTCTTCCCGCACCACGAGAACGAGATCGCGCAGTCGGAGGCCGCCTCCGGCAAGCCCTTCGTGAAGTACTGGCTGCACAACGGCTTCGTGAACATCAACTCGGAGAAGATGTCGAAGTCGCTTGGTAACTTCTTCACCATCAAGCAGGTGCTCGAGCGCTACGACGCCGAGGTGCTCCGCTTCTTCCTCCTCTCCGCACATTACCGCTCGCCGATCGACTTCTCGGACCAGAACCTGAAAGAGGCGGAACTCGGTCTGGAGAGGATCTACAAGGCGCTGGCCGGCATCGACGAACGCCTCGCCGCAGACACCGATCACGCCCCCACGGCTGAGAGCGCCGAGCTCGAGGAGAAGTGCGGCACGATCGCGGCGCGCTTCACCGAGGCGATGGACGACGACTTCAACACCGCGATGGCGCTCGGCCACATCTTCGACCTGGTACGCAGCGTGAACCGCGCCCTCCCCGTCGCACCGCTCGCGCTCCTCGCGGCCGTGAAGGAAGAGATAGGGCGGATAGCGGTGACGCTCGGCGTGTGCGACTCGGTTCCCGCGGAATTCATGCAGCGGATGAAGGACCGCAAGACCTCGGAGATGGAGATCCCGGTCGAGGAGATCGAGGCGCTCATCGCAGAGCGCACCGAGGCGAGGAAGGCTAAGAACTTCAAGCGCAGCGACGAAATCAGGGACATGCTGCTGGAAAAGGACATCGTCCTTCTGGACAGCCCGCAGGGGACCACTTGGAAGGTGAAATAGGAGACGGGGGTGCCGCTCTTACGGCGGCACTGACGCAGGAATAAAAAAAGGCCGCTTTCGCGGCCGTTTTTTATGGTACGGGTAGGGTACGAGGCGGCCTAAGCCGCCTTCTGGCCCATCTCAACGCTTCTGGCCTTTACCAGTTCCATCGCTTCCCTCATGATTTCGGAAACGCTCTTCTTGGTGGTGTCCATGATCATCTCAAGGGTCTCACGCTCTGCGTCGCTGATCCTCATGGAAATAACGTTGTACCTAGGGTTCTCTCTCATTCTGCCCATCTTGTATTCTCCTTGTTCTGGTTAGTGCTCAAATTTGGTGACACGATGTCTACACTATTGCTACATGCGTGCCAATGCGGAAAAAAAGCACTCAGCCAGCCTAAGTCATTGTTTTCACGTATACCGAATTTTTAGGATTAGAGCCCTGTTACGTTACAGTGTATACAAAGTGCGCCAATTTTGGCACACGATGCGTAATTGTGCCCATTTGTATCATTTTGACTACCGGCGCAACGGCGCCCCTGCGTGAAATCACTCTTCTTCGCCCTCTCTGGCGCGAATGGTGCGTCCTTTCAACCCATGCTTGGCCAAAAGACGATAAAAGGTGCGTCTCGGGATGTTTGCAAGTTGTGCCGCTTTTGACACATTGCCTCCCGCGTCCGCCAGATAGCGCTGGATCAGCTTCTTCTCTACGCGCAGTACGTGCGGCTCGCGCTCCTTTTTGAAGGAGCGGAGGTCGATGACATCCTCACCCTCGTCGGCGTAGCTTTCCGCGAAGGCAAGGGGAAGGTTGCCGAGCTTTACGATATCGTCGTGGGTCAGGACCGCCGCTCGTTCGATGACGTTCTGCATCTCGCGGATATTACCCGGCCAGGGGTACTTCACCATGGCGTTGATGGCGCGCTCCTCGATGCCGATGATGTGCTTGTTCAGCTTGTTGCGGGCCTTCTCCAGGAAGTGGTGCGCAAGCTGCGGAATCGACTCCACCCGCTCCCGCAGGGGTGGCATGGTGATGGAGAAAACGTTCAGACGGTAATAGAGGTCCTCGCGGAACCAACCGTCGCGTACGCCGTCCTCAAGCGATTTGTTGGTCGCGGCGATGAGACGGACGTCCACGCGGCGTGCCACGGTCCCACCCACCGGCCGCACCTCCCCCAGGTCAAGCACGCGCAAGAGCTCCGCCTGCAGTTTTGGGGTGATGTCGCCGATCTCGTCCAGGAAGATGGTACCGCCGTCGGCGGCCTCGAAAAGGCCCTTCTTCTCGGTTATCGCGCCGGTGAAGGAACCTTTCTTGTGACCGAAGAGTTCGCTCTCAAGGAGCGAGTCCGTGATGGTGGTGCAGTTCACGGTAACGAGCGGCTTGTCGTTTCGCTTACTGTAGCGATGGATCGCACGCGCCGCGAGCTCCTTGCCGGTACCAGACTCGCCCCTTATGAGCACCGTCGTCGGGGTCGGTCCGACCTGCTTGATCTGGTCCAGCGCATCCAGGGTCTGGCTGTCGCTCCCCACGATGAACTCGTCGCCGTACTCGCGGTCCAGCTCCCTCTTGGCAAGCTCGTACTTCTGGATCAGGCGCCCGCGCTCCTCCTCGAGCTGCTGCAGGTTGTGCGGCAGGCACATCTCCAGGTCCGCCAGCCCCTGGAAGACGGCGACGGCGTACTCGCGGCAGGTCCGGTAGCCGCAGGTGCGGCAGTTAAGCTCATCCTTCTGGGTGAACTTGTTGGTCGCCTGCAGTATCTTCTTCACGTCCCCACCTTTGGGTATGGGGAGCTTCGCGTACTTGTCCGAGAAGGTGCGGGAGAAATCGATCTGCCAATCCTTCTGGTAGTGCGGCGCCAGCCGGTAGGGGATCTCGCGGCGGAAATGGGATATCACCATGTTGCGCCTGGAGAACTCGGTGAGCTCCCTGTTGCGCCCCGGGCCGCCGATGCAGCCGTCGTAGCAAAAGCGCAGATCGACAAGCTTCGGGCTGATGCGCCCTGCGGCCAGGTCCTTGATGATCCCCATGACGTTCACTTCCCCCTCGGCGGTTACGATATCGGTATCGAGCGGGTCCGGGTTGATGCCGAAAGCCTGGAAGGATCCCTGGGAGAGCGAGAAGACGCGCCCCATGTGCGGCTCGCGCCCATCGTAAGGCTCCTCTTCCAGCGCGGTGAGGTCGATGCCGCGTTCCTTGAAGATCGATTCAAGCTCCCGGTAGGTCAAAAGGACGTCTACCGCCCCCTTGGTCTGCTCAGCCTGCACCTCGAACTTGCCGGCGATGCAGGAGCTGATGTAGACGACCTTCACGTGGTCGCCGAGTACGTGCTTCAGGTAGCGCCCCATGGCAACCATGTGGGTGACCACCCCGACCATGTTCTCGATAAGCTGCGGGTAGTGACGCTCGACCAGGTCGACGACGGCCGGGCAGTGCGAGGAGATGAGCGGCAGGTTCGCGTTGCTGATCGCGTTCTTGTACTCGTCCGCGATGAGCTCCACCCCGCTCGCGCCCTCGTGCACCTCGGCAAAGCCAAGCTGGCGCAGGCCGGCGGAGAGCTGACCGGGGGAGCAGTAGTGGAAGAACGCCGGGAAGGAGCAGCCCAGAACGGCGATGACCGGCTCCCCGGAGGTGAGCAGCGCCTCAGAGACGGTGACGTTGTCGGAGATGACCTTGGCATGCTGGGGGCAGTTGCTCAGGCAGTTGCCGCAGCCGATGCAACGTTCCGGGATGATCTCGGTGTAGCTCTTCTCCACCTTGATCGCCTTGACCGGGCAACTGCGCACGCAGGAGTAACATTTACGGCACTGGTCGGTAATGGTGACTATCGGGTACATCTTTCCTCGCATGATATGGAATTACAGGACGAACGGATTGTATAGGATTCGGCAAAAGTGTGCAACAGTTGGCACACTCGAAGGGGCAGGATTCCGGGCAAAAAAAACCCTAGCGACTAGGAGGGCAAGTCAGCTAGGGGAAGGGGGATCCTACGATCCCCCGCAACTCTTATCTATGTCCCCATTATACTTGTCCCGTTTTTAGACTGCAACAGCTTAACTATATTTAATCAAAGGATTATATTTCTCATCAATCTCATGAGGTTGCACCACACCGGCATTCATCTGAATTACCGACCGGTTAGCGCGTTGCGCATGCCGCGGGTTGTGTGGTATAAATTCCCCCGCACGCACCGCAGTAAATCATCAAAGTTCTCGAGGAGCCGCCCATGTCGCGCCATATCAAATACGGGAAGTTGCTGGCCACCTTCATCATGCTTCTTCTGCCGCTGCGCCTGTTGGCAGCCCCCCTGCCGCAACTTGCTTCCCTCCCGGAAGGGGAGCACTGGTTTGCCATCATCATGGGGGACGAGCAGGTCGGTTTCGGCCAAACCACCGTGACCCGTACTACAGATGGTTACCAGTTCGCCTCGCGCGGCAGCGTAAAGATGAAGGTGATGGGCTTTTCGAGAGAAGCAAGCTCCACCGAGACCTACCAGGTCGCGCCGAACCTGGCACTGCGCTCCTTCCAGGCGGAAACGCGTATCGACGGCAGCCCCTCGGCGGTAAGCGGTGAGGTCACGCCCAAAGGGATCAGCGTCGTAACCCGCTCCGGGAACGGCACGAAGGAGCATACTCTCAAGGTGAAAGGCGTCGTCTACCCGCCGCACGCACTGAACCTCTACCCGCTCATGCATGGGGCGGTGCCCGGTAAGACCTACAAGATCCAGTACCTCGACGTAGAGGCGGTGAAGGTCAAGCAAGCGAAGGTGGAAGTGGTCGGGCAGGAAACCCTGGACGGGAAGGCGGTGGTGCACCTCAGGAACAACCTTTACCCCATGGTGGACAACGACATCTGGATCGACTTGAAGGGGAACGTCCTGAAGGAATCCGTGCGGGACGGGCTCGTGGTCACGCTCGCCAGGGACGAGGCGACGGCGAGGGCCGAGCTCGCCGAGGCTGCCATGGCGAAGAAGGACCTCGTCTTCGACCTGAGCCTCATACGGGTCACCCCCCCGATCGAGCATCCGGAGCGGCTGCAGAAACTGGTCGTCCGTATGACCGGCATCCCTGCTGAGCAGCCACTCTTGCAGGGTGTGAGGCAGAAGGCGGAACGGTCGCCCGACGGCAGCGTCGTCTTCACCCTGCCAAACCCGGCCCCTGCGGCAGCTGCACCTCCCGCCGAGGCGGACGTGCAGCCGGGAGCGCGGACGCCCAGCGACAACCCCGAAATCGTCGCCCGCGCGAAGGCCATCGTAGGGGACGAGAAGGACCCGGCAAAGAAAGCGGGCCTTTTGGCCGCGTGGGTCGCGGCGGAGATCAAGCCCGATGTAACCGACGCACAATCACCGCTGGAAACTCTACAAAAGGGGCGCGGCAACTGCCAAAGCCATGCTCGTCTCTACACCTCGCTCGCCCGCGCCACAGGCATACCTACGCGCTTCGTCTCGGGTCTCGTCTACCAGGGGGACGGCTTTCTCTACCACAGCTGGGCCGAAAGCCATTTGAACGGGAGCTGGATGCCGATCGACCCGACCTTCAACGAAATACCGGCCGGCCTGACGCACATAAAGCTGATCGAAGGTGATTCCGTGGACGAGATGGGTAGCGTCGCCGGCATGATAGGCAGGACGCGCGCCACAGTATTGGAAAAGCGCTACTGAGCCAGAAGTGCAGATGGCACATTGCGGTGAAGCTTAATTCCCGGAACGGGAACGCTGCATCGCCTCCACCATCTCGCGGCGCGCCTCGCCGATGGTGAGGGGGAGCCGGCTGAAGGAGAAACCCTCCTCGTGCTTCAACTGGTAAATGAGCTCGGCGATGTGGGGCAGGCGCAACTTCACGTTGGCAAGCTCATCGGGAGCGGTAAAGACCTCCTCGGGAGCGCCGCCGCGGATCAGCCGCCCGCGACTCAAGATGTGAAGCTGATGCAGGAAGATCGGCACAAGATCGACGCTGTGCGTCGCCATGACTATGGTAACCCCCTGGTCCCGATTCAGCCGGGTCAGGAGTTCCATCATCCGGTACTCCCCCATGGGATCGAGCCCTGCGGTAGGTTCGTCCAGGAGCAGGATCTCGTGCCCCATGGCCAGAAGTCCCGCGATGCAGACGCGCTTTTTCTGCCCGTAGCTCAAGTTGTGAATCCCTTTGCCAGCGAACTCAGCCATGTCGACGCTGGCGAGCGCGGCCTCGACACGGGTTTTCACCTCCGCGTCGCCGCACCCCATGTTGCGCGGTCCGAAAGCGGCGTCCTCGAAGACGGTGGTGGCGAAGAGCTGGTCGTCAGGGTTCTGGAACACGAGCCCCACCTTGCGGTAGATGTCGCGCGGATGCAGCTTCAGCACGTTCTCCCCGTCGAGCAGCACCTCGCCCTTGTACCCCTTGATCAGGCCGTCCATGACCTTCAAAAGCGTCGTCTTCCCCGAGCCGTTGGATCCGAGGATCCCGGTGAACTCGCCGCGGCGGATCTCAAGGCGCATCTCGGCAAGCGCGACGGTCCCGTCGGGGTATTTGTAGCTTTCCAGGTCGACCGAAATTCTCGTATCCACGATACCCCTCTAGATGAGCCTGATGACGGCCATGGCGCCGACGAAAAGAAGCGCCGACCCGACCTCGGCTACGCGCAGCGGCCGGTGCATCGACATGGGCATGACGCCGTCGTAGCCGCGCTGCACCATCGCCGTCGTGATGCTCTGGCTGTTGTCGAACGCCTTGATCACCATCACGCCGGCGAGGGTGCCGAAGGAAGCAAGGGCACGACGGCAGCCGACGTAGCCGAGCCGGTTTTTCTGGGCGTGGTAAACCACCTGGGCATCCTCCAGAAGCAGGAAGAGGTAGCGCCACGCGAAAAGTGCAACGTCGACAAGCACCTGGGGTACCCTCATCCAGGAAAGGGCGGCCATCAGCTCGGTGAACGGCGTCGAGAATCCGACCACCCCCAGCAGGGTAACCCCTCCCAGTATGCGCCCGGCGATGAGGAGCCCGGCATCCAGGCCATCGCGGTGCGCCACTAGTTCATACCCCAGAAGGCCGAAGCTGAAAAGGGGAGCATTACCCGAGAAGAAGGTCTTAAGCAGCAGCACGACGATCGCGATGAAGAGCGGCTCGGAAAAGCGCAGCGCCAACAGGCGCACCGGCGTCCCGAGGCGCAGACAGAAAACGAGGCCCGCGGCGGCAACGAGGAGCGGGAACGCAGCCGTTTGCGAGGTGATCACCATGACCAGCAAGGCGAGCGCGCTCAAAAGCTTCACCCGGGCGTCGACCTGCACCAGGGCATGCGCGCCATGAAAGCTATGTGTGCTTAAGTGATGATGCATCATCTTTCCTCGGCTTTTGGGCCGTCAGGTCACGCCAATAGTATCCCGCCACGAAGCCCCCCACCGCTCCCGCCATGAGAAAGGCGAACAACAGCAGGTCGCCGGATAGATCGAGAAGGGGCGGTTTCGCCTCCCGGCCGTGCTCCTTGGCGACTTTCTCCACCACGGCCTCGTCGACCCCGTCCCAGGCCTGGGAAACGGAAGAGAAACAAGCGAGGGCAAGCAGCAGCGCGGGGAGCATAATCGCAGAGCGGAGCGTTTTTTTCCACTGTTTCCGGTCACCCATTGACGGCCCCCTCCTTTTCCGTGATCACCCTCATCCTGACCAGCAGGTCCGGCCGTTTCCGGTAGAGAAGCGTGACCATCCCGGCGGTGATCACCCCTTCGAGGATGCCCAAGGGAAGCTGGGTGGGGAGAAAGGCCACCACGACCTTGGCAAAGAGCGGCCAGAGAGGCGCGTCCCCCCGGATCCCCAGGGCGAGGAAGAGGGAAGTTGCCGTATAAGTGGCCCAGTCGGCAACGATTCCCGCGAAGAAACCGGCGACGCCGAGGCTCCCGCCCATGCGGCGCAGGGCCCGGAAGGTGAACCAGGCGGCGAAGGAGCCGATCACACCCATGGAAAGGGCGTTGGCGCCCAGGGTGGACAGGCCGCCGTGAGCGAGAAAGAGCGCCTGGATCAGCAGCGACACCGCGGCGACGACCACGCTGATCAGGGGACCGACCAGGATCGCCGACACGCCGGTACCGCACGGATGCGAGCAGGTCCCCGCGGTGGGAACCGGGATCGGCATGCAGGAGATGATGAAGACGACGGCGGTCAAAAGCCCCACCAGCGGCTTGAGGGAAAGGTCCTCGCGCGCAAGTGTGTTCAGCCGCCTCGCACCCAGCGCCAGGAACGGCACGAGCACGAGGTACCAGGCGAGCGCCCAGGAAAACGGGAGGATCCCCTCCGAGATGTGCATCGCGAACGCGGGGGAGGCCAACAGCAAGGTAAAAAGCATTCCCGTTGGTAGCGCCCATATCCCGGCTCTCCCCCTACCCTTGCGGGAGGGGGAAGGGGGGTGGGGGAGTGTGCCATCATTTTCGCGACGTGCAGTGTTACGCATCAAATCTTGTCTCCGCGCAGGTCGGCGGCGAAGATCTTTCCGGCGCCGCGGGAGGCGCAGAAGTCGCCGCACATGGTGCAGGTCTGCTCGTCCTCGGGAACGCGGCTCTTCCTTATCTCGGCCGCGTCCTCGGGAAAAAGGGCGAGCTCGAACTGGCGCTGCCAGTTCAGGTCGCGGCGCGCCTTGCTCATCTCCTTGTCGCGCTCCCTCCCTTTCTCCGGGTACTTGTTCATGTCGCCGATGTAGGCCGCGATCTTGGCCGCCTTGACCCCCATCTTCACGTCCTCCTCGTTGGGGAGGGCGAGATGCTCGGCAGGCGTAATGTAGCAGATCAGGTCGGCGCCGTAGCGCGAGGACTGGGCCGCCCCGATGGCGGCGGTGATGTGGTCGAAACCGGGGGCGACGTCGGTGGCAATCGGCCCCAGCATGTAGTACGGTGCGCCGCCGCTCATCCTTTTCTGCAGCTTTATGTTCCCCTCGATCTCGTCCAGCGGTACGTGGCCCGGGCCTTCCACCAGCATCTGGCACCCCATGTCGCGGCCAATCTCGGCGAGCTCGCAGTTGATCAAGAGTTCCTGGATCTGAGCGCGGTCGCTCGAGTCGTGGATCGCCCCCGCCCTGAGGCCGTTACCGAGCGAAAGGACGGTGTCGTAGCGCTTCAGGATCTCGACCACGCGGTCGAACTTCTCGTAGAGCGGGTTCTCGCGGTTGTTGGCGAGCATCCAGGCGGCCATGCTGACGCCCCCCTTGGAGACCAGCCCGCCGTATCTGTACCCCTGCTTTCTCAACCGCTCCAAGGTGTAGAGGTTGATACCGCAGTGTACCGCCATGAAGGCCATGCCGTCGGCGCACTGGCGTTCGATGATATCGAAGAGCATCTCCTCGTCGAGCTTGTTCGGGTCGCCGTATTTGCGCGCCGCCTCGCAGAATGCCTGGTACAGCGGCACGTTGCCGACCGGCAGGTCGACCGCGGCGATCACCTCGCGGCGCACCCGGTCCAGGTCCCCCCCGACGGAGAGCTCCATGAGGGTGTCGGCGCCGGATTGCTGCGCGGCACGCGCCTTTCTTACCTCGGCCTCGTAGTCGATGATGTCGGAGGAGGTGCCGATGGAGGCGTTCACCTTGGTCCTCAGCCCGGCGCCGATGCCGGCCACCTTCGGTTTTCTGACGTGGTTCCAGGGGATGACGATCTGCCCCAGCGCCACTTTTTCCCTGACGTACTCCGGCGTCACGTTCTCGTCACATGCCACCTGCGCCATCTGCGCGGTGACGATGCCCGCGCGCGCCGATTCGATCTGCGTTTTCATGTAAGACTCCTGGTCCGGTATGCCCTGCAGTGCCCCACGAAGTCCCGTGCGATACCCGGCGCGCTGCCGAAATGTAAATGTATGTAGGAGGCGAGGCAGTTGCGGTAGCGGTACCCCTCGAAGCCGAGGTCGATCCCCTTCCTGCTGACGCGGTAGAGCCGCTCGAAACGCTGCGGCACCTCCTCCATCTCTGAATAATGAAATTCGTGCCCGCGGGCGACGGCACCCTTTTTCCCTACAATGCCGTCGGTCAAAAGCTCCACCTCGCGGTAGCCGAGCGCCTTTCTGCGCGCCAGCATGCGGGTCTGCACCGGAAAGACCCCCACCATGGGGTGGCTCCCTTCGTCGGCGGCCACCGCGCCGGTCAGGTAGATGAAGCCGCCGCACTCGGCGTACACCGGCATGTCCCGCTCCACCGCGCTCAGGATCGCCTGCCGCATCGCCACGTTTTCCGCGAGCCGCGCCGCGAAGAGTTCGGGATAGCCCCCCGGGAGGTACATGCCGTCGACGCCGTCGGGGAGCGCCGCATCGGCAAGGGGCGAGAAGTAGCAAAGCTCGGCGCCCGCTTCCTCCAGAAGACGCAGGTTGTCCGGATAGGCGAAACAGAAAGCGGCGTCGCGGGCGACCGCGATGCGCACCGGGCCGAAGTCGTCATCGACCCTCGCGCAGGTCTGCTCTCCTTGAACCGGGAATTCTTCCGGCGCCGTATCGAGCAGGCGCTCCAGATCGAGATGCCGCTCCATGACCCGGGCCAGATGGTCGAGGAACTCGTCCGAGAGCGGGTTCTCCTCCGCCGTCGTCAGCCCCAGGTGGCGCGAAGGGATGCCGAGCGCGGGGTCCTTCGGAAGGCAGCCTAAGACGGCGACGTGCGGCAGGGAAGCCGTCACGGCCTCCCGCAGGATCGCCTCATGGTTCGCGCTCGCCACGTTGTTGAAGATGACCCCGGCAACCTTGACGCCGGGATCGAAACTCGCGAAGCCGTGCACCAGGGCGGCGGCGCTGCGGGCCTGGCTCCGGGCGTCCACGACAAGCACGACCGGCGCCGCGAGGAGCTTCGCCACCTGCGCCGTGCTCCCTGACTCGGATACTCCGTCGATGCCGTCGAAGAGCCCCATCACCCCCTCGATCACCGCGACGTCGGCACCGGCCGCATGGCGGACGAAGGTGTCGCGAACGAAGCCCGGGGGGCACATCCAGCCGTCCAGGTTCACGGAAGGTGCGCCGGTCACCAGCCGGTGATAGCCGGGGTCGATGAAGTCCGGCCCCACCTTGAAGGGGGCGACGCTAAACCCGCGCCGGCTCAGAATGGCCATGATGCCGAGGGTGACCGTGGTCTTCCCCGAGCCGCTGTGCGGTGCCGCGATGACGAATCGTTTCATGGAAGCCGCCCCGTCACCCGTTGACCAACTGCACCACGGTGTTGCCGTCGGCCCAGTAGTCGATGATGTTCATGGCGCAGTACTGTTGGTCGATGCTGAAGAAGGATCCCAAGGGCGCCTTTATCGCGTCCAGGAGGACGATACGGTTCACGCCGCCGTGCGCCACGACGAGCACGTCCTCGCCGCGATGCCGCTCCACGATCGCCCTCAGGGCCGGCAGCACGCGGGCAGCGAGTGCGCCCAAGCTTTCCCCACCGGGTGCGCAGAAGTGCTCCAGGTCAGCAATCCTTGCCGCCCACTCGTCCGGGCGCTGTTCCTGGATCTGGGCCACGGAGAGTCCCTCCCACGCCCCGCAGTTCAGCTCCCGGAGGGCGGGCACCTTTACCGGGGCCACGCCGAGGTACGGCCCGAGGATCTCCCCGCCGCGCACGGTGCGGTAAAGGTCGCTCGTGTAGAGGGCGGTGATCCGGTCCGGGTCGAGGCGCGGCTTCATCTGGTGGTACATCTCCTCGCCGCGCGGGGTGAGGCGGACGTCGAAGTGCCCGTTGTAGCAGTGGGAGCGTTCGACCTCGCCGTGGCGGATCAGATGTATGCGTGTTCTTTCCATGGTCACGTCCTTTATCCCGGGCCTACCCAAGCCGCCCGAGAAGGGCCAGCAGGAAGATCAGGGAGAAGATCTCGTTCAGCTCGCTCGCGCAGCCGATCACGTCACCGGTGACGCCGCCGAGCCTGCGGTGCGCCCACCCCTTGACGCCTAAGGTGAGCACGAACAAAAGGAGCAGGGTGACGAGGCCCGAAAGCCCCAAAAGGAGAGCTGCGACCGCCACGGTACAGGCACCGGCCAGGACGAGCTGCAGTGCCCCAGCGCCCCCGACGAAGGCGTGCCCGAGGCCGTCCTTCCTCGCCCGCTTCGAGCCGACCGTCATCTGCACCTGGGCGAAGCGCGCCGCCATCGGGAAGAAGAGGAGCGCCGCGCGCTTGTGCTCCAAGGGGAGCGCCAGGAGCGCCTGGTACTTGAGCATGAGCCCGAGCACGAGGCCGACCGCACCGACCGCGCCGACGCGCGAATCCTTCATGATCTCGAGGAAGCGCTCCCTCGGGCCACGCGCCGCTAGCCCGTCGCAGACGTCGGAGAGGCCGTCCAGATGCAGCGCCCCGGTCACGACACTCAAAAGGGCGACGAGCACGAGGTCGCCCACCGGGCGCGGCAGCAGCGGCGCGAGCAGGAAATCCGCCCCCGCCATGAGGGCTCCGACCGCGAGCCCCACCAGCGGGAAGAAGGCCATGGAACGCCCCAGGTCCTCCTCCTCGCAGCGCACCGTTACCGGCAGCGGCACGATGGTGAGGAACTGGAAGGCGATGATGAAGAGACGCATCGGTCCTCCCGCCTCCTAAGAGGAGGCCACCCCGGCTTCTTCAAAGGTCGCCATCTCCTTCAACACCTTGACACCTGCCTCGATGAGCCCCATGGCGAGGGCCGCGCCGGTTCCCTCGCCGAGACGGAACTGCAGGTCGAGAAGCGGTTTCACGCCGATCCGCTCCATCATCATCTGGTGCCCGATCTCCACGGAGGTGTGTGCGGTGAAGATGTAGTCGCGCACCGAGGGATGCATCTCCGAGGCGATGAGCGCGCCGGCGGTAGATATGAAGCCGTCCACCACGACCGGCAGGCGGTTCGCGGCGGCGCCGAGCACGAGCCCTGCGATCCCGGCGATCTCCAGCCCCCCGACCTTGGTAAGGACTTCGAGCGGGTTCTGCGGGTCGGGGCGGTTCAGGTCAAGGCCGGCCTGGATCACCCGGATCTTGTTCTCAAGCGCCTGGTCGCCGATACCGGTGCCGCGGTGCGTCACTTCGCGGACGGTGCACCCGGCGATGGCGGCGATGATTGCGGAAGAGGGGCTCGTGTTGCCGATCCCCATCTCGCCGGTGCCGACCATGGCGACCCCTTCCTTCTTGGCCTCTTCGGCAAGCGCGATGCCGACCTCGACGGCGGCGACCGCCTCCTCGGTGGTCATGGCGGGGCCCTTAGCGAAGTTACGCGTTCCCTTCGCCACTTTCCTGATGATGAGTCCGGGGGCGGGTTCGAAGTCGTAGTCGACGCCGACGTCCACCACGCGCACCTCCGCGCCCGAGTGACGCGCAAGCACGTTCACCCCGGCGCCGCCGCGCAGGAAGTTAAGCACCATCTGCGGTGTGACCTCTTTCGGGAAGAGGGAGACCCCTTCCTCGACGATGCCGTGGTCGCCCGCGAAGGTGAAGATCACCTTCTTCGTCGTATCGGGGGAAAGGTCCTCGGTGATGGCGGCGAAACGGCGCGCCACCTCCTCCAGACGCCCGAGCGAGCCCTGCGGTTTGGTCTTGTTGTCGAGTTTGGCCTGGGCCTTGGCGAGAAGCGCCTCGTCCACGGGCTGAATTTTGGCCAGGGTGGCCTCCAGAAGTGTCATGCCTGCCTCCTTGTGCGTCATCGCAACTTTCATTTGAGCCTGAGCGGCAGCCCGGAGATGGTGACGTACACCTCGTCGGCCGCCGCGGCTATGATCTCGTTCGCCTCACCCGCCAGGTCCCGGAAGGTCCGCGAGAGCGGGTGCTCCGGGACGATCCCCATGCCGACCTCGTTGGTGACGATGATGAGTGGTGTATTTAAAATAGGGAAGCTTCCGGCAAAGCTCTTCACCTGCGCCAGGGCCTCCTGCGCGCCCCCCTCGCAACGGAAGAGGAGGTTCGTGACCCAGAGGGTGACGCAGTCCATAAGGATCACGTTGAAGCGGTGCTCGTGGGCGCGGATCGCTGCCTCCACCCCGACGGGCTCCTCTACTGTCTGCCACTCGGGCCCGCGCCTTCCCCGGTGCCGCTCGATGCGCTCGGCCATCTCGGCGTCGCCCGCCTCCCCGGTGGCGAGGTAGCCGCGCATGGGCGCGTAGCTCTCGGCGAGCCCCTCGGCGAACCGGCTCTTGCCGCTTCTCGCACCGCCGGTGACCAGGACCGTTTTGGACATAAAAAAACCCCCCTTCCATGGACGGAAGGCGGGTCAAAAATCGCACTGCGGGCGCGATTCCGGCTTTAGCCCCTCTGCCACGGAGGTTGCGGTAAGCTTCTATCCTGGCAGGTTTCCTGACTCACGGGTCGTCTTACTCGCCGCGCCTTCCCGATACGATCAGTGGCGTTGTTGCGGCTTTCATCTCCGTTCACAGTTGCGGGACAGCGAGGGATTCACACCCTCTTCCCTTTTAACCCCACTCGGGGCACCAGGACAAACGTCTCGATTTTAATACAGCGCCATGTTTACTAACAGAGGCGCCGCTGGTTGTCAATCAATAACCGGCTCGGCTTCCGGCGCTATTTCGCCGGTTTCGGCGTATTCTGGCGCCAAAAGGGCATCGATGCGGGCCCATACCGCGTCGCGTCCTTCCTTGTTCAGCGCGGAGAAGAAGGTGAGTTCTCCCTTCGCCACGCCGAGCTTCTCGGCGATCACCGCGGTCTGCCGCGCGCGCTCGTTCTTGGAGAGCTTGTCGCACTTGGTAACCACGAGGATCGGGGCGACGGAATAGGCCCTGAGCCAGGCGAGCATCTGCAGGTCGTCCTCGGTCGGAACCCGGCGGATATCCAGGATGAGCACCACGCCGCGCAGGTTCTTCCTTTTGGCGAGGTAGGTCTCCATCATCGGGCGCCAGTCCTTCTTCACGGCAAGCGGCACCTTGGCGTAGCCGTACCCCGGGAGGTCGACCAGCATGAAGTCGTCGTTCACCTGGAAGAAGTTGATGAGCTGGGTACGCCCCGGGGTGGAGCTCGTGCGCACCAGGTTCTTGCGGTTCACCAGCACGTTCACCAGCGAAGATTTCCCCACGTTGGAACGGCCGGCGAAGGCGATCTCGGGGAGGTCACCCTCGGGGTAGTGGGCGGGTCTCGTTGCACTCTTAATAAACTGCGTCGTCTTAACGATCAATGTACCGACCTATCCTGTTTTTTCGCCGCAGTATAGACCGCGCAGCCCCCCCTTTCAATCATTAAATCCCCGCTTGCTTAAAGCTAACAATTTGGTATATTTTGGAACCTAACTGAAACCCGCCGTCCCAGCCCACGCAAGGATCTCATGGCATGAACAAAGAACTCGAAACTGCGATCATGACCGCAGCGGACCTCCCCACCATCCCCATCGTCGCCATCAAGGTTATGCAGCTCATCGAGAGTGACACGGCAACGGCAGAAGAACTGGCCAAGATTGTTTCCTCGGACCCGGCCGTCGCGGCCCGTGTCCTCAAGATATCCAACTCCTCTTTCTACGGCTGCCGCCGCCAGATCCAGACCCTATCAAGCGCCATCGTAATCCTGGGCTTCAGCACCTTACGAAGCCTCGTCGTAGCCGCCTCGGTGAAACAGGTGTACAAGCCGTACGGGCTCACCGAGAAGATGCTCTGGGAGCATTCCTTCGCCGCCGGCCTCGCCGCCAGAATCATCGCTAACCGCACCCGCGCCGCCAACGAGGAGGAGGCCTTCCTGGCCGGCCTGTTCCACGACATCGGCAAGATCATCATGAACACCCTGGACCGCGACAAGTTCCAGGAGGTCATGCAGCACTGTTACAACGAGGGGATCACCTTCGGGCAGGCGGAACGCGGGATATACCCCTTCACCCACGACGAGGTGGGGGCATACGTGATAAAGAAGTGGAACTTCCCGGAGATACTGACCAGCGCCATACTGCAGCACCACAACCTCGACTTCACCGAACTGGACGACCCGGCGGTGGTGAACCTCACCGCGGTCACCTCGCTTGCGGACCAGTTCTGCCTCAAGCTCGGCATCGGCATCAGGGAGCCGCGGGAAGATGTGGATCTCGCCGGCTCGAAGGCTGGCCAGATGCTGAACTTAAGCGAGCAAAAGGCCGAGGAGATGCTGGATATCTTCGACAAGGCTTTCGGCGAGGACAAGGCCCTCTTCACCAGCTAGGCCTCGGGAGTCTCCTCCACCTCGGCCTCCTGCAGCAGCTTTTTCGCCTCGTCGGAGATGCTGACGCTGTCCGCCTGATCCGCCTTGTGGCCAGGCTTTTCCCGCTTGCGTCGATGCTCCTGCCCCCCCGCGTCCGGGTCGATCCTGAGGTTGTTCGAAATCCTGTCGACGATGTAACTCATGCTCCCGATCCTCCCGCCGCCTCTGGTCATGAATATCAACGACCGGCATCTTAGCAGCAAGTTCACGCTAATGGAAGTTAATTAACCGAAGTCACAACCGCCCCCCAGCGAGAGATCGCTCTTGTCTGGGTGAAGGCGCTGCAGTATACTTCGGAGCTTAGTGAAAACTCACCGTCTGGAAAGGGTGTTATGAAACTTAATACAAAGCTGGTGATGATCATGCTCACCATGCTGGTAGTCGCCACGCTGGTACTCTTCCTCCTGAACCAGTTCAGCCAGAACGACCTGGTGCAGGAGATCCAGGAGAGCTCCACGGTGGTCTCCAAGGCGATTCAGCTGAGCGTGGAGGACCTCACCTCCGAAGAGGAGTCCTCCCGCCTCTCCGAGTACCTAAGCC
This sequence comes from Geomonas edaphica, assembly GCF_004917075.1. GTDB lineage: Bacteria > Desulfobacterota > Desulfuromonadia > Geobacterales > Geobacteraceae > Geomonas > Geomonas edaphica. The sequence continues at coordinate 412,478 of NZ_SSYB01000004.1, forward strand.
ACGCCAAGAACAAAGGGATCAACGAGATCAACATCATCAACAACGAGGGGGAGATCATCAACTCCTCCGACCCGGCACAGGTCGGCAAGAAGCGCGAGATCAAGAAACTCGAGAAGGGTCTCAAGGCATCACGCCGCGGCGGCGGAGGGGGATCGCTTAAACCCTACGACCTCGTCGTGCCGGTCATCGTTGGGGACGAGCAGCTGGGCTACGTACAGATAAACCTCCTTTTGGACAACATCCGCGACATCCAGCACGCGAACTTCGTCCGGCGTCTTTCCGCCACGGTGCTCGTCTTCATGGCGGGGATGATCCTCATTATCTTCCTGGCGCGCCGTTACACGAGCCCGATCCGTCGCCTGGCCACGAGCGTCAAGGAGGTCTCCGCCGGTGACCTGAGCGTCACCTTCGAGGCGGGAAGCGGCGACGAGATCGGCGAGCTTGCCGCGAACCTGAACGAGATGGTGAAGAAGCTGAAGGAGAAGGAGCTGCTGGAAAAAAGGCTCTACGAGGCGGAACACCTCTCGAAGGTGGGGCAGCTGGCCGCCGGCATCGCCCACGAGATCCGCAACCCGCTGAACTACATAAGCTTAGCCATCGACCACTTAAAGAGCGAGCTGCTGCCGACCTGCCGCGACAAGGGTGGCGAGCTCACCTCGATCGCGGACAACATCAAGGAAGAGGTCCGCAAGGCGAACTACATGGTCCTCAACTTCATGAACTACGGGCGGCCGCTCAAGCTGAAGCTGCAGCAGGTGAGCTACAACGACCTCGTCAGCAAGGCGATGCAGATCATGCAGGACCGGCTCGTCGAGCGCAACATCACCGTGGTCAGGGAGATCCCGGCGGACCTCCCCCCGCTGCAAATCGACCCGGAACTGATGCGCAACTGCCTCTGCAACTTCTTAAGCAACAGCTCACAGGCGATGCCCGAAGGTGGCGCCATCACCCTGGGGGCGGCGCTCGACGCCGACAACGGGGTTTTCCGCCTCACCTTCAGCGACCACGGCACCGGGATCGAGGAGCAGGACCTCGAGAAGGTCTTCCAGCCCTACTTCACCACGCGCGAGGCCGGCATTGGTCTTGGTCTCGCCATCACCGAGCGCATCATCAAGGAGCACGGCGGCAGCATCTCGGTGGCTAGCCGTAAGGGAGAAGGGACCACCTTCACCGTGATCCTTCCGGCGCCCGGCGCGGCGCAGCAGAGGCAGGAAACGCGGGAAGCGGCGGCGCAGGCGTAAGCCGCGGCATCGATAAAGACATGAACGAAACAGGAGTGGTAATGAGCGGCAGCATCCTTGTAGTAGACGACGAGAAAGGGCAGCGGGATATCCTGAGCGCGATCCTCACCAAGGCGGGGTACCGCCTCTGCACCGTCCCGAGCGCGGAGGAGGCGCTGCAGGAGTTGGAGCGAGCGGAGTACGACCTCCTGCTCACCGACCTCAAGATGCAGGGGATGACCGGGATGGAGCTCATGGAGCAGGTGCTCGGCGAAAATCCCGCCCAATGCGTGGTGATGATGACCGCCCACGGCACCATCGATTCGGCGGTAGAGGCGATGAAGAAGGGGGCCTTCGACTACCTGGAAAAGCCCCTCGAACGCGAGAACCTGATCCTCACCGTGCAGCGCGCCTTCGAACGCATCATGCTCCTGAAGGAAAACCGGGTGCTGCAGAAAAAGCTCGCCGAGACGAGGACACTGCCGAACATGATCGGGGAGCACCCGAAGATGATGGAAGTGGCCCGCATCATCCACAAGATCGCCCCCACCTCCACCACGGTCCTCATCTACGGCGAGTCGGGAACCGGCAAGGAACTGGTGGCACGCGCGATCCACGACGGCAGCCAGAGGAAGGACAAGGCGTTCTTCGCCATCAACTGCGCCGCCATCCCCGACGCGCTCATTGAGAGCGAGCTCTTCGGGCACGAAAAGGGGTCCTTTACCGGCGCCGGGAGCCGGGAGATCGGCATCTTCGAGGCGGCCGAGGGGGGCACCGTATTCCTGGACGAGATCGGCGAGATGAACGTCGCCATGCAGGCGAAGCTTTTGCGCACCATCCAGGAGAAGGAGATCCGCAGAGTCGGCGGCAAGATCAACATCCCGGTCGACGTGAGGATCATCTCGGCCACCAACAAGGACCTCGAGCAGGAAACCAAGCGCGGCAACTTCCGCGAGGACCTCTTCTACCGTCTGAACGTGATCCGTATCACCCTCCCCCCCCTGCGCGAACGGGGGAACGACATCGTGACGCTCGCGCACTTCTTCCTGAAGAAGTACAGCGCGGCGTCGGGGATACCGGTCAAGGGGATCGGCAAACCGGCGCTCAAGATCCTTTTGGACTACAACTGGCCCGGCAACGTGCGCCAGCTCGAGTCGGTGATCGAGCGCGGCGTCCTCATGGCGGAAAGCGATTACATCCAGCCCGAGGACCTGCCGGCCGAGGTGCATAACGAGGCGAACCCGGCGGGGTCGCTCCCCTTCGACTTCCCCGCCGAAGGGATATCCATCGACAACCTGGAGCGCGACCTGATCACGAAGGCCATGGAACGGGCCGACTGGGTCATCGCAAAAGCGGCACCACTTCTTGGCATGAGCTACAAGACGCTACAATACCGGCTCGAGAAGTTCGGTATCGGGAGGCCGGAGTAAGTAGCGAGGAGGCGGTATGAACCTCTTCTCGACGCTGCACCGCTTCACCGTTGTCCCCTCGCTCCCCAAGGAGCTCACCGGGCTGCAACGGATCGCATACAACCTCTGGTGGACCTGGGAGCCGGAGGCCATCGGCCTCTTCAAACGGCTCGACCCGGAGCTTTGGCGCACCACGCGCCACAACCCACTCGAGATGCTCGGCTCCCTCCAGCAGGCGACCTACGAGAGCCTGATGCTGGACGAGGGGTTCATGTCGCACCTCTGCCACGTGGAGGAGCGGCTCAACGAGTACCTCGCCACGCGCACCTGGTACGAGCGGCACGGCAACCCGCGCGCCCGCATCGCCTACTTCTCCATGGAGTTCGGCCTGCACGAGTCGCTCCCGATCTACTCGGGGGGGCTCGGCATCCTGGCCGGCGACCACCTGAAATCCGCCAGCGACCTGGGGCTTCCACTCGTAGGCGTCGGGCTCCTTTACCGGCAGGGGTACTTCCGCCAGTACCTGAACCTCGAGGGGTGGCAGCAGGAGATCTACCCCGAAAACGACTTCTACAACCTTCCCCTCGCTCTCGAGCGCGACGCGGACGGCAACCCGCTCGCCTTCGAGGTCGAGTACCCCGGGCGCACGGTACTGGTGCAGATCTGGCGCGTCATCGTGGGACGGGTGCGCCTGTTCCTGCTCGACACCAACCTGGAAGAGAATGCCCCCGCGGACCGAGAGATCACGACGCGCCTTTACGGCGGCGACCAGGAGATGCGCATCCGCCAGGAGATCCTGCTCGGCATCGGCGGAGTCCGGGCGCTGCGCCTTCTCGGGGTCGAGCCCAACGTCTGCCACATGAACGAGGGGCACGCCGCCTTCCTCGCCCTGGAGCGCATCCGCCTCCTGATGGAGGAGCGTTCGCTCACCTTCGGCGAGGCGATGGAGGCGGTGCGCGGCGGCAACGTCTTCACCACCCACACGCCGGTTGAGGCGGGCATCGACCATTTCCCCCCCGATCTTCTCGAGCGCTACCTCGGGCAGTACTACCGCCGCCTGGGTCTCTCCCGAGAGCAGTTCATGGCCCTCGGGATGCAGAACCACGGCAGGAACAACGAGAACTTCTGCATGGCGGTCCTCGCCATGAAGCTCTCGTTGCACTCAAACGGCGTGAGCGAGCTGCACGGCATGGTCTCGCGCCGCATGTGGGCCGACGTCTGGCCCGACCTGCCCGAAGAACAACTCCCCCTCACCTACGTAACGAACGGGGTGCACCAGAAGAGCTGGCTCTCCGAGGAGATGAGCGGCCTCTTGACCCGCTACCTCGGGACCCGCTGGATCGAGCAGAGCGACGACGCCCTCTGGCGCAAGGTCACGCGCATCCCGGACGCCGAGCTTTGGCGCACGCACCGCCGCGGCACCGAGCGCCTCGTGGACTACGCGAGAAACTCGCTCAAGACCCAGTTGCAGAAGCTCGATGCGAGCACCAAGGAGATCGATCGCGCCGGCGACGTACTCGACCCGGAGATCCTCACCGTCGGGTTCGCGCGCCGCTTCGCGACCTACAAGCGCGGCACGCTCCTTCTGCACGACAAGGAGCGCCTGGAGCGGATTCTGAACCACCCGGAGCGCCCGGTGCAAATCGTTTTCGCCGGCAAGGCACACCCCGCGGACCACCAGGGGAAGGAGCTCATCCGGCAAATCGTGCAGCTCTCCAAAGAGGAGAAGTTCCGGCGCCGCATCCTCTTCCTCGAGGACTACGACATCTCGGTGGCCCGGCGCCTCGTGCAGGGGGTGGACATCTGGCTCAACACGCCGCTCAGACCTTTGGAGGCGAGCGGCACGAGCGGCATGAAGGCCGCCTTCAACGGCGGGCTCAACATGAGCATCCTGGACGGCTGGTGGTGCGAGGGTTACCGCGGGAACAACGGCTGGGCCATCGGCAGGGGGGAGGTCTACGACGATCTCACCTACCAGAACGAGGTGGAGAGCCGGGCCATCTACGACCTTTTGGAGAAGGAGATCGTGCCGCTTTTCTACAACCGGGGGAGCGACGGCGTGCCGCGCGGCTGGACCGCCTTCATGAAGACGTCGATGGAGACCCTCTGCCCGGTTTTCTCCACGCACCGCATGGTGCAGGAGTACGCCCGTCGCTGCTACCTCCCCGCCTTCGAGCATTGGGAGCGGCTGAACCGGGACGACCTGAGGCTGGCCGTCGAACTCGCGCGCTGGAAGGAGCGGCTGCACGGCGTATGGGGCGGGCTTTCCATCGTGGCGGTGGAGGCGACGTGCGCGCGGGAGGTGACCGTCGGGGAGCGGGTCCCCATCTCGGTGCAGATCACCCCAGGCGAGGTGCCGCTATCCGAGATCGCGGTCGAGGTGTACTTCGGGGTGCTCGATTCGAGGGGATCCATCGTGGGAGGGGAAGTGGTGCCGCTCGCCCCCGCCCCCGACCCGGAACGGGCCGGTCACTTCGGCGGCGAGCTGGAGTGCCGTTTTTGCGGGCGGCACGGCTTTCTCTTGAGGGTCATGCCGCGGCACCCGGAACTGGGGACCGTGTACGACCCGGGGCTGATCCTTTGGGGGTGAGGCGGCCGCCTCACCTCTTCTTCAAACTGTAAACGTAGGCCAAGATCTCGGCTACCGCGGCGTAGAGCCCCTCCGGGATCTCGCCCCCCTCGTCCACTTGGGCATGGAGCTCGCGGGCTAGGAAGCGGTTTTCCACCAGGGTCACTCCGTTCTCCCGCGCCACGATCTTGATCTGCAGCGCCATCTCGTCGACCCCCTTGAAGATCACCATCGGGGCGGACATCTTGAAGCGGTCGTACTTGAGCGCGACGGCGTAGTGGGTCGGGTTGGTGACCACGACGTCCGCGGTCGGCACGATCTGGCGCATGCGGCGGCGCGCCATCTGGAAGGCCTTCTGGCGCTGCTTCCCCTTGATGGCCGGGTCCCCCTCCGTGTTCTTGTGCTCGTCCTTCACCTCCTGTTTGGTCATCATCAGGTTCTCTGTGAAGCGCCACTTCACGAAGGCAAGGTCGAGGACCGCGAGGAGTATCAGCACGCCGCAGGTGTGCAGCACGATCTTGAAGGCAAGGTGCCCTATGAACAGCAGGATCCCCTGCAGGTCCTGGTCCACCAGGAAGACGATCCCCTCCATCTCTTCGGCGAGGATCTTGTAGGCCATGTACCCCACGATCGCCATCTTCATGAAGGACTTGGCCACCTCGAAGACCGAGTCCTTGTTGAAGAGCCTCGACACCCCCTGCACCGGGTTCAGGCGCCCCAGGTCGAACTTCAGCTTCTCCGAGCTCAGGTTGATCCCACCCTGGCCGATCTCCACCGCCATCCCCGCAATGAGGCAGACCAGCATGAACGGGGCGACCATGATGGCCAGGTTGCCGAACTCCTTCATCATCAGGTGATGCACCCCGCCGGTGGTCACCTCGATGGTGGCAAGCCCGCCGAAGATGTCCCTCATGGTCCCCTGCAGCGTCTTCAGGATGAGCCCCGAGCTCGCGTAGAGACCGATCATGGCCGCGATGAGGGTGAAGGCCGAGGTCATCTCGCGGCTGCGCGCGACCTGTCCCTTGCTCTTAGCGTCAGAGATCTTCTTGCTTGTCGGCTTCTCTGTTTTGGAGTGTTTGTCGTCGGACATGGGAGGGCCTTAGGCGAGTAGCCTGAAGAGCGTGCGCATCTGGTCCGTGAAGTTGGCGAAGCTTCCCTGCAGCACCCTGAGGAAGATGGGGAGGGAGATGCCGAGGAGGAGGAAACCGATACCAATGTTTAGCGGCATGCTCACCATGAAGACGTTCATGGCCGGGAAGCTCCTGGCCACGATGCCAAGCGCCACGGTCGTCGCCAAAAGGGCCACCGAGACCGGCGCCGCGAGCTTGATCGCGATGACGAAGACCCCGGTGCTCGCCTGGCTCATGAACTTCAAAAGCCCCCCGCTCACGTGCCAGGCCCCGAGCGGGATCACCTGGTAACTCTCCACCATCGCCTTTATGAAGAAGTGGTGCACGCCGAGCGAGAGGAAGATGAGGGTGGTGAGCGCTCCCTGGAAGATCGCCATGGTCGGGACGTTGTTCTGGGTGGTCGGGTCGAACTGTGCGGCGATGGAGATCCCCATCTGGGTCCCCACCAGCTGGCCGCAGAGCTCCACCGCGGCGAAGACGAACTGCGACATCGCCCCGAGGGTGAGCCCGATGAGCGCTTCCTGCACCACCAGGAGGATGAGGGAGATGGAGTCGTTCGCCGCGGTCATCGCCTGCGGCCGGATGATCGGGAAGATGAGCAGGGTCAGGGCGAAGATGAGCACCGCCTTGACCCGGTTCGGTACCACGCGGGCGCCGAAGATCGGGATCGCCATGAAGAGCCCCGACACCCGGGCAAGGACGAGGCCGAAGGGGATCAGGTCGGCCAGGGTGCTTAAGGGGAGGGAGCCGAACACCTAGTGCCTCATGTTGGCGATCATGCCGTAGATCTCGCGCGTGAAGTCGCTCATGTACATCATCATCCAGGGGAAGAAGACGACCATGGCGACCATGACGGCGATGATCTTGGGAGCGAAGGCGAGTGTCGCCTCGTTGATGGAGGTTACCGCCTGGAAGATACTGACGAGAAGGCCCACGACGAGGGCGCAGATGAGAAGCGGCGCCGAGAGGAGGATCACCGCCTCGAAGCTCCGCCTGCCGAGTTGCACTACCATTTCCGGGGTCATTACTAACTCCTTATCCGAAGCTCTTCACCAGCGATCCGATCACGAGCCCCCAGCCGTCCACCAGCACGAAGAGGAGGATCTTGAAGGGGAGCGAGATCATCACCGGCGGCAGCATCATCATACCCATCGACATGAGCACCGAGGCGACCACCATGTCCAGCACGAGGAACGGGATGAAGATGAGGAATCCGATCTGGAACGCGGTCTTCAGCTCGCTCACCATGTAGGCCGGGATCAGGGTCATGGTCGGGATGTCGTCGGCGTTACGGGGCCTCGGGAGCTTGGATAGGCTGATGAAGAGCGCCAGGTCCTTCTCGCGCACCTGGGAGAGCATGAACTTCCTAAGCGGCGCCACGCCGCGCTTGAGGGCTTCCTCCTGGGTGATCGTGTTCGCCTTGTAGGGCTGCAGCGCCTGGGTGTTCACCTGCTGCCAGACCGGCGCCATCACGAAGAAGGTGAGAAACAGCGACAGCCCGACGATGATCTGGTTCGAGGGGGCCTGCTGCGTCCCGAGCGCCGAACGGAGAAAGGAGAGCACCACGACGATGCGGGTGAAGGAGGTGGTCATCATCAGGAGGCTTGGCGCCAACGAGATGACCGTCATCATGAAGAAGATCTGCAGCACCACGGAGACGTCGCCGGGCTTGCTCACCTTGCCGACCCCGACGCTTACCGTGGGGAGGGAGAGGGGCTCGGCACCCGCAGTCGCGACCAGAACGAGGGAGAGGGCCGCCAGAAGAACAACCCCGAGGATCTTGTCAGCTTTCACGCACATCCACCGCTTTTCCTTAACTGTGCGAGCGGCGCCTCCCTGCGCGGGAGCACACCCTTGAGCGCCGCCAGCTTGTCCTTGAGCCGGTCCGGTACGACCAGCCCGCCGACGCCTTCGGGGACCACCTCGATCTCCTCCAGCATCTCCACCTGCTTGATCAGGGTGACCCCCTCGCCGCTGTTACTGAGGAGCAGGTACTCTCCCCCCACCTCCACCAGCATGAGCGACTTCTTAGGCGCCAGGTGCTTCGTCTCCACCACCCGGATGTAGCCGCCCCGGTTCCCCTGCGGCATCTTCAGCAGGCGCCCGGCTAGGTAATAGAGGATCAGGATGATCCCGATCACGAGCATGAGCGATCCCGCCATCTGAGCCATGCTCCCCACCAGGTCGGGCCCGCCTTCGGCGTGCGCCGCCCCGGGGAGGGCGAAAAAGAGGGCGGTTACTGCGGCAAGCGTTCTCATAGCACCTTGTCCACCCTTTCGTTCGGGCTCACGATATCGAGGAGCCGGATGCCGAACTTGTCGTTCACCACCACCGCCTCGCCGCGCGCCACGAGCTTCGAGTTCACGAAGACGTCCAGCGGTTCGCCGGCAAGCTTCGTGAGCTCCACCACCGACCCCTGGTTCAGCTGCAAAACGTCGCGCACGAGGAGCTTGGTGCGCCCGAGCTCGACGGTCAGCTGCAGCGGGATATCCATGATGAAGTCCAGGTTCTTCACCTGCGGGACTTCCTTTTGTTCGTCCAAAGCGAGTTTTTCGCTCAATCCTCACCTCCAGTCAGGGTACGCGTGATCTGTACCGCCTTGTTGCCGCCGCTTACCCCGGCAATTCCCATAAACTTCTTGGTCCCCCCCACCTTCACCACGAGCTCATCCTTGCCGCTTGTGTCGAGCATGACCACGTCACCCGCCGTAAGGCCGGTAAGGTCGGCGAGCGATATGGTCGCCCCACCCATCTCGACCGAGATGTCCATCGGCGCCCCCATGAGTTCCTCCGAGAGGCGGTAGGACCAGAGCGGGTCCACCACCATCATGTCCATCTGCACCCCGCGCTTCAGCTTGTCGCGGATCGGCTCGATGGTCAGGAAAGGGATGGCGAGGATCATGTTCCCCACCGTCTCCTCGATCTGGATCTTCATGCTCATGGTGACCACCTGGTATTCGGGGGGGACGATGTTCACCAGGCGCGGGTTCATCTCTAGGCGCAACAGGTTCATGCTCGCCGGGCAAAGCGGCGCCCAGGCGCGCTCCAGGTCGGCCAGCGCATCCTTGACGATCTTCTCGACGAGGCGGAGCTCGATCGAGGTGAACAGGCGGTTCATCCCCTGCCCGGACGGAACACCGGAGCCACCCAGGATGCTGTCCACGATGGTGAAGACCAGGGTGCTGTCGAAGGCGATGAGGGCGGCACCCTTCAGGGGGTCCATCTTGTAGATCGCCATACAGACCGGCGAAGGAAGCACGCTCAGGAAATCCCCGAACTTGTAGGGGACCGCCTCCTCCTTCTTGATGTCCACCATCCGCCCGAGCCGGTTCGACATGGTGACCCGGTTGTAGCGGATGAAACCGTCGTAGACGATGTCAAGGTTCGGGATGGCGCGATGAGCCTCGATGTCGAGCAGGTCGAACTGCTCCGCCTGAGGCCCTTCCTTGGCGAGCTCGTTCTCCGGGACCAGGGTCCCGTCGAAAACGGCCGCCACGAGGGCGTCAATCTCTTCCTTGGTGAGGAGTTTTTCCATCGATGGCACCTTTTACTGCACCACGTATTCGGTGCGGCGAACCCGCGCGGTCTTTTCCGAGTGGAGCTCGCGCTCGAGGACCAGGGTCCCGCTGAACACGGCCGCCACGAGGGCGTCGATCTCTGCCTTGGTGAGGATTTTTTCCATCGAGAGCCCCCTACTGCACAACGAAGTCGGTGAAGTAGACCTTGGTTATCTTGCTGGGCGGCACCACCTTGGAAACGGCGGCGAGGATCTGTTCGCGCAGCTGGTTTTTACCCTGCAGGTCCTGGATCTCCTGCATGGTTTTCGTGGTCAGGAGGATGAGGATGGCGTCCCGAAGCGGTGCGAGCTTTGCGTCAAGCTCGGCCTTGGCCTGAGGGTTGGCCATCTCGAACTCCACCTTGATCTTCAGGTAGCGCAGTTCCTGACCGTCGTAGATGTTGACGATGAAGGGCTCCAGGGGATAGATGGTGCCACCGACGGCAGCCCCACCCTCGCCCCCTTCCTTGGCCGGTGCTCCATGCTCCCCACCTTCCGCCTTCGCCTCGACCTTTGCGCCTTCGGGAGCTTTCTCCTTCTTGCTTCCTCCCATGAAAAAGGCGGCCGCCCCGCCGATGGCGAGGACCGCCACCACGGCGCCGATGATGATGAAGAGCTTCTTGTTGTTCTTTTCTGGGGTCTCTGGGGCCTTTGCCGGTTCGGCCATGCTGGGTTCTCCTTTTAAACAGCGAGAGCTGGTGTATTCGGTTTGAACACCCTTGCAACCGAGATGCCAGATCCGCGAAGCCGCGCCTGTTATGACGGCACGGGCGCCGGGCGGCACCGGCTGAACGCCTTGCAAACCCTTATGTTACGGCGCGTTGCACCATATCACTATGTATCGTGATGTGCCGGGGAATGAGCCCCCCCTATGCGGCGGCCGGAACCGGGTCAACTTTTTGACCGGCACGCAGTTGCTCCAGGCTACCGGTGCGGCGCACGCGACGCAGGGAGCGCATTTCCCGCGGCATGCGGGATACGGGAGCGGAAACGAAGGGGATGGAGCGCGGAAAGAGCGGGCGCGCGTGAGCGGGACGCGGGTGTCAGAGCTACGACGTCGGGGGCGGCTTTGACGCGGGGAAGGATTGGGGGCGCGGCTTGCGCCGCGCCCCCGGTTTCGCTAGCGGATCAGCTGCAGGACTTCCTGCGTCATCTGGTCCGTGGTGGTGATGGTCTTGGAGTTGGCGGAGTAGGCCCTCTGCGTGATGATCATCTTGACGAACTCGCTCGCCATGTCGACGTTGCTCTGTTCGAGGCTGTTCGAGAGGATCTTCTCGCTCACGCCGTTGGCCTTGTTGGAGGCGAGTGAGAAAGCGGTGGTCGGAACGCCGGCGTCGGTGCTCGCCTGGTAGAGCGAGCCCCCCATCTTGGTGAGGGCGGTCGGATCGGAAGCGGTGACCAGGGCAAGGCGCTGCACGGTGGCCGCGTTCGCGACGGTCGCAGGGACACCGACCGCCCCGGAGGTGTTGTAGTAGTTCTGGGTGATGCCGTCGGTCGCGAGGTAGGTGATGAGCCCCGAGTTGTCGACGCTGATGATCTTGCCGAAGTCGGTGGTCGGTGCGGTGCCGGAGTTCACGAACTTGATCGGGTTACCCTGGGTGTCGAGCACCTGGTAGCCGTCCGGGTTCACCAGGGTCAGGTTGTTGTCCACCTGGAAGGCGCCGGCGCGGGAGAGAAAAGCGGAATTCTGGGTGCCGATGGGGAAGGTCGCGGTCGGCGGTGCCAGCGCGAAGAAGCTGTTCCCCTGGATGGAGAGGTCGGTTACGTTCTCCGAGGTCTGGGTGGAGCCTTGGCTGAACATGTTCTGCACTACCTGCATCTGCACGCCTTTACCGATCTGGGAGCCCCCGCCTACGTTCTGGGAGAGCATATCGGAGAAGAGGGTCCTTGCCCCCTTGAAGCCTACGGTGTTGACGTTGGAGATGTTGTTGCCGATAACGTTCATCGCTTCGCCGTTCTGGATGAGACCGGTAACGCCGGTAAACAGTGCGGAAGTAACGCTCATTTTTTTGCCTCCTTGGGCTTAGGTTGTGGGACCCCTCTGTCGGTCGGTGTCCCGCGGGCTTTCCTTCTGGAGGGCCAGCCCGTTTCGTTTGTCGTGTTTAGAAAAATACTGCCGAGTCGATGTTGGTGAAAACGTTTCCTTTCATCCCCTGACGATCCATGGCGGTGACCACTGTCCGGTTTTTGACGCTTACCACGAGGGCCGCGTCCCCCATCAGGATCAGGGACTCCCTGCCGCCTTTTTGCGCAACGCTGTCCACCGCCCCTTCCAACTGCTTCATGTCGGCGTCGGAGAGGGTGATACCGCGGGATTTCAGGCGCTCCTGGGCGTGCTGCGACAGCTTTACCGGCTGACCCGGGAGTTTCTGGTCCAGGACCTGGGCGAACGCTGTGCCGCTGCCGGTTCCCTTGGCGGCGGGCTTGTTCCCGTTCGCGTTGGGCTTTACCGGTGCCTGGATCGGTTGGGGAAAGAGGATGCTGTTGTCGATCATCCTAGGCCCCCTCGGCTACCGAAGTGACATCCGTAAGGTTCAGCTTGAGCGATCCGACGGAGAGTACCGGTGTGGCTCCGGACATGTCCACGCCGTTCACCCTGCCGCGCACCAGCCCCGTGCTGGTGACCGTGTTGCCGGTTGCATCCTTTGCCGAGACGTTGAAGCTGTAGGCACCCGGGGTGAGCGTCGCGCCGGAGCTGTCGGTGCCGTCCCAGCTCACGTTGTTGTTCCCGATGCCCTGCGACCCGCCGTCGATGGTCTTCACCACCTTGCCGTTGGCGTCGAGGATCGAGACGGTGACCGTCGTGGCGCTCCTTGCCAGGTTGTAGTTGACCGCGGAAGCGCTCCCGGAGCTGAGTTCCACCTGCGAACCGGCTGCCTCCACCTCCTTGCCGATCAGGGATACCGCCGCGAGGGTTCCCGCGTTGTTCCCCTGGGACAAGAGGCTCTGGAGGTTCGTGTTGGTGTTGTAGGCCTGCTCGACCTGGGTCAGCTGGGCCAGCTGGGAGATGAACTGCGTGCCGTCCTGCGGATTCAGGGGATCCTGGTTCTGCAGCTGGGTCACGAACAACTTCAGGAAGTCGTCCTTGTTCATCCCGGTTGCCTGTTTCATGGCGGCCGCCGCCTGCGAGGTACTTGCCGCCGATGTTGCATCGGTAATCATGCCTTCCTCCTTTTTAGAATCTCACGTCGAGCAGGCTGTTGACCTCGGCAGTCAGATAATTGACTCGCGGTGCATCCTGGCCGTCGTACCCTGCACCCCTGGCGAACCTTTGGGGCTGCTGCTGTTTCTGGTTCCCTCTCTCCTCGTTGAGCGGGCCGTTGAAGCCGCCACCGCCGGTGGAGACGTTGAAACCGTCCATGGTGAGATTCTTGCCGGAAAGGGCCTCCTTGAGGGAGTCGAGGTTGCCAAGGAGCAGGTCCTTGACCATCCGGTTGTCGGCCTGGATCTCGACGTTCAGCCTGTTGTTCTCCATGCGGACCTGGATCTTCAACTCGCCCAGTTCACCCGGGTTCAGCCGGATGCTCATCTGGCCGTTCCCCTTGCCGTCATGGGTCACCACCCCTTCCTTTACCTGCGCCAGTATACTCTCGTGCAGCGGGGTCCTTGCCTGCGCCTGTTTCGCTTCGACAGGCACCGTGTCGGCGGCGTTACCCTGCGCCACTACCCCGGCGCCGAGCATGTGCCCGTTTTGCTGCTCTCCTTTTTGCTGCGTCCCGCCGCCATGGCCTTCCGAAGCCTCACGAAGCGCACCCGTTTCCGGGGTCAGTTTGCTTGCCGCGGGTGTTGCACGTCCGGTGCCGGAAACCTCTTCGCCGGAGTTCTTCGCCGCGCCGGCCTGCAAAGCCTGCTCAGCGCCGCGCCCTTCCTTGCCTGCGGGGGACTCGCCGTGGCGCATCTCCCTGTGCTGCGGGGCCTTCCCAGTCGCGGGATCGGCGTCGGCGGAAGCCTGGGTCGTTTGCTGATCCGCGCCGGCAACGTTCTCCATCTTGCCCTCGCCGGAGGCCACCTTGACCTCGACCGCTGCCTGCTTTGCCGTCGTTTCCCGGGTCGCGCCGTCAACGGCGCTGGAGGTTTCCTTAGTAGCCGTGGCAGCGTCCCCCTGTGTCGGGGCCGTCGCCTCGGTTGCCGTGTCGTCGGTAACAGCAGTTGTCGCCACCTTCGCGTTCTCCGCCGTCTGCCCGGAGAGGTCGCGTACCGGCATGGCGACAAACCGCCCCTCCCCTTGCTGCCGCGCGGAGAGACGCTCTGCCGCTGCCGTCTGATCGGCAACGACGGATGTTTTGGCCGCCTCGGGAAGCTCCTTAGGCTGCGCCACCTTCCCGGACGCCTCCTCCTGCGCCTGGGGCTCCTCGACCTGCGCCCTTTCTGTGGCGCCCGTCGGAGTGATAACCTTTGCTCCCCGCTCCTCACGGGTAAGCTGCGCCGCCTCGGCCTTCTGGCCTGTTTCGGCTCCGGTTGCCGCGCCCGCAAGGGGCCGGTCTCCCGTTTTTTCCTGCTTAGCTTCCAGTTCAACTTCCGGCTTCGCGGCCTGTGCCGCCTCGGGCTCCCCGGCCTGGGGACCTTTTGCCTCGACGTCAGGCTGCTGCAGCCGCTGCTGCAGGGCTTCCAGTATGGAGAGCGCCTGAGCGCCCGCCTCGTCGGCGTTGCCCACACCTTTGTTTTGCTCCTGGTGTGACGCCACTTGCGCCATCGCCACGACCAGTCCCGGGTTAGGGTCCGGGTTGAGCCCCGCCGGGACGTTTTCCTGCGCCGACCGCACCAGGTCGGCAGAGTTAGTGTCCTGCGCGGGTGTTACCGCTTCCTCCGGGGCTCCTGCCTTTTCGGAAGGCGCCTTGCCCGCAGGCTCTGCGGTGGCCGCGGTCGCTTCCCGCACCGCGCCGTCGGAGGTATCCTGCGCCGGGCGTTGCCTTGCCGCAACCGTAGCCCCCGGCTGTGCCTCTTGGGAGACCGCTCCCTTGCGGGGGGCGGCTTGCGACGCCGCTTCGGCCTTCGCACCGGTTTCCTTCGCGGATTTGCTTTCCGCCGCCGGTTGCTTCGCCTCCGCTTTGTCCTTGGTTGAGGCCTGCGCCTGTTTCCCCTGTAGCATCTGCTGGAAGCCTACTGCACCTGAAGGTGCCGCGGGTGCTGCCGTCCCAGCCGGAGCCGCCGGGAAGGCGTCTGGAATAAATGCTGCGTTTTGAATCATCATCTCGTATCACCTCCTTTTTGTTTGGCATTACGGCGGTATTCACCGCCGGTCGAATCCGCCCTGACGAGCGGTTCATTCAGTATCTTCGCCTACTTGCCGGCGAGGTTCAGCCTGGTCCATTCAAGGACCCGCGGCTGGCTGATGAAGGGGATGAGCTTGACGGCGGTCTTTTGATCCATCTGGTTCAGCATCTGGATCACCATCTTCTCGTTCAGTTTGTTGAGCAGGTTACCCGCATCCTCCGGCTTCAACCCCTTGTAGATCTTGATCATTTTCTTGTAGCGCTCGTCGTCCTGCTTGTTCTTCGCGGTGAGCGACTCCTCAAGCCCCTTCTTGGCCGCGTTCAGTTCTGCGACCCGGGCGTCGAGCTTGGCGGAGAGGCGGTTCAGCTCGGCCTCCTTCGCGTTCAGCGCCGCTTCCTTCTGTGCCAGCTGCTGCCGTTTCGCCTCGAGTGCCGCGGCCTCGGTGGAAGCCGCGGAGCGGGGAGCGTTCTTCACCTCGGCCGCCTGCACCGATGGCCCTTCCCCACCACCGCTTAAAAGCGGCAGCGCGACGAGCGCGACGGCGGCGGTCCGTAACACCCCTTTCACTTACGCCCCCTCCCCTGGACCGCGATCTCGTCCAGGAAGGCGCGTTCCCGGTTCTGCTGTTCCATCCTCAGGTCCCGCATCTTCTTCTCCTTGAAAACCTCAAGGGCCTTCTTTTCCTTCGCCGCGGCCAAAAGGGCCTCGCGCTTTTCCTGCACCGCCTTCTCGAGAACCACCAGGCTCTCCCGCAACTGCAGGATTTCCTGGCTCTTGCGTCTGGAGAAGTCACCGTATAGCTGCAGGTCCTTCGCCTCGATGCCGTTCATCTGGCGCTCGGCGCATTCCTTTTCCCGCTGCTCCATCATGGCCTTTTCGTTTTTCAGCCGATCCCTGGCGTTCTCGTGCTGCTGCTTCGCCGCAGCGAGTTCCAACTGGTGCATCTTCTCCACTTCCTTGCGGAACTTGAGCACCTGTTCGAGTCTGAATTCCTGTCCTGCCATGGTCTTTCCTCCCACCTCCGCCAAGGCTACCCACCTTCGCCAAGGCTACGGTGGGCAAGCGCCGCGGGGTGTGTTCAGCCCACCCATTTGGCGTTCAACTATTTCCTGAGACTGCTGAGGGCAGCGTGTCAAAATCCCGGCACGCGGCCGGGGCCGCAGAGCATGCTGCATAAAGCGTGCTACTCAAAGATCCTCGCGAGCGCCTCGATCGATTCCTCGAAATTCACCTCGTCGGCCACGTCCTGCTTCAGATACGCGACCATCCGGTCCATCCTCGCCACCGCCGTGTCGATCTTCGGGTTGCTCCCCGCCTTGTAGGCGCCGATGTTGATCATGTCCTCGGCCTGCCGATAGGTCGCCAGGGTCTCCTTGAACTGCCCGGCAAGCGCCCGGTGTTCCCTCGTGGTCACATCGCTCATGACACGGCTCGCGCTGTTTAAGAGGTCGATCGGTGGGTAGATGTTGCGAGCGGCAAGCTCGCGGGTGAGGATGATGTGCCCGTCGAGGATACTGCGCATCGCGTCGGAGATCGGCTCGTTGAAGTCGTCCCCCTCGACGAGGACGGTGTATAGGCCGGTGATGCTACCCCCCTGGAAGTTGCCGGTCCGCTCCAGAAGCCTCGGGAGCGCGGCGAAGACGCTCGGGGTGTACCCCTTGGTGGTCGGGGGCTCGCCGATGGCAAGACCCACCTCGCGCATCGCCATGGCGAAACGGGTGGCGGAGTCCATCATGAGGAGCACCTTCTTCCCCTGCGCCTGGAAATACTCGGCGATGGTGGTCGCTATGTAGGCGCCGCGCATGCGCACCAGGGGCGGCTGATCGCTCGTTGCCACCACGACCACCGATTTTCTGAGCCCCTCCGCCTGCAGGTCCTTCTCGATGAACTCGCGCAGCTCGCGGCCGCGCTCGCCGATCAGGGCGATCACGTTGACGTCCGCCTCGGTGTAGCGGGCGATCATGCCGAGAAGGGTCGACTTGCCGACGCCGGAGCCCGCCATGATGCCGACCCTCTGCCCCTCGCCACAGGTCAAAAGGCCGTTGATGGCGCGGATGCCGAGGTTCAAGGGCTTCCTGATCGGGCGGCGCTTCATCGGGTTCACCGGCAGTGCGTAGATCGGGTACTCGTCCACCGTCTCGATGGGCCCCTTGTCGTCGATGGGGTCGCCGAGACCGTCGATGACCCGCCCCAGAAGGGCAGGTCCCACCCCCAGGGCCGCCTTCTCGCGCCGGACCGAGATGACGCTGCCAAGCCCCACCCCCCTCAGCTCGCCAAGCGGCATGAGCAGGGTCTTGTTCTCGCGGAAGCCGACCACCTCGGCGGGAATCGGCACGTGCCCCTCGGAGTGCACCTCGCAGACGCTGCCGACCGCGGTCTCCGGGCAAAACCCCTCGATCACGAGCCCCACCACCTGGGTCACCTTTCCGTTGAAGCGCACCGGCTTGGCCGCCTCGACCACCGGTAGGTAGCGTGCAAGATCAATCCCCACCGTTTTCATCCTCCCGCCGCGCGTTTCTCTCCTCGGAAAGCCGGCGCATGATCTCCTCGAGCTGGGCGTCGAAGCCGGCGTCTATGTTGCCGCGCACCGTCTCCACCACGCACGCGGCGGGGCCAAGCGTCGGGTCCTCACGCAGGACTATCTTCTTGCGGTCCCGGGTGAGTGCCTGGAACTGGGGCGAGTAGGCCACCACCTGGTACTCCTCCGGATTCAGCCGGACCACGATCTCCCCCTCGTCGGCGGCAAGCTCCACCGCGCCGTGCACGAGGTTCGCGATCAGCCCCGGATCGATGGTGAGCTCACGCATCATCACCTTGCGGGCGATCATCGCCGAGAGCTTCAGGAGGTCCTCCTCCGCCTCGTGCATGAGCTGGCCGCGCACCGCACCGGTGGCGAGGAGGGCCTGGGCCATCGCCTCGCTCACCTTGGCAAGATCCTCCTCGGCCTGCTGCTTCCCCTTCTTCATCCCTTCCGCGTGCGCCTGCTGGATCCTCCTGAGCGCATCCTCCTCGGGGACCATGACGGGGGGAACCTCCGGTTCCTCTTCCTTGGCCGGCAGCGGCTCCTCGCCGGCCAGGGAAACCTGGCGGAACACGTCCTGCCCCGGGGGGGGGACCAGCTCGTTGCCGAGCGGCTCCAGGATGAAGGTCTGGGACTCGAGCCCCTTCCTGATGATCTTAGACGAGGACATCTTCCGCCCCGCGTCCGGCGATGACCACCTTCCCTTCCTCCTCCATCTTCCGGACGATCTTGATGATCTCGCTCTGCGCCTTCTCCACGTCGGAGAGGCGTACCGGCCCCATGACCTCCAGGTCCTCCTTGATCATCTCCGCCGCACGGCTGGAGATGTTGCGGAATATCTTGTCCTTCACCTCGTCCGGCGAAGTCTTCATGGCGAGGGTCAGGGTATCGTTGGAGACCTCGCGCATGATGGACTGGATGGCGCGATCGTCCAGCTTGAAAATGTCCTCGAAGGTGAAGAGGTGCTTCCTGATCACCTCGGCCAGAGGCGGGTTCATGGTATCGAGTTTGTCCAGGATCTTCTTCTCGCGGCTTCTGTCGAGATGCGCGAACATGTCGACCACCTTCTCGACGCCCCCCACCTTGAAGCGCTGCACGCCGCCCAGGGCGGTCAGCTCCACCCGGATCACCTCGTCGATCTCGGCGAGGATCTCGGGGGAGACCTGGTCGACCTCGGCGATCCTGATCACCACCTCGGCCTGCAGCTCCTGCGGCAGGAGCGAGATGATCTCGCTGGTCTGCTTAGGTTTCAGCTTGGCGAGCACCACGGCGATGGTCTGCGGGTGCTCCTGGGAAAAGAAGTTCGCGATGGTGCGGGGGTCCATGGTGGAGAGGAGGTCGGCCATGTCGCCGATGCCGGAGGTGCGGATCTCCTGCAACAGGGTCTCGGCGCGCAAGGGGCCGAGCGCCTTCTCGAGGATCTTCTTGACGAACTCCTCCCCCTGGGAGAAGAAGCCGGTCTCGGGGTTCGTGATGTCGGTGAACTCCTCCACCACCGACGCGATCTCCTCGCGCGGCACGTGGCCAAGTTTCGACATGCTCTGGCTGATCCTCTTTATGTCGCCGTCGTCCATGTGGCCGAAGACCTTGGCGGTCGCCTCGGGGCCCAGATATAAAAGGAGTATGGCGGCCTTTTCGGCTCCGGTCATGCTGCACCTCTAGGGGTCGTGGATTTCATCTAGTCCTTGCGCGTCAGCCAGTTCTGCAGGATCTGGGCGGCCTGGTAGGGGTCCTGCTTGACCTTCTCCACCAGCTCGATCTGGGTGACCCGCATCTTCTCCTGGGCAAGCTTCTGCATCTCGAGCATGTGCGCCTGCTCGGCGTCGTCCTGGATCGGCATGAAGGAGGAAGCGGGCTTCTTCTCCACCTTGAGCGTCTTCAGAAGCGGGCGGATCACGAACAGGATCAGGGCGAGGAAACCGAGCCCGATCAGGCCGTTTTTGATCAGGGCCTGCACGATGGGGGCGTCGTACCACTGGGGTTTCTCACCCGCGCCCTCGCCGGTCTCCTGGAAGGGGATGTTGGCCACGGTCACCTGGTCGCCGCGCTCGGCGTTGAAGCCGACCGCGCTCTTCACCAGCGCCTCGATCTTCTGCATCTCGTCCGGGGTGCGCGGTTGGTATTTCGGGGTCGCCCCGGGCTTGGCGCCGACGGGGAGGTCGTACTTGCCGTCCACCAGCACGGCGATCGACACCTTGGAAAGCGCCCCCACCGGCTCGATGATGCGGGCCGTGGAGCGGCTCACTTCGTAGTTAAGGGTCTCGTCCGTCTTGGAACCGCCGCCGCTTTGCCCCGCGGCGCCCGGCGCGGTGCGCCCGAGGTTGGTCTGCGCTCCCGGGACGCCGCTCGCGGTGGTGGTCGTGCCCCCCTTCTCCTCGCTTCTCTGCTCGCTTCTGACCGCTGCGGACTCGGGGTCGTAGCGCTCCTCGTACTTCTCGACCTGCTTGAAGTCGAAGGACGCGGTGACGCGGGCCACGCACTTGCCGGAGCCGACTACGCGGTCCAGAAGGCTCTGCAGCTTGTCTTCCTGGGTCTTCTCGAAGTTCCTCTGGGTTTCCTGGCGCGATCCGGTCAGCTTGCTGGCGGGGTCGGAGGCGGTGTTGCCGGAGAGCATCTTACCGCGGCTGTCCAGAACGGTCACCTGCTCGGGGTCCATCCCCTCTATGGAGGAGGCGACCAGGTGCACGATCCCCTGCACCTCGGCATCCCTGAGGCCGCGGTTCGACTTCATCTTAAGCACGACCGAGGCGGTGGCCGGTTTCTCGGCGTCCTTGAAGAGCGTCTTCTCCGGGATGGCGAGGTGCACGCGGGCCGACTCGACCCCGGCGATCTGGGCGATGGTGCGCGAGAGCTCACCCTGCAGGGCGCGCTGGTAGTTGAGCTTCTGCACGAACTCGGTCATGCCGAAGTTCTTGCGGTCGAAGATCTCGTACCCTACCCCGCCTCCCTGGGGGAGTCCATCGCTCGCCATGGAGAGCCTCAGGTCGTAGACCTTGTCCGAGGGGACCATGATCGCCTTGCCGTCGTCGGTGATCTGGTACGGCACCTTCTGCTCTTTCAATTTTTTGACGATCTCGCCGGCATCCTCGCTCGTCAGGTTGGCGAAGAGCGGACGGTAGTCCGTCTTGTTCGCCACGGTGATGAGCGCCGCGAACGCGAGGAGCGAGACGAGCGCCACCCCCCCGACGACGAGCCGCTTCCCGGTCGACAGAGCGAGAAAAGGTTCCAACAATTTTTTAAGCCCTTCCGGCATGGTGTCTCCAAGTTATGCAGGTTATACCGGCATCCTCATGATCTCCTGGTACGCCTCGACCGCCTTGTTGCGCACCTGCGTCAGGAGCTGGAAGGAGATGTTCGCCTTTTCCACCGCGAGCATGACCTCGTGCAGCCCTTTCCCCTCGCCGGTCGCCATCGCCTGGATCGACTTATCGGCGGTCGCCTGCTGCTCGTTCACCTTGGAAACCATCTCATCGAGGAACGTGCCGAAGCCGACGGTGGGGTTGGCCTGGGTGGCCTGCGCCTCTTTGGCGGGAAACGCCTGCGAGAGGCCGTCTACCTTGGTGAGTGCCGAAATTTCCATTGCCATTGATTACCTCCTCGCTAGCGCAGCAGATCGAGCGTCTTAAGAGCCATGCTCTTCGCCGCGTTGGTCGCGGTGATGTTCGCCTCGTAGCTGCGGCTTGCGGTGATCATGTCCGCCATCTCCTCGACGACGTTGATGTTGGGATAAGCCACGTACCCGTTCGGGTCCGCGTCCGGGTGCCCCGGCTCGTACTGCAGCCTCGGGGGGCGCTGGTCCTCGTTTACCTGGGTCACCTGGACGCTGCGGGCGTCGTTGGCACGGGAGAGTGCTGCGCCGAAGGAGCCGGCCTCCTTGAGCGGAGTGGCGGTGAAGACCGCGTCCTTGCGCCGATACGGGCCACCTTCCGCGGTCCTGGTGGAATTGACGTTGGCCAGGTTGGAGGAGATGAGGTTCATCCTGGTGCGTTCGGCGGCCAGGGCCGAGGCACTGATGTCCATCGAGGTGAAAAAGTCCATTATAAGGTACCCCTTATCGCCTGCTTCAACTCATCGAACTTCTTGCCGAGGAGCTGCACACTGGCGTTGTACATGATCTGGTTCTCGGCCAGACGCCCCATCTCGGTCTCCATCTCTACACCGTTGCCGTCCGGGCCCGTGGTGCGCGTGTCGACCTCGACCACGTCCCCTTGTACCCTCTCAAGCGACGCGGCGCGCCCCTTGAGCGGGATGTGGCGCGGGTTGGTGACCCCGCTCTCCTTCGCCCCTCCCTTGAGGGCGCTCTTCAACTGGCTCTCGAAAGAGACGTCGGTGGGCGTATAGCCGGGGGTTTCCACGTTGGCGAGGTTCGACGAGATCATCGTCTGCCGTTTAGCCCTGAGGTCCAGGGTCTTCCCCAGAAGTTCAACGGTCGTCCCGAAAATTCCTTGTACAGGCATGTGCTTCCTCCTTGTCGCCAAGCTGCAGCAGCAAAAGCCGTACCAGCGCGACAGGTCTGTGTTATCGGCAGCTTGCACGCGCCGACAACGACAAAGTCATATTTCTGACAGCGTCAGGGAAGTTCTCCGGCGATCTTCATGCGCCAGTTGAGGTCGTTCAACGCCTCGCCGGCCAGCTTGCCCCAGGTCCCGCCCATGCCGGTCGCTTTCTCCCAGCTCGCCTTCGCCTCGCGCACCGCCCCGAGCTTTAACTGCAGCTCCCCGGCCTTGAACAGGAACTGACCCACCATTTCCCCGCCGGCGACGCTGGCGCCAACCTGGCAGGCCGCGAGGGCGTGCGGGTAGTCCTTCACCTCGGCGAGCTCGACGGCGAGGTTGTAGTAGGCGTCCGGGAGAAGGGGATTGCCGCTTTTCGCGCCCGTCGTGAAACGGATGAGACTGCGCACCGCGCCGCCGTGGTCTTTGGCGGCCTGCAGCGCCTTGCCGAGGTAGTACTCGCTGTCGGGGAGAGAGGCCTTGGCCTTTGGCGCCTTCAGGAAGGCTAACTGCGCCGCCGCCCCGGGGAGGTCCCCCTTCTCGAAGGCGAGCCGCCCGAGCTGCTCCCGCACCTTACCGAGATTGGGGTCGCGCGGGTAGCGTCCGAGGAAGCCGCGCGCGGTCGACTCGGCCAGCGGCGCGTTCCCTAAAACGACCGCGTCGTCCACCATGCGCGAAAGCATGAAGGGGGCGCTCGAAGCCGCCCAGTTCTTTCCGTCAAGGTAGTTGAAGAGCTCCAGCTCCTGCGCCGTCTTCCCGGTCTTCTCGAAGGCCTGGGAGAGCCGCGGCGCGAAGCCGGCGTCGCCGAAGCAGCGGGAGAGGTACTCGCGGTTGTCCATGGCGAGGTGCACGAGCGCGTCGTCGTTGCCGGCCGCGGCGGCCTCCTGGTAGACGGGGAACAGGATCTCCTCGCGCATCTTGCTGAGGACGGTGGAGAAGATGCCGCGGGGGTAGCGCCGGTTGTAGGTCACCGCCGCTTCGAGCGCATCCTTCGGGGGGGCGTAGAGCGCCAGCAGCAGCGACATCTTGAAGAGCGCCTCGTCACGGGAGGAGGGGTCCCCGGGCTCACCGTAGATGGCCTGGTACTTGGTGAGGAGCTGCCGGTACCGGTCGCGTGAGATTGAGAAGAGCGCCCGGTCGGCAAGCTTTAAGCGCGCCCTACCCGCGGCGGCGCTCCCATGCGCGTACATAACGACGCTGCGGTACATGGCGAGCGCCGCCTCCTTCTGTCCGTTGCGTTCGATCAGGTCGGCGAGCCGGTTCAAAAGTTCGGCCTGGTACGGAGTGCCGATGTAGCGGTCCATCAGGTGCAGCAGCATCCTCCTCGCACCGGGGAAGTCGCCGGTGCGTGCTAGAGCGTCGGAGTAGGGCTGCATGAGCTCGGGCGCCTGGTTCAGGTACCCGGGCCAGAGGGCTTCGGCATTGCGGAAGGAGGCAAGCGCCTCCTGGTGCCGTCCAAGCTTCTCGTATGCCTCGCCCAAGCGGAAAGAGGCGAGCGCCTTCACGCGGTCCCCCTTCTTGTCGAACATGGCGAAGACGTTAACCGCTTCCTCGGCGCGGTCCCGGTACAGGAGGCTTTCCCCCTGCTGGAACAAAAGCGCCTCCCCCTCGGGGAGGAGTTCTTTCAGAAGTTTCCCGTCCGTCGGGGAGAAGGGAACCCCGCCCGGCTCGGCATCGAAATCGCGCACGAAGCGTTCGGTGCCGGAGAGAATCGGCTCGCGCCCCGGTGCTATGTCCACCGGATTCACGCGCTTCATCGCCGGCCCAATGTCAATGGAAAGGACGCTCGGGTTGGCGCAGGAGACCGCCTGCGCCGTGGCATCGGCCACGCGCATCGGGACCGAGACGTTCAGTACGCCGCGCGTCTCGGAGGCGTTGACCCCGGCGATGAGACGGTCGTTCAGGTTGCGCAGCTTTTTGAAGCTCGGGGCGTCGGCATCGCGCACCTCGAGCCGGACCCGCCCGGGGAGGACGCGCAGCGTGTAATCCGGTGGAGAGAGGAAAGAGAGGCTGACCCTGGTGAACCCTTGGTGGGGATATACGGCGATGCGCAGCAGTCGATTTTGCTGCTGTGCGAAGGCGCCCGTCGGGAGCGCGCAGGCGAAGAGCGTCATGACGAGCCCCAGGAGGAGCCACGGTCTGGTTTTGCGCGGGAAGCGGATCATAGGAGAAGTGCATGGCAAAAGGCATGCCGTAGCAGTGCGCGACGCACCGACACGCTAAGCTGCCGATACTGCACGGTTTTATCTGGGGAGATTTTTCCGGCGGCGCCGAAAGGGGGTTCGGCGCGCCGCGCCAGTCAAAAAAACTGCGGCGGGGGATGTTTTTTTGACTCGTGTCTCAGTGCAGGAATTTCGCCACCTTCTCGGTGAGCTCGTGCGGCTCGAAGGGGGGCATCACCACACCCTTCACGCCCGCCTTGAGCGCTTTGAGGACCGCGGTCCTGGTCCATTCGTGGGCGCAAAGGAGCACGGCGCCGCCGCTTCGGTCCACGAGCGGCACCACCCGCTTGCAGATGGCGAGGTCGCGGTCGGTGATGTTTTTGAGCGAGATGAAGGCGACCCTCACCTCCCCCTGGGCGAAGAGGCCCGGCAGATCGGCCCCGAGGGGGGCATCGATGAGGTTCATGCCACTGTCGGAAAGCCCTTCCACCAACTCCCGGCGCCCGTCGTCGTCCCCGAGCACCAGGATGGAGGCCACGTGAGCCGCCTCCTCGACCGCCGCCTCAGCCTCGGGCGCGGCCGCCTCGACCGCCGCCTCTTCCGGCTGCGGATCGAACAGGTTCGCCAGCGGGTGCGGGATCAAGATGTCCACCATGTTCATCTCATGCCCCTCGATCTGCAGGGGGGCACGGTACATCAGGTATTCACCGTCCGGGAAGGGGACGTCGTCGGTGAGGGGGTCGGTCCCCGGCACGTACTTCTGCGGCGGAAGGAGCTTCAGGTGCACCTTGTCGGGGAGGTTCGGCTGGAACACCGAGTTGAAGGAGCCGATGATCTGGTTGGCGATCTCGCCGAAGGCGTCCACGTCGTCCGGTTCCTGGATGGAAAGCCTGCGTTTCTCCTGGATCCTGGGCCCCGGGATTCCGAGGAGGATGGAGCTCATCACGATGGTGTCGCCCAGCGAGAAGAGGAGGTAGAAGAAGCCCGGATACGCCTCGCGCGACTCCACCCCGACCACGTAGATCGGGTTGTCCTCGTCACCTAGGTAGCTCTTGCGGTTGGTGTTCAGGACATCGGAAGCCGCCACGGACATGGCCTGGCCTAAGAGCATGCCGCTCTCTTCGCCCGCCTGTTTCATCGCGGCATCCAGCATCGATTGTAGTTTTTCGAATCCGGCCATTGAATCTACCGCCTAGACTTCCTTCCTGAGTTTGAGCCCTACAAGGAACCGGTCACCCTCGTTGGTGAAGGGGATGATGACGCAGTCGCTGTCGGCCATCGAGTTGACCGTATAGTCCTCTCCGGAGATGACCGTCGGGATGGAGAGGTTGATGTCGAGCCCCCCCTTGGAGAGGATCTGCTTCACGTAACCGCCGAGCATGTTCGCGATCTCGCCCAGGGCATCGTTCACGTCCTCCCCCACCTCGTCCACGTCCATCCCGAGCATGTTCGAGGTGATCCTGAGTGCCAGGTGCTGCGGGCAGTGGATGGAGAGGATGCCGGTGTAGGTCCCTGCCAGGCCGACCATGCCGGTGACCGAGCAGTGAAAGGAGGTGACGGGCTCCTTCAGGGGATAGCTATCCTCAAGGGCCATCATCACCATGGTCTCGAACACCTCTTTGGTGGCGTTGATGACGTAAGTGGCCAGGTCCGCCTCCTGCAGGTGTGTCGCGGTAGCGATTTCCTGGTTGAGGGACATCATAAAAGTCCTCCGAGCTTCTCGTTTAACTGGTCTGGCGTGAACGGCTTTTTGATGCTGTCGCTGGCGCCGTTGCTGATCGCTTCCTTGAGGATGTCCTCGCCACCCTCGGTGGTGATCATGACGATCGGGGTGTTCACTCCCTTGCCCCTGACACACTTGATAAATTCGAGCCCGTCCATGTTCGGCATGTTGATATCGGACAGGATCAGGTCGATGGTTTTGCCTTCCATGGCGGAGAGCGCCTCGATGCCGTCGCCGGCCTCGTAGATGTCGTCTACCGGAAGCCCCGCCTGGCGCAGGCTGCGGGAAATGATCTTTCTCATGGTCGAGGAATCGTCCACTATCAATACGTTGCCCATGCTGTTATCCTCCTTGGCTGTTATCTATGCGCGCACACGGCGGCTTTATTTTGCTGCTGCGGTTTGGCCCGCATGGCCTTTCATTTACGGCCGATGAGTGCCTAATCGGCCGTCATCGCTGGAAACTTTAACCTTTAAATTGGCGCCTGAAGGTGGTGCGCTCCCCCTTGAGCGGCAACAAGACGGTGAAGCGGCTCCCTTTGCCGGCGGTGCTCTCGACACGGATGCTGCCGCCGTGTGCTTCGACGATCGCCTTGCTGATGGTGAGCCCCAGGCCGGTCCCCTTGAAGCCGCGGGCCGCCGAGGAGCGGAAGTACTTGTTGAAGACGCGCGGCAGCTCGTTTTCCGGGATGCCGATGCCGGTGTCGGCGACCTCCACGAGCAGGCGGTCGTCCTCGACCGTGGTGCTGACGCTGATGGTGCCGCGGCGCGGGGTGAACTTCACCGCGTTGCCGATCAGATTGGCGAAGACCCTGGCGATCTGCTTCGCGTCAAGATCGAGTGTCGGGATTCCGTCACAGAGGTCGTGCAGGAAGTAGGAACCATGCACCGCAGCCTCCTGTTCTCCGTCGCGGCAGCACCCCTCGAGGAGGGCCCGGGTGTCGGTGGGCTGGCGGTCTATCTGCAAAAGGCCCGCCTCCAGGCGGTAGGCGTCAAGGACGTCGTCGATCATGGAGAGCATCTTCGCCGCGCTCTTGTCCATCTCCTTCACGAACAGGTGCAGCGAGGGGTCCATCTTGGTGGGCATCTCCCCGATGAGCGCCTGCATGTACCCCATGATCACGGTGAGGGGCGACTTGAGGTCGTGGGTCATCATCGCCACGAACTCCTCGCGCTGGCGCTTCTCCTTCTTGTCCGCGCTGATGTCGCGCAGTTGGAAGAGTTCGCCCGGGGTGTCGCCGGGAAGCTTGGAGGAGCGGACCTGGATCACGGCGCCGTCGATGCTCACCTCCACCGGCTCGTCCTGCACGTTCTCGCTGAGCACGCGGTAGACCGGCGTCCGAAGCGGCAGCATGTCCACCCTTTTGCCGACCACCTCGGCGCGGCCGATGTGGAGGATCTCCTCCGCCCGGCGGTTCATGAGCAGCACTTTCCCGCCGGCGTCCAGGTAGACCACCCCCGAATCGATCTCCTCAAGCAGGGAAGCGTTTATGTTTTCAAGTTGCTCCTGCATGCTACCTCCACCATGGGCGTAGGCCCTGCTTGGGCTTATCGGAACCTGTCTGCATACCTTGAGCCAAAAGGACCGCAAAAGTTTACCAGAGTTTGGGGAGGAGGTTCGGCCGCCGACTGGTCCGACTGGTCCGACTGGTCCGACTGGTCCGACTGGTCCGACTGGTCGATGCTGGTAGGGGCTTGCCGACTGCGGGACAGTGCTGGCCGACGCGTGGGTGGCGTGGGTGGCGTGGCGGGTGTGGCGGGTGTGGGGTGTGGGGTGGGCTTAGCTGTGGGTGTGGCGCCGACGGCGGCTAAGGCGTAGCAGGCGACGGCGTCCCCTCCCCCGCCTGCGGACCGCAGCCTTGCGGTGACATAGGCGGGGGAGGGCCCGGGAGGGGGAAAACTACTTGCCGCCCAACTGCAGCGGCAGACCGTTCTGGTACCAGCCGACGATGCCGTCGGTCATGTTGTAGACCTCGCGGTAACCTTTGGAGGCGAGAAAGCTCGCGGCGGTGGCGGAGCGGGCGCCCACGGCGCAATACACGAGCACCGGCCGGTCACGCGGGATCTCCTGCACCCTGCGGTTCAGCTCGCCCAACGGGATCAGCACGGAACCTTTCAGGTGCGCCTGACGGAACTCGTCCGGGGTGCGCACGTCGAGCAGGAACATCTTCTTGTTCTTCGACATCACGGCCTGAGCCTGCTTCGAGGTCACGTTGGCAAGCCCTACGGCCTGGGAGAGGGAAGCTGTTAGTACGACTACGGCAATCAAAACGGCAAACAGTCTCATCAATAATCCTCACTTATAAATTCATCTATTCTGCTTCGAGCACGTACCCCACCTGCATCGGCTTGAACCCCGCCGGGAAAGCCTGGGCGAGCCGGGCCGCCGCGTGAAACCCGGTGCAGTGCCCCGGGCAGATCTTCTTCAGTCCGTACTTCTTGAGCGCCTTTATGGTCTGATCGACCTGCGGCTGGGAGGAGAAGGCCAGGTGGCACCCTCCCACGACCCCGTAGACCCGGTCCACCCCAGTCTTCTCACGGGCATGCTCGATGGTGTTGATCATCCCGGCATGGCAGCACCCGAGGAGGATCAAAAGCCCCTTGCCGGTCACGACGACGAGCGACTGGTCGTCCCGGATCTCGTCCCTCTCGCACCCCGCCTCGTCGCAGAAAAGCCCCGCGTCACCTTCCTCGAAAACGGTCCTGCGCGGCACCTCGCCGGTCAGGAAGACGCCGGGCATCACCTCGCGGAATGCGTCGCTGTAGGAGAAGACGGCCCCGAGACCGGCCAGGAATTCCTCGGAGTAGGGTACCCCCACCGAGCGGGCGGTCCCTTCGCGCACGGAGTAGCGCCGGGTGAAGATGCCGGGGTGGGCGAGGATCCTTTTCGGGCCGGCAACCTGCAGAAGCGGCCAGAGACCGCCTGCGTGGTCCCAGTGCCCGTGCGACAGCACGACCTGGTCGATCCCCTTCAGGTCGACGTTCATGCGCTGGGCATTGTGCAAAAGCGTGTGCCCCGCCCCGGTGTCGAAGAGAAGGGAGCGGTCCCCCGCCTGCACCAACGCGGCGAAACCGTGTTCGCCCAGCGTGCCGGAGAGTGCACCGGCGGTGTTGTCGCAAAGGACCTTGATGCGGCAGATCATTTACCGCACTCCCTGGGAGGGAGCTTCGGGACGCCAAGCTTGTCCAGGATGGTCATCATCGGGCACCAGTTGGTGAAACCCGACTGCAAAAGGTTGAGGCCTATGAAAGCGGTAAACCAGAGCCAGCGCGGATCGTGGTAATGGGCCAGCGCCAGGGAGATCAGGGTGAAGGTGCCGGCGATGAGTCTAAGCAGTCTGTCGATGTACATACAACCTCCTTGTCCGGTCACTTCTTCTGCAAGAGTTCCGCAACCTTGCCGGCGGTGTTGGCGGTGAATTCGACGCAGCGCTTCTTGCCGTTGGCGGTGAGGGCCTTGCAGCAGGTGACCCGGTACTGCTCCTTGAACCAGTGGTGCAACTCCTTCGTGAGCGCGGCGGAAAGCTTCCGGTCCTTGACCACGAGGCCTATGGCCATGGTCCCGCCGGCCACCGCGCCGCAGATGCATCCCGCCCCGGAGCCGCCGCCGAAACCGGAAGCCAGATGCACCAGTTCGTCCCCAGCATTGGGGAGAAATTCATTTTTCACCGAAGCGAGCACCGCCTCGGCGCAATGCATCTTGCCGGAACGGTAGAACCCTTCGGCCTCGGTGGAGACCTTTTCCGCAACGGATGCGCCTTCCACATCCTCAGCAACGTTCTTTTTAAGCCAAAACACTACAACCTCCTAAGCTGCAAGCTTTTTTTGATGTTTTTCCTTCCAGGACTGCACCATGAAGTAAAGGATCGGAATGGTGATCCTGGAAAGTGTCGTCGAGGCGATCTCGCCGCACATCATGGCGAGGGCGAGCCCCTGGAAAATCGGGTCGAACAGGATGACGAAGCTCCCCACCACAACGGCGGCGGCGGTGAGCAGCATGGGACGGAAGCGGACCGCGCCGGCATCGATGATCGCCTCGTCCAGCGGCATCCCCTCGCGGCGCCGCAGCTCGGCGAAATCGATGAGGATGATGGAGTTTCGCACGATGATGCCGGCCAGGGCGATGAAGCCTATCATACTGGTCGCCGTGAAGAAAGCCCCCATGATGGCGTGTCCGGGCAGGATGCCGATCAGGGTGAGCGGGATCGGCGCCATGATCACAAGCGGCGTGGTGAAGTCCTTGAACCAGGCCACCACCAAGACGTAGATGAGCACCATGACCGCGGCGAAGGCGGCGCCCAGGTCGCGGAATACCTCGTAGGTGATGTGCCACTCGCCGTCCCACTTGATGCCGGGGCGCTCCTCGCTCCAGGGCTGCGTCGCAGCGCGCTGCTCGATGTGGTAGCCGCCGGGAAGCGCTATGTTGTCGATGTCCTTGTGCATCTTGAGGATGGCGTACACCGGCGCCTCGATCACCCCGGCCACGTCGCCTATCACGTACACCACGCTCTTCATGTTCTTGCGGTAGAGCGATTTTTCCTCCACCCCGCGCACCACGCGGACCAGCTCGGAAAGAGGGACGTTACCCTTGCTACCCGCGACATAGATGGAGGAGAGCGAGGAGACGTCGCTTCGGGAGCCGACCGGCAGGCGCAGGTTGATGCGCACAGGTTCCTTCTCCTGCGGCACGTGCATGATCCCCACGTCGGTCCCGCCCACGGCGAGTTTCAGGGTCTGTACCACCTGGGCCGCGTCCACCCCGGAGAGTGCCGCCTTCTCACGGTCCACCTCAAAGCGCAGCGTGGGTTGGTCGTCCTCCTGGTACCAGTCGACGTCGACGACCCCGGCGGTGTTTTTGAAGATGTCCCGGATCTTCTTCGCGATGTCTACGCGGGTTTTCTGGTCCGGCCCGTACACCTCGGCGACGAGCGTCGAGAGGACCGGCGGTCCCGGCGGGATCTCTGCCACCTTGAGGCGCGCGCCGTAGCGGTCGGTGATCGCCTTGAGCGTCGGACGGATCCTCTTCGCGATGTCGTGCGACTGGGCGGAGCGCGCCTCCTTCCCTTCCAGGTTCACCTGGATCTCGGCGACGTTCGGCCCCTGGCGCAGGTAGTAGTGGCGCACGAGGCCGTTGAAGTTGAACGGTGAGCTCGTCCCCACGTAGCTCTGGAAGTCGGTCACCTCGGGAACCTTCCTGAGCGCGTCGCCCAGTTCGGCCACCATGCGCGCGTTGTCCTCGAGCGTCGTTCCCTCCGGGGCGTCGATGATGAGCTGCAGCTCGCTCTTGTTGTCAAACGGCAGCATCTTCACCGTAACCGCCTTGAAGTAGATGAGCGAGCAGGAGACGAGGAGCAGGATCACCACCGTGGAGAGGAAGCCGTAGCGCACCTTCTTGTCGTGCAAAAGCCTCCCCATCATGCGGCGATAAAAGCCCGTCATCCAGCTTTCTTCCGGCGGCGCCTCGGTGCCGTAATGCGATTCACCCTTCATGAAGCGGTAGGCGAAGTACGGCGTGACGGTCAGGGCGATGAGAAGCGAGAAGACCATGGCCATGGACGCGCCGACCGGGATCGGGCGCATGTACGGCCCCATGAGGCCCCCTACGAACCCCATCGGGAGGATGGAGGCGATGACGGCGAGGGTCGCCAGCATGGTCGGGTTGCCGATCTCGTCCACCGCCCGCACCGCGGCCTCGAGCGGCTTGAACTTCGTCGTGGTGAAGTAGCGGTGGATGTTCTCCACCACCACGATGGCGTCGTCGACGAGGATCCCGATCGAGAAGATGAGTGCGAACAGGGTGATCCGGTTCAGCGTGTAGCCGATCCGGTTGAAAATGAACATGGTGAGCGCGAGGGTGACCGGAATCGCGATCGCCGCCACGGCGCCGGCGCGCCATCCCATGAAGACGGCGATCAGCAGAGTTACCGAGATCGCGGCCAAGAACATGTGGAACAGGAGCTCGTTGTTCTTGTCCTTGGCGGTTTCGCCGTAGTTCCTGGTGACGGTCACCTGCATCTCGGAAGGGATCAATTTCCCCTTCTGGAACTCGACCCGCTTCAGGAGGTCCTCGGCGACCCAGGTCGCGTTCGCCCCCTTGCGCTTGGCGATGGAGACGGTGACCGCCGGGTAGTCGGCCGCGCCGCCTTTCAGGTGTTTCTGCGCAGCCGCGGGGCCGAGCCCGAAGAAGACGTAGTCCTTCGGTTCCTGAACCCCGTCGGTGATCGTGGCGACATCCGAGAGGTACACCGGGCGACCGTCCTTCACGCTGACGACGAGCCTTCCGGCGTCGGCGGGGTCGGAGATGAAGCCCCCCGCCTCCAGGCTGTACTCGCGGTTACCCGAGGCGAACGAGCCCGCGCGCTGCGAGACGTTCCCCTTCTCGAGGGCCGAGGCGACGGCAAGCGGGGTGAGCCCGTAGGAGGAGAGCCGCACCGGGTCCAGGCGGACCTTGAGCTCGCGGGAAAGTCCCCCCTTGATCTCCGAGTGCGCCACGTTCTCCACCTTCTGGAGGTCGTCGCAGAGTTCGCGGGCCACCTTTCTCAGGGCATGGTGGTCGTAACGGTCCGACCAGAGGGTGAGCGAAACGATCGGGACGTCGTCGATCGACTTCGACACCACGAGCGGCTCCCCCGCGCCCGGCGGGAGGAGGTTTCGGTTGCTCATCACCTTGTTGTAGAGCTTGACGAGGGAGTCTTCCATGCTCTCGCCGACCAGGAAGCGGACCGTGATGATCCCCATCCCCTGGCGGCTTGCCGAGTAGATGTACTCGACCCCGTTGATCTCCCAGATCTTCTTCTCGAAGGTGGTCACCACCCGCTCCTCGACCTCCTTGGGAGAAGAGCCGGGCATGGGGAGGTAGATGTCCACCATGGGGACGTTGATTTGCGGCTCTTCCTCGCGCGGCGTCGCGAAGACCGAGTAGAGCCCGATCAAAAGCGAAGCGGCCACGATGAGCGGCGTCAGCTTGGAATCTATGAAGGCGCGGGCGATCTTCCCCGCGAAACCCAGGTTGTTCATGCTATCTCCGATGATGGCGGTACCTTTCTGCTCCCCTTCCGGAGAAGGAGTCAGGGGCTGCGGTTCTACTCCCCCTCCCCTTGCGGGAGGGGGGCGGGGGGTGGGGGAAGATGGCCTAGGCAACGAGCCCGGATCACCTCCAGCACCCCCTCGATGTTCTTGAAGATTTCGTGGTCCCAGAACCTCAGTACGGTAAAGCCGTTCCGGCGCAAACACGAATCGCGCCGTGCATCATAGCTTCTTTGTTCCTGATGCTGCCCGCCATCGAGTTCTATTATCAGCTTTGGAGAAAACGAGACGAAATCGACTATGTAGTTCTCTATGACCTGCTGCCGACGGAACTTGATGCCCTCGATCTGACTGTGCCTGAGGAAGTGCCACAACTTGGCTTCCGCCTGCGTGCAGTTGCTCCGCAGGAGGCGAGATCTGGTTTTGGCGACGGTCTTGTCCATGGCAGCCTCACCCACCCCCTAACCCCCTCCCGTCAAGGGAGGGGGATGACGACGAACCACTGCCAATCAATACACACCAAAGGTCGTGTGCGCCTGTCGCGCGCCTCAGGCTGGTGAACTCGGGAACCTCCAGCAGCCCAGGTTTACTGAACCTTCGCGCCGTCGACCATCTTCTCTATCCCGGCGGTGACCACCTTCTCACCGGGGGCGAGGCCGGAAAGGATCTCGACGCGACCGCCTTGGGCGCGCCCGGGCTTCACCAGACGCAAGCGGGCGAAGCCATCGGGCGACACCACCCAGACCGAGGTAAGCGAGGAGCGCTGCACAACGGCCGCCTCGGGAACGGCAATCCCCTTCCTGGATCCGGTCTTGAAAAAGGCCTTGCCGTAGCTCCCGGAGCGAGGCCCATGGGAGGGAAGATCGACCTTGACGGTGAAGGTCCGCGTCGCGGGATCGACCACGGGCACCACCTCGGAGACGCGCCCGGTCGCCGCCCCCCCCTCTACCGCGATACCAAGCTCCTCGCCTGCCTTAACCTTGCCGAGCAGCGTCTCCGGGGCGGAAACCTCGAGACGGTACCCGTCGTCACCTTCAACGGTCAGAAGCGGCGTCCCCGGGAAGACGGTCTGCCCCGCCTCGACCTGCTTGGCGACCACCACACCGGCTATGGGGGAGGTGACCCTGCCGTAACCCGCGACGGCACCGGCGGCTCTCGCACCCTGGCGCGCCTGGGCGAGCCTCGCCTCGGCCCGCGCCACCCCTTGGGCGGCAACCTCCTGCTCGGTCTTTTTCGTGTCGAACTCCTGGCGCGTCACCGCCTGCTCCGCGACGAGGCGGGAGTAGCGCTCGAAGGTGACATCGGCGAGCCGCTTCTGGGCCTGCGCCTCGGAGAGCGCGCGTGCCGCCTCCTCGACGCCTGAGACCGCTCCCGCTGCCGCCGCTCCGCTCTCGACCGCATCGATGGCGGCCAAAAGCTTGCCGCGACCGACCCGCTCCCCTTCCCTCACGTACACCCGGCTCACGCTCCCGGCGATACGCGCGGCTATGAGCGCGGTGTTGCGTGCCTTCACCGTGCCGACCGCCTCCTGGACGTCGGCCAGATCCTCGGCCGCCACGGTAACCACGGTGGCTCCCTGCACCACGGGTGGTGCCGCGGGGGCGACGCTCTGCTCCTTCTTCGCGCCGCAACCGAAACCTGTTGCTATGGCAAGGGCAAAAAGGGCTGCCCGGTAGGCTTTCATCGCATGACCTCCTGTATTAAGACGCCGGTACGGAAATAGACCTCTGCCGTGGCGGCGTAACTGGCGTTTTCAACTTCGACAAGGTTTGCCCGGGCGCGGTCCAGGGCGGTCTCGGCATCCATCACCTCGACAAGCGGGGAGAGGCCGTTACCGAAACGCAGCGTCACCAGGCGGCGGCTCTCCTCGGCGTCCCGCACCGCGGAACGGGCGCTCTCAAGCTTGAGCATCGCCTCCTGGCGGTGCAGCACGCTCTCGGTCACCTGGAGCGCGACTTCACGCCGCTCGTTTTCCAGCATCTCGGCGGCGCTTCTCTTGGAGAGCTCCGCCTGCGTCTTCTCATGCGAGCGCCGCATGCCGTCGAAGAGCTCCCAGCGTAGGTTGACGCCGACGTTCCACGAATCCTTGTCGGTGCCAAGCGGCATGTCGCGGTCGTTCAACTGGTAGCTGCCGCGGGCATAGAGGGTGGGGAGGTAGGCGTTTTTCGCCTGCTTCACCGCGAGCTCGCCCCGCTCGACCGCGTTCTCGGCGGCCTTTAGGTCGGGACGGCTTTTTTGCGCGAGGGCGATCAACTGCTCCATTTCCGGCGACGGCTCCTCCATGCGCGGCATGTCGCCGATGTCCAGCGCCCCCCCCTGCGCACCACCAACGACGAGGTTCAGCCGCATGCGCGCTATGAGCAGGCCGTTTTTCGCAGCCACCACGCGCTGCTCCGCCTCGGCCACGGCTGTTGCCGTGCGCAGGCGCTCCGATTTGAGGCCGATGCCGTCCTTCTCGCGTAAGGCCGCCAGCCGGTCGTGCTCGCGCGCGTTGATGACGGACTGCTCCGCAACCTCGCGGTAGGCCTGGGCCTTGCGCACTTCGAGGTAGGCCATGTAGACGCGGAAGGCGATTTCCTCGCGCCGTGCCTCTTCGGACAGCGCCGCCGCCTCGGCCCCCTTGCCGGCCATTGCGACCCCGTTGGAGATGCCGAAATCGAGCAGCGGCTGCTCGAGCGTCACCGCGGTTTTGAAGTCGCCGCGCGGCGAGGGGTTGTTCAGTGTGTCGGCGGCGAAGTCCTTGGCGGGGCTGATGCGGGCTTCGTCCAGCTTCATCATGAAAACGGTGCTCGGGGTATTGGAGAGGACCGCGCCGCTTTCCAGCGACACGCGAGGGAGGTAACGGCTACGGCTCGCCGCAACGCCCTCTTCCGCGGCCCCCCTCTCCAGCGAGGCGGCCTTGAGCAGATGGTTGCTTTCCAGGGCGCGCTTTACCGCCTGCTGCAACGTCACCACCTCACCAAAGGCGGGCGTCGTCAGGACGGAAAAGAGCAGTGCGAGCAGCGGTGCAAACCTTCTATTCACCCGGAAAACCTCCTTGCGGGCATAGTCACTATTTTGCGTTAAGATATATTCGAATTCTTATATATATACTCCGCGGTCAATTGTCAAGGTAATAACCTTATAAGCATAGGTTAAGTAGCCTATGTCGGTTTTCCCGACCGAAATATTGTAACAGCTTAGAAAGGGCACCGCGCTTTCCACATGAAAAATGTGGCGGAAGTCGTGGCGGAAAGGGAACTTTCGCAAGGGGGAGGTGGATTTTAGGAAAGCCAAACAAAAAAAACGGCGCGCTCCGCAGGTGAGCGCGCCGGTCCTAACGGTTTTCGGGAGGGATCAGGCGCCGGGCTGGTCGAGCAGGTAGTGTCCGACATAGTTCTTGGAGAACTGCAGCGCGGTGCGGCCGCAGCGCTTGGTCTTGTCGTGTGACCACTGGATTGCTTCCAGCTCCAGCTCCTTGCTCCAGGGAATGGTGACGCTGCGGCTCTTAGCCTCGCGCTCGACGCACTGGCGCACCGCGTCAAGGTAGCGGTCCTGGGTGAAGACGTGGAAGGCGACCCAGAGGCCGAAGCGGTCCGAGAGGGAGACCTTCTCCTCCATCGCCTCGCTCTCCTGCAGCTCGCCGTTCACGTATTTGCCGCCGAGCAGGTCGGTGTTGTATTGGGGGAGCAGGTGGCGCCGGTTCGAGGTGACGTAAATGAGGACGTTTTCCGGCGCGCAGTAAACCGAGCCGTCCAGGGCGCTTTTCAGCATCTTGTAGGAGAGTTCGCCGATCTCGAAGGTGAGGTCGTCGCACAAAAGGATGAAACGGTAGGGTTGATCCTCGACGGCACTGAAAATCTCGGAGAGGTAGATGAGGTCCTCCTTCTCTACCTGGATCACGCGCAGCCCCTCAGCGGCGAATTCGTTCAGGAGCGCCTTGACCATGGAGGATTTGCCGGTGCCGCGCGAGCCCCAAAGGAGTGCGTTGTTGGCCGGGAGCCCCTTCACGAACTGGCGCGTGTTGCTGACCATGATCTCCTTTTGCTTCTCGCACCCGAGAAGGTCGTCGAGCTTCGTCTGGTCGGTGACCTTCACCGCCTCGAGGTAACCCGAAAAGGAGTGACGACGCCAGTTAGCGGCGTGGCAGGTTTCCCAGTTGACCGCCTTCACGGCCTTGGGGAGTAACATTTCTACAGAGCTCAGCACGCGTTCGAGCTGGGCCACGACTTCCGGTTTCAGATTCAGCATGTACGTTTCCGTCCCCCGTGT
This sequence comes from Geomonas edaphica, assembly GCF_004917075.1. Lineage (GTDB taxonomy): Bacteria > Desulfobacterota > Desulfuromonadia > Geobacterales > Geobacteraceae > Geomonas > Geomonas edaphica. The sequence goes on from NZ_SSYB01000004.1 coordinate 449,750, forward strand.
GGTGGGTCCCGGACCGGCTGTTTGCTGACATGAAACAACCGCGTCCCGGTAACCCCCGGTAATTTTGTCCATTCTGTATACGTTATCGGGCATGGGCGTGTCAAATTAAAACAATGTGTCAATTGGATGGAACCCGGCTGCGGCAGAGGACCCAAGCGCTCACCCCGGGCAGGACGAGGCCGGTGCGGGCAAGAACGATCATCATGGCGTTCTCCAGTTGCAAAAGACAGGCGAGGAGCCTGCTTACGAGTCCGCCGAGGGGGGAAGCGCCCGGGTCCCGCGTCCCCTCCCATTTGGTGCACCGGTCGATCAGGAACTTCGGGATGAGGAGGGAGCCGAAGAGGTAGCCCGATGAGAGGACGGCGAGACCGGACGCTGCAGCGACCTCCCTCAGTTCCTTAAGGCGATAGCGCCGGTAGCGACCGAGGAACCAGTCCCTTCCGCTAAAGAGCGACGGGAAGGCCGGCACCGTGATGAGGACATGCCCCCCGGCCGCAACGTGCTGCCATACCAGCCGTTTGAGAAAACGCCGGTCCTCTTCGACGCGCTCCAGCACGTCCACCAGCAGGGTAAGCTCGAAGCGCCTCCCCGCAGCGGGGAGGTCCGGCACGTAGATCACCCCCCGAGCCGGCACCAGCCGCGCGACCGTCGCTTCGGTAAGGTCGTTGACCACGGCGGTGACGCGAATGCCGGGCGAGACCGAACAGAGAGACCTGCTGAGGTATCCGTCCCCGCAGTCGACGTCGAGGATACTCATGCCGTCGCGCAGATTTCCCCCGAGCAGCGTCGCGACGGCGCGCGCCCGCGCCACCTCCCACGGCCCCCTCGCGTTTACTGCCGCCTCGTCGCCGGGAGCCACGGCTAAAACCTCAGCTCGCAGTTCAAGCCGGCGCCGGAGCCGGTGACCTGCGGGCGCAGCGAAAGTTTTTTGAAAAGCGAGGTGACGCCCGCAGTCTTTGTGGCCGAAGGGCGCAGTTGGGCGTAGTGCAGGAGTCTCGGAAGGAGGTAGCCGGAGAAGAGCACGGTGGCGGCTCCGGCGAGAACATCGGTGGCGTAGTGGTGGTCGGCAGTGATGCGGGCGACGCCCGCGGCATCGGGGAGCGCCGCAGCCGGCCCCGGCAGGGTAGCCGTGGCGGGAGTGAGAAGAAGAGCCATCGCGATATGGTGCAGGGCGGATTTGACCATAGGCGATATTAAAGATTACCAACGACGCCTTGTCAAACCGCAGCGCCCCCCCTACTCAAGCTCTCCGGTGTGGCTCAGCCAGGCGAAGGAGAGCGCTAGCATGTCGGCCACGCCCCCCATGGTAAGGTTTCGGCTCACGTAGTAGGCGTTTCTTTCGGCGAGAAAGGCCATGAAGTCGGCGCGTTGCGCCACCAGGCACTCCAGAGTCGCACCGTCTTTGCGCACCGTTTCCAGCCCTTGCCGCCCGCAACGGTGCAGGGCGGTGGTGTCCTCGACGCTCGCCATGAGCCGCCCCAGCATCGCGAAGGTGGCGCTTCCCCGGTTGCCGCCCGCTGCCATCTCGCGCCTGAAGGCGGGCAGCGCCTCACCGAAAAGCGCCGGGAGTCCGCGCAGCGCCTCGCCACGGATCCCCTCGGCCCGGTAGGCACCGCGCGCCCGACTGCCGTTACTCCCCGAGTCGTCCGCCGGATCGAAGAGTTCCCCGGCAAGCCGCGCCACCGCCGCGCCGAGCGCCGCCTCGTCGCGGCGGCCGATGCGTGCGCTCGCGCAGAGCAGCAGACCGCTCAAAAAAATGTACCCCCGGTGACAGTTGGTGCCGGCTTCCTCCAGCATGGCCCGCTCGGCTTCCACCCCCAGACGCACCTGCTGCGCGAGTTCCTCCCCAGCGGCGAGCGACGCGCTCACCCGGTGCAGGTACCCGGAGACGACGGAGAGGGAAGCTTCCATGAGGGGGACGGAGAGGTCGCGGTGGGATCCGGAGTCGTTCAGGTCGACGAGCCCCGGTTTTGGCGTGAGGTAGAGCTCCATAAAGGCGCCGCGCACGAGGCTGCGCGAGAAAAGGGTGAGCTCAGAGCGCATCGATCAGGGCCCTCGCCGCGCGCGCGAGCTCGTCGCTCGAGTGGCGCCCGGCGCGGATGCAGGCGAGCGCCGGTTCGCGGCAGATGAGGCAGCTTCTGGGGGCGACATCGAGGTCCGCGCGCCCCATCTGGTTGCCGGCGTGATCGTAGACATCGAGGTCGAGGAGCCTTCCCGCCGGGTGTGCCCCCTCGAGGGCGATCCCAAGGCGCTTCACCTGGGTGGCGAGAAGCCTTGTGCGGTACAGCGCGAAGGGGCCGAGGGCGTCATGACCGCGCGCGGCGGCGCTCCCGTTCATCGCGGCAAGAAGCGCCCGTTCCCCCCAGGCGAAGAGCCGGTCGGCCCGCGCGCCGGTCTTCTCCGCCCCGGGGAGGTTCAAGGAGAGCATCACCGTCGCGGAAAACGGGGTCGGGAACAGGGTGTCCAAAAGCTCCTGGCGGCGATCCCGCGCGGCGAGAAGGCTATTCCTTAACGCGTCTGACGACATCGATGATGCTCCCGTCGCGGTACTCGATGACCGCCACCACCTCGTCCGCAAACTCAAGGGGACGCGGCGTACCGGTGACGCGGCAAATCTCTCGCTGCAGGTCGGCGATATCCTTCACCGGGAGCTTCCTTCTGATCAGCTCCTCCTTGAGCTCCGCGTGCTTGTCGTTCACCGCGATGCCGCGCTCGGTGACCACGACGCCGATGGTGTCCCCGGGGGTGGTGATGGTGGTGACCCGGTCGCGCACGATGGGGAGCCGCCCGCGGATCGAGGGGGCGACGATGATGGAGAGCTTGGCCCCGGCCGCGGTGTCGGAGTGCCCACCGGTGTTATGCAGAAGGTAGCCGTTCGACTCGGTGTTCACGTTCACGTTGAAGGCGGTGTCGACCTCGGTCGCGCCCAGGATGACGCAGTCGAGCCGGTTCACCACGCTCCCTGCGTTGAAGGGGTTCGCGTACATGTCGGCGCTGATCTCCTGGTGCGCGCGGTTCACGCCGATGGAGCGTACCGCCTCCTGGTCGAAGCACTGCACGTCCATGAGCGCCGAGAAAAGCCCCTCCTCGAGCATCTCGACGAAGTAGCCGGTGATGCCGCCGCAGCCGAAGCTCCCCTTGATGAACCCCTTGCGCATGGCGTTACGCACCTTCTCCGCGACGGCGAGCGAGATCCCGCCCGAGCCGGTCTGGAAGGAGAAACCGTCCTGCAAAAGCCCCGACGCCTCGATCACCTGCGAGGCGTAGCTCGCGATCTGCAGGCCGACCGGGTCCGTGGTGACCCGCGTGGTAGTGGAGACGATCTTCGCCGGGTCCCCCAGTCGGTCGACCACCACGACGTAGTCGACGAGGGTCTGCGGGATGCCAACGGGAATCGCCGGGAAGGGGACCAGGTTGTCGGTGACCGCGACGACGCAGGAGGCGTAGCTCGCGTCGATCTGCGCGTACCCTAGGCTCCCGCAGGCCGACGGCCCGTAGTAGCCGTTCATGTTGCCGTACTCGTCACAGCAGGGGGCCGCGATGAAGGCGACGTCGATCTTCACGCTCCCCTCGATGATGGAGCGGGCCCGGCCGCCGTGGGTTCTGACCACGATGGGGCAGGAGAGTTCGCCGCGGCTCGCCAGCTCGCCGATCAGACCGTTCACGCCGCACTGGAACCCGGCGATGACGCCGCTTTTAATGTGCGGGATGATCTCGGCGTGCACCGGATGCACCGAGGAGGAGGCGATCCAGACCCCCTTGAGCCCCATCGCCGCGATCTCGGCCACGATGCGGTTCAAAAGAAAATCGCCGTTTCGAAGGCTGTGGTGCGTGGCGATGGTCATCCCGTCGGCAAGGCCGCTCGCCTCGATCGCCTCCCTGAGCGAGGAGAGCCGCTTCCCCTCTCCCGGGTTCACGCGCTTCACCGGGCGGGCGGCGACGGCCCCTTCCGGCCGCAGCGACCAGGCGTCGCGGTAGGGGACGAGCCTCTTTCCCGCGTAAGAATCCGGGATCTCCCGTCCCAGGCTATTGAGCGCCATGAATCTCCTCCTCGTCGATCAGGGTATCCACCATGCCATGGGCGTAGGCGGTGCGCAGCACGCGGGCGGCCCGCTTCACCACCGGGGCGTCGACCATCTTCCCCCCGAGGGCGATGACGCCGGTACCCAACTGCCGCGCCCGCTTGATCGCCTCGATCACCTGGAGCGCGTATTCTACCTCGTACTCTTTCGGCGCGAAAACATCGTGCACCACCTCGATCTGGCGCGGGTTCACCAGGCACTTCCCGGTGTAGCCGAGCCTTTTCGCAAGCTCGGTCTCGGCCCGTAGCCCCTCCATGTCCGACACATCCGCGAAGATGGTGTCTACCGCCTGGATCCCCTTCGCCTTGGCGGCCCAAAGGACCCGGGTCCGCGCGTTGAAGAGTTCCTCGCCGCCACGGCTCCTCTCGATCTCCATGCTCGCCGTGTAGTCCTCGGCGCCGAAGGCCAGGGCGAAGATGCGCTCCGAGCTGTTGGCGATGCCGACCGCGTTGATGACGCCCAAGGCGCTCTCCAGCGAGGGGAGGATGCCGAAGCGGCCGATCTCCACCTCGAGCTCCTCCTCGAACTCGGTCAAGAGGGTGTCGAGGCGCTCCACGATCTCCGGGGTGTCCGCCTTGGGAAGCCTGATCCCGTCCGGCATGGCCGGGAGCACCACCTTGAGGTCCTCGTACCCCCACTTCGAGTCGAGCGGGTTGATGCGGACCAGGAGTTCCTTGTTGCGGTCGGTGTAGTTCAAAAGGAAGCGCTTCACCAGGTGGCGCGCAGCGTCCTTTTCGGCTAACGGCACCGCGTCCTCCAGGTCGATGATCACCGAGTCACAGTTGAAGATGGGGATGTTCTGCAGCATGGAGGGCATGTTGCCCGGGACGTAGAGCAGGGAGCGTCGCAGCTTGAAGGCGGCCATCAGGAGGACTCCTCGTCGATGTAGATGGTCGGGATGCCGCCGACCTTGGAGACGTGTCGTTCGACGCCGGAGACGTCGAGTTCGGTTAAGACGATCTCGCAGGTGGCGAAGACCTCGGCGTCGTACAGGTGCCCGCCGACCACCTCGCCGGATGATTTGGACATCATGATGTGGAAGTGGCAGTCGAGGAGATCGTCCTCCCCCGGGACGATGTTTCCCTGCAAGCCGAGAAGTTCGCACGGCCCCTCGATCTCGTGGATCGTGATGCGCGGCGCGGTGATGGGGAGCTTCGCGCCGGTCTTGATCCCCCTAAGCTTCACGTTCTTCACGCTGCCTAGCGCCGAGACGATCATGGCGTAGCGCACGTCGGTCAGGTGGGCGAACTGCAAAAGCCTCGTGGTGAGGCGCTCTCCCGGCGTGATCTTGATGATGAAGCGTCTGCCGTTGGTGCACTCCTTGTACCAGAGTCCTTCCATCTATCCCTCCGTGGCGCGCATGATGGCCGTCTCAAGGCGCGCCTCTATGGCGTAATCGAGGGCGCCGCGGTCGGTGATGCGCACCTCGCCCGACTCGATGCCGTGTTTTTCGAGCACCTCGTCCACCTTGGCCCGGATCAGCGCGCCGAACTGTTTCACCACCGTCGACTCGATGGTCACGGTAAGCGTCTCCGCGGGCTCCAGAAACACCATCAGGTCGCTGGACTGCATCGTCCCCGCCTGTGCCTTCTTCACGATCTTCATTTGCTTTCCCCCTTTACCCAGATCTTGATCCCCTCGCTGGAGAGGAGAAAATCCAGGGTGCTTACCGGCACCAGTTCCGCGATCCCCTCCAGTTCGCCGTTTAAGAGCATATCCCGTACCCGCGAGGCCGAAATGGGACGGTCCATGGCGCTTTTTCTCTCGATCTCCTGCACCGCGACGTCAAGCGGAGGGAGGATGCGGTGCATCGCCTCGTTGTAGGCCGCGGTGGTGCCGCACCACGGCTCACTCCCGACGAAACGGGTCTTCACGTGGAAGTGCGGTGCGATGCGCCGGGCGAAGAGCAAAAGGTCGAGCTCCATCTGGATCGCCCCGCCGGGGTCGCCTCCCTTGAGGAAATAGGTGGGGAAGGTGATGCTGGAAACGGCGTACCAGGAGGTATCGAGGACGACGACGTTTCCAAGGTCCGCGGTCCCCTCCTGCACCATGCGCAGGCGGGCGCCGAACGGGAATAGGGAGCGCTCCTCGCGCACTACGAAGAGAAAGAGCTGGTCCACGGCCGCGGCCGCCTGCTCGATCAGGTAGCGGTGTCCGAGCGTGAAGGGGTTGCAGTTGGCGACGATGGCGCCGTTGTTGCCGGCACGGATCTGCTTTGCGTATCGGGAGAGGTAGCGCCTAAGGCCGTCGCCGTATTCGAGGAGGGCGGTCGTGCCGGAGGCGACCAGGAGGTTGAAGTTGAGCGCCTCGAAACCGGGGACGAGGGCGGGTGAGGTGAAGACGAAGAAGGAATCGACACCGTCTTGATAACCGCGGCCGACCAGTTCGGTTACCACCTCGTCGAGGAGCGTCCCCCCCTGGTGCGCGGGGGCCACAGCGAGCATCTTGAGGACGCGACCCTGCCGCGCCCCGACCGCGACGAGTCGCCCCGCCTCAAAGACACCCACCAGGTCATCATAGGGGGCTTCGAAGCGAAGGCCGCTTGCTTCTACCAGTGCCCGGGCCTGCCCGAGATCATCCGTGGAGAGAAGTGAAGTAACCATCCGCAAAGACTAACACTAAAGATATGTATACGTAACCGCGTATACCAAAAAAAGTAATCCATTCTGTCACGCCATGCGCCCCTCTCACTGAAGACGAAAAGACGCGTTTGGATTCAGAAAAAACTATGAAGCAGGCATTTAATTGTGCTATCTTGCTGAGTTGGCAAAAACGAAACACTACCGGCATTACCCCCCAAAAGAGAGACACGATGACGACTATCTCAATAGTGATACCTGCCCACAACGAGGCAGAGAACATAGGCTTGCTGGTCCAGGAAATAGTGGCGACCGGACTTGACTGTGAGATCGTGGTGGTCGACGATGGCAGTACTGACGACACCCATGCCCGGCTCCTCGCCCTTAAGAAGTCCGTGCCGTCCCTGAAAGTGGTGCAACACGACCGCGCCTACGGCCAGAGCGCCGCAGTCGCGACCGGCATCAAGCAGGCCGAGGGCACCCTGATCGGGACCCTGGACGGTGACGGCCAGAACAACCCGGCCGACCTCCCGAAGATGATCGAGGCGATCAGGAGCAGCACCAACCCCAACCTCAAGATGGTGGCAGGCTACCGCAAGAAGAGGGACGACTCCGCCTGGCGTATCATCAGCTCCAGGATCGCCAACGCCTACCGCCGCTTCTTCCTGAGGGACGAGACCCCCGATACCGGTTGTGGCCTCAAGGTCTTCTACCGCGACGCGTTTCTCGAGCTTCCCTTCTTCGACCACATGCACCGTTTCCTTCCGGCCCTGGTAAGGATGCAGGGGGGAGACGTTATCTCCGTCGAGGTGCACCACCGTCCCCGCACCGCCGGCGTCTCGAAGTACGGCACGCTGAACCGGCTCTGGGTCGGCATCGTCGACATCTTCGGCGTCTGCTGGCTCCGCATGCGCGCCAAAAACGTAAAAATCACGAGGTGCGACTGATGACCCTCTCCGAAAAAACCTGGGTGGGCATCGGCCTCGCCGGGCAGTTTTTCTTCACCATGCGCTTCGTCGTACAGTGGATCGCCACCGAAAGAAAGAGAAGGAGCGTCATCCCGGAATCTTTCTGGTACTTCAGCATCTTTGGCTCACTGATCCTCCTGGTCTACTCGCTGTACCGCAAAGACCCGGTGTTCATCCTGGGACAGGCCTTCGGCACCACCGTCTACGTCAGAAACCTTTTCTTCATCCACAAGGAAAAGAAAGATGCCGCAGCATCAGAAATGGAGTAGCCAGCCTTGGCTTCCCTTCGCGATCCTGGCGCTGCCGGCCCTCGCTTTCTCCCTGCTACTCCCTTACTTCCCGATCGATGAGACACGTTACCTTTCGGTCGGGTGGGAGATGTGGAACCAAGGCTCCTTCATCGTCCCGCTGCAAAACGGACTCCCGTACTCCCACAAACCCCCGCTGCTGTTCTGGCTTTTCAACCTCGACTGGCTCATTTTCGGCGTGAACGAAGCGACCCTCCGCTTCATCCCCCTGATCTTCAGCCTGATGAATGTGGTCCTCGTGCACCGGATGGCGAAGAGGCTCTGGCAGGACGAGCAGGTCGCCCGCTACGCGGCGCTCGTCCTGGCCTCGATGCTCTCCTACCTCCTGTGGTCCACGGTGATCATGTTCGACGTCGTGCTCACCCTGTGGGTGCTCCTCGCCGTGGACGCAATGATCTCGGCGGTGAAGGAGCCACGCTTTCTCTGGTTTTCCCAGTTCGGGGTCGCCATTGGCATTGGCATCCTCACCAAGGGGCCCGTGGTCCTGGTCTACGTCCTGCCGGTGGCCCTTTTCGCCCCCTTCTGGGCGCCCGGTGACCGCCCCGCCTTACGGTGGTACGCCTACATCGGGCTCTCCCTGGTGATCGGCATAGGCGTTCTTTCCTTGTGGCTCGTCCCGGCGGCGTTAAACGGCGGCGACACCTACCGGCGGGCCATTCTCTGGGGGCAGACGGTGAACCGGATGGCCCATTCCTTCGCCCACAGGCGCCCGTTTTGGTGGTATCTCCCCTGGATCCCGACCCTGCTCCTGCCGTGGGTCCTGTTCCCTCCCGCGTGGCGCGCCTGGAAAGGGCTCACCGGAGACCCCGGGTCCCGCATGGTTATGATCTGGTGCGGCGTGAGCCTCATGGTCTTCTCGCTGCTCTCCGGGAAGCAGGTCCACTACCTGATCCCGATACTTCCTGCCTTCAGCCTCCTGATGGCGAAGAGCATCGCCCAGGAACAAGGCGACGTCGCTCGCTGGAGACTTCCCATGGCGGTCCTTTACCTACTCCTTGGCGCCGGCCTCCTCACCGCATCGTTCATAAATCACGGACGCATGCTAAGGTTCTTCGACCTCAACGAGGTCAGGTGGGCCGCCGGCGGGCTCGCCCTGGTCGGCGTTCTCCTCTTGTGCCTGCGTCCCCGCAACATGCCTGCCCTGGTCACCCGGGTGGCGGCCGCCTCCCTGGCCTGCTGCGCGCTTGTGCTCCTCGGCGGACAGACCATGTTCCAACGCTACGACATGCACCCCATCGCGCAGGCTATAAAGCAAAAGCAAGCCGAGGGGTACGAGGTGCTGCACGCCGGGAAGTACCACGGTCAGTTTCACTTCATGGGGAGGCTCACCCACCCCCTGGTGGAGCTAAGGAGCCCCGAAGAGGTGGGCGCATACGTGGCGACGCACGAGAAGGTGGCCCTGGTCACCTACGAGCCGGACCGGCGTCGCATCGACCCACGGGAGTACTTCTTCATGCAACCTTTCAGGAACAGGCAGGCGGTGCTTTGGAATCGCGATGGCATCGCCCGATACGTGAGGGAAGCCGCCCCAGGACAAACGCCGGCGGCAGGTGACGAATAAGAAATGGCCCTCCGGCGGCGGAGGGCCATTTTGCATTTCAAACGATTTCTACCGGAACCCCGCCTCCTTCCAGGCGTTCACGCCACCCTTGAGCGCCGACACCTTGGAGAACCCCATCTCCTGGAACTCCGCTGCCCGACCGGCAGACGTGTGTTCCTGCGGTCAGTTGCAGTAGAAGATGATCTCTTTCTCCTTCGGGACCTCCGGGAGCCTCGCGTTGAGCTCTCCCATGGTCAGCGCCTTCTCCAGGCGAATCCCGCCGCACATCTCCTCGCTGTCGTAGGCGCAGACGAAGAGGGCCTCCCCGTCCTGCACCTTCCTGCGCGCCTCCTGAATCTGGATCCTTTTCACCTCGGCCATGACTTCCTCCTTCCATCCCCTTAGGATGGCCCCTGAACCACTGCTACTGTTATCTACCACCTCCTGGCAGGCCGGTCTCAGGCGACACCCGAAGGTGCCGACACCGGCCGCCGGAGCGCTTCACCCGGGGAGGCCGCGCTACCCCATGTGGCGGTAGCAGAACTCCCCCAGATAGGCAAGCGCCGTATCCGGCGCCTTGTTGCAAAGGTAATGCAACGCCTTCCTCGCCAGTGACCGGTCGTATATCGGGCAGGGGAGCTCCGAGTCGATGGGGTAGAGGAAGTGGGGAAGATCCAGGATCTCGGTCCCCCAGTGGGACTTGAAGTCCATCAGGCTTTTGTTCTGCTCCTTGGTCTGTCCGAAATCGAACCGCTGGTACCCGGCGCGGCAGGCGTCCTTGATGATGTTCCAGAGCAGGAAATGCAGGGGGCTGCAGTTGATGTGGTCCGTGTTCATAGCGGAGTATTCGATGGAGACACGTCCTTTGTAGTTGAAAAGCAGCACCCCGGCGATAGTCTCGGGCCCCTTGCGGCAGAGCAGGAGCTCCGCGAGCCCCTGTCCGGAGAAGGTCTGCCACAGCGATTTCACCAAGGCGTACGGCTGTGGGGGAAGCCCCTTTTTCCTCCTCATGCCCCGGTGCAGAAGATAGAAGTCCATCAGGTCCGTCTCGCGCCTTCCCCGTATTATATTCAGCCCCGATCGCTCCGCGCGAAGGATACGCTGCCGCACGCAGCTTCTGTGGAAGCGCATCCGGACCTCCTCGGGATCGCGGGAGAGCTTGATGAAGTGGTGTTTCAGACCGCAGTCGGTGCGGAACCTCTCCGGATCGAGCAGGTGTGGCGCCTGCGCCGTCCTGATCTCGATGCGGTGGATCTCGAGGTGCTCGGCAAGTCGCAGCACCGCGTCGCACAGGATCTCCATCTCGGACGGCTCCGACACCAGCGGATCGCAGAGGGTGGCAAACGGGATGCTTACCAGGCGCCGGCCGGTCAGCCAGCTCCGCACCGCATAGATCGGGAGTGCCGCCTTGATGACGCCGCCAGGGGCGGTAAGCGCCAGGTAATAGCCGCACATGTGCGAAAAGTTGTTGTCCAGCACCCGTTTCCAGCCGGAGAGGTGCGTGATCCAGCCGTAGGGATGGGCGTGAACGAACCGGTCCCAGCGATGGTTGCGCAGCGGATCGATGAGACTCACCCCGCTGCCGAGGTCTGCCTCGAGCGCTTCGCGGGAAACATCAATAGCCACTGCCGACCTCCCGGACTCCCGCAAATTAATAACGTCTTACTCTATCCACCACCGGATCCAAGTCAAGGTGCGCCGCACTGTACAAAATGAACCCGTCGTATTGATGAAAGTGCGGGTGCTGCTAAGATACTTGTCGTTGCCAATTCCGGGCAAGGAGGGAGTCATGGGCGAAAGACTGACCGAATGGGCCGAGCGGCCACTTAACTACCGCGAGGACCAAAGAGAAAACCTCGACCCGCAACTGCGGCGCCTGAACATGAGGCTCGGGGCGCATGTCCTGCTCGACTTCGTGCTTAACCCTCCCGCATACCTGCTTTTAGCCGGCGCCGTCGGGCTTCTCGCCAAGCGCAAGTTCGCCCTCGCCTCGCTTCTGGCCGGAGGCTTCGTGCTGCAACAGGCACTCTCCAGGGTCGGCGCCACCGGCACACAGGAAGATCTTGAGGAGCAGAAGAGGAGGGAGATCGCCTTCGAGCGGCGCACCATGAAGGCGCAGCGCGGGGATTACGGCCGGCTCGATGTGATCGCCTTCAAATAGGGGTAAATTTCAGTTCCGGCGCAGCGCGCCGATAAGGATGGAAAGCAGCCCCACTAATGAGCTGGAGCGACTAATGACGCTGGTTGAATGGGACAAAACTCTGATCCTGGGAGTGCAGCGGATCGACGCCGATCACGAAAAACTGGTGGAGATCCTGAACCGCTGCTACAACGCGCTCATGCAGCACGACCACACCCATGAACTTCATGACATAGTGGTGGAACTTCTGGACTACACCCAGTACCACTTCGGTACCGAGGAAGCCCTGATGCACGAGGCGCGCTATCCGGCAGCGAAGGCTCACACCGCCGCCCACCGCACCTTCATCAAGTCCATCCATAACTTCAGGGACCGTTTTGAGGCGGGCGAATCTTTCGTTGCCATCGACGTTCTCGTCTTTCTCAAGGACTGGTTGGTGGCGCACATCCAGAACACGGACCGCTCCCTTGCCCAGTACGTGACCGAAGTGGCCCGGCTGTAAAAAAAAGCGTCCGGCAAGGATACCGGACGCCGCGTTTCCCACTCCCTGTTTGCTACCCACCACCGTAGAGTCCCGTCAGCACCGCCTCCTCGATGACATGGTCCTGCATCGCCACGTCCAGTTGCCCCTTGCTCGCCGTTCCCGCCAGCTCGAGCGTCGTGTCGAGCGCGTACAACCGGAAGATATAGCGATGGGTGCTGGAGGGGGGGCAGGGCCCGCCGTACCGGTTGTGTCCCCAGCTGTTCTTGCCGATCACCACCTCGCGCGGCTCCGCCTGTTCCACGAGGTCGGTGGTCCTGGGCCCCATGTTCCAAAGGATCCAGTGCACCCAGAGCCCATTCGGGGCGTCCGGGTCTTCCATGACCAGGGCCAACGACTTGGTGCCGTCCGGCACGTGCTCTATCCGGAGTTCCGGATTGATGTTGTCACCATCGCAGGTGTACCTGGCCGGAATGCGCCCGTTGTCCTTGAAGGCCGGGCTGGTCAACCGCATCTCTCCCATGAGTCTCCCCCTTGTGACCGGCCTCGGCCGGCCCGCCTGTTACTCCCCGCCTACCTGCGGCACGCCGCAGACCTTCACCTCCACCACCAGATCCTCCACTAGAGCAAACTGCTCGCTCACCGCGCCCACCGGCCGGAAAAGCTCGACGGACCAGAGCCCGTCATTTGCCCCCTTCCCCACCGGGCTCGCGTTCTCGTGGGTCACCATGCCGCAGAACTCGGAGCGCCGCACCGAACGGCGGTTCTCCACCCGTCCGAGGAGCACCGGCGGAAGTCCCCTCTGGTCCACCTCCACGCGCTCCCCGCGCCTCACGTACCCCCCCCGCTCCGGAAGCCGCACCAGGGCGGACCAGGGGACCGCCCCCGCCTCCCCCAGCAGCGACGCGCTCACCCCGCGAAAACGGCAGTTCTCAAGCCCCTGAAAAAGCTCCGGTGGCACCTGCACGCGCACGGCGAAACTGTCACGCGCGTGCCGCAGCTGTCCCCACGCGTTGCGGTTCATCAGGGCACGCACTGAGAAGGCGCGGGTGAAGGCCTGCTCCCTAGCCTGATAGCAGGCGATCCACTCCAGGGCATCGCGCGTCCAGACCGTGCAGCTCGCAATGGACGCCCCGAGCGTCTCCGCCCAGGAACCAAGCGGCGACGGGGCGTCGTGGCCGTAGATGCGCATGAGCCCCTCCTCGGCCACCGCGATCCTGTCCAGCGCCGCCTCGTAGTCCCGGCAGAGCCTTTTCAGCACGAGGTCGCGCTGTTCGTTCATGGCCAGGGGGCCGCCCGGACCGGCAAGCTCCTTCCTGCGCCGGATCGACTCGCCGCGCAGCCCGATCATGCCGGTCACCTCGGCTCGCTCAAGTTCCGGCTCCACTTCCCTCTCCGCTTCCTCCTCCGCCGGCGGCGCCGCTTCCGCCTCCCCGCCCCGCGCGTGTTCCTGCGTCTCCTCCCGGGGAGGGACCGGCTCCTCCTGGGCGGCGACTTCCCGCTCTTGCGGCTCCATCGCCTCGCCCCGTTGCCGGTCGAGCTCGAGCTCCTTTTCCAGGATGGACAGGTCGTGGCTCAGTTCCTGCCAGGCCCGGTCCAGCGCGGAGTACTCCCTGAAGTCCGCGACGCAGCGCTCCAGGAGCCGTTCCGCCTCGGCCAGGAGTGTCTCGGCATGCCGGGCCTCGAACCTTGCCGCCAGCATCCCTGGATCGGGGCGGTACGCGGCGACGTTACAGGCAAGCTTCATCATCGGCCACCTCCTCTCTCAAGAAACGTACCGGAAGGGGCGGCTCGCGCCGCCCCGAGGCATGTCAGAGGAAGGTGGTCCTGGTACCTTCGGAGAGGCGGGAGATCAGGTCCTGGCAGATCTTTTCGCAGCTTTGGCAGGACGAGCGGCAGATGCGGCAGTGCTGGTGCATTTCCGAGTGCACCTCGCATTCCTGCATGCAGAGGCGGCAGGCGACGGCGCAGCTCTCAAGCTGCGTCCTCAAAAGCTGGGGGACGGCTTCGGTCTGGCGGGACAGGACACGCGCGGTGGCCTGGCAGATGTCGGCGCAGTCGAGGTTCAGGCGGATGCACTTGGTGAGGTTTTGCACCGTCGCCTCGCCCAGGCACGCATCGGCGCAGCAGGTGCAGACGTCGGCACACTCGACGAGGGAGCTCACGCACTCGGTGACGGCGGTGACGTCCATGGTGAGTTTTCTCGGGTGGGCGGCGAACATTTCGGATGTCTTCATCGGCTTCTCCTTTGTGGTTGGAATGTCGGCACAACAGTTAGCACATTCTAATCACATTGCCGAAGAATTCAACGCGGGCGTGGACAAACTGTTCCCCTTTTTTCAGTCGGGGTCTCCCCCCTCCGCACCGGCCCAGGCCGACTGCGAGAGCCTCCGTATGGTCAGCGCCTCTTGTTCGGCGATGCCGAGCGAGAGGAGGAAGGCGTGGTGCGCCTGGGGCGCGCGGCGCTCGAATTCGGCGTGCCAGGTCTCCATGGCCCTGTCGTCCATGCCGGCCGCGCGCAGCATGGCGACCCAGGTCGCCTTGTCCATGCTCTCCGGGAGCGCCTCCCCCGACTGGACCCGGAGCATGCGGGCAAGCAGGCTCTGCTGGGCCTTGAGCGCCGTGATCTCCTCTCCGACCGCCGCGAGCCGACGTTTCAAGACCGACTGTTCCCCCTTTTCCGGGGCGGCGAGGATGGCGCGGATCTCCTCGACGGAAAGCCCGGCCTTGCGGAACGAGGCGATGGCGGCGAGTCGGTCCAGGTCGCGCTCCGAGTAGAGGCGGTAACCCGCCTCGCTCCTTGCGCTCGGGCAAAGAAGCCCCTCCTGGTCGTAGTACAAAAGCGTGCTCCGGGAAAGCCCGAACCTCTTGGCCAGCTGGCTGATGCGGTACATGCCTGCTCCTTGAAAAAAGCGGCCCCGGGCGCCCGGGGCCGGCGGTTTAAGCGTGGTGTGCGCGAATCGCCGCAATCCGCTCCGGGGGAAGCCCCAGCCACTCGAGGAAGCTCTGGTGCCCCTCGGGGTTCTCACTCTCGAAGAGGCGATGCCACTTCTCCATGGCCGCGTCGTCCAGCCCGATGGCCCGGAACCGGGCGGTCCACTCGTCTACCGTTACCTTGCTCATAATGTCGCTCCTTTTATGTTTTGGTCGGTCATGGCCATGACAGTGGAGGATACTAAACCGTGAAGCGGTAGACGGGTCAAGACAAATTCGCTGGGACTTCGCTTGTATTGACGCCCCCCACTCCTATAATGAGACCTGGCGTCACCGACGCACCGCCACTGATCAAGGAGGGGAACGTGGAAAGACGGAAATTCCTGAAGGTCCTGGGGCTCTCTTCTCTTTTCCTGCACGGCTGGCTTAAGGAGCTCTTCGCCGCTCAGGGGGCGACCGTCGCGGTGGCCCAGGGGGGCGACCACGCCGCGACGACCCGCAAGGCGCTTGCGGCGCTGGGGGGGATGCAGCGTTTCGTGAAGCCCGGGCAGACCGTGGTGGTAAAGCCAAACATCGGCTGGGACCGCACCCCCGAGTACGCCGCCACCACCAACCCGGCCGTGGTGAAGGCGCTCGTTGAGGAGTGCCTGAAGGCGGGGGCGAAGCGGGTGAAGGTGTTCGACCGGACCTGCAACGACCCCCGCCGCTGCTACACCTCGAGCGGCATCGAGGCGACGCTCAAGGGGATGCGAAACGTCGAGGTGAAACAGATCGAGGAAGAACGCTTCAAGAAGGTCGCCTTGAACGGCAAGGTGCTTAAGGATGCCGAACTGTACGGCGAAGCGCTCTCCGCCGATGTCTACATCAACGTCCCGGTCGCCAAGCACCACGGCCTGAGCCGGCTCACCCTCGGCATGAAGAACGTCATGGGGATAATGGGCGGCAACCGCGGCGCCATCCACCGCAACCTGGACCAGGCGCTGGCCGACGTGAACGCCGTCTTCCGCCCCCAGCTCACCGTTATCGACGCCACCCGGATCCTCGTCGCCCACGGGCCGCAGGGGGGAAGCCTCGCCGACGTGAAGGTCCTGAACCAGATCATCGCCTCCACCGACATGGTCGCCGCCGACGCCTACGCCACCACCCTCTTCGGCCTGAAGCCCGCCGACATCGCCGTCACCCGCACCGCCTACCAGCGCGGCCTGGGCGAGATGCGCCTCGACAGGATGAGGATCGTGCGCGCGTGAGAAAGACGACCTCCGCGCGCATAGCACAGCTTTGCTTCCTCGCCCTCTTCCTCGTGCTCTTCCTGATGACCGAGTACCAGGGCAGCGACCGGATCGTCGCCGCGGTGAACGGCTTCTTCCGCGCCGACCCGCTCGTCGCCGCTAGCACCATGCTGGCGGTCAAGGGGTACGTGCCGCTGCTCTTGCCAGGCCTCGTGGTCCTTTTCCTCGCCCTTTTCCTCGGCAGGTTTTTCTGCGGCTGGATCTGCCCCCTGGGTACCCTCCTCGACCTCGTCACCGGCAGGATCAAAAAAGCGGGCGCGCTCCCCCCGCTCACCGGCGGCGCCAAGTACTGGCTCCTCTTCCCGCTTCTTTTCGCCTCGCTCTTCGGGGTGAACCTGGCCGGGCTCCTCGACCCCATAGCGCTTTTGCTGCGCGCCCTCACCTTCTTTTTCCACCCGCTCGCCGGCGACGCGGTGCGCGGCGTCTGGCGCTCGCTCTACGGTGTCATAGGCGAGCGGCGCGACCTCCTCGACCCGGGCTACCGGCTCGTGCGCGACTACCTCATCCCCTTCCGCGAGACGCTCTACCCGCTCGCCTTTTTTTCCGCGCTCCTCTTCTTCCTGATCCTCTTCCTCGAGCGTTACGAGACCCGCGCCTGGTGCCGCAGGCTTTGTCCCCTCGGGACGCTGCTCGGGCTCGTCGCCCGCCTGGGCCCCTTGCGCCGCGTCCCGGAGAAGCTCTGTCCCGATTGCCGTGCCTGCCGGGAACATTGTCCCACCTCCTTCGACCGGGAACTTTTGCAGAGCGAGGAATGCATCCTCTGCATGGAGTGCGAGGCGAGGTGCCCCGCGCGGCGCATCCGCTTCCGCTTCGGCCGTCCCCGCCTTGACTTCCCCGCCTCCGCGGGGCGCCGCGTCTTTCTGGGTGGTATCCTCGGTGGCGTCGTGCTTGCCAAAAGCTTCCGCTTTCGCGCGCCCGAGGCCCAGGCGAAGCTTTTGCGTCCCCCGGGGGTGCGCGACGAGGAGGTGTTTCTCAAAAAGTGCGTGCGCTGCGGCGAGTGCATGAAGGTCTGCCTGAGAAGCGCCCTCTACCCCGCCTTCCTGCAGGCCGGACCGGAGGCGCTCTACACGCCGCTTGTAATCCCGCGCCTTGGCTACTGCGAGTACAACTGCACCCTCTGCGGCCAGGTCTGCCCAAGCGGCGCCATCCCGGACCTCCAGCCCGAGGAGAAGCGGCGCGAGGTGATCGGCAAGGCGGTCTTCGACAAGAACCACTGCCTCCCCTTCGCGAAAAGAACCGACTGCATCGTCTGCGAGGAGCACTGCCCCGTCCCCGGCAAGGCGATCCGCTCCGAAGCGGTCACCCTCACCGGTTTCGACGGCAAACCGGTCACCGTGCAACAGCCCTACGTAGTCGACGAACTCTGCAACGGCTGCGGCATCTGCGAGAACGTCTGCCCCCTGGAGGGGAAAGCCGCCATCGAGGTGTTCCGGGTGAAGGATCGCACCCCCCTCTCCGCTCCATCGCGGGATGCGTCCCCCCCCGATCCCTACGCCGGAGTCAAAGGTTAATACGGGCAGGCGTTCCGGCCAGCCCTTGGCAAAAAAAGGCCCGACAGCATTTGCCGTCGGGCCTTATCGTTTCCACCGGTGCCTGCCTGCTATCCGTACCGCTAGAAGGTCTCGAACTGCTCGTCGAGATCGTTCAGATTGATCTCGGCACCGGTCACCGGGCCGGACTGGGTGAGCTTGTTCCTCCCCCCCTTCGCCTTCATGGGGGCTTCCTTGCGCGCCGGCCGCGCTTCGGGCTGCGGCTCCTTAAACCTTACCGGTGCCGTCTTCGCGCCGCGCTCCTGCCCTATGTTGAAGTAACCGATGGTCGCCTGCAGCTGTTCCGACTGCGAGGAGAGTTCCTCCGCCGTCGCGGACATCTGCTCGCTCGCCGAGGCGTTCTGCTGGATCACCTGGTCGAGCTGCTGGATCGCCTTGTTGATCTGGGTCGCACCACTGTCCTGCTCCTTGCAGGCGGCAGAGATCTCCTGCACAAGTTCCGCGGTGCGCTGGATATCCGGGAGCATGCGGTCCAGCATCTGTCCAGCAGTCTCGGCCACCTCTACGCTTGTCGAGGAGAGCTCCGAGATCTCGGCCGCCGCCTTCTGCGAGCGCTCGGCGAGCTTTCTCACCTCGCTTGCTACCACGGCAAACCCCTTGCCGTGCTCACCGGCGCGGGCCGCCTCTATCGCAGCGTTCAGCGCCAAAAGGTTCGTCTGCCGCGCGATCTCCTCGATGATGGAGATCTTCCCGGCGATGTCCTTCATCGCCTGCACCGTTTGCGCCACCGCCTTGCCACCTTCCTGGGCGTCCTGGGCGGACTTCACGGCGATCTTTTCGGTCTGCATGGCGTTGTCCGCGTTCTGCCTGATGTTGGAGGACATCTCCTCCATGGAGGAAGAGGCCTGCTCCGCTGCGGCAGCCTGTTCGCTCGCTCCCTGGGAGAGCTGCTGCGAACCGGATGACATCTGCTGGCTGCCGGCCGCCACGTTGTTGGCCGCCTCCTTCACGTCGGTGACCACCGCGGAAAGCTTGGACACCATGCTGGAGAGGGAACGCATCAACTCGTCGTTCGCCGAGCGCTCCTCGAGCTGGACGGTGAGGTTGCCGCCGGCCACCTCCTTCGCCGCACTCGTGATCGCGGAGATGGCGGCGATCAACTGGTTCAGGTTTTCCTTGATCTGGTTGAAGTCGCCGCGGTACTCCTCCCTTATCGGCGCGGGCATGTCCCCCTTGGCGATGCGGTCTACGTAGTCGGCGGCCACCTGCAGCGGGCCGATCACCGCGTCGAGGGTCTGGTTCACGCCTTCGACGATGCGCCGGAAGTCCCCCTCGTGACGCCCTGCGTCAGCGCGCGTCGCAAGCTTTCCTTCCACTGCCGCGTGGGAAAGGGTTTTTGCGTCGTCGACGAGCGCCTGGATGCGCTCCGTCATCCCCTTGAGCGCGGCGAGCAGTTGACCGGACTCATCCTCGGATTCCGCATCGAGGTTCACGTTCAGGTTCCCCGCCGCGATCTTGTTGGCCGCATCGAGCGCCCTGCCGAGCGGCCTGGTAATGGCGTTCGCGACCATGGTGGCAAAGACGAAGGCGAGCACGGCACACAGGATGCCACCGCCTACGAGGATCGCCTTGGTCCTCGCCTCGAGCGCCTCGGCATCCTTCATGCGCACGCCAAGGAGCGACATCTCCTCCTTCTGCATGTCGGCGATGACCACGCGCATCGCGTCCATAAATTGTTTTCCCTTGGCCTGCTGCACCGTCCGCACCACCTGCTCCATGCCGGTCCCGCTGCCCGCCTGCCGTCTGAGGGCGATGAGCGGCTCCACGTCGACCTTGAGCCAGTCCTCCTTGGACTGGAACAGTTTCGTCAAGCGCTCCTGCTGCTTCGGGTTGTCCGCGGTGAGCCGCTTCGCCTCCTCCCATGCCCTGGAGAAGTCGGTCTTGCCGGCGTTCAGCGGCTCGAGAAACTTGTCCTCACCGGTGAGGGCGAAGCCTCGCTCGCCGGTTTCTATGTTGACCAGTGCGGTCAGTATGTTCGCCACCTGTTCGGTCACCTGGTAGGTGTGGACGTTCATCCTGTTAGCCTTGCCGAGCGAGGCGAGGTTGATGTAAGCCACGGCGACCAGGGTGGCGACAAGTACGATTATGATGGAAAAGACGAGGTACAGCTTCTTACCGATCTTCATGTTTTTGAAAAAGCTCACATCTTTCTCCTTTCTTTTCACGCCGGGCAGCGTGTGTGATGCGAAACGGCAGGAAACACGTCCGACGACACGAGGGGCGCGCCCGCCTCCGCCGTCGTAACAGTACCCCGGCCAATCCGGGTTCAATGCAGACCGATATCGTCAGCTAAACCGCAGAAGTTAAGGTGTTTTTTTTCGTTTCACCCCTCCGAACGCACCCCCGTTACGGGTTACCCGGGACATTTCGTATACTTAGCATCGATTTATCCCATAAAATTTTTTTCCCATCCCCCTGACGCTGACATAGTACCGGACCTTACTGACTCATCACCGGATCTTCCAACGACGGGATTGCCCTTTTCCGGCACTGATATGGGAACATGCAAGCTTTGCAAAGCATAGCGAAGCCGCTGCTTCACTTGGCCACCGCCTTCGCTTTTTCCTTAAAGTTTCCGAGCAATTCCGCCGACACGTCTATCAGACGGAGCAGTAGTAATCGAAACCGATTGTTGCTATACTACGGTGGTTGTCAAAGATTTATCAGCCTTAATCCTTCTGCATAGATTGCATGTGGTGCTGAACCAGGGAGACAGGAGATGGCGGAAGGTCTGCAACTGAGGAAATTTCTCGCACCCGAATTCATCTTCGGAGCAGGTGCGAGGGAACTGGCCGGGCGTTATGCCAGAAATCTCGGCGGCCGGAAGGTGCTCGTGGTCTCGGACCCGGGCGTGGTCCAGGCCGGATGGACCGCCGATGTTACCAAGAGCCTCGAGGCGGAGGGACTCCCATATGTCCTTTTCACCGCGCTCACGCCCAACCCCAAGGCCGAGGAGGTCATGGCCGGGGTCGCCTTGTACCGTGAAGAGCGCTGCGACGTGATCGTAGCGGTGGGGGGCGGAAGCCCGATCGACTGCGCCAAAGGGATCGGCATCGTTTCATCGAACCACAGGCACATCCTCGAATTCGAGGGAGTGGACATGGTGAAGGCACCCATGCCTCCCCTGATCTGCATCCCGACCACCGGGGGAACCTCGGCCGACGTCTCGCAGTTCGCCATCATCAGCAACCCGCTCGAACGGGTTAAGATCGCCATCATCAGCAAGTCGGTGGTGCCCGACATCGCCCTCATCGATCCCATCACCCTCACCACGATGGATCCGTACCTCACCGCCTGCACCGGTCTCGACGCTATGACCCACGCCATCGAGGCCTTCGTCTCCACCGCCAGCTCTTCGATGACCGACCTGCACGCGCTGGAAGCGGTAAAGATCCTCTCCTCCAGCCTTATTCCCAGCATCCGCAATCCCGAAGACCAGGAGCTCAGGAGCCAGGTGATGATGGGGAGCCTGCAGGCGGGGCTCGCCTTCTCCAACGCAATCCTCGGGGCGAACCACGCTATGGCGCATAGCCTGGGGGGCGCCCTCGATCTCGCCCACGGCGAATGTAACGCCATCCTCCTCGATCACGTCATCGACTTCAACTTCGACGCCTCTCCGGAGCGCTTCGAGCGCATCGCGCAGGCGATGGGGCTCGACCTGCGCGGCCTCCCCATCCTTCAGAAGAAGAAGCTCCTCATCGAGCACGTGCGCTCGCTTAAGGCCCAAGCCGGCGTAGCACGCACCCTGGCCGAGGTGGGGGTCGGGGTCGACGATCTCAAGCAGTACAGCGAGCACGCCCTGAAAGACCCCTGCATGGCTACCAACCCGCGTCGCGCCTCAAAGAGGGACATAGAGGTCGTCTATGAAGAATCCCTCTGATCCATCGGACTCCCCCCCTCGCGACGACCTCGATTCCCTCGAGACCCTGCAGCGCAAACTCGCGGGTTTCGGTGAGAACTCGCTGAGAAAGACCTACTACCCCGAACTCCAGGACCGCCTTGAGGAGCTGGAACGGCTGAAGGCGTTCCTCGATCACAGCAACGACGCCATCTTCCTCGTCGAAACGGTCACCGGTCGGATCGTGGACCTGAACGACTCCGCCTGCCGCCAGACGGGATGGAGCCGTGAGGAACTCCTGGAAAAATCCCTTTTCGAGGTGTCTGACCTGTGGCATTCCGCCGCCGAAGCGCTGATACGCGCCCCGGAGCGCCGGGAAGAGCCGCGCGAACTGATCGTCACCGAGCTGCATAAAAAGGGGGGCGGGCGCTTCTGGGCCGAGCTCACCCTGAACCGGACGCAGTTTCGCGACAAGGCCTACGTCCTCGCCGTGGCGCGCGACATCACCACCCGTCGCGCCGTCGAGGAGGCGCTGCGCCAGAGCGAGGAGTTCCTGAAGAACGTGGTCGATCACATCCCCGCCATGGTCTTCGCAAAAGACGCCGTGAAGCTGCACTTCATCACCATCAACAAGTACGGCGAGGAACTTCTCGGTTTTTCCCGCAAGGAGATCCTCGGCAGGAGCAACCACGACCTCTTCCCAAGCGAGCAGGCCGACTTCTTCAGCGCCAAGGACCGGGAGACCCTGGAGTCGGGTGAACTGGTCGAGATCCCCGAGGAGGTGATCAGCACCGCCGCCGGGAACCGGATCCTGCACACGAAGAAGATCCCCCTCATGGACGATCAGGGAAAGGCACGCTACCTCCTGGGCATCGCCGAGGACATCACCGAGAAGAAACAGCTCGAGGAAAAGCTCCTGCAATCCCAGAAGATGGAAGCGATCGGGCAACTGGCCGGCGGGGTGGCGCACGACTTCAACAACATCCTCATGGTTATCATGGGGTACGGCAGCATGCTTAGAAACGATCCCTCCCTGGCGTCGGAAAACCGGGAACAGGTGGAGCGGATCATGGAGGCCGCCGACAAGGCCGCCCAGCTCACCGCTGGACTTCTCACCTTCAGCAGAAAGCAGGTGATCAAGACGCAGACCGTCGACCTGAACGAGGTGATCCGGCGTGTGGAAAAATTCCTCTCCCGCATCATCGGGGAGGACGTGCAGCTTAAGTCGCAGCTTCCCGAGCACCCGCTCCCGGTTGAGATGGACAGTAACCAGATCGAACAGGTGCTGGTGAACCTGGCCACCAACGCGCGCGACGCCATGCCGCGCGGGGGACTCCTCACCGTCACCACGTCGCTGCAGCGTATCGACCAGGGGTTTGTCGATGCCAACGACGCCGGCTCACCCGGTCCTTACGCCGTGGTCTCCATCTCCGACACCGGCCTCGGGATGGACGAGGCGACGCGCCGGAGGATCTTCGAGCCCTTCTTCACGACCAAGGAACTGGGTAAGGGGACCGGGCTCGGTATGTCCATCGTGTACGGCATCGTGACGCAGCACGGCGGTTTCATCAACGTCTACAGCGAGCCGGGCCTCGGCACCACTTTCAAGATCTACCTGCCGCTCAGCCCCTCCGCCTTTGAGGCGGCTGAAGCGCTGAGGGAGCTGGAGCACCCGCGCGGCGGGAGCGAGACCATCCTCGTGGTCGAGGACGAGGCAAACCTGCGCACCCTGCTGGAGCAGATCCTCACCGGCGCCGGATATCAGGTGCTGGTGGCGGAAAACGGCGCCGTCGCCGTCGACACCTTCGCAAGAAACGAGGGGAAAATCGCCCTCATACTCATGGACATGGTGATGCCGGGGATGAGCGGCAAGGAGGCCTGCGGTGCCATCCGCAGGATCGATCCGTCGGCGCGCGTCCTGTACACGAGCGGCTACACCATGGACATCATCAAGAGCCGTGACCTCATGGAGGAGGGTACCGAGCTGATGACGAAGCCGGTGCGCCCGGCCGAGCTTTTAAGAAAGGTGCGGGAGATGCTGGACCGCTAGACTGAGAGCTCGCGGCAGCGCAAGAGGAAGAGACGGTCGGCGTAACTGCCGGCCCGTTTCAGGTCAAGAGGGGAGAGTTCGGCCGCCTGGACAGGGTGGCGGAAGCGGCGCAGGAAGCGGCGCTCCGCACCGTTTAGGGGGCCGTTTTCGTTTCCCAGCCGCCCCGGGATGTCAACCAGGGTGATACGCCACGGGGAAAGGGCGGGGAGAAGGCACGGGTTCAGGCGAAAGACCGCCTTTGAGTCGGGGCATGGGCCCTTAGGACGGCGCCCGAGGTAGAGCACGAAATTGCCAGGCGACGTTTTCTCCTTCTCCATAGTCAGGATCCGTTCCACCTCGCGCTCCGGTTCCGGGAGGGCGTCCCGGTGCGCGAAACGCAACAGGGTAAGGCCGCTTGCCGCGACAAGCTCCAGCAGCTCGCCGATACGATAGCTTTTCACCTGCGGGTGCAGCAGGGCATCGGCAAGCCCGGCCCGGTTTGCCACCTCGCCGGAGCTCTCGAAGAACTCCCTCAGCCGCGAACCTTGCGCACTGCGCGCCACCATCCTTCGCACCGCCTCGGGCTCGCGCACCTTTAAAAGGGTGAGCGCCCGCCGGATGGCATCCTCCTCGCGCCGTGTGTAGCGGCTGTAGACCATCAACCTCATAATCCCCCCTTCCCCAAGGCGCGCGGTGAGCGCGCGCAACCCCGCTTCCGGCTCCGCCAGGTGGTGCAGCACCCCGTAGGCGTCGATGAAACCGTAGGGGCCGGTGACGAGCGCCGGGTCGAGGAGGTCTCCTGCCACGAAATCGACCCCGGTCACCCCGTGCACGAGGCAGTGCAGCCGGGCCCGCCTAAGGCTCGTCTCGGAGAGGTCAAGGGCGGTGATCCGGGCCTTCGGGTTGGCGACGGCGAAAGGATATGGGGCGAAGGTGCCGCACCCGGCGATGAGGATGCGGGCGAGATCGGCCGGCGGAAGTTCACCGTTGAAAAGGGACCAGAGGGCGTCGAGGTTGTTCGCGTAGGTGTCGGCGCGGCGCACCGAGGCAAAGAGGGGATAACTCGGATAGGGGTAAAGCTCGTAGTGGCGGCGGACGGCATCGGGCATGACCGACACTCTAGCGCGGCGGGGCTTTATTGGCAAGCGTCCCAATGAGAAAGGGGGCGGAAAATCCGCCCCCTTTCATTGCATCTCGGCGGGAACCCCATGGGCTCCCTGCCGTTTTTACATGACGATCTTGACCATAGCCTGCGGCGCGTACTCGTTCACACCGCTCACGCCGAACTTGTTGTGCCAGTACATGAACTCGGTGCCGAAGTAGATGCTCTTCGGAGCGTCCCAGAACTTGCCCAGATCGAGGAGCAGGCGGGGCTGGGCGTCGATGTTGAAGACAAGGTCCCCTTCGCCGCCGGCGATGTCCGAAAAACCTTCGAAGAGCATGTCGGCCTTACCCACGCTGAAGGGGAGCTGCCAGCAGGGGGTCACCTGGTAGGTGCTGCCGGACTGCTTCGGGTCGTTGCGCACGTAGACGTTCAGGTCGGCAAAGTTGAACTTCGGCAGGTTTAGGCTGAAGCCCACGCCGTAAAGGTAGTTGCGGAAGCCCTGACCCATCTCCAGGGTGCCGGCCACCAGCACGTCCTTCACGAAAGGAGCGGAGAGGTCATGGCCGGTGATCTTTCCGATGGAGAGGCGCGGAGAGAGCTCACCGTAGATCCCGGTGTTCTCTTTCTCGGTGTTGGTCACGTCGAAAAAGAGGAAGGTGTCGCCGTACTTCCAGGCGTTGGCATGTTCCACGGTGATGGTGGACTGGGTGCCCTTGGTGCCGGTGAACGGGTTCTTGAACTGCCCACCCCAAAGGTACTGGATGTTGGTCTCGTTCCAGAGCGTGGCGCCCGCGTGGGCCTCGGTCGCGGCAAACGGCGCGAGTGTCAGGGCGGCCAGGGCCAGGGCCTTGAAACCGGTGGAAAGGGCGCTGCGGATGGATCTCTTCATCTGTGGTGCTCTCCTTGGCTCATTAGTAAAAAAAAGGCCCGTGAAACTACCACGTTTTTTGATTCAGTTCACCTTTTTTTGATCTAATTAAACCAAGCAAAACAGTCGGCATGCAAACCGGAGCGGAAGCGGCGCTCGAGGCAGAGCGATCCCGCGCGCGTCACCTCCGGACGGCGGGGCTAACCGGCGCCGTCGAGCACCTCGCGCACCTTGGCGGCGAGGGTGGGGAGGGTGAAAGGTTTGGGGAGGAAATGCACCCCCTCGTTGATGACGCCGTGGCGGGCGATGAAGTCCGAGGCGTAGCCTGACATGAACAGGGTCTTGACGCCGGGGATCGCGTCCCCGAGTCTCAGCGCCAGGTCGCTGCCGTTCATCCCCGGCATGATCACGTCGGTGATAAGCAGCTCAGGGGCCCGCTCCAGCCGTGAGACCGCGGCAAGCGCCTCTTCTGGGGTCGAGGCGACGGTGACCCGATACCCCAGCTTCACCAGCATGTCGGAAACCATCTCGCGCACCCAGAGCTCATCCTCCACAACGAGGATGCTCTCGTCCCCCTTCCGGTAGGACACCTCCGCCTCGCCGCGGCTCCCTCCCTCTTCATCCGGGACGGACGGAAGGTAGATACGAAAGGTGGTCCCCTCACCCGGGGTGCTCTGCACCTTTATCCCTCCCCCGTTTTGCTTCACGATGCCGAAGACGGTGGCAAGCCCGAGCCCAGTCCCTTTCCCCGGCTCCTTGGTCGTGTAGAAAGGCTCGAAGATACGGTCGAGCACCGTCCCGGCCATTCCCTGCCCGGTATCGCTCACCGAGAGGAGCACGTACCTGCCCGGGGCGAGCCCGGAGGCGGCGTCGAGCGGGTTACCCGACAGGGTCGCGTTTTGCGTGCTGATGGTGATCCGGCCAACGCCGGCGATGGCGTCGCGCGCATTCACGCAGAGGTTGGCAAGGAGCTGGTCCACCTGGGAGGGATCGATGTTGATCCGGTCCACCCCGTCCCCCGGGACCCAGAGCAGCTCGATCTCCTCGCCGATCAGCCGCCCGAGCATCTTCAGCATCCCGGCCACCGCCCCGTTCACCTCGATCACCCTAGGGAGCACGTTCTGGCGTCTGGCGAAGGTCAGAAGCTGTCGCGTGATGCTGGAAGAGCGGTTGGCGGCATCCAGGATCGCCTCCAGGTGCCTGCGCTGCCCTTCAGCGAGCTCCTCGTCCATGAGCCCGAGTTCGGCATGCCCCAGGATGACGCTCAGCATGTTGTTGAAGTCGTGGGCCACCCCGCCGGCCAGCTGGCCGACCGACTCCATCTTCTGCGCCTGCAGGAACTGCTGCTCGACACGCCGCTGCTCCGTGATGTCCAGGATGATGGTCAAAAGCCGCTTTTCTCCGGCCACCGCGATGGTCTCGGTCCACATCCGGCAGAGCACCGACCGCCCCGTGCTCGCGTACAGGGTGAGTTCCAGATCCTTGATCCGCCCCTCCCTCAGCATGCGCTCTTTCAGCTGGTCACGCTGGGTCTGCGTCACGAGCCCCAAGTCCACCGAGCGCTTCCCGATCACCTCGTCCCGGCTCCACTGCACCGCATCCAGGAAGCGCTGATTCACCTCGAGGTAGACCCCATCCTCAAGCGTGCTGACCGCCAGCATGAGGGGGGCGTTGTTGAACGCAGCGGCGAAACGCTCGTTGCTTTCCAGCAAATCCTGCTCTGCCCGCTTGTTCGCCACCGACTGCCAGACCGACTCCATGAGGAGGGTCAACTGCAGCACGTCGGTATCGTCGTACTCGCCTTCCTTGTTGGCCATGCCGACCACGGCGACGATCCGGTCGCCGCTGAAGACCGGGATGCTCATGAAGCGGCTAAGATGCGCGTGCCC
Source organism: Geomonas edaphica (assembly GCF_004917075.1). Lineage (GTDB taxonomy): Bacteria > Desulfobacterota > Desulfuromonadia > Geobacterales > Geobacteraceae > Geomonas > Geomonas edaphica. The sequence continues at coordinate 477,350 of NZ_SSYB01000004.1, forward strand.
CTGCGGACACCCTTTCTTAAGCGCGCTCTCCGCGGCGTAGTCGTTCACGACGACCGCCCTGCGCTGGCGTACCACCTCACCCCAGAGCCCGGTCTGTTCCAGGGTGGACACTATCTCCCGCTCGGGGAGGGCGCATTCCCGCATGACGTCGCGCGACCAGCAGTTCAGGGTGAACTCTCCGCGCTCCTCGTCGTAATGGCCGATGAACCCGATCCGGCTTCCGGTGAGCCGGATCGCTTCTTCGAGCGCGTTGTCCAGGAAGCCCTGGACCGTCTCGGACGGGTACTGCAGTATCCCCAAAAGGGTGACCAGGCGCGACTCGCTGAGCCTGATCTTCTCGGTGTCCTGCCGCTGCCGCGTGACGTCCCGGTTCGAGCCCCTAAGGCCAAGGAACACCCCTTCCTCGAAGATGGGGCGACACAGGTGCTGGATCCAGCGCAGCTCTCCGCCGCGGGTCAGGATGGGGACCTCCAGCGTGCGCGCCGGCCGTGACGGGTCCGGGGTCGCCTGGTGCAGTGCCCTCAGGCTCTCCCTGAAATCGTGGTGCACCACCCGGTACAAAAGCTCCGGTTCCTCCTGGAACTCCTCCCTCGCATAGCCGGTGAGCTCGATGCAGGACGGGGACATGTACCTGATCGTCCCGTCCGGCCCGACCCAGTATTCCCAGTCCTGGGTCCAGTCGCACACGGTGCGGAACTTCTGCTCGTTTGCCAGGAGCCGCCGCGTGTCCTCGAAACGGCGCCGTGACGACACCGCGATGCCGGCGGTCCCCAGCACCCAAAGCAGGAAGTAGCGCCCGACCGTGTTTCGGTCGCTTGCCACCTGCTGCTCCAGGCGCGCCACCAGGGGAACCGAGATGACCAAGGCACCCCGCACCACCCCCTCCCGGTCACCCGACGCGCGGTGGCAGGTGAGGCAGGAGGTCTCGGTCACGAAGGCGGAGATGAAACGAAGGTAGGGAGCCCCGGCGATAGTAGCAACCTGGGAGCGCTCCCGGGACTCACCCCGCTCGAAGGCGAGCAGGCTCTCCCGTTCCCAGGGGTCCGGGGCGTTCACGGGGTTCACGGGTTTCAGACTGGTGATCCTGCTGGTGACAGGGGGAAGGTGTGGCGCCTGGGGCGGAGAGGGGACCGTCGCAAAGACCATGCGCGTCAGGTAGGCCGGATTGACCAGGGTAAGCCGCATGCCGTCGTTGGTGGCGACGTCGCGGCGGGCAACGGTGAGATAGGGATTGGGAGCGGCCTTCCCGACTGGAACGTAGACCCCTCCCATCCTGGCGGCCCAGGCGCGGTACTGCAGATTTAGGCGGAAGTAGTCGCGGGCCTCGTCTTCGGCCCGCTGCAGCATCTGCTTGCGGTCGCCGGTCACCGCCGTCGCCGCCAGCGTCACGATGACCAAGGTCCAGACGGCAATGGAGAAGAGAGCGTACTTTTTATAAAGACAACCCTTTGTCTTGCTTTGCATCAAATCACCCGGCCCGATACTACACGCAGGGTGGCTCACCCTGCTGATCACTCATCACAATGTCACGTAGAGCACGCTAAACAAGCGAAGCTCCCCCTGACTCATTCATCGGCACCCGGCAGGCTGAGTTTAATCATTTTCATCAAAAAGCTAAATGTTGTCTCTCCATTTGATTAGCGCTTCCATCATCTGGTTTGATATAAGGCTGAATTCCCCCTCCAGTTCCATCATTCGCTGCGCCCCTTCGCGGTCTCCATCGACCGCCATATGGGCCACGTTGCAGGCCACCTTGTGAAACTCGGCGTGCAGTTCCTTTACCCTATGGTAATAAGCGGAGGAGCGATGCCTGGGGGGAATGTCACTGCCGTAGAACCATTTACCGAAAGCACAGTCATGCTCGGTACATGGGCCCTTGGGGCTTTCAAGTTCCCCTTTGGCTATCACCTCGTTGAGCCTGTACTTGTATAAGGCATGTTCACTTATGGCGTTGTTTATCTCCTGTTTATCCATCACGTCCCTCACTTGTAATTATGAGTTGCTGCGGACCAAAGAAATGTCTTCTCCTTATCGGCAACAAACACGACAACTTAAGTAAGCAAAGTGCATTCCAAAAAACGTCTCGTGTGCATCAGGCGTTCCGACACCGGCCGCTACACCCCTTTTCCTGCTGAATTTTCGGTGGAATTCCGCCGGAGGGGCGCACGCCAACAGATGACCCTCTGTTAATGTGATTTGGATCACAACACCCAGGGGTGGGTTGAAGCCCCCACATCCGCGAAGCCTGCCGAATGTTTACCCCTTTTTCGCATAGCCATTTGGCGGGTAAACCGTGTGAGGACGCTTAGCCACCCCTTGAAAGAAGATCCAGCACATTAGATCTGAACAATACCCGTTTGGAGCCTCGATCGCCGGCACTCCTTACTCGTTTCATGCCGCCATGCTCACTACTGCAGAACCTCGACGCAACAGGACTGGTTCTTACGCGTTTTTCGACACCGTTCAACTGGCACAACGACGTATACGGCTTAGACAACCGGTTTTGCTGTGGTAGACTTTTCCGATTATTTTGCGGATTTGCTGCCGCTGATTCAGTTTTTATGGCACAGGAGAAGAGCCACATGCTTACCATGCAGGAAATCAGAACTCACTATTACTTCACAGAAACCGATGCCGAACTGCTCAAAGAGCTTTTCCCGCTCGCGCAGGAGAACAGCCAGGCCATGGTCGAGGAGTTCTACTCGTACCTTCTGAAGATCCCGGAAACCGCCGCGTTCCTGCGCGACCCGAAGGACCTCGCCCGGCTGAAGAAAACCCACTCGGAGTGGTTTCTCTCCCTCTTCTCGGGGCGCTACGACAACGAGTACATGCTCACCCTGCAGGCGATCGGTCAGGCCCACGTGCGCATCAAGGTAAGCGCCCACTACGTGAACGCCGCCATGAACGTCGTGCGCCGCTTCCTCATCGAGATGCTGCAGGCGAGTTTCCCGGATATCGCGGTCCGGCGCAAGTACCGCATCGCGGTGGAGAAGATCCTGGACATCAACCTGGACGTCATGAGCACCTCCTACCAGGAAGAGGAGCTGCGCAAGGTCTTCGTCTCGCACAAGTTGGAATCCAAGCTGATCCATGCCGCCGAGCGCTTCACCTACGGCTTGAACCTCATCCTCGTCATAGCGCTCACCGGCGTCTCCCTCTCCGTGGTGACCCTCTTCTTCTGGGACCTGGTCCACATCTTCCAGGGGAACTTCGAGAAGGGTATCCTCTCCGCGCTCGGCTCGCTGCTCATCCTCTGGATGATGATCGAGCTCATGGACAACGAGATAAAGACGCTCAAGGGGGGTAAGTTCAACATCCTGATCTTCATCGGCGTGATCATCGTCGCCCTGATCCGGGAGATCCTGATCTCGACCCTGCGCCACGACGCCCTGGAGACCCAGGCCTTTCTTGCCGGAACGCTCCTCATCCTGGGGATCGTCTATTACCTGGTGGCCAAAAGCCAGAACGTCACCGCGCACTGACGCCGGGAAACGGCCGCAAAAAAGGCGTCCCGCGTGCTGCAGGGCGCCTTTTTCCGTCCTCCCGCGGCAAGCCAAGCTACCAGGAGTAAAGGTAGGAAAGCTCCCCACCGAGGGCGCGCGCATCGCGCGGGTTGGGATCGCTTAGGGTCGCCCCCACCTTAAAGCCGTGACTTGCCACGGCGAGGCTGAAGGCTGCGTAGTCGACGTTGTAGGCGAGGGAGAGGTCAGCCGCAGAGCCGAAACGGTAGCCGGCCGAGACCCAGGTGCGCGGCCTGCCACGCACGAGGATGCAGGTTCCCCCGACGCTGAGGCTTTCGTAGTCATACCCGATAGAGAGGTCGGTCTTCACCGATATCTTCTGCCGCAGTCTTTTCTCCCCCTCGTATCCACTGATGCTCGGGGTGAAGTCCTGGTATCCGTTTGGCGAGGTCGTGGAGGTTGGGTTCACGGCATACGCCCTCGTATAGGGGACCGAATCCCACACGAGACTCCCCAACAGGTCCCTTATGAGCACCTCTGCGCGCCACCCTCCCCTGCTGTAGCTCGCTCCCAGGTCCGCGCTGTAGCCGTACCCCCACCCGAGCGGTTCCTCGTCCACGTGGTAGAGGATGTTGTGCCCGTAGGCATAGTCGAGGTACAGGTCGTAGTCGTAGCTCTTAGCTCCGGTGGCGGTAACCGTGCCGTTCAGGGAGCCGTACTGCAGGTAGTGCGGCGTCATGACGCGCAGGGTGAGCCCGGCAGCAAGCCCCGGGAGCACCGCGTCCAGGCTCGCCCCCCGCGAGACCTCCACGCCGCTTGCCGTCCATCCCCTCATCTTCATGTCCGCCTGATAGCGCCGCCCCGTGGGGAGGTCCAGCTTCTTCTTGACGCTGTAGATGAACTCGATGGAGTCACGGTTGCTGTCGACGAAGAGCTCGCCACGGTTGAATGCCGCCACCCGCCACTTGCGCGCCACCACCCCGCTTCCCGCATACCAGTACAGGTCGGCCAGGTTATGTTCCTTCGGAGTGAAGCGCCCACGCCAGCTGTCATCGATTATGCTCATCACCGGCAGCACAGTATCTGCGGCAAAGGCGGAGGCATCCAGGAAGGCTCCATCCTCGCGCCCGGCAAGCAGGGCGGGGTTGAAACCACTCATCGGCACAGCGGCCCGGACCGGCACAGCGGCGAAGACGAGGGTGGTGCAGCAAAAAAGCGCGGCTGCTCCCGCCAGGCGCAGGAAAAGGGAGGCCTTTCGGCCTCCCGGCAAAACAATGCTCATAGTTTCCTTCAAGGGGTTGCCCTAGATCAGGGTTTCGAAGTAGCTGTCTGCGTAGGTCACCCGAGGCACGCCGCTCACACTCGAGAAGGTACCGACCTCTTCCCCGCCGGCTGTCTTAATGTTGCCGCTGAACTTGCTGTCCGTGGCGAGGCTGTTGTCGTGGGTTATGGTCACCTTGAGGCCGTGCTGGTTCGTCATGGTCGCCGCGGTGAGCTCGGTGAAGACGTTGTAGGTCCCAGTGCAGGAGAGGAAGATGGTGGTGTCGTTGGCCAGCACGCGGGTGTACTTCGCCTCGAAGTTGATCACCTGGTAGACGGACATGCTTGCCTTCAGCATCACGGTGATATCGATGCCGTTACCCGCCACCAACGAGCCGTTAAAGATGCCGTTCCACTTCGGGAAGTTGCTGGCGCTCTCCTCGATGGTCGGATTGTAGGAAGCCGCGTTGGTGAATGTGCCGGTGAGGGTCCCCTGCAGCGTCATGGTAACGTCACTGCCGGAGAGCGCCTCGATCTTACCGCTGAAAGCAGCCTGCGTCGGGATGGCGGCATTCCCCTCGTTGGGGCTTATGTATGGGTTCCACACGAGCATCGGGATGTCTATGCTGCCGGTGACGCGGGCGGTGGAGCTTGTCGCGATCCCTTTGAAGTAGGCCTTGGTGAGCATGACGCTGCCCGGCATGCTCGGAATCTGGGTAAGGGTGAAGGTCAGCTTGCGGTTATTGGTGGTGTCGTCGAAGTCGAAGCTTGCCACAGGCGAGGTTAGTTTCCCCCTGAAGGTAATTGCCATGGTCGTGTCGGAGACGACCGCACTGTAAGAGGCGGTCATGGTGGCATTGCCGCCGCTTGCCGTCTTCAGGGTAGTGAAGTTGACGCTCCCGCTTGTCGGCATGTTCACGTCATTCACCGAGATGGTTCCGGAGAGCAGGGTCACGTTGGTGTCGGTTACGATGCTGGCCGTCGCCGTGGTGCCTGTACTGCCGGTGACGATGGTGAGCGTCTGCCCGGGATGCTTCTCAGGATCGGTGAAGGGGTAAGTCGTCCCCGGGGTGAGGCTCGTGATGCTGCCGAGTGAGGTGACTACCCACCCCACCAGGTCGCCTACGCTTGAGAGCTCGGGCCCTACCGTAGTCTGCAGCTCCGCCGCAGTTGCGTCGAACGGTGTCTTGAGCGCACTCCCCACGTCACCTGTGTGGTAATCGACCACGGTGAGCACCGTGTTGCGGAGGTCGCTCACCAGAGCCTTCGCCTGCGCCACGCCGGTCGGGTTATCGGGAGGATTCACCTCGCTGTTGGTGAAGTGCTGGATGGTGCCGTACATGGAGGTTGTTTCGGTGCTGATGGTCGGGGCAAGCATCGGCTCGGGGCCGCTGGTGAGATCGACTATCGCCTGAGAGAGAGCGCCCCCGGTCGTCGAAAGCATCGGCGTTTCCGCGGAGAGGTCGGACTGGATCATCCCGATGGCGTCCTTCACATCGCTTGCTGCGCCGCTGTGCACCATCTGCGAGATCGCGGCGAGGGCCACGCCGTAATCTATCGCCGCCTGGCTCGACGCTGATGAAACCTCGGTTGCATCAGTGACGTCGACAGGCTGGGTGCCGATGATGTCCACGCCGAACGCAGTGCTCACCACGGCATTACTATTGGTGATATTAGCCGTGGTGAAACCTCCGGCGGCGGAGCTCATCTGCTTGAAGGCGATGTCGGTAAGCGGGGTTACCGCCACGTTTACAGAACCAGAAGCCGAGGGAAGCGCCGCCTTTAGCACCGTGTTGTTGGTGGTGGCCCCCGTGGCTTCGTCCAAGTAGGTGCCGCCGGTCACAATCACGATGAGGTTGCCCTTGTACGAGAGGTTCTGCACCTTGTAGACGCCGTCCGAGCCGGTCGTACCGGTGCCAAGGAGCGCACCGCGGGTGCCGTCGGCGTTGACCGCGTAGACCGACACCGCACCTCCGTTGATGGGCCCCTTTGATGCGACGCCGTTAACGGTGGTGGAGGAAGAGGAGGACCCGCCCCCGCCACAGGCTGCTAGCAGGGAGCACAACACTGCAAGTACAACGATACTTTTGAGTGACCGACACACTTGTTCCATGAAGCACCTCCTTGTTGGATATAAGCCAACAAAGAGTATCACCCGCCTACCCTAAGACAACATTATTTACCTATTATTAATCGTATACGGAATGCGTTATCAGTGAGCGGCAATTAATGCCTAGCGAGAGACATGGCCTAGTTCCCGTGCAAGGGGAAATACACTGCCACAGTCAAAGCAATGTTTGCGAGACATGCGCAGTGAGGCTGCGACAGATCTAGGCGTGCGGGCGCTCCGACTCCCCACCGGCGGTCATCACCGCGACCAGTCCGAGCACGCCGCAAAGCGCCATCGCAGCGGTCATGGGGACCGCGGTCCCGTCGTGGATCGCCCCGACGAGCGCCCCGCCGGAGGCGCCCAGGAGGTACTGAATGGTGCCAAGGAGGGCCGAAGCGCTCCCGGCCGCCTTGTCGAAGGGGGCCAGCGCGAGCGCCGTTATGTTCGGGTAAAGTAGGCCGGTCATGCAGAGGCAGACGAAGATGAACAGCATCTGCAGCGGGAACCCGCCGAAGCCGGTCGCGGCCGCCGCGATGAGGAGGGTGCCGGACACCCCGGCGGTCATAAAGGCGAAGAGTGCGATGCGCCTCGGTGTGTAGCGGCGCAGCAGACGGCGGTTCATCTGCGAGGCGCCGATCAGGCCGCAGGCGTTGACGCCGAAAAAGACGCCGAAGAACTGAGGGGAAAGGCCGTGCAGCTCGATGAAGACGAAGGGGGCGCCGGAGATGTAGGAGAAGTTGACCCCGGCCACGCAGCCAAGCCCCACCGCGTAACGCAGGTAGCGGCGGTTCTTCAACAGGTGGCCGTAGACCGCCACCATGTCGGCTAGGCTTCGCTTTACGCGCCGCTCCGGGGGGAGCGACTCGGGAAGGGCCAGGGCCGCGGCGACAAGGGAGGCAAGGCCGAAGATGCTCAAAAAGACGAAGATCCCCCTCCATCCGGTGAAGAGGAGCAGTTGCCCTCCGGCGAGCGGCGCCAAAATCGGCGCAAGCCCCATCACCAGCATGAGCAGCGAAAACATCCGCGCCGCCTCCGCCGTGTCGTAGAGGTCGCGCACCACCGCACGGGAAATCACCATCCCCGCCCCGCCCCCGAGCGCCATCATCACGCGCCAGAGCAAAAGAGCGGTTCCCGAGTGAACCAGCGCGCAGCCGATGGTCGAGGCAACGTACAGCGACAGCCCGAGCAGAAGCGGCGTACGCCTTCCCCATCGGTCCGCCAGCGGCCCATAGAAGAGCTGCCCAAGCGCGGAGCCGAAGAGAAAGGCGGAGACGGAGAGCTGCACCGTGCTGAGCGGGATGTGGAGATCGCGCGCCATCTGCGGGAAGGCGGGAAGGTACATATCTATGGACATGGCGGAAAAAGCGGTCAGGGCGCCCAAGATGAGCACGAAGACGGCCAGCTGGCGCCGGCTCATCTGAGAGGGGTGGAGGGGTGCTGTCTTTGTAACCGGGTTCATCGAAACCTCACTGCGCAAAAAGTTGCTTCATACAACTATTTGGTGAAAAAAACTAGCGGTCGAGATTGCCGCAGGCGCGGCGCAGGACGTCGCGGCAGACCTCGAGGTCTCCGGCGTCGATCCCCTGCTGGGCTTCATCGAGGATGCCCCGCGCGAGGCGGGTGGCGCGGTCCATCACATCCTTGCCACGGTCGGTCAGATAGAGCAGACGCTCGCGCGCGTCGTTGGGACTTGGCAGCCGGACGATGAGCCCGCGCTCCTCGAGCCCAGCAGCAAGCCGGGCCATGGTGGTCTTGTCCTTCGCCGTTTTTCCTGCCAGCATCCCCTGGGCCAGTCCGTTGCACTCCCAAAGCTGCACGAGGAGCGAGTACTGTTCCGAGGTGATGGGCACCTCGTTTTGCGCGAGCACCGCGTTGAAGCGCCTGAGCACCATCCTCGAAAAGCGGGAGGCCAGGTGCCCCAGAGATTTGTCCAGTTTGTAGTCGGTAAGTGCGTCCATTGGTTGCACCATACAACTAATTAAATGCGAAGTCAACCGCACCCCAGTCGAAAAGCCCCCCCATTTGCGAAGGGGGAGCCTGCCGGCTAGCGGTCCAGCATCTCGCGCACCTTGCGCAGCAAATCCACCGGCTGCACCGGCTTCATGATGAGCTGGATCCCCTGCTCGCTCACCCCGCGCCTCTCCATGAAATCCGAGGTGTAGCCGCTCGAATAGAGTATCTTCGCCCCCGGCTCGAGCCTCGCGATCTCCTCCCCGGCCTCCATCCCGTTCTTCCTGGGCATGATGAGATCCATCACCACGAGTGCGATGCTACCGCGGTTGGCCGCGAAGAGCTCCACCGCCTGCTGGCCATCCTCCGCCTCGATCACCAGGTAGCCGAACTTGGTGAGGACGGTGACAAGGAGCTTGCGTACCTCGGCATCGTCCTCGGCGAGAAGCAGGGTCTCGCTGCCGCCACGCGGCGGTGGAAGTTCCGCCCTCGCGTTGCCGGCCGGCAGGCCGGAGTCGAGCTGCGGCAGGAACACCCTGAAGGTGGTGCCGTGCCCCGGTTCGCTGTAGACGTTGATGAAGCCGTTATGCTGCTTCACGATGCCGTACACGATGGCCATGCCGAGCCCGGTCCCCTGCCCCACCTCCTTCGTCGTGAAGAACGGCTCGAAGATCCTGCCGCGGGTCTCCTCGTCCATGCCGCAGCCGGTGTCCTCCATGACGATGCAGGCGTAGCGACCCGGCTCACTGTGGCCGAACGGGCTCTCCACCCCTTCCTCGATCTCCACGCTTTCCGTTTTCAGGGTAAGGGTCCCACCCTTGGACATGGCGTCGCGGGCGTTGGTGGCGAGGTTGATCAGTACCTGTTCGATATGGCCGCTGTCGGCCATGATGGTGAGGACGCTCGCGGGGCAGGGTACAGCCCTAAGGGTGATGTCCTCCCCGATGATGCGCACGAGGAACTTCTGCACGTGCTGCACGATATCGCACAGGTTCACCCGTCTCGGCTCCATGACCTGCTTGCGGCTGAAGGCCAAGAGGCCCTTGGTGAGCTGCGCCGCCCGCTCCGCCGAGACCATGATCTGTTCCACCTCGCCCTTTTGTTTTTCGCCAAGCTTCGGGTCCACCTCCAGCAGGGAGCAGTACCCCATGATCACCTGCAGCACGTTGTTGAAGTCGTGGGCGACACCGCCTGCGAGTTGTCCGACCGCTTCCATCTTCTGCGCCTGCCTTAACTGCTCCTCCAGGCGCCGCTCGGCGGTGATGTCCCGCACCGTGGCGATGACGCCAATGATCTCCCGCTGCGCGTTGCGCAAAGGGGCGCGCGTGTCGACCGCCCATCCCGAGACCCCAGTACTCTCTATGGAAAAGGGGAAGTCCACCGACCCCGATTCCTCCCCCTCCAGGGTGCGCGCAAGTTTTTCTACCACCCCGGTCTGCTCCAGGAAGGGAAGGACGTCCTGCGGGCGTCGCCCAAGGATCTCCTCGGCCTTGATCCCGGTGAAGCGCTCCATGTACGGGTTCCATACCTGGTAGCGCAGCTCCCGGTCGTAGACGATGATCCCCTCCTGGGCGCCGGCGATGATCTGTTCGTTGTACTGGCTCGCCTCCAGAAGCGCCTGATCCGCCTTCAGTTTCGAGAAGGAGATCGCGATATAGTCGACGAGGTCCTCGTAGAGGGCGACCTTCTCAGCAGACACGAGCCCCGGGCGCCTGTCGCTGAACTGGAAGAGCCCGATCCTCTCGCCGTGGGAGTGCAGCGGCACCAGGGCCAGGGAATGGTACCCATCGCTGTGACACCGGCACGTCCCGTACCCCTCTATTTCCGCTGTGCCGGTAGCGGTCCAGTAACTCCCACGCGGCGTGCATGCCGCCTCCTTCGGGCAGCGGCCCGAGATCACCTCGCCGCACAGGCAGCGCAGCGCTGCCCCCCCCTGGGGATCGCGAACGCCGCGGTCGCAAAGCCCCCTCTGCTCACCGTCAAAGGCATCGGAAAGGCCGATGGTCTCAAAGTACGGGTAGTCGTCTCCGCAACGCAGCCGGATGCCTATGGCCTCGCAGCAGGAAAGGTCGCGGAAAAAATGCCCCGTGCGCGACAACAGCTCATCCACCCGCTGCGCCTCGTTGCAGATGCGCAAGAGCTCCACGGTCGCGTTTTTCCTGATCTCCTCGCGCTTTCTGGCGGTGATGTTGTCGCAAAGGACCACGAAATAGCCCCGCTCCAAACCGTAAAGCGACACCGCGTACCACTGTTCGAGCGGCTCCAGGTAGGTCTCCAGGTGCTCCGGTTCCCCGCTTTCCGCCACCCTGCCGCACGCCAGCAGGAGCTCCATGTTGGTTTCCCGCACGTTTGGGATCACCTGGGAGATCCGCTTTCCCCCGAGGTCGGTGAGGCCGGTCAGGTGCAGCAGCGACCGGTTGACGTTGAGAAATACGAAGTCCTCGGCGCCACCCGAGGCGTCCCGCACCATCCGGCAGGAGGCGAACCCCTCCAGCATGTTCCGGAAAAGCTGCTGATACTCCTGCTTGCTCTTTTGCAGCGCGCGCTCCGCCTGCTTCTGTATGGTGACGTCGTTCAGCATGACCAATAGGCAGGGGCTGCCGGCGATGGCCACCATATCGGCGGAGAAGAGGACGTCGATCACCTCCCCGGACTTGCGCCTTAGTTGCAATTCCTGGCTTACCCCCGCCCCCTGCTGCACCTTCTGCACGACCACCTCGCGGGTCCCCTCGTCGAGGTAAATGCCGAGTTCCACCGCGGTGCGATCGAGGACCTCCTCGCGGCGGTAGCCCATAAGCCTGAGCCAGGCTGGGTTGACCTCCAAGAGGCGCCCGTCTTCCACGGCACCGATGCCGATCGCCACCGGTGCATGGTCGAAGATGGTCCTGAACCTGGTTTCGCTGTCGCGAAGCGCCGCCTCCGCCCGCTTGAGCGGCGTGATGTCGACCAGGGTCGATAGAATGACCTGCTCACCACCTACGGTCAAAAGCTGCGACCAGAGCTGGGCGATGAAGATCTCGCCGTCTTTCTTTCGGAACGGCTGTTCCCACCCCCGCACCGTCCCGGTTGTACGCAGCCCCTCGACGAAGCCGCGCGCCGACTCGGGATCGGGCCAGATGTGGCGCCCGGACCTCCCGATGGCCTCTTCGCGGGTGTACCCGGTCATGATCTGCCAGGTCTCGTTCACATCCAGGAAGACCCCGTCTTCGAGCCTCGTGAGCGCGATGGCGGCCGGGTTCCCGGAAAAGGCGAGGGCGAACTTCTCCTCCGATTTCAGGAGTGCCTCCTCCGCCCTGCGCCGCTCGGTCACATCCTGGATTACCGCCAACACCGATGCCGGACGCCCCTCTGCGTCGAGCGCCAGGTTCATGTTCACCTGGCAATAGACCGCAGATCCGTCGGAGCGGAGGACACTGAACTCGGCCTCCACGCCACCACGCTCCCCGACGAGGCTTTTCAGGCACGCCCTGCAGGGCTCGCGGTCCTCGGGCCGGGTCACCTCGGGTAGTCCCAACTGCAAGAGGTCCGCCTCGCGGTAACCGGTCATGCGGCACAGGGCCGGGTTCACCTTCAGGAACCTGCCGGTGACCGGATCCATCTGCGCCTCGCCCAGGCTCGACTCCATGAACATGATCCGGAACTGTTCCTCTTTCTCCTGCAGGCGCTCCTCGGCCAGGCGCCGCTCCAGCTCAAGGAGCTCGATGCGCGCTTCGCGAAGCCTCTCTTCCGAGCTTTGCGCCTTTTCGCGTGCATCCACCTCGCCGGACCTTGCCTGTTGCAGGTGCTCCTGCATGTAGGCGAACAGGATGCCGACAACCATGAAGGCCAGAACCGAGACGAACCGGCTTGCGGGGATGATGGCGAAGGAATAAAGCGGGGGGATGAACAAATAGGAGATCAGGAAACCGGAGATAACGGTAGCGATGATGCCGATCCGCTTACCTCCCAGACGAGCACTGACATAGACGGAGGGATAGAAAAGGATATAGGCGTAGGGCTGCAAGAAATCCCAGAAAAGCCACTGTACTGCACAGGCGAGCAAGGGTAGCAGAAGTGCTGCCAAAGCCTTCAGATTGAATGTTGGCCCCTCGTCCACCCTCTTTTCCTCCAAAACATGACAGTCATAAGCGCATGCTTATCTGCTTCGAATAGTCCTTTCAAGATATCTCAATTGGACTATGAAGAGACAGAGACCCAGTCTACCTTGAGACCGCTCTTTTGCAACGGTCCTGCCGGATCTAAGGTTCCATCCCCCCTCAAGTATTCCCCGTCGGCGCCGATACGGTGAGCGATGCCATTGGGCAAACCAGCAGCAGGAGGAACACCATGTTCGACATCCTTTGCCGTTTCAGAATCGGCACCCGCCTCAACGTCTGTTTTTCCATAGCCACCATGATCATCATCCTTCTCGGCGTCCTCGGATATACCGGCACAGCAAGGATGCTCGACCACGTCAAAGACGCCGCCGGCACCCACGCGAAGCTCCTCGAGCTCGCCCAGGCAAGTCGTGCCGACATCAACGTCCTGCGCCGCTTCGAAAAGGACGCCTTCATCAACATGGCCGATCCCGCGAAGCTCGAGGAATACCGGAAGAAATGGGACGGGGCCATGACCGGTTTCCAGGCGCGCAACGACGAGATGGCGAAACTTGCCGAACACCCGCGCGAGAAGGAGATGCTCGCCGGCATCAAGCGGGACAGCGAGGCGTACGCCGCCGGCTTCCGCAAGGTCTACGAGGAGGTGCAGGGAGGCCGGATCGCCACCACCCAGGACGCCAACAACGCGATCAACGAGTACAAAAAACCGACGCACCAGGCGGAAGCCCAGGTGATCGAATTCTCCAAGCTTTTGACCCAGCAGATGGCGGACACGGTTGCCGAGGCGCAGACCGGCGCCGCCCGCATCAGGCTTTCCATCGCCGTCATCGCCATTATCGCCGCCACCATGGCGGTCATCCTTTCCATCATCATCACCCGTTCCATCACGGTGCCCCTCGCACGGCTCGTCACCGTCGCCGACACCATAGCGACCGGCGATCTCTCCCGCGACCTCGACGTTTCCTACCGGGACGAGACCGGACAGCTCATGGGGACCATGAAGACCATGACCGGGAACCTGCGCAGCATGATCGGCGCGGTGAGCAGCACATCGGAACAGGTGACCGCCGCCGCGAACCAGATGCACGATATCTCCCGGCAGATCGCCGAAGAGGCCGAGGAGGTCGCGAGCCAGTCCGGCACCGTTTCCACCGCCGGCGAGGAGATGTCGGCCACCTCAGGCGACATCGCCATGAACTGCCAGAACGCTGCAGAAGGGGCGCAGCGCGCGGCGCAGTCGGCAAGCGACGGGGCCGTCGTCGTGGAGCGCACCGTCGCCGTCATGGGACAGATCGCCGACAAGGTCCAGGAATCGGCGCGGACCGTGGCAAGCCTTGGTGAGCGTTCCGACCAGATCGGGGCCATCATCGGCACCATCGAGGACATCGCCGACCAGACCAATCTGCTCGCGCTGAACGCCGCCATCGAGGCCGCGCGCGCCGGTGAGCAGGGAAGAGGTTTCGCCGTGGTGGCCGACGAGGTGCGGGCGCTTGCTGAGCGGACCACGCGCGCCACCCGCGAGATAGGGGAGATGATCAAGGCGATCCAGGTGGAGACGAAGGGTGCGGTGACCGCCATGGAACAAGGGGTATCCCAGGTGGCGGCCGGTACCGATGAGGCGGCCAAGTCCGGGGCGGCACTTAGGGAGATCCTGGAACAGGTGAACGCCGTCGCCATGCAGGTGAGCCAGATCGCCACCGCCGTGGAAGAACAGACGGCGACGACGAGCGAGATCTCCGGCAACATGCACCGAATCACCGAGATCGTGCACCAGACGTCGCAGGGGGCGAACCGTTCCGCGGTCGAGGCGTCCCACTTGACCGGCTACGCGGCACAGCTCCAGGATCTAGTGCAGCGCTTTCGGCTCTGACGATACAGGTCACCAACGAAAAGGGCGTCCCTCACCGGGGACGCCTTTTTTTGCGGGACGCCGATGCAGCTGGAGCCACCACCGTTCGTATACGCTAAAGAAGATCCACCAATTAAAAAAACATATTGCGGCGCGGGCGGCAACGGTATATATTCCCGCACAACCTGCGTGACTTTATGCTTCGTCGACGTTTTCCTTCCGACGGCCCCCAAACCGGCCGCTAAACCAAGATAGGAGGAGTAGGATGCCTGACTGCGAACTGCTTTCCGGATGTATCTTCTTCAATGACCAGATGGCCAACATGCCTTCCACCAGCAACGTCTTCAAGATGATGTACTGCACCGACAACTTCGAGGGGTGCGCGCGCTACACCGTGCGCAAGGCCGCCGGCAAAGAGGCCGTACTCGACGACCTGTTTCCGAACCAGATGGAGCGCGCAAAGGAAATCCTCGTAAAGCGCTGATCCCCTTCCAGGACCGTCTTGCGGTCGTCCTCCAACAAGAAAGGCCACGGTTCCCCGTGGCCTTTTCCTGTTCAAAGAGGAAGAGAAGCGTTGCCTCTTCCGTATTCCTTATGCAAGATGCCTGTCCCGAAGTACTCCACACACGACAAATACGGAAAAGATTGATACATTGTAGATACATCGATACAGTCAACCGTGACAGCACCGGGGACGGGAGGAAGAGATGGTAGCCAAGGCTCAGAAATGGGGTAACAGCCTCGCGGTGCGTTTGCCCAAAATGATGGCCGCAGAGTGCGGCATCGAGGTGGATTCGCCGATAGAGATCGTCAGGCAGGAAAACTGCATCGTCATCAGGCCGGTATCCCCTGCAGCCCTTGCGCTGGAGTCGCTCGTGGATGCCATAACCGAGGACAACATGCACTCCGAGGTCCCGACGGGGAAGCCGGTCGGGAATGAGCTTTGGTGACGGCAGGGTACGTCCCGGATCGTGGCGACGTTATCTGGCTCGATTTCGACCCGCAAGCCGGGCATGAACACAAGGGTAGACGTCCTGCGTTCGTTCTGTCACCCCAGATCTACAACAGAAAGACCGGCCTCATGCTTTGCTGCCCGATCACCTCACAAGTCAAGGGATACCCGTTCGAGGTGGCAGTGTCGGGGGTAACCGGCATCCGCGGCGTGATACTCGCCGACCAGGTAAAGTCCCTGGACTGGCGCGCAAGACGAGTGGAGAAAGACGGCAAAGTGACCAGGCAGGTACTTGAAGAAGTAGTTATGAAGGTGCGCGCCCTAGTGGAAGGATAGAAGACCGACGCCCGGCGACAGCGCGCCGTGCCGGCTGCCGCAAGCTACACGCCGATGCCGCGGATGAAGATCTCCAGGTACTGCCGCACCAGACTCTCGTCCTGCTCCGGCGACTGGCTTATCAGCTTCTTGGTCGCCTGCAGGCTCAAAAAGAAGTAATTCACCATGCCTGCCAGCGCGAGCGCCGCATTGGCCGGGTCCACGTCCCCTCTGAATTTCCCCTGCTGCTGCCCCTGCGCGACCGCTTCCGCCATGATCACGATCACCTCGTCGATCACCGGGGCCACCAGCGTCTCGAAAAACGCCGTCGGGTTCGTCAACTCGCTCGTGTAGAAGCGCAACAGATGCGGGTTGTTGCGGTGCCTCTGGAAGGTCCAGCGCAGGTAACTCTCGATCATCTCCACCGGATCGGAGATCTGGCGCCGGATCTCGTGAATCTCGGCGAAGCAGGCGAACTGCTCCTGCAAAACCGCCGAGTAAAGCCCTTCCTTGCTCCCGAAATGGTAGGAGATCATCGAGATGCTGGTCCCCGCCGCCAGGGAAAGCTCCCTTATGCTGACGCCGTTCACACCCCGCTCCGCGAAAAGCTGCGTCCCCACCTCCATAAGTTTCTTGTGAATCCCGGTTTTCTCCATGCTCCACCCCGGCTTAGTTGATGTCAGCCGCCAAGACATTAGCAAAATCGCCGGGGAATTACCAATTCTATTGCAAATAAAACGACGTACTGATATGTTGTATTCATTTTTCGAACGAACGTTCGAAATTAAACTGCGCGTTTCCGGCAATCTTTCCGCCGATCACGGTGGAAACAAAAATCATATCAGGAGGATGCAGCTAAATGTCCGAATTGCACAACAGGATCAGGAAGTCGAGCCTTCACGAGCGGATCACCACCGTGGACCAGGTCATCCCCATGTTCAAAGACGGCATGAACGTGGGCTGGTCCGGGTTCACCCCGGCCGGCTATCCTAAGATGGTCCCGATCGCCCTCGCCGACCACGTCGAGAAGAACAACCTGCAGGGGAAACTGAGGTTCAACCTCTTCATCGGCGCATCCGTCGGCGTCGAGACCGAGGACCGCTGGGCCTCGCTCGACATGATCGACCGCCGCTGGCCGTACCAGACCGGGAAAAACATCCAGGCCGGCATCAACACCGGGCGCATCCGTATGGGCGACAAGCACCTCTCCATGTTCGCACAGGACCTGGGCTACGGCTTCTACACCAAGGAAAACGGCGGGCGCCTCGACATCGCCATCATTGAGTGCTCCGCCATCACCGAGAGGGGTGAGCTGGTGCTGACCGCCTCCTGCGGCGCGGTCCCCGAGATCGTACAGATCGCCGACAAGATCATCATCGAGGTCAACACCTCGATCCCGAACTTCGAGGGGCTCCACGACATCGTCGAGCCGATCAACCCGCCGAACCGCCTCCCCTACCTGATCTGCCGCGTCGACGACCGCGCCGGTTCCCCCTACGTCCGCGTCGACAACGACAAGATCGTCGCCATCGTCGAATCGAACCGCCCGGACAACGGCCGCGCCTTCAGCGAGCAGGACGACACCTCCGAGGCGATCGCGAACAACATCATCGACTTCTTCTCCGCCGAGGTGAAGGCGGGCCGCCTGCCGAAGAACCTCCTCCCGCTGCAGTCCGGCGTCGGCTCCATCGCCAACGCGGTCATCGGCGGCCTCGCCAACGGCCCCTTCACCGGCCTAAAGGTCTGGACCGAGGTACTGCAGGACACCATGCTCGACTTCTTCGACTCCGGGAAACTCGACTTCGCCTCCACCGTCTCCCTCTCCTTCTCCGTGGACGGCTTCAAGCGCTTCTACGAGAACTGGGACAAGTACAGCAACAAGGTGATGATGCGTCCGCTCTCCATCGCGAACCACCCGGAACCGATCCGTCGTCTCGGGTGCATCGCCATGAACACGCCGGTCGAGTTCGACATCTACGCGCACGCCAACTCCACGCTGGTCGGCGGCACCAGGATGATCAACGGCATCGGCGGCTCGGGTGACTTCCTGAGGAACGCCTTCCTCTCCATCATGCACACCCCGTCGGCCCGTCCGACCAAGACCGACCCGACCGGTATTACCTGCGTCGTGCCGCACGTGCCGCACGTCGACCACACCGAGCACGACCTCGACGTGCTGGTCACCGAGCAGGGTCTTGCCGACCTGCGCGGCCTGAGCCCGAAAAGCCGCGCCCAGCTCATCATAGACAAGTGCGCGCACCCGGACTACAAGCCGCTTCTGCAGGAGTACTTCGACATGGCGAAGAAAGACTGCATCGAAAGAAAGGCAGGCCACGAGCCGCAGCTCCTCGACCGCGTCTTCAAGATGCAGGTCAACCTCGCCAAGAACGGCACCATGAAGATCGACAACTGGGACATCTAGTCAGTAAGCTCCAGTCGTTTCCGTAAATAAGAGCAGGGCAGTCCGATCGGGCCGCCCTGTTTTTTTTATTTTCCCGACTCCCCTCACCTCTTCACTTTCTCGCGTAAAAAAGAGGGTTGACATTTCAGGCTCACAGATTTAGTTTAATGTTAAAGCATATGACGTCAAACAATGACGCCGACGATAAACGCAAAGGAGCATACGTCATGAAAACCGCATACTGGGACGCCATCAAAAACCGCAGGACTTTTTACGCGCTGGACAAGGAACAGGTGACAAGCGACGAGCGGATCCGCGAGCTTGTCGGGGAAGCGGTGCAGCACGTGCCGTCCTCTTTCAATTCGCAGAGCAGCCGGGTGCTCATCCTGCTCGGTGCGGAACACGACAGGCTTTGGGACATCACCAAAACCGAACTGAAGAAGATCGTGCCGCAGGATGCCTTTGCCGCCACGCAGCAAAAGATCGACGGCGCCTTCCGCAGCGGCTACGGCACCGTCCTCTACTTTGAGGACACCGACGTGGTAGAAGGTCTTCAGGAGAGTTTTCCGGCGTACAGCGAGAACTTCCCGGTCTGGTCGCAGCAGTCTTCAGGGATGCTCCAGTTTGCGGTATGGACCGCCCTCGAGGCCGAAGGGTGGGGCGCATCGCTGCAGCACTACAACCCGGTGATCGACGACGCGGTAAGGCAGCAGTGGCACGTCCCGGAAAGCTGGAAGCTCGTCGCACAGATGCCTTTCGGCAAACCGGCGGCGGCACCGGGAGAGAAGGCGTTCGCACCGCTTGAAGGGCGCGTGAAACTCTACAGCTAGTGGATCTAGCAAGGAGCAGGTCATGTCATCAAGATTTCCATCAGTATTCGTATCGCACGGCGCTCCGTCCATCGTACTGGAGGATTGCCCGACGCGGGATTTCCTCAAAAGTCTCGGAGGAGAGCTTGGGCGCCCCAAGGCCATCGTCTCGGTCTCGGCCCACTGGACCACCGACACCCCGCGGTTGACCGGTCACCCCCAGCCGCCGACCATCCACGACTTCGGTGGTTTCCAGGAGCAACTGTACCAACTGCGCTATCCCGCTCCCGGCGCTCCCGCGTTAGCCGGGAGCGTTCTTTCCCTGCTGCGGGAAGCGGGAATCCCCGGTGAAATAGACCCGGAACGCGGCCTGGACCACGGCGCCTGGGCGCCGCTCATGCTCATCTACCCGGATGCCGACATCCCGGTGGTGCAGCTCTCGGTCCAACCCCGCCTCGGAGCCCATCATCACCTGGAGATGGGCGAGGCCCTGCGCCCATTGCGGGACGAGGGAATCCTGATCCTCGCCAGCGGTTCCGCCACGCACAACCTAGGCGACTTCTTCGGCCGCGCGCTCGACGCCGCACCTTTGCCGTACGCGAAGGAATTCGCCGACTGGCTGAAGGAAGCGGTATTGGAAGGACGGGCGAACGACCTGGTCGACTACGAACGGCAGGCACCCAACGCGCGGCGCAACCACCCCACTCCCGAGCATTTTCTCCCCCTGCTGGTCGCGATGGGGGCCGGAGGGAGCGGCACCGTGCTGCACGATGGTTACACCTACGGCGCCCTCTCCATGGCCGCCTTCAAATGGGAGTGAATACATTGCGAAAGTTTTTTTAGTACAGAACGCAGCAGAAATTCGCACACTCCTAATGCATGCCGCCCCTGAGCGGTTACTATTAAATGCACTACTGGAGGTGCCTATGAGAATAACTATGCAGGACTATGTCGGCGGTAGTTGTGAAGCGGTCAACAACGCACGCAATTTCATCTGTCTCTGGTTCCGGACCGGGGGCAACCCTTGCCGGCAATGCGGCTTCAATCCCGATGCCTGCGCATGGCGTCAGCAGCTTAACGTTTATGCCGCCAGGTACAGCGAGATGAGCTAGCAACGCCGGCCGACAGGTGCACCATGCTCTTTGCCAGACACCATAAGGATAAGCGCCACGGCCTGTTGCTGGACCACCCCCTGGACGATCCTTCCTGCTGCAGGGAGTGCGCGGCCCTTTGCTGCCGATCCTTCCCGAACATCGATCTCACCTGGGAAGAATACCTGCGCCTCGAGGAGCTTGGCGCCACCCGTCTGCATTTTTCCCTGTATGGCCCCCACAAACTGATCATCGAAAACGGCTGCGAATTCCTGGACGGCAACCGATGCGGCATCTATGAGGCACGCCCGGCGATCTGCCGCCGCTTCTTCTGCAGGCCCGCCCCCGACTGATCCCCCCCCCTTCGAAGCTGCTCTACTGCTCCCCCCATGCGCAGGGAATTGACGGCGCACCTGGTCCCGCCGTTTGCAACAACAGACGCCGAAAGCTGTTGCGGCGAGCGCCGCTCTCATATACGATGCCCGGAAGTGTGCACCCTGTGCACCTTTCGACCGAAGCTACCAAACGACGTGATGCCCATGATGAAAGACCAGTTGCTTTTCCTGCCGTCGACGGCGGCAATACTCTCCGTTTTGAAGCTCTTCCTGATCCCGGTGGGAGGCGGCATCCCGGCCGGCGTCCTGCTCGCGAAGTCGAGCGGCCTCGCCTGGCAGATCACCGCGCTCGTCTACCTCGTCTCCGACATCATCCTCGCCGTCGTCTTCGAGCCGATCCTGCGCGTACTCGCTCTCATCTGCAGCCGCATCCCGTTCCTGCGCCGCTTCGCCGCAGCCATGAAGGCGGCCAACGCGCGCCACGCCGCCCAGCACCAGGGGACCGCGGCCGGTCCCATAGGCCTTATACTGATCGCCTTCGGCGTCGACCCCATGACCGGACGCGCCTCGGCACTCGCCGCCGGGCACGGCTTCATCGCAGGCTGGGCCTTCGCCATCGCCGGTGACATGCTTTACTTCGGCGTCATCGCCTACTCCACCCTCAGCCTCAACCGCTACATCAAGGACCCAGAGACCACCATGCTGGTCATCCTCGCCCTGATGTTCCTGCTCCCCGTCGTGATACGCCGCATCCGTTCGAGACGCCCTGCTTCCGTTGCCCGGGAAGACCTCGCCTGAGCCCACTCAGCCTCCATCACTCCACGGCATAAAATAATCGTCGGCAGCGGTTAAAATTTCCCCTTTGCAGGGTAAGCTGTTCGGATGAAAAATTTCCTCCTCGGAATCGTGCTGCTCCTAACCGCGCCCATCCACCCGGCGCACGCCTTCCCGCCCCCGGAGCGGCTCGTCTACGACGCGACCTGGAACGGCATCAGCGCAGGGAGCGCCGTCATAGAGCTCACCAGACAGGAAGACGGGTTCAAGGCCGTGAACACGATCCGCTCCGCGGGCCTCGTCTCCACTATTTTCCACATCGAAGACCGGATCGAGTCCGTCATGTCCGCGGACGGCCGCCCGCATATCTACCGCGCGTCCATCAACGAGGGAAGACACCATACCCGGAATGAAGTCGTTTTCGACTTCAAGGGGCTGCAGGCCGAAACAACGGACCTCGTCAGGAACACCCGAAAGAAAGAGGCCATCACGGCCGACACCCATGACGACCTTTCTTCCCTCTATTTCCTCCGCTCCCGCCCCCTCGATCCCGGGACGAGTATCCTATTCGACATCTACGATGGGAAACGCCTCTGGAACGCCGAGGCACGCGTGACGAAGCGACAACAACTGACAACGCGGCAGGGGACGGTCACCACCGTGGTGGTCGTCTCGACGCTCAAGGCGAATGACGTCCTCTCGAAGGTCGGCGGAACCACCTTCTGGTTTTCCGACGATACCCGCCATATCCCATTGAAGATGAAGACGAAACTAAAGGTCGGAGAGATGGTTCTCACCCTCGAATAGCCCGCTTAGACAGTGCCCCCTGACCATTAATACCGTTACATTTACCTCTCCTTTACTTTTTTCCACATTTCTGCCACATTTTTTCCCTATTTCTTTGTCAATGTAACAGCGCACGCTGCGGAAGAATCCGTTTCGGCGATACCAAAGACCATGCCGCATCGAAGCACGATGCACGAGCTGGGGGATTCGATGAGAAGACATGTACTACAAAGTATCTTGTTGGTTACCATGCTGAGCGGGTGTGTGACCGTGCCCAATGGCCCGAACGTCAGGGTCCTTCCTTCCAAGGGAAAGTCCTTCGAGACTTTCATGCAGGAGGATTCCACCTGCAGAAACTGGGCGCAGTCACAGCTTGGTTCTCCGGTCCAGGAGACCTATGACCGTAACATGGCGACGAGCGCGGTCGTCGGCACCGCGGTCGGCACCGGCGCAGGCGCAGCACTCGGGGCCGCTTCCGGGCACGCGGGAGCGGGCGCCGCGATCGGGGCCGCGACCGGCCTTTTGTTCGGTGCCGCAGCCGGCTCCGGCGCCTCGGAGGTTTACGGCGCCGAAGCGCAGCGGCGTTACGACAACTCCTACGTCCAGTGCATGTACACCTACGGAAACCAAGTCCCGGGTGCGCGGCAACCGGCAGCGACACGCGTCGCGGCAGTCCCGCCCCCGCCGCCGCCCGAGCCCGCTCCCGAGCGCATCGTACCTCCCCCTCCTCCGGGACCGCCCGTGGTAGCGCCGCCTCCCCCGGCGCCGGTACTCGTTCCGGCGCCTGAAGAGTACGAGCAGGAGCCGCCCGAGTTCATCTACTCACCGCAGTTGAACGCCTACGTGGCGGTCTCCGTCCCCTACGAGCTCGTCTACACCGGGAACGAGTATTACTATTACAGCGGCGGCAACTGGTTCCGCGGTCCCTACTACAACGGTCCCTGGACCTACGTCCCCAGGACTTCTTACCCTCCGCTCTTCGTCCAGTACGAGGTGGTGAACATACGCCACTACCGCGATGTCGAGTACCGGCGCTACCGTCGTGATGTCGGCCGCTACGACGGCCGTCTCTACCGCCCCGTCTCCCGCGGCGAGAGGTACCGTCCGAGATACTAGTGGAAAAAGCCTCGTGCGTTTCCCCTCCTCTAACGAAGAACGGCACCCGATTTCCCGGGTGCCGTTCTTTTTTCCAGCACGTGCATGGCGGACGAACCGCTGCCTACCATACCGTTTTAAGTACCTTTATGTTACGCAGTTTAGCGTCACAGGTGATAAGGCTTGCCTTGTAGTGCAAGGCCGTCGCAGCAATTATCCTGTCTGCCGGATCTCCATGAGCAAAGTCGGGGTGATGACTTGAGTGGTAGGCGATGTCCGGCGTTATCGGCAGCACTTTCAGCTTGTTTGCCGCGATGATATCCATCAGAAAGTCCCTGGGCGGAATTGCCACCTTAATCCTTCCTTTGCTAAGAAGCATCGCAATTTCCCAAAGGGAGATATTGCTGCAGCCCAGTTCCCCCTCGTACCTTGCCTTTTCCAGCTCCCTTACCGCCTTTTTGGTCAGTTGATCCGGTGCCAAAGCGTCGAAGATCATCACACAGGTGTCAAGGAGCACCACTTTCCACCTCCCATGCTTCTTCGATAGGCGACACCACGTCTCCGACCCAACTATCCTTTCTGGCGGCTTCCAAACGCATACGAGCCTCACGCGCCTCATCGACCTCAGGAACTAGCCGTGCTATAACCTTGCCACGAGAGGTCAGTGCCACCTCTTCGCCGGCCTTGACCTTGCCGAGGTAGACAGTCAGATTATTGCGCAGTTGCGTCACATTCACCTTGATCATTTTCGCCTCCATAATGTACAGATGAAACGTACATTTACCAGGCGGCTTTGTCAACACCCGCGCATGAAGCGTCGGCCCAAGCGGCTGAAACCTTGTCTGCGCCACGCTGTTCTGAGCGGCGACTAGCCCGCGGCACCCGAACAAAAAAAGACACCCGGTTTTCCGGGTGCCTTTTTCTCGGCCTCACTTCGTCATCTCCCCCTCCACGGGGTACTTGTTGTCCTTCCCGAGATTCAGCAGAAATCCCTTCATCTTGCCGAGCCCCTCCGTCGTGTCGTTCCATCCCATGGTCCCAAAGCGCAGATCGTAGGCATCGTACCCCAACTGGTTCAGCATGAGGGTGACCGCCGCGCCGATGTGACCGATGTAGCAAACCACGACGATCTTCCGGTCCGTCGGCAGCTTGCCGAGGCTCTCCATCGTAGCGATCTGCGAGAACGGGATGTTGACCGCTCCGGGAACATGACCCAAGGCGTAGTCCTCCGGACGCTGGATGCTGACGACAAATACCCCCTTGCCCCCGTCTTTGGCCTGCTCCCGGTAAAGCTCGGCGCGGTCCATGAAGAAAGGCTTCCCAGAGCCAAGCACCGCTTTGGTCCGCTCGGTGATGAGTTCGTCCCCTGTGGCACCCTTACCCGGAACCGCAGGGATCTTCTTGCCGGGTGCCGCTTCCGTATTCTCGCTGCTCACCGGGTAACCCGCCGAAGCCGTGTAAGGAGCCGCCGATTGGGCGCGGTTCCAGTGGCTTAGCCCCATCGGCACGGTGGTGGCACTGTAGCCCAGCTGGTTGAAGTAAAGCGACGCCATCATGGATCGGTGCCCATCGTCGCAGGTCAACACGATCATTTTGTCGCGCGGCAACAGCGCCAGGGATTTCCCTTCCGTGATCTCCTCGAACGGGATGTTCACCGCACCCGGCACGTGCCCTTTGGCGAACTCGGCGCGGGATTGCAGGCTCACGATAAAATACCCCTGCTCGTGGTCTTTCACGACGTCCTCGTACACGTTCTCAGCCGGCATGAACGGCGGAGCCGCAAAGAAAACCGTGCTTCTCTTCAGGATCTCCTCCGACAACTGTGCCGCTCCCGTGGCCTGCACGGACTTTTCCTGGCTCTGCGCCCCGCCCGCACCGGCCCATACCGGGACGGCAAGACAAACCAGCAGGACCGCCATACGGGTGATCAATCTGCAGTTACTGAACCTCATAGCACTTCTCCTTCGAACAGAAAATGTCCCCATACAGGGGAACGCCGTTGCCGCGCAATATCCCACTCCGCTGCCGGAGGCTCAAGGAGAACTTGATGAACGGGTCAATCCAAGGGACGAACGGTGGTGGCAGCCGAGAGCGCCTTCTTCACCGCGGGCACCAGGCGGCGGGAAACGGGAGCGGGGGGAATGGCGGGGTCGTGGAAAGAGACCACCATGCGGTTCTCCCCGGCAGGCCCGATCGCTTTCACGTGTCTTAGGTTCACCACGAAACTCTTGTGCACCTTCAGGAAGTCGGCGGTCGGAAAGCGCTCAAGGACCGCCTTGAGGCTCATCAGGAGGTAAAACTTCTTGCGCGGGGTATGGATGCGGCAGTAATTGCCGTCGGCCTCGATCAGGTGTACCTGGTCCGCCGAGAGGAAATGGAAGGCGCCGTTTTCGTAGATCGGCATCTTTTTCAGTTCGAGGTGACCGCTTGTCGGGTTGGTTCGGGCGCCGGTCTGTTCCGAGAGATCCATGAAGGAAACCGCCCAAGCTATGGTGCTCCCCGGCACCATGAGGCGCGACAGGCTGATCATCAGAACCTTGCCGAGGAAATCGATCACCATCGATCTCGACTTCGACTCCTGCAGCCCCGACAACTCGTCCAGGACGCCGCGGACTTTCTCCCGGCTCTTCGGAGGATGCATCTGAAACAGGTTCTGGCCCACCGGCGCCATGTCGGGACCGGCGACGCCCAACGCATGTTCGTTCATGCCGAGCACCTGCCAATCCTCCGACAGGAGCACCAGACCGATCTCCATACTGTTGCCTTGCTCGCTCAGGTACTGTTCCAGTGACATGAGCCGGACTCTAGCCACTTTTGCGAGTCGATGCAAGCAAAACGCGGCATCCCGGTCGTGACGTCCGCAAAGGGCCAAGTAAATCGGGAAAGTGTTTTTTTACACATTTCAGGAAAAGCGGCCGAGTTCCCCACGAAGCGCTGCCCGCCCCCAAGCGTCCCCCCCTTTGCGAAGGCTCTTCAGGAAATTTCGGGAAAGCACGTGAGTGTTGCCTCGAAGCAGTAAAGCCTGCCAAACGTTCCCCCCTTTGCGAAGGGGGGACAGGGGGGATTTGCCTTTGTCATTCCAACTAGGCGAAGGAGGAGGACGGGCTGGATTTTCGCCCCCCGCAGCCTTGGCTAAGGGGGAGCCTGCCCCCCGTTGCCTTGGCGAAGGGGGGAAGTCTCTACCAGTATATAAAGGTCCCGATTGCTCCGATGTTGGCGTCCTGAGTCGCCCCGTTGAACCAGCGGTCCTGCGCCCAGGTGTACTCGCCGATGATCTGGACGAACGGGTTCACGTTGTAGGTCACCGCAACCACCGCCGCCTGCTGTTTCTGGATGTTCAGCTCCGTGTCGTTGCCGGCAAGTTCCGCCCTGCTCTGGCCGTAGTTGACGCCCAACTTCACCACAGGGGTCACCTTGTAGGTCGCCTGGTTTAAAAAGCCCCAGTTGGTTCTCTCCCTGCCGTCCGCGGAGAGCGCGTCCGCGCCCTGCATCCCCAGCATGCCGAGCGCTTTTCCGCCGTAGCAGGAGGTGAGTAGCTGAAGCCCACCCACATCGAGCTGTACGCCCCCCGCCCCGCCAACCGAAGTGACGTGACCGCCCGGACGCACCGCAGCAACGGTATGCTCCGGTGTGATGCTGCCGTCCGGGTTCAGCGTCACCGGAACGGTGACCGTCTGGGCGGAGGAGAAGCTCGCCTGCTGATAAAGCCCGGACACCCAGCCCAGGAACTTCCCGCCGGAGAAGTCCTTGGCGTAAGAGATCTCGCTCTCCAGGCGCGGCACGTTGCGGATCGTCGCCGCACCGATGTCGTTCGTGTCGTTAACGCTGAAGGCGACCTGGAAGCCGTTCATATCCGGCGTGGTGTACCTGATCTGTGCCCCGAAGTTGGGATACAGGTAGCCGTAGCCGATGTGCCCCATGGTCGGCCCGTTATTCACCGGCCCGATCACTCCGGCCCCGAACAGCGTCATGTCGGTGAGGATGTTCTTGGCCTGGTAGAGGTTGATGGCGCGGCCGGCAAGGACCTGGCCGAAGGCACCGGTCGCCGTCATGTTGATTTCGCGGAAGTCGATGTTCGGCGAGAGGTCGGTGCGGCTCCCCCCGTTGTTCTGAACCTGCGGGTAGAGTCCGAGACGTACCGCGTAATCCACGCCGTTGGTGGTGGGAGACTGTATGTTCAGCCCCACGCCCACCGGGAGCAGGCCCGTCCTCACCCTGAACTGCTGCTGGCTCTCGCCCGTACCCGTCTGGTCGCCGCCGATCTCGCCCCCGATGACGCCGGCCGGACGCCGTCCGACCGACTCGTAGGTAGCGAAGACATTGAGGAAGCCGTCCGTGGAGAACTTCCACCCGTTGGCCCCGCCTATCTCGAAGGCCTGCACTGACTGTGCGCTCGCTGCGACAGCCAATACCGCTGCCAGCATCGTTATTTTACTTTTCTGCATGTTACCCCCTGGTTGAATGAATCCATCATTGCATCCGCATCTATTTAAAAAGCGGCTTTTACTATGAGCCGCTGCATTGCTGCTTCTTCAAAAGATGTTTTTGTATGACAATATTTGCGCATGTAATACAAAGCAGCTTTGTTACTGTATCTGCACAACCATGCAGCTGTTGTGCACAAAAATCTGAATACAATTAAATAGAATGCCTTTATAGCAATTGACATACCGACATCAATTCCCAGAGCACTATTTCTTAGCGTTGGAACAATTACTATGTGTAAACAAAGAAATTTTTACAGGCAGGTGTTTTCAAAAGGGTAAGGAACCTCTTACGACGTGGAATAAAACGGGACGCCCAAAGCGGTCCAAGCTGGAACAAGTACCGCTTTTGGAACAGCCAAGACGTTACAAAGCTGCGCACACGGGGCCTACCCGCACCGGCAGCCATTTAAAGTGATTCTTTCTTACCAGCTTGAGTTCGAAGCTAGAAACGGCAGGTGGTTTTGACTTGAGGGTATTTGGAGGAGGTAACCAAGGGTTGAAGCTAAAGGGTTTGCCCCCCTTACGCTTCGACTTCAACCCTCTACGCAGCCTGAACCGACCGGATCGCAGCCAGTTCTTTTGCAAGATCCTTTTCCGCCTGCCACAGGTCTACAGCCCGCTGGGCGTTCAACCAAAATTCAGGGCTGTTTCCGAAAAACCGGGAAAGCCGAAGCGCCATGCCAGGGCTCACCGCCCTGCGCTCCCGTAACAACTCGTTGATTGTTTGTCGGGATACTCCCAAGGTCCCCGCGAGCGCTCCAGCCGTCAAACCGTAATCCGGCAAGAAGTCTTCCCGCAGCATTGCTCCCGGATGTGTCGGCGGTGTTTCTCTTTTGTCTCTATCGTTTCTAAACATTGCACACCTCAATGATAATCCGTTATCTCCACGTCGTATGCATCACCGTTGTCCCAACTAAAGCAGATCCGCCACTGGTCATTGATTGAGATGGCATGCTGCCCGAAGCGGTTTCCGTGCAAGGCATGCAACCTGTTGCTGGGAGGAACCTTCAGGTCGTCCAGGACGGATGCAAGGTCAATATACTCCAGACAACGTATCGCTCTTCCTAGTAGATCCGGGGGCAATCGCTTCGACTTCCCGGTAAGGAAGACTTGCTTCGTCTCTTTGTCGGCGAAAGTCTTTATCACCCCTAAACTCTATGTTGTCACGCGTCGCGTGTCAACCCTTTGCCGCGACGTCACCACATGGACGCACACACTGCGGGAAATATGGCGGAGCAGTGATCTGCCTGAGTCGAGTTAGTGACACTACCACGCATGAGGGGGGGGGGAGTTAGATTTTGCGGTCTTAACGACGGGCTTGCCCTCACGAGTTCATTTGCCATACTTAATACGCGAGGCAGTGACCTAAGGCGTTGAGGAGGGAGTGATTATGTCTGGCAACAACAGCTGCCAAAAATGCCACTCGTTGAAAGCTGCTTGCGATGAAGCCTTTTATACATATCCCAAGTCGTGCAGCCATGCCGTCTGGCACGTCATAAGGAGGTGCGTTCACGACCAGCCTTACCTTACCGCAAACAACCTCCTCCAGGTTGTAGAGCGAAGTCCTAGATGGCAAGAGGTTCAGATTCATGAACTAGCACAACTTGCAAATGATGGCGTCCTTGTTATAGGCGGCGCAGCTGAATCGGGACACGGTCACGTGATAGTTGTATATCCAGGTCAGCCAAAAAATCATGGCGGGTACAGCTACTTGGACCGAGAAGGCAGGTCAAAAGTACTGCCCTGCTACGGCATATTTCCTCTTGCCATGTCCACGTCGATAGGAAGTTGGCCTGGAGCAAAAAGCAAAGGGGATAGAACTATCGCGGATGCCTGGTCGCGGGAAAAATTTAAACACGTTCGTTTCTATAAGTACGTTGGGACACCATATGGGTCCCCAGATGGTGCGGAGGACTGAGGAGATCAGCGCATGCAAAAAGCCTTTACCGTTTTTATAGCTCTCGCCTCATGCCTGTCATGGCCAACCCAGTTTGCCTTCGCTGAAGGCTACATTGGCTTTACAGAACTAAAGCCGAGAGATTGTGTCGTTATCGATCCACAACGGGCTATAAAGTTGCCGGCCTCATGGCACAAGTATTTAACATTCACAAAAATATGTCCCTTGAAGAAAGAACAATCATCAAAAGCGGTAGTCTCGATTATTTCAGTCTGGGCTGAAGACTATCTCAATACGAAACAGGCAAAGGTATGGGAGGATTTTTCTTACACCATCATTGTTGATGATCGTATGAACGTTGTAGGGACACTCCCGGAGATTTTCCCGACAGATGCCCCAGCCGAGCCAGCCGTTTACTTTGGAAAGTGGAAATCTGAAGTACCAACAGAAATAAGAGTGGATGTCTATGACCCTACCGTCGCTGGCGAGCACTACTACGAGCCTTTAATCTGGAACGAAAAGCAGAAGAGGTATTACATGACGGATAAAGAGCCCAAATCAGGACCGAGACCAAAACGATAGAGCGGTGAACGGATCTTAGCAAAACGGCACTTACTTGCCGAGCATCCCCTTCTTCAGGCTTGCGTCGGCGGGTTTTTCTCCGAGGTAGATGGCTAGGATGGCGGTGGCAAGGGGGCGGGAGATCAGGGTCCCGAGGAGTTTGCCGTTATGCTTCGCCGTCACCGTACCGTCGCCCCCCAGGAATATGTCGACCTCGTCGCCACGCTTGAAGTCTCCCGTGAAAAAGGAGAGGAATTTCTTTACTTCCGCAGCATCGGCAAGGTCAGGCGCGTTGTTCACAAAACCCTCCTGGAACGCCTCGACGATCTTCTCCTTCTCCACCTTCGGGTAGACGAAAGCCATCCTGATCAACTTGTCTCCCGTGTCGCGGAGCGCTTCCGGGCCGCTGTTCAGGCGTCGCGCGGAATACAGGGAGCCGACGTAAACTTTGACGAAGAATTTCTTCCTGATGCCGCTGCCGTTCAAGGTCAGCGTTTCGGCATTCACCGTCACTTGTGGTTCGACCTTCACGCCCGCGATTTCCTTCGCCGGAGCGGTGCCTGCAACAAGCACCACCAAGATCAACGCAAGTATCACTCTCATGCTTTGTCGCCTCCTTTCCCCGGCAGGACCAGGCCCGGGACCTCAGCCTCGGCGCGCCGCCTCTATGGCCGAGATGTCGATCTTCACCATCTGCATCATCGCATCGAACGCGCGCTTTGCGGCGGCGGGATCGGGATCGGTTATCGCCTCCGTCAAAGCGACCGGGGTGATCTGCCACGAGATGCCCCACTTGTCTCTGCACCAGCCGCAGACGATCTCTTTCCCCCCGTTGCCGACGATTGCGTTCCAGTACCGGTCGGTCTCCGCCTGGTCCGTAGTAGCGACCTGGAACGAGAATGCCTCGTTGTGCTTGACCTCAGGTCCCCCGTTGAGCCCGAGGCAAGGAATCCCCATGACGGTAAACTCGACCGTCAATACATCGCCTTTTTTCCCGGACGGGTAATCCCCCGGCGCGAGGTGCACCGCGTCAACCGATGAATCGGGGAAGATCCCCGCGTAAAAGCGCGCCGCCTCTTCCGCGTCGCCATCGAACCAAAGGCAGATCGTGTTCTTTGCAGGCTTTTTCATGCATTTCTCCTTTTAAGCCATCGACGCCGAAGCAGACGATGCGCTTGCAGTCATAGTGGATTGCACGCCAGAACGCATTCCGGACCAAACTCTAGCAAGAGCCCATCGAATGTCAAAAACCTCAGCGACTCCCCCATCCCCTAGGAATTCTCCTGAAGATGCTTTCGCATCCAACGGTTTTTTTCAGTTGCTCGCCAACGGCTTGCCGATTTTTGTCAGGGCGCCGGTTGACAGGCACCGATATTATTGGCATTTTTTAACTATTCACGTGAACAACAGGAGGGAGTCATGGGATTCGAATTGCAGTCGCTGTACCAAGCAATGACGTTCGCGCTGCTAGATGTTGCGGCGGGAAATGAACATGAGCGTCGTGTCGATGTCGGGACGCGCGGCAACGCGGCGCGTATCAGGATCCTGCAACCGACAGGCGATGTCATGATGACCGTGTACGGGACCGGCGTCTGTGAGGTCGGTGAACAGTTGGTGCTTTCCTGCCTGAAAAGGGTCAGCGTGCAGCGCCTGAACGAACTGCACAAGACCCCGTTGAAGAAGGCTGCACTACTCAAGCTTGCGAAAGGATAGGGAGGTTTTATGGAAACCGGGGAGTTCGAGATTGCAAAGCTGTGGGAAAGTGTGGCGATGAGCTTTTTGCAGCTCTGCATGCGCGATGGCGGCGATAAGGATATCGGAGTGATGCTTCTGGGGAGCGACGTCCATCTGAAGGTGATAGGTCTTTCCACCAATACGGAAATCAACGTAGTCGCGGGTGCGGAATACAACGACATGGCGAAACAACTGGTCCATGCCTGCTTTAAAAAGCTGAGCGCCGGGGACATCGTCGAGCTGAGCCTGAAGTCCCTGAATACCGAAGCCGACGTCTTGAAGCCGGCATAGCTTTGTGACCAAATCAGGAGCCTTGGCAACCGTTACCATATCAGCCAAGGTGGAAATGGCCTCACTGCTGAACACCGGTGTTTCGTCGGTATGCAAGTGAGAAGTCGGGGACACCCATGGGCGTCTCCGCTCCGCGTGTCTCCCAGAGGCGGCTTGCTCTTGCGGCAGGCCGCCTCTGGGACACGACTTATGGTTTATTTACCTTCGTAACGCGCCCAATAGGCCGTGCTGTGCGCGGATTGGCGGTCCATCGGCCCCTTGTTCAGCAGAGCGAAGGCGGCGGCGCCGAATACACAGGTAACTACTATTGCGAGGATCATGATGTCTCCATTTTTTACGGACGATTTTGTAGCGTGAAGAGCAGGCAGGAGAGGAGACGTGGACTTTTTAGATCGTGAGCTTTACACCGACAGCTTTTTCCTCTTTCTTGAGCCGTTTGTCCGCCTTCTTTTCTTTTTGTGTTTTTGCCGGTTCCTTTTTCGATGACTTCTTACTGTCTTGGCCTTTACTCATGATGTTACTCCTTGTCGTAAAGTTGCATTACCTCAAAGTTCTACTCTTTCAACTATACCACTATTAGACAGCAGATGTGCCTTTATTACCAGAAAGCCCCCTAGGGGGACGTTGTTAATATTTTTGCATTTGAGACAAGATCTTTAGCTGCACCGTCCTTCACCAAGGTCTCTCCCCTCTTTGCAGCCACCGTTACCCCTGCACGAGATATCTTAAGCAAGTCCGAAATGGTCGCCCCGCTGTATCCCAAGACACGCAGTGCAAGGAAACAGGCTACTGCGCGGGCCGCTGATACAGTTCGCTCCTTGGTGGATGTACATAGTATTTCGGGGCTGATCCCGTATCTTGCAGCAACGTCACTGACCACTGATTCCAAGGACGGTATATCCTCTAAGTGTGCATCTTGTTCCACCCGCCATACGTCTTCTACAAACTCGCCCCCACCGAGGATCCGCTCATCGAACGCCTCTGCACCAAGCTGCGCATGAAGGAAGTCACAACTTCTGAGCATGCCGCCTCCAACGAACTCCTCACGATGACCTTTTGCTGCAGCCTCCATGACAAACAACCGATAATTCCGTCTTGCTTCCGACAAACTGCCGCCAAATCTGCACAGCACCTCGTCCGTGACCTGACCCGGGAGGGTGTGGTTCCCCATTAGTACCGCGTGCCCGCTCCAGCGATAGCTGTCCAATGCGTCCACGCCCTGGACAAGGTGCGCCCTGACAGGATTCAGGTGAATGTAGCTCACCAGCTCCAGAAGGTAAGGCTCTTCCTGGCAAACAATGGACTTGTAACGATTTTGAAAGAGATGGCCGGCACGGTTGTGCCTCTGATTGAATGTCACCGCGTACCCGGTGAGTAGGCGGCGCATGAAGGAGGATAATTTGGACTTTTCCGGTCTCAACAGAAGATGGAAGTGGTTGGTCATCAGCGCCCAGGCGAAGCACGAGGTACCGGTCTTCACCAGCAGCATTGATAGGCGATCGAGGAAAGAGTAACGGTCTTTGTCATCGAGGAAGATGTCGGACTTCTCGATGCCACGGACCATCACGTGCTGCAGCAAACCAACCGCATCAAGTCGAGCTAACCTTGGCATGCGGAAAGCTTAGCCGCGCCTAATCAAATGTCAAAATATTAACAACGTCCCCCTAGTTCCTTTACTCAGGATATCCCTCGCGGTACAGACAATGTGTTGTAGTCTTAGCAGGAGATGAAAGCGGTTGGTCATCAGCGTCCAGGCTGTTTGGTGGCATAAGCTGTCCAGCTTCTCTCGATCTGATCCACCCGACTGTACTATGAGGCTCAAATACCGACTCCACCTGCATCCACCCATCTTTTTGTCTAAGTATCCCGACCAAAGCTCCTTTGCGGAGAACCCCTTTCAATTTCCCTTTGTGGGAGGGGACCAAGTGCAACACAGCGCGCTCAGCAATGATTTCCTGCAGATCGAGCCATTTTGTCAGCCTCACCAACTCGAGCACAATTCCAGTCGAAATCTGTGGCAGCAACACGAGACCACATCCAGCATGATCTGTCCCGTTATTGATTTTGAGATCCACCCCACCAGGGATATCTTTCACCGTTCCCGGCAGCAAACGATCGCTCCAAGTCATTACGCGTGCTTCATTGTTTGCGGAAGAGCCTCTAAGAAAGAATGAACAGTCCTTAGTCACACCCTCCCCTTGATTTTCCTTATAAACTCCGACAACGGCTCCGTGTTTCCCTACTGCTATAGCTAGATTTTCGTAGACCCCTGACTTTAGTTCCCCAGCCGATGCCGAAGTAACCGAAACAAGCAAAATCCACAAAGCCGTTACGTTAAGTTTTAGGAGAGCTTGATGCCGCATTACAATGTTTTTTGTAACTACGCTCCATACGTTTGTCATAATCTCCATAATTAACTCCGTTGTACAAGCAGGCAATTTTCTTAAAATCTTTGGCCATTATTGCCGAAATCAAGTCTGATCGCGACTTACAAAACTTCACAAACCCCATTAATTGTTCCCGCTCTCCAGTCTTCATTGCCATCACAAAATCAAGTACGTTTTCAAACCCGCAAGCTTTGTGGTTAAACCCCATAATCTGAAACTTTCCCCAGGAGCAGGACTGGAGTGCGGCATTGGCATCCAGTTCCATCGCTGCACGTAGGGTTTGCCATGACACAGAATGAGAGCGATTGTTTAGCTTCCATTGCGCTCCCGCTTTTTCCAAGTACACGTATGAGAGGCGCATATGTCGATCATGCAATCTTTTTGTGAGTCGTCGAAATATATGTCCTTCATATGCAATGACGGGTAGACCATCGGAACCAAAGCCGCTTTTCCCACCAGACTCAACTTCTGCGAAAGCCTTGATCACCGCTACGGAAGCACCTCCTAAAGTCTTAGCTGCATCAACGAAATCTTCTTCTCTAAGCTGGTTTCTGGTTCCTGGTTTAGGTGTGATAACACTGCTAATTATTCTGCTTTGCTCCGTTATGTTTGGATCCCTTCCAACGACGAATGGAGAGGCATGATCGTTTATTCCCAAGGGCCCCGGTGTGTCCCCGATGTGTGTACGACGTGTGTCCGGCGAAGCGGCATCGTTGTGGCCTAGTGGGCCTGGGGTTAGGGCAGGGCGTTGAAAGGGGTCGCGGTGGAAGTGGGGCGCACGGGAGTTGGCCATATGAACCTCCTAAGGGAGAGTTCGTGACAACGGAAATAGGCTAGGGTCAGGCTTGCAAAGTTGCAAAGTCGACAAGGATTTTATGAAGATTCTTCATCCGTTCAGCAATTTCGTGGTCGGACTTTGATCTAGCTGTCAGCCTTGTGATGGACGAACTAAGAGTCGTGACGTCGCGCCCAAAGACATGACCGAGATCTGTGAGAGTGTCATCACTCATTTCCCGTACCGCCCATGCCACCATTGAACGTGCTTCTGCCATCTTGAAGCTTCTGTCGGCATTAACCAGCCCCCCGCCCGTCAGCCCATAGAGGCGCTCCACTGCCTCTATTATTTCGGGAATCGCAGGCTTCCTCATATGCTCTGGTTCTATGTTGTCATGGATCTTATCCACAAAGTCATCCGGACCGAGAAAACGTGTATCGGCTATATCTCCGTGGCTGAAGACATCACAGTGCCCGTTTTGAATGTTCTCGTTGACGAAGTCCAGGAAGGCGGACCTGGCGCGTTGCATGTTGTTGCCGAAGTAGGCCAGGACGGGTTCCATCCGCAACCAGGGCAGGACTTCCTTGCCAACATAAGCACGATGGCTGCTCCAAGGATAGGCTGAAGGGTCCTTTACAAGATTCGCACGAATTGGATTCAGGTGGATATATGAGGTCAACTGAAGGAGGTATTCGTCGGCGTCGACCAGGATCGCCCTGTACCGTCCTTGGAAGAGGTGCCCGACTCTTTTTTGCCGCCAGTTTATCCAGCGGGTATACCTAAAAGCCAAGTTCTGGATGATCCTTGATAGCGGGACATCAGAGACTTGGCAGAGGAGGTGTACATGGTTGGTCATCAGACAGAAAGAGAGGATCGAATGGCCAAACCTTTCGATCCCCTCTTGGAGAAGCAGGTAGAACTTATACCGGTCCACCTCATCAAAGAAAATGTCCTGCCGGTCGTTACCCCGCAGGATGACGTGATAGTAAGCACCAGGGAAATGTATGCGCTGCCGGCGAGCCATTAGCCAAAGCTAACCCAACTTTGCAACTTTGCAAGCCTGACCCCAGATTCCACAACTCTGTTTTGCCGCCAGTTTATCCAGCGGGTGTACCTAAACGCGAGATTCTGGATGATCCTTGATAGCGGAACGTCGGAGACCTGGCAGAGGAGGTGTACGTGGTTGGTCATCAGACAGAAAGAGAGGATCGAATGGCCAAACCTTTCGATCCCCTCTTGGAGAAGCAGGTAGAACTTGTACCGGTCCACCTCATCAAAGAAAATGTCCTGCCGGTCGTTACCCCGCAGGATGACGTGATAGTGAGCACCAGGGAAATGTATGCGCTGTCGGCGGGCCATTAACCAAAGTTAACCCAACTTTGCAACTTTGCAAGCCTGGCCCCAGATCCCAGATCCCCGGATCCCGCACCCCTTTACTCGGAGTCAGGTCCGTTTAGGATATTTTCTGTCAGTTCTTTCTGCTTGAGGGAGAGCTCCTTCATGTCTGTGACACCTCTGGCTAATGCACTGACATCAAACTCTACAATTTTTCCAACTGCAGCCATGTCTTTCATCTGATTGAATGCCTTGTTTAATTGTTCTAAAGACGGTTCATCTGGACTACTTTTACAATTTAAATCCAAAGTTTGTGGAAAAGATTCAAAAACTTTTTTAACTTTTGATAATAACTCACCAGAAGTATTGAGATGTGAAAAAGATGATTCAAACATTTCTACAAAATTATCAAGTTTGATGTCGCGCTCTTTTGAATATTCGAGACGTAAATTTTCGCGACGCAATTGTTCTCGCGTGTTTTGGAGCAATTCTTCAAGCATTTCATCAGACGTTCTTCGTGCTATTGGTTCAGTAATTATTGGAACAGTTGAAATTTTATTGCTCAATTTTGGCCACCAAACTTCAAAAATTTCCTCTAACTCTGATTCAGGCATTTTGTGTTCAACAAGGGCAGAGTTTAGGGTTTTTAGCAATCGCATAACACCACTATGGTCCAAAACTACAGATTGAAATTGGGTGAGAGGTCCGGTCAACTGCCCTGGTTGCATTTCCAACAGTACAGGGCACACAAATGTCTGATCAATAGTTTTTGACAACGCACCTGATTCGAACTGAAGCCATGGATTATGTTGATTCTCAGGTGTTACACAGATAATTCCTACCTTTGCTTGCGAAAGTTCTGAAGACACATCAGTAAGCCATCTTGCTCCAGCAGAAATATCCTCTTGGGACATCCATGGACGGAGAGTTTGTAAAACTTTTGGAAGCCAATTGCGTATTGCCTCTGCAACAAACTTACTTCGTTCTCCGGACCAGCTGATAAACACCCGCATTTACCCCTCCTGTTAGAATGTATGATCAGAGCAATTCTGGTGCGTATGAACAGCTGATCTCCGCTAATCTGTTATTCTACAGATTCAATAGATTCAGATACAGTTCTGTCCTACACGTCTCGCAATTTAAATCGATTTTAGACCATGGTCAATGAAAATAGGTGCTGTGCTTGTTGGATCAATTTTGCGGGGATCCGCAAGTTCCGGCGAGGGTGTGTGGTTAGGCACATAAGTTCTGTGGGCAACGCTGTTTTAAGGTACTTAAGATGACGTCATAGGTATCGCCGATAAAAATAGCCGATTAGCGCTAATCTTCAGCAGCATGCTTTTTAAGACGTTTTCTGTCGCACCACCGCAGTAGGATCGCCATGAATAATCACCCTCACAAGGAGTCACACATGGCGCAGAATCAGTAATGTGACGTCTTACCCTAAGTCATTGCTTTCTAAAGCTTTCCCTTCTCTACACGTTCTCAACGTAAAAGTGCAGATATCTGGGCTCCCGTGAGGGCCGGACCGGACATTGTTGAACTCGTGGACCTTATTTTCCGCAGCCTGAACAGCCTGTCTCTTGAAAAGGTCCACAACGTCAACTACCCCCTTTGGCTCCCCGAATCTCCACAACTATTGTCTGTCCCATTATAATCGTCGGAATATCCCTTATATAAGCCCCTTTGCTGCTAAGCGACGGTAGTGCTCGCCAAGAGCGGTTAGACGGACGGTCTTGCTTTCCATTGCCGCGTGCCACATATGCGGTGCGCCTTCAGGTACCGCAAGCCCCACGCGGTTGTATTTCTGAAGGATTTTGAAGATAGCGTTGTGGTCGGGGTTCGGAGTGGGAATGCCTTGCGGATCTTTGACCCAACATTCGTGTCTCTCCGGCTCATAGCTTGGATCAATTTGGAAATGAAAACCGGAAGTTGGAAAAAACTCTGCAATCCGACGAAGTTCAGCAAGTTCTAGTGGGGGGTGAACTTTCCTCAAAGACACAAAGCGAGTGACATTTGTCTTAAAGACGGGTCTTTGCGCCCACGGCCCAAGTGACTGGTCTACGTGTGCATAGACCCCGCCAGGGGTTACGTCTCCTACGAGGTTGGCGGCAGCTCCGCCGAGCGCGTC
Organism: Geomonas edaphica; assembly: GCF_004917075.1. Lineage (GTDB taxonomy): Bacteria > Desulfobacterota > Desulfuromonadia > Geobacterales > Geobacteraceae > Geomonas > Geomonas edaphica. Next base: position 516,233 of record NZ_SSYB01000004.1, read on the forward strand.
GACAAGTAAGCTGGTAAAAACACCGGCTCCATTTTCCTCAGTTGCATATTGTTCAGCAGTTGAGGCGGTTAGAATGGTCACTCCATCGCTGATCTCGGCCACCTTGTGCTGCAACGCGCTTCCTCCCGCGACGCCGCTATGACAGCTATCAAGAACTATCACTCGATTTTGAATCCTCGATTGATTTGCCATGGTCAGAATCTCAGCCAATGGCACACCATCGTTTCCAGTCTTTACGTCGGAAGAGCAAAGATACCCGCCAGTTGCTTCAATATGGCCATGGCCTGCGAAGTACAGAAGTGCCACTTCACCATCCCCCGCAAATAGGCTTTCAATGGCCTGTCTAAGCTCATCACGCCCAACGGGATCAGCCGGGCCAGTGGCGGTCAGAAGCTTTACACCAAAATTCACCGAACCATCAGAATGCCGATCTAGCATGGTTTTGACAGCAAATGAATCATTGACACAGCCATATAATGGCAAGACATTGATGTAATGGTCAATACCGACAACGAGCGCTTTTCTCACTTTATATTCTTTCCTTCTTTCATTACTTGATCGACAGCAGAAGCAATTTTCTCCCAGTCCCAACTGATTGTCCGGTTGCGCTGGAGTCCATCAGGAAGGTTGCTAGAATTGTTTGCCCCATCAACGTAAACGCCAAAGACTGGAACGGCTTGGTCTTTTGCCTTTTTTATTTCCTTGGCAACACCGGTAGCGCTTGCCATGGTTTTACCAACAAGGACAATAAGCGCGTTGCATTTGTTGATTTTGTCCTTAACTATGGCCTCCCACTGTGACTGTGGCATCGCCGATTTGGCAGACCAGTCCTGAATAGAAAATGGCGTCTTTGAATTCTTTGCTTGCCCTGTAAATAAGTTTTTTTCAGTTTCATTGTGGTCGAAGTCAAAACTAATGAATGCTCTCGGGTCTGCCACTTTTCTCTCCTTGTTTGTAATTGAAGTTAATTCCGAAGATATGGCTCCTCAGGTATTCCGGTGTTCTGGGTATTCCCAGGTATCCCGGGGACACAATACGTATAGTCACTTAACATAATAACTGCCTCGCCTACCGGCCTCCACTCATTCCTATTTCCAGGCCTACCAGGACTCTTCTTACTGAGGTGAACGAGGATAACAAGCCCCCCCTGAAATCCTGCCTAAGCTTCCCTTTACGCTGGCCATGCTTTCTTACACAGAAGGCATCCGTAAAAGCTCTGCCCCTCTTTCGGCCCACCCTGGAACGTCCTCAGGACAAGTTCACTGCCACAATCCGGGCAGGTCCTTTGCTGTTCTTCTTTCGGCTGCTCCGCCTCTGTACCTGGTGACGTTGGGACCGGACCCGCAACCGCGAAGACCTGGGTGCCGTTGCATTTTGGGTAGGTGTTGCAGCCCCAGAACTTCTGGCCTGCATTTGGTCCTTTGCGGGCTACTCGGACTTGCATCGCTGCACCGCACCTCGGACAGTGGGGCGCGGCTGAGGCAGCAACATTCGCTGAGGATGGCTGTGGTGCTACGTTGCGGCGGATTGTTCCGATCATAGACTTCAGCTTCTGGCCGTCGATGAGTTCGAGATTGAGTCCCTTCACAAAGGCCTTGGCGTCTTCGGTGAATGTGCCGGAGGTTACGAAGTACCCACCGGCTGCTCCTGCTGCGGCCATTACTCCGTAGAACTCTCGCACGGGCTGGACGCTGACCTTGTACGCCTTCCACTGCTTGCACTGCACCAGGTGCTTCTCTCTCCCCTTGCGCAAAACGAGATCCACGCCGCCATCCGGCCCGCTACCACCCTCTCGTGCGACCTCAAATCCCTTCCGCTTGAAATGCTCGGCTACCAACGTCTCGAACTCGCCCCAGCTCATCTCGTTCAGTGATGCGACATCGGCGCGCGCCTTGACCGTTTCGTAGAGCTTGCGCTGCTTCATGGAGTTGAATGCGGAGATACCTGCCCCGATTAGGAAGGCGGGAGCGAGAAAGAACTGCCCGAACATCGCGAACATGGGCGCGACGAGGTTGCCGGGGTTTTGGGAGGGGAGTGCACGGGAAATGAGGAAGGATACGACGGCAAGAATGACGGAGATCCACCAGGGGAACTTGCTGGCGATGATGACGATGTCTTCTAGGGGACTGGTGCGGTTTTTGCGGGCCATGGGACTTTGCGCAACTCCTTAGGCGGGATAGCGTAAACATCATTAACACATGCAGAAACATTGTTAAAGAAAATTCAACACCGCAAACCAATTTACTCACGCAGAGACGCCAAGACGCAAAGAAATGTGATTAACAGGGGTGGAGGGGCTGAACGGGGATTACTACCTATGACCGAGGCTGCTGATGGTTCAACCTCTTGCGCTCCCAATTTACTCCTGACGCTGGAGGTTCAATCTCTAGCGTTCTCAATTTACTCCCGATGCTAGAGGTTCAACCTCTGGCGTTTTCAATTTACTCCCGACGCTGGAGGTTCAACCTCTGGCGTTTTCAATTTACTCACGACGCTGGAGGTTCAACCTCTGGCGTTTTCAATTTACTCTCGACGCTGGAGGTTCAACCTCTGGCGTTTTCAAATTACTCGCGACGCTGGAGGTTCAACCTCTGGCGATTTCAATTTACTCGCGACGCTGGAGGTTCAACCTCTGGCGATTTCAATTTACTCACGACGCTGGAGGTTCAACCTCTGGCGCTTTCAATTTACTCGCGACGCTGGAGGTTCAACCTCTAGCGTTTTCAATTTACTCACGACGCTGGAGGTTCAACCTCTGGCGTTTTCAATTTACTCGCGACGCTAGAGGTTCAACCTCTGGCGCTCTCAATTTACTACCGGCGCCGGAGGTTCGATGTCACGGGTTTCCAATTTACTGCCGAGGTTGGAGGTTGAAGGTATTACGTTTTGAATTCAGCAATTGGGCCAGAGGTGGGATCGCCCTCACCCCGACCCTCTCCCGGAGGGAGAGGGAGGAAAGAAGGCACTCATTGAGGAAAACCTAGGCGATGCCGAGATCCTAGAGTGCCCGCGGCGTTTCATTTGCTGCTGGGAGATCCTGCGAGGTGAGGCGGCAAGAAGTGTGGATCGTTTGGAAGTAGCGAGGCAGGTGTGCGGCTGCAGGTCGGTCTCTGCAGCCGCACCAGGAATGCGGGTTAACTCAGCACGATGTCGACTACTGCGGACCAAGGACCGTATCCGGCATTGTTGTGGTACCTCGTCCGGATGTAGTACCGCTTGACCAACTCGCCTTTCAACTCCACTTTACACCTATAAGACCTCTCTGCACTTTTCCAGGAAGACTCGTCATTCGGGTTGTCCGTGTACTGGACCTCGAGACTGCCCATGCCCTGACACTTGTTCACCACCACATAGAAGATCCCGGACCCCTTCGGCCCCGGTTTCAGGTCCACTTTGCCGGGTTGCCCCGGCAGGATGGTGGTCGCCGGCTTGCTCGTATAGGTCCTGTGGCGCAGTTCGTAGCCAATGTCCATCAGCGAGGGATTGTTTTCATGCGTGGCGACCATCACTGAGTGCTGACCGGCAAAGGTAAAGGCCGTGAATATATTTTCGCGTGCCTTGTCCCTGTCTTCGACCATCCGTTTGCCGCCACCCTTCGCCGCATTCGACTTCTCCCCAAGTGCGTCCGCCAGCGTGTCGAATGTATCACCCACTGGCACATGAGGTCCGACATTTTGGAAGGCGGCGTGCCCCCTCAACCTTCGCCCAAAGATGCGAGCTTCCTGCATGAGGTCGCCGTCAGAAAGCTTCCAGAGATGCGACAGTTCGTGCTTCGGTACCGACATAATGGCCTCCTTTCATGGGTTACCTGCCTCGCATCGGCAGACGCGATGAATATTAGCCTGCGCCAATTTTTAGTCAAGCGTTGCCTGGCGTTTTTTTCCGAACTCCGTATGAAACGTAGGGCGTCCCGCGCTGTTCTCCCCCGCGTGACGCCTTCCCTCCACCACTCAAAAAACACCATACGTGCCCCCTTCCTAGCCCGGTCCTCCCTGCCTTCACCCTCCGTAGGCTTCGGTCCGCAGGTGAGTGCGGGAGCTCACCACCCCCTTGTAATATTACAAACATCTAATACAATGGTTTCATTCGGCTCATAATTCCTCGCGATGGGACCTGCCCACTCATGACTGAACCTGCTCCCGTACCGCCACATCTTTTCAAAAACCTTTCCACCAGGGCGCGTAACGTGCTCATCAATCTCAAGGTCGAGTCGCACCAGGACCTCATCGCCTTGAGCGAGCGCGGCCTCCCCAAGATCCGATGGTGCGGCACCAAAACTACGGCTGAACTCACACGGCTGCTTGAAGGAGTTCAGCTAGATTACGTACCGATGCATTCCTCTTTGGCGCAACCTTCGGGCTGCGCCGAGGGTGCTGCTGCCTCCGAAGTTTCCGCTCCCCGAATGGCTGCCGTCCCTTCAAAATGGAGCATCCTGAATAGCACCCTCGCGGAGTTATTCACCGATGCCGCTTCGTCTTCGCAGTATGCATGGCCGGAAACAATCAAGCTCCCGCCTGCAGATCTGGTGCGGCTTCGCGCCGCAGGCATCTTCCCGGAGGATACTCCGTACCTTCTTTGCTCGTTCACCATAGAGTACCTGCTCGAAGCCGGCTTGAGCGATGCGGCCCTGTCCGCCATGCTGCATGCCGTGGTACGCGGTTCACAGCTACCTGGAGACGCGCTCCCCACTCTTGCCGTAGTGCCTGCGGACGTCTCTTTATATGCTGATTTTCCTGAAGGGCTGCTCGATCCGCTTATCGTCCCAGATTTCCCCTTCCCTCCTCTCCTTGGCTTTGTGGATGCCCCAACTGACGCAGTCGCCTGGAGCGTCGTTGCGAAGATCACGGAACGTTCAGTTATAAAAAGGCTTGGCTTCTCGGTCACAGCCCTGCGCGCCATCCGTTACCTGTGGCAACTCAAGGAGCGTGCCGTAGCTTTCGTTGAGTCCGCCGCAGCTGGACTGCCCACCGCTTTGTATCTCGACTTGGACCGACTGCTCGACCAATACACGCTGACTGCAGGCACAAACGGAGGCGGCACCGAGCCACCGAAACACTGGGACTGGTATCCGCGCCTGGCCAGGAAGCGGTTTGGGCCGGCCGCCAATAAGGTTTCCTTGCGGAAGTTGGGGGAGGAGATAGGCGTAACCACTGAACGGGTTCGACAGGTTGAATCCAAATTGCTGCAAAAACTGACGGACGGGGCGAATCTTCTGCACCTCGATTATCTCTGGCGTTTGCTCGACCATTTCTTGTTTTCAAGTGGCGGCGCGCGCTATGCCTACGAACTTTGTCTCTCTTTGCAGACGGTGCACGGCTGGGATGCACCTCCCTCAGAGGAGACGCTTTGCGTCCTCATGGGCCTCTCGCCAAGGTATCGGGTGGATACGGATTCATTCCCCGTCAGGATATCCCTCACCACCGCTTGCTGCACCGGTTGTGAGGCCGCCGGTGCCGCCCTTTCGGAGGCTCTCATGGCATCGAAAACCGCCACCTTTACCTACGATCACGCACTCGATGTCGTACGGGGTGCCTGCGTTAGGATGCAGTGCCCGGAGCTGCGTAAGATCACCTCCTTCTCCCCTAGTCTCGTTGAATTCATAGCGGACCCGTCACCGTCTCTCAGCGTCCACGACCAAGAGGTGCACCTTGAGCTGCCGCAGCATAAGTGCACCCTTATTCAGGAGCTAGAGGAGGTCATGCTCTCGGCCCCAGACGGTATGCATTACAAAGAGGCCTATCAATGCCTGAAACTTCTGAACCCGGAAACTACCACCAGCGCTCAATCGGTTCACGGCCGGTTGACGGACGCCAAGTGGGCGTTGCTGTGGGGCATGGGAACCTTCAAGCATCGTGCATTGCTGACCATCCCCGTCCCACTCATCACTGAAATTCTCGAAGACTTCGCCTATGAATTAGAGAGATACGACGTTCCCTACCTGTGTGCCAACGGTCATCATTTTGATCGATACGCGGAACGGCTCCGGGCACAGGACATACCTACGTCACGCGCCCTCTACTCTTGCATGAAAATCGTGGGAAGCCCCACCATGAGCTTCGAGGAATACCCGTACGTCCTGAGGAAAAGTCACGTTGGCCCTAGGCCCCCGGTTTCCTTATTGATCGAGCAGTTCCTCCTCAAGGCGCGTCGAGCGGTTTCCTATAAGCAACTGAAAGATTTCGAGGTTGGCATACTCGGCGGCCACATACTGCATATGCACAGCCATTTGAACCGGTCGCGCAACGTCCTGAAGATTGAGAACATCCTGCTTCATATCGACCACACGCAATACGTAACAGATCAGTTGCGTCGCATGGTCGAGACACCTCCATTGGAGGATGACGGGAGCGAACCCACGGAGGTCGCACTCTTCAGAAAACATCAGGACGCATGCGAAGCAATCGGCATAGCAGGGCCAAAGGAGCTTTTTTGTTTCGTGGAGCGGTTTTTACCCGGAACGGTAAATTGGCATCTGGATCCCAATCGGAAGTATCCGCTCTGGAAACAGGCAGCGGTTAAAGATGAGAAGGTGCAGGCAAAGCCGAAATCCAAGTCGCGCAGACCCAAGTCGCCCTCCCCCGAGCCGCCCGCTAAAAGGACCACCGCTGCGCCTCCCCCTGCCGACTGGGTGTACGCCTACCTGGAAGATCTGGGTAAGCCCTGCCTTACAAAGAACCTTTTCGAGGCCTTCCGTACCGACCCGCTGCAAAACAATCTCTATAAGCTGTGGTTCGGGAAGACGGAGAGGGTTTTGTGGTACTCGCGGGATAGTGTGATCGCACGAAAGACCCTCGAATGGGACGACGAAAAACAGTACGCCCTCGAGACCCTCGCCCTGGTGCACCTGGAGCATGCCGAAGGGCGCAACAAGCCTTACGGGTCGTGTCGTGAGCTGTTACTGCATCATTCCGGGCAGTTGCCTGAACTCGCGCAGGGGCTTGCCTGGACTCCGGTGCTGCTCCACGGGCTTTTGGTGTCCGGTGACAACTTCGTCCAGATTGGCAGGCAGAAGGATCTGTTCGTTTCGGTGGACAACTCGCAAGGCATACAAACGCTGAACGACCTTCTCTACCACCTCCTGCTGGCCGAGCACGGCGGCTGTACGCCGAAGAAGGAGTTCATGGCCGTTTGCGAGAGGGAGGGGATCATCCTCAAGCCATCGGCGCTGTTTCTGACAGGGAAGGATCCGCGGGTGGTTATCGATGGTGATGTGATAAGAGCGGCGGCGCTTGAAGCTGGGGGTTAGAAAGTCTCACCACAGAGGGCTCCGAGGAGCTCGGAGGGCCCCGGAGGAGCGGGGTGTGTACACCTGGTGAGGAGGTCTGCGTCCTAGGGCGCCCTTATTGTTTAATATTTTGGGTAATGTGTTGTATATTGGGGTGTCTACGATGCCGACAATCTCGATGTTTTACGGAATCGTCATTTACATGTTTTTCTACGATAACAAGCGGCATTCGTTGCCACACCTCCACGCGACTTATGGCGACCATGATGCTGTTTACTCTATTGAGGATGGCGATTTGCTGGAAGGTAATTTGCCAAGGAACAAACAAAAGCTTGTTCAGGCCTGGATTGAGATACATCGGGAGGATCTGATTGCGGACTGACGTCTCGCCGTCAATGGGCAAAATCCTCTGCCGATCAAACCTTTGGAGTGACAATGGACAAGGTAGTTTCAGTAAGGGCATTAGCTGACAGGAAAGTCGCCGTAGTTTTCGCTGACGGGAAATCAGGGGTGTTTGACGTATCGCCCTATATAAAGACCGATTTTTTTGCACGCCTAAACGACGCTGCGTATTTTAACCAAGTGCGCCTCTTCTTTTCGGGAATAGGGTGGCCGGATGGACAGGATTTCGGTCCTGACACCATCGCAGCTGAGTTGCAACCTATGCGGGAGTAGTTCTCGCCTCCCGAGGAGGCAGGTTAGGCATAAAGTGCGATGATGATGTCCCGCCTTCACCTCTGCTCAATTGTTCGCAGGCTACCATCCTTACTTGGCCTTGGCTCTTGGTTGCTGGCCAGTTGTTGCAGCGCTCTTCCGCAAGGCTTGAAGCTTTTCACGAACGAGGGGGTCAAGGGTCGAGTCGGCGAGGCCTGTTGCCTTTACCTTCTCAAGAAATTTGTCCACACCTCCGAATGCCTTAACCTCACGTTGAATCAAATCTGTGAAGAGAGCTGACAATACGTCGTCTGTTATACCGATATTGCTCGCTTCTTTGCGGGCTATAGGATTCGAACTCATCGCGTATCCAGCGCCTATCTCCTTACATCCTTCCGAGGAAACGACGACTATGATGCCGTCGTCATTTTCAGCCTCGAATTCTCCTGTCGGACCGGCGCCGAAATCCACTTCGATCAAACCGTAAACGTAATAGAAGGTCTCCTTGCCTTTATTGTGCTTACCGAAGACCCACAGCTTTCTATGCTGCTCGAGTAGAGTGGTACAGCGAAAGACCTCGGAGGGAGCGGGTTCGAATTTCACTTTTGAAGGTGAATAACCGATTCCGAACACAGGGTCACATGACAAGAGTTCCTTCGTTGGTTTCGCTGCTGATGGAATGGCATTCAGGGCAATTGCTAGCACTAACATGACTTTCGCAACGAAATACCTCATTTGGCCTCCTTCCTTCTGAAGATACAGAATGGTTTGGACGTCCAGATCCGGTGCACAAAGAACCCTTGCCCATACTTTCCATCTCTATCGCTTCCTTCCTGTACGAAATCAGACTGCCACTTATCTCCCGTGAACATCTCTATGTGGCCATGAACGTGGCCTGTAGGGACATCGGCCGGAAATACTGCAATGTCACCTGTCCTAGGCACATATTTTTCTGTATCCACAGTTTCAAACCCTATTCTCGGCAAGTAATCTTTGTAATCCGCAGCGGAGACAGGATTATTAGGAGTAGGCTGATAACCTGCGTTGATAGCCAATCGGACTGCTGTAGCACACCTTCCTTTTGAGCGTTTCCCTGCCCACCCGTTGCACGGGTTTCTAAGGTATGCTGCCGCAGCAAGACGGTCCCAACCTTTACTGACAAGTATGTGGGCCGTCCTACTCCGGATTACATTCGTGTTTGTGGCTCCATGATCATTGATCCCAAGAGGCCCAGGGGTGTCTCCCCTCGTGTGTTTTAAACCCAAATGCTGGTCTGCGGCATCATTGCGCCCCAGTGGGCCTGGGGTACGAGGCGCTACTAACTCACCCACGTCATCCAGGATGATTCTTGGTATTCGTGAGTTGGCCATCTTTGAGCCTCCTGTAGGAGGGGAGCGTGAAGGTGGAAATGTAGCAAAGGGGGGGACGTGAGGCCATGTGCAGCGCTTCGAGGGAGGGACTCAGCATTCCCGGTACTATCCGCATAACCTCATATCGAGGTCAGACGCAAAAAGGGCACCCGAATCGGGTGCCCTCGTTTTTTTGCTTTTCCTATCCTGCTTGTCTTAGAACTGGACGGCCTTCTGTGCCAGCTCGAGGACGGTGCCCGGAACCATGCCGAGTACCAGGGTGGCACCGACGGCTACCAGCAGGCAGACAGCGACTGCCGGGGTGGCACCGGCCCACTCGAAGTCTTCGCTCGGGTCTTTCATGTACATGAAGACCATGACGCGCAGGTAGTAGTACAGGGAGGCTGCGGAGTTCAGCACGCCGATCACGGCCAGCCAGACGTAACCTGCCTTGATGGCGGCGCTGAAGAGGTAGAACTTCCCGATGAAACCGGCGGTCGGCGGCATGCCGGCCAGGGAGAACAGGAAGATGCTGAGCACCAGGGCCAGAAGCGGCTTCTTGTGACCGAAGCCCGCGAGGTCCTGCACGTTGCCGTTGCTCTCGCCTTTCTTGGTGATGAGAACGAGAACGGCGAAGGCGCCGATGTTCATGAATGCGTAGGAGAGCATGTAGAACAGGATGCCTGCTGCACCTTCGGCGTTGACGGCGGCGAAACCGACCAGGGCGTACCCTGCATGCGCGATGGAGGAGTAAGCAAGCATCCTCTTCACGTTGTCCTGGGAAAGGGCGATGATGTTACCGACGGTCATGGTGAGCACAGCCAGGACCCACAGGAGGTTGCCCCACTCTACCCTCAACATCGGGAAGGCGAAGATCATCACGCGGATGAAGGCGGCGAAGCCGGCTGCCTTAGGACCTGCGGACATGAACGCGGTGATCGGGGTCGGCGCACCCTCGTAGACGTCCGGGGTCCACATGTGGAACGGTGCCGCCGCGATCTTGAAAGCGAAGCCGGTGGCCATGAGCAGCATGCCGACAACGAAGAAGGTGTTGTTCGCTACGCCGGGGTTACCCATGACGAAAGCGGAGATGGCGTGGATCTTGGTGCTCCCGGTCGCGCCGTAGGTGAGCGCCATGCCGTAGAGCAGGAAGCCGGTGGAGAAGGAGCCAAGCAGGAAGTACTTGAGACCCGCCTCGTTCGACTGCAGCCTGTTGCGGTTGAAGCCGGCCAGCACGTACAGGCAGATGGAAAGAAGCTCGAGACCGAGGAAGATGACCATCAGGTCGGTCCCGGCCGCCATCAGCATCATACCGACGGTGGAGAAAAGAATCAGGGGGTAGAGCTCACCCTGGTTGCACTCTTCCTGGGCCATGTAGCGGTCGGCGATCAGGATCGCGAGCCCCGCGGAAACCAGGAAGATCACCTTGAAGAAGGTGGCGAAGTTGTCCTGCACTACCGAACCGTTGAACGCCGATACTGACGGCCCCCAGCCGCCCACCACGCTCGCCGCGGTCACTGCAAGGCCGATGATGCTCAGGTAACCGAGGTAGGCCTTGTTATTGCCCGGCACGAAGACGTTGACGAGCAGCAGCACCATGGCTATGCATGAGAGTAGTATCTCAGGCATGATCACTGCCAGGTTTATGGCCGGCATAGCAATTGTTTCCATCTATAATCCTCCGTCAGTAGTTCTAAGCGGTCTATTTTGCTTCGTGGTTTGCGGGGATGGCCGGGTGTCCTTCAGGCAGACCGGCGGGTGCTGCTGCCGGTGCCGCTTCTGCGCCGACTGCAGGGTGACCTGCGGGCATGCCGGCGGGTGCCGCACCTGCCTCGGACATGCCAGGAACGGCCATGTGACCCGGGGGAAGCGCCGGTACTGCGCCGGGAAGCTGGGCTACCTGCTTCTGCACCTTGGTCTGCGCGATCATCTTGTCGATGGAGGGCGCCATGCTGTCGATGATCGGGCGCGGGTAGATGCCCAGGAAGAAGATGAGGAAGATGAGCGGCAGCATGATGGCAACTTCGCGTGCGTTCAGGTCCTTCAGGTTCTGGTTCTTCGGATTCTTCAGCTCGCCGAACATGACCCTCTGGAACATCCAGAGCATGTAGACGGCGGAGAGGATGACGCCGGAGGTGGCGATGATCGCGTACCAACGAAGGCCGCTCTCGAAGGAACCGAGGAGCACCAGGAATTCACCAACGAAGCCGTTCGTACCCGGCAGGCCGATGGAGGAGAAGGTGACGATCATGAACATGGTGGCGAAAACCGGCATCTGCTTCGCGAGACCGCCGAAGTCGGAGATGAGACGGGTGTGACGCCGCTCGTAGATGAAGCCGACGATAAGGAACAGCGCGCCGGTGGAAACACCGTGGTTCAGCATCTGCAGCATGCCGCCGGTGACGCCCTGCTGGTTTAAGGCGTAGACGCCGAGCATTACGAAGCCTAAGTGGGCTACGGAGGAGTAAGCGACCAGTTTCTTGACGTCTTGCTGCATCATGGCGACGAGCGAAGCGTAGATGATGCCGATAACCGACAGGGTCGCGATGAGCGGGGTGAACTGGGCGTTGGCCTCCGGGAAGAGCGGCATTGCGAAACGAACGTAACCGTAGGTACCGCACTTAAGCATGACGGCGGCCAGGATTACGGAGCCTGCGGTCGGTGCCTCGGTATGGGCATCCGGCAACCAGGTGTGCAGCGGGAACATCGGGACCTTGATGGCGAAGGCCAGGGCGAAGGCCAGGAACATCCACATCTGGGTGGCCGGGTCAAGGTGCAGTTCGTAGAAGCGCAGGATGCTGAAGTCGCCGCCGCCTGCCTTGAAGTAGAGGGCGATCAAAGCGACCAGCATGAGGAGCGAGCCGACCGCGGTGTAGATGAAGAACTTGACTGCCGCGTAGATCCTGTTCTTGCCGCCCCAGATACCGATCATGAAGTACATCGGGATCAGCATGATCTCCCAGAAGATGTAGAAGAGGAAGAGATCGAGCGAGATAAAGGTACCGATCATGCCGACTTCGAGAAGCAGCAGGCAGATCATGTATTCCTTCACCTTCTCCTCAACCGCCGTGTAGGTGGAGAGGATGGCGATCGGCATGATGAAGGTGGTCAGGATGACGAGCCAGAGGCTGATACCGTCGATGCCCAGGTGATAGCTCATCTGGAAGGGGCCTGCCGCGATCCAGGGGATGTTCTCAAGGAACTGGAACCCGCCGATGTCGGTGCCCGGCGCGTTGTACCCGGTGATCAGGGGCAGCGAGAGGATAAACGTCACCACCGTCACCGCCATGGCGATGGTACGGAGCACGCCGTGGCTGTTCTTGTTCACAAAGAGGAGCAGTATCGCCCCGATCAGCGGTGTGAAGGTTAATATGCTCAGTAACGGTAGCTGGCTCATTTACTCTGCTCCTTTTACTTCAGGTCAAAATTATCTGAAAGTCTTCAAGTCTTAACGGAAGAGGTATACCGCGACGATCAGCACCACGCCCAGAACCATGGAGAAGGCGTAGTTGTGAACGAAGCCGGTCTGCACGTAGCGCAGGATGCCGGAGAAACCGCGGACCACGGCGGCGATGCCGTTCACGATGCCGTCGACCACCACCACGTCGAACCCTTTCCAGAGGAAGTTGCCGAGGGCCTTGCAGGGGTTGACGAACACGAAGTCGTAGATCTCGTCGATGTACCACTTGTTGTAGACCGCGCGGTGCAGCGCCGGGACCATGGAGGTGAACTTCTCCGGGATGCTCGGAGCGATCACGTACAGCGCGAAGGCAAGGCCGATGCCTGCGAAGGCGATTACCACGGAGGTGCCCATGAGGCCCCACTCGAGAGCCACGGAGTGGACGCCGTGAGCGCCGTGGGCGATCATGTACTGGGTGGAGTAAGCGAATACCGGCTCAAGCCAGTGCTCGAAGTAGTTGGGCATGTCGCCTAAGACTTCGCCGAGGATCTTCGGCACGCCGATCCAGCCGCCGACCAGGGAGAGGGTGGCGAGGCAGACGAGCGGCACGGTGATGACCCAGGGAGACTCGTGCAGGTGGTGCCACGCCTTCTCGGAGAGACGGGTCTTGCCGAAGAAGGTCATGCAGACCAGGCGGAACATGTAGAAGGCGGTGAGGCCGGCGGCGATGGCGCCTGCTGCCCAGAGCGCGTAGTTCACATCATGGTGGTGCGGGTTGGCGAACGCCTGCCAGAGGATCTCGTCCTTGGAGAAGAAGCCGGCAAGGCCCGGAACGCCTGCGATGGCGAGGGTGGCGATGAAGAAGGTACCGAAGGTGACCGGCATCTTCTTGTACAGCCCGCCCATGTTCCTCATGTCCTGCGGGTCGGCCTCGGAGTGCTCGTGGTGCAGCGCGTGGTGCATGGCGTGGATGACGGAGCCGGAACCGAGGAACAGGCAGGCCTTGAAAAAGGCGTGGGTCATCAGGTGGAACACGCCGGCAGTGAAGGCGCCGACCCCCATGGCCAGGAACATGTAGCCGAGCTGGGAAACGGTGGAGTATGCGAGGACGCGCTTGATGTCGTTTTGTGCGGTGCCGATGGTCGCCGCGAAGAGGGCGGTGGCGGCGCCGACGCAGGCGACGACGAGCAGAGCGGTCGGGCTCTTGATGTAGATGAAGTTCATGCGGGCGATCATGTAGACGCCGGCGGTGACCATGGTGGCGGCGTGGATGAGCGCGGAGACCGGAGTCGGGCCTTCCATCGCGTCCGGGAGCCAGGTGTACAGCGGGATCTGGGCAGACTTACCGGTGGCGCCCAGGAAGAAGCAGAGACAGATGGTGGTCACCACGGCACCCGGGACGAGGAGGTCGGCGTTTTTCGCGAGCTCGACGAAGTTGATGGTCCAGACGTTGTGGTTGACACCAAGGTACCAGAAGAGGGTGAAGAGACCGAGAAGGAAACCGAAGTCGCCGACCCTGTTCATCACGAATGCCTTCTTGCCTGCGTCGCCGGCGCTCTTCTTGTGGAAGTAGTAGCCGATCAGGAGGTAGGAGCAAAGGCCGACGCCCTCCCAGCCGATGAACATGAGGAGCAGGTTGTTGCCCGACACGAGGCAGAGCATGGAGAAGGTAAAGAGGTTCAGGTAGCAGAAGTAGCGGTAGAACCCTTCCTCGCCGTGCATGTAACCGATGGAGTAGAGGTGGATCAGGAAGCCGATCCCCGTTACGATCATCAGCATGGTTGCCGAGAGCGGGTCAATCAGGAAGCCGATGTCGGCCTTGAAGTTCCCCGACTGGATCCAGGTGAAGATCGTCTTCTGGAACACCCGCTCCTCGCCCGGCAGACTCAGGAGCTGGAACAGGATCCCGCAGGCGACCATGAAGGAGGCGAACACGCTACCGGCCGCGATACCGCCGATGACGGTCTCGTTTTTGATCTTCTTGCCGAGTAGGCCGTTGATGACCGAGCCGATGAGAGGGCACAGTGGGATCAACCATACTAAATCAAACATCCCTGACTCCTTTTATTACTAAAGGTTCTAAGTTCTAAGTTCTATGTTCTAAGTTCCAAGTCACCCGCCGATGCTACCCTTTCCGTCCACACAGGCCCAGCTCTTAACGTAGAACATAGAACGTAGAACCTAGAACGGGTTTTGTCGGGTTTACAGTTTCAGCAGGTTGATGTCCTCGACGTCGATGGACTCGCGGTTCTTGAAGAAGGCGATCATGAGCGCGAGGCCTACTGCGGCCTCGGCCGCGGCGACGGTCATGACGAAGAACACGAAGACCTGCCCGTCGATGTTGCCCAGGTGCCTGGAGAAGGCGATGAAGGTCAGGTTCACCGCGTTGAGCATCATCTCGACGCACATGAAGATGACGATGGCGTTTCTCTTGGTCAGGACGCCGATGGTCCCGATGGAGAAGAGGATGGCCGAAACTATCAGGTAATTTTCGATCGCTAGCATGTCAGTTCCCCTTGTAGCGTTAAATTTTCTTCTTGGCGAGAACGACTGCGCCAACGATCGCAGCCAGGAGGAGCACCGAGGTGACCTCGAACGGCAGCAGGAAATCGGTGAAAAGCGCCTTGCCGATCAGCTCGACGTGCCCGACGCTTACGATCTGTTCCTTGGTCATGGTCCCGACCTGGCCGGTCATGGAACCCTTCATCAGGAACCAGACGGTCTGGAAGAGAACGAAGAGCCCGATGGCGGAGCCGGCGATCACCGCGTGGGTGCCGCGCTTGACGGTCTCGACCCTCACGTTCAGGAGCATGATCACGAAGATGATCAGGACCATGATGGCACCCGCGTAGACGATCACCTGGGTGGCCGCCATGAAGGGAGCGTCCAGCATGACGTAGAAGGTAGCCAGGCAGAAGAAGGTCATCACCAGCGACAGCGCGCTGTTGATCGGGTTTTTGCAGGTGACAACTAGGATGCTGGAAATGATGGCCACCGCAGCCACGACGAGAAAGAATAACGATTCCATTGCTGCTCCTTTATTTCTTTTCTAAGAGTCTCTCTTTGGTGTAGGTGAAGTCAGCGCGCGAGTAGTTGGCGAGTTCGAACTGTTCAGTCATCCGAATCGCGTCAACCGGGCACGCTTCCACACAGTAGCCGCAGAAGATGCAGCGCAGCATGTCGATTTCGTATTTCGCAGCGTACTTGTCGTGGTTTGCGTCCTCGCCAGCCTCGACCGTGATGCACTTGGCCGGGCAGACGGTGGGGCAGAGGTAGCAGGCTACACACTTCGCCTTGTCGTGGGAGACGTTCAGCGCGTGCAGTCCGCGGAAGCCGGGCTTGACGTCAGGACGCTCGGTCGGGTACTGCAGCGTGACCGGCTTCTTGAACATATGTGAAATGGTGATCTGAAGACCTTTTATGAGCGGCATTATCATTTGCGGCACCTCGCCTAGAAGTTGTGTAACTTAAATTCTGACTACTTGCTGATGAACATGACCCACAGGCCGGTCGCCATTACGTTGACCAGGGTGAGCGGCAGGAACACCTTCCAGCCCAGACGCATGAGCTGGTCGTAACGGTAACGCGGGTAGGTGGCCCTGATCCACATGCAGAGGAAGATCAGGAAGTACACCTTGGCGATGAACCAGAACCAGCCGGGGAGGAAGGCCGGGCCGTGCCAGCCGCCCAGGAACAGCGTGGTGGTGACGGCGCAGACGGTGATCATGTTGGCGTATTCCGCCATGAAGAACATCGCGTACTTCATGGAGGAGTACTCGGTGCAGAAACCGGATACCAGCTCCGTCTCGGCCTCGGGAAGGTCGAACGGGGTCCTGTTGATCTCTGCCAGCGAGCAGATGAAGAAGATGATGAAAGCGAAGGGCTGCTTGAAGGCGTACCATGCGCCGCCCGCCTGATCGGCTACGATCTTGTGCAGGCTGAGGCTCTCGGAGAGCATGAAGACCGAGATGATGGCGAGGCCGGCGGCGAGCTCGTAGGAGATCATCTGCGCCGCGGAGCGAAGCCCGCCGAGCAGGGAGTACTTGGAGTTGGAGGCCCAACCCGCTAGTACGATGCCGTAGACGCCCAGGGATGCCATAGCAAGGATGTAGAGGACGCCGACGTTGATGTCGAAGACCTGCTTGCCGGCTTCATCGTAGTAGGCAGCGATCTGCAGCGGCACGGTGTACCCGCCGATGGTCACGCTGTCGCCGAAGGGGATGACGGCGAAGGAGATGAACGCCGGAATCAGTGCGACGAGGGGAGCTATCAGGAAAGCGAACTTGCTCGCCTGAGACGGGACGATCTCCTCTTTGAAGAACAGCTTTACGCCGTCCGCGATCGGCTGCAAGAGCCCGTGCCAGCCGGTCCTCATGGGACCCAGACGCACCTGCATGTGCCCGATGATCTTGCGCTCTGCGTAGGTGGCGTAGGCCACGGTAAGCAGTACGAAGACAAAGGCTACGAGCACTTTGGCAACCATGGCTATGTAGTACGCGACCGGCAGTCCTAAGATTAGCGTATCCATCTGATAGTCTTCCCCTCTTGTATAGATTTTCTAGCTGTCAGCTATTTCTTGGCGACGGTGACGTAAGTGACCTCGGCGCCGTCAGTGATGGTGTTGACGCTCCCCTCACCGAAGTGGTAGGGGGAGAAGACGACGCCCTGCGGCACCCTCTTGCCGACCTTGGCGGCAACCTGCACCGCGCCGGTGGCGCTCGTTACGGTGACCTGGTCACCCTCGGCGATCTTCAGTGCCGATGCGTCGGCCACGTTCAGTTCAGCGTAGGCATCCGGGCAGACGTACATCGGGCCTTCGCCGAAGCGGCTCATGGTACCGCAGTGGTAAAGGGCGCTGCCGGTGACCATGGCGAGCTTGCCTGCCGCAGGTGCGACCGCTTTTGCCTGAACCGGAACCAGTTTGGCGGCGACGGAGACCGGGTAAACGGCCCCTTCGTCCTTAAGACCCGCCTGGCTGAGACCCTTGTAAGCCGGGACGGTTGCTGCGATCTCGGTGAAGACCTCGCCCTGGTTGTTGTAGCGTGCCCCGCCGAGAGCCTGGGAGATTGCGCTCAGGATCTCGAAGTCGCTCTTCGCAAGGCCGACCGCGGGAATCGCTTTTCTCACGTTCTGGACGCGGCGCCCAAGCGAGGTGTAGGTACCGTTCTTCTCCGCGAAGGAGCAGGCCGGAAGCACCACGTCGGCAAGGGCCGCAGTTTCGGTGAGGAAGAGGTCGGCAACTACCATGAACTCGACGTTCTCAAGCGCCTTCTCGACCTTCTTGCGGTTCGGGTAGGAAACCACCGGGTTCTCGCCGGCGACGAACAGTGTCTTCACGTTGCCATTCGCGCAGCCGTCGATGATGGCGGAGGCGGCAAGCCCGGTCCCTTTCGGGTAGATGCCCATGTCGACCGCGCCCTGGCTGTTGTTCTTCTCGCCCATGATGAGGAGACCGGAACCTTCCTTGCCGATCTTGCCGGTGAGGATGGCGAGGTTGCCTGCAGCGGAGGCGAGGGCCGCGTTGTGGCCGGGGTAGCCGAGGCCGATCGGCAGGATGATGAGTGCCTTCTCGGCGGTGGCGTAGTCTTTTGCGATTGCCGCGATCTCCTCGGCGGTGACACCGGCCTTCTCGGCAGTGGCATCGGCGACAGCGGCCTTCAGGGCGTCCAGACCGGCAACGCCTTCAGCAACGAGACCCTGGTCGATGACCGACTTGCAGAGCGCGTTGAAGAGGGCAACCTCGCTGCCCGGGGTGTGGACCGTGGTCTTGGCACCCGGCAGACGGGTGAGTTTGCCTTTCTTGTCGGAGACGATCCTGATGGCGACCCCTTTTCTCTTCACGCCGAGGTTGATCTCGAAGCCGATGACCGGGTGGGTCTCGTAGGCGTCGGACTTCACGACGAGGAGCAGGTTCGACTTCTGGATGTCGGCGATCTCGGAGGGGGAAGCGGCCACGCCGAAGGAAGCGACGGCCCCCTTGGTGAGCGCCTCGTGGGCGAAGCCCGCCGAGTGATCGATGTTGTCGGTGCCGATGGTGCCGCGGAAGACCTTCTCAAGGAGGAAGAGTTCTTCGTTGGTAAGCCTCGGGGTGGCAAGCGCCGCCACGGAAGCGGGATCGCTCTTGCCGGCAGAAAGCCTGGAGGTCACCTCGGCGAGGGCCTCTTCCCAGGTTGCTTCCTGGAGCTTGCCGTTTTTCCTCACGAGCGGGGTGGTGAGACGCTTGTCGGAGTTGACGAACTGGTAGCCGAAGCGGCCACGGGTGCAGAGCTGGCCGTTGTGGAAGCCCTGGTTCTCGTCGTAGATGGTGGTGAGGACCTTGCCGTCCTTGCTGCCAAGGGTGAGCTGGCAGCCGGTGCCGCAGTAAGAGCAGACGCTCTTCGTCTTCTGCAGCGCCCACCAGCGGGCCTTGAACTTGAAGGGGCGGGAGTTCAGCGCGCCTACCGGACAGACCGAAACGCAGGAGCCACAGAACTCGCAGTTCAGGGGCCCGTCGAACTCGGTGCCCATCTTCGCCTCGATACCGCGGTTGATGAAGGTGTAAGCACCGTAGGAAACGATCTCGTCGCAGATCCGCGCGCACTTGCCGCAGTGGATGCAGCGGTTCATGTCGCGCTCGATGAGCGGGTTCTCGTAGTCGATCTCGTGGTTGAACTTCTCGTCCACGAACCGGTTCATGTTCACCTTGTACTCGTAGGTGAGGTTCTGCAGGTCGCAGTCGCCTGCGGCGTCACAGACCGGGCAGTCGATCGGGTGCTTGAGGAGCAGGAGCTCAAGGACCAGCTTCCTCGCCTTCACGATCTCGTCGGTGGTGGTCTGCACGATCATTCCCTCGGTGACCGGGGTGGTGCAGGCGGGGATGAGACGTCCCTTCATCTGCTCCACCTCGACGAGGCACATGCGGCAGCCGCCGAACGGGTGCAGCTTTTTGTCATGGCAAAGGATCGGTATCTTGATACCACACGCCTTGGCGGCGTCGTAAATGGTGGCGTCCTTTTCTACCGCAACCTGTTTTCCGTTTATCGTAAGATTTACCATCTCGACCTCTGTCTCCCCGGAGTCATAAATCTGGTTCTACGTTCTATGTTCTACGTTCTACGTTCACGTCTAAGGGTTTAACTTAGAACGTAGAACGTAGAACCTAGAACGGTTTTATTACTCAATGGCCATGAAGCGGCAGGCGTCGTAGCAGGACTTGCACTTGGTGCAGTTCTCCTTGACCAGGTACGCCACCTCGCCCTTCTCCCACTTGATGGCGTTCGACGGGCAGGCCCTCAGACAGGCGCCGCACTTGACGCACTTCTCGGGGACCACCTGCCACAGGAGGAGTTCCTTGCAGGAGTTGGAGGGGCAACGCTTATCCAGGATGTGCGCCTCGTACTCGTGCCTGAAATACTTGACGGTGGAGAGAATCGGGTTCGGAGCCGTCTGCCCCAGACCGCAAAGGGATGCCTTCTTGATGGTGGCGCCCATCTCCAGGAGGGTGTCGATGTCTTCCATCTCGCCCCGACCTTCGGTGATCCTCTCGAGGATGTCGAGCATGGCCTTCAGGCCGATACGGCAGGGAACACACTTGCCGCAGGACTCCATCTTGGTGAAGGAGAGGAAGAAGCGCGCCACGTCGACCATGCAGGTGGTCTCGTCCATAACGACCAGACCGCCGGAACCCATCATGGCGCCCGCCTTGATGAGCGAGTCGTAGTCGACCGGGGTGTCGAGCACCTCGGCCGGGATGCAGCCGCCGGAGGGGCCGCCTGCCTGAACCGCCTTGAATTTGCGGTTGTTGGCGATGCCGCCGCAGACCTGGTAGATAACGTCGCGTACCGACATACCGGCCGGAACCTCGACGAGACCGGTGTGCTTCACCTTGCCGGTGACCGCGAAGATCTTGGTCCCTTTGGTGGTGTCGGTACCAAGGGATGCGTACCATTCGGAGCCCTTGTTGATGATGTGGCGCACGTTGGCGAAGGTCTCAACGTTGTTGATGTTGGTCGGGAAGCCCCAAAGGCCCTTGACCGCCGGGAACGGCGGACGGGGGCGCGGCATGCCGCGCTCGCCTTCGATGGAGGCCATGAGGGCGGTTTCCTCGCCGCAGACGAACGCGCCGGCGCCCTTCTTGATCCTCATGTCGAAGTCGAAGCCCCAACCCTTGATGTTCTTGCCCAGGTACCCCTTCTCGTAGCAGGTGTCGAGCGCCTTCTGGAGACGGTCGATGGCGAGCGGGTACTCGGCGCGGACGTAGACGTAGCCGGCGTCGCAGCCGATGGCGTAGGCCGCGATCATCATACCCTCGATGACGCAGTACGGGTCGCCTTCGAGAATGGAGCGGTCCATGAACGCGCCCGGGTCACCCTCGTCGGCGTTGCAGATGAGGTACTTGTGGTTGCCCGGGGAAGCGGCGCAGAAGCTCCACTTCATGCCGGTCGGGAAGCCCCCGCCCCCACGGCCACGCAGCCCGGATTTCTTCACCTCGTCGATGACCTCGGAAGGCTTCATCTCTTTGACGCACTTCTCGATCGCCTTGAAGCCGTCCTCTTCGAGGAAGGCGTCGATGCGCTCGGGGTCGATCTGGCCGCAGCCGGTCATGACCACGCGCATCTGCTGGTCGACGAAGGTGTTGTAGTAGGCCTTTGCCTTTTTCTTCTCGATGACTTCGTTGGCAACGATGTGCTGGTCGAGGATGGCAGCTACGTCCTCGGGCACAACGAAGTCGTAGGTGACCCTGCCCAGTTCGGGGGTGATGACGTCGACGAGAACGTCGTTGGCGCACAGGCCGCGGCAGCCGGTCTTGACCACGTCGCAACGCTTGCCGACCTGGGCCACGATCCCCTTCTCCGCTATCAGCCTGGTGAACTCGGCCTCGACCTGCTTGGCGCCGGCCGAGATGCCGCCGGTACCCTGACAGATAAGTATTTTGATTCCTGCGTTATCGCTCATGACAAAAGGTCCCCTGCTGAGAAATTGACGTCTCGGCTTACTTCATCGGCCGTGCGTTGTAGGTTTCAATGATCTCGTCCACTTTCTGGACCGTCATCTTGCCGAATGTGTCGTCGTTCACCATGGCCAGAGGCGCCATGCCGCAGGCACCAAGGCAGGCCACCTTCTCGAAGGTGTAGCGCAGGTCCTCGGTAGTCTCCGCGTGCCCGATCCCGAGGCGTCCGAAGAAGGTCTCGGTGATGCGCTCCGCCCCCTGTACGTGGCAGGCGGTGCCGACGCAGACCCTGATGATGAAACGGCCGCGCGGCTTCAGGTGGAACTGGGCGTAGAAGGTGAGCACACCGTAGATCTGGCTCGGGTAGACGTTCAGCCGCTCAGCGACCAGGTCGATGGTCGGCTTCGGTACGTACCCGTAGGCTTCCTGGATGCCCTGCAGGACCGGCATGAGGTTGCCCGGCAGTGTCAGGTACTTGTCGATGACTTCGTTGGCCTCGGTCAGATCGATTTCTTCGGCCGGAATTTCTTCGGCTGGAGCGTTAGACATTTACCCCATCTCCTTTACTTGTTGATTAAAACTAACGGTCAATTTCGCCAAGTACGATGTCTAGCGTTCCGATGACGGCAACAAGGTCGGCCAGCATGGAACCCTTGGCCATCTTCTCGATGGCGGAGAGGTTCACAAATGACGGCGGGCGGACCCTCATGCGGTACGGCATGTTGCCGCCGTCCGACACGATGTAGTAGCCGAGCTCCCCTTTCGGGTTCTCGACGGCCATGTATACCTCGCCCTCGGGGACGGGGAAGCCCTCGGAAGCGATCTTGAAGTGGTGGATGAGACCCTCGATGGAGTTGTACACGCTATCCTTCGGCGGGTAGCAGACCTGCGGGGCATCGGCGAGGATCGGTCCGGGCTTCAGCCGCTTCAGGGCCTGGTCGATGATCTTCACCGCTTCGCGCATCTCTACGAGACGTACCTTGTAGCGGTCGAAGGTGTCGCAGTTCTCGCCGACCGGCACCTTGAAGTCGAAGTCTTCGTAGCCGGAGTACGGCAGGTCGCGCCTGAGGTCGAAGTCGACGCCGGAGCCCCTGAGAGCCGGACCGGAGATGCCGTAGTCGATGGCGTCCTCGGCGGAGATGACGCCGTTGCCGATGGTCCTCTGCAGCCAGATGGTGTTCTTGGTGAGAAGCCCCTCGTAGGTGTCGAAGTGACCCGGGAAGGTGTCCACGATCTCCTGCACCTTCTGCTCGAAGCCGGCGGGGAGCTCGCGGGACAGGCCGCCCACGCGGAAGTAGTTGGAGGTCATCCTGGCGCCGGAGACCATCTCGTAGAGGTCCATCACCATCTCACGCTCGCGGAAGGCGTAGAGGAACACGGTCATCGCGCCGATGTCGAGGGCGTGGCAGGCGATCCAGACCAGGTGGCTCTTCAGACGGGTGAGCTCCGCCATGATGACGCGCACGAGCTTCGCGCGCTCCGGGACGTCGAGGCCCAGGAGCTTCTCGACGGCCAGCACGTAGCCCAGGTTGTTGTGCATCGGGGCCAGGTAGTCCATGCGGTCCGTGAGGGGGAGTGCCTGGTGGTAGGTGCGGTGCTCGGCGAGCTTCTCCACGCCCCGGTGCAGGTAGCCGATGTGAGGGGTGATCTTCTGTATCACCTCGCCGTCCAGCTCTACTACGAGCCTCAGAACGCCGTGGGTACTGGGGTGCTGGGGCCCCATATTCAAAGTCATTATTTCACTAGCCATTGATCGCCTCTATTTTTTGGAAATGGAAATCGTTCCCTGGTTTCGAACTCTCTGCCTAAGACAGACGCCCCTTGTACGGCTCGCGGTCGGGTCCCTGGAGGGGGTAGTCCTTCCTGAGCGGGTGCCCGACCCAATCATCGGTCATCAGGATGCGCACCAGGTTCGGGTGGTTCTTGAAGTCGATGCCGAAAAGGTCGAACGCCTCGCGCTCCAGCCAGTTGGCGGAGTTCCAGAGGGCGGTGGCGGATTCGATGGAGCAGTCCGCCTCGGTCACCGGCGCCTTCACCCTGATCCGGTCCTTGTTGGGGATGGAGAGGAGGTTGTAAACCACCATGAAACGCGGCTCCTGGCCCAGGTAGTCGACCGCGGTGAGGTCGGAGAGGAAGTTGTAACGCAGGTCGTCCCTGAGGAACTTCAGTACCTCGAGAACGCTCTCCTTCTTGACGATCACCGTCACCTCGCCGCGATGCTCCTTGTACTCGAGAAGGGCATCCGCGTAACGCTCCTTCAGCTTCACTACAGCGCGATTATTTTCTGCCATGTCAGCCTTACCTTTCCCTTTGGTCGTTTTGGATTATGCGGCGGGTTCGAGTCTGTCGCCCAAGCCGATGGAAGAGCCGAAGGAGTTCTTCTCGTTGGCGATCTTGTCCTGAAGCTTCATCAGGCCATAGAGAAGGGCCTCAGGACGCGGCGGGCACCCCGGGATGTAGACGTCGACCGGGAGCGCCTCGTCGATGCCCTGCACGACGGAGTAGGTGTCGAAGATCCCGCCCGAGCAGGCGCAGGCGCCCATAGCAACCACCCACTTCGGTTCCGGCATCTGCTCGTACACGGTCTGAATGACCGGGAGCATCTTCTTGGTGACCGTGCCGGCGATGATGATGCAGTCCGACTGACGCGGGGAGGCGCGGAAGATGATACCGAAACGGTCCAGGTCGTGCTTGGCCGCACCGGTCGCCATCATCTCGATCGCGCAGCAGGCAAGACCAAAGGTCATCGGCCAGATGGAGGACTTCCTGGCCCAGTTAACCAGGCTGTCCAGAGAAGTCGTGATGATGTTTTCGCCCAGCGGCTGAGTTACTCCCATTCCAGTGCTCCTTTTTTCCAAACGTAGATGTAGCCTACGAAGAGTATGACGATGAAGAGGCCCATCTCGGCCAGGCCGAACATGCCCAGGCGCTTGAAGAGGACCGCCCAGGGGTACATGAAGACCGCCTCGATGTCGAACAGGATGAAGAGCATCGCGATCAGGTAGAACTTGATCGAGAAGCGCTCGCGTGCGCTGCCCACCGGCTCGCAACCGCACTCGTAAGGTGCGAGCTTCACCTTAGACGGCTTCTTCTGGCCTATGAGCGATGAGAAGACCACCGACCCCAGACCGAACAAGACCGCTATGACCACCAGCACCAAGATTGGCAGATATGCACCAAGCATCCCTTATCCTCCCGTACTACCAGGTTGTTGTTGATTTTCTTTTCAAGCGCGCGGAAATGCCGTATACTGCACGCTTCTCGACCAACAAGCCCCGCCGCTTCCGATAGTTAGCAAGCGCTGCGCCTTCGAAAAAGTATACTGTATACAACATTGCGACCGAAAATTATTTCATTTCACCATCTTTGTCAAGCAGAAATTATCCAGTTATCCCCGAACCGTTTACAGAACGGCGTATACTTTTCCCAAATTGTATTACACCCTTAGGCCTGCACCCCTCCTGCACCTCTCCCACCCCCTCCGGCCGTATACGAGAAAAGTTTTTAATTCTTGACAGAATATCAGCGGCTATGCTAACCAGAGAGCCCGATAGTTAATAATTTCCAGCCAGTTAGGAGAACCCCGTCATGCAAAACAGCCGTTCGTCGCAACTCTTTCAGCAGGCGCTCAAATCCATCCCCGGCGGGGTCAACTCCCCCGTGCGTGCCTTCCGCTCGGTAGGCTCCGATCCGTTGTTCATAAAGAGCGCTGCCGGCCCCATGATCTTCGACGAAGACGGCAACGGCTACATCGACTACGTGGGCTCCTGGGGTCCGATGATCGTCGGGCACTGCCACCCGAAGGTGGTCGAGGCGATCAAGAAGGCCGTCGATAGCGGCGCATCGT
The DNA here is from genome assembly GCF_004917075.1 of Geomonas edaphica. Lineage (GTDB taxonomy): Bacteria > Desulfobacterota > Desulfuromonadia > Geobacterales > Geobacteraceae > Geomonas > Geomonas edaphica. Next base: position 541,637 of record NZ_SSYB01000004.1, read on the forward strand.
TCGGCGCGCCGACCGAGCTCGAGATCACCCTGGCCGAGATGGTGATCGCGGCGGTCCCCTCCATCGAGATGGTACGCATGGTGAGCTCCGGGACCGAGGCGACCATGAGCGCCATCAGGCTCTCCCGCGGCTACACCGGGCGTGACAACATCCTCAAGTTCTCCGGCTGCTACCACGGCCACTCCGACTCCCTGCTGGTGAAAGCGGGCTCCGGCCTCGCCACCTTCGGGGTGCCCGACTCCCCGGGCGTTCCGGCCGACCTCGCCAAGCACACCCTGACCGCGACCTACAACGACCTCGACTCGGTGCGCGCGCTGGTCGCCGCCAACAAGGGGACCATCGCCTGCGTCATCGTCGAGCCGGTGGCTGGGAACATGGGTACCGTTCCGCCGCAGGAAGGGTTCCTGGAGGGACTGCGCGAGATCTGCACCGAGGAAGGGATCGTGCTTATCTTCGACGAGGTCATGTCCGGTTTCCGCGTCGCCTACGGCGGGGCGCAGGAGCGCTTCGGCATCACCCCGGACCTCACCACCCTCGGGAAGATCATCGGCGGAGGGCTCCCGGTAGGCGCCTTCGGCGGTAAGAAAGAGATCATGTCCCAGCTCTCGCCGGCAGGCGGGGTCTACCAGGCGGGCACCCTTTCCGGGAACCCGCTCGCCATGACCGCGGGCATCGAGACCCTGAAGCTCCTGCAGGAGCCGGGCTTCTACGAGAAGCTCGAGGAGAAGAGCAAGTTCGTCGCCGAGGGAATAGCGAAGGCGGCCAAGGACGCCGGTTACCCGCTCTACTCGACCCGCGTCGGCTCCATGTTCTGCGGCTTCTTCTCGAAAGAGCCGGTCTACAACTGGGACAGCGCCGCCAAGTGCGACACGAAGGCGTTCGCCACCTACTTCCGCGGCATGCTGGAAGAGGGTGTCTACCTCGCCTGCTCCCAGTTCGAGACCGCCTTCGTGGGCGCTTCCCACACCGAAAAGGACCTCGAGAAGACCATCGCCGCCGCCGCGAAGTGCTTCAAGGCGCTCTAGGCCGAGCTTTCCCCTTTGCGCAAAAAAAGAGGCGCCCGCGTTTGCGGGCGCCTCTTTTTCTTTGGTGTTGTTGCGGGTGACCGGATGGCCGCCTAGGAGGATTTTATCTTCCTGCGTAACGAGAGCATCTCAAGACTCAGCTCGGCCATGACGCCCACGCGCTGTAGCTCGAAGGCACCCCCGCCTAACCGTCCCTTGGCATCGCTCGCATAGATCACCGCCACAACGTGCCCTCCCATGGAAACAGGGAGCAGCAACGCGGACGCGGGCAGTGTCCCACCCATGGCACGCACCACCAAACCGTCGACGTCCCCCTGGGCAAGCTCGCACATGACAAGCCCCTTTTCCTCCACCATGCGCACCATGTGCGGCAGCCGCTCCAGCTCGGTCTCGAACCCGGCGAACCCTTCCACCACGTCCCCATCGGCTACGGCCTGTACGCCGCAAACCTTACCGGACTTAAGACGCAAAAAGCCACCGCGATCGAACTCACCACCCATGTAGGTAACCACCGACTGAACGACCTCCAGCTCGGTCGCAGCCCCCGCCATCATCTCGGCGACGTCCTTCACGGTGAACTGCTCCACCGGCGCCTTTTCACCAGGCATGCTCACCCAACGTGTTCCTGTTGTGAGGGGCGCCGAAGCGGCACTAGCCGAACCCGCCTCGAATGAGGTTCTCAATCCCCCTTCGACTTTTATGAAGCGGGTGGGGCGGGCGATGCGGTAGTACCTCTCAAGCGCCGCGTTCAACCTGAGCTCGGTGCAGATCCTCGGCTTGACGACGTACCCGGTAACGAACCCGATCTCCTCAACGGCGTTGAAATCATGAGGATTGGCCATGGCAAGCGAAAGCCGTTTGCCATCGAGCGCCAGGGGCACGACGCGATACTTGCGCACCAGCTCCACAGGGACGAGCTTGATCACGTCTCTCGGGAGCTCGCCAAGCTCGAAAGGCTCGACGCAGGGGGCACCGGTTTGTTCACTCAGGACATGGGCGAGTTCCTCCTCCGACACGAGACCCATCTCAACGAGATTGGTCCCGATTCTCCCCCCGTAGATCACCTGTGCCTTCAGCACTTGATCCAGTTGCCCTTTCGTCAGGGCCCCAACCTTCAGCAGCATCTCGCCAAGCTTCGCCGACATCCGTTACCTCCTGGGTTCCTTCACCACACTCATAAAGTTGGCACATTCTACTTAACACAGTCTTATGACGCAACAAACTTCTGCTACCCGCCTGTCGCTGACCTATTTGCCGACGGCCCCAGTACCTTCAATGACCCAGAAAGCACGACTCGGGCCCTAAAAGCTCACTGAAGGTCCGACATGTTCGCAGTGACAGTTTGGCCACAACTTATACGACTAATTGAGCCTACCCTAATGTAATGTTTTTTCTGCATTGACCTGCGAAATTCAGCGAGCATGGTAGTATTTCTTCGTTTTGGATCCTGCTATGCCAGTAATCCGTATTCACCCGGAGGAGATATGCCTATTTCAGGAATCGTTGTGTCATGCAGACCCGAGGAGGCCAGCGGCGTCGCCGAAAAACTTGCCGGCAACCAGGGGATAGAGGTGCACGGCGTGCTTGCCGACGGCAAGATCGTGGCCGTCATCGAGGCGGACACCATCGACGCGGAGGTCGACCTGGTGAAAGGGCTGCAGCAGATGGAGGGGGTGATCTCGGTGCAGCTTGCCTACCACAACTTCGAGGATGCGGCTCCCGAGGGGGCCCACCCGGCCGGTTTTTAACGCATTCAATATTCTCAAGGAGGACGCGATGGGACTTTCCAGACGAGACTTCATCAAGGCCTGTGCCGCTGCGGCCGCATTTGCCGCGGCAGGCGCTTCGGTGGCACGACCCGAGTGGGCGGAAGCGGCGGAGGACGGCATCACCTGGGGCAAGGCTCCCTGCCGGTACTGCGGCGTCGGATGCTCGGTCCTGGTGGGTGTGAAGGGGGGACGCATCGTGAGCACCAAGGGGGACCCGGCCGGGCCGGTGAACAAGGGGCTCAACTGTATCAAGGGGTACTTCCTCTCGAAGGCGCTCTACGGCAAGGACCGTCTCACCACGCCTCTGATCCGCAAGGGGAACAGGATGGTCGAGGCGAGCTGGGACGAGGCGCTCGACCTGATCGCCGCGCAGTACAAGAAGGCGATCGCCGAGCACGGGCCCGACTCGGTCGCCCTCTACGGCTCGGGGCAGTGGACCATCCAGGAGGGTTACGTCGCCTCGAAACTGATGAAGGGGGGGATCGGCACCAACAACCTGGAACCGAACGCGAGGCTTTGCATGGCAAGCGCGGTGGTGGCCTTCATGAACACCTTCGGCTCGGACGAGCCGATGGGGTGCTACGACGATCTCGACCTCGGCGACACCTACGTCCTTTGGGGCGCTAACATGGCCGAGGCGCATCCGGTCCTCTTCTCGCGTCTCATCGACAACAAGCTGAAGCACCCGAAGGTGAAGTTGATCGACATCGCCACGAGGCGCACGCGCACCACGAAGATGGCGGACGAGTTCATCGCTATCAAGCCACACGGCGACCTGGCCGCCCTGAATGCCATCATCCACGTGATCCTGCGCGACAAGCTCTACGACGAGGCGTTCGTGGCCAAGCACGTCTCCTTCAAAAGGGGGAAGGAGAACGCCCCTTACGGCCTGAAGGACAAGGAGGCGTTCAACGAGACCCCCGCCGACGTGAAGAACCTCTCCTTCGAGGAGTACAAGGCGCTCATGAAACCTTACACCCCGCAGTGGGCGCAGAAGGTCTCCGGCATCCCCGCCGCGAAGATCGAGGAGCTCGCCAGGGTCTACGGGGACAAGTCCCGGAAGGTGAACTCGCTCTGGACCATGGGGGTGAACCAGCACTCCCGCGGGGTCTGGGTGAACAACCTGATCTACAACCTGCACCTTTTGACCGGTAAGATCTGCAAGCCCGGTGAGAACCCGCTCTCCCTCACCGGCCAGCCCTCGGCATGCGGCACCGCCCGCGAGGTCGGCACCTTCGCGCACCGGCTCCCGGCGGACATGGTGGTGATGAACGAGGCGCACCGCAAGAAGGCGGCGGGGATCTGGGGGGTTCCGGCGGAAAAGATACCGGCCAAGGTCGGGCTGCACACCGTCGAGATGTTCCGCGCCATCGACCGTGGCGAGCTTAAGTGCATCTGGATCCAGTGCACGAACCCCTTCCAGTCGCTCCCGAACCTGAACCGTGTGCGCAAGGCGGCCCAGTCGAGAAAGGCCTTCATCGTCGTCTCGGACATCTACCCGACCCGCAGCACCGAGCTCGCCGACGTGGTGCTCCCCTCGGCCTCCTGGGTGGAGAAGGAGGGGGTCTTCGGCAACACGGAAAGGCGCACCCAGCAGTGGTTCAAGATGGTGAACGCCCCTGGCAAGTCAAAAGAGGACGTCTGGCAGTTGATCGAGTTCGCGAAAAGGATGGGGCACGGCGCGCTCTTCCCCTACCCGGAGAAGGGGATGCACCGGGCGATCTTCGAGGAGTACCGCAAGTTCACCTTGGGGACCGGCAAGGACCTTGCCCCCTACGGCACGTACGCCAAGGTGCGCGGGCTGCGCTGGCCGGTGAAGGCGAACGGCACGGAGACCAGGTGGCGCTACACCGAGGCGGACGACGAGCACGTTGCCAAAGGCGAGGGGATCAAGTTCTACAAGGCGCCCAACAACAAGGTGTCGGTCTGGTTCCGCCCCTACGAGCCACCAGCCGAGGTCCCGGACCGCAACTACCCGTTCTGGTTCTGCACCGGGAGGCTCCTCGAGCACTGGCACACCGGCACCATGACCGGGCGTGTCCCCGAGCTTAGGCGTGCGGTCTCCCAGGCGACGGTGGAGCTGCATCCGGAAGACGCAAAGCGGCTCGGCATCAGAAACCGCGACCAGGTGCGCATCACCTCACGGCGCGGCTCGATCGTGCTGACCGCCGAGATCGGCGGCAGGGGGACCCCGGAGCGCGGCTCGGTCTTCACCACCTTCTTCGACGAGAAGAAGCTCGTGAACGAGATCTGCATCGACGCCTTCGATCCGCTCTCCAAGGAACCGGATTTCAAGAAGTGCGCGGTCAAGATACAAAAGGCGTAGGAAGGTGCCGAAAGAGCGGGACGATAGCGGCATCTCGCGGCGCCGGTTCCTGAAGGGGGGAGCCTTGGCACCCTTAGCACTCGCGCTCGCGACCGCCGGGGGGGCCTCGGTCTACCTGCGGCCGGGGGAGGCGCACGGCTTCGTGCTCAGGCCCCCCGGCGCCATCGCGGCACGTCGCTTCCTGGCCGCCTGCGTGCGCTGCGGTAAGTGCGCCCAGGCCTGCCCGTATCACGCGATCAGGCTCCAGGACCGGAGCGTCGGGATCGGGACGCCGTACATCGCGGCGCGACAGATCCCCTGCTACCTCTGCCCCGATCTCCCCTGCGTCAAGGCCTGCCCGTCCGGCGCGCTCGACCCGAAGACCACCGAGGTGGAAAAGGTGCGCATGGGAACCGCGCAGATCGTGGACCGGGAGGGGTGTCTCTCGATTCGCGGGCTGCGTTGCGAGGTCTGTTACCGCCAGTGCCCGCTCATCGACCAGGCCATCACCCTGGAGCCGCGGCACAACCCCAGGACCGGGGAGCACACCATCATGGAACCGGTGGTGCACCGGGAGAAGTGCGTCGGCTGCGGGGTCTGCGAGAACGCCTGCGTGCTCCCAAAGCCGGTGATCGTGGTGCGGGAGACGGTAGAGGTCCAGAGGGACAGCTATGACTTCTAGGTGGTGGCTGCCGCGCCGGGCGGTGCAGACCGGCACCATTTTGCTACTCGCCTCTCCGGTGGCGGGGTTCACCTTTTTCAGCGGCAACCTGGCCTCCGCGGAACTTGCCGGGGTGCGCCTTTCGGACCCGCTCGCCTGCCTGCAGGCGGTGATCGGCTCCGGCGTCCTTATCCCCTCCTTCCTCTTCGGGGCGCTCCTGGTGACTTCCGGGTACTTCGTCTTTGGGGGGCGCAGCTTCTGCGGCTGGGTCTGTCCGGTAGGCTTTCTGACCGAGCTGGGGGAGAAGTTCTCGAGCAAGGTGAGGCGTGGGGGACGATTCCTGCCGCTTGCCACCGGCCGCTACATCCTTGCGGCCGTGCTGGTGACCGTGGCGGCGACCGGGGTCCCCCTTTTCGAGGTGCTGTCGCCCATCGGCATCATGGGGCGCGCCATCGCCTTCGCCTCCCTCGTCCCGCTTTTGGTCCCGGCTGCGATCCTCTTGGTGGAAGGCGTTGCTGCGCCGCGGGTCTGGTGCCGCTCGCTCTGCCCGCTGGGCGCGTTCTACGCAATCATCGCCCGCTTCAGTCCTCTGAAGGTAGGCTTCCACAGGGAGCGCTGCACGGGGTGCGGCGACTGCGTTGCGGTCTGCCCGGTCCCGGAAGTGCTCGAGCCGCTTTGGGACCAGGGGGCGTGCCGGGTGTGCGCCGGAGAGTGCACCCGCTGCCTTGCCTGCCTCGACATCTGCCCCGAGCGCGCCTTAAGCGTCGGGTTCCGTTTCAAGAAAGAGCCCCACTCCGTAACGGACGTGGGGAGACCGATCGAGAAGTCCGCCCCATAGGAGGTCTTACATGAAGAAAAACGTGCTCCCCCTCATCCTTTGCGCCTTCCTGGCGCTGGCACTACAGGCCCCGGCATGGGGCGACGAGGCGGAAGAGTCTGCGCCCGACCTGGCCGCGGATGCGCAGCAGTCTCCCGGAGATCCCCCGGTTATTCCGCACGCCGTGAAGGCGAACCAGGACGGCGAGGAGTGTAACGCCTGCCATCGCGACGGAGTGAAGGGGGCGCCTGCCACGAGTCACCCCGAGCGGCTCAACTGTACCCAGTGCCATGTGCAGGGGGGTAAGGAAAGCGTGAAGAAAGGAAAGCGCGGCAAGAAATGACCGTGAGCCGGAAGGATTTTTTTCGCGGCAGCTTCTACGCGGTGGGGGATTTCCTGCTGAACTCCGGCCGGGTCCTGGCTGATCCCGGGGAGGTGCGTGACCGGGAGCCGGGCCTGTCGGCGCATGCGGCGGGAGACGACGAAGCGGGGGTGGTCAGGGTGGCGCGGGTCGATTCCGAGCACTGCCCGGCCGGAAGCTGCGGCTGCTTTACCTGCCTCGACAGATGCGAGGCGGGGGCGCTCTCCTTCGCCGCGGGGGTCGGCATCGTCATCGACGAGGGGCTCTGCACCGGGTGCGGCGCGTGCGTCTCCTGCTGCCCGCTCGCCGAAGTGGCGCTCCGCCTGGTCCCGGCTAGGTCAGGATCAACTTCAGAGCCGCCGAAAAGGTGACCAGGGAAAGGGTCCTCAGTATGGCCGGCACGGGTAAGAGTCGGCTGCCAAGCGCCGAGCCCAAGAGGCCGCCCAGGACGGCCGCTGCGGCGAGCCATGCGGAACCGTGCATGACGTTTCCCAAGGAACTCACGTGACCGAGCAGGCCGGCGATGGAATTGACCAGGATGAAGAGCGCCGAGATGCCGGCGGTCTGGCGCGGCGTGGCCCAGCCGAACAGCAGCAGGAGCGGGCTCAGGAAGATCCCTCCCCCGACGCCGATGAGGCCGGAGACGAAACCTAAGACCATGCCGATCACCGCCGCGACCGCCTGCGGAGGAGACGAGGGGGGAACCGGATTTTCGACCCGGCGGTAGACCAGCCGGAAGGCGGCGAAGAGAAGCACCGCCCCAAGCAGGGGCTTGAAGTAGATCGCGGGGAGTTGCAGCGCACCGCCAACGAAACTCATCGGGATGGAAGTTACGGCGAAGGGCCAGAAGACGGACCAGCGAAACTGGCCGGCGCGCCGGTAGGTGCAGGTGGCGATACCGGCGACCAGGATGTTGAGGACGAGGGCGGTCGGCTTTATCGACGCGGTCGGCAAGGCGAAAAGGGCCATGAGGGCGATGTAGCCGGATGCACCACCGTGCCCGACGCTCGAGTAGAGGACGGCGACCACCAGGATACAGACGAAGAGCGCTGCCAGGAGGGTGAGCGTCATAGGGCGAACCCCAGGTTGGCGAACTTGCCGTTCACGAGCTCTTCGAACCCCTTTTGTAGCGCTTCGAACTTCTGGAGCAGGCTTTCCGCCTCGAGGGTGAGCGTCGACACTCCACCTCCGCTCCCCCCTTTGGAGCGAAGCACAAGCGGAAAGCCGAGCCGTTTCTCCATGGAGTCGATGTAGGTCCAGGCCTTGCGGTAGGGGATCCCCATCTCCTTCGCGGCGGCGTTTATGGAGCCGCTCTTCCCCACCAGTCGCAGCAGCTCGAGGCGCCCCTGTCCCAGCACCGGTTCCCCGTCCAGTTCGATCCAGATCTTGGAGCGGACGCAGAGTCTCGAACGAGCGGCGCCGGCCCGGCTCTCCCTCGCTCCATCCTTTCCGCAGCTGTCATCGCGGCTGTGGTCAGTCATTGCAGCTCCTTCCCCTGGGACGCATCCGTTATACCAAAAGCGCACAACGCAACAGATGGTACCACCTTTCCCGCAACGGGCAACCTTTTCCCACTGCGCCATAGCGTCCTGAGGTAACATAAAGGGCAAGACGCCGCGATAAATCGCTATTTTTGTTGAGGCGCGTCTTGGAAATTAATTGACATTAGTACCGCCGACGTGCTATTTAGCCTTGGTTTTCTACCCGTGATTTGTATACGGGACAGAGGACGCACAGTTATGAATGAAGAAAAGAAGAACCTGCTCAGGACGCTGGGCATGATCTCCACCATGGGGATCGCGTTCGCGGTGGCCATCGCCATCGGCGTCTACGTGGGGTTGAAACTGGACCATTGGCTCGGCACTGACCCGTGGTTTTTCTTCATCTTCATGTTTTTCGGCATTGCGGCAGGTTTCCGCAACATATTCATATTAGCGGGAAAAGAGCTGCGCGATGACGGGTCCGACAAGGATAAACGAGAGTAACATCTTCTCCTGGCTGGTGCGTGGGAGTCTCCTGCTGAGCGGGGCTTTCGGCGCCGCCGGTGCCTTGCTGGTCTCACCGAGGTTCGGAGTTTCGCTCTTCGCGGGCGGCATGCTCGCCATCGCGAACTTCTTCTGGATCCGCAACGGTCTGGAAGCGGCGCTCCGCCTGCAGCCGCGCAACGCCTCGCGCTTCGCCGTACTGCGCTACATCCTGCGGCTGGCCATCATGGCGGCGCTTTTGTACCTGGCGATCGTGGTCCTAAAGGCAGACATCTTCGGCCTTTTGATTGGACTTTCGGTCCTCGTGATCAACATAATCGCTTTTTCGATATATTTGTCGACCCGTAAAGGAGGCTAGCTTCATGGTTCATCCGTTTTTATTCCTTCAGTTCTTCCGCGAGTTGCTCCACCCCCTCGGCTTTTCCGAGGCAGGTGCCGACGCCGTAGTCTACACCTGGCTGCTCATGCTCGGCCTGGTGCTTCTGTCCATCGCGGCAACCAAGAGGCTGCAGGCGGTTCCCTCCGGCCTCCAGAACTTCATGGAAGTGATCGTGGGCGGCATCGAGAACATGCTGGTGGAGACCATGGGCGAGCACGGCCGTCCGTTCTTCCCGCTGGTGGCCACCCTGGCCCTGTTCATCCTGGTGTCCAACCTGATGGGCCTCGTCCCGGGCTTCTTCCCGCCGACCGCTAACATCAACACCACCGCGGCCTGCGCGGTAGTCGTGTTCGTCACCACCCACATCGTGGGCGTGAAGCACCACGGCGCCGCTTACATCAAGCACTTCCTGGGCCCCATCGCCTGGCTAGCACCGATGATGTTCTTCATCGAGGTGATCGGTCACCTGAGCCGCGTTATCTCGCTCACCCTGCGTCTCTTCGGTAACATGAACGGCCACGAGCTCGTCCTGATCATCTTCTTCGGTCTGGCTCCGTTCCTGGTACCGCTGCCGATGATGCTGATGGGCGTGCTGGTCTCCTTCATTCAGGCCTTCGTCTTCATGCTCCTCGCGATGATCTACATCCAGGGCTCGCTGGAGCACGCGCACTAAAACCAAAAGACGTTCAGCGTTCAGCGTTCAACGTTCAAGGTTAAAACCGAGGACGCTGGAACGTTGAACGTTGAACATTGAACGGACTTTACTTCCTATACTATTTAGGAAAAATACGCAGCAAAGGAGAAACAAATGGAATTCTTTACTATGTGTGTACTCGCAGCAGGCATCGGCATGGCTCTCGGCACCCTCGGCACCGGCATCGGCCAGGGTCTCGCAGTTAAGAGCGCTGTTGAAGGCGTTTCCCGTAACCCGGGCGCTTCCGGTAAAATCCTCACCACCATGATGATCGGTCTGGCAATGATCGAGTCCCTGGCGATCTACGCACTGGTCGTCTGCCTCATCATCCTCTTCGCCAACCCGTACAAAGAAGTTGCTCTCGAGCTGGCTAAAGCTGTCGCGAAGTAATTCGTTACCACACGAAGCTTGAAAAAGGGCACGCCGCAAGGTGTGCCCTTTTTCTTTTCCCGGTTAGAGAGAACGGCACCTCCCTCCGGGGGGGGGAGGCTGGGAGGGGGGAAGATTGAACGGGCCGCTGCGCTCCCCCTCCCTGTCCCTCCCCCTCCGGGGGCGGGGATCCTCTGCCAGCGGCAGGGCGAGGGGGATGGGGGGTCCCTTGACATTTCAAAGCCGCTATGAAATAGTCCGGCCATGAAAATCATAGCCGACATGCACACTCACACGCTCGCTTCAGGGCACGCCTACTCCACCATTAACGAACTCGCAAATGCCGCTGCCCAGGCCGGGCTGCGCGGACTCGCGGTGACCGACCACGGCCCGGGGCTCCCCGGCGGACCGCACCGCTTCCATTTCTGCGCCATGCGCTTCGTCCCGGCAACCATCTCCGGGGTCAGGATCTTCCGCGGCGTCGAGGCGAACATCCTCGACCACACGGGGAGGCTCGACCTCGAGCCGGACGTCCTGGAGACGCTCGACTTCGTCATGGCCGGCTTCCACGAAGACTGCGGCATCTGCGGCCAGGACCGCGCGCGCAACACAAAGACCCTCCTCGCCGTGATGGAAAACCCGCTGGTAAAATGCATCTCCCACCCGGGTAACCCCGTCTTCCCGCTCGATTACGAGGAGATAGTCATGGGTGCACTCGCCACCGACACGGCGCTCGAGCTGAACAACTCCTCGCTCTCTGCTGTGAGTCGCAAGGGGAGCGAAGGGAACTGCACCGAGATCGCCCGGCTCTGCGCGCGGATCGGGGCGCGGGTGATGATAGGAAGCGACGCGCACATCTGCCAGGGGGTCGGGGCGTTTGATCTGGCGTTCAAGCTGGCGGCAGAGGCAGGGATCGCCGAGGGGCAGGTGGTGAACGCCTCGTGGGAACGGTTGCTTGATTTCCTCGGGATCTGCGAATAGAACCAGTAGGGCGAAGAAAGCAATGCAAATCCCCCCTGTCCCCCCTTCGCAAAGGGGGGGACGCGGGTTTACGTACCGCGCTTCGTGGGGTGCTGCATCGGCCTTTTCAAGCAATTCCCGCCCCACAAAATTCCGCTCCAAACTTCCTGAATAAAAAAAAAGGGGCGAACTTGGTAGTTCGCCCCCCGGTGGAAACAGCCTGATCTTCGATCTAGCGCTTCACGATTCTCACGCAGTGCGCCGCCTGCTCGGCCTTCTCCCTCGCGTCGTCACAATCCTTGCCCAATACGAGTGCCACTCCCATGCGGCGCCCCTTCCTGGTGTCCGGCTTGCCGAAAAGACGCAGCTTGCTCGCGGGTATCGCGAGCGCCTCGGCAACTCCTTCGAAACCGACCTCAACGGCAGCATCCTCCGCGAGAATGACGTGCGACGCGGCGCAGCCAAGGCTCTCCACCTCAGGGACAGGAAGCCCCAGGATGGCGCGTACGTGCAATTCGAATTCGGAGAGGTTCTGGGAGACCATGGTGACCATCCCGGTGTCGTGGGGACGAGGGGAGACCTCGGAGAACCAGACCTTTTCGCCGGTCACAAAGAATTCGACGCCGAAGATGCCGCGTCCGCCAAGGGCGGCGGTCACCGCCTCGGCCTGGCGCTGCGCCTCGGCGAGCACGGCGGGAACCATCGGGGTCGGCTGCCATGACTCGTGGTAGTCGCCGTCGATCTGGCGGTGACCGATCGGGGGACAGAAGGTGGTGCCGCCGACGTGACGCACGGTGAGGAGGGTGATCTCGTAATCGAACGGGATAAACTCCTCAACGATCACCTTGTTGGAGGCACCGCGTGCCCCCTCGATGGCGTAGCGGAAGGAGTGCTCCATGTCAGCCGCATCGCGCAGAACACTCTGCCCCTTGCCCGAAGAGCTCATGATCGGCTTCACCACGCAGGGAAGTCCGATGGCGGCAACGGCCTCGGCGAACTCCTCCATGCTTGTGGCGAAACGGTACGCCGCGGTCGGGAGGCCGAGCTCCTCGGCTGCAAGCCTGCGGATCCCCTCCCGGTTCATGGTGAGGTTCGCGGCGCGCGCGGTAGGGATGACGTTGAAACCTTCCTTTTCGAGCTCCAGAAGGTATTCGGTGTTGATCGCCTCGATCTCAGGCACGATGTAGGCGGGGTTTTCCAGGCGCACCACCCGGTCCAGCTCCTCACGGTTTAGCATGTCGATCACGTGGCTTCTATGAGCGATCTGCATCGCCGGCGCGTTCGCGTAGCGGTCCACCGCCACCACCTCGACCCCGAACCTCTGGGCCTCGATGGCCACTTCCTTGCCGAGCTCCCCCGAGCCCAAAAGCATTATCCTCGTCGCACCTGTCTTCAGCGGCGTACCGATCATCTTCTCTCCTGACTGTGTATTAGGTTACGGCTACTTCGAACTGTTCCTGATGGAAACCGGGTTTCGCGCGAACCGTAATCCGCTTCTTGAAGTTCTTCTCCAGCTCCTCGAGGCCGCGGCGCTCCTCGTCGTAGAGGAGGTCGGCCACCTGCGGGTGCACGGTGAGCATCACCTTGGTGCCCCGGATATCCAGCATCTCGCGGCGCAGTTCGCGGAAAATCTCGTGGCAGACGGTAATCTTCGACTTCACGTAGCCGCGCCCCTCGCAGTAAGGGCAGGGCTCGCACATCATGCGCCCGAGGCTCTCGCGCACCCTTTTCCTGGTCATCTCCACTAGCCCCAGTTCGGAGATCTTCAGGATGTTGGTCTTTGACTTGTCGCTCTTGAGCGCCTCCTCGAGCGCGCCGTAAACCTTCTCCCGGTTCACCTCCTTCTCCATGTCGATGAAGTCGATGATGATGATGCCGCCCAGGTTTCTCAGGCGCAGCTGGTAGGCGATCTCCTTGACCGCCTCGAGGTTGGTCTTCAGGATGGTGTCTTCCAAGTTGTGCTTGCCGACGTAGCGCCCGGTGTTCACGTCGATGGCGGTGAGCGCCTCGGTCTGCTCGATGATGATGTAACCGCCCGATTTGAGCCAGACCTTGCGGCCGAGGGCGCGGCTGATCTCAACCTCGAGGCCGAAGTGATCGAAGATCGGCTCCTCCTCGTCGTACAGCTCGATGGAGTACTTCATCTTGGGCATGAAGGTGCTGATGAACTGGACGATCTTGTCGTGCTCGGGCTTCGAGTCGACGACGATGCGCTCGACAGACTCGGTGAGAATGTCGCGCACCACCTTCTGTGTGACGTCGAGGTCCGAGTGGATCAGGGTCGGCGCGCCCGCCTTGTCCTTCTTCTTCGCTATCTCGTCCCAGAGTTTGGTGAGGTAGTGCAGGTCGGCGACCAGGTCCTCCTCGCTCTTTCCCTCCGAGACGGTCCGGACGATGAAGCCGCCGCCGACCGGCTTGATGCGGTCGACGATCTCTTTCAGGCGCTCGCGCTCCTCCTCGTCCTCGATGCGGCGGGAGATGCCGACGTGGTCCACGGTCGGCATGTAGACCAGGTGACGCCCGGGGAGCGAGATGTGCGCCGTGATGCGCGCCCCCTTGGTGCCGATCGGTTCCTTTGAGATCTGCACCAGGAGTTCCTGCCCTTCCTGGAGGAGATCCTCGATCGGGTGCAGCGGGTGCGGCACCGGCTCCTCACCCTGCTCCGGCTCGATGTAACTGTCGTACTCGTCCATGGCGTCGAAGACGTCCGCCACGTAGAGAAATGCCGCCTTTTCCAGCCCGATGTCCACGAACGCCGCCTGCATACCCGGCAGCACCCGGACCACCCTACCCTTGTAGATGTTGCCGATGATCCCCTTCACCCTGCTCCTTTCGACGTACAGCTCCGCGATGGTGCCGTTTTCGATGAGCGCGATGCGGGTCTCGTGGGAGGTGGTGTTGATAACCAGCTCGTTTCCCATGTGAACCCCTTCCTGTATATAAAATTCAAAACACGTTCAACGTTCAGCGTTCAACGTTCGACTTCTTCCACCTCGTGCCACCATAATCCCGGCGGCACCGGCGCTCGCATCGCCGATATGCTCCAGCGAAGGCTGTGCAGCAGCATCTTGTGCGCCGGAGCCGGTGCACGTGCCGCCACCGTTGCCTCCCGACAAGCACGCCGGTTGCGAACGCGGAACGTCGAACGTTGAACGTCTTTAGCTAAATAAAACTTCCACCTTCTCCAGCCGGGCATCCTTGAGGGCCTCGGCCGGCACGTCCAGGATGGCGGAGGCGAACTCGACGGGCTTACCGCGCCCGACCACCATCTCCAGGGCGTTCCCTTCCGCCTTCAGCTCGGCCAGCTCGTGACGCAGGTCGAACTCGATCACCTTCCCCTTCTTCTCGCGCCGAAGCGGCACGGACTCCAGGGCAAGAAACGCTGCTACCTTCTCCGGAAGCGATACGGCCAGTTCGTCGGGGAGGGTGACGCGGTAGCGCACCTTGTCCATGATGACGGAAAGCGCCGGGGCACGCAGCAGGATCTCGCTCGACTCCAGCACCCGGACCCCTTCGGGAAGGGTCGCGTTCAACGCTTCTTTCAGCTCGTCCGCCGTGTAGCCTGTGTTCACCTCGAAATCCATGTACTCCGCGTAGGACTCGATGCCAACCGACAGCGCAGTGGCAAAGGAAAACTTCGGGTGCGGATGGAACCCCTGGGAGTAGCGGATCGGGATGCCGGAGCGGCCGACCGCCCTGGTGAAGAGGGTCAGCATCTCGAGATGGCTTAGGAAACGCATACGCCCCACCTTCTCGAAGCGGATGCGGATCCTGGTCCCCTCTTCGGTCTGCTCCTGCTGCGCGGCCTCGCTGGCATAGGTGCCGAAGGGGACCGGATCGTTCAGTCTCAGCTTCACTTCCTTGAAGTCGCAGACGCCGCACCCGGTGCAGCGGTCGAAACGGCAGTCGGGCGTCGCCGCCCCGACAAGCGCCGCCTCGCGCTCCTTCAGGTAGAATTCCTTGGTCACGCCGCAGTCGATGTGATCCCAGGGGAGCACCTCGTCGACTTCGCGCCGCCTGAGATAAAAGGAGGGGTCGATCCCGCAATTCTCGAAGGCCTGCGCCCACTTGCTGCGGTCGAAATGCTCCCACCAGCCGTCAAAGCGGCACCCGAGCCGGTGCGCCTCGATGAGAAGGCGCGACAGGCGCCGGTCGCCGCGGGCGAAGACTCCTTCCATGCCGGAGAGGGAGGCGTCCTGCCACTTCATGATCAGCTTCTTTTTCTTGAGGGCGTCGCGCAGATGGCGCTGCTTCTCGACGATCTCCGCCTCGGTGATCTGCGGCTCCCACTGAAACGGGGTGTGCGGCTTAGGTACGAAGCTCGATACCGACACGTTGACGTCGCCGCCGTTGCCGGCGAACTTCCCCTGGCGCTTCACCTCGCGGGAGAGTTCCACGATGCCGTCCACGTCCTCCATGGTCTCGGTCGGTAGGCCGATCATGAAGTAGAGCTTGATCAGGCGCCAGCCGTTGCTGTACACGGAGCGGGCGTTATCGAGGAGCGCCTCCTCGGTGATCCCCTTGTTAATGACGCTGCGCAGGCGTTCGCTCCCCGCCTCGGGTGCGAGGGTGAAGCCGGTCTTGCGCACGCGGCGGATCTCCTCGGCCATCTCGTCGCTCAGGCTCCCGACGCGCATGGAAGGGAGGGAGACCGCCTTTTTCTTCGCGGAGTAGCGGTCCATGAGCCCCTTCAAAAGCGGCGTGAGGCAGCCGTAGTCGCCGGTGGAGAGGGAGAGGAGGGAGATCTCGTCGTACCCCGTGTTCTCGAGCGCCTCCTCCATGATCTCGAAGACACGCTCGGGGCTGCGCTCGCGCACCGGACGGTAGATGTAGCCTGCCTGGCAGAAGCGGCACCCCCTGGTGCAGCCGCGGGATATCTCGACGCTCACCCGGTCGTGCACCGTCTTCAGGAACGGAACGATGGGAGAGGTCGGGTAGTAGGCGGTTTCCAGGTCGGCGACGAAACGACGGCGCACGCTGCGGTAGTTCTCATGCACGGGGGTGATGCGCTCCACCCGGCCGTCCGGGAAGTAGCTCACCTCGAAGAAGGAGGGGACGTACACCCCTTCTATCCGCGCCAGCCGCTCGAGGAGCTCTCCTTTCGAGAGCCCTTCTTCCTTGGCGGCCCGGACGCACGCGGCCAGTTCGATCACTGCCTCCTCGCCGTCACCGATCAGGAAGGCATCGAAGAAGTCGGCCAGGGGCTCGGAGTTGTAGGCGCAGGGGCCGCCCCCGATGACGAGCGGATATCCGTCCGGTCGCTCGGCGGCCAAAAGCGGGATCCCGGAGAGGTCCATCATGTTCAGGATGTTGGTGTAGGAAAGCTCGTACTGCAGGGTGAAGCCGAGGATGTCGGCCTTTGCCAGCGGGGTGCCGGCTTCCAGGGTCGCCAGGGATTTTCCCTCGGCGCGCAGCGACGCTTCCAGATCAGGCCACGGGGCATAGGCGCGCTCGGGCATGATCCAGGCCTGCTCTTTCAGCACGCCGTAGAGCACCTGCAACCCGAGATGGCTCATCCCTATTTCATATACGTCCGGAAAGGCAAGGACGAAGCGGAGCGCCCCTTCCCGGTCGGCAACGGTTCCCATCTCGCCGCCCATGTAACGGGCCGGCTTTTCTACTGACAAAAGTATGTTATTGCTCAAAAATCCCCCAGATAGCTCGGTCAAGCCATGACCGGTCATAATAACAAACTATCCTGATACCTGGCAAGGCAAATACCCGCCGCTGGACGGTCTGCAGGGGAAGCGTATACCCCATTTGGGGTATCGACTGGAGCATATGGGGTGAGGTTTTCATGAGGCAACGCCCCTTCCCCCTCCGCCTAACGCGGTTAATCAAGTGTTTACGGTTATAATGAGACGCTGGCACGCTACCTGCTAATGTCGTGGATACCAACCCATTTCAGTAAAGGAGATTTACCCATGAAAAAGATCATTTCCTCCGTAGTTGCTGCTCTCGTTGCTGTTGCTTTCGCTGGTGTTGTTTTCGCTGCTGACGCTGCTCCGGCTGCTCCGGCTGCTCCGGAAGCAAAAAAAGAAGAAAAAGCTCCGGCTAAGAAAGCTGCTCCGAAGAAGAAAAAAGCTGCTAAGAAAGCTAAGAAAGCCGAGAAGAAAGACGAGAAAGCTCCGGCTGCTGAAGCTGCTCCGGCTGCAAAGTAATTTCCCCTTAACGGGTAATTGCGAAAGGCCGCATCTCACGATGCGGCCTTTTTTTATTCCCGAAAGCAGACACAAAAAAAGATCCAAGGCATCTGCCTTAGATCTTTTTTTTTACCTTTATGTCTTTGCAGCCTATTCTTTCTGCCAGGCGTAGCCGGGGTCCAGGTAGGGATCGTAGAAACCCGGGTAGGCAAGGAAGAAGGTAGCCGTCTCGCCTACCCCCGCCACGGTGCGCACGAGCGTCATGCCGACCCCTTTCAAGGGGCCCACCGTGACGCACTTGGCAGCTCCGTCATCCCGGCAGGTCAGATAGATCTGCTTGGGAAACTCGAGCCATCCGGTCGCGACATTGGCGACACCACGGACCAGCTTGTTGGCCATGCCGTCCACGACCTCCTGCGGCGACGCCGACTCGAGGTCACGGCCTTCAGCATGCGCCTTCCCTCCCGTTGCCAAGGCAAAGGCAAGCGCCAGCATGGCGACAAAGACAAACCGCTTGTACATCATCTATTCTCCCTTGGCCTCGACCGGCTGGGCCTCGCTCTGCCCTCTCGGTTCAACGCGTTTTTCCTCCCACCCCTCCCAGACGAACTCCGGGGTGATCATGGGATCGTAATAACCTGGCTGGGGCACCGCAAAGAAGACGGTTTCCGTCAGACCGGTAAGCAATCGGTAGAAAGCCATCCCCACCCCCTTAAGCGGCCCCACCGCGTAGCCGATGGCCCCACGGTCGCGCACCGTCAAGTAGGACTGCTTGGGAATTTCCACAATGGAGGTGGCCGTGTTCGTCACGCCGCGCACCAGCTTGAAAGCCATCTTCTCGGCGATCGCCTCCGGCTGCTGTCCCTCCAGGGCGAAAGACGAGGTGGCAAAAACCATGAGCAGCAACAGGGAAAACAAAGTCGCCTTGGTGCGCATTTTGACTCCTTTTGAGCTACATGTCGGTAAATGCTCTGTTCTTTTAGCATAGATGTCTCTCATTGGCAAGACGACACTGTTTCTGCCTTTCTTTCATGCATAAAAGAAAAGGGCGCGGTCCTTTCGAACCGCGCCCTCGTCACTTTGTTACTGTTTTATCCGAGTTACTTGTTACCGTGCTTCTTGGCGAGATACTCGGCAACGCCGGCGGTGGAAGCCTTCATGGAATCCTCGCCTTCTTGCCAGTTGGCCGGGCAGACTTCGCCGCCGTGGGTCTCGACGAACTGAAGCGCATCAAGCATCCTTAAGGCCTCACCGACGCTGCGGCCAAGCGGCAGGTCGTTGATGACGGTGTGGCGAACAACACCCTTGGTGTCGATCAGGAAGAGCCCGCGCAGTGCCACCGACTCGTTGAGCAGGATTCCGTAGGCCTTGGCGATGGACTTGTCGAGGTCCTCGACCAGCGGGTACTGGACGTTGCCGATACCGCCGTTCTCGACCGAGGTGTTCTTCCAGGCCAAGTGCGTGAACCTTGAGTCGACGGAAACACCGATCACCTCGCAGTTCTTCTCCTTGAACTCTGCAACCCTCTTGTTGAACGCGAGGATCTCGGAGGGGCAGACGAAGGTGAAGTCGAGCGGGTAGAAAAAGAGCACGACGTATTTGCCGCGGTATTTGGACAGAGTGAGCTCTGCGAAGGAGTTGTCGGGCATTACCGCCTGCGCCGTGAAATCGGGGGCTTCCTTAGTAACCAAGGTAGTGAGACTCATAAGTGCTGTTCTCCTTTCAGCTGATTGGGATTTCTAATGGAGGCAACTGTACCAGCCTCCTAATCCTCTGTCAATCAAAAAAGATCAAAAGCGTCCTATTTGTCCTTTTGCCCTGTCGTGCCGTCCGATTACCTCCTACCCTGCACGCCTAGCGCTCGATGATTTCGCCGCGAATGCTGATGGTTACCTCACGGAAGGGGATCTCCATCCCGGAGGCGGCCAGGGCCTGACGCGCCGCCATCACGATGCCACCGCAGCAGGGAACCTCCATCCTAAGCACGGTGATACCAGTGATGCCGGAGACCCGGAACAGCTCGGTGAGCTTTTGCAGGTAGGCGTTGTTGTCGTCCAGCTTCGGGCAGCCGACCACCACCGCCTTTCCGGCGAGGAAGTCCTGGTGATAGTTCGCGTAGGCGAAGGGGACGCAGTCAGCCGTGATGAGCAGTTCCGCGCCCTTGAAGTAAGGTGCCGTCACCGGCACAAGGTGCAACTGAACCGGCCACTGCGCGAGCTGGCTCTGCACCGCGCCTGCGGGCTGAGCAGGCGCCGCCGGGGCCGGGGCGAAGCTCTGGACGCGCGAACCGGGGCAACCGCCGCCGTGACCGCCGCCGCCGCCGTGACCGCCGCCGCCGCCGTGACCGCCGCCGTGACCGTGACCGCCGCCGTGACCGTGACCGCCGCCGTGACCGTGACCGCCGCCGTGACCGTGACCGTGACCGTGACCGTGACCGTGACCGTGACCGTGGGCGTGGGCGGGTGCGGGTGCGTCTTGGGCTTGCAGGTGTTTTTCAACGGCGACCTCGTCGAATTCGTCGGCGTCGCGCTCGATGATGGTGATGGCATCCTGCGGGCACTCACCCAGGCACGCGCCCAGCCCGTCGCAAAGGTTGTCCGCGGCGATCTGTGCCTTGCCGTTGACTATTTTAATCGCCCCTTCGGCACAAGACGGAACGCAGAGCCCGCAGCCGTCACATTTTTCCTGGTCGATATTTACGATTTTCCTGATCATCTGCCCCCCCTAAACAAGTTCTATGTTCTACGTTAAAAAACTGAAAACTCACAACTCTTTTGCCTGGCACCATTTTCCTAAACATCCGGTTCTAACGTAGAACGTAGAACGCGGAACGTAGAACGTCCGTTAAAAAAAGTAGTGCCAGAGGAGGTCAAGCCTGCCGCGCAGCATGAGGTGCTTGCCGGAATAGGCCATAACCTCGCGGATCTTCGCGCGCTGGAGCTTGCCGTAGCAGTGCACGTGGCAGTTCTTGCAGGTCGGCTTAGGGTCGAGCGGACACTTCTCCCGCTTCAGCTTCGCGTAATCGAGAAGCCCCTTGCATTCCTCACAGAGCACGCCCTTCGGGCTCTTGTGCTTGCTGCGGCAGTAAAAACCGATGAAGGTGTCTAGGACCCTGATGTCCTTTTCCTGTTTCTCTTTCTTTTCCATGCTGGCAACCATAACAGAAGAAATCCCACATCTTCATGACTTAAGTCAACAAAATCAAGTACGCATCCTTTGCCTTTGCACGTAAACTGTGCTATTTTCCCGCGAATGAACACTAACATGGAAAAAGTCATCATCCCGCGGGCGGAGCACTCTATCTCGCGCGCACTGCTTAGCCCGAACGGCGTGAAGGTACTGTACAAACTCAGGGAGCACGGTTTCATCGCCTACCTTGTCGGCGGCGGAGTCCGCGACCTGCTCCTTGGGCGCGAACCCAAAGACTTCGACGTCGTCACCGACGCCACTCCCAATCAGCTCAAGAAGCTGTTCCGTAATTGTCGCCTGATCGGCCGCCGTTTCCGCCTGGCCCACGTCCACTTCCACGATGAAATCATAGAAGTCGCCACCTTCCGCTCCACGGTCGATGCGGCCGAGGCCGCCCTCGAGGAGGCCTCCGAGACGCCGCCGGAAGAGCCGACCGAGGCCGTTTCCGAGGCGGAGCAACTCGAAGACGAGCGCGGCAGGAGAAGGCGCCGGCAGCACCATGGTCCTCCCATCCTGAAAAGCGAGGACGGCATGGTCCTCAGGGACAACGTCTTCGGCACTCCCGAAGAGGACGCCATACGGCGCGACTTCACTGTGAACGCGCTTTTCTACAACATCTCCGACTTCTCCATCATCGACCACGTGGGCGGCATGGAGGACCTGAAAAACGGTCTCATCCGCACCATCGGCGATCCCTTGGTCCGCTTCACCGAGGACCCGGTGCGCATGATCCGCGCGATCCGTTTTGCCTCCATGCTCGGCTTCAACATCGAGCCACGTACCGAAGCCGCCATCGAGGCGCTCTGCGGCACCATCAACAAGGCAACGCCCCCGCGCCTCTACGAGGAGGTGCTGAAGCTGCTCCTCATGGGAGCCGGGGAGCGCACCTACCAGATGATGCGTCACAACGGCCTGTTCGAGCCGCTCTTCCCGCACTTCGACGCCTGGCTCTCCCGCGAATCGGACGGGTACCCCCACGTGCGCGTGAGCAAGGCGCTGGAATGGGTCGACGACCAGTTGGGCCAGGGGGTGCCGGTGTCGGCGCCGCTTCTCATCGCCCTCATGTTCGGCGAATACCTGGAGGAGAAGGTCGCCACGTTCCGCGGGGCGGGGCTGCCGCCCCAGCAGGCGACCGACGCGGCGGTGGCCGCCTTTGCCGGCGAGCTTTCGCCGACCGTGGCGGTTCCGAACCGCGTGCTCGTAACGGTGCGGGACATTCTCAACCTGCAGCAGCGTTTCCACAAGACACCTGGGAGAAACGGCCGCGGCGTGATCGCGCGCCCCTCGTTCGGCGACGCGCTGCAGTACCTGCGCTTCGTGGAGCGGCTCACCCCTCCCAAGCGTTCGCTCGCGGAGTGGTGGGAGCGCTACGTCGCGCAGCAGCTAGATGCACAGGGAGTGCCTGTCGAACCCGCCGGAAGCGAGGCGGCCGTCGAGGCGCCGAAGAAGAAGCGCAGGCGGAGAAGGCGGCGCAAAAAGCCGGGGGCGACGCCGGAATAAAGTTCTCTATCTTACTGAAACGGCGGCCCTATAGCTCCCCCCTTTGCGAAGGGGGGACGGGGGGGATTTGCTTTTTATTTGCTGTTTTTAGACGGTCGAACGAAGAAGCTTTCATCATGGCCTGTTGCTCGACATCGGTCATTTGCTGTAGCAGCGTGCATGATTCAGCGTCAGCAGGTGCTTGTATGGTCAGACTAAGGCAAATCCCCCCTTGCCCCCCTTCGCAAAGGGGGGAACGTTTGGCCAGCCTACTGCTTCGAGGCAACACATACCTGCTTCCCCGGAATTTCCCGAGAACCAAACGAAAAGCCCCTCTCCCGCAACGGGACGAGGGGCTTTTCGTTGTCAATCGTCAATTGTCCATCGTCAACTGCCTAGGTGATTTCCGCCACCTCAAGCCGCTTGATCTTGTCCCTTAACTCGGCCGCCCGCTCGAACTCCTGCGCCTTCGCCGCCGCGAGCATCTCTTTTCTCAGCCGCTTCAGTGTCTTTTCAAGCTCTTTGGGGCTAAGGAATTCCTCCGCCTTAACCGGCACGGTGACCCAGTCCTTCTCCTCGGGCGCCTGCAATGCGTTGCCGATCACCCGCTTCACGCTCTCAGGCGTGATGCCATGCTCGGCATTGTAGGCCTGTTGCAGCTCGCGGCGCCTCAGCGTCTCGTCGATCGCCTCGCGCATGGAGC
Organism: Geomonas edaphica; assembly: GCF_004917075.1. Taxonomy (GTDB): domain Bacteria; phylum Desulfobacterota; class Desulfuromonadia; order Geobacterales; family Geobacteraceae; genus Geomonas; species Geomonas edaphica. The sequence goes on from NZ_SSYB01000004.1 coordinate 564,476, forward strand.
CGGTCACCTTGTCGGCGTACATGAGCACCCGCCCGAAGACGTTGCGCGCCGCACGGCCGCAGGTCTGGATCAGCGAGCGCGTCGAACGCAGGAAGCCCTCCTTGTCGGCGTCCAGAATCGCTACCAGCGAGACCTCGGGAAGGTCGAGCCCCTCGCGGAGTAGGTTGATGCCGACCAGCACGTCGAACTCGCCCAGACGCAGGTCACGCAGGATCTCCATGCGCTGGAATGTGTCGATGTCCGAGTGCAGGTAGCGCACCCGGATGCCGAGCTCGCGGTAGTAATCGGTAAGTTCCTCGGCCATCCTCTTCGTGAGCGTCGTAACGAGGATGCGCTCGCCCCGCTCGACCGTGGCACGCACCTCGTGCAGCAGGTCGTCCACCTGTCCCGCCGCCGGGCGCACCTCGATGATCGGGTCGATGAGCCCGGTGGGACGGATGAGCTGCTCGACCACCACGCCCCCCGACATCTTCAGCTCGTAATCCGCCGGTGTCGCCGAGACGTAGATCACCTGGTTTAACTTCTTCGTGAATTCCTGGAAGGTGAGCGGCCGGTTGTCGAGCGCCGAGGGGAGCCGGAAGCCGAAGTTCACCAGGGTCTCCTTCCGGCTGCGGTCGCCGCGGTACATCCCCCCTACCTGTGAGACCGTGATGTGCGACTCGTCGACCACCAGCAGGAAGTCGTCCGGGAAGTAGTCGATCAAGGTGTACGGGGGATCTCCCGCGTTTCTGCCGTCGAAGTGGCGCGAGTAGTTCTCGATCCCCTGGCAAAAGCCCATCTGCTCCATCATCTCGATGTCGAAGAAGGTGCGCTGCTCGATGCGCTGCGCCTCCAGGAGCATGTTCTGCTCCTTGAAGTGACGGATGCGCTCCTCCACTTCGAGCCTTATCTGCTCCACGGCCCGCTCCAGGGTCTGGCGCGTCGCCACGTAGTGCGAGGCGGGGTAGATGGCGAAGCGGGCGAGCTTCTGCAGCTGCACGCCGCGCAATGGGTCGATCTCGGAGATGGCGTCGATGGTGTCGCCCCAGAACTCGACGCGGATGGCGCGCTCGTCGTCGTGCGCCGGGAAAATCTCGACGGTGTCGCCGCGCACCCGGAAGCTGCCGCGGTGAAAGTCGATGTCGTTTCTCTCGTACTGGATCTCGACCAGGCGCTTCAGGAGCTCGTCGCGCCCGAGTTCGTCCCCCTCGCGAAGGCGGATCTGCATCTGCTGATACGACTCGGGGGAACCGATGCCGTAGATGCACGAGACCGAGGCGACGATGATGGTGTCGCGCCGGGTCAGAAGGCTCCTGGTGGCGGCGTGGCGAAACTTGTCGATCTCGTCGTTGATCGAGGAGTCCTTCTCGATGAAGGTGTCGGAGGCGGGGATGTAGGCTTCCGGCTGGTAGTAATCGTAGTAGGAGACGAAATACTCGACTGCGTTGTTGGGGAAGAGCTCCTTGAACTCGCCGTAAAGCTGGGCGGCTAGGGTCTTGTTGGGGGCAAGCACAAGGGCGGGTCGGTTGCACCGGGCGATCACCTGCGCCATGGTGAAGGTCTTGCCGGAGCCGGTCACCCCGAGCAGGACCTGGTGCCGGTCGCCGCGCAGTATCCCTTCCGAGAGCTCGTCGATGGCGCGCGGCTGGTCGCCTCGCGCCTGGAATTCCGTTACCAGTTCGAATTTTTCCATGGCGATGATACTAACAGTAGGGGGTGCGCCTTGGCAACAGGGTATCAGGCGGCGGCGCAGCCGCGGGAGGGAGGGAGCTGGTTCACGCCGAGCCAGTAGTTCATCACCTGCTTCATGTTGTCGCAGAACTGGCCGTAATCCACCGGCTTCCTGATGTAGCTGTTAGCACCCAGTCGGTAGCTGTCGAGGATGTCCTGCTCCTCGGTGGAGGAGGTGAACACGATGACGGGGATGGAGCGGGTGCGGGACTCCTCCCGCATGCGCCGGAGCACCTCCAGGCCGTTCACCTTGGGAAGCTTCAGGTCGAGCAGCACGAGAATGGGGACCGGAACGTCGTGCCTGCCGGGACCTTGCCCCCCGCCGAACAGGTGCTCCAGGGCCTCGGCGCCATCGCGCGCCACCACGATGCCGTACGGCATGTGCTTTCTGATCGCCCTCAGGGTCAGGGCCTCATCGTCCGGGTTGTCCTCGACCAGCAGGATAGTCTTGTTCACCGTAGTTCTCCTTTTGGTAGAGATGGCGACTGCAGCTGTATAACAATTCCTACAGCATGATGCAATAATTTTAATAATTTTCCTCTAAAACGCTCTTTAATCCAAATGTTGCTTTTTCCGACGGCCATGTGCCATACTGCACGCGCTTAGGGAACTCACAAAGGGAGGGTCACATGTTCGGATTCGGAATGCCGGAGCTCATCATAATTCTCGTCATCGTACTCGTGGTGTTCGGCGCAGGCCGGCTTCCCGAGATCGGCGGCGCGCTAGGCAAAAGCATCAGGAACTTCAAGAAGGCCTCCAGCGGCAAGGACGAAATCGAGATTAAAGCAACTCGCCCGGATGACGATAAGAAAGGGAGCTAGCTCCAGCTCATTAGTTTTCGCCCCGTCGAAACAGAGGTCCCCGCTGAAGCTTGTGGGGACCTTTTTGTTTTTAGGCTGCCGGTAAAGACGCCGCACGGGACACCGAGGGGATCATGAAAAAGAAGGATTCGCACGCGTCCCAGGGCGCCGGTCAGATCGTCGAGCTTCTCGTCAGCACCGGCGTGATAACCCGGGACCAGCTCCTCTACGCCCAGCGCGTGCACGGCAAGCTGCAGTCCACGAAGACGCTCATCGACGTCCTCCAGGAACTCGAGTTTCTGAAACGCGAGGACGTTGCACGCATCCTGCGCGAGCACAGCCTTTCGGTAAGGATCGGCGACCTCCTGGTCGAGCTCGGCTACCTGAAACAGAGTGAGCTCCTTACCGCCCTGAACCTGCAGAAGCAGGAAGGGGCGCCGCGCAAGATGCTGGGCGACATCATCATCGAGAAGGGGTTCATCGAGGAGCGCAGGCTAGTCGAGGTGCTCTCGTTTCAGCTAGGCTTTCCGGTCGCCGAGCTCGAGTTCCGCAAACTGGACCGCAAGCTCTTCGCGAAAGCCCCCTTTGAGGTGTTCCGTGACGAGCTGTTCGTGCCGTACGCAACCGACGACGAAGGGGCCGTCATGGTCGCCTTCGCCAACCCGCTGGAGACCTATTCGCGGCTGAGTGCCGAACGCATCTTCGGCAGGACAGTGAAACCCGCGATCGCCACACGAAGCGCCATACTCGCCGCGGTCGCCTCCGCGCAGAAGTCGGCGGGGAGCGAAAGCGCCGCCCCCGACGAGAGCACCGTCGTCGGCATGATCAACAAGCTTTTCGACGACGCCATGACCCTCGGCGCCAGCGACATCCACATAGAGCCGCTCAGGGATCGGCTCCGTATCCGGATGCGCCACGACGGCGTCATGATGCCGCACCTAGAGCTTCCCCTGGAGCTCGCGCCGCAGATCTCCTCCAGAATCAAGGTCATGTCACAGGCGGACATCGCCGAGAAAAGGCGCCACCAGGACGGCCGCATCCTCTATGAAAGCAGGCAGCACGGCTTTAATCTCGACATGAGGGTCTCTTTCTACATCACCCTCTTCGGGGAGAAGATCGTCCTGCGCCTTCTCAACAAGAAAGAGGCCATCCTCGCCATCTCAGACATCGGGATGGCGCCGCGCATGCTCAAACAGTTCGTGGACGACGCCCTGGAAACCCCATCCGGGGTCATGATCATCACCGGCCCCACCGGCAGCGGCAAGACTTCGACCCTCTACGGGTGCGTAAGCCACCTGAACAACATCAACACCAGCATCATCACCGCCGAGGACCCGGTCGAGTTCGTCATCGAAGGGGTGTCGCAGTGCTCGATCAACCAGAAGATCGGCGTCACCTTCGAGGAGACCCTGCGCCACATGGTGCGACAGGACCCGGACGTCATCGTCCTCGGCGAGATCCGCGACACCTTCTCCGCCGAGACCGCGATCCAGGCCGCGCTCACCGGGCACAAGGTGCTCACCACCTTTCATACCGAGGACAGTATCGGCGGACTTTTGCGGCTGATGAACATGCAGATCGAGTCCTTTTTGATTTCATCCACCGTCGTCTGCGTGGTGGCGCAGCGGCTGCTCCGCCTGGTTTGCAACGACTGCGCCGAGGTCTACGTCCCCACACCGGCCGAGTACGGCAGGATGGGTTACTCCGCCAAGGACCTGGCCGGCGCCACCTTCCGCACAGGGCGCGGCTGCCCCCAGTGCCGCTTTACCGGGTTCCGGGGCAGGACCGCCGTTTTCGAGCTTTTGGTCATGAACGAGCCGGTCAAGGAGGCGATCCTGCAGAGCAAGTCTTCTGCGGAAATCCGACGTCTCAGCATCGAGACCTCCGGCATGGTGACCCTCTTTGAGGACGGGCTGGTGAAGGCTGCGGACGGGAAAATCTCGGTCCAGGAAGTACTGCGTGACCTGCCGCGCATAGGGACGCCCCGCCCGCTGCGTGAATTGAAGCGCATCCTGGGGAACTGACGGAAAGCAGCAAGGAGATACTGCGAAATGAACGAACAGGCCTCTATCGTAGAGGTGATCAAGGAACGGCTCGCCGCCGGCACGCTCAGCGTCCCGGTCTTTCATGCCGTAGCGGTGAAGCTGCAGCAGGCGTTGGCTAGACCCGACTACGACATAAAGGAGGTGCACCAGCTCCTCAATGCCGACCCGGGGGTCGCAACCCGCGTGCTGAGGGCCGCCAACTCCTCCTTCTATTCTGGGCTCAGCAAGGTGAGCACAATCCGAGAGGCCATCATACGGCTGGGCTCGAAGGAGGTCGCGAACCTCGCCATGGTCACCACGCAGCGCGACCTGTACAAGTCCGACGACATCAGGTTCAACGCGATCATGCAGACGCTCTGGAAGCACGCGTTCTGCAGCGCCGTGGGAAGCCGCTGGCTGGCACAAAAGGTCGGGTTCGGCGCGCAGGCGCAGGAGGCTTTCCTGGGCGGGCTCCTGCACGACCTGGGTAAGCTGTTCCTTTTGAAGTGTCTGGAGGAAGTGTCGCGCGAGGAGAGCTTCAAGGGAGGGGTGATTCAACCGGTGCTCAGGGAGGTCCTGGCCACCCTGCACGTGGAGCAGGGGCACCAGTTGATGGTGCAGTGGCAACTGCCGCAGATCTACTGCGACATAGTCGCCGGGCACCAACAGGAGCGCTGGGACCAGGCGAACGTGCTGCTCGCCATGGTGCGGCTCTCGAATCTCACCTGCAGAAAAATCGGCGTGGGCCTCAACAGAGACCCGTCCGTTCTCCTATTCGCCTCGAGTGAGGCCCAGGTGCTGGGGCTTAAGGAAACGGCCCTCGCCGAGTTGGAAATCATCATCGAGGATAACGCCAAGACCCCGGTGCTATCCTCCTGACGGCCGTCGCAGCGGTCAGTGCAGCCAGCGCTTGAGCTGTTCGGCGTCAAGCGGTTTGGGCAGCACCGCCACCACGCCCAGGTTGCGGCATTGCTCCAGGTCCTCCGGGTCCTCGGACGAAGAGAGGGCGAAGACCTTCAGCTTCCTGGTGCGCTCGTTACTGCGCAGCTTCTGCAGCACCCCCACACCGTCTATCTTTGGCAGTTTCATGTCCAGAAGCACGAAATGAGGGTGGTGCCCACTGCCGACCTCCCCGCCCAAGAGCATCCCCAAAGCTTCCGCACCGTCGCGCGCGACCGCTACATTGCTGTAGCCCGCCTTTCTCAAGGCCCGCAAGGCGAGTTCTTCGCAATTGCTGTTATCTTCGACCAGCAAAATCTCAGCGTCTTGCATAGCGCCTCCACAAACTGCGTTCCGGGGGCCGGTCAGACCGGCAAACTGGGATTCTCGGTTAAAAACTTGGCAGTAATTATTAAGCACATTCAAACCTTGCATTGAATTGATATCCACCTGAGCTGGACCTGGCATGGTCCTCATAGCGATAACATAGGCACTGCAGCCGCCTCGCGATTTCATTCATACCATTGAAATGTCGGTGTTATTTCTAGGAAAACGGCCAGTAACGGGAGCTGTGAGTATCGCTATGACATTATATCGCCGCCCCTGTGAGCTACGAATTATTTTATAACATACATTAAGCTACGCACAAGCATTCTTTTTTTATGCTGTAAGACAAAAAATGCGCCGCCCGGCAATCAAGCCGGCGCGGCGCATTTTCCCAGCGTGTGGTCATACCGCTAACCTTCCACGGGTGCCCCCCGCGAAGGCCGGCGCCCTTCCCGCTTGCTCTTCTGGAACGACATGGCGATATCGTGCTGCTGCTCCTTGCCCAGAGCCTTTCTTGCCATCTTGAAGATTTCGCGCTCTTCCTCCTGCATGTGATGCTCGACGATCTCACCAAGCACTTTGAGCTTTGCCACCCAGCGCTCGTCATCGACCGCCAGGGACTTAAAGGTGCCGAGCATGGTCTTGGCAACCTGGTGCTCTTCGTAGGACTGCAGGACGTGGTCACGCATCTCTTCGTCCTGTTCGAGGGCACTGTAGAAGAAGCGCTCTTCCCCCTCCATGTGCAGTTCCAGCTCTTCCTCTATCTGGGCGAAGAGCTTCTGCAGCGACGCAATCTCTTTTTTTCCCGCCTTCTGCGCCTTATCGAAGAGATAACGCGCCTTTTCGTGGTCCTGTTTCAGCACGTCGAAGATGGTCATCTCCGCTTTGCCGTGCGACTCGCTCGTCTTCTGGCCCGTTGGCATCTCGTCTCCTCCTGCGCCGTTATCGGCAGGTGGAGGCGGCTTGCGCCGCCTCCACGGTCGAGCTTACGCCATTCCCCTCGGCTTAGGTTTGTCGGAGGAAGCAAAATCCGCCTTCGCCTCACCTTCGGACCCGATGTCCTGCGCGCCGGTTTCCCTCAGGATCTCCATGGCGCGCTTTTTCCAGTCCGCGTTGTCGCAGTGAACCGAGAGGAGGATACCTCCTTCCTTCACTCTCCCTTCATAACGCTTCGCCTCGTACTCGGGAATCCCCATGCCGACCAGGGCGCCGGCGATCCCGCCGATCACCCCGCCCGCTCCGAGCCCCGCCAGGGCGGCCACGATGGGGCCTGCCGCGATGAACGGGCCCACACCGGGGATGGCGAGGGCACCGATACCCGAGAGCCAGCCGAGGGCGCCGCCGATCACCGCACCGGTCCCGGCGCCGGTAGCTGAGCCTTCCGGCACCTTGGTGTGCTTTTCGTGGGCGAAGTCCTTGGTGCCTACGTTCTCGGAGAACAGCACCGAGATGTCCGTGTTGCGAAAGTCCGCGGCACGCAGAGAGTCGACGGCGTGCTCGACGCTCTCGCGGCTGCGGTAGATCCCGAAAACTGCGGTGTTCTTTGCCATGACAGCCTCCTTTTCCTTTCTACAGGTTTGCGGTGCCCGCTACTTCTTCTTCGGAGGCTCGGGCACCTTGGCTCCCTTCTCGCGCGCCTCCGAAAGTCCGATGGCAACGGCCTGCTTGCGGTCGGTCACCTTCTTGCCGCTGCCACCGCTCTTTAATTCCCCTTTCTTGAACTTGTCCATCACCTCGTGCACCGTTTCCTGTGTCTTTTTCCCGTACTTTGCCATTGCCGATGCCTCCCTTTTCCTCACCTGAACCTGCCGCTAGATGCGACCCATCAGCATCAGAATCAGCAGGATCAACAGGATGAGTCCCAGCCCGCCGCTGGGATAGTAGCCCCACGCGGAACTGTACGGCCAAGTGGGGAGCGAACCGAGCAACAACAGGATCAGGATGATCAGCAGTATCAACCTCATAGCTTCCTCCTTTTGCGTCTGGTTGTTTTGCCGCCGCCGGAAGTCAGCGCTTTCTCCCCAGTGCCGTCACCTCCTTCTCGAAGGTGGGGAGTATCGCCTTGAAGAACGCGTTCCGCACAAGTTCCACGACGACCTGCCAGGTATTGGTTTTCGGACTTTGCAGCGGGCCCGAGATATCGGCCTTCGTCGCGACCTGGTCGCGCTGCTTGTTTTCCAGGAGCTTGGCGATCCCTCCCACCAGCATCTCGTAGACCTGATGGAAGAACCCCTTGTTCTTGTCCTGGCGCCGGTCGTAGACCTTCATGTCCTTAAAAAACGGCTTGATATAGCCGTTGACGCGGTTGTTCTTCACGTGGAGCTCGGTCACCAGGGAGAAGGTCCCCGCTGTTACGTCGAAATCGCCGTAGGTGCGGAGCAGGTCGTTCAGCGACACGAGCTGCGTTCCGGTGATCTTTACGTAGAGGTCGAGGTCGGGCCCCTTGTCTTCCGGGCGGAAGGCGGCGGTCGCCTCGGTAACGCCGCTCCCCATGAAACGGCCGGAAAGCTTCGCCCGGGCTGGTCCCTTTGAGAACTGGTTCGAGAAGTTGTCCAGGTAGAGGTTTGCATCGGAAAGAAAGAGCCGGACCTTTTTGCCGCCGTAATCGTTCACGAAGCCGATGTTCGCATCGGTCAGGCTGAAGTGCTCCACGGTGAGGATCAGGTTCGGCTTGTTGCTCACCTCCTTGGCCGCCTTCTTGACCTTCTCCGCGCGCCTTTTCTCTGCCCGCGCCGTCTCCGGTGCATGGATGTAATCGAGGCGCACCCCATGGATGGTGAGCTTTTTGAGCCGCGCCGTCTGGACCTTGCGCCCGTATTCCACGTTACCGTCCGCGCTCAGTACGCCACCTTCGATCTTCATGTTCGTGCGGGCGAGCATCGGTGCAAAGTAACCGAGTGGAACCTTGGCGAGCTCGATGGCTGCCTTCACCGCCGGTGTCGGCTCGGCAAGGAAGTTCGCCCGGCCGTCCACGATGCCGTGACCGCTGCCGAAGATGTCCGTCTCCAGGTGGAAATTGGATGGATAGACTTTGTCCGGGAGGTGGATGTTGCGGATGTTGTCCGCCTCCAGCGACAGGTTGGTCAGCTTGAGAGGACGCTTATCGTCCGCGTCGATATAGGTGATGCCGGCGTTGGTGATCTTCAAGAGGTTGATCTTCAAAGGATAGATAGCCTCGAAGGCCTGCTGCCACCCCTTCTGTTTCATGGGGACCTTGCTGGCCGCCTCGGTACGGAGCTGGTTCAGGTTGACGTGGATCTTCGGCGCATCGAGCCTCATGTCTCCGACGAGCTTTCCCGAGAGGATCTCTCGCCACTGCACACTGGCTCGCAGATACGGGAACTCGGCCACCGGAGGCTGTGGGTGTGCCTGCTGGGATATGGTGAGACCTTTAAGCGTGATGGAGAGACCGATGAGACTGAAGTGCAGCTTTGGGAGACGAACCGAATATCCCTTGAGGCTCTGATTCATCCTTTTTTCCGTGGTGCGCCTGAGCGGTTCGTCGATGAAGAAACTGGCGATGAATACGACGAGGATCAGGGCGATCAGCACCCCGACCACCCAGAGCAACACCTTCGGCACGGCACCCCCGCGGGTCCGCCCCTGCAACTCTTTATCTCCAACCATAATGATCTCCACAGGTTACCGCTGCGCTCGCCCTGCATGATGAAAACACGCTAATAAATGTATGCACCGGCGTTGTTTTGTCAATCGCCGGAAGCTGTTTAGCGCAAGGCGACCAGGGGGCCCGCTCCCCTCCCTGCGCTTTGGTGTCGGGCGGGGCCGGAACACGCTACGTTGCTCGGGAATGGGGCGAGCAGGCTCAGACATGGTAGAATTCGTGCTGTGCCGGGGTGCGCTGAACCGGCAAGAACGGCGCCCGGTTTCGGTGCCTAGAGGAGGTGGATATGAGAGCGATGTGGTCAGGTTCCATCAGTTTCGGGCTGGTCAACATCCCGGTCAAGCTTTACAGCGGGTCGCAGAGCAACTCGCTCGATCTGGACATGCTGCGTAAGAGCGACCTCTGCCCGATCAAGTACCTGCGGGTCTGCAAGTTCGACAACAAGGAAGTCCCTTACGAGGAGATCGTGAAGGGGTACGAGTACAGCGACGGCGAGTATATAGTGCTCACCGATAAGGACTTCGAGAACGCGAGCCTTGAGAAGACTCATCTCATCGACATCGTCGACTTCATCGAGGAGAAGGAGATCGACACGCGCTACTTCGAGAAGCCCTATTATCTGGAGCCCGACAAGAGCGGGCCGAAGGCGTACGCGCTTTTACGCGAGGCGCTGAATCGTTCCGGCAAAGTGGGCGTTGCCTATTACGTGTTGAGAAACCGCGGCAGTCTGGGCATCGTGCGCCCGCTCGGGGACCTGCTGGTGCTGAACCAGATAAGGTACGCAGCGGAGGTGCGCGACGCCGCAGAGCTGAAGCTTCCCGGCAACGAGCACGTGAAGGAGCAGGAAGTGGCGCTGGCGCTCACCCTGATCGACCAGTTAACGGTGAAGTTCGACCCGGAGAAATACAAGGATCAGTATATCGATGACCTGAAGCGGATGATCGAGGAAAAGGCTCAGGGACGGCAACCGGTCGCGGCGAAGGTACCGCCCCCGCCCAAGGTGGCGGACATGATGGCGCTTTTGAAGGAAAGCCTGAAGCAAAAACGCAAGGAAGCTGCGTAGTCCGCAGCCGACGAGCCCCAGCGCCAGCCCCCTCCCCAACCCTCCCACTCCGGGGGAGGGGGCTCACGCAGCCCACGCCACCAAGGCGCAGCCCCACTTCCCCGCCCCTCCCAGGCCAACACCGCCTCCCCACCCCACAAAGCATTCCCATGATTCCCATGATTCCCATGATTCCCATGATTCCCATCACTCCCATCACTCCCATCACTCCCATCACTCCCATTCTTCCCATTCTTCCCATTCTTCCCATTCTTCCCATTCTTCCCATTCTTCCCATTCTTCCCATTCTTCCCATTCTTCCCATTCTTCCCGTCAGCCCCAACCCCCAAATTTCCCCCCACCCTATTGCAAACCCGCCCCGCTCTGTTAGCTTTCTCTAATTGTTTTTTCAGCCCCACCTTAATAAGAAACAAACCCCGCAGTTTCCAAGGAGGAATCAGCATGGAACAAAGCGAAAGTGAGCGCAGCGAATCCAGACCGTGGCAAAGGCCGCGGAAGATGAACGTCGGTCCCGCGGAGCGGAAAGCGTCCCTGGCCGGAGGTGCGGCCCTGGCCCTTTCGGGGCTCAAGAATGTTAGCCGGAGAAACTACGCCTCCGGTCTCGCCATGATCGTCGCAGGCGGGTTGTTCCTCTACCGGGGACAGACCGGCTACTGCGGCCTGTACGACGCGATGGGGGTGGACACGATGCATACGCAACCGGGCGGGCTCAGGATAGAGAAGGCGGTGACCATCGGCCTGCCGCCGAACGAGGTCTACGAGTTCTGGCGCAACCTGGAAAACCTGCCCCGCTTCATGAAACACCTGGAAGCGGTGGAGGTCACCGGCCCGCGCACCTCGCACTGGAAGGCGATGGGTCCCGGCGGGATCAGCGCGGAGTGGGACGCCGAGATGATGGAGGACACCCCGGGACAGCAGATCAGCTGGCACTCAGTGGGCGAGGCGGACATCCCCAACAAGGGGAGTGTCGAGTTCAAGGAGGCGCCGGGCAACCGCGGCACCGAGGTGAGGGTCACCATCGACTACTATCCTCCCGGCGGCGCCGCAGGGAAGGCCGCAGCCAAGATCGCACACGGCATCAACGCCCAGCAGTTGGAAGAGGACCTGAAGCGGCTCAAGCAGATCCTCGAGGTGGGCGAGGAAACCACGGCGCAGCGCACCGCCGACTAAACCCGGCTCCCCGGCTTGCGGGGAAAGGAGGAGATATGAGGGCAGTTTGCTGGCACGGCAGGCACGACGTGCGGGTGGACGAGGTCGCCGACCCGCAGATCTTGAGCAAAAACGACGCGATCGTGAAGGTGGCGCTCACCTGCATCTGCGGCTCCGACCTGCACCTTTATAACGGCTACGTTCCAACCATGCAGAAGGGGGACATCCTCGGCCACGAGTTCGTCGGGGAAATCGTCGAGGTGGGGAGCGGCGTCACCCGCTTCCATGTCGGCGACCGCGTCATCGTCCCGTTTCCCATCTCATGCGGCGCCTGCTGGTATTGCAAGCACGAGCTGTGGGCCCTTTGCGACAACAGTAACCCGAACGCCTGGATGCTCGAGCATATGTACGGTGACACCGGCGGCGGCATCTTCGGCTACTCCCACCTCTACGGCGGGTTCTCGGGTGGACAGGCCGAGTACGTGCGCGTCCCGTTCGCCGACGTGGGGCTCGAGAGGATCCCGAGCGGCGTCCCCTACGAGCACGTGGTGCTCCTGACCGACATCCTCCCGACCGGCTACCAGGCCGCCGACTACTGCAACATCAACCCCGGCGACACCGTCGCCGTCTGGGGATGCGGCCCGGTCGGTCTCATGGCGATGATGTCGGCGCGGCACCTGGGCGCGGAGCGCGTCATAGGCATCGACCGTTTTCCGGACCGGCTGCAGGCGGCGCGTGCCCAGTGCCAGGCGGAGGTCCTCAACTATGAGGAGGTGGATGTCGCTGAGGCGCTGCAGAATATGACCGGTGGGCGCGGCCCCGACTCCTGCATCGACGCCGTCGGTATGGAGGCGGTGGGAACCGGCTTCGAGGGGGTCTACGACTCGGTGAAGCAGGCCCTCAGACTGGAGACGGACCGGGCCTCGGCGCTGCGCCAGCTCGCGAAGGCCTGCCGCAAGGGCGGCACCCTCTCCATCGTCGGCGTGTACGCAGGCTTCGTGGACAAGTTCCCGATGGGCGCGCTTTTCGCCAAGGGACTTACCCTGCGCTGCGGTCAGGCACACGTGCACAAGTACCTGCCTCACCTGGTGAAGCTGGTCGCGGAGCAGCAGTTGAACCCGTCGTCGATCATCACGCACCGGCTCCCGCTGCAGGAGGCCCCAACGGGATACAGGATGTTCATGAACAAACAGGACGCCTGCATCAAGATCGTCCTCGACCCGCACACAGGCGCAACGGCTACGGAGCAGGCGCCGCAAGGCGAAGGTGCATGAAAAAAGGCAGCCGTCCAACTACCAGGAGGTGACCGATGACCCCGCAGGAGGAAAAACCATTCCCGCGCCAGCGCCAGGAGCAGCCTGGCATCGAAGCAGAGATGACTCCGAAGCCGCAAAGCGGCGAGCTCGAATACAGGGGAGCCGAAAAGCTGAAGGGGAAGGTCGCCCTGATCACAGGCGGCGACAGCGGCATCGGCCGCGCCGTCGCCATCGCCTTCGCCCGCGAGGGGGCGAGTGTCGCTTTCGCCTATCTTGAGGAGGACCAGGATGCGAAGGAGACCCGCGACATCGTGGAACGCGAGGGGGTGCGCTGTCTCGCCTTCCGCGGCGACGTTGGGCAGGAAGCGTTTTGCGCCGACATCGTGGGGAAGACCGTGGCGGCATTCGGCAGGCTCGACATCGTCGTCAACAACGCGGCCGAGCAGCACTACCGCGAGGAGCTGGAGCAAATCTCGGAGGAACAGCTCGAGCGCACCTTCCGCACCAACATCTTCTCATATTTCTTCCTTACCAAAGCGGCCCTGAAACACCTGCAGGAGGGAGCCCGCATCATCAACACCACCTCGGTGACCGCCTTTAAGGGGAGCCCGACGCTGCTCGACTACTCCTCCACGAAGGGGGCTATCGTCGCCTTCACCCGCTCGCTCGCCCTCTCGCTCGCCGAGAGGGGAATCCTGGTGAACGCGGTCGCTCCCGGCCCGATCTGGACCCCGCTCATCCCGGGGACCTTCCCCGAGGAGAAGACCGAGAAGTTCGGCACCGAGGTACCGCTAAAGCGTGCCGGTCAGCCGGTTGAAGTGGCGCACAGCTACGTCTTCCTCGCCTCCGAGGGAGGATCCTACATGACCGGCCAGGTGCTGCACCCAAACGGCGGCACCATTGTCGGCGGGTAAGGGGAGAATCCGGCGCACCGCGCCGCTACCACAAGGAGTGCGACAATGTTCTCTATGCGCGCCTACTTCAAGCTCGGGGACACCAGCTACAAGGACCTGGCGAAACGGGTCTTCCGCAAGTTCAGCGATGAGGACTGCCCCGAACATGCGGCGGCCATGGCCTACTACTTCCTCTTCGCGTCGTTTCCCTTCCTGCTCTTTCTGACCACCCTGATCGGCTACCTCCCCATCCCGAACCTCATGGAATACGCCCTCTCATATGCGGCCAAGCTTCTCCCAGGGCAGGCGTTCTCTCTGCTGGAAGACAACATCCGATCCCTGTTCATGAGCAAGAAGCAGGGGCTGCTGTCGATCGGTATCCTCCTCGCGCTCTGGGCTTCTTCCAACGCCATCGTCTCGGTGATGGACGCCATGAACAACCTATACGACGTGAAGGAGGGACGCCCTTTCTGGAAGGTCCGCCTGATCGCCATCGCTCTCGTGATAGGGCTCTCCCTGATCTTCCTGAGCTCGATGACGCTACTCATGTTCGGCTTCAAGATAGGTGTGTTCATTGCTGGATTTACCGGAATGGGCACCCCCTTCAAGGTCGCGTGGGGCATCGGCCTGGTCCCGGTGACCCTGTTCCTGTTGATGCTTGCCCTGGCCGTCATCTACTACTTCACCCCCGACGTGGAGCACACATGGAAGTGGATCAGCCCGGGCGCGGTGGTCGCCATCCCGGTATGGATCGTCATGTCGCTTGGCTTCTCGTTCTACATCAACAACTTCGGTTCCTACGACAAGACCTACGGCTCCATAGGCGCGGTCATCGTGCTCCTGCTCTGGCTTTACCTGAGTGGACTGATCATCCTCATCGGGGCGGTAGTAAACGCCGTGATCGAGCACAGCTCGGAGGAGGGAAAGGAACCGGGGGAAAAGGTGGAAGGGGAGCACGCCGCCGAACGCGGCACGCATTCAAAGGCGGAGTCGCAGCAAAAGGCCAAGGAAGAGGCGGCAAGGTCGTAGCAGGATCACGAAGTGAAAGATGGAAGTCGTACCTGAATCCGGATTCAGGAATCCGGATTCAGCTTGAAACGTGACGTCTCGGATGAAAGGATCTACTCCTCCCCCCACGGAGGGGGGAGGTTGGGAGGGGGGAAAGGTTTTATGAAGAAGGAGGGATGCAGCACACCTACTTGATCTGGCCGCGGATCTCGCCCAGCGGGTAGGTCTCCGTCGGCACATCGACATAAGCCTCACCCGCCTCGATGATCCGGACCAGGTCCTCCACGGTTTTACCTTCCAGCTCGCCAAGCAGGCTCTCGTTGGTGATGAGCCCCTCGTCCAGTATCCCCTTGAAGGGCCCCATCTTGGTCGGGCCGCCGAACAGGCCGACCAGAGGGGATCCGTTTTCGCCCGGTTTCCCGCGGTGAATGTGGGCCGCGGTGGGACTCGTGATCCTGCTCACGTTGAGCTCGTAGCTCATCTCCCCATCCTTGTAGATCATCTTCAGGTCCCCCCGGGCCGGGGTCTTCACGCTCGGCACCTCCTGCTTCCCGGAAAGCGTCGCCCGAAAGATCTTTTGTTCCGCGCCGGCCGCTGGGACCTGTGCAAGGGTCAGCATGCAAGCAAGTGAAAGCAGTAGTTTTTTCATGTCGCTCCCCCTTTTTACCAGTTTTGTGATCCGGTCCTGCAGTTTCCGTGGTGCGCCCGATTGCTGATCATCTCGTCACGCCAGTTTCCTGCGCGAGCAGTTGCAGGATGCCCGAGAGCGGAATAGAGACCCACTCCGGGCGGTTGTTGAGCTCGTAACCCAGCTCGTAGATCGCCTTGTCCAGCATGTACGCCTGCAGCATGATCTCGATCTGGTCCGCCTCGGCAGGCATGAAGTTGGCCCCGGCCGCCCTTTCCCGGTAGGCGTCGAGAAAGACCTTCGCGTTGTATTGGTACCAGGCATGGACCCAGGGGAGGAGGTAGGCGATGTCCTCGTCGCGCACCTGGGTCCGCTGCATGATGACGGCGTGCGCCGCATAGTGGAAGGAGCGCATCATCCCGGCCACGTCACGCAGTGGAGACTGCTTGATCCTCCGTTCGCTCAGTGACTTGATCGGCTCACCCTCCAGGTCGATGATGAGGAAGTTGTCGCCGGTGTAGAGGAGCTGCCCCAGGTGATAGTCGCCGTGAATGCGGGTTTTCATGGCGCCGAACTTGCGCACCAAAAACTTCTGGAAGACGGCGTAAAGGTCGTTCTCCATACTGAGAAGCCCCTCCGCGTCGCTCGCCGTATGCTGCGGTATGGCGGCCAGGTTCCTGCGCAAAAGCTCGAAGACCTTCCTGCAGCGGGTGCGCATGGACTGGTAGACGGAACGCTGGTACAGGAGCGCGAACGACTCCGGTGCGAAATCGGGATCGTCGCTGCGCGAGGAGATCGCGATGTGGAACTCGGCGGTCCGCTTGCCGATCAAGGCCACCATGTCGGGATAAACCCCCTGGATCAGCTCCAGAAGGGCTGGCGTATAGCCGCTCGACTCGTTGCCCGGATGGGGCTCGAAACCCGACTTCTTCGCCTCCTCGCGGTAAGCGAGGACGCGGTCCACAAACTGCCCCACTTCGCCGAGCGTGAAGGTCCAGGCGTCCCCCTGGTTCGGCACGAACCCCTGCAGGAGCCCGAGGGCGAAGGACTCGCCGCTGTTGCGCCGGTACTCCAGGGTTCCCCCTAACGGCGCGACATGCGGGAAACGGACCCGGTCGAGGAACCTTCCGATCTCGAGTTCAGGATGGGCCCCCTCCTCCATGCGCCGGTAGAGCTTAAAGAAGAAGTTGTTGCCGAAAAGAACGGAACTGTTGCTCTGCTCTGTCTTACCCACTTGCGACGGGAAGGGGGGCGCCTTCCCTTCCATGAGCGGCGAAATCGAGATGGCGGGCTGGCCCGACAGGCGTCCGCCATCCCCTTTCAGCGATTTCCTGCGCCAGATGAGTTCGAAGAGCACCCAGCGCAGGTGCGAGTTGTAGAGACCGTCGTAGAGGAGCCCCGGCCGGTCGCCGACCTTGAGCTGGCAGATCACCGCCTCCGGGGATGCGCCCAGAAGCGTTTCCCCGCCTCCGTCCATCGGGACGTAGTGCAGCGGTAGCAGGTACACCTCGGGGATCCCCTCGCTGTAGGTGACCTCCAGGAAGGCGAGGATCACCGAGGAGCCATCGATCGGAACGGGGAGTTGGTCGACGACGGAGAAGCGGACCATGATGCGGCTCTTCCCCTGGAACCAGCGTGCCTTTTTGAGGTATTCCGGGAGGACAGACTGCTCCAGTTGGCGCAGCCCGGCAGATTTCAGCACGTTCTCCCAACTTCCCGGCACCGCGACCTCCTCCAGCACCCCCTCCTCGCGCGGCTTGATCTTCTCGCGCCCGTCGGTCAAAAGGAGCAGATGGTAGTCGTACGCACCCATGATGATCCCGTAAGGGG
This sequence comes from Geomonas edaphica, assembly GCF_004917075.1. Classification (GTDB taxonomy): domain Bacteria; phylum Desulfobacterota; class Desulfuromonadia; order Geobacterales; family Geobacteraceae; genus Geomonas; species Geomonas edaphica. Next base: position 581,725 of record NZ_SSYB01000004.1, read on the forward strand.
AGTCCTTGATGGCGGGGAAGCGGTTACGGCTGAACATCTCCTCCGGGTAGAAACCGACGAAACGGGGCTGGTTCACCTGCACGAACTGGGTGGCGCGAGAGAGGTTGATCAGCACCAGGATGGTCTGGTCCTCGTACTGGCGCAGCATGGCGAGCACCTTCGGATTGTCCAGCGGCACGAACTCGAGGCTCCCCCAGCCGAACGCCTTGAAGCGCTTTCTGAGGTCGATCATCCGCTTCATCCACCAAAGAAGGGAGGACGGGTTCTTCGCCTGGTTCTCGACGTTGCGCGCCTCGTAGTGGTACTCCGGGTCGATGATGGCGGGAAGGTAAAGCTTCTGGGGGTTCGCGGGCGAGAAGCCGGCGTTTCGGTCCGGGCTCCATTGCATCGGGGTTCGCACGCCGTTGCGGTCGCCGAGATAGTAGTTGTCCCCCATGCCGATCTCGTCGCCGTAGTAGACGATGGGGGTCCCCGGCATGGTGAAGAGCAGCACGTTCATGAGCTCGATCTTGCGCCTGTCGTCCCCCATGAGCGGCGCGAGCCGGCGCCGGATGCCGAGGTTGATACGGGCGCGCGGGTCGCGGGCGTAGATGCGGTACATGTAGTCCCGCTCCTCGTCGGTCACCATCTCCAGGGTGAGCTCGTCGTGGTTTCTCAGAAACATGGCCCACTGGCAGTGCGGCGGGATGGCGGGGGTCTGCTGCATGATGTTCACGATCGGGAAGGAATCCTCCATCTGCAGCGCCATGAACATGCGGGGCATGAGCGGGAAGTGGAACGCCATGTGACAGGCGGCGCCCCCGCCGAAATAGGAGGCGGCGTCCTCGGGCCACTGGTTCGCCTCGGCGAGAAGCATCCGGTCCGGGTACTTGGCGTCAATGTAGGCGCGCAGCTTTTTCAGGAACTCGTAGGTCTCAGGGAGATTCTCGCAGTTGGTCCCCTCCCGCTCGTACAGGTAGGGGACCGCGTCGAGCCTCAGGCCGTCCACCCCCATGCCGAGCCAGAAGTCGATCACCTTGAACATCGCCTCGTGCACGCGAGGGTTGTCGTAGTTGAGATCGGGCTGATGCGAATAGAAGCGGTGCCAGTAGTAGCTCTTGGCGATCGGGTCGCGGGTCCAGTTGGAGACCTCGAAGTCCTTGAAGATGATGCGGGCGTCCAGGTACTTATCAGGGGTGTCGCTCCAGACATAGAAATCGCGCCAGGTGGAGCCGAGCTTCGCGCGGCGCGACTTCTGGAACCAGGGGTGCTGGTCCGAGGTGTGGTTCAAGACGAGTTCGGTGATGACCCTCATGCCGAGGGCGTGCGCCCCCTTCAAAAAATCCTGGAAGTCGCGCAGCGTGCCGTAATCGGGGTGGACGGTGCGGTAGTCGGCGATGTCGTAGCCGTCGTCCTTCAGCGGCGAGGGGTAGAAGGGGAGTACCCAGACCGCGGTGACGCCCAGGTCGCGCAGGTAGGGGAGCTTCTGCAAAAGCCCGCGAAAGTCCCCAATGCCGTCGCCGTTACTGTCGCAAAAGCTCCGGATGTGCACCTCGTAGATCACGGCATCCTTGAACCAGAGCGGATTCTTCTCGTTGCGAAACGGCATGGCTTCCTCCTAGAAATAATAATCGAAGTCCGACTCGCGCTTCTGCCAGGTGCTGATGCGGTAGATGCAGGCCGGGTTCACCTGCGGGTCGAGCCGGACCGTCGTCATCCCCCCCTCCCAGATGGAGCGCTCGCCGCTGATCAGGTCGTGCAGCAGGTACGACTGCCCGGGGGCTACGCCAAACAGATCGAGCGGCACGCGCAGCTTAGCGGTCCGGGCCCGGAAGGGATCGAGGTTCACCGCCACCAGAAGTGAACTCTTCTGCTGTTTAGCCACCTTTACGTAGAAGATGACGCTGTCGTCGTCAGATTCGAGGAAGGTGACGTTGTTGGTCCGCTGCAGCGCGCTGTACTCCCGGCGGATCCGGTTCAGCGTGATGATGAGTTCCCTGATGTTCCCCGGGGCCTTCCTGTCCCACTGCCGGATCTCGTACTTCTCGGCGTCGAGGTATTCCTCAGAGCCCTGCTTTTCCGGCATGCCGACGCAGAGCTCGTACACCGGCCCATAGATGCCGTAGCTAGAGGAAAGGGTACCGGCCAGGACCAGCCTGATCATGAAGGCGGGGCGTCCGCCGTACTGCAGAAACTCGGTGAGGATGTCCGGGGTGTTGGGCCAGAAGTTCGGGCGCATGAACTCCCTCGTGTCGCCGCGGGTCAGCTCCATCAGGTAATCCGTGATTTCCCGCTTGCTGTTGCGCCAGGAGAAATAGCTGTAGGACTGGGTGAAGCCGAGTTTGGCGAGCCGCGCCATGATCTTCGGCCTGGTAAACGCCTCGGCCAGGAAGATCACGTCGTGCGACTTCTCCTTCGCCTTGTCTATGAGCCACTCCCACATGGGGAAAGGTTTCGTGTGCGGGTTGTCCACCCGGAAGATGCGCACGCCCTGGTCCATCCAGAAGAAGACCACCCCCTTCAGCTCCTCCCAGAGTTCCTCCCACTGCGGCGTTTCGAAGTTGATCGGCACGATGTCCTGGTACTTCTTCGGGGGGTTCTCGGCGTACTGCACCGTCCCGTCGGGACGCCACTTGAACCACTCCGGGTGCTCCTTCAGGTAGGGGTGGTCCGGGGAGCATTGGAAAGCGAGATCCATGGCGATCTCGATGCCGTGTTTTTCAGCTTCCCGGACCAGGTCGCCGAAGTCCTCGATGGTCCCGAGTTCCGGGTGCACCGCCTTGTGCCCACCCGCCTCGGAGCCGATGGCCCATGGGCTTCCCGGGTCGTCCGGCCCCGCCTCGACCGCGTTGGCCTTCCCCTTGCGCTTGCTGGATCCGATGGGATGAATGGGAGGAAGGTAGAGAACGTCGAAGCCTAGCTCCGCTACGTCGGGGAGAAGCCCGATGCAGTCGCGGAGTGTGCCGTGGCGTCCTTCTTCGCCTAAAGAGCGTGGGAAGAGTTCGTACCATGAGCTGAAAAGCGCCTTCTGGCGATCCACCCGGACCACCAGTTCCTTCTGATAGCGCGTGGCGAGCCCCCGCGCACAGCAGGTGCTGACCAGGTCGGAGAGCCGCGTGTCGAGCCCTAAGGCCACCGCCCCCTCCTGGTTCCGCTCGGCAGAGAGCGCCGCCACCGCCTCGCGCAGCCGGGCCGCGTCCTCCTCCCCCGCCTCCGCCACCGCCTGCTCCAGGATCTTTCCACCGATCTGCAGATCGACCGCCACGTCCTGTCCCGCCTCGAAACGCTTCTGCAGGTCCCGCTGCCAGGTACGGAAGTGGTCCACCCACCCCATGATGGTGTATTGGTAAAAGCCGGGGTGGCCCAGGAGAAATGAGCCCTGCCAGCGGTCGTTATCCAGGCGCTGCATCGCCGTTTCCAGCCAGTGCTCCTCTCCCATGCGGCGGTAAAGAAGTACGGCCACCACCTCGTCGTGACCGTCGCTGAAGACGTCCGCCTGCACCACCATCTCGTCGCCGACCACGCGCTGCACCGCAAACCTGCCGCAGTCGATCTGGGGGTGCACCGCCTCGATAGCTATCCGCGCCCTGCCTTCCATAGATCACCTCACTCAGATTCCAGCAGCGCCACACTCACCTCGCCGAAGAGCGCGGCAAGGGGGAGGACGCTTTGACCATCGCGGGAGACGACATCGATCACCGCGTCGTTCACCACGTTGCGCAACCGCCCCCCTACCCCTTCGGGAAGAAGCAGCATGGTGTCCTGCCAGACCGACTCACTAAGCGGGCTGTCCCCCTCCTCCGGCATCAGGGTCGCCACGAGCCGCGCCGCCGCGACGATCACCACGCGACCTCCGGCCTTGCGTGCGAAGGCGCACAGATGTCGGGCCCGCGCCCCTTTCGCCTCCAGCGGCAGGTACTCGCCGCCGGCGAAGACGTCCTTGTGCTCCCGGCGATAGTTGAGCACCCGGTAGATGAGAAAGAGCTTCGCCCTCTCGTCCTCCCGCTCCAGCAGCTCGCTCCATAGCCTAGGCGCCCCCTCCTCCTGCTCGCGCCGCTTGAGGTCGACGAGTGCGTCGATCCTCCTGCCGTAGTCCACCTGGCGCCGGTTATCCGGGTCCACCAGGGTGACCTCGATAAGCTCGGTCCCCTGGTAGAAGTCGGGAATGCCGGGGGAGGTCATCTTCAGGAGGGTCTGGGAGAGCGAGCTGAAGAAGCCGCAGCGGGAGAGCCGCCTTTGCAGCGGCAGAAACTCGCGCAGGAATTCGTTGTCGGGGGTGCGCGCGAGGATGGCATCGATGAAACCTACCACCGCCTCCTCGTAACTCCCATTGGGACTCACCCAGCTCGTGTTCACCTTCGCCTCACGCAGCGCCTTGATCATGTACTCCCTGATGCGCCCGCGGAATGCCTCGTATCCGGCGTCGTCCACCTCGCCGATCGGCCAGGCACCGACAAGGGTCTGGTACAGGAGGTACTCCTCGTTCAGCTCCGGCACTCTGGCGTTATCAATCAGGGAGCCGCGCCGCTTGTTGAGCCGGCTCCAGCGCGCCACCTGCTTCTGCCACACTGACGGGATTTCGGAGAGCGCATCGATCCTCGTGCGCACGTCCTCGCCACGCTTGGAATCGTGCGTCGCCGTCGCGATCATGGCGTGGGGGAAGTTCTTGTTCCGCTCGAGGTTCTGCCCGTGGAAGGCCTCGAGCGTGGTGCCGAAGCGCCCCGGCATGCCGCCGACGTCGTTCAGGGAAATCAGGCGGTGGTATACGTAGAAGGCGGTATCTTCGAGCCCCTTGGCCATCACCGGGCCGGTGATCTGCTGGAAGCGCATGGCGAAGTAAAGCCAGTCGCGTCGGCTCTCCTCGCTCGCGCGGTCGGGGGATCTCAAAAGGAGCACGTCGCGCAGGAAATCGAAGACCGACCCGCTGATGGCGGGGTTTCTACGCTTAGCCTTCGATACCGCCGCGTCGATGTACTGCACGTCGCGGTCGCGCACCGAGGCGGAGTTGGCATAGGTGCGGTACACCGGGAAGCAGGCGATCACTTCGCTTATGGCGCGGGCCAGGCTGTTCAGGGTGAAATCGCGGGTGAGACGGTCCTCCTCGGCGATGTTGTTCAACTGGTGGGCCAGCATGTTCACCTCGCCGGAGAGGGAGACCTGCATCACCAGCTTCTTCTTTTCGTAGACGATCTCGGTGAAATCGGCCCCCCGCTTCACGAAACGGTCGTAGATCCGGTCGAACTGCTTCGCGACGTCGCTCGCCACGAAGATGCCGTTCACGCTGTTCAGGAACTCGTAGCCGGTGGTGCCGCAGACCGGCCACTGCTCGGGGAGGAGCTCCCCCTTCATGAGGATCTTTTCCACCACGGTGTAAAAAGGCTTGTAGCCAGGGTCCCTCTCCAGCACCTCGTCGTACTGCCGCGCCCACTCCTCGCGGATCGCTTCGGCGCCCTCCTCGGGCGGGGCCCCCTCGCCTCTTTCCCTCAGATTCATCCAGGCGCTTTTCTGCAGGTGCTGCAGGTAGGTGACCGGGTCGTAAAGCCCGTCCACGTGATCGATCCTAACCCCGGTCACCTTCCCCTCCCGGATCAGCCGGAACAGCAGGGTATGGGTCAGGTCGTAGACGGTCTGGTCCTCCATACGGATCGCGGCGAGGGCATTGATGTCGAAAAAGCGCCGGTAGTTGATCTCCTCGGTGGCAACACGCCAGTAGGAGAGGCGGTACACCTGGTCCCGTAGCAGCCGGTCCAGCAGATCAAAGGAATTGGCGTCGCCTTTGGTCCCGTTGAAGATCATCACGTTTTCCGATACCAATTCAGCCACTTCAGCGGAGTCGAAGCAGAGCTGAGCGAGGCGCTTCTTGATGATCTCCTTCTCGCGGTGCCGCTCGTTCATCTTCTCCGGGTCCCGCTCGGTATGAAGGGGGAGGTGCTGCAGGGCGGTCTCGATGCTCAGTAGTTCCTGGAGCGGCCCGGCCTCAGGGGGGAGCTTCTCCTTCAGGGCATCCAGCCGATGCTGCAGGATCAACAGGTAACTGCGCGGCTCCACTGGGATCTGCAGCGTGTTGCACTGGACGAAGAAGGCACCGTCACGGAAGATGAGCTGCAGCCCTCCCCCCTCCAACACCCTGCCATACTGGTCACCCAGAAGAGGCAGCAGCACCTTCCCGGTCAGCTCCTTTTTCACCGGCTCCCAGTCGATGTCGAAGAAATGGGCGTAGAGGGAGCTCATCCCGTTCTCGAGTACGTCCATCCACCAGACGTTGTCGCCGCTTTCGATGCACATGTGGTTCGGGACGAAGTCGAGGATGTGCCCCATGTCATGGCAGGAGAGCTCGTCGACGAAGGCCTGGTGGCTTCGCTCGTCACCGAGCTCCTTGTTGAAGATGGTCTGGTTCACGACGTCGTAGCCGTGTACGCTCCCCTCCTTCGCGGCCAGATAGGAGGAGGCGTACACGTCGCTGACGCCCAGGTCGTGCAGGTAGCCGACGATCCTTTCGGCGTCGGCGAAGGTGAACCCGGCGTTGAACTGCAGCCGGTAGGTGGCGCTCGGTATGCGGGCCTGCGGCAGGTGCTGGTCCATGCTCTCCCCCGTCTATCCTTGCGGCAGCACCGCTCCTGTGTTGAAGCGCAAGGTGTCCCCCAGCCTTTGGAAGGCTTCGAGCCACTGGCTCGCCCCCTCCTCGCCCTGGCCGGAGCGCTCGAGGAACTCGGGATAAACGGTCTTCGCCAGCGTGTAGTAGTCGTTCTGCATCTGCCACAGCACCAGGTTGATCGGGATCTCGTTCAGCAGATCCATGTACTTTTGCATCCTCCCGATCACCTTCACGTCGGTCGGGTCCTGAACCAACTGGGCGGAGAGCTTCTCCAGATGACGCCGCATGTAGTATTCGGTCTCTGGCTCCTCGATCCCCACTCCCCAGGTCCTGATCTGGCCTACGATGCGCCGCACCGCCTCCTCGTCGACCTCCTCCTCGCTCATGGCGTGCTTGAGCGCCTCGTTCAGCGCTGGCTGGGCCACGGCCATGAAGACGTGCGGCACCGGCACGCGGGTCTCCTTCACGAACTCCATCAAGGGGCGGACACGTTCGTACATCTCCTGGTAGCTTGCGATGCTCTCCTCGAGGTTCTGGTTGATGATCTGACCGATGATCTTGCGCTGCTCGTCGCTGAAGAGGTTCAAAAGGGAGAAGCTGTGGGTGCCGAAGTGCTTGTCCATGAGGAGCACCAGGTCCGAGTACAGCCCCTTGTCGAAGGCGGCGCTCATCTCCTCGCGCATGGCGGCGTATCCCCCCTGGTCGCAGACCTCCATCACGCCCCCCTTGAAGTCATGACTCCCGATACGCACGACGCAGAAGGTGAGACAGCTCTTCTCCTCGGTGATCTCGCTCGCGACGTGAATACGTCCCATGGCGATGACCGCGTCGGGAGTGGCGGCCTTGTGGTATTCCTCCCTCGCGATGGCGTAGCAGTAGATCTGGGAATGCTCCTCGTAATCCTCGTAGAGGGAGCTGAAGGCGTAGTGAGCACCTACCTTCATCAGGTCGAGCCGTATCGGGAGCACGAAGTTGCGGTAGATCCAGAGTCCGTCCTGATAGTCCGGTATGTTGCTCTTCGCCTCCTTAAGCCGCTCCAGAAACCCCTTCTCCACCGGCCCATCGACCACCCCCTCGGAAAGCTGCAACGCCCGGCTCGCGTAGTCGATCACCTGCACGGTCTCAAGCCCCGAGAGCTCGTCGAAGAACCAGCCGCAGCTCGTGTACATGAGCATGGCGTGCCGCTGCATCTCCAGAAGCTTAAGGGCCCGGATCTTCTCCTCCGCCGTGAGTTCGCGTAAGGCGTGTCGGGAAAGGAATTGCTCCGCCACCTCCATGCCGCGATTCAGGATCACCTCGACGTACGCGTCGCGCACCCGCCATGGGTTCTTGAAGAGTTCGCGCCCTTTCTGCTCAAACCCCTTGGCGAGGCGGTCGCGCAACCAGTCGAGAGAGGCGCGCAGCGGCTGACGCCACTGCTGGTTCCACCCCGGCATGCCGCCGGAGCAACCACAATCGCTATTCCAGCGTTCCACCCCGTGCGCGCAGCTCCAGGAGGTGCGCTCGTGGATTCTCACCTCGGTGTCCGGGGGGCAAAGCTCCAGGTATTCACCGTAGTTGGTGAGCCGCGCCAGGTTGTTGCTCTCGATGTGGTTCAGGCAGGCGGCAAGCGCCATGTCGCCGAACTTCTGGTGATGACCGTAGGTCTCGCCGTCCGTCGCGATGTGCATGAGCTGGGACCAGCCGCGCTCGTCGTTGAAACCACCGACCAGCCTGCCGGCGAGCGCCTCCCCGCTCTCTAGGAGTTTTTCGAAGGCGACGGCGCGGGAGATGGGGCCGTCGTAGAAGAAGAGGTTGATGGAGCGGCCGGATGGGAGGTTGCAGAGGTAGCAGCGGGTCGGGTCGATCTCCGCCTCGAGCCACTCCTCCTCGCCAATGGCGCGGTAGGCCGCGGCCTGGTGCGGCGCGAGGATGGTGTACTTAATCCCCTGCTCGGCGAGGATATCGAGCGTCTCGAGGTCCACTGCAGTCTCGGCGAGCCACATCCCTTCCGGGAAGCGCTGGAAGCGCTTCTCGAAGTCGGCGATGCCCCAGACGATCTGGGTCCGCTTGTCCCGCGCGTTGGCAAGCGGCATGATCATGTGGTTGTAGACCTGGGCGATGGCGGAGCCGTGACCGGAGCGCCACTCCATGCTCTGCTTGTCTGCGTCGAGGATCGCCTGGTAAATTCTCGGGGCCGCCTGCTCCATCCAGGAGAGGACGGTGGGGCCGAAGTTAAAGCTTATCTTCGCGTAGTTGCTAGAGATGTCCATGACGCGGCTGTCGCCGTCCAGAACGCGGGAGGCCGAGTTCGACGCGTAACACTCGGCGGTGATGCGCTCGTTCCAGTCATGATATGGGGAAGCTGAATCTTGTATCTCCACAGCCTCGAGCCACGGGTTCTCCCTGGGAGGCTGGTAGAAGTGACCGTGGATGCACACGTAACGCTGGGTATCGTTCTCCTGTGCCATGACTTCCTCCTCAAAGCTTCGCGCTGTACACGACAACGCTGAAGGGGTTGATCCTCACTGTCTCCTGATGTCCTCCGTTACCCGCCTCTATCCTTTCCGGTGCTTCCTCACCCGGGCCGCGCCACTCTGCGGCCGAGGAATCGAGCACCCGCTCCCAGCTCCCCCGGGGAAGGGCAAGCGGGACCTCCTGCTGGATGTTGCTGAAGCTGAACAGGCAGATGGCTGCCTCCCCGTCAGCCCATCTCCTCAAAAAGAGCACCTTCTGTTCCGGCAGCCCGGAAACCTCCATGGCGTCGCGCTGGAAGACCCGCAGGGCGGGCAGCGAGCCGCGCAGTGAAAAGAGCTTCTTGTAGAAGGCAAGGATGACCGCCTGCTCCCCTTCTTTCTGAGTCGCAACGCTCACCTTCGACTCCTGGAAGGTCTCCTCCGCCGCCGGGTCAGGGATCTCCCCCTCACAGACGCCGGAGGCGTGCTCCTCGTGTTTCCCTTTGCGCACCATGTCGACCAGCTCCGGATCGCCGTGGTCGATGAAATAGTGGAACGGCGCACGCTCGCCGTACTCCTCCCCCATGAAGAGAAGCGGCAGGTAAGGGGAAAGGATGACGGCCGAGGCGGCAAGGAGAAGCTGGTTGAGGGGAAGGGTGGCGCTCAGCCGGTCCCCGCATTTGCGGTTGCCGACCTGGTCGTGGTTCTGGGAAAAGACGACGAACTGGAAGCCGGGGTGCCTCTCCGTCGGACCGCCGTGACGCCGCCTGCGGTAGCGGGAATACTCACCGGTATAGACGAAGGCTTCACTGAAAGCCTTCTGCAACTGCGCGAACTGGCCGAAGTCTTCGTAGTAGCCGGTGGTCTCTCCGGTCAGCAGCGCGCGCAGGGCGTGGTGGAAGTTGTCGCACCACTGGGCGTCGAGGCCGAAGCCGCATTTCTCGGGGGAGTTGATCAGGCGGACGTCGTTGGTGTCGTTCTCGGCGAAAAGGTAGATCCCGCGCCCAAGGCGCTCCCGCTGCCGATGCACCTCGTCGGCCAGGCGCCTTAAAAGTGGCTTGGGGGTTTGGTCGAAGATCCAGTCCACCGCGTCCAGGCGCAGCCCGTCGAAGTGGAACTCGTTGATCCAGTAACCTGCGTTGGAGAGGAAATAGTCCAGCACGGGATCGCTGTCGGCCCCGTCGAGGTTCACGGCACGCCCCCACGGAGTGCGGTACTTTTCGGTGAAATAGGGACCGAACTCGTCGAGGTAGCACCCCTCCGGTCCGAAGTGGTTGTAGACCACGTCCAGCAGGACGGCAAGCCCCTTTTTATGGCAGGCGTTCACGAGCCGCCTGAGGCCGTCCGGACCGCCGTAGCTGTGTTGGGGGGCGAAGTGGTACACCCCGTCGTACCCCCAGTTGCGACTTCCCGGGCACTGGGAGACCGGCATGAGCTCTATTGCGGAGACACCCAGTTCCACCAGGTAGTCGAGGTGTTCGATGACCGCCTCGAAGGTTCCCTCCCTGGTGAAGGTGCCGACGTGGATCTCGTAGATCCGGTACTCTTCCAGCGGGATACCCTGCCACCCCTCATCCATCCAGTGGAAGAGCCCCGGGTCCACCACCTGGGAAGGCTCATGCACCCCGTTGGGCTGATATCGGGAGAACGGGTCCGGATAGGTCTTTCCCGATTCCAGCTGAAAAAGGTAACGGTCACCGTCCATCGCGCCCGGCACGGTAACCGAGTGATACCCCTTTCCCTCAGGCTGCATCGGCACCGTCCCCGCCGCCTTGCCTGACAGGATCAGGACGCTCGCCGCCTTCGACTTCGGGGCCCAGACCCGGAACTGAACGCCACCTTCTTCCAGGACCGTGGCACCTGATTCCATCCGCCAACCGCTTGCAACCATACGCCACCTCCCGGCCCCGTGACGTCACCGCCACGGGCCTTACGCATCGGCGCAAAACCTCATCAACGATACATGAGAGCCCACCCGTGTCAACACGCCCAAAAGACGCGGTTCCGCGGAGGGTAAGGCCGCTAACATTTCGTTTTTCATTAACAAAAGGGAGCCCGAATCCTGCCGGACCCGGACTCCCTTTTGATCGGTCAACCGCGCGGGCTTAAAACCGCACCTGCCTTTATCTACCTGCCCGGATTTACTTGTGCACCGTCGGGAGAGCCTCGCGGATGAAGGAGAGATGGCGCTGTTCATCGGCGTAGTTGGCCCGCACGATTGCGGAAATATCGACGGGAAGATCCAGTTTCGACGCCTCCTCATAGCGGCTTGTCGTGAGCCGCTCGTTGCTCTCCATCGCCTCAAGGGCACCCTTCGTCCCGGTCAGGCTCCTGAGAGCGGTGAAGCCGGAAATCAGGAAGCCCTTGAAGTCCGAACTGAGTTCCGGCGGCGTCCCTCCCAGTTCCAGCATCTTAGCCGAGAGAAGATCGATGTGCTTTCTGTGGTCAGCCTGGAACTGGATCAGCTTGTCCTTGATGATCGGCTCGTTAACGTTCTTGATCGCCTGATCATAGGCATGGGTTGCGTCGACGTCGAGCTGGATCAGTTTTTCCAATTGGTCGAGAATGTCGTCCCTGTTCATGCTGTTACCTCCGGATAGATTTTGGTTGTCCGCACTGTTTTCCCTCCTGCAGGCAGCATGAAGCGCCGATAGCATGGACTGCAGCTCCTACTCCTCCCTCATCTTTTCGCGCAGGACCCAATCGTGCCCCGTCGATTTGCTGTGGTTTTCACCTGCCTCGCGGGCCATTTCCCTGCTCTCCAGCCAGTCGGTTATCGCGCCGCAGCCGTCCTTGCACTCAGGGAGGTAGCGGTACTTGGTGTAGTCGAAGTCCATGGAGCCTCCTCCTTTACGGTCCCGGCGTCAGTTGCAGTCTTCGGCCCATAGACATCCCTGCTGGCCGCACTGCCCCGACTGCCCCGAATCGAAACACGCGATATTCCCTTCTATACTTTGGATTAGGCGGATCAGTTCGCCCTTTTTCAGCTTGCCGCAGGGGATCTCCATACGTTGTGCTATTTCCTTGATCTGCTGGACCTTCATCTTGCTTCTCCTTTCTGCGCCCCGGTGGGCGCCCCTTCCTAAAAATTGGCAACGCCTAATAATCTAGCCACCGCGCTCTCGTTGTCAAAGGCTCGCTGCAGAAATCTCAAAGAAAATAGCGCTCCGGCTCCCCTTGACGCCTGCGCGCGCAGCGGTTCGGCGAAGGCTGGAGGGGGCGGGTGGGTGAAGCCAGAGTACGGAATTGATCGCATCTTCCCCCACACCCGTACCCCCTCCCGCGAGGGGAGGGCGACAATCGCAGCCTCATCTAAGCGAAACGACTCGGAGTACCCTCGTCAACGCGAGCCCGTCGTTTTCGCTGTGATAGACTCATGTGCAGCAAAGGGAGGTGTTCTCATGGGGCTGGAGGAATATCATCGCAAGCGAGATCTGGCAAAGACACCGGAACCTGCTGGACAAGGGGGCAAGGCCGCAAGCGCGCTGCGCTTCGTGATCCACAAGCACTCGGCCTCGCATCTACACTACGATTTCCGCCTTGAGATTGATGGGGTGCTGAAAAGTTGGGCGATCCCGAAGGGGCCATCCCTCGACCCGTCGGTGAAACGGCTCGCCATGATGGTAGAGGACCACCCTTACGAATACGGCGATTTCGAAGGTGTCATCCCGAAGGGTAATTACGGCGCAGGTGAGGTGATCATCTGGGATACCGGGACCTTCCACGCCACCGCCTCCGAGGAGCGGGAGCGGAGCCTCGAGCTTCTGCGGGAGGGGCTGCGGAAAGGGGACCTGAAATTCATCCTGCGCGGCGAGAAGGTGAGCGGTGAGTTTGCCCTGGTGCGGATCAAGGGAGAGAAGGGGAACTCCTGGCTGTTGATCAAGAAAAACGACCGCTTCGCAAGCACTGAAGATGTGACTCTGCAAGACCGCTCCGTGGTGAGCAACGCGACCATCGAGGACCTTCGCGCCGGAAGGGTGTCCGCGCGCCGCGCCGGCAGCTTTGAGGCGTCCCGGGCTCCGGCGGCTCAGTCCGACCAGTCCGACCAGTCCGACCAGTCAGACCGCTCTGAGAGGGCCGGCGCCGCCACCCACGCCGAAATGCCCCACCACATCTCGCCCATGCTTGCCACCTCGGCTGCCGAGCCCTTCGATGACCCGGACTGGCTCTTCGAAATCAAGCTGGACGGCTACCGCACCATCGCCGAAATCTCCGGTGCGGACGTGCTCCTCTACTCCCGCAACAACCTCTCCTTCAATCGCAAATTCCCCTCCCTGGTGCGCTCCCTTGCCGCCCTTAACCTTCACGCCGTCCTGGACGGCGAGGTGGTTGTCCTGGACGAAAGCGGCCGGTCCTCTTTCCAGCTGCTGCAGAACTACCAGCGTACCGGGCGCGGCAACATCTGCTACTTCCCCTTCGATCTCCTGTACCTGAACGGGGAAAACCTGCGTAGCCGGCCGCTTCTCGCCCGCAAGGAGAGACTGCGCACCCTGCTCCCCGACCTCCCTGACATCCGCTACAGCGACCATGTCATGGAGTACGGCAGGGAGTTCTTCGACCTCGCGCGCCGCAACAACCTGGAAGGAATCCTCGCCAAGCGGGCGACGAGCACCTACCAGACCGGCCGCAGAAGCAGGGACTGGCTGAAGATCAAGATCCGCATGCAGCAGGAGGCGGTCATCTGCGGCTTCACCGAGCCGCGCCGCAGCAGGAAAGGCTTTGGTTCGCTGGTGCTAGGCGTCTACGAAGACGAACGGCTCGTCTGCATCGGCTTTGCGGGCGGCGGGTTCGACGACGCGGGGCTAAAGGAGATGCACGACATGCTGCAACCGTTGGTGCAGGCGAAGTCCCCCTTCGAGTCGCCGGTGAAATCAGACATGCCCATTACCTGGGTCAGGCCGGAGTTGGTCTGCGAAGTGGAATTTTCCGAGTGGACCGAAGAGAACGTGATGCGCCAGCCGATCTTCCTAGGCCTTCGGGAGGACAAGGACCCGAGGAGCGTGATGCGTGAACTGGTCCGCTCCGCGCTTGTACCTCCGCCTGTCGCGGAACCGGAGCCCCCAGCTACGCCGTTGACGGTCGTGCCTACCACCTCCAACTCGGAAGACGTTCCCGCCTCAGCGCAGAGCCGCCCCACCAGCTCGCACAGAAAGGAGCGCTCCGCCATTAACGGCCGGAACGAGACCCTGGTTCTCGACGGGCATCGCATCGAGCTCACCAACCTCGACAAGGTGTTCTGGCCGCAAGAGGGGTACACCAAGGGGGACGTGGTCGCCTATTACCGGACCGTGGCCCACGCCATGCTACCGCACCTCGTCGACCGCCCCGAGTCGCTGTACCGCACCCCTCATGGCATCGCGGAACCCGGCTTCTTCCAGAAGGAGACCGGAGATCTTCCCCCCTCCTGGATAGCCACCCGCGAGATTTACTCGAAGCACGTCGATAAGAGCATCAAGTTCCTCATCTGCCAGGACGAGGCAACCCTCATCTACATGGCGAACCTCGGCTGCATCGAGATCAACCCATGGCTTTCGCGCCTGCAGCAGCTCGACTATCCCGACTATTTCGTCATCGACCTTGACCCGGAAGACATCCCCTTCGCCAAGGTCATCGACGCGGCGCTCGCGGTGCGGGAGGTGCTGGAAAAGGCGGGCGCCGCAAGCTTCCCCAAAACCTCCGGCGCCACTGGGATCCATATCTACGTCCCCCTCGGCGGAAAGTACGACTACGACACCGCGGGCGGCTTCGCGAAGATCGTGGCGACACTGGCGCATCACAAGGTTCCCGAGTTCACCAGCCTTGTGCGCAGCCCCAAACTGCGCCAGAAACGGGTCTATCTCGACTTCCTCCAGAATAAGCCGGGGCAAACGCTCGCCGCCCCTTACAGCATCCGTCCCCGTCCGGGCGCACCTGTCTCCACGCCCCTCAAGTGGGAGGAGGTTAAGCCGGGGCTCGACCCCGTTCAGTTCACCATCCGGACCATGCCGGGGCGCCTGGAGCGGATGGGCGACCTCTTCGCCGGCGTGCTCGGCCCCGGCATCGATCTGGAGCGGTGTATCGAAAACCTGGAAGGGGGATGACCGGTTGCGGGCGGTGCGACAACGGCTATAATCGGGCTTGGTTAAAATCATCCAACAAAGGAGGAAGGGCCATGAAAGTGGAAGAGGGTGATGTCCTGATCTGCAGCACGGAAGATTGCGAGGTTGAACTGACCGTCACACGGGCCTGCAAGTCAAAGACCTGCGGTGCCGCATGCGAGATCGAAGCGACCTGCTGCGACGAGCCGATGGAGCTCAAGTAGAGACGGGGCCGGCCCTAAATGGGTCGGCCCTTTACTTGCCTGCTGCGACTTTTCCGTCTCCGATTATTAAAAAAAGACAAGCTATTAAACCCGAAATCTCCCATGATACACTTTATTCAAGGAAGCTAATGAACCATGGGGAGGTGAAAGGTCATGCTACGTTGGGCAGTGATATTCTTCATCATCTCGATCATCGCTGCGGTGTTCGGCTTCGGTGGAATAGCCACAGCAGCGGCCGGCATCGCGAAACTGCTCTTCTACCTGTTCCTGGTGATCGCCGTAGTGATGCTCGTGGCAGCTCTCTTGGCTGGCCGCGGCATTACTCGATGACACAGCACGAGGTACGACCTTCAATCGAGGCGGCGCAAGCCGCCTCTTCGGTGTCAACTTTTTGCCAGTTCCTGACGAATCCTCTGCAACTCTTCCCGTCTTTCCTCGGACACTTCCGGATATTTCATCTTCAGTCCCTCCAAAAGGTCCAGCAGCACCTGCGCCACGATGAGCCTCGCGTTCTTCTTGTCATCCGCCGGGACGACATACCATGGTGACTCCTTGGTGCTGGTCGCGTTCAGGCACTCCTCGTAGGCATCCATGTAACGCTTCCAGAGCTTGCGCTCCTCGACGTCTCCGCGGTCGAACTTCCAGTTCTTCTCCGGATTGTCGATCCGTTCCAGGAACCGCTTGCGCTGCTCCTCCTTTGAGACGTGGAGGAAGAACTTCACGATGCGTGTACCGTTGCGGGTAAGATGCGCTTCCAAATCCGCCATGGACCTGAAACGGTCACGCCAGATCCCCTTCCTGGCAGCCAGGGCGTCAGGCAGGTTTTCGCCGGCCAGGATCTCCGGGTGCACGCGGACGATCAGCACCTCCTCGTAGTAGGAGCGGTTGAAGATGCCGATGCGTCCGCGCTCCGGCAGACGCCTCATGCTGCGCCAGAGAAAATCGTGGTCGAGCTCTTCCGCGCTCGGGTGCTTGAACGAGTAGACCTCGCATCCCTGGGGGTTGATCCCCGAGAGGACGTGCTTGATCATGCTGTCCTTCCCCGCCGCGTCCATCGCCTGGAAGATGAGCAGGATCGACCAGCTGTTATTCGCGTAGAGGAGCCCCTGCAGGGCGCTCATGCGCTCGATCTGCTCGTTCAGAAGCTCGCGGTACTCCTCCTTGGAGCGGTAGAAAGGATCTACCAAGGTGGGGGACTTGGTCAGCTTCACCTGGTCTTTCGGCTTCACCCGGAACTGCTCGGTCGAAATTTTCATGCGCCCCTCCTCGTCGGTTGCGACAGTTTGAGGCTAGCGCACTTTCCCCGGTTTTCAATGAGAGCGAACCGGCGGGAGGCTCATTGGGCCGCAGGTCGCCCCTTCAGCCCCCCCCTCATCTACGACTTCTCGTTTCTCACGAGGAGCTTGGACATCATCTGCTTGGCGGACTGGCTCATGATGCCGCCGAGGTTCGGATCCCCTTTGAAGAGCGAGGCGACGAATCCCTTTGCCTGGTCGAAGGTGATGTGCGGTGGCAGGGGGGGGACGTCCGGGTCGCACATGGCATCGATCACCACCGGCCGCTTCGCTCGCAGTGCGGTCTTCCACGCCTCACGCACCTGCCCCGGGTCCTCAAGCCTGATTCCGTCGAGGCCAAGCATCTCGGCGTAACCGGCGTACGGGAAGCGCGGAATATCCTGGGAGGCCGCGAACTTGGCGTCGCCGTTCATCACCCGCTGTTCCCAGGTCACCTGGTTCAAGTCCCCGTTGTTCAGCACCAGGATCACAAGGTTCGGGTTGCTCCATTGCTTCCAGTACTTGGCGATGTTCACCAACCCGTTGATCCCCTGCATCTGCATGGCCCCGTCGCCGACCATGGCGATCACGGGACGATCCGGATAGTTCATCTTCGCGGCGACCGCGTAGGGAACCCCGGGGCACATGGTGGCGAGCCCTCCGGAGAGCGAGGCCATCATGCCGCGGCGCAGCTTTAAATCGCGGGCGTACCAGTTCGCCGCCGAGCCGGAATCGCAGGTCAGGATGACCTGGTCCGGCAGCTGTGCCGAGAGCTCCCAGAAGAGGAGTTGCGGGTTGATCGGGTTCGCTGCGAGCTTCGCCCGCGCTTCAAGCACCTCCCACCACTCCGCCACGTCCTTCTCGATCCCCTCACGCCACGACCGGTCCTGCTTCTGCTCCAGAAGCGGGATCAGCGCCCGCAGGGTGAGCCTCGCGTCCCCCTGCAGGTTGACCTCCATCGGGTAGCGCAGTCCGAGCATCCTCGGGCTGATATCGATCTGCACCCCGCGCGCCTGCCCCTCCTTGGGAAGAAACTCGGCGTAGGGAAAGCCGCTGCCGACCATGAGCAGGGTGTCGCACTCCTTCATCATTTCCCAGCTTGGCTTCGTGCCTAGAAGACCAATGGAGCCGGTCACGTAAGGGAGATCGTCCGGGAGGACCGCCTTGCCGAGGAGTGCCTTGGCGACACCGGCACCCAATTTCTCCGCCGCGACGGAGACCTCCTCCCCGGCACCGAGGGCACCGGCACCGACCAGCATCGCCACCTTCTTTCCCGCGTTAAGGACTGCCGCCGCCCGCTGCAGCTCGTCGCGTGGCGGGAGCACCTCCGGCCGTGAAAGCCGAGCCCGGTGAAGGTCGAGCCGTGCTTGCGGACCGGCGCGGCTACCTCATCCTCCTCCTGGATGTCACTGGGAAGGATGACGCAGGTGACGGTGCGCTCGGCGAGGGCGATCCGTATGGCACGGTCCACCAGTTGCCGGACCTGTGCAGCACTGGTTGCCATGTGCACGTAGTGATGGGCCACATCCTTGAAAAGCGAGAGGAGGTCCACTTCCTGCTGGTAGTCCGCCCCCATGACCGTGGTTGCCTGCTGCCCCACGATCGCCACTACGGGCTGGTGGTCGAGCTTCGCATCGTAAAGACCGTTCAACAGGTGTATGGCGCCCGGCCCGGAGGTGGCAATGCAGACGCCGACTTCGCCGGTGAACTTCGCGTGGGCGCACGCCATGAAGGCAGCCTCCTCCTCGTGGCGCGTCTGTATGAACGAGACCTTCTCCTGTTCCCGGTTCAGGGCACCCATCACCCCGTTGATGCCGTCCCCGGGGTAGCCGTACACCCTGCGCACCCCCCAGTCGTAGAGACGCTGCACCAGGTAATCGCTGGCTGTTGCCATGAGACCTCCCTTGTTCATTAGATTGATTGCTTCTAATTTTTCCTCCAACAGTCTAGAGAGGGGCGCCTCATTGTCAACCTCGGCGGGCCGTTGCGGGACTTTCAGTGCGTCCCTTGACAACCGACTTCGCCTTGATAAAAAAGGTTAATCTTTTTTCATCTTTCTTCTCATTGATTCTGGGCTTTGAAAACGCGGCGCGAGGGATAGCGATGTTCGAGATTTCCAGACGCACCTTCTTGTGGATCACGGGTGGCAGCAGCATCGCCCTGGCGACCGATCCCCCGCGCAAGCTGGTCAACAAGCTTATCCCCAAGGTGATCCCACCGGAGGAGATCCGCCCCGGACAATGGACCTTTTACGCCACGACCTGCCGCGAATGCCCGGCCGGGTGCGGCATGCACGTCGCCCACCGGGACGGTCGCGTGACGAAGGCGGAAGGAAACCCGGAACACCCGATAAACCGCGGCGGGCTCTGCGCGCGCGGGCAGTCCTCCCTGCAGGGGCTCTACGACCCGGACCGCGTGGTCCGCGTGCTACAACGCGCAGGCGACGGCAAGACCGGACGGAAGAGCTGGGACGAGGCGCTCGACGCCATCTCCTCCCGCCTTCGCTCGGGGGGGAAGGTGGCCATCCTCTCCAGCCTGCAGACCGGGGCCCTCGCCGACCTCATGAAACGTTTCGCCGCAGCCTTCGGCTCGAACCGGCTCCTCTTCTACGAGGCGTTCAATTACGAGGCGCAGCGCGCCGCGCACCAGCGCGTTTTCGGCCTCCCCGTCATACCCCGCTACGATCTGGAAAACAGCGACTTCATCCTGAGCTTCGCTGCCGATTTCCTGGAGACCTGGGTCTCTCCGGTTTCCTACGCGCGCCAGTTTGCGGCGATGCACGGGTACCGGGACGGAGCCCCCCCGAACCGGATGGCATACGTGGGACCGCGCCTGTCCATGACCGCGAGCAACGCGGACCACTTCTTCCAGGTGGCGCCGGGAGAGCTACGGCTTGTGGCGGCTGCGCTTTTGAAAATCATCATGGACCGCGGCTGGCAACGAAATGACGTCTCATCGGTGCGACCGGCGCTCGAGACCCTCATCGCCTCCTTCCCCCCGCCGGCCGTCGACCAGGGGAGCCTGGTGGCCCTGGCGCAGGCCTTCAGCCACGCGCGCCGCCCGGTGGCGCTGGCCGGACCCGGGGCGGCGAGCGGTCCGGCGGCGACCGACGCGGCCCTTTGCGTCGCGCTCCTGAACTACGCCGCTGGCGCAGTCGGCACCACGGTCGACTTCTCCCGCCCCCATGCCCTGAGCGACAGCGCGCGCGACCACGAGCTCGACCTCTTCTTCGCCTCGCTCGGGCCGCAGGACGTACTCTTCGTGCTCGACACGAACCCGGCCTACAGCAAAAGCGGGGCGGCTGCGCAGATCGGCAGGGCGGGGACCGTGGTGTACTTGGGGTCGCTCATGGATGAAACGGCCTCCCTCGCGCACTGGGTCCTGCCCATCGACACGCCTCTGGAGTCCTGGGGGGAGTACCAGCCGGAACCGGGGATAACGGGACTCACGCAGCCGACCATGGGGCGCCTTCACGACACCCTCGGTGCGGGTGATGTTTTCCTGACCCTGGCGCGAAAGGCTGGACGCCCGCTCGTCACGGAGCGCGGATCGGGTCCTCAGGATTTCCGGGGATGGCTAAGGGAAAGGTGGAACGGGAGCGAGCAGAACTGGAATGCGGCGCTGGGGCAGGGAGGCGCGTGGCAGACGGCAGCGTCCGGTTCCGGCATGACGCCTTCGCTGCATGCCGAGGGCGTCACCTTCGCCGCGCGACCGGCCGCCGTTCCGGTCCGCCCCGATGAAGCGGAACTTTGGCCATGGCCCTCCATCATGCTCTTCGACGGCAGGCTCGCGAACCGCGGGTGGCTGCAGGAGGCGCCCGACCCGGTGAGCTTCTTCGTCTGGGGGAACTGGATCGACCTCCACCCACGGAAGGCGGCGGCGCTGAAGATCGACGACGGCGACCAGGTGCGGCTCACCACCGCCTCCGGTTCGCTGCGCGCGACGGTACGCATCACCACAGAGGTGAGCGAGCACGCCGTGGCGGTCGGCCTGGGACAGGGGCATGCGGCACTCGGCAGGAACGCGCGCGGAGTGGGGGCGAACGCCTTCGTGCTCCTCGGCGGGCAGCAAAGCGGCTACTTCACCACCTGCCGCATCAGCCGGGTGACCGGAGATGCCCTCCCCCCGATCCGCACCTCGATAGAGAGGAAACAACTGCACCGCGACGTGGTCCAGTCGGTGCGTTTCTCCGTGCTGCGCACCATGAAGCCCGGTGATGGGGACCGCCTGCATCTCCCGCTCCCCGAGGATTACCGCCCGGAGCGGGACATGTACCCGCCGCACCAGCACAACAAACACCGCTGGGGGATGGTCATCGACCTGCAGCGCTGCATCGGCTGCGGCGCCTGCACCGTCGCCTGCTATGCCGAAAACAACATCCCTGTGGTGGGGAGGGAACTCGTCGCGGACGGGCGCGAGATGGCGTGGCTCAGGGTCGCCCCTTACCGGGTGCCGGAGCAGCCGTGGCGCTACGCCTGGTTGCCGCTTTTGTGCCAGCACTGCGACGCCGCCCCCTGCGAACCGGTCTGTCCGGTGTTCGCGGCGGTGCACAACGAGGAGGGTCTGAACGCCCAGATCTACAACCGCTGCATCGGTACGCGGTACTGTTCCAACAACTGCCCCTACAAGGTGCGCCGCTTCAACTGGGTGAACATCGAGTGGAGAAAGCCCCTCGACCTGCAGTTGAACCCGGAGGTGACGGTGCGCCAGCGCGGCGTCATGGAGAAGTGCACCTTCTGCGTGCAGCGCATCCGGCAGGCCGAGTACCAGGCCGCGCGCGAGGGGCGGCCGGTCCGGGACGGCGAGATCGTCCCCGCCTGCGCGCAGACCTGTCCCGCCGGGGTGTTCACCTTCGGGGACCTCATGGACCCGAACGCCGCGGTGACGCGGCTCACCCGCACCGATCCGCGCCGCTACCACCTGTTGCACGAGCTGCACACGAAGCCGGCGATGACCTTTCTTAGAAGAGTGGAGAACGACCTGGTCTGACTTCGGACCAGTCGGACTAGTCGACCGGTCTGACAGGTCCGACAATGGAGAACGCCTTTGCCTGAACAGAGCTACGGACAAATCAACGACGACGCCCTCAACCCAATGGGGAAACCCGGCCTCGCGTACCTCCTCGCCATCGTGATGCTGGCGGGGCTCGCGGGACTCGGGGCGCTCTGCCTCATGTACCAGACCCAGGCGGGCATGGGGGTGACCGGGCTGAACCGCCCCGTGGGATGGGCGGTCTACATCACCAACTTCGTCTTCTGGGTCGGGATCGCCCACTCGGGCACCCTCATCTCCGCCATTCTCTACCTGATGCGCGCCAAGTGGCGCGACGCCGTCTCCCGATCGGCCGAGGCGATGACCATCTTCGCCGTCATGACCGCCGGGCTCTTCCCGCTCATCCACCTCGGACGCCTCTGGGCCGCCTACTACATCGTCCCCTACCCCTCACAGCGCGAGCTCTGGCCGAACTTCGTGAGCCCCCTCGTGTGGGACGTCCTCGCCGTCACCACCTATCTCACCGTGAGCCTCATCTTCTGGTACATCGGCCTCGTCCCCGACCTCGCGGCGGCACGGGACCGCTACCTCGCGGAACTCGGCCCGGAGCACCTGAAGAGCAGGATCTACCGCGCCCTGGCGCTCGGATGGTCCGGCTCGGGAACGCAGTGGCATCACTACGGCCGCTCCTACCTCTTCTTCGCCGCTCTCGCCACGCCGCTCGTGGTCTCGGTGCACTCGGTGGTTTCCTGGGACTTCGCCATGAGCCTGCTCCCCGGCTGGCACAGCGCCATCTTCCCCCCCTACTTCGTCGCGGGCGCCATCCACTCCGGCCTCGCCATGGTGCTCACCCTGATGATCCCGATGCGAAAGCTTTTGCACCTCGAGCGCCTGGTGCAGATGCACCACTTCGAGATGCTCGCGAAGACCATCATCCTGACCGCCACCATCGTCGGTTATGCCTACGCCGTGGAAGCGTTCATCGCCTGGTACTCGGGGGACGTCATCGAGTGGCAAAATCACAAATGGCGCGTGTTCGGCCCGGTGGCCTGGATGTATTGGCTCTGTGTCGTGTGCAACGTGCTGATCCCCTGGCTCTTCGTGTTCCGGCGCATGCGCACGAGGACCCTCCCCCTCCTGGTGATCTCGCTTTTCGTGAACCTGGGGATGTGGTTCGAAAGGCTCATGATCATCTACACCTCGCAGGCGCACGACTTCCTGCCGCACAACTTCGGACGCTACCTCCCCACCTGGGTGGAATTGACCATCACCGCCGGCTCTTTCGGCTTCTTCCTACTCTTCTTCTTCGGCTTCACGAAGCTCCTCCCCACCGTCCCGCTCAGCGAACTGAAGGGGCACCTGGCCGAAAAAGAAGTGGTGCCAACCGAGGCGTGCAGCCACCGCGTCCGTCCGAGACTGCCGCAACATCGCCCCTCCGTGCTCGCCGTCTTCTCCAACGCTGGACGCCTGTTGCAGGCGGCCAAAGGATGCTGTGACGGCGGCTTCAAGGTGATGGAGACCTTTTCGCCGGTGAAGATCGAGGAACTTTCCGAGGTCCTGAAACACGCGAAGAGCCCGGTGCGCTGGTTCACCCTGGCAGGAGCACTCGCGGGGCTTTCCGGCGGTTTCTGGCTCGCCGCCGGGACCGCACTGGTGAACCGCCTCGTCGTCGGCGGGAAGCCCCCGGTCTCTTGGGTTCCCTTCTGCGTAGTCGGTTTCGAGGGAACCATCCTGCTCGGCAGCCTCGCGAACCTCGCTGGGCTCGTGCTTTTCGCCCGCCTGTTCCGGCTCGAGCCGCACCCCTTTTACGACCCGCGCTTCTCGCGCGACAAGTTCGGCCTGCTGATCTCCTGCGGCGCCGATGAGTATGAACGCCTGAAGGAGCAACTGGCGCCCGCCCATCCGGAGGAACTCCATGTCCACCAGTGACGGCACGTCGACGAAATCCTGGCTCGTGCTCTGGTTGGTGCTCGCCGTCGCCGGGTGCTCCCTCTGGCTCTACCTGCTGAACGGTGCAGATCAAGCACGCGTCTGGCGTGCGCTTCTCGTCAACTTCCTCTTCTTCACCCCGCTTTCCGCGGGACTCGTCGTCTGGCCCGCCATCGTCTCGACCTGCAAGGGGAAATGGCACCACCCGGTGGAGCGGCTGGCGAACTCAGCGATCGCCTTCGCCCTTCCCTCGCTCGTAACGCTCCTCATCCTTTGGTGGGGGAGCGCGCGCTGGTCCCCCTGGAACGGCGTCAACCACCACCAGGGGGCTTGGCTCCACCCCGGTTTCCTCTTCGGGCGCGATTGGGCCGTCCTCCTATTCTTCTGGGGGCTCGCCCTGTACCACCTGCGGCTTATGCGAAAGGGGGAAGGTGCGCGCTCCGCCGCGGTTCTCGTGTTGGTTTACTGCCTCGCCTTCTCCCTCATCGGCTTCGACCTCATCATGGCCCTCGATCCCCTCTGGCACAGCAACCTGGCCGGCGGCTACTTCTTCATGTCCGGGCTCTACGGCGCCATGACCTGCTGGGCGCTCTTGTCCGTATGGCATCCCGAGGCGGGGCCGGACCAGCTCCACGACCTGGGAAAACTGACCGTCGCCTTCAGCCTCATGACCACTTACCTCATGTACTCGCACCTCCTCCCTTACTGGTACGAGAACCTGCCGCGCGAGATCAGGTTCCTGGTGCCGCGCATGCACATGCCGCAGTGGCGCCCCTTGAGCTTCTTCCTCGTGGGGCTCGTGTACTTCGGGCCGCTCGTGCTTCTCCTCCCGATCCGTCCCAAGCGCAGCCGCGGCTTGCTCGGGACGGTCGCCTTTCTCGTCCTGTGCGGCCTTTGGCTTGAGCGCTGGTGGCTGGTGGCCCCGACGTTCGCCCCGGTGGCGCACCTGGGCCTCGCCGAACTCTCCCTGGCCGCCGGTTTCACAGGTATCCTCGGCCTCGGCATGCTCGGCGCGCGCAAGAGCGGAGGTACCCCGTGAGCGGGCCGGAGAAAAAGGGGGTGCCGCGCTGGGCGTCTTATGCCGCCGCTACCGCGATCCTGGCTTCGGCGCTGGCCGCTCTCGTCTACCTGAACAGGCTCTACCCGGTGGGGCTCGGCCCGCGCCAGCCCATCCCGTTCAGTCACCGGGTGCATGCCGGGATCAAGCAGATCAGCTGCTTTATGTGCCACGACTCCGCCACGCGCTCCTCCCGGGCCGGGGTCCCGCCGCTGGAGACCTGCCTTTTGTGCCACGCCCGCATCATCCGCAACTACCCGTGGATCGCGCGGCTCAGGGGGCACGTGGCGCAGAACCGGCCGGTGGTCTGGGAGAGGGTGAACTGGCTTCCCGAGTTCGTCTATTTCGACCATTCCATGCATCTCATGCGCGGCGTGGACTGCGGCCACTGTCACGGCGACGTGCGGCAGATGGACCGGGTGGCGAAAGCGCGCAAGTTCGAGATGGGTTTCTGCATCCGGTGCCACAAGAAAAACAGGGTCACCCACGACTGCTTCGCCTGCCACAGGTAAACTCCTCCCCCGGAGGGGGGAGGGAGGGAGGAAAGCGCTGGCGCCCCCTTCCCCCTCCCCAGCCCTCCCCCACCGGGGGAGGGAGATAACATCTAGGAGAAGTCGATGATCAACATGATCCGCAAGCCGCAGAGCGCTTCGCTGGCCTTCATGGTCGCCGGCGCGGTCTGGTTCGTGGTGGGCGCCGTGTACGGCATGTTTTCCGCCATACACCTCGTGGCGCCGGAGTTCCTGCCGCACGTGGCACCGCTCGTTTTCGGACGGGAACGCCCGGTCCACGTGAACACTATGCTCTACGGCTTCGTCGGCACCATGCTAACCGGCATTGGGCTCCATTACGTCCCGGCCCTTCTGAAGACGCGCCTTTGGTCCGAGCCTCTCGGCTGGGTCACCTTCCTCTTCTGGAACCTGACCGTCCTGAGCGGCCCGCTTGGCTTCGCTTTCGGCTTCACCCAGGGGCGCGAGTACAACGAGTACGTCTGGCTCGCCGATGTCTCGCTTGTCATCGCCGTACTCTGCATGATCGTCAACGTGACGCTTACCATCATGAACCGGCGCGAACCGCAGCTTTACGTCTCCATCTGGTACTTCGTGGCGACCTTCCTCTGGACCGCCTGCAACTATCCGCTTGGCAACGTCATGTGGCACCCCGCCACCGGCGCCATGCCCGGCCTGATCGATTCCATCTTCCTCTGGTTCTGGGGGCACAACCTCCCGGGGCTTTTGATCACGCCGCTCGCTACCGGGGCCGCCTACTACGTCATCCCGCGCGTCGCGAAGACCCCGCTCAACTCGCATACCCTGTCCCTTCTCGGCTTCTGGCTCCTGATCGCGCTCTACAGCCACATCGGGGGGCACCACGTGCTGCAGTCCCCCATTCCGAGCTGGCTGAAGACGATCTCGGTGGTCGACTCTATCTCCATGGTGCTGCCGGTCTCCATCGTGGTGATCAACCTCTGGCTCACCGCACGCTTCGTCGGCGGACGGGTCTGGAGCGATCCATCGGCGCGGCTCGTCATGGCGGGGGTGATCTGGTACATCGTCACCTGCATCCAGGGGCCACTGCAGTCGCTCCCCTTCCTGCAGCGCGTGACCCACTTCAACAACTGGACCGTCGGGCATGCCCACATCGCCATGCTCGGCTTCGGCGGCTACATCGCCCTCGGCGCCATGTGGCACACGCTCCCCCTTGTGAGCGGCCGTCCCGTCTACTCGCAGCGGCTCATCAACCTGCAGTTCGGCCTGCTCACCTTCGGACTCACCGGCTTCTTCATCGTCCTCACTATGGCGGGGCTCGTGCAGGGGGCGGCCTGGTACAACGGCGAGACCGTGCTCAGGGTGCTGCCGCAGCTCATCCCCTTTATGGTGATGCGGGCGGCGCTCGGCGTCTTCATCCTCACCGCGTCGATCATCGGACTCTTCAACGTCTACATGACGCTGCGCGGTGCAAGAGAGCAGGAAACGCTGCGGCATCTCGAGGAGGCGACATGAAGATGACCCCGGCCTTCGTCATCGTCGGCGCACTCCTCGTCTTCTGGGCCTCCGCCTTCATCATCGTCGGGATACCGTCGCTCACCATGAAGGAGACCCCCTCGGAGATCTGGCGCCCGTTCACCCCGCTGGAGGCACGAGGGCACCGGCTCTACGTGGAGAACGGCTGCAGCTACTGCCACTCGCAATTCATCCGGGTGATCGACTGGGGTATCGGGGCAGAGCGGATCGCCAAGGCAGGGGACTACGTCGGGATAGAACCGGCCATCCTAGGGAGCGAACGCACCGGCCCGGACCTCTCGCAGGAGGGGGGGGAGCACAGCGACGACTGGAACCGGGCCCATTTTCTGAACCCGCGCAACACGACGCCGATCTCGCTCATGCCCGCCTGGGACTTCCTCTCCGACGGTGAGATCGAAGCGCTCATGGCATACGTGCAGGGGCTCGGGGGGAAAGCGGCGGACCTCAGGGTAAAAAGGCAGCGGGATTGGAAACGGCAGGCGGTAGCGGCGTACGCGGCCGGTGTCGATGCGAACATCGAGTGGCTGCACGGTCAAGTCCCGGAGGTGTGGCGCAGGATGCCGAATCCCTACCCGGCGACCGAGGCGGCGCTGCAGCGCGGCAAGAGGATCTATCAGCAGCTCTGCATCAACTGCCACAGCCCGATAGGCGACGGCAACGGCCCGGCCCAGCCGCACCTGAACCCGCCCCCCCTGAACTTCACCATCCTCAGGCGTCACCTGGTGGAGAACAGGTACATCGGGGGGATCTTCTACTACCAGATCATGAACGGCATCACCGGTACCGCCATGCCGTATTTCAAAAAGCACCTGGAGTCGGAGAAGATCTGGGACCTGGCCAACTACCTGGCCGTTTCCTTCGTCGGCTATACCGATGCCAACACCGATCCCCGCGGCATCGATGCCTCCTACGAGAGCGGCTGGGTGAATCGCTATCAGCCGCCGGCGCTCGCGCCGGGGCGGTAAGGGGCATGGGGAAGTTATCGGGAAAGATGCTGGATTGGAGTAGAAGCCTCCACGAAGCGCTGCCCACGCCCTGACGTCCCCCCCTTTGCGAAGGGGGGACAGGGGGGATTTGCCTTGGTTAGTCCGTGCAGCCAGGGCTACCCAGCAAGCTCGGCAGGCAGATGGCTGATACTGGGCGACCGCTCTTCGCATCTGTCGACAAAAAGCAAATCCCCCCCGGCCCCCCTTCGCAAAGGGGGGAGCTCAAACCAAGGAGCACCGACATGAACAACCCGCTCGACAGCACCGCCTTCGTGCTCATCTGGATCGGCTTTCCGCTCCTTGCGGGGAGCGTGGCGGCGCTATTTTTCTTCTGGGGGATGCGCAACGGCCAGTTCGCCGACCAGGAGCGCGCCCGCTACCTGCCGCTGGAGTCCGGTTGCGAGGAGGAGGCCCCCACGCGGTCGGAGCCGCCACGTCATGATCGGGGTGACCAGGAAGTGGTGGAGATGCCTTCGCTTTCGCAGCCCGGGCGTAATGAGACAGGCGGAGGCCCTGAAAAGGGTGCGGGAGGTACGCGTCCATGCTGACCCTCTACCTGTACGTGCTGCAAAACCAGTGGCTCGTCATGACGCTTTTGTGCGGGGTGGCGCTCGTACTCGCCACGGCGCTCGTCTACCAGGCGCTCTGGCTGCCGCGCGGGACGGAGAAAAAAAGCGAGGCGATCAAGGTGAGGGGACCGGCAAGCTTCCTCGCATGGCTGCGCTCCTTCATGCCCTGGGTCATCATCCTGCTCTTTATGGCATGCATCGCGTTCACCTTATTCGAGATCTCGTACAACGCCGGCATCCCCCCCAACTGGTGAGGCGAACATGGAAGAGAAACCGGAATACGACGAGCAGCAGGAGCTGCGTCCCCCCTGGGAGTGGGTGATCCTGATCGTCTTTAGCGCGGCGCTCATGGGGTATGGCTGGCTGGTCTACCTCCTCGTCCAGGACGCGGCAAGGCGCTGGGATTTCGGGCAGCTCCCCGACGCGCCGGCGGAGTCAATCTACTCGAGCGAGCAGCCGCGCAGACCGGCGCAACGCCAGATCCAGGCGCTGCCGGAGGCGATACCGCTGCAGCCGGCACAGGAACGCGGTAAGGACGGGGGGAAAAGATGAAGAAGCTGATCGCCTTCATGATCCTCGCCCCCCCGATGTTCGGGGCGGTGGTTTTCGGCTGGATCCTGGTTCGGGGGCCGAGGATGACGGTGCAACACCACATTCGCGAATTCCAGATGGTGTTGCCGGGACCGGCGCAGGGGAGCGTGAGCGTGAAACCCGTGACCACATCGGTTACGGCAAAACAGGGCGTGATGGAGGGACCGCGGGCGACCACGGCGCTCCTCGCGCAGGGGAGGGTGTACTATGATTATTACTGCCTTTTCTGCCACGGTAGTGAAGGCGCCGGAGACGGACCGGTGGGAAACAGTTACGTGCCGAGGCCCGCCGACCTGCGCCGCTCCTCGCTGGAGGCCTACCCGGACGGCGAACTGCTGCGCAGGATGCTGACCGGTACCGGACACGAACCGGTACTCGAACGCGTGGTTCCGCAGCGCCACCGGTGGCCCCTTCTTCTCTACCTCCGCGCACTGGGCACCACCCACTAATGGGAGGAGCCAGGGGCTACCCCTCCTGCTCCGGCCCTTTCCCGGACAGCACCTCCTGCACCAGCTTAGCGAGCTCTTCCATCTGGAACGGTTTCTTCAAAAAGGCCGCCCCTTCCCGGCGCACGCTCTCGTCGTCGAGAATGGCGGCGGTGTAGCCCGACATGTAGATGCACTTCACCCCCGGCCTCGTCCTGCGCAGGGCTTCCATCATCTCCTGTCCACGCATCCCGGGCATGAGGACGTCGGTCAGCACCAGGTCGATCTCCACCTCCGGGTTTTCCGCCACGACGAGCGCCTCGCGCGGATCTGCGATGGCGAGGCAGCGGTACCCCATACTTTCGAGCATGGACATGGTCAGGTCGCGCACCATGTCCTCGTCCTCGACCAGGAGCACCGTTCCGCTCCCTTGAGCCGGGGCCGGTGCCGGCGGCTCGGGTTCGTGGCACCGCTCGCCCGCGCACCTCGGGAAAAAGACCTTGAAGGTGCTGCCGCAGCCCGGCTCGGTCTCCACCTCGATGAAGCCGCCGTTTTGGGTGACGATGCCGTACACCGTCGCCAGCCCAAGCCCGGTCCCCTTCCCCTGCCTCTTCGTCGTGTAGAAGGGCTCAAAGATGTGCCGGCGCGTCTCGGCATCCATCCCCTCACCGGTATCCCGGCACTCGATCCAGACGAAACCACCCGGCACGACATCCCGCGAACCGGGAGGGGGTTCCCTCAGCTCGCAATTGCCGGTGGCGATCGTGATGGTCCCCCCCTGCGGCATGGCATCGCGCGCGTTCACCGCGAGGTTCATGATGATCTGATCCAGTTGCACCGGGTCGATGTTGATCTGCCACAGACCTTCTCCCGGTATCACGACGATGGCGATGTGCTCGCCGATCAGGCGACCGAGCGACTTGCGCAGCTCCTCCAGCATGACGTTTACCTGGACCGGCTTCGGCTTGACCACCTGCTGCCGGGAAAAGGCAAGGAGTTGCGCGGTTATGTCGCGTGACTGTTCCGCAGCCTTCACGATCTGCCCCAGGTGTTCTCTGAGCGCCGGTTCTTCCGTCTTATAGGAGGCGAGCTCGGCGTTGCCGAGGATGACGGTGAGCTTGTTGTTGAAGTCATGCGCCACCCCGCCCGCCAGGCGTCCCACCGATTCCAGCTTCTGGGCCTGGCGCAGTTGCTCCTCGATGGCGCGGCGCTCGGTGATGTCGCGCACGGTGGCGATCACCCCGACCACCTCGCCTGACGCGCTGCGCAACGGGGCGGAGGCGTCGGAGAGCCAGATCTCCCGCCCGGCCGCGTCGCGCCCGCGGAATTCCACCGTCACCGGGGCTCCTCCCCGCAGCAGGTCCTTAAGCCGCGCGAGAAATCCGGTTTCCTCGAGCTGCGGGTAGAGGTCGGCTGCACCCCGTCCCAGGACCTCCTCCGCGCGGTAGCCGCTCAGCTCCTCCATGTACGGGTTCCAAACCAG
Source organism: Geomonas edaphica (assembly GCF_004917075.1). Lineage (GTDB taxonomy): Bacteria > Desulfobacterota > Desulfuromonadia > Geobacterales > Geobacteraceae > Geomonas > Geomonas edaphica. Next base: position 612,365 of record NZ_SSYB01000004.1, read on the forward strand.
GTAGCGCAGCTCGCTGTCGTACACGACGATCCCCTCACGCGCGCTGTTGATGATCTCCTGGTTGAACTGCAGGGCGTCCGAGAGCCTTTCCGCGTGGAGCTTCTTCTCGGTGACGTCCTCGTAGACCCCGAGTACACCCCAGATCGCTCCCCCCTTGTCCCGGAGCGGCAACTTGCTCGTGTCGATCCAGATCACGCTGCCGTCGGCCTGGGTCAGGTTCTCGATGATGTGCATCTTGGCCCGGCCGCTCTCCATGACGACCCGGTCGTCCGTCAGGTACCCCTCGCATTCCTCATCAGTCCAAGGGAGGTCGTGGTCGGTCTTCCCCACCACCTCGGAGGGGTCGGAAAGCCCCGCACCCACGGCGAACTCGTGGTTGCACCCCATGTAGACACTGTCCCGGTCTTTCCAAAAGATCGACTGCGGGATCGAGTTCATGATGTGGCGCAGGACGTCGTTAGTAAGGCGCAGCTCTTCCAGGGCCTGGTGCAGCTCGCCGTATGGACGCTGCACCGCGGCGGCGAACACACCATGGTAGATCATGGCGAAGGCGATCAACTTATACAGGTGCCCCAGCACGTTGTAGGTGTCGTAGACGCTTTTATAGACGGTGAAGACCAGCTCGCTGAAGATGCAGAGGACGAAGGCGCAGACGAAACAGCGGTAGTGGAAATCCTCCGACGTGTTGAGCCGCCTGAGGTAGACCACTATGGCAAGGCAGAGCAGGATGACGATAAGCCACTCCGCACCCTTCTTGAACGGGGTGAGCCCATAGCCTGGTACGAAGGTCGTGGGGAGCGCGTCCGGAAAGTAGGTGACCAGGACGAAGACGGCGCCGGTCACGGCGAGAACCGCAGCGAGAAGCGGCCAGCGCCCGAACCGGTACGACCGCCTCTCCTTGCCGACGAAGCCGCTGGCGAGGAAAGAGGCCGCACCGAAGAGGCGGACCGCGATCCAGAACTGGGTGGACTTGTTGGGGGAGTTGGGGGTAATGAAGGAAGGCATCCCCGGGTAACCCATGGTGTGCATGAAGTCCATGAGGCCGATCCCGAGGAAGGCGACGCCGATGAAAAGCGTGTGCCGGTCTCCGCTTTGACTGTGCGAGAACCAGGCGGCCCCGAATATGGAGAGGGAAACCATGACGCTGAAAAATTCCACGGTGTTGTGGAAGACCAGGTAGTCGGACGCATCCAGCACCCGGTAAAGCGCCGAGGGGAAAAGTTCGACGAGCAGAAACGGGAAGGCTGCCATCAGGCTAACCGCGGCGAGCGCCACCCGACTTCGCATTGGCATGTCGATCCGAATCATGGTCTCTTTCCCGGGGGCTGCGTATCCAGATCAGGCTACATGCACACCTTCAGCACCTGCTCGAGGTCCGTCTCCCCCTGCATCATCTTCAAAAGTCCGTCCATCTTCAGGGTCCACATCCCGTCATCCATGGCGATGCCGCGCAGCTCGTCCATACCCTTACCGTGCCTGATGGCGATCTTCACCGCTTCGGTCCCGGTCATGAGCTCGTGTAGCGCAATGCGCCCCTTGTAGCCGGTTCCCCCGCAGCTGTCACAGCCGACCGCCTTCATGAAGCTAACTTCCTTGAAGTCCGGGATGACGTTCGGCCTATCCCCCGCGATCTGCCTGAGCGCCGCCACGGCCTCGTCGTAGCGCTGCCGCTGGTCGCGCGCCGGCTTCTTGCAGTTCGGGCAGAGCCGCTTGGCAAGGCGTTGCGCCAGGATACCGAGGAGGGCGTCGGAGAAGTTGAAGGGGTCCATCCCCATCTCAATGAGGCGCACCGCCGCCTCAGGGGCGGAGTTGGTGTGCAGGGTGGAGAAGACGAGGTGGCCGGTGAGGGATGCCTCGATGGAGATCTTGGAGGTCTCCGCGTCGCGCATCTCGCCGATCATGATGACGTCCGGGTCGGCGCGCAAGAAGGAGCGCAGCGCCTCGGCGAAGGTGAAGCCGATCTTCGCGTTCACCTGCACCTGGCAAAGCCCCGTCTGGGTGATCTCGACCGGGTCCTCCGCGGTCCAGATCTTGCGTTCCTGCGTGTTGATGTGGCCCAGCGCCGAGTGCAGCGTGGTGGTCTTGCCCGACCCGGTGGGGCCTACGCAGAGGATAATGCCGTGCGGCTTCTCCAGGATATCCATGAACCGTTCCAGGTTGTGCGGCGTCAGGCCAAGGCCGGTCAGGGGCAAGGGCTTGCTCGCGGCGAGGAGCCTTAGGACCGCAGCCTCGCGCCCTCCCACCATAGGGGTGATCTCGACGCGATACTCGAGCATCTTTTGCCGGTAACGGAGCAGGATCTTGCCGCTTTGTGGACGGCGCCGCTCGGCTATGTTCAGGTCGGCCATGATCTTTATGCGCACCAAGATGGCACCCTTGTAGGACGCGGACACCTTGTGCGCCGCCGAGCACTCACCGTCGATGCGGTAGCGGATCCCCAGTGGCTCGTTGCCGGTACCCGGCTCGAAGTGGATGTCGGAGGCCCCCTGGTTGTAGGCGTCGATGAGGATGCGGTTCACTAGCGAGATGATCTTCGAGTCCGGCTCGAAGAGCAGGCGTGTATCGTCCGCCTCCTCCTCGATGGTGACCGTCTCCGCCTCCCCCTTCATCGAGTTCAGCAGGGTGTCCACGGTATCGACCCGGTTCCGGTAGTACTTCTCGATCGCCGCGGCGATCTTTTGCTGCGGGGCCACCACGAGCTCGGTGGCGAAGTTGGTCGAGAATCTCAGGTTGTCACCGATGCTGAGATCGGTGGGCGAAGAGGTGGCGACGGTAAGGGTCCTACCCTCCAACGAGATCGGAAAGACCTTCAAGCGTGTGGCGAGCCCCTCGGAGATGGCGCCGAGCGCTGCGTCGCTTGGGATCACCGTGTTGAGGTCGACGTAGCGGAGCCTGAACTTGGTCGCTAGCGCCGAGAGGAGCTGCTCCTCAGTGATGAGCCCCTTCATGATGAGAAGCTCTCCTACCTGGAGCTTCTTCCCCTTCTGGCTCTTAAAGGCTGCCTCCACCTGCTCGCGGGTCACGAGCCCGGACTCGACCAGGATGTCTCCCACCCTCGCGTGGTGCATGAGGGCGTGCTCCTGCGCCTCACCTTCATCGACGGCATCGGCCAGAAGGATCGCGGCGTCCGGATCGCCCCCTTTTGCCTGCTCGGACTGCAGCCTTATCGCGGCCTCCACCTTTTCCGGTGAGACGTAGCCCTGGTCCTCGAGGATCTGCCCCGTGCGCCGGTCGTCCTGGCGATATCTGACGCCGGAGTCGGTAAAAAAGGCGGTGCCGTAACTCTCCTCCCCATGCAGCATGCCGAGAAATCCCTTGAGGAACTTACCGTTGGCCGGGACGGAAACCCTGAAGGTCTCCCCGGCGATGGTCTGCACCTCTTCGATGGTCTCCTTCCCGCCGCCGATCCCCGCGGGAGGGTTCATGAAACGTATGTAGCAGATCTCGTCCAGCGAGAAGATAAGCGTCTCCCTCCCACCCTCTACCTGTACCTCGATCTCGCTGTCCTGGTGCTTGAAGGAACGGGTGAGTACCCCCCTCACCTCGTCTCCGGTTTTTAGCCTTATCCTCAATTCGTTCATGTCCGTTACCTCTCGGCGCCTGGTGCGCGCCGGGTGCTATGCCGCATCCCCGGCCGGGATGCCGGTACGTCGGTCTTGCCTCAGACGGTCTTCATCGGTGAAAAAACGTGCCACTTTCTCGGCGTTCACCGGCCGCGAGATCAGGAAGCCCTGGATCTCGTGGCAACCCTGATCCTTCAGGGCCTCCAGCTGTTCCACCGTCTCCACACCTTCCGCCACGATCTGCATGTTGAGGCTTTTGGCCATGGCGATGATGGCGGTGACGATGGCCTGGTCCTCGGTGCTCTTCATCATGTTGAGGATGAAGGTGCGGTCGATCTTCAGCGTGTTGATGGGGAACCGGTGCAGATAGGAGAGCGACGAGTAGCCGGTGCCGAAATCGTCCACGGAGACGGTGATCCCCATCTCGCGCAGCTCACCAAGCACACGGCAGGTGTACTCGTCGTTCTGCATGAGCGCCCCCTCGGTAATTTCGATCTCAAATAGCGCCGGATCGAGCTCCGTCTCCTCGAGCACAGCAAGGATCGCCTCCTTCACGTCCTGGCGCTGGAAATGGAAGGGGGAGAGGTTCACCGCCACCCGCACCGGGGGATGCCCATCCTCCTGCCAGGCCTTCGCCTGCCGACACGCCGTGGCCATGACCCACTCGGTGAGCTCTGCGATCAAGCCGCTCTCCTCGGCGAGTCGGATGAAGCGGTCCGGTCCCAAAAGCCCCAGTCTCGGATGCATCCAGCGCACCAGCGCCTCTACGCTGGTCACCTTGCCGGTCAGCACGTCGACCTTGGGCTGGTAGTGCAGCACGAACTCACCCTGCGTTACCGCCTGTCGCAGGTCGGTGAGCAGGGTGACCCGCTCGCTTGCGTGCTCGTTCATCCTCTTCTCGAAGAGGGCGTAGACGTTCTTACCGGCGCCCTTCGCGTGATACATGGCGATGTCCGCGTTCATCAAAAGCTCGTCCACCGTCTTGCCGTCGTTGGGGAAAAGGGTCACGCCGATACTCGCGGTGACGTGAATCTCGCTTTCCCCGAGCCGGAAGGTATCGACGAAAAGGGCGACCAGTTTCTGCGCCACGAGGGCGGCGTTCTCCGGCGTGGCGATGTTCTGGCAGAAGACGGTGAACTCGTCGCCGCCAAGCCGCGCCACGGTGTCGCAGCTTCGCACCACCGTGGAAAGACGGCTTGCCACCTCGATGAGGAGCAGGTCCCCGATCCGGTGCCCCAGGGTGTCGTTGATGTCCTTGAAGTGGTCGAGATCGATGAAGATCACCGCCACCGCTTCCCTCGCCCGTCCCGCGAGCGAGAGCGCCTGGCTCAGCCGGTCGTAGAACAGGGTCCGGTTCGGGAGCCGGGTCAGGGGATCGTAGTGCGCGAGCTGCTGCAGGTGCGCCTGGCGCTGCCTGAGGATCTGGTTGCGCTCCTCGATCTCGCACAGCATCTCGTTGAAGCCGTCATAGAGAAGACCGATTTCGTCGCTCGAGGGTTTCTGCACGCGCAGGGAGAAGTTCTTGCTGGCAGAAACCTCCTTCATGGTGGCGAGCAGCTCCAGAAGCGGTGACGACACCATCTGCTGCAGCCGCGCAGAAAAGAGGTAGGCGGCTACGAAGGCGGCGCCCATGAACAAAAGCGCCGCGAGAAGGGTCCACCCCAGGTTGTGCAGAAAGCCCGAAGCGCTGGCGTGGAGCACCACGGTACCGACCTGCTCGCCGTCGAGATAAATCGCCTTCACGACGCTGGCGTAACCCGAAAAAATCGAGCTCCTGTAGGCGTCGTTTTGCACCTGTTGTACCGCCCGGATGATGTCGGCGGGGGCAGCCCCCTCGGCAAGGAGCTCCAGGGGGAGCCTCTCCCGCGCCGCTCCCGGCGCCAGGTACCGGGCGATGAGTCGGCCGTTCTTGTTGAGGATGTAGGCCGCGAGGATGGAACTCTTCGCCGCCAGGGGGCGCACCGTGTCCTCCGCCGATTTCGGGTCGTTGAAGACCACTGCGGAGGCGCTGTTCTCGCCGATCACCTCCGCCATGGAGACGAGATCCTCCTGCTGGGCCTGGTACAGCACCTTCGCTTCCCGCGCCACGAAGAAGAGCGAGGCAAGGAGAAGCGTCGCCGTGCAGCAAAGCATGATGATCAGCATCAGCTTGCGTTGCAGCGGGAGGTTTCTTATGAAGTGCTCTCCGGGACGGCTCATGAATCACCCTCTTTTATGATCCTCGCCAGCTTCAGGAGCTGGGAGCTGATCTTGAACCGGGACTGGTGCGCAGCCTTCATGTTGATCTCGAAGCGGACCCTCCCCTCCTGCTCCACGAGCCCGATGATCCCTCCCTGACGGGCGAAGTCCGGGGTATCCCCGACGGTCAGCACCGACCTCCTTCGCGCCAGGTCGAGGACCCCCGCCAGATAGCGTTTCTCCACCCCGCTTACCACGAGCAGGTTGCACTCACCCAACTCTTCGCCTACCTGCAGGTGTCGGACCAGGACCGGATGCCCCAGCACCGCCTTCCCCCGGTATTGCTCGAGTGCCGCCGCGAACGGTCCGCGCCCCATGCTGCAGATCGTGAGAGGGGCGCCGTTCGAGGCGAACGCCCCGGGGGGCCACTCGATGTACTTCGCCATGTTGTAGACCATGGCCCCCTTCACCTGGTACTCCTGTGCCCCCTCGGCCCGGAGGGGCCTGGGCCCGGACAGGAAGAGGGAGGCGGCCAGAAGCCCCAGGGTGAGCCGGCGCGTCATGTTAAAAAGGATCGGCATCGGCATCTCCCCTAGAACCGGTAGCTCACCTGGAGCCGGTAGGTCCTGCCGTCCTGCGGAATCACGCTTTGCACGTGATCCGTGGTGGCGGGATCGACGATACGGCGGTCCAGGAGGTTGTAGACGGAGACGGAGGTTTCAAGGCCGGGCAGCAAGGCGGTGGAGAAGAGCGTCGCGTTGGCGACCGCGTAGCCTCCCGCCGCCACCTGGGCGTCGCTGTGGGTAAAGTCGCGCCGGCTCACCCCCTGCAGTTCGACACCGGCGAACAACTTCTTCCGGTACAGGGGTGCCGTCACGTTGAGCTTGGCCAGGTGTCGCGGCGAGTAGTCCAGCCGCTGGTCGGTCACGTCATTGTGTGCCGAGACGAAGCTGTAACTCGCTCGGGCCGCGAAGCCGCTATTCCACTGCCCCTCGACCTCGAACTCCCCTCCGAGCGCCTTCACCCGCTCTATGTTGGCGAAGGCTACCTGCGTTGCCGAGACGTCCTCGTAACTAATCAGGTTGTCGATCTTGTTGTAGAAGAGGCTCGCGCTGGTGCGCACGACGTCACCGTAGTACTGCTCCCAGATCGCCTCGTAGGTACGCACCGTCTCGGGCCTGAGCGACGGATTCGTGGCGTAACCGTTGAAGACGTCGTTGTAGTAGAGCTCGTAGGCGTTGGGAGCCCGGAACGCCTTGCCGTAGATCAGCTTGAAGACGGTGCCTTCCACGGGAGTGTAGATGAGCGCCAGGCGTGGGCTTGTCGCGCCGCCGAAGGTTTCGTAGTGGTCGTAACGTACCCCAGCGTTCAGGATCAATTCATCCAGGATGCGCAGCTCCGCCTGCCCGAAGAGGGCCCAGAACAGATCGCTGTGGTCGTTTTCCACGCTGTGCCCCCCGGGGACCAGGTCTACGTTCGGGAGCTCCAGTTGGAAGCTGTCCCGAAAGCGCGCGCCGCCGGTCAGCTGCAGCCTCGGGAGCACCTGTCGGCTTGCCTGCGCCTCGCCGCCCCACCAGCGTGCCAGGTGATCGTCCCGATTCACGTAGGTTGCGGGATAAAAAGTGGGATCCTCGGCCCCGCGCTCGTATGCGAAATCGCCGATGAAGCGGTACTCGTCGTAGAAGAGCCGCGCGGTAACGCTGGTCCCCTCGAAGGCCTTGTCGTATTTGAGATCGAGGAAGCTGCGCCGGTCGGTGGACTTGGTGCGAGGGTCGTCGAAGATGGTGCCGAAGGAGGCGGTCGGAATGCGCTTATCGCGCGAGACGAGAGCGCCGGTCAGGGTGAAGTCGCGCAGGTGCCCTGAGGCGAAGAGTGAATAGCTGCGGTCGCGGTCCATGTTCTCCGCGATGCCGTTGTTGACGGCCGTGAACTCAGGATAGAAGAGGTGGTCGTCGCCGCGGCTAACGTAACGTGATCCGGATACGAGGAACTCCCCGCCGTTGAACGCCTTCCCGAAGGTGAGGCGTCCCGAACCGCTCTTTTGGCTTCCGAAGCTTCCCGCCGCCTCGACTCCGTCCAACTGCTTGCCGCTTTTGCTGATCACGTTGAGGACGCCGAAAAATGCACCTGCGCCGTAGAGCGAGGAGCTTGGCCCTCTGATGATCTCGATGCGGTCGACGAGGGCCATGTCGAGGATGAATTCGGTCCCTATGGCGGCGGACTCGTAAATGACGTCATTGATCTGGTGCCCGTCAAGCAGGAGGAGGACGCGGGTATTGTAATCGCCGGGGCGGTTGAAGCCGCGCGTCCCGATGTAGCTGTAGTTGCGGTCATAGGTGACGAAAAAGCCGCGCGTCGCCTTCAACACGTCCGCCAGGGTGCGCCAGCCGTAATGCCTGATCTCGTCCGAGGTCACCACGGTGACCGACGCCGGCGCCTCAGTCACCACCTGTTCGAACTTGGAGACGCCGTACACCTTTTCTACCTTCAGGTTGGTGAGCTGCTCCAGGTCCAGCGCGCCGAGATCCGGGGCGGGCGGCTCGGCGGCGTCATCCGCGCGCGCCGTCCCACAGATTAGGGAGAGCAGCAAGCCGGCCAGGGGCAGCAGAAGCCTGCAACGGTTTCTTGTCATCGTCTTCCTCCAGCAATCCACTTCCTCTGTACCAGTGCCGGCTAGTCGTAACAACGAGACCGGGGAAGAAGGCGTGGCGATGTATCAAGCGGGTGGCCGAAATGGCCTGATAGGTAACGGATCATTTAATATTTTATTATTATTGTCAATGCCTAATATTAAACCCATGCGTCGGTACTGCAGTGAGACATGGCAATTGAGACTACGCGATCGAATCTCACAACTATTACTTCGTTAAATGCAAATAGTTGGAGTCCTTTGTAATGCCGGGAAGCGTATCATACACAAGGTACATTGCAATTGAGCATATAAGTCTTATGCACTTCTTGTTCTCCCAACAGACTTATTGTCACTCTTCGGCTGTTCTTCTGGGAAAATTAGCTCGTTGCGACACCCCTGAGGAAAGTTCTTCCGGAAACGAAAAAGGGCCAGTTAAGCTGGCCCTTTTTCCGTCGGTTTTACTGTGTGATGTTCGCACTAGGCGGGGATGTACTCTGCGGCGCCGATTTCGGTCAGATAGAGACGGACGGTGACCGAGCAGTCGGCGCCCGCGCCCTTCACCAAAGCTACCACCTTCTCGAGAATGGCTCCCGCCAGCTTGTTCTCTACGGCGGTACGGGGCCCGAGGCTGCGCGCGAGCACGATGATGCGCAGGTCGGCGCCGATGTCACGGGAGCTCCCCTGGGAGAACTGCAGCGAGATCTGCTCCGGTTTGAGGATAGCCATCTTGCCGCCGCGGATTTCTAGTAACCCTGAAATGATGGAAGGGACATCCTTCGCGAGGGCGTCCAGCACCTCGTCCTTCACATTCGCCTTATGGACTATCGCCACATTCATGATTACTTCCTCCTTGTGCAGTATGAGCGGTGAACAATCGGGGCAGTATAGAAGAAAATGAGTGAGACATCAATAAAGAGAATAAAAAAGGACCAGTGTGATGACTGGTCCTGTGAAAGGAATGGTTTTGAGAGCTGATACTTACGTCAGCGTGAAGAAGATGGCCCCCTGTCCCTTTTCCGACTCTCACCCAAATCTTTCCCTGATGCCGCTGCAACAAAAAAGATCGTGATTACGTTTTTTTGGCCGGATCGCCTTCTACCGCATCAGATCTCGTGCCCGTGGAGCTGATGCAGAAGCCGCTTCAAACGTTCCGCTGCAGACGAAAGCGAGAGAAAGCGGCCGCCCCCAAGGGCCTGTTGCGTTCTTGACCATCATGGGCCGATCGCCCCACCACACCCTAGGCCGTTTAACCCATACCATGGGTACTTTCACCCAAAAAGCAATCTCGCACCGCTGCGCCGTTCCCTCACCGTAAAAACTTATCCCCCGCAATCCCTGACCAGATCCGGTTATACGAAAATCATTATTGCTTATCATCGCTTGGCGCGTACCGCTGGTACAGGTCATGCTATCCACCCTGTCGCACTTCCCCTATCCATCATGTTTGGCACGTCAGTGCCTTACTGCCCCCATCTTCTTGACCGGGGCAGCCATACCCAAAGGAGGAAGCAACGGATGAAAAAAAGCATCGTAGCACTGTGCAGTATCGGCAGTACCCTGCTGGCACTGGTCGGCACCGCGTTCGGTCTCACCCACCCGACCCTGACCTGGACAGGGTACGCCATGTGCAGCTCCTGCCACACGACGCAGGCTAAGGCTATGTACCAATCGGTCCACTACCAGTGGAAGGGTTCCGCCGCCGAGATGACCACAGGCCCGACCACACAGGGAAAGATCGACGCCGTCGACGGATCGAGCGCCCTCAACGCCTACTGCATCAACATCCAGGGGAACTGGGGCCCCTGCGGCGCCTGCCATGTCGGGACCGGCGCCAAACCTGTGGCCACCAGCAACCCGACCGCGGCGCAGCTTGCCGCCATCGACTGCCTGATCTGTCACAACGACACCGTGAACGCACCATATTCCCGCGTGCGTAACGCGACCACCGGGCTCTTCGAACCGGCGGCAGGCCTTAACATGAACCTCGTGGTGCAAAAGGCCGCCATAAAACCGGTGCGCAAGAACTGCCTCGGCTGCCACGCCAAAGCGGGGGGCGGCGACGCGGTTAAGCGCGGCGACATCGCCCTTGCGAGCGGGACCACGGCAGACATCCTCTACGATACCCACATGGCAACCGGCAACGGGGGCAATCTCGCCTGCCAGGCCTGCCACACCTTCAGTGCGCACCGGGTCGCCGGCCGCGGCACCGATCTCAGGCCGCAGGACACCACTGTCCAGATGGCCTGCGCCACCACCACCTGTCACCCCACCAAGACCAGCACCACCTCCAGCCACGGTAACGAGTACGTGAACCGCCATCAATCCCGCGTCGCCTGCCAGACCTGCCACCTCGCCAAATACGCGAAGAACGCCGGCGACTCGGCAGCCAGCGAAGCCACAGAAACCCACCGTACCTGGGTCTCCGCGGAATGGAACTCGACTCTGAACCGCTACGAGCCGGTACCGACCAAGGCCAACAACCTGATCCCCAAATACGCCTTCTGGAACGGCAAGAGCTGGGGCAACAACACCTTCAACACCGCCGTTCTCGACGCCGCTACCGGCGCCTACAAGATATCCCGTCCGGTGGGCGCCATCACCGACGGCGTAGGCACCAAACTCTACCCCTTCAAGTACAAGACAGCGACCCAAGCGCTCGCAAGCGGCAAGATCGTCCCCATCTCCACCGCGAAGTTCTTCGCCACCGGTCTCTATGACGACGCGGTGCGGGACGGCCTCGTCTACCTCGGGCTGTCCAGCACAACCCCCTATACCACCGTCACCACCGATGAATACCAGTTGCTGAACCACCAGATCCCGGCGGCCTCCGGCAACACCCTGGCATGCGCCGCCTGCCATCCGAACGCCGGCGCCACCCAGCTGAAACTCGTCAATACCCTCGGCTACGGTATCAAGGGGACGGCGACCACCACCTGCACCCAGTGCCACAGCTTCAAGGACGTCCATTCCCTGGACTACATCAGCATGCACGACAAGCACGTCAAGGATAAGCAGATCGACTGCTCCATGTGCCACGGCTTCACCCGTCCCGAGCGTAATCTCAGGATAGGGATTCTTCCCGGCTAACAGTCTCATCTTTTTCCCATGCAATCAGGGCCCGGCAACGGGCCCTCTTTTTTCCCTTCCCCGTCGGAAAGAAGCCGTCTCCAGCGAAACAGGCCTTACGGGCTGTCGAAAACTCCCGTTTGTGTGCACGTTGAAGTATCGCAGGTGCCGGTCCCTTTCGCTTTAGTTCTTAAAAAGAGATTTTCGCTTTTCCCGCCGCTTGAAAAAGTGGATTGCCTGCGTACACTTGCGATGTGTTTTTTCTAATATTCAAAGATGCAACAACCGGCAACCCAGCCTGGGTAAAGGAGGTAGCGATGATTCGGTACTGTAGGATCCTGAGAACCTATCGATGCAAGAGTCCGAGCAGGTTCTACAACATCATGCTGAGGGTGTGGAAGTGCCTGACCGACAACCCTAGGATTCCGGGGTCGATATGGGCGGCGCATCCGGAACTGCTGCCCTTGTTTTTGACCCTGGCGGCAAAGTACCACGAGGTTTACCAAAGGGCCTCCCTCTACTCCAGCAGGCTTGATATCGCAGAGCGGGAGATGCTCCAGCCGGAGTTAATCGACTACATGGACGAGATCGCCTCGGTTTTGGAGGCGGCTGCCGTGCGTAATCCGGAGATACTTGTCATCTCGGGGTTCGATCTCACCAAGGAACGGAGGAATCCCACCAGGGCGAACGTGCCCCATAAGACTTCTGAAGATTCCGACGTTCAGGACACCGAGCAGACCCCTTCCTGATGACATCGTTCGACCGGAGCAACTCGATCCGCCGCCCCCCGGTCGCAAGCTTTAGCAACTCCGCACAACGCAGGCGTTAGGGGATACCATTCAGGTATCCCCTTTGTGTATCCCTCCCGGTTCTCCCACCAATCAACTTCATAGCCTCCCACCCTTCAGGCGTGCATGTTTCCACCTCGCACGGCGGCGTTCCAGTTTCATCCGTCCTCGTTTCAGATTGCCACGGGGAGGTTTCACGTTAGGACGGGCACGCTTTCGATAGTTACGGAAGGTGTGAGGTCAGTACCCGCACCGTTCACGTTGCCACGCGCATGTTTCGCGCCTGCATGCACACTTTTCGAATTGCCATGTCCAAATTTGAAATCGTCACTGGCACGTCTCAGGCTGGCATGCGCTCGTTTCAAATTGCCACAGACGCATGACAGGCCACCACGTGCACGTTGCAAGTTGTCAGGGACGGAATTCGGATCAGCACGTGCTCGTTGCCACGCTGCACGGGTCCGTTGCAGGTTGTCGCATGCTGGTTCCAGGATTTCCGCCAGAGGTTGGGAAGTCGACTGCCCCTACTACCGTGGTGAAGCCATATCTCCGGTTGGCAGGGGAGTGTCTTGACAAAATCCACTCGCACATGAGTTTGTCGCAAGGGGGCTGAGAGGAAAAGTGCTGCTATCGTGGTGCCTACGATGACCCTAGGGCCCCCCTATGACCATTTTGAAACGAAAAAAGGACCTACGAGATCATCGTAAGTCCTTGTTTCTAATGGCGCGCCCGGAGCGATTCGAACGCCCGGCCCCAAGATTCGTAGTCTTGTGCTCTATCCAGCTGAGCTACGGGCGCAAACTGTACTTTTACTGCGTGCTTCTTTTTATGGCGCGCTCGGAGAGATTCGAACTCCCGACCTACGGATTCGTAGTCCGTTGCTCTATCCAGCTGAGCTACGAGCGCATTCTTTATCAACTGGCCGGCATGTAGTCGACCAGAGTGAAACCGTATTGCGGATGCTGATAGGCATGCGCGGTGGGGTACAGCGAAAACAGCCACCCCTTGTAGATCTCCTTCCCGTTCTCCCGGATCACCAGCTGTGCCGCTGGGTTCACCAGGTCGTTCGACTGGGAGGTGAGGGTAGTACCTTCCATCACGAAGTGCGGCAGGAACGTTTCCACCTTGAGTGTCAGATCCGATCCGGGAAGCTTGAAGTCGGAACCTATGTTCAGGGTGTAAACCTTCTTCAGGTGGGCGTTCTTGTCGGCAACCCGGATCTGGACCGCCTTCCATTTGCCTTTCACCTGATCTGGAACCACGACAACCGACGGAGCCCTTGCCGGGCGTGGTCTGTTTGCTTCCGGTTTCTGCTTTCCCTTATCGTTGCATCCTGTTGCTAAAGATAATGCCACCAGGGATAAAACCAGCAGTTTCAGCAATACCTTCACCAAAACCTCCGCTGACCGCAACAACCTTCAAGGCACTGCGTGCTGCAAAAAAATGGCGGAGAGCGAGGGATTCGAACCCTCGATACCGGTTTCCCAGTATACACGCTTAGCAGGCGTGCGCCTTCGACCTACTCGGCCAGCTCTCCGTTTCAAACCGTACTGCTATTTGTGCTACTAAAACCTATTGGCGGAGGAAGTAGGATTCGAACCCACGGAACTTTCGTTCAACGGTTTTCAAGACCGCCGCCTTCAACCACTCGGCCATTCCTCCAAAGCCTAGCTGATGCGCTCCACTCCGCCCATGTAGGGCCTGAGCACCTCGGGGATCAGCACCGAACCGTCGGCCTGCTGGTAGTTCTCCAGCACCGCCACAAGGGTCCTGCCAACTGCGAGGCCCGAGCCGTTCAGCGTGTGGACAAATTCCGGCTTCGCCTTCTCATCCGGGCGGAAACGAATTCCGGCCCGACGCGCCTGAAAATCTTCGAAACAGCTACAGGAGGAGATCTCACGGTAGCAGTTCTGCCCCGGCAGCCAAACCTCGATATCGAAAGTCTTGGCGGCGGAGAAACCGATGTCACCCGTGCACAGTTCCACGACCCGGTAAGGTATCTGCAACCTGCGCAGCACCTCCTCGGCGTGGCCGAGCAGCTTCTGCAACTCCTGGTAGGATTCCTCGGGGGAGGTGAACTTGACCAGTTCGACCTTGTTGAACTGGTGCTGCCTGATCAGGCCGCGGGTGTCTTTGCCGTACGAACCGGCTTCTTTACGGAAGCAGGGGGTGTAGGCGCAGTATGAAATCGGCAGGTCGGATCCTTTGAGGATCTCGCCGCGATGGATGTTGGTTACCGGAACCTCAGCCGTGGGGATGAGAAAAAAATCGACCCCTTCCAGATGGAAGAGATCTTCCTCAAACTTGGGCAGTTGGCCCGTACCGGTCATGCTGTCCCTGTTTACCATAAAGGGCGGGAGCATTTCAATATAATTGTGCTCGCCGGTATGCAGGTCCAGCATGAAGTTGATGAGCGCTCTTTCGAGTCTTGCACCGGCCCCTTTATAGAGGGTGAAACGCGCGCCTGTAAGCTTGGCACCGCGCTCGAAATCCAGTATGCCGAGGTCCTCACCCACTTCCCAGTGCGGTTTCGGCTCGAAAGAATAGCTCGGGATCTCACCTTCAAGGCGGACCACCACGTTCTCTTCTTCGGACTTACCCACCGGGGTCGTCTCATTCGGTATGTTCGGGACGGTAAGGAGGAAGGATTGCAGTTCCTCTTCCACGCCCTTCAGTTCTTCGTCGATCCCCTTGACCTGCTGGGAGACCTCGCGCATCTGCGCCTTTTTATCCCCGGCCTGGCTCTTGTCCTGGAGTCGGGCGATCTCTTCGGTGACCTTGTTGCGCAGCGCCTTGAGCGTTTCGCTCTGCAGCAGGAGTTCGCGACGACGCTCGTCCAGCTCCTTGAAGCGGACAAGGCTAATCCCCTCGCCTCTTGTCTTGAGCCGTGCTTCGACTGTATCCAGATTTTCACGTAAGTATCTAGCGTCAAGCATTAGATGGGCGCCTTTACTTTCAGATCACCAAAGCTATACTGTTTAGCATTCCCGCCCTGGTTAGTCAACCATTTTTTTGCGTCGACGGCAAACAGAGCTTCACGCTGACAGGAGGAATCGTGGCTAGGCTTTTCATAGCGATCGAACTACCCGATGAGATCAAGGAGACTCTCTCATCCTTTTGCTGTGATCTACCCGGTATGCGCTGGGTGCCGACGGACCAGATACATCTCACCCTGCGCTTTCTTGGAGACGTGCAGGCAAAAGAGACGGCCAGACTCAAGGAAGCCTTGGCCGCGATCGCCTTCGCACCTTTTCCGCTCACCGTGCAGGGGGTCGGGCACTTCCCTCCCCACGGGCAGCCGAGGGTACTGTGGATCGGCCTCGAAGAATCGCGCCCACTTCTCGAACTGCAGCAGGGCATCGAAACGGCTGTAGCCGGGGTCGGCATCGTACCGGAGGAGCGCCGCTTTTCACCACACATAACGATCGCCCGCATAAAGGAAAACGCTTCAGCCGCGGTGAAGCTTTTCGAGGCAAAGCATCGCCCGCTCAGCTTTCCGCCATTCACCGTCAACGACTTCGTCCTCTTCTCGAGCGTCCTTAGCCCGAACGGGGCGACACACCGCAGGGAGGAGACTTTCCGCTCCCGATCCTGACACCGGCACCTCAACAAAGGTGCGCCATCCGTCAAAATACCGTCAGAAAAACCTGGTAGGCGTCGATCTTCCGCTAGTCCCCCTCTCCCGGAGGGAGAGGAATGTGGACGTTGTACCGCGAAAGGTCATAAATAATCACGAAAAGAAAAGCTGCTTGCGAAGGGATTAAACAGTGGGGCTGGCGGGGGACCAAAGGTCGCTCCGGAGGGGGGCTCCCCCTCCGGAACGGGTTGAGGTTTAGAAGAGTTTGAGGACCGACTGCGCTGCCTGTGAAGACATGGACAGCGAGGTGGTACCCAGGCTCTGACGGGTCTGCAACATCAGCATGTTGGCGCCTTCCTGGTTCATATCGGCCAGTGTCAGGTTGTCGGCGCCGGTCTGCAGCGTGTTGATCATCGAGTCCGTGAAGTTCTGACGGATAGTGATGACGTTCAGGTTCGCAGCCAGGGTTTGGGTGTTGGTCCTGAGGGTCGAGATCGCGGTGTCCATCTTCGCCGTGTCGGTAGTGATGTTGGCGTTGGTCTGCCAGTTGCTGGTGACGCCACCGAGGCTCAGACCGGTGGAGTTGGCGAGGAAGCCGACGACGTTGAGGCTGGAGCTTGCGTTCTCATTGAAGTTGACGGTCAAGGTGTTGGTTGCGCTCAGCAGGTTGAGGCCGCGGTACCCGGAGTCCGAGGAGATGTTGTCGATCTGGGACTGGATTGTTGAATACTGGGACCCCAACGTGGACCTGGTCGTGGTGTCGCTGGTGGATAGGGCGGATTGTGCGATACCTTTTGCTGCGTTGATCAGGCCAGTGATGGCGGTAATGCCAGCGTTGGCTGCGGAAACGGTCTGCACCGCCTCCGCCATGCCGTCCTTGCGGTCGGCGAGGTCGCTGGCGCGCTGACTGGCGTTCTGCGCGGCAAAGTAGTTGGTCGGGTTGTCGAGTGCACTATTCACCTGCTTGCCCGAGGAAAGCCTCTCCTGCGTTCTGTTCAGGAGTTTGCTGGTCGATTGCAGGTTGAGTAGGTTGGTCCTCATTCCTGCTGTTAAAGAAATCTCGCTGGTTGACATGGTGTTTCCCCCTTCTGGTTTGGTTCCCGGCTTTCTTGCCGGGTTTTTTGTTGCGGCCGATATAGGGGAGGCCTCTTTCACCATGCATGCCGTCTGATGGCACAACTTTCCGACAGGAGAGAGGGCGGGGGGCGGGGTATCGGCCAGGTCAAGCCGTAAAATATGTATAATTTCTGGGGTTTATCGCGTAAAAAATGATCATTACTGACATCAAAGTGACGTAAAATCACCATATCGACCGGTGAAAGGCCTTTAATATTAACAATTTTCCCGAGGCCTTATCGACGGACCAGATTCTGCCTGAGACAGCCCGCGGCCTTCCCCCTTGTCAAAAAACCGACACCGTAAGCAGCACTTCCGAAGGGTGCGTCAAAAATAAAAAAGCCCATCCATCGCGATGATGGACGGGCTTTGGGCCCTGTAATCTTTTGAAGTCCGGCCTATTCCACCACCATGGGCCCCTTCTGCAGCCTCTTATAATAGAAATTCTGGCCGTACAGGACGGCGGCGGGGTTGTGGCCGGTGACGCGGTCTTTTACAACCAGGGTGGTAACCGGGGCCTTCGAGTACTTGTTAAAGAGCATGTCGTGCCCTACGCAGAGGCCAACGATCATGTTCATGTCGGTCCCAAGCCCGTTGCAGATCTCGGCCTGGGCGATCGGGTTGCACGCCGGCTCGAAGGTCCCCGGGCGCACCTTGTCGCTCTCGGCGAGTCCCAGATCGTTCTTGTCGATGCTCCCCGCCTTGCAGCAGACGCTGTACGGCGTGAACCCCTGTGCCTTCAGGATGGCGACCAGCCTCTCGCACTCATCCAGAAGCCCGATGCAGGTAGCGATGCCGATCTTTTGGTACCCCATCAGCTTTGCAAAGGCGATGGTGTCCTCGACGCGGGTCCAACGTGCGTTCACCGCGTCGCTTCCCGGGATGGGCTGGTAGCAAAGCCCCTCGACACGTGCCGCCACAAAGGCCATCTTCGCGTCTTCCCCCTCACCTTTCATCAGCTCGAGTGCCTCAGCGATCACCTCGCCGTGCGTCCCGGCAGGACAGTTTCCCGGGTGCGGCGGGGCTACCGCCGGGTCGCCGCTCCAGCAGTTGGTGGTGCCTTTCTTTTGCCAGACCGCGCTGCAATGCGAACAGCTGACACCCGCTCCTTGCTCGTTTTCCATGCCGCCTCCTTCTACCCCGCTGCCGGGGCCGGTTCCTGGATCAAAACGTAGGGAGAAATAATCAGGCATTTGAAGGTCCTCCCGTCCTCCGCGTCCCACGTGCGAATCTGCTCGAGCGACGGCTTGGTGAGAAGCGCGGAGGAGAGCCAGCGCTCGACGGTCTTCACATCGTCGGCGGCCAGCGTGCTCCCCACCTCGGCAAGCTCCAGCAGCGGGTCCACGATGATGACGCCACCCCGTTCGAGATGGGCCCTGAGCGACAGCCAGTCGGTGATGTCCACCTTGGTGGCAAGCTCTTCCCTGGAAACAGTCATGACAGCACTCCTATTCGAAAGATTTCCTGAATTCATCGATGGTGAGGCGCAGGGCCGCCACTTCCTCGCGTAGATCGGCCACCTCCTGTTCCAGTTTGGCGATCCGGTCGTCGCCCCCGCTGTTGCGCGGGGCTTCAGGCACCGCCGCTTCGCTCAGGTCCGGCTCGCCTGCGAAGAGCTGACAGTAGCGCGACTCCTTGCGGCCAGGCTGGCGCGGCAGGCGGACCACCAGGGAAGGAGTCCGCTCCATGAGATCCTGCAGCACACTTTCCACCTCGGCCAGGTCAGCGAAAGGATGCATCCGCTCACCACGGGTCCTCAGTTCCCCGACGGTCTGCGGGCCGCGCAGCATCAGCTCGCACAGCACGGAGAGTTCCGCCGGGGAGAAGCGGAACTTCTCCACCAGGGTGTGACGGTACTTGGCGACGCGCCCACCGGTGCCCGAGATGAGGGCGAACTGCTTGAAACGGAGCGAGTCGAGGGCGCCGGTCACCTCGGCCTCGTCGAGGTTCAGCACCGGGTCGCGGTTCGACTTCTGGTTGCAGGCGTTCACCAGTGCGTTCAGGGAAAGAGGGTAGTATTCCGGGGTGGTGAGCTCCTTCTCGATAAGGGAGCCCAGCACCCGCAGTTCGATTCCGTTCAATGTCACATCCATTAAAGGGCCTCCTATTGCGCCATCTTGACGGGGGACACGCCCCCATAAAACCGCCAATAAAACAGGATACGTCGGTCTGCCGGCGCCCCCACGGCGCGAAGTCGCTACAACTTACTAGATTCCACGTGGCGGTTCAATCCAAAAAGATAGTCACCTATCGTCCAGACTGGAAACTTGTAAAACAATATTTTATTTGTTATGTTATTGCAAGCTGAGGCTGCAGCAGGCAACACCGACCAAAGGAGACGACATGCCGGCTATCCTGGACCAGAAGAAGATCAACAAGACCGTCAAGATATTCACCGTGGCGCAGTTCGGACTTATCGCGCTGTTGGTGTACACCGCGGTGAAGTTCCAGCACCATCTGCTGGCATTGAATAGAGGGTATCGGTTCATGAACGGCGTGGTCGCCGCGTTCGTGATCCAGCTCCTGCTTTTCTACCCGATCTACCGCTTCGCGGCCAAGGAAGCCGAGCGCGATTTCTCGTTGATCGACAGGGAACTGAGCGAACGGGAATCTAAAGAATTCTCCAAAAAGAAACGCTGGGCCGACATCACCAAGATTTCCACCCTGGGCTTCTACTTCATCTTCTCACTGGCTGCACCCGCGGACCCCTTCATACTGAGCATCATCATCTACAGCTTCCTGCTCACCATCCTCACCTACCTGCAGTGCTACAGCTTTGCAGTGAAGAAGCTCAGCAAGTGATACAACTGACAACCTGGAGACTTAACTAAAGGCAAAGGGTGACGGGCGATTTTCTCCCGGGGGCAGCTTCGCTCTCCCGGGAGATGCCCCGCAGGCAGGTTACTTCTCGGTTCATTTCTTTGATTCAGCGGATTTCGAGCACACCTGGGCGGTCCGCTCCTCGGGCAGCCCCAGCCACTCTTGGAAGCTTTCATGGCCGGAGGGGTTCTCTCTTTCGAACAGGGTATGCCAGTGCCCGAGCAAGTTATCATCGACGCCCAGGGCCCTGAACCTGGAGTTACGCTCTTCAATGGTCACTTTCTTCCTCGGTTCCATCATGGCCGGTCCTCCTTCCCCCCTTTATTCAATGATTTCACATTGCCACTCACACTGTAAAGCCTCGCGTACCACGCCAGGCGAGTGACGCAAAGTGCAGAACCGTCGAGAAAAAAAGAACCCGTGAGAGATTTTACTGGACGAGCGGGGGGCGTCCCACGTAACATCCCCCTGAATAGCCACGGGCTAGATATCAACCCCACAGAAGGAACAAATTAAATGGCATTTGCAAAAAAAGGCGACAAAGTTCTCATCAATTACACCGCAAGCCTGGAAGACGGTTCGGTCTTCGACACCACCATCAAGGAAGCCGGCTGCTGCGAAGACGACGACTGCGGCTGCGATGATGACTGCGGCTGCGACGACGACGGCTGCGGTTGCCACGAGACCGGTCCGCTCCCCATCACCATCGGCAACGAGGACTTCTTCCCGCAGATCGAGGAGGCCCTGGTCGGCATGGCTCCCGGCGAGAAGAAAACCATCGTGATCCCCGCCGCTGACGCTTTCGGCGAGTACGACGAGGACGAGGTCTTCGCCATCAGCCGCGAGCAGCTGACCGGCGACATCGTCCCGGAAGTAGGCATGGAACTGGAACTCACCGGTGAGGACGACGAACCTGTAGAGGTGGTCGTGGTCGAGGTGAACGAGAGCGCCATCGTGGTCGACGCAAACCACCCGCTGGCGGGCGAGGACATCACCTACGAAATCGAACTGCTCGAAATAGCCTAGATACCTGAAGAAGGAAGACCGGGAGGGGGATCAACCGTCGCACGAAGCGATCGGGGAAGTCCCCCTTCCAGTCCCTCGTAAGATACATCCCCGATGAACATGCCGACCTCAGAAGCAAGCATTCCCACCTCCGAACCGCAAACGAAGCACGTCCTCCCCTGGAATCCCGGGGATAAACCGCTCATGCTCGCGCCGATGCAGGGGCTCACCAACCGCGCCCTGCGCGAGGCGTTCACCACCTGGGTGCGTCCGGACGTGGTGTGGACCGAATTCATGCGGGTGAATTCCCAATCCGAGAAAAAGCTCCTCATGCCGGGCGACCTGCGCGAGATAGCACCTGCCGAGAACGGCGTGCCACTCGTGGTGCAGCTGATCGGGCACGGGCGCGACGCGCTGGTCGCTGCAGCCAGGACGGCGCAGAACGCGGGGGCGGTGCACATCAACCTGAACATGGGATGCCCCTACGGTCGCATGACCAGCGGGCTGACCGGAGGGGGGATGCTGAAGCGCCCGGAACTTCTCGAGGAGATCATCCCGGCGCTGCGGGAGACCATCCACGGCTCGTTCTCGGTCAAGATCCGCGCGGGTTACGAAGATCCCAGGCAGATCTTCTCGCTCCTTCCGCTCTTCGAAAAGGCGCGCGTGGACTTCCTCGTGCTGCATCCGCGCACGGTGCGCCAGGCGTACGAGGGGCTGGCCGACCACGCCGTCACCGCCAAGGTGATCAGGCAGACCTCCATCCCGGTCATCGCCAACGGCGACATCCGGAGCACCGCCTTCGGCCTTAAGCTCCTGGAGGAAACCGGTGCCGCGGGGCTCATGCTCGGGCGCGGCGGCGTCGGCGACCCGATGATCTTCGAGAGGCTGCGCGGTCGCGCTGCCGAGCCGGATCCCACGGAGCGGCGCGCCATGCTGCACCGCTACCTGAACGACCTCCTGCCCCGCTTCTGCGCGCTCTTTTGCGGCGACATGCAGGTGCTCGGCAAGATCAAGGGGGTCGTCTCCCAGGTGGAAGACCCGGAACTCGAACGTGAGCTGAAGCAGCTCACCCGCGCCAAGAACCTGAACGCCTTCCGCGCCGCAATGGAAGCCCTCGCCGTTTAGCCCTCCTGCCTTTTATCTATTTTTCCCAGTAATCCCTTGCGAAGAAGAACATGGCCGCGGCCAACGCCTGAACGCCGACCGGGAAAAGGAATGCCGAATGGAAAGCCTGCGCCGTCGCTTCCGGCGTCGTCTTCCCGACCGCATCGATGATCCCCCCCATGATCTGCTGCACCGACGCCGCTCCGAGCAGCACGAACAGGTTGATCGAGGTGAGGGCGGTGCCGACGATGGAGACCGGGAACATGGACCGGTTGATCGGGTAGATCATCACGCCGCTTGAAACGGCGAGCCCGAGGCATAGGAAAAAGACGGCCAGAAGTGGCATAGAGAGGTGGTCGAGCGGCCCCTGGAAGGCCGTCATCAGGATGAGCAGGATGATCTGCCCGCCGAGAAAGGTTTTCTTGTAGGAACGCACGAGCTTTCGGGCGATGCTGTCGATGACGAGGCTGCCGCAGATGAAGCCGATCGAGGTGCACATGAGCATCCGCCCCGTCTCTTCCCGGGTAAGCTTCAACACCTCCATCAGGTATGGGCCGCCCCAAAGCCCCTGCACCGCGAGATAGCAGCCGTACCAGGCGAAGGCGAGCCCGGCCAGGAGCCAGAAGTCCCGGTTGCTCGTGATCCGCTTCCATGCCTCAAGCATCCCCATAGCCGGGGGCGCCGGTTCGCTCGTCGTGTTCTCACAGGCAGTAGCGGGCCGGTCCTTTACCACCAGGAAAACGAGCAGTGTCGCAAGCGCCTGCATCACGCCGACGGTCAGAAACGAGTTGCGCCAGCCGATCCAGGAGACGGCGAGGGCAAGCGGCGCCGTTCCCGCCAGGTTGCCCATGTTCCCCACCGCCACCATTAGGCCGGACGCCTTGCCGAACTCCTGCTTGGTGAACCAGTGGCTGAAGAGGCTGAAGGTCGCCATGAGCACCGACGCGGTCCCCAGGCCGATGAGAACCCGCGCGACGAGCGCCTGTCCCATGCCGGACGCCTGCGAGAAGAGGACACCCCCCACAGCGGTCAGCACGCCGCAGCCGCTGATCACCACGCGGCTCCCCAGCCGGTCGATCATCGGTCCCAGCGGAATCTGGGCCGCGGCATAGACATAGAAGAGGATACTGGAGAGGGAGCCTAGCTCGGCAGGCGTCAGCTTAAGGTCACGCGCGACGTCCTTGGCAACCACCGCGAGCGAGACGCGGTAGAAGTAAACGAGGATGTAGATCAGTGCCAGAATGCCAAAGATGATCCAGCGCTGACGGCGCTGGCGGTGATCGAGCATGCGTAGTACCCCCGGCGGCACTCTATCACAGCACCCCGCCAAACTCAACCAACCCGGCGAAATCACACGTTCCTTGTGCTCGATCCTTTTTCCTGTACTCTCTTTACTGGTCCGACACAGGGCTGATCCGCATTTCACACAGTACCGGAGGCATCCAGATGTTTCTCGAGAGTGACGTAAAACTTGGATTCAGCGACGTGCTGATCAGACCGAAGCGCTCGAACCTGAAAAGCAGGTCGCAGGTCGATCTGCAGCGGCACTTCAGGTTCCTGCATAGCAAATACGACTGGACCGGCGTGCCGGTCATCGCCGCAAACATGGACACCACAGGCACCTTCGAGGTGGCGGACCGGCTGGCGGAACACGGGATGCTGACCGCGTTGCACAAGCACTACACCATCGCGCAGTGGGACGCCTGGCTGGAAAACCACAACCACGGCGACGACATCTACAACCGCATCATGGTAAGCACCGGCACCTCTGATGCCGATTTCGACAAGTTCTCCACCATCATCGCCAATCATCCCAAGCTGCAGTTCATCTGCATCGACGTCGCGAACGGCTACGCAGAGAGCTTCGTCGAATTCGTACAGCGGGCGCGCGACGCTTTTCCGGAGAAGACCATCGTCGCGGGCAACGTGGTCACCGGCGAGATGGTCGAGGAACTCCTCCTGTCGGGGGCGGACATCGTGAAGGTCGGCATCGGTCCCGGCTCGGTCTGCACCACGCGGGTCAAGGCGGGCGTCGGCTACCCGCAGCTCTCCGCGGTGATCGAGTGCGCCGACGCGGCGCACGGTCTCGGGGGGAGGATAATCTCGGACGGCGGCTGCACCTGCCCCGGTGACGTCGCCAAGGCGTTCGGGGGAGGGGCCGATTTCGTCATGCTCGGGGGGATGTTAGCTGGCCACGACGAGAGCGGCGGCCAAGTGGTGGAGCGCGGGGGGCGGCAGTTCAAGCTCTTCTACGGCATGAGCTCGGCGACCGCGATGGACAAGCATTCGGGCGGCGTCGCCCATTACCGGGCATCGGAAGGGAAGACGGTGGAAGTCCCCTACCGGGGACCGATCGATGAAACGGTGCGCGACATCCTCGGGGGGGTGCGTTCGGCCTGCACCTACGTCGGCGCCTCGGCGCTAAAAGAGCTCACCAAGCGGACCACATTCATCCGGGTGCAGGAACAGGAAAACAGGATCTTCGGGTGATTTCGGGTAGCTTCATCCGGGAATTCGGGCAACGACGATTAAGTGTGTCCACGAAGCGCCGCACGTGACTTCGCGCTCCCCCCTTCGCAAAGGGGGGAACGTAGGGCATGCTCTCTGCTGCGACAAGAAACATCATTGGCTCCCTGCAATGCCCAGAAGCACCCTCAGGTGGCGCAGCGATCCTGGGGCAACGCCCTCACCCCCTTCGCACAGGAAAAGCTACGGGGGGTGAGCCTTCCACATCAATTCAGGCTGATCACCGCGTAACCCTTGTTCTGGTAGCCAATCAGCGAGGTGAGCCCGTTTCCCACCAGCTTCACCTCCGGGATCAGTTGCGCGGGATCGGCCTTGAAGACCCGCACCGCCACCGCGCAGACCTCAAAACGTACCCCCTGTTTCTTCAGCCCCCGGATCAACTCCATCGCCTCCTTGTCTATCACGGAAGCAGTCAGCAGTTTCACCCCCGGCCCGCGGAAGGAAACCACCATCTCCGGGCGCACCCCTTGGGTCTTCATCCCTTCCAGCGTCTCGGCGAGGAGCTCCAGGTTGAAAACGAGCCTCTCCATATCCGGGACCCGGACATCGAAGATGACCCGCGCGCTCTTAAGCCCGGCCAACGCCTCGTGGTCGTCAGGCTTGGGTGCTGCCTGCGACACTCCCGCAAACAGCAGCAAAAACAAAAGCGGCAGCAACCGTTTCAGCATACGTCACCTCCCGGGCACCCCCTCGAGGGCCACCCTCATGCGCCTGAGCGCCTCCCGCAGGAGTTCGCGGCGGCAGCCGAAGTTGAGTCTCACGTATCCGGGAAGCCCGAAGTCGCTCCCACCGGAAAGCCCAACACCTGCGTTCTCGAAGAACGCCACCGGATCCTCGATCCCGGTGGACCGCACGTCGATCCAGGAGAGGTAGGTCGCCTCCACCCGCGCCACGGGGAGTCCCAGTGCGGTCATCTCCCGTTCCACGAGCTCGCGGTTTTCGCGCAGGTACTCGACCAGTTCCCGGCGCCACGGCTCGCCGTGCCGGAAGGCCGCCTCGGCCGCGGTGTAACCCAGGAGATTCACGTGCGGAACGATGCGCCCCATCGCCTTCCTGAAGGCGCGACGGAGGGTGTCGTCCTCGATGACGGCGAAGGAGCAGCCAAGGCCCGGGACGTTGTAGGTCTTGCTCGGCGCCATAAGCGTGATGGTGCGCCGGCTCGTCTCCGGGGAAAGGGTGGCGATCGGGATGTGGGCGACACCGGGCTCAAGGACCAGCCCGGCGTGGATATCATCGCTGCAGATCACCAGTTCGTGGCGCGCGGCGAAGGCGTCGAGCGCGGTCAATTCCTCGCGGCTCCAGACCCGTCCCACCGGGTTGTGCGGGCTGCACAGAAGGAGCTCGCGCGTCTTCGGGGTCACCGCCGCCTCGAGGGCGGCAAGGTCTAGGCCCCAGCGCCCTTCCTCGCAGGCAAGCGGCACCTTGATCACGTTTCTTCCCGAGAGGGGCGGGGCCGACATGAAAGGGGGATAGACCGGGGTGAAGGTGATGACGTCGTCGCCCGGCTCACCCACGGCGCGGCAGGAGACGTTGAGGCCGGTGACGAGACCCGGCAGCCAGGTGATCCACTCTTTTTTGACCTGCCAGTCGAACTCCGCCTCGAGCGATGCGATCACCGCGGCCGCGAGCCCCGCCGGGGGGGCGGTGTAGCCGAAGACGCCGTGGCTCACCCGCTCGTGCAGCGCCTCGATGACCGGCGGGGGCGAGCGGAAATCCATGTCCGCCACCCAGAGCGGGATGATGTCCCGCCCCTCGTACTTGTCCCACTTTTCGCTCGCGGTGCCGCGCCGGTCGATGATCTCGTCGAAGTCGAAGTTTCTCGTCATTTAAGCTCCCATACGGTTAGTTGTGCGATGCTGTGCTGGAACTTCCTGCGCGTCTCCCGTATCACGAACGGGACGTCGCGCGGCTCGCCCAGCATCCGGAAATACGGCTCGAGCTCGGCCTTAAGCCCGTCCAGAGTCCAGACCGGCTCACCCGCCTCACGGTACCCCCCGAGCCACTCCTCCTTCTTCGTGTACTCCTCGAGCCAGGTGTAGGGGGAGGCGAGGACCAGGAGACCGCCCGGGTTCAGCCGTCCGCGGATCCCGGTGAGGAAGCGGCGCGGCGAGTAGAGACGGTCCAGAACATTGGCCGCCAAGACGAGGTCGTAGCCGGTGAACTTATCGGGGAGGTTGCAGGCGTCTCCCTGGAAGAAGCTCACCCGGTCACGCACCCCGGCAAGCCCCAGTTCCTCCAGGCCAAGCTCGTGGTAGGAGACGATGTCCCCCTCCTCGGGAAGCGCGTAACGGAGGTACCCCTCCTCCTGCATCCGGGCCGCAAGTCTGAAGAAACGGCTGGAGAAGTCGATGCCGGTAACCTCGCCGAAGCCCTGCGCGAGCTCGAAACTCGCGCGCCCCACGGCGCAGCCTAGATCAAGGGCGTGCCCCGTCGCGCGTCCCGAGGCGACCTCGAGGCAGATCTCGGCGCACGCTTTGGGGAAGTTGGGCACGCCGAAGTGCTCCGCCCCGTAGTGGGCGTCGCAATACTGCGCCGCCAGCGCGTCGGTCTCGTAGGGGTCATCGTGCAGCTCGATTGCGTGCGTGCTCTCCACGTAGCGAAAGCCGGCGTGCTGGAAGAAGTGACGCCGGAAGGCGTAGCGCGACTCGCGGGTTGCCTCGTTGCCGGTGGAGATCCAGGAGCCTCCCTTGATCAAGTTGTGACGCGTGTCGAAGGTAGGCGTGGAGAAATCGTCGTACCAGGGATGGATCCTGAAGCCGTGGAAGGCGTAGATGGGGGTCTCGGTCCACTGCCAGACGTTGCCGATGATATCGTAGAACGCGTCGAAACGGAAGCGGTCCACCGGGCAGGAAGAGGCCCAATACGCAAGGTTGATGTTGCCTGGCACCTCGCCCCACCCCTGCGGGTCTTCAATCCCCGCCAGGTCGTACATGCGGTACCACTCGTCCTCGCTCGGCAGTCGAATCGCCTTGCCGGTCCTTGCCGCGAGCCAGTTGCAAAATGCCTTCGCCTCCAGGTAGTTCACCTCGACGGGCCAGTTCCAGGGGAGGTCGATCTCCTCGGCCATGGTACGCAGCCCCCACCCATCCCCGCGCTTCACCCAGAAAAGCGGATGCTCGGCGTTACGGAAGGTGCGCCAGCGCCACCCTTCCTCGGTCCACCAGCGCTCCTCGCCGTAACCTCCCGCCTCGACAAAGGCGAGGAACTCCCGATTGGAGACCAGGTACTTCGAGGCGGCGAAGGCGCCGACCTCCGCCTCGTGGCGGCCGTACTCGTTGTCCCAGCCGTAGAGCGGGTGCCCTTCCTCTTTCCCCAACACCACCTTTCCACCCGGCACCGGGATAAGCTCGTTCACCGGCGCCTCACCGGCGTCGCGGCAGACATCCCAGAAGTCGAGGCGGCGCACCCGGTCGATGGGGAGCTGGCGGATCAGTACCGAGGAGGTCTCCAGGTGGATGCGTTCGTGCTCGATCCCCATCATGATGGCCCAGAAGGGGCTTTCCCAGGTGACGGGGAGGGTGAGCGGCAGGGTGGCGATGAGCCCCGCCACGAGCTCGCGCACCTGGTCGCGGTACGCCTTCACCTCAGCGCGGGTCGGCCAGTCGTAGTGGGCCTCGTTCAGGTCGTCCCAGGACATCTCGTCGACCCCTACCGCGAAGAGCGACTCGAAGCGCGGGTTGATGCGCTTCTCGATGACGCGCGCGATGACGAGCTTGTTGATGAAGAAGGTCGCAGTGTGGCCGAAGTAGAAGATGAGCGGGTGACGCAGTCGGTCCGCCCTCAGATAGAAGGCGCCGTCATCCTTCAGCGTGTCATAGAGGAGTTCGTCAATGGAAAAGGTCGCGTGAAAATACTCAAGGATCTCCGCCCGCTTTTGCTCGGGGTCCCCTTCGTTCAGTACAACTGAATGTGTTTTCTTCAGATCCATCTCAGCCCTCGCACTTGGTAGTCATGCCATATTTACTTCAAGAGGAAAGTTACCGTTAGAATAGTACCAGAACTTTCCACTCAGGCATGACACAGACAGGTGAAGGGGCGGTTCCGCTTCAAAGAGAGTTCTTCAGGCAATTCCGGGGAGACATTGGTGTTACTCGTCGGAGCAGAGAGCATGCCCAAACGTTCCCCCCTTTGCGAAGGGGGGACAGAGGGGATTTGCCTTGGTTGGACCAGGCAAGCACCTGCTGAAGCGGCCATAGTCAGGCAGACGCCAGGTGCCGAGCAACTGTCAATGTACCGTCTACGAGTAGAGCTACTACTTGGAATGTGAGCGGCTGGGACTGCAGAGCAAAGAGCAAATCCCCCCCGCCCCCCCTTCGCAAAGGTTCTTCCGGGAATTCCTGGGAAACGTGTGTGCGTTAGCCTCGAAGCAGTGAGCATGGCGGCAAGTTCCCCCCTTTGCGAAGGGGGGGCAGGGGGGATTTAGCCTTTCATTACACACAAGCACCCGCTGAAGAGTCCATTGCACACTCTGCGTGGTGCTTAAACAATTATTGAACCGGCCATACCGGGAGCAAAGGCAAATCCCCCCCAGCCCCCCTTCGCAAAGGGGGGAGCGCGAGGTCAACTGCGGCACTCCGTGGACACACTATTTCGTTGACGCAACGGTGCTTGCAGAGTTAGCGGCGGGCGGCATCCGTGACGGCATTTTCGATGCCGGCAAGGAACTGCTCCGATGTGAAAGGCTTCGGGATGAAACTGACGCGGTCGTGCTGCTGCGGGTTGTGCACCTCGACGTCGAAGGTGTAGCCGGAGATGTACAGTACCGGCAGGTCCGGGATGCCCGCGGCGAGGCGCTCGTAAAGCTCGGGACCGCTCATCTCCGGCATGACCACGTCGGTGACGAGCAGGTCGATGGCAGTTCCCGGCTGCCCGGCGATCTGTTGCGCCCGGGCTGGCGTCTCAGCAACCAAAACCCGATAACCCGACGCTTGCAGGAGCTCCACGGCCATCTCACGGATCGCCTCGTTGTCGTCGACGATGAGGATGGTGGCGCGGTTGTCCTTACTTTCGACCTTCCGGGCGACCTCCACGGCCGGCGCTCCCGCGCTCGCCTCGGCGGCGCAAGCAGGGAAGTAGACCCGGAACGAGGAGCCGTGCCCCACCCTGCTCTTCACCTTGATGCAACCGTTGTGCTGCTTGATGATGCCGTAGACCGTGGCGAGCCCAAGCCCCGTCCCCTCACCCACCGGCTTCGTGGTGTAGAAAGGTTCGAAAATGTGCTGCAGCACTTCCTCCTTCATCCCGCAGCCGTTATCGGCGAAGGAAAGGAGAACATGGGGGCCCGGCTTGGTGCCCGGGTTCACCCTCACGAACTCGTCGTCCAGGAGCACGTTCCCGGTCTCGATCACGATGGTCCCATTCCCTTTTATGGCGTCCTGGGCGTTCACCGCGAAGTTGATCAGGACCTGCTCCACCTGCCCCCGGTCCGCAAAGATCCAGGCGCCGAAATCGGTCAGGTTGGTTCTGATCTCGATGTTCGCCCTTATGGTGCGCTGCATCAGATCGAGGAGCGCCCGGATCACCTCGTTCAGTTCGAGGACCTCCATGTTGAGCCGCTGCTTGCGCCCGAAGGACAGCAGCTTCTTCGTCAGGTCGGCCGCCTTGTGCGCGGAGGAGAGGATCCCTTCCAGCTTCTTGCAGTTCGGATCATCAGCCGCCATGCTCTTCCTGGCGATGTCGGCGTAGACGAAGATCGGGGTGAGCAGGTTGTTGAAGTCGTGGGCGAGTCCCCCTGCCAACTGCCCGATCGCCTCGATTTTCTGCATCTGCCTCATCTGCTCTTCGAGCTGGAAGCGGCTCTCATCGCTGCGCACCCGGCCGATGGCGATGCTAGCCATGTGCGCGGCCGACTCGATGAGGGCAAGCTCGGCATCGCCGGGGCTGCGGCAGCTCCGATAGTAAACCGCGAAGGTGCCGAGGAGCTCTCCGTCCACCGACAGCACCGGCTCCGACCAGCAGGCCTTGAGCCCTGCTTCAAACGCCGGCCGGAATCCCTTCCAATAGGGATGGGCCTCCAGATCCTCGACGATGACCCGCCGCTTCAGAAATGCCGCGGTCCCGCACGATCCCATCCCCTCCCTGATCCTGAGCCCGTTCACCGCCCGGTTGTACTCAGGCGGAAGGCTCGGCGCCGCGCCGTGCATGAGCTGGGTCCCTTCTTCGTTGGCGAGAAGCACGGAGCAGAGGGCACCCGGGCTCTCCTGTTCCACGAAGCCGACGATGCAGACCAGAAGCTCTTCCAAGCTCGCCCCGGTCGCCATCTGCTCAAGGATCTTGAGCCTGGTGCTCTCGCGCCGCTCCACGAGTTTGCGCTTCGATATGTCGCGCACGACGCTGAGGATAGCGGGGCGCCCCAGGTAATCGATGAGCCGGCTGCTCACCTCGATGGGAACCGCGGTGCCGTCCTTGGTCCGATGCTCCGACTCGTACAGGGCGCGTCCTTCTCGCTTTAGCGCATCCAGGCGCTCCGGGAGCTTCTCGCGCTGCTGCGGCGAGTTGATGTCGTTAAGGGTAAGTTCCATGAATTCGTCATGGCTATACCCCATCCGGTCGCAGGCCGATTGATTCACTTCCAGGATGCGAAAATCGAAGTCATGGATGTAGATGGCGTCTCCGGCGCTGTTGAACAGGAGCCGGAACCGCTCCTCGGTGAACTGCAACTCGCGCTCGAGCCGTCTTCTTCTGTCGTTGTTGAAATACAGCGCCGCGAGCGCGGAGACCACGAAGAGAGCGAAGAGCGAGCCGGTCCAAAAGGCGGTCTTGTTGACCGCATAGAAGGAAACCGGCTCGTTGATGAGAAGCGACCCCGGCGGGAGCTTGCGCCGGTCGATGTCCCAGCGGCGCAGCAAGGTGTCGTCGAACATGGGACGCGAAAGGGTGCCAGTGATGACCGGGATGGTCGACGGGTTTTCGCCCGAAAGAATCCTCACCGCAAGCTCAGCCGCCTTCTCCCCCTGGCTCCTACCCTCCATCATCATGCCGCCGACCACGCCGTATCCCAACTGCGCAGCATGCACGGCATAGACCGGCACCGGGCTCACCGCGGTTACAATGCGTGCAGCCTCGGCCTGGGTGAAAGAACGGCCGGTGCTCTGGTCCATGGTGTAGGAGAGCATCAAAACGAGTGCGTCAGGGGAAAGCCCCTTCAACTGCTGAGCCGCCTGCTCCAACGGCAGGTCGCCTAGGAAGCGGAAGGCGACGTTAGGAAACTTAGCGGACGAGGTGACCAATTCGTGGCGCATGGCGCGGCCGGTATCGGAGTAGTCGCTTACTACGACCACCTCTTTTGTCCCGGGATGCAGTCTTAGCGCCAGAGCGACAGTCCCGATCATGTCGTGGTACTCCGCCACTCCGGTGATTTTCGACTGCCCGGCGACCATCTCCGGCTCGTAGTCGTTGATGCCGCAGAACACCAGGGGGACATCCGGGAAGAGGCGCTCCCGGTAGCGCAGGGCGAATTCGAGGGCGGCGTTGTCGAGAGCCACCACCACGTCAAACTTGATGCCGCGATGCTTTATGGAAAAAAGGTTGGCGAGCTCCGGGAAGTGCCGCTTGTCAGGGAACTTCTTGGTATCGAGGTGCTCGACCAGCATCTCCATGCGGGGCAGCTTCTTGAGCAGCGTCGCACGCAGCCCGCGCATCTCGTCGTCGGACCAGTCGTAACCGTAGTTGTAGGAGTTGATGACCAGCAGGTGGGGTACCGTGGACTGGGCGTACAGCGGCGACGCGGTGAGCAGCAGCGCCAAAAGGCACCAGCGAAGCCACCACCGGACGCTGGGAAGATGTGCAATTTTACTACGCATCGCGACCTCTTGGTGTTTGTCGTACCTCACCCGGGTATCCGAAAGTAGGTGTTGCGGGAAGAGTATGCTCATTTATCGGCAGCTTACGGCGCCGGCTTAAAGCATTAATGGTGTGGGAGCTCTCACGAAAAATGGGAGGGGCGGCGAGGAAAAGCCGCGGCCGTCGCGCAGCAGGCGACGCCGCGGCTGGGACGTCAGGATTACAGCGGCCGCGGGTTGCAGAGGTAGTCTTCCCCGTCAGCCTTGGCGCGGCACCTGTTGCAGACGAACTTGGGATTCGCCGAGTGTCTGTCCATCTCCTCGATCCTTCCCTCGTGTTTCAACTGGCACATGTGTGCCTTATGCTCTTTTGGTTTTGGGCAGGTCTCGTTTTCGCTCATAGCGTTCTCCTTTGTGCTTGGTGACCCTCTTATCATAGCAGATCAGTTTCACCAACCAGAACATGCACATCTTTTTTCTCATTTGCTCCATATTTCATCCTCATTTTTCTCCTAATCTGACAGTACTGGCAATGGGTCCAGTAAAGAGGAGAACTCAGATGAAAAAGCTTACTAGGATATTGTTGGCACTAGTCGTCCTCCCGGCGCTCTTGGCCGGCTGCCTCCTCGTCCCGGTGGACGACGGCTATTATCACGGACGGCACCATGGCGGAGGCTACTACGACTACGACGGCCGTTATGACCGCGGCGGCGGGTATTACGGACGCAGGTATTAATTGAAGTATCCCTAGTCCTTCTTTTGCAGCGCACGCTATTTACATGGCCTTTGATGTTGGTAACATTAACGAGCCGAAAACGGCCACCACATTAAAGGAGTCCCACCATGCAAAAGACCATGCGCGCGCTCGTGAAGAAATACCCTAAGCCGGGGTTGTGGCTGGACGAAGTCCCGGTCCCCGAGATGGGGATAAACGACGTGCTGATCAAGGTGCACAAGACGGCGATCTGCGGCACCGACCTGCACATCTGGGACTGGAACGCCTGGGCGCAAAAGACCATCCCGGTGCCGATGGTGATCGGGCACGAGTTCGTCGGGAGGGTCGCGGCGATCGGCAGCAACGTCGCCGACTTGAAGATCGGCGACATCGTTTCCGGCGAGGGACACCTGGTCTGCGGCAGGTGCCGCAACTGCCTCGCCGGTCGACGCCACCTGTGCAAGGACACCAAGGGGATCGGGGTGAACCGCACCGGCGCCTTCGCCGAATACATCTGCATCCCGGTGACCAACGTCTGGCACGCCGACCAGAGCATCCCGATGGAGGTCTTGAGCATCTTCGACCCCTTCGGCAACGCGACCCACACCACACTCGCCTTCCCGGTCCTGGGGGAGGACGTCCTCATCACCGGTGCCGGCCCTATCGGCATCATGGCCACCGCCATCGCCCGCCACGCCGGGGCGCGCCACATCGTCACCACGGACATGAACCCCTACCGGCTCGACCTGGCGAAGAAGATGGGGGCGAGCGTCGCGCTGAACGTAAAAGAGAGGACCTTAGCCGACGCGCGCAAGGAGCTCGGGATGAAGGAGGGCTTCGACGTCGGTCTCGAGATGTCCGGCAACGGGTCCGCCTTCAAGGAGATGCTCGACAACATGTGCCACGGCGGCAAGATCGCCATGCTCGGCATCCCTTCTGGCGACCTCGCCATCGACTGGAATCAGGTGATCTTCAACATGCTCACCATCAAGGGGATCTACGGCCGCGAGATGTACGAGACCTGGTACCTGATGCAGTCGATGATCAAGACGGGGCTGGACATCACGCCGGTGATCACGCACCGGATGCACTACACGGAATTCGAGACGGCCTTCGAGGCGATGGGAAGCGGCAACGCAGGCAAGGTCATCCTTAACTGGGTTGAGGAATAGGGGAAGAACGGCACCGGGTCTCCCCCTCCCTTGACGGGAGGGGGCTGGGGGGTGGGTGAATTTGCCAGTAGCGATGCAGGTGGCACCTTCCCCCCCACCCTGCCCCTCCCCCGCAAGGGGGGAGGGAATACGTAGAGNTCGAGGCGATGGGAAGCGGCAACGCAGGCAAGGTCATCCTTAACTGGGTTGAGGAATAGGGGAAGAACGGCACCGGGTCTCCCCCTCCCTTGACGGGAGGGGGCTGGGGGGTGGGTGAATTTGCCAGTAGCGATGCAGGTGGCACCTTCCCCCCCACCCTGCCCCTCCCCCGCAAGGGGGGAGGGAATACGTAGAGGAGTAACTCAGATGACCGATAAATTCGCCTGGATCAACGAAGAGATGGGGGCCCTGGAAGCGCAGGGGTTCAGGACCAACATACGCACCATCGGCTCGGCCTGCGGCCCCTGGATGGTGGTGGACGGCAAGAAGGTGCTGAATTTCTGCACCAACAACTACCTTGGGCTCGCCAACCACCCGCGCCTCAAGAAGGCGGCGCAGGAGGCGGTGGAGCAGTGGGGCGTCGGTCCGGCCGCGGTGCGGAGCATCGCCGGGACGCTCGAACTGCACCGCCGGCTCGAGGCGCGTCTGGCTGCCTTCAAGGGGGTCGAGGACGCGCTCTACGTCCAGTCCGGCTTCTGCGCCAACCAAGCCGCCATCCCTCCCATGGTGGGGAAGGGGGACGTCATCTTCACGGACCGGCTAAACCACGCGAGCATCATCGACGGCTGCCGCCTCTCCTCGGCGAAAATCCTGGTCTACGAGCACTGCGATCTAGAGGACTGCGAACGGGTGATCAGGGAAAACGTTGGGCAGTACCGGCGCGCGCTCCTCATTACCGACGGCGTCTTCTCCATGGACGGTGACATAGCGCCCCTGGACCGGCTCTTCGAGCTCTGCGAGCGCCACGGCATCATCACCATGGTGGACGATGCGCACGGCGAGGGGGTGCTCGGGCGGGGCGGGCGCGGCATCGTCGATCACTTCGGGCTGAACGGCAAGTTCGACCTGGAGATCGGCACGCTCTCCAAGGCGTTCGGGGTCATGGGTGGGGTGATCGCGGGGAAGAAGGTCGTCATCGACTGGATCAGGCAGAAGGCGCGCCCCTTCCTCTTCTCGAGTGCGGTGACTGCTGCGGACACCGCCGCCTGCCTTGCCGCCGTTGATCTTCTGGAGGAGAGCAGCGCGCTCGTGGAAAAACTCTGGGACAACACGCGCTACTTCAAGGAGGGGATGCAAAACGCGGGCTTCGACATAGGGGCGAGCGTCACGCCGATAACCCCGGTCATGCTCGGCGAGGCGACCGTGGCGCAGGAGTTCTCGCGCAGGCTTTTCGCCGCCGAGCCCGGCATCTTCGCGATGCCGATCGGCTTTCCGACCGTGCCACAGGGCAAGGCGCGCATCCGCGTGATGATCAGCGCGGCCCACACCCAGGGGGACCTGGAAACCGGCCTCGCAACTTTCACACAGATCGGCCGCGAGCTCGGAGTGGTCAGATAAACAAAAAGACAAAGGCTCAACGCAAAGACGCGAAGGCGCCAAGACGCTGAGAAAACCCCAAAACCGTTTAACAGGGATGAAGGGGATAAAAGGGATAAAAACTTAAGACCAAGGGGAAAGGCTTAGAACCTTGATGTTTTAACGGCGCCAAGGCGTTGAGAAGCAAAGGATGGTTAAAACCTTTGCGTCTTTGCGGCTTGGCGCCTTTGCGTTGAGGGGTTGTGGTCGCGGCTAGCGCGCGGGCTTGATGCTTCTCGGGTTGCAGACCACGAGCGGGTCGTTCGCCTGCACGCGGCACTTGTTGCAGTAGACGATCGGCTTCTCCCCGTGCCGCTCATACTCGTCCATCCGGCCATCCTTCTTCAGCTTGCACATGTGTGCCTTGTGACGCGCAGGCTGCTCGCACTTTTCCTTGTCTGCCATGAAAACTCCTTCTCAAAATGCCTCCCGTAGGGAAGGCTACGGCGTGCTGTACAGCGCCAGGGTGACCAACGCCGGGAAAACGTTGATGCCGACGTAAGCTGCCGCCTCGAGACGCCGAAACGGTGTGAGCAGCAGCGGGACGCAGAAGGCGAGGCACCAAAGGGATACGTTACTGCCGGCGATGAGGCCGAAGGCGGGGAGCATCAGGGTCGCAGCGACGACGGCGGCAAGCCAGAGCACGAGAAACGGTCCGGGACCTCGGAAACTCTGCGGCGCGAACAGCGGAAACCCGGCGAGCCGGTAGTCGTCGGCGTGCCTTTTCTGCAGCATCCAGAAGTGGGGGACCTGCCAGAGGTACAGGATGCCGCACAAAAGGACGATCCTGAAATCGCCGAGCGCGCCCCCGGCGGCGCTCCAGCCGATGAGCGGCGGAAGGGCGCCGCAAAAGGCCCCGGCGAGGAGTGCGAAGGGGGTGCGCCGCTTGAGCGGCGTGTAGACGGCGAGGTACCAGGCAAGGGTCGCCAGGGCGAGGAGAAGGGGCACAGCGCCGAGAGCGGCAAGGATGACGGCACCCGACAAAAGGACCAGTACCGCGATCGTCGCCCCCCAGCGCGGTGCGAGCTCTCCAGCGGGAAGCGGGCGCGTCATGGTGCGGCGCATGAGGGCGTCCACGTCGCGCTCGAGGAGCTGATTGAAGGCCGAAGCGGCGCACGCCATGAGGGTCACGCCGATAAGGAGCATGAGCCCGGACACGCCGGGACGCGCCTCACGGCAGAGCAGGTACCCCCCGAGCGCCGCCGTCCCGTTCATGAGCGCCAATGGCAGCCTGAACAACCGGCACATCCCGGCTATCGTTTTTCGTGCTGGAAAGATCACTTCTCTCCTTCCAGGAACTCGACCATCACCTTCAGGTCGCCTTCCGGAATGTCGCTCTTCGGCATGATCGGGGGGAAGCCTTCAACGATGGCCGCACCCGGGTTCAGGATCGACTCGCGCAGGTACGCCTCGTCCACCTTCACCGTCTCCGCCTTTCCGCCGCGCGTCACCTTCACCTGGCTCCCGTAGAGCCCCTTGAAGGTCGGCCCCACCTTCGTCGAACCATCCAGAGAGTGACAGCCAAGACAGCCGTGGCTCTCCAGCAGGGCCTTACCCTTGGCCGCCCCGCCTTCTGCCGCCTTCTCGTTCAGCCACGCCTCGAACTTGTCCGCCGGGACCGCTTCCACGGTCGTTATCATGGCGGAGTGGCCGGTGCCGCAGTACTGCGAACAGAAGAGGTCGTAGGAGCCGGGCGAACTGGCAACGAACCATACGTGGTTTTTCATTCCCGGCACGACGTCGCGCTTGATGCGGAAGGCCGGGACGTAGAAGCCGTGGATCACGTCCTCGGATTCCAGGTTCACCTGCACCGGCCTTCCCACCGGGACGACCAGCTTCGGGCTGTGCTTGCCGTTTTGGTAGATGAAGTCCCAGGACCACATGCGCGCCTCGGCCTTCACCTGCATGGCGTTCTTCGGCACGGTCCTGAGCGACAGGTAGCTGGTCCAGCCGTAGTAGAACATCCCCATTACGAGGATCGTCGGCAACAAGGTCCAGATCACCTCGAGAAGCGGGCTTCCCGATACCTGCGAGGTCGGCTCCGGGTTCTTCGAACGGCGGTAACGGACCACGAAGAAGATCATGGTTGCGGTGATCCCGACGAGCAGCACCAGGCAGGCACCAAAGAGGAACATGAACACGGGATCGACTGCTTGCGTCGTTGTGAGTAGTTGATTTTCCACGTTCGCCCCTTTATCGGTAGAGTACGTCGAAGAAGGTTCCCCCGATGAAACCGGCCAGGGTGAAAAGAGCCACGAACAGGATGATGCGGAACAGCCGCGGCTCGTATTTCATGTGCATGAAGAAGGCGATCACGAGGCCCGATTTGATGCTCGCGATGGCAAGCGCCGCCCAGACCTTCCAGACGCCAAGCTCCACGCGCGTGACCATGATGGTTGCCGCCGTCAGCACCAGGAGGGTGACCCAGACGGTAACCAATTTCCCGTAACTCAGGATGTGTTCCGCGCTTTCGTTTGTCATGTTCATATCTCCGGTATATCTCGATCCACGCCCCGACCCGCCGTTAAAGGATCAGGTAATAGAGCGGGAAGATGAAGATCCAGACCAGGTCGACCAGGTGCCAGTAAAGGGTCACGTTCTCGAGCGTCACGTTGTCCCCTGCATGCAACACCTCCCGCTGCACCATCACCGCGGTCCACGCCATAAGGACCGAGCCGATGATCACGTGTATGCCGTGCAGGCCGGTGGCGAGGTAGTACAGTCCGAAGAAGATCGACTCCCCCGGAGGCCCCGCAATCAGCTTCGGAGAGTTCGGGTAGATGCCGTGATGGAACTTGGCGCTCCACTCGAGGTACTTGATGAAGAGGAAGATAAGGGCGCAGCCGATGGTCCCACCCAGCAGAGTGAGAGTCGCCGTTTTGGCGCCGCGCTTGATCGCGGTGACCGACATCGCCGCAAAAAGCGAGCTGGTCAAAAGAACCACCGTGTTGGTGGCGCCGTAGACCAGGTCGAGCTGCTTGCCCCCCAGGCCGAATTCCTTGGGATACCTGGTCAGGTAGACCGAATAAAGGATGAATACCCCGCCAAAGAGAAGTATCTCCGTGAACAGGAACAGCCACATGCCGAGTTTGGCTCCGAAAGTGTCCTTTTCCAGATGGCTCATGGGACCCCCGCCCCTTTAAAGTCGTACGGTCCGTGCGTCACCACGGGATCTTCCTCG
This sequence comes from Geomonas edaphica, assembly GCF_004917075.1. Taxonomy (GTDB): domain Bacteria; phylum Desulfobacterota; class Desulfuromonadia; order Geobacterales; family Geobacteraceae; genus Geomonas; species Geomonas edaphica. The sequence goes on from NZ_SSYB01000004.1 coordinate 651,143, forward strand.
AAATTCTCGGTAGGCGGAGGGGTCGGGATGCTCCACTCCAGCGAGGCGCCCCCCCACGGGTTCCCGGTGAACGGCTCACCCTTCAGCAGCCCGCGCCACAGGTTCCAGAGCACGATGAGAATCCCCGCGACCATGATCCAACTCCCCACCGTCGCCACGAAGTTCAGGCGGGCGAACTCGGGGAGGTAATCGTAGTAGCGCCTCGGCATCCCTTCCATCCCGAGTACCTGCATGGTGAAATACAGGACGTTGAAGCCGATGAACATGAGCACCCAGCCGATGATGGCGGGCTTCTCTTCGTAACGCCTGCCGAAGTACTTGGGAAGCCAGTAGTGCGCGGCGGCGAAGAAGGCGAAGCCGGTGCCGCCGAACATGACATAGTGGAAGTGCCCGACCACGAAGTGGGTATCATGCACGTGGATATCGGTGGAGGCGGCGCCGAGGATCAGGCCGGAGAGCCCGCCGATGGAGAAGAGCAGGATGAAGGAGAGCGCGAAGAGCATGGGCGCCTCCAGCGATATCGACCCCTTGTACATGGTCGAGACCCAGTTGAACACCTTGATGGCGGAAGGTATCGCCACCAGGAAGGTGAGGAAGGAGAAGACCATGACGCCTAAGTCACTCATCCCAGAGGTGTACATGTGGTGCCCCCATACCGCGGAACCGGCCGCCGCGATGGCGAGGCTCGAAAAGGCGATCATCTTGTACCCGAAGATCGGCTTTCGCGAGAAGACCGGGATGATATCCGAGATCACCCCCATGCCGGGGAGGATCATGATGTAGACCGCCGGGTGCGAGTAGATCCAGAACATGTGCTGGAACATGATGGGGTCACCGCCCCGGCTCGGGTCGAAGAGGCCGAGTCCCAGGACCCGCTCGGTCACCACCAGAAGGAGCGTGATGGCGATGATCGGGGTGGCGAGAATCTGGACCCAGGCGGTCGCGTAGAGACTCCAGGTGAAGAGGGGGATGCGGGTCCAGTTCATCCCCGGGGCCCTCATCCTGTGGATGGTGGTCACGAAGTTGATGCCGGTGAGGATCGAGGAGAAGCCTAAGATGAAGACACCGAAAACGGCGAGGGAGACGTTCGTCGTGGTCCGGGCCGAGAAGGGGACGTAAAAGGTCCATCCCGTATCGGGGGCGCCACCGCCGGTGAAAAGCGAGACCAGGACGATCACCGCGCCGATGACGTAGAGCCACCACGAAAAGAGGTTCACCCGCGGGAAGGCCACGTCGCGCGCGCCCAACTGGATCGGCAGCACCAGGTTCCCGAACGACGCCGGTATCCCCGGGATGATGAAGAGGAAGATCATCACCACGCCGTGCACCGTGAAAAGGGCGTTGTAGGTCTGGGCGGTGACGATGGTCGGCCCCGGTGCGATCAACTCGAGCCTGATCAGTACCCCCAACAGGACGCCGACCATGAAGAAGCTCAGCACGCAGTAAAGGTACATAAGACCTATGCGCTTATGGTCGGTGGAGAAGATCCAGGACCCGATCCCGGTCTTGCCGGAATCGCTCCAGAACCCGCCTTCCGCAGTTGCCGTTTCTTGACTCATTTATTCCCCCGAAACCCTGCAGATCCGCAGTTTAGGTTTCCTTGCCTTTATTTTTATCCGTCTTCTTGCCGCCCAGGATCAGGAAGATCAGGAAGCCGACCACACAAACGATGATGACTGTCGCGCTCACCCGCAGCAGGTTGAACGCGTAACTCTTGCTCTCCGGATCGAAGCTGAAGCAGTAGCTCACCATCTTGCTGATGGTAGTCCCGATCCTCCCCTGTTTCGCCTCCATGAGCGCCAGGGTCAGATCCTTCGGGAGGAACTGCGTGCCGTAGAGGTAGCGCACGATCATGCCGTCCTTCGCCACCACGAAGCTCACAACCGGATGGACGAAATCGTTTCCCTTGCGCTGGAAATGAAAGCCTGCCGTATCGGTGAGCTTGCGGATGTTCGCGGGGTCACCGGTCAGGAAGATCCAGTTCCCCTCCGGGAACTTCCCCTTCATCACCGTCTCGTACATTTTTTTGGAGCGGGCCGCGCGCTGCGGCGTCTCGCGCTCGTCAAAGCTCACCGACAGGACCCGGTAGTCCTTTCCAGGGGTGAGCTTGATGTCGTGAAGAACCCGCGCCAGCCCCTCCTGAAGGTAGTTGCAGACGTTGGTGCAGGAATAATAGACGGGGAGGATGACGGTCGGACCGGTGATGAGCTCGGCGAGGCGCCGCTGCCGCCCGCTCTCGTCGGTGAAGACCAGATCAAGCGGGATCTTTTTCCCCAGATGCTCCTCAAGCCCTACGTTCCCTTCTTCTTGCTTCGAGGCGCCCTGATGCTCAGCGTGCGGAGTTGTCTCTTCTTCAACATGGCATTTGGCAGAGGCGGGGAACAGCAACGCCGCCATCGCTCCGACAAGTACCATGCGCCTTATGGCCGTAATGATCACATATGACTCCGTCCGATCTCTCATGTGAAAAAAACAAGTGCTCATTATAAATGATGATTCCCGGCTGTCCACCGGAGGCAAATAAATTTCCTTACGGAACGGGCCAGGACGAGGCTTCATCTCCTGCAACGGTTCGATCATGAGCCGCACCGGGTCAAGATTAGACTTGACTTAATTTATCATTACATTAGACTGGGCCAATATTTTTCCAAGCAAAGGCAGTCCAGCGGAGTACCCCGATATCCCCAGTCCAAAGGAGGCCGGTTATGAAAGCTTTTCCCGCGAAACTCATCATGGCGGTTATCATCCTGTCCTGCGGCTTCGTGATGCAGGCAGAGCGGTCAGAAAAGGCGCATCAAAAGCAAGACGGCGCCGCCCATAGGTTCGTCGCCGGTACGATTGATCGCTCCCCCGGCACCGACAGCGGCCGCACCTCCTGGCGATAGCGGAAGCAAGGGGGGGCATCGTCATGCCCTCCACCACATCCTGCCGGGCAGTCCTCGATTCCCGTATACAATGCTCATGAATAGTTAAAGTTTCCGCCCGGGCAGACGATAAACTCCTTGAAACTCCCAAATGTCGTGTTTGCAAAGGAGATCGTCCATGTCTTTCAGCGCCCGCCTCATCACGATCAACCTGATTGCTATCTGTGCGACGGTTGCCTCCACCATCGTCGTCGGCAGCTGCGGCAACATCGCCGGAATGGTGCTTGCCGGTGTCATCATATTCCTAATCTCAGCGCTCCTGTGCTGGCAGGTTGCCCGCAGCGAGACCCGCGCCCTGCGAGACGTGGCGGAAGCGATCGAGGCTGCCGCGGGAGGCGATCTCTCCTGCCGGGTGGAACAGATCGCGAGCGGAGAAATCGGTCGCATCGGCACATCCTTCAACAACATGATGGGGGACTGGAACAAGACCATGCACCAGTTCTTCACGGTGACCGACCTGGTACGCGACTCCGTTGCCCTGGTGAGCGCCACCAACGACGCAATGGCGGCCGCCGCGGAAGATGTCGCCATGCAGGCCTCGACGATCGCCACGGCGAGCGAGGAGATGTCGGCCACCTCGGGAGACATCGCCCGCAACTGCCTCATGGCCGCCGAGAACGCACACCGGGCCACCGACGAGACCAACGCCGGTGCCGCCATCGTCAGAAGCAGCGCGCAGCTCATGGAGAACATCGCCCAGCGCGTCACCACCACCTCGACCTCGGTTGCGGGCCTCGGCGAGCGCTCCGACCAGATCGGCGCCATCGCCGGCACCATCGAGGACATCGCCGACCAGACAAACCTCCTCGCCCTGAACGCCGCCATCGAGGCCGCGCGCGCCGGCGAGACCGGCCGCGGCTTCGCCGTGGTGGCCGACGAGGTCAGGGCGCTCGCGGAACGGACCACGAGGGCCACGAAAGAGATCGACGCCATGATCAAGTCGATCCAGAGCGAGACCCGCGAGGCGGTCGGCGCCATGAGCGAAGGGGTCGAGCAGGTGAACCAGGGGACGGCGGAAACCTGCCGCTCCGGCGAGGCGCTCGCCGGCATCCTCACCATGATCAACGACCTGACCATGCAGCTCTCCCAGATCGCCACCGCCGCCGAGGAGCAGACCGCCACGACCCACGAGATCACCAGCAACATCCAGATGATTACCAGCGTCGTGAACAGCAACGTGGAGAGCGCCCGGAACACGAGGGCGGCAACCGGCAAACTGGTGCAACAGGTTGATGAACTGCACGAGCTGGTCTCCCACTTCCAGCTCTCCGACGCGATGGTCTGGGACCCGAGCTACGCCACCACCATCAACACCTTCGACGACCAGCACAAGAAGCTCTTCGCCATGATCAACGAGCTGTCGCAGGCGATGCAGCACAAGCGGAGCAAGGACGCCATCGGCTCGGTGCTGCAGCGCCTCATCGAGTACACCGGCAGCCACTTCGCTGCCGAGGAAGAGGCCTTCCGCAAGTCGGGCTATCCCGAAGAAACGGCGCACGTTCAGCAACATAGGGACCTGGTTCGCCAGGTGCTTGAACTTCAGGAGAAATTCAAGTCGGGCGAGACCGTTCTTACCCACGACGTCATCGAATTCCTGCAGAACTGGCTCGTGAACCACATCAAGGGGACCGACAAACGCTACGCCCCCCACCTCACCAAGGCCGGTATCCGCTAAGCCGCCAGGCAAAGATCAGTTTTAACAGGGATGAAAGGGAGGCCCCTTCATCCCTGTTAATTGATTTCCCCACTCCCCCTTCCCAATGAATTAAACCAGTTCTCCTTCCCGGCGTTTTCTGCTACATTTCTCGGGCTGCCAACTCCCCAGAAGAGGTCGTCATGTCAGAAAAAACCGCAGTCCTTTTGCTGCAAATGGGTGGACCCGACTCGCTCGACGCCGTGCACCCTTTCCTCATGAACCTGTTCACGGACCGCGACATCATCAAGATCGGGCCCTCCTTCCTGCAGCCCTTCATCGCCCGGCGCATCGTGAACAAGCGCGCCCCGCACGTCGCGGAGTACTACCGTCAGATCGGCGGCAAGTCCCCGATCCGGGAGCTGACCGAGGCCCAGCGGGAGGGACTGCAGGCGCTTTTAGGCGAGAATTACCGCTGCTTCGTGGCGATGCGCTACTCCCGCCCTTCGACCATCGACGCCCTCGCTGCCATCAAGCGGGAGGGGATCAGGCGCGTCGTGGTGCTGTCGCTCTACCCGCACTACTCGAAGGCGACCACCGGCTCCAGCGTGAACGAACTGCAGCGCGTCCTGAAGGAGGCGCGAGCCGATTTCGAGCTGACCTTCATCGACCGCTTCTACGACCACCCCCTCTACATCAAGGCGCTCGCGGGGAAGGTAATGCGGGGGCTGCAGGCTTTCCCGGACCGGAAGGACGTGCAGATCGTCTTCTCCGCCCATTCGCTGCCCCAATCCTTCATCGACGAAGGGGACCCGTACCTCGACCACATACAAGAGACCAGGCGTCTCGTCATGGAGCAGGTAGGCGAGGCGAACCATCTCCTTTGCTTCCAGTCGAAGGCGAGCCGGGTGAAGTGGCTCGAGCCCTCCACGGAGGCAACCATCGAGAAACTGGCGAAGGAAGGGAAAAGGAACCTGTTGATGGTGCCGCTCTCCTTCGTTTCGGACCACATCGAGACCCTCTACGAGATCGACATCCAGTACGGCGAGGAGGCGAAGGGGTACGGCATCGAGCGCTTCGAGCGCATCGAGTCGCTGAACTCAGACCCGATATTCCTGGACTGCCTGGCGGACCTGGTGAGAACGGCGAAGGCATGAAGACCTGCAGCATCTGCAAGATAGAATTCGACGAGAACGAGCCCGACTCCCTCTACGGGGAAGCGGGGCAGTGGCTGGCCGAGGAGTTCTGGAAGGACGCGGGCGAACTCTGCCGCACCTGCCGGGAGAACCGCGCCCGGCTGGTGATGATGTACGGACACGAGATGAACACCTGAGGTTTATATGGACAGGACCACGATAGACGGCATAAATCTCACCCTCGCCAACCCCATAGAGCTCCCGCTGCGCTGGGTGGGGGACGAGGAACTGCTCCGGCAGCTTCTGGCGGCCTGGATGGTGATAGACGAGCGCGACATCCCCTTCAACCCGCGCCTGATCGGTAAACCGGGCGTCGGGAAGACCACCCTCGCCTACGCCGCCGCAAAGAGGCTCGGGCGCCAGGTGTACCTCTTCCAGGCGACCATGGACACCCGTCCCGAGGACCTGATCGTGACGCCGGTGATCGGCCCCGAGGGGGCGATCCAGTACGCCGCGTCCTCGCTCGTCTCCGCCATGATCTCAGGCGGGGTGCTCATTCTGGACGAGGGGAACCGGATGAGCGAGAAGGCCTGGGCCTCCCTTGCGCCGCTTCTGGACGACCGCCGCTACGTCGAGTCGATCATCACCGGCTTGCGGATCAAGGCCCATCCCGACTTTCGCATCGTCGTCACCATGAACGAGGACTCCTCAACCTTCGAGGTCCCCGAGTACATTCACTCCCGCCTGCAGCCCCAGCTCTTCATCGACTTCCCCGAGGCGGACGAGGAATTGGCGATCCTGAAGGAGAACCTTCCCTTCGCCGGGAGCTCTATCCTCAACTACGTCGTGCAGTTCCTGCAGCGCGGCCACGCCGCCGACGAACCGTACTCTGTGCGCGACGGCATCAACATCGCGCGCTACGCCCTGAAGATGATGTCGGCGACCAACAAGGATCCGCACGAGCTCCTGCCGCTCGCCGTCGAGCGGATCCTCGGCGAAGAGGCGCTGCGCTACCTGAAGTAGGCTGGACTTATGCCCGACCGACTCTACCTGGAACAATTCGGCAACGTCCACGCCCTCCCCGTCCTGCACTACCGGATGGAGTTCGCCCACCTGGTACGCGAGGCGTTTGACCGCGTGAAGCCCGACTGCGTCGCCATCGAGCTGCCGCAGACGCTGGAAGAACAGTTTCTGCGCGGCGTCCGGCGCCTCCCCGAGGTCTCCGTCCTCGCCTACCACGTCGCCGCCCAGTCCGTCTTCCTGCTCATCGAACCCGCCGATCCGCTGATCGAAGGGGCCCGGCTCGCCCTGGAGCGTAAGGTCCCGCTGCATCTCGTCGACATCGACCTCGACTCCTACCCGTCGCACCCGGATCACCTGCCGGACTCCTACTCGGTGCAGCGCATAGGCCTCGACCCCTTCTACCGGGAGGTGGCGAAACTCTACCGGGAGATCCCCCCCTGCGAGGAGGACCTCCGCCGCGAGCGCGGCATGGCCTACCGCCTGAAGCAGCTCTCGGCGCAGCACGAACGCGTCCTCTTCATCTGCGGTATGTCGCACCTGGAAAGGATCCGGCACTCCTTCGACGCGCCACTCGCCCAGCCGCTCACTAGGACCCGGCGCGAAGGGATCACCATCCTCAACCTGCACCCGGAATGCCTCCACGAGGTGCTCGCCGAGTACCCCTTCCTCTCCGCGGTGTACGAGACGCGCAGGACGCCTCTTGGTCCCGAGCCCGCCGCCAACGGGCATTCCCTCAGAAAGAGCTTCAACGCCTTCGAGCTGATCCTGGGTGGGAAAGAGAGCATCCCCGAGGAGGAGGCACTGGCGGAATCGGTGCAAAGGAGCGCCCACCGTATCGGGATGGAAGGGGAGTTCCCCGACCGGCAGAAGATCATGTTGCGCCTGTTCCTCGAGGCGGCCCGTCACTACCGCCAGGAGACCGGTGACAAGGTGCACTTCTGGCAGAAGCGCGCCTTCTTCAGGTTCGCCCGCAACTACGCGCTCATGACGCGCATGCTCCTTCCCGACCTGTTTCAGATGCTGGCTGCCGCCCGCGGCTGCCTGGACGACAACTTCGCCTACGCCTTCTTCCGGCTCGCCGCCCGTTATCCCTGGCAGCGCGAGACGAGCGATCTCCCGACGATACGGCTCTCCGCCGACGAGCTCTGGTCCTCCACGAAGAGGATCCGTTTCCGGCCGCGCGAGCGGGTGCGCGCCAAGGGGTTCTCGTACCTGAAGATGATGAACCGGAAAAAGGAGAAGCGGCCGGGGGACTGGCTGGAGGGCTTCGACGATCCGTACATCTGCTCCTATCCCCCTGAGGATCTGAGCATCGAGGAATACGGGCGGAACCTTAAGCGGATCGGCGCGCGGCAGCTGAGCGAGGAGGGGAGCAAAAGTGAGCCCTTCACGTCGTCCCTTCTGGACGGGGTCGACATGCGGGAGACGCTCCGGAACCTGCACGAGGGGAAGATTTACGTCAAGGAGAACAAGCGCCTGAAGAGCGGCGTCGGGTGCGTCGTGGTGGTCTTCGACGAGGACAAGGAGGGGAGCAGGTACCCGTACTGCATGACCTGGCTTGGGGAGCACGCCCAAGAGTCCGACATGGCCTTCTACGCCACCCCGCCCACCGACAACATCGTCGGTCCCGGGATCTCGCGTTGCGAGTACGGCGGATTTCTCTTGAGCTATCCCCCGCGCCGCATGGTCGACGTCTGGCACGATCCGGACTACCGGCACGCCACCGGCAAAGGAGAGCTGCTCCTGCTGGCGGCGCTCGACTATTCGCTGGAGAAGGACGTGGTCTATGCCGCGGCGAAGCCGCCGAGAAGTTTCATGAAGCAGCACGCCGCGCGGCTTAACAAGAGGATCATCTACCTGCCGCTCGGGAGTCTTTCGCCGGTCGCGCTCAAGAAGCTTCGCGCCTTCCACATCCTCTACGGCCGCGACAAGCGCGACATCGCTAGGGATTACATTTGGTGAGGTACCGACAGGCGCCAACGTGGTGGTGACTGTTGTAGGGGCGAATAATAATTCGCCCAGCCACCGGCGCCGTGACCACCGCATATGGCAAGATAGGCAATGAGGCACATGAAGAGGGCAAATGATTATTCGCTCCTACAAAGCGAAAGGCCCCCGAAATTCGGGGGCCTTTTTTTATCCTTTGCGGAGGATCCTCTTGTCACCCATGCGGATGGTGAGTTTTTCAGAGTCGAAATACTCCAGGAGCGGAATCATGAACTTCCTGGAAAGCCCTGTCAGCTCGCGGAACTCGGGAGGGGTGATCTCCTTCTTCTCCTTCAGGAAGCCGACGAGCTTCTCGCGCAGTTCGGAGACTGCGCCGGGCGCGTAGAAGATGTCACCCTTGATCTTCGCCACCTTACCCTCGCGGAACATCATGTTCGTGTGATCGAGCACCTGCTTCTCGGTGGCGCCGACCAGATCGCAAAGCTCCTTCAGGGTCGGCGGCTCGAACCACCCCTTGGTGAGGGCGTCTTCGAGGGTGCGCTGCACGCTCGCCTGGTCCTGGGTTACCCCCACCTTGCGCCCGGGTAGCTTGACGAGTTCGCGGTCGGAAAGCGCCAGTCCGTCCTTCTCGAGGCTCGCCAGCACCGGCCCGAAGAAGCGCGCGTCACTGCGCCTCGGGATGCGCGACTTCAGCTCTTCCTTACCGATACCCTCCTGCATCGGGTTCTCCTGCAGATACTCCACCAGCTCGTCGGAGAGCTTCTTCTTCAGCATGGCAAAGGCGTCCTTGCTGAGGAAGATGCGCGGCTCCTTAACCACCTGCAGCACGGCGCCGCTGGAAAGAAGCGGCGCCAGTGCACCCTCGATCCTTTTGCCCGACATGCCGGAGCGGTTCACCATCTCCTGGATGGAGATGCCGGAGAGGAGCGAGGAGTCGACGAGAAGCCTGATGCGGTCCTGGTCGACGCCCGACTCGACGGCGGCCAGAAGCTCGAGGGCCTCGGCGGAACGGCGACGGCGGCGCGGCGGGGCGGGGTCGAGGACGGCGCCCCCGCCGAGGGTCGCCTGCGGCGAGTAGGTACGCAGCACGAAGGGGTCTCCCGGCAACAGGAGCACCGGGTGCTCGAGGCGCAGCTGCACGTAGGCGCTCTCGCCCGGCTGCAGCGCATCGCGGTCGAAGAGGATGATCTTGGCCGGTACCTCGTATGTGGCCGAATGAAGCCGGATCGAGGCGCGGTGCTTCAACTCCTTCTGGGCAGAGGCGAGGTAGTTGAGCCGGACGTCGACGGCGCTGGTCGGCTTGTAAAGACCTTTCGGGACGACCACGTCGCCGCGCTGCACCTCGGTGTGATCCACACCCTGCAGGTTCACCGCGAGGCGCTCGCCCGCCCCACCCTTCTCCACCTTGGAGCCGAAGGATTGCACACCGCGCACGCGGCAGGCGATGCCGGAGGGGAGGATCTCCACCTCATCGCCGACGGTGACGGCACCGGACAGAAGCGTACCGGTGACCACGGTGCCGAAGCCGGTCACGGTGAACACGCGGTCAACGGGGAGGCGGAAAGGCGAATCGACCCGTTTCTGCTCGATCTCCTTCGCCATCTTTATCAGTTCGGCCTTCAGCGCGTCGATGCCGTCCCCGGTACGGGAGGAAACCGCCACGACGGGCGCTCCGGCCAAGAAGCTCTCGGCGAGGTATTCACGCACCTCCTCGGTCACCAGGTCGAGCCAGTCCGGGTCCACCATGTCCTTCTTGGTCAAGACGACGATGCCGCGCTTCACGCCTAAGAGCTGGCAGATCTCCAGGTGCTCGCGGGTCTGGGGCATGATCCCCTCGTCTGCGGCGATGACAAGGAGGACCAAGTCCATCCCCCCCACCCCGGCGACCATGGTGCGGACGAAGCGCTCGTGTCCGGGAACGTCTACGATGCCGAAGCGGAGATCGTTCGCCAGTTCCAGGTGCGCGAAGCCGAGTTCGATGGTGATGCCGCGGGCCTTCTCCTCTTTGAGACGGTCCGTGTCAACGCCAGTCAACGCCTTCACCAGCGAGGTCTTACCATGGTCAATGTGCCCGGCGGTGCCGAGTATCAGATGCTTCATCAGGAGGCTCCGTGAAAAAATTCTTTCCTATATCGCAATTTTTCTATGAAAGGTCAACCGCTCTTTCATGAACTAGCGATTCGTTTATGCCGAGCCTGCGAAAGATATCAGGAACGGGGGCACTAATCCTTGAACTGCAGTTGGTAGAGCCGGTAATAGAGCCCGCGTGCGGCCATCAATTCCGCATGGGTTCCTTCCTCGGCCTTTTCGCCGCGGTGGATGACGGCGATGCGGTCGGCGTCCCGGATCGTGGAGAGACGGTGCGCCACGACGAGCGTGGTCCGCCCCTGCATGAGCCCCTCAAGCCCCTGCTGGATGAGCCGCTCGCTCGCAGTGTCGACGCTCGCCGTCGCCTCGTCCAGTACCAGGATTTCCGGGTCGAAGGCTACCGCCCTGGCAAAGGAGATGAGCTGGCGTTCTCCCGCCGAGAAGTTCACCCCGCGCTCACGCACCTCCTCGTCGTACCCCTTCGGGAGCTCCCGGATGAAACGGTCCGCGCCGACCACCTTGGCCGCCTGCTCAACACGTTTCATCGCCTCCGGGTCGCCGAGCGAGATATTGTAGGCGATGGTCCCTGAGAAGAGGTACGGGTCCTGGAGCACGACACCGATCCTTTTTCGCAACTGCTGCAACGGCATCTCGCGCAGGTCGGTCCCGTCGATGGTGATCGAGCCGCGCTGCACGTCGTAGAGCCGTGACAAAAGCCGCGTCACCGTGGTCTTGCCGCCGCCGGTCTCTCCCACAAGCGCCACCTTCTCGCCGCGCTTCATCTGCAGCGAGACCCCTTTGAGCACGTAGTCCTCGCTGTTGTAGGCGAACCAGACATCGTTGAAGCAGATGCTCCGCAGGGCGTCTTGCGGCGCCGGTACGCAGGCGGGTGCAGCGGCCTCATCCTTTTCCGGCGCGGGAGCCGCACCCGGCTCCCATTCCTTGTTGTCGAGGAGTGTGAAGACGCGCTCGAGCGAAGCCATCGCCCCCTGCATAACCGAGTATTTCGCCGAGAGGTCGCGGATCGGGGAGAAGAACTTCTCTATGTACTGTATGAATGCGACCAGGGCGCCGAAGGATAACGTCCCCCTGATGATCTCTCCGCCGCCGTACCAGATGATCAGCGCCACCGCCACCGAGGAGAGCGACTCGACGACGGCGTAGAGGGCGGCATCCCAGGTGATCACCGGGAGGTTCGCCTCCACGTAGGACTTGTTCAGCCTCTGGAACTCCTTGGCCTCGTCCCGTTCGCGGTTGAAGAGCTGCACCACCGCCATGCCGCCGAGGCTCTCGGTGAGGAAGGCGGAGAGGTTCGCCTGGCGGGAGCGCACCTGCCGGAAGGCGACGCGCATCCAGTTTCTAAAGGAGAAGGCGACCCAGATGAGCAGCGGTAGCACCGAGAAGGTGACCAGGGAGAGCTTCACGTTCATCCAGAGCATGATGCCGACGATGCCCGCCAGCACGAGGATGTCGCCCACCACGGTGACGATCCCCGCCGCGAACATCTCGCCCAGCACCTCGATGTCGCTGGTGAGGCGCGAGACCAGGCTTCCCACCGGGGTCTGATCGAAGAAGCGGGCGGAGAGACGCTGGATGTGGGTGAAGAGCTGCACGCGGATGTCGTACATGACCCGCTGGCCGACCCAGGTCAGCATGTAGACCTGCGCGAACATGAGGAGGGACTCGGCGAAGATGATGCCCAGGAAGGCGGCGGCCAGCGCCGGTAGCCCTTCCATCTGCCCCTTAACGATATGGCCGTCGATGGCCATCTTGAGGATCCAGGGCTGGGACAGCTTGGTTACGGCGATGAAAGGAAGCAGGGCGAGCGCCGACACCAGCGTGCGCCGGTACGGCAGGATGTAGGCGAAGAAGCGCCCCATCAGGCGTCGATCGTACATCTTGCCTACTACTTCGTCCTCGTATATGCCGCCGAAGTGCATGCTTCTCCTTTAAAACCCAACTGCTTAACGCAAAGACGCAAAGCCGCCAAGGCGCTAAGGAAACCAGAAACGGATAAAGGTTTAACCCAAAGACTTTCTTAGCGTCTCCGCGCCTCCGCGTCTTTGCGTTGAAGCCTTTGCCGTTAAATCCTGTAAAACCCAACGGCCTAACGCAAAGACGCAAAGCCGCCAAGACGCTAAGGAAACCAGAAACAGACGAAGGTTTTACCCCTCAAAGACTTTCTTTGCGTCTCCGCGCCTTTGCGTCTTTGCGTTAAAGCCTTTGCCTTTGAATCCCGTAAAAACCAAACTGCTTAACGCAAAGGCGCAAAGCCGCCAAGACGCTAAGGGAACCAGAAACTGACAAAGGTTTTAGCCCTCAAAGACTTTCTTTGCGGCTCCGCGGCTCCGCGTCTTTGCGTTAAAGCCTTTGCCTTTGTCTTTAAAGCTTTTCTATCTCCGCCTTCAACTGCTCTTCTCTGTGGATCGCGGCGTAGCGGCCGCCCAGCTCCAGGAGCTCCGCGTGGCTCCCCTGCTCCACAATCGCTCCCTGCTCCAAAACTATGATCTCGTCGCAGCCACGCAGAGGGGAGAGACGATGCGAAACGATGAGCACGGTCCGCTCTCCGTAATAACCGGACAGGGCCGAGAGGATCTCCTCCTCGGTATCGGCATCGACGGCGGAAAGCGGATCGTCGAGGATCAGTATGCTCGGCTCCTTGATCAGCGCCCGGGCAATGGAGACGCGCTGTTTCTGTCCGCCGGAAAGGGTGACGCCACGCTCCCCAACCAGGGTGTCGAGCCCCTGCGGAAAACGCGCGATGTCCCCGGCAAGCCCGGCGATGCGCGCCGCGCGCTCAATCTCATCGCGGGTCGCGCCTGGCTTTCCATAACCTATGTTGTCGGCGATGGTGCGAGAAAAGAGAAAGCTCTCCTGCGGCACGAAGCCAACCGCGGAGCGGATGCGCTGCAGGGGAATACGGTTCACGTCTATGCCGTCTATGAAGAGCGTCCCGTCGCCAACGGGGAAAAGCCGCGGGATGAGCCGCACCAGGGTCGACTTGCCGCTCCCGACCACCCCCACGATGCCGATGCGGGCCCCTTTCCTGATCTTCAGATCGATGCCGCTCAGCATGTCGGTGCCGCCGTAGGAGAAGGAGAGGGACCGGTACTCTATATGCCCCCCGATACGCCCGGGGTCGATCGGTTCGGCCGATTCGACCACCTCGGCGTGGGCGTTCAGGATCTCTCCCAGGCGTCCCATGGAGGCAGCGCCGCGCTGCATCAGGTTCAGGATCCAGCCGAACATGATGGTCGGCCAGACCAGCATGGCGAGGTAACCGTTGAAGGCGACGAAACCGCCGAGCGTCAAACCGCCGCTGATCACCAGGTTGCCACCGACAAAGAGTACGACCAGCGTCCCGAGGGCGCCGGTCGCCGCCATCACCGGCAGCATGAGCCCCCGGATCTTCGCGACCGCCATGCTCGCCTCGCTGTAGCCGTCGCACGCGGCCCCGAAGCTCGCGATCTCCCCTTCCTCACGGCTGTAGGCGCGCACCACGGCGGCAGCCGACACGTTCTCCTCGACGCAAGTGGTGAGCCGCGCGAGCGCTTCCTGCATGAGCTTCGAGGAGCGGAACATGGAGGAGCTCAGCCGCTTCACGATAAGCACCATGACCGGGAACGGCCCGACGGCGCAAAGGGTGAGGAAAGGGGAGATGCGGGTCAACAGGATGAGGGAGGCGGTGTAGATGATGACCGTGTTGAGCGAGCTGAGCACACCGAAGCCCAGGAGCATCCTGACGTTGGTGAGGTCGTTGGAAAGGCGGGATAGGATGTCGCCGGTGCGCCAGTTGGAGAAATAGGTACGGTCGAGGGTGAGCAGCCTCGCGTAGAGGTCCTCGCGCAGCCGGTACTCGATGCGCCGCCCCGCGTTCAGTAGCGTCGTGCGGGAGAAGACGCGGATCACCCCCTGCCCGACCGCGGCAGCCGCGATCATGCCGCCAAACTGCGCAGGCGAATATCCCGCCTTCGCCGGTGCCTGCAGCGCCTCGATGGCGAGCTTCATGAGCCACGGGATGGCAAGCCCGCACAGGTTGGTCCCCACCAGGAGGAGCGCTCCCAGCAGGTAAGCCCCCCGGCAATCGCGCATGTAGCGGTATAGTCTTCTCAACTCGCCGATGGTTCACCTCGCACGGATAACGCCCCGGTACTCTTATTACATTTGACATTTTCTGTCAAAGTATTTGCAAATTCCAATCTCGACGTTTGATTGTTTTAAAAAAATGTAAACACGCGCGCCATGTCCCCTTAGACCCGCCTCATCCCCGCCGACCACCGGATAGGCAACTTTTAACCAATTTCCACGAAACTTCAGAGACTTCCACGTTAAATTCCCGCACGCCCCCTGTTGTTTTAAAATGACGCATTTTTGTATAATTTCGGAGCCCAAATCCCGCCAGAGAAAGCCGATTTCTGCAGCCAATTTCATAAATACCTTTGTTTTTCAGTGCCTTCCAAAGCAAACAAAAGCTTGCTTTTTTGTTTTAAAATGGCGTATAGTCCTCCCCAATTTCGTGTATGACAAAAATTTCGTCTATTTTAAAACATCGTTCCCGCAAAACAGAAAAACTGCTCGTTAAGGGCTTGCCTTTTCCCTTTCCATGGGCGTATGATTTCGAGCTGTTTATTAACAAAATGGTCGCTGGCCATTAACCAGTCACGAGGTCCGCAGTGAAAAACAAGTTGATGCACCTCTCCAACGAGACCATGAACGTCGGTTTCGTGAAAAAGGTGGAAGCGCTCTCCGGCAGCTCGGTCCGGCGCTGCTTCCAGTGCGGCAAATGTTCCGCCGGCTGTCCCATGTCGACGTTCATGGAGCACCCGCCCAACCGGATCGTGCGCCTGCTGCAGTTAGGCCAGGGGCAGCGCGTCCTCGCCGGCCGCTCCATCTGGTACTGCGCCTCCTGTGAGACCTGCACCACCCGCTGTCCGAACAAGGTAGACCTCGCCGCCATCATGGACGCGCTCAGAAAGCTCTCCTGGGACGCCGACGGCCCCTCGAAGGAAAGCTACGTGCAGCTCGCCAACCGGCTCTTTATCGAGAACATCCGCACCTACGGCCGCCAATACGAACTCCGCCTCGGCGCCATCTTCAACATGAAGAGCGGCCAGTTCCTGAAGGACCTCATGCTCGGACCGAAGCTCCTCTCCAAGGGGAAGCTGAAGATGTTCCATTCCAAGAACCGTAACATCGGTGACATCGAGGGGATCTTCAAGAGAATCGAGGAGATGCGCAAGAAGGGGGAGGCACTGTGACGCCCGGCAAGAAAAAACTCAGTTATTCCTACTATCCCGGCTGTTCGCTGCACGCCTCCGGCCGCGAGTACGATATTTCCACCCGCGCCCTTTTCAAGGCGCTCAACGTGGGGCTCAAGGAGGTGCCGGACTGGTTCTGCTGCGGCGCGACCCCGGCCCACAACGTGGACGAGCTCCTGTCGCTTTCGCTTTGCGCGAAGAACCTTTCCCTGGCCGACCAGGTCGAGGGGGACTTGGCCGTTGCCTGCGCCGCCTGTTTTTCGCGTCTGAAGACCACGCAGCACCACCTGAAAGAGGACGAGACCAAGAGAAAGCAGGTCGAGTATGCCATCGACGGCCCGGCATCGCTCAACAAGCCGGTAAAGCACATTCTGGAGATCCTCGCCCGCGAGTACGGTCTCGCGAAGCTCGAGGAGAGCGTCAAGAAGCCGCTCATGGGGCTCAAGGTCGCGGCCTACTACGGCTGCCTCCTCACCCGCCCCCCCGAGGTGCCGGAACTAGACGACTGCGAGGACCCGAGCATCATGGAGGACATCCTGCGCGCGCTCGGCGCCGAGCCGGTCAAATGGTCGCACCGCATGGAGTGCTGCGGCGCGAACTTCACCCTCTCCCGCCCGGGCGTGGTGCTGAAGCTTTCCAACGCCATCCTGGAATCGGCGCGCCTTGCCGGGGCCGACTGCATCATGGTCGCCTGCCCCCTGTGCCACGGCAACCTCGACATCCGGCAGAAGGAGATCAAGGAGGCCTATGGCGCTCCCGACTCCACCCTGTTCGGCAGCATCTTCGGGTCCGACCTGCCGCTTAGCACCACCAGCGAGGACCGGCGCGACCTCCCCAT
Organism: Geomonas edaphica; assembly: GCF_004917075.1. Lineage (GTDB taxonomy): Bacteria > Desulfobacterota > Desulfuromonadia > Geobacterales > Geobacteraceae > Geomonas > Geomonas edaphica. Next base: position 667,990 of record NZ_SSYB01000004.1, read on the forward strand.
CTTCTACATCACCCAGCTTGCGGCCCTCGCCATGGGCGTCGCCTCGCAAAGCCTCGGTTTCGAGAGCGTCATCATCGACCCGAAACCGCTGTTAAGAGATAAACAGCTGCTCTAGCCCCCGGCGGCAGCAACGGATTGAGGAGCTTATGTCCAGAATCGGCGTTTTTGTTTGCCACTGCGGCGAGAACATCTCCCGCACTGTGGATGTGGAGCAGGTCGCCAAGGCCGCGGGTGAAATCCCCGGGGTAGCGTATTCCTGCGATTACAAGTACATGTGCTCGGACCCGGGACAGACCCTTCTGAAGAAGGCGGTCGCCGAGCACAAGCTGGACGGCGTGCTCGTAGCGGCCTGCAGCCCGCGCATGCACGAGAAGACCTTTAGGAAGGCGGCCGAATCCGCCGGGCTCAACCCGTACCTGTGCGAGATGGCGAACATCCGCGAGCACTGTTCCTGGGTCCACGAGGACCGGGAAATGGCGACCGAGAAGGCGACCGGCATCGTGAAGCTCATGGTGGAGCGGGTGCGCAAGGGTAAGTCGCTCGCCCCGATCACCGTCCCGGTGACCAAGCGGGCGCTCGTCATCGGCGGCGGCATCGCCGGGATCCAGGCGGCCCTCGACATCGCCGACGCCGGGCACCGCGTGGTGCTGGTCGAGCGCGACCCCTCCATCGGCGGCCACATGGCCCAGCTCTCCGAAACCTTCCCGACGCTCGACTGTTCCCAGTGCATCATGACGCCGAAGATGGTTGACGTGGCGAACCACCCGAACATCACCCTCTACACCTACGCGGAAATCGAGAAGGTGGACGGCTACATCGGCAACTTCCAGGTGACGGTGAAGCACAAGGCGCGCTCGGTGGACGAGTCGAAGTGCACCGGCTGCGGCGTCTGCATGACCAAGTGCCCGAAGAAGAAGATTCCCAACGAGTTCGACCAGGGGCACGGCATGCGCCCCGCCATCTACGTCCCCTTCCCGCAGGCGGTTCCCAACACGCCGGTCATCGACCGGGAAAACTGCACCATGTTCCAAAGCGGCAAGTGCGGCGTCTGCGCCAAGGTGTGCGGTCCCGGCGCGGTCGACTACGAGCAGACGGACAGCTTCACCGTCGAGGACGTGGGGGCCATCGTGGTCGCCACCGGTTTCAAGCTCTATACCATCGACAGGAAGCCCGAAGACAGCCCGATCCAGGGTTACGGCGAGTTCGGCTACGGCACCATCCCCGACGTCATCGACGGCATGACCTTCGAGCGTCTTGCCTCCGCCTCAGGCCCCACCGGCGGTAAGATCCTGCGTCCCTCGGACGGCAAGGAACCGAAGCAGGTGGTCTTCATCCAGTGCGTCGGCTCGCGCGCCAGGGAAAAAGGGATCTCCTACTGTTCCAAGGTCTGCTGCATGTACACCGCCAAGCACACCATGCTCTACCACCACAAGGTGCACGACGGGCAGGCCTACGTCTTCTTCATGGACGCGCGTACTCCGGGCAAGGGTTACGACGAGTTCTGGCGTCGTGCCGTCGAAGAAGAGGAAGCGGTCTACATCAGGGGCATGGTCTCCCGCATGTATCAGAAGGGGGACAAGATCGTCGTGATGGGGAGCGACATCCAGGTCGGCGTCCAGGTCGAGATCGAGGCGGACTTGGTCGTCCTCGCCACCGCGGTGCAGGCCCAGGACGGCGCCGACCTCTTGGCGCAGAAGCTCGGCATCTCCTACGACAAGTACAACTTCTACTCCGAGGCCCATGCGAAGCTGAAGCCGGTCGAGTGCGCCACCGCCGGGATTTACCTTGCCGGTGCGTGCCAGGGGCCGAAGGACATCCCGGACACCGTCTCCCAGGCTTCCGCGGCCGCGGCGAAGGTGATGACCCTGTTCGCGAAGGACCAGTTGGAGCGCGATCCGGTGGTCGCCAAGGTGAATGAGAAGTACTGCGTCGGCTGTTTCGCCTGTAAGAAGGTCTGCGCCTACGGGGCGATCGAGGAGAAGGAGATCAGGGACCGCCAGGGGAACCTGGTGAAGAAGGTTGCGTATGTGAATCCCGGCGTGTGCGGCGGCTGCGGCACCTGCCAGGCCACCTGCCCCTCCAAGTCCATCGAACTCGACGGCTACACCGACGAGCAGATCATGGCGATGATAGAGGCGCTGTAAAGGCAAGAGGCCGTTCAGCGTTCAACGTTCAACGTTCAGCGGGTTTCTTCCCTAAAGCGCTTTTTTGGATAGTGACAAGACAGTCAACACCCCGTTCCGTCAGGGCAATCACGTTCTCGAACGTTGAACGCTGAACGTTGAACGGCTCCAGAGGTTTCCATGCACGATTTTGAACCGAAGATAGTCGCCTTCGTCTGCACCTGGTGCACGTACGCGGGGGCGGACCTTGCCGGCACGAGCCGGATGCAGTACCCGCCCAACGTCCGGGTGCTCAAGTTTCCCTGCACCGGGAGGATCGATCCGGTCTTCATCCTGCGCGCCTTCCAGAAAGGGGCGGACGGGGTGCTCGTCTCCGGTTGCCACCCGGGCGACTGCCACTACATGGCCGGGAACTTCCACGCCCGGCGCCGCTTCGCAGCCTTCCGCGCCCTGCTCGACTTCATCGGGGTCGACCTGAACCGGCTCCAGTTCTCCTGGGTCTCCGCTGCGGAGGGGGGAAAGTGGGTCGAGGTGGTGACCGATCTGACCGAGCGGGTGCGCACCATGGGGCCGATGCCGGAGTTCAAGGAGCTGGAGCACGAGGAGTTGTGGTCCACCTTCGCCGAGGCTACGGCGGGCAAATCCACCGGGCTCAACATCACAGGGGACAGGTCCCAGGTGCTCAACACCCCGGAACTGAAAGAGGCGTACGACAGCATCAGCTGATTACGGCGTGTGGTCGGACGAACTCCGTAGGGGCGAATAATATTCGCCCAGCCGCCGGTGCCCCGACTACCGTAATTGCGGATCCGACTGAACGCGACGAAGGCGGGCGAATGATTATTCGCCCCTACAACAACACGCCCCTTCCTAGGGGGGAAATGAACGGACCCACGTCATGAACGCTAAAGCTAACAAGAACCAACTGACCAGCATCGAGCCGGCCTACTACGAGGCGGTCACCGAGGCGATTCGCAAGGAAGCGGTGAAGATCCTTAAAGAAGATACGGTGGTCGGCGTGGTCGGCTATCTCCCCGGTCGCCGCAAAGGAACCGCCACCCCGGCGCTGGTGACCTCGGTGGAAGAAGCGGAGAAACTCGTTTTCTCGCCCGCCTGCGTCAACAACCTCTCGGTCTACCTCACCAAGGCGAAGAAAGGTGTGCTGAAGCAGGGTAAGGTCGGCATCGTCGCCAAGGGTTGCGACATGCGGGCCTTGGCCGGCCTGATGACGGAATCGCAGCTCCAGCGGGAGGACCTCTTCATCATCGGCGTGGTCTGCCCCGGCGTGTACGGTTTCGGCGTTGAGCGGACCGGGACCTTGACTGAAGCCAACATCGCCCGCAAGTGCCGCGAATGTATCGTGCACATGCCGGAGGGGGCCGACGTCGCCGCCGGAACCCACGCCGAGCTCGCCGACCTGACCCCGGAAGAGGCGGAGGAGATGGCCCGCATCGAGGCGATGCCGCAGGCGGAACGCTGGGCTTTCTGGAAGGAACATTTCTCGCGCTGTATCCGCTGCATGGCGTGCCGCCAGGTCTGCCCCTTCTGCTACTGTGAGCAGTGCCTGTGCGACAAGAACCGGCCGCAAGCGGTGGAGAGCTCGCCGCGCCCCGCCGGCAACATGGCCTGGCACCTCGTGCGCGCCATGCACCTTGCCGGACGCTGCGGCGGCTGCGCCGAATGCGAGCGCGTCTGCCCGATGGACATCCCGTTGAACCTGTTGAACCGCCGCATGGCAAAGGAGCTGAAGGAGCTCTACGACTACGAGGCGGGGCTCGCCCCGGTGGAAAAGGGGCCACTCAACCAGTACAAGGAGGACGACGACCAGTCGTTCATCAAGTAGGCACAAGGTCCCCTCCCCTGGAGGGGGAGGGACAGGAAGGGGGCTTTCCACCGCTAGCTTCCCCCCTCCCAGCCTCCCCCCTCCGGGGGGCGGAGCTGACACCATCAACGGCGGCCCTGCAACGGCCGCCATGAAAGAGAACCCTATGCAGATCATTACGGAACAGAACCTTCGCAATCTGATCGACCTCCTGGTCAAGGAAGCCAAACTCGTCGTCGGCCCGAAGCTGTCGGGATCGGTGGTCCTCTACGAACCGCTCACCGCGGGGACCGAGCTGACCCTCGACGCACTGCCGCGCCGCTCCTCGAAAGAGCTGTTCTTCCCCGTCTGCGAGGACATCCTCTCCTACAAGCGGGAAGGCGGCGCCATGAAGGTGACCGACGTGGACCGTTCCAAATTCCCGGAAACGGTGCTGTTCGGCGCGCCCCCCTGCGATGCCGGCTCCCCCTCCATCCTGGATGCCGTCATGTCCTGGGACTACAAGGACGAGTTCTACCTGGAGCGCCGCAAGAAGAGCACCATCGTCGGGATCGCCTGCACCAAGGGTGACGACGCCTGCTTCTGCCGCGCGGTGGGACTGGCACCGGACACCGAGAACGGCAGCGATCTCTTCCTGACCCCGCTCAAGGACGGCTCCTACGCCTGCAACGCGGTGACCGAAAAGGGACAGGCCCTGGTTGCCGCGCACAAGAACCTCTTCGCGGAAGGGGCGGGTGCCGAGCCCGTGCCGTTCGTGGACCAGGCCGTCCAGAAGCTCGACCTCGTCAAAATCAAGAAGTGGCTGGAAGAGCACTTCGAGGACCCGCTCTGGGAGAGAATCGCCGACATCTGTGTCGGTTGCGGCGCCTGCGCCTTCATCTGTCCGGCCTGCCACTGTTTCGACATCAACGATGAGGGGAGCACCGACGATGGTGTGCGGCGCAAGCACTGGGACGCATGCGGCTTCGCGAAATTCACCAACCACGCCTCGGGGCACAACCCGCGCGACGTGCAGAACAAGCGCTACAGAAACCGCATCATGCACAAGTTCAAGTACTACGACGACAAGTTCGGCAAAACGCTTTGCACCGGCTGCGGCCGCTGCATCCGCGCCTGCCCCGTCGGCATCGACATCGCCGAGATACTGGAAACGATTAACGGCAAAGCGGAATAACCATTAAAAACCATATTCACAGGGATGAATGGGATAAAAGGGATAAAACCTTAAACCTTGAAGTTATCCCCTTCATCCCCTTCATCCCTGTTAAACGCCTTTGTTTTAACGAGAGAACCGATCTATGTGCGAATCCAAGAACATCTACCTCCCCAACCTCGCCACCATCGAGACCATCGTCGACGAGACCCCGGATGTCAGAACGCTGCGCCTGGTCTTCCAAGACGAGGCAGTCCGGGAAAATTTCAACTTCCGCGCCGGCCAGTTCGCCGAGTACTCCTCCTTCGGCTTCGGTGAGTCGACCTTCTGCATCGCCTCGGCCCCGACCCGCAAGGGTTACATCGAGTGCTGCTTCAGGAGCGTCGGTCGCGTGACCGAGTCGCTCAGAAGGCTTGAGGTGGGCGATACGGTCGGGGTGCGCGGGCCCTACGGCAACTCCTTCCCTATCGAAGAGTTTTACGGCAAGAGCCTCGTCTTCATCGCCGGCGGCATCGCCCTTCCGCCGCTTCGGACCGTGATCTGGAACTGTCTCGACCTGCGCGACAAGTTCAAAGACATCACCATCGTGTACGGCGCCCGCTCCGAGGCGGACCTGGTCTACAAGCACGAGTTGAAGGAGTGGCAGGAGCGCGGCGACGTGCGCCTGGTGAAATGCGTCGACCCCGGCGGCGCAGGCCCCGACTTCGACGGCAAGGTCGGCTTCGTCCCGACCGTCCTCGAGGAGGCGGCGCCGAGCGCCGAAAACACCATCGCCCTCGTCTGCGGCCCACCGATCATGATCAAGTTCACGTTGCCCGTTCTGGAGCGTCTTGGCTTCTCCGACGACAACATCTACACCACGCTCGAGAACAGGATGAAGTGCGGCGTCGGCAAGTGCGGCCGCTGCAACGTCGGCAACGTCTACGTCTGCAAGGACGGCCCGGTCTTCACCGCCCGTGAAGTGAAGGCGATGTCTCAGGAGTTCTAGCTGTAAAGGGGACTGGCTCCGCCAGGTGCCTGTCCCCTTTCTTGCCCCCACCTCTATAGCCTTTATCCCTTTTATCCCCTTCATCCCTGTTCAAATTGCTTGACCAACTGCGCGAAATGAGCGAGTCTTTGCGCTTTGGCGCCGCCCTCACCCGGCATTCTCCAGTTTACGGACCGTAGCGCTTGGCGCGCAGGTTCGTCATAGGTATCTCCATGCCGTACCTCCTTCTCACCCTGAGCGCCCTGATCTGGTCCGGCAACTTCGTGATCAGCCGGGCGATGAACAGCGTCATCCCTCCCGCGGGCTTCGTCTTCTGGCGCTGGGTGGTCGCGCTCGTAGTGCTTCTCCCGATCGCACTGCCGCGCCTGCGCCGCGAGTGGCCCATACTGCGCGCCAACCTGCCGCTTATCGGCATCTCCGGCCTCTTCGCCGTCACCCTCTTCAATTACCTGATCTACATGGCGATGCACTGGACCACCGCAATCAACGCGGCCCTCGTCAACTCGGCTATCCCCATCTTCATCATCATGTTCGCCCGCATCTTCTACGGGCAGCGCGTCATGCTGCGCCAGCACGCCGGGGTCTTCCTTTCCCTGGTCGGCGTCGCAGCCATCATCCTGCGCGGCGACCCGGCCCGCATCCTGACGCTCACCTTCAACCGCGGCGACCTCCTGGTGCTCTTAGCCGCGATCGCGTGGGCGCTCTACTCGGTGGCGATCAAGCGCTACCCCCAGGGGCTAAACCCGTTCGTGTTCCTGTTTTCCATGACCGTGGTCGGCCTCGTGCTCCTCGTCCCGTTCTACGCCTGGGAGATCTCCGCAGGACACCACATGACCTTCAACCTCCCTACCGTACTGAGCATCCTGTACGTCGGCGTCCTCGCGTCGGTGGTCGCCTTCACCGCCTGGAACCACGGTCTGCGCCGGGTCGGCCCCCACATAGGCGGGCAGTTCGTGCACCTGATGCCCGCCTTCTCCACCATCATGGCGGTGATGTTCCTCGGCGAAACGCTGCAGGGCTTCCACATCGCAGGCATCGTGCTCATCTTCGCCGGCATCATCTGCGCAACCTATAAAGTAAAGGCCTAGCCCCCTCCCCTGCCCTTCCCTGCAAGCCGCTTGAGGCAGTCGAGTCGTCCATTGTCAATTATCCATTGTCAATCGTTCATTACCCCTGCTTTTCCGTATACTTCCTTGCCCTCCCCCCCTCGCTGCTGATATCGTATTCACTACGCTAAAACAGCTGCAGCATATCTCTTCCCCAAGAAGGTGACCCCAATGTTCGAAGTTGTAAGCAACGAGATTCTCGCGGAAAACCTCCACAAGATGGTGCTGGTCGCCCCCCGCATCGCGCGGGCAAGGAAGGCGGGACAGTTCGTCATCGTCCGCCTCGATCAGGGCGAGGAACGCATCCCGCTCACCATCGGCGACGCCGACCAGGCCGCCGGGACCATCACCCTCTTCATCCAGGCCATCGGCGCCTCCACCCGGAAGATCGTGGCAACGCCTGCAGGCAGTTTCATCCGCGACGTCGCAGGCCCCCTTGGCAAAGAAACCCACATAACCAACTGGGGCAGAGTCGTCTGCGTCGGTGGCGGGGTCGGCACCGCGGTCCTCTTCCCACTGGTGAAGGCACTCGCCGAGGCGGGCAACGAAATCACCACCATCATCGGCGGTCGTTCCGAGAAGTACGTCATCCTGGCCGACGAGCTTGGGGCCCTCTCGAAAAACCTCATCATCACCACCGAGGACGGCAGCCAGGGTTACAAGGGGTTCGTGACCGGTCCTCTTTCCGAGATCCTCGCCGACCCCGAGCGCGTGCCGCAGGCGGTCTTCGCGGTCGGCCCGGTTCCGATGATGAAGGCGGTTGCGAACATCACCCGCGAGCCCGGCATCGAGACCATCGTGAGCCTCAACCCGATCATGATCGACGGCACCGGGATGTGCGGCGGCTGCCGCGTGCAGGTTGGCAACCAGACCAAGTTCGCCTGCGTGGACGGACCGGAGTTCGACGCGCACCTGGTCGACTTCGACGGCCTTTCCGACCGCCTCACCAGCTATCGCAAGGAAGAGGCGGCAAGGCACGCAGCCGAGGGCTGCAAACTGGCTAAGGAGGTAGCAAAGTGAGCAACGACCTTTCCCCCAAAGAGAGGATGGCGATAGACAGGGTACACATGCCGGAGCTGCCGGCGGACGAGCGGAACAAGAACTTCGAGGAGGTCAACTTGGGACTCTCCGGGGATCAGGCGCTCTCCGAGGCGAAGCGCTGCCTGCAGTGCAAGACGAGAAACTGCGTCGCGGGCTGTCCGGTTGGTGTTTCCATCCCGGAATTCATCGACGCGCTCGCGTGCGAGGACATGCCGCGTGCGGCGCAGATCCTGCGCGGCGACAACGCGCTACCCGCCGTCTGCGGCAGGGTCTGCCCCCAGGAGACCCAGTGCGAGGCACTCTGCATCCGCGGCAAGAAGGGCGACGCGGTGGCCATCGGCTACCTCGAGCGCTACGTGGCCGACTGGGCCATGCAGCACCCGGACCGCCTTCTCACCGAGCCGACGCCTGAGCCGACCGGCAAGTCGGTAGCCGTGGTCGGCTGCGGCCCCGCCGGGTTGACCGCTGCCGGAGAGCTCGCACGCCAGGGTCACAAGGTAACCATTTTCGAGGCGCTCCACGACACCGGCGGCGTGCTCCGCTACGGCATCCCGGAGTTCCGTCTTCCCAAGGAGATCATCGACAGCGAGGTTGCCGTGCTCGCCCAGTTGGGCGTCACCATCGAGTGCAACGTGATCATCGGCAAGACGCTCACCGTCGCCGAGCTGCGCAGCGAATTCGATGCAGTCTTCATCGCCAACGGCGCCGGGCTCCCCACCATGCTCAACATCCCGGGGGAGAACCTCAAAGGGGTGTACGCGGCGAACGAATTCCTCACCCGCGTGAACCTCATGGAGGCCGGTCGCAGGGAGGATAGCGCCACGCCGATCCTGCAGCGTGACGAGGTCGCCGTCATCGGCGGCGGCAACACGGCGATGGACTGCGTAAGAACGGCGAAAAGGCTCGGCGCCAAGCGCGCCATGATCATCTACCGCCGCGGCGAAGCTGAGATGCCGGCGAGGGTCGAGGAGATCAAGCACGCCAAGGAGGAAGGGGTCGAGTTCATCATGCTCACCGCCCCCCTGGCGATCGTCGCCACCGAAGACGGCTGGGTGAAGGCGCTGCGCTGCCAGCGCATGGAGCTTGGTCCCGCCGACGACTCCGGTCGTCGTCGTCCGCAGGCGATTCCCGATTCCGAGTACGACATCCCGGCGGGAATAGTGATCAACGCGGTCGGCACCAACGCCAACCCGCTCCTCACCGCCACCGCACCGGACCTCAGCCTCAACAAGTGGGGCAACGTCGTCACCGACGATAACGGCCAGACCAGCATCCCCGGCGTCTTCGCCGGCGGCGACATCGTCAGGGGCGGCGCCACCGTCATCCTCGCCATGGGGGACGGCAAGCGCGCCGCCGCTTCCATCGATGCTTACCTGAAACGCTAAGTTACGCGGTGACGTCTGCCGCACAAAGGGGGAGGGCCATAGGCCCTCCCCCTTTTTTAGTTCTCGAGATTCCAGTGAGCACAGATTGCGCTCGCTCGCGAAGGAAAGAGCAAATCCCCCTGTCCCCCCTTCGCAAAGTTCGCTAAGGGGGACAAGCTCCTCCTTCGAAAAGGAGAGGACGTTCTGCCGTGCTCACCGCTTCGAGGAGACATCCGCCTAGTACCCGGAATTCTTAGCTAAAAGGGGAGCGCCGGGGCTCATGTAGTGCTGCGTGAGCAGCTTTTCCCACTTTCCTCATTATTGCCTGCGGTTGACACCTCGCCTGTCGGGGGTACCTTTTAATGGTTTTGCTGATCTCACCTTTCTAATAGGAGGCAGTCATGAAAAAGAGGGCGTTATTGTTGTTCGCACTACTTTGCCTTGGCAACTCCGCGTTCGCCGCCGATGATCTGACGACGCAGGCGAAGAAGCTCTTCAAACCGATCCCGTCCAAGGCCCCATCCCTGAAGGAGAACCCAGCCACCGCCGCGAAAATCGACCTCGGAAGGAAACTGTTCTTCGATCCGCGGCTTTCCAGCTCACAGCTCATCAGCTGTAACACCTGCCATAACGTCGGGCTTTTCGGGGCGGATCTACAGGAAACTGCAGTTGGACACGGCTGGCAGAAAGGACCACGCAACTCCCCCACCGTCTTCAACGCGGTGTTTGATGCTGCGCAGTTCTGGGACGGAAGGGCGAAGGACCTGCAGACGCAGGCGAAGGGGCCGGTTCAAGCTAACGTCGAGATGAACAGCAATCCAGAACTCGTGGTGAAGACGCTGAAGAGCATCCCGGGTTACGGACCTCTATTCAGGGCGGCCTTTCCCGGGCAGAAGGATCCGGTAAGCTTCGACAACATGGCGAGGGCAATCGAGGTCTTCGAGGCGACCCTTATCACCCCGAGCTCCCCGTTTGACCGCTTCCTGCAAGGAGACACCAAGGCCCTGAACGCCGCGCAGAAAAGAGGGCTCAAGGTCTTCATGAACAAGGGGTGCGCCCCGTGCCACGCCGGTATCAATGTCGGCGGCGCCGATTACTACCCCTTCGGCGTGCGGGAAGCCCCCGCTACCGAGATCCGCCCATCCGGCGATACCGGCCGCTTCATGGTCACCAACACCGAGAGCGATCGCTACGTCTTCAAAGCCCCTTCCCTGCGCAACGTCGCCTTCACCCAGCCCTATTTCCATTCCGGGAAGGTCTGGAAGCTGCGCGACGCGGTGGCGGTCATGGCTTCGGCTCAACTCGGGATCAAATTATCCGACCATGAGGTGGACGATACCGTGGCCTTCCTGCATGCGCTGACCGGAAAGGAGCCGAGGATCGCTTACCCGCTTCTTCCGCCGAGCTCCGACACGACACCACAGCCAAAGCTCAAGTAGCAGTGGTACCACCGGACAGCGCGCCCAAGGCCTTCCTCAGGGATTCCAGGTCGTACGGTTTCTGTATGAACTGCGCCCCCTTCTGGCCGGAGAGCCTTCTTGCCTCCTCCGCCGCGCTGTAACCGCTGGAAAGCACGATTTTCACGCCAGGCCGAATGCGGCGTAACTCATCCGCCGCGGTGATCCCGTCCATCCCAGGCATGGATAGATCCATGATCACCGCGGCGATTTTTTCAGCGTGCTCCCGGAACAGGGCGACCGCTTCCGCACCGTCACATGCGATCAAGGTCGGATAGCCAAGCCCCCTCACCATGGCCCGGCAGACCAGTCGCACCATCTCCTCGTCGTCGACAATGAGCACCGTCCCCTCTTCCCCTGCCTCCTCCGGGACCTTGAGCGGTATCCCCGCCTCTGCGCCAGGTGAGCTTTTCGCCGCTTCTTCCCGCGCCACCGCTCTCTCAACGATCGTCGTCGGTGCCAGCTTTGCCGCAACGCTCTTCTCAATCAGTTGCTGTTCGGGGGCGGGCAACAGCACCTTGACGCTGGTCCCCTCCCCTGTTTCAGACCGCACCAGGATGGCTCCGCCGTGCCCGCGTACGATCCCCTGCACGGCGCAAAGTCCCAGCCCGCGCCCGGTAAACTTCGTCGAGAAGAACGGGTCGAACATACGGTCGCAGGTGGCGCGGTCCATGCCGGCACCATTGTCGGCAACCTCAAGGACGATGAAGCTCCCCGCTACCGGCTTTTCGTCCAGCCTGCTGATGGCGAGTTCTGCAGCCCCCACTTCGGCCACGCCGGTGCTGACCGTCACGGCGCCCCCCTCCCCTAGCGCTTCGAGGGCGTTGGTGATCAGGTTCACGATCACCTGCTGCATCTGCCCCGGGTCGGCTTCGAACGAGGGAACACCTGGCTGCAACTGGGCGGTGAGGACCGCTCCCTTGCGCACCGACGCCTTCATCAGGTCCACGTTCTCCCCTACCAGTCGGTTCAGGTCGACCACCTGCAGGGTATAGCCGCCCTTGCCCGAGTACGCCAGCATCTGGCGGGTCAGATCGCCGGCGCGCTTGGCCGCCTGGTAAGCGTTGTCCAGGTATTTAACGGCCGGACTCTCGGGTTCCACCACGTGACGGACCAACTCCAGGTTCCCGCCGATCACCATGAGCAGGTTATTGAAATCGTGGGCCACCCCGCCCGCTAATACGCCCAAACTCTCCAGCTTCTGGGTGTGCAGCAGCTGTCGCTCCAGTTCCCGTCGCTGCAAATCCCCCTGGCGCTTCTCCGTGATGTCAGTCCCGGAGCTCAGCACCCCCTGCACCTGGCCTTGGTCGTCGCGCAGCAGGATGTTGTGCCACGAGATGAGGCGCGTCCCCTTGTCCTTGGTGACGATGCGGTTTTCGAAGAACTCCAAAAACTCGTGCTCACCGCGCACCAGACCGTCGAAGATCTGGCGGACTTCCCTCTTCTCCTCCGCCGGGACAAAGTTTTCACACCAATCCATACCGCGGAGCTCCTCCACCGTCCCCCCCAGCAGGACGGCACCGGTGCGGTTGATCATCGCTATGCGTCCGCCGGTATCCACGAGAAGCAGCATAACCGCGGCCACATCGAGGTAGCGGCGGGCATTCTCCTTCTCCCGTTCCAGGTCCCTAGTCCTTTCGGCGACCTGCCGCTCCAGCTCCTCGTGCCAGTTGGCGATGCGTTCGGCCATGCTGTTGAAAGCCGCGCCAAGCTCGGCGATCTCTTTGGCGGTACCGTGACCTGTAGCCGTTCGAGCAGAAAAATCTCCTCCTTCGAGGGCGGCGACGCTTCTGCGCAACTCCCGGATAGGGCTCGCAATCTTGCCGGCTCCCCACCACACGAAGAGCAGTGCGACGGAAATCATGGCGAGCCCGAACAGGGCCGCCCGGCTCCTCGTGGCTGCCAGGGGCGCGAAGGCGGTCTCCTCGTCGACCGCGACGGCGATACCCCACCTCCCGGTGCCACCGACCTCCAGGTAACGGTACGTGGCGAAGAACCTTCTGCCGTCACTTAGCGTCTCCAATTGTGATGACGCCGACTTCCCGAGGACCCGCCCGGTCAGTTTTTCCGTGAGAGGATCCCTGCTAGTCTGGGTCCGTCTCTGTTCCGGCACCGATGCGAGCAGCTCGCCGCGCGGCCCCACGAGGATCATGATGCTTTGCGCACCGGCCGTGCCGGGAAGCAGCGTAAGAGCTTCGAAACTCGGTCTCGGTCCGGCCTCGGCAACTACCACCCCCGCAACGTCCCCGGTCACCTTCCCCGCCCTGTCCCGGACCAGTACTTTCCGTCCGATGAGGATCACCGGTTCACCGCTTTCGCGGACGACGTCGATGTGCTCGGCTGCGCCGGCGGCGAGTGCGGCCGCGATGAAAGCCTTGTTGCGGTAACGGGCGCCGACAAGGTCCATCTCGCTCGCAGCCAGGACCTTCCCTGCTGGGCCCACCAGCACCACGGATGTGTAGGTGTCGGGAGAGATGATCTTTAGGGTGCGCAGATTCTGTGAGAGTGACTGGATATCCGCCGAGTCCGGCTCGTCGCCTCCCGCCAGGGCCGATTCGGTCGTCCTCACGAAGTCGCGCGAGTTGGCGACGACGGCGAGCTCGGCACGCCTCGAGGCGAGCCAGGTCACTACCGACTCCACCTTCAAGTCCGCCGCGTCCTCCAGCGCACGCACGATCTCGCTCTGCTTAAGCGGGTAGATCCCTTCGATGCCCAGTTGGGCCGAGCCGTACACGAGAACGAGGATCAACGCCGCCGAACCGGCAAGCGAGATGACGCTGAAGTAGGCGATGATCCGTTCGCGCATGCCGCACGAGGCGGGGTATGGTTTTTCTTTTATGGTCATGGTTGGTGGTTGGAACCTGGCGGCTCCGCATTTACGGCGACCGGATCTTGCAGTGCGCCGTTCGCCCGGTTAGGCAGCCTGGCGGGGGAGGGGAGGATAAATGGCTGCGTACCGTAGGGGCAACGTGTTACTAATTCGGATCTTTTCCACCGACTTTATCGGCATATATGGCGCTTTCTTGAGTTCAATGTTTGTGGCGGGGTAGGGGGGAAGGTCTTGGGCAGGCAAAAAAAAAGCCCCCTCTGGCTGAGGGGGCTTCTGTTGCAATATGCACTCACGCTACATGAAATGCCATATGAGTCCGATATCGTAGGAGGTTTCCCGCACCTTCGAAGAGAAGGTGTAGGTCCCGCTCGCGTCGCTCTCGCTCACGTGGTTGCTGAGCGCGCACATCCCGCCTAGATGCGCTTCGAACGAACCGGTGAACTGGTAGCCGACCCCGAATGAGAAGTGATGCTCGGCTATCGCCGGGAATCCGATGATGCGCAGGTATTCGTACGCCGCATTGGAGACCGTGGCCCCCTGGATCTGCGTCGTCCCCATGAGGTCGAAGTTCTTGTGCAGCCGCACCGGGTTCTTGCCGTAGTTGTAGCCAAGGCGCAGGGTAAGACCGTCCGGGTCCTTGTACTGCATCCCCAGCGCGTAGACCCACTGGTCCTTCCAGTCAAACTCACGATAACCGTCGGCATCGCTCCAGTTGAGCCACTTGGCATCGGCCTCGAGGAGCAGGTCTTCGGTGGCGTGCCAGGCGATCCCCGCCGAAGCGGTACGCGGGGACTCCATCTCCAGCTCCTTCTTCTCTCCACTACCGAAGTCGGATACCCTCTCGTGCGAAAGCTTCTCCGCGCTGGTGTAACTGGCACCGATGGAGCAGGGACCCATGCGGTAGATGGCGCCAAGCTGCTCACCGATGCCGTAGTTGTGCGAGGTACCTTCGCCCAGGTCAAGCGAGCCGTACAAAAGGTGCAGTGAAGACCCTATCGAGAAATTCGGGGTTACCAGGAAGGCGATGTTGGGGGCGAACTTGAGGATCTGGAGCTGCGTGTAGATGTCACCTTCAGCGCCGGGGGAGCCAGGGTTGAGATCGATCCCTTTGTTGCGGTAGTCGACCCCCATACCGGTGATCCCGAACATGCCGAGACCGAAACGGAACCGGTCGCTGATCGGCGTTACCATGCCGACGGCGGGGATGATGAACGGCTTCATGTCGCTCTTCGCGCTGACAACCTGGTGCCCCATGGTCACGGTGGCCTTCACCGAGGGATTGTAGATCGTCGAGGCGAAGACCACCTCAGTGCCGGGGCAGTAGGGCCCCATGCATACCGCGGCGGGATTGGCGAAGATGGCGCTTATAGCGTCCTGTGGGGCGGCGACGCCGGCCCCTCCCATAGCGCGCGACGCAGGCGCCACACCGATCAAGGTATCGCCGTTGGTTGCCCATGCTTCGGGTGAGGAGATAGAAAGTAACAGTGCTGCTGCCGCAAGTACCGCCTTCTTTGCCATAAGTCCGCCTCAATTAATGAATTTCAAGCGGACCTTATAGCATTTTTCTTACAAGGTGTAAATAATCCATTTTTCCGTATACAGATATGAAAACCACTAAAGGCGATGGGAAAAGTTACAGCCACCCCTTCCGCTTGAAATACCAATAAGGTGCGATGCCCGATAGGATCATCAGGGCCAGGGCCCACGGGTAGCCGAGCCCCATCTTCAGCTCGGGCATGTAGTCGAAGTTCATGCCGTAGATGCTGGCGACGAGGGTAGGGGGGAGGAAGACCACCGCCGCAATGGAAAAGATCTTAATGATCTGGTTCTGCTCGATATTGATGAAGCCCTGGGTCGAGTCCATCAGGAAGTTGATCTTGTCGAACAAGAAGGTGGTGTGCGACATGAGGGTCTCGACGTCGCGCGCGATCTCCCTGAGCGTTTCGGCCTGGTCGGTCCTATCCCGCAAGTGGCGCAGCAAAAAGGAGATGTCGCGCTGGGTATCCATGAGGCAGAGGCGGATCTTTCCGTTACTGTCCTCGAGCCGCGCCAGCTTGTCGATGGCGTCCTCGAGTTCCGCGTCCTCGTCCTCGAGCACCATGTGGCTCACCCCCTCGAGCTGGCGATGGATGTCCTCCAGGGTATCGGCGTGGTTCTCCACCTTCTGATCCAGCAGGATGACGAGCAGTTCCGCTGCGGAACGGCACTCGACGTGACCGCGGCGGGCGCGCATGCGCAGCAGTCGGAAGTCGGCTAAGTCTCCCTCGCGAATGGTGATCAGGTGGTTCGTCTGCAGGATGCAGGCGACGGTAAGCGTCATGTGACGCCCCTCGCTCTGGGAGAGGAAGAGCGGGTGGACGTGGATCCCGGCGGAGTCCACGAAGCATCGGGCGGAGATCTCGATCTCGTCGACCTCGTCGTACTCGGGGATGTCGGTATGCAGGAGGAGCTCCAGCAGATCCCTCTCTTCGTCGTCCGGTTCGTGGGCGTCGATCCAGTCGGCCTTTAGGATCTGGTTGGGGAGGTCCTCCCGCTCGAACTCCATCTCTGTGATGAGTCCGCTTTCTATCTTGAAAAGCCTCAGCATGATGCGCTCCTGCCTGGTCCGCGCCCTCGGTGCCGGCCGTGGCACTGCGGACACCCGGACCCCTTGCCCGGTTGAAACAAGAAGGGCGGCCTTATCGGCCGCCCCAGTCTGTGGTCCTGAATTATTTCTGCGACAGCCTGTGCACGCAGTCGACCATGAAGATCGCATTTTCCGGCGGTACCGTGGGGAGGATGCCGTGCCCCAGGTTGAAGATGAGGCCGGGCCTGCCGGCGTTCTCGTCCAGCACGCGCTTCACCTCGCGCTCGATGACCTCTTTCGGTGCGAAGAGCACGGTCGGATCGAGGTTACCCTGCACCGCCATGTCGCCCAGGATGTCGCGAGCCTTGCCGAGGTTCACGTGCCAATCGAGGCCCATGACGTCGCCGCCTGCTTCTTTCACGATCTCGAGCATGGTGCCTGCGCCCTTCACGAAGTGGATCACCGGAACGTTGGTGCGGTTCAGGCCGTTGATGAGGCGCTGGGTGTACGGGAGGACGTAGCGCTCGTAGTCGGCGGGGGAGAGCATGCCGCCCCAGGTGTCGAAGATCTGGATCGCCTGCGCGCCGGCCTTGATCTGGGCGTTCAGGTACTCCATGTCCATGGTGGTTATCTTGTCCATGAGCGCCGCGTAGATCTCGGGCTCGGCGTACATCATCTTCTTGAGTGCGGCGAAGTCCTTGGAGCCTTTGCCTTCGACCATGTAGCAGGCGAGGGTGAAGGGAGCGCCGCCGAAGCCGATCAGCGGTACCTTTGCGGCAAGCTCTTTCCGGAGGAGTTTGACGGCGTCGAGCACGTAGGGGACGTCGGTCTCCATTTTCGGGATCTTGAGCGCCTCTACGTCGGCCATGGTGCGGATCGGTTTGGTGAAGACCGGCCCAGGGGTGAAGTCGAGCTCCATGCCCATCGGCTCGATCGGGGTGAGGATGTCGGAGAAGAGGATCGCGGCGTCGACGCCCAGGATGTCCACCGGCTGGATGGTGACTTCAGCGGCGAGTTCCGGCGTCTTGCAGAGTTCCAGGAAGGTGCATTTGGAGCGGACGCGCATGTAATCGGGGAGGTAACGGCCGGCCTGACGCATAAGCCATACCGGTACGATGTCGACCGGCTTACCCCAACATGCGTCTAAAAATCGAGTATTCATAGTAATCCTCCTGGGTGAAATTTGAGGTGTCTCGAACCACAACATTACAGCGTGAAGCCGCCCATCAAACTTGGTTGTCCATCAAACTTTGGATGGATAACTGGGCAAAAAAATTACTTCCGGGTGGTGAGCCCCTAACCTTATCCCTCTCCCGTCATGAAACGGGGGCCGTTAAAAGTCCCCCTTTGCGAAGGGGGATTTAGGGGGATTTGCTTTTGCTTGGGGAGAGGCAAATCCCCCCCGCCCCCCTTCGCAAAGGGGGGGGGAAGCAAATCGTCAAACTATTTCTGCTCTTTTCTCTGCACCTTGATCGGCACGTAGTTGCAGAACGGTTCCTCTTCCATGTAGTCGCCATACACCGCATCGGCGCGGGCGCGGCAGCCGCCGCAGACGTTCAGGTATTCGCACTCGCCGCACTTACCCTTGTAGGCTTTGAAGTCGCGCAGGTCCTTGAAGATCTCCGAGTTTTCCCAGAGCTCCTTGAACGGGGTTTCCTTCACGTTGCCGGCGGTCCTGTGGAAGTAGGAGCAGGGCTTCAGGTTGCCGAAGCAGTCGATGAGGCAGATGGTCTGGGCCGCGATGCACCCCTTGCCGCCGCCGGTGGAGAAGGTGAGGGAACGACGCTCGAACTTCTCACCCTCCGCCTTCGCCTTCTGCGGCACGATGCGGTAGTAGTGCGGCGCGCAGGTCGGGCGCATGAGGATGTCGTCCTCGTTTTTCTCCTGGTGGTAGTGCCAGTCGAGGATCTCCTCGTAGTCTTCCTTGGAGATCAGTTCGCTCATGATATCCTCGCCGCGACCGGTCGGGACGATCATGAACATGTACCAGGCGGTGGCGCCGATGGACTTGGCGACCTTGAAGGTGTTGGCGATGTCGGTCTGGTTGCGCTTGGTGAAGGAGGAGTTGACCAGGAACTTCTGGCCGTGCTTTCTGAAGAGCTCGGCGGCCTTCATCACGCCTTCGAAGGCGCCCGGGCACTGGCGGAAGTCGTCGTGCACGGCGGCGTTGGAGCCGTCCAGGGAGAGCGACACCATCTTGATGTCGGCCTTCCTCATCTTCTCGCACACCTCGTCGGTCACGAGGGAGCCGTTGGTCGCCATGCACATCCTGAGGCCGAGCGAGGTGCCGTACTCGGCGAGTTCGAAGATGTCCGGCCGCATGAGAGGCTCGCCGCCGGAGAGTACCACGACCGGCTTCGAGAAATCGGCGATTTCCTTCAGGAGCTTCTTTCCTTCCTCGGTGGTGAAGTCACCTTCCGACGAGGTCAGCTCGGACGAACAGCGGCAGTGCACGCATTTGAGGTTGCAGCGCTGGGTGGTCTCCCAGGCGATCCATTTCGGTACGAACTCTTCGGCCATGGTATCTCCAATGTGACCCTGGAAAGCGTGCAGTGCGGGGGGGAATCGACTCGGGGCAGGGAACGAATTCGCGCCAAAAACGGTCGGCTCTGCGACAAGGAACGCTTCGGCTGCCTCCTTCCCGACACGGCGTCGCAAGGGGCATCCAGGAGGTAAAAAGTTTACTGCGAACTTTACTATGAAAGGCGCGACGAACTCAAGAAGAATCGCTTATTCCGCCATTTTACGGTTGAAGACGTATACGGCGACGGCGAAAGATACGGCCGCACTCAGAACCAGGTTGACCAGGTAGTGAGTGGGGACGGCTCCAGTGAGGAGAGCGTCGCGCGCCCCCTCGAAAATAGCCGTGGTGGGAAGCAGCTCAATCAGTGGCAGTATCGATGAAGGGTAGGATGAGAGAGGGAAGAAGATACCCGCCATGAAGATGAGCGGGACGATGATCACGGACTGCACCCGGCCTATGTTTTCCGGCTTGTCTATGACAGTGCCGCAGATAGTGCCGAGGCAGGAAAAGGTCATGGAAGAGAGTGCGATGCAGCCTAAGTAGCTTGGGAGGTGCGTGTAGTCGATGCGGAAGGGGGTGAGGGCGAGGATCACCAGGAAGACGACCGAACCCTTTACCGCCCCTTGTGAGAAGCCGGAGAAGATCTTGCCGATGACGATGTCGTAGACGGTCACGGGGGTGACGCGGTACTCCTCGATGGTGCGCTGCACGCGGCGGTGGAACCACATGCTCCAGGAGCTCTCGTCGAAGGCCGCGTTGACCGCGGTCATCGAGATGAGGCCGGGGGCGATGAAGAGAGGGTAGGGGACCCCGTTCACGGCGGTGATGTACCCTTTGAGACCGAAGCCGAAGGCGAGGTAAAGGGTGAGGGGGTATGCCACCACCGAGACGAGCTCAGAGACGATGCTGCGCCTTAAGACCAGCATGTCCCTGCCCCAGATGGAAAACGCGCCTTTGAACATTGGCTCCCTCTTCTTGGTCTGACGTCAGACCTGTCCGACTAGTCTGACCTGTCTGACCGGTCTGACAGGTCCGACGTCGGACACTACTCTCTGACCCTCTCCCCGGTCAGCGCGATGAACACGTCCTCCAGGGAGGGCTCCTTCAGGCAGATCCTGCGGATGTCGGCACCGGCCAGGTGGTCCATGAGCGGCTTGATCGACTCCTCGTCGGCCAGGGTGATCTGGAAAACGGCTCCCTCCCGCTCCACCCCTTTCACGAACGACAACCCGGCCAGCACCCCCTCGTACCGCTCGGCATCACGCTTGAACTCCACCTGGTAGGTGTGCGCCCTCGAATAGGCGTCCTTTAGCTGCGCGGCGGTCCCGTCGGCGAGACACTCGCCGTGATCCATGATCATGATCCGGTCGCAAAGCGCGTCGGCCTCGTCCATGTAGTGCGTGGTGAGAAACACGGTCATCTTGTGGCGCAGACCACGGATGTAATCCCAAAGCGCACGCCGGGACTGGGGATCGAGACCGGTGGTCGGTTCATCGAGAAAGAGCACCCGCGGCTCGTGCACCAGGGCGCGCGCCACCACGAGACGGCGCTGCATGCCGCCGGAAAAGGTGTCGGGGAAGTCGTTCCCGCGCGAGGCGAGCCCGGTCATCTCCAAAAGCTCGTCGATGCGGGGGTTGTAGGAAGCGGGGCGCATGCCGTGCAGCCTCGCGTGCAGGGTGAGGTTCTCGCGCGCGGTCAAGTACCGGTCCAGGTTGTTCTCCTGGGGAACCACGCCGATCAGGCGCCGGACCTCCTTGCCTGCCGTCAGCACGCTGTGCCCCTCGACGAAGGCGTCCCCTAAGGTCGGACGCATGAGGGTGGTGAGGATCTTGATGAGGGTGGTCTTCCCGGCGCCGTTCGGGCCTAGAAGACCGAAGACGGTGCCGCGCGCAACCTCGAGCGAGAAGCGCTCCACCGCGGTGAAACCGTCGTAACTCTTGGTGATCTCGTGGAGCGTGATGGCGTGGCTCATGATTGCCCCGGTCTTTTTGTTACTCCAGCGGGAAAAGCAGGGAGAAGGTGCTCCCGCCTCCTTCGGCCGCTTCCACCCACACCACACCCTCGTGCGCATCCATGATGCCCCGCACGATGGAGAGCCCGAGCCCGCTCCCCTTGGACATGAAAGCGGTGTCGCCGCTCGAGTGGTGGGCGATGTCGCCTACGCCGTAGAACTTGTCGAACACGCGGACCCGCTCGTCGACGGGGATGCCGATGCCGTTGTCGCTCACCTGCAGCAGGTAGTAACTTTTCACCGCAGCGATGTTGTTGGGGAAGGAGGAGTAGAACTGGCGCACTAAAGGGGTCAACTCCTTCAAGCGCGCATGCTTCAGCGTCCGCCCGGTGAGCCGTACCTCGCCGCCGTCATGGGTGAACTTGATGGCGTTCTCCATGAGGTTTCGCACCGCCAGGGTCACGAATCCTTCGTCCACCGGAACCACGCTCTCCTCGCCGCTGATCTTCACGGCGATGTGCCGCTCGGAAAGCGGCAGCGCAAAGAGGTCGTGCACCTCGCGGCAGAGCTGGATCAGGTTTGCAGGCTTTTTCTGCGCCAGCGGCCCCTGGGCCTCGATCCTCGAGATGGAAAGGAGATCCTCGACCAGCTTTCTCAACTGCACCGTTCCTTCGTACACGGAGGTGAAGATGTTGTGCTGTTCGGGGGTCATCGGTATCCCCGCGTACTTCAGGAGGAACTCAACCCCTCCCATGATCGAGGTGATCGGGGTTTTGAGCTCGTGAGACGCGATGCCGATGAAGTTGTTCTTGGCGGTGTTGAGACGCCCAAGCTCGATGTTGGCCCTCTTGACCTTCTGCAGGTTCTCCTTTAACTCCATCTTGCTCTTGTAGAGCTCCTCCGCCTTCTCCTTCATCTTGTCGTAGAGGCTGTAGTTGTCGATGAGCACGGCAAGCTGTCCGGCGATGGAGCAGAGCAGGAAGACGTCGCGGTCGCTGTAGTTGCGCCCGGAGATGGTCCCCACCGTCATCACCCCCATCACTTCCTGACCTATCTTCAAAGGCACCGTGCACCAGGAGTGCAGCCCCATGGCGACGGCCTCCTTCTTCGCCTTCTCCGGAAAGCGCGAGTCGGGCTCCTCGCCGAGGAATGGGCGCCCGACCTGGGCGAGTCTCGTCCATTCTGCATCGGCGGGAAGCGCCTTCATCGCCTTTTCGAAAGGGGCGGAGAGTCCGAGCGAGGCGCGCATCTTGAGCCGCTCCCCCCCCTCGAAGAGATGGATGCAGGAAAAGTCCATCTGCAGCATGTTGTGCAGTTGGAAGAGGAGGTCGCCCATCACCTTCTCCACCCCTTTGGTGTACTGCAGGCGGAAGGCTACTGCGTAGAGGGTGAGGAGCTCGCGGTCGCTAGTCCGCTTCTCTTCCTCCACTTCGCGCCTCTTGGTGATGTCTTTTATGATGTGCACGAAGCCGGCGCGGTCGTTACCCTCGATACGCATCGGGTAGCTCGCCACGTTGTACCAGCCGCTCAGGTTGGGGAAGCGGATGTCCTCTTCGGTTTCACCCTGCATGTGCAGGAAGCGGAAGATTTTCCCCTCGGGGACCTCCGAGCCGAAGAAAACCTCGTCGATGCGCTTGCCGAGGATGGCGTCGTACCCGCCGGGGAAGTAGGAGAAGACCCGGCCGTTGCAGCGCGAGATGACCCCTTCGTTGTCGGTGATGATGATGAGGTCGGAGACCGCGTCGAAGACCGATTCCCATTCCGCCTTGCCGCGGCGCACCTTGTCCTGGGTGAGCCGGTGCGTCCGGCGCTCCTCCGCCTCGCGAAGCTCGCGCTCCACGACCGGCACGAGGCGCGCCAGGTTCCCCTTCATCAGGTAATCGTTCGCCCCCGACTTCATGGCGGCTACCGCGAGGTCTTCGCCGATCTTGCCGGAGACGATGACGAAGGGGATGTCCTCTCCGCTTTCGTGCAGGATCTGCAGGGCGCCGAGCGCGTCGAAGGCGGGCATCCGGTAATCGGATATCACCACGTCCCACTTGTTATCCTGCAACGCCTGGCGCATTCCCTCCGCGGTCTCGACACGGCGGTGCTCCAGCTGATAGCCGCCGCGCACCAGCTCGCGCACCAGGAGCAGGCTGTCTTCCAGGGAATCCTCGACGAGCAGAACCTTCAAGGGAATTGACGATTGAAGATTGACGATTGACAACGCACTACCTCCAGCAATTGACAGCTGATGATGGTCCATTGACAATGGCAGCACCAACGGCCTCCACTGTCACTTGCCCCATCACCATGACTCCATTCCCGCCTTCGTACCGCCAATAAAAGCTGTTCGTTTCAGTGCCGGGCTTTCCATTGTCAATTGTCAATCGTCATTTGTCAATCACCCGCGTCACTGTTAGCATCCGTCGTCAATTTCCTCTCGGCGCCAGGGTGAAGAAGATGGTAGTGCCCTTGCCGGGCGTGCTCTCCGCCCAGATCCTGCCGCCATGTCGTGTCACGATGCGATGCGCGATGGCCAATCCGACACCGCTCCCCTCGAATTCGTCGGTGCGGTGCAGCCTGTTGAACAGGGTGAAGAGCTTGCCGGCGTACGCCATGTCGAAGCCGGCGCCGTTGTCGGCAACGAAGTAGACCGTCTCTCCGTTCTCTTCCTTGCCCCCGAGTCGAATGCGCGCCGAGCTCACCTTCGAGCTGAACTTCCAGGCGTTGCCGATCAGCACCTCGAGGAGCTGCCTCGTGAGTTTCGGGTCCGCCTCACCCTTGATCCCCTCCGGAATATCGAATTCCACCTGCCGCGCCGGATCGTTGTGCCTGAGTTCGAGGGAGATCACCTGGGCTTTCACGCTCAGGTCGATGGGCTGGCGGATCAGTTCGCACCTCCCCACCCGGACAAACTGCAGGATGGCGTCGATGAGCTGCGCCATCTTTCCCGTGGCCTGGCAGATGCGGGTCAGGTACTCCCGCCCCTGATCTCCCAGCGCAGCGCCGAAGTCGTCTAAAACGGCGCGGCTGAAGCCGTCTATGTGCCTTAGCGGTGCCCTCAAGTCGTGCGAGATGGAATAGCTGAACGCCTCCATCTCCCGGTGGGCCGCCTCCAGTTGCACGAGCCTCTCCTCTAACTGCCGACGCAGCGACTCCTCGCCCGGGGAAACGGCGGGAATGCTGCGTGCAAGCACCAGGTGCGCCGGCTCCCCCTGAAACCACAAGGGGCGCCAGGTGAGCTTCAGCTCCAGCTCCCTCCCGTCCCGATGACGCTGCCTGCAGGTACGCTCAAGAGCCCCCTCGCCGGCCGGCGCGGAACAAGAATCGACGGACAGCCCCGACAGCCCCAGGGCAAGGAACTCGCTGCGCGCGTAGCCGTACAGGCTGAGCGCCGCCTCGTTCACCGCAAGGATCCGGCCGTCCTCCCGACGGCATACCCACATCGGCTCGGGATTTTCCTCGAACAACTCGCGGTAACCCGCGTCGCTTTCTCGCAGCGCCACTTGTCCCCCCATACTCCCAGGATCATCTGCATAGTGCCGGGTTTTCCCATGAGAAGGTACCCCCTCTCGGACGAGGACATACTGTACTACAAATCACAAAACAAAAAATAGAATAATTAAAAGTACCTTCGAAAAACCCTATGGGGCTTTGGGGGATGCGTGGCTAATTAACCCTATTCCTCAGGCTCCTCGGGAAGCGCCGGAAGCAGGATGGTGAAGACGCTCCCCTTTCCGGCTTCGCTCTCGGCCCAGATGTAGCCGCCGTGGGCGTCCACAGCCTTGCGGCAGAAGGCGAGGCCGAGGCCGGTGCCGCGGGTCTTTCCCTGACGCCGGTTTCTTGCCTGCACGAAACGGTCGAAGATGGAGCCGATGGCCTCCTCCGGGATGCCAACGCCGCTGTCGCGCACGCGGATCCTGACGAAGTCCCCCTCTTTCGGGAGCTGATCGTCCGCGTAGATCTCCTCGGGAACTTCTCCGGTGATGGAGGAGGGATCCCGCACGAGATCGGCGGAGACCTCGATTTCCCCCTCTTCGGGGGTGAACTTCACCGCGTTGGAGAGGAGGTTTCCTATGATGCGGTTGAAGGAGGATCGGTCCGCCGAAACCGCCGGGAGATCCGGGACGATGGTGGTGAAGAGCCGGATGCCGCCGCGCTCGGCGACGGTCTGGAACTTGC
Organism: Geomonas edaphica; assembly: GCF_004917075.1. Classification (GTDB taxonomy): domain Bacteria; phylum Desulfobacterota; class Desulfuromonadia; order Geobacterales; family Geobacteraceae; genus Geomonas; species Geomonas edaphica. The sequence goes on from NZ_SSYB01000004.1 coordinate 693,082, forward strand.
TGACGCTGCGGCCGACGAGGGCACCGGGCGCCTCCTCCCTGAAGGTGAGCTTCATCTTGCCCGCTTCGAACTTGTGGATGCCGAGCAGGGTGTCGATCATCTCCACCATCTCTTCGCAGCTCTCGATGGCGGCGTTCAGGTACTCGCGCTGGTCCGGGGTCACCGTGCCGAGCTTTCCTTCCCGAACGAGGTCGATGGAACCGACCACGGCCGTAATAGGGGACTTGAGGTCGTGGGAGAGCATGCTGACGAAATCTTCCTTCTCCTGCTCCAGTTCCTTCAGCTTGGAGATGTCCCTGATGATCTCGACGCTTCCCACCAGATCACCCTCGGCGTTTCTAAGCGGCGCCGCCGAGGAAAGTACCGGAACGGCGCGGCCACCCACGTGCAACGTGTAGGAGACGTCGAGGCACGACTCGCCGGTTCTGAGTACGGTCCGCGCCGGCAGCTCGCCTCCGGGAACCTCCGCATGCAGCACCTCCTCGAGCGGTCTACCGCCGATGCTCCCCTCCGCGCTCAGGACGCGTTCCGCCTCCCGGCTTGCCGTGATGATGCGCCCTTCGAGGTCGACCGCCAGCAGGAGATCGGCCATCCCCTGCAGCACCGCCGCCATTTTCAGGCGCTCCTCGTCCAGTTGGCGCTGCAGCCTCGCGTTCTCCTTGCGGGTCCTGTCGATGCTTATGGCCCGCTCCACCTTTTGCAGCATGTCGTCGGCGGAAAAGGGCTTGGAGATGTAGTCGAGGGCGCCGTTTTTCATCGCCTCCACCGCGATGTCCTCGCTGCCGTGGGCGGTCATCATCACCACCGGCGTCTCGTCGGTCCTTATCCGGCTCAGCACCTCGAGGCCGTCCATGCGCGGCATCTTGATGTCGAGCATGATGAGGGCGAACCGCTCCGCGGCGACCGCCTCCAGGGCCTCCACGCCGTCGCGGGCGCGGACCGTCTCGAACCCGGCATCCTCCAGTTGCAGCTTGAGGATGAGGGCGATGTCCGCCTCGTCGTCGACGATCAGTATCTTATTTTTTTCCATCGGTCTCCCCTATGATTGGAACGGTGAAGCTGAAGGTGTTGCCGCGCTCCTGCGCCGCGGTGTAGAAGATCCTGCCGTGGTGGCGCTCGACGATCTCCTTGCAGATGGCGAGCCCCAGCCCGGTCCCACCCACCTTGCCGCGTTCCTGGCACTCTATCTGCTGGAATTTCTTGAAAAGCCTGTCACGATCCGACCACTGGATGACGCGCCCCTTGTCCGCGACCGAGACCACCACGTAGTTTCCTTCCTGCTCGGCGCTTATCATGACCACCTTCCCCTCCGGTGAGAACTTCACCGCGTTGGAGAGAAGGTTCGTGAGCACCTGGATCAGGCGGTCGCTGTCGCCGTACACCATGGGGAGGTGCTCCCCAACCGTGTTAACGATGGTGATGTCGCGCCCCATGGCGTAGGACTTGATCTCCTCGACGGCGTAAACGGTGAGCTCCCCGATCGACACCGGCTTGAACTTGAAGACCATGCCGCCGGACTCGATGCCGGAGATGTCGAGGATCTCGCCGATGAGCCGGATCAGGCGCTGGGTGTTGCGGAAGCAGACGGTGAGGAGCTGCCTCTCGGTGTCGGTGAGCCACTTGCTGCGGGTCAAAAGGAGCTGCAGCGATCCCTTGATCGAGGTGAGCGGCGTCTTCAGCTCGTGGGACACCGTGGAGATGAACTCGGTCTTCATCTTGTCCACCTGCTGTTCCACGGTGACGTCGCGTATGGAGAAGACGATGCCCGCGAAGTTACCCTTCTCGTCGGTGAGCGAGGAGAGGTAGACGTGGAGCCTTTTCCCCTTTACGGTCAGCTCTTCCCTGCACCCTCCGGCTCCCGCCTGGGTGAACTCCCTGATGCGCGCGAGAAGGGGGGTGAAGCCCACCAGTTCGCAGACCTGCTCGATCGGCTTTCCTACCACCCTGTGCGGCACCATCTCGAAAAGCTGCTGGGCCGCCGGGTTGAAGAGAACCACCTTGTTGTCGAGGTCCGTCACCACGACCCCTTCGGCAAGGCTCGTGAGCACCGCCTCGAGCCGCCCCATCTCCATGGCGAGGGCGGAGGTTCTCTCGTCGACCATCCGCTCCAGTTGCTCGTTCAACTCCTGGAGATCCGAGGTCTTCCTGTTGATGATGGCGTCGCGCTCCTTGAGGGCCTGCACCATCTGGTTGAAGGAGGAGGCCAGCATGCCGACCTCGTCGTCCTGGTCCCCTTCGACCCGCTGGTCGAAATCCCCTTCCTCGATCCTGCTCGCGCTGGAGGCGAGCTCCCTTAGCGGGCGGGTCAGGTGACGGGAGGCGAGGAAGGCAAGGCCGAAGGAGCAGAGAATCCCGACCGCTGCGGCGGCGAGGATGTTCTCGAGGTTCTGCCTCCTGTTCTGCTTGAACCTTTCCGTGGCGACCGCAACGGAGAGCGAACCGACGAACTCGCCGCGGCTGTTCAGGATGGGATCGATGACGGTTTCGAACGACCTGGCGCCGATCATGGCCTCGCCGCGGTACACCTCTCCGCGTTCCAGCACGTCGATGACCTCCGGCTCCAGCGTGGAAGAATCACGCAAGGTGCTCGGGAGGCTGCTCGCGATGCGCAGGTCGCGCTGGGTGATGGTAATCTCCACGTCGCGGCCCGACACTTCTTGAAGCTCGTCGGGGAGGGTAGGGCGGTCGTTCAGCACCTCCCCGGCCACCATGCACCCCAGCACCCGGCCGTCCTCGGCAAGGACCGGAACCGCCACCGTCGTGACAAACGCCTCGCTTTCCCCGCCCCGGTCGCAGTAACGCTCCACCCCCGTCCTGCACAAAAGCGCCCCCGACAGGATCTCGGTAGAGATGACGACGCGTTTGCCGACGAGGGCCTGTTCCACCACCCCCGGCACTTCCAGCCTCTCGTCGGGCTGGTCATCCTTAAGGCTCGCAATCACACGCTTGTCCGCGTCGAGGAGCACGAGGAATTCTAGGTAGGGGAGCACCTTGTGCACCCCCCGCAACCGGTCCGTCAGCCACGCACGGTCCCCGTCCTTCATGTGTTCGTGAACGGTCCTGGAAGTAGCCGGCTGCAGCAGGGAATACTTGACGATCTTCGCGCGGTCGGAAAGCTGGCTGCGGGCGTAGGTGAGGTAGGTCTCGAGATTGCGGTCGATTTCCGAGCGCAGCGAGGCGCTCATGGTCGTCATGGTGGAGTAGATCAGGGTGGAATACGAGATGAGCAGGATGGCGAGGATGGAGAGGAGCAGTTTGGATCTTATGCCAAAGCGTGGTTGCATCAACCCATCCTTAAAAGGCGGACCAAGCCCCGGGTCGCGGCGGAAAACCGTCCCGATCCGGGGCTCGATCTTGATCTGTGGCTAAACTCCTTCGGCCTTCAGGTTCCTGGTCATGAGCTCAAGAACCGCTTCGCGGGCCGGCTTGTCCTGGTAGAGCATCTGGTACATCTGCTCGATGATCGGCATCTCTACCCCGAGCTTCTTCGCCAGGTTGTAGGCGGATTCCGTGGTCTTCACCCCTTCGGCCACCATGCGCATCTCGCCGAGGATCTCCTCGAGGCGGCGCCCCTGGCCTATCTGGATGCCGACGCTGCGGTTTCGGGAGAGATCGCCGGTGCAGGTGAGCACGAGGTCGCCCATGCCGGCAAGCCCAGCGAAGGTGGCGGGCTGCGCCCCCATGACGACGCCCAGACGCGTCATCTCGGCAAGGCCGCGGGTGATCAGGGCGGCGCGCGTGTTGCTGCCGAAGCCCAGACCGTCGGAGATACCTGCGGCAATGGCAATGACGTTTTTGATCGCCCCGCCAAGCTCAACCCCGACCACGTCGCTGTTGCGGTAGACCCGGAAGAAGTTGGTAGTGAAGGCCTCCTGCACACGGCGGGCGATCTCTTCGGATGCCGCGGCAGCGGTAACCGCGGTCGGCATCTCCTGCGCGACCTCGCGGGCGAAGCTCGGACCGGACAGCGCCGCGAACCTTTGGTACATCGCTTCGGGGAGGATATCCCGGTAGATCTCGGAAACGGTGGCGAGGGTGTCTACCTCGATACCCTTGGAAGCGGAGACGATCACCGCATCGCTCGGGATAAAGGGAACGGACCGCCCCATCACCCGGCGCACCAGTTGCGACGGCACCACGCTAAGCACCATGGTGCATTCGCGGTATGCCTCCACGAGGTCGTTGGTGTAGGCGAGCTTTTCATCAAGCGTGATGCCTGGGAGAAAGAGGTTGTTCTCCCGGGTGTCGCGCATGGTCTGCACCAGCTCCGGCTCGTACGCCCACAGGGTTACCTGGTGTCCCTTCTTGGCCAAGAGGTCGGCAAGGGTGGTGCCCCAGCTTCCCGCTCCTATGACGGCGATTTTTTCCAGCATGTCTTCAAGCCCTCTCGTTGTATCCGTAGCCCTTCATGAGGACATTTACCGTAGCAGATATAATGAAAATTCCCCCTCCCGTCAAGGAGGGGGAAGTGATTTTACGAGAAGTTACCGTTGCGAGCGGCGCTGCGGCGTCTACTCGACGGCTCTGAGCGGCAACTCGTCGCCCCGCTCGAGGGACTCGCGCGCGATCTCCATGCTTTCGAGGGCGAAGCGGCGCAGGAAAGGGTGCAGGTATGCCGGCAGCGGGTTGTCGACCATACTGTCCGCGAGACCCACTACTTTGGCAACCTCGGTTACGTCCCTGCCGCAATGCAGCATGAGGTCCGCGCTGATAAGGAGGCGTTCCCGGATCAGTTCCAGCTCCGGCGTGATCAGTTCGGCGCAGAAGTGCTCCAGGACCTGCTCGCAATCCTTCCCTTTCCGGTAATCCTCGGCGAAGTCGTAGACGCGCTGGGCCGCCATGTACCACCCCGAAAAGAAGGGATCCTCGAACAGGCGCTGGGCCAGCCTTTCTCCCTCCTGAAAGCTAAGGGCCCGCGGCGCTGGAAGCCCGGTCAGCCGCTCGGCCAGCGGGGCAGGGGAGAGGTCGACGCCGGCGAAGATGCCGCGCCTCATGTAGAAGTCGGCGGGAAGGTAGCAGAGATCGCGGCTCCAGTGCAGGGCGTCGCGAATCAGATCGATGAGGTATTCGGGAGCGACCTCGATCAGGTCGTCCTGCAAGCGGAACCCCTCCACCTCGGCGAGAAAATTCTCGACCGTCAGTTCCCCGGCGCCCCACGCCGCCAGTACCCCGCGACGTTCGTGTACCTGCATGTAAAGGACGCTCACCGTGTCAGCACCCGCCCAGCGTGACAGGAGCAGAGAACGGTAGCCGTCGCCGTCCGGCGGAGTGGCGTAACCGGCATGGAAGGGGAGGTATTCGCGCGGAGGCGGTACCGCAACGCCCAGGAAACGCAGGCGGCGCAGCGCCTTGTCGGCAACGGGTAGGAGGTCCTGGTCGCATTGTGTGATGAAGTCCTGCAGCACGCCTGCGGCCTGCGGGTCCCTGATCCGGCCGAGCGCCTGCAGTGCTGCATGCACCACTTCAAGCTCCGGGTGCCAGAGCATAGCCTGGAGCATGAGCGGTGCGTGGGGGTCCCCGGAGCGGTACAGTTCGCGGATGACGATCTGCTGCACCTCGGGAGGGTGCGAGAGGAAATCGTCAAGGAAGGTAACCATCCCCTCCTCGCCGAGTTGCATCGCTCCCTGCACCTGCTGCCCCAGAGAGCTTGCACCGGGACCGGATTTCCCGTCGCTGAAGGGTGCCGAACCGACGTCCACGCCGTACCCTTCCAAGGCGATCATGAGGGCCGCCTTGCCGTCCGCTGCGAGGTCCTGGCGCTTCAGGGCGATCTGGATCAGCTGGTCCAGCCAGTGCTCCGAGTCGAAGAAGTCCAGGATATAGGCGTACTTAGCGATCAGTTCGCCGGAATTTTCGCGCCAGAGTTCGCGCACGAGCGGGCGCAGCGCCCTTTTCCCGGCCTCCTGGAACCTGCGTCCGATCTGTTCCATCTCCTCGATGGAGATGCCGTCCCCTTTGAGCCGCCCCAGAAGATCCAGAATGTCGCGGCGCTCCTTCAGGGAGTTATCCACCTTCTCGCTCTGTTGCATGGGCCTACCTTTTGTCACTGCATGGCACCCCTCCAAAGGAGGGCAAAAATTGCATGTCCGGCTGCTGCTGATTGCTGCTGTACTGCCTGTGGTTCTGTCGGACGGTCGGACCGGTCGGACCGGTCCGACTAGTCAGACTGGTCCGACTGGTCGGACAGCTTGTTGCCGGGCGCTTACTCCTCGCCCTCGCCACCCTCCGACTCCAGTTCCACGATATCGTCGATCTCGTTCTCGTCCTCGTTCTCGTCCTGGTCCTCTTTCTCGGCGAGGCGCGCCACGGCGACCACGCGCTCGTTCTCTTCCTTCACCATGAGGCGCACCCCCTGGGTGTTCCTGCCGATGATGGAGAAGCCCGCCACCGACACGCGCAGGATCTTGCCCTGGTCGGTGATCAGCATAAGGTCGTTGTCGTCCACCACCTGCTTGATGTCGACCACCTGGCCGTTTCTCTCGGTGGTCTTGATGGTGATGACACCCTTGCCGCCGCGGGTCTGGGTACGGTACTCGCTGATCTCGGTGCGCTTGCCGTAGCCATTCTCGGTGACGGTGAAGATCGTGGAGTCGGTGAAGTTCTCGTTCAGGATCTCCATGCCGATCACGACGTCGTCATCCTCCAGCGTCATGCCGCGCACGCCGCGGGAGACACGACCCACGGTGCGGACGTCGTCTTCCTTGAAGCGGATCGCCTTGCCGGTGGCGGTGGCTAAGAGCACGTCCTGCTTGCCGTCGGTGAGCGCCACCGAGATGAGCTTGTCCCCCTCGTCCAGGTTGACGGCGATGATGCCCCCCACCCTCGGGTGCGAGTACTCCATCAGGTTCGTCTTCTTCACGACGCCGTTTCTGGTCGCCATCATGATGAACTTGTCGTCCACGAACTCCTTGACCGGGAGGATGGTGGTGATCTTCTCGTTGTTGGCGAGGTTCAGAAGGTTCACGATCGCCTTGCCGCGCGCGGCGCGACCCGCCTCCGGGATCTCGTACACCTTGAGCCAGTACACCTTGCCGGCATCGGTGAAGAACATGAGGTAGTCCTTGGTGGAGGCGATGAACAGCTGCTCCACGAAATCCTCCTCTTTGGTCTTCATCCCGGTCTTCCCTTTGCCGCCGCGGCGCTGCGCGCGGTACAGGGTGACGGCGTTACGCTTGATGTAGCCGGTGTGGGAGATGGTGACCACCATGTCTTCCTCGACGATGGTGTCCTCGAGCGAGATGTCTGCGGTCTGCATGACGATCTCGCTTCTGCGCTTGTCGCCGAACTTGTCCTTGAGCTCGAGCAGTTCGCCCACGATGATCTTCAGGATCTCGGCCTCGGAAGCGAGGATTTCCTTCAGGCGGGCGATGTACTTCAGGATCTCGCGCAGTTCCTCGAGGATCTTCTCGCGCTCGAGACCGGTCAGGCGGTGCAGCCTCATGTCGAGGATCGCCTGGGCCTGCAGGTCGGAGAGGCCGAACTTCTCCATGAGGCCGACCTTCGCCTCGGCCGGAGACGCGCTCGCCTTGATGAGGGCGATCACCTCGTCCAGGTTGTCGAGGGCGATCTTCAGGCCTTCCAGGATATGGGCCCTCGCCTCGGCCTTCTTCAGGTCGAAGATGGTACGGCGGGTGACGATTTCTTTTCTGTGCTCGATGAAGAAGTCGATGGTCTCCCTGAGCGTCAGGACGCGCGGCCGGTTGTGCACGATGGCCAGCATAATGATGCCGAAGGAGGACTGCATCTGGGTCTGCTTGTACAGGTGGTTCAGGATGATGGTCGGGTTCTCGTCCTTCTTGAGCTCGATGACGACGCGCATACCCTCGCGGTCGCTCTCGTCCCTGAGATCGGATATCCCCTCGATCTTCTTCTCCTTGACCAGCTCGGCGATCTTCTCTACCAGCCTCGCCTTGTTCACCTGGTACGGGATCTCGGTGACCACTATGGACTGGCGCTCGGTCTTCTTCTGGGTCTCGATCTGTACCTTGGCGCGCATCTGGATGATGCCGCGCCCGGTGGAGTAGGCCTTCATGATCCCTTCGCGGCCGTAGATGAAACCGCCGGTCGGGAAGTCCGGGCCGGGTACCAGTTCCACCAGCTCCTCGAAGGTGAGCTGCGGGTTATCGATGATGGCGACGATCGCGTCGATCACCTCGGAGAGGTTGTGCGGCGGGATGTTGGTCGCCATGCCGACCGCGATGCCGGCGGAGCCGTTCACCAGGAGGTTCGGGAACTTGGAAGGAAGGACGAGCGGCTCCTTCAAGGAGTCGTCGTAGTTCGGCCCGAAAGCGACCGTTTCCTTGTCCAGGTCGTTCAGAAGCTCGTGGGCGAGCTGCTCCATCCTGATCTCGGTGTAACGCATAGCCGCCGGGGAGTCGCCGTCGATGGAGCCGAAGTTCCCCTGGCCGTCGACCAGCGGGTACCTGAGCGAGAAGTCCTGGGCCATCCTGACCAGGGTGTCGTAGACGGCGGTATCGCCGTGGGGGTGGTACTTACCGATTACGTCGCCGACTACGCGGGCCGATTTCTTGTACGGCTTGTTCCAGTCGTTGGACATGTCGTACATGGCGAAGAGGCAGCGCCTGTGCACCGGTTTGAGTCCGTCGCGTACGTCCGGAAGCGCGCGGCCGACGATGACCGACATGGCGTAGTCCATGTAGGAGCGCTTCATCTCGTCTTCGATGTTTACCGATACCTTGTTCAGTTGATTCAGCATTTAGAAAACCCTTTCCGGTCAAAAGGCGGCAGATTTGGGTGAAATGCCCCGAAATATGCCATCACAATTGATTTGCAGAGAATATATGCAAAACGCTATCCCTCCCGGCGGGAGGGGAAATTTTTTTTCTTTAAACGTCGAGGTTGGAGACGTTGAGCGCGTTCTGCTCGATGAAGTCGCGGCGCGGCTCGACCTGGTCGCCCATGAGCACGGTGAAGATCTCCTCGGCGGCGACCGCGTCCTCGATCTTCACCTGCAGGAGCACCCTGTTCTCCTGGTGCATGGTTGTCTCCCAGAGCTGCTCCGGGTTCATCTCGCCCAGGCCTTTGTAGCGCTGGATGTAGAGCCCTTTCTTCGCGCTCTCCATGAACCAGGCAAGGATCTCGCCCTGGCTCTCGCTCTCGAAGATGACCTTGTCTTCCGGTCCCATGATGACGGCGGGGCCCGCTCCCATGAGGGAGCGTACCCTCTTGTAGTTCTCCAGCAGCATGCCGTACTCGTAGGATTCGAGCACCTCGAAAATCTGCTGGTCGATCTTCACGCGCAGGTTCCCGAAGGCGAACAGCATGCTGTCCGTGTAGATCTGGGCGTCGGTCTCGGGGCAGGCCTCCTTCATCTTCGGCAGCAGTGCCGCGAGGTCCGACATTTCCTCCAGCCCCTGCTTCACGCCGGATTTGAGGAACACACGCAGCAACTGGTCGTTGATCCCCTTCTTGACCACCTTGTCCAACAGGTCGTTGAAGTCGATGAGCTGGGTCAGGATGGGGATGATCTGCTTGCCGCGGTAGACGCGCTCGTCGGTCCCCGAGCCGAGCTTCAGGGTCATATCCTCGGTCCCTTCCTCGAGGAGGTAGGCCTGGAGCGCGGCCTCGTTCTTCAGGTACTGTTCCTTCCTGCCGCGCTTGATCTTGTACAGAGGCGGCTGGGCGATGTAGAGGTAGCCGCGCTCGATCAGTTCCATCATCTGGCGGAAGAAGAAGGTGAGCAGAAGCGTCAGGATGTGCGAGCCGTCGACGTCCGCATCCGTCATGACGATGATGCGGTGGTAGCGAAGCTTCGCGATGTCGAAGTCTTCCTTGCCGATCGAGGTGCCAAGGGCCGAGATCAGCGTCCTGATCTCCTGGGAGGCGAGCATCTTGTCGAAGCGCGCCTTCTCGACGTTGAGGATCTTCCCCTTGAGGGGAAGGATCGCCTGGTACTTGCGGTCGCGCCCCTGCTTCGCGGAGCCCCCTGCGGAGTCGCCCTCGACGAGGAACAGTTCGCAAAGCGCCGGGTCCTTCTCCTGGCAGTCGGCGAGTTTGCCCGGAAGCGTCCCCACTTCGAGCGCCCCCTTCCTGCGGGTCAGTTCACGCGCCTTCCTGGCCGCCTCGCGGGCACGCGCCGCGTCGATCGATTTCTCCAGGATCTTTCTCGCCATCGCCGGGTTCTCTTCCAGGTACATCGCGAGCTTTTCGTTCATCATGGTCTCGACGTACCCCTTCACCTCGGAGTTGCCGAGCTTGGTCTTCGTCTGCCCCTCGAACTGCGGCTGAGATATCTTGACCGAGATGACGGCGGTGAGTCCCTCCCTGAGGTCGTCCCCGGAGATCGCCACCTTCACGTTCTTCAACAGGTTGTTGGCGGTCGCGTAGTTGTTCATGGTGCGAGTGAGCGACGCCTTGAAGCCGATCAGATGCGTCCCACCCTCGTGGGTGTTGATGTTGTTGGCGAAGGAGAAGATCTTCTCGTCGTACGAGTCGTTGTACTGCATGGCGATCTCGATATCGACGCCACTTCTCTCACCCTTGATGTAGATCGGCTCCGGGTTGACCAGGTTCTTGTTCTTGTTCAGATACTCGACGAAGCTCCTGATGCCGCCCTCGTAGAAGAAGTCGTGGTCCTTCTCGGTACGCTCGTCGTGGATCTTGATGCGCACGCCGGCGTTCAGGAAGGCGAGCTCCCTGAGCCTCTTGGAGAGGACATCGAAGGAGAAATCGGTGGTCTCGAAGATCTCGCCGTCGGGGAGGAAGGTGATCTTGGTGCCGCGCCTCTTGGTCTCGCCGGTGACGGCGAGCGGCGCCTGGGGCACGCCCCTACGGTAGCTCTGGGTGAAGAGCTGACCGTTTCTGCGGATCTCCAGCTCGAGCTTGGTCGAAAGCGCGTTGACGACGGAGCTACCCACGCCGTGCAGGCCGCCGGAAACCTTGTAGGAGGTGTTGTCGAACTTGCCGCCCGCGTGGAGCACGGTGAGGACTACCTCCGCCGCACTCCTTCCCTCGGTCGGGTGCATGTCGGTCGGGATGCCGCGGCCGTTGTCCTCGACGGTAACCGACCCGTCCAGGTGGATGGTGACCTGTACGGCATCGCAGTAGCCGGCCAGCGCCTCGTCGATGGCGTTGTCCACCAGTTCGTAAACCAGGTGGTGCAGACCCTGAGCAGCGGTGGAACCGATGTACATGGCCGGACGCTTTCTTACCGCTTCCAGTCCTTCGAGAATCTGGATCTTATCCGCCCCGTAATCGCTTTGTTCTTCTGAGCTCATCGTTACCTCTTTCAAGAAATTTCAGTTAAACTATCCCCTCCCCCGGAGGGGGAGGGTGAGGGAGGGGGATGCTATTGTGTTGTTTTAGATGTTTAGCCCCCACCCGACCTCCCCCCTCCGGGAGGAGTTTTTGATCTGGCGGTGAACAGCTACTGCAAAATTTTTCCTTCCTTGATCCGGAAGGTCCTGTTCTCTTCCATCTCATCGATCGCCACGTTGGCAAGCGACGTCGTGGTGATGAAGACCTGCATTTCCCTTTTCTTCAGGAAATCCATCAGGTTCCTGTTGCGTTCCCGGTCGAGCTCGCTTGTCATGTCGTCCAGAAGGAGTACCGGAGGCGCCTCGAAACATCTCGTTATGTACTCGATCTCCGCCATCTTCAGGGCCAGTACGAAGGAGCGCTGCTGTCCCTGCGAGGCGAAGTGACGTGCCGAGCGACCGTTCAAGCCGAAGTAGAGGTCGTCGCGGTGCGGTCCGATGGCGGTGGTCATGCGCCGCCTTTCCTCCGCCGCGTGTGCCTTCAGCGCATCGGCCAGCGCCGCAGCAGGATCACGAAGGAAGGCTTCCTCGTTCACCCCGTGCAGCCGGTACTCGATCTGCACCGTCTCGTCGTTGCCGGAAATCTCGCTGTAGAACCCCTGCAACAGCTTTCCTATCTCGCAGAGGTACGCCTTTCTTCTCTCGATCACGAGCTGCGCCGCCTGGATCAGCTGCTCGGTCCAGACTTCGATCCCGGAACTCTCGCCGATCTTCAGGAGGGCGTTTCGGTTCTTAAGGATCTTCGAGTAATCGTGATAGGCGGACAGGTAACTGAGATCGCAGGTGAATACCGCCCGGTCCAGGTACCTGCGCCGCAAATCGGGTCCCCCGCGCACCATGGAAATCTCCTCCGGCGTGAAGAGGACAACGTTCAGGTTGCCGAAGAAATCATCCAGGCGCGTCGCGAGCTTGCTGTCGATCTTCGCCTTTTTGCCCTGCTTCTCCAGAAGTACCGCTATCTCGCGAGTGACGCGGTCCCGCTCGACCGATCCCTTCACCAGGGCAAACTCCGAGCCGAACGCGATCAGCTCGACGTTTTTCGCCTGCTTGAAAGACTTCATCGTCGCAAGGAGGTAGATCGATTCCAGCAGGTTGGTCTTGCCCTGGCCGTTGTTGCCGTAAAAAACGTTGAACTTCTTGCCCGGAGCAAGTTCCAAGTTTTGCAGGTTACGGAAGGAAGCAAGTTTGAGTTTTATCAGTTTCATCAGGGCCTTAAAAACACAGGCTGGCTAGTTCTCACCCCTTTTACAGCCGCATCGGCATGATGACCGCCAGGAACTCCTCGCTCTCCACCGCCTTCATGATCACCGGGGAAAGCTCGTCCTTAAGCTTCAGCTCAACCTCGCGCTGCTCCATGACGGAGAGGACATCGATCAGGTACTTGGCGTTGAAACGTGCGGAGATGTTGATGCCTTCGTAATCGATCTCGATCTCCTCGCGCGCCTCGCCGAGCTCCGGGTTGCTGGAGGAGATGATGACCTGCTCGGGGCTCACGTCGATCTTCACCCCTTTGAACTTCTCGCTGGAGAGGATTGACATCCTCTTCAGGGAATGGAGGAACTTGTCCCGGCTGATCTGCACGATGCGGTCGTTGCTCATCGGGATGACCTTGGTGTAGTCCGGGAACTCGCCGTCGATGAGGCGCATCACCACTACGGTGTTACCCTTTTTGATCACCGCGCTGTTGTCCATGAAGCCCAGCATGATCTCGCCGTCTTCCTCTTCGACCATCTTCTTCAACTCGAAGATACCCTTCTTCGGGAAGATGACCCCCTTGGAGAGCTCGGCGGTGATGTTGCCGTTGATCGCCTTCTGGGAAACGGAAAGACGGTGGCCGTCGGTGGCGACCATCTTGAGGACGTTGGCGCCGTTCTCCTCGAACGCCTTGATGAAGACACCGTTCAGGTTGTACTTCGTCTCGTCGTAGCAGATGGCATAGGAGGTTTTCTCGATCATGTCCGCGAGGATCTCGTTCTTGAAGATCAGGAAGCTCTCCTCCTTCACCTTGGGGAAGTAGGGGAATTCCTCGGAGGAGAGACCGACGATGTTGAAGCGGGCCTTGCCGCAGGTGATCTCTACCCAGTCGTTGTCCTTGGTGGTGAAGAGGATCTCTTCGTCCGGCATCTCCTTGACGATCTCGTAAAGCTTCTTGGCCGAGACGGTGATCTTCCCTTCGCGGATGACCTTGGTCGGGTAGGAGCTCTTCATGCCGACCTCGAGGTCAGTGGCCGTGATGAAGAGCTGGTCGTTGTGAACCTCAAGCAGGGCATTGGAGAGAATGGGCATGGTGTTGCGCTTTTCTACGATACCCTGGATTCTCTGGAGGGCTTTCATAAAAATCTCTTTGCTGATTCTGAATTCCATGTCTTCTCTCCGGTTCTGTTTTTATTATTATGTTTATAAGTAATGATCGTAGTAGTAGATAGTGTCCTGTTGATACTGTGGACAACCATGCTTAACCTTTGAAAGTGCTGCGTTTTCGCCTCTGGAAATCGTGCGGGAAAACTTCAGTCGTTTTTCCAGTTTCTGCACAGCTTTTTTTGACACGGCTTTATCCCGCCGAGTTATGCACAGTTTTCCCCACTAAGTGAACAGCTTTTTCTTGATGTCTTCCACAGTCGCTTTCAGGTCCGCATCGGCCGCTAACTGCTTCTCGATCTTCTTCACCGAGTGGATTATCGTCGAGTGATCCTTGCCGCCAAACTTCTCGCCGATCTCCGGGTAGGACGCCTTGGTGAGCTCCCGGCATATATATATGGCTATCTGGCGCGGCACCACGAGCGTCTTGATGCGTTTGTCCGATTTGAGCTCCGAGAGCTTGATGCGGAAGTGTTCCGCCACCGTCTTCTGGATCATCTCAACGGATATGTCGCGGGTCTTCTCGACGATGATGTCCTTCATCACCTCTTTGGCCATGCCTAGGGTGATCTCCTGGCCGGTGAGGCTCGCGAAGGCCTCCAGGCGGATCAGCATCCCCTCAAGCTCGCGGATGTTGCTCGTCGCCCCTTCGGCGAGGAAGAGCGCCACGTCGTCCGGAAGGTTTACCGCGTGCATGTCCGACTTCTTCTTGAGAATGGCGACCTTGGTTTCCACGCCCGGCGGCTGGATGTCTGCGATGAGACCCCACTCGAAGCGCGATCTCAGGCGCTCTTCCAGACCGGGGATGTCCTTCGGGAACTTGTCCGAGGTCACCACGATCTGCTTGTGCGACTCGTAGAGCGCGTTGAAGGTGTGAAAGAACTCTTCCTGGGTCGCTTCTTTTCCCGCCATGAACTGGATGTCGTCGATGAGCAGCAGGTCCATTTTCCTGAACTTGTTGCGGAACTCGTCCATCTTCTTGTAACGCAGCGAGTTGATCATCTCGTTCATGAACTTCTCGGACGAGTAGTAGCAGATCTTGGCCTTAGGGTTCTTTGCCAGGATCTGGTTCCCGATCGCGTTCACGAGGTGCGTCTTACCCAGACCCACGCCGCCGTAGATGAAGAGAGGGTTGTAGTTCGTGGCCGGCTTGTTCGCCACCGCCTGTGAAGCGGCATAGGCGAACTGGTTGCTCGGCCCCGAGACGAAGGACTCGAAGGTGTACTTGGAGTTGAGGTTAGGGACGAGATCGTTCTTCTTGTCCTTCACCGGCTCTTTATCCTTTTCCCTTTCTTTGTCCTGCTCCTTCTCTTTATCCTTTTCCTTCCCCTTTGCCTTCGGTTCCTTTTCCACCTTAGGTTCGGCGGACTCCGGCTGGGGGTCGGCGACGTGGAACTCTATGTGGTAATTCTTCGAGGTGATCGCGGAGAGAACTTCCTTGATCATGGAGAGGTACTTCTCGGTAACCCATTTCTGAAAGAAGACGCTCGGTACTTCGATGACTACGGTGTCGGCTGTGGCGCCGAGAAACTTCAACGGCTCGATCCAGGTCGTGTAAGTCTGTTCAGTTAGAACTTGTTTCAGGTTTGCCTGGGCTTCCAGCCAAATGTTTTCCATGGAGAGAGGCCTTTTTTTTCACTGTTTTTAAACAGCTTTATCAACAACTGTTGATAAGAAATAAGATAGGTAATTTCAGTGGCTTATCTGATTTTAAACAGTCTAAGCCTATGTTAATTTTTTTAGCGTGTCAGACTAACATGCCGTCCCCTTTGTTGGCAAGGCAAAACTTGTCGCAGCTAATGGCTCAGGAAAAAGCCCTTGACAAGAACTGGTGTTTATGTTTAAGTTCGACACTTGCCTTTAAAAGCATTGTTACCTCAAGACTTAAGGAGTAGATAAAGATGAAAAGAACCTTCCAGCCGAGCAATACCTCCAGGAAGAGGACCCACGGTTTCCTCGTTCGCATGTCCACCAAGAACGGCCGTCTCGTCATCAAGAGGAGAAGGGCTAAAGGGCGCAAGCGCCTTTCCGTAGGCATTGCTACCAAGTAATCTACTTTTTGTCCTGCTCGGATTTTCCCAAAGCTGAACGCCTGCGCAGACGCCCCGAGTTCCTGCAGTTCAATGACGGCGCATCGAAGATGCATACGCCGCATTTTCTGCTGTTATGGAAAGCGAAGGACGGTGGCGTCACGAGGGTCGGATTTACCGCTAGCAAGAAGGTGGGTAACGCCGTAGCCAGAAACTTCATCAAGCGAAGGCTGCGGGAGTTTTACAGGCAGAACAAGTCTCTTTTCATCTTGGCCGACTTCAACATCGTTGCCAAGAAAGGGGCGGACTTGCTTGACTTTCACCAGATCTCAACCGAGCTCGCAGCCGCCTTCGGGCGGCTGCGTAAAAAACATGGTCACTAGCATACTCAAAGGCCTTGTCGTTCTCTATCAGAGATTCATATCTCCGCTCAAGGCCCCATCCTGCCGTTTTTACCCCACCTGTTCGCATTACTCCTTACAAGCATTGGAAAAATACGGCCCTCTGAAAGGGTTGTGGCTGACGGCAGTGCGCATTCTGAAATGCCACCCGTTTCACCCGGGCGGTTACGATCCGGTCAAATAGTCTAGTCTCTCCAGGAGCATATAATGGAAAAACGTCTTATCGTAGCGATACTGCTCTCCATCGGGGTTCTGTACGCTTATACCTTTGTCTTTCCTCCCGCGAAGCCTGCACCCACCGGTAACGTAGCCAAGCAGGGGGCCGTCAGTTCCGCTACGGCAGCCACCGCAGCTACTGCCGCGGCACCGCAAGCTGCTGCACCGACTGCTCCCATAGCAGTTCCCGCACAGCCTGCTTCAACCGCGCGTGACATCACCGTCGACACCGATCTCTACAGCGCGGTCTTCTCCACCCAGGGTGCCGGTCTGAAGAAGTTTGTCCTTAAGAAGTACAAGGACGTTGCCGGGGCAAAGGGTAAGGGGATCGTTCTCGTTGACGAGACAGCCGCCAACCGCTTCAGCCTCCTGAGCGACTCCCGCGAGCTCGGTTTGAATCCGAACTCGATGTATGCCGTAGCAGGCAATGATCTCCAGTTGACCAACGCCAACAAGGGGACCCTCGAATTCAGTACGACGACCCCGCAAGGCGTCGTGTTCAAGAAGACCTACACCTTCTCCGGTGATTCCTACCGGATCGACCTGGTGGAGCAGGTTCAGAATGCCGGTGCCGCTCAGGTATCCGGTACACTGCACCTGCTGCAGAACGCACGTGTCGTTGACCAGAAGGCCGGCGGGGGGCGTTACGAGGTCTACGGCCCGTCCACGCTCACCGACAATGCTGTCAAGAGCGAGAAGCTCGACAACCTGCTCAAGGCCCCCGTGCAATTCGACAAGGGTGTTCTCTGGTCCGCCTTCGCCGACAAGTACTTCATGGACAGCGTCATCGCCGAGAAGGGGAGCATCGCGCAGGTGCGTCTCTCCCGTCCCGGCAGCGACTCCATGCTGAGGGATATCGTGTCTCCGGCCGTCAGCGTCGCCCCCGGGCAGAGCGCTTCCGTCAGCTACGCGCTTTACTACGGCCCGAAGGATCTCGACATCCTGAAGGCGCAGGGGAGCCGGCTCGAAGAGGTGATTGATTACGGCTGGTTCGCAGCCATTGCGAAGCCGCTCGTGGTCTTCCTCAAGTTCCTTTACAAGTACACCGGCAACTACGGCATCGCCATCATCATCATCACCTGCATCCTGAAGGCGCTGTTCTTCCCGCTCACGCACAAGAGCTACAAGTCCATGAAGGACATGCAGAAGATCCAGCCCAAGATGAATGAGCTGAAGGAGAAGCACAAGAACGATCGCGACGCGATGAACCGCGCCGTGATGGAACTGTACAAGACCCACAAGGTCAACCCACTGGGTGGCTGCCTTCCGATGGTGGTTCAGATCCCGGTGTTCTTCGGCCTGTACCGCTCGCTCATGTACTCCATCGAGCTCAGGCACGCGCCGTTCTACCTCTGGATCACCGACCTTTCCGCTAAGGACCCGTACTACGTGACCCCGCTCATCATGGGCGCCACCATGTTCATCCAGCAGAAGATGACACCGACCAACATGGATCCGGTTCAGGCGAAGATGATGCTGATGCTTCCCGTGGTCTTCACCTTCATGTTCCTGAATTTCCCGTCCGGCCTCGTTATTTACTGGCTGGTTAACAACGTGCTTACCATCGCGCAGCAGATGTACATCAACAAGACGGTAACGGACTAGCACGAAACGGATACGACAATGTATGTACGTGACACAATTGCAGCAATCAGCACAGCGGTAGGTGAGGGGGGGATCGGGATCGTAAGGATCAGCGGCCCTGCCTCCCTGCCGATCGCCGAGAGCATCTTCAAAGCTAAGTCGAACGGTGGCCTAAAAAGCCACCGTTTTTCTTATGGCGCTGTGGTAACTCCGGAAAGTGGCGACCTAGTCGACGAGGCCATGGTTGTCTATATGAAGGCGCCCAATTCCTACACCAGGGAAGACGTGGTCGAGATCCAGTGCCACGGTGGCACTCTCGTCGTCTCCAGGATCCTCAATCTCGTTATCAGTGAAGGGGCACGTCTAGCGGAACCCGGCGAGTTCACCAAGCGCGCTTTTCTGAATGGGCGGATCGACCTGGTACAGGCGGAAGCCGTCATGGACGTCATATCCAGCCGGACCGATGCCTCCCTGGCACTTGCTCAACACCAGCGCGAAGGGCTCTTGTCCAAACGGATCGCTACGGTGAAGGACGGGATCGTCTATGCCTTGGCCTACGTCGAGGCGCTTATCGACTTTCCGGAAGACGACGTCGATATTGCCGTCGAAACCGATGTGCTCGGTAAGGTCTCGCCTGCACTGGCTGAACTGGACGCATTGATAGAGGGGTTTGACGAGGGGAGGGTACTGCGCGACGGGGTTTCGGTCGTCATAGCCGGCAAGCCGAACGTAGGGAAATCCAGTCTCCTCAATACACTCTTGAAGGAAAAACGGGCCATCGTCACTTCGGTACCGGGCACTACCAGGGACCTGATAGAAGAGGTGGTCAACATAAACGGCCTTCCCGTCAAACTGCTCGATACTGCCGGCATCCGCGAGTCGGATGATCAGGTCGAGCAGGAAGGCGTACGGCTGTCTCTGGACCGCATACCCAGAGCCGACCTGGTTCTTTTTGTCATCGACGGCTCCGCACCATTTGATGAAGACGATGCAACCATTCTTCGTGCTATTGGTGCGAAGAGTTGTATCGTGGTAGAGAACAAGTCTGATCTGCCCTCGGTGGCTGTGCTCCCGTCAGATTTCTCCGCGCCCGTGGTCACTATCTCCACGCATACCGGGTCCGGTGTGCCTTCCTTGCGCGACGCGATCACCAATGCTTTCATGCATGGCCACGCCATAGACAGCCGCGAGTATGTCGCAGTGTCTAAGGCGCGGCACTGGGATTCGCTGCTTAAGGCCCGTGCCTCGCTGCGCTCCTTCGTCAGCAATCTTGAAGCCGGTATGAACCTGGAGGTTCTTCCTGTAGACTTGCGTGATGCGCTCGACGCGGTTGGTGAGGTAACCGGGGAGACCACCGCGGACGATATCCTCGATAGGATCTTCTCGAGCTTCTGTATCGGGAAGTAGGGGCACGCTGATGTTTCACGTGAAACAGGTTGTCTTTTCACCGAAACTATAGTGGCTTACGCCGGTTCTAACGCATTACATATTTGCTGTGGCGGCCCAGTTCCCAAGGGAAGGGACATGACTGCGGAATCTGATTCTCCCACTAGTTAACAGTGGTGACGAATCACCGGCCGTGTTGGACGAGTCGTTGACCACACCTGACGAGTCGTTGATCGCATCTGACGAGTCGTTGATCGCATCTGACGAGTCGTTGCTCGCATCTGACGAGTCGTTGCTCGCATCTGACGAGTCGTTGATCGCATTTGACGAGTCGTTGCTCGCATCTGACGAGTCGTTGATCGCATCTGACGAGTCGTTGATCGCATCTGACGAGTCGTTGATCGCACCTGACGAGTCGTTGATCGCACCTGACGAGTCGTTGATCGCACCTGACGAGTCGTTGATCGCACCTGACGAGTCGTTGGTCGCATCTGACGAGTCGTTGATCGCATCTGACGAGTCGTTGATCGCACCTGACGAGTCGTTGGACGCACATGACGAGTCGTTGGACGCACATGACGAGTCGTTGGACGCATCCGATGAGTCATTGATCGTTCCGGATAAGTCTTTCGTCGGTTACATGAGGCTGTTGTTTTTGGTGTTGTTGTGCAACACGCTGAATAGACATGTATTTTTAGCATTGTTTCACGTGGAACATGCATTGGGATTAGTAGTATCCCCGTTGATGGAACCCTGGCGGGTTCGTAATGTGTTCCTAAGGCTCAAACTGCGAATGGAGTAAGGTTTTGATAGTTTACGACAAGAAATATGACGTGATTGTGGTCGGCGCGGGACACGCCGGGTGCGAGGCTGCGCTTGCTGCTGCCAGGATGGGGCAGTCCACCCTTATGCTCACCATCAACCTGGACGCCATCGCCCTTATGTCCTGCAACCCGGCCATCGGCGGCTTGGCGAAAGGTCACCTGGTGAAGGAGATCGACGCCCTGGGTGGTGAGATGGGGCGTAACATCGATGCGACCGGCATCCAGTTCCGCGTGCTGAACACGAAGAAAGGGCCGGCCGTCCGTGCGTCCCGTGCCCAGGCGGACAAGCAGATGTACCGTCTGCGCATGAAGCACGTGATGGAGCAGCAGGATAACCTCGATCTCAAGCAGGTCGAAGTGACCGGGCTCGTCATCGAGGACGGCGCGGTGATCGGGGTGGATACCAAGGGCGGCGTCCGCTTCATGGGTAATACGGTCGTTCTCACCACCGGTACCTTCATGCGCGGCCTCATTCATATCGGCTTGATCCATTACCCGGGCGGCAGAGCAGGGGACCTTCCCTCCATCGGCCTGTCCGACGGACTGAAAGATTACGGTTTCGACGTGGGCCGTCTGAAAACGGGTACCCCTGCGCGCCTCGACGGCCGAACCATAGACTTCGATAGGCTCGAAAAGCAGTACGGTGACGAGAACCCTGTGCCGTTCTCGTTCTCGACCGAGAGAATCGAACAGAGCCAGGTTCCCTGCCACATCGCTTATACCAATGAGCGCTCCCACGAGATCATCCGTAGCGGTCTTGATCGCTCCCCGCTCTATGCCGGTATCATCGAGGGGATCGGGCCGCGCTACTGCCCATCCATCGAGGATAAGGTCGTGCGCTTCCCGGACAAGGACCGTCACCAGACCTTCATCGAGCCGGAAGGGCGCGAGACGGTCGAGGTCTATCCGAGCGGCATGTCCACCTCGCTCCCCATCGATATCCAATGGGCCTTCTACAGGAGTATCGAGGGGCTTGAGCGCGTCGAGATCATGCGCCCGGCCTACGCGATCGAGTACGACTACGTCAACCCGATCCAGTTGCACGCCTCGCTGGAGACGAAGCTGGTGCGCAACCTTTACCATGCCGGCCAGATCAACGGGACGTCCGGTTACGAGGAGGCGGCTGCCCAGGGGCTCATGGCCGGCATCAACGCTGCCCTTCGGGTCCAGGGAAGGGAACCGCTGGTTCTGGGCCGCAGCGAAGCCTATATCGGTGTGATGATCGACGATCTGGTCACCCTCGGCACGAAAGAGCCGTACCGTATGTTCACCTCCCGTGCGGAATACCGCCTGCTGCTGCGCGAGGACAACGCGGATTTGCGCCTGAGGGAGAAGGGGCACGAGATCGGTTTGGTGCCGGAGTTCCTCTACAACTCTTTCCTGGCAAAGAAAGAGCTGATCGATACCGAACTGGCGCGCCTATCCAGCGAAAGGCTGGCGCCGTCGGCTGCTGGTGAGGAATTGCTGGAGGAATGGGGGCTGGTCGGCATGCAGAACGCCATCAGCTATGAGCAGTTGCTGCGCCGCCCCGAGTTCACCTGTCAGGACCTCTCCCGCATCTACCCGGAGATCATGGAGCTGCCAGAACAGGTACGCGAGCAGATCGAGATTCAGATCAAGTATCAAGGGTACATTCAGCGCCAGCTTGAGCAGGTGGAGCGCTCCGCCAAACTGGAGACGACGAAGATCCCTGCCGACATGGATTACGGCAGCGTTTCCGGCCTCTCCACCGAGGTGCGGGAGAAGCTGGTGAAGTTCCGTCCGGACACCCTGGGCCAGGCTTCCCGCATCCCCGGCATTACTCCTGCGGGCATCACCATCCTTTCCATTGCTTTGAAGGCGAGGTACGGCCGATGAACGAGCGCGCCAGGGATTTCCTCAAAAAAGGGGCCGCGGAACTGGGTATCGAGCTCACTGCTGCGCAGTTGAAGAGCCTGGACCTATTCGCGGAGGAGCTGAAAAAGTGGAATCGTAAGATCAATCTGACCGCGATAACTGATGACGAAGGGATTGCGGTGAAGCACCTTGTAGACTCGCTCAGTCTTTTGAAGGTGGTGCGCGGACCGGCACGTATGCTTGATATCGGCTCCGGCGGAGGATTTCCTGGTATCCCGGTGAAGGTGGTGCAGCCCGATCTGGCCATCGTCTCCGTTGATGCAGTGGTGAAAAAAATCAGCTTTCAGAAACAGGCGGTGCGTCTGCTGGGCTTCCAATCTTTCGATGCGCTGCATGTCCGGGCGGAAACGCTCGCCGCCGACTACCCCGAATATTTCGACTGGGTTGTCTCCCGCGCCTTTTCGGATATACCTTCCTTCGTTGCCATGGCGCTGCCGGTCCTGAAGCCGGAAGGACGCATCGTCGCCATGAAGGGAAAGAACGCAGCCGAAGAGGTGTCGACCGCTGAAGAGGAACTGCAGAAACTTGGAGCCAGGGTCGAGTCGGTGCTCGATTTTAATCTCCCTTGCTCTGGAGACGCCAGATCGCTGGTAATAATAGTTAAGAAATAGTTAATTTTCACCGATTTCTTTGTACACGAGCATAAAGGGGTTTTTTAGGGGTTGTGTTTGTGAAAGAAGGTCAGTGTTTGTCGTGTGGCGAGATCGCCTGTTTTTGGTACCAAATTTAAAGCCTAAATTTTGTGCAAATTGATCGGAACCGGCGAACGTCGCCTGGATTCCCCCTCCCCTTGCGGGAGGGGGGCAGGGGGTGGGGGTAAATGCCATCAGCGATGCACTAGCAGCTTCACCCACCCCCCAGCCCCCTCCCGTCAAGGGAGGGGGAGTCTCGCGATTATACTTGCATGGCGGTGCCGTGGTTAGAGAGTCCTTTTGAAGAAGGTATGATCTCGTCGAACCAATGTCCGCTCGACGAAACCGACAAAAAGACCCACTGACAACAAGGGAATACGGCAAAGCATTATTTTGACTTTTTGACGGTTTATATGTTAAAAATAAAAACTTTTTTTGTTTACGACGGCAACTTCACCTCAACAGAAGGGGGATGACTTATGCATCACTTTCAGTACAAAGGTGACGAGCTCTTCGCTGAAGAGGTCGCGATCAAAGATATCGTTGCTGAAGTAGGAAGCCCTGTCTACATCTACTCCAGGGCAACTCTGGAGCGTCATTTCAAGGCGATGGACGACGCCTTTGCCGGTGCGCCTCACACGATCTGCTACTCGGTGAAGGCAAACTCCAACCTTGCCGTCCTCAAGACCTTCGTAAATCTCGGCGGTGGTGTGGACATCGTCTCGGGCGGGGAACTGTACCGGGCGCTGGCCGTCGGCGTCGATCCTAAAAAAGTGGTTTATTCCGGCGTGGGGAAAAGGGACGACGAGATCGCCTACGCTTTGAAAACCGGCATCCTGATGTTCAACGTGGAGTCGGAGCAGGAACTCGACCGGATCAACGAGGTGGCGGGGCGCCTGAACAAAAAGGCCGGCATCGCCATCCGCGTCAATCCGGACGTCGACCCGGAAACCCACCCCTACATCACCACGGGACTGAAAAAGGCCAAGTTCGGTATCAACATCGAGCGCGCCCTCGGGCAGTACCAGCGCGCCAAGAGCATGAATAACCTGGAGATCCTGGGCATCGACTGTCACATCGGCAGCCAGCTCACCAAGGTTTCTCCTTTTGTCGACGCCATCAAGAAGCTGAAGCGCTTTTTAGAAGGCGTCAGGGACATGGGCATCGACGTGAAGTACCTTGACCTGGGTGGCGGCCTCGGCATCCAGTACAACGATGAAGCGCCGCCGCTTCCCGCCGACTACGGCTCCTCGATTATCGAGGAGACCAAAGACCTCGGGTTGCATCTGCTCTTCGAGCCAGGGAGGAACCTAGTAGGCAACGCCGGCATTCTTGTCGGCAGATGCCTCTACACTAAACAGGGCGAGGAAAAGAACTTCGTCATCGTCGACGCGGGGATGAATGACCTGGCCCGGCCTGCGCTGTACGGTTCCTTCCACGGCGTCCGCCCGGTGGTGAGAAACCAAAGCGGCATCATCGAAGGTGACATCGTCGGTCCGATCTGCGAATCCGGCGACTTCCTGGTCAAGGACCGGGAGATCCCGAATTTCCAGCCCGGTGACCTGATCGCGTTCATGTCTGCCGGCGCTTACGGCTTCACCATGAGCAGCAACTACAACAGCCGCCCGCGGGTGGCCGAAGTGATGGTCGACGGAAAGAGATTCGAAGTGGTGCGAGAGCGCGAGACCCTGGCTGACTTGGTCAAGGGCGAGAGCGTCCCCACTTTCCTTTAAATTACTAAATCAATCGGATAGTTACCATAAGGAGGTAGCCCATGTTTCACGGAAGTATCGTAGCGATCGTAACACCGTTCAACAACCACGCGGTGGACGAAGAAAAACTGAGGGAACTGGTCGAGTTCCAGATTGCCAACGGAACCGACGCCATCGTGCCCTGCGGCACCACCGGCGAGTCCTCCACCCTGAGCTATGAAGAGCACGACAGGGTCATCCAGATAGTCGTGGAGCAGGTGAACAAGAGGGTCCCGGTCATCGCCGGCACCGGTTCCAATTCCACCCACGAAGCCATCGAGATCACCAAGCACGCCAAAGAACTGGGCGCCGATGGTGCGTTGCTGGTAACCCCTTACTACAATAAGCCTTCCCAGGAAGGTCTCTACCGCCACTACAAGGCGGTGGCCGACGCCGTGGCACTGCCGCAGATCCTTTACAACGTACCGGGACGTACCGGTGTGAACCTCCTCCCGGAGACCGTTGCACGCCTTGCCGAGCACTCCAACATCGTCGCCATCAAGGAGGCAACCGGTTCGCTGCAGCAGGCCTCCGAGGTGCTCGCACTTTGCGGCGACAAGCTCGACGTGCTCTCCGGTGACGACTTCATCACCCTCCCCATGATGGCCGCAGGCGCCAAGGGGGTCATCTCGGTGACCGCCAACATCATGCCGAAGGAAGTCTCCGCGCTGGTCGATGCCTTCAACGCCGGGAACATGGAAGAGGCGAGGAGGCTGCACCTGTACCTGCTGAAGATCTCCAATGCTATGTTCATCGAGAGCAACCCGGTGCCGGTAAAGACCGCGGTTTCCCTGATGGGCAAGTGCAGCGACGAAGTACGCCTGCCGCTCGCCCCGCTCATGGAGGCCAACAAGGCGAAGCTCATTTCCATCATGAAGGAATACAAGCTTATCTAAAGCTTACGCACGCCTCCCCCTCCCTTGACGGGAGGGGGTAGGGGGTGGGTGAGGCGGCCATCGGCTAGTGTCGGTGAGATCTTCCCCCCCACCCCGACCCTCCCCCGCAAGGGGGGAGGGGGACTCACATTAAATGGAGAAACCAATGGTTAAAATAGCTGTTTGCGGGGCTGCCGGCCGCATGGGTGGCCGCATCATCGCCGCCATCAAGGAAACGGAAGGAGTGGAGCTCTCCGGCGCTCTGGAGCGGCCCGGGCACCCGATGGTCGGGCAGGATGCCGGTTACAACGCGGGGCTCGGCGCCATCGGCGTTACCATCAACGACGACCTGAACGCCGTGGTGCAGGGGTGCGACGTACTGATCGACTTCACCGCGCCGAAGGTGTCCCTGAAAAACCTCGAAGTCTGCGCCCTCTACAAGAAATCCATCGTCATCGGGTCGACCGGCTTCACCCCGGAAGAGCGTGCCCTCGCCGCGGAACTCGCCCGCGAGATCCCGGTGATCATCGCGCCGAACATGTCTGTTGGCGTGAACGTCTGCTTCAAGGTGCTCTCCGATGTCGCCAAGATCCTCGGTGAGGACTTCGACGTGGAGATCGTCGAGGCGCATCACCGCCTGAAGAAGGACTCCCCGTCCGGGACTGCCGTGAGGATGGGCGAAGTCGTGGCCGACGCCCTTGGGCGCGACTACAACAAGGTCGCCAACTACCACCGCGAGGGGATCTGCGGCGAGCGCACCCATGACGAGATCGGCATGCAGACCGTGCGCGGCGGCGATATCGTCGGCGAGCACACCGTGTACTTCATCGGCATGGGCGAGCGCATCGAGCTTACCCACCGCGCCCACACCCGCGACATGTTCTCCCGCGGCTCCGTGCGTGCCGCCAAGTGGGTCGTGACCGCGAAGCCCGGCGTCTGGGACATGCAGGACGTGCTTGGACTTAGATAAAGATTCAGGCGACCCACCGGCCGCCGTAGAGTTTAATTCTGGAGGAAATACGTGGCTAAGATAAACGATAACTACCTGAAACTGAAAGCAGGTTACCTTTTCCCGGAGATCGGGCGCCGCGTGCGTGCCTTCGCCGCCGCCAACCCGGAGGCGAAGGTGATCCGTCTCGGGATCGGCGACGTGACCCGTCCCCTGGCGCCGGCCGTCATCAAGGCGTTCCACGAGGCGGTGGATGATCTCGCGACCGTCGAGAACTTCGCAGGCTACGGCCCCGAGCAGGGGTATGACTGGCTCATCAACGCCATCATCGAGAAGTCCTACAAGCCGCTCGGCGTTGACCTGAAGACCGAGGAGATGTTCGTCTCCGACGGCTCCAAGTGCGACTGCGCCAACATCCTCGACATCTTCGCCCTCGACAACGTCGTCGCCATCGGCGACCCCGTCTACCCGGTCTACAACGACACCAACGTCATGATCGGGCGCACCGGCGAGGCGGACGAGAAGGGCTACTACAAGGGTATCGTCTACCTTCCCTGCACCGAGGAAAACGGCTTCATCCCGTCCCTCCCGACCGGGAAGGTCGACATCATATACCTCTGCTTCCCGAACAACCCGACCGGTACCGTGGCAAGCAAGGCCGAGCTGAAGAAGTGGGTCGATTACGCCCTCGCCAACGACGCCGTCATCTTCTATGACGCAGCTTACGAGGCCTTCATCACCGATCCGTCCATCCCGCACTCCATCTACGAGGTGGAAGGGGCGAAGAAGTGCGCCATCGAGTTCCGCTCCTTCTCCAAGACCGCCGGCTTCACCGGCGTGCGTTGCGGCCTCGTGGTCGTGCCGGAAGAGGTGATGGGGACCACGACAACCGGTGAAAGGTACTCCTTCAACAAGCTCTGGCTGCGTCGTACCACCACCAAGTTCAACGGCGCCTCCTACCCGGTCCAGAAGGCCGCTGCCGCGGTCTACTCCGAGGAGGGGTGGAAGCAGAACAAGGAAATCATCGACTACTACATGGAGAACGCCCGCATCATCCGCGAAGGTCTGGCCGACGCCGGTCTCACCGTGTACGGCGGCGTGAACGCCCCCTACATCTGGCTCAAGACCCCGGCCGGGCTCTCCTCCTGGGACTTCTTCGACAAGCTCCTCACCGAGTGCAACGTGGTAGGTACTCCGGGTAGCGGCTTTGGTCCCTCCGGCGAAGGGTACTTCCGTCTCTCCGCCTTCGGCAACCGCGACAACGTCATCGAAGCGGTGGAGCGGATCAAGAAGAACCTCAAGTAACAGCAGCATCAAGCGTCGACAAAAAAGGCGGCCCCCGATCGGGAGCCGCCTTTTTTTGCGTCTTTAAAGAACTTCTATCCCTGCGCTTTGAGCATCCTGGTGAGCTCGCGGCAGAAAGCCGGGAGATCGTCGGGCTTTCTGGAAGTGATCAGGTTGCCGTCCACCAGTACCTCGATGTCCTCGTAGGACGCGCCGGCGTCGCGCAGTTCCGGGGCAACCGACTCGTAGCAGGTGGCCTTGCGCCCCTTGAGGAGCCCGGCGGAAATGAGTATCTGGGGACCGTGGCATATTGCGGCGACCGGCTTGTTGGACGACATGAAGGCGCGGACGATCTCCTGGACTGCGGGGGTGTTTCTGATGGCGGCAGGGGCCTTTCCGCCCGGTAGCACGAGTACCGCATAGTCGGCGGGGTTCAGGTCGGTGAAGACCCGGTCCACGGGTACCTCGTAGCCGTGTTTGCCGTGGATGGAGCCGCTTTTCTCTGAGGCGACTACGACGGAGTAGCCGACCTCACGCAAGCGGTACAGGGGGACGAGCAGTTCGCTATCTTCGAAGTTGTCTGCGCTAAGGATCAATGCTTTCATGATTCCTCCCATCACGATGATTAATAAGGCGTCGCATCGCCGAGTCTGTAGGTTCTAAACCTCTGTGAAATCGACGCACTCCAGTTTACCATGCCTTTTATGCGGCGCATGCGGGTGGAAAGAAAAAACTAATAATAAGATGGCGGCGGGATGTTTATGAGACGGGAGGTGAAATTAGGAAGGGGGCACGGCAATTACTTGAGGACGGTGTATCCGCTCTTGGCATCCCAGCGGTACCCTTTGCCGCTCCAGATCGCCTCGATGGTCTTCCAGTCCAGGCCGAGCCCTTTCATCTCTTCGCAGATGTAGTAGGCCGGCATGATCTCGTCGTCGTCGATGCGTCCGTCGCCGTTGCTGTCGGCCCAGTGGTAGGCGCCGATGTGGACCGAGGTACTGCCGCCGACGCTTTCGGCGCGGTTGGATCCCTCGCCGCCATGGACGACGAGTTCCCCTTTGAGCGCGGCATCCTTGCCGGATGGGAAGTTGGCGGGGACCTTGAGGGAATAGGAGACGGTGGCAGGGGCGCCGCCGGTCGGAACGAGCCATTTCCCCTCGGACTCGGTCGAAGAGGTGACGGGTAGGGCAGAGACGAGACGCGCCCCGGCGGGAAGCCGTTCTCTGAGGATGAAACCGAAAGGAGAGGCGGGCTGGCGGGCGACCTTCACCTGGACCGGAATCACCTCGCCCGGGGCGGCAAAGCGTGGCACCCAGCGTATGGCGCGCGGAGCAGGAGCGGGTTGACGTAGTATAAAATAGAGCAGGGTGCCGAGAAGCAGCAGCGCGAGGACGGAAAGCGGCAATAGCACCCTCTTGCGGGAAGGGACTTGTACGGTAACCGGTTGCGTGTCGGGTTCTTCCGGGTCCTCCGCGCGCAGGATCTCTTCGAGGGTGACTTCGAGTGCGTCGGCGAGTTTCTGGGCGTTGTCCCTCTTTATGGAGGGGTAGCGGTTGTTTTCCCAGCGTGAAATGGTGTCGGTGGTGACACCAACCACGTTTGCTACGTAGAGCTGGGTGAGCTTCTTCGCCTCCCGGACGTTCCTCGCCCTGGTGCCGTCGATGGCGACGCTGGCAGAAGCTCCCTTCTCCGTTTTATCGGTGCTGTCCACCATCTCCAGTACACTCCGAGGGGGAAAAAAAGGGGCGATCGGGACCCGACATGGGCGAAAAGGACCCGACATCGGGTCGCATCGCTATAGATGTCGGTTACGGAACCGCAGGACAGGTGCTATTTTTACCACAGTTCCGCAGCAAAAAACCAAGAAGAAAAGGAGCAGATCTATGAAAAAGGTAATCGTCGCAGCAGCCCTCGTCGTCTTCAGCGCAGGAGCGGTACTGGCCGCCGATGTCATCACCCTCCAGGCCAAGAACGGCAACGTGACCTTCAACCACAAGAAACACCAGGAGACCCTGAAGGACTGTAAGGTGTGCCACGAAAAGGGCCCCGGCAAGATCGAAGGGTTTGGCAAGGACTGGGCGCACAAGACCTGCAAAGGATGCCACGGGGACAAGGGCGCCGGCCCGACCAAGTGTGCCGACTGCCACAAGAAGTAGGGAAGCAGAAGACGCGCCGTTCCGAAGCAGGGAACGCACAGGCGGCCATCCGAGAGGAGGCCGCCTGTTTTTATTTACTGTGCGAAAAGCTCGTCGACGGCGTCGAAGTCGAGGCGCTGCTCGGCCAGGGAACGGATCAAGGCGAGCTTTTCCGTGTCCTTCGCGGTGATCTTCGAAACATCTTCGGTGATCATCTTATAGAGATCGGTCGTGGTCTGGTCGGCGCGGAAGTAGGGAATCCTGCTCCTATCGATGATGCGCTGGGTGATGCTGCTGACGGGGGCGACCCCCGAGATGACCAACCCGGCGATGAGCGGGTGAAACTCGGGCATCTGGTACAGGTTGGCGATGGTAACCAGCAGTTCGTCTCGGCTGCTCGTCACCAGCAGTAGCGAGGAATCGCGCAGCATCTCGGTGACCCTTTGCGTGGAAGCGGCGCCAATCTGCACGTGATGGATGATTCTCTTCACCTCGCGGCGGTTGCCGTTCAAGGGAAGATCGAGCAGGCGCGCCACGCGTCCCAGGGAAGGGTTGGCCAGCACGGGCTTGTAATCGAAGCCGCCGAGGATGGAAAACGGCTGTCCGGCGAAGGCACGGGAGAGGTAGTCGAGCGTGACGTCGCGTTTTTCGGCAAAGAGCTTGTTCACCAGCACGCCGCGCACGTCGGCCCTCTCGAGCTTGAACAGCGCTGTGTTCATGGCGAGCGTATCGATGACGTTTCCGATGCCGCCGCCGCTCAGCATCAACACCGGCGCGTCGAGCATCTTGGCGATATGGGCGTTTGAGAGGTTCAAGACGGTGCCGACGCCGGGGTGCCCGGACCCCTCGATGACGATGAAGTCGCAGTGCTTTTCGAGCTCGGCGAAGCTGGTCTGTATGCGCTCGCCCAGTTCGGGAAGGTCGATCTTTCCGTCGATCGCCTGTTTCGTCGTGTCCGGATACACCACCACCGGGGACATGTAACGCAGGTCCTTGGTGAGTCCGAAGACCTGGGCGATCAACGCGGCGTCCTTGTCGACCGGGATCCCGCGCAGGACCGTCGGCTTGGGCCCCAATGGTTTCATGAAACCTACCCGGCCGTACTTCTTCTGCGCCAGGTGCAGCAAGGAAACGCTGATGGTGGTCTTCCCTATGTTCTGCCCCGATGCGGCTACAAAGATTTTTCTTGCCAAGGGTGTCCTCCGCTGAGACATGCATGACAATGATGTATACGAGGTCCACATGATCGTATCGAAGAGGCGGCTTGTCAAGCCGAAAGGGGAGGTAAGCGGCACGTTGCGGGGCAGGTGGTGGGGGTGTATCTTAAGCAGGTGTTTTCCAGCCAGGCGGAGCGATAACGATGGATGACGACGATCTGCAACAGCGACTGTTCCATTATACCGAGGCGGAAGAGCTGGCGAACCGCTGGACCCATGCTCCGGGCATCCTGCTGAGCGCGGCGGGAGCGTTTGCGCTGGTGAACCTCGCCGTGCGGATGGGGGACACCCCGCGTATCGTCTCGGCAGCGATCTACACCGCCACCCTGGTCATCTTCTACTGCATCTCGACCATATACCACACGGTCCGCAGGCCGCGCCTGCGCTACCTCTTCCGCATCCTCGACCATGCCTGCGTATATTTCGTCATCGCCGGAAGTTACACCCCCTTCGCCATGGTGACGCTGAAGGGGGCATGGGGGTACTGGCTGCTGGTCACGGTTTGGGGGCTTGGGATGGTCGGCGCCTTCATGAAGCTTTTCACGACGCACCGCCTACCTTACATCGGCCCGCTGCTGTACTTGGGGCTCGGGTGGCTGGTGGTCATAGTCATAAAACCTCTCGCCGCGGGACTGGCCCTGAACGGTCTGGTGCTCCTCTTCGCCGGCGGGGCTGCCTACACCCTCGGTGTCGTCTTCTACCTCTGGGACCGCCTGCCTTACAACCACGCCATCTGGCATCTCTTCGTGCTGGCGGGCAGCGCCTGCCACTACGCCGCAATCTTCTATTACGTGACCGCCCGTAATTCCTAAAGCAGGAAACCTTACTCCACTGGTCGGTTTTCTTAGACCGGAGCGTGGACCTTTTCCAGGTGCCAGGGGCACTTGTTCAGCATCCTCGTGAGGGCGTAGAAATACACCTCGGCGCGTCCCTGCATGTTTTGGCAGTATTCGGGGTGGGGTCGTCTCGGATGGCCGGTCATGTCGTAATGGGTGGCGTAGCAGCCTCCGGCGCAGTCATAGCGCAGCCAGCAGGCCTGGCACTGATGCTGGTCGTCCACCTCGAACCCTTCGAGGCTTTGGTGCAGGTTCAAGCGCTGCGAGTCATCGACCTGCCCCATGGCGAACTCGTCGCGGTCGACGAAGGCGATACAGGGGAATACCGTGCCGTGGCTGTTGATGGCGAGGGTGTTGGCGCCGGCGCCGCAGGGCCTGGTGAAACGGCTGCCGCGCCGGATCCGGGTTATGTTGTCCAGAACGTTTGAGACGAAGGGGATGTCCCGGGTGTCGTTGTACTCGCTGATGTAATCGACGTAGTAGTCGACGAACTCGCGCAATTCGGCGAGCTGCCGCTCAGGGGGAACGATCAGCTTCTCATAGATGGGGTTTTGGTGGTAGCCCGGTTCATGGCAGTACTCGAGCTGGATCCTCTTGATGCCGAGGGTGGTGAGGTGACGGAAGGTCTCCAGGTAGCTGTCGGAAAAGGCGGTGAGCGTGGCGCGGATCCCCAAAAGCTTCTGGTTCGGGAAGGCCTTGATGTTGTTGGCGATTCGCTGCCAGGTCTCCTCCCCGTACTTCCCGGGTCGCTGCAGGTCGTGGATTCTCTGGCTGCCGTCGAGGCTTACGCCGACCTGCGTGAAGTAGCGCGCGAGGAACTGGGCGGCAGGCCCGTCGAGCATGGTGCCGTTCGTGTCCAGGGTGAGGTAGAAGTTCTTTTCAAGCCGTGCCTCGTGTTGCAATAGTTCCTGGGTGACCTGCTGCAGCACCGGGAAATCGAGCAGCGGCTCGCCGCCGTAGAAGTTTATGAAGACCTTGTCGGCGCTTGAGCGCTCGACAAGGGAGAGGATCAGGCGGGTGGCGCGCTGTGCTGTGTCCCACCCCATGAGATGTCCCTGTTTTCCGAAGGTACCACCGCGGTTCCAGCAGTAGCAGCAGGCCATGTTGCAGGTCTGGGCGAGGTAGATGGAGAAGGTCTGGTAGCTGTTGCCCTGAAGGATTTCGTGCTGCGCCTGCGGGACAGGAACTGGCGCCCTGAGCTCCCGGCTGACGAGATCGTGCAGCTCATCGTAAAGGGAGCGCTCTTCTGCAGGAAGCGGGCGAGGCGGGTCGGGCGGGAAGGCCTCAGGAGCACAAGTAGGCGGGAAGAACTCCGCAAGCATCCCGAAGGCAAGCCGGCTGATCTGGTAGAGCCTCGCGGAGCGGGTGAAGAAGAGGTAGTGTTCACCGGCCTGCTCGAAGGTGTGATAGTCGGTCATGACTGGATCCCTGAAATGCTCTGCCTACAGCCTTTCGCTGTAGACGAGGAGCCCGGTGGGTACCATGCGGACGGAGTACTTCCGGTCCAAATCGATGATGAACCAGACGCGTCCGGAATGCTGGACGGTAAGGCGCGCCGCCATGGAGAGCGCTGCCCCCTGCGCCTCGAATTCCCGGTGTACTGCGGGGGGGATCACCCCCTGGTCCAGTTCCCCTGCGTGTTCAAGGGGGAGCGAGAACACGTACATGTCGTTGGTTGGGAGGGTCATGCAGACGTTGTTGTAGGCCCTGAAGTTCTCCATCTGCTGCGGCGTTATGCAGCTTGCCACGATCTGGTCGGGAGACCAGCACTGAGCCCGCTGCGCCTCCGCCTCTCCACCCCCTTCAGAGACGAGCTTCACATGCATGCTGCCATTGTCTTCCCCCTCCATTTTCTTTTCGGCCATTGCGCTCTCCTTTCAGGAAATGACATCCGTACGGGACACGCAGCACGCGCGGGTCCGGTCCGGTAACAAGGTGAGTTCGCATAACAGGTTCAACATGATTCGCAAAAGACGGCGATACGTGCCGCGACCCTCCTGACGGCATAGCAATTCGTTCCGTCCTGGAGATGCCAAAACTTTCCGGCTTCGGAGACGGTGAGGCTAGCCGCGGGACCGAGTTCGACACCGACGAGTTGCAGCCGCTGGCGCAAGAGTCCGGGCAATGATTTCCGGTCCAGTTCCGTGGAGTGCTCGGCTGGAATGGAACAAAGGGCGTTTCCGGGAGCGACGGTGCTGGTGGTGGGGCGATACACCGCGTGCTGGGCCTCAGTGGCACATGGGTGGGTGGCCTGAAGTGAATCGATGCAGACCATCTCGGGGCTGCGGGCCTGCGTTCCACCTCCCTCAGAGATAAGCCTTATGTGCGAGGTGCTTCCCGTCTCGTGGTGGTGCAGGTCGTGGAAAGGGTCCCTCATGTGTGAATCTCCTTGCCTCGGTCCTTTAATTTTGAATAGGAGAGAACGATTCTCCGCCCTCTATCGAACAGCTAACACATCGTGGATACGGGGACTTCGAGCCACGCGAAAGATAAGCGGGGGCGAGGTGCCGACTTCATTATTGCTAGAAATTAAAAAAAGTCAATCTTATGCGTGGGGCTTTAATTGGATTGGCTAACGTTGGGTGGGTGTGGCGAAAAAGGCGGAGGCGGCTGCCTCCGCCGGCAGGTGAGGTGCGGCGGTCACTACTTCTTGTGGCACTCGTTGCATTTGGCGGGGCCTTTACCCTTCTCGGTGTGGCACCCTTTGCAGGTCTTGTGCGCCCAGTCCTTGCCGAGGTCGGCGATCTTCCCGCCTTTGTCGGTTTCGTGGCAGTTGGTGCACTTCATCTCCGGCATGTCTTTGTGTTGTTTGTGCGGGAAGGTGACGTTGCCGTTCTTCGCCGGGAGCACGACCACGGCCTCATCGGCGGCATAGGCGAAACCGGCACAGAAAAGGGACAGTACCGCGGCAGCTACGACTCTTCTCATGTTCTCTTCTCCTTTATGCATGTAATGAAAAAACACAGACAAGAGGATACCGGTTATGCGAGGCATTGCAACGCGATAGGGATTCTTAACTTGACAAAGAAGAAGCAGTCATTAGAAAGTGGCGGAGAATCAACGGACTAAGGCCACATGAAACCTGCAAATGACATCATCAACGTTCCGGTCGGCTACTTCGCCCTCCCGGTCCCGCGCTCCGGGCACATCGAGCCCCGCTCAGGCTATGACCGTTCCACCGCTGATGGCCGCGAGATCCACCAGCGCGTGCAGAAAAGGCATGCCGAAGTGGATCCGTCTTACCGCGCGGAGGTGCCTGTGGGGCGCCTGCTCGAACGGGGAGGCTTCCTCTTCCAGATCAACGGGCGCATGGACGGCATCTCGGGCAGCGACTACGCCTGCATCGAGGAGATCAAGAGCTGCTTCGCCCTTGGCGAGCTGAAGCGCCGCCTGGCGGGTGACCCCTTCCTGGAGCCTTACTGCCTGCAGCTTCTCACCTACGGTTACTTCCACTGGCTTGAGCACGGTCGGGCGCCGCGCCTCACCTTCCACCTGGTTTCATCCCGAAACGGCCACTCAGCGGACCTTGAGATCAGCCTCGACGTGGAACGCTACGAGATTTGGCTCGAGGCGAGGCTGGAAGAGCTGGTGGCGGAGGCGAGCCGCGCCAAAAAGCGCAGCGTGCGCAGGCGCGCTACGGCGGCGGATTTCCCCTTCCCCTTCACCAAGCCGCGCAGCGGGCAGGTAGAGCTGATGGCGGAGATCGAGCAGGGGATGACCCTTGGCCGGCGCATGCTGATCCAGGCGCCGACCGGGCTAGGCAAGACGGTGGGGGTGCTGCATCCGGTGCTGAAAGAGGGGCTCACGCGGGGCCAGACGGTGTACTACGTGACCCCGAAGAACAGCCAGCACGAGGTGGCCGAGGATGCCGTGGCGAGGTTTCGCGAGGCGGGGGCGAAGCTTCGTTCCCTCACCGTCACTGCCAAGGGGAGGATCTGCTTCCAGAACGAGCCGATCTGCACGCCGGAGTACTGCGACTACGCGAAGGACTACTACGGCAAGCTCGCCCGCCATGGCGTCGTGGAGCTTCTGGAGAGGAAGAAGACGCTGAAGGCGAGGACCTTCCGCGAGTTCGGCGAAAAGTACGAGGTCTGCCCCTTCGAGCTGCAGATCGACTGCGCGAAGCTCGCCGATGTCGTTATCTGCGACTACAACTACGTCTTCGCGCCCCGCTCGGCGCTGGGGCGGGCGGCGGGGCTTGCCGTGGAGCAAAGCGGCAAACCGAACCTCGTGATCGACGAGGCCCACAACCTCCCATCGCGTGCCATGGACTACTACTCGCCGAGCCTCTCGAGCCATGTGCTGGAGGGGATGCGCGAGGAGCTTGCGAACGTGCCGCATCTATTCAGGCGCGAGGCCGCCTCCCTTTTGGACGACTGCGTGGCGGCGGTCCTTTCCTGCCGTGCGGGGAAGGGGGAGAGCGCCGCGCGGATCGAGCCTCCGATGGCAGCGTTTCTGGAGCTGGACGGCCGGCTGCGCTCCCTTTTGTCGCGTTACCTTGAGGCGGACGTCGAAATCCGGCAGGAAGACCCGGTGCTGCGTCTTTGCTACTACTGGACCGGTTTCACAGAGATGCTGGAGTTGGCGGTGCGCTCGCAGCGGCAGGAGTTCTTCACCTTGTACCAGCCGCTGGGGAGCGGTGGGAGCATCAAGGTCACCTGCTGCGACGCCTCCGACCTCATCGCTGAGCGGTACGCGGAATATCAGCAGGTAGTCGGCTTTTCGGCAACGCTGAAACCCTTCGAGTACTACGCCCGGCTTTCCGGTCTCGACCCGCAGGAGGTGCACACCGCCGAGTTCCAGAGCCCCTTCCCGCAAGAGCGGCGCAAACTCCTCATCATCCCCCAGGTGTCGACCAGGTATTCCAAGCGCGAGCGGAACTACGCGAGGATAGCCGATGCGCTCGCCCGCATCGTGGCGCTGCGCCGTGGCAACTACCTGGCCTTCTTCCCGAGCTTCGTCTTCCTGGAGCGGGTGGCTGAACTCTTCAGGGCGCCGGAGGGTTTTGAGGTGCTGCAGCAGGAGCGCAACATGAAGGGAGCGCGCACCGCGGAAATGCTC
This sequence comes from Geomonas edaphica, assembly GCF_004917075.1. Classification (GTDB taxonomy): domain Bacteria; phylum Desulfobacterota; class Desulfuromonadia; order Geobacterales; family Geobacteraceae; genus Geomonas; species Geomonas edaphica. The sequence goes on from NZ_SSYB01000004.1 coordinate 729,793, forward strand.
GAACACCTCCGCCAGGGGGGGGCACCGACCGTGGTCTTTGCGGTGCAGGGGGGATCGCTTTCGGAAGGGGTCGATTACGCGGGGGAGATGGTGATCGGCGCCTTCGTTATCGGTCCGCCGCTGCCGAACTTCGATCTCGAGCGTGAGGAGATGCGGGCCTACTACCAGCGCCACTACGGCAAGGGGTTCGAGTACGCCTACACCATACCGGCCATGGCGAAGGCGATCCAGTCGGCGGGAAGGGTGATTCGCTCGGAAACCGACCGCGGCGTCATCGTCCTGATGGACGATCGCTTCCTGGAGAATGAGTACAGCGCCGCCATGCCTGCCGACTGGTTCGAAGCGCAGGCGACGGAGCTCGTTTCAGGAGCCATATTAAAGGATATCGGCGCGTTCTGGGCACAGCCGCAGGAGTGCGAATAAAAACAGGAATTGTGGGTGCATTCACAACTTTCCGCTGGTTCTTCATAATTTCGGGACGTCGCTCCAATTTATATACGAAGCGCTGCAGGTGCCCTAGCGTTCCCCCCTTTGCGAAGGGGGGACAGAGGGGATTTAGCCGAGCGAGTAAAAGCATCCAGTAGAGCCAGGTGGAAAATAAAAAAGCCGCTCCTCCCGTACAGAGAGAAGCGGCTTCGTGATTCGCCATCCTTTTGTTTATTTCCCCTGCACCACCAGTGCCTGGTAAGGCCATCCCTGCATGCCGTCCTCCAGGATGTGCATGCGCGCCTCGGCGATCCCCTTGCTCTTCAGATGATCGTAGGTGTTCTTGGCGCCGCCACCACCGCGCGGGCAGATGATCACGATCTCCTCGCGGGTTGCCTTTAACTGGGGAAGTACCCGGTCCAGCTTCGACTTCTCCTCGGCCGACTTCACCGGGAAAGCGTTGGTCTGCAGCGCACCCTTGAAATGGTGCTGCTGGAACTCCGCCGGTACCTGGATATCGACGATCTGCACCTTCTTCCCCGTTTCAAGCCACTTCTTGAACTCCTCGGGAGCCACGTACTGGTAGTTGCCACCGAAAAGGGGCGTGGCCAGCGCCGCCGACGCAGCGAGGATGGTCACCATTGCAAGGACCAGGGCGAAGATTCTCTTCATGTTTTGCTTCTCCTGTATGCCGATGATCTGGTCTCGGCTGAGTAAAAAATGCATGCGCATTTGTATATGTGTTGATGGGTGATAAGTCAAACCGATAGTTTCGATACATACTGCAGATGTTATCGGTAATTTGAATGTATCAGAAGCGAGCCTTCACGTTCCCCCTTTTGCGAAGGTTCTTCAGGAAATTCCGGGGAAGCAGGTATGTGTTGCCTCGAAGCAGTAAGCTGGCCAAACGTTCCCCCCTTTGCGAAGGGGGGGCAGGGGGGATTTAGCCTTGCCATTACACGCAAGCACCAACTGAGGAGTTTATTGCACACACTGCGGGATCAGACGCCAGATGCCTCCAACTTTGGTGATTGCAACAATTTTCAACCGGCGATACAGGGAACAGAGGCAAATCCCCCCCCTCCCCCCTTCGCAAAGGGGGGAGCTCTAAGGCCACCGTTCTCAGCAAGAGAGGATACGGGTTATCTGAAAGGCGTCTTCCCCGGAATTCCCGGATGAACCTTTGCGAAGGCGGGACAGGGGGATTTGCTTTGGGTACTTTCCGCAGAGATCCACGCAAAAAAAAGCCCCCGGAGTGCGGGGGCAAGAGACTTACGGAGAGGTTGATGCGGGATTAGCGTGCGGCCTGACGGGTGGAGAGCGACGCCTTCTTAAGCGCCATGTCGACGACCGGCAGTGGTGGGACGGCCTTCAGGCCATAAATCTTTTCGAGGTCGATGTCTTTGGGTACCGCCTTCAGCAGCGCCTCGGCGACCTTCTGGTCCGCCTGCCGGTAGCGCAGTTTCACCTCGACGTTCAACTTCTTCATCCCCTTCAGGACCGGGACGCCGTAGTACACGTCCTTGTACCCCCGGGGAGGGATGGTGTCGTGTCGCGAGAACGAGGTCACCACCCATGGATCGATGGCGAAATGGAAGTTGTCCCCCATGCCGTCGGAGTTGAAGAGCCGGGCATCAGCGGGGAGTGAGCCGTCTGCACCGACCTGTCCGCTGGTAAGGACCGTCTTGCCTGCCTCGTCCTTCGCCACGATCTCAAGCCACATCTGGCGCACGTTCGTGAGCGAGGTGGGGAGGTTGTGCCCGGCGCGCACGTTCCTCACCCGGACCTGAAGCTCTTTCAGCTCCCCTTTCTGATAGCTCGGGGTGATCTCGATGTCGGCGGCAGACTTCAGCCGGTCGACGGCCATCTGGTACTGCTTCATGAAAAGATCGGCCTGCTCCTGGTTGCCCGCCTTCTTCGCGGCACCGGCGGCGAGATAGCTCAACAGGTAGTTGGCGCCGTTGAAGTAGTGCCGGTACTCCTTGCGGTCGGGCTTGATGAACTGGTCCGCCGCCTTCTTGAAGGAGGCGGTGTCGACCATGTGGCAGTCCTGGCAGAGGACGTTTTTCTGGGCGTACGGGCCGTGCTTCCACTCAAGGTAGGTCGCCTCGAGCGGGAAGTGCGCGTCGTAATGGTAGACCTGGTGACAGGATGCACAGAGGTCGGCCTGCAGGTGCAGCGAGCTCTCGGCGCAGTCGTGGAAGCCACCACCGCACTCCTCGCTCGGCTTGAAGGGGCCGCGCTTGACGAACCTTGGGCCGTCCTTGGTCTCCACGCCGGGGGTGAGGATGAAGGAGCCGTTCTCAGGCTCGTGGGACGGTGTCTGCCAGTGCGTAACGCCGCTCACCGAGTGGCAGATGTCGCAGGAGACACCGGCCAGCGCCATCTCGCTCAGTCCCGCGTTGCCGGGACCCTTTATCTCGCCGGTGACCACGCCCGCGGGGGAATGGCACCCCTCGCACTGACGCGAGATCTCGTGACCGACCGCCTTCACCGCCTTGTTAAGTTCCCCCTGGTAGACAGGGTCCTGGAAGGCGAGCTGGTGCACCGAGGCGCTCCACTCCTTGTACTGTTTCTCATGGCAACCTTGGCAGACGGTCGGCGGGGTGAAATCGAGGGTGGACTTGTTCCATTTGATGAGCGAGGGGTAGTAGGGGTAGAACTCGCGGTCGACGTCGAAGACTGGCGACGCGGCCATGGCGGAGCCGGCCAGCGTGGCGAACGTAGCGGCTGCGGCAAGGATCAGTGCTAACTTCCCTTTGAGCTGCATGGTGCCTCCAGTGAGTTGCTCATATCAGTGGTGCTGCTTAATCACTCTTCTGTTTCGTCGGGCGCTTCTTCCTGACACTTCTGTTTCTTGAGCATGCACTGCTTCACCTTCCTGACCGCTTCCTGGTCGTCGGGGTAAAGCGCGAAGGGGACGTTTTCCCCGCCGCTTTCCTTGTAGATCCTGTACCTGTTGCAGCTTTGGTAGTCTCCAAAGCAGAGCTTGCTCTGGATGTACTCCGCCGCCTTTGGAAGGTCCTTCATGTTGTCCTTGAAGAACTGACAGCACTCGACGAGTTCACACGCCATGACTCACCTCAACGATCAAATATCATCAAATTGCAGGGTAGCAGTATAAATGGCCCACCCGCCGTACGGTGACGGGGAGTGACCGGTCAACCTTTGCCGCGCATCCGGTCGAGCGTAGCCTGGATGGTGGCGGCGCTCACGGAGTCACCGAAGCATCCCGCCCCGGCGTAGCTGTCAAACGCCTCGATCTGCTCCAGCAGGAGCTCTACCAGCTTCACGTCGCGCCCAGAAGCCGGATGGCTCGCGATCTCCAGGATCTCTTTCAGAAGCGACGCGGGGAGGTCGGCCTCCTCGTGCTGCCGCCGTGCTGTCTCAGCCAGTTTCTCCAAAAGTTCCATGCGGCCCTCTACGAAAGTTCTCCGCAGGGGAGGGGGGCCAGCTCTGCGGGGGCGCCGGCGATGGCGAGCGCCTTCTGGTGCACCAGCGCTTCCGCCACCTTGGCGCGCGCCGAGGCCAGCAGACGCTGCACCGTGCCGCGCGATATCCCCATGCACTCTCCGGCCTCTTCCTGGGTCTTACCCTGCCCGTCGCACAGGTGGAGGGCGTCCAGCTCGTCGTGGGCGAGCCGCAGCATTTCAAGATCCTTGAGCGGTGTGCCGGCCGGCTTGAAGACCGCGGCGAAACCTGCGCGGTGCGGGCAGATACAGGTTCTCGGCTTGCGGGGACGCGGCATGATCAGTGGGAGCAGCCGTGGCTGTGGCCGTGCCCGCCGCAGGTGTGGCCGGGAAGGTACTCCGGCAGCTCGTTCGCCTTGAAAAGTGCCATGTTTTCAGCCACCGTTCCCGGGCGGGCCTGGAACACGCGCATGCCGGCCGCGTTCAGCTTGTAGAGCGCCCCGCCGCCGATTCCTCCTACCACGATCGCGTCGACCTCATGCCCGCCAAGCCCGGCAACCGGATTGCAGGCGCCGTGCTGGTGCACGCGGTCGCCGTTGTTGATGGCGGTGCACTCGTCGGTGTTGCTGTCTACCACGAGAAACCCGGGAGCGGAGCCGAAATGACCGAAAACTGCACTGGAAAGACCTTCGTTACATTCAACTGGGAAACAGATCTTCATCCTTACCTCCGGGTGATATTGTGTATATGCACACGGCACAACTAACATTCAGAAAACAATATGTCAACAGGTTTTAAAGGAAAGATGCCATTTTCTCGCACAGCCAGTGTGGGAATGTGGCCGGGAAACGGCCGGAGAGGGCGCGCACGAAGGGAGGGAAGGATGTTTTGCTTTGACGCGGGCTTGTCGCAGGTGCTATAAGTGCCGCGAACTCCCTCACTCCCTGTGCTCCTTCCTGACAATACACCGGCATGTTGTGTTTAGGAGCCTTCATCATGCTTACCAGATTCCTTTTGCTGTTGCTTGCCCTGAGCCTGACCGTATCGGAGGTAAACGCCGAACCGGTAGCGGGCCGCGACCTGAGCGTCATCGTCGTGGGCGGTAACAGCAACTACCCTCCATACCAGTTCCTGGACAAAAACGGTCAGCCGGCCGGCTATATCGTCGACCTCACCAGGGCCATCGCCCGGGTGATGGGGTTGAAGGTCGAGATCAAGCTTGACGATTTCGGGAAGATCCTCAATGGGCTGGACAGCGGTGACATCGACATCCTGGAAGGGCTCTCCTATTCCGAGGCAAGGGCCCGCGAGTACGAGTTTTCAACGCCGCACTCCATCATCGTGCAGGCCATCTTCGCCCGGAAAGGGACCCCGGCGGTCAAGAGCCTGGAACAGCTCAGGGGGAAAAAGGTGCTGGTGCACCGTGGCGGCGGCATGCACGGCTACTTGCAGGAAAAGCATTACGATGCGGATCTCGTGCTGACCGACAGCCCGCGGGAAACCCTGCAGGAGCTGGCAGCCGGGCGCTGCGATTACGCCGTCGTGGCCCTGCTCCCTGCGATGTACATCATCCGGGAAGAGAAGCTCGCGAACCTGGTGCCGGTAGCCACCAACGTCGCCCCGCAGCGCTACTACTGCTACGCGGCCAAAAAGGGGAACGCCGAACTGGTGGCCCAGATGAACGAGGGGCTTTCCATCCTCAAGAAGACCGGGGAGTTCAACCAGATCTACAACAGGTGGATCGGCGTCCTCGAACCGCAACGCACCTCATGGCTTGTCGTGGCCAAATACGCGGCACTGGTCGTCATCCCGCTCTCCCTCGTACTGATGGGCACCGTGCTCTGGTCCTACTCGCTGCGCAGGCAGGTGGCGCAGCGCACCGAATCGCTCTCGAACGCGCTGGCGGAGCTGCAGAGAAACCAGCAGCAACTGGTGCAGGCCGACAAGATGGCCGCGCTCGGCATCCTGGTCTCCGGGGTGGCCCATGAGATCAACAACCCCACCGGCATCATCCTGATGAACATGCCCACCCTGAAAAAGATATTCCGGGACGCGGAGCGGATACTCGACCGTTATCAGGAGGAAGAAGGCGAGTTCACCCTTGGAGGGATTCGGTACCAGAGGGTGCGTCAGGAGGTGCCGCTCATCCTGGACGAGATACAGGATGGCGCCCAGCGCATCAAGAAAACGGTGGAGGACCTGAAGAATTTCGCGAGGAAAGACGACGAGGCCCACAAGGAGATGCTGGATTTCAACAATGTAGTGCGGACAGCGGTACGCCTTGTGGACGTGGCGACCCGCAAATTCACCAACGCGTTCACCGCAACGTATGGTGACGCGCTCCCTCCGGTATTCGGCAACGAGCAGCGCCTAGAGCAGGTGGTGGTGAACCTCGTCATGAATGCGGGGCAGGCCCTGCCCGACCCGAGCAAAGCCATAGCCCTGCGGACCTGGCATGATGTCGCGACCGGCAGGGTGATGCTGTCCGTGCATGACGAGGGGACCGGGATCTCGCCGGAGCACCTGAAGCACCTCACGGACCCATTCTTCACCACCAAGCGCGAGAACGGGGGGACCGGACTTGGACTCTCCATATCTGCGAACATCATCAAGGACCACGGCGGCGAAATCGCCTTCGATTCAGGGGTAGGAGAGGGGACCACGGTCACCCTCGCTTTGCCGGCCGCCGTGGCAGGGAGAAAAAATGGACAGTGAGCTCTACCCGTCTTTCAAGGTCCTCCTGGTGGACGATGAACCGGCCTGGCTGCGCTCGCTGTCGCTGGCCCTCGAGAGCAGCTGCGGCATCACCAACGTGGAGCTTTGCAGCGACAGCCGCAAGGTGCTGGATATCATGGCGCAGGGGGAAGTAGGCCTGGTACTGCTGGATCTCACCATGCCTCACGTCTCAGGCGAAGACCTCCTGGTCCAGATCGCGGAGCGCCATCCCGGGGTGGCGGTCATCGTGGTCAGCGGGCTGAACCAGGTGGGGAAGGTCGTCAACTGCATGAAGCTTGGCGCCTATGACTACTACGTGAAGACCGACGACGAGGAGCGCATCGTCTGCGGCGTGCAGCGCGCCATCAAGCACCTGGAGCTGCAGCGCGACAACAAGGAGATGACCCGGCGCTTCGTTTCCTGCGAGTTGCAGCACCCCGAGGCCTTCTCCGCCATCTGTACCGCCGACCGCGCCATGCAGGCGATCTTCGCCTATATAGAGGCGGTGGCGGTAAGCCCGCTTCCCCTGCTGATCACCGGTGAAAGCGGCTCCGGCAAGGAGCTTCTCGCCCAGGCCACGCACCGGCTGAGCGGCTGCCGGGGCGAGCTGGTGGCCGTCAACGTCGCGGGGCTCGACGATACCGTCTTCTCCGACACCCTTTTCGGGCACGTGCGGGGCGCCTTCACCGGCGCGGAAGGGGTGCGCCGCGGCATGATCGAGTCGGCCGCCAACGGCACCCTTTTCCTCGACGAGATAGGGGACCTGAGCATCGCTTCGCAGGTGAAACTCTTGCGGCTGTTGCAGGAGGGGGAGTATTTTCCGCTCGGCTGCGATCAGCCCAGGCGTCTGAAGGCGCGCATCGTGGTGGCGACGCACCAGAACCTGGAAGCCAAGGTAGCACAGGGGAGCTTCCGGTGCGATCTCTTCTACCGGCTGCGCACCCACCACGTCGAGGTGCCGCCGCTGCGAAGCCGCAAGGGGGACATCCCGTACCTGCTCGACCTGTTCCTCGAGGAGGCAGCCGGCATGATGGGGAAGAAAAAGCCGACTCCGCCACCGGGGCTCGTACAGCTTTTGTCCACCTACAGCTTCCCTGGTAACGTCAGGGAGCTGAAGGCGATGGTGTTCGATGCCGTCAGCACCCATAAGGAGCGCATGCTCTCCATGGACAGCTTCGTAAAGGCGGTCAGCGCCGGTGGGGGAGTTTCCGAGCGGGTGCCGGACCAGAACCCCTTTGCCGGCTTCGAACCGCTCCCGACCTTCGCCAATGCCGCAAACTACCTCTTAGATGAGGCGATGAACCGTGCCGGCGGCAACCAAACGCTGGCGGCGCGGCTGCTCGGCATATCCCAACCCTCGCTCTGGAAGCGCCTCAAATCGGCCCGCGGCTGAACCCCTATTGCCGGAGTCTATAGCTATAGATTCCGGCAATACCTGCCTAACCTGCCGTATCTCCACCTCTTTTAAAGCCCGCCTTAAAACTCCAATAGCCTGCGGCTATAGCGGTTCACTCCTTCGTTTCATCTTCTTGCGCCGAATAAGCTAATAAACCTGCTGACTTATCTCTATTGCCAACATTTGGTATCGATCCTGCTCTTATTAAAGCCAAAAGCAATCACGGGGCCCTGAGCCCTAACACTCTGAAGGAGAGGATCATGAAACAGCAGACGGCGGTGGTATTGGCAGGTTTTCTGGCGGTGATGGCTGTGGGACATGATGTCCAGGCGAAGAGCCTTGAAGACATTCTGAAGGAGAAAGGTGTCATCACTGAGGCGGAGTTCAAGGAAGCGTCCAAAGCCAAGCCTTATGACTACAAGCTCGGCAAAGGGTTCGTCCTCACCTCGCCGGACCAGAAGTTCCAGTTGCAGATCGGCGGGCAGATTCAGGCGCAGTACGAGTTCGACGACTATGACCTGGCCAGCAAACAGGACGTGAGCCAATTCAACCTGCGGCGCGTGAAGACCCTCCTGAGCGGTTACGCGTTCACCAAGGACCTCACCTACAAGGCAACCTACAACTGGGCCAACGTGGTGAAGGAGAACACCAAGGCGATGGAAGAGGTGAACCTGAAGTACCGTGTCGCCGACGAGCTGCAGATCATGCTGGGACAGGAGAAGATCCAGTACTCGAGGCAGTGGATCACTTCCAACACCGCCCAGCAGTTCGTGGACGGCTCCTTCGTGCGGAACGCCTTCATGCAGGGGTACGACACCGGCATCAACCTGCACGGCGACCTCTGGTCCGGCGTAGTGAAGTACGACGCGGGCCTGTTCGGAGGCGCCGGCCAGAACACGAAGAACAAGACCAACGACAACGCGTACAACTTCAGGGTGGCCGTCAATCCCCTGGGCGACATGAAGTACGGCGAGGGTGACCTCGAGTATTCCGAGAAACCCCTGGTATCGCTTGGGAGCAGCTACTACCTGAACACCTTGAGGAAGACCGTTGCCGGCACCGGTACCACGGCGACCTCGGCCATCGACAACAACAACTCGAACTTCGTGACCGACACCAACGGCTGGCTCGGCAAAGCGGTGAAGGGGAAATACTTCGGGACTGCGGCGGCCGAAGAGATCAGCGTCGACTCCTGGGAAGCGGACTTCGCGTGCAAGTGGCTGGGCGCCTCGATGCAGGGCGAGTACTTCTGGGGCAAAGCGGTTGGCGAGATCTCGGACAAGGAGTTGATCGCCAGGGGCGGGTACCTGCAGGCCGGTTACTTCGTGATCCCGAAGCGGCTTGAGCTTGCGCTGCGCTACGCCTGGATGGACCCGAACCGTGCGATTTCCAACGATTCCATCTCTGAAATCCAGGGTGCGGTGAACTATTTCCTCTACGGCAACAACCTGAAGATCCAGGGCGACGTCGGCAACCGCCACACCTACAAGGATAAGACCGACGACCTCGTGGCGCGCGCCCAGGTGCAGCTCCTCTTCTAAGGGGTAGGCGATGACAAGGACGACGGAGTTACAGGAGAGAAAAATGAGAAACAAAAGAACGATACTCGCGCTGATGATGTCGGCGGTCCTGCTGGTTGCGGCCTCCCTGGCCTGGGGAGCGGACTCCTCCAAGAGCGCATTCCTTTCGGGGGTGCACAAGAAGAACAACGTGAGCTGTGCCGATTGTCACGGGAAGTCCATCGCGGTTGATGACAACGAGACGGCGCTGAACAAGAACTGCAAAGGGTGCCATGGCGGCTTCGCAGATCTGGCGACGAAAACCAAGGAGCACATCAACCCGCACAAATCGCACCTGGGCGAGACCAACTGTACCGCTTGCCACAAGGGACATGTCGCATCCAAGGCTTACTGCAACTACTGCCACAGCTTCGCCATGAAGATCCCGGCCATGGGAACGGAAAAAGAGTCGAGCGACAAGAAGTGGGTGCAGGAAACCTCCAAGGGGGCAAAGGATCAGAAGTCTGCGCGGACCGAATCTGCCGATGTCGTGGTGATCGGTGCAGGGGGCTCGGGCTACGTAGCTTCCATCACCGCCCATGACGCGGGGGCGAAGGTGATCCTCCTGGAGAAGATGCCCATCACCGGCGGCAACAGCATGCTGGCGGCCGGCGGGATCAACGCGGCCCGGACCCGTTACCAGGAGAGGCTCGGGATGCACGACGACCCGGCCGATATGGTGAAGGAGACCATGAAGGGTGGGAGGGACAAGAACGATCCTGAACTCGTGAAGGTGCTGGCGTACAAATCCGCTGACGCGGTCGATTTCCTGGTCTCCTTGGGCGCCGACATGACCGACCTGGTGCGCTCCGGCGGCGTTGCAGTGGACCGTACCCACCGCCCGGTAGGCGGCGCGGCGGTAGGTCCGCATCTCATCAAGGTGTACCGTGAGAATGCCGCCAAGCGTAACCTCGACGTCCGGGTGAACTCCGAGGTGGTACAGATCCTCTCCGACGGCAACGGACGCGTGACCGGCGTCCAGGTCAGGGGAAAGCACAGCGGGCTCTACACCATCAAGGCCAAGGCGGTGATCGATACCGCCGGTGGCTTCGCGGCAAACAATGAGCTGGTCGGCTTCTACAAGCCGCAGTTCAAGGAGACCGCCTCCTCGAACCAGCCGGGCGCTACCGGCGAGGGTGTCGCACTGGCGCAGAAGATCGGCGCTAACGTGATCGACATGGAGCAGATCCAGATCCATCCGACCATGGGGGGAGAGACCAAAGTCCTCATCTCCGAGACGGTGCGCGGCAGCGGTGCCATCCTGGTGAACCATGCCGGCAAACGCTTCGTGAACGAGCTGACCACCCGCGACAAGGCCTCCGCCGCCATCCTGGCCCAGCCTGAAAAGTCCGCCTTCCTGGTGCTTGGCGAGGATATCCGCAAGAGCAACGTCCAGATCGACGGCTACATCGTGCTCGGTCTGGTGCAGCAGGCCGACAGCGTGGCCGAGCTTGCCGCCAAGATGGGCGTCCCCGCCGATGCGCTGACAGCCACCGTGGAAAGCTACAACAAGGCCTTCGCGGCCAAGAAAGACCCCGAGTTCCAGCGCCAGGACATCCCGAGGCCGGTGAACGGGCCGAAATACTACTCCATCTGGGTGAAACCGGGGCGCCATCACACCATGGGTGGCGTGAAGATCAATACCGAGGCACAGGTCATCGGTAAGGACGGCAAAGCGATGACCGGCTTCTACGCGGCCGGTGAAGTCACCGGCGGGGTGCATGGCTGGAACCGTCTGGGCGGCAACGCCATCACCGACACGGTCGTCTTCGGCCGGATCGCCGGTGCCAACGCGGCGCGTTTCGCAAAGGACGCGAAGTAAGGCGGCATTTTGAACAAAACGAGCGCCCCGCGTCACTAAAGACGCGGGGCGCTCAGCTCTGAAGGGTGGCCTACGCCTCAGGCAGAGGCAGAAACAGCCGAAGGGGCGAGCCCGCAAGGAACCCGGCATGAAGAACGGAAAACTTTTCAAGTCGCTGTTTCTGATCAACTTCGCAACGAGCCTAGGCTTCGGGATCGCCGACGCCTTCTTCTCCACCTACCTCTTCAGCCTCGGCGGGCGCGGCATCCTTCTCGGTCTGCCGCTGCTCCTTTTCTCCCTTTCGAAGATCCTTTTCAGCCCGGTGATGGGCGCCTGCGTCGATCGCTTCGGCGCTAGGGGCGCGGTGACCTTCAGCCTTACCCTCTACCTCCTCGTTTCCCTTGGTTACCTCTTCAGTTCCGACCTCATCCTCTTAATGGCGCTGCGCCTGGTCCAGGGGGTGGCCTGCGCGATGTTTCGGCCGGTTATGCTCTCACTGGTCGGCGCGGCGAGCGGTGCAAACGGGGAAGGGCGGGCGGCTGGGACCTTCGATATCTCTTTCTATCTCGCCATCGGCGTCGGGCCGGTCCTGGGTGGGGTACTGCACGACTTCTGGGGCTTTTACGGCATCTTCGCAAGCCTTGCCTCTTTATGCCTCCTCTCCCTCGCCATCGCGCTTCGGAGCATTCCTGCCCACTCGAGCGATAGAACTTCATGCAAACAAGAAAAGGTCTGCCTCACGCTCCCAGCGGCCCTCAAGGTGGCGCGCCACGGTACCATGGGGGGGCTCCTGTTCTTCATCTTTGGCCGGGGGTGCGGGATTTCGCTGTTGGCGGGATTTCTTCCCATCCTCCTGAACGCGCGGTTGGGGCTTACCGGCACCCAGACCGGCCTGGTGCTCGCCTCAAGCACGCTCGTCATCACGACGCTTCTGCGACCGGTCGGCAGGCTCTCAGACTGCCACTCGCGGAAATCCCTGGTGCTCCTGGGTGGGATCTCGGTGTCGCTTCTCTACTTCCTGATACCCGTGGCACAGGGATTCCAGCAGGTACTCGTGCTGGGTGGCGGGATCGGGCTATGCAGCGTACTTTCGCAGCCTGCAAGCACCGCCCTTCTCCTTGAGCAGGGGGAGCGTCACGGGACTGGTCTTGCCGTCGGGGTCTTCAATTCGGCGTTGAACTTAGGTTTCCTGGTGGGGCCGCTCTTCGGGGGATGGCTGCAGAGTCGTTTCGGGCTTACTTCCGTCTTCTACGCCGCCGGCTGGATCGGCTTGGCCGCAGCGGGACTCTTCGCGGCGAGCACGTTGGTGCGAGAGAGGGCCGATTCCCGCCAATCCGCGTCAGCCAACCGGGATGTTGCAGTAGCCTAAAGTCCTCCTCCCTTTGGCGAAGGTCCGTCAGAGAATTTCTGGGCTGGCGGAAAACCGTGGGCACGAAGCGTCGCAGGTCCCCTCGCGCCCCCCCCTTTGCGAAGGGGGGACGGGGGGGATTTGCTTTTGTCCCTCAGCACTCGTTAGCAGGACGGGATTCCTGGTCTGGCTTTACTCCTGGATGAGAAGAAGGATTGTCCGGCATCCGTCGATTTTTGTGCAGCGTGCACGATTGTAGTGTCAGCAGGTGCTTGTATGCTCCGACCAAGGCAAATCCCCCCTGCCCCCCCTTCGCAAAGGGGGGAACGTTAGGGCTCATGCAGTGCTTTGTAGGCAGCTGCGCTTCGCGTTCCCAGGAATTCCAGGCAAAGGTATGACGGGATGGTCCGGCCTGTCCTTCTGGATAACCCGTTTCCTTGTTCCTCACTCCTCTATCTTCTTATCGATCCCCGCGCGGCCGTCGTCGCACTCCTCCTCGGGCTCGCTGGGGCGGCTGTAGCGCGGGTCGCTGGTCGCGCTCACGCAGACCGGCGCCGGTTCCTCGGCGGCACCCGCGGCGGCCGGGACATGGTCGTGGTTTCTCCCCCCGTCCTTAGGGACATCCCCGTTGGTCGGCTGCCAGTCGGCCAGGTCGCGCAGCGTGCGGAAACGCTCCAGCGCCTCCTGTTCCATTTGCTCGCGCAGCATCTTCGCCACCTCAGGGTTCTGCTTCTCAAGGGCCTGGAAGCGCACCTCTCCTGAGAGGAACTCGGCGAGCGAACCGTCGGGCTTCTTCGACTCGAGGATGAACGGGTTCTTTCCTTCCCGCTTCAATAGCGGGTTGTAGCGGTAAAGCGGCCAATAGCCGGACTTGACAGCCAACTGGCTCTCCTCTATGGATTTCCCCATCCCCTTCCTGATCCCCTGGTTGATGCAGGTGGAGTAGGCGATGATGAGCGACGGCCCAGGGTACGCCTCCGCCTCGGCGATCGCCCTCATGGTCTGGTTCTTGTCGGCCCCGATGGCGACCGAGGCTACATAAACGTAGCCGTAGGTCATCGCCATGCGCCCGAGGTCCTTCTTCGAGGTCCGCTTTCCTGCGGCGGCGAAGCGCGCGATGGCGCCCAGTTGGGTCGCCTTGGAGCACTGCCCCCCGGTGTTCGAGTAGAGCTCCGTGTCCATGACGAGGAGGTTCACGTCCTCCCCCGCGGCGATTACGTGGTCTAGGCCACCAAAACCTATGTCGTAGGCCCAGCCGTCACCGCCGTAGATCCAGATAGACTTCTTGGTGAAGAGATCTACGCAACCGGCGATCTGCTGCAAAAGCTCGTTGTTGCCCGCTTTCGGCAAAAGCTCCCTCAGCCGGTCGCCGTGGCGCCGCGAGAGCTCGGGATCCATCATCCCCGAAAGCCATGCCTCGAGCTCGCTTCGCAACTCCCCTTCCGGCAGGCTCTGCACGGCGTGGCGCACCTGGTCCGCCAAAAGCTCCCTTCTCTGCGTGACCGCCATGTGGTAGCCGAAACCGAACTCGGCGGCATCCTCGAAAAGCGAGTTGTTCCAGGCCGGCCCGTGCCCGTCGGCGTTGGCGCAGTAAGGGGAGACCGGCGCCGAGGCGCCCCAGATCGAACTACAGCCGGTTGCGTTGGCGATCATCATCCGCTCGCCGAAAAGCTGGGTGATGATCCTCGCGTACGGCGTTTCACCGCAGCCGGAGCAGGCCCCGGAGAATTCGAGAAGCGGCTTTTGGAATTGGCTTCCAAGCACCGTGTTGCGCTTCATCAGGTGCCCCTTCGGCGCGAGGGTCTCGGCGAACTTGCGGTTCTCCTCCTGCACCGCGGACTGGGTGTCGATCGGTTTCATGACGAGGGCCGGGACCTTGGCGGGGCAGATGTCGGCGCAGTTGCCGCACCCCATGCAGTCCATGGTGTAGACCTGGATGCGGAAGCGGTGCCCCTTCACCTCGCGGGCCTGGGCCGGGATCGTCTCGTAGCTTTCCGGCGCCCCCGCCATCTCCTCGTCGGTGGCGAGGAAGGGGCGGATGGTTGCGTGCGGGCAGATGTAGGAGCACTGGTTGCACTGGATGCAGTTCTCCTTGATCCACTCGGGCACGTTGATGGCGACGCCCCGCTTTTCGTAGCGCGCGGTGGAGAATGGGAAGACACCGTCCGGCGCAAAGGAGGAGACCGGCAGCTCGTCCCCCTTCTGGCGAAGGATCGGGAATACCATGTCGCGCATGTAGCCGGGCATCTCTTGGTGCAGCCGGAAGTCGGTGCCGCGCTCGTCATCGGCGTCGCGCCATGAGTCGGGATACCCGATCTCAACGAGGCTTTGCACCGCCAGGTCCACCGCGGCCAGGTTCATCTCCACCACCTGCTCACCCTTCCTGCCGTACTCCTTGCGGATCGAGTCCTTCAGAAGTTCCACGGCCCGCTCGAAGGGGAGCACCCCGGAGAGCTTGAAGAAGGCGGTCTGCATGATCATGTTGATGCGCCCGCCTAGCCCTGCCGACTGCGCGATGCTGATCGCGTCGACGTTGTAGAAACGGATCTTCTTCGCCGCGATGTCCCGGCGCATCGTCGCCGGCAGGTGCTCTTCCATCGCCTCGACCGTGTTCCACGGGGAGTTCAAGAGGAAGGTCCCGCCCTCCTTGATCCCCTCCAGAAGGTCGTAGATCTGCACGTACGGCGCCTTTTGACAGGAGATGAAGTCGGCCGCGTCGACGAGATAGGTGGACTGGATCGGGCTTTCGCCGAAGCGCAGGTGCGAGACGGTGATCCCCCCGGATTTCTTCGAATCGTAGGAGAAGTAGGCCTGGACGTAGAGATCCGTGTTGTCGCCGATGATCTTTATCGCCGCCTTGTTCGCCCCGACGGTGCCGTCCGCCCCCATCCCCCAGAAGCGGCACTGGATGGTCCCCTCCGGCGTCGTTAAGAGGGTCCCCAGCGCCGGAAGCGAGCTGCCGGTCACATCATCCTCGATGCCGACGGTGAAATGGCGCTTGCCGGGGGGGCCATTCATGTTGTCGAAGACGCTCTTCACATGCACCGGGCGGAACTCCTTCGAGCCCAGGCCGTAGCGCCCGGCGTAGAGTTCGGGAACGCTGCCGCCGCGCTCCATGAACGCGGTGCAGACATCCTGGTAGAGCGGGTCCCCCTGGGCCCCGGGCTCCTTGGTGCGGTCGAGCACGGTGATCTTTCGAGCGCTTTCCGGGATGACGGAAAGGAGCGCGCCGGCGTCGAAGGGGCGGTACAGGCGCACTTTAACAAGCCCCACCCTTTCCCCCGAGCCGTTCAGGTGGCGCACCACCTCCTCGGCGCACTCGCAGGAAGAGCCCATGGTGATGATCACCCGATCCGCCTCGGCGTGCCCCACGTAGTCGAAGAGCCGGTAATGGCGCCCGGTGAGCTGTCCGACCCGTTCCATGGTGGTGCTGATGATCTCGGGGAGAGCCTGGTAGAAGAGGTTCGCCCGCTCGCGCCCCTGGAAGTAGATGTCCGGGTTCTGCGCCGTGCCGCGCAGGTCCGGATGCTCAGGGTTCATCGCCTTCTTGCGGAAGAGGGCGAGCTTTTCGTAGTTCACCAGGCGCGCCATCTCCTCGTAGGGGATCACCTCGATCTTCTGCACCTCGTGCGAGGTCCGGAAGCCGTCGAAGAAGTGCAGGAAGGGAATGCTTCCCTCCAGGGCGGCCAGGTGCGCCACGAGCGCCAGGTCCATCACCTCCTGGACCGAGGAGGAGCAGAGCATGGCGAAGCCGGTCGGTCGGGCCGCCATGACATCCTGGTGGTCGCCGAAGATGGAGAGGGCGTGGGTGGCGATGGCGCGCGCCGAGACGTGAAACACCCCCGGAAGCTGTTCACCCGCGATCTTGTACATGTTGGGGAGCATGAGCAAAAGTCCCTGGGACGCCGTGAAGGTTGTGGTGAGCGCCCCCGCCACAAGCGAGCCGTGCACGGCGCCGGCGGCACCCGCCTCCGACTGCAGCTCCTTTATGTTCAGCACCTGCCCGAAGATGTTCTTTCTCCCCTGCGCAGCCCATTCGTCCGCCACTTCCCCCATCGTAGACGAAGGGGTGATGGGGTAAATCGCCGCCGTCTCGCTCAGCGCGTAGGCTACGTGCGCCGCAGCCGTGTTGCCGTCCATCGTTTTCCTGGATCCGCTCATGTGAACAGTCCCCCTTGTAAAGAGATGGAAACCCGCGCCCGTCGGCACCGCCCGTACCAATGTGAGCCGAGGGTAGGTCGTATTAACGAAGTTTAATATGCTACCATCGTTTCGTTTGAAGGGAAGGAGCGGGAGGTGCTTTTGACGCGGGAGGAAAGTGGGGCAGAAACGAAGAAAGGAAATATGGGGGCTCGCGGAAGGGGGAACGGCGGAGCCCCTATGGCGTGTGGATTCTAACGGATGACGAGGGACGCGGGAGGGGTGATGGAGAACCTGAGGAAGATCCCTGCAATCAGGTCGAACATGGCCGGGTCGAGCGTCTTGTTTTTCTGCAGGACCAGGCGTCGTGGGCGCGCTGTTGCGAATCCTTCGACATGGTGGCTGATGAGTGAGCCGTTGGCGAGGTACTCGGCGACCAGGCTTCGCGAGATCAAGGTGATTCCCTCACCTGACATGACAGCTCTAATGATGAAGGGGATGTCGTCGTAATATATTGTGTTGCGGAATTCAGCGGCGTCCCTGCCGAGATCGGTCATGCTTTTTTCGAGAAAGCGTCGTGCGCAGCAGCCACTCTTCTTGCAGTAAAGGCGTTCGCTCAAAACCCTCTCAATTCCCACCACCTTGTCTTCTATGCCGAACCCGGGGGCGCTCACGAAAACCATCTCGTCGTCGGGAAGGACGTAGGTGTCGAACTCCTCAAGGTTAGGGTCCTCGCAGAACTCGATCAGCACCAGGTCGTAGACGTTTCCCCTCAACCCTTTGAGCGCACCCTCCGGCATATCGAACACGAAGCTCAGGTCGCTGGTGCCGGAGTTGCGGGACATGAAGCGGGTGAAAACGTCGGGAAGGTACGACATGCCGAAGGGGGGCGTACAGCAGAAGGAGATCTTCCGCTTGCTGGCAAGGACCTCGAGGTCGTGCAGGAAGTCCTGTTCGATCTTCAGGACCTGACGGGCCCTGTCAAGGAGCAACTGCCCCGCCGCGGTAGGGCGCAGGGACATTCCGGACCGGTCCAGGAGCAACTGCTCATAGTGGTCCTCGAGGAGCTTGATCCTTCTTGATACCGCTGACTGCGTCACACAGAGAACCTCGGCCGCTTTGGAAAAGCTGCCGCACTCAACTGACGCGATGAGGGTTTTTAGAGTGACGAAATCCATGTAAGACTCGCGTACCGTGTGCTATGCGAAAAACGCATAGGCTGTGTGAGAATATGTCGTTTGTGCATATTGCAAAAAACAATTATACATTGCAACAACGAAATGGATTAGCGGAAATATATGATTTAAAAATCATAGCTTGCGACTTTGAGCTGTTCCCGGAGTGCAAGAGTGGCAGCAGATTCAACTCAGAAATATTGGCGCATGTTAATTACTATGCGTGTTACGCATGACGCTATGAGTATCTTTCACTTGAGTAGTTCACCCCAGTGTCCGAAAGGAAACTCATTGCAGCAACCCAGCGCGTCAAATTATTGTATGAAGGAAAACCCTATAAGTATCATGAGTATACGACTCTTCACACAGCTGCTGCAACATCTCTCTCAGAGTTTGAACCTCCTTGTGTTCCAATCTCAGTGGCCCTCCAGATCGAGAAGTCACATTCTTGACAATCCAAGAAAATATTTTAATTTCAACCGTAGAAATATATGTCTGAGCTAACTATACCGAAAGGAGGATTAGTAGTAACTAAGCCTTGTTGTGTCGCAAACTAACCAGCCAAAGGAGGTTGTATGTCGGAAAAGATGATGAAGAAGAGCAGAGTGCTGCTGTTCACGCTGCTCGGCGTTGTTGCCGTTGCGGCTCTTTCCATGTGGGGGTGTGGTCACACCAGCTATGACACCCCCGCCGAGAAAGTAGTTACGACCAAGACTCCTACCGCGCTGATCACCGCAGCCGACCTGGACGGGTGGATTAAAGCGGGCTTGGTCAACAAACAGGGCGGCTACGACCGCGTCGTGATTCTCGATGTATCCAATAACGAAACGGACACCTCCAACAAGTACTATACCGTCGGGCACATTCCCGGCGCCCAGTTGATCTCCGCGGGGTCCGCAGCTTTTATGGACAACACCCGGGCCGAAGGGCCGTTTAACGTGACCGGCAGCATGGTCTGCACCGGTGCGACCATTGATGCCCTGATCCAGGGCGCGGGGATCGACGAGAACACCACCATCGTCATCACCAACAACGCCACCAATACCGTCAACGTGGCCCGCGCTTACACGACACTGCGCTACTGGGGCTTCCCCAAAAACCGTCTCAAGGTTCTGCAGGGTGGTAATGCGGAGTGGGTTACCGCTGGCTATGCCCTGACCAAGTCCGTCCCGACCATCACCAGGTCGAGCTTCGGCGTGGCTCAGAATGGGACCACCAAGGTCAACACCGACATGCGAGTCTCTCTGCCGGAGATGATCGCTTACGTGCAGGGGATCGTCGCCGGCAACGCAGACAACGTCACCTTGATCGACACGGTGCGTGGGTCATCGAACCCCACTGCCACCATCTCTTCGACTACGGACCTGCTGGTGAGCGGAAACGCGTTCACCCCCTTCGACGGCGCGATCAAGGGGTCGTTCTCCTATGGAGCCCCGGCAATGGTCTCGCCGGCAAACACGCTCTACTTCAAGGATGCCGAAACTATCAAGGCTGATCTCGCCAATGCCCTCGGTACGAACGGAGTGGCCAAACTGGACGCAGCGGGCCGCGACGCCACAAAGACCTTCATCTCCTTCTGCCGCGCCGGCAACTACGCCTCGGTCGGGTTCTTCGCCCTGGACGGCATCGCCTATTATAACGATCCCAACGTGACCGTTAAGTGGTACGACGGCTCCTACGGCCAGTGGAACCTCTGTGCTTCGTCAGACCACACGGCCGTAGACACCACCGGGGCCACGGTCAACGCTGGCGGCAAACTGGCAGTCGGCTCTATCTGGGACACGACCTCGCTCATGGACAACCTGACCTGGAACGTAGGCCGGACCACCGTCGTGAACAACGTCACTGTCCAGCGGCAGATCGTCAACTACGCTTCCCGCGTCTATACCGTCGAGCCCAGTTTCGCGGACGGCAACCAGATCGAGGCTGCAGACCTGGCCTACCGCAGCACGGTGACCCGTGCGACGAGCGGCGGAAGTGCTGGCGGCGGCGGAGGCTGCTAACCGTCGAAAGTACGCTTCGCACACTGTACGGGAAACCCAATACAAAAGGAGTAATCTATGCTGAAAATGCCTAATATATCGGTGGTATCCGGCGCAACCCTAGGGCTGGTGCTCATGGCCGGCACCGCTTTCGCCGGCCCGAGAATGACCTTTGGCCCTAACGACGAAGGGGCGCTGCAACTGGACTACAAAGGACAGTTCCAGATGACCTTCCGTGACACCGGCTCTGGAGACAACAACGAGGACACCACGGCGAACTTCAACTTCCGCCGCAACCGCCTCGCCCTCATGGGCAAGTACGGCGACATGATGTCCATCTACGTGCAGACCGAGTACACCGACGACCAGAACCTGACCCCGCTGGACGTCGCAGCGGAGAACCAGGGCTCCAACTTCCAGCTCCTGGACGCGGTGGTGCGCTTCAAGCTGGACAACGCTTTCCGGGTCAACGTCGGCAAGTTCAAGTACAACCTCTCCCGCGAGAACCTGGAAGCCTGTGAGATGCCGCTCACCCTGGACCGCTCGCTCTTCATCCGCGCCCCTTTCACCACGACACGCGACACCGGGGTGGCGGTATGGGGTAACCTCTTCAACGACATGTTCCAGTACCGCCTTGACGCGATGGAAGGGCGCAAGGCGCTCTCCGGGGACGTTACGCCCGGCTCCAAGTTCCGCTACTCGGCACGTGCGCACGTGACCCTGCTCGACCCCGAGAACGACTACGGCTACAAGGGGACCTACCTCGGCAAGAAAAAGGTCGCCACCATCGGCGCCGCCTACCAGTTCGAGCCGGACGTCGCCTACGGCAACACGGTCTTGAAGACCGATGCGAAGGACTACAAGGCGTACACCTTCGACGGCTTCTTCGAGTACCCGGTAGAAGCAGTCGGCACCTTCACCGCTTCCGGCGCCTACGAGAAGATCGACCTGGACGACGCGTATTTGGGGGACAATCCGGATTCGCTCGTAGTCGGGTTGAACGGCCAGAAAAACGGATACTACTTGAAGGGTGGCTACATGCTCCCCAACACCCCGCTGCAGTTCTTCGTGCGTTATGAGAAGTGGAAGTTCGCCAATCTGAACGGTATCTACAACCAGAAAATCGACTGGTACGGCGGCGGTGTGAACTACTACCTACGCGACCAGAACCTGAAGCTCACCTTCGAGGCGAACTCGACTTCTTTCAACAAGGGGACCGGGACCTCTGCCGACAAGACCGAGGACTTCATGACCTACGTGACCCAGCTGCAGGTCATCTTCTAGCCCGGCAAACCATTGCCTGATGAGTCCCCTCCCCTGGAGGGGGAGGGACAGGGAGGGGGAGGGCGAACTTCCCCCCTCCCGACCTCCCCCCTCCGGGGGGAGGCCTCTAAAGCAGCAAACCATGAACTACAAAGGAGGATGAAGATGTTTCGTAAAGCTATGAAGATCGCGGCTGCGGCCGTGATGACGATCGCACTTGCCGCGACGGCCTTTGCCGCCGGCCCCGCTAAAGGAAAAGTAACCAAGGTGGAAGGTGAGCAGGTAACGGTGACCCTCGAGGCCGCGCCCCCCGCCTTCGTGAAGAAAGGGGCCATGGTGAGCTCGCTTGGGGGAAGCCCGAAGGTGCTTGCCGTCCAGGGTAACGAGGTGACGCTGAAGTTCGGGAAGGCCAAGGCGGAGAAGATCAAGGTAGACTCGCCCATCTCCCTCTCCGAGTGCGAGGGCGATGAGCTGCAGGGATGCTGATGTGGAAGGGGCGTCCCGCTTAGGCGCGGCGCCCCCCAATATCGTTAACCGGAAACCACAGAGGAAATCATGAACAGACTGACAGTGCAAGGAAGCCTGGCGGCTGCCCTGCTCCTCGGAGTGCTGGCGGTGCCGGCGTTCGCGGGTAAGGCGGGTGTCGGCTGGCAGGACACCATAGCTGCCAAATCGGGCAAGGCTAAGACCATGGCCGAGTTGGCCAAGATGTACGACTCGAGTTCCTGTGTTGAGTGCCACCAGGAGCAGCACGACCAGGCTCAGAAATCAATTCACTCGCGCTCCGTCTTCGGTACGGCGCGCACGGCGATGACCATAATGACCACCATCGAAAACGGCCTCATGGAGGAACCTTATTCCGGGGTGAAAAGCAGGAAGGACGTGAAGGTCGAGCACCTGATGGGGTGTGCCAAGTGCCACCTCCCGCAGCTTGCCGACGCCGAGGACTCGGTGGCGCAGGAACTGGTCGACACCCTCTACGGCTGGAAGGACGCCCTCAAGAAGAAAGACAAGGAGACTGCCAAGAAACTGGAGGAAAAGCTGAAAAGCGTCTCCATCAACTGTCTTATCTGTCACAACCGTAACGCCATCACCCACAAGTGGCAGGACGGCTATCCCAAGGCGGGTGTGGTGTACGGCTCCAAGGAAGGGGCGCACGACTCGCAGAAGTTTCCGAAGATGGCGGTTTCGCCCATCATGGACCAGGCGATCCAGTGCGGCCAGTGCCACGGTCTCGGGCCAAACCTGGAGCTCGACGAGCCGACCCAGTGCTGCACCTCGTACGGCAGCTACCTCTGGGCCTACAAGGCGGAGGTCGGGCAGGAAAACTGCCAGGATTGCCACATGAAGAACTCCAAGCTCGGGCACAACATCCAGGGGTACCGTGATGCCGCCATGACCGACAAGGCGGTGGAGTTCAAGGCCGAGGCGTTCGGCTACTACTGGCGTGACGGCGCGAAGATCAGGCCGAGGGCCGTGGTGAAGGTCGAGATGGTGAACAAGGCCGGCCACTCCATACCCGACGGCTGACCGACCCCCAACCGACTGGTTCTGTCGGTAATCGGTAAGACGAAAGACGGCAAGGAAGTGTTCAATCAGGAAAAGATCTACATGCCGGTCCCGCAGCAGCTGGCGCGCGGCGACAGGATGGGGCGCGGCCCCTACGAGAAGAGCGGTCTCATCGAGGATACCGGCCTCCCGCCGGGGAAACTCGTGAAGGAGCGCTTCGAAATCTTCTATCCGCTCGAAGAGGTTGAAGTGAACGGCAAGACGGTCGAGAAACCGTCCGCCTACGACCTCGATGTGGAAGTGAAACTGACCTACCTCCCGTTCGGCACCCCGAACAGCGATCCCTTCGTCTGGAAAGAGTTCACCAAAAGGGTGAGCATCAGCCAGAGCGGCAAATAGGGGAGGGTGGTTAAAAAGATCCTGGTTGTGATTGCCGGCATCCCCGCGATGCCGGCTTTTTTTGTCCTCCGACTCATGAAAAGGTTTTGGCTAACTCACACGATTTGACTATAATGCGCGGGACTTCAAGGGAAGAAACAGCGGGTGAGATGAAGGTTACCGGCAGCGACACATATTCCGGCGGGAGATCCGGCAAAATAGCGCTCGTCCTGCTCCTTTTCGCCCTTGCCGGCTGCGCCGGAAAAGGGGCGCCGGCGAACAACTGCCTCTCCTGCCATGCGAAGATCGAGCATGTCTCCGCCACGCACCCCGATTGCGTCCCGTGTCACGGCGGCGACCCGCTCGCCCGGACCAAGGAGGCGGCGCACCGCGGCATGCACGGACGCGGCAATCCCTCCGCGCCGGAGCACTGGGAAAAGACCTGCGGCTCCTGTCACCTCTACCAGCTCGACCGGGTCAAGTCGAACCTCATGTACACGACCACCGGGATGATCCGGAACATAAACCTCACCTGGGAAGGGCCGGACGGGGAACTCTTCAGCAGCCGCGGCGGCGAGATCTACGACCCGGAAGGAAAGGCGCAGCGCCTGAAGCCGGTGGCCGAGCTGGACCACGTCTCCGGCGAGCTCTACCGGAAGTTCTGCTCCCAGTGCCACGTGGCCCGGGAGAGCGGCGAGGTCTACGGCGCGAGCCACGCCTCGGGATGCGCCGCCTGCCACTTCCCGTACAACGAGCGGGCGCAGTACGAAGGGAAGGACACCACGGTGCAGGGTAGGGGACCTTACGCGGCGAGTCACGCCATGGAGCGCCTTCCCGGCAACGAGGTCTGCTCGCGCTGCCACAACCGCAGCGGCCGCATCGCCTATTCCTACCAGGGGCTGAACGACGGCAACAATTCCCTCGTGCCGACCAGGGGGGGGCGCCCCGGCCCGGTAATGGCGAGCGGCAACAGGAACCTGACCCACATCGCAGAGGACATGCATTTCAAGGCGGGGATGGACTGCATCGACTGCCACACCTCGCGCGACCTGATGGGGGACGGCTACTCCTACCGCAACATGTACCTGCAGACAGAGATCGCCTGCGAGGACTGCCACGGCGGTGCGAAACCGCCGCGCTACCGCGAGATCGTCTCCGAGCACGACGAGGCGCTACGCGAGTCGGCCGGGTACCGGATGCAGATGCGCCCCGGGATGAAGATGATGGTCACCGCGAAGGGGAGGAGCTACTCGAACGTCTTTTACCGCGACGGCGCGGTATGGGTGCTCGGGAAGCGCAGCGGCAAGCTGTTCAAGAGCCGGGTCATCACCGGTACGCCTGAGCATACCGTCGTCGGGCACGGACGGCTTGAGTGCTACTCGTGCCATTCCCGCACCGTGGTCCAGTGCTACGGGTGCCACACGACCTACGACAAGTCGAAGACAGGCATGGATTTCGTGAAGGGGATCGAGACCCAAGGGCGCTTCAGCGAAAAGGAGGACTACCGGATGCTTTATCCCTTCCCGCTCGCCCTGAACCAGCGCGGCAAAATCTCGACGGTGACGCCGGGGTGCCAGACCTTCGTATCGGTGGTGGAGCCGGACGGCAGCATCTCCAAGAACGAGTACGTAGCGCGCTTCAAGGGAAAGCAGCAGCTCCGCTTCGCCCCCTTCTACTCCCACAACACCGGCAAGAAAGCGATCCGTTGCGGTGAGTGTCACGGCAACCCCGCCTTCCTCGGTTTCGGCCAGCACGTCGTCTCGGGCCGCAGCATCGAGGGGACCATGATCTGCGAGCAGTCGGCGGACAAGCCGCTGGATGGCTTTCTCACGCTGCAGGACGGCAAGGTGCGCGCCTACTCGGCGATCACCCGGGAGCGCTCCCGCCCCCTGAACGGCGCCGAGGTGCGGCGTGCCCTGGCGGTGAACCTCTGTCTCGTCTGCCACGACAAGGCGGCCGATCCCATCTATCGAAAGGAGCTGGACCATGGTGCGCTTCATGATGCGCTGCATCGTCGCCTTATCTCTGCTCCTTAGCGCGCTCCCCGCGCTCGCTGCCGAGAACTGCACCGTCTGCCACAAGAAGACGGTGAAGGGGGCGCACCGCGGTCTTCCCTGCCTCTCCTGCCACCTTGACGAGGCGAAGACCCTCGCCGACCCGGCCTCCCGCGAGAGCGGTGCCGCAGGCTGCGTCGGCTGCCACAAGGGATACGCGGCGCTCTTCGATCAGGCGATGGGGAACCGCAAGGGTGAGCGCGACTTCGTCGCCCGGAGCTGGGGAATAGCCGACCCGGATTTCTTCGCCAAGAACTGCAACGCCTGCCACCTGAAAGGGTGCACCGACTGCCACGGCGCCAGGGGGCACGAGATCGCGAAGCCGAAGGACCGCGACTGCTTTACCTGCCACAAGGGGTACTTCGTCGGGACCGACTACTACGGCATGGCCCCGCGCGAGGACAGCATGCGCTACCAGCGCGGCGAGGTGGCCTACGGCGAGGCATACCTGAAGATGACCCCGGACGTGCACGCCGAGGCGGGCCTTGCCTGCGCCGTCTGTCACACCATGGCGAGCCTCGCCGCGGGGAAGAAGAGCGCCAAGGGATGCCGGGAGTGTCACGAGCCGAAGCGGAGTATCCCGGAACACCGCATCGCGGCGCACCTGGAGAAGATGGAGTGTTACGCCTGCCACTCCGCTTGGGCGCCCCAGGAGTACGGCACCTTTTACCTGCGCTTCGACGGCGACAGCCCCTCGAAGGAGTGGTACCGGGTGCGCCGGGATCAGGCCGCCGAGGAGTACGTGAAGAGCGCCTACTTGAGAAGGCAGGACGCGCCGCCGCTTGGGCTGAACCGGCAGGGGAGGGTGAGCCCGATCCGGCCGCAGTTCATCGCGTACTTCACCGATATCCGGCACGACCGGGCCGTCTGGGATGAAAACCGCCTCCTTGCGGCGCAGTGGAAAGCGTTCTTCCCGCACACGGTGCGCAAAGGGAGCGTGATGTGTGAGGGGTGCCACGACAACCCGCGCCGCTTCGTGCTCGAGCGCGAGGAGGAGCGGATCTACCGCCCGGCCGCCGAGGGGATGACGCTATCCTCCTTCTGGGATGCGACTGGACAAGAGGTGGCAAACGGCGCCTTTTACCCGCAGGCGCGCTACCTGGAGATGAGCAGGAAGACGACCGCGTACCAAAGGGGATACCTGGAGAAATGGCAGAGCCTCGTCAATCACGTCGAAACTTCCTCGGCGCCCTGATCGCCCTCGCCGTTGGGGGATGGGGCCTCGCGAGGTTTCTCACCCCGCGGGCAAAGCGCAAGCAGACCATCCTCACCGTGGCGCGGGAAGAGCTGCCGCAGGACGGAGCGCTCGTGTACCGCGAGGCACGTATCGCGGTGATGCGCGACGGCGAGAGGGTGTACGCCCTGGATCTCGTCTGCACCCATCTCGGGTGCACGGTCAACGTGACTCCCACCGGACTCGTCTGTCCCTGCCACGGCTCGGCCTTCGACCGGGAGGGAAGGGTGCTGAAGGGGCCCGCCGACCGGGCGCTCAAGCGCTACGAGGTGACGCAAGTGGGAGAGAGCTACCACGTCCAGGTGTAGGGGGGGAAGTGATCAAGGAATTTCTAAAACATCTATTCCCGCGTGCGGTGCTTGAGAGGAACCTGACCCTTTCCTACACCTTTTGCCTGGGAGGGCTCGCCTTCACCTGCCTAATCCTGCTGGTCGGCTCGGGAGGGCTTCTTCTGTTCTATTACCAGCCGACGCCGCCTGCGGCGTACCCATCCATTCTCCTCCTGGAGTCCTCCGTCTGGGGGGGGCGCTACCTGAGGAGTCTGCACCGCCTTGCGAGCCACACCTTTTTGGTGCTCATCATGATGCACACGCTGCGCGTCGTCCTCACCGGCGCCTACGAAAAGCCGCGCCAGATGAACTGGGTGATCGGCTGCGCGCTCTTTTTCCTGGCGGTGTTCGAGGGGTACACGGGGTATCTCCTCCCGATGGACCAGCTCGCCCTCTGGGCCACCCAGACCGGAATGGAGCTTTTGCACATCATGCCACTTGGAGGTGCGCTTCGCTCGGTGTTGGTCCCCGACGGGGTAGGTGAGGCCATGTCGCTTTTGCGCTTTTACGTGCTGCACATCCTCATGATCCCGGGGGCGCTGCTCCTTTTGAGTGCCCTGCACTTCTACCGGATCAGAAAAAACAAGGGGGTGCTCCCCTACCTATGAAACGAGGCTACGTAAAGTCATCCCCACATTTTTTCAGGCCGGTCAAGGTCGCCTTCGCGCTCGCCGTCCTGCTTCTCCTGGCGCTTGCCTTTCTGGTGCCGGCTCCCCTCCAGGAGCAGGCGAACCTCGCCCGGGTCCCTAATCCGGTGAAGTCCGCCTGGTTTCTTCTCTGGATTCAGGAACTGGTCAGCTACTCGAAATACCTGATCTACCTTGTGGTGCTCCTTGCCGCCTCGTTCGTCGCCCTTCCCTGGCTCGCGCCCGGCACACCACCTGAGGGAGCAACGTGGTTTGCCAAAAAGCGGCGCGCCCTCGATCTCTTAGCTCTTGCCGTCTTTGCCGCCGTCCTCGCGCTTACCGCAGTCGCCATGTACTTTCGAGGTGCCAATTGGCAGTTCGTCGCCCCCTTCTGATCACGCTCGCACTTCTTCTGTGCCTGTGCGGCGGTGCCCAAGGTGCGAGGATCTCCTGCCTCAAGTGCCATAGTCCCCACTACCAAAAGCTGGGTAAATGCGTCGACTGTCACCGTGGCGACCCACGCTCGGACCGCGCGCGCATCGCGCACCACGGCCTGATCGAAGGACGGTTCGCATGGTTCGCCGTGCCGGGCTCCGCTCAGTTGGAAAAGGGGCGGCGGCTCATGGACACCTTCGCCTGCCGGCGCTGTCATACCTCGGCGGGAGACGGGAACCGCCTGGCCAGCAACCTGGACCGGCTCCCGGAAGGGACCACGGCGCAGGAGATCTCCGAGGCGGTGAGGGTGCCGGCGCTCATGATGCCGCAGTTTCAGTTCGATGAGACGCAAAGAGCGGCCTTGGTGAGTGCGATACTCGCGGGAGCGCGCCAGACGAGGGTAAATGGAGAAAAGAGGGGAGAGCCGCCCCAGGTGGTGCATTTCAAGCGGGAGCGTGAAGAGGAGGACGTTTTCGGCAAGCGTTGCGGTCCTTGCCACCGAGCACTCACCACGACCCGTGGGGGACTGGGGCGAGGCACCGTGGCGCCGAACCTCTCTGGGCTTTTCACCCGTTACTACCCGAAGACGGCCCTAGGCGGAGCTGCCTGGGAGGAGCGGTCGCTGAAAAAATGGATCGAAAACCCGAGGCGGGAGCGTCCTTTCACCCCGATGCGTCCGGTGCCTTTAGAACCACCAGACCTGGAGCGGATTCTCACCCTTTTGCGCGACACCCCGCGGTAAAAAGCGGGGGGTATCGATAACTGTAGTGAAGGTGCCACGAAGCGTAGCAGGTGCCCACGCGCTCCCCCTTTTGCGAAGGTTCATCCGGGAATTCCGGGGAAGCATGTGTGCTTAGTTTCGAAGGGGTGAGCATGGCATCACGCTCCCCCCTTTGCGAAGGGGGGGACGGGGGGGATTTGCTTTTCATCCACTGGTTTTAGCCGGTTGAACGGAGTCGCTTTCCTCATGGACAAGTTGTTCGTCATCTGTCACTTGCTGTTGCAGCGTACGTGATCGCAGCGTCAGCAGGTGCTTGTATCGTCCGACCAAGGCAAATCCCCCCTGACCCCCCTTCGCAAAGGGGGGGACGCTGGGGCTCATGCAGCGCTTCGTGGGGTTGAAGATCGCTGTTTTTAGCAAAGGGAGAAAAAAAGACAAAGAAACCCCGCCGGATACCGGGGCCGGCGGGGTTTCCCCAAGCCCGTCTCAAGGAGGTTAGAGGCGGGAGTGGGTTCTAGCCGTGCACGATCTCCTCGAGGTTGCTGGCGATGGTGGTGGAGGTTGCCGCCTGCTCCTCGGACGCCGTCGCGATCTGCGCGATGACGTGTTCGATCTCCTCGATGGAAAGCACGATGTTCGACAGTGAGGCGTCCACCTGGTGCGAGAGCGCCTCGCTCACCTCCGCCTCGTTCTTACCCTTCTCGATTGACTCGACCGCCAAGGCGGTCTCCTTCTGTATCTCGTCCACCATGAGCCGGATCTGCTTAGTCGAGGCGACGGTGCGGTCGGCCAGGCTACGCACCTCGTCGGCCACCACCGCGAAGCCGCGCCCCTGTTCGCCGGCGCGTGCCGCCTCTATGGCGGCGTTCAGCGCAAGGAGGTTTGTCTGGTCCGCGATGTCGTTGATCACCGCGACGAACTCGCCGATGCGCGCCGACTTGTCCCCCAGATTCCCCACGATCCCCGCTGAACTCCGGACGATCTCCGCCACCTTGCGCATCTCAGTGACGGCGCGGTTCACCACGTCCTGCCCCTCCCGCGCGTTAGTCAACACTTTGGTGGCAGAATCGGCGGCATCGACCGTGCTGCGCGCCACTTCGTTCACCGTCATGCTCATCTCCTCCATGGCGGTGGCGATCTGGGTTACCCGGTTTTCCAGGTACTCCTTGCGCTCTATGGAATCGCGCTGGTGTTGCTCCACTGCTTTTTCGGCGGTGATGTCGTTCCAGCACGCCATGTAACAGAGGACCTTTGAAGGATCCTTGCTGTCCCAGATGGGATAGGCCGTGGTCCGCAGCGTCACGTCCCCGATGGGGATCTCCGCCTTGTGCGGCATCTTGGCACGGGCGTTGGCGAAGATGTTGCGGATGCGCCCAGGGTCCTTATGGTACTGGTGGATACTCTTCCCCTCCGCGTTGGCGACATCGGCCCCGCGCAACCCCGCGTTCAGCGCGGCGCGATGCTGCTGCATGAGGGCGTGGGCCTGCCGGTTCATGTAGATAATGTTGTTGTCGTTGGTGGTGTCGCAGAGCATGACGATGTTGTCGACGTTGTCGAGCATCTGTGTAAGCTTAGCGATTTCCGCAGCCTGCTCGTCGACCTGCGTCCTGCTGGAGTTGCCGAAGAGTTTCATGTGATAAGCTCCCTTCGCGCCGTTACCCGACGCCGCTTCGGTGAGTGCGCCCGCCCGGGTTGACCAAACCGGCGCCTGTCCTTTTCCCTATCGGATATTGCCGGGTGATCTTTAATGTTTTGCATAGGTTTTCCCGCAACGCAGGGGGGAATTCGCCGTATCGTCCCAGGAACAAAACCGCTTCGACGCGAGTGAAGGTGATATGCGGGCCGCGAATCACTGTCTCTGAATAGTGATTCCACTCACAGGAAATGAAAAAAACTGGCAGAACCCCGCTGGATGCTGGCTTCTGTTGCAACATTGGATATTTTTTAGATGGACTATTGGTAGAGGCGGGTGTACCTTGTTACAAAATCCTACACGGATTTCCGTTCTTCCTACGTTCTAACAGATGTTGACTGAGTCCTTACTGCGCAACTTGCTATCCGGAGTGATAGATGATTGTGTCGTACCCCGCCGGCCACCTATCTGACGTACCCGCCCGTCCATCCGCTGATCTCCTTGAGCTCGCTTTGGTCAACATGGACCGGCTCGCCCTGCAGCGGATCTATTCAGCCTCTGGTCTTACCCCCCTTTTTTTCTGCGAACAGTTCATCACCCCGGCCCTCGCCGGTATCGGCGAAAAATGGGATCGCGGGGAACTCTCGCTGTCCCACGTGTACATGAGCGGTCGGCTGTGCGAGGATTTCATGGAACAATCCTTCCGCGGTGCACCCTCAAACCGTGTAAGTGAGGAACGCGTTGCTCTCGCTGTTTTGGAGGACTACCACCTCCTCGGCAA
The DNA here is from genome assembly GCF_004917075.1 of Geomonas edaphica. GTDB lineage: Bacteria > Desulfobacterota > Desulfuromonadia > Geobacterales > Geobacteraceae > Geomonas > Geomonas edaphica. The sequence goes on from NZ_SSYB01000004.1 coordinate 760,708, forward strand.
GCGTCTCGTAGGGTTCGTGCTCAGGGGGGGCGGCGTTGATTACCTTGACTACGGTACGGTGACCGCCGCGGAACTAGTGCAGCGGGTGCAGGAGGACTCGGTCCGGGTGCTCCTCATCTCGGCGCTTATGCTCCCCTCGGCCCTCAAGGTGCGCGAGGTGCGCGACAAGCTGGACCAGGCAGGAGTCCCATGCCGTATCATCGTCGGAGGGGCCCCTTTCCGGCTCGACCCGTCGCTTTGCGACGAGGTAGGCGCCGATTTCTGCTGCGCCACCGCTTCCCAGGTGCTCCCGGCACTCATCCAGGCATCTGGAGGTGAGCCGTGACCAGCATGGAACGCGTCCTTACCGCTTTGTCGCACCGGGAACCGGACCGGGTCCCGCTCTTTTTGCTCCTCACCCTGCATGGTGCCAGGGAGCTTGGGCTCTCCATCGAGGAGTACTTCTCCAGCTCGGAAAACGTGGTGCGCGGGCAGCTCGCCATGCTCAGGCGTTACGGACACGACTGCATCTATGCCTTCTTCCATGCCTCGCTCGAGGTGGAAGCCTGGGGTGGGAGCACCATTTTCAGGGACGACGGACCACCCAACGCGGGTGCCCCTCCGCTGAAGGCGGACGCCATCGCATCGCTCGCCCCGCCGCGGCTGAGCGCTGCTCCTGGGCTCGTCCGGGTCCTCGAGGCACAGCGCGGACTGAGGCATGCGGTGGGGGATTCCGTACCGATCATCGGGGTCGTCATGTCACCGTTCTCCCTTCCGGTCATGCAACTTGGTTTCGATGCGTACCTGGACCTCATGTTCGACCGCCCCGATCTCATGCAGCGTCTCATGGAGGTAAACGCCGCCTTTTGCGCCGAATGGGGTAATGCACAGCTCGCCGCCGGAGCCCACGCCATCTGTTATTTCGATCCCCTCGCCTCACCGAAGATGATTGACCCCTCCCTTTATCGTAGCTTCGGCTGGCCTGCAGCGCGCAGGGCTCTCAATGCCATTAAGGGCCCCACCGCAACCCACCTCGCCTCCGGGCCATGTCTCGGCGTGGTAGAGGACCTCGCGGGTAGCGGTACCGCGATGGTAGGCGTTGGCGGGGAGGAGGACCTCGCCGCGGTCAAGAAACGCTGCTGCGGCAGGCTGACCGTTTTCGGCAATCTGAACGGCATCGCCATGCGCTCCTGGGACGAAGCGGCTGCGATAGCCGAAGTGAAGGGCGCCATCGACGCCGCGGCGCAAGGTGGGGGCTTTATCCTGTCGGACCAGCACGGAGAGATTCCCTGGCAGGTGCCGGAACGGACCCTGGAGCAGGTAGCACAGGCGGCGCGGGAGTACGGGCGCTACCCGCTCCAAGGCGTAAGGGGGTGAGCATGGAGCCGATGTTGATCTGCTGCTGCGAAACCCTAGGGCCCGAGGTGAAAGGTACCATCGTGCAGGGGCGCATCGCCGGGTTCGACTGCCGGACCTTCCACGGCTGCTGCGGCCGTCCCCCCCTCAACTGGGAAGACGTCCGGCACATCTGCGACGGCCAACCCGCTATCCTCGTAGGCGGCGAGTGCCTTGCCTCCCTTGGCTCCGTTCCAGACGACCTCCACGGGGTTTTTGTTCTGCAGAAGCCGCACTGTGCCGCACTTGTTAGCGGCGAGTGCACCTTCGATCGAATCACCGCTGCCGGGAGTTTCGTGGTTACCTCCGGTTGGGCCGCGAACTGGCGGGGCTTCCTCGGGGAGTGGGGCTTTGACCGCACCACGGCCGTCGATTTTTTTGCCGAAAGCTGCGCCGGAATAACCCTCCTCGATACTGGATGCAACCCGGATGCGGAGGTGGCGGCCCGGGAGTTCGGTGCCTTCGTCGAGCGCCCGGTAACGGTCCTGCCGGTGCCCCCTGAGCTTCTCGCCCTGCAGCTGGAGAAGGCGCGGGGAGAACTTCAGCGGCTGGAGGCTAAGGCTGGGGGGACCGCCCCCGCCTCGGACTACGCGCTCCTTCTCGACATGCTTTCCCGGGTTGCCAAATCGAATGGCGAGGAGCGGGTCGTCGACGACATGCTGGCCTTCTTCTCGCTGCTCTTCGGGGCCGAGGAGCTCGCTTTCATCCCCGCGGCCAAGGAGAAAGCCCTCAGGCGGCACGGGGTGCGCGCGACCGGGGAGGAGACCCTGCGCGCACTGGCACAGCGTATCGATGCTCGCTTCCACATCGAGGAGGCCGCCCGCTGCTTCATGGTGCGCCTAACCCACGATGACGTGATCGGCTGGCTCTGGTTCGGTGGCTTCGCGACACCGGAGCACACGCGCAGCTACCTGGATCTAGCCGTCACGGCGGCCGACGTGTGCGCCATGGCCATCGCCTCAGCCCGGTCGGTACACCGTGACCTGAAGGAGCGCGAGGAGAAGTACCGTCTGCTCTTTGAGAACATGGGCAACGGTTTCGCGCTCCTGCAGATGCTCGTGGGACCCGGAGGGAGAGCCGCGGATTTCCGTTTCGTTGAGGTGAACCCCGCTTTCGAGTCCTTCACCGGTAAGAAGGCCCAGGATCTGGTGGGGAGCACCCTGTTGGACGTGCTCCCCGGGTTGGATACGGCGCAGTTGGAGAGCCTCGGGAAGCTGGTGCTGGAGGGGAACCCGATCGCACTGGAGCGCTACACGATAGACGCTAGGTGCTGCCAGCTCTGGCTCTTCAGGGCCAAGCCGGGGTACTGCGGCCTGGTCATCAACGACATCACGAAACAGAAGCTTCTCGAGGACAAGCTCAGGGAGTCCGTCAAGATGGAGTCGGTGGGACGGCTGGCAGGGGGAGTTGCTCACGACTATAACAACATGCTCTCGGTGATCATCGGGTACGCCGAGCTGCTCCTCATGGAATTCCACGGCAACCGGCGCATCACGGAGTGCCTGCGCGAGATCTGCAAGGCGGCGGAGCACTCCCGCGACGTCACCGCACAACTCCTCTCCTTTTCACGACAGCAGCTGATCTCGCCCAAGACCCTGGACATAAACGATGAGGTGTCCGCGCTGGCGGCCAGATGGTCCGCCATGTGGGGTGCCGGGATCCGGGTCTCCCTTTCCCTGGACGAGAGCCTGTGGAAGGTAAAGATCGATCCGACCCAGATGGAGCAGGTGGTATCGAACATCGTACGCAACGCCATCGCGGCCATGCCGGACGGAGGGGATCTCACCATCATCACCCGTAACGTAACCCTCAGCGAGGATGACTGCAGCGCCTATCTCGATGCGCTCCCGGGAGACTACGCCGAGCTTGCCATCGTCGACACCGGCCACGGCATGGACGCCGAAACCTGCCGACACATCTTCGAACCATTTTTTACCACGCGCGAGGTGGGGAGCGGCAGCGGGTTGGGGCTTGCCACCGTCTACGGTATGGTCACCCAAAACGGCGGCTTCGTGACCGTCTCCAGCGCGCCCGAGGCCGGCACCACCTTCAGGATCTACTTGCCGAGCTTCGTGGATCGCGCGGCGGAGCACCGGGCGCTCACGGCTGCACACGGCTCGGGCACCGTACTGGTGATAGAGGACGACGAGATCGTGGGTAGGATGACGGAGAAGATGCTCGAACATATGGGGTATCGCGTGCTGATGGCGGAGGACGCGGCTCAGGCGATCGAGCTCTGCCGCAACCGCGAGACTTCGATCGACCTGGTGCTCTCCGACGTGATGCTCCCCGGGGCGAACGGCAGGGAGGCGGTAGAGAGGATCCTCGCGCTGCGTCCAGGGCTTAAAATCATCTACATGTCCGGTTACGCGGCGGAGGCCCTGCTCGAAAAAGGGGTGGACCGTGCGCGGGTCAACTTCCTGCAGAAGCCTTTCGACATGGCGAGTCTCAACTCGACGATAAAATCCGTACTCTCCGAAAGCTTCGCGACAGGCTAATCCCGCTCCTCCCGGTCCTCTCCCCCCGCCTCGCGAAACATCCAGGCGCCCCCCCCGGCGAGCGCCAGGGTCGCCAGCAGAAGGAGCAGCGAAGTCGCCGGGTCGTTCAGAAGCGCCGGCCGTATGAGGAGCACCACCCCAAGCCCAAGCATCATCACCCCCGATACCAGCTTCAGCACCCTCCCTTGCCATTCGCTCAGCTTCCTCCCACCGAGCGTCACTGTGAAGATCACGACGATCACCGCCAGAGGCACGATATAGACGGCGCAGTACAGGGCGAGGTAACCGTAATACGCGATCTTGCCCATTTCGTGCAGCGTGAGCGCGCGGGTGAAGACCATAGGGAACCCCGCCGTGCACAGAAGTTCGTAGCTGTTCGCCGCCACGGCGAGCACGGTGCTCCCGACGAGCAGGGAAGGGAGTGATTCGGCTTTCAAAAGCCGCCTCATACGGGCAAATAGCCTGGGCTTCTTGTCCTCAGGGATGGAAAGGGAGATCCCCTTGTGGAAAAGGAAGAAATCCTTGATGTTGACGAGGGCGATGAAGAGCGCGAGGAGCCCTGCGACTGCGGTGATGGCCGGAAGCGAGCCGACGATCAGGAAGAGGTTCAGCCAGGCAGCGAGGAAAAGGAAGTAGAGGACTCCGGACGCGACGACGAAGACCCCCCCGATGAGGAGCATGCGACGCCGCGACCGGGCGTGGATCAGGAGACTCAGGAGGAAGAAGAGGACGAAGAAGGCGCAGGGGTTGAAGCTGTCGAGCGCTGCGATCACCAGGGTGAAGACGGGAAGTGAGTAGCGCTGCGGGTCGAGCTCACCAAGTCCCGGGACGGCAACCGGCGGCTGCGGTGCGGCGGCCGGTGGTGCTTTGGACGATGCTCCCCCAGCGGGGGGGAGAGCCTCGCGGACCGCGTTTTCAAGCTGCGCGCGGGTCTGTTCCGAAAAGCCGCTCAGGTAGTGCGGTCCGAGGATAAAGACCGGCACCCCGGTCGCTTCCCGGCCCCTTTCCTTCGCCATGAGCATGAGGCGCGGGATGTTCTCCCGATGCTGCAGCACCTCGGTCGCCTCGACCTTGAGGTCTGGGTACTTGCGCTTCAACTCCTCGAGAAAAGGCTTCGCCTGCTCGCAGTGCGGGCAGCCGACCCCCCAGAAGTAGTAGAGCGTGGCTTCGGGAGCGGCCCAGGCGAAGCGGCAGGTAAGAAACACCAGGAGGAGCAGCGCGAACGAAAGCGTCAAGGCGCGCGAGGGCAGGGGCGGGATGTTGCCAAGGGGGTAGGGGAGCCCCCGGCGAGTAAGGGGGCGCACAGAAACGGGAGTGGATGTCGGCATGGTGGCGGCCATGCGCACATTCTACTATGAAAATACGCGTTGCGCAGGATTCATGAATCAGACAAGCCGGTAGGCGCGAAGCTCTGATTTGAGCCAGGCGTAGACCACCGGGGCGGCGACCAGGCCGGCGATGCCGAAGATCGCCTCCATGACCAGCATGGCGGTTAAAAGCTCCCAGACGTTCGCCTTCACCTCGCCCCCGACGATACGGGCGTTGGTGAAGTACTCTAGCTTATGGATCAGCACCAGGAAGACGAGGGAGGCCACGCCCACCATAGGCGACACGCCGAGGCTGATCAGCACGATGGTGAAGTTGGAGATGAGGTTTCCCACCACCGGCAAAAGCCCGGCCACGAAGGTGAGCAGGATCAGCAGGGTCACCATGGGGAGGTGGACCCCCAGGAGCGGAAGGACCACCGCAAGGTAGAGCGCGGTGAGGACGGTGTTCAGCGCCGAGATCTTCACCTGGGCGAAGACCACCTTGTCGAAGGCGTCGGCCAGGTTCAAAAGACGGGCGTGCAGGTGATAGGCGAGCAGGGGAAAGCCGTCCTCGAGGTTGAAACGGTGCAGCACGGCGAGGCTTCCCACCACCATGCCGAGGATCAGGTGCGCGAAGGTCTTCACCCCCGACATCCCCACCGAGGAGATGTTCTTGCCGTGCTCGCGCAGCATGGTGACGATCTGTTCACGCAGCTCGTCCACCGTGTCCGGCAGCGCCGCGGTCAACTCTTCCGGGAGGTTTCTCTTCAGGTTGTCGAGCGTCTCCGCCGTCATGTCCAAAAGGTTCGCCATGCCGTGATGCCCGCGCAGAAACGACCAGAGCCCGAGGCAGATCCCGGACACGAGCGCGATGACGAAGAGGATGATCCCGGCGAGGGCCACCTTCTGGGTCAGGGCGCCCCAACTCGCCGGGAGGCGCAGCGCGAGCTTTGCCGTGAGCGCGTACACGGCGAGGCCGGCGAAGACCGCGGGGATCAGGTGGAAATGGAGCACGGTTACTACGGCGAGTGCCGCGAGCAGGTAGCTTGCCAACTGTGTTTTGGGCATGATCCTCTCTTCCATGCGACCATTTTTACTATCAGACGGCCTCTTCGTCCAGAAAAAACGGGACCTCACACCGATTCGACATTTTCATGTTGATTGTGCGGGAATGTAGTTGTGTGATGGCAGGGGTTTCAGCGGTCGCCTCAAGAAGGGGGAAACGATGATTTCTGCCATTATGCCTCTCCTTGTGCCGGTGCGGCGTCGCCCATTCCTGATACCCCTCCTTTTAGTCCTGTCCCTTGCCGTCGCCCATCCCGCTTGTCGTAGCTGACCTGGCGTTCTCCCTTTTGCGAAAGGGAGAACGCCCCCCGTAGCGCGCCTCCGCGAAGGGTGGACAGGGGGATTTGCCTTTGCTTCTGCCCTGCCAAAAACTCACAAAAAAAGGCGCCCGCGGAAATCCCGCAGGCGCCTTTTTCATCAAGTTACCTCTACTCAGGCGAGCTCGCGCGCCGCGGCGATCACCGCCGCGTAATCCGGCTCCTGGGTCACTTCGGGGACGTGCTGGATGTAGCGGATGACGTTCTTTTTGTCGATGACGAAGATGGAGCGGGAGAGAAGCTTAAGCTCCTCGATAAGGACGCCATAAGCAAGGCCGAAGGAGCGGTCACGGTAGTCGGAGAGCGTGACCACCTTGTCGATACCGGCGGCACCGCACCATCTCTTCTGCGCGAACGGGAGATCGGCGCTGATGGTGAGAACCACCACGTCCCCTGGAAGCGATGCGGCTTCCTGGTTGAAGCGCCTCGTCTCTGTGTCGCAGACAGGCGTATCCAGTGACGGCACTGCGCTGATGATCTTCACCTTACCCTCATAAGTTGCAAGCGTTGCCTGGCTGAGAGCGTTGTCTACTACCGCGAAATTGGGAGCAGCGTCTCCCACCTTAAGTTCCGGCCCAACCAATGTCACCGGGTTTCCCTTGAATGTAACCTTAGGCATAGTTCCTCCTGAGCAAATAGAATTCAAGGGTAAGGGTAAGACATTTTGACCGGATTGCAAGAGAGAGACGCGTCTGGGGATCGGGCCGGCCGTGCGCCGGGTATGGCAAGCCCCTCCACCAGCAGGCCGTGCCTGAGCAGGTACCATTGCATAGACCTGCGTTCCATGCCCGCCGATCCTGGCCGTTTACCCGAGGACTGCGCGCACCGCTTCGACGACCTTGGAGGCGCCGAAAGGCTTTTGCAGGTACCCGGCGGCGCCAGTTTCACTCACGATCGTCTGCAGCTCGCTTTCGGGCTTGCCGGAGATGTAGAGGATCGGGATGTCGCGGGTCGCCTCGTTCCCCTTGTAGATCCCCGCCACCTTGTCGCCGGAGAGAAAGGGCATCATGAGGTCGAGGACGATGAGCGACGGCTTGGCCCCCTCCCATATGTGCCGGTTTGCCTCGGCCGCGTTGCCGGCGATGCACACCTCGAAGCCTGCCCATTCCAGGATCCCCTGCAGCAGCGTGGTGATCGTTTCATCGTCGTCTATGACAAGGATTCTCTGTTTTTCCATGTTAGCTCCTTGGTTCGGGGGAGGGCTGAGGGGCCTCTTCCTCCCTGAGTGCTGCGAGAAATTCCAGCGCCTGCCGGTGCTGTGTTTCTATCTGCTGGAGCAGCGCCTCGGCGTCGGTGTCGGCGTCTCCCCCTTCCATCGTCAGTGCCTCCATGCGGCGACAGGAATCGGAGAGGGCGATAAACCCCAGCGAGGCGCTGCTCGATTTAAGCGTGTGCGCCGCACGGTGCACCCCCTGTGGGTCGTCGCAGTGCAGCCCCTCGCGCATGGCCTCGACGAGCAGCGGGCTCGATTTCTCAAAGGAGCCGACCACCTTCCACAGCAGGCTTGGCTTCCCAGGCTGCTGCAAGGCTCGGATCTCTTCGAGCGTGGAACGGTCGAACCAGTCGCCAGAGGGCCGCGGCGCTTCCGCAACTCCGGGCGCCACCACCTGAGCCTCCGGGAGCCAGCGCAGCAGCATCGCCGCCAGTTGCGCCTGTGTGAACGGTTTGGTCAGGTAGTCGTCCATGCCGGCGGCGAAGCACTGCTCGCGGTCGCCGCGCATGGCGTGCGCGGTCAGCGCGATGATGGTACGCCGCTTCCCGTCCGGGCCCGCCTCCCGCTCCTTATCCCTGATCACCCTGGTCGCGGCATAGCCGTCCATGATCGGCATCTGGCAGTCCATGAAGATGAGGTCGAACCCCTGGCGGGCGACGACGTGGAGCGCCTCGGAGCCGTTGTTGGCCACGCTCACCAGGCAGCCGCAGCTTTCAAGCATCGCGGTGGCGACGTCCTGGTTCACAGGGTTGTCCTCGACCAGGAGTATCCTCGCACCAAACTGCGCCGGACTCGGCTGCACCGTCAGCATCGGCTGTGCCGCGCTGCTCATCCCCACTCCCAGAAGATCTACGATCGCATTGAAAAGGCGCGACTGGCGCACCGGCTTGCTGATGTAACATCCGATTCCGGCCCTGATAGCCTCCTCCTCGTCACCGTACTGCCCGACCGAGGTGACCATGAGAAGCGGCGTCGCCTCCAGGGCGGGTTCCGACTTGATGGCGCGCGCTAACTGGATCCCGTTCATGCCGGGCATCTGCATGTCCAGGATCGCGAGTTGATAGGGAGAGCCGGCGTCGACCGCGCTGCGCATGAGGTCGAGGGCAGTCCCGGCGTTGTCCGCCATGTCCGCGGTCATCCCCCATCCGGCCAGCTCGTGGTGCATGATGCTCAGGTTGATCGAGTTGTCGTCTACGATGAGCGCATGGTAGCCGGCCAGCGGGTTCGGCCTGGTCGCGCCGTTTCGTACTGTGAGCTCCGTGCGCAGCTTTAGCGTGAACCAGAAGGTGGAGCCACGTCCGGGGACGCTCTCGACGCCGATTTCTCCCCTCATGAGCTCCACCAACTGCCGGGCGATGGTGAGCCCGAGACCGGTGCCGCCGTACTTGCGTGTCGTCGAGTTGTCCGCCTGGGAGAAGCCGCTGAAGATGCGCTCCTTCACCTCATCGGGGATGCCGATGCCGGTGTCGGTGACCTTCACGAGCACGGTCACCTCGTCGCCGTTCTCCTCCAGGAGCGTGCCGGAGATGACAACCTCCCCCCGGTCGGTGAACTTCACCGCGTTCCCGACGAGGTTCATGAGGACCTGGTGCACCCTTACCTGGTCTCCCAAAAGCAAGCTTGGGACGTCCTTCTCGACCAGGGCCGCGATCTCCAACCCCTTCCGGTGCGCCCCCTCCGCAAGGAGCTCGACCACGTCGGACATGGTATCTTGCAGGCTGAAGGTGGTCTCCTCGAGCTCGAGCTTTCCGGCCTCGATCTTCGAGAAGTCCAGGATGTCGTTGATGATGGCGAGGAGTGCCTCCCCGGAGCGGCGTACCGAGGAGACGAAACGTTTCTGCTGCTCGTCCAGTTTGGTCGCCATGAGGAGCTCGGTCATCCCTAGCATCCCGTTCATGGGGGTACGGATCTCGTGGCTCATGTTGGCGAGAAACTGCGATTTCGCTCGGCTGGCCGCTTGGGCCGCCTCCATGGCGTGCTGGAGCTCTGCTACGGTGAGGTCGAGTTCCTTGGTGCGCTGGGCGACCTTCTGCTCGAGCTCATTGCGGTAGCTGGCAAGCTCCTCGTCCCTTCCCTGGATCTGCCCTAGCATCTCGTTGAAGCCGTCCATGAGCGCCCCGATCTCGTCGTCGCTCCCCTTCTCCACGCGGACCGCGTAGTTCTGGTCCCGGGAGACCGACGCCATGGTGCGGGCGAGCCCACCTATGGGGGCCGAGATGACGCTCTGCAGCCGCAGCGACACGAAGTACGAGCAGGCGAGGCTTCCGAGCATCACGAGGAGGACGGAGCCAAAGAACCAGGTCAACTGCGCGTTCAGTTCCCGGTAGTCTGCCCTTATCACCACGGTTCCCAGCGGCTGCCCCTCAAGGGAGATCCTGCGGGCCACCACCATGTCCCCGTTCATATCCCAGAAGCCATCTTGCGCTGCTTCCTTGACCAGATCCCTTCCTGACCTCGTGGATGATTGCACTCCGGCCGCGCGGTACGATGCGAAGGGCTGGAAGTCCTCTGAGAGGATGTGGGCCTCCAGGATGTACTTCCTGTCCTCGAGAAACTGCAGGGTGCGCCGTGCGTCGGTCCGGTCACTGAAGGCCAGCGCCGCCGAGCTGTTGTGCCCGACGATCGAGGCGAGCGCAGTGAGCTCTTGCCGCATCGCTATGCGCGACCATATGAAGGTCCCCGCTACGAAGGTGAGCGAGGCGAGAATGAGCGTGAACCCGCTGGTAATCATCAGGATCAGCATCATCTTTTTACGTATCGGCAACCGGTTGATCAGAGTCCGGCGCATCGTTTAGTCCTTTTCATTCAATGATCCTCTGACTGCCTTGAGTGAGCTGTACTTAGACGCGCACTATATAATCGACAGTCATAAATGTGAATATCCATTTCAGATGGCTTTGTTGGACAAACGGCGCCCGCTATGCGTAGATATCGGTTTTATATGGCAGAACTTAAACGGTTCTAGAGGGGCTGTGAGGGAGGGGGGTGGGACATGGTTCTGGCAAGGCATGGACGCGCGGTGTCCAATGCCTTGCCGCTGCCATATTTATTGGAGGTCGATTACGACGGGTTTTTTGTTGACCTTAGCCGCGTGTGCCCCGAGATCTGCATCGCTGTGCGATATGTGTCTTACGAGCCATCCCCTTAGGAATGAGATGATCTCCAGAGAGATGGGCACCCCGCCGACGGCAAAATCCCTCTGAATCTCACCGATCCTTCTAACGAAATAGGCGTGATCAAGCAGGTGTTCTTCCTTGCGGGGGTAGTCCGTCTCCTCCATGAGGAGCTCCTCCTGGGCAAAGTGATACGTCGCATAGTCCGCCAGTTCGTCAAGTACAGCTGCGATGTGTTGAGCGGCTTTCTTTTCACAGAACTCGTCATACGCTTTATTGAGCAGTTCAACGAGGTGTTCATGGTGTTCATCGATCATCTCGTGCCCGACCGCCAAGCTTCCGTCCCAGGTTACAATCGGCATGGTTCCTCCCTTTTTCCAGTTGCACATCTAGCAGATCCATTCATCGGGAGCTAAGGAGCTAAACTTTAAGTAAACACGGAGGGAAAAAGCGTAAGGTCATGGTGGATAAGTACCTATGAAGGGAGGCGGATGGCATACGTTCGACCGTTCTGCCACCTCTATGTCTTTGAAAAACCGGCTTGATTCGTGTTGACATGAGAATTGAAACAGTGTATCAGCAGGTTGTTTTCTTTGTGACGGTCAATAAGACATATGCAATGATGTTCCTGGGGAGGGGATCATGTTGAAGGAGAACCTGAGGAGGAGTTTGTTCACCGCCGTTGCGGCGGCCATGTTGATGCCTTTTCCGGCGAGCGCAGCGCCAGCTCTTCCGGGAGACCTGAACCTCGACGGCAAGGTTTCTCTAAGCGAGCTGCAAAGCGTGATCAACGCCTTTCTCAACGTCACACCCGATGCCGTTCCGCCGACTGCCCCCACTAACCTGAGCGCGATCGCCTCCTCGACCACCCAGATAAAACTCACCTGGACCGCCGCGACCGACGACGTGGGCGTGACCGCGTACAAAATCTTCCGTGGCGCTTCCCAGGTCGGTACGGTGACCGGCACGACTTTCACCGACACCGGGCTCGCTGCGGGTTCCAAGTACAGCTACACCGTGGTCGCGTATGACGCCTTCGGGAACGCTTCGCCTGCCACCGCCACGGCCACCGCCGTCACCGAATTCGGCACCGCCACCTCGAAGCTCGTGGGGAGCTGGTACGTCGCCTATCCCAATGGAGGGCAGGCGAAGGGGCCCATCGTCATCAACTTCGTCGACGGTCAGAGGTTCATGATGGCTCATGACGGCGATGTGCAAGCCGATCCATCTGGGACGCCAGGGATGGAGTCCGGCACCTACACCTGGAATGAGACCACCGGTGCCTTCGCCGCCACGGTTACGGCGGATACCAACGGGCAGTGGGGCTTCTCAAACGCCGGGACGCTCACCCTGGCGTTGTCCACCGACAACAACACCCTGAAGGTAAACGGGCAGAACTTCGCGACCCGCGTTCTTCCCTCCGGCACCAATGCGCTCGTCGGTGGATGGTATCGCCCCGGCCCGGGTGGCTCCATCGCCATCACCCTCATCAACGACACGACCTTCATGCTCGCCCACGACGGGACGCCAGATGGCGGCGGTTGGCCCGGCATGGAGAGTGGTACCTACAGCTGGAACCCTGCGACCCATGTCATAACGACAAACGCTACAGTCGATACCAACGGTGACTGGGGTGTCAACTCGGGAACGGGCAGTATTGCTGTCTCAGACGACAACAAAACGCTTCTTGTCGATGGCGTCTCCTTCGCGTCGAGGATACCCTAGCGCGCGTTGGTCGCAGGTCATGCTACATCGAAAAAGAAAGGCGTCGGCAATGCCGACGCCTTTCTTTTTAGTAGAGACTTGCGGGAAGGGGGAGGGGGGCATCCCTTATGCTTTTGTTACAAGCCGCTCTCCCATCTCGAAGGCCTTGCGGCAGTTCTCGGGGAAGAGCACGCTGTGTCTTTCCCGCCGCTGCTCGGGGTCGTAGTAGCTGAAGACGTATTTGCTGTAGTCGTCCAGTTGCAGCGTCTCGTTACAGCAAAGCGTCTCGCACTCGCCGAAGATGGCCCGCAGGTAGTTTTCATTTCCCGACATGTGGAGCTGGTAGTTCCACTGCTGCATGAGTTCCTCCGGGACGTTCATCGTGTAGATGAACCCGGTGCGGATCTTCCTGCCGAACAGGGATTCCGGCGGCTGTGAGTAAACGAAGTACTGGAAAAGGAGCCTTTCCATGAAAGAGCTCATCTCCCCTGTGACCCTTCCGAAGTAGATCGGTGAGCCGAGCACCAAGGCATCCGCCTGTGCGATCCTCTCCAAAACAGGCGTAAGCCCGTCCCTCATGGCGCACTTCCCGTAGCTCTTCCCGTCTTTCAGCTTGCAGGCAAAGCAGCTCGTGCACCCCTTGAAGTCGAGGTCGTACAGATGAATCAGTTCCGTCTCCGCCCCTTTTGCAGCCGCCCCGTCCAGCGCCTTTTGCAGCACCTGTGCGGTATTGAAGTTCTTCCTCGGGCTGCCATTGATTGCGATAACTTTCACGAAGGCCTCCTGTCCTTGAGTATTTTGGTAGTCACCCGCGGTGCCGCAGTCGCGGCAGCGGTCCCGGCAGCATAGAACATGGAGGCTTTCTTGGATAGTACGAACATTTTGGTGCCATAGTACCCGCGAAGAAACCGTGCACGGTGCAGAAGCGGAGCTGCATCCGACAGCCCAAACCGGCAAAGTTGCAGGTTTGGGCGCCGAAGTTGTAGGTTTCGCCCTCGAACTTGATAGTTTGGACCCTCAAAGTTACAAGTTCGGTGGTCAAACCTTGTAGTTTCGCCCCTCGAAGTTGCAGGTTCGGCAACCAAACCTCTTAGTTTCAACCATGGAAGTTACAGGTTTGGCGCTCAAACCTCGTAGTTCCTGTAGTTGAAGCTGCAAGTTTGACCATCTTAGGCGTCACTTTCCGCCATCGATGGTTCCAGTTTTGCCGGCAAGTAAGATGAATCCCGCTGTCAAGTTGGCGGGACTCCGGTTATATAGTGATGGTAGTGGGATGAATTATGGAAGTTACTGGATGGCAATGGCGGGTTTGTGTGGTAGGCGTGATAAAGGCAGGTTGCTGATGATGTGGAGCCCCCGGTTTTATGGGGGCTCCATAGGTGGTCTCAAGCGGGTGCTATGGCCACAAGGTTGGACCAAGGCCCGGCCTCGGTGCCACGCATGCCCCTGACCTTCAGCCAGTTGTTGTTGGTGCGGTTGAGAGTCGGAAGGAGAACTTTTCTGCTGTTAGTTGACGAAGTTAATAGCCTCCAGTTGCCTTCAACGTTGGGGTCTCCTTCGCAAAGCCAAATCTGATATCCTTTGGAGCCTGGAATTTTGGGGAATGTCGCGTAGATGTTGCCTTTGCGGTCGTAATAGGCTTTGAAGTCGCGGGCCGCAGTCAAGGAGGAGTTGCTACCGGTGGCTTTGGTATGAGTTTGGGACAACGGAAGCCTCTCGGGAACAGTCGGATCTTTGATGGCAGCAGTTTTGGACAAACCCGAAAGCATCGTGAGGAACTGCTTGATGGCGTTGCGGGCCTCTTCGAAGGCCTTGATTCCGTCGGGGTCACCTTTCAAATAAGCAGGATACCCGTTGGCGAACTGGCCATGCGTTGCAGCGTAGATTTCGGGGGTGGGCAAAAGTGAAATCATGTGGTTGTACATCTCTGGGGTGAACGCCTGCAGTACTGCTTCAGATAGGGTGATCAAGTCCGGATCGTTCGTGTCGTCATATGGCATCGCGGCACCTCCTTAAAATTTTTTAAGCCTGTCAAAGACTACCCGTACGTGGGGTAAACTTCAACCGACAAAATTTTGAGCTGGAGGGCGGCGAGAAAGTCAAACGGCTCGTAGGTAGCTGGTGTTGTCCTCAGGAGAGCAGACGGTCGTAATCCTTGTGGGTGCCAATTCAAAACCAGAGTACGCCATCGTCGGTTGAGACTCCCAATGCACGGTACCTTAATCCAACGCGGACGGACCAGAAACGACCAATTTGTTTGAAATGCAAGGACGGGTGGCGAGAATTGCGCTTTAGAAGAGTGGGGGGGGGAAGGGACGTCCTTGAGATTTTCAGATTTGCAGTAACAAAGCAGAAAATTACCTTCTCAAGAACATCCCGCTGACATTTGCTTCTATCTCTCGTAGGTACAACCACCAACCTGCAATTTACCATCTTGGTAATTTCCTTGCATCGTTGGGGCATTAGCTAAATCTACTAGTTCGTATTTAATTTTATTCTTCTCCAGGAATGTCCAGACAATACGGGTTGAAACCCGTTGTTTGAAATAAAATTACCAGAATGATCAGCAAGTAAATTTAGTTTTAAATTGTGCTGATAATCAATCCACGAGCCATAATACTTGTTTTCAAGGTCTTCAGACGCGGAACAACCAAACAACATCAGTAAAAACATAAAGATAAAAACTGTATTATTGAAGTTCACATTTCCTCCTGAGCTCAATGAAAATCAAATACTCGAACAAGGCAAAAGCTGGTTAGCCAACGATTAACTTCCTGATTAAGCATCAATTCCAGGTTTCATAGCCGCAACTGTAGGCAAAGTGTCTGGCATGGAGGGAGTTGAGGGTCAATCCTTAGCGACGGACTCAACCTTCCGCTTGACTGCTTGGATGTCTGACTCTGTGAGCGATGTCGTCTCGGACACTGTGTAAGGGATGTCCACGGAATATTGCATCTTGCACCCTGTTCTGTACGGGTACAGTGCGACACGCAGTTTTTGTACGTGCCCCTGCACGTCGAGGTTGTATGCATTTCCCGTATCGGCGTATTTATCGAATTTGCCTAGGATACGTTCCAGGTTGCCACGCACGGCCTCGGGGGGGGCCTCCACCGTCACTTCGCCGGTAACGGCAGCAGTCGCCGCGATAGCTACCTCCTTCAGTGCGTCGTACTTGCTCATCAGGTTAGGCACAACCTTCTCCTCACTCATAAAGTACGCCGGATTTTCAAACGGCATGAACGGGGGAGGAGTCATTGCGACCTGTGCCGGAAAACCGAGGATTGCCCTGTATAGTTCCCCATCGTCGGATTTGGTGATTGTCAGAGGGAAGGTCGCCGCAATGCGGCTTTCGTAAAAAGAGGGGGCTGCGGTGGTGTTTGTGACCTTGGTCCCCTTAAGGTATTCCACCTTGATGCCGGAGGCGGTCGCTTTGGACCGTACGCCGTGGGTAAGGAAGGTGCTAGTGTTCGAAAAGCTGCCTTTGAACTGTTCGCCGTATGACGTTGGGAGTCTCCCGCCAGCAATAAGGGCCGCCGCGAGAGCATCCCGTACCGCGCTTTCACTGATCGGCTTACCCGAAAGGTCGTGCGCCTTGACTCTAATCTCCTTGCTCAGAACCTTGCCAGTATCCAGAGTTTTCGGCTGCAGCGACGCTGCGCAACCGAACATGGTCCCGAACATCACCGCTCCTACAGCAGCTTTTGCTAAACTACCGATGAATCTCCCCATGCGATACACCTCCTTGCTAGTCAATGATATTAAATGCCTCGTATTATATGGCTTCTTGAATTTAATATCAATTTTAATATGACATGTGTAATTGGCGTATCTTGTGGTGCGATAGGGTCGAGAGGACGCTGGGGACTTAGTAACTTTTACGACTTAAAAGCTAGCGAAAGCATAGGCCCCAGAAAAGTAAGCGGAACCGGAAAAGCGTCCGATAAATTTGCTGTTGTGGAATCTTACTACAGCATGAACAAAACAGGCACTCGCGAAAATATCGCAAGTGCCTGTTCTTATTGGTGGAGATGATCGGGATCGAACCGACGACCTATGCGTTGCGAACGCATCGCTCTCCCAGCTGAGCTACACCCCCATTATCGCGCAGGAACGACCGCTCGCATCTGGCGGGCGGTGATTTTGTCTATAACCAACTCACCAGTGTTTGGGCAGGATGATGCGGAACTCGACTCCCTGGCCGGGCTGGTTCGTGATCTGAATCTTGCCGCCGTGGTTCGTGATGATCCGGTTGGCGATGGGTAGCCCGAGTCCAGTACCGCTCCCCTTGGTGGTGAAAAAGGGGGTGAAGATACTGTTCAGTTGCTCGAGCGGGATGCCGCCACCGGTGTCGGCTATCTTCACCGTGACGGCGTCCTTGCCGTCGAGATCGCAGGGAAGAACCTGAATCATCAATTCTCCACCGGTCCCCATGGCGTCCAGGGAGTTCAGGATGATATTGATAAACACCTGCTTCAGTTGCTGGCTGTCACCTAGAAGCACCTGCTTCTGGCGCGGAAACTTGGTGCTGATGCGGATTTGCTTCTCTTCGAGCGGCGGCGTCACGACCGCCAGCGTTTCCTTGACGACATCGACCATGTTGCAGCGTGTATAGCAGATGGTCGTCTTCTTGGAAAAGAGCAGGATTTCGGAGAGGATACCTTCCAGGCGAACCACCTCGCGCACAATCAGGTCGGCGTGGGCCCATTCCGTGCTTTCCTTCGGAAGTTTACGTGCGAGGCGCCCGGCGAAGCCGCCGATGGAGACGAGCGGCCCCTTGAGCTCGTGGGCGATACCTGCGGCCATCTCGCCTATGGCGGCCAAACGCTCCTTCTGGAGCAGGCTCTCCTGCGCCTCGCTCAATTGGCGGTTGGCATCCTCGATCTTGTTGTAGAGCATCGAGTTTTCGATCGCCATTCCTGCCTGGTTGGTGAAAAGTTGTAGAAAGCGAAGGTGCTCCTGGGCGATCGGTGACTGGGTGAGCGCGTTGTCGACGAGTACCACCCCGACGGTCTGGCCGTGGGCTATGAGAGGCGAGGCGGCGAGGGCGGTGCGCGGTGCGGTGGCGGGATCGGCGCCGATCACGGCTTCGTCTGGAATGTAGATCAGGCGCTTTTCCAGGACGGCCTGGGAGGCGATGTTGAGGGTGCCGTCCAACTGGAGTCGCTTCCCTTGCACCTTCCGGCAAAAGTCGGAGTCGCGCTGTGCCTCCATCTCACCTTCGGTGATGTCCCAGCGGCTGGAAAGGATATCTTCGCTTCCTCCCTGCGGGATCGAGAGGGGAGGGGACGTCTCGGTGGTGACGCCGAGCATGCCGACCAGCGAACCGGAACGCTCGTTGGTTAGAAAGAGCATGGCGCGGTCGAAGAACGGGGTCGGGCCGGAGGTGAGCGCGGTGAGTGTTAGGTGAATCAGCTTGTTCAGCTTGATGGTGGAAAGCATGGTGTTGCTGAGCCGGTACAGCAGCGAAAGTTCCTTCAGCTTCTTCTCGTTTTCGCTGTCGAGACTCGCGACCCTTTCCTTGCAGATGGCTTCGGCAAGGGTGCCGGAGAGAAGTCGGGCGAGCGCCCCCGCCGCATCGATATGCTCAGGTGAGAGGAGTTCGGGACCGCCGAAGAGGGTGAGCGCACCCATGGTGCTGCCGTTGCTGCCCAATGGGGCGCTCAGCGCACGGTAACCTGATCCGGCGAGAACAACCTGCTCGGTGCGGGTGGCACCGGCAGCGAGGGCGCAGGCGGAAAGCTTTTGCTCCACATCGAGGAGTGCCTCGAGATCCTGTCGGAAGCTGCTTTGGCAGCTCTTGAAAACCCTGCCCCTGCTCCTGCCGTTCGGGGTCAGGCGGATCACGGCGAACCCTGCCAAACCAGAGCCGGTGCAGAGCCTGGCGATCTTGGGAAGCAGGGTGCCGGCGGCGGTGGGGGATCCGAGCAGGTGCCCCAGACCGGAGAGGAGCGACATGATGCGCCCTGAGGCCTGTGCCTGTTCGGCGGCGGCGAGGGCGGCAAGCGTCAGGCTGAAAACGGGGAGCAACTTTCTGCAAAGGGCTAAGCTTGCAGGAGAAAGGGAGGCGTCGGCGCTGCCGAGCACGAGTACGCCGACCAGTCGGTCGTCGTCGAGGACGGGAAGGGAATGATAGCCTATCGCTTCGGCGCCGCCGCGTTCCTCTGGATGGAGATCGCTGTGGGTGCAAAAGACGTCGATCCGCTGTGACGCGGCGCGGCCGGCGCAGCCGATATCGAAAGGAATGGCACAACGCTGCGCGATGCCGGTGGCGCCGGCGATGTAACGCTGGGTAAGTATAGGTTCCGAGGGATCGGGGACGAAAAGTGAGGCGGAGGCGAGGCCGAGGGAGCGGGCCGCCAAGCGGAGCAAGCTGCCGAGTCGGGCCTGGTGGGAACGACCTGAAGACTGGGCAATGAGCAACGCTTGCACCAGCAGGTTGTCTACCTTCCGGGCAGCCATGCGAACTCCGAGAGACGAGCGGTGAATTGTAGATCTAGCGGAATCTTTCTTTCTTTTCCTGCTCCATCTTGCAGTCGATGCAGAGGGTGGTCACCGGGCGGGCCTTCAGGCGCGCTTCGCTGATGTCCTCCTCACAGACCTCGCAGATCCCGAAGGTGCCGTTGTCGATCCGGTTGAGCGCCTCTTGGATCTTGTTGATGAGCTTGCGCTCGCGGTCACGGATGCGCAGTTCGAAGGTGCGGTCCGACTCCTGGGTGGCGCGGTCGGTCGGGTCGGGGAAGTTGGTCGTGTCGGAGTTCATCTCCATAACGGTCCGGCCAGCTTCTTCCAGGAGCGTTCGTTTCTCTTCCTGCAGGATTCCTCTGAAGTACTCGAGCTTTTCCGAATTCATGAACACCTACCCTTTCTAATCAATACGACATTAAAGAGGATTTTTCTAAATTAGTAAAGTGAAATTTTCCTCTTAACCAAAGATCCGGAAGACGAAATCTCAGCCGCCGGGGCTCTACTATCCGCTTAGATGGCGTCGAGGGCTTCGGAGAGCGAGGTCACTCCCACCACCTTCATGCCCGGTATCTCCTTCTTGGGGGCGTTACCCTTCGGAACGATGGCTCGGGTAAAGCCGTGCTTCACCCCTTCCTTGAGCCTGGATTCACCGTTGGAAACCGGCCTTATCTCGCCGGAAAGCCCGACTTCTCCGAAAACCAGGAGGTCCTGCGGCAGGACCGAGTTCCTGAAGCTCGAGACGATGGCGAGGGCTACCGCCAGGTCGGCGCTGGTTTCCAGCACCCGGATGCCGCCGACGACGTTGACGAAGACATCCTGGTCTGCGAGCACGAGGCCGCCGTGCTTGTTGATGACGGCGAGGACCATGGCGATGCGGTTCTGGTCGAGTCCGATGCCGAGGCGCCGGGGGGAGCCATATTGAGCGGAGACCACGAGCGACTGGATCTCCACCAGAAGCGGCCTCGTTCCTTCCCAAAGGACGCTGATGAGGCTCCCGGGGGCGGCATTCTCGGTGCGCGAGAGGAAGATCGCGGAGGGGTTCTTCACCTCCCGCAGCCCTTTCTCGGTCATGGCGAAGACGCCGAGCTCGTTCACCGGGCCGAAGCGGTTTTTAGTGGTGCGCATGAGCCGGTAGCGCGCGTCCTCGGTCGAGGAGAGCATCACCTGGGTGTCCACCATGTGGGAGAGCGTCATCGGACCGGCGAGGGACTGGTCTTTGGTGACGTGCCCTACCATGATGAGGACCACTCCGGAAGTCTTGGCGAAGCAGGTGAAGGCGGCGGCCGATTCCCTTACCTGGGAGACGCCGCCCGGCGCCGCGTCGACAACGGCGGACTGCATCACCTGGATCGAGTCGATCACCACCACTGCGGGGCGTTCGCTCTCGGCGGCTTCCAGTACCCGTTCCACGGAGCTTTCGGCAAGCATCTTGACCCGGTCGAGGGGAAGCTGCAGCCTCCTGGCCCGCCCGGCGATCTGTTGCAGGGACTCTTCGCCGGAGACGTAGAGGACCTCTCTGCTCGCAGCCGCGTGACACATGGTCTGCAGCAGGATGGTGCTTTTCCCCGCGCCGGGGTCTCCGCCGATCAGGATCACCGAGCCGGGTACGAAGCCTCCCCCGAGCACCCGGTCGAACTCTTCGCTGCCGCTTGAAAAGCGATGCTCATCGGTGAATTGCACATCTTTAAGGAGGGTGACCGGCGAGGTGGTCCCGGCGAAACCGTCGCGCCGCCCGGAGCGTGGTTCCGGCCCCAGGCGTACTTCCTTGATGGTGCTCCAGGCGTCGCAGGCGGAGCAGTGCCCCTGCCATTTCGGGTAGGTCGCACCGCAGTCGGAGCAGACGAACCCGGTCTTTACCTTTACTTTTGCCATATAACTCCAGACGCGCAGCGGCGGGCCGAAAAACTACGTAATACTAAGCTTTTTGCCAAAGAGTGTCAACAACGGCGCGTTTACCAGCACGGCACGGTATGCGTTTGACAAGCTTTCCTTGGCTAAGATAGAATCGGTCGCTCGTTTTCGGTCCCAAGCGTCCCGAACAAAGGTGAATTAACGTGGGAGGGGAGACGGTGCGGGTGGCTAGGGAAGCTGCGCCAGTGCGGTGGCCGCTGCGGCGCGGGTTTTGTCGTGGGGGGAGCTAAGCAGCCCGGTGATGGCTTCGGCCAGCGAGGCGTCACCGATCCGCCCCAAGGTGAGGGCAGCCTCGGCGTCGAGAAAGCCGTCGTTCGCCTCCAGAAACGGCACGAGCTTCGATACGAGCGAGCGATCACGGTAGCGGGAGAGCGCGGCGATGGCAAGGGCGCGCACCGGGGTGGAAGGGTCATCAAGTTTCTCGACCAGCGTGGTGAGTGCCTCGGGGCGCGCCAGTTCGCCGAGAACGCTGACCGCGGCGCACCGGATGTCCTCCTCGGGCCTTGCGGCGCAGTAGTTCAGTATCTGCAGCACGCGGTCGTCGGGGATACGCCCCAAGGCGTAGATCGCGGCTACTTTGGTGGCCCGGTCACCTCGCTTCAAGCGGTCGAAGACCTCCTCGAGGCTCTCCGCCGCTTCCAGCGCTTCCAGGGCGCGCGAAGCGGCCTGTCGTACCTCCGGATCGGGGTCCTTTAGTAGCGGCATGATGGCGTCGCGTCTTTTGGTGCGTTCGGCTCGGTCCATAGCGACGAAAACTAACAAAAAACCGTCGGTTGTACAACACAAAACAACAGATTACTTAAAACCGGTTCACCATTCAGGTGGCCGACAAGGAGAACGAACCGATGACGAACCGGATCAAATCCGTGGCACTTTCCGCCCTGGTGCTTCCCGGGCTGGGACAACTCTACCGTGGAAGCCGCCTAAAGGGTGGGGTGATGATCCTGCTGGATAACATCTTCATCCTCGGCGCGCTGTTTGTAGCACTGAGAAGCGCAGGCAAGCTCATGGTGGCCGGGCGCGAAGGGGGCCTTACGCCGGAGCAGGTGGTGTCGGCGATCCAAGTGGATGCCCCTTACGCAAAATACCTTTTGGGTGGATTCATGATCGTTTGGGCCTACGGCGTGGTGGATGCCGTTTTTTATAAAGGGAACAATTGACAAACAGTATTTTATTATGAGATATACAGAGAGTGCTTCCTGCTGTGTCCACGCGGGAAGCCAGGAGGCGCTCTCTACATGATACGTTCGGAAATCCTGGGGACCGGCGGCTACGTTCCGGCTCGTGTTGTCCCTAATGCCTATTTCAACTACCTCGTGGATGACGCGGATCATTGGATCCATTCCCGCACCGGCATCCGTGAACGGCGTTTCTCGGCAGCGGAAGAGGCAACCTCTGACCTCGCCACCAGCGCCGCCCTCCTCGCCCTCGAAAACGGGGACGTAGACCCTCTCGATATCGACTGCATCATCGTCGCCACCTCCACCCCCGACATGATTCTCCCCGCCACGGCGTGCATGGTGCAGAAGAACATCGGCGCCACGAGGGCCTTCGCCTTCGATATGAACGCCGTCTGCAGCAGCTACATCTACGGCATGGAGCTGGCGGACAACCTGATCCGGTCCGGGAAGTACAAGAAGGTGCTCCTGATCGGGGCCGACACCTATTCGAAGATCCTCGACTTTGACGACCGCGGGACCGCGCCTCTATTCGGCGACGGCGCCGGAGCGGTGATCCTCGGTGCCGGGGTTTCCGGCAAGGGCATCCTGCACAGCATGATGCAGAGCGACGGCAGCGGATGGGAGCTGATCCAGGTCCCGTCTTCCGGTTCGAGAAAGCCGGTCAGCGCCGAGAGCATCGCGGCAAAGGAAAACACCTTCAAGATGGCCGGTAAAAGCGTCTTCACCTTCGCGGTGGACGTCATTCCGCGCATCATCACCGATCTCGCCGAGCGCGGCGGTGTGCGTCCCGAGGAGATCGACCACATCATCCCGCACCAGGCGAACGTGCGTATCATCGACTTCATCTCCAAGAAGACCGGGATCCCCAAGGAGAAGTTCCTGCTCAACCTGGACCGCTACGGCAACACGGCGGCGGGCTCGGTGGGGCTTGCCTTGGACGAGAATCGCAGAAACGGAAAGATCAAGCCGGGCGAGCTGGTGCTCATGATGGGCTTTGGCGGCGGGCTTTCCTGGGGCGGGGTGCTGCTGAAGGCGTAAAAGTCCGGTCAGCATGGTGGGGCAATAAGAAAGGGGATGGGGCCATATGGCTCCATCCCCTTTCTTATTTGCATCTCCCCCTCCCTGTCCCTCCCCCTCCTGGGGCGGGGACGCTGCGGCAACTTGTTCTGATGAGATCCTATCCCTTTTTACCCGCGATCCCTTCGGGGACCTCGACCGGGGTGAGGCCGTGGATCCGCATCAGGGCGATAAGATCCTCCTCGGGAACGCGTTGACGCCAACCGGCGTGGAAACGGTCGGCGGCGAGCAGCAACCCGCCGGGAGCTAGCCGCGCGGATAGCCCGGCGAAGGCGGAGGCGAGCTCGTCGGGCTCGTGCAGCAGGGGACCGCCCAGAAGCCCGTTGCAAAGGACCAGCTCGTAAGGCTCGCGCTGCGGCGGGGCGTCGACGCGGTCCAGGTAGAATTCCATCGCCGGGGCGTTGGCACCCGGCCCGAGGAGCGATCCCGCCCGGTTACGGTACTCCTGTTCGCGTTCGGGGGCGTGCGGGAAGTGCATGTGGGCGCCGGCGAAGAGCTCGATCGGCTCCAGCGTGGAGCCGTGCACGGCGCTTCCCTTACCCATCCCGGCCTCTACTAGGAGTTGCGCCACCTGGTAGGTCCCTTCACCGCTGCCGCAGGCGGCGTCCAGCACGCGTATGCCGTCTGCACGGCGCGACCCTTTCATCCACATCGAAATCCACGAGAGCTGACGCGGATAGCGGTCGAAGCCGCCACCGAAATGCTGCGGAAGCATGAGCGCGAAAAGAAACGCGGTGCGTGCGGCGTCGTCGCAGGCGAGCCGGCACAGGGACGGCGTGGGATCGGCGCAGGGAAGCTGCGGCGAGAGCCTCTGCAGCAGGTCGAGCCAGCTCGCTGAGCTCTCCAGATAGGTGCCGGAGAGCAATGGGGCGAACCGGCAGCCGCGCAGCAGCACCTTTTCGAACAGGGCGCGCGGTTCGGCGAGCGGAAAGAGTGCCTCGGTCATGCCGCGCATCTCGGGGGTGATCTCGAGGCCGGGTGCCCAAAGGGGTAGGGGATAGCTTGCCGCGTAACCTACGAAGCGATCTCCCAGGCGCGCGATACGCCGTTCGAGCGGGTCGTCGAGGAGGGAGCCGGGCGTAAGAAGCCGCCCCAGGCGCTCCCGGATCTCGTATGGCTCTGTGGTTGGTGTGAATGAAAGCCGCATCGGCTAGATGATCACCTGGTGCAGGTCGCGTCGCTGGTAGCGCCACCAGAAGGCACCGGCGCGGACGAACCAGTCGACGACGAAGACGCTCCAGACCGCATAAAGCGAGAGCTTGAGCGGGACGGCGGCGATGTAGGAGAGGAGCACCCGGATTCCCCACATGGAGGCGAGGGTGACCAGGAAGACGAAGTGGGTGTCGCCGGTGCCGCGCAGGCTCCCGGCGTAGACAAAGGATAGCGCGAGCGGTACCTGAGCGAAGGCGACCAGTCTAAGGAAGACGCTCCCTTTCTCGATGACGTCCGGGTCGGAGGTGAAGAGGGCGATCAACTGGTGCGGCAGGAAGAAAAAGAGCAGCGCCATGAAGGCCATGACCAGGACGGCGAGCCTGAGCGCCTCGGTGTGGCTCATGTGGGCCCGCCTCAGCTTCCTCGCCCCGAGCGCCTGACCCATGAGGGTCGCCGCAGCGATGCCCATCCCGGCGCCGGGCATGAAGGAGAGCGACTCGATGGAGAGGCCGATCTGGTGCGCGGCGTACGCGGCGGTACCAAAGCCTATGATGAACTTGGAATAGAAGAGCTGGCCGGACTGCTGGGCGATGCGCTCTAGGGCGACTGGGTAGCCGATGCCGAGCACCTTCTTCAGCAGCACCAGGTCCGGTTTCCCGACCTTCAGGTAACCACCGCGGAACGCCTGGACGAGGAGGTAGCAAAAGCCCGCCGCCTCGGAGAGGTTGATGGCGTAGGCCGCGCCGACGACGCCGAAGCGGGGGAAGCCGAAGTGGCCGTAGATGAGGGGGTAGGCGATCGCCACGTGCAGGACGTTCACCAGTAGGATCCCCTCCATCGGGGTGCGCGTGTTGCCGGTTCCCTGCATGATGGCGGAGAGGATGTTCAGCCCGGCGGTGAAGCCGAAGTATAAAAAGACGAGGCGGATGTACTCGGAGGCGTAGGAGAGTACCTCGGGCTGCGCCCCCATGAAGACGGCGATCTCTTTGCCGAAGGACATGCCGAGGAAACTCGCCGCAACGGCGAGAAGGGCGCAGAAGAGAAGCGACGCGAAGGCGGCTCTCTTCGCCTCGACGCGCCTTCCCGCGCCCCAGAGGTGTGCTGTCACCACGTTCGTTCCCGTGGAAAGCCCCCAGAAGACCGTCATGGTGACGAAGATGAGGAGCTGTCCGAGACCGGTGGCGGCAATCGCCGCGGCACCGAGCCCCCCCACCATGAAGATGTCCACGATGGAGACCAGGCGCTGGAAAAGCGAGGACAAAAGCACCGGCATGGAGAGGGCGGCGACATCACGACGGATCGAGATGCGCTTGCTGTTTTTGGAAGAAAGAAGACGTTTCAAGACCGCAGGTGTTCCTTAAAAAGACAAAAAGCCGGGACCAGTACGGTCCCGGCGGGGATGGGTGGAGGTTACAGTTCCTTCAGGGCTTCTTCCTGGCTGCGCACAAAGTTCTTCGCCCTTCCGGAAGGGGCGATGATGCCGTAGGCCATGGCCTCGTTCAGCTCCGCCTCGGTGGCACCTGCGTTTTTCGCGACCGCGAAATGCTTCTTCAGTCAGTCCGGGCAGCCGACCGCTACGGCGCATGCCACGCGGATCAGCTCGCGGTACTTCTCCTCGAGGACTTCCTCGTACTCGAAATCGAGAATCTTCTTGCGGATCTTCATGGTCAACCTCCCTGTGCGGTGCTGTGACGTTGAACGTCTACATAACTAGCACAAACAGGTGGGGCTGAAAACCATAACCTGAAAAAAGAGGGAAGACGCTCAGGGTTCGCCGTGCGTTGCGCCTCCCGCTGCCATGCAGGCGGTGCCGCCGCCGGTCAGCTTGTGTACCGCGACCGTCATGCCGCGCACCTTCGCCTCGAACTCGCCGTAAGCGCGGGCGATCTCCCCCTCGGCGCTCGCCACCAGCGCGTTCAGCTTCCTTTCCGCGGCTTCGAGCTCCCTGCGGTACTGTTCCAGCTGCTCGTCTACGTCCATCAGCATGTT
The DNA here is from genome assembly GCF_004917075.1 of Geomonas edaphica. Classification (GTDB taxonomy): domain Bacteria; phylum Desulfobacterota; class Desulfuromonadia; order Geobacterales; family Geobacteraceae; genus Geomonas; species Geomonas edaphica. Next base: position 787,074 of record NZ_SSYB01000004.1, read on the forward strand.
TTCCAGTTTCCAGCGGCGGTTAGCCGGGGTGAGTGAGTAGTCGTTGAGGATCGCGGTGATGTCATCTTCGGTGCTCTGCAGGTGTGCTTCCGCTTCTCTTCTTTTCCTGATCGCCAGCTGCATCTTCTCGAACGAAATGATCTTGGCCATACCTGTTCCTTCAGCACGTGTTTCACAAGGGGCGATGAACCCCATTCCTTCAAGCCGCATCGGTTGACGTTTCTGTCAGCGAGGCATTGATATCTTATTTTATTTGTGCCAGTCGTGTAAACGCCTAAATGAAAAGGAAAAACTCACGAATCGTGTAGTGGTGTCCAAGCGGTGGCGCCGGCGGGGGCGGCTTGAAAGTGTCGGAAAATCTGATACTTTATCCCCTTGTGTCCGAGGGTGACCAAGGCGGCCGTGTACGGCCTTTATGGAAGAGGGAACGATGAACGGTAAAGAAGCGAGGGAAGTTCTGGAACATGTAGCGGACCCCACGAGGCTCGCGGCCTTGCGCGCCGTCGCCCTGCTCGACACACCCGCGGAGGAGGCGTTTGACAGGCTGACCCGACTCGCGGCACGCTTCACCAGCGCCCCGACGGCACTCGTCTCCCTGATCGACTCGGACCGGCAGTTCTTCAAAAGCTGTCTGGGACTTCCTGAGCCGTGGCAGTCACGGCGTGAAACCCCGCTTTCCCATTCCTTCTGCCAGTACAACCGCATCGCCAAGACCCCACTCGTAATTAAGGACGCGCGGGAGCATCCGCTTTTCAAGGACAACCTCGCCATCCGGGACTTGAACGTGATTGCCTACCTCGGCATCCCCCTCGCCAGCGCGGACGGCTACATCCTCGGCTCTTTCTGTGTCATCGACGGGAAGCCCAGAGAGTGGACCGGCGAGCAGATTTCCGTGGTGGAGGATCTGGCCGCCGCCGTGATGACGGAAATCCAGCTGAGGTCGGAGATCGTGACCCGGCGCCTGGCCGAGCGGCAGATGAAGGAGAGAAACGGCGAACTCTGTACCGCCTACGAGAAGCTGGAGCGGGAAAGTGCGGAGCGGTTGCAGGCCGTGGAGCGGCTGCGGCAGATGGATCGCATGCTGATCCAGCAGGGGCGGCTGGCGGCCATGGGAGAGTTGATCAGCAACATCGCGCACCAATGGCGCCAGCCGCTGAACGTGCTCGCCCTTCTGGCCCAGGACCTCCCTATCACCCTGCGGCTTGGTGAGCTGACCGAGGAATACCTGGACACGAAGGTGGAGAAGATGATGGATGCCATCGTGCATATGTCGCAGACCATCGACAAGTTCAGGAGCTTTTTCACCCCCGCGACGGAAAAGTCCAGTTTCTCCGTGCTGGGGGCGGTGGAGAAGACCGTTTCCCTGGTGGATATCAGTCTGCACGAGGTGCAGATCAGGATCGAGGTTACCTCCTCGGCGCAGCCGCAGATCGACGGGTACCCGAACGAGTACGCCCAGGTGCTCTTGAACCTTCTCATCAACGCGCGGGACGCCTTCATCGCGGCGAAGCCGCCCCAACCGACGATCCGGATCCACGTGGGCGAAGAAAACGGGCGTTCGGTGGTGACCGTCTCCGACAACGCCGGCGGGGTGCCGGAGGAGATCCTCGACAAGGTATTCGATCCCTACTTCACCACGAAAGGGCCGCAGGGGGCGGGGATCGGTCTTTACATGGCGAAGATGATCATCGAGAGAAACATGAAGGGAACGCTCACCGTCGAGAATACCGAGGGTGGCGCGAGGTTCCGCTTGGTGGTTTGAGGCAAGCGGTGACGGTGACGTGGGCGAGTACGATGACGCTGCAATCGATGCACCGCCGTTAAAGCGGCAAAAAAAAAGGCGCAACCTCATGTGGGTGCGCCTTTTCCTTTACCTCTAGTGCCCTGGGTACCGACTAGAACGGGATCTCGTCGTCCGGGTTGAAGGTCGGCTCTTCGTAACCGCCACCCTGGTTGTAGTCCTGCTGCTGCGGACGGCCGCCGCCCTGGCGCGGTGCGCCACCCTCGCCCTTCGCGGAAAGCATCTGCATCTTCTCACCCACGATCTCGGTGGTGTAGCGGTCCTTGCCGTCCTTGTCGGTCCACTTGCGGGTCTGCAGGCGCCCCTCGATATATACCGTCTTCCCCTTGGCGAGGTACTCGCCGGCGATCTCAGCGAGACGCGCCCAGAGGGTGATGTTGTGCCATTCGGTCTTGTCTTCCCAGTTGCCGTCCTTGCCCTTGATCCGGTCGGTGGTGGCCAGGGAGAAGGAGGCTACGGCGGTGCCGCCGGCGGTGTAACGGACCTCGGGGTCCTTGCCCAGGTTGCCTATGAGCATCACCTTGTTCAGACTTGCCATGGGGGTGTTCTCCTTTTGCGTTTTGAATTGGGGAAGTGTATAGAAATCACGCCCTCATGGCAAGCGATATTGTTTGACTCTCATCGTAAAAAAAAGTAACGTAACCGGTCATGCTGAGAGCCCGTATCTACCTTCTTTTCTTCGTTCCGTACACGTTGTTATGCAGCCTCGCTGCCGTGATCGGCGGCCTGTTCGATGCTTCCGGCCGGGTGGGTCACGCCTGCGCGAGGGTCTGGAGCCTGGTCTCGCTCCCGATGGCCGGGATCAAGGTCGAAGTGGAGGGGCTGGAAATGGTCCCGACCGAGGGGCCGGTCATCTACATGGGGAACCACCAGGGCAACTTCGACATCCTCGCCCTGACCCGCGCCATCCCGCGCCTGTTCTCCTGGGTCGCCAAGGAGGAACTCTTCCGGGTGCCGGTCTTCGGCGCCGCGATGCGCCGGGCCGGGTACATCCCGCTTGACCGCAGCGACGGCAGGAAGGCACTGAAGAGCATGAAACAGGCGGCGCAGCGCATCGCCTCGGGTGCAAGTGTTGTGATCTTCCCGGAGGGGACCCGCACGAAGGACGGTGCGCTCCTTCCCTTCAAACGCGGCGCCTTCATGCTGGCGGTGCGCGCCGGGGTTCCTATCGTCCCCTTCACCATCAATGGCAGCAGGGCCATCAACCCGCGCAACCGGATCGAGCTGCGCCCCGGCACCATCAGGGTCAGCTTCGGTGCACCGATCGAGGTCGCCGGCGTCGCCGAGGCCGAGCTCCTGGAACGGGTGCGCGCGGCGATCGCGGCAAAGCTGGAGGTTGACTAGATGTCGATCGTTTACCTCTTACCGGCCCTCTTCGGCGTCGCGCTCATCTTCTGGGGACTGCCGGCCGCACACCGGCTGCGCTCCCCCTTGAACGTCCTCGCGGCGGCGGCCGTGCTTTTGGGCGTGGCGCTCCTCCTTCTGGGGACGCTCCTCACCGTGGCCCCGAACTTCTTTCGTGCATGACGCGATAGGGACGTAACAGGAACGACATGGATAAGGTCAAGACCATAGCAATAAACGTAGCGGTAGTCGTCGCCATCTCCCTTGCCCTCCTCTGGGGGAACACCCTGTACCGGCAGTACGTGCAGTTTGACAAAGGGGAAAAGGCTCTGCTCGCCGGGGACTTCACCGCCGCGGTGGCCGGGTACGAGGCGGCCATCCACATGTACACCCCGGGAAGCTCGGTGGTGCCGCGTGCCGCGCAGAAACTGTGGGATCTCGGCCAGATGGCCGAGGGACGTCACGACACGGCGCGGGCGCTCATCGCCTACCGCGCCCTGAGGAGCTCTTTTTACGCCGTGGCCGGCTCCTACGCTCCGGGACAGGACTGGATCGCGCGCTGCGATGCCCGCATCGCGGACCTCGTGCTGCAGCAGAAGGGGTGGCCGGGGCCTTCGGGGAATTAACTCAGCCCGAGTTGCCGCTTTCGCAAAAGGGACTTAGAGGGTGACTCCGTTGTCACCTGGATGCTGAGGCTACCTTGGCTAAATCCCCCCCGCCCCCCCCTTCGTAAAGGGGGGAGCGCGAGGTCACCTGCTGCGCTTCGTGGACCGCTGTACTGCACGTTCCCCGGAATTCCGTGCAGAACCTTTGCGATGGGTGGGAATGAGAAATATGTCGGATTAACAATACCCCGCAAAGGTGCGGTCCGGTCTTGACCTGATAGCGGGCTGCAGGCGGGGTTAGCGGGGACAGGCGTCCCCGGCAAGGGAGTACTTTGGAAGCAACCAGTATCGAGAGTACCGGCCTGAAGTTCGTGGCGCTCGGAGGACTCGGCGAGATCGGCCTGAACATGGCGGCCTTCGAGTACGGCGAGGACATCGTCATCGTCGACTGCGGCCTCATGTTCCCGGAACCGTACATGCTGGGTATCGACGTGGTGATCCCGGACATCGGCTACCTCATGGAACGGGCCGACCGCATCCGGGCCATCCTGCTCACGCACGGCCACGAGGACCACATCGGCGCGCTCCCCTACGTGCTGAGGGACATCAATCCCCCCATCTACGGCACCGCCCTCACCCTCGGCTTCGTGAAGGAAAAGCTCAAGGAGTTCGAGCTGGACGAGAAGGTCGACCTTCGCGTGGTGAAGCCCAGGGACGTGATCGAACTTGGAGATTTCATCGTCGAGTTCATCCGTGTCGCCCACTCCACGGTGGACGGCTGTGCCCTGGCCCTTACCTGCCCCGAGGGGGTGGTGATCCACACCGGCGACTTCAAGCTCGACCAGACCCCGGTGGATGGCGAGCTGACCGATCTCCCCACCTTCGCCCGTTACGGGCAGGCCGGGGTCTTGGCCCTCTTCGCCGACTCCACCAACATCGAGCGCGAGGGGTACACGCTCTCCGAGCGGGTGGTGGGTGAGGCCTTCGACGAGATCTTCCCGAGCTGCGCGGGGCGCGTGATCGTCGCGGCCTTCTCGAGCAATATCCACCGCGTGCAGCAGGTGGTGGACGCGGCACGAAAGAGCGGCCGGAAGGTGCTTTTGAACGGCCGTTCCATGATCGCCAACGTGCAGATCGCACGCGAGCTCGGCTACCTGAGAGTCCCCGACGACGTCCTGATGGATCTGAAGGAGCTCCCGAGGCTCCCTAAGGAGCAGGTCTGCATGATCACCACCGGGAGCCAGGGGGAGCCTAGGAGCTCGCTCATCCGCATCGCGATGGACGATCACAAGCAGATCAAGCTGGAGCGGGGCGACACGGTCATCCTCTCCTCGCGCTTCATCCCGGGGAACGAGAAGACCATCTCGGACTTGATGAACCACCTGTACCGGCGCGGCGCCGAGGTGATCCACGAGAAGGTCTCCGAGGTGCACGTCTCGGGGCACGCAAGCCAGGAGGAGCTGAAGCTTCTGCACAACCTGGTGAAGCCCCGCTTCTTCGTGCCGGTGCACGGCGAGTACCGACATCTCGTGAAGCACGCCCAGCTGGCCCAAAAGGTCGGCACCCCGGAGGAGCGCTGCATCCTCGCCGTGAACGGCGACGTGGTGCTCTTCTCGGGTGACGAGGCGGCGGTCGTGGACCACGTGAACACGGGCCGTGTTTTCGTGGACGGCAAGGGGGTCGGCGACGTCGGCAACGTGGTCTTGAAGGACAGGAAGCATCTCTCCGAGGACGGCATGGTGGTGGTCATCGTCGGCATCAACCAGGTGAGCGGCGAGATCATCTACGGCCCGGACATCGTGTCGCGTGGCTTCATCTTTGAGGATGAGAGCCAGCAGTACCTGGACGAGGCGAAGAAGGTGGTGCTGGACACGCTCGCCCTGGTGAGCAGCGAGGCGCTCACCGACTGGAGCGAGGTGAAACTCGAGGTGCGCCGCGTGCTGCGCCGTTTCTTCAACAAGACCATAGAGAGGCGGCCGGTGATCCTGCCGCTTGTTCTGGAGATGTAATCACCCCATCCCCAACCCTCCCCCGCCGGGGGAAGGAGTCCAAAACACGGGTAACGCATGACGACTGAAGAGAAGATCGAAAAGAAGGAAAAGGTTACCAAGGAAGTGAAGGGGATGGCCTTCGGCGCCGCCGGGATCTTCCTGTTCGTGGCGCTCGCCTCCTACCACGGCGAGGACCTCTCCTTCAACAGCGTCTCCACGCTCACCCAGACCCGGAACCTCGGGGGACGCTTCGGTGCCGAGCTGGCGGACTTCTTCCTGCAGCTCTTCGGGCTTGCCTCCTACATCTTCCCCTGCAACCTGATCTACCTCGCCTACCGCTCCTTCACCTCGGACCCGGTCCGCTGGCGGCGCTACAAGGCCGTCGGCTTCGTCCTGCTGGTGGTCTCGGTCGCGGGGCTTTTCGCCTTCAACCTGCAGTTCACCGAGTTCCTGGGGCAGCGTGTTCCGACCGGCGGCTTCATCGGCTTCCAGAGTTCCGCCCTTTTGAAGCGTGCCTTCGGCACGGTCGGCGCGCTCCTCATCCTCCTCCCGATGCTGGCGGCTAGCGCCATGTTACTTTCCCGCTTCTCCTTCGTCCTCTTCGCCAACTGGTGGATGACGGCGCTGAAGGATAGCTGGGAAAAGAGCAAGCAGCGCCGGGCACTCGCGCGCGAGCTAGCCTCGGAGAAGGAAAAGGAAGAAAAGCCCAGGCAGCACGCGGCACCGGTCATCAAGCCTGCCGTTGTGCCGCCGCCGGTTCCCGCGCCGGTGGCCAAGAAGGAAAAGAAGAGGGACGAGAAGAAGAGCGAGCCGGTGCAGGAGGCCTTCGATTTCATCAAGGCCGAAGGGGACTTCAAGACTCCGCCGCTTTCCCTGCTTGATCCTCCGCCCGAGGGGGCGAAGCGCCAGGACAAGGAAACCCTCACCATGAACGCGCGGCTCATGGAGAAGAAGCTGAAGGACTTCGGCGTGGAAGGGGAGGTGGTGGAGATCTGCCCCGGCCCGGTCATCACCATGTACGAGTTCTCTCCCGGCCCCGGCATCAAGGTGAGCCGCATCGCCGGCCTGCAGGACGACCTGACCATGGCGCTGCAGGCGCACTCTATACGCATCGTGGCCCCGATCCCGGGCAAGGGGGTCGTCGGTATCGAGCTTCCCAACCGGGAGCGCGATATGGTGTCGCTGCGCGAGATCTTCAACTCGGAGCAGTTCCACAAGGGGAAGATGAAGCTCCCGATGGCGCTCGGCAAGGACATCGCCGGCACGCCGCTCGTTACCGACTTGGCCAAGATGCCTCACCTCCTAGTCGCCGGCGCCACCGGTTCCGGTAAATCGGTCGCCATCAACACGATGATCCTGTCGCTTCTGTACACCTCGACTCCCAACGACGTCAGGATCATCATGGTCGATCCGAAGATGCTGGAACTCTCGGTCTATGAGGGTATCCCGCACCTCCTGCTCCCGGTGGTCACCAACCCCAAGAAGGCGGCTCTCGCGCTCAAGTGGGCCGTCGAGGAGATGGGGCGGCGCTACCGCCTCATGTCGGACAAGGGGGTCAGGAATATCGATTCCTACAACCGCGAGCTGGAGCGGCAGGAGAAGGAAGAGGCCGAGAACCGCGCGCGCGAGACCGTCGTGGTCGAGGAGATCGACGAGGCCGATCACCTGGATGACCCGGAGGACATGGAGGCGCGCGAGGCGGCCATCCAGGCGTTCCTGGCCAAGGAAGAGCAGCTGGAGCACGGCCACCTCCCCTACATCGTGGTCATCGTCGACGAGCTTGCCGACCTGATGATGGTGGCCGGCCGCGAGATCGAGGAGTCCATCGCCCGTCTGGCCCAGATGGCACGTGCCGCCGGCATCCACCTGATCCTCGCCACCCAGCGCCCGTCGGTCGATGTCATCACCGGCCTCATCAAGGCAAACTTCCCGGCCAGGATCTCCTTCCAGGTCTCCTCTAAGATCGACTCTCGCACCATCCTGGACTGCAACGGCGCCGAGTCGCTTCTGGGCGCGGGCGACATGCTCTTCCTCCCGCCGGGGACCTCGAAGATGATCCGCTCCCACGGCGCCTTCGTCTCCGACGCCGAGGTGCAGCGCGTGGTCGAGTTCCTGAAGAAGCAGGGGAAACCGGTCTACGAGAAGTCGATCCTGGAGATGAAGGCTAGCGACGAGAAGGGAGGGGGCGACGAGGACGAGGATATCGACGAGCGCTACGACGACGCCCTGGCCCTGGTGGCCGAGGCGAAGCAGGCCTCGATCTCCATGATCCAGCGCCGCCTGAGGATCGGCTACAACCGCGCCGCCCGCATCATCGAGAAGATGGAGCAGGAAGGGGTGATCGGCCCCTCCGACGGCACCAGCAAGCCCCGCGAAGTTTTCATCAACAAGATTTAGCAGGGGACCGGCTCCGCAGGTGCCTGTCCCCCTAACAAGGAGGCCCAATGAACCTTTGTCGCAAGCCCAACCTGGCTCATTTCGCCATCACCATTATCGGTAAGGACCGCACCGGCATCGTGGCGGACACCTCCGAGGTGTTGTACAAGCTCGGCTGCAATGTCGAGGACTCCAGCTGTACCATGCTGGGGGGCGAGTTTGCCATGATCCTGATCGTCGCCCACGAGAAGCCCTTCTCCAAGAAGAAGCTCGAGGAGGAGTTTGCCCTTAAGACCGCGGGGACCGGCCTTTCCGCCTTCGTCCGCGCGCTGAAGGATGACGAGGTCTGCTACCAGGGGCCGGAAGGGGAGCTCTGCCTCATCTCGGTCTACGGCTCGGACAAGACGGGCATCGTCTACCGCGTCACCCGCGAACTTGCCGACCGCGGCGTGAGCATCACCGACCTCAACACGAAGTTGATCGGCAAGCCCACGGACCCGGTCTATGTGCTCGTGCTCGAGGCCGCGCTCCCGCAGGGGCTCACGGTGGAGGATGCTTCCGCCCTCCTGGAAAAACTGAAAAAGGAGTTGAGCGTAGAGATCTCGGTCCGTCTCATAACACCGGTCTCCCTCTGATCTTTATATGGCAGTCAAAGAGATAGTTACCTACCCCGATCCCATTCTGAAGCAGGTCTGCGCCCCGGTGCAGGCCATAGACGATGAGGTCAAAAAGCTCATCGAAGACCTAGTGGACACCATGCACGCCGGACCCGGTTCGGTCGGCGTCGCCGCGCCGCAGATCGGCGTGTCGATGCGGGTCTGTGTGATCGACGTCTCCAAGAACCGGCACGGCAAGGAGAACAACCACGGCCTGTTGCTGATGATCAACCCGGAGATCGTCTCGAAAAGCGGCGCCGCCGTGATGCGGGAAGGGTGCATGAGCGTCCCGGACTACACCGGCGACGTCGAGCGCGCCACCGAGCTCACCTTGCGCTTCACCGAGCCCGACGGCAACGTGCGCGAGTTCGATGCCTCCGGTTTCGAGGCGGTCGCCATCCAGCACGAGATGGATCACCTGGACGGCTTTTTGTTCCTGGACCGTATCGCCTCGCTGAAGACCGGCCTGTTCAGACGCAAGAACTACAAATAGAGCGCGCCCCCTCCCTAACCCTCCCCCTCCGGGGGAGGGGATGTTAACGGCCAGCTTCTGGATCTTCTATGAAACCGCTTCTCATAACATCGGCGCTGCTCTTCGCCGCGTCGGTCCGGCGCCCGGTCTTCGTGGTGGCGCTTGCCTGCAGCCTCGCCTATCTTGCCTCGCGCGGCGTGGCGCTCGGGCGTCTACCGCTCATCGGGCCGCAGGATACCCTTGCCTTCTTCTCCGGCTCGATCGGCCTCATGGCGCTCCCCTTCGTCTATGACCGTCGGCTCTCCGGCGTGCGCTGGTTTTGCTGGGGATGCGGGGGGCTCGCGGCGCTCTTCGCCGTACTGGCACTTCCCTTCCCGACACTGAACATGCCACTTCCCCCCGTCCTCGATACCTACTGGTTCGAGCTGCACGTGGCGCTCGCATTCTTCGCCTATGCCCTGTTCGGCATTGCGGCGCTGCTTGGGGGGCTGTTTCTGCGCGGCGCGGGGCGGCCGGTGCTCGATCTGCAGTATCGGGCGGCGCTGGTCGGGTACAGCTTTTTCTCGCTCTCCATGGTCTGCGGCGGCATCTGGGGGTATTACGCCTGGGGCACCTACTGGCTCTGGACCGCGAAGGAGCTCTGGACCTCGATTCTCTGGATGTTCTACTCGCTCTACCTGCACCTGCGCCTGAAGGGACCGGCATGGGAGCGCGGCTTTGCCTGGCTCGGGATCGCGGGCTTCGCCATCACGCTCTTCACCTACCTCGGCGTCAGCATGCTCATGCGGAGCTCGCACAGCTTTTAAGTCGGACCGGTCTGACCGGTCTGACAAAAGAGGAAAACGCCCTTGCTGAAAAAACTCTACGCCACCTTCTGCTCGCTGAACTTAGGCCTCTGGCTCATGACCGGCGTCATGGTCACTCTGGCCATAGGCTCCTTCTCGAAGGCGAGTTCCGAGGGGGGCGGGTTGAATGACATGCCGCTCCTTTTCTGGCTGCAGAGGGCACCGCTTGGCTACTCCTGGTGGCTCTGGCTCTGCATCGCCTGCATCGCGGTCCTTTTCGTGAACGCGCTCGTCTGCTCCATCGACGCCCTCAGGAAAAAGGGGCGCAGCGTGGCGCCGCACCTCATGCACGCGGGCTTCCTGCTCATCGTCCTTGCCCACCTGCTCTCCGCCTACGGCGGTTTCAAGCAACAGCTGCAGCTCCCCCAGGGGGATTCCTTCGGGTTCCCGGACGGCGAGCGGGTCGTGGTGGAGCGGATCACCGGTGACGTCGGGCCGATGGGGATGATGAGCGGCTACCGCGCCGACCTGCGCACGGCGGACGGGGTGCACGGCGTGCAGCCGAATCACCCCCTCTTCCACAAGGGATACGGCATCTACATAAAGGACGTGGCGCTAAGCCCTGTGCCGGTGGCGCTCTTCGAGGTGCACCGGGAACCGGGAGCGTTGGCTGCGTTCGTGGGGGCTTTACTCTTTACGGTGGGGAACTTGATGCTGCTCGCGCAGCGCAGGGGGAGATGAAACGGAAAGGGGCGCCTTGCGGCGCCCCTTTTGATTACTTGATCACCTTCATGTCCTTGATCACCACCGGCTGCACCGGGACGTCCGGCATCCCGTTGGAACCGATACCGGTCCTCGTTGCGGCGATCTTGTCGACCACGTCCATCCCCTCGACTACCTTGCCAAAGACGGCGTAACCGTAACCCATCGGACCGGCCATGGGCTGGTGGTTCAGAAACTTGTTGTCCACCACGTTGATGAAGAACTGGGCGGTGGCCGAATCGACCACGTTGGTGCGCGCCATGGCGAGGGTGCCGCGCTCGTTTTTGACGCCGTTGGCGGCCTCATTCTTGATCGGTGCCTTGGTCGGCTTCTGCTCTAGGTTCTGGGTGAAGCCGCCACCCTGGATCATGAACCCGGGAATGACGCGATGGAAGATGGTTCCCTTGTAGAAGCCGCTCTTCGCGTAGTCGAGGAAGTTCTTGACGGAGATCGGCGCCTCTTTCTGGAACAGTTCGACCTTCACGTTCCCCTGGTTGGTCTCGATGAGCACTACCGGGTTCTTCGCTTCAGCTGCCATGGCACCGCCGGCGAGAAAGAGCCCGAGCACCAACGCATGTATGAATCTCTTCAGCATGTTTTCGTACCTCCTCTGAGATTGGAAATGGGTGGCATCCTTATAAGCCAATAACCGTCGCCGGTCAACCTTTCCAGTTGATTAGGGCAAGTTAAGGGTTGACAGATCGGGCGGCGCCATGGAAAATGCGCAGTCATTAATATAAAAGGGAGGATTCTCTTGCAGATACAATTCGGCACCGACGGTTGGCGCGGCGTGATCGCGGACACCTTCACCTTCGAAAACCTGTCGCTGGTGGCGCAGGCGACCATGGACTACATGCACCGGGAGGGGCTTGCCGGGAAGGGGCTGGTGATCGGCTACGACCGCCGTTTTCTCTCCAGGGAGTTTGCCGAGCGCGTGGCGGCGATAGCCGCTGCCAACGGCATCAAGACCTGGCTTTCCGAAGGCTACACACCTACCCCAGCCCTTTCTTGGGCCGTGCACGAAAAAAATACCGGCGCGGGGATCATGATCACGGCGAGCCACAACCCTCCCCGTTACAACGGTTTCAAAGTGAAGGAGTCCTTCGGCGGGTCCGCGCGCCCCTCGACCACCAAGGTCCTGGAACAGATGGTTGCAGAAAATATCGCCGCGGCGCGCCCGGTGCAGGCAACGACGCTTGCCGAGGCGCTGGCCACGGGGCAGGTGGAGCTATTCGATGCCGTCGCCCCCTACCTGGCCCAGCTCAGGCGCTACGTCGACCTGGAGCTGATTCGCTCATCCGGCATCAAGGCCGTGGTAGACCCCATGTTCGGTGCGGGATGCGGCGTGCTCCCCACCCTCGTCCCGGGCATTGAAGAGATCCACGGCATTGAGAACCCCACCTTCGGGGGGCACCCTCCCGAGCCGATCGCCGAGCACCTGGGCGAACTGACTGCGCTGGTGCAGGGGGGGGCGTTCCAGGTTGGCCTCGCGCTGGACGGCGATGCGGACCGGATCGGCGCCATTGACGAGACCGGCGAGTTCTTCTCGTCGCACCGTATCTTCACCGTGTTGCTGCGCCACCTGTACGAGAGGAAGGGGCTGCGCGGTGCCGTAGTGAAGACGGTATCCACCACGCAGATGATCGACCTTTTGGCCCGGAAGTACGACCTGCGGCTCTTCGAGACCCAGATCGGCTTCAAGCACATTTGCGAGATGATGCTCGACAACGACATCCTGATGGGGGGCGAAGAGTCCGGCGGCCTCGGCGTTAAGGGGCACATCCCAGAGCGCGACGGCATCCTGATGGCGCTTTTGCTGCTCGAGGCGATGGCGATGAGCGGCAAGGGGCTGCGTGCGCTCCTCGAGGAGACCATGAACGAGATCGGACACTTCCACTACTCGCGCATCGACCTCCCCATAGACGGCGAAGCAAAGAAGGCCCTTTACGAGAAGCTGCAGACCGGGGATATCAACAGCATCGCAGGTTTTGACGTCGCAGGGCGCAATTTCAGCGATGGTTTCAAGTTCATCTTTGAGGACGGCGCCTGGCTGCTCATCCGTCCTTCCGGGACCGAGCCGGTGCTTAGGCTCTACAGCGAGGCGGGTGATCCCGCCAAGGTGGCGCTGCTTCTGGACGCTGCGAAAGGTATTGCGAGCGTGTAAGGGGCGGTTATCGCTCAGGCAATTACCTTGAAATGGCTGAACGCTTCTGTTATAGATAAGCTTCGCATCAACAGTACCTGCCCAAGGAGCCATTCATGTCGAATCCTCAGTTGATTATGTACGATGAGGAATTCAAACAGATAAACGTAGTGCTTGAGAAGCTGCTGCGCGAAGCCAACGCCAAAGTCATCTTCCTGGTCGACAAGAACGGCCAGTTGATTACCGGCTGCGGTGAGACAGAGCGCTTTGACACTACCTCGCTCGCCTCGCTCACCGCAGGCAACATCGCGGCGACCGGTGGCCTCGCCAAGCTGATCGGCGAGAAGGAGTTCTCCATCCTCTTCCATGAGGGTGAGAAGGACAACCTGCACATCTCTATCGTGGCGGGAAGGGTGATCCTGGTGGTGCTCTTCGATACCAGATCATCGCTGGGGCTCGTCAGGCTGAGGGTGAAGAAGGCGTCGGAGGAGTTGACCTCTATCTTCACCAAGCTTTTGGAGAAGAGCGAGGAGAAGGAGAAGAGCGGTGACAGCGAGTTCCCCTTCGCCGAAATCACCGACGACGATATCGACAACCTGTTTAGCTAGGCAGTAACTATAAGAGGTAAAGCCGGATGTCTTTCATCAACTACGCTTCTCGAGAAATCAACTGCAAGATCGTCTACTACGGCCCGGGGCTCTGCGGCAAGACGACGAACCTGCAGTACGTTTACCAGAAGACCGCCGCTGACGCGAAAGGGAAGATGATCAGTCTTGCGACCGAGACCGAGCGCACCCTTTTCTTCGATTTTCTTCCTCTCGCCCTGGGCGAGATCCGCGGTTTCAAAACCCGCTTCCATCTGTACACCGTCCCCGGGCAGGTCTTCTACGACGCGTCGAGAAAGCTGATCCTGAAGGGTGTGGACGGCGTGGTGTTCGTGGCCGATTCCCAGGAAGAGAGGATGGACGCCAACATCGAGAGCGTCGAGAACCTGCGCATCAACCTGATCGAGCAGGGTTACGATCTGGACAAGATCCCCTACGTGGTCCAGTACAACAAGCGCGACCTCCCGAACGTGGTGAGCGTGGATGAGCTGCGCCGCGAGCTGAACCCGACCGGCGTGCCAGAATTCGAGGCCTGCGCCACCACCGGCGAAGGGGTCTTCGAGACGCTGAAGGCGATCGCCAAGCTGATCCTGTTCGACCTGAAGAAAGGGAAGTAGGCAGAGCCGCCAGGATGGCGGTTGCGAGATAAAGAGAAGGGGGCGCCGGATAAACCGGCGCCCCCTTTTATTTTTGCTGGCGTGAAAGGATCGCGGCTGTGGCAAGAGTGTTAGGGCGAATGATTATTCGCCCCTACGGTCCTGCCCTTTCAGGTGCTCCCACAGGGCCCTGGCGGCAGCTTCGGTCATCCCCGGTGCGGCGATCAGTTCCTCGAGTGTCGCTCCCTGCACCCCTTTTAAACTACCGAAGTGCTTCAAGAGAGCCTTCTTCCTCTTCGTGCCGATGCCTGGAACCTGATCGAGCTCCGACCCTGTCATGATCTTGCTGCGGACCGCCTTGTGGTAGGTGACCGCGAAGCGGTGCGCCTCGTCGCGGATGCGCGCCAGGAGCAAGAGCGGGGCGGAACTCTGCCTGAGCACGATCGGGTTCTTCCTCCCGGGGCGGAACACCCGCTCGTCGCTCTTCGAGATCTCCTCGCTTTCCATGTCCCTGAAGGTGCGGCTCTTGGCGAGGCCCGCGGCCTCGACCCCGGAAACGCCCAACTCCTCAAGCACCGCGTTCAGTACGCCCAACTGCCCTAAACCACCGTCCACCACGATGAGATCGGGCTGTTCCTCGGTGGTCTCAGCCTTGAAACGACGCGAAAGCACCTCGCGCATCATGGCGAAGTCGTCGGACTGCAGCACCCCCTTGATCCTGTAGCGCCGGTACAGGTTCTTGTCGGCCTTGCCGTCGATGAAGACGACACGGCTCCCCACCGCCATCTCCCCCTGGATGTTGGAGATGTCATAGCATTCGATCCTTTTGGGGGGACGGGTGAGGTGCAGCTTCTCGGCGAGTTCGCTCAGCAGCGTCTCGGACGAGCTCTCCTTTGCCAGTCGCTCCTTGGCGGCAGTCTCGGCGTTCTTCTGCGCGAGCTTCACCATCTCCAGCTTGGGGCCGCGCTGCGGCGCCGCTATGCTCACCTTCTTCCCAGCCTTCTCGGAAAGGAGCTCCTCGAGCGGGCCCGGCTCGGGTATCGCCATCGGGATCAGCACCTGGGGAGTGATCGGCGCATCCAGGGCGTAGTACTCGTTCAGGAACGAGGCGAGCCCTTCCTCGGCCTCCATCTCCCACTCGAAAAGGAAGCTGCGCCCGCCGGTGACGGTGCCGCCGCGGATGTGCAGGAGGGCGATCTGCATCCGGTCCCCGTCCTGGTGCAGGCCGAAGACGTCGCTGTCGCCACCGCGCGCCACCATTTTCTGGCGTTCCACGGTGACCTCGATGGCGCGCACCAGGTCACGGTAGCGGGCCGCGTCCTCGTAGCGCATCTCCTGGCTCGCCTGGTTCATCTTCGCGCGGTACAGGCGGGCGATCTCGGTGTTCTTCCCTTCGAGGAAGAGTGCCGCTCCTTCGGCGAGAGTCGCGTAATCCTCCTTGCTGATCAGGCCGCAGCAGGGGGCGGAACACTGCTTGATCTGGTGGTACAGGCAGGGGCGCTTTCTGGCCATGCAGGTCGCCAGCGGGTAGTGGCGCAGCGGGAACATCTTGTAGAGCTGCTTCAGCACCTCCTTCGCGGCGGTGGCGGAGGAATAGGGGCCGAAGTAGCGCGCACCGTCGGAAGGGATCTTGCGAACCAGCGAGAGGCGCGGGAAGTCTTCCTTCATATCCATGCGCAGCGAGAAGTAGGTCTTGTCGTCGCGCAGGTTGATGTTGTACTTCGGGCGGTGCTGCTTGATCAGCGTGTTCTCGAGGATCAGCGCCTCTTTCTCGGTGTCGGTGACGAGGTAGTCGACCGTCTCGACCAGTTGCACCATGAAGCGTATGTGCACACGGGAGTCGCGGGTGTCCCCGACGTAGGCCCGGACGCGGTTTCTCAGGTTGCGAGCCTTGCCGACGTAGATAACGGTGCCGTCCGAGGTCTTCATGAGGTAGACGCCGGGGGAGGTGGGGAAGTTCTGGATCATCTCCTGGGTAATCATGTGGCGTAGTATAGACGGTTGCTGATTAGAAGGGAAGGTGGGACGTGCTGACGGGAGGGTATGCTCCTCCACCCGGAGGGGGGAGGTTGGGAGGGGGGAAGCCTTACGGCTCCCTCTTCCCCCTCCCCGGCCCTCCTCCTCCGGGGGAGGGAGAGCCTGAGAGAAGTCAGTGGAGTGGTGGCTAGCGCTTCCCGGTCCTGCTGCCGGGCTTGGCGGCACCGCCGGGACGGGAGGTCGGCCGGCTCCCTGCGGGTTTGGACGCACCGGCGGGTCTGGCCGCTCCTGCTTTGGCTGCGGTGGGTCTTGTCCCGGCCGGCTTGGCGGCGGGACCAGGCGCCGATTTGGCTGCGGGCCTGGCTGCCGGTTTGGCTGCCGGTTTGGCTGCCGGTTTGGCTGCCGGTTTGGCTGCCGGTTTGGCTGCCGGTTTCGCAACCGGCTTAGCCGCCTCGGCTGCCGCTGCAGCCTTCTTCTCGGCTGCTTTCTTTTCTGCCGCCTCGACGCGCCACCTCGGGAGGGTCTTGGCGCCGCCACCGCCCGCCTTCATCTTCTGCGGATTGGCGTACGACACGGTGACCTTTTTGTCGAGGAGCCATGCGCCGTCCAGCGAGTCGATGGCGTCCTTCGCCTCCGCCTCGGTGGACATCCTCACGTAGCCGCATCCCTTGAACTGGCCGGTCGCCGGGTCGGTGATCAGGTGAATCGAGGTCACCGTGCCGGAGACGGAGAACAACTTATTGATTTCATATTCGGTGATATCGTAGGACAGGCTTCCCACGTAAAGTTCCTTGCCAGCTTTTGCCATGTAACGTTCTCTCCTTGATTTGGTCGGCACACTCTAGCACAACAGGCCCCGGCGCCGCAAAGTTTCTTTCGCGCCGCCCGTTTAGGCGCCGCGTCGCTCCCTGAGGATGGCGGTGAAGAGCGGCTCCCGGTCGGCCTTTGACGCCGAAACCACCATCTCCACCTGGACGAGTTTTCCCCCCGCGCTCACCACCTGCTGCCGCGTGGTCTCCTCCTTGAATTCACTGGGTTGTTCGATCCGCTCCCTGAGCGCCGCCCCCTCTTCGAGGAAATCGTAAACCGACTCGCCGAGCAGCATCTGGCGGTTCCGGCCGAAGAGCGCCTCCGCCTTCTCGTTGGCGATGACGATCTTGCCGTCCTTCAGAAAGGTGATTACGGCCGAGGCGGCGACCTCGATGAAGCGGCGGTAACGCTCGTCGGCCTCCCGCGACTGAACGGTGCGGCGCGAGAGTTCGTCCATCATGTCGTTGAAGGCGCCGATCAGCATGCCGATTTCGTCGTGGGACTTCTGCGGGAGCTTTTCGTCGAAGAATCCGGTCCTGGTTACGTTAGTGATCGCGCCGGAGAGGAGCCGGACCGGTTCGATGATCAGGCGGCTCATGATGAAGCCCATGACGATGGTGACGATGAGGAAGACGGCGCCGCGCGCCATCATGTCCAGTTTGAAGTCGGCGCCGAGCTGGGCGTAAAGGTCTTTGATCGGCACGGTCACCGAGACGGCGCCGATCACCTCGCCCACCTTGTAGTTGTACGAATAGTGGCCGGGGGGGAAGCGTTTTCTGACGAAGTCCGGGGCGCTCTGGTAGCTGCCGTGGCACTCGAGGCAGGAGGCGGTGGCGCGCATCGGCAGCAGGTAGCGGAAGACGCTGGAGTCGCCGCTTTCCACGATGCCGTAGGTCTCGGCGGCAGGCTGGGTGATGAACTTGGTAAGTTGGGCGGTCTCGTAAACGTCGGGGCGGTTTTCCGGGTTGCGGTAGCGCAAGGAGACCTGGCGCACGTAGAACTTGCTGTTCTGGGTGACCCGTCTGGCCACCTGGGTCGCGACCACCTGCGGCACGAGGCCGTAGTTGCGTTCCGGTTCGTCCTTCACGACCGACGACATGTACTCCCGTGTTTCGATCAGTTGGGTCGCCAGGCTGCGTGCGTTGTCCACCGCGAAGCGGAGGATGAACTCTTTCTGGCGTTGGTAGGTGAATATGCCGGTGGCGAGGAGGAGGGCTATCAGAAGCAGCGACATGAGGCCGAAGAACTTGCTGCGGATGGACAAATCTGACGGGCGGGGCATGTATCCTCCTGAAATCCATGGCACTGAAGCCCCAAGTATAACGGAGGTGACGCGAACTGCAAAAAAAGCCCCATCCGCGGAGGGGCCGGACGGGGCAAAAGGAGTGTTTGTGGAGTTTAAACCTAGAACGTTGAACGCAGAACGTAGAACGTCCGTTACTTTTTGTGGCACTCGAAGCAGATCTCTTCGGTCTCGCGGCGCTTGATCTGGGCGGCCTTGTCCTTGGGGACCCCCTTACCCATCAGCTTCTCACCCATCTTGTGACAGTCGAAGCAGTTTCTCCCTTTCAGTGCTTTGTGCATCTTGACCATCGCCGGGTTTTTGCTGTGGCAGACGTTGCATTCGAAGCCATAGGCGGCGCTAGCGCAGAGTGACAGCAGCAGGACGGGGATCAGTTTCTTCATGGGACGCTCCTTCTTCTTTCAGGTTTCTATCCAGCTTCAGCGCGGGCAGCATAAACCCTTGGCTGTGTGGGCGCCTTGACCAAAGTCAAGGAAGCGGTGGCTTCGCTTCCTGAGAAAACACTTTTCATAGCCCCGCCAGTATGGTAGTTTTCCATGCTTTGCATTGTGGGAAAGACTCGGATCATTCACAAATCGAGAAGAAATCATGGCTAAGATCATCTGTGTGGCGAATCAAAAGGGTGGGGTGGGCAAGACCACGACGGCGGTGAACCTGGCAGCATCTCTGGCCGTTGCCGAGCGGCGCGTCCTCCTGGTGGACATGGACCCGCAGGGGAACGCGGGAAGCGGAGTGGGCGCCGACAAGGATGTCCTCGAGGAGAGCATCTATGACGCCCTGATCAACGACGCACCCGCCGCGCGCATCGTGCTGAAGACGGAACTCCCCTACCTGCACCTGTTCCCGGCCACCTCCGACCTCGCCGGCGCCGAGCTGGAGCTCGTGAGCGTGACCGACCGCGAGAGGAAGCTGAAGACGATCCTCGATTCCCTCGCAGGCTCCTACGACTACATCTTCATCGACTGTCCCCCTTCGCTGAACCTTCTGACCATCAACGCGATGACCGCGGCGCACTCCGTGCTGATCCCGCTGCAGTGCGAGTTCTACGCGATGGAAGGGCTTTCGCAGATACTGAAGACCATCAACCTGATCCAGCAGGGGCTGAACAAGTCGCTCGCCATCGAGGGGATCCTCCTCACCATGTTCGACGCGAGGAACAACCTCTCGCGCCAGGTCGGTGAGGAGATCAGGACCCACTTCCCCAGGGAGACCATGCAGACCGTCATCCCGAGGAACGTGAGGCTCTCCGAGGCGCCGTCGCACGGCAAGCCGATCTGCCTGTACGACATCACCTCGAAAGGGGCGACGAGCTACATGGATCTTGCCAAGGAAATAATTGCGCGCGAGGTGCCGCATGGTTAAGAAAATGGGACTCGGCAAGGGGATGGGGGCGCTGCTCCCGGTCGTGGAGGATCACGGCAAGAAGTACTTCTCTTGCCCGATCGAAGAGATCAAGCCGAACAAGGAACAGCCGAGAAAGACCTTCGTCAACGAGAAGCTCGAGGAGCTCGCCGCCTCCATCAGGGAGAAGGGGATCATCCAGCCTCTGGTGGTGGTCAAGAAGGCGGGGCACTACGAGCTGATCGCGGGGGAGCGCCGCTGGCGTGCGGCCCAGAAGGCGGGCCTCAGGGAGGTCCCGGTGGTGATCCAGGACGTCTCCGAGGAGACCGCCCTGGAGATGGCGCTCATCGAGAACATCCAGCGCGAGGACCTGAACGCGGTCGAGGAGGCCGAGGCCTACCACGCGCTTTTGGAGCGTTTCTCGCTTTCCCAGGAGGAACTGGCGAAAAGGGTGGGCAAGGAGCGCTCCACGATCGCGAACGCCCTGCGTCTCTTGCGTCTCCCGGTGGAGATCAAGCGCGACGTGGCGGAGGACCGCATCTCCATGGGGCACGCCCGGGCGCTTTTGACCCTGGAGGACGCCGAGGAGCAGAAGGCGGTGCGCGACGAGATCGTTAAGGGGCACCTGTCGGTGCGCGAGACCGAGGCGCTCGTGAAGCGCAGGAAGGCCGGCCCGCCGAAGAAGGCGGCGAAGCCGTCGCTCGACCCGGACCAGAAGGACCTCGTGGAGCGCATGCAGCGCCATTTCGCCGCCAGGGTCGCGCTCAAGCGCTCCGGGCGCGGCGGCAAGCTCGAGATCAGCTTCGGCGACATGAAGGAGCTGACCCGCATCGTGGAGCTTTTGAACCTCTAACGTCTAGCACGCTTGCGTCCTGCTCTTCTCCGCCCTATCCAGCTTCCCCCTTTCGCAAAGGGGGATTCAGGGGGATTAACTCTGTGGCAACAGGGGGTGCTGTGGCTACCTCGGCTAAATCCCCCCTGCCCCCCTTCGCAAAGGGGGGTGAAGGCAACAACCCAAAAACAGCTCAACCTCTTTCCGTTTCGGGGAGGGGGAATGAGGCAGAGCTTCTTCGTTTTTCCTCAGCAGCACCTGCCGTAACTGTTTCAGATCCACCACCCATTGGGTAGCAATTCCGAACATCGTTCCAAATGTCATACACGATCCTGTCTACAAAACCCGCGCTAACTCACGGTTCACGTCCTTAAGGCCGCTTCCGGGTGGCCCGATTGGTCTAGTGGTACAGCCACAAGACATTGATGTTTGGCCTTGTCGAAGTGTATACAATTCTTCGCGCAAACGGATAAATCGCTTGACACAAAAAGCATTTATGTGATAGCAATCACCTGTTTTGCGCGGACCCCAAACAGAGTCAAAGGCGTATACGCCTTTAAAAATGTTCGAATAGAGGTGGTTTGGTGATCAATTTAGACATCGCATTTGTATTCCAGCTGGTGAACTTCCTGGTGCTGGTACTGCTCCTGAACGTCTTCCTCTATAAGCCGCTCAGGAAACAGCTCGCCGACCGCGCCGCCCAGGTCGCCGGGGCGAAGCAGAAGAGCGCCGAGGTTGACAGGGAGGTCCAGGAGAAGCTGGCCGCTTACGAGGCACGCATGCGCGAGATCCGCGCCGGCGCCGCCGACGAGCGCGGGGCTCTGAAGAAGGAGGCCCAGCAGCAGGAGGCCGCCATCCTCGACAAGGCCCGTGCCGAGGCTACCGAGTCCCTGGCTTCCATCAAGGCGAAGGTTGCCAAGGAGGCGGAGGAAGCACGCCGCATCCTGACCGCCAGCGCCGAGACCCTGTCCGCTGATATCTGTGAAAAAGTTCTGGGGAGGAGCCTGTAGCATGAAGAAACGTACCCTGGTTTATACCCTCTCCGTCAGCGCCCTCGTCCTTGGCCTGGCCGCCGTGGGCTTCGCCCAGGAGGCTGCCGAAGGCGGTCACCACGCGAACACCGGCGCCCAGATGAAGGACTTCATGTGGCGCTGCATCGACTTCGCCGCCCTCGTCGCCATCGCCGTCTGGGCCCTCAAAAAGGCCGACGTGAAGGGGACCTTGGCCGCTCGCCGCGAAGGGATCGAGAAGACCCTCAAGGAAGCAGTCGAGGCGAAGGAAGCCGCCGAGAAGAAGTTCGCCGAGTACTCCCAGCGTCTTGATTCGGCCAACAAGGAGATCGAAGTGATCTCGGCCAACATGAAGCGTGAAGGTGAGCTCGAGAAGGAGCGTATCATCGCCGAGGCTAAAGAGGCCGCCGCCCGCATCAAGGCTCAGGCCGAGGCCGCTGCCGAGCAGGAAGTCCTCAAGGCGAAAGACGAGCTCCGCGCCGAGGCCGCACGCCTCGCGGTCGAACTGGCCGAGCAGAAGATCAAGCAGAACATTGCAAAAGGCGACCAGGACAAGCTGGTGGGCGACTATATCTCGAAGGTGGTGACTCTACATTGAGTACTAACGCTATTGCCAAACGTTACGCCAAGGCACTCGTGCAGATTGGCTCGGAAGCAGGGAGCGTGGAAGGGTTCAACGGCGAACTCGCCCGCTTCAGCGCTGTCCTGATCGACAGCAACGAGCTTTCCGCAATCTTTGCGAACCCTGCCTACGGCATCGAAGAGAAGAAAGAGATCCTCAAGGACCTGGTGGGGAAGCTCTCCATCTCCCCGATGATCTCCAACCTGCTCATGCTCCTCCTCGAGCGCAGCCGCATCTCGGTGCTGCCGCAGATCGCGGAGAGCTACGGCGTCTTCGCCGACGAGCTTTCCGGCGTGATCCGTCCGACCCTCTCCTCCGGGCTGCCGCTCGACGCGGCGCAGGTCGAGGAGATCAAGGGCGCGCTCGCCAAGTCGACGGGGAAAAAGGTTGAACTGAAGGTTGTGGTCGATCCGGCGCTCATCGGCGGCGTGGTCACCCAGATCGGCGATAAAGTCTTCGACGGCTCGGTAAGGACACAGTTAGCTAACATTCAGGATATATTACAGAAGGGGTGAGACGGTTCTATGGAAATCAAAGCGGAAGAAATCAGCGAGATTATCAAGAAGCAGATCAAGGATTACGGCAAAGAGGTGGCGGTAGCCGAAACCGGTACCATCATCTCCATCGGTGACGGTATTGCCCGTATCCACGGTCTTGACAAGGCGATGGCAGGCGAGCTCCTCGAGTTCCCGCACGGCATCACCGGCATGTGCCTCAACCTCGAGGAAGACAACGTCGGCGCCGCGATCCTCGGTGAGTTCTCCGAGATCAAGGAAGGCGACACCGTCAAGCGTACCGGCAGGATCGTCGAGGTCCCGGTAGGCGACGCCCTCGTCGGCCGCGTGGTCGACGCGATCGGTAACCCGATCGACGGCCTCGGCCCGATCAACACCTCCACCTTCGGCAAGGTCGAAGTGAAGGCCCCCGGCATCGTCAAGCGTAAGTCGGTGCATCAGCCGATGCAGACCGGCCTCAAGGCGATCGACTCCATGGTTCCGATCGGGCGCGGCCAGCGCGAGCTGATCATCGGCGACCGCCAGACCGGCAAGACTGCCGTCGCGATCGACACCATCATCAACCAGAAGGGCGGCGACGTGGTCTGCATCTACGTTGCGATCGGCCAGAAGCGCTCCACGGTTGCCCAGGTCGTTTCCAAGCTCAAAGAGCACGGCGCGATGGACTACACCATCGTCGTTGCCGCTACCGCTTCCGAGCCTGCTCCGCTGCAGTTCATCGCACCGTACACCGGCGTAACCATGGGCGAGTTCTTCCGCGATGGCGGCAAGCATGCCCTGATCATCTACGATGACCTCTCCAAACAGGCCGTCGCTTACCGCCAGCTTTCCCTGCTGCTTCGCCGCCCGCCGGGGCGTGAAGCTTACCCGGGCGACGTCTTCTACCTCCACAGCCGTCTCCTCGAGCGTGCGTGCAAGGTATCCGACGAGTGCGGCGCCGGTTCGCTTACCGCTCTGCCGATCATCGAGACCCAGGCGGGCGACGTTTCGGCGTACATCCCGACCAACGTTATCTCGATCACCGACGGCCAGATCTACCTGGAGAGCGACCTGTTCTACTCCGGCGTACGCCCGGCCATCAACGTCGGTCTGTCCGTTTCCCGCGTCGGCGGTTCCGCACAGATGAAGTCGATGAAGCAGGTTGCCGGTACGCTGCGTCTGGCTCTCGCCCAGTACCGCGAGATGGCAGCGTTCGCACAGTTCGGCTCCGACCTCGACAAGGCTACCCAGATGCAGCTCGCCCGTGGTGCCCGCCTCGTCGAGATCCTGAAGCAGCCGCAGTACAAGCCGCTCTCCAACGAGAAGCAGGTCCTCGTCATCTTCGCCGCCAACAACGGCTTCGTCGACGACTACCCGGTCAACTCGCTTGGCAAGTACGAGCAGGAACTCTACGCGTTCTTCGACGCAAGGAAGGCGGATCTCCTCGCCACCCTGCGCGACAAGAAGGCCATCGACGACGATCTGAAAGCCCAGATCATCGCCAGCCTCGAGGAGTTCAAGAAGGAATTTACTGCCTAAACCAAGGACGGACTTAGCGAATGGCAAACCTTAAGAGCATCAAGAAACGGATCGTATCCGTAAAAAATACCCGGCAGATCACCAAGGCCATGAAGATGGTCTCGGCCGCCAAGCTGCGTCGCGCCCAGGAGAACGTGGTCGCCGCGCGCCCCTACGCGGGCAAGCTCGCGGAGGTGCTTGAGCGTCTCGCCAAGACCCAGGAGTCGGATGCCAATCCGCTCATGGTGAAGCGTGACGGCGGTCGTGCCCTCCTGGTGGTGGTCACCTCGGACCGCGGCCTGTGCGGCGGCTTCAACGCCAACCTCTCCAAGGCCGCAGACCGCTTCATGAAGGAGCGCAAGGGCGACTTCAAGGAAATGACCCTGATGACCATCGGCCGCAAGGGTTACGAGTTCCTGAGGAACCGCCACACGGTCCGCAAACATCACGGCAACATCTTCTCCACCCTCTCCTACCAGACCGCGGCCCTCATCGCCGCCGAACTGATCGAGGGATACCTGGCGGAGGAGTACGACGAAGTCTTCATCATCTACAACGCCTTCAAGAGCGTCATGACCCAGGACATCACCCTGGAGCAGCTCCTGCCCATCGCACCGAAGGCCGGCGACGAGGACGAAATCGGGACCGAGTACATCTACGAGCCGTCCAAGGGCGCGCTCCTGGACGAACTCCTTCCCAAGCACATCGAGGTCCAGGTCTTCAAGTCCCTCCTCGAGTCGGTCGCCTCCGAGCACGGCGCCAGGATGACGGCGATGGATGCGGCCTCAAAGAACGCCACCGAGATGATCGCCAAGCTGACCCTGATCTACAACAGGGCGCGCCAGGCTGCCATCACGACGGAGCTGATGGAAATCATCTCCGGCGCTGAATCGATCAAGGGTTAACACTTATAAAAATATGTGGCCCTACCGGCCGCAAAAGGAAGAGGTTTAAACATGAGTCAGAACTTCGGAAAAATTTCGCAGGTCATCGGCGCAGTTATCGACGTCGAATTCGAGCCGGGCAAGCTCCCCCCGATCTACCAGGCTCTCAGGGTAACCAACCCCGCGATCGACGATCAGGAGTTCAACCTGGTTCTCGAGGTCGCACAGCACCTGGGCGAGAACGCCGTCAGGACCATCGCAATGGACGGTACCGACGGTCTGGTTCGTGGACAGCAGGTCATGGACACCGGCAAGCAGATCTCCGTGCCGGTCGGCAAGAAGACCCTGGGCCGCATCCTGAACGTCATCGGCGAGCCGGTTGACGAGATGGGTCCGGTAGGCAACGAAAAAGAGTACGGCATCCACCGCGAGGCTCCGCTCTTCGTCAACCAGTCGACCAAGGTCGAGGCGTTCACCACCGGCATCAAGGTCGTCGACCTGCTCGCACCGTACGCAAGGGGCGGTAAGATCGGCCTCTTCGGCGGCGCAGGCGTCGGCAAGACCGTTCTCATCATGGAGCTCATCAACAACATCGCCAAGCAGCACGGCGGCTTCTCCGTCTTCGCCGGCGTCGGCGAGCGTACCCGTGAAGGGAACGACCTCTGGATGGAAATGAAGGAGTCCGGCGTTCTCGACAAGGCCGCTCTCGTGTACGGCCAGATGAACGAGCCTCCGGGGGCACGTGCCCGCGTTGCTCTCTCCGCGCTCTCCATCGCAGAGTACTTCCGTGACGAGGAAGGCCAGGACGTGCTCCTCTTCGTTGACAACATCTTCCGCTTCACCCAGGCGGGTTCCGAGGTTTCGGCGCTTCTCGGCCGTATCCCTTCCGCCGTTGGTTACCAGCCGACCCTGGCAACCGAGATGGGCGAGCTGCAGGAGCGCATCACCTCGACCAACAAGGGTTCCATCACCTCGGTCCAGGCGATCTACGTACCGGCCGACGACTTGACCGACCCGGCTCCGGCAACCGCCTTCGCCCACCTCGACGCGACCACGGTTCTTTCCCGTCAGATCGCCGAGCTCGGCATCTACCCGGCGGTTGACCCGCTCGACTCGACCTCCAGGATCCTCGATCCGCAGGTCATCGGCGACGAGCACTACGGTGTTGCCCGTCAGGTTCAGTACGTACTTCAGAAGTACAAGGACCTCCAGGACATCATCGCGATTCTCGGTATGGACGAGCTTTCCGAAGAGGACAAGCTGGTCGTTGCCCGCGCCCGTAAGATCCAGAAGTTCCTCTCCCAGCCGTTCCACGTTGCAGAGGCCTTCACCGGTTCCCCGGGCAAGTACGTCGAGCTGAAGGACACCATCAAGGGCTTCCAGGAAATCATCGCCGGCAAGCACGACGACCTTCCGGAGCAGGCCTTCTACATGGTCGGCACCATCGAGGAAGCCATCGAGAAAGCTCAGAAGCTTGCGGTGTAATTAATCTGGTACGGCTGAAGGTTTTGGGGCGGAGCACGAGTTCCGCCCCCACCTTTGCCTCAAGAGGTTTATATGGCTGAAAAACTGAAGGTTGAACTGGTAACCCCGTACAAGAAGGTCCTCTCCGAAGAGGTCGACGAGATCACCGCGACCGGTGCTCTCGGCGAGTTCGGCGTCCTTCCGGGCCACGCCCCGTTCCTCACCTCGCTGAAGATCGGCGAGCTGGCCTACAAAAAGGACGGCGTGCTGCACCATCTGGCGCTCAACTGGGGCTACTTCGAAGTGGAGAACGACCAAGTAACCGTCCTGGTCGAGACCGCCGAGAGGGCCGACGAGATCGATCTGGAGCGTGCGAAGGCGGCTCTTGGCCGCGCCGAGACCGAGCTCAAGTCGCTCACCTCGGACGACAAGAACTTCCGCATCTACCAGGCCGCCCTCGAGCGCGCCCTGATCAGGGTGCAGGTGGCAGGCAAGGCGGGCGGGCGTTAAGCCTCACGCACAAAGCGTCAAATGAAAAGAGCGGCTCGTCCGCTCTTTTTTTTTGTCCGGCGAACGGGTAATCTTAAAGCTTTCAGGCTTGGCCAGGCGCCCACCGGCGTCCGACCCGTCCGACCCGTCCGACTGGTCAGACTGGTCTGACTGCCGGAGAAAGCCGGCTTGACCGGACAACCCCGCCGCAATGTACGAGGCATTTCATGCATGACCCCGGCTACGACCTGCTGAAAAACCCGATCCCGGCACTGATCCGCAAGATCGCCCTGCCGACGAGCGTCGGCTATTTCTTCAACACCATGTTCAACGTGGTGGACACCTTCTACGGTGGACGGATCTCCACCGATGCACTGGCGGCGCTTTCCCTTTCCTTCCCCGTCTTCTTCCTGATCATCGCCATAGGCGCCGGCATCTCCACCGGGGCCACAGCCCTCATCGGCCACGCCCTCGGCGCGGGGGACCGGGAAGGTGCGCGCCACCTCTCCGGCCAGACCGTCTCCTTCGGTCTCGTGCACGGGGTGCTCCTTGCCGTAGTCGGCCTTGCCCTGGCACCCCTGCTCTTCGACCTGCTGGGCGCAAAGGCGGTCGTCAAGGACCTCGCCCTGCAGTACATGAACTGCATCTTCGCCGGCAGCATCTTTTTTCTGGTGAACTACGTCCTGAACGCGATCCTGAACGCCACCGGGGACAGCCGCAGTTTCCGCAACTACCTCGTGCTCGGTTTCTTCCTGAACCTCGCCCTCGATCCCTGGTTCATGTACGGCGGCCTCGGCATCCCCGCCATGGGGCTTCCCGGCATCGCGTGGGCCACGGTGCTGGTGCAGGCCATCGGCAACGCCTACATGCTGGTGCGGGTGAAACGCGCCGGCATGCTCTCCCGCTTCCGGCTGCGCGAGCTGATCCCGGACCGACACGCCTACGTCATGCTTGCAAAGCAAGGCTTCCCCTCCAGCCTCAACATGATGACGGTAGCGATCGGCATCTTCGTGATCACCTGGTTCGTGGGGCGCTTCGGCTCCGACGCGGTTGCCGCCTACGGCATCGCTACCCGTATAGAGCAGATCGCCCTTCTCCCGGTGATGGGGATGAACGTGGCGACGCTGGCCCTCGTCGCCCAGAACAGCGGTGCTCGGCAGTATGAGCGCGTGGTGCTGACCATACGGACCGCGCTGCGTGCCGGCATCATCCTCATGACTTTCGGCACCGCGGCCGTTTTCCTCTTTGCCGGGCCGCTGATGCGGCTTTTCAGCCAGGACCCGAAGGTCGTTGCCATCGGGGTCGGATATCTGCATATCGAGGCATTCGTCTTCATCGCCTACGTGATCCTCTACACGAGCGTTTCCGTACTGCAGGGGCTGAAGCGCCCTGCTATCCCGCTCGTTATCGGGCTCGCACGGCAGATCGTCTTCCCGATCCCGGTCTTCTACCTCCTAGCGGATGTGCTCGGTCTAGGGCTTTCCGGCATCTGGTTGGGCATCTTGCTCGTTACCTGGGTAGCGGCGCTGGTAATCATGGGTTACGTGGTGCGCCTGGCAGCGACCATGGACTGCGAAAACCTTGAATTGCAAAAGGCTGACGTGCAAGGAGAGTGATCCCGGCATGGGACCGGACGGTCGGCGCTTATTGCGCTAGAATGTCCTGTCGTCAAGCCGAATGACGGATGCGGTTCATACCACTAGACGCGGCAGGTACGGGTGATCTCCATGGATATCGAGCATCTGTGCGCGGGGATAAAGGAAAGGGTCGCCCTCGAGATGCGGGAAGGGGGGGGCGCGGCGAGTAGGCTGGAGTTGCTCCTGGCTGCCCTTGCCGACATCGGAAACGTGGTGCTCCCGGAACTGGGGAAGGCGCTGGAGCCGAATGAGCGACGCCGTGTGCAGACCGCGGTGCTCGAGCTGCTTGGCGTCGTGGCGATGCCGGTGGCGAGAGCCGGGGATCAAAGGGGCGTCGAAGTGCTCACCTCCCTTGCGGCGGAATGCCCTGATCCCTTGATCGAGAAAAAGCTGTCAGCTTACGCGAAGGAGCTGTCGGGTAAGGCGGTCGCGAGCCAGGAGCGGCGACACGCGAAAGCATGGAAGTTCGTCGGTGTTGCCCTTACCCTTGGTCTTGTGTCAGCGGGGGGATACCTGTTCCTGCCGGAGGCCACACCGCCGGCGACGCGCACCGCTGTCGCGCAGGCGGAGGCCCCGCAGGAGAATGTACAGCGGCAAGGGCAGGGGGGGGCGCAGGGAGCGGCACCTTCCCAGGCCGGGACGCAGGAAGCCGACGGTGGGAAAAGAAGCGCTGTCGAGACCGCGGCCCCACGTGCGGAAAAGCAGTCCACGGGAGCAGTAGCGTCTGTAACCGGTGAAGGAATCACCCGAGTCCGAGTGGTCGATAACCAGGTGCTCGTGCCGGTCACGGTGCGGCAAGGCGGGGCCTCGGTACGGCTCGAGCTCGTGCTCGACACCGGTGCGACCAGGACGGCGCTGCACGAAACAGTTGCCACGAGGCTCCCCCTTGATTTACTCTCTGCGAGGAGCGCACTGGCGGAGCTTGCCGACGGCCGCATGGTCCGCTCCAGGATCGTGAAGGTGGAAGCGCTGACGGTAGGTCCCAACACGCACGGGCCGATGGAAGTGGAGCTCATCTCCTACGGTGGCGCGTCCGGGATGCATGACGGGCTGCTCGGGATGGACTTCCTGCGCAGGCACCGCTACCAGATCGACATGGAACACGAGACGATCCGCTGGTTTTAAAGGCAGGGACGGGAGGATTTTTGGAACGGATGGCAGTAATGAACGGGTGGCGGATGTTGGAGTGCACCGCCCGGAAGAAGGGGTGCCGGGGATGAGCGGCACTTTGAAGTCGGTCTATCTGAAGCTTGTTCTTACAACCTTTTTCTGGGGAGGGACCTTCGTGGCGGCGCGCCTTGCGGTCCGTGAGGCACCCCCCTTCTTCGCGGCAAGCAGCCGCTTCGCCATCGCCGCACTCTGCCTGGTGTCTCTCACCGTCTGGCACGCACGCCGCGAGAAACGCAGCTTCCCCGCTCCGAAAACCTTCCGGGAGTTAGCACTCCTTTTCAGCCTGGGGCTCACCGGCATCTTCTGCTACAACGCGGTCTTTTTCACCGGCCTGAAACTCACCACGGCGACAAGCGGCGCGCTCATCGTCGCCATCAACCCGCTCTTGACCGCGGTGCTCTCGGCGCTCTGGCTCAGGGAGCGGGTGAGCCCGACCCAGGCGGCGGGGCTTCTCATCTCCCTCCTCGGCGTCGCCATCGTCATTTCGAAAGGCTCCTTCGCGGTGATTGCCAACTTCGCCTTCAACAAGGGGGACCTCATCATGCTCGGGGCTCCCCTTTGCTGGGCGCTCTACTCGATCCTCGGCAAAAAGGCGCTCGGCGCCTTCACGCCACTCGCGGCGACGGCTTACGCCGCTCTCTTCGGAACGCTCCTTCTGGTGCCCGCTGCCCTGGTGGAACATGCGCTGCTGGGCGGTCCATGGCCGGCATTTTCCTGGGTCGGATGGCTTGCCATCCTGCAGCTCGCCCTCCTCGGTACGGTAATAGGATTCGTCTGGTGGTACCAGGGGGTGGGGCTCATCGGTGCATCGAGGGCGGCGGTGTTCGTGAACCTCGTCCCGCTTTTCGGTGCGTTGCAAGCCGCGTGGCTCTTAGGCGAGAAGGTGGTGCTGCCGCAACTGTTCGGCGGGATGCTGGTGGTGGCCGGCGTCTATTGGGGCGGACGCGTCAAGGGGAAGAAAGAGGGCGAGCCTGCTGCATGTGCGGTCGAACAGGCGGCCGAAGCGGGGCAAGGCTCCTGATGCGTCGAGCGCTGCGCACCCTGCATCTCATCTGCCTCTGCCTGCTGCCGTCGAAGGGGGGTAAAGCGCAACCCGCAGCGATGGGGGAGGAGCGCGAGTGCGAGCCGGGCGAGATCCGTGGGGGGATGGGGCTGTTCCTGGATGGGCGGGGGGAGTTGCGTCTCTTCTTCGCGGAGACAAGGGCGATCGCCGCTCCCTGCCTCTTGTTCCGCCTGAAGCGGGAGGGGTTCTCCCGCTGCAGCGTCACGGTAAAAAAACGCGGCCTCCTGGTGGAGGCCAGGCGTTAGCGTCTAACCTATCTTGCCGATCTCGAAACCGATCTGGTCCAGCGGAAGCACCACGTCGGCCACCTTCCCGTCGATGCATGCGCGCGGCATGCCGTAGATCGTCGAGGTTGCCTCGTTTTGCACGAGGGTCAGCCCCCCCTTTTCCTTCAGATGTTTCATCCCCTTGAAACCGTCGTTTCCCATACCGGTCAGGATCACGCCGAGCATGGCGCCGTTGCTTGCGTCGGCGAGCGAGGTGATCATCTGGTCCACCGAGGGGATGTAGATGTACTGCGGGAACTCGCTCGTCGGCGAGGTCTTCACCACGATGTTGTTCCCCTGTTTGACCAGCGTCGTGTGCATCCCACCCGGCGCGACCAGCACCTGTCCTCCCTTTACGATATCTCCGTCCACGGCCTCCTTGACGGTGAGGGAGCACTTGGCGTTGAGACGCTCGGCGTAGGGGCCGGTGAAGGCCTTTGGCATGTGGATGGCGACGACGATGCCGTGCGGGAAGTTAACCGGGATACGGGAGATGACCTCCTGGAGTGCGACCGGCCCACCGGTCGAGGCGCCGATGCCGACGCAGCCGATGCGACGGTGGGCGAACTGGGAAGGGCGGACCGCCGGCGCCGGGGTGACGCGTTGCACGATACCCATGCCCGGACGCTTCGGGATACTGCTCACCGAGGCTTCCTGGACCTTTTCAAGAAGCGCCTTCTGGAACACCGCCTGCGCGTCCTTGTTGTCGCTGACGTTCTTGGGGACGTAGTCGAAGGCGCCCGCCTCGAGCGCCTCGAAGGTGGAACGGGCCCCCTCGCAGGTGAGGGTGGAGACCATGATCACCCGGGTGGGCTGCTTCGCCATGATCTGCTTCAACGCGGCGATGCCATCCATGCGGGGCATCTCCACGTCCATGGTGATGAGGTCGGGCTTGAGGGCGAGTGCCTTGTCGACCCCTTCCATGCCGTCCGCGGCGATGCCGACGATCTCGACGCCGGGGGCCTTGGAGAGGATGCCCCGGATCGCCATGCGCATGAAGGAGGAATCGTCGACGATCAGCACCCTGAGCTTTTTCGGCATTGCTGGCATCATGACGGTTCTGAGGCTCCTATCCCCTGGAAGATCGACTTGACCATGTCCTGGATTTCCGGGACGCGGTCATCGAGCTCGTAGCAGAAACGTTCGACATCGAGATCGGCGAGGCTCGGGGCGTAAGACCTTAGGATGGCCCAGGCCTTCTCCTCGGCCAGATTGAAGGAGACCCAGGAGGTTCCGCCGTAATCGAGCTGGCGCACCGAGCAGAAGAGGTCGGCCAGGTTGACGATGGCGCAGAGCGTCGGATCGATGGTCGCGTCTTCCGGTGCGTGGTGCAGCGCGATCACCTCGCAGTAGTCGGCCGGGAAGTTCCATTTCTTCGCGATGCAGTAGCCGATCTCGCTGTGGGAGGTGCCGAGGTACTCCGCCTCCTTGTCCACCAGCCGGAAGGGCTGCCCCTTGACGGAATCGAGCAGGGAGCGGAAGGCGTCCTTGCGGTAGAAGGAGAGGAAGACTTCACCGATGTCGTGCACAATACCGACGAGGTAGGCCTTCTCGGTGTCCGGATAGCGCACCCGCTGGGCGATGATCTTGGCCACGACCCCCACGCCGAAGGAGTGCTCCCAGAAGGAGCGCACGTCGAAGATGCCGTCCCTTCCTTCGAAGACGTCGACGAAGGAGCAGGTAAAGGCAAGCTCGCGGATGTGGCGGAAGCCTAAGTAGATAAGGGCCCTCTTCACCGACTTGATCTCGTTCGCCGGCTTGTAGAGCGGGGAGTTCACCATCTTGATGACTCGTGCCGCGAGGACCTGGTCGGCCAGGATCATGTCGGCCACCTCGTCCAGCTCGACACCGGGGCGGTCCAGGAGCTCGATCACCCGGGTGGCCACGTGCGGGATGGTTGGGAGGTCTACGAAACTCTCGACCATCTCCTGGGCGGTCTGCATCATGGCTTTTTTATCCATCGCATCGTCCTCACTTGTTGTAGGTGAACCCGCCGGGGAAGTGTACGGTCTTGAATTTGTCGTTCACCCCGTGCAGCGACTCGGACTGCCCCACGAAGAAGTAGCCATACGGCTGCAGGTTGTTGTAGAAGTGCTGCACCACCTTGCTCTTCGACGATGTGTCGAAGTAGATCAGCACGTTGGCGCAGAAGATAAAGTCGAAGCTCTTCATGAAGAGCATCTTGTTGTCGTCGTAGAGGTTCAGCTGGTTGAAGGTGGCCAGTTTCTTCACCTCGGGAGAGAGCACGAACCTCCCGGGAGCCTCCTCCTTGAAGTACTTCTTCAGGTAGTAGTCCGGGGTGTTGCGCACCGAGTAGCTGTTGTAGACCCCCTCGCGGGCCTGCGCCAGCACCGTCTCGTTGATGTCGGTCCCGACGATCTCGATGATCCAGTCCTTCAAGAGGGTCTGCCGCTTTTCGAGGAGGATCATCGCCATGGTGTAGGCCTCTTCCCCGGAGGATGAACCGGCGCTCCAGATGCGGAGCTTCTTGAAGCCGATCTTCCCCTTGGCCGCGACGATCTCCGGCAGGAACTTGTTCTCTAGCGCGTTCAACTGGGGCATGTTCCTGAAGAAGCAGGTCTCGTTGGTGGTGATCTCATCGAGGAGCTTTGAGAGTTCACTGCGGCCGGTGGCCGGGCTGCGCACGAACTGGTAGTAGTCCGCATGCGTCTTGCAGCCGGTTCCTTCCATCCTGCGCGCCAGCCTGCTTTCCAGGAAGTACTTCTTGCTGCTGTGGAAGTAGATGCCGCAGACGTTGTATATGTAGTCCCGA
This sequence comes from Geomonas edaphica, assembly GCF_004917075.1. Classification (GTDB taxonomy): domain Bacteria; phylum Desulfobacterota; class Desulfuromonadia; order Geobacterales; family Geobacteraceae; genus Geomonas; species Geomonas edaphica. Next base: position 820,863 of record NZ_SSYB01000004.1, read on the forward strand.
AGCTGCTCGAAATCCTTATCGGAAATCTTCGGGGCGCTCTTAGCGTCAAATGGTTTCATGTCTAAGGCCATTGTTGTCCCCTCAGGCTGCCCCGCCCCCGACCAGACCGATCGGGTCCACGATCAGTGCTACCCTGCCGTCTCCCATGATGGTCGAACCGCCTATCCCGGGGAGGTTGGCCAGGAACTTGCCAAGCGACTTGATCGCGACCTCCTGCTGCCCGAGGAGCCTGGTCACGATCAGGCCGATTCTTTTTTCGGCTACGCCGACGATTACCACGTAGCAGGTGTCGCGCTCCGAGTAGACCTCGCTGACGCCGAAGGCCTGCTGAAGGCGCAAAAGCGGAAGCACCGAGTCCCTGAGCTTGAGCACCTCCTGACCGCCGATCATGTGGAATTCCTTCTTGCTCACCCGCATGGTCTCGATGACCGAGGCGAGCGGGATCGAGTAGACCTCACCCTCGACCTCGACCAAGAGCGACTGGATGATGGCCAGGGTAAGCGGCAGTTTCAGGATGAACTCACTGCCGTGGCCGAGCTCGTTCTTGATCTCGATGATGCCGTTCAGCTTCCTGATGTTGGTGCGCACCACGTCCATGCCGACGCCGCGCCCTGAGAGGTCGGTCGTCTGCTCCTTGGTGGAGAAGCCGGGGAGGAAGATGAGGTCGAGGATTTCGCGGGTCCCCATGGCAGCCACCTGCTCCTCGCTGACGAGCCCCTTGTCGATCGCCTTCCTCGCGATCCTGTCCGGGTTGATGCCGCGGCCGTCGTCCTTGATGCTGATGACGATCTGGTTTCCCTCGTGGGCGGCGGAGAGTACCACGGTGCCGGTACGTCCCTTGCCGGCGGCGAGGCGTTCGTCGGGAGTCTCCAGGCCGTGGTCCAGCGCGTTACGGATCAGGTGGATGAGCGGATCGCCGATCTCGTCGACGACGGAGCGGTCCAGTTCGGTCTCCTCACCGTAGATGATGAGGTCCACTTCCTTGCCGAGGTCGCGGGCGAGGTTCCTTACGATGCGCGGGAACTTCTTGAAGACCTTCTCCACCGGAAGCATGCGCATCTTGAGGACCTGCATCTGCAGTTCCGAGGTGACGAAGTTGAGCCTTTTGGATAGCTTGCCGAAATCGTCCCCGAAGCCGGTGGGGTCCAGACCGGTCTGGAAATCGCTGTGGAGCTGTATCATGCGGTTTCTCTCCAGCACCAGCTCGCCCACCTGGTTCATCAGGTCGTCGAGACGCTTCACGTCGACCCTGACTGTGGAGTTGTCAGCAAGATCCTCGCCCCCCTTGGGAGGGGCGGGCTTGGGCGTTTCCTTAACCGGCTGCGGTTTCGGCTGCGGCGGAGGAGCCGCCTGCTGTGGAGCTGCCGCCTGCTGAGGCTCAGCCGCCGCGGGTTCGATCACCGGTTCCGGCTCGGCCGCAGAGGAGGGGGCAGCTGGTGCGCTCTCCTGCTTTGGTGCGAACACGGGGGCGAGCACGGTCGCCTCGACCGCGTTCTCGGAGAGATACGGGATCAGTTTGTTGATGGTTCCCTCGAGGTCCCGCTCGACGATCTCGCCCGCCTTTATGTCGGCTACGAGGGTCTTCACCAGGTCGACCGCCTCGAGGATCACGTCCATGATCTCCGGGTTCAGTCTGAGCTCGACCTTGCGCAGACGGTTCAGGACGTCCTCGGTCTTGTGGGTGACCTTGACGAGCATGTCGAAGCCGAGGAAGCTGGAGGCCCCCTTCACGGTGTGGATGGAGCGGAAGATCCGGTTCATCAGATCCGCGTCTTCCGGGCTCTTCTCCAGGGTGATCAGGTCGTCGTCTAGTTTTTCCAGGAGTTCGGTGGTTTCGGCTAGGAAACCGTCAAGTAGCTCCTGATCTTCGCAATCTATGGCCATGTTGCGCTCCGGGAAGGGGAAACCGTTTCCCCTGTTGGTGCCTTATCCTACGTTGGTGAACAGCCGCCGCTCGTCGGCGGTGAACATCTTCTCCAGGTCGAGCAGGACCAGGAGCCGGTTAGCTTGGTTGATGACGCCGGCCATGCACTCCTGCTCGATGCCGCTGGAAACGACCGGGGGGGGAGGCTGGATCTCTTTTTCCGAGATGCGGATAACCTCGGAGACCTCGTCAACGATGAAGCCCATCAGCTCACCCACCACCTCCATCACCATGATGCGGGTGCGCTTGTCGTAGTCGTTCTCCATGAGATCGAACTTTTTGCGCAGGTTGATGATGGGAATGACCTTGCCGCGCAGGTTGATGACCCCTTCCACGTAGTGCGGCGTGTTCGGGACGCGGGTGATGTTGAGCATCCGGATGATCTCACGCACCATCAGGACGTTGATCCCGTACTCTTCCTTCTCGAGGTTGAAGCTCACCAGTTGGATCAGCTCGCCCCCGTACTCTTCGCTCTTTACCTTAGTGAGTGCGGTCTCCATGGACCCTCCGTCTGCGCTGAAATCTCTACGGGCGCGGGCGCCCGCCATACTGTGCTAATCGGCCATGCCGGATAAAGGTTGAATATTTTTTTTCTCTAACGAATTCAGGCGACTTCTTCTGCAAAGGCCCGTCCCGAGCGGTCCGGCCCATGGTAGTTGCCGTCCCGACACCCCTGTCAGCAAAAAATTGACATGGGTGACTTCCCTGGCAAGTCATTTAATTGACATTGGGGGGAGAACTCGCTATAGTTTCGATCGGACCGTTTTTGTATCGGCTTATTTCGAGGCAACTTTAACGAAATCCGGGGAAATGATGGAAACGCCGAAAATACTGATAGCAGATGATGATAAGAAAACCAGGGACTTCGTGGCCGCTTTCCTGAGCTACAAGGGGTACCAGGTTTACCAGGCCTTTGATGGGCAGGATGCCCTGCAGAAGATAGAAACGCACGACGTGCAGATGGTCATCACGGACATCATGATGCCGCGGGTGAACGGACTGGAGTTCATCCGGCAGCTGAAGTCGCTCCGTCCGGAGATTGTCACCATAGCCTACAGCGCCTTCGCCAATAACGAGATGACGGCTAATCTCCTGAAGGCGGGGGCTTTTTTCTATCTGGAAAAACCCTTCAATCTTGAGGAGTTGGAGACGCACGTCAAGCGCGGTCTCGAGCACCAGGCGCTGCAGAGCAAGAGCTTCCGGTCCAAGCCTTGCATAAAGAACAGGGCGCTTCTCAACAACATCATCGGGGAAAGCGAGAAGATGCTCTCGCTCTTCGAGATGATCGAGAAGGTCGCCACCTCCGATTCCACCGTGCTGATCCAGGGTGAGTCGGGGACCGGCAAGGAGCTGGTGGCGCGAGCCATCCATGACCTCTCCAACCGCTCGGACAAGAACTTCGTCGCCCTCAACTGTGCGGCGATCCCGGACGAGCTTCTGGAGAGCGAGCTCTTCGGCCACGTGAAGGGGTCCTTCACCGGTGCCGTCGCCACGCGCGTCGGCCGTTTCGAGATGGCCGACAAGGGTACCCTGTTCCTGGACGAGATCGGGGACATGAAGGCGAACCTCCAGGTCAAACTGCTGCGCGTGCTGCAAAGCAGGGAACTGGAGCCGGTGGGTTCCACCCGCTCCAAAAAGGTGGACGTGAGGATCATCGCCGCCACCAACCAGAACCTGGACCACATGGTGGCGTCGAAAGAGTTCCGCGAGGACCTGTATTACCGGCTCTCGGTGATCCCGATCATGCTCCCCCCTCTGCGAGAGCGCGGCGCAGACATCCCGCTGCTTTTGAACAGCTTCCTGGAGAAGTTCAACCGGAGCAAGCAGCGCAAGGTGCAGGGTTTTGACAAGCAGGTCATGGAGATACTGGGGAGCTACGACTGGCCCGGCAACGTCCGTGAGCTGGAAAACTTGGTCGAGCGCCTGGTGATCATCAAGGGGAGCGGGGTGATCAACATCCACGACCTTCCCGAGAAGTACCGCGGCGGTCGCAGCACCCCGGCGGTGCACGGCGAGCACATGATCAACCTCCCCGACGACGGTTTCTGCCTGAACAGCGCCGTCGAGGAGTTCGAAAACCGGCTGATCCTGCAGGCTCTGGAGCGAAGCGGCGGTAACAAGAAGGAAGCCGCCGAGCTTTTGAATCTGAAGCGGACCACGCTGATCGAGAAGCTGAAGAAGAAAAAACTGGTCTACGGGGAGCATCCGGTTTCCCCGTAACAGGGGGTCTGATGTCGATAAATCCGGTAACCACGGCGCCTGGCGGCGTCGAAGCAACCAAGAAGGGGATAGCCGCGTCCGGGAATACGGGTGCGGCTGTTCCGTTTGAGGAGATGCTGGCATCGAAAGCGTCCGGAGGCGAGGTGACGCCGGAAGCTGCGGCCGAAGTGTTGCGCCTCAAGATGCTGAGTTCCGCCCTCGATATAGGTAGTGATGCTAATGCGCCTGCGGCGCCGTCCCGTTCCGTGAACGTGCAGGGGCTGTTGAATCGGTTCCTTGAGCAGCTCCCATCCGGGAGTGTAGCGGCCGGGGGTGGGGAGCCCGCAGTCGACCATGGTCCCGAGGGGGCCTTCCAGGCGCAGCAGTCAAATTTCGCGGCCGGGCGTCTGCCGGAGGTGCCGGTTTCCGGTGCGGACAGCGGCACGGATGCGATCATAGATAAGGCAAGCAGGCGTTACGGGGTAGACAGCGGGCTGATCCGGGCCGTGATTAAGGCCGAGAGCGGCTTCAACCCGCGGGCCGTGAGTTCCGCCGGTGCGCAGGGGCTTATGCAGCTGATGCCCGCCACCGCGCGCGGGCTGGGTGTCACCGACCCCTTTGATCCCGAGCAAAACGTCATGGCCGGGACCCGGTTTTTGAAGGACATGCTGCAGCGGTACAACGGCAACGTGGATGAGGCACTAGCCGCCTACAACTGGGGCCCCGGCAACGTGGACCGTCACGGCACCGAGAGCCTTCCCCGCGAGACGAGGGGCTACCTGGCGAAGGTGAAAGGGTACTACGCCCAGTACGTGGCCTAGAAGCTAAGTCTAAACAGCAGGCCGAGGCCGGTAAAAAACAAAAGCCTCCGCACCAAAAGGTGCGGAGGCTTTCTTTTTATTGCACTTGCAGCGTCCATCAGGTCCACGGCAGGCCGGCCTGTGCCGCTGCCCAGGCGCCGGCGCCCTTCGGGCGCCTTTCCTTACTCTCTCACATAGATGTTCTGATCCGAGCTGTGCACCATGGTCATGACGCGCATGTACTCGTCCTCGATCATGTCATAGTGCCCCTGAGTCTCCCTGATGACCGTTTCAAACACCTTGCGCACCAGCGGGTCCACCACGTCCTTCACCAGGATGGTGTAGAAGTCGATGCAGGCCTTCTCCTCCTTGAGCGCGATCTCCAGCGCCTTCTGCTCGTGGCTGTCGGCCGCAATCGCCTGCTCCAGGGCGAGGTGGGTGGCCGACTGCTTGTCCGGTGGCGAAGCTAGATAGGTGTCGATGTCACCCAGGTCGCCTCCGCGGTAGTAATCGAAGAAGGCCTTCAGGTGATTGACCTCTTCGCCGGCCAGAAGGTCGAAAACCTTCTTCGATCTTTCGTCCTTGCTCACCGAAGCCGCGCGCCGGTAGAAGTCCATGCTCTCCTTCTCGGTCTTGATCGCCAGCTTCAATGCTTCCTGCAGTGTGTACTCCTTGAACATGGCTGCACCTCCGTAGGCTTCAGTGGGATTGCTTGGCAAAGAGTATATCGAAGGGACCGGGGAGGTCAAATACCCGAAAAAACGAGTGAATACAGCCTAATGTCAGGGGCGGGGGCGCAGTGGCTGGTCGAGCTTGAAGAGCCGTCTGGCGTTTTCCGACGTAATGCGGGCGAGTTCCTCGACCGGCATGTCACGGATCTGTGCGACCCGCCGCGCCGTGGCCAGGAGATGGGCGGGAACGTTCACCTCCCCACGATGGGGCTCCGGCGAGAGGTCCGGCGCATCGGTCTCGAGCAGTAGCCACTCAAGGGGGACGGCGGCCGCGACGTCGACCGGTCGCCTGGCGTTCAGGTAGGTGACGGTGCCGGAGAGGGAGATGTGCAGCCCGAGCCGCAGGCAGATCATTGCCGTTTCCACGCTGCCGGAAAAGGAGTGCATCACGCCGCCGTAGGCCTGGATCCCCGCTTCCCTGATTATGGCGATCAGGTCGTCAAAGGCCCGGCGGCAGTGCAGCAGCACGGGGAGCCCTGCTTCGCGGGCGATCTCCAATTGGGCCCGGAAGGCCTCCTGTTGCATTTTGCGGGATGGCGAAGGGAGCAGGTAGTCGAGCCCGATTTCTCCTATGGCCGTGGCGAACGGAGCGTAGCGTCTGAGTTCCGAGAGGGTTGTGGGGGTGAGCTGGTCGGCGTGCATGGGGTGTACGCCGTAGGCGGGTAGGGCCTGGTGGTAGCGAAGGGCGAGTGTTTCGATCTCCGGCCAGCCTTCCGGGGCAACGCCCGGGACCAGGAAGGCGGTCACACCGGCGTGTTCCGCCTCCGGGATGAGCGTGTCGAGGCGGGGCCGGAGTTGCGGGTCATCCAGGTGGCAGTGGCTATCAAAAAACATGGAGTCAGGTGGTGACGCCGGGGTGATCCTTGAGCTCTTTGATGATCTCCACCTGGCGCTGGAATATGTACTGCGAGATGTTGAGCTCCTCGGAACGCGTGGGCGCTATTTCAAAGACGAGCCGGCAGCTGCCGTCCCTCTCGAACACCTTTAAAAGCGATGCCGCGATAACGATGGTACCGGTGGGAAGGGCGATGGAGAGTTCTCCCTTCTGGCTCAGGGGGAGACCGGGGTTGCGTTCGACGTCCATGGACATGCCGGTGAGCGACATGTCGTGCAGCTTGCCGCGCACCGTCGCCTCAAGTTCCGGCGCGGCGAACCAGGCCTTGATGGACACCCCAAGCTGCACGCGCACCGACATGCGGCGGTCGGCGCGGACCAGCGTGTAACCCGGATTGGAGAGGATGACCCGCGATTTCTCTACATTTACGTAGGTAACGGAGGCGACCACATCTCTGCGGAAATGGCTGCTCTTCAGCACGGTCAGCTTTTCCTGCGCTATGACAACGGCCTGCACCTGGTGCACCAGAAGTTCGGCATCATTTTCTTCGATAGTGAGGACTTCCGCACCGTAGCTTACCGGCACTTCACGGTAGAAGTTGAGGAGCCTGAGGTCGTTTTTCAGCTTGCCGGAGCGTATGGCAGCCAGGGTCGCGAGGATCTCGGCGCGGTCACGTTGCTCGTCGGCAAGTTGCAACCTCTGGTAGATGTCGTTCATGGTCGGTTCCGCCCGAAAAAAGTTATTGCTCTTTAGGCGCTTGCTGTGCAATTATGCCACGTTGTAGCGCTTGGCGAAGATACCCTCTTCGCCTTTCGTTTGTCCAGAGAATTTTAACGGGAGTTTAAGTTGATACGGTACCACGAACAAGAGATAGAGAAGCGGCGCACCTTCGCCATTATCAGTCACCCGGACGCCGGTAAGACTACCATAACCGAGAAGCTGTTGCTATTCGGCGGTGCCATCCAGCAGGCGGGCGAGGTCCGGGCGAGAAAGTCGGCGCGGCATGCCACGAGCGACTGGATGGAGATGGAAAAACAGCGTGGCATCTCGGTCACTTCTTCGGTCATGAAGTTCACCTACCGCGATTTCGAGATCAACCTCCTGGATACTCCCGGCCACAACGACTTTTCCGAGGACACCTACCGTACCCTGACCGCGGTTGACTCGGTGCTCATGGTCATCGACTCCGTGAAGGGTGTCGAAAGCCAGACGAAGAAACTCCTCGAGGTCTGCCGTCTGCGCAACACGCCGATCATGACCTTCATCAACAAGCTGGACCGTGAGGGACGCGAGCCGCTCGACCTGCTCGACGACATCGAGAGCACCTTGAAGATCCAGTGCGCGCCCATGACCTGGCCCATCGGGATGGGAAAACGCTTCCGCGGCACCTACCACCTTTACACCAAGGAGATCACCTTCTACGACCCCGAGGCGGACCGCGGCGTCGGGGAGGTCATCACGGTGAAGGGTCTGGAAGACCCGCTTCTTGACGAGCTGCTGGGGAGCCAGGTGGAGGAGTTGCGTAACGACGTCGAGCTCCTGGAAGGAGCGGCGCACCCGTTTGACGCCGAGGCCTACTTGGCCGGGAAACAGACGCCGGTCTTCTTCGGCTCCGCCATCAACACCTTCGGCGTGCAGCAATTGCTCGATTCCTTCGTGGAGAACGCGCCGTCGCCGCTGCCGCGCGAAGCCACCACCCGTACCGTTTCCCCCTACGAGGAGCCCTTCACCGGGTTCACCTTCAAGATCCAGGCGAACATGGACCCGGCGCACCGCGACCGAATCGCGTTCTTCCGCATCTGCTCCGGCAAGTTCGTGCGCGGCATGAAGGTGAAGCACCTGCGTCTTGGCCGCGAAGTCCAGATCTCCAACGCCACCATCTTCATGGCCCAGGACCGCACCAACGTCGACGAGGCCTACGCGGGCGACATTATCGGCATCCACAACCACGGCACCATCAAGATCGGCGACACCTTCACGCAGGGTGAGGATCTAAAGTACACCGGTATCCCGAACTTCGCACCGGAGCACTTCCGTAAAGTACGCATCCTGAATCCGCTCAAGTCGAAGTCCCTGGAGAAGGGGCTCGTGCAGCTCGCTGAGGAGGGGACCACCCAGGTCTTCCGTCCCCTGATGGGCGCCGACTGGATCGTGGGCGCGGTGGGTATGCTGCAGTTCGACGTGGTCATGCATCGCCTCGAGCACGAGTATGGCGTCAAGGCGACCTACGAGCCGGTCTCCTACGTCACCGCCCGCTGGGTCACCGGCGATAGGAAGAGGCTCGACGAGTTCCAGAAGAAAGAGGCGATGAGCCTCTACCTGGACGGAGAAGGGAACCTTGCGTACCTTGCCGGGAGCCAGTGGCGCCTGGACAACACCATGGAGAACTGGAAGGACCTAAACTTCCACGCCACCCGCGAGCACAGCTAGGCCGATTTAACAATTGATACAGGGGCTCAGAGAGCGCACCGCAACGATGGCCAACCAGACAGAAAAAACCGCCGCAGCCGCAGCCGCAGCAGCGCCGGCCGCACGCAATGCCGGCGGCGCCCTGCTCGTCCTTGCTGCCGCCACCCTTTGGGGGACCTCGGGGACCTCGCAGGCCCTAGCGCCAGAAGGCGTCAGCCCCTGGAGCGTCGGCGCATTGCGCCTGCTGGTTGGGGGCGCGGCGCTCATGGCCCTCGCCTTCATGAGAGGTGGCCTGGGCAAAGGACGCTGGCCTTTCTGGGGCACCCTGGCTGCGGGCGGTTTCGTCGCTATCTACCAACTCACCTTCTTCACCGCCGTGAGCAGAACCGGCGTGGCCGTCGGCACCCTGGTCGCCATCGGGAGTTCGCCGGTCATCGCCGGGATACTCGGATTCGTCGTCCGGGGAGAGCGCCCGGGACGTGCCTGGGGCATCGCCACCGTGCTCGCCCTGGCCGGCTGCAGCCTCCTGGTCACCGGGGGAGGCGGGGTCGCCATCGACGTGGTGGGCGTCCTCCTTGCTCTCGGTGCCGGCACTTCCTATGCCTGCTACACCATGGCCATCAAGGTACTCCTACCCGGCCGCACCTCAGAGGCAGTCATGGCGGTGGTCTTCAGCCTGGGAGCCCTGCTCCTAGCCCCTATCCTCTTCATGGCGGATCTCCATTGGGTTGCCCATCCGCGTGGGATCGGCGTCGTGCTCTACCTCGGCGTGGTGGTCACCGCCTTTTCCTATTGTCTCTTCGCCATGGGACTGCGCAGCGTGCCGGTTGCCTCAGCGGTCACCCTTTCGCTCGCGGAACCACTGATGGCGGCGCTCCTGGGGATACTGTTCCTGGGCGAGCGGCTAACCCCTACGGCACTCGCCGGGATCCCGCTGCTATTCGCGGGGCTCGCCGTACTCGCTTATTCAATGTCCGGTAAAAGAGCTGTTTGAACTAAAAAGGTAAGGAGGCATTTCCATGGTATTCGCAGCGAAAGTTTCCGAGATTCCGGAGTTCGGCAAGAAACTGGTTGAAGTGGGCGGGGAGAAGGTCCTCCTGGTGAAGACCAAGGGGAAGGTCTACGCATGCGAGCACGAGTGTCCGCATCAGGGGGCGCCGCTGCAGGGGGCGCTGGTCAAGGAAGTCGGGAAGCTCTCGTGCCAGCGTCACGGCTACCGCTTCGACCTGGAGACCGGCATCTGCCCTGAGCATCCGGAGTGCCCTCTCACGGTCTACCCTGTAGAGATTCGCGGTGACGAGGTATTTGTAGACCTCGGGTAGTCTGTGTGTCTCTCACAGAAAAACTGCACGTGTCACAAAAAAACCTTGACTCAAAATACTTTTCAAGATAAGTTTGACCGCTCAATTGTAAATCTAGTGTAAAGGTGGTGAAGTTCATGTACGCAGTAGTCAAAACCGGAGGGAAGCAATATAAAGTTTCCGAAGGCGACTTTCTGAAAGTCGAAAAACTGGAGGGCGCGGTAGGCGATACCGTTGAGTTCTCCGAAATCCTGATGGTTGGCGGCGATAAGGTTGTTATCGGAACACCTTTAGTGCCCAGCGCCTCTGTAGTCGGCAAAATTGTCGAGCAGGGCAAAGACAAGAAGATTCTGGTCTTCAAATCCAAGCGCCGGAAAAACTCCAGGAAACTTAACGGGCACCGTCAACTCAGGACTATCCTCAAGATTGAGAAGATCAACGCCTAGGTAATATCTTAAACGGCGGTGCGGCAGCCGCGATTTTAGAATCAGGGCCGCTACCGGCAGAAGGAGCAGAAAATGGCACACAAGAAAGGCGTCGGTAGTTCCAGGAACGGTCGCGACTCCGACGGCCAAAGACTTGGTTGCAAGAAGTTCGGCGGCGAAGCGGTGAAAGCCGGCAACATCATCTACCGTCAGCACGGCACCAAGATCCACCCGGGCAACAACGTTGGCCTCGGCAAGGATTACACGCTGTTCGCCCTTATCGAGGGCGTGGTGAAGTTCGAGCGTATGGGCAAAGACCGCAAGAAGGTCTCCGTCTACCCGGCCAACTAGCCAGCGCAGCAAGACGAAAGTGTGAAAGCCCGGAGCCGCAAGGTCCGGGCTTTTGCCGTTTGCACAGGAATGTTCCTAATGAGTTTCATTGATGAAGTAAAGATTTATGTGAAGTCCGGTGACGGCGGCGGGGGGTGCGTCTCCTTCCGGCGCGAGAAGTTCATACCGCTGGGCGGTCCCGACGGCGGCGACGGCGGCAAGGGTGGCGACGTGGTGGTGAAGGTGTCGCCGCACCTTGCGACGCTGCTCGACCTGCGCCAGCACCCGCACCAGAAGGCAGGGCGCGGCAAGAACGGCATGGGGAGCGACCGGCACGGCGCCAATGGCGACGCCAAGGAGATCCTGGTGCCGCGGGGCACCGTGATCAAGGACGCGGAGACCGGCGAAACGCTTGCCGACATGACCGACCCGGATTCCTCAATCGTGCTCCTCAAAGGTGGACGCGGCGGGCAGGGGAACGCCCGCTTCAAGACCGCGACGCACAAGGCCCCGAAGTTCGCGCAGCCCGGCGAGCCGGGTGAGGAGCGCTGGATCAGGCTCGAGCTGAAGCTCATGGCGGACGTCGGCCTTCTTGGGATGCCGAGCGTCGGGAAGTCGTCGCTTATCAGCAAGATCTCCGCGGCGCGCCCGAAGATCGCCGAGTACCACTTCACCACGCTGAAGCCGAACCTGGGTGTCGTGAAATACAAGAACTACCGCACCTTCGTCATGGCCGATATCCCGGGCCTCATCGAGGGGGCGAGCGAGGGGGCGGGCCTTGGGCACCGCTTCCTCAAGCACCTGGAGCGCACCGGGCAGTTGCTGCACCTGCTCGACCTCTCCTGGATGCCCGACCGGGACCCGATTGCTGAGTACGAGGCGATCAACCGCGAGCTCGCACTCTTCAACCCGGAGCTCGCCGAGAAGCGGCAGACCGTGGTGATCAACAAGATTGACCTGCCGCACGTCCGGGAAAACCTGGAGAAGGTACTCCCTTACTTCGAGGAGCGCGGCATCAGGGTTTTCCCGATTTCGGCCGCGACCGGCGAGGGGATCGCCGAACTTCTGGACGACATCGCCTTCAACCTTTGGGGCGAACCGGAGGAGACCTGGTAACGGGTGGCACATAGTGGAGTGTTGAAGGGGGAGGGGCGCAAGCTTCTCCCCCTTTTTCTTTGTGAGGCGCAGGCGCGGAAGGGGGGCTACGTGCGGCAATTGTGAAAAGACATGATAGACTACGATATTTGTGATTTCTAATACATTATAAGCGGTCGGACTGTGACAGGTGCTGAGCGGGGGCCGGACAGAACTCTTCAGGAGGTCGGCATGTACAGGATGATCCAGCTGGAATCCTTGGTACCCGAAACTCTGCCGGGCGTATCGCTGTTTATAAAGCACGGCGAAAACCACGTGCTCTACAAGAATCCGGATCTCTCCTTTACACAGTGGGATAAGGAGCGGTTGCTGGATAACAACGTGACGCACCTCTACGTGAAATCGGCGGAGATGTCTATCTTCAACCAGTACGTCGAAGCCAACCTCGCAGCAGCCCTGAACGACGAGAATCTGGAGCCGGAGGTTAAGCAGGCGATGCTGTATCAGGCATCGGTAAACTACGTACAAGAGATTTTCGATAGTCCGGCCATAGCGATTAAACAGAACGTCGAGCGGTGCCGGAACCTCATCCAACACATACTTGACGACGTGATGAAGTCGGACGGTGTCATGCCGGCACTCAGCAGTTTGGTCGACCACAACACCTACACCTACGTTCACTCAGTACAGGTGGCGACCTACTCGATAGCACTGCATGTGAGGATGTTCGATCTGAGCAGCGACGAACTCATGGACGTCGGGATGGGGTCGCTCTTCCACGACTACGGAAAGGTCTACGTCCCGAAGGAGTTGCTGGACAAACCGGGAAGACTCACCGCTACCGAATTCCAAGAGGTAAAGAAGCACCCGGTCTACGGTTTCAGCACCTTGAAGGATCTTGATATCTTCACCCCAGTGGCCCTGGGGATCGTCAAGCATCACCACGAAAAGGAGAACGGCAGCGGTTATCCAGACGGGCTTTCCAGCTACGACATCGCCCGCAGCTCCAAGATCACGGCCATCGCCGATGTCTTCAGCGCCCTTACAACGACGAGGTCCTATCGCCAGGCCCTTTCCAAGGAGAGCGCCCTTGAGATCATGTATGGCGAGATGGACGGTTCCTTTGACATGCAGTACCTGAACTCCTTCCGGGACAGTCTCAACTGAAAGTGCCCTCCCATGTTGAACAAAAAAGCCCCGCCGGTTTAAGGACCAGCGGGGCTTTCTTTTATTTTGGATTCAGGGGCTGACTTCTGAGGAAGGCGCGTTGCGTTCCCGCCCCCGGAGGGGGAGGGACAGGGAGGGGGAGCGCAGCAGCTTTATCAGCCTTCCCCCCCTCCCAGCCTCCCCCCTCCGGGGGGAGGGGCGTTTTCGATGATGGGGCGATGCCGCAGGCGGTGGAGGGGACTGATTCGCCGGTCTAGCGCAAGGCCGTTTCCACCATTTCCAAGAGCGGGCCGGGATAGACACCGATGATGAGGATGCAGGCCGATGCTGCGCAAAGGGCGAGCCCTTCTGCGAAACCGACCGGTTTGGGAGCGGGGGCCTCGGAGCGGTGCATGTAGAGCTGCGCAACCACCCTGAGATAAAAGTAGGCGGAAGCCGCAGCGCTCAGGATGCCGACGATGGCGAGTGCGATCAAGCCACCCTTAAGGGCCGAGTAGAAGATGAAAAACTTTCCTATAAATCCGGCAGTCGGTGGGATGCCGGCCAGCGAGATCATGGCGAGGGCAAGTACGCCGCCACGGACCGGGGCGGTAAAGCCGATTCCGGTGAAGTCCGTGATCTGCTCGCGCTCCTCTTCGAAAGAGAGCGAAGAGATGGCGCCGAAGGCGGCTAGGTTCATGGCCGTGTAGATGGCGCCGTAAAGAAGCACCGCCGCATAGCCGTCCCGAGAGCCGGTCAGTAGCGCGAGGGCCAGGTATCCCATGTGTGCGACCGAGGAGTAGGCGAGCATCCGTTTGATGTTGGTCTGCCTGAGGGCGGCGAGATTGCCGAGCACCATGGAAAGAACGGAGAGGGCGGCGAGTGGGGCGCGCAGCTCGGCCATGGGGGGGAAGTGCCCGAGCAGGATGAGAAGCAGTGCTGCAGCGGCGACCTTCGAGCTCGTGGAGAGGAAGGCTGCGACCGGCGACGGTGCGCCCTGGTAGACGTCGGGCGTCCAGAGATGGGCGGGGACCAGCGAGAGCTTGAAGGCCATGCCGAGGATGAGGACACCCCAGCCGGCGGAGATGATGGCCCTGTTCTCGGGGCGCGCAAGCGCTGCTGAAAGCGCGAGGGTGCCGCTACCCGTGAAAATGAGAGCGAAGCCGAATGCGGTGAAGGCCGCCGCGACGGCTCCCATCAGGAGGTACTTAAGCCCCGCCTCCCCGGATTCCGCCCGGTTGAGATCCATGCTGACGAGGATGTAGAAGGCGAAGGAGACCGACTCCAGCGCAAGGAAGAGGATCAGCATGTTGGTGGCGCAGGGAAGCACGCACATGGCGAAAAGCGCAAAGAGGACGGTCGCTGGATATTCCTCTCCCTTCAGGATGCGCCGTTCGTTGTAGCCGTGAGAGAGGAGCAGGGTCAGCGCGGCGGCGAAGCTGAAGAGGGGGATCAGCAGTTGGGCAAGCGGAGTGAAGGCTAGTCCCGGGATGCACTGGATGGGTGCGGGTGCCGTGAAGGCAGCCCAGATGCCGGCGGCAGCGGAAGCGGTGACCCCAATGGCGGTAAGGCTCGAGGAAAGGAGCAGCGGTCCGCACAGCAGCACGAAGAGCGCAGCGCAGCCCGTGATCACAATCGGCAAGAGGCAATATAGTTCGGTAAGGGTCATTCTAAATGCTCCAAAAGCTAACCACGGAGGTTTGGGTCATCTGCGTTCCGGGGTTACTTATTCAGCAGAAGCTCCAAAGGCGCCTTGAACAGGTCCAGCACCGGCCCGGGGTGCACGCCAAGATACACAACTACCACGGCTAGCAGAACCAGCACGCTTCCTTCTCTCAGCGAAACCTCCGCGAGCACCGTCGGTTTGCTCTCCTTGCCGAAGAGCACCTCCTGCACCAGGCGCACCGTGTAGATGAGCGTCAGGACGCTCCCCAGAAAAGCCCCCAGTGCGGCGGCGGGCGCGACCTTGAAAACACCGACCAGGACGATCAGCTCGCTCACGAAGTTGTTCAACCCCGGCACCCCGGCGGAGGCCATATTGAAGATGAGGAAGAAGAAGGCGAGCACGGGGACCTTGCCCCATACGCCGCCGAAATCTGAAAGGTCGCGGCTCTCCGCGCGCTCGTCGAGCATGCCGACCATGACGAAGAGCGCGCCGGTGGTGATGGCGTGATTCACCATCTGCATGAGCGCTCCGGAGACGGCCACTGGGCTCCACGCCGCGATCCCGAGTGCGACGAACCCCATGTGGCTCACGCTCGAGTAGGCAAGCATCCGCTTCATGTCCCGCTGTGCGAAGGCGACCCAGGCGAAGTAGCAGATGCCGAGCACGGCGACCACGTAGACGAGCGGCGTGAGGGCGCGGGAGGCCTCGGGGAAGAGCGGGTAGGCGATGCGGATCAGGCCGTAGGCGGCGGTCTTCGAGAGAAGGCTCGCAAGCATCAGCGTACCGGCGACGGGGGCGTCGCAGTATGCGTCAGGCTGCCAGGTGTGCAGCGGGAAAAGCGGGAACTTGATGGCGAACGAGAGCAGGAACGCGCCGAAAAGCCAAAGCCCCAGTTGGTACGGAACGGTGGTGTGCATGAGCGCGGGAAGCGCGAAGGTGTAGCTCCCGGTCTGGGCGCCGTGCATCAGGTAGAGCGCGATGATGGCCAGCAGCATGAGGAGCGAGCCGACGAAGGTGTAGAGGAAGAACTTGATGGTCGAGTAGACCGGCCTGCCGGTTCCCCAGACGCCGATCAGGAAAAGCATCGGGATCAGCATCGCTTCCCAGAAAAGGTAGAAGAGGAAAAGGTCGAGGCTCAGGAAGAGCCCCTGCACCGCGCCCTGCAGGGCCAGGAGCAGTGACAGGTAGAGTCCCTGCCGCTCCTTCACCTTCCAGGAGGCGATGATCGCGACGATGGTGATGAAGGCGGTGAGGATAACCATGACGAGGCTGATGCCGTCCATCCCGAGGGTGAAGCGGATGCCGAAACGGTCGATCCAGCCGTGGTCCTGGTACAGGAAGAACCCGGTGGGTACGCCGACCTGCGCCGTACCCTGGCGGTCGATGGCGAGCGGGGCGCAGGCGAGGACGAACTCCGCCGCGCCGAAGGCGAGCGCGAGCCACCGCGCGGCAGACGCGCTTTGCCTAAGGGCGAACACGAGCAGCGCTCCCACGAGCGGGAGGAAGATAAGCAGCGAAAGTATCGGGATGAGAGATGTCATCAGAGGTCCCGTGGCGCGTTTGCGCCGGTTACGTTACAGCACGAGCCACGCGAGGTAGCAAAGGATGAGGGCTCCCCCGGCGGCGAAACTGATCAGGTAGACTGCGACGCGCCCGGTGCTCCAGCGCCCGAGCCGCTGACCGACCGAGCCGATTCCTTTGCCCAGACCGTCCAGCGAGTCGTCGATGACCCCTTTGTCCATGCGCTCCCACAAAATGCCGGCGAGCGCGCGGTAGGGGCGGATGAAAAGGACGTTGTACAACGCGTCGAAATACCAGCCGTTGGCGAGGAACGAGATGAGCGGGGAGGGAGGCGACTGCGCCTCCTGCATCCGGTGCGCGCGTCCCTTGCCGTAGCGTAGCCACGCCGCCGCGAGTCCCGCGAGTGCGAGTGCCCCGGCCACGGCCTGCATGACGATCTCCTGCTCGTGCGTCGCCTCAACGGCGCCGCCCCCGGGGATCGCGACGAAGAGGCGGGTGAGGAGCCCTTCGCCCATGTATCCCGGCAGGTTCAGCACGCCGCCGAAGAGCCCGAGTATGGCCAGGGGGATGAGCACCGCCTGCATAACGCCGAGGCCGGTGGTGCGGTGCACGTGCCCGTTGCCCCCCCCGAAGACCAGGAAGACGAGACGGAAACTGTAGAAGGCGGTGATGAGGGCGGTCAGGAGTCCCAAAAGGTACAGGGATTGGTAAAGCGCCCCCCCCTTGTGCCAGACCGCCATGAGGATGCTGTCCTTGCTGAAGAAACCGCCGGTAAAAGGCAGGCCCGCTAGGCAGGCGGCACCGGCGAGGAAACTCCAGAAGGTGAGCGGCAGCGTCCGCCGGAGCCCGCCCATCTTGAAGATGTCCTGTTCGTGGTGCATCGCTGCGATGATGCACCCCGCGCCGAGGAAGAGGAGCGCCTTGAAGAAGGCGTGCACCAGCAGGTGGAAGGTCGCCGCGGTGACCGCTTCCGCGCCGACGCCGAGCATCATGTAGCCGATCTGGCTGATGGTCGAATAGGCGAGCACACGTTTCAGGTCGCGCTGGGCGAGGGCGCAGGTGGCGCCGTAGAAGGCTGTCACCGCGCCGGTCACGGCGATGGCGGCAAGTGCTGTCTGCGAAGCTGAAATCATCGGGTACATGCGGGCCAGGAGGTACACCCCGGCGGTGACCATGGTTGCCGCATGGATCATGGCGGAGACCGGCGTGGGGCCGGCCATCGCGTCCGGAAGCCAGACCATGAGCGGGACCTGGGCCGACTTACCCATGGCGGCGATGAGGAAAAGGATGCCGAGGGCGGTGAGCACGGAGACCGGCATCAGGAAGCCCATGCCGTTTAGCTTCGTCACAGAGAGGGTCCCGAAGAGCTGGAAGAGCCAGGCGAGTGCGATCATGAAGGCGGTGTCGCCGATCCTCGTGGTGATGAACGCCTTTCGTCCTGCGTCGGCGTTGTTTGTATCCCGGTACCAGAAACCGATCAGGAGGTACGAGCAGAAGCCGACCCCCTCCCAGCCGAGGTAGAGAAGCGGCAGGCTCTCAGCGAGGACCAGGGTCAGCATGGCGAAGACGAAGATGTTCAGCAGGGCGAAGTAGCGCGCGTAGTCCTCGTCCTCGCGCATGTAGAAGACAGAGTAGAGGTGGATCAGGCCGCACACGAAGCCGATCATCACGGAAAGCGAGAGCGAAAGGGGATCGAGGTAGAGCGAGATCGGGATGACGAGGTCGAAACTCGCGAACCATTCCGCCAGGGTGACCACCGTCGGCGCCGTGTAGGATAGGGCGGTGAGGAGCGCGCATACGAAGCTCCCGAATACGGCGCCGCAGGCGAGGCTCTCCACCAGCACGCGCGGCAGTTTCCTCCCGGCGATGGCGCAGGTGAGACCGCCCAGAAGCGGGAAGAGGAGCATCAATGTCAGGTAGGTTGCCGGCATCATTATCCCTTCATCGAATCGAACCGGTCCGTGTTGACCGTCTGCTTGCGGCGGTGCAGATAGACCACCATCGCGAGTGCAAGCGACACCTCGGCCGAGGTGAGCGCCATGAGCATCAGCGAAAAGAGCTGTCCGTCGGCGATGCCCCAGTGCGCCGAGCCCCCGACGAAGGTGAGCATGACGGCGTTCAGCATGATCTCGATCCCGATGAGCATCATGATCACGTTGGCGCGCCACGCGATCACGCAGCCAAGCCCCATGGCGAACATGAGCGAGGCGACGATCAGGATGTGCGACAGCGGTACGCTCATTTGCGCCTCCCGAGGTACAGCGCGCCCACCAGGGCGAAGAGTAGCTGCATGGAAACGATCTCCACGGCGACCCCGTACTGTTTGAAGAGCGTGTAGGCGAACTGGCGCACCGGGATGTCGGTGAAGCCGGGGGGGACCGCCCGCACGTGGCTGAGCAGCAGCACCGCCAGCGCGCCCACCACCACGACCACCAGGGCCAGGGCCGGCCACCAGTCGGAAAAGCGCGGTTTGGGAAGCTTCTCGGGCGATTCCAGCTCCAGCATCATGATGACGAACAGGAAGAGCACCATGATGGCGCCGGCGTAGATGATGACCTCGAAGGCGGCGATGAGCGGGGCGCCCAAGAGGTAGAACATCAAGGCCAGCGCGAAGAACGAAACCACCAGGTAGACGATCGCCCGCACCGCCTGCCGCGCCGTAATGGCGCAGAGCGTTCCAATCAGCAGTATCGCCGCCAGTATGTAGAAAACAGTCGCTTCCATCTCTCTCCAGATTATGCGATTCCCACACCTGGCGTTCCCGCCCCCGGAGGGGGAGGGACAGGGAGGGGGATTTTTTGTTGCGGCTGTGCCCCCCTCCCAGCCTCCCCCCTCCAGGGGGAGGAGTGCTCGGATGGAGCTTTTTAAGCCTCTACGGCATGAGGCTCCTCGGGTCGAAGGGCGCCTGCTCGCCGTCGCCGCTACCGCGCGGCTGCACCACGCCGATGCCGGCATGGCGGTAGAAATTGTAGTCGGGATCCTTGCCGGTCCCGTCGATCAGCAGATCTTCCTTTTCGTACACCATGTCGATCACCTGCCGCCTGCAGTTGAACATCTCGGGGGACATCTGGATGGCGAGTGTCGGGCACGCCTCGGCGCAGAGGCCGCATAGGATGCAGCGCGAGAAGTTGATGCGGAACCAGGCGGCGTAACGCCGGCCGTTCTCACCTTCGGCCGCCGCCATCGATATGCAGTCGACGGGGCAGGCCCCGGAGCACAGATAGCAGGCGACGCAGCGCTCGGCGCCGTCGGGATCGCGGGTCAGGACGATGCTGCCGCGGAAGCGCTCCGGCATGGGCCGACGCTCCTCGGGGAACTGCACCGTGACCGGCTTCCTGAAGATGTGGCGCAGGGTGATAGAAAGGCCGGTAAAGATCTCTTTTATGTCGGTCAGTATGGACATCTGTTCCCGATGTTGTTCTTGTTGCCGTAAGTTGCCTGCCGTCGCCTCAAACTTCGGCAGGATTTGCCGCGCCCGGAGAGGCGGCCGGGGCCCGGCAGACAGCGCGGGGCTGTCTGCCGGAAGGAGGTGTTAGTTGGGCCGTAGTGCCTTCAGCAAGACGTCGAGGGTCTGTTTGTGACGGTTGTTCTCTGCGTAGGCCAGGGCGGTGGTTCCGGAGTATGACAGCGCCATGGGGTCGGCGCCGTTGTCGACCAGCAGTTGACTGGTCTGGGTGCAGCCGTAGTTGGCTGCCAGCATGAGAGGCGTGTGGCCGTCGCGGTCGCGGGCATCGACCTCGGCACCCTTTTGCAGCAGCAGGCGTACCACGTCCGCCTTGCCGTGCGCTGCTGCGAAATGCAGCGGGGTCTTTCCCTTGTCGCTTCTGGCGGTGATGCTGGCGCCGCGCTCCAAAAGCTCGCTCACCTCAGCAAGATTGCCGGCCTTTGCCGCGTCCATGAGTGCGGTGTGGCCGTTTTTGTCCACCGCATCCACCTGTGCTGTAAACCCTGCCCCCAACTCGACTTCCACGGTTGTCGTCATCGCAGTTCCTCCTTTGTTGAATGCATTGCCCAGTACAACGCCCCCTATCGTAAAGCCAGCCACCAACCGGTGACCAGAATATTGAGAAGAGCTAGCGGTGTCAGGAACTTCCAGCCCAGATGCATGAGCTGGTCGTAGCGAAGGCGGGGCAGGGTTCCCCTGACCCAGATGAACAGGAACGAGAACAATCCGACCTTGATGAAGAACCAGAGGATCGGCGGCAGTAGCGGGCCGCGCCATCCGCCCAGGAAGAAGAGCGAGGCGAGCGAGCCCAGAGAGATGATGTTGATGTACTCCCCGACGAAGAAGAGCCCGAAGCGCATCCCGGAGTACTCGGTGTGGAAGCCGGCGACGAGCTCCCCTTCCGCCTCGGGGAGGTCGAAGGGGATGCGGCGGCACTCGGCCAGGATGCTGACCAGGAAGATCGCAAAGGCGAGCGGCTGGTACACGATGAACGGCATATCCGCCTGGGCGTTGACGATGTCGGCGAGGCTCAGCGACTTGGCCAGCATGACCACGGGAACCAGGGAGAGCCCCATGGACAGCTCGTAGGAGATGAGCTGGGACAGGCCGCGGATGCTCCCTAAGAGCGCGTACTTCGAGTTGGAGGCCCAGCCGCCGAGGGCGACGCCGTAGACCGCGACCGATGAGAGCGCCATGAAGTAGAGCACCCCCACGTTCAGGTCGGCGACCTGCATGGTCACCTTGTGCCCGAAGATCTCCACCGGCGCCCCCAGGGGGATGATGGCGAAGGTGAGGATGGCCGGCAGCGCCGCCATGGCCGGTGCTAACGAGAAGAGGAGGCGGTCCGCAGCGCTCGGGATCATGTCCTCCTTGGTGAGCATCTTGATGACGTCGGCCAGCGGCTGCAAAAGGCCCCATGGACCGACCCGGTTCGGGCCGATGCGGTCCTGGAGAAAGCCGAGGATGCGCCGTTCCGCCAGCACCAGGTAGGCTGCATAGGTGAGGATGACGGCGAAGACGAAGACGATCTTCCCGAGCATCAGCGCTATGTCGACGGTATCCCAAGTCATGGCTCGGTCCTTGGATCGCCCTGCAGAAGGTTGAAGACGCGGACCCCTTCACCTTCCGGATCGAGGTCCTTCAGCTTGCTCCATCTCCCGGTGAGGGGCTCCTCGATGGTCCGTCCCCCCAGTCTCTCGATGAGCTGCGCCATGACACGCCAGGCGTCCCGCTCCGCGCCGCCGGGTATTTCTTTTCGATGCACCCGTGGCGGGTGCTCTGCCGCTGCGTCGGCTGCGGAGCCGTAGTACTTGGAGTCCAGCCCCTTAAGGGGAAGGCCGGACACCCGCGTGCGCCGGAAGCGCTGCGCGCGCCCCTCGTAGTTGATGGCGGTGCCGTCCGACTCGACCCAGGTGGTGGTGGGGAGAAAAACCGGCGCCTTCACGGCAGCCGCGCTGTTACGCCAGTCGGCGCAGGCCAGCACCTCGACGTCGGCTGTGAGCCCATCGGGCAGGTCGGCTTCGAAGCAGACGACACCCTTTATCTTCCCGGCCGAAGCCAGCTCAGAAAACGCTTCTCCCCCGAATTCCAGGGTGAGGAGCCCTCCCGCCATGGCGTTGGGGCCCGGCTGTAGCATCACGAGCTTGGCTCCCCCCGAGGCAAGCTGATCCAAAAGGTCCGCATCCTTCTTCCCGGCGCCTGCGATGACCACCCCCCTGCCGCCCCCCTCGAAGGGGACCTCGTCCAGGTTGGCTACCGCGGTGAAGGTAAAGGGAAGCTTTTGCTTGGCCGGAATAGGATCGCCGTCTACCAGGTAGATCTGCGCACCGGCAAGAAACGCCTTGCGCACCGCCAGGGCCAGCATGGGGCCTTCCTCCATGAGATCAAGGGAATAGAGCGCGATGCACTCCGCCTTCTCGATGTCACGCAGGTAGGCGCTGTTCTTCTCATGGAGTAGTCTCGCCGCCGCCACGCTGCCGGCAAGCTCTGCCCCGTCGCCGAAATAGCAGAGCCGGGCGCCGTCGACGGTGCGGGCGAGCTGCGCCAGCAGGGTCATCCCCTCCAGGGAGAGTCTTGAGGAGGCGACGAAGGCGAGGCTTTCCGCACCGTTTTGGGCGACGAACTTCCCGATCGCCTTGGCGGCCGCATCGATGGCGTCTTCGTAGCCGCAGGTGGCACCATCCAGGCGCGCTTCGCGCGGGCGCTGCGGGTCGTTCAGGTAACCCTTGTCGAAGCGGGCGCGGTCGCAGATGAACCAGCCGTTCACCTGGTCGTTGCGGCGTCCCACGATCTTGATGGTCTCCCTCTGGAAGTTCTGCGGCGCGGTGTTGCAGCCGACCGAACAGTGCTGGCAGACCGAGGGGGCGAACTCGTAGTCCCAGTAGCGGGCCCGGAAGCGCCCGGTCTTGTCGGTGAAGACCCCGGTTGGGCAGATGTCGACCAGGTTGCCTGAGAAGGGAGACTCGAGGGCCCCTTCCTTGAACCTGCCGAAGTAGACCCGGCCGGCGCTCCCGGTCACGCCGAAGTCGGTACCGCCGGCGTAATCCTGGTAGAACCTGACGCAGCGGTAGCACTCGATGCAGCGGTTCATCTCGTGGTGGATCGTCTCGCCCAGGTACTGGTTCTGGAAGGTCCTCTTTTTACCCTGGTAGCGGCGCCGGCTGTGCCCCCCGGCGATGGTGAAGTCCTGCAGGAGGCACTCGCCCCCCTCGTCGCAGACCGGGCAGTCGTGCGGGTGGTTCATCATGAGCCACTCGATCACCAGCTGGCGCATCCTGAGCGCCTCGGGATCGGTGGTCGAGACCACCATGCCGTCCTGGGCCGGGAGGGCGCACGACATCTGGATTCCCTTCACCGGGCCGTCCAGGAGTTTCACGGCGCAGAGGCGGCAGGCCGCGGCGATGGCGAGCGCAGGATGGTAGCAGAAGTGCGGGATGGTTATGCCGACGCTTCGCGCCGCCTCCAGCACGCTCGTTCCCGGCGCAACCTCTACCGGTATGTCATCGATGATCAGTTTGGGCATCTTCCTCTTTCGTCCTTATATGCTTCCGTCCCATCTCTCTTATCCCGCGACGCCCTCACCCCGACCCTCTCCCGGGGGAGAGGGAGGATGGACGTGGCTTCCAGAGGGAGGGCCCTTTGTGTGCCCCTAAGCGCCGTAACCTACCTCGCGCTCCCCCCTTTGCGAAGGGGGGACGGGGGGGATTTGCTCTTCGCTGGCACGTCCGAACCGCAGCCGCTCAGCATCTGCCATCTACCTGCGCAGTTTGCGGGATAGGGAGCGAGCTTCTTATAACCTTACTTCAGCGGGCACTTCTTCTTAACGATATGCTCCCGCACCTCGTCCTCGAAGTCGCGCAATAGCCCTTCAAGGGGGGCCATGGCCCCCGGCGCGAGGGCGCAGAAGCTGTAATTCAGGTACTTCACGTGCTCGCGCAGGATGGCGATGTCGTCCTCCACGCCGCGGCCGTTCTCGATCCTGGTTAGGATCTCCCTCACGAAGGGGAGCCCCTCGCGGCACGGGGTGCACCAGCCGCAGGATTCCCGGGCGAAGAAGGTGATCAGGTTCAGGGTCGCCTCGATGAGGCAGTGGCTTTCGTCGAAGACGATCACGCCGCCGGAGCCGAGCCGGGAGCCTGCCTTGGCCACGGTGTCGTAGTCCATCGGGAGCTTCATGTGCTCCGGTTTCAGGAACTGTGTCGAGGCGCCACCCGGGATGCAGGCCTTGAACTTCCTACCTTCACGCATGCCGCCGCAGGCGTCGAGGACCGCCTCGAGGGTGCTCCCGATCGGGAGCTCGACGCAGGCGCGGTTTTTAACCGAGCCGCTCACGCAGAAGAGCTTGCTCCCTGCCCCTTCCGGGTTGAGCGCGAGCCCCTTGAACCAGGCGGCTCCGTTGGCGACGATGGCCGGGATGTTGGCCAGCGTCTCCACGTTGTTCACCACGGTCGGCCCCTGCCAGAGCCCCTTAACCGCCGGAAAGGGGGGCTTTTGCCGCGGGTTCGGTCGCTTCCCCTCCAGGGCGTTGATAAGGGCGGTTTCCTCGCCGCAGATGTAGCGGCCGGCGGAGAGGTGCAGGTCCAGCTCGATGGAGTGCTCCGTCCCGAGGATCTTCTCTCCCAGGAGTCCCGCCTGCTTTGCCTCGTCGATGCCGCACGCGAGGTTCGCCGCCGCCTTCTCGTAACCCTTGCGGATGAAGATGAAGGCGTGACGGACGCCGAGCGCATAGCAGGCAAGCGTCATCCCCTCGATCAGCGAGTAGGGGTTATGCTCGAGGAGCACCCGGTCCTTGTAGGTGCCGGGCTCCATCTCGTCGCAGTTGCAGATGAGCCAGCGCGGCCCCGGGAGATCGCGCGGCACGAAGGACCACTTGCGACCCGTCGGGAAACCGGCGCCGCCGCGGCCGCGCAGTCCCGAATCGATCACGGTCTGCTGCACCTCGGCGGGGCTCATCCCGGTGAAGGCCTTCTTGAGCCCCTCGAAGCCCCCCTCCTCACGGTACTCGTCGAAGGTGACCACGCGGTTTGCACGGTTATGTCGGAAAAGCGGGAGTGTCATGCTTTTTGCCGCTCCATCTCCAGTATTTCGTCCACCAGCTCGGGGGTCAGCTTCCCGTACGGGACGTCGCCCACCGACATGGCCGGACCGTCGCCGCACATCCCCATGCAGCAGCATGGGAGTAGGGTGAACATGCCGTCCGCGGTGGTCTCGCCGAGGCCGACGCCGAGTTTCTTCTTCAGGTGCTCGATGATGCCTTCGCAGTCGACGCACCAGCAGGAGATGGAATCGCAGACGTGGATCACCTTCTTCCCTACCGGGCGGCGGTAGATCATCTCGTAGAAGGTGGCGAGCTCCTCGACCTGCAGCGGCGAGAGCCCGAGAAGGCTTGCCGCCTCCCCGACCGCCTCGTCGGTCAGCCAGCCGTAATGGGCCTGTAGCTCCTTCATCACGTCTACCGCGGCCTCCCGCGCGGTGATGGCGGAGGCGACGCGCGCCTCCAGCGTTTTTTTCAAACTCTCCGGTATCATCCCGAGTTCTGCTCCTTATTGTTACCGGTCCAGGTCCGCCAGCACGAAGTCGATGGAACCGAGGATGGCGAGAAAGTCCGACACGAGCCAGCCGCGGCTCAAAACGGGGAGCGACTGGATGTGCGGGAAGGTCGGGGTCCTGATCCGCATGCGGTAGGCGGTGTGCAGACCGTCCGAGACCGCGAAGTAGCCGCACTCACCTTTGGGCGCCTCGATCGGGGCGTAGCATTCCCCCTTCGGGGGCGACATGCCGCGCGTCGCATTCACGAAGTGGTGGATCAGCGACTCGATGTCGTTCAGCGCGTCCCGTTTCTGCGGAAGCGTGTAACGGTAGTCCTGGGAGATCCAGCGGCCGTCCGGCATCCCCTCTGCGGCCTGCTTCACGATGGCGAAGGACTGCCGCATCTCCTCCATGCGCACGAGGTAGCGGGCGTAACAGTCCCCGCCTTGCGCGACGGCGACGTCGAACTTGAAGCGGTCGTAGCCGCCGTAGGGCATCTTCTTCCTGAGGTCCCAGTCGAAGCCGCAGGCGCGCAGCATCGGACCGCTGAGGCCCCATTCCATCGCCTGGTCCACGGTGATCGCGGAGACCTCCTTGAGGCGCGCGGTGAAGATCGGGTTGCCGGTAAGAAGCTTTTCGTACTCGGCAAGGCGCGGGGGGAACCACTCCAGGAAGGCGCGCACCTTCTCCAGCCATCCCGGCGGGAGGTCGTCGGCGACGCCGCCGATCCTGAACCAGGCCGGATGCATGCGGCCGCCGGTGATCAGCTCGACGATGTCGAAGATCTTCTCGCGGTCCGTGAAGGTGTAGAAAACCGGGGTCATGGCGCCGATGTCCGCGGCGAAGGTCCCGAGCCATACCAGGTGGTTCGCGATGCGGAACAGCTCGCAGAGCATGACGCGGATGTAGGTGGCACGCTCGGGGATCTCGATGCCGCACAGTTTCTCGACCGAGTTCAGGTAGGCGAGGTTGTTCTGCACCCCGGCCAGGTAGTCGATCCGGTCCGTGTACGGCATGAACTGGTGCCAGTTCTGGCGCTCGCCGATCTTCTCGGCGCCGCGGTGGTGGTAGCCTATCTCGCTCTCCATGTCGACGATCTCCTCGCCGGAGAGCTTCAACACGAAACGGACCACGCCGTGGGTCCCCGGGTGCTGGGGGCCGAGGTTCAGGATGAGGGTCTCATCGTCGACGCGGTCGAAGAAGTCGCTGGCGGGAAGCGCCTTGCGCCGGCGCGCCTCGTCGGCTGTGTAGGGGGGCATCTCGGTTGCCCGGGAGGGGTGTTCCTTCCTGAGCGGGTGCCCCTCCCAGTCCGGCGGCATCAGGATGCGGGTGAGGTTTTTGTGTCCGGCGAAGCGGATGCCGAACATGTCGTAGGCCTCGCGCTCGTACCAGTCGGCGGCCGGGAAGACCGAGGTGACGCTCGGCATCTCGGGGTACGCCCCGTCAAGCTCGGTCTTGACCCGTATTCTGCCCGGGGTGTCGAAGCAGGTGAGGTGGTAGTTCACGGTGAAGTCGCGGAAGCGGTCGCGGTCGCGCCGGCACGATTCGTCGACGCAGGCGATATCCTCCAGGCGGCGGAAGGGGGAGGCACTGCGCTTCTTAAGGTGCGCGAGCAGCTCTGGCACCAGCCGGGCCGGGGCGCGCAGGGTGAGCATGTCGCAGGCGGCCGGATCGACGGCCACCTCGGCACCGAAAACGGCGTGCAGTTCGCCTTCTAGGCCGAAGTCGGGGTAGGGGAGGTGCGGCTGTTTCGGGCGCCAGAGCTCGTCGGAGCGGGGCGCCGCGAAGTGCGGGTGCTGCATGGCGCTGCCGCGGATGGCGGTCCCCTCCATGCCGGGGCCGCGGGTGTCTCGCGACTTGGTGACGCCGTCCACGAGGATCGGGGCCACCGTCCCCTGGGTCCCCCCCTGCATGCGGAGCACGGGACGCGTCGGACGCTCCTCGGTCCTGATCTTTTGCTGCAGCAGCATGAGCCCTTCGAGGAAGGATTCGGGGCGCGGCGGACAGCCGGGGATGTAGAGGTCGACGGGGAGGATCTGGTTCACCCCCTGCACGACGCTGTAGACGTCGTACATACCGCCGGAGTTGGCGCAGCTTCCCATGGAGATGACCCACTTGGGCTCCGCCATCTGGTCGTAAAGCCTGAGGATACAGGGTGCCATCTTCTTGAAGACGGTCCCCGCGATAACCATGAGGTCGGCCTCGCGCGGCGTGCCGCGCAGGACCTCGGCACCGAAGCGCGAGACGTCGTAGCGCGAGGTGAAGGAGGCCATCATCTCCACGAAACAGCAAGACAGCCCGAAGAACATGGGCCACAGTGAGTTCGCCCTCCCCCAGTTGATCAGGTCGTCAAGGTTGGTGAGGAGGACGTTTTCCGGTATTTTTTCGTCGGCCCTCTCGCTCAAGGCTTACCTCGCTCGCGGACGGCTGAAGGTCCCCATTCAAGGCCACCCTTGATCCAGAGCCAGACAAGCCCCAGCATGAGGATGACGATAAAGGCGGTGATGTGGACGAGGCCGGGGATGCCCAGAAGGTCCCAGGCGGTGGCCCAGGTCAGGATGAAGGCACCCTCGACGTCAAAGACGATGAAAAAGATGGCGATGAGGTAGAAGGGAACGCGTGAGGCGTGGCGGGCGGCCCCGGTGGGGACGACGCCCGATTCGTACGGGATGTGCTTGTCAGCTGAGTCCTTCCCGGAGCCGAGAAAGTACGCCGCGGCTAAAAGCAGGGCGATGAGCCCCACCGCGGCTGCGGTGTAGATGGCGAGAGGGATGAACTCTACCTGCTGAGCGGTTACTGGCATACCGGCCTTTCAATGAGAGTATCAGGGGATTTTGGTACCCGTATAATCTAGCGTAGGGCGGCTGAAAGTCAATTTTTCCCGCGGTTAATTTAGTCTTTCATTAGAGGGTCAGGTCATCATGATCTTGCTCTTCAGGATGAGTATCTCAAAGGCCATGGCGGCCTTGCCGATGAGCTTCTGGATTTCGGGAAGTTTTTCCTCGAGAGGGGTACTACCGCCGCCGACATAGAGGACGGCTACGACGCGTCCCATCATCACGAGCGGGACCAGGAGGTTGTTAAAGGGAGTTCCCCCACCCAGCGCCTCCATGATGGCCTGGTTGCCGGCCGTCGCGGGCATCGGGCCCATAAAGTAGTTCTTACTCTGGTCCACCACGTTAAGCACCGACGGCTCGGTAAGCGAGAGCTCCAGCTCCTCGAACTCAGGGACCGGCCTGTTGTCGACCCGCGCCACCCAGCCGGAAGCACGGCCGCCGCGCAAAAGGAAAAAGGCGACCCGGCGGAACTGGGAGCCGAGGTGGCCGGTGACCAGTTCCGCGATCCAGTCTCGGTCATCCGGCTCGGCAAGACCTGCAAGCACGCTCTCCAGGGAGTAATCCTGCTCCGGGTCTTCAACCTCCTCGTAGATCTCGGCGGCGGGCGGCTCGGGCGTGGTGTGCGGTGTGGCGGGCTCGGCGGCAGGCGTGGGCGCGGCTGCACTTTCCGGAGCCGCTGGCGGAATCGCTGCGCCTGGGGCCGCTGCCGCCGGAGCCTGTGTGGCTGGCTGCAGCGCGAGGTCGGCCTGCTGCACTTCGCTTTGTTCAAGGAGTTCCAGGCAACTCAGGTCCTCGAGCACCGGGAGGTCGAGAATCTCATCCTCTTCGTGGGCCGGCCATAACTCGAGGGTCGGTTTCGGGGGCGCGGGAGGGGGAGGGGCGGCGGCTACTCGGTTTGCCGGGATTGCCGTCTGAGGAACGGGCTGATGCGAGGTATGGTGCCGGTTCCTGCTCCTGCTCCCTCCCTCCACGCTTATGTAGCGAACCTCACGCTTGATGCGGTAGTACTTCTCCATCGCCGTGACGATGCGCAGTTCCGGGGCGATCACAGGCATGATGATGAGGCCGGTGGCGAAGGAAATTTCGTCTATGGCGTTGAAATCGGTAGGATCTACCATCGCCAGGGTGAGCTTGCGCTTGTTCAATTCGATGGGGACCACGCGGTATTTCTTCACGTAGTCGTATGAGATGAGCTTGATGACTTCGTCGGGGATGTCGAGCAGCTGTTCCGGGGTGGCGTGGGGAACCCCGGTCTTCTGGCTCAGAAACTCAGCCAGGTCGCGCTCATCTAGGTACCCCATCTCTACGAGGTTGGTGCCGAAACGACCGCCGAAAATGGCCTGCCCCTTGAGGGTTTCCTCCAACTGGAACGGCGTGATTTTTCCCGCCTGGACCAGCATTTCGCCCAATCTCATCTTCTCCAAAACGTCCTCCGCCATCACATGAAATCGCATCGCAAGACCGGTCATGCCGCATCAGGTGCAGGGGGGCGGAACTGCCGTTTTGGGGCGGCATCCCGTGCCGGTCAGGCGCCAATTTAGAGCCGCTTCACGTAGATGTCAATAGCAAAGGGGGGCGTTGTCGTTCAGCAGAGGTCGACGATCTCGTAGGAGGCGCTGCCTATTTCCACCGTGTCGCCGAGGGACTTGCCGATCAGCTCTCGCCCCATCGGGGAACTCGGAGTAATGACCAGGACTTCCTCGCCATCCAGCAGCAGTTTTAAGCCACCTTCCTGCGGGCCGATGAAGACCGTTTTCAGCGCTCCGTCGTCCCCTTCCAGGGTGACCAGCGCGGTGAGGCGGATTTCGGCCAAGGCGTTGAAGGGCTGCAGTGACAGGCCGCGGTAGGCCTGCAGGGCGAGCTTTACCTCCTGGGCTCGGTTTGCCTGCCCTTGCGCCACGTAAGAGGCCTCGAGGCTCAGTGTGTCGTACTTGTTGTCGGGGATGTTTTCTTCGTGGATGGCCGCTTCATGGGCCGCCTTCGCGGCCTTCATCAGGGTGTCCAGATCATGGGTGAGGCGGTCGATGATGAGACGGTGCAGTTGCTTCTTTTTGTTCGTTACGATGGGAAACCTTCCTGAGAGATGTTTAGGTCACTTGTCGGGTGACGGCGACAGATACTATAACGCGCGGAGGAATCTGTCTAGGGGTACCAGTTGATTCCGATCAGATGCATGTTGATGCCAGGGTTCGGGCCGCCGTTGAAACCGGCGTTGGACATGTGCTGGAAACGGTAGGAGAGACCGAAGCCTGGGGTGACATGGTAGATCAGCTCGGCGTGTGAGACGAACTGCTGAATGCCGTTGTAGTCTTTCAAGCCGAAGCGGTCGCGGGAAATGATGGCGATGCTGATACCGAGGTCGAGTTCGAGGGGGAATTGCGGATTCCCCAACCTGAAGGCGGGCCCGAGGGTGCCGATGAACCCATTGTCTTCTTCTGTGCTCAAAGTTCCTGCGGTGATCGCCACCTCGGTTCCTACTCCCCAGCCTGCTTTATTGCGCAGGCCCCAGGGGAGTTGGTACGTACCGAAGGCTTCGATCAAATAGGCCCCGTCGTCCTTACCGTCTACAGAGACGCCACCCCTCACGCCGGCTGGCCCCCAGTTGCCCGCTGCGGCGGGACTTGCTATGGCCGAAAGTAGAGCTAATGCTGCGATCACCATAAGGAGTATGCTTTTCATGGCTTGCCCCGAGTTAGGGTTGATTAACCTCATAAGGTGTAGCCATAATTCCACAAAATTCAAGCATCTTTCGTCCAGAGTGGAGGCTCCCACGGCAAAAAGTCCTTTTGTTGCGGAAAAACCTTAGCAGATGTACTATTTAATAGGCGGTAAACAGGCAGGAGGAGGCTGTTAATGACAGCCGGAAGGAGGTGCCCATGAAAGGATACCAGCTGGTAAAAGAGATCAGAGATGCGAAGAGCGCTCACCCTGACATGGTATTCATCAAGTGGTGGCGCAATGAGGAGGATTTCATCGATTTCGACCTGCTTGACCGATTCCTGCAGAACCTGAAAGAGAGCGAAAACATCGGCGGATTCGAGTTGATCAACGAGGATGAGATGTGGCGCACTCTTGAAGCAAGATGCCGCGGGCGGGTGACGAGGGAACAGCGTGACGGAGAGTGGGTGTTGCACTGGACGCCGCCGCCTGACAGAAAGGTTGAGGAGGCACAGACAGAGTTCCCGTACACCGCAGAGTCACTGGTGAAGATTCTGGATTCGGAAACCAACTACAACTACGTGGACTGATAGACAGGCTCCGCGTCCGCGCGCCTCCGCTTCTGCTGACGATGAGGGGCGAAGACTTCCGTCTTCGCCCCTTTTATTGTCCAGGTTCAGCCTCTGGCCAGCATCTTGAAGAAATCGAGCACCTTGTCAGGATGTTCAGAGGCCTTCGCGATCTTCGTCCAGTGCCTGATCAC
Organism: Geomonas edaphica; assembly: GCF_004917075.1. GTDB lineage: Bacteria > Desulfobacterota > Desulfuromonadia > Geobacterales > Geobacteraceae > Geomonas > Geomonas edaphica. The sequence goes on from NZ_SSYB01000004.1 coordinate 852,477, forward strand.
GGTTCCCTCAGGCGCGAGCACCACCGTGGAGCGGATCACCCCCATGGTGGTTTTGCCGTACTGAACCTTCTCACCGAAGGCGCCGTATGCCTTCATCACCGACGCGTCCGGGTCGGAGAGGAGGGTGAACGGGAGCTTGAAGTCGGCAATGAACTTCTCGTGCGACTTTAACGAATCTTTGGAAATGCCTACCAATACGACCCCCAACTGGAGGAAAAGCGGCTGCAGCTTTGCAAAGCCGACCGCCTCGGCGGTTCAGCCGGGGGTGTTGTCTTTAGGATAGAAGAAGAGCACCACGAGTTTCCCCGCGTACTCCTTCAGCGAATGCTCCTTCCCGTCGCTCCCCTGGAGCCTGAAATCCGGCGCCTTCTGGCCTTCTAGTGACATGCCTGCCTCCTTGGATATGGTTCTCATTAACTGGTTAAACATAGCAGACTGGGCATGAATGGCAAGGGATAAGGCTGCGGTTGTCAGCTCCGTCCTTTCAGGGTATGCTGTGGCCGGTTTTATGGGAGGAGGGGAGATGGGCGGCATCATGGAGGTGGCGGGCGATCCGGAGCGTTGGCATCACTTTGCCGGGGTCCTGCTCGTGATAGCGATGGCGGTGTTGCAGGCGCGGGTCGGGAGGGCGGGAGCCCTATGGCAGATCTGCTGGGCACTTCCGGGGACGCTGCTGCATGAGCTTTCTCACCTGGTGGTGGCTGCGGTGACCGGCGGGAGGCCCGTGGGGTTCAGCATTATCCCGCGGCGGGAAGGCGAGGGGCGCTGGGTGCTGGGTTCGGTGACCATCAGTAACGCCGGGACCGTTTCCGCGCTACCCTCGGCGCTTGCGCCGCTTTTGCTGAACGTGGTTGCTTATTATCTGTACCTTGGATGGAACACGTGGTTTCCCCCGGACCTGTCGCACACCCTGCTCATGTACGTTGCCATTTACGTTTTCAGTTACAGCTCGATTCCGTCGGGGCAGGATGTACGGGTTGCCCTTTCCAATCCTGCGGGGGTGCTGCTCTACGGCGGTGCGGCGGGATTCTATTTCTGGCGGGCGGGACTTTAGGAGTTAAAAAAGCCCGCCCCCCACTTTCGTGGAGGCGGGCTCGCCTTCTCATCTATCCCAGCCAATCTATTAGAGCGTCGCTGCCAGCCTCTCGAACTCCTTCTTCGAACGCACGATGCAGTCTTCCACCGCCATCCCGGCAAAGTAGTTCCCTGTCACGTATAGGCTACTTCCCTGCAGCAGGCGGTCGACCTCGTCGGTGAGCGCCTTATGGCCCACCACCGGCGACGGGAGCTGGCTCTCACGCTCCACCACCTGCTCGAGATCCTCGGGCTTAACCTTTAGCACTTGGGCGATCCGATTCAGCTTCGCATCCAGCGGGAGCTTGTCGGACTTGAAGTGGAAGCTGAATCCCCGATAGCTGCCGTGGGCTACGGTGTCACGAGAAACGGCGGAGTAGAATTCTTCACCGATCGGAATCAGACCGGCCAGAAGCGGCAGCTGCAGCTTGCTCTTCTGAACCGCCACCCCTACCGTCTCAATGGTCTCCAGCTTGAGCGCGGAAAGCACCTTGGCGAGTTCGGGGGCGATGCCGGCGGCAAGCGCCGCGCTCGCCGGCGGCGGGGCGGCGAGGGTGAGCCTCGGTGCACCGTAGACGGTCCCGTCGGAGAGTTCCACCTCATAACCGGACGCGTCCTTGGAGATGCGGACGACCTCCGCACCTGTCTCCAGGGTTATGCCACGGGCCGCGACGAGCCCGTCGATGACGCTGTTAAGCCCCCCCTTCAGGGTGAAGCTCTTGATGACGTCCTTTCTCCTCGGACGCTTGTTGAAAAGCATGTCGGCGGGGAAGTCGTCGGCGCGCTGCGAGATGACCGCGTTGAAGGCCGGACCGAATACGTTTTTATAGTTCTTCCGCCCAACGATGCGCCCGTAGTACGATGCGACGCTCTCCCCATCCTTCTTCAGGGTGAAGAGCTGCCAGGCTGAGGTGAAAAGTTCGACGAAGGAGAGCTGTGAAGGGATGCTTTTGACCTCGTTGCCGACCAGCATCTTGAAGGAGACTTTCTCCCTCGGAAGGATGCTCTGCATAAGCCCGTGGCGCTCCATGAGCTCTAACAGCCCGCCGTAGGAGTTGTAGCAGGTGTGGGCGCCGAGTTCGAGCCAGAAGCCTTCGGCACTTCCCTGAAAGCGGTGCGAATGGAAACATCCGCCGGGACGATAGCTCTTTTCAAGGACCAGGGTGTTGAGTCCCTTGGCGGCTGCATGACTGGCGAAACTGAGCCCGCTGATCCCTGCTCCTATCACGATGGCGTCGAATTGCTTCATCTGGCGGCTCCTGTTTTTAAGGGTCGTTAATTGCAGCCTATATAAGCCCGCCCGCGCGGAGTTGTCAAGGTTTACAACATGTTGACATTAGTGGGGGCAGCAATTACATTCTGTGGAGCAATTCCAGGGACATTGAAAGGACTTCCGTTATGGCACAAAGAGATTACTACGAGGTGCTCGGTCTGAAAAAAGGCGCCTCGGCCGACGAAATCAAGCGGGCCTACCGCAAGCTCGCGGTGAAATACCACCCGGACAAGAACCCGGGGAACAAAGAGGCCGAGGAGCGCTTCAAGGAGATCAACGAGGCGTACGCCGTCCTGTCCGATCCACAGAAGAAGGAGCAGTTCGACCAGTTCGGCTCCACCAATTTTCACCAGCGCTTCTCGCAGGAGGACATCTTCCGGGGCTTCAACGTGGACGACATGTTCCGCGACCAGGGTTTCGGCACCGACGACATCTTCTCGCGCATCTTCGGGGACGCCATGCGGCGCCAGCGCGGCGGCCGGGGCAGGGCGGCGGCAAGGGGCGAGGACTTCTCCATGGAACTCCAGGTCACCTTCCGGGACGCCTACGACGGCGCGGAGAAACGGGTCGCCTTCATGCGTGACGGCTCCCGGGAGGAGCTGTCGGTGAAGGTTCCCGCCGGAATAGAAAGCGGCGCGCGGCTGAGGGTGGCGGGACGCGGTGGGCCGGGGCGCATGGGGGGGCCTCCCGGGGACCTCTACCTGACCGTCCTGGTCAGCGCCGATCCCCTGTTCCAACGCGAGGGTAACGACATCGTGCTGAACAACGAGGTGCGCTTCTCCGAGGCGGTCCTCGGGGGACAGCTCGAGGTGCCGACCATGCAGGGGACCAAGCGGATCAGGATCCCGGCCGGCATCCAGTCCGGCACCAAGGTGCGCCTTAAGGGGCTCGGCTTTCCGCTGATGGGGGGGGGTGGACGTGGCGACATGTACGTGCGGGTCGCGGTGCACGTGCCGGAAAAGCTCACCTCTCACCAGCGCGAGCTGATGGAGCAGTTGGCGGCGGAAGGGCTCTGACCCCTCCGGCACCGGCAAAAAAAATCCCCTTCGCCGCGGACCGGCGAGGGGGGTTTTCGTTTCTGGGGTAGCAGCGGCTAGGGCTGCTTGATGTCGATGCTGGCGGCGTTACGAAGGTCCTTCACCCACTGGTTGAAGCGCTCGTCCGACTTCTTCTTGTAGAGCTGCTCCTCGATGGAGTCCTTGACCTCCTCGAAGGGGCGGCCCGTCCCGCGGCTCTTCTGCTCCAGCTTAATGATGTGGAGACCGGCCGGGCTCCGTACGATGGAGCTCACCTCGCCCGGCTTCATGGCGGCAACGGTGTCGCCGATCTCGGGAAGCATGTCGCTCTTCTTGAAGCTGCCTAGGTCCCCACCGTCCTTGGCGGCGGCGGGATCCTGGGAGTATTTCTTGGCGAGGGCGGCGAAGTCCTCGCCCGCGCGCGCCTTCGCGAGCACCTCGTTGGCGAGCTTCTCCGTGGCGAGCTTCTCCGTGGCGGCGGCATCTTCCGGTTTAGCCTTGGGATCGAGTTTGAAGAAGATGTGCCGGGCGTGGAAGGTCTCGGCGCCGCCGTAGCTGTCGCTATGCGCGTCGTAGTACTCGCGCATCTCGCGTTCACCCACCTGGATCTTGGAACGGACCTCCTGGCTCATGAGCCGCATCCGCTCCAACTGCTCCTTCAACTGCGCCTTGTACTGCGGGAAGGTGAGTCCCTGGGCCGCCAGAGCCTGCTCCAGCGCCTCCTGGGTGAGGTTGTTCTGCTTCTTGACGTCCTCGATGGAAGCGCGCAGTTCGTCGTCGCCTACCTTGATGTCCAGCTCGCGGATCTTCTGCTCGACCAGCTTCTTGTCCACGAGCCGGTTCAGCGCCGCACTTCTGAGCCCCATCTTCTCTGCTGGCGGGAGCTTCTCGCTCTCCTTCAGCATCTGGGCATATTCCTTGTCGAGGTCGACGGTGGTGATCACCTCGTCGTTGACGACGGCAGCGATGCCGCTGATCTGTTTTGCCTGGGACGGGAAGGGGGATACTGCCAGGAGGGCCAGCAGGGTGCAGGCCATGATGATCTTAGCCATGGTGTCTCTCTATAGCCGCGCATGCGGCGTTTGTGCAAAAACGGCCGGACTTGCGCCCGGCCGTTGGCTGTTTCGGTTATTCCTTGTGATTCCGACTATTTCGCCTGGGCGGGCTGGCCGGCTGCCGGCTGTGCGCCCTCTTTGGCGCCCTCAGGTCCCTTGAGCCCTTTCAGCGCGTCTTCCTTAACGCTGATCTTCGCCTGCTTCTTCAGGTCATCCTTGAGTTTCTTGAAGGTCTCCTGCTGCTTCTCCGGGAGGAGGGCCGCCTTGATCTGGTCCTTCACCTCTTCGAGGGAGCGCGGGCCGGCGGGGCGCTGGCCGGTCACCTTGATGATGTGGTAGCCGAACTGGGTCTTCACGATGCCGGAGGTCTGCCCTTCCTTCATACCGAAAGCGACCTTTTCGAAGTCGGGGATCATGGAGCCTTTGCCGAACCAGCCGAGATCGCCACCTTTCTGGGCTGCGCCGTCGATGGAGAACTTCTTGGCCAGGTCCTCGAAGTTAGCGCCGGCCTTAAGCTGTTTCTCGATGTCCTTCGCCTGATCCTCGGATTTGACCAGGATGTGGCTCGCTCTGATCTGTGCGCCGGTCTGGAACTTGTCCTTGTTCTTGTTGTAGTAGTCCTGCAGCTCGGCGTCGGTGACCTTGCCGATCTCTTCAACCTTCTTCTTCAGGAATGCCTCGACGATGACGCGCTTTTTCAGGTCTTCCAGGCGTGCGGCGACGTCCGGGCTCTTGTCGATCCCTTCCTTCTGTGCCTGCTGCATGATCAGCTCGCGCACCACCATGGTGTCGATCATTTCCTTCTTCCCTTCCGGGGTCTCGGTCATCGGCTTCAGGTACGGGGGAAGAGCGGCCTGCTCTTTGTAGAAATCGTTGTCCGTGATGGTGGCGCCGTTCACCTCGGCGAGGACGACCCCTTTACCCGGGCCTTCCTGTTTCACCCCGGTGGCCGCCTCTTTCTTGCAGCCGGTCACGGCAACGCAGAGAGCGAGTAAAAGTACGGTGGCAGATTTGCTGAATTGCACGGTTAGCTCCTTTTATAAGTTGCGTAAATGATTTCCAATCCGGTGAACGCTAGCATATCAGACTAAGCATTTCAAGACATTTCTGGCCTCCGCCAGCACCCCGTCGAAGGAGCTGTCGGCGACCCGGACGTAGAGCCGGAAGTCCGGCGTAAACCGGTATTTTCCCTTCTCTTTGCGCAAGATGCCGGTGATGGCGTCGGGGGAGACCGGGGTCCTCTCGTGGAAGGCGAGGGCGATCTCGTTGCCGGCGAGCTCGATCTCCTTGACGAGGAGCCGCTTCAGCCCGACGCGCAGGCGCATGATCTCGATGAGGTAGAGCGCCGCCGGTGGGAGCGGTCCGAAGCGGTCGGCGAGCTCCTCCTTGATGTCGTCGATCTCCGCCTCGTCGGCGGGCTGCGTGAGTTTCTTGTAGATCATGAGGCGCTGGTTCGGATCCCTCACGTACTCCTCAGGGATGAAGGCGGGGACCTTGAGCTTGATCTCCGGCTCGACCCGCTCCGGGAGCTCCTCGCCCTTCAAGGTGCGCACCGCCTCGTCCAGGAGTTCGGTATAAAGTTCGAAGCCGACGGCGGCGATGTCCCCGCTTTGCCGTGCGCCCAGAAGGTCGCCGGCGCCGCGGATCTCGAGGTCGTGGGTGGCGATGCGGAAGCCGGCCCCCAGCTCGGTGAGTTCCTGGATGATCTTCAGCCGCTCGCGCGCGTCCGTGGAGATCGATCCTTCTCCGGGGATGAGGAGGTAGGCGTAGGCGCGGGTCTTGGAGCGGCCGACCCTGCCGCGCAACTGGTAGAGCTGCGCGAGGCCGAAGGTGTCGGCGCGGTTCACGATGAGGGTGTTGGCGGTCGGGATGTCGAGGCCGCTCTCGATGATGGTGGTGCACAAAAGGAGGTTGGTCTCGCCGTGCATGAAGGAGAGCATCACCTGCTCCAGCTCCTTCTCGGCCATCTGCCCGTGCCCGACCGCGATCTTCGCCTCCGGCACGATGCGTTTCAGCTCCTCGGCCATGGCGCCTATGGTCTGCACCCGGTTGTGCACGAAGAAGACCTGGCCGCCGCGCCTTAGCTCCCTCATGACCGCCTCGCGGATCAGCTCGTCCGAGGAGCGCGAAACGAAGGTCTTGATGGCGAGCCGGTCCACCGGCGGGGTGTCGATGATGGAGAGGTCACGTATCCCCATGAGCGACATGTAAAGGGTGCGCGGGATCGGTGTCGCGGTGAGGGTGAGGATGTCCACCACCGCCCTGAACTGTTTGAGCCTCTCCTTATGAGCGACGCCGAAGCGCTGCTCCTCGTCGACGATGAGAAGGCCCAGGTCCTTGAAGACGACGTCCTTCTGCAGGAGGCGGTGCGTGCCGATGACGACGTCCACGTCCCCCTTTTTCACACCCTCGAGTATCTCCCTTTGCTGCTGCGCGGTGCGAAAACGTGACAGCATCTCCACGCGGACCGGGTACTCCTTGAAGCGCGCCGCGAAACTCTCCGCGTGCTGCTGGGCGAGGACCGTGGTCGGGACCAGGATAGCCACCTGCTTGCCGTCCAGGGTCGCCTTGAAGGCGGCGCGCATGGCCACCTCGGTCTTGCCGTAGCCTACGTCGCCGCAGACCAGGCGGTCCATGGGGCGGGTGCTCTCCATGTCGGCAATGACCTGGTCGATGGCGGCTGCCTGGTCCGGGGTCTCCTCGAAGGCGAAGGCCGCCTCGAAGGCGCGGTACATGTCGTCGGCCGGGGAGTAGCGGTACCCCTGCTGCACTTCGCGTGCGGCATGGATCTTCAAAAGCTCGGCGGCCATCTCCTCGATCTCGGCGCGGGCCTTCGCCTTTGCCTTCTCCCAGCCGGCCCCACCCAGCTTGTCGAGCCGCGGCTCGATCCCCTCGGCGCCCACGTAGCGCTGCACCAGGTTTATGCGGTCCACCGGGAGGTAGAGCTTGTCTCCGCCTGCGTACTCGAGGAGCAGGAAGTCCCCCTCGAGACCGGTGAGGCTGAAGTGCTCGAGCCCCCGGTAAAGGGCGACGCCGAAGTCGACGTGCACCATATGGTCGCCGGGCTTAAGCTCGGCGAGCGAGGTGAGGAGCTGCTTTTTCTTCGCTTCGGAAATGCCGCGCCGCTTCACCCTCTTGCCGAAAATCTCCTCCTCGGCAACCACCACCAGGCGCTCCTCCTCGAGACGGAAGCCGCGCGAGATCTCGCCGATGACGATCTCGACACGCCCCGGCGGGCGTCCCGCCGCAACCTCGAAGCGGTCGGAGGAGTGCTCCAGCGGCATCCGGTAGTGGGAGAGGAGTTCGTAGAGCCTGCGCGCCTGTCCCGCCTGGTGGCAGGGGACGAGCACGCGGTGCCCGGCCGCGATCCATCCCACCATCTTCTCGGTGAGAGGCGCCAGCACCCGCTCCCCTTCCGGCGTGGCGTCGAGTCTTAGGTCCTGGTTCCCCGCACATTTGAGGCGGAGCTTCTCGCCCCCTTCCCCCTCGATCTCAAGGCGCGGGAACTCGAGGTGGCGCCCGGCAAGAAGGAGGCGCTCGAAGTCGTCGGCCAGGTAGAGTTCGGCGGGGTCGCCCGTGATGGCGTCACGCAGTTCGGCACGCCGGACCGCGCTGTCGAGCTCCTCGCGGAAGCGCTCGGCCGCCTCGCGGATCGCCTCGGGATCGACGAGGACGCGCACCGCCCCTTCGCCTACGTAGTCGAAGACGGTCTGCAGTCCCGGGTGGAAAAGGGGCTGCAGGAAGTCGACCCCAGGCGGGTAGATGGCATGCTGCAACTGGTCGAGGAGCTCCCGGCGCCGGTCCGCGCCGATCCCCAGGTGGTCGCAGCGCCGCTTCAGTCTGGGGGCCAACTCCTTCACCACCTCCGTCGAGAGGATCACCTCGCGGGAGGGGAGCAGCACCAGTTCCGGTAGCGCTTCGAGGGAGCGCTGGGTCACCGGGTCGAAAAGCCGCATGGTCTCGACCAGGTCGCCGAAGAACTCGATCCTGACCGGCATGTCCCGGTCGGGAGGGAAGATGTCGAGGATGCCGCCGCGTACCGAGAAGGTGCCACGGTCCTCGACCAGGGGAACGTGGGAATAGCCGAGCTTCACCAACTTCTCGACCAGGCTTTCCCGCTCGAGTTCCTCGCCCGCCACGAGGTACTGGCACACCCCGCCCAGCGTGTCGCGCGGGATTACGCGCTGCATGGCGCTTGCCACCGGGAGGACGAGGGCGCGGACCGCGCCGTCCATGAGGCGCACCAGGGCGTTCAGGCGTTCCCCCACGATGTCGGGGTGCGGCGAGGCCGCCTCGAAGGGTGTGACGTCCCAGGCGGGGAGGGGGAGCACGGTCTCGGGGTGCGTGGAGAAGAAGCGGAGCTCGCGGGTGATCTCGTCGGCGCTTTCCTGGTCGGCGGTGAGGACGATGAGCGGCGAAGCGTCGCTCGCGGCGAGCCGGGAGAGGAGGTAGGCCGGGGCCGAACCCTCGAGCCCCGTCACGCTCACCTGGCAGGAGGAAGCCGAGAGCTTCTCGCTAAGCTGTTTAAGATACTGCGGTACGGGCATGGTCATCGTCGCGGGGGGGCCTTTCTCTTTGGTGGGTGGAGCGGACAGCACCGGTCGAGCATAGCAAAATCGGGGCCGATTATCCAGCCAGTTGCGCCGCAAACTTTTGCCGCGGACCCCAAATAAAGGTAAAGAAAAAAATGGAGCCGCCGAATAGCTCTGTGAAGGTCGGAAAACGGTGTAAGTACAAACCTTCATTAAGGATTGGTGAGCCTATGAAACAAGAAGATGTCCTACACTCCGACGTGATCAACTACTTCACCACGGAGTTTGCCGCACTAGAGGAACGCCTCAAATCGGGGGGGCTGGACGACTACCGGGAGCGCGTGCTGGTGAGCCGCAAGATCAGTGAGGCGGTGCACCTGCTCTCCCCGTACGTCAGGAGCGATCCGAGGGCGCGCCACCTGGTGAAGGACGCCGAGGCGCTCAGGATGGAGCTCCTGTCGGTGCGTTCCATCATCGCGAAGCAGCTCCTGAAAAAGGAGAAGCAGTCCCTGCTGCAGGCTATCTTCATGCGCAAGAAGCGGCGCGGCCCGGATGAGCTGGCTGGTTGACCGGAGCGTCCTGGTGCCGGGTCCGGCGCACAGCTTCTGCCGGGGCTGCCGGTGTATTTCGTCCCCATGAAGAATTCACTTTACAATTAACTCGGCGTGTATTATATATCTCCTCCTTGCTGTGGAGAGATGTCCGAGTGGTTGAAGGAGCACGCCTGGAAAGCGTGTGTACGTTAATAGCGTACCGAGGGTTCGAATCCCTCTCTCTCCGCCATATTTATATTTACCCTTTGTGGATAGACCTGATAGCTGGGTCCCGCGCAACGGAAGGTTATGAACCCCGTCAGGTCCGGAAGGAAGCAGCGGCAGTAACCGCCCCCGTGTGCCGCGGGGTAGCCCAGCTATCAGCTCTTTCCGCAACCCCCCTGCCCCCCAAGCCCCACGCGAAACCATGAACCACTTGTTGCCATAGAGGTACGCCGCCTTGTCCTATCTCGTTCTCGCTAGAAAATGGCGCCCCCAGACCTTCAGCGACCTGGTCGGCCAGGAGCACGTCAGTCAGACCCTGAAAAACGCCATCGACGGCGGCAGGGTGGCGCATGCCTTTCTCTTCACCGGCGCACGCGGCGTCGGCAAGACCAGCTCCGCGCGTATCCTCGCCAAGGCGCTCAACTGCGAGAGCGGGCTGACCGTCGAGCCATGCAACAGCTGTGCGACCTGCCTCGAGATCACCGACGGGAACTCGGTCGACGTCTTCGAAATCGATGGCGCCTCGAACACCGGCGTCGACGACATCCGCGAACTGCGGGACAACATCAAGTACCTGCCGTCCCGCTCGCGCTACAAGATCTTCATCATCGACGAAGTGCACATGCTCACCACCAACGCCTTCAACGCGCTGTTGAAGACGCTGGAGGAGCCCCCGCCGCACGTCAAGTTCATCTTCGCCACCACCGAACCGCACAAGGTCCCGATTACCATTCTCTCGCGCTGCCAGCGTTTCGACTTCAAGAGGATCGCGCTGCCGCGCATCGTCTCGAGGCTGCGCTACATAGTCGACCAGGAGGGGGTGCAGATCTCGGACGAGGCGCTCGCCGTGGTGGCGAGAAAGGGCGACGGGAGCATGCGCGACTCGCTCTCCACGCTCGACCAGGTGCTCGCCTTCTGCGGCGATTCCGTCACCGATGCCGACGTGGCCGCGCTGCTGGGCGTCGTGGACCGGCGTCTCATAATGGACGGTTGCCGCGCGGTGCTCGACTCCGACGTGAGGGGGGCGCTCGAGATCGTAGCCCAGGTGGATTCTTTCGGCTACAGCATGCGCCAGTTCTGCCATGAGCTCATCAACCAGTTCAGGAACATCGCCATCTTGAAGGCGGTGGGCGAGCCGGGTGAGCTTTTGGAGCTCTCCGATGCCGAGCTCGCCGAGCTGCGCGGTTTCGGAGAGAAGAGCGCGCAGCAGGACTTGCAGCGTCATCTGAGCATCCTGCTGAAGAGCGAGGCCGAGATGGCCCACGCCGGTTTCCCGCGCCTGATCCTGGAGATGGCGCTGATGAAAATGGCGGCCCTCGCGCCGGCGATCCCCGTGCAGGAGCTTCTGCGCCGGTTGGACACCCTGGAGCAGGGAGGCCCGGTGCCGCAGCGTGTCGAAGCGGCGCGCCCGTCCGCCCCGGCGGCACGTCCGGCGTCGCAGCACGCCGCCCCGGCGCGTCCCGCAGCCGCCCCCGTTGCAGCGGCGTCTACGCCGCCGTCCCATGCTTCCCATAACTCCCATGCTTCGCATTCGGCCTCGCCAGCCCCGGTACCCCCGGCAGCTGCAGCCGCCAGTTTCGCCGGTGCCGCCACCGCCGACCTCTGGAGCGGTTTCGTCCGCGCCGTGAAGGCGAAGAAACCTATGCTTGGCGGCGCGCTGGAGGAGGTCTACCCGGTGCGGGTATCCGAGGGGCACCTGGAGATCGGCTGCCTGCAGGGGAGCTTCCAATTGACCCGCCTGCAGGACCCCGACCAGGTCAACGAGCTGAAGGGGCTTGCCCAGGCACACTTCGGGGTGCCGACCCAGATCAAGGTGGTCGCGCTCAGTGCTCCTCCCTCCGATGCCGCCCCGACCCTTTCGGAAAAAAAAAGCCTTGAAGATGCCGAGCGAAAGGCAACCCTGAGGCGCGAGGCCGAGGCGCACCCGCTGGTGGCCGCCGCGGTGGAGATGTTCGACGGCGAAATCGCCGAGGTGCAGGAATTACCGCGAAAAGAAGTGGCAAAATCATAACGATGTTCCGCGGTACGCTGCGACAATAAAAGATAAATTGGAGGATAAGATGTCTAAAGGTTTGGCGCAGATCATGAAACAAGCGCAGATGATGCAGCAGAAGATGGGAAAGCTGCAGGAAGAGGCGGCGGAGCGCACCGCCGAAGTGACCACCGGCGGCGGTGCCGTAACGGTGGTTGTTAACGGCAAGAATCAGGTGCTTTCCCTGGTCATCAAGAAAGAAGCGGTTGATCCGGAAGACGTCGAGATGCTGCAGGACCTGGTGATGACCGCCGTGAACGAGGCGCTCAAGAAGGTGCACCAGGCGATGTCGGAAGAGATGAGCAAGATCACCGGCGGTCTGAGCATTCCGGGACTGTTCTAGGTACTTGGCGCCCGCGCGGCGCCTGACGTAAGGGAGAGGGTGTATGCCGATTGGTGTGCACCCTCTAATTATAGAAATCTTCGATCAAAATTTTTTTGGTAAAAATAACCAGTAAAAACTTGTTTTATCCGTGGTGGGAATATGCTACATTTTTCGGGCTCGCTGACCAGGCTGGTGGGGGAATTGAAGAAACTGCCTGGCGTCGGTGAAAAAAGTGCCTTGCGGCTCGCGTTTCATCTGCTTAAATATCCCGGTAATATCGAGGCGTTAGCCGAGAGCCTCGTGCAGGTGAAGGAAAGGGTCCGTTTTTGTTCCGTCTGTTTTGCCATCACCGAGGACGATCCCTGCTGGATCTGCTCCGGTGAGCGGGACGCCGCCACGCTCTGCGTGGTCGAGGAACCGCAGGACCTGCTCGCACTGGAGAGAAGCCGTGCTTTTCGCGGCCGATACCACGTGCTGCAGGGTGCTCTTTCACCGTTAAACGGCGTTACACCGCGTGACCTCAGGATCGCAGAGCTTATGCAGCGGCTTGAGGGGGGCGAGGTAAGGGAGGTGCTGATCGCCACCAACTTCAGTGTTGAAGGGGAGGCGACCGCTCTCTACCTCACCAGGATGATCAAGCCTCTGGGGATCAAGGTGACGCGTCTGGCGCACGGCATCCCCATTGGAAGCGATCTGGAATACGTGGATGCGGCGACGGTGCAGCGGGCGGTGGAGGGACGGTCGGAGCTGTAAGCCGACGTCCGATGGAAATGTAGAACGATCTTTTACCGTAAAGCCAATGCAAGATTTTCAAACTACAGGAGGAAATCAATGTCCCGCAGAATGGTAACAATCGACGGTAACACCGCGGCAGCCCACGTGGCCCACGCCACCAACGAGGTGATCGCTATCTACCCGATCACCCCTTCTTCCGTCATGGGGGAGATCTCGGACGAGAAGAGCGCCCGGGGCGAGAAGAACATCTGGGGGACCGTCCCTTCGGTCGCCGAGATGCAGTCGGAAGGTGGCGCCGCCGGTGCCGTGCACGGCTCCCTGCAGGCGGGCGCACTGACCACCACCTTCACCGCGAGCCAGGGGCTCCTGCTGATGATCCCGAACATGTTCAAGATCGCCGGTGAGCTCACCTCGACCGTATTCCACATCTCCGCCCGCGCCATCTCCGCGGCCGCGCTCAACATCTTCGGTGACCATTCCGACGTCATGTCGGCCCGCTCCACCGGCTGGGCCATGCTCTGTTCCAACAACGTGCAAGAGGTCATGGACTTCGCCCTGATCTCCCAGTCCGCGACCCTCAGGGCCCGCGTCCCCTTCATGCACTACTTCGACGGCTTCAGGACCTCCCACGAGGTGCAGAAGGTCGAGGAACTCACCTTTGACGACATGAGGGCCATGATCACCCCGGAGCTGGTCCAGGCGCACCGTGACCGTTGCATGACCCCGGACCGCCCGGTGATGCGTGGCACCGCCCAGAACCCGGACGTCTACTTCCAGGGTCGCGAGACGGTCAACCCCTACTACCCCGCCTGCCTCACCATCGTGCAGGAGGAGATGGACAAGTTCGCCAAGGTGGCCGGCCGCCAATACAAGCTCGCCGAGTACGTGGGCGCCCCGGACGCCGAGCGCGTCATCATCGTGATGGGCTCCGCCGCCGACACCGTCCAGGAGACCATGGCCACCCTGAACGCCGCCGGCGAGAAGGTAGGCCTCTTGAAGGTCCGCCTCTTCAGGCCGTTCCCGGTCGCCGCCATCGCCGCGGCGCTCCCCGCCTCCGTGAAGAAGATCGCCGTACTCGACCGCACCAAGGAGCCGGGCTCCCTGGGCGAGCCGCTCTACCTGGACGTTCGGACCGCGATCGGCGAGGCGATGGGCGACGGGCTCACCAACTTCAAGCAGTACCCGATCATCGTCGGCGGCCGCTTCGGCTTGGGCTCCAAAGAGTTCACCCCGGGCATGGCCAAGGGGGTCTTTGACAACCTGAAGCTCGACAAGCCGAAGAACCACTTCGTGGTCGGCATCATCGAGGACGTGACCAACTCCTCCCTCGAGTACGATCCGAAGTTCGTGAACCCCTCCGCCGGCACCTACGCCGCCATGTTCTATGGCCTGGGCTCCGACGGCACCGTGGGCGCAAACAAGAACTCCATCAAGATCATCGGCGAGACCACCGACAACAACGTCCAGGCTTACTTCGTGTACGACTCCAAGAAGGCGGGCTCGGTGACCACCTCGCACCTGCGTTTCGGCAAGAACCCGATCCACGCGCCGTACCTGATCGACCAGGCCGACTTCGTCGCCTGCCACAACTTCTCCTTCCTAGAGAAGTACGACATGCTGGCGAACGCGAAGGAAGGAGCCACCTTCCTCCTCTGCTCCCCCTTCGAGCACGACAAGGTGTGGGACTCCATGCCGGTCGAGGTGCAGCAGCAGATGATCGAGAAGAAGCTCAAGTTCTACGTGATCAACGCCATCGAGCTCGCCGAGAAGCTGGGCCTTGGCGCCAGGATCAACGTGATCATGCAGACCGCGTTCTTCAAGATCTCCAACATCATCCCGCTCGACACCGCCATCGCCGCGATCAAGGACGCCATCAAGAAGTCCTACGGCAAGTCCGGCGAGAAGGTCGTCGAGATGAACAACAAGGCGGTGGACGCAGCGCTCGAGAACATCTTCGAGGTGCAGGTACCAGCTACCGCCACCAGCGCGCTCAGAAAGCCCCCGGTCGTCGGCGCCCACGCCCCCGACTTCGTCCAGAACGTAACCGCCACCATGATCGCAGGCCTCGGCGACCAGCTCCCTGTCTCCAAGATCCCGGCCGACGGCACCTTCCCGACCGCGACCTCGCAGTACGAGAAGAGGAACATCGCCGTCGACATCCCGGTATGGGACGAGGCCCTTTGCATCCAGTGCGGCATCTGTTCCTTCATCTGCCCGCACGCCTCCATCAGGATGAAGGTGTACGACGCCGACAAGCTCGCCGGCGCACCGGCCACCTTCAAGTCCGCCGATGCCCGCGGCAACGAATTCAAGGGAAAGAAGGCCTCCGTCCAGGTAGCCCCCGAAGACTGCACCGGCTGCGGTGCCTGCGTGGCGAACTGCCCGGCCAAGTCCAAGGATGATCCTAAGCACAAGGCGATCAACATGAAGTTCCAAGCGCCGCTCAGGGTTTCCGAGGCGGCCAACTACGACTTCTTCCTCAACATCCCCGAGACCGACCCGAGCCTCATCAAGGTCGACACCCTGAAGGGTAGCCAGCTGGCACGTCCGCTCTTCGAGTACTCCGGCGCCTGCGCCGGCTGCGGCGAGACCCCGTACCTGAAGCTCCTCTCCCAGCTCTTCGGCGACCGCGCGCTCATCGCCAACGCCACAGGCTGCTCCTCGATCTACGGCGGCAACCTGCCGACCACCCCGTGGGCGAAGAACGCGGACGGGCGCGGCCCGGCCTGGTCCAACTCGCTCTTCGAGGACAACGCCGAGTTCGGCTTCGGCATGAGGCTCGCCGTTGACAAGTTCAACCAGGCCGCCCAGGAGCTCCTGGATCAGGTCTCCCTCCCGGCGGAACTCGTCGCGCAGATAAAGGGTGCCGACCAGCAGAACCAGGCCGGCGTCGAGGCGCAGCGTGCACGCGTCGAAGAGCTGAAGCAGGCGCTCGCAGCAAGCAAGGAGCCGGCGGCGCAGCAGCTCCTCTCCCTCGCCGACTACCTCGTCAAGAAGTCGGTCTGGATCGTGGGCGGCGACGGCTGGGCCTATGACATCGGCTACGGCGGCCTCGACCACGTCATCGCCTCGGGCAAGAACGTGAACCTCCTCGTGCTCGACACCGAGGTCTACTCCAACACCGGCGGCCAGGCCTCTAAGTCGACGCCGATGGGCGCGGTGGCGCAGTTTGCCGCCGGCGGCAAGCCGCAGGCCAAGAAGGACCTCGGCATGATCGCCATGGCCTACGGCAACGTGTACGTCGCCAAGGTCGCCCTCTCCAACCCGGCACAGTGCGTCAAGGCGTTCATCGAGGCGGAGGCCTATGACGGCCCGTCCCTTATCCTCGCGTACAGCCATTGCATCGCGCACGGCATCGACATGGCCACCGCGGTAGAGACCCAGAAGCGTGCGGTCGCCTCCGGCCACTGGCCGCTCGTCCGCTACAACCCGGAGCTCGCCGAGCAGGGCAAGAACCCGCTCGTCCTCGACAGCAAGGACCCGAGCATCTCTCTCGAGGAATACGCCTACGGAGAGAACCGCTACCGCGTACTGAAGAAGAACAACCCGGACGCCGCCGCTGCACTCATGGCGCGCTCGGCGGAACTCACAGCACGCCGCTTCGATCTGTACAAGCGGATGGCTGAAATGGAGTTCGAGAAATAAGAAAGAAATCTAACAAAAGCGCTTGACAGGGACCAGACCCGTGCTTAAACTCTTTACCAGTGCCGGGGATGGTCCCGCTTATCACGAAAGAGTAGTAACAGGAGAAGTCGTAATGGCTAAAGGTGTAGTTAAGTGGTTCAATGACAGCAAGGGTTTTGGTTTCATCGAGCAGGATAACGGCGAGGATGTGTTCGTACACTTCTCCGCCATCCAGTCCGACGGCTTCAAGTCCCTGGCAGAAGGCGATTCCGTAACTTTCGACGTGCAGCAGGGGCCGAAAGGTCTCCAGGCGGCCAATGTAGTCAGGGTTTAAAGCTACCTTTAAACGACAAAAAGCCCCCGGATTTTCCGGGGGCTTTTTTTTGTGCGCATCGTCTGCGCCGCTATTCGATGCAGGTGCCGACCGAACCGGAACGGCAGATGGTCTTGTCGGTCCAAAGTGCCCCCTCCAGCTTGGCACCCGCCATTCGGGTTCCCCTGAGGCGCGCCTGGTTCAGCGAGGCGCCGCGCAGGTTGGCGCCAGTCAGGTCGGCGAGCTCGAGGTCGGTCTCCGCGAGGTTTGCCCGCTCCAGATTCGCGGACTGCAGGTTGGTGCGGTTGAATTTGGCGCCCGCCAGGTCGTAACCCACCAGGTTGAGGCCGCTTAAGTCGGCACCGGAGAAGTCACGCGTGGAGGAGAGGATCCTCTGCACCTCGGGCTGGGTCATGCGCCGGTCCGTGACCTTCGCCTTGACCGCCGCGCTCCCCCCCTTGCCCTTCGCGCTTCTCTTACCCTTCGCTACCTTTTTTTTCTTTCCCTTGACCTGCTTTTTGCCGCCTTTCTTTTTGCTGACCTGGGCCGCGGACTTCCCCGACTCCACTTCTTTGGCGAGGGCGGCCAGCTTCGCCTCGGCCGCCTTTAGGGTCTGTGCCTCGGCGTTGTCCTTGGCCGCATTATCTTTGGCGGGTGCTTCCTTGGCGGGAGCGGGCGCAGGGGCGTCGGCCCCCAGTGCAGGTGCGGGATAGGTCGCGGCCAGCCAGGCGGCGAGGGTGATGCGTGCGATATGCGCTGCAAAAGGGCGGTTCATAAGCGCCTCCGTAACGTGTTCCGACTCCCCGGATCGGTCCCGGGGGTGTGCTTGTTCCCTTATCGGCAGGGGTGCGAAAAAACTGAAAGGTGTTTACCTTGTGGTATGGACGATATTCTCATTATAATGGAGGTGCCGTCCCGACAATAAGCGGGGCGGTGTGCTATATTTAACAGTCGCGCGCCCGGCGCGCCACGCAGATAATTTTCATCGGGAGCATCATGGCAACGAACAAGATCATCGTAAAAGGTGCCTGCGAGCACAACCTCAAATGCATCGACGTAGAAATCCCGCGCGACCAGCTCGTGGTCATCACCGGCATATCCGGTTCGGGGAAATCGACGCTCGCCTTCGACACTATCTACGCGGAAGGGCAGCGGCGCTACGTCGAGTCCCTCTCCGCCTACGCCCGCCAGTTCCTGGAGCAGATGGAGAAACCGGACGTCGAATCGATCGAGGGGCTCTCCCCGGCCATCTCCATCGAACAGAAGACTACCAGTAAGAACCCCCGGTCGACGGTGGGAACCGTCACAGAAATCTACGATTACCTCCGCCTGCTCTTCGCCCGCATCGGCAAGCCGCACTGCTACAACTGCGGCCGGCTCATCACGTCGCAGACGGTGTCGCAGATGGTGGACCAGATCGCGGCGCTCCCCCAGGGGGCGAAGCTGACCCTGCTCTCCCCGATCGTGCGCGGCAGGAAGGGAGAGTACAAAAAGGAACTGGCGCAGCTTAGAAAGGACGGCTTCGTAAGGGTCGTCGTCGATGGCGAGACTCACGACCTCGCCGAAGAGATCACCCTCGACAAGAAGAAAAAGCACGACATCGACATCGTGGTGGACCGCCTGGTGGTGAAGCCGGGCTTCGAGAAGCGCCTCGCGGATTCCCTGGAGACCGCACTCTCCCATGCTGAGGGGATCGTGAAGGTGGCGCTCTCCGAGGATGAAAGCCGCGGTGTGAAGGCCGAGACCCACCTCTTCTCGGAGTCGGCGGCCTGCATCGAGTGCGGCATCTCCTATCCCGAGATGACCCCCCGCATGTTCTCCTTCAACAACCCTTACGGCGCCTGCCCGGACTGCACCGGCCTTGGCACGCGCATGTACCTCGACGCCGAGCTGGTCATCCCGGAGCCGGAGCTCTCGCTCGCCGACGGCGCCATCGCCCCCTGGGAGAAGCGCTTCTCCGGGTGGTACCAGCAGACGCTTTCCGCACTTGCTAAGGCCTACGGCTTCGACATGCACGCACCCTTCAAGAGCCTCTCGAAGAAGGCGAAGGACGTGATCCTGAACGGGTCGCAAGGAGAGCAGGTCGAGTTCTGGTGGATCGACGAGACCGGGAAGAAGCACAACTACAAGAAGGCCTTCGAAGGGGTGCTGAACAACCTGGAGCGGCGCCATCGCGAGAGCGAATCGGAGCAGGTGCGCGAGGAGCTCGAGAAGTACATGGGGGTGATGCCGTGCCCGACCTGCGAGGGGGCGCGCCTCAAAAAGGAGGCGCTCCACGTGACGGTGGGGGAGAGAAACATCCGGCAGGTGACCGCGCTTTCCATCAAGGACTCCCTCGCCTTCTTCGCAGCGCTTTCCCTCACCGACAAGGAGGAGGACATCGCGCGCAGGATCCTGAAGGAGATCCGGGAGCGCCTGCACTTCCTGGTCAACGTAGGGCTCGACTACCTCTCCCTGGACCGCTCCTCCGGGACACTTTCAGGGGGTGAGGGACAGAGGATCAGGCTCGCGACCCAGATCGGCTCCTCGCTCGTAGGTGTCCTCTATATCCTCGACGAGCCCTCCATCGGGCTGCACCAGCGCGACAACGGGCGTCTACTCTCGACGCTTCGGCACCTGCGCGACATCGGCAACACGGTGCTCGTCGTCGAGCACGACGAGGAGACCATCACCGAGGCGGACTGGGTCATCGACATGGGGCCGGGGGCCGGGGTGCACGGCGGCGAGGTCGTGGCCGAGGGGACTCCGGCCGAGATCATGGCGAATCCGCACTCCCTTACCGGCCGCTACCTCTCCGGCGCGCTCACCATCCCGATACCTAAAAAGCGCAGAAAAGGGAACCGCTTCCTGCACATCGAGGGTGCGGCGGAGAACAACCTGAAGAACGTGAGCGTCGACGTGCCGCTCGGGGTGATGACCTGCATCACAGGCGTTTCAGGTTCGGGGAAGTCGTCGCTCATCATCGACACCCTGTACAAGACTCTGAATCAGCGCCTCTACAAGAGCCGCGAGAAGGCGGGGGCGGTGCGGGCGATCCGCGGGACCGAGGTGCTCGACAAGGTCATCAACATCGACCAGTCCCCGATCGGGCGGACGCCGCGCTCGAACCCGGCGACCTACACCGGGCTCTTCACCGAGATCCGGGAGATCTTCGCCCAGCTGCCAGAATCGAAGGTGCGCGGCTACAAGCCAGGGCGCTACTCCTTCAACGTGAAGGGGGGGCGCTGTGAGGCCTGCTCCGGGGACGGCATCATAAAGATAGAGATGCACTTTCTCCCCGACGTGTACGTGGAATGTGAGGTCTGCAAGGGGGCCCGTTACAACCGCGAAACACTGGAGGTGCGCTTCAAGGGGCACTCCATCGCCGAGGTCCTGGACATGACGGTCTCGCAGGCCCTCGTTTTCCTGGAGCACATCCCGCGCATCAGGACGAAGCTGCAGACCCTGGAAGAGGTAGGGCTCGGCTACATAAAGCTCGGCCAGTCGGCCACGACCCTCTCCGGCGGCGAGGCGCAGCGCGTGAAGCTCGCCAAGGAACTCTCAAAGCGCGCCACCGGGCGCACCATCTACATCCTGGACGAGCCGACCACGGGCCTTCATTTCGCCGATATCGCGAAGCTTTTGGAGGTGCTGCACAAGCTCGTTGAGGCGGGAAACACCATCGTGGTGATCGAGCATAACCTGGACGTCATCAAGACGGCGGACTGGATCATCGACCTAGGGCCGGAAGGCGGGGACCGCGGCGGTGAGATCATCGCGGTCGGCACCCCGGAGCAGGTGGCGCGCGTCGAGCGCTCCTACACGGGGCAGTACCTCGCGAAGATGCTCCCCTAGTCGACGGGGACGGGGAGGAGACCATGGCGGGCGGAGAAAAATGCAGCCACACCCCTGAGGAAAGGACAGGGTGCGCCGCCTGCCTGGAGGAGGAGTCCGAGCCTTTCTGGTGCGGCTCCTGCAACAGGGGGGTCCCGCAGAAACGTTGTCCGTACTGCGGCCTGAAGGCCCGCAAAAAGAAGGGATAGCCAAACACGTTTTAACGAGAAAGTACGTTATAATCTGCTCATTGTTTTTCTAGCGGTGTACGGAAGGAGCTTCTCATGTGCAACGCATCGCTTATCAAGATCATGTTTTTCCTGTTGCTGCTGACACAGGTCGGCTGCTCCAATCTACTCCCCAGAACGAAAGCGATCACCGAGTCGCCGTGGCAGGAGTACGAAGCGGCGAAGGCGTCCTTTGACAGCATCGTCGTCGGGAAGACCACAGTGGAGGACCTGCAAAAGATGGGGTTCGACATCAAGTCTTCCCCCAACATAAGGGTCCTCAACTACCTGGACATCGCCGCCATGCTGCAAGGGCTGCCGGCCAAGGACATCGACCCGGGGCTGCAGGCATGCCTGAGGGCGCGCGAGGACTGCCGTGCCTACGTCTTCGAGCCCAAACGCAACTACAGCAAGCGGGTCGGCAACTTCTGGCTCGATATCTTGAACTTCAAGCGCAAGACCCACGAGACCGGCTGGCGTTTCAAGGCGCTCGTCGTCTTCGTGAACCATCATGTGGCGTACAAGCTTTCCAGCGGCGAACCCAAGATCGACCAGATGACGGACCAGGTTAATCCACTCGGGCCGCTGCAGGCGCCTGCCGACATGATCACCAGGGCGCTCTTCTAACAGGACCGAGAAAACGGTTACACAGCCTGCAGCGTGACGGACGTTGCAGGCTTTTTTATGTCCATACGTCGAGGCCCATGGTTGCCCGACTCATCTCTTGGTTCCCGCCGCAATTGATGCTATTGTGCATCGGTCAAAATCACGCAGGAGAGTCCTATGCATGACGCGCAGCACCCGTTCCATACCCTGAACCCGAACTTCATCATGGACGCCGTGGAGAGCCAGGGGTTTCGCTGCGACTGCCGCACCTCGGCCCTCAACAGCTACGAAAACCGCGTCTACCAGGTGGGGATAGAGGAGGAAAAGCCGCTCATCGTCAAGTTCTACCGGCCCGGGCGCTGGAGCGACGACCAGATCATCGAGGAGCACCGCTTCACCCTCGAACTCGCCGGGCACGAGCTCTCAGTGGTGGCCCCATGGCTGAACCAGGCCGGTGCGAGCCTTTTCCACTACAAGGGGTTCCGCTTCGCGCTCTACCCGCGCCAGGGGGGGCACGCACCCGAGTTCGACAACGACGCGAATCTCCTGATCCTCGGCCGCATGTTGGGCCGTATCCACAGTATCGGGGCGGTGCGCCCCTTCGAATGCCGCCCCGCGCTCACAAGCGGCGACTTCGGCTACGCCAGCGCTGCCTTCATCGCCGAGCGGTTCATCCCGGACGAATACCGCGAGAGCTATCAGGCGGTGACCCGGCAGCTTTTGCAGGGGATCGACGACGCCTTCGCCTCGGTACCACAGCTCGCCTGTGTCCGGGCTCACGGCGATTGCCACGCCGGGAACATCCTCTGGCGCGACGACGCCCCCCATTTCGTCGACTTCGACGACGCGCGCATGGCGCCGGCGGTACAGGACCTCTGGATGATGCTCTCGGGAGACCGGCCGCGCCAGCTGGCACAGCTTGCCCAGCTCGTCAAGGGGTACCGCGAGTTTTACGACTTCAACCCGGCCGAGCTGCGCCTCATCGAGCCCCTGCGGGCGCTGCGCATGATGCATTACAGCGCGTGGCTTGCCCGGCGCTGGGACGATCCCGCTTTCCCAGTCGCCTTCCCCTGGTTCAACACTGTGCGCTACTGGGGCGAGCATCTGCTCCAGTTGCGCGAGCAGCTGGCGGCGCTGGATGAGCCGCCGCTGGAACTTCCCTGACCTTCAAGAAAAAAGAGGCGACCCATTGGGCCGCCTCTTTTTTTACACGTCGCACCGTACCGCGCTAGCGGGACTTCTTCTCCAGTTCCTGGTCCAGGTGTTTCAACTGCTCGATGCGCTGGCTCAGTTCCTCCATCTCGCGGTTGAGCGCTTGGTTGCTGGTGCGCAGGGCGCGGTTTTGTCGTTTCTGTTCTTCGGCCAGGTTCACCAGGTCGGTTACCGGAGCCGCCAGCAGGGTCCATTGGCTCGCCGGATACTCCTTCTTCAGCCGCCGCAAGAGGCGCTGCGCCTGCGCCGATGCGGGACGGTCCGCCTTGGTTTTCATGGTCAGAAGGGCCAGGCGGAAGAGTGCCTCGTCGGTCACTCCCGCCACGCCGGGTGCGTTGCAAACCGCGGTCAGAAGTCCGGCGGCACCGGTAGCGTCTCCTTCCTGGAGCAGCGTCGTCGCCCGTGCGAGCTGGCGGGATCCGCTGTAGCGGTCGAAAAGGTTCGCCTCCCCGGTCCGGGTGCCGGCGCACCCTCCGCAGAATAGGAGGATCAGGATGAGTAGCAGCGTCTTTCTCATGCCTTCTCACTTTCCGGGGTCCCGATCAGGTAGGTGCTCCCAGTCTTCCCCTTGGCGCGGTCCTTCACCTTGGCTGCGGCCCTCGCGATCTCGACGGCGGAGGCGAACTGGTCCCTGCCGCAGACGATCACCGCGATTGAGATGGTCATCACGGGGAAGAAGCGATGTACGCCGTAGCGGTCGCTCCCTTCGATACCGCCGGCCCTCAGGTCTTCGGGGGAGTAGTGTTTGGCCACCTCGGCATTGAAGCTGCGGATCACTTCGTCGCAGACTGGCGTCACCCGGTCCACCGGGATCACCATGACGAAGTCGTCTCCCCCCACGTGCCCGACGAATCCCTCGCTCCCCCCGTTTTCTTTCACCGCGGCCTGGATCAGATCGCCGGTGAGGCGGAGCAGCTCGCTCCCCTTTGCGTAGCCGTAGTGGTCGCCGTACGGCTTGAAGTTGTCGAGGTCGGCGTAGCAGAAGGCGAAGGGCGCGCCGCTTTGCAGGCGTTCCTCGAGCACACGCTCTATCGCTATGTTCCCGGGGAGCCGGGTGAGCGGGCTTGCGTCGAGGCTCATCTGTTCGAGTACCTTGAGCCGCGCCGCCATTTTGGTGAAGTCGCGGGCGAGGTCGCTGATCTCGTCGCCGTAGGGGACCTCGGGGCGGTAGTCGAAGTCACCGGCGGCGATCCGGTGCGTGGCGCTTTGCAGCTCCCTGATCGCCCCGAAGGTGCGGTAGGTTACCACCGGGGCGACGCCGATGGCGAGGAGAAAGCCGGTGCAGGAGATGGCGATGGTCCACCAGACGGTGCGCTTCTGCTGTTCGTCGGCGCGCGCGAGCACCACCTTCAGCTTGTCCCTGCGTTTCAGGTAGCTCGTGTCGATGGCGTTCAGTACCCTGAGTGCCGGGGTGCGTAGCGCTCCGTTGCCCGCCGAGTGCCCGGAGAAGAGCTTTTCCGATGCCTTCTGGTATTCGATATAAAGCCGCTTCAGCTCTTTGAGGTCGGAGGTGGGGGGCGTCCGCTCCAGCATAGTGAGGCTTGCCTGTGCCTCGGCCTGCCGCTGGTGAAAGAGATCTATGAACGCGGGGTCCCTGAGGATGATGTACTTCCCGGCGAAACTTTCCTGTGCCAGTAACGAGGAGCGTAACTCGATTAGGGCGCCGATGACGGGTAGCTCGTTGTTGGCGATATCACGGGAGATGTTGGTGCTGCGGTAGATGTTGTAGGAAGAGAAGACCAGGGCCGCGGCGGTGAAGAGCGCCATGGCTGCGTAGCCTGCCGTTATCTTCTGGATCAGGGTCAGGTTGGACAGACTGAACCGGGAAGATGTTCTTGTGCTGGCTGTCTCAGACATGGGTATAGATATTAGGGCACGGCACCGGCAAAGTCAACGTGGCGGTTGCTGTCAGTGGTGTGATGCGAGACGGCACTGGGACAGTACCCTGGTTGCCGCCTCTTCGAGTGTCTCGTCGTTCAGCAGTATGACGTGGTGAGCATGCTTCTGATACAGTGCGAAGCGCCGTTCGTACAGCTCATCCAGACCGCCTTCACTCATCCCGACGATGCCGCGCGGTGCTTCACTTGCTATGCGCTCATGCAGTTTTTGAACTGGGAGGGCGAGGAAGACGATAGTGGAGATTGAGGCGAGGTGATGCATGGCGGGCTCAGAATAGACTACGCTTCCCCCGGTGGAGATGACGGCGTGGCCGTCAGGGGCAAGCGCCAGCACGGTCTCCTCCTCGACCCGGCGGAACTCCTCGGCATTGAGCTCGTCGACCACCGCCTGCAGGTTTTTTCCAAAGCACTGCTCGATGCAATGATCGGTGTCGATGAACTCCCAGCCGAGCCGCGCGGCGACGGTACGCCCGATGGCGCTCTTGCCGGAGCCTGGCATCCCTATCAAGGTGAGTCGTTCCATGTAACCCCCAGCGGCGTGTGTGCGCCGCTTCTCCGCACGAGGCCTGGACTCCGGGATTACTGCCGCGTCGGCAGCAGTGTCGCCTCCAGCAGGGCGCGCAGTGCCTTGTCGCTTCCCGCCTCGCGATTGACGATCGCCTTGCGTTCCCGGCGGGAGATGAGGATGCCAAGGTGCTCGGCGGCCTCGACGGTGCCGCCCGCGATGGAGGCGGAGAGCTGACACAGGATCTGCACCGGCAGCCCATTTCGGTACCCCTGAACCAGTTTCCCGATCTCATCGTGGCGCTGCTCGTAGTTCCAGGTCTGGTAGACCTCGTCGCCCAGGTTGTTCAACTTTCCCTGTATGCCGCTCAGCTTTTCAAGCATGCTCGTTTCTCCTGTGCGCCTCCCGTGGGCGCCTATTTCTTGTGTTCGTGGCTGAAGATGTGATCCCTGCAGTAGCCGTATTGCCCGTTGCACTTGGGGCAGTAGCGGAAGTCCATGTCAGGGTGCGTCTTCTCAGTGATGCCGCAGGTGGTGCAACGGTGCACCAGCACCTCTTCGCGCGGGGCGAAGCGCACCTTCTTAGCGATCTGCCTCTTGCCGTGGCGCAGGTTCAGGTAGATGTCGTGCGCGAAGAAGATCAGGTAGTTGGCCGTGGCGGCAAGCACCATGACCCGGGCGGGCCACCCCCCGAAGACGAGCTGGTAGGCGTAGCCCAGCCAGGTGAGAAGCGCGAGCCACTTGATGCGCACCGGTATGATGAAGAAGAGCAGTATCTGGAACTCCGGGAAGAGCGTCGCGAAGGCGAGGAAGACCGAGCCTGCCAAGAAGGCGTTACTCACCGGGTACGCCGGTATCAAAAAGGACGCCAGGAAGGTGATCAGGCACCCCAATAGGAGGTAGATGTTGTACCGGAAGGCGCCCCAGTGCTCCTCAAGGGTAGAGCCGAGCATGTAGAAGAAATACCAGGCGATCAGGGTGAATATGAGGCTGGAGTTGGGCGGGTCGAACGGGATGGTGAAGATGCGCCACCATTCCCCCGACATGAAGAGGTCGGCGGAGAAGTAAGTCGCCATCCGGTCCAGCTTCCCCGTCATGTACATGAGGTAGAAGAAGGATTGCCCCGCGATGAGGTAGATGGTGAGATTCGGGATGGCGTAGCGGCCGAACTTCCGGTCCAGTCGGTCAATTATCTTCATGGCGCTCGAGATGTTCCTTTGCTTGCAGTTGTGTGGGGTGGTCCGTGCCTGAGCTGCGAATCGCTTTGCCGGTCGCCGCTGCGGCCTTCCCCGGGAATCTGAGCGCCATGAGGGCGTCTCGGTCGTCGGGGGTGATGATCTGCAGCGTCGCCAGCTCGTCCAAGTCCACGGGGCGGGCGTGTTCTACGGTGAAGGCGAAGTCCTCGGTGTCGAAGTCGGAGCCGGGCCGGTAAGTGCTGCGCACCAGCGCCTGCAGCGCCGTGGGATGTGCCGCCATGTGCGCGCGCCAGGCGTCGCGCTGCTCCTGTTTCATCCCGTAATACCAGATGTGATGAGAGAACTCGTGCAGCATGAGAGAGCAGAGCTGGTCACGGGTGTACTCCTGGTAGAGGTTGCGGTAGATCACTTTCGAGTCGCGTCGGTACGCACCGAGATGGTCCTTCACCTCGCTCGGCATCATGACCTCGTCGAAAGAGGGACCGGAAACACTCAGGGTGCTGCGCTGCGGGTCGTAGCGGTCGAAGAGAAGACGAAGAAACGGGTCCTCATGGGATAGTTTCTTCGCCAAGTCCCCCTGCCCGAAGCTGACCGGGACATAGGTCGTGCTGCAGCCGGCCAGCATGAGCGCGAGCAGCAGCATGGACAGTTTTTTTACGACAGGGTGCATTAGGACTCCCGGGGGGCGGCGCTGCCGACACGGCGGAAATGTAACACATTACCGCCGGACAGCGCAACCAAACGCGCTGGGGCCATCTTGTAAAGCCCTCACATAAATGAATGCTGTTGATTATTCGTTTTACCTCCCCTAAAATGTGCCGTTAAAAACCAAGGGGAAACAGTGACGCGCGTCCTACTCATTGCAGACACCGAAAGGGTGCAACGTATCTTCCAGTCCATGGCGGAGCAGGGTTCCCTGCAGTTGCAGACCGCCTCGACCCTCCCCCTGGGAGAGCTCGAACTTACCGCCTCTTCCCCCGAATTCACCTTCGTGCAGAGCCGCATCTCCGGTTTTTCCGGCGATATCCTACTGCGTCATCTCGACAAGATGCTCCCCTCCGGCGGGAAGCTCGTGCTTTTGGCCGGTGACAGCGAGGACGCCGCCCAGGCCAAAAGGCAGGGGAGGACCTCACTCGACCTCACCATGACCGATGCCTTCCTGGAACGCAGCGTAGCCGCGCTTCTGGCCGGGATTGCGCTTCCGGAGCCGCCGGGAAAGGAGCTGCCGGTAGAGGATACACCCGCGCAGGAGCCGCAAGCTCCGGAGCCGCAGGTATTGGAAACCGCAACGGCAGCAAAGCGTACGACCGCGAGGACCAAGGGGGGCGCGCCCGTACCTGATGCGACGGCAGTAGCCGCGGGGAAAGAAGCGGGCCCCCAGGACGAGGAGGAGGTCGAGACGCCTGCCTTCGTTCCGTTTCAGCCGAAGGCCTGGGAGCCGGCGGCGTTCACTCCCAAAGCGCCGGAACCGGAAGTGTCAGAACCGAAGGTAGCCGAGGAGTATCCCGAGGTGCCGCGCGCCGCTGGGAAGGCGGCAGCCTCGGCATTCGAGGAGGTCATGCAGCGGGCCGAGACGGACATCGCGCCGATAGATGCCTCCATGCTCGAGGTGGAGGACCACGTCGAGGTAGGCAGGAAAGTGGTGGACGCGGCTTCGCGGCAAACGCCGTCAACTGCTGCCGCCGCTGACGAAACTATGGTGGTGGGTGGAGGATATTACGCCGGGGAGACCGTGGCTGAGGCGCTTCGCAAGGCCCAGCAGACCAAGCGGCGCAGGCCGTACCTCTTTATCGTGCCGGTGCTGCTTCTTCTCGCCGTGCCTTTGGTTTCCTACCTCGCGGGGAAGATTTCGGCCCCTCCTGAAAAGCCTGTGGCTAAGCCCGCATCGCCCCACAAGCCCGGGAGCGCTCCCGCTGGCGGGCAGACTGCTCCGAAGACGGCAGCACCGGTGCAAAGCCCAGCGCCTGCGGCGCCACCCGCAGCAAAGGTGCCCCCCGCGCAGCCTGCTCCGTCCGCTCCCGTCCAGCCGCAGGCAGCGCCTAAAAAGGGAATCGAAAAGCTCCCGGAGATGCTGGAAGGGACCAAGCTGGACGCCGAGTACGGCAGGAAAAATCCAGGATGGGTGCGCTACGTCGGCCTTAGAGCGGAGTACAAACTCTTCAAGGAGAACAACCTGTACCGGGCCATCCAGGTGATACCGGTTTCCGGCGGGGTCATCTCCGATGACCTGTTCAAGAGGGTGCTGAGGCAGTTCGGTGCCGTGGAGAGCTACCGCGTCGAGTCGAGCGTCCCGAAAGACGGGTACGTCATCGAGCAGTGTTCCGCCCCCGGGGACCTGGCGCTCACCATATACCGCCACAAGGACAGCAGCAAGATTAAGGCCCTGGTGGTCTATTACCGTTGATATGAGGCTACCGATGATCCATGCCAAAAAGGGAGCGCTCCTTGCCGCCCTCCTTCTGCTTCCCGCCCAACTGAACGCGGCCTCGCCTGAATTCCAGATCGATCTGAAGGAACTGGAGCGGCAACAGCAGCCGGCGCCGGCCAAGCCGTCACCCAAGCAGGTGCCGAAGAGCAAGAAACAGGCTCCCGTAAAGAAGGAGCCGAACGCAAAGGCGGCCCCGTCGGCGAAGAAGGTCCGTCCCGAGACGGCACAAGGGGAGTACGTTCGTTACACGGTGCGGCCGGGGGACCACATCTTCAAGATCCTGGTAGCCCGGTTCGGCCTGTCCAACGAACAGGCGGAACGCCTCATCCCTTCCATCGTCGAGGTAAACGGCATACGCAACATCAAGTCGCTTGAGGTCGGGAAGACTCTGCTGATCCCGGCGGCGGCGCTCCATGAGCACGCGCCGAAGGCTGCTAAAGAGGCGAAAGAGGCGAAGGAGGCGAAGGAGGCGAAGGAGGCGAAGGAGGGCAGGGAGAAGAAAGTTGAGTCCGCCAAGATGCCGGCACCTGCTCCCGCGGCGGCTCCCCGGGCCCCCGAGCCTGTTGCCGAGGCACCACGTGCTCCGGAGTCTGTCGTTGTAGCTCCGCAGGCACCGGCCGCTAAACCGATTCCCGCACCAGCTTCTAAACCGGCTCCTGTGTCCACACCCGTACCTGCGTCGCCCCCGGCTCAGGCTCAGGCTCAGGCTCAGGCTCAGGCTCAGGCTCAGGCTCAGGCTCAGGCTCAGGCTCAGGCTCAGGCTCAGGCACCGGCACCGGCTTCAGCACCTAAAGCGACTCCGGCCAAGGTGGCGCCGGCCCCGCCTGCCATCCCGGCCGTCCCGCAGGCTACCACGTGGGTCTGTCCGGTGAACCAGCATGATACGGCGAGTATTGTCGATTCTGTACTGAACGCGCTTTCCGCAAACTGGAGCCGCAACAGGATCATCCATTCCGGTGACGGCGCAGCGACCCCCTTCAGCATCAGGGTGGACCGTTCTTTCGAGTACAAGGGTGGGCGCTACATCGTCAGCATAGGCGAGAGCGACCCGTACAACTACACCCTGATCAGGATACTGGAGACGGCGGGGTACCGGGCGCTCATGCTGGGCGGGAAAGAGGATTTCAAAGTCGTAGCCGAAAAGCTGTTCAAGCTGGTGGGGTTGACGGCGGGCTACGGTGAGCACCAACTACAGGAGGGGGTGCGGGGATCAGGATTCCTGCTGCAGCAGGACGATGCGGCGGGGAAACGTGTGCTGATCACCAACGCGCCGCCCCCTGCCGGGTACAAGTGGGCCATGCCCAAAGGGTGCGGCGCAAAATAAGAAGAGATCAAGGGATGGGGATCGCCGAGCGTTCCCCTTCTTCCGTATAGTAGCCGATGTTGTCGTTCGACATCGCGTTGTCCTGCGGTGCGGGAATCTCCGGGAGGGCCGTCTTCGCGGTGGTTTCAGCAGGCTGCGGTTTTTGCTGCAGCACCTCTTTCGGGGCGGGAACGCTAGCCTTCACCTTCGCCTTGAACTCCTCGGCCTTCCCCTGCGCCGCATCGTCTACCCAGCCGTCCACCTTCTGCCGCACCAGCGCTTCTATGCTGTCCTTGAGCGGCGTGTAGGCCGCCTCCTGCTTCACCGGCTTTACGCGCTGCAACTGATCAAAAACTCGCTTCGAATAACGGTCCCGCTTGTCCGGTGTCTGGCTGTTGTAGCAGCCGATTGCCTTCCAGTTGTAGCCGTACTTCTCTATGCACATGGAGAGGATCCATGCGCCGGTCTTGACGCTGTTGCACGGGTCGCCCAGTGAGTTCCAGCGCTGCTTGCCGATGGTGGAGGCCCAGCTGGAATTGATCTGCATCAGGCCGAAATCGTAGGTTCCGTTGGTGTTGTAGTTGACTGCGGCGGGGTTGAAGTTGGATTCGACCTTGGCGATCGCCCGCAGGATCTGCGGGTTGATGCCGTACTCGATGCCAGCTTCCTCGAAACAGAAGGCCGAGGCGTCGGTTGTCAGCGCCAGGGTCAAGGCGGCAGCCGCATAAAGCAGTCTGGCTTTACCCATCTTCAAGTTCCTCTTACGTGGGGTAGGATCGGTGCCCGGCCGGGTGGCCGGAGCACGACCCGGTCCATAATACATTTTCCGCGGTGCCGTGTCACCCCCCTAATGTTCCGCGCTCCGACTCCCCCTCCTTGCCGGCTCCTTCGCCGACTTCTCGAAACCAAACAAAAAGAAGGCCCGACCTTGCGGCCGAGCCTTCTCGTTTCTTGCTATGGTAGCGCCGGAACTAGATCAGTCCGTGGGCAACCATGGCCTTGGCTACCTTGATGAAGCCGGCGATGTTGGCGCCGTTCACGTAGTTGCCGGGGGTGCCGTACTCCTCGGCGGTCTGGTAGCAGGTGTCATGGATGTTTTTCATGATCTGGGCCAGACGCTGCTCGGTGTACTCGAAGGTCCACGCGTCGCGGCAGGCGTTCTGCTGCATCTCGAGCGCAGAGGTGGCAACGCCGCCGGCGTTCGCAGCCTTGCCCGGGCCGTAGGCGATGCCCGCCTCGAGGAACACCTTGACGCCTTCCGGGGTGGTCGGCATGTTGGCGCCTTCGCCGACGGCGATGCAGCCGTTTTTGATCAGGGTGGCGGCGTCCTTGCCGTTGATCTCGTTCTGGGTCGCGGACGGCATGGCGACCTGGCAGGGGATCTCCCAGATCTTGCCGTTTGCGACGTATTTCGCGTCCTTGTGGTACTTGGCGTAGTCCTCGATGCGACGACGCTCGACTTCCTTGAGCTGCTTAACCAGGTCGAGGTCGATGCCTTTCTCGTGGTAGATGACGCCGTTGGAGTCGGAGCAGGTGACGCACTTGCCGCCCAACTGGTGGATCTTCTCGATGGTGTAGATGGCGACGTTGCCGGAGCCGGAAACCGAGCAGGTCTTGCCCTCGAAGGAGTCCTTGCGCACCTTCAGCATGGCGTCGACGAAGAAGCTGGCACCGTAGCCGGTCGCCTCGGTGCGTACCAGAGAGCCGCCCCAGTCGAGGCCCTTGCCGGTCAGGACGCCGGGCTCGTAGCGGTTGGTAATGCGCTTGTACTGACCGAACATGTAGCCGATCTCGCGCCCGCCCACGCCGATGTCGCCTGCCGGGACGTCGGTGTGCTCACCTAAGTGACGGTACAGTTCGGTCATGAAGCTCTGGCAGAAACGCATGATCTCGTTGTCGGATTTGCCCTTCGGATCGAAGTCGGAACCACCCTTGCCGCCGCCGATCGGAAGGCCGGTCAGGGAGTTCTTGAAGATCTGCTCGAAGCCGAGGAACTTGATGATCCCGAGGTAGACGGAGGGATGGAAACGGAGGCCGCCCTTGAAGGGGCCGAGAGAGCTGTTGAATTCCACGCGGAAGCCGCGGTTGATATGCACGTTGCCGGCGTCGTCCTGCCAGGGCACCCGGAAGATGATCTGGCGCTCCGGCTCACAGATCCTCTCGATGATCTTGCGCTCGGTGAATTCGGGGTGTTTCACCAGGACCGGTCCCAGCGACTCCAGTACTTCGCGGACGGCTTGGTGAAACTCCACTTCGCCCGGGTTTCTCTTCAGCACTTCTTGGAAAATCGGTTCTACTTTCTCGTCAATCTGTGGCGACATACATCCTCCTTGGTCATGAATGAGTGCATTTGATCACTCTTTAATCAGCATAGAGAGAGGAACTCCCAGCTTCTGCCTGAAATGTGGACTCCTCTATGCACGAGATGAACCATTTTTGTGCATATATGCAAATAAATTAGGCATGCAGTGGGAAGTGTGCTGAATTTAGAGGCAAAACACGGGTGGGGGCTGTGTGTGGCTGCTGCAAAAATGATCAGTTGGTCAGACGGAGTTTACATTAGCTACTCTTTTTAATTTTTGAAACTACACAGGAGGGCGCGTGCGCGTCGGGCAGAAAATGAAAAAGGGGGGCGCGGGTGATCCGCGCCCCCCTTTGTGTGTGACGGGGATCGGGCTAGTTGGTGAACATGAGCTTCCGCTCCAGGTCCATGGAGTGGGAGAGGCGCTTTGCCTCCTCCATAGTGATCTGTTCCTGCTCGTGGAGCTGTATCAGGTGCTGGTCGAGGGTCTGCATCTGGTACTGGCTGCGGCCGTTCTCCATGTGCGCCTCGATTTCGTCGAGCCTTCCCTCGCGGATGCAGCTCTGGATGGTCGTGGTGGCGCGCATGATCTCGAGGACGGGGATGATGTTCTCGCCGGTCTTGTTCATCACGAGGCGGATGGAGACGGTTGCCACAAGGATGTCCGCCAGGCGCTGGCGCACGATCTCCTGTGCGTCAGGGGGGAAGTGTCCCACGATCCTGTTGATGGTCGAGACGGCACCCTGGGTATGCAGCGTGGAAAGGACCAGGTGGCCCGTCTCGGCGGCCATGAGGCATGACTCGATGGTGTCGGTGTCGCGCATCTCGCCCACCATGATCAGGTCCGGGTCCATGCGCAACGCGGCCCTTAGCGCCGAGCTGAAGCTGTCGGTGTCGATGCCGACCTCGCGCTGGATGATGCAGCTCTTCTCGGAGTGGAAGAGGAACTCGATGGGATCCTCGATGGTGATGCAGTTGTAGCTGAAGTTCTCGTTGATGTAGCGCAGCATGGAGGCGAGCGTGGTCGACTTGCCGTTGCCGGTGGGGCCGGTGACCAGAATGAGGCCGTTGGGGGCCTTCGCGATCTCGCCCAGTACCGGGGGGAGGCGCAACTCTTCGAAGGTCCCTATGTGGGCCGGGATTACCCTCATGATGATGCCGAAATGACCGCGCTGCCGGAAGATGCTGACGCGAAAGCGCGCCCCGCTCGGCAGTGAGAAGGATGTGTCGAACTCCTTCTGGTCGGGTTCCCAGCGGCGGCCGTGGTGCGTCATGATCTGCGCGGCGATGAACTCGGTGTCCTCAGCGGTGAGGTTCGGGAGCTTGGAGCGGATGATCTGCCCCTTGCCGCGGAAGAATGGAGGGTTGTCGACCTCGAAATGCACGTCGGAAACCTTCTTGCTGAAGGCTATTTCAAGAATCTGGACGAAGATCTTGGCATCCATGGTTGCCCCTTTCGTGCTCTCGGCCCGCCCGCCCTATTTCTGGGCGCAGCGCTTGCGGTACAGGATGTTGTCTATAACGAGCCCCGCGTGCTGCGCGAGGATCTCTAGAAGCGGCAGTTGCGGGTCGGTTCCGGCGCCGGCGCCGAAGTCGGCGTAGATGATGGCGATGACGCGTCCGAAGCTTTTCACCGGGAGGAGCAGTGCCTTGCCGCTAATCGGAGCCCCGACGGCACCGTAGATGGTGTCGCGCAGCGACTGGTCCGCGTCGCCGTAGCAGAGTTCGCCGCCTAACGCCTTTTGGTACAGCGACTCCTCGGGCGCGTTCAGGCGCAGCTTGACCGAGGTGACGGCGCCGTCCGCGCCGATTCCCATGGCGCGCTCGGCGATGAGTTCTGAGCGGACCACGACCAGGGTGACGCCGCGGCGAAAGACGCCGCAAACGGCCTGCAACAGCGCGAAGGTGACCTCGGCGGCCTCGCGCTGCTCGGCAAGAGCCGCGAACTGCGCACGAAACTGCGCGGGGAGCTGCGAGGTGGGGGCGCCTGTCTGTCGCTTAAGGCATGCTGCAAGCGCCTGGCACCCGGCGATCAGGTCGGCGATGAAGCTCTCGCCGCGATAATCGCGGCAGGCGCGGGGCAGCACCGCCGTTACGCCGTACTCCTGCGCCGAGGCGGCGAGCTGGAAGTCGTCTGGAGCGGCGAAGAGCACGATGGGGAGGGCCGGGTGGCGCTCGCGGATCTGCTGCAGCAGCGCCGCAACGTCGCGGCCATTTCTGCCGCGGTCCTCCCCCGCATCCAGCAGAAGCAGCGGCGACTTCTCGCGGGAGCGGGTCTGTTCGATAAAGGGAGCAAGCTGGAGGGGATCGTCGGTGGCGCAGACAAAGCGCGGGCCGCAAACCGCCGAGATGCACTCACGTATCAGCCTGGAGGAGGTGACGAGGATCACCCCGAGCGTCGCTTCCGCTTCGGCGGCACGCGCGGAAGCCCCTTCGAGGTAGTCGAAAAGCTCCTGCTGCTCGTGTGCCGGAATCCCGGAGAGCTCCTTCTGCAGCCTGCCGGCGATGGTGTCGGGGGGCTCCTCCTTGATGGCGGAGAAGAACCTCGGGATGCGGCTTTCCAGCTCGTCGAGCTCTTCGAGCCCGAGGTCGGCGGCAGATATGCCGGAGCCGGACTGAGACTCGGCGACCGGTGGCGCGCCGAAGATGGACTCCGGGGTCAGCGTGCCGTCGCGCTTACGCTCGTCGTAGATGCGCAGGGCGTCCATCAGGATGCTCTGCGTGTTCATATGGATCTGCGTGTTCGCCTTTTCCGGGAAGTAGCGATAGTCGTCGGAAACGACGATCTCGTTGACGTCGAGGCAGAAAGTCCCCTTGGTCCAGGTGAGGACATCGACGATGGTCATCTCGATGAGTGCCTCGAGCCCCTGGTACGCGGCCTGGGTCTCGACGATTCCCTCCTCGATGAGCATCTGGATGATCGGCTTACGCTCCGAACCGGCCCTTTGCTGCTCCTTGAGGGCCTGCTCCAGCGCCTCGCGGCTCAGAAGCCCCATGTCGATCATGACCTGGCCGATGCGGATGCTGTTGTTGACGTGGTTGGCGCTGACGATGAAACCGTCCCGGAAGACAAGCTGGCTCTCCCCCTTGCTGCTTTTGAGCGTGAGGGTGCCGGTCTTGCCGGTTTGGTGCAGCAGCTGGATGACATCCACTAGGGGAAGGTGTTCCAAATCGCCTTCGAAGGACATGGCGGTACCCTTGTTAGCCTGGCGGCGGGTGAGCTGGAGCGGGTTTAGCGGGGAGATTCTAGCATGGGGTCGGGGCTAAGTAAACGGGAATTGCTGGGGATTTCTTAAAAACGGAGGAGGGGTGATCAGGCGGCTTCGAGCTCGCCGGTGTGGCTTAACCAGGCAAGGCCCAGGGCGAGGAGCCCGGCTACGCCACCCATGGTGAGGTTGCGGCTCGCGTAGTGAGCGTTGCGCTCGGCAAGGAAGGCAAGGAAATCATCCCTTTGCGCGATCATGCGCTCCAGGTGTCGGCCGTCTTCCCGGATCGTCTTCAGTCCGCTGCGGCCGCAGCGGCGCAGCGCGGTGCTGTCCTCGACGGTTTGCATGAGCCTGCCGAGCATGGCGAAAATGGCGCTACCGCGGTTGCCGCCGCTTGCCATCTCGCGCCGGAAAACGGGGAGCGCCTCTTCGAAGAGGCTCGGCAGCCCGGCCAGCGCCTCTTCCCTCAGGCCGCCTCCCTGGAAGCGGTTTCTGACCCGGTGCGCCGCACCGGGCTCCCCTTGGTCGAAGAAAAGGGCGGCGAGCCGGGTGATCGAAGCGCGCAGCGCGCCTTCGTCGCGCCCGTTGCTGCAGGCGCTGGCGCAGAGCATGAGCCCGGCCAGGAAGATGTACCCCTTGTGGCAGCTGGTGCCGATAGCACGCTGCACCGCGCTTTCCGCGGCAACCCCGAGACGCACCTGTTCGTTCAGCTCCTCGCCGCGCGCGACGGCGTCGCAGAGGTCGAGCAGGTACAGGGAGACGATCTTTAGGGACGCCTCCATGCGCTCGACCGAGAGCTCGGGATGCGAGCCGCTGTCGCAGAGATCCACCAGCCCCGGTTTCGGGGTGAGGTAGAGCTCCATGAAGGCGCCGCGCACCAGATTATTGGTCAGTCTTGTCAGGTGTGCCGTCATCGCTTCGGGAATGTCTCCGCACTTAGTCATATGCACCTGGAAATCATAGCATCGTTTGGCGCAAGAACGTAATGTGTATACATTATGCGGTAATAAGGCGCCCTCCCCGAACGGCTGCTGCCGCGTGGGGAAGGCCTCCCCGCCCCACATTAACCTTGAATTACTGAGCCCATCTGGGATAATCTTCACTCCTGGCGCCCCCAGTGGGGCGCGGCACACCAGATGCACCCGCAGGTTCCCGACCGGCTCCACCTAGCCGCAGGCAAAGGAGCTTCTCCCCCTCGCCCGCAACCGGCCTTCCGGGTATACCCCAGCGTACGCATCAATCCCGATCGGAGATCCTCGCGACATGGAAACCTACAAGGCGCAGCCGCGCCAGCAGCGCAGGTTGAAGAAGTCTTCCCCACTGAAGTCTTCCCCCCTGAAGTACCTCCTCTGGGGCGCCGCCGGCGGCTCCACCATCATGCTCCTCGCCCTGCTCGGCTATTTCTTCTACCTTCTCGGCGCACTGCCGAAGGTCGACCGCCTGGCCGACTACCGTCCGCCCATCCTTTCCCAGGTCTTCGGCCAGGACGGCACCCTGGTTGGCGAATTCTACCTTGAGCGGCGCACCGTGGTGCCGGTCGACAAGATGCCCAAACGCCTGATCCAGGCCTTCGTGGCGGCGGAAGACTCCAACTTCTACCAGCACAAGGGGATCGACTACATCGGCGTCATGCGGGCGGCCTTCAAAAACGTGATCTCCATGCGCAAGAAGGAGGGGGCTTCGACCATCACGCAACAGGTCGCAAAGTCGATGCTCCTCACCCCGGAGAAGAAGTTCTCCAGGAAGCTGAAGGAGGCGATCCTCGCGAAGAGGATGGAGGAGCGTCTCACGAAGGACGAGATCCTTTACATCTATCTGAACCAGATCTACCTCGGTGCCGGCGCCTACGGGGTGCAGCTCGCCGCGGAAACCTACTTCGGCAAAGAGGTGGACAAGCTGAACCTGGCCGAGATGGCCATGTTGGCTGGGCTCCCGAAGGCGCCGAACAGCTACTCCCCCATCAAGCACCTGGAGCGCGCCAAGGAGCGCCAGGGGTACGTCCTGGAGCGGATGGTGAAGGAGGGTTACATAACGCAGGCCGAGGCGGATTACGCTAAGACCACCCCGATCGTGATCCAGCCGCTCAAGAAGGTGAACGCGGAACAATCGGCCTACTTCTTGGAACAGGTGCGTCAGCAGCTCGTGGAGAAGTACGGCGAGGAGCGGCTCTACAAAGACGGGCTGAAGATCTACACCACCATGAACGCCGAGATGCAGAAGGGGGCTTACGACGCGGTGGTGAACGGCCTCAAGGCCGTGGACAAGCGCCAGGGCTTCCGCGGGGCGGCGAAGTACCTGACCGAAGCCGAGGTCGATCCCTTCTGCAAGAAGGTTGAGGACGACATCGACGATCTCTCGCTCAAGCAGGGCTCGGTCTACCAGGGTGTGGTTACCGGGGTGAACCCGGCTAAACAGGAGCTGACGGTAAGGGTGGGCGAGCGGACCGGCACCGTACCCAGGAAAGGGATGGACTGGGCCGGGCGTCTCGAGCTCGTGAACAGCTACGGCAAGCCGGCCACCAAACGCGCCATCGGCCTCGGCGCCGTGCTGGAGCTGCAGGTCAAGGAGCCGGACAAGAACCGCACCGGAGCCGTCTTCGCCCTGGATCAGGTGCCGGAGGCGCAGGCCGCGCTCATCGCCATCGATCCCACCTCCGGCGGCGTCCGCGCCATGGTCGGCGGGTACGACTTCAAGAAGAGCCAGTTCAACCGCGCCATGCAGGCGAAGAGAAACCCCGGTTCCGCCTTCAAGCCGGTCATCTACGCGGCGGCCCTCGAGCACGGCATGACCACGGCGAGCATCATCGACGACTCCCAGGTCGAGTACGAAAGCGGCGGCGACAAGGCGTGGAAGCCGAAGAACTACGACAACGTCTACCGCGGGCCGGTGACCATGCGCGAGGCGCTCACTAACTCGATCAACGTAGTGAGCGTCAAGATCCTGGAGCAGATCGGCGTCGGCTCCGCTATCGACTACGCCAAGAAACTCGGCATCACCTCGCCGCTTGCGGCGAACCTCACCCTTGCGCTTGGTTCCTCGAGCGTTACACCCATCGAGCTCACCAGCGCCTACGCCGTATTCGCCTCGGGTGGCTACCGCACCGCCCCGTATTTCGTAACCAAGGTGCTCGACCGCGACGGCAACGTCCTGGAGGAGATCCAGGAGCCGAAGGTCCCGGTGTTCACCCGGATGTCGAGCGCCGCGCCGGAGGCCGCAGGGGAGGGGGACAGCGCAGGGGACGGGGAGGACGGAAAGCCGATCGAACTGAAGCAGAACAAACCGGTTCCGGTTATGTCGGAGGCGACCGGCGGTGCCGTGCCTGCCATCCCGCCTGAGACTGCTTTCATTATGACCAACTTGATGCAGAGCGTCGTCTCCAGCGGCACCGGCAGCAGGGCCCGCGCTCTCGGGAGGCCGGTGGCCGGCAAGACCGGTACCACCAACGACATGAAAGACGCCTGGTTCGTCGGATACGTGCCTCAACTGGTGGCCGGCGTGTGGGTTGGCTACGACCAGGAGAGAAGCCTGGGCTCCGGCGGCTCGGGCGGGCAGGCTGCGGCGCCGATTTGGACCGAGTTCATGCAACGCGCCCTCGCCGGGATGCCGGTGCGGTCCTTCCCCACCCCGGGGAACGTCACCTTCGCCCTTATCGACCCGCGTAGCGGTAAACTCGCGCGCGAAGGGACCCCCGGTGCCGTGCAGGAGTGCTTCGTTTCCGGGACCGAGCCTACAAGCTACGCCGCCGAGCCCGCCGAAGTGGCGGCTCCGGTCCAGTAAGCAACCGTAATCAAAGGCTTTTTGCGGTTTGCGCGGCGCTGTTTCATCCGGCGAAACCGGTCGCTGTAAACCCTTGCCAGGAGCGGCTTCGCGCCTTAAAAAGGGGCTAAAGCCGCGCCAGTTGCGGGAAAAATCACGGGGGAATCAAGAAAACCCTTGCAAATTACCGATATATGATTATAGTGGCGTTAATTTAATCCAGCCAAGGAGGGTCTCACATGACTAAAGCAGAACTGGTCGAAGCAGTGGCGAAATCCGCAAACATCCCCAAGGCCGCAGCCGAGAAGGCCGTCGGTGCATTCATCTCCACCGTGAGCGGCGCACTGAAGAAGGGCGACAGGGTAACTCTGGTAGGCTTCGGCAGCTTTGAAGTGGCTAGCCGCCAGGCGCGTACCGGCAGGAACCCGCAGACCGGCAAGGAGATCAAGATCGCCGAAGCCAAGGTCCCCAAGTTCCGCCCGGGCAAGGCACTGAAAGACGCTATCGCAGCCAAGAAGAAGTAATCCCGGACCAGCCAGCGACGTGCCCCTCCACGACTGTTGTACCGTCCCGGCACGCACCGAAAACCCCGCCCTCACCGGCGGGGTTTTTTTATAAACGTATACGTTTCAATAAAAACTTGCCTTTTATCCCCTTCCTGTAGTAAAGCTTTCTGACTGACTGACATCAGTTCCAACGGGGGACCTCCCCCTCCCATCGATCCAACCCCTCGCATTCAGGTATATCCCCACGAGAAATGCGGCAGCAACCATGGTTGGCGACGATGTAAGGTTTGCCGGTCATATTGCGTGTTGCCGATCCATCTTTTTAGCTGAGCCTGCGACAATCACTGTCGCGGTGGGTTTGGCACGCCCCACATCAAACCGCCCTCCGGCGAAGAAGCCGCGTCCGTCCCACGGGGATGTCCGGGACGCAGCACGGCCGCTTTTTGCCTCGAGGGAACGTAAAGGAAACACATGTCTTTTGAAGCACTGAAACTCTCCGCACCTCTTGTCAAAGCAATCAACGCCTGCGGCTACACCGAGCCCACCCCGATCCAGGCCGAATCGATTCCGCTCGCGCTTTCCGGACGCGACCTGATCGGCAGCGCCCAGACCGGTACCGGCAAGACCGCCTCCTTCGTTCTCCCCGCGCTGGAGCGCCTGCTCATCCCGTCGCCGGTGCGCGGCAAGGGGCCGCGCGTCCTCGTGCTGACGCCGACCCGCGAGCTCGCTATCCAGGTGGTTGACGCGATCAGGACGTACGGCAAGTTCATGCGCGTGCGCTGCGGCTCGATCCTTGGCGGTATGCCCTACCGCGACCAGATGATGCTTTTGTCCAGCCCGGTCGACATCATCGTCGCCACCCCCGGGCGCCTGATCGATCACCTCGACCGCCGCACCATCAACTTCTCCCGTCTCGAGATGCTGGTCCTGGACGAAGCGGACCGTATGCTCGATATGGGCTTCTCCGAGGACGTGGACCGCATCGCCGCCGCGGCTCCGACCGAGCGCCAGACGCTTCTCTTCACCGCCACCATGGACGACGCCATGGCGAAGCTCGCCCAGCGTCTTTTGAAGGATCCGGTCCGCGTCGCGGTTGACGTTACGCAGGTCACGAACCTCCAGATCGAGCAGCGCCTGCACGTAACCGATGACATGCGCCACAAAAACCGCCTGCTGCAGCACCTCGTCTCCGACGCGAGCGTCACCAAGGCGATCATCTTCTCCGCGACCAAGAAGGACGCCGACCAGTTGGCCTTCGAACTCTACTCCCAGGGACACGCCGCGGCTGCGCTGCACGGCGACATGTCGCAGGGAGCGCGCAACAAGACCATCACCAACATGCGCCGCGGCAAGGTGCGTCTTCTGGTCGCCACCGACGTCGCCGCCCGCGGTCTCGACGTCTCCGGGATCAGCCACGTCATCAACTACGACCTGCCGAAGTTCGCCGAGGACTACGTGCACAGGATCGGCAGGACTGGCCGCGCCGGTGCCACCGGGATCGCCATCTCCTTCTGCTCCATGAACGAAGTGGCCTACCTGGACCGCATCGAGCGCCTGACCGGCAAGCCGCTGCCGCAGCACGTCATCGAAGGGTTCGAGCCGACCCGCCCCCTGAGAAGGAACAACGGCGGTCCCGGTGCCAGAAAAGGGCGTCCCGGCTTCGACCCCAGGAAAAAGCCGTTCGGCGCCAAGGGGCGTCCCGGCCAGAACGAGCGCGCAGGTCACGGCGGACGTCCCGGCCAGGGTGGGCGTCCCGCCCCGGCAGGGCGCTCCGGAAGGCGCGACGCGCAGGTGGTGGTCGAGTATCGCCGCGGCCGTGACGGCGCCGGAAACTAGCCTTTTCCTTGCTTTAAGCTTTTGATTTTGGTACAGTTCGCATCTGTGTATACGGCCCCCCGGCGCATCGCCGCGGGGCCGCTTGTCAACTGAGCGAGGGCCGGCATCCGGCCGTTATGAAAGATAAGACAGGGGGTAGCGGTATGTCTGCAGCAGTCGAGTTAGGGAAGGGTCTCCACTGGATCGGGGTCAAGGACCCGAGCCTCGCCGTCTTCGACGATCTCTTTCCCACCGAACACGGTACCACGTACAACTCCTACCTCGTGCAGGGGGAGAGTCACATAGCCATCATCGACACCGTCAAGGCCAAGCGCTTCGACGAGTACCTCGAGAAGATCCGTTCCCTGGTCGATCCCGCGAGCGTGGACTACATCGTGGTGAACCATTCGGAACCGGACCACTCCGGCTCCCTTTCCAAGCTGCTGCAGCACTGCCCGAAGGCGACCGTGGTATCCAGCCAGGCGGCACGCACCTTCCTCGGGAACCAGATCCACACTCCCTTCGAGTCGAAGATCGTGAAGGATAACGATCAGATCGACCTCGGCGGGCGCACGCTTCGCTTCATCTCCGCGCCGTTTCTGCACTGGCCTGACACCATGTTCACCCTTCTCGAGGAGGACCGCGCCCTTTTCTCCTGCGACGCCTTCGGCTCCCACTACTCCCCCGAGGCCCTCTTCGCGGACGAGTGCCCCGATTTCTCCGGCGAGACCCGCTTCTACTTCGACTGCATCATGCGTCCTTTCAAGGAGCGCATCCTCCAGGCGGTGGCGAAACTCGACGGCGTCGAGCTGAACATGCTCTGCCCGAGCCATGGTCCCGTCTACCGCGCCGACGCGAGAAAAGCGATCGACATGTACCGCAAGTGGTCCGAGCCCAAAGCGGCCGGCCGCCGCATCGCGGTGTTCTACATCTCCCCGCACGGCAACACGGAGCAGATGGCCGAGGCGGTGGCGAAGGGGGCAGGCGAGGTCGGGGTGCACGTTACCCTGTGCCACATCAACCACGCCTCCGTGGCCGACATCCGCGACCTGATGGAAGAGTGCGACGCGCTCATCTTCGGCACCCCGACCATCAACCGTGACGTCCCGAAGCCGATGTGGGACGTGCTCGCCTACCTCTCGACGGTGAGCCTCAAAGGAAACGTCGGCGGCATCTTCGGCAGCTACGGCTGGTCGGGCGAGGCGTGCCGGATGGCGGAGGAGCGGCTGAAGAGCATGAACTTCAAGCTCCCGCACCCCTTCGTACGCTCCCCCTTCATGCCCAAGCCCGAGGTGATCGCCGAGTGCGAGG
Source organism: Geomonas edaphica (assembly GCF_004917075.1). GTDB lineage: Bacteria > Desulfobacterota > Desulfuromonadia > Geobacterales > Geobacteraceae > Geomonas > Geomonas edaphica. Next base: position 895,297 of record NZ_SSYB01000004.1, read on the forward strand.
CCCTCGGACGTGCGGTGGCTGAAGAGGTACTGAAAAAGTAATCCGCTCCGCTTCACGCTCCCCCTTCCTTCCTCTTACGACCTCCTTCCCCCACCGGGGGGAGGTCGTTAACCCTTAGCGCAGCAGACATCTCTACTCCATGCAGACAGCCCGCCAGCACATCGTAGAGGTCGCCATCCCCCTCCCCTTGGAGGGAAGCTTCCACTACCTCGTGCCCGAACGCCTCTCGTCCGTGGCCGTTGCCGGCAAGCGTGTCCTCGTCCCCTTCGGCCGTCGCAAGGTCACCGGATACCTCCTGGGCGACGACGATCATCCAGGAGTGGGGGAGCTCAAGGAGGTCCTCGACGTCCTCGACGAGGAGCCGCTCTTCACCCCCTCAGAACTCGACTTCTACCGTTTCATCGCCGGATATTACCTGCACCCGCTCGGCGAAGTGATCAAGATGGCGCTTCCCGCCGGGATCAACGTGGTGAGCCGCTACCGCTGTGAGGAGTCCGAGGACGGCACACCGGTCCTCAAGGAGTACCTCGCCGGGGGGAAAAGCGTGCGCACCGAGCGGATCTACACCGCCGACCCGGAGTGTGCGGCCCGTCCGCGCGGCAAGGGGCTGGAGATCCTGGAGTACCTCCTCGATGCGGGGCCATGCTCCGGCCCCGAGCTCAGGGAACGCTTCGGGGGGTGCACGGCACAGCTTGCGCGCCTGGTGGAGCTCGGCGCGGCAAGGCTCTCACAGCGCGAGGTGTACCGGGACCCGTTCAAGGCGCAGAGTTTCGGGCACGATGCGCCACTGCCCCTGAACCAGGCCCAGGGCGAGGCGCTCGCCCGGCTCACCGCCGCACTAAGTGCGGGGACCTTCGCACCGTTTCTGCTGCACGGGGTCACCGGGAGCGGCAAGACCGAGGTTTACCTGCAGACCATCGCGATCGCCTTGGCCGCCGGGAAGACGGCCCTCGTCCTCGTCCCCGAGATCGCCCTCACCCCGCAGCTGGTCGGTCGGTTCAAGCGCCGCTTCGATTGCGGCATCGCGGTGCTGCACTCCGGACTTTCCGACGGGGAGCGCTACGACGAGTGGCGACGCATCCGGCGCGGGGAGGCCTCCATCGTCATCGGTGCCCGTTCCGCACTCTTCGCCCCCTTGCAGGGGGTAGGGGTAATCGTGGTCGACGAGGAGCACGAAGGTAGCTACAAGCAGTCCGAAGGGGTGCGTTACAACGCCCGCGACCTGTCCCTCGTGCGCGGCAAGCAAGCCGGCGCCGTCGTGATCCTCGGTTCTGCGACCCCGCTCGTCACGAGCTACCACGCCGCGATGCACGGCCGGCTTGGCTACCTGCACCTCCCGGACCGGGTGCGCGAGCTCCCGATGCCGGAGACGACCATGCTGGACGCCCGCAACCAGAAGGGAGAGACCTTCCTCCCCGAACTCGTCGAGGCGATGGGGGAGAACCTGGACGCCGGGGGGCAGACCCTGCTCTTTTTGAACCGGCGCGGCTTCGCCACCTACCTCGTCTGCGAGACCTGCGGCCACGTGCTGCGCTGCCCCAACTGCGCCGTCACCCTTACCTTCCACCGCATCAAGGGAAAGCACGTCTGCCACTACTGCGACTTCACCATGCTCCCCCCCGCCAGCTGCCCTGACTGCAAGAGCGGTGCGATCACCCTGCTCGGGCGCGGTACTGAGCGGGTCGAGGACCAGGTCCAGAAGCTCTTCCCGGACGCCCGGGTCTCGCGTATGGACCGGGACTCGACAAAGGGGAAGGGGGGGCATGCGCGCGTTCTGAAGGAGCTGGAGAATGGGACGGTGGACATCCTTATCGGGACCCAGATGATCGCTAAGGGGCACGACTTCCCCGGTGTCACCCTGGTCGGGGTGCTCTCCGCCGATGCCTCGCTGAACCTCCCGGACTTCAGGAGCGCCGAGCGCACCTTCCAGTTGGTGACCCAGGTGATGGGTCGGGCCGGGCGCGGCGACAAACCGGGACGTGTCTTCGTGCAGACGCTCGCCCCCGGGCACTACGCCCTCACCCACGCGGTCGCCCACGACTACGAGGCGTTTTACCGCGAGGAGATCGCCTTCCGCGAGGAGGTGGGATATCCTCCCTTCGCGCACCTGGCCGCGCTTACCTTCTCAGCGGTGGCGGCGCGCCAGGGGGAGATTGCTGCGGACGAGGCGGCCGCTCTTTTGCGCAAGATCAAGCGGGAGACGCGCCTTAGGGTCGAGGTGCTAGGTCCGGTGACCGCTCCGCTTGGGAAGGTGCGTGGCCGGTTCCGCTGGCAGATCCTTCTGAAAGGGGTGGAACGTGCCGATCTGCACCGGCTCCTCTTCCATTTCCGCGGCGGCTTCAGCCACCCCTCAACAGTACGCCTCACCATCGACGTCGATCCTGTGGACATGCTGTAGGCGCTGCTTCCCTCGACGAAACCGTCTGACCAGTCGGACCGGTCAGACAAGCCAGACAACTCAGACGGCTAAAAACAAAAAGGGGCCTCCCGAATGGGAGGCCCCTTTTTTACTGCAGGTTCAGCAACCGCTTAGTGGTGCGGGTGCATGAAGGCGTAGATCATCAGCAGCAGCAAGGTGATGCCGGTGAACAGCGCGGTGAAGCCGAAGGCCTTCAGGCAGAAGTCGTAGAAGATGCCGGAAGACTTCTTGGCAGCGAACTGCTCGGTGATCCCGTCCTTCTCGTAGCGAGCCCACTGATCGCCACGCTCTTCGACGAACTCGTGCTTGGACATCTGGCCGTTGAAGATGACGAAGTCCATCGGGAACTTCTCCGGACGTCCGTGGGTGTTGAAGAAGTGGACCGAGAAGATGAAACCGGTCGCAAGGAGCGCCTCGTCCGAGTGGATGATGGTCGCCACGTTGAACGCCCAACCCGGCAGGAACATGCCGAAGAACTCGGGGAACCAGAGCATCAGGCCGGAACCGCCGATGGCGAACATACCCCAGAAGACCGCGATGAAGTCGAATTTCTCCCAGTAGGTCCACCTTTCAAAGGTCGGCTTCGGACCCTTGAAGAAGAACCAGCGGACCATGCCGATCACGTCGCTGATGTCGCGCAGGTTCGGGCAGAGGGAGTCCGGTCCGAAGAGCCTCTGGATCGGGTTGCCCTTGATGTCCTTCCTGACGAAGAGGAAGTGGATGCTCATAAAGAGCGCCATCGCGAAGTAGACGAAGGTGATGCCGGCGCAGACCCTGTGGAAGAAGCCTGCATTGGGCGCCCCACCGTAGAGATCCATGAGGAACTTAGCCCATACCTGGTCGCTAAACTTGAGCGGCAGACCGGTGAGGGAAAGGCCGAGGAAGCTGATGATGACCAGGAGGTGCATGAACACGTGGACCCTTCTGAAGCGGCGGTACTGCTTGTGCCCTTCGGGGACGTGGTGCATGATGATGCCTTCTTCGAGCGCTGCCGCCTTCTCACGGTTCTCCACGAAGCCGCGGATCATCCAGAGCAGGGTGTGGATCCAGAAGACGGTGAAGGTGCCGACCAGCAGGCCGGTCATCGCGATGAAGGTGTAGAACAGGATGGGGTACTTCTCGCGGTCGTTGTGCTCGCCGTGTGCGTAGAACTTGGTGAAGAGCATGCTCCCCTTAGCGTGGCACTTGCTGCAGGTGCCGACCAGGTTAGCCGGGTTGACCGAGGACTTGGGATCCTTGGAGGGGAGGATGGCGTGCGCAGTGTGGCAGTCAGCGCAGCCGGCAACCTTCTCCGGATAGCCCAGGCGGTAGTTCTTGCCGTGGTAGCTCTCCATGTAGCTCTTCACGGCTACTTCGGAGATGTGGTTACGCTCGACGAGTTTCTCGTCGGCGTGGCAGCGGAGGCAGACCTTGGTGTGGAACTCGCGGTTCTCTTTCGAGTTCGGGTCACCAAGCGCTTTGATCTCGTGCAGGTTGTGGCAGTCGTTGCAAGCTGCCGAATCCTGGTTCCCGGCGAGGACACCCTTGCCGTGTACGGACTGGCTGAAGCCGCGCTCGTCTTTGTGGCACTGGGTGCACTTGACGATGACCCTACGCTTGTCCTTGTTCCAGTAGGTGTGGCTGTGCATGTCGGTGTGGCACTGCGCGCACCCGACGCCCTTCTCGCTGTGGATACTCCTTGCGTGTTCGGCCGCTTCCTTCTTGTGGCAGCGCACGCACTGGACCTTACCAACCTTGATCTCGCCCTTCATGTGCTTTGCGAGTTCAACGATCTCGATGTGGCAGCTGGTGCAGCCGTTTTTGCCGTGCACCGAGTTGGCCATCTGCTCGGCAGAAATCTTGTTGCCGTGGCAGCCAAGGCAGGTTGCCGGGTCGATGGCCAGGCCCTGTGCTGCGAAACCGGGCCGGGCTAGTGCGAGGAGCAGTAGCAGCGGGATGAGGCGTGTGAAGACTTGAACCATTGTGATCTCCTGTATTTAGGATCGTTTTAGAACGCTTTAATCTGGGTCGGCGCTCGCAACGGCGGCTACTTTAATACGCGCGGCTTAAGAAATCAACTGAAAAAGCGTCAATTAATAAGCAGGATACAACTTCATGTTCAATGTTTTTCACGCTGTTTATGTGACAATCTCACTTCTTTATTGAGATGTGCGCAAGCTAAGATTGTGTTTACAAGTATACGGATTCTTTGTAGTGGCAGCTGTACGTGGTGGGGATATATGACAGAACGATGATTAATTGCACACCATTGGAGAGGGCCCCGGCGGGGGGGCTGTATTGTTTCGTTTTAATGCGTCCGGGGCTGGGCAGGGGGGAGGAGGCAGGGATGAGGAAGAAGACTAAAATGGTCCCATTAATCTGCAGGCGAGGACGCGAGCTGCACGATCCCTTCCCCGATGGCGAATTCCAGGAATTCCCGGGCCTCTTCTTCAGAGAGTCGTACCTTTCGGCAAAGCTGCCGTGCGCTCATTTTCCCGTCCAGTGCCTGCAAAAGCTCGAAATAGGCGGGGGACAGCGATTCCGTGCACACCTCGCCGTGCGCGGGATAGATGACGGCGCAGGAACCGGTGGCCTGGAAGCAGGACGCAAAATCGGCGAGATCGGGCTCGCCGGCTTCCAGTATTTCGAGCACCTCGTAGTTGAAGCGCGCGAGCGTGGAGCTGGCGGAGAGCTGCAGCGGCTCTTGCAACAGGTCCAGCTTGCGCAGCCGTTTCGGGGAGAGGGGTGTTGGCGGCGCCGCCATGAGCGCCGACGCGTAATGATGGTGGTAGTCGACCAGGTCGAGGGCGAGCGGTAAAAGCTTCACCTTCCTGCGCTCCTGGAAGATCCGCTCCAGGAAAGTGCGCTGCATCCCCCAGATCGCGTCTTCTGGGACCTCGGCTTCTGGAGTCTCCCCCATGAAAGCGGCGAAGTGGGCCAGGAAGGCGCTCGGGCTGAGCCGCAGGGCGGCGACTACCGAGTTGAACCAAGCCACGGCCTTTCCCCTGCTGTAGAAGAGGTCGCAGGCGGCGGCAAGCCTGCCGGCATCCACGAGTTCTTGCGGCGTGAAACCTTGGGTGGCAAGGACGGTGTAGGGGGGCGTGTCCAGATGCTTCAGGGCGAGCGACGCTGCCTTTCCGTAAAGCCGCGTACCGGGAAGTACGGCGAGCGGGAAGATGTCGAGGTGGTTCGGGTACAGCGACAGGGCGAAGTCGAGTGAAGAACGGAAAAGCTCCGGCGTGTCTCCCGGCAGTCCGAAGATGAGGTCGAAGCCGAAGATGGCGCCGCTTTGGTTCAAGAGAAAGACGCGGTTCACGAAATCGTCGCGGTCGAAACCGCGTCCCACTCCGCGCAGCACGGCGGCGTCGGCGCTTTGCAGCCCTATCTGCAGCGAGCAGGTGATGGAGGCGAAGAGCCCGGCCATCTCCGCGTCGATGAACTCGCTTCTCACCTCGAAGTGGAAGTGGATGTCCGGCGCCACCTTCCTGATGAGGCGCAGGATCTCCTTCGCGCGCTTGGGCACCTTGTTGAAGGTGGAGTCGAGCACGAAGACCTGGGGGACCTTGAGACGGGCGAAAAGGCGCAGCTCCGCCTCGATCCTCTCCATGGAAAAGCGGCGTACCCCGCCTCCCCCCTTGTGATCGAAGCAAAAGGAGCAGGCGAAGTCGCAGCCGCGCGAGAGCTGCCAGAGCGCGCCGCCGACGGCGGAAGGATCGAGCCTTCCCGAGAGGTAAGGGGAAGGGATCGTCTCCAGGTCGGGGGGAGAGGGAAGGGGAGCGGAGGATGCGCCCGGCAGAAGCACGCCCGGGATGCCGTCCGGTTGCGCACCCTCCAGGAGACGGCGTACCGCCTGCGGCAGGGCGGTTTCACCCTCGCCGCGGACCACGAAGTCGAAGGCACCGTCGAGAAGGCCGTCGGGGTTCGCGGTAGGCTCGGCGCCCCCGGCGCAAAAGAGGGCGGCAGGGAGCAGGGGACGCAGGGCCACGGCCATGGCGAGGGCGCACTCACGGCTCCAGACATAGATCGAGAAGGCGACGAGGTCGGGTGCGCGGGAGGCGACGGTCCTGGCACACGCGGCGGGATCGTCGTCGGTGAAGAACTCGAGGATCTCGGTGTCGACGCGCCCGGCGAGGGTGGCGTCGGACAAAAGCGCCTCCCGGAGAAAGGCACAGGCAAGCGGCACCGCTTGCGGCGATGGGTATGGGTGAATGGCGATAAGGGCTATTTTCATGGATTCTTCGGGCGGGCCTTCAGGGAGGGTTTGCCACCCTCGATCACGACGACGAACTCGACGTCGCGGCAGCGGTACTTCTCCATAAGCGCGGGTTTTTGCCGGTTGATCGCCTCGGCGAGCTTCTCGCGGGTCACGCTTTCGACCGGGAGGTTGCAGGCGCGGCGGGCGTTCACGTACTGCTGGTAGATGTTCTCGATCTGTGCATCCTGTGGGGGAGCGGCGGTGGCGATCTTCTTCTCGGTCTTCTCCGCACGTTCAGCCTGGTGCAGCGACATGCGGAAGCGGTCGCGCTGGAACTTCCCCTCCTCGATGAGGCGGTTGGTGCGGGCCCATTTCTGCTTGTGCACGCTAAGCGTGGAGACGAGTGATTCGTACTTGAACCTGTGGCTGGTGTTCGGGATGCTCACGTTCTGGTAGCGTCTTACGGCGCGCTCAACCGCGTCGAGCAGGCGCAGCGGCTCCCGCTTCTCGATGCCGAAAAAGTACTGCTCGTACTTGATAATCAGCTCGCGCAGGTCAAGCTCAAGCTTGGCTATGTCCTCGGCGACTCCCATGAAACCTCCACCGCAGGACTATAGCCGTAAGTGACGGATTAGTAAACGATAAAAGGATGCAGGGCGCCGAAAACCGCAGGCGAAACAGCTTGACCTGGTGAGTCATTGTTGTTAAAAAAGAACAATTTGCTCGGCCGCAAGGGGGAAACCATGAACAAGACATCAGCAATAGTGCTCGCAGCCGGTATGGGAACCAGGATGAAATCGGATCTGGTCAAGGTGATGCATCCGGTCGCCGGCCCGCCCATGATTGAGTGGCCGGTAGCCGCAGCCTTCGCCTCCGGCGTCGAGCGCTGCGTCCTCGTGGTGGGGCACCAGCAGGAGAAGGTACGCAACTGCTTCGCCGGGCGGACCGAGGTGAGCTTCGCGGTCCAGGCCGAGCAACTAGGCACCGGGCATGCGGTCGCCTGCGCCATGCCGGAAATAGATTCGGATGCCGACACCGTCCTCATCCTCTGCGGCGACACGCCGCTTTTGACTGAGCAGAGCCTGCGTGCCATGCTGAAGGCGCATGCGGAGAGCGGGGCCTGCGTGACCGTCATGACCGCGACGGTAGAGAACCCGTTCGGCTACGGCCGCATCGTGAAGGACGAGGCGGGGAACGTAGTGGCCATCACCGAAGAGAAGGACGCAAGTGAAGCCGAGCGCCTGATCCGCGAGGTGAACGCGGGGGTGTATTGCGTGGACCGCGTCTTCCTCACCGGGGCGGTGGCGAAACTGGACAATAACAACGCTCAGAAGGAATACTACCTGACCGACGTGGTGCGGCAGGCGCGGGCGAAGGGGCTTTCCTGCCGCAGCTACCAGGTGGGCGACTCCCGTGAGATCTCCGGGGTGAACGACCGGGTACAGATGGCCGAGGCTTCCCGGGTGCTGCGCCGGCGCATCAACGAAGAGCTGATGCGCGCAGGGGTCACCATGATCGACCCGGAGGCGGTCTACATCGAGCGCGGCGTGCAGATCGGGCGCGACAGCGTGATCCATCCCGGCGCCGTGATCCGCGGCAACACCGTGATCGGCGAGCGTTGCCGTATCGAACAGAACACCCTCATCATCGACTGCCGCATCGCCGATGACGTGGCGGTGAAAGCGGGGAGCGTGCTCGAGGAGTCCGTCGTCGGTCCCGATGCCGCCATTGGCCCCATGGCGCACCTGCGCCCCGGCACCGAGCTCTCGGCCCACGTTAAAATCGGCAACTTCGTGGAGACCAAGAAGGCCTTCATGGGCGAGGGATCCAAGGCCTCCCACCTCACCTACCTGGGCGACGCCACCATCGGCCGCGACGTGAACATCGGCTGCGGCACCATCACCTGCAACTACGACGGGGTGAAAAAGCACAAGACCGTGATCGAGGACGGCGTCTTCGTGGGGAGCGACGTGCAGCTGGTCGCCCCGGTCACGGTGGGGAAAAACTCCCTGATCGCCGCGGGAACCACGGTGACGAAGGACGTCCCGGCCGACTCGCTTGCCATCGCCCGCTCGCCCCAGGTGAACAAAGAGGGGTGGACCCTCAGGAAAAAATAACTGTTGCTGCTTCCGACGAGATGTTATCCTGTAACGTCTTGGGAACTTCCCTTTATTAATTAAGAAATCGACGAAACGGAGTCATACATGTGCGGAATCGTTGGATTCACCGGCCACCAGGAGGCCACCTCCATCATCATTGAAGGGCTGAGAAAGCTCGAGTACCGTGGCTACGACTCGGCCGGTATCTGCACCATCAACGATGGGAAGGCGAGCATCCGGCGCAGCGAAGGCAAGCTCTCCAACCTGGAGAAGCTCCTCGCGGCGAACCCGGTCGTCGGCACCGTCGGCATCGGGCACACCCGCTGGGCCACCCACGGTCGTCCTTCCGAGATCAACGCCCATCCGCACCAGGCCGGACCCATCGTCGTGGTGCACAACGGCATCATCGAGAACTACCTGCAACTGCGCGAGGAGTTGAAGGCGCAGGGGCACGTTTTCAAGAGCGAGACCGACACCGAGGTCATCGCGCACCTGATCGATCAATACATGAAGGGGACGGGTAACTTCGAGAGCGCGGTGCGCCAGGCCCTCGCCGTCCTGCGCGGCGCCTACGCCATCTGCATCGTGAGCGAGAGCGAGCCCGACAAGCTGATCGCGGCGAAGCACGGCGCGCCGATGGTGGTGGGACTTGGCGAAGGGGAGTTCTACGTCGCCTCCGATATCCCGGCGATCCTCTCCCACACCCGCTCCATGATCTTCATGGAGGATGGCGAGATGGCGGTCTTCAAGGGGGGACGCGCCCAGTTCAGCAACGTGCAGGGGGATTTGCTGGAGAAGAAACCGCGCCACATCGACTGGTCGCCGCACATGGCGGAGAAGGGGGGCTACAAGCACTTCATGCTCAAGGAGATCTTCGAGCAGCCCCGCGCCGTGCGCGACACCATCGCTGGCAGGCTTCGCGAAGAACAGGGTGACGTCTACCTCGAGGATCTTGCCCTCACCGAGGAAAAGCTGAAAGATATCAGCCGCATCTGCATCGTCGCCTGCGGCACTTCCTGGCACGCGGCGCTGGTCGGCAAGTTCCTCCTCGAGGAGTACTGCCGCATACCGGTCGAGGTGGATATCGCCTCCGAGTTCCGTTACAGAAACCCGGTGGTGGACGACAACACCCTGGTGATGCTGATCTCCCAGTCCGGCGAGACCGCCGACACCCTGGCCGCCATGCGCGAATCCAAACGTCGCGGCGGTGCCTGCGTCGCCATCTGCAACGTGGTCGATTCCTCCATCGCCCGCGAGGCCGACGGCGTAATCTACACCCACGCCGGACCCGAGATCGGCGTCGCCTCCACCAAGGCCTTCGTCACCCAGCTCATTGCCCTCTACCTCTTCACCATCCGTCTTGGACGCGCCCGCGGCGCGATGGACGTGGAAAAGGGGAGAAAGCTCATCTCCGCGATCGTGCGCGTCCCCGCCCTCATGGAAGAGGCGCTCAAGCTGAACGAGCAGGTGGAAAAAGTGGCGCGGAACTACCTCTCCGCCCGCGACTTCCTGTACTTAGGGCGCGGCATGAACTACCCGATAGCCCTGGAAGGGGCCTTAAAGCTGAAGGAGATTTCCTACATCCACGCCGAAGGGTACGCGGCCGGCGAAATGAAGCATGGCCCCATCGCCCTCATCGACGAGCACATGCCGGTCGTCGTGCTGGTCCCCAAGGGGGCGACCTACGAGAAGGTCTTCTCCAACATGGAGGAGGTCATCGCCCGCGGCGGCCGCGTCATCGCCGTCTGCTCCAAGGGGGACGCCGAGGTGGCCGACAAGGTCGAGGTCGCCCTCGAGGTTCCGGAGGACGGCGATGAGGTGATGCCGATCATCATCTCGATCCCGATGCAACTGCTCGCCTATCACGTTGCCGTGCTGAAGGGAACCGACGTCGATCAGCCGAGGAACCTGGCGAAGAGCGTCACGGTGGAATAGGTTTTACCGCAGTGAAAATTTTAAAGGGGAGACAGCACAAGCTGTCTCCCCTTTTTAGTTGGCCACATGTGGACTCCAGATTTTGTCTTTGGGTGTGACACTTTGAACCTTTCACCGAACGCGCTCTGCTTTGCATGTTATTCTCTTAGCTGTCGGACCTCCTGACAGGCAGAATGAGATTATCCAACATCAAAGATAGACCGACACAGACGCGAGGTGACCAAAATGTCCATACTGGTAGGTGAGGAGATACAGGCGGCTATTGACCGCGGCGATATAAAAATTGAGCCACTTGACCCTTACCAGATCGGCCCTGGATCGGTCGACCTGACACTCGGTAACCACTTCAGGATTTTCAAAAAGCAGACAGGCGTCTGCCATGTCCACAACGACTCGGATTTTGCCGATGTCACGGAAACGGTGACCGTGGCGGACGGGGATTTTATCACCATAGCCCCATGCGAGATGATCCTGGGCATCACCAGGGAACGGATCACCCTCGCCGAGAACATGGCGGGCTGGCTGGAAGGGCGAAGCCGCTTCGCGCGTTTCGGGCTCGCGGTTCATGTCACGGCCGGGTTCATGCAGCCCGGCATCTCCAACTGTCAGGTGCTGGAAATCGTGAACCTGGGGCACAAGCCGCTGGCACTCTACCCGGGGACGAGGATCTGCCAGTTCGTTTTTGAGCGCTGCATCGGGACGGCGAAATATCACGGGAAATTTTTCGACCAACTGAAGCCTTGATCCACGCCTTTGCCACACTCACCTCCAGGCAACGGTGCACCCCTCTCTCCCGTACGGGTATCGTGCAAAGCCAGCTTTAGGGTTTAACTTCTGCCTTCACGAACCAGGCGGACCGACCGTGCGTCGATAACCCGGCGCTCCGACGGCTATTCTTACTTCTTTGTCAGAACAACTTCAGTTGAGACGGATGACCGATTTCGCCGATACTGCGAACAGTTCAAGGAGCGTGCATGCACGTGCTGGTGATAGAGGACGAAAAGAAGGTGGCCGATGCCTTGAAGGTCGGGCTCGAGGCCGAGCAGTACCAGGTGAGCGTGGCCTACAGCGGTGAAGACGGGTTCTACCAGCTAAGTGCCGGCGCCTTCGATTTGGTCCTGCTCGATCTGATGCTGCCGGGGCGCGACGGGCTGGAGATCCTTACCACCATGCGAAAGCGCGGCTTTGAGATGCCGGTGCTGATACTGACCGCGCGCGACTCGATCGAGGATCGCGTCCTCGGGCTTGACAGCGGTGCAGACGAGTACCTGGTGAAGCCGTTTGCCTTCCCGGAGCTGTTGGCCCGCATCAGGCTGATCCTGCGCCGGGAAAAGAAGGAGACTCCGGTGAAGCTCTCCCTGGGGAGGCTGGAGATGGACCTGGTAGGGCGGAAGGTGAAGCGCGACGACGAGGGAATCGAGCTGACGGTAAAGGAATTTCAGCTCCTTGAGTACCTGTTGCGTAACCAGGGGAGCGTGGTGACCCGCGAGATGCTGGCGCGGGACGTCTGGCAGGTGAAGGAACGCTCGACCCCGCTCGACAACGTGATCGACGTGCACGTCGCTAGGTTAAGGCGCAAGGTGGACGGCCCGTTCGAGCGCAAGCTGCTCAGGACGGTGAGAGGGCTTGGGTTCACCATGGAGGAAGGGTAATGATCCTCAGACCGCGCAGCATACGGTTGCGCTTGACCGTCTGGTACGCCGCTGCCCTGGCCGCCATCGTGATCGCCTTCGCGCTCGGGGTGTACCTCTTCGTCCGCGCCAGCCTGCTGCGCGAGATGGACGCGCAACTGGAGCGCGACCTCGCCACGGTGATGCGGGTGCTACGTGAGGAGCCGTTCGAGATCAACGAGCTGGCGCAGCACGGCTCGGTGGAATTTTTCCAGGTGAGCCAGGGGAACGTGGTCGTCGCCGAGACGCCCGGGTGGAGCAAGGAGGTGCTGGAGAAGGCGCTCGCCGGGGTGCCGGAAGGTCCCGCTCGCTCCTGGCGTTCTCACGGCGGGCAACCCTTCCGGATCAGGAACGCAGTACTGCAGTTGCCGGGACAGCCGCGTGTCGTCGTCGCCGAGAACGAACAGACGCTGAGGACGAGTCTGGAAAGCATCGCCATGATCCTGCTCGTGGGAAGCCCGCTCGCGGTGCTCGTGGCGGTGTTGGGCGGGTATTTGCTGGCCGGTCGGGTCCTCATTCCCATCGAGACCATGACGGCGCGGGCGGGTGCCATTACGGCGGAGCGGCTCTCCGAGCGGCTCCCGGTGGAAAATTCCGACGACGAGTTCGGTCGCCTGGCGCTGATGCTGAACGGCACCTTCGCACGGCTGGAGGATTCCTTCGAGAGGCTGCGCCGCTTCAGCGCCGACGCCTCGCACGAGTTGCGCACGCCGCTCACGGCGCTCCGGAGCGTGGGAGAAGTAGGGTTGCAGCGGGAACTGGATGCCGCCGGCTGTCGCGAGGTGATTGCCAGCATGCTGGAGGAATCGGACCGGCTGACCAGGTTGGTGGACAGCCTGCTGACCTTGAGCCGCGGTGACGCGGGGGCGCTTTCCGTGGTGAGGGAACAAGTCGAGCTCGCGCAGATGGCGGCGGACGTGGTGGAGATCATCGGGGTGCTGGCGGAGGAAAAGGGACAGACGATCGAACTGTGGGCCGAAAAGGGGCTCTGCGTCATGGTGAACCCGGAGATGCTGCGCCAGGCGCTGATCAACGTGCTGGACAACGCGGTTAAGTACTCGCCGCCGAGAGGACGCATCGAGGTGCGCGTGCGCAGGACGGAGCGGGGCGAGGCCGCGCTCGAGGTGCAGGACCAGGGGCCGGGAATCGCGCGGGAACACCGGGCACTCATCTTCGACCGCTTTTACCGAGTCGATCCCGGACGCTCGCGCGAGATGGGGGGGGCGGGGCTTGGCCTCGCCATTTCGCGCCAGGCGGTGGAGTTGAACGGCGGCAGGATCGAATTGGAGAGCGAAGAGGGGCGGGGCTGCAGGTTCAGCATCCTGCTTCCGATCACATAAACCGCACGTAACGTGGTACGGCAAAGGCGGCACGGCCGCCACAGGAGGAAAACATGAAAAAATCGATCATCTCGGGATGTACGGGGCTCGTTGCCATGCTGTTGGCCGGAACGGCGCTGGCCGCCGGTGCCGGTACCGGAGGGATGAATTTCCCGCAGGGGACCGCCACCCCTTCCGAGACCTGCGGAGCGTGCCACAAGGCAATTTACCGGGAGTTCGCCTTCGGCTTCGGCAGTGATCTGCACTACCAGCCGACCACCATTCCGCAAAAGGCAGGGGAGGCGATACCGATGCCTGCGGGAGTTTCGGCTACCGCCACCGCCCACGCCTTCGCCGGGTCAGAGAAGTACCCGGTGCACGCCCGAGAGGCTGAGGAGGAGGGGCGTTCCTGCAACGTCTGCCATTACCCCGAGCCCTTCGCCATTCCCGACATCAACGTCGCCGAGATGAGCAAGCCGAAGGCCCGGGGCAAGGATAAGGAGGCGGTCGGTATCACTTGTGCGAGCTGCCATCTCACCCCGGAAGGGAAGATCCGCTCCGCCCATGCCGTCAATGCGCCGCACGAGACGGTGGCCGATCCCGCCATACAGACGTCCGCCATGTGCGCCTACTGCCACAGCATGGGGAAACGGGTGGCAGGCAAGCAGACGCAGACCTTCCTCGAATGGCGCGAGGACTTCTTCAAACCGGGGCTTGGCAAGCAGCAGTGCCAGGATTGCCACATGCCGCGCACGATGCGCAAGGTCGCCGAGGATTATGACAACCCGGAGCGCCCGGTGGCGCGGCACCTGTGGACCGGTGGGCGCTCCCAGCAGCGCCTGGCGAGCGCGCTCAGCATGGCGATCAGCCAGCCGGGCGAGGGGAAAGCCGATCTCGCCTTCCATCTGATCAACATCGGCGCGGGACACTCGGTCCCCACCGGTTCCAACCGTCGCGCCGTCTACCTGAACGTTGTGGTGACGGACCAGATGGGCAAGCCCGTAGCGACCAGGGAATGGATGTTCGCCCCTTCCTACGGCCCCCGCCCGGACGACAGGAAATTCCTCGAGGAGGACAAGAAGCGTCCCGATGCGATCGCGGCGAGCCAGGCCGATGCGCAGGGGCCGCATGAGGCGATCATCAGGGCCGGCGAGGAGCGCATCCTCACCTGGACCCCGGCGCTCCCAAGCGGCACCTACACGGTGAAGGCGCGCCTGATCTACGACCTCAACCGTTACAACAGCCGCTCCTACACCGAGGATCAGACCGATATGAACGGGGTGACCTTCACCTTGAAGGTCAAGCAGGGGTGACAAAAATGCGCCGGGAGTGCCGACAGATGAGCCAGGTGAAGAGAAACTGCACGAAAATATTGACGATACTGGTGACGGCGGCTGCCTTGGCCGCTACGGCACTTCCGGTCTCGGCGAAAGAGCAAATCGGGTTTGCCGGGGAGAGGTCGGGAGCCGAAGCGCGGAGTTTCAGCGCGCTGGTCGGGAGCTGGCACGTGGACCGGGACGGGACCCGCGCCGTCTACGCGGTCGACGGCCGGAGCTGGGAACAGGGCGTCCTGGCTCCGGCAGCCCCCGTCAAGGCGAAGGTGTTCTACGGATCGGGCGCCTCGCAATTCCTTGCGGGACTGGAGCGGTACCGCTACTTCCCGCTGTCGATCTGCAATGAGGTCAGAAACTTCCGGGGCGGGAGCATCGAGGTGGCCTTCAAGGGGGTGAGCGGCACGATCGATCAGGCGGCGGGGATCGCCTTCGACATCAAGCCGAACGGGGACTACCTGCTGCTGCGCGCCAACGCACTGGAGGACAACCTGGTCTTGTTCCGTATGGAGCAGGGGCGGCGGACCACGGTGCAGTGGGCCGGCAAGGTGCCGGTCCCGTCCGGCCGGTGGCACGATCTCAGGCTCGTCGTGGAAGGGAAAAGGATACTCGGATACCTGAACGGGGTGAAGTATGTGGATCAGCCCTGGAGTGAACCGGTCGACGGCCGCATCGGCCTCTGGTCGAAGGCCGATTCCTATGTTTTCTTCCACAGGTTCACCGTCACGGAGAGATGAAGTCCGAGGGGGAGCAGGGTTGCAGCCACCTTGACACCACCTCCCGGAGCTGCTCCAGACTGAAGGGCTTGCTGAGATAGTCGTCCATGCCGGCGCCGAGACAGAACTCGCGGGAACCGGCCATGGCGTGGGCGGTAAGGGCGACGATGGTGGTATGCCTGCCGGTGCCGCGCTCCTTGGAACGTATCGCATGGGTCGCCTCGTAACCATCGAGCTCCGGCATCTGGCAGTCCATGAAGACGAGATCGTACTCTTTGCAGGAGAGCGCCGCGATCGCCTGCACACCGTTTTGAACCACGTCGACCTGGCACCCGAGCGCGGTGATCATGGCGTGGGCCACCTCGCAGTTGACCGGGTTGTCTTCGGCTAAGAGCACATGTGCGGCAAAGGCCGCCTCGAAGTTTTCCTCGTCCGCGTACGCTTCCCTGTTGGACGTCTCTCGCTGGAGTTCAGGTGCCTGCGGGGCCTTGCCGAGAAAGACTATGAAGCTGAAGGTGGACCCTTTTCCCGGCTCGCTTTCGACGCCGATCTCGCCTCCCATCAGCTCGACCAGCTGTTTGGCTATGGCGAGCCCGAGACCGGTCCCGCCGTATCGGCGCGTCGTGGAGCCGTCCACCTGGGCGAAGAGGTCGAAGACGGTGTCAAGCGCCTGCGCCGGGATGCCGATGCCGGTGTCCTTAACCTCGAACCCGACGTGATGCCCCGCGCCGCTTTCCTCGATGAGGTTGACCCGGACCTCGACCGAGCCCTGCTCGGTGAACTTGAGGCCGTTATCGATGATGTTGATCAGCACCTGGCGCAGACGGTTCGGGTCGCCGACGGCATGGCGGGGAACCTTGGCCGCCACTTCGAGCTCGACCGCCACCCCCTTGCGCCGCCCGACCTCGCGGTACAGCTCGACGGCCCCCTGCACAGCGTCGTGCAGATCGAAGGTGATCTTCTCCAGCTCCAGCTTTCCCGCCTCGATTTTCGAGATGTTGAGGATGTCGTTGATGATGGCGAGGAGCGACGCCCCTGAGTGGTGCAGCATCTCGGCGTAGCCGCGCTGCCTCTGATCCAGGTCGGTGCGCAGCAAAAGTTCCGCCATGCCGAGCACGCCGTTCATCGGGGTGCGGATCTCGTGGCTCATGTTAGCGAGGAACTGGGACTTGGCCCTGTTCGCCGCCTCGGCCGCCTCCTTTGCCTCCCTGAGCTCCGCGATGATCGCCTTCTGGTGCAGGTTGGCCCGGGACAGCTCCGCGGTCCGCTGCGACACCTTTTCCTCGAGGTCGCTGTTCGCCTGGCGCAGTTCCTTCATGATGCGCGTGTTCTCGACGGCGAGGTCGGCCAAGGTGCGCACCAGGTCGTCGTGTTCGCTCATGAGGCGGCGCCGCTCCAGGGTCTTGTTCACCGTGGTGAGCACCATCTCCAGGTCGTCGAACGGTTTGAAGAGGTAATCCTGGGCTCCCAGGCGTAGCGCCTGCACCGCGGTCTCCAGCGACACGTGGCTCGTCATGATGATGACGTCGACGCCGGGGTGGGACTCGCCGATGGCGCGCAGCACCTCGATGCCGCTGATCCCCGGCAGGCGCACGTCGAGCATGACCAGCTTGTACGGTGTGCGCTGCAACTCCTCGAGGCACTCCTCGCCGGTCGCGACCCCGGAGCTGTCGTACCCTTCCTTGCAAAAGAGTTCGACCAGGACCGAAGTCACCACCTCGTTGTCATCGACGATCAGTATGTCGCGTCTCGTTCCCATGAATCGCTCCCCGTCAAAAAACACATTGGAGAAGGCTAACAAAAAAAGAGCCCGCGGCAAGATTTTGGTCGACAGGCGGTGCCCTGCAGTCATTGGCTGTATACGCATGGAGTGCGTTACCCGCCTTGCCTTTTGCATTCGGGCTGCTTCATAATGCGCCGGTAACTCTGATGGAGGAGCTATCGATGCATAAGAAGATGAAGCTTTCCGACGCGGACCTCCTCTCGCTCTTCCAGGCCGACCCCGAGTTTCAGGCCGGCTTCACGCCGCGCCGCTACGACAGAAAAACCCTCATTTACTCGCCCTTCGAGGAGAAAAACCTCGTCTTCGTGGTGCGAAGCGGCAGGCTGCGCATCTACCTCGCCTACGAGGACAAGGAGTTCACCCTGGCCCTCCTGGAGAAGGGGGACGTCTTCAGTACGCACACCCCCGCCTTCGTGCAGGCCCTCGAGGGGGCCGAGATCCTGGTCTGCAGCACGGCAACCTTCCGTGAGGCGCTGGCGCGCCGCCCCGAATTCTCCCTCACCATGGTGAAGGTGCTGGGCGAACTGCTGCAGAGTTCCATCCAGACCATCGAGGGGCTCGCCTTCAAGGACGTCCGGCTGCGCCTGGTCGAGTTCCTGGTGGGAGCGGCGGCGGACCGTGGGCGCGTGACCCCGCAGGGGACCGTGGTGCAGCTAGGCCTCGGCACCGAGGACATCGCCCTCCTGGTCGGCACCACCCGCCAGACCATATCGCAGATCGTCAACGACTTCATCAAGGCAGACCTGTTGCAGAAGATCGACCGCAAGACCCTCCTCATCAAGGACCTCGACGCCTTCAAAGAGATGAAAGAAATCCCCTGATCCCGTCAGGCAGTTCCTTGCCGGAACCATCCAGTCGGTCCAGTTCCCGCCTAAGAAAGAAAAATCTCGAATTGTCGGCTCCCCGACAGACCGCGCGTCATTTTTCCCCTACATTGCCTCCCATGCTGCAACTTGTCTGCAATGGGAGATCTCGATGCACATCCAGGCAGAAGAAAATGCGATAGTTCCGGTACGGCTGTTCCGCATCAACACCGGGTCCTGCAACGGCTGCGACGTCGAACTGGCGGTAACCTCGGCGGTGACCGAATTCGACGTGGAGCAATTGGGCTGCCGCTACACGGAAGCGGCGCGCGAGGCGGACATCCTCCTCATCACCGGGCCGCTTACCGTCCGCGCCAGGGAAGAGGTGCTGCGGCTTTACGCCGAGACGCCGCAGGACAAGGTAACTGTTGCGGTCGGTGTCTGCCCGGTGTCCGGGGGAGTTTTCCGCGACAGCTACGCCGTCGACGGTCCGCTCGAGCGCCACCTGCCGGTGGACGTCAATATCCCCGGCTGCCCGCCGCGCCCCCAGGCCCTCTTGGCGGGCATCGCAGAGGCGCTGGAACTGCGGCGTGCCCGCCGGGAGGGGGGGGCTCCGGTCCGGCGGGCGTTACCCGTCGACAACTTCCCCGCGCGCGGCAGGCTAAGTTACGACGCCGGCTCTTGCGTGGACTGCCGTATCTGCCGCCATGTCTGTGCCGCTGGCGCGATCCGCTTCGAAGAGGGAGAAACTGGCGTCAGCCTGACCCTCTGGCATAACAGCTGCGTTTTCTGCGGCCTGTGCAGCCACTACTGCCCCACCGGCGCCCTCTCCGTTACCGGCGACTGGCGCCTCGACCACCCCGCCGCTGACGCTTTCCGCCAAGTCGAGCGGGGCGAGGTTCCCTACGCACCCTGCGTCGGCTGCGGCGAGCCCATCATCCCGGCCGCCCCGCAGCTCCTGCATGCCGCCTTCCGCCGCCCCAACCCCGACATCGAACGACTGAAAAGCCTCTGCCCGGCCTGCCGGCAACAGATGAGCATAGGAGTGCCCAGACGATGAGCGATTGCATCAACCTGACAAGCGAAATACGGGAGAGGGGGCCTGGAGGGGGGGGGAGGGATGGTTTTGAAGCTTGCGTTGCAGCCGCCCTGGTTTGTGCCGCCGGCGAGGAAACCGAGGTGCTGTGGTGCCAGGACCGCAAGGGGGTGCTGACCGGCTGGTGCCGCCTCCCCTCCGGCGGGTCCCTGCTACCGGCGGCGCGCGCCGTGGCAGAACTCGACGGCCGGCTCGCCATGGTGACGGCCTACCTGCCGGAACGGGCCCGGGAGAAGGGCGAGCGCGAGATCGCCTACCACTTCGACCTGGACGGTGCCACGCTGACTCTCACCGTCATTCTCCCGCTTCAGTGGGCGCGTGTTCCCTCTCTTACCGCCATCTTCCGCAACTGCGACTGGCAGGAGCGGGAGTTGATGGAACTGTACGACGTGCAGGTGGTGGGGCATCCCGACCCGAGGCGCCTGTTCCTCGATCACTCGCTACCCCACGCCCCCTTCGAGCGCCTGGTGCCGTATTCCACTTTCACCAACGCGGCAACCGGCAAGGTGCTTTGGGACAAGGTTCTTGCCGGCGAACGGGAGGAGCCATGAGCACGAAACTCATCGAACTCGGGCCGCATCAGCTCGCCCTGGAGGAGCCGATGTACTTCCGGGTGAAGCTGGAAGGGGACCGGGTCGCCGACCTGGACGTACTCCCCGGGCAGGTGCACCGCGGCATGGAGCACCTGGTGATGCGCCGCAACTTCTACCAGAACATCACCCTGCTGGAGCGCCTCTGCTCCCTTTGCTCCAACAGTCATCCGAGTACCTTCTGCGCGGCGGTCGAGGAGGTGGCCGGCATCACGATTCCCGAGCGGGCCGAGTACCTGCGCGCCGTGGCGGACGAGATCAAGCGCATCGCCTCGCACCTCTTCTGCTGCGCGGTGCAGGCGAACGTGATCGGGGAAACCGCGCTCTTTAGGCGCGTCATGGAGGTCCGCGAGATCATGCAGCGCGCCAAGGAGGCTATCTACGGCAACCGGATGGACCTGGCGGCAAACGTGATCGGCGGCGTGCGCTACGACCTGAGCGTCGAGGGGGCCGCCTACCTCGCGCGGCAGATGGAGGCGATGAAACAGCCGCTGGACGAGCTCTACCTGCAATACAGTAACAACCCGGCACTCCTCGTGCGCATGGCCGGGGTCGGGGTGCTGCCGCGCGCGGCGGCGCGGGAGTACGCCGTCGTGGGGCCGGTGGCGCGTGGCTGCGGCATCGACTACGACGTGCGCAAGAAGAGTCCATACGGCGCTTACGACCGGCTGGAGTTCGAGGTCGCCGTGCAGGAGGGGGGGGACGTCCGGGCACGTAACCTGGTGCGTCTTGCCGAGGCGCGCCAGTCGGTGTCTCTCATCGAGCAGTGCCTGGCGCAGCTCCCGGCCGGGCCGCTTTGCGCCGACACCCTCCCCGAGATCCCGGCGGGGGAGGCGATCGCCAAGTCCGAGGCGCCGCGCGGCGAGCTCATGTACTACCTGAGGACGGACGGTTCGGACATGCCGGTGCGTCTCAAGTGGCGCGTCCCTTCCTACATGAACTGGGACGCCCTGAAGGTGATGCTGAAGGGGGAGCCGGTTGCTAACATCCCGCTCATCGTGAACAGCATCGATCCCTGCATCGCCTGCACGGACCGCTAGGGGGCGCGCCATGCACGAGATCACCCTCGTTACAGGTCTTTTCGAGATCATCAAGGAGCAGGTGGCGGCGCGCGGCATCGAGTCCATCTCGAAGGTGCGCCTGAAGGTGGGAGAGCTCGCCGCGGTGGAGCCGATGACACTTACCGCCTGCTTCGAGGTGGTGGCAGAGGGGACGGTGGCCCAAGGGGCACGGCTGGAGATCGAGGAGGTGCCGCTCACCGGACGCTGTCGCGGCTGCGGCGCGGACTTCAGGATCGCAGATTTCAACTTTACCTGTCCGTCCTGCGCATCGGGCGATGTCGCGATGACCGGCGGCAGGGAACTGTATGTGGAGAGTTTGGAGGCAGTATGCAAAGGAGACCATCAATGAAGCGACAACGTGAAAATGCCATCGTCTTTGCCGACCCGGAGCGCTGTCTTGGCTGCCACGGCTGCGAACTGGCCTGTGCGGTGGCCCATTCCGGCACCGGTCTGCACCAGGCGGCGCTCGCCGGGCTGACCCTGAGGCCGCGTAACCGCGTGGTGGCGGCGGGCGGGGTGATGATGCCGGTGCAGTGCCGCCAGTGTGAGGATGCACCTTGTGCCGCGGCGTGCCCCACCGGGGCGATGCTGCAGGAGAGCGGACAGGTCGGGGTGCGTGAGAAGAACTGCGTCGGTTGCAAGGTCTGCGTCATGGTCTGTCCCTTCGGCGCCATCAGCGTGAAACACGAGGGGGGCGATCCCGAGAGCTGCCGCACCAACGGCGGGATCGCGCGCAAGTGCGACCTCTGCGCCGGCACCGGGCGCGAGCTGCCGGCCTGCGTCGAGGCGTGCCCAACCAAGGCACTCTCGCTCGTCGACCTGGAAGAGTACCGTCAGACCCTTATCGAGGCTCGGGCCGCCGAGCTGGCCCAATCGCTCCAACATTTCAAATCAAGGAAGGCAAGGATATGACCATGAAGCTCAGCACCGATCCGTCCGCGGCGACCCTGTTGCCCATCGCGAAAAAAGAAGGCATCACCACCGTCTGGGACCGTCACCGCGCCATGCAGCCGCAGTGCGGCTTCGGCCAGTTGGGTGTCTGTTGCCGCATCTGCTGGAAAGGACCATGCCGCGTCGACCCCTTCGGGGACGGCCCCCAGCGCGGCATCTGCGGCGCCGATGCCGACACCATCGTGGCGAGGAACGTGATCCGCATGATCGCCGCTGGCGCGGCGGGACACTCCGAGCACGGCCGCCACGTGGCGCTCGCCCTGCAGGGGGTGGCGGAGGGGAGGCTTCCCGCCTACCAAATCCGCGACGAGGCGAAGCTGCGCGCGGTCGCGGCGAAGCTCGACATCTGCACCGAGGGTGAGGACATCCCGGCCATCGCCGCCGCGGTGGCGAAGGCGACACTCGAGGACTTCCAGAACCAGGACCACGACGTCCCCTGCAACTGGATCGAGGCGACCCTCACCAAGAAGCGCCTGGAGCGGCTGCAGGCCCTGCACGTCCTGCCGCACAACATCGATGCGGTGATCACGCAGATCATGGGACGCACCCTGGTCGGCTGCGATGCCGACCCGGTGAACCTGATCCTCGGCGGGATCAAGGGGGCGCTCGCCGACTTTAACGGCATGTGCCTTGCCACCGAGCTCTCCGACGCCCTCTTCGGCGCTCCCGCTCCGGTGGTGACCGCGGCGAACCTCGGCGTCATCAAGCCGGATGCGGTCAACATCGCGGTGCATGGCCACAACCCGCTTTTGAGCGAGGTGGTCTGCGAGGTGGCGGGGCAGATGGACGAGGAGGCCAGAAAGGCCGGTGCGAAGGAGGGCATCAACATCGTCGGCATCTGCTGCACCGGCAACGAGGTGATGGTGCGCCACGGCATTCCGCTCGCGGCGAACTACCTCTCCCAGGAGCTTGCGCTCGTCACCGGCGCGGTGGACGCCATGGTGGTCGACGTGCAGTGCATCATGCCCTCGGTGAGCGAGATCGGCGCCTGCTTCCACACCGCGGTGATCACCACCATGGCGGAAAACAAGATCCCCGGTGCGACCCACGTCGACTTCAAGGAGGAGACCGCCCTGGAGAACGCGCGCCGCATCGTCGCCACCGCCATCGATGCTTACAAGCGGCGCGACCCGCGCCGGGTGAACATCCCGGACTTCAAGCAGACCGCCATAGTCGGTTTCGGCGTCGAGTCCGTGCTTGCCGCGCTGGCCACCTTGAACGCAGAAGACCCGCTCCAGCCGCTCATCGAGAACATCGCCAACGGCAACATCCGCGGCATCGCGCTCTTCGCAGGATGCAACTCGACCCAGGTGGCCCAGGACAGCAGCTTTGTCACCATGGCGAAGAAGCTCGCCGCCAACAACGTGCTTATGCTCGCCACCGGTTGCGGCGCCGGGTCCTTCGCGAAGCACGGCCTGATGACCCAGGAGGCGACGCTCGAGTACGCGGGCGAGTCGCTGAAGGCTGTCCTGACCGCGATCGGCACCTCCGCCGGTCTGAACGGGCCGTTGCCGCTCGTTCTGCACATGGGCTCCTGCGTGGACAACAGCCGCGCCGTCCAGGTGGCCGTGGCGGTCGCCGACAAGCTCGGCGTCGATCTCGATCAGCTTCCCCTCGTTGCCTCGGCGCCCGAGGCGATGTCGGAGAAGGCGGTCGCCATCGGCACCTGGAGCGTTGCCCTCGGCATCCCGACCCACCTGGGCACCATGCCGCAGGTGACCGGATCGGCAAAGGTGACCGAACTCCTCACCCAGACTGCGAAGGATCTGCTGGGAGGTTACTTCCTGGTCGAGCTCGACCCGGAGGTCGCGGCGGATAAGCTCCTGGAGGTGATCGAGGAGCGCAGGAAGGGCCTGGGAATTTAACGGAATAGGGGCCGACGGCTCCTCCCCCCGGAGGGGGGAGGTTGGGAGGGGGGGAGGGGGGGAGGTCGAGCGAGCTGCTGTGCTCCCCCCTCCCTAACCCTCCCCCTCCGGGGGCGGGGACGTGGACCAGGGCAAAAAACAATGGAGTAGGAAAATTATGTGTGATCACCATAACCACGCTCACGACCACCACCATGACCACGACCATGATCATCATCACGACCATCACCACCCCCATCTCCACGCTGTCCCGCAGCGCGGACCGGGGCTGAAGATCGCCATCACCGGCAAGGGGGGCGTCGGGAAGACCACCTTCACGAGCCTCCTCTGCCGCGCCTTTACCGACGACGGCGGCCGTGTGCTGGCCGTCGACGCCGATCCCGACGCCAACCTGGCCGCGGCGCTCGGCATCCCGGCGGAAAGTGCGGCGGACCTCCAGCCGGTGGCGCGCATGAAGGAGCTCGCCGAGGAGCGCACCGGCGCAAGCGGCGGCTACGGCTCCTTTTTCAAGCTGAATCCGAAGGTGAGCGACCTTCCGGAGCAGTTCTGCCTGGAGCACGACGGGGTCCGTTTCCTCTGGATGGGGACGCTGGAGCAGGGGGGGAGCGGCTGTGCATGCCCGGAAAGCACTCTGGTGAAGCGCCTCATGGGGCACCTTCTCCTAGAGCGTGACGAGGTGGTCATCATGGACATGGAGGCGGGGCTCGAGCATCTGGGACGCCGCACCGCCGAAGCGGTGGACGCGCTGGTGGTCGTGGTGGAGCCGGGGCAGCGCAGCCTCCAGACGGCGCACCAGATCGTGAAGCTTGCCGGGGACCTCTGCATCGAGGAGGTTTTCGTGGTGGGAAGCAAGGTGCGCGACGCGGAGGACCTGCGCCTCATCGAAGCGGCGATACCGGCGGACCGTTTGCTCGGGAGTATCGCCTTCTGCGAGGAGGTGCGGCGTGCCGACCGGGAGAACGTCGCTCCCGACCGTTTGAGCCCGCAAGCGCTCCGGGAGGTGCGTGAGATAAAGAACCGCCTGCTGGAAAGGCACGGGAAGTCGGCGTAGCTCTCAAGTCGGGATCACGTGGCGCCGATTCCGGCGTCGCCGCTTTCCCTGAGCGGGATGACGGCGCGGACCGTGGTGCCGGCACCGGGGGTGCCGAGGATTTCAAAGCTCCCGCCCCAGCGGTGCGCGCGCTCCTGCATCCCAACCAGGCCGAGAGAACGGTTGTTGGCGGGCGCGCTACCGATGCCGCAGCCGTTGTCGGTCACCTGCAAAAGGGCGCGCTCGTCGTCCAGGTCGAGCAGGATCTCGACACGGGTGGCCCCCGAATGGCGCATGACGTTGGTCATGCTCTCCTGGAAGATCCTGAACAGCGACACCTGGCGCTCCTTGTCGATTGCTGTGTCACGCCGCGGGACGTCGAGGGTGCACTCCAGGTGCCGGTTGCGCATCTCCTGCACTTCCGCCTCGATCGCCGCAACCACGCCGAGTTCGTCCAGCATCCTCGGGCGCAGCCCGGTGGTCAGGCGCCGCACCGTTCCGATGGTTGCGTTGATCACCTGGTCCATGGCCTCGATCTTGCCGGCGACCGGCGTGTCCCCCTCGGGACAGCGCCTTTTGAGCCAGGAGAGGTCGAGCTTCAAGGCGGTCAAGAGCTGCCCCAACTCGTCGTGCAGTTCCCTTGCGATCTCGATGCGCTCCTGCTCCGCTACCGTTTCCACGCGTGCGGCGAGCAGCCGCAACTGCTGGTTGGACTTCTGCAGCTCCCCGGTGCGCTGGAGCACTTCCCGCTCCAGAAGCTCGTTTTTGTTGCGCATGAAGTCGGCGGCGGCCTTCAGGTTCAACTGGGTCTTGATGCGTGCGAGCACGATGGGAGGGCTGATCGGCTTCGTGATGTAGTCGGCGGCGCCGAGCTCAAGGCCGCGGCGTTCGCTCTCCGGGTCCGATTTTGCGGTCAGGAAGATGACGGGGATTTCCCTGGTGGCGGGATTGCTTTTAAGGAGACGGCACACCTCGTAACCGTCGAGCTCGGGCATCATTATGTCGAGCAGGATAACGTCGAGAGGGCGCGTGTTGCTTGCAATCTGCAGGGCCTTCGCGCCGTTAGTGGCCACGCGCACCTGGTAGTCGTCCTTTAGAAGCTGTCCCATGAAGGCGAGGTTGTCCGGGGTGTCGTCGACGATGAGGACCGTCGGGCGCTCCTTTTTGCTGTTCATCAAACCCTCCTCGTTTCATTGCCCTGCCGCAATCGGCATCCGCTCTTACTTCGGGGCCTGTTGAAACCGCTCTATCATCGCTCCCAATTGCACCAGCGCCCGGTCGAAGGCGAAGGACTCCACGTGTCGTGCCAGTTCCCGGGTCTCTTCCTGCCCCGTCTCGGACAGCATGCCGCGCAACTCGTCGAAGCACTGTACCGCCTCGATGTCGTCGTTGGCAAGCAGGTCATGCAGTCGCTGCATGCCGTCACGCAGCCGGGGCCATGAAACGGCCGCCTCCGGCACCGGGAGCGCTCCCGGAAGGGACCGCAGGAAAGGCGAAACCTCGTTGACTTTACTCTGCAGATTCCGGCAAAGCCGCAACAGGTCCTCCTTGGGCTGCTGCGTCCTCGCCGCCATTTCCACCTCCCCAGCGGCCAGCTGAATGGCAGCGAGCCCGAGGGCCCCCGCGGTCCCCTTCAGGTTGTGGGCGAGATGCCGTACCGCCGCAATGTTTCCCTGTTCGACCGCCTCTTCGATGATCATGGTGTCCGCCGCGTGCGAACTGCTAAAGCGCGACAGCATCGCGACGAGGCGCGCCGCGTTGCCGCGAAAACTGCGCAACGCCGTCGCGACGTCCAGCCCCGGAATCCCCATGATGAGGTCGTTGGCGCTGGTACTCTCCTCGGTCTTGGGCCCGCTTGCCGCGCTACGCGGTGCGGCGACCGGCTTCGGCAGCCAGTTGAGCAGCGTGGCGTAGAGCTGGTTCGGATCGACCGGCTTGCTTAGGTGGGCGTTCATCCCGGCGCGGCGGCAGGCTTCCACGTCGTCTTCCAGGGCGTTCGCCGTCAGCGCGAGCACGGGTGCCGACTCATACCCGGCAAGCCTTCGCAGTTGCTGCACCGTTTCGATCCCCCCCATCACCGGCATCTGCAGGTCGAGAAGCACGAGGTCGTAACGCTTTTGCCGGGCGAGTTGTAACGCCTTCTCGCCGTCGACCGCCGCATCCACCTCGAGCCCCACATGCCGCAAAAGATCGATGATCACTTCCCTGTTGAGCGGGTTGTCCTCGGCAAGGAGGATCTTTTGGCCGGCATGGGGGGCAAGGCGTGCCTCCACGTCAACCGCCTCAGCCCGCGCCGTTGCCGCTGCTACGCTGCGATCGGTGACCTCGGCGCCGTCCACCAGGCCGAAAGGTGCCTCGAAGGAGAAGGTGCTACCCGCACCGGGGGTGCTTTCGACGTGGATGCGCCCGCCCATCAGTTCCGCCAGGCGCTGGCAGATGGCAAGGCCAAGGCCGGTCCCGCCGTAGCGCCTGGTCATGGAGCCGTCCCCCTGCTCGAAGGCGTTGAAGATCTTCTCCCGCTGCTCGGCGGTCATGCCGATGCCGGTGTCGCGCACCGAGAACCTGAGCCAGACCTGCTCCCCTTCGCAACGTATTTTCTCGCCAACCAGCTCAATGGTGCCGCGCTCGGTGAACTTGAACGCGTTGCTGACGAAGTTAAGCAATATTTGCTCCAACTTCAGGTCGTCGCCGTGCACGCGACGCGGGATGTTGCGTACGTCGACGATAAAATCCACCTGGGCCTGCTCCATCCGGTCCGCGAGTACCGAGCGGATCGTTTCGATGATGGAGGGGACGCCGAACACGGTAGGTTGCAGAGTCATTTTCTTGGCATCGATCTTCGAGAAGTCGAGGACGTCGTTGATGATGCCGAGCAGATGTCGGGCGGCCCGGTCGATCTTGCAAAGCTGCTGGCGTTGGCGGCCGGTGGCGTCGCGGCGCATGAGATAGGCGATGCCGATGATGGCGTTCATCGGCGTGCGGATCTCGTGGCTTACGTTGGCAAGGAACTCCCCCTTGGCCTGGTTCGCCGCGTCCGCCTGTTCCTTCGCCTGCATGAGCGCCACGGTCTGTTCGGATACCCGCCGCTGGATCACCGAGGTGCGTCCGGTCATGGCAAGCATCATCACCTGCAGGAGGGCGGCGAAGAGGAGCCCGATGATCCCGACACTCCAGGCGATCCAGGAACGGTGCTGGGCTAGGTACTCGGAGGTGGGGAAGATGTCGACGGTCCACTGGCGGTCGGCGATGGTTAGTTTGCCGTGCCAGGCATAGGAGTCGGCGGGCTGTGGCGCGTTTACCGACTGGAAGAGGGCGCGTTTTGACGCAGGCGCTGCGGGATCGCTGACCCGCAGTTCCAGCCCGTCGGGCAACTGGTCGCGGACGGCGATCCTGATCATCTCATCGACCTTAATGACGGCGACCGCGAAGCCCAGAGGCGAAGTGGGGTCGGTCGCGACCGCCGCCCCAGACCCGCGGTAGGCGGGGTGCATCAACAGTACCCCTACCCGTTTCTGCTGCTCCTGCACCAGTTGGATCGGTGCGGTGACGGCAGGGCGCCCGGTACTGAGGGCCTTGTCGATGGCGGCGCGGCGTATCGGTTCCGAGTTGATGTCGAATCCAATCGCGGGGAGGTTCCCGGCGATGGGAGCGATGTAGCCGACACAGACGTAGTGCGGGCGGGCTCCGGCGGGGGCAAGGTCTTTCCGGCTGTTTCTCTCGGTGATCCTGAAACTGCCGGTCGGGGATTTAGCCGCCATCGCACTTTCGAAGCGGCTGCGGTCGGCATGGGGGACGAAGGGGTTGAAGCTTAGCCCGAAGATGTCAGGGTTGTCGCGCAAAGTTATGCTGGTGAAATGCTCGAACTGCCGGAAGGTCATCTCCGGGTTCATTTCGATCACCCGGCGCAGCGCGGCGATTGCCTCCTGGTGCGCGATCAGGCGGTGATCCAAGAGCCGGGTCAGCTTTCTGCCGTGGTCGGCGATCTGTGCCTCCTGCTGTCTTTGCTCCCAGCGTGCGATGCCGAGGTAGGACGCCGTGACCAGCATGAGGGTTACCGTCATCGGGACGGTAACGTTCACCAAACGCTCTTTCCAGGGGGATTCCCTGAACAGGAAGATCAGGGTGAGCGGAGCGAATAGCACCACCCCTAACGTGTCGCCGCTCCACCAGCTCCACCAGGAGAAGGCAAGATCTTCGCTCGGGATGATGCCGGCCAGGTGAAGCGCCGCGATGCCCACGGTGGCCGAGACGAGGCAAGCGACCGGCCCGCTGCAGACGAGGAAACAGGCGATATCCCGCTCGGTTTCGAGCACGCGCCACTTATCGCCAAGGAACCGGGTTGCCAGGTCTGCCGCGGCGTAGGCCTGCAGCGTCGCACCGGTGGCGAGAAGTACGGCCACTACCGCCGAGTCTACGTGGAGCGTGCCGTGGTACCAGGGGGTGGCAAGGTTTATGAAGAGCGAGCCGAGCCAGATGCCGGGGAGGATGCGGTGGCCAAAGTACAGTGCCGCGGCGATCGCGAGGCCGGCGGCAGGAAAGACCGGGCTCGCATAGCCCGGGGGAATGGCCAGGGCGAGGCCGAGGGCACCGAGAACGGCGTAGGCCAGGGCCACGATGGGGATGCGGGTCATGCTGTTTGCTGTCATAAACGCGGCTGCTCCATGCAACGGACGGCGGTAAAGGCGATCCTGACTGACGGATGATCGTGTGGGCTGGCTCCGCAGGTGCCTGTCCCCTTGCCGGCCAGCTTCCCCCCTCCGGCCTCCCCCTCCTGGGAGAGGGGTGCTTTACGGGTTGGTTCAGGAAAGCCCTTGAAAGATAACAATAATTGTTCCTGCCATATATAAGTTCGGGGCCCATTTTCATGTCCGTGTTTGTCTTACTTCGCCTTATCGGGCTCTCACGACCGTAAAGGCCCAAAGTCCGGTAGCTTGTATGGTTTTCAAGGGCAGACGGTGCTCCCTTGCCGGTCGCATGCGCGGACAGAAGCGGCTCTGGGGACTGCTGTACCTTGACTTGGCGCACGGTAAGTCGTATTTTATCCGGAAAATTCTATATTCAAGAACTTGCCCCCATAGGGAGAAGATGCCATTGCAACCCACCATTCTGCTCGTTGACGATCTGCAGATGTTCCTCGAAATCGAGAGAGATTTTTTCCGGCATGCCGACGTAAAAATCGTTACCGCACGCGACGGCGTCGAGGCGCTGGAAGCGGTGCAATCCCACAGTCCTCGCGTCGTTTTTATGGACCTGCAGATGCCCAACATGGACGGCGCGAGCTGCTGTAAGGCGATCCGGGCCACACAGTCGCACGGCGACACCCCCGTGGTGATCATATCCTCCAGTACATCGGAGGCGGACCGGGAAGAGAGCTTCGCCGCCGGCTGCAACTACTTCCTCACCAAGCCCGCCGGCCGCGACCGTTTTCTCGAGATCGCCCGCGAGTTCATCCCGGACATCGACCGTCGAGAGAAGCGCGTCCCCTGCTGCCTCCCGGCCACCCTTTCCTGCAACGGGGTCTCCGCACCCTGTGCGCTGCATGACCTCGGGGTCGAGGGGGCCTATCTGGTCACCGACCTACTCGCCAAGGCGGGGAACGTCATTCATGTCTCCTTCACCCTTCCCGACGGCACCGCCGTAGATACCCCCTGCAAAGCAGTCTGGATCGACGAGAGCGGAAAGACCCGTCCGAGGGGGATCGGCGTCAGGTTCGCCCTGCTCCCGAAACCGCTGCGCGGGGCGCTGGCCCGGGCCCTGGAGAAGCTGTAGGCAGATTCCCTTTTGACCTGAACGGCGCTTAGGTGGTATAAAGAGGCGCTTCCTCCCGGGGCGCCTAAGCCCCGGCGGGCCTTAAGGAAAACCATGAAACTGCTCCACAATCTGAACCCTCCGCAGAAGGAGGCCGTGCAGCACGGCGAGGGACCGCTCCTGGTCCTTGCCGGCGCGGGCTCCGGCAAGACCCGCGTCATCGTGCACCGCATCGCCTACCTGATCCACGAGCGGGGCGTCCCCCCCTGGCAGATCCTGGCCGTCACCTTCACCAATAAGGCCGCAGGCGAGATGCGCGAGCGCATCCGGCATATGCTGGGCGACGGCGAGACGCCGCTCGTCTCCACCTTCCATTCCACCTGCGCCCGCTTTTTAAGAAACGACATCAAAAGCTTGGGTTACGACCCGAACTTCGCCATCTACGACGACAAGGACTGCGAACGCCTCCTGAAGGACTGCTCCGCCGAACTGAACCTGGACGAGAAGCGCTATCCGGTGAAGCTTTTGGGGAGCTCCATCGACGAGTTCAAGAACCAGGGGATGACCCCCTTCGACGTCCCGGCCGATTCCCCCTACCAGGCGACGCTCGCCCGGGTGTACCGCTGCTACCAGGAGCGCCTGAAGCGCTGCAACGCGGTCGACTTCGGCGACCTCTTGCTCCTTACCGTGCAGCTTTTCGAGGAGCACCCGGAGGTGCTGGAAAAGTACCTGAAGCGCTACCGCTGGATCATGGTGGACGAGTACCAGGACACGAACCCGGTGCAGTACCGCCTGGTGCAGCTCCTTGCCGGGGAGAGGCAGAACCTCTGCGTCGTCGGGGACGACGACCAGTCCATCTACGGCTGGCGCGGCGCCGACATCCGCAACATCCTTGAGTTCGAGAAGGATTTCCCGGGCGTGAAGGTGGTGAAGCTGGAGCAGAACTACCGTTCCACGAAGAACATCCTGGACGGCGCCTGGCACGTGGTGCAGAAGAACCGGGGCAGAAAGCCCAAGCGCCTTTGGACCGACAACCCGGAAGGGGAATCGATCGTCTACCGCACCCTCCCGAACGAGTGGGAGGAGGCGCGCCTGGTCTGCCGCGAGATCGAGCGCTTCCTCTCCGAAGGGGGAGATCTCTCCGAGGTCGCCGTCTTCTACCGCACCAACGCCCAGTCCCGCGTCATCGAGGACGCCATGGTGGCGGCGAGCGTCCCGTACCACATGGTCGGCGGCGTCCGCTTCTACGCGCGCCTCGAGGTGAAGGACATCCTCGCCTACCTGAAGGTGCTCGATAACCCCGCCGACGACGTCTCGCTAAAGCGCATCAT
Organism: Geomonas edaphica; assembly: GCF_004917075.1. Taxonomy (GTDB): domain Bacteria; phylum Desulfobacterota; class Desulfuromonadia; order Geobacterales; family Geobacteraceae; genus Geomonas; species Geomonas edaphica. The sequence goes on from NZ_SSYB01000004.1 coordinate 927,218, forward strand.
CAACACCCCGCCGCGCGGCATCGGCAACACGACAGTGCAGAGGATCGCCGAGTTCGCGAACGAAAAGGGGATCCCGTTCCACGACGCCATGCTGGAGGGGGCCTACGGGCCGCTCTTACCGGCCGCCGCAAAGGGGAAGGTCGCCGCCTTCGTGAACGAGATGGAGGGTTACAAAGCCCTCTCCGAGAAGCTCCCGCTCTCCGAGCTCACCGCCGCCGTCATCAACGATTCCGGGTACTACGCGCGCCTGAAGAGCCTGCCCCGCGACGAAGGGCAGGACCGCATCGAGAACCTGCAGGAGTTGGTGACCGCCATGCAGGTCTACGAGACCGGGCCGGGGGAGAAGGGGCTCGCCGACTTCCTGGAGCAGGTGGCGCTGGTCAGCGACCTCGAGCACGAGGGGGACGGCAAGAAGGCATCGGCTACGCTCATGACGCTGCACTCGGCCAAGGGACTCGAGTTCCAGCTCGTCTTCATGATCGGCATGGAGGAGAAGCTCTTCCCCCACGCGCGCGCCCTTGAGAATCCGGAGCAGATGGAGGAGGAGAGAAGGCTCTGCTACGTCGGGATGACCCGGGCGAAAAAGCGCCTGTTCCTTTTGAACGTGCGCCGGCGCCACATCTTCGGCCAGGAGCAGATGAACGCGCCGGCCCGCTTCATCGCGGACATCCCGAAGGAGCTCCTGGACGGGGGCGACCTCTGGCAGCGCAGTGAGCCCTCGCGCGACTTCTCCTCCTCTTCTTCTTCGCACAACCTCGCCTCCCTCTTCGAGGACGAGATGGAGCCGGAGGTGGCGGACAACGAGGTGCGCATGGTCCCGGAAGACGGGGAGGACGGCATCTGGGTCGGGATGAAGGTGCGCCATGCCCAGTTCGGTCCGGGCACCATCCGGAAGATCGAGGGGGAAGGGGACAACCAGAAGGTGATCGTCTGGTTTAACTCGCTCGGCGGACCGAAGAAGCTCCTCGTACGCTTCGCCGGGCTTGAGCGGGCCTGAAAACGGGTATATAGTTACTGCGGTGATACTAATGAGAATGCAAGGAGGCCAGCCATGAGAAAAGTAGCCGCCATGATGATCGCGATGATGCTCTTTTCCGGATGCACCCATTACAAGAGCCAGTACGTTTCCTTCCGTCCCCCCGAGGCGTACGTGAACCATATGGAGCAAAGCGGCGTCTCCCTCGGAGGCGAGGCGTACGCGACCGCGGACTCCGCCGAGCAGGCCTTCGGTTTCGACATCAAGGGGGCGGGGCTTTTACCGGTCATGCTCGTCATGGACAACAAGAGCGGCAAGACCCTGGAGCTCATGGCAGGGCAGACCTTCCTGGTGGACGAGGGGGGGAACTACTGGCCCATGGTCACCAACAAGGTCGCCTTCGACCGGCTGGAGAGCTCGACCCAGTTCGCCTCCTTCTTCGGCAAGGGTGCCGGCAAGGGCGCCCTCCTCGGCGCCGCCGCGGGTACCGTGCTCGGTGCCGCTCTCGGCATCGTCTCCGGCCAGAGCGTGGCGGGGAGCCTCGGCAAGGGTGCCGCGATCGGTGCGGCAGGCGGCGCCGTCATCGGCGGGACCTCGGAGGGGACCTCCAACGAGCGTGAGAACCGCATCTCGGACGACCTGAGGAGCAAGGGGCTGGAGGGGCGTCCCATCCCCGCCGACAGCCTTTCCAACGGATTCGTCTTCTTTCCGGGGGAGGCCCCGAGCGCCAAGGAGCTGAGGCTGCAGTGGCGCGAGCGTGAGACCGGCCAGGTACAGAAGCTGAGCCTGCCGCTCAACGTGCGCAAGTAGGCGCGAAGTCTCGCAGCTTGAAGCGCGAATAGGGGCTCAAAGGCCCCTATTCGTTTGTGCGGGCTTTGAAGGAGAACCCCTTTGGAAAAACCGATCATCGCCGTAACCATGGGAGACCTAAGCGGCATTGGCCCTGAGATCATCGCCGCCGCCCTCGCCGACCCCTCCGTCACCGCCCTCTGCCGCCCGCTGGTTCTGGGCGATCGCGGCGCCATGGAGCGCGGCATCGCCGTCGCCGGCGTCGACCTAGCCATCGTCTCCGCCCCGGACCTCATCCCTCCCGCGGCAGCAGCACCGGGGACGCTCTACCTGCGTGAGCTCTCCACCCTCAAAGCGGACCAGATGGAGTACGGCCGTCCCACCCCCGCGGGGGGAGACGCCTGCTACCGCTACATCTGCGAGGCGGCGCGCCTTTGCATGGAAGGGACCGCGGCGGCCATGGCGACCGCCCCCATCAACAAGGAGTCGCTGAACAGCGCGGGGCACCACTTCCCCGGCCACACCGAACTGCTCGCCGAGCTGGCCGGCGGGCACGAGGTGGTGATGATGCTCGCCGGCGAACGCCTGCGCGTCACCCTGGTCACCATCCACGAGGCGCTCTCCCGGGTCCCGGAGCTCGTCACCTTCGAGCGCGTCCTCTCCACCATCAGGATCACCAACGCTTCGCTCTCGCGCTGGTTCTGCAGGACGCCGCGCCTCGCCGTTCTTGCGCTCAACCCGCACTGCGGCGAGGGGGGGATGTTCGGCGACGAGGAAAGCCGCATCATCGCTCCCGCCATCGCGCAGGCCAGGGCGGAGGGGATCGACGCGACGGGGCCGCTTTCCGCCGACACCCTTTTCCACTTCGCCTGTGAGGGGGGGTACGACGCGGTGGTCTGCATGTACCACGACCAGGGGCTCATCCCGCTCAAGCTGCTCCACTTCGATGACGGCGTGAACGTCACCCTGGGGCTTCCCATCATCCGCACCTCGGTGGACCACGGCACCGCCTACGACCTGGCCGGGACCGGCCGCGCGAGTGCCGCCAGCATGAAGGCCGCCCTCGTCATGGCGGCGGGGATGGCACAGACGGTTCAGGAAATCTGAGGCTTAGAAAGGAATCGCATCACATGAATCTGAAGAAATACCTCCGCTGGGGCGCCGGTCTCCTGGCCCTCTATGTCGTCTACGTCGTCGTTTCCTTGTTCTTCCTCCCGCCGGTCACCGAGCTAAAGAACAAAAAGACCAACATGACCATCCAGGTGAAGGACTGGCAGGGTAACTACCACCCCCTGGTGGTGGGGCCGAAGAACAAGTACTGGACCCCGCTTGCCCAGATCCCCCCCGAGATGAAGTGGGCGGTGATCCTCGCCGAGGACGCTTCCTTCTACAAGCACGAGGGGGTCGACGTGAAGGCGATCAAGGAGGCGATCAAGTACGACCTCGAGAAGCAGAGCTTCGCCCGCGGCGCCTCCACCATCACGCAGCAGGTGGCCAAGAACCTCTTTCTCTCCCGGGAAAAGACCCTGACCAGGAAGGCGAAGGAGCTTTACCTTGCTAAGCGGATGGAGCAGGAACTCAGCAAGGGGCGCATCATCGAGCTCTACCTGAACGTGATCGAGCTCGGGCCCATGGTGCACGGCATCGGCCACGGCGCACGCTACTACTTCGGCAAACCCGCGGCGGCACTCACCCCACGCGAGTGCGCCTTCCTGGCCGCCATGCTCCCCGGTCCCCGCGTCGCCTACAACCCGTACAAGAACCTGGACAAGGTGCTCAAGCGCTCCAACATGATCCTGAGGCTTTTGGCCAACAAGGGTGTGCTCTCCTCCGGCGAATACCAGGCGGCACTGGCCGAGATGCCCAACATCGGACGTCTGCAGAGAAAGGTCGACGAGAGCATCAAACAGGTCGAGGTCATGGCGAACCACACCAGCGCCACCGTGCCGCAGGGGTTGTCCGAGGAGCCCGGCAAGGGGGGCGCCGAAATCTCGGGAGGCGCTGCCACCGAGCAGCCTGCCGCAGGCGAACCCGCGCCGGAAAAAGCCCCGGACGCGGGAGCTCCTCCCGCGAAGGAGGAGGCGCCGGCGCAGGAGAAGCAGTAGCTGGACAACGCAGGCCTGTCCCCCCTTTCCGGCACCATCGGAGGGGGGACAGGCACCTGCGGGGCCAGTCCCCTTTTACCCTTTCCTCCCCGTCCCCGCCGCACCTCTTAGCCTTTCCTTAGAAAACTCCCCCTCAAGTTCCCATTAAATCTGCCGACATTACGTAAGGGAGCAATCATCGCGCAAACATCCGGAGAAGCTATGGAAACAACTGTGTCCGGTCGCGTCATCCTGGTTGACGACGACCCTTATGTCCTGGAGAGCGTGGCCCTGCTCCTGTCGGTGAGCGGCTTCGAGGTGCACCCCTTCTCGAACGGCATGGAGGCGCTGGAACTTTTGCGCCAGTCGCCGCCGGACGTGGTGCTGACCGACGTCAACATGCCCCAGATGACCGGGATTGACCTCCTGGAACAGGTGCACGAGTTCGACAAGGACATCCCGGTGATCCTGATGACCGCCTACGCGGAGCTGGAGATGGCGGTCTCGGCGATCAAGAAGGGGGCCTTCGACTTCATCATCAAACCCTTCAAGACCCCCTACCTCATCTACGCCGTCGAGAAGGGGATCAACTACCAGCGCCTGGTCCTTGTCGAGAAGAACTACAAGGCGGAACTTGAGCGCCAGGTCCTCGACCGGACCCGCGAGCTCGGGGAGGCCCTGGTGCAGATGCGCGCCATGAGCCGCGAGACCATCGAGAGGCTCACCGCGGCGGCGGAGCTTAGGGACGAGGACACGGGCAAACACATCGCCCGCATCGGCTTGTACGCGAAGCGGCTGGCCGAGCAGCTCGCCATGCCGCGCGACTTCACCGACGCCATCGCCATGTCGGCGCCGATGCACGACGTCGGCAAGATCGGCATCCCGGACGCCATCCTGCTCAAGGCGGGACCGCTCAACCGGGAGGAGTTCGAGATCATGAAGGGGCACACCTCCATCGGCGGCAAGATCCTCACCGGGTCGAACCACATGGTGCTGCAGATGGCGGCCTCCATCGCCAACACCCATCATGAGCGCTGGGACGGCAGCGGCTATCCCGCAGGCCTCGTCGGGGCAGCGACCCCGATGGAGGGGCGCATCGTGATGCTGGTCGACCAGTACGACGCGCTCAGGAGCAAGCGGGTCTACAAGCCCGCCCTCGACCACGACAGGACCGTGGAGATCATCACCAAGGGGGATGGCAGGACCATGCCGCACCATTTCGACCCGGAGGTCCTGGAGGCCTTCGCGGGGGCGGCGGGCGACTTCGAGCAGATTTTCGCCACCCACACCGACTAAACGAAGCAGACGACGGCAATGTCGAGGTTCAGCCTGAAAATAAAGCTGGCTGCGGTGGTCTTCATCCTGGTCGGCACCGTGAGCACCGGGGTCGCCGGGCTGGGACTCCTGTTCTTCATCCAGGAGTTCAAGGCCAGCACCGCCAGCCGGCAGTTCTCCGTCGTGAGCGCCATGGCGGGCGAGCTCGACGACCGGATCACCGCGGCGCAGCGGGAACTCACCGCGGTGGCACTGAGCATTCCACCCTCGATGGCCGGTGACGCCGCCAAACTGCAGCATTTCCTCGACTCCCGCCTCGACCTGCACCAGGTCTTCAGCGACGGCACCGCCTTCTTCTCACCTGCCGGCACCCTTCTCGCCTACGCTCCGGGGGAGACCCCGCTCATCGGAAAAAAATTCGCCACGCGCGAGTACTTCGTACGCACGCTCGCCTCGGGCAGGCCGCAGATCTCCACACCCTTCACCTCGGCCCGGGGCGAGGGGCATCAGGTGGTGATGTTCACCGCACCGGTCATGGGCGCCGACGGCAGCGTGATCGGCGTGCTGGGCGGGAAGGTGGAACTCCGGGAGGAAAATTTCCTGAGTCGCGTGGCCCGTATGCATGTGGGGGACGGCGGCAACTTCTTCCTCTTCAACGACAACCGCCAGATGATCGCGCACCCGGACCGGGACAAGGTCGGCCTTCCCATGGTGCACAAGGGGGAGCGGGAGCTCCTGGACCGGGCCATTGCCGGGTACGAGGGGAGTGGGGAGATGGTGAGCCCCTCCGGGGTGGATGGCATCTACTCCTTCAAGCGGCTTAAGACGACGGGGTGGATCCTCGCCGCGGAGCGCCCGCTCGCAACGGCCTACGAACCGATCGCCAGGGCGGAAAGGCTCGTCCTCTACAGCCTCTGCGCGCTACTGCCGCTGGCGCTCATCACCGTATGGCTCTTCGTAGGCCGTCTCACCGCTCCGCTTCTGATGTTCGCCGGCCGGGTGCGCGAGTCCGGGCGCGACGGGACTCCCTTCACACCGATCCCTCTGCAAAGCGGGGACGAGATCGGCGAGCTGGTGCAGGCCTTCAACGCGATGATGCAGGAGCTGACCAGCCAGCGGCGTCTTCTGGAGCGGGAGAAGAGCTTCGCGGAAGAGCTTTTGCAGCATTCCGCCGTTCCCTGCTTCGTCATCGACGCCCAGCACCGGGTCATCATCTGGAACAGGGCGATGGAGGAGTTGACCGGCGTGGAGGCTTCGCGTCAGGTCGGCGGGGCCGAGCCGTGGCGCGCCTTCTATGAGGAGCCGCGCCGGGTGCTGGCCGACGTGGTGGTGGACGGAGCGCTGCACGAGATGGCGGATCTCTATCCCTGCTACGCCGACTCGGCCCTCATCCCGGAGGGGCTCCGGGCGGAGGGGTGGTACCGGCTGAAGGGAAAACAACGCTACCTATGCTTCGATGCCGCCCCGATTCGGGACACCGAGGGGAACCTCCTGGCGGCGATCCAGACCCTGCAGGACGTGACCACGCGCGCCAACACCGAAGAGCAGTTGAGGAACATGGTCGAGGCGATCGGCGAGAGCGAGGAGCGCTTCCGCCGCCTGGTCGAGCTCTCCCTCGACGGCATCGCCATCCTCGTGGACCGCTGCTTCGTCTTCGTGAACCCGGCGGGGTGCGAGATGCTCGGGTGCGGCGTCCCCGACGAGCTCATGGGGCGCGAGATGCGGGAGTTCATCCAGAGGGAGTCGGAGGAGGTCTTCCTGGAGCAGATGAGCTACGCGGAGTCGACCGATACCACCGCGCCGTGGGTCGAGGAGAGGTTGTTGCGCAGCGACCGCACCGCTATCGAGGTGGAGCTCGGGGTGGGGCCCTTCGTGTACCGTGGGCAGAAGGCGCTGCAGGTCATCTTCCGGGACATCACCGAGCGAAAACTCGCCAAGGCGCGCCTGGAAACGCTTGCCCACTACGACTCGCTCACCTCGTTGCCGAACCGGGTGCTCTTCTTCGATCGGCTGAACCACGTGGTCTCGGAGGCGAAGCGCTATCACCACCCGATGGCGCTCATGTACCTGGATCTCGACTGCTTCAAGGAGGTGAACGACCGCTTCGGCCATGCCGCGGGGGACGTGGTGCTGTTGGAGGCGGGGCGCCGTCTGAAAGATTGCGTGCGGGCCTGCGACATGGTGGCGCGCATGGGAGGGGATGAATTCACCATCATCCTGAGCAAGATGGCGGAGCCGCAGGACGCGACGGTGGTTGCGGAGCGGATCATCGCGGCGTTCTCGCTCCCCTTCCAGGTGGAAGGGGAGGAGGCGTCGGTCGGGGTGAGCATCGGTATCTGCATCTACCCCGTTAACGATACCGACATGGATGGCATGGTGCGTTGCGCCGACGGCGCCATGTACCGCGCCAAACAGGACGGCAAGAACGTCTACCGTTACTGCGAGCCGCCGCAACGAAGGGAAGGGGAGGTTATACCCTGAGGCTTTCCACCGCGGCTTCGTCTAGTGCGTTGGTGGTGACGAACTCGCTCTCGACGCCGTCGCAGGTGACCGCGATGGTGGCAGTCTCACCCGGCTCCGCCTTGGTGTAGCGCAAAAGGATCTGCGCCGCGCGCTCGAGGAGTTCGGGAGAGCTTTCCCCCATGAGGGCTGCGAGGGGGCTTTTGCCGTCCTTCCAGCGCAGTGCCGCCTCACCCGCCTGGATGTTGCGCTCGACGAGATCGTTCTCCGCCTCGTTTCTACCTACGATCACCTTGGTGCGACGTCCGATCCTGAAGTGGCGCCCGAGTTTCAAGAGCCTGAAGTCCCTCATGTTCAGTTCGTCGGAGTGGTCGAAGACGTCGCGGATCTTGCCGACGAAGGAGAGCTCGGTCAAAAGGCAGCCGCCGGCCGGGCAGGGGTAGTTCTTCACGTCGAGTTCCTCGGCGAGCTCGAATTGCTCCTTCCTGGAGCGCCCCGAGATGGAGAGGAGCTTCTCGCGGTCCACCCACCCCTCCTGCTCCGGGACGGTCGGGTTGAAGTGCTTGGCCGAGAGGGGGCGCAAGAGGAGCCCCTCGAGGCCGCTCTCGCGCTCGATCACGCGCAGCGTGTCGCGGCGCTGGCTCATGGGGCGCTGGCCTAGCACCTCGCCGGTGATGACGAAGTCGGCGCCCGACTCCTCCATGTACTGTTTCGCCTTCTGCAAAAGGAAGATGCGGCAGTCGATGCAGGGGTTCATCCCCTTGCCGTAGCCGTGCTTCGGATTCCTGATGATCTCAAGGTAGTCGGTTCCCTTGTGCATCACCTTGATGGGGATCTTGAACTCCTCCGCCACGCGAACCGCCTCAGACTTGCAGCCGGCGTTCTTTCCGGTGCAGGTGCAAAAGGGTGAGGTGAAGTTGAGCGCCTCTACTGCAATCCCCTGTTCGAGGAGCACCTTCACGGCGAGGGTGGAATCAAGTCCGCCCGAAAGCAGGGCGATGGCTTTTCTCTGCATGCAAACTCCTTATTCAATTGACAATTGAGAATTGGCAATTGACAACGTGTTGTCTTGTTCAGTAATGATGGCAGTGACTTGCAACGCGACTTACGGATAGTCAGGAAGGGGATCTGCGTTGAGGTTCTGCTTGTAGAGGTACGGGGCATCGGCTTCTATGCCTGCAGCAAACGTGGCATTGTCAATTGTCCACTGTCAATTGTCAATTGATTTGTGCCTTGGCATTGTCAATTGTCATTCGATGCGTTTTCGGTTACATTTCCGTGGCACCGCCATCTGCAGGAACCCGGAGGTAATGCAATGAACGGGCTTGTCAAGGAAGGGTCCATCGGTGAGGTCCTTTTCAAATCGCAGATCATCACCGAGCATGAGTTGAGGGCCGCCCTCGAGGCGCAGAAGGTCTCGGGATGCCGGGTCGGCGAAGCGCTGGTCCGCATGGGGGTGGTCACCCAGGAGGACATCGACTGGGCGCTCGCCAACCAGCTGAACATCCCTTACGTACGCCTCAAGAAGGAGAACATAGACCCGGCCGCCGTGGAGAAGGTCCCGGGGGAGTTGGCACGGCGTTACAGCCTCTGTCCGGTGGTCTTGACCGGCACCGAGCTCTCGGTAGCCATGGCCGACCCGCTCGACAAGGGCGCCATCGAGGAGCTCTCCCGCGTCACCGGGTGCCACGTCAACATCTCCGTCGGTCTCATCCGTGAGATCCGCGAGATGCACGAGATCCTCTACGGGCCAGACGTCACACAGCCGGAGCTCGGTTTTTCCTCGGGGCTTTTCAGCGCGACCGTTCTCTCCGCCATCAACACGGATCTCACCTGCGCGACCCTTTTGAACCACCTCCTGTTGCGCGTGGTGCAGCAGAAGTTCGACAGCCTCGCCCTGCAGCCCCTGGGGGACCGGGTGCGTTTCTTAGCCCGTGCCGGGAGAAAGACCACCGAACTCGGCAGCCTCGCCATCACCCACTACGCCCTTCTCACCGAGCGCATCCGGCGCCTTTGCTCGCTCCCCGCTGCCACCCAGGGTGCGTCGAACGGCGTGCTTAGGTTCTTGTTGCAGGGAAAGAAGATCCCCTTCCAGGCGCTCCTCATGGCGGGGGATGGCGGCGAATACGTGACGCTCAGGCTGCACGTGAGCGCGCCGCAGTTGACCGGTCTCGACGACCTGGGGCTCGCCCCGCGGCAGCGCGCCGACATCGACGCCCTGGCCGGCGTCCGCGACGGTCTCATCCTCTTCTCCGGCAGGGAGCCGGAGACGCGCGGCAGGCTCATCGACCTCTTCCTCGACTCGTGCGACCACACCGACCGCAACGTGATGATCGTGGGTGAGCGGCTCGGGCGCGGCAAGGAACGCTTCCCCCGCCTCCCCCTGGCGCGCTGCATCGCCGACGACACCGCTGCGGTGACGGCCCGGGCCATGGACCACGATCCCGACACCCTCGTCATCGAGGACATAACCGAGCTTCCCGCCTTCATCGCGGCGAGCAAGGCGGTGATGCGCGGCAAACTGGTGCTGGCCGGGATCTCGCACGGGAGCAAGGGTGAGGTGCTGAAACAGCTGCTCTACCTGATCCAGAAGAACTTCCTGATCCCGACCCACCTGAAGGGAGTGGTTGGCTGCCGCAGCGTTTTCCTCCTTTGCCCCGACTGCAAGGAGCGCTACGTACCCGCGCCGGAGGAGTTGGCCGCACTGAGGCTTCCGGCGAGCGAGCGCCCCTCATTCCGCCCCGTCGGCTGCCCCGCCTGTGACCAGACCGGTTACCAAGGGCGTAAATATCTCCTTGAGGTGCTCCGTTTCGACGGCGAGCTCCTGGAGGCGCTGGAGATGATCCGCAACAGCGACGAGATGCTCCGCTACCTGAGGGAGTCCGGCTTCCGTGGCGTGGCCGAAGAGGGGCTCGAGCTCCTCGAACGCGGGGAGATCTCCCCGGGCGAATATGTCGCCTCGATACTACTGTGACGGAGATGAAAAATGGCAAGAATTGATGCGCTGTTCAAGCTGTTGAACGATGCCGGGGCTTCCGATTTGCACCTCTCCGCGGGCTCTCCCCCGATTTTCCGTTTGCGCGGCGAAATGGAGCGTCAGAACTTCAAGTCGCTTTCCCACGAGGAGCTGAAGGCGATACTCTTCGAGATCCTGACGCCGAAGCAGCGCGAGACCTTCGAGGAGAAGCACGACCTCGACTTCGCCTACTCGGTGCCGGGGCTTGCGCGCTTCCGCGGCAACTACATGTTGCAGCACCGCGGCATCGCCGCCGTGTTCAGGATCATCCCGAGCAAGATCCTCTCGGCCGACGACCTTGGTCTTCCGGACGGGATCCGGAACATGACCAAGCTCAGGAAGGGGCTCGTGCTCGTCACCGGTCCGACCGGGAGCGGCAAGTCCACGACCCTTGCCGCGATGATCGACCTGATCAACAGCACGCGGCGCGAGCACATCCTGACCCTCGAGGACCCGCTCGAGTTCATCCACGAGAACAAGATGTCGCTTTTCAACCAGCGTCAGATCGGCGAGCACTCCGAGAGTTTCTCCAGTGCGCTCCGGGCGGCGTTGAGGGAAGACCCGGACGTGATCCTGGTTGGGGAGATGCGCGACCTTGAGACCATCAGTCTCGCCATGAGCGCCGCCGAGACCGGGCACTTGGTCTTTGGGACCCTGCATACGAGTTCCGCCGCGAAGACGGTGGACCGCATCATCGACGTCTTTCCGAAGGACGCGCAGGAGCAGGTGCGCGCCATTCTTTCCGAGTCGCTGAAGGGGGTCGTCTGCCAGCAGCTTTTGAAGACCGCCGATGGGAAGGGGAGGGCGGCCGCCCAGGAGATCATGGTGTGGAACCCAGCGGTCGGGAACCTGATCCGGGAAGGGAAGACCTTCCAGATCCCCTCTATCATGCAGACCGGTCGGAAGGACGGGATGCAGCTCATGGACCAGCACATCCTCGATCTTTTGAAGACCAAGCGGGTGAGTCCGGAGGAGGCGTACCGCTGCTGCCAGGACAAACGGCAGTTCGAGCAGTACCTCACCACCCCGCCCGAACATTAGCCTTTTGTGGACGGCCCCCCGGAAACGGCAGGGCCGTTTTTTTGTCGGACTGTCGGACCCGTCAGACTAGTCCGACTGGTCTGACGGGTCTGACTGGTCTGACTGGTCTGACTGGTCTGACGTTGAACGCTGAACGTTGAACGTTGAACGTTGAACGTTGAACGTTGAACGCTGAACGTTGAACGGCCCAAGCCTTTTGCAGGAGCTGCCGCATGAAGTTCCCGGTTTCCCCCCTGGTGCGCGGAGTGCCCCCGCCCCCCATCTCCGAGGTGAAGGGATGGCTCGCCGCGGCGAGCCCCGAACTCCCCCTCATCGACCTCTGCCAGGCGATCCCCGACTACCCGCCACCCCCCGAGCTGATCGACCACCTGGAAACGGTGATGCGCGACCCGCTCACCTCGCGCTACAGCATCGACGAGGGGCTCCCCGAGGTGCGCGAGGCGGTCTGCCGTGGCTACCGCGAGCTCTACGGCGCCTGCATCGATCCTGCCCAGATCTGCCTCACCATCGGCGCAAGCCAGGCGCTGTGGCTCGCCATGGTCACCCTTTGCCGCGCGGGGGACGAGGTGATCGTGCAGCTCCCGGCCTACTTCGACCACCCCATGGCACTCGCCTCCCTGGGTATTAGCTGCGTCTTCGCCCCCTTCGACGAAAAGACCGGCGGGCTCCCCGACCTCTCCACCATCGAGGCGCTCATCAGCGAGAAAACGCGCGCCATCCTCATCGTCACGCCGAGCAACCCGACTGGTGCGGTGACCCCGCCGGATACGGTGCGCGAGCTTTACGCGCTCGCCCGCCGCCGCAACCTGGCGCTCGTCCTCGACGAGACCTACAACAGCTTCATCACCGGCGGGGTGCGGCCGCACCGGCTCTTCGAGGACCCCGACTGGGGGGACCACTTCGTCCACATCGCCTCCTTCGGCAAGACCTTCGCCCTCACCGGTTACCGGGCGGGGATGCTCGCCGCCTCGAAGGAGTTCATCGGTCACGCTTTGAAGGTGCAGGACACCATGGCGGTCTGCCAGCCGCGGGTGACCCAGCACCTGGTCCGGTACGGCTTCGAGCACCTTTCCGAATGGGTCGCGCGCAACCGGGTCATGATGGAGCGGCGCCACGAGGTGTTCCGTGCCGAGATGGAGAAGGCTGGCAACCCGTTTCGCCTGGTGGCGAGCGGGCCGTTCTTCGGCTGGGTGGCGCACCCGTGCAGCGGGAAGACCGGCCGCCAGGTCGTGAAGCGGCTGGTGGAGGAGGCGGGGATGCTGCTTTTGCCGGGCGAGGTGTTCGGCCCGGGCCTGGAAGGGTACCTGCGCCTCGCCTTCGGGAACGTCACCGAGGATGCCATTCCCGAGGCGGTGCGCAGGTTCAGGGAGTTCGATGTCTCGTCCTAGCTCTTAAACTTCTTACAGCGCTGCCTGCAGGAAGTCGATCAGCCCGTCGTTCACCTCTTCGGCGTGGGTCCAGTTGAGGCCGTGCGGCGCGCCGGCGACCACGACGAGGCGGCTTCCCTCCACCGCCTCGTGCGTCCGGCTCCCGGTGGCGGCGAAGGGGAGGATCCGGTCGTCGTCGCCGTGGATCACCAGGGTGGGGATCTTGATACTCAAAAGGTCGTCCCTGAAGTCGGTGAGCCAGGAGGTGACGCAGGCCAGGGTCCCGATGGGGGACGCCCCCGCCGCGATGTTCCAGCTAAGTCGCAGCACCTCCTCGCTTACCTGCCTCCTCCCCAGGGCATGCACGTTGTAGAAATTGCCCAGGAAGCTCGTCAGAAAAGAGAGCCGGTCGTGCTCGATCCCCTGCCGGATACCCTCGAAGATGCTCCCGTCAAGCCCTGCGGCGTTCGCCGGCGTCTTCAGGAGAAACGGGGTCACCGCCCCCATGAAGACCGCCTTTTGCACCCGCTCGGAACCGTAGCGGCCGAGGTAGCGCGCGACCTCGCCCCCGCCCATCGAGAAACCCACCAGCACCGCGTCGCGCAGGTCGAGCGCGTTCATCAGCACGTTAAGATCGGCGGCGAGTGTATCGTAGTCGTACCCGGTCGACGGCCTGCCCGACGCCCCGAACCCGCGCCGGTCGTATGCGACCACCCGGTACCCCGCCTTGAGAAGCGCCGGTACCTGCTTCTCCCATGACCGGCTGCTGAGCGGCCAGCCATGGATCAAAACCACCGGCTGCCCCTGTCCCATGTCCTCGTAGTACAGGTCGATGTTGCAGGAGTTCTCCTTCCCCACGGTGATGAAACTCATCGCTATCCTCCTTCTGGGGCGGTTCTTAGGCCCCGGCTTGGATGGGCGCTGCGGCACAAGTTGTTCAGATACAGCATTTTACCTTCAAGTCAACCGTTCTTCACAGTTTCCCAAGTGGTGCACGATCACCTATTTCCTTGTCTACTTCCCTTGTGTCATTTTATACTGCCAAACCCGCACTGTTTGTGCGGAAAATGCTCAAGCTATCTCTGTTCATCGCCGATCAGTAAAGCAACTTCAACCATTATTGATTCTGTTTCAATACAGGCGACTGATGAATCAACCTCCCATTGCAATCCGCTATGCAGTCAAAATGATCTGGGTGATGCTGCTTGTGCAGCTCTTCGCCACTGCGGCTGCCGGTGCGCCTTCGGCTTCGAAGGTAAAAAAGCCCGCCGCGGAGCCGATGGTGATCACCTTCGTCTATTTCCCGATGGCGGTCCCCGTCGCCGTCCTCGGGGAAACGCTGAAAAGGGACCGCCTGCTAAAGCGTGAGCTGGAGCAAGCGGGCTGTCGCATCGCATTTCGGACCCTGGCCAAGGGAGCCGATGCGGTTCCGCTGGTGCACAGTCGCCAGATCGACGCGGTGATGTTCTCGGACATGCCCGCCATCGAGACGGCAAGCTCGGGCGACCTTGTCATCGCGGGGACGGTGAAGCGGAGCTATGCCTCGGTGCTCGCGCACAGTAACGTTGTGCTGGAACAACTGGCCGGGAAAAAGGTTGGGAACGTTACGGGGTCCACCTCCCACTATGCCCTGTTGCAGGCGCTCGCCTCGGTCCGCCTCTCCGAGCGCGAGGTGAACCTGGTCCCCATGGAGCTGCACAAGATGCCGGAGGCGCTCGCACAGGGGCGCATCGACGCCTTCGCGGCCTGGGAGCCGACGCCGACCATGACCATGAAGAAGTACCCGGGACAGTTCTGCGTCATCTACCGGCAGGTGAGTCTTTCCTTCTTCGCCCTTTCCGGAGAGCTGCTGCGGGTTAACCGCCCCGCGGCGGACGCGCTCTGCGCGGGTATCATCAGGGCGGTGCGCTGGCTCAAAAAGGGAAACAACCTGAACACGGCGAGCCAGTGGGCGGTCCAGGGGATGACGGCCTTCAGCGGCAGGAACGCGGAGGTCAGCGCCGCCGACATCGCGGCGATCACCCGCAGCGACCTCCTCGACGTGCCCGCGGCACCGCTCATCTCCGCCGCGGACCGTGAGGCGAACTCGAACCTCTTGCGTGAGTTCGACTTCCTGAAGAGTATCGGCAGGATTCCGGCCAACGCCTCGCGGGAGCGGTTTCGTTCCAGCATCCGTCCTGATCTGCTCGAGTCTGTCCTCGGCAGGCGCTCGCGGTTTCGCCTGACCACCTTTGACTACGCACCCTAAGCGCCGGAGGATTACAGTATGTCAGCCAGCCCCGCCCGCAGGGCATGCCACGCCCTGCTTCGTTTCCGCCGACTGCATCTTGCGCTCGTCGTGCTGCTCGTCCTCGTTCCCGCCGCGGTACCGGCGAAGCCGGTGCCGCTTGGCTTCAGCTACCAGCCGCTCGCTTCTCCGGGCGGTGCGCTCGCCGCGGCGCTGCAGCACGACCGCATCCTGCGCGAGGCCCTCGCCCGCCAGGGCTTTCAGCTGACCATGCTCCCGGTGCGGGACGGGAGCGAGGCGATCACGCAGCTTTCCCAAGGGCGCGTGGCGCTCGCCACCATGGGGGATATGCCCTTCATAAAGGCGGTCGCCTCCGGGATGCCGCTTTGTGCCGTGACGCTACTCAAGCAGAACTACGTCTCCGTGATCGGCCCCAAGGGGATGATGGCCGCAGATCTGAAAGGTAAGCGGATCGGCAACACCTTCGGGACCACCGGGCACTTTGCGCTCATGAAGACCCTGGCGGGGAGCGGCCTGAGCGAAGCGGATGCGGTGCTGGTCCCGATGGAGGTGAACGAGATGGAGGACGCCCTCTTGAAGGGGGAAATCGACGCCTACGCGGCATGGGCACCCACCCCGGAACTCACCCTCGCGCGCTATCCGGACCGCTTCACCGCCATCGGCAAGCAAAAAAGCATCGCCTTCCTGGCCATGAGCGCTAAGGTTGCTGAGCTCCATCCGGAGGTCCCACGCCTGCTCGCGGCGGCGCTCACGCGGGCGCTTATGTGGGTGGAGCGGGACCGGGGCGCGCTGCAAAAAGTCACACGGTGGAACGCGGCAGACATCGCAGCCCTGAACGGCAAAGCCCTGTCGCAGGCAGCCCAGGCCCGCCTGGCCCAGGATCTGCGCCCGGATTTTAAGGCGGTCGGCAGGGTACCCCGTCTCCCGAGGGGTATCGAGGCGGACGGCTCGAGCCTTTGCGACGAGTTTCTCTTCCTGAAAAAGCTCGGCAAGGTGCCCGCTTCGGTACAGTGGTCCACGCTGAAGGGAAGCTTCAGGTTCGAATACCTGGACCAGGTGATGAAAAACCCAAAACAGTACCGCATCACCAGGTTCGACTATGACTGATGAAACGCACGTACATCCCAGGCAGCGCATGCCCTGGCACTCCGGGATCGGTGGACGTGTCGTCATCACCTTCTGCACCCTGTCCCTGTTGGTCCTCATGGCTGTGGAACTGAGCGAGCTTTACGGCCTTCCCTTCGGCGTCACCAAGGGAAGGGTCGCCGACAGCACCGCCAAAGAACTCACCGTCCTTTCCTCCATCGCCGACGGCAACAAGAAGCTCATCACCTCCTGGCTCGAGGAACGCCACTCCGACACCCTTTCCGTCGCCAGTGCCCCCGCCGTCAGGTCCCTTGCCGTGCAACGGGTCCGTGCGGGGAAGCAGCCGGCGGACCGCTCGCTTGGCGAGTGGCTGGAGGTGCTGCGCTCCGCTTACCGCTACGAGGCGGTCCGCATCGTCGACCCGCAAACCGGTGCGCTGGTGGCGGGGGGTGCCGATGACCTCCCCGATCCTCCGCTCGCCCCGGCGCTGCTCGCGGAAGCCTCCCGCCCGGGTAACGACGAGACCGTGAGCTTTCTCCCGGGCGGTCCCGGGCGCAGCGCGCGGCTGCACCTCGTCAGGCAGGTAGGACAGGACCTGACCCTGGACGAGCGGCCGGTGCTGCTCCTTGACTGCTCCGTGGACCTGGACCAGGTCATGAAGCCGCTGCTGGAAGGCTCCATCGCCGGGGTCCTCGGGCGCTCCGGAGAGGTGGTCATGGTCGACGGCAAGCGCCGCTTCCTCATGACCACGAGGCACCCGATGCCGGGGGGAGCGCCCGCGGTGCCGCTCGTCACCGTGGACGGCGGCAAGGCGCCGCGCCTCGCCACGGAGGGGAGCGAAGGGGCGATCAGGACGCTCGACTACCGCGGCGTCCCGGTCCTCGCCGCCTTCAGGCACATCCCGCTCAACCCGGAGGTCTCCTGGGGGATGGTGGTGAAGATCGACGAGGCCGAGGCAATGGCGCCGGTGCACCGGCAGTTGCAGCGCGCCCTTGTTTTCAGCGCGCTCGGGATCGCGGTCACACTTTGCTGCGCCCTCGTGGTAGCCCGGGTGCTGGGGCGCCCACTGGAGCGGATCGCCCGGACCGCGGCGGAGATCGAGGGGGGTGATCTGACCCTCAGGGTCCCCCTCGAGGGGACCCGGGAGACCATCGAGCTTGCCTATTCCTTCAACGCCATGGTGGACCGGCTGAAACAGTCGCAAGAGGGGCTCGAACAGCGCGTGGTCGAGCGTACCCTGCAGCTCGAGGCGCTGAACCGCGAGTTGCAGCAGGAGATAACCGGGCGGGCGAGGGTGGAGGAGCGCCTGCGGGAGAGCAACGAGAAGTTCGCCGCCGCCTGGGACAGCGCCCCCGTCATGATCTCGCTCACCTCGCTCGACGACTGGCGCTTTCTCGACGTGAACAACAAGTTCTGCACCACCTCCGGGTTCACCCGGGAGGAGGCGGTGGGGAAGACGGCGGTGGAAATCGGCTGGATCCGCACCGAGGACGCCGTCATCATCCGCGAGAAGCTCGCCCGCGAAGGAAGGATCCAGGACCTGGAGATCACCTGCCGCACGAGAAGCGGGCAGCCTCTCCTCTGTCGGCGCTGGGGCGAGGTGATCACCCTCGCGGGACGCAAGGCACTTCTCTCTATCGTCATGGACATCACCCAGTACCGGAAGGTGGAAGAGCAGTTCTACCAGGCGCAGAAGATGGAGTCGGTGGGAAGGCTCGCAGGCGGCGTCGCCCACGATTTCAACAACATGCTGAGCGTGATCCTGGGGCATGCGGAGCTCTGCCTCATGGACCCGGAGCACTCGTCGATGCAGCGCCGGCACCTGGAGGCGATCCGCGATGCCGGGGCACGCTCCGCCGACATCACCAAGCAGCTCCTGGCCTTCGCGCGGCGCCAGATCGCCGAGCCGAAGGTCCTGGACCTGAACGGGACGGTGGCCGGCATGCTCCGTATGCTGGAGCGCCTGATCGGGGAAGGGATCGAGCTGGTCTGGCTCCCCGGCGCAGGGCCTTGCCGGGTGAGGATCGACCCCGCCCAGGTGGACCAGATGCTTGCGAACCTCTGCGTCAACGCCCGTGACGCGATCGCGGGGATCGGCAGGCTCACCATCAGAACGGAAAACGTCGTCCTGGGCGAGGCGGAGTGCCGCGGCAAGGGGGACCTCTCTCCCGGCGCCTACGTGCTCCTGTCGATCGCCGACACCGGGGACGGAATCGACGAGCCGCTCCTCGAGCACATCTTCGAACCCTTCTTCACCACGAAGGAGATGGGAAAGGGGACCGGGCTCGGCCTCGCCACCGTGTTCGGCGTCGTGAAGCAGAACCAGGGGGGGATCCGGGTGGAGAGCCGCAAGGGGGAGGGGACCACCTTCGACATCTTCCTACCGGCGGTCGAGGCCGGGGCGTCCGAGGGGACGGAGGAGAAGGCCGCCGAACCGATTAAGGGGGGGGAAGAGACCATCCTCCTCGTGGAGGACGAGCCGTCGGTCATCGAGATGAGCCGCACCATCCTCGAGAACCTCGGTTACCGCCTCATGGTGGCCAGGGACCCGGAGGAGGCGCTGCGCCTTGTGGAGGAAGCGGAGGGGGCGGTCGATCTCCTCTTGACCGACGTGGTGATGCCGGGGATGAACGGCCGAGACCTCGCGCAGCGGCTCCAGGCCCTGAGGCCGGGACTCAAGTGCCTCTTCATGTCCGGCTACACCGCCGACATTATCGCCGACCACGGCGTGGTGCACGACAGCGTCAACTTCCTGCAGAAACCGTTCGACGTCAGGAGCCTTGCCGCCAAGGTCAGGTCCGTCCTCTCCGGCGTCGCATCCTGAAGGGTGAGTACGAGGCCAGCTGCGGCGCTTCGTGGGTAGCGGCACTCCTCTTACCCCGGGAATTACCGGAATACCAATGAAAAGGCCCCCCGGCATGTGCCGGGGGGCCTTCTTGTTTCGGACGTCGGCCCGGGTCACACCCTGAACCATTCCACCATCCCCTTCAGATCGCCGGCCAGGTGTGACAGCCCGGCGGAGGACTCCCGGATGCCGCTGCAGGCGGTGCGCAGCTCGCGCGTCAGGCCCGCGATCTCGTCCACGTTGTGGGAAACCTCGCTGCTCGATGCCGACTGCTCCTCGGTGGCGACGGCGATGCGCCGTACCATCTCGTTCACCTGCTCCACGTAGGTGGCGATGCGGTCGATAGCCTCACCGGTCCCCTGCACGCGCTCCACGATGGTGTCGACGCACTTCCTCTCGTCCCCCATCTTGGTCACCGAGCGGTTCACGCTCTCCTGCATCGCCTTCACGGTGTGGTTGATGTCGGCGGTGGCGACCGCGGTGCGCTCGGCCAGCTGCCGCACGCTGTCGGCGACGACGGCGAAGCCTCGTCCCTGCTCACCGGCGCGGGCCGCCTCGATGGCGGCGTTCAGGGCCAGAAGGTTCGTCTGGTCGGCGATATCCCTGATCAGGACGCCGATCTCGCTGATCTGCGCGGACTGGTCGCTCAACTGCTCCACCATGATGGCGGTTTCCCCGAAGCTGCCGACGAAGTGCCGGAGTTCTTCCGCGGTCAGCTGCATCGCCTCCTTCCCCTCCTTGGCGATCTCCATCATGGTGTCGGCCGCGTTCGCGGTATCCGCCGTGTTCCTCGCCATGTCCATGGTGGTCGAGGTCATCTCGGAGATGGCGGTTGCCGAACCCTCGACGCGCTGCGCCTGACGCGCGGCGCCGTCCTCCAAAACTCCGGCGGTAGCCGCCATCTGCTCGGAGCTTGCGGCCAGGGTGCTGGTGGCCTCGCCGATCTTCCCTACGACGTTTCTGAGGCTCCCAAGCATGCGGGCCATGGCCCCCTGCACCCTCCCCACCTCGTCCGAGCTCGTCGCCGAGATCTGGACGGCCAGGTTCCCCTCGGCCGCCTGCTCCGCCATGGCGATCAGCTCCCCTATCGGGCGGGAGATGGTGCGGAAGATCCACATGCCGACAAGGTTGCCGACGATGGCGGAGACGAGTGCGATCACCACGATGAGGGTCATGCTGTAGCGCACGGTGCGGTTCACCGTCCCGATCGCCTGTTCCTGCCCCTCCTGGGCCACCGTCACGGTCTGCTTTCCCTTTTCCGCCTGCTTTGCCACCACCTCGCGCAGCCTGGCGCCTCCCTGTGCCGCCTTTTCCTGGAGCTGCATCTTCTGTTGCAGCTTGGCCACAATGCCGTCCGGGGCGAAGACTGTGTCGCGCACACCGGCAAGCGAAGCGGCCACCCCGTTCAGGTTGCGCAACTCGCGCTCGGCGCCCGCCGCCTTCAAAAGCTGGGCGACCGCCTTTTCCACCACGGTGAGGCGGGCGTAATCCCGGGCGAACTCGGCGGCGACGGCGTCCAGCTCCTTCGGGGTGTTGGCGAAGAAGAGCCGGCCGGAAAGCCCCTCTAGCGACTTGCCGAGGGAGACGAGCTCGGTGTTGTAGGAGAGGACGTTCACCGCGGTGTTGGCCCGGGAGAGGTACCCCGGGAGCCTGTCGGACATCTTCCCGACCTGGACCTGGGCCCGGTCGACCTCGTCCTCGATGCGGTCCTCGACCTCGGAAAGCGTCGCGAGGGCCTCCTTCAACACTGCATCGGCACGCTGCGCGTCACCCCCCTCGGTGGCCAGTTTGACGAACTGGTCTGCCTTCGAGGTGAAAGTGGCGAAGAGGCCGCCTATCTGCTTGTTCTGCCTGATGTTGCCGTTTTGCTGGATCCTTTTCAGCCCTCCCTGGTACTGGGTTATGCGCCTCTTCTCCGGGGAGCGCTGTATGTCGTAGAGAAGGTACCTCATGTCCTTCAGCGAGGCCTTCAGGGTCTCGATGCTGGCGATGCTTCTCGAACTCTTGTCCGTCTCGTCGTTCGCCTTGGTATAGGCGGCAGAACTGGACTGCTGCAGGGTCCTGACCTTCACCTCCAGCTCCTGCAGCCGGCTGCTTGCTTCCTTGCTCTTCTGCAGGATGAGGGCGTGGGCCTGGGTCGAGTCCCGCTCCGAGGCGAGCCGGGCCGTCATGGTGGCGAAGAGCTCCTGGGCGATGCTGCTGAACTCGGTGGAGGCCTCGAGCTTCTCACCCGATACCGCCTCCAGTTTTTCCTGTGAGGACCTGACTTCAGCGAGCGATTTCTCCGCCTCCGTCTTTGCGGCGGCGAAGTCCGTCTGGCTGCGGGCCGCCGCCACCTTGACGAGGTCGGCGGTCGCCCCCTGCAGGGCGCGCTGGAACTCCAGGGTGCGGACCTGGTACGGCGTACTTTTTTCGGTGAGGTACGAGAGTTTGCCCCTGATGGAGCTCATGCTCAGAAAGCTTGCGACGGAGACCGCCGCAACGGCTACCACCACGATGGTGGCGTTCAACATCAGCTTTGCTTTGATGGTCATCACAGTGCTCCTTAGGTCAGGGGGCGGGTGTCCGTAACGGGTATTTCCCCGTATTCAGTGGGACTTTTCGGCATAACGCACCTTTTCTTAAGAGCAAAGCGAGCCTTCTCTAATGGGGAATTAAGGAGGGTGGTGGTGCGGATTCCCCTACGCGGAGGGGGTCAACCTGTGGTGCCGAGGCCGGCGGCGATGGCGTGCACCGTTTCCAGGAGACGGAAAAGAAGCTCTTCCGACATCCCCCGGTTCTGACGCATCCCCTCCTGGCGCCATTGGCGCAGCAGGGCGATCTGGCGCTCGTGCAGCACGCGCAGGGCGTCCGTGCGGCGGGCGAGCGGGACGTGGACCGCGGGGCGGCGCTCCGCCAGTGGGCCGCCGTAGATCTCTTCCAGAACCCGCACGGTGCGACGGTACTCGGCATGGATGGCGGCGAGGATCGGCTTTCGGAGCCCTTCTTCGTGTACGAGCCCCGCGTAAGCCTCCATGATCGCGGGGTCGGCGCTGGCGATGCTGGTGGCGGCGTTGCTGATTATGTAGTGCAGCGCGGTCCAGCTCTGGGTCGAGCGGACGAACTGCGCGAAGAGGGGGGCGTCCTCGAGCATCAGCTCTTCGAGCGCCGAGCCGATGCCGTACCAGCCGGAGAGGAAGTAGCGCGCCTGGCTCCAGCTGAAGACCCACGGGATGGCGCGCAGGTCAGCCAATGTGGCGTGGTCGGTGCGCCGGGTCGGCCGGGAGCCGATGCTGCTCGACTCGATGACGTCGATGGGGGTTGCCTGCCGGAAGAAGGTGACGAACCCCTCGCGGGCGAGGAGCTTTTCATACTCGCACCGGCTGCGGTGCGCCAGGCGGTCCATCACCGGCTCCAGCGGGTGCCCGGTGCCCGGTTCGCTGCGCCCGGGGATGCTTACCCCGGCGGTGCCGGCGAGCAACAGTTCCAGGTGGTAGGCGGCGTTCAACGGGTTCGAGTACTTTTGCGAGATCACCTCGCCCTGCTCGGTCAGTCGCAGGTCGCCGCCGGCGGATCCCTCCGGGAGACCGCGCAGGAAGCGGCTCGTCGGCCCCGCCCCGCGGCTGATGGTTCCGCCCCGGCCGTGGAAAAAGCGCAGACGCACGTCTACGCGCCGCCCCACCTCGAGCATCGCCTCCTGGGCCCGGTACAGCCCCCACAGGCTCGCCATGATGCCGCCGTCCTTGTTGCTGTCGCTGTAGCCTATCATCACCTGCTGCACCGGACGCTCGCCATGGAGCTCTGCGAGGGTGCGCCTGGTGACCGGGTGGCCCAGGAACCGCTCCAGGATGGAGGCGCTTCCCTCCAGGTCGTCGATGGTCTCGAAAAGGGGGACTACCGGGAGGCGGCAGACAAACCCCTGCGCCCCCCGGACGGCGAGCCCCGCCTCGCGCGCGAGCAGGTAGACCACGAGGAGATCGGAGACGCCGCGCGTCATGCTGACGATGAGGGAGCCAAGCCCCGCGCCGCCGAAGGAGGCGAGATGGGCGGCGAGCACGCGGTAGCAGCTGAGGACGCTCTCCGCCTCGCGTCCCGGTTTTGTACCCGGGAGCAGGAAGGGGCGCGACGAGGCGAGCTCACGGTTCAAAAAAGCGATGCGCTCCTCCTCGCTCCACCGGGAAAAACCGCTCTCTCCCGTTGTGGCAGCCATGAGCTGCTCCAGTGCGGCGTCATGGAAGGCGCTGTTTTGTCGTACGTCGAGCGAGGCCAAGTGGAAGCCGAACACCTCGACGCTGCGTAACACCGGCACCACGTCGGCCGCGGCCAAGCGGGCGGCGCCGCGCGCAACCAGGCTGTCCCGCAAAAGGCGCAGGTCGTCCTCCAGCTCGGCGGCCCGGCAATAGCGGGACCCCTCGGCTCCGCAGAGGACCTCGCCGTCGCCGGTTACCTCAACCGGGAGCCTCGCCCTCATCATGTTCACCATCTGGCGCCACGGCTCCTCGGGGTTGCGCCTGAGCGCCTCCTCCCCAGGCGCACCGGTCCTTGCCTTTAGCACATCCAGGCGCCGCGTGAGCTCCGGGGGAGGGGCGAGGAGGCGGCGCGATATGCTGAGCCGGCTGCCAAGCGTGGTGAGCTGACCGTGCAGCAGCATGAGCGCGTTCAGCCTGAGCTCCCTCAGGGTCGCCTCGGTCACCTCCGCGGTTACCAGCGGGTGCCCGTCCCGGTCCCCTCCCACCCAGGTGCTGAAGGAGACGCAGGGGAGACGCTCGGTCAAAAGCGACAGTTCTCCCTTGAGCCCCGCCTCGCGCCAGGCCAGGCAGATCCTGCGGTCGAGGATCGGGATCACCTGCGGGAAGATGTCGCGCAGATGGTAGATGATGGTGGCGAGCTCGTTCAGCACCTTTGGCTTTTCCAGGTGCACCTCGCTGGTGCGCCAGAGCCGCTCCAGCATCGCCACGATCTCCTCCCTGATCTCGTCGCACTCCGCGGGGGTCCAGACCGTGTTCTCCCTTTTCACGAGGAGCAGGTAGAGCTCGCGCAGGTGCCGGAGCACCGACGCCCGTTTCGCCTCGGTCGGGTGGGCGGTAAGCACCGGTTCCACACGGATCTCCCCGAGCATGGCGGCGATCTCCTCCTCGGCCACCCCGCTTCGTGAGAGCTTTTCCAGGACCCTCCCCCAAAGACCCGGCTCGGCTGCGAGCCCCTGGCTCGTTTCCAGGGCCCGTCTCGTCTGGACCGCGACGTTTTCCTCAGCCATACCGAGCAGCTGAAAGGCGACCGACCACGCCCTCACGAACTTGCAGTCCTCGGAGGGGGCAACCGAGCCGTTCTTGGGAAGGCAGGAGGCGAGCCGGGACTCGCCCAGGCCGTGGAACATCTCCGCGAGACACTCCATGAGGTAGTCGAGGTCGCGCTGCAGTTTGTCCTCTTTGCCGGTTGCATCCTGGGACGTCATGGCACACCCCCTTTTGATCCTCGCTCCCGCAGGCACCATGCCGGGGAGATGCGGACCGTGATGAATGATACCCGAGATTGGCCCCCTGCAAACCCCGGGGCGACTTGTTCATGTGAGAGCGCGTGTGCTACACTTCTTATTAAGAGGAAAAAGGAGGCGTACCATGAAAACGTTACTGCTCGTGCTTTTAGCGATCGTAGCGATCATCCTGACCGCCTGGCTCGTGCTGATTCCCGCCGGTGTGGTGGCAGGTTCAATCAAGGCCTTCCGCCATGGTGAACACGGTCACTGGGGCCACTGGAAAGGGTTGCGGCACCACGGCCCGCACTAGACAAAGTCAAAGCGCATGATCGCTGGAGATAAAAAAAGGCCCTCGGCTCATTACAAGCCAGGGCCTTTTCCTTTTCGTTTTGGAGAAAGCGTAACAGTCTGTTACGGCACGCTTTTGAAGCCGCCTTTGTAGAAGTCCTCATCGCGCCCATACGAGTAGGAGAAGTCCAGCTCGTCGAGGCACTCCTTGTTTTCCACCGGGATCTCGATGGTGAAGGGTTCGCTGCCGGCGAAACGTCCGCTGAAGGTCTTGGTTTCCTTAGCCATGACCTTGCCTTTGGCGTCGAGCAGTTTGGCGGTGAGCTGGAGGGAGGTGTAGGGGATGTCCTGACGCACGTTTTGAACCGTGCCGTCGATCCTGACCCCCTTGTCTGTTTCCTGTGCCTTCCATGCGATGGCAACCTCATGGTTGCTGAACTGGTGGGAGGCATAGGCGGGGTTCGCGTCCTGTTTCGAGCGGGTGGACGCACAGGCGGTGATCATGGAAAGCATCATCACTGTCAAAGCGAGTTTTTTCAGCATAAGTCACCTCCGTCTTGTTGATGTGGCGCTGCTCAAAGACCCCTCTTTTAAACCCTTTGAGTGTAACGCGAATATAACGGTGGGCAACTCTGGTATTTTAGGCGTTGCGGTTATGGTAACTCCCATGTCGCACGCAACAAAAAGGCGGGGCGCCTTGTGACGCCCCGCCTCTTATTTGATCCGTTTCCGGCTACTTCTTGTGTTCTGCCTCGCGGGTCATCGTCGCGGCTTCGGTCCTGATATCCACCAGGTCCTTCTGCAGCTCGGCCAGGCCGTACCAGGTGACGTAGTCGGGGTTCATGTGGAACGCCCCCTGGAAGGCGCGCATGCGGTGCTCCAGGAACATCACGTAGAGGGTCTGCTCGATCGGCGTCCTCGTGTCGTAGAAGGTGAGGAGATCCGGGTAGGCCGGCTGCCCCTTCTGCGGCTTGAGGACACCCTTCTCGTAAAGACCGGCGACGATGGTGATCGCCTCCGCCATCAGCTTGTCGGCTTCCTTGATCATCTGGTCGGCGTTGCCGAGCTGGGTCTTCGCGTAGGTGGCGCTGTGGCACTTGCTGCAGATCCCCACCATCTTGTCGCGGGATGCCTGCCACTCCTCCTTGGAGAGACGGGCGACCTTACCGGCTTTCACGAGGTCGAGACGCGCGGTCGGTTTGCCTGCCGGGTCGAGCACACCGAGACCCTTCAGGATGGTGACGCGGTAGCCCATCCACTCGGCGTCTTCCTCGGGGAGGCGCAGCGCCAGGAAGCCCCAGGAGGTCATCACGTTGTGGTCGCCGTCGCCCATGTGGCAGGTCTGGCAGGTCGGCGCGCGGCCGGTGTCACCTTCCATCTGGTAGATGGAGCCGTGTTTGGAGTTGGACCACATCTCCCATTGCGGGTGGTCGAAGCCCATGTGGCAGGTGCGGCAGGCTTCCGGCTTCTTCGCCTCGGCCTTGCTGAACTTGTGACGGGTATGGCAGGAGTTGCAGGGGGAGCCGTACTGCCCGTCGGCACGCGATTTCTCGTCGCGGATGCCGACCTTGTGGCAGCCGCCGCAACCCTTCATCCCTTGGATGTAAGCGTGGGGCTGGAGCTTGTTGGTCGGCATGGCGTCCATCGCCACCCAGGCGGCGGCATGTTTGCCGGAAGCATACTGGTCGTGCTGCTTGGTGTGGCACTCCTTGCAGGTCTTCTCGGTCGGCATGCTCACCTTGGCGACGTCGGCGGCGCTCTGGTGCGCCTTGCCGTGGCAGCTGGAGCAGTCCACGCTGCCGCTCTTGCCCATTTCCCCTTCCAGGAAATCCTTTACGATGTTGGGCGTCACCTTCTCGTGACAGGTGATGCAGTTGCTCTTCCCGGCGAAGGCCGCCCCGGCGAGCATGAGTACCAGCGCCAGCGCCCCTCCCAGCTTCTTACAGCAATCGATCATGAAATACCTCCCCTTTATGGATAAAAAAACAGGGGACATGTAAACCACATGAAAACGGTCTTTTCCTTGACGCAGGTCAAAAAACGGTGAACGGGGGTGGGGGCTAACGTGCGGGAAAGGCGAGCCTGAAGGCGATGACCCACATGGTGCAGCCGACCATGATGTCGAGCATCCGCCAGGCCTGCGGCTTACGGAAAAAGGGGGCGATGAGGCGTGCGCCGTATCCGATGCCGTAGAACCAGGTGAGGGAGGCGGCCATGGCCCCGAGAGCGAAGGCGAGACGAGAGAGCCCCGGGTACTGCCCGGCGAGGCTTCCCAAAAGAAGCACTGTGTCCAGGAAGGCATGCGGGTTCAAAAGGCTGAAGGAGACGGTCATGAGCACCACCTGCCGGAGCGGTACTTCGGAAGCGGTGCCGTCTTCCGCCTCCAGCAAGCCGGGCCTTAAGGCGGCGGCGAAGGCGCGCAGGCCGTAGGCGAAGAGAAAGAGGACCCCTCCCCAGAGCGTCAGCTTCATGAAAAGCGGGGAGGCGGCGACCACGGAGCTGAAGCCTCCCGCGCCGAGCGAGATGAGCAGTGAGTCGCAGAGAAAGCAGATGGTGCAGACGGTGAAGACGTACTGCCGCTTGAGCCCCTGGCGCAGCACGAAGGCGTTTTGGCTTCCGATGGCGATGATGAGACCGGCACCGAGGCCGAAGCCGCTCAGTAGAGGGGAAAGGAACTGGGGCATGGTGCTGGGAGATCCCTTGTCAGCGTTTGATGACGAAGAGCAGGCCGCGTTCGCAGCGTTCGTCGGGCCTGCTGCTCTTCGTGAAATGGTAATGGGGGAGGTCCAGCTCCCGCACCTTTTGAGTGATGAGCGCCATATTCGGGTAGTCGACGGTGTTGTTGGTGTCGTGGAAGAAGAGGATGCCGCCCGGTCGCACCACGCGCAGGTGCTCGTCCACCCAGGTGCCGCTGTTCACGTGGTCGGCGTCAGAGATGAGGAAATCGTAGGCGTTGTCGGGGGAGTTCGCGAGGAAGGTGCGCTCTTCCATCGGGGCCACCACGTTCACCCCGGCCATGCGCAGGTTACCCGCCACGTCCTCCATGTCGCCGCCGCGCGCGTCGCCCCAGTTGTCGACGCAGGTGAGCTTTCCTTTCCCGTTGTAGCGCAGCGCGTGGATAAGGCTCACGGTGAGATAGCCGGTGCCGATGCCTAGTTCCAGCACGTCGTCCGGCTTTTGCGACAGGAGGGTGCCGATGATGAACATGTTGTGGTTGCGGTCTATGGCGACCTCTCCCGCGCCGGACTCCATCGTGTTGAGCAGTGCGAAGTAATCGTTCAGGGGCTGCATGTGCTTCCTCCATGTCGCCGAGGTTTGATAAGCGATGCCGGCAACTTAGAGCCGACGGCTTAATTTTGCAAGGGAAAAAGCGGATCTGGAAAAACCGAAGGCCCGGAGGGGACTCCGGGCCTTGCCTTGATGGGGATTATTTGTCGTGGCAGGTGATGCAGAGCGCGCTGTTCTTATCGCTCTTGATCAGGTGCCCCTTTGCAGGGTTCAGGGGATCATGGCAGGTGAGGCACCCCACGGCGCCGTTCACCATAATCATGTTGCGTTCCTGTGGTGAGATCGGCTTGTACCCCTGTTTGTTCACGTAGCTTTGATAGATCATCCCGATGGGGTGCTCCCCGTCGAAGGAGTGCACGTGGCTTGTCCTGCTGGATGCGTTGTTGCGCAGGTTCACCTTCACGTCCGGCCCTGCGGCGCCGTCGTGGCAGCCGATGCACTCCCGCGACAGCGGGTCGATCTCCGGCGGTGCGTCGGCTGGTGCCGGACCCGCGTTAGCTATGAGAAGCGCCGCCGCTGCTGCGATCAGTGCGCTTTTTCTATTGCTCCATGGCATGTTTGCCCCCTTGTCAGGCCGGTTCATAAAACGCGTGCTGTCCGATCTCTTCGGCGGCACTCCGGCGGGACTTTAGGGGAAGAAGCCTTTTCCTGTCTACCTGGTCCTGGAACCCCATGAGAAGCTCACCAGGGCGAAGGAGCGTTCTCCGGAAGTCTCGCCTTCGTCCGCGTCGGCTGTCTCCTCACGGTCATCGATCCGGCTGTTCATCTTCGCCTTTTCCACCTTGGCAAGATACGCCTTTTGCGCCTCGACCGACTTTTGCAGCATCAGGGAATAAGGGCAGGTCCCCTTGGTCGATGCGGCCGCCGCTGGGGTCTCGTCGGCATGGGCTGTGGTGTTGAGCCCCTCAAGTGCAACGGCGGTGAGGGTGAGTGTCAGTATGGTGAAAAGCTTTGCTTGAAATCTTGTCAGGGGTCTCATGGCTTCCTCCTGTGCGGTGCGTGTTGAACGTACCGTTACAAGGACGATGCCATCGCGCAAAAGAATATCAGAAGGGCTAAGTCATGCTATTACAGCGTGTTAGGTCGGAACTTGAAAATCCTTTTCGTAGCTACTGTTCAGCGTTTGCACAATAGCCACGGAATTGGTGTTCAGGTTCTGATATCGAAGACGGTAAGGGGAAGTTTGCACCGGCAAGGTGCCATCATGATTTCTCGCACAGGACCCAGGCCGTGAGCCCCGGGATCTTGATGCCGATGCGGGCCGCGGCGGTGAGGAGTGCGTTGTCGAGGCGCAGCGTCTTTTCCACCAGGAAGGTGATCCATGCTCCCCTGCGCCACTGCCCGACGCCTTCGGAGCCGTCGTTCATCCTGAGGACCTTGAACAGCAGCAGTTTGGGGAGCAGCAGCGAGGAGAAGAGGTAGCCGGAGCCCTGGACCTTGAGGCCACAGGCACTCGCAACTTGTACGAGCCCCGGCAGCCGGTAGCGCCGGTAGTGCCCCAGGGCGCGGTCGTGTGCGCTGAAGAGGGACTGGAAGGCGGGAACCGTGATCATCATCCTCCCTTTCGGGCCGAGATGGTGCTCCACGATCTTCGCTAGAAACTGGCGGTCATCCTCGACATGCTCCATCACGTCCAGCAGCAATACCATGTCGAAGACGGATGATTCGGGGAGGGTGCGCCGGAAGGTGATGCCGTTGGAGGAACCGGAGAGCCGCTCGATCCACGCGTCGGTAAGGCTCGTGTCCACGGCGGTGATGCTCCGACCCGGTATGTCGGCGAAGAGGCCGCGGGCTGCGAAGGCGTCGCCACACCCGATATCGAGGATCGTCATCCCCTTGAAACAGGAGGGGGCGATGATGCGGCGCACGGCCCTTAGCCGTGCGGTCTCCCACGGGTGTCGTTGCGGATTAGCTTGATCGGCTTCTCTAAGGTCCATCGGACAACCCCGCATGTGGCCGCTTGATGAGTCGGCCCAAGGTGTCACATGATGGCGCCGGTGTCAAGGCGGCAGGCGTGGCGCTTCCTGCTGGAGTCAGTCCCGTTCCACGGCGAGGGCCGCGATGAACCACTCGTCTTCCAAATCAAAGAGCAGGGTCATCACCTCCGGCTTCTTAGCCACGTGAATCACGTATTGCTTTCCGGAGACGATGGACGGGGTAGAAAGCCGGATGGCGAGTGACTCCTCGGAGAGGTAGCGCTTGAAGGCACCGGCGAGGACGTTGGCGACCTCGCCCAGGGCGTCCTCGACCTCCTCGTCGGTCGGTTCATCGATATCGAGCATCTGGCAGGCCATGCGGTGTGCCAGCCGGGTCGAGACGTGTAGGCTCACCAGGCCGTTGTATTCCCCGGCAAGACCGACCAGGCCGCTTATGCAGTCGGCGAAGTTGGAGGCGGGGTCGACCGAGAGAGGTAGGTGCAGCAGGTGATCCATGCCGAGGAGCGTCGAGAAGATTTTTCTCGTCTCCTGGATGAGTGATTTTTCCAGAGCCGGACCGGCGCAGCCGATTCTCCCAAGCAAATGATCCGAAAACATGTCCTTTTCTCCATCCCACGTGAAGTAGGGCTGCACCCGTTGTCCCACAGGAAGACAGGGAAGACAGGGAAGAGGTGCGACCGGTGTACTGACACGGGGTAGAGCAGGGAGCGTGCCATCAGCCCAAGTTGAGGCGGGACCGGAGGTTTGGCGGGATGGGCCGGTAAATGGGTGTCCCGGTTAGGGACGGTGTGGGTGTTTCGGGGACACCGACGCACGGCAGCTACGGCGGGAACATAGGGGTGGCGGAGACCGGGCGGTATGTTGCCTCTGGTTAATTTTGCTCGACTCATGTGGCGGTTGTGTGGTAAACAGCGCCGTTGCCAGGGGGCCATGGAGTGTGGAGGGTACGTGAAGGAGAGTCTTCGCAGCGGCGCCCGGATGCGGTAGCCTACCTCGGCCTACGCGGACCCGGTGCGTAACCGCGTCCGAGTGAGGCATCGAGCTCGTCGATCCACCCCGCTTTGGCGTGGGGAAACGCGTCTGCGTAGGGCACGTAAGGCTTGATGTCCAGGACTGGGGTCCCGTCGAGAAGGTCCACGCCGCGCAGGTGCAGCGTCTTCCCTTCGATGCCGACCAGCTCCACAGCCGACAAGCCGATGGAGTTGGGACGGTGCGGTGACCGCGTGGCGAGAACACCACGTTTCGGACCGCCCCGTGGCGGCTTCACGCTGCTGCGCCACCCTTCGCTCAAATGAAAGGCGAAGATGAGCCAGAGTCTCTCAAACCCTTCCAGGTCTTGTATCGCCTTCTCATCTAGCCACTCTTCAAGTTCGAGCGTGGCCAATGCCGGTGTGCCGGTCTGCGTTCCCGCTACCACGGTACCCTGGTGCGGCGCATCGATGCGGCGTGCATATGGGGATCTAAGCGTGCCGATGGGGCGATAAGTGAATTGGGTTTCGTAGATCATCTGTGACTTCTCCGTGGGGCCCGGATCTTAAATCAGCTTTTCGGAAAAGGCAAGCGCACCACTTTAAAAGCGGGGATGGAAGGGGAGCCGGTGGGTTACCGCCGGCAGAGGAGGTTCTGCATGGTCTTTAGCTGGTTCACGAAAAAGGGGGAGACCCCGGCTGAGGGTCGGTGTGATCTGCAAGGGGCACTGACGTCGCATATCGGGGAGAACCTTGGCGAAGCGCGTAGGGGATACGAGGCCCTCGCGGCGCAAAACCCAGATGACCCTGTACCACACTTCCTGCTTGCGTGTCTTTCCCTGCAGCAGGGGGACCGGGGCGGCGTGAGATCCTTGCAGAAGCTCCCGTCGCTCTCGCGCGACACCGCCGCCGCCATTGCCGGTTCACTTAAAGGTGCTGCCGGAGAGGTCGCATCCGGGGTGGTCGCCCTCTTGTCGGCGTTCGGAGCCGCCCTGATGCGCGAGGGGATGCAGAGCGAGGGGCTTTTCTGCTGCCGCGTCGCGGCGGCGTTTGCCCCCGGTAACGCCGAGGCGCTGTACCGCCTGGGTGATGCGCTTCACGATGCGCGGCTCATGCGGGAAGCCGAAGAGGCGCTCTCCGCGGCGGTTGCCGCAGATCCGCGACACTGGGGCGCCTGCTACACCTACGGTTTTCTCATGCAGGATCTGGGGCGGGATGCGGAAGCCGTTCCCTGGTATCAAAAGGCCCTGCAACTGAGGGAAGACCACGCGAAATCGCATAACAATTTAGCCTCCGCGCTGCTCGCCGTCGGGGAGACCTCCCGCGCCTTCGTGCACGTGAAGCGCGCCGTGGAACTCGACCCGAACTACACCTTCGCCTACATGAACCTTGGCACCATGTACAACCTCGAGGGACGGTACCGGGAATCGCTGGCGGCATTCGAACGCGCCGCGACCCTCGGAGCGCCACCCACCTGCCGCGTCAAGCATGCAGTGATCTTCCCCGCGGTCGTATCATCGGTTGCTGAGATCGATGAGGGGCGCACGCGCATGGTGTCGGAGCTGCGCGCGCTTGCCGCAGAGGGGATCAGGCTGCACGACCCGGTGCGCGAGGTGGGTATCACCCCCTTTTATCTTGCCTACGCCGGGATGGACGACCTGCCGCTCATGCGGGAACTCGCCGCCTTTTACGCCGGCGCCTGTCCGCAGCTACTGCGGGTCGCCCCGCACTGCGTGGCCGGGGGGAGGAAAAGGGGGGCAGGGGAGCCGGCGCGTGTCGGTTTCGTCTCCACCTTCTTCTACGATCACACGGTCGGTCGCTACTTCGGGGAGGTGATGCGCCGGCTTTCCCGCGAATGGTTTCACGTCACCGCCATCTCCAACTTCACGGTGGATGACACGGTGAGCGCGTCGATCAGGGAGGGGGTGGACGAATGCATCGTTATCCCGAACAACCTGGCGGCGGCGCAGCAGGCGATCGAAGAGGCGGCGCTAGACGCCCTCATCTTCTGCGACATCGGCATGGAGCCGCTCACCTACTTCCTTGCCTTCGCCCGACTCGCCCCCGTGCAGATTGCCCTCTACGGTCACCCTGTCACCACCGGCATCCCCAACGTCGACTACTTCCTTTCCCACGAGGATTGCGAGACTGACGAGAGCCCCGGGCATTACAGCGAGAAACTTTTGCTGCTAAGCCGTGAGGTCTCATACACCTGGTTCCGCCGCCCAGTTCCGCCTGCTGCGCCCCGTTGCCGTGAGGATTTCTCGCTCGCCGCCGCGGCACACCTCTACCTCTGCCCCCAGTCCGTGTTCAAAATCCATCCCGACATGGATGGGCTCTTCGCGGCGATCCTGCGCGACGACCCGGACGCCGTGCTTCTGTTGTTCGAGGGGTGGAATGCCAACTGGAACGAGGTGCTGCACGACCGCGTCGCCAAAGCGGTCCCAGAGCATGCCTCCCGCGTCCGTTTCCTGCCGAGGATGCCGTACCACGATTACCTGTCCGTGGTTCGTTTTGCTGACGTCATCCTCGACTCGCTGCACTTCTGCGGCGGGGCCACCACCTTTGACGCTCTTGCCATGGGAACGCCCGTGGTAACGCTCCCGGGGAGGTTCATGCGCGGCAGGCAGACCCTCGCGTGCTACCGGCGGCTAGGCATCGAGGAGTGCATCGCACTGGATGCTGGGGATTACGTGACAAAGGCTGTGACGATCGCATCGAACCCGCAGCTTCGTGATGAACTTAGTTGCCGCATTCTTTCTGCCTCTGCAAAACTCTTCGAGGACGATGGCATGACATTGGAACTGGGGCGACTTATTCTGGAGAAGGTTTGAATAACTCTCAGAGACGGATATCATATCTTTGGTAGGGGATACTTTCGAAATCACCTACAAATAGGCCGACGCCGGTGTGTTATACCTATTCGGGAACACGAGGTGTTTTAGATGAAAAGACTTGCCGCCTGCTGCTGTCTCTTCCTTAACCTGTTACTGACGGCGCACGTTGCCTGTGCTGCTTCACAGGATACGTATACCTTCGCCGTCGTACCCTATTACAGTCCCGAGAAGATCTGGACGCTTTTCACACCGGTGGTGAATTATCTCAGCAAGACCACCGGTGACAAATGGCAGCTCCAGTTCTACCCGAATCACGCCGAATTTCTCAACGACATCTGCAACGGAAAGATCTCTGCTGCCTTCACCGGTCCGGTTCCGCTCGCCCGTGCCTATGAGGCGTGCGGCGCCAGACCCTTGCTGGTCGCCCTCGCTCCAAACGGCAAGCCGGTTTACCACTCCGTCTTCGTCTCGAGCGATCAGGCGATCCGGAACCTGCGCGACCTGAAAGGGAAGCGGGTAGGCTTTTTCAAGGGCTCCACGGCTGCACACGTGGTGCCGGTGAGGATGCTAAAGGATGCCGGGGTCTACATGGCGGACATCTCGCCCGTGTTCCTTGGCAGCCAGGACAAGCTCGTATCCGCGCTGCTTACCGGTGACATCGCCGCGGCTGGGATAAAGGAGGGGCTCTACCAGAAGGTCTCCCGTGAGAAGCTGCATGTCCTCTCCCGTTCAGAACCCCTGCCCAATTTTGCCGTCTGCGCCCTCCCCACGTTTCCCGCAAAGGCCCGGGAACGGTTCGTTGCATCATTACTGAAACTCAAACCCTTGACCAATGCACGGGACAGGGCGTTTGTCAGTCACTGGGACGACGAGGTAAAGCACGGTTTTGTCACCCCTGATCGGGACTTCCTCGTCGGCGTCTTCCGAATTCGAGATATGTTCAAGGACGCAGGTAATGGCATTCGATAGAAAAAGCCTCGGCTGCAAGCTGATAGCTCCCAGCCTCGTTGTCATCGCTGTTGTCTTCTTCGCTCTGCTTTTCCTCATCAAGTCAATCACCGTCCGGGTCCACGACGACTATGTCCGCTTTACGCTCGCCTCTGCTAACGGCGAAGTGCGTAAGGTTCTCACCACTGCCGCCAACGACCTGACCGCCGCCCTCCTTGCGGGAAACGAAGAAGTCACCGAGGCAAAACAGAAAAGTGTGATGGAGACGCTTAGGCTGCTTTGGTCTGGAACCAGCCACGGCGGTGTCGTTATCGACTCGAGCGGCGTCGTGCTGTGCACCACGCTCCCCCTTCCGGTTACCCGGGCGGTGGCAGCCCAGGCTGCGGAAGGGTACCGTGCCATAAAGATCGGTGGCGATGAAGTGGCGGTATTCGGTCAGCGCTTCCCCATGTGGGGATGGGACGTTGTGACGGTAAGCAAGGCCCGTAACACCTGGTTGCAGGACGGCAAGGTCGCCATGCTCACGCCGCTTGTAGCCACTGGGTGCCTTGTCATGGTCTTCGGCATCTTCCTGGTGCTTAAGAAGAACCTGCAGCGCCCGGTGGAGAGCATGGTTGCGGCGGTAAGTTCATCCAGACGGGTGGAGCCGACTGGCGTCACTGAATTCGACATCGTTGGGAACGTAGTCAACGACGCCTTCCAGCGCCTTACGGAACAGACCGAGACCTTGCGGCAGGAACTGGCGGAGCGGACGAGGATACAGGAAGAGCTCAGGGCCAAGGACGAACGGATACACAATCTGCTCGACTGCACGGAGGAAGGGATCTTCGGTGTCGACCCCGACGGCGTCTGCACCTTCTGTAATAGGTCGTGTCTGCAACTGCTTGGCTACCAGCAGGAGGAAGATCTGCTTGGTAAGCGGATCCACAACCTCATCCATCCTTCAGGGGGGGATGGTGACGAGGTCCCCAGCGAGGAATGTCCGGTCTGTAACACGTTTAGAACCGGTGTGGGCGCCCATCTACCAGCCGAAGTGCTGTGGCGTGCGGACGGTACGGCGCTGGAGACCGAGCTCTGGGCGCACCCGGTGGTGGACAACGGGGGGATTTGCGGCGCGGTGGTCACCTTCATCGACGTCACGCAGCGCAAGTTGCTCGAAGATCAGTTGATCCAGGCGCAGAAGATGGAGTCGATCGGCAGGCTCGCAGGAGGTATCGCCCACGACTTCAACAATCTTTTGACCCCCATCATGGGGTACTGCGAGCTGTTGCGGCTCGACCTGCCGGAAAACACGCTGGTTCAGGAGCGCTGCGGTAACATGCTAAAAGCCGCCGGAGGGGAGAAGGAGCTCGTGCAGCAACTTTTGAGCTTCAGCCGGAAACAGGTCCTGGAGATGAAGGTGGTCGACCTGAACCAGGCGGTTGGCAACTTCCAGAGCATCTTGCGGCGCACCATACGTGAAAGCATCGATCTCAAGATGTCGCTTGCGGAAGGAAGCTATCCGGTAAGGGCGGACAAAAACCAGATCGAGCAGGTGGTGATGAACCTCGTGGTGAACGCGCAGGACGCCATCAGCGAGCACGGTGTGGTAACCATCGAAACGGCACCGGTGCTTCTGGACGACGAGTATGCACGTCTGCACAAGGATGTCATACCCGGACGGTACCTGATGCTCGCCGTCGCCGACGACGGTTGCGGCATGGACCAGGAGACGCGGCAGCGCGTCTTCGAGCCGTTCTTCACCACAAAGGGGATCGGCAAGGGGACCGGGCTTGGTCTTGCCACCGTCTACGGCATCGTGCGGCAGCATGGCGGCAACATCTGGGTGTACAGCGAACCGGGCAAGGGGACTGTCTTCAAGTGTTACTTCCCGCTCGCGGAGGGGACGGCTGTTACCGAGCGCGCCGATGCCGGCGGCAAGGTCAGCCTGGAGGGAGCAAGGCGGACCATCCTTCTCGTCGAGGACAACGAGATGGTGCGCCTGCTTGTGGCCGAGCTTCTGACACAGGCGGGTTTCGAGATGCTGATAGCCGGGGATCCGAAAGAGGCACTGAAGCTTTCCGAAGGGCGCCGCGTGGATCTGCTCGTTACCGACGTGGTGCTCCCGCACATGTCCGGTCCGCAACTGCACAGAAAGCTCCTCCAGCACGACGCCGCCCTGAAGGTACTGTACATGTCCGGTTACACAAGCAATGCCATCGTGCACCAGGGGGTGCTGGACGAAGGGACCCACTATATCGCGAAGCCCTTCGCGCTAAACGAGTTCGCCCGCAAAGTCGCCGAGGTGCTTGCCGTCTCAAGTTGAGGGCTTTGCGGGCTCGGTAGTGTCGCTATTCTCTGGTGCGGGCTCGTTTTCTGCGTCACCTTGCACCGGTGTTCGGGGGGGGAGGGTGAAAAAGTTGGGGTCCTCGAACTGTCTGACCTTCGCGACCTGGGTGTCATCGTCCTCATCCGCCGTGCAGATGATCCGCCACTCAAGAAGGGTGTCCAACTGACGGGTGATGTCCCAGAGGATCAGGGTGGAGGCATCCTTGTCATAATCATAGGCGTGCCATCTGGTCGGCGTATCGGTCCACATCATCCGCTCGAGCGCTATGGTCTGGCTGAACTTGTTCGTGTTGAGGTTGTAAAAGGTCCCCTTTCCCTCCGCGAGGCTTAAGAGGGCGACGTCGGTCTCGGTGCATAACCCTTGGACGCCTGCCCGGCAGATGAGGCCTCCCGCGACGGAATTGGGATACTGCTTTATGATCCTCAGCTTGGAGTTCAGCACCTTCACGGTTCCTTCCCTGATGTAGACCTGGAGCTTATCGCAGTCCACGGCGAAGGTCTGCATCGGGATGGTGCGGGCCGTCCGGCTTTGGCCGTGGGGAAGGTCAAGGTTGCTGTTGAGGAGGAAGGTCCCCGTTTCGGTCCCAAGGAACAAGGTGTCGGGGCGGTACGATCCTCTGCTTACGCAGGTCACCTCGCCTTGCACATGAAAGGTTCTCACCGTGGTGCTGACCACGTCGAGGCTCTGCCGTACCACCCGGACGTTTTCCCCCTCCGTGATGACTGCGTAGTAATCGTTGTCCTTGCTGCTCGACATGAGCATGCCTTGGAACGAGGGGTTTTCTTCGTAAGTGAAATTTTCGTTGATGACTATCTCGGCCAGGAAATGCGCTTCCGTTTCCGACAGCTTGACCCGCCAGACGTGGTTGGAAGTCTCGGCGTTGGCTAAGAGAAAGAGATCCCTGTCGGGGATCGAGTCCAGAAAACCGAGATCCTTGAAATTGGGGGACCGGTACCGCGCCGCCGTGCCTTTGGCGACGTTTATCACGAGGATGGTCTCATCGTCCTCCCTGAACAGTTTGTGCAGGAGCGATTCTCCGACCAGGATCAACGGGACCTGGGGCTTTGTCGCCAGATCAAGGTCCGCGTCCGGCGAGACGATAACGGTAACAGGCTCGATTTCGATGGCGAAATAATCGGCGATCTCCTTGTCGATGGAGGCGAGCTTTTCCCGGTCCTCTATGGAATCCTTCAGCGCGGCGGCCTTTGCGGCATTGCCGATCAAAAGGGCGGTCCTATAGTCTTCCAGCTTGTCCTCCTCGGTTTGAATTCTGTAGCTGTGGTAGTTCAGCGTCATGTCTCTGTACTCGCGGGAACGTGCGGCCTCCTCGGCAGGAAGCTTCGTGGTCACCCTGCGTAACCGGGCGGCGTAAGTCCTCGCTTCAGCCAAAGACTCGGCTTGGAACATCCGCCTCATCAGGTCGCTGGCAGCACTCCTCGCCAGCTCCCTTTCCGTCTCCAGCAGGCCAGCGTATTCCTCGTCGAACTCGGGATAGCCGCAAAAGTACTGCTTGATCTTCTCCATCCGCTCCAGGCATCCCGTGCGCTTGCCCGCCGAAAGCTGCGCCTTCACCGCGACGAATGAAAGCCATATCTCCTTGGCCTCCTCATCGGGAAGCTTCATCAGCTTGCGGTTTCCCTGCAGCACCGAAAACAGCGGTGCGACGGCGCAAGCCTCCTCGAGTCTCCTGGCCTCCCCCTCGCGTGACAGCCACATCAGGATGTCGAAACAGTCGGACCACTCTTCAGCGGCGGCGAGGACGCGGAGCTCACCCAGGCGCTGGTCGACCGATTGAAGCTTCAGTACGCCCTTTTCCTTTTCGATGAGCGCCAGGACCCTGTCCGCGCTGCTTCTGTCCAGTTCCTGCAGCTTCGCGAGCGGTTTCAGCCTCTCCTGAGGTGATGTCGCCCTCTCGTACTCCAGCCATAGCGCCTTGATCTCCTCTTCGGTTCTTCTCGCCTCGATTTCCCGCAGCAGACAGCGCCCCTCCGGATAGTGCGGATAACGCGCGAGGGCCTGCCGGATCAGCGCTTCAGCCTGGTCGAGGTTCCCTGCGGCTAAAGCCGGCCGAGCCTGCAGCAGAAGCGGCTCCGCCTCCGCCCGCATGCGTTGTTCGATCTTGTTTCTCAGCTCGGTTTCGGCGGGAAGGATCCCTTCTTTTGCCTCGGCAAGCTTCAATAGAGACAGGGCGGTTGAGAGGTTCCCGTCACGGAAGGAGATGTCGGCGCAGGCGAAAAGCGCGCTCTTGCCGAGTGTGTCGGGACGGAGGTTTTCGAAAAGGGCCCTCGCCTCAGGGATCATGCCCCTGCTGTAACAGGTAAGCGCCAGGAGTTCACGCACCTGCCGGTCCGCCTGGACATCGTCGGGTTGGGCGAGGATGGTTGCTGCGGCGCTTTCGTAGGTCCCCATCTCTTCCACGAGCATGCGCACTGCCTTGATCAGGGGCGCCAACTCGTTGCGGTCCCGGACCCGGATGGCCGCGAGAGTCTCCTCCGCACCGCTGTAGTCGTACTCAACCAGCAGGCGCTGGGCGATGGCCAGGGCCTCCCTTGCAGGAGTACCGCTCTTCGCCTGCTTCTGCTTTTTCTTAGGCGATGGCTTCGTTGTCGCCGGTGCCTTGATCGGTGCAGGTTCATCGATGGCATCGAGGGCCTTGACCGAGAGCACTCTGATGTGGGTATGGCAGGCGTCGATGGTCGGATTGGATCTGTGTCTGATGAGTAGAATGTCGTCGCTGTAGGGGTGAGGAACGAGCCGGAAGTTCTGGCCGTAATTTTCCAGGAGCAGGTTCTGCAGGGAGTCCTTCAATCGGTAGCCCGTTTCGCGGTCGACCTCCGAAAGTTGGAGCGAGGTAGGGTTGACCCCTTTGATGAGGGAGATGATCTCTTCGGCCCCGGGGAGCCGCGAAGAGCCGAGTACTGCCTCCGCACGCCGTACGTGCTTTTCCCATATCATAAGAGTGACCCCTCCTGTCAGAAAAATTAGACACGGCTAATTTTAGTCTCTTTGCTCAAAGGTGCAAGAGCACGCTTCGTATTTATGACAGTAGGAGACCGTGCTCCCCGAGGTGATCCTGACTGACGCCGTATCAAATAGTGGGTGAGGCTTGGTTGAGCTGACACCGGGCAGGGTGGATGTGTGTGGAAGATGGCGCAGTTCCAAAGTGAGACGGTCCGCAAGATCGCAGATGTGCCAGCCTTCCAGTCGAGGGGCGGGTGTTCTGACTTAAGGTGCGGCTTGATTCGTCCGATATATAGGGGATGATGTTGCCGCTAAACCGCGCGCGGCGCGGCCGTCGGCCGGAGCACAGGCGGCAGGGCTTCACATTCCCGCCGGATGCACTACGACTTCAAGTGGGGAAGAGCGAGGTGAGTGATGTTACTGCAGGATCTTTTCAAGCTGGTGATTGCACCTGGCGCGACCGTTTTCGATATCGGCGCCTTCGAAGGGGAGCTCTCGCTATTCTTTGCTGCGTTGGCGGGGAAAGAGGGGCGGGTGTACTCGTTCGAGCCTCACCCCGAGCACTTCCTTGCGTTGTCGATGCGTGCCTGCGAGGAGCCCTGTGCTAACGTATTCCCTTACTGCCGGGCCATTTCGGCCACTGCAGGTCATCAGGTGCTTTTCCTCGCACCGGATGCGACCGCGCAATCCTCCAGCATTATGCCGGAGCTGGGAAGCGAGAGCCGTCTCGGAGCGGGTGTGCGCCGCTGCCTGGTGGAGACCGATAGGGTGGATGATTTTTCGCGCTCGATTGGCCGAATTCCCGACTTCATCAAGATAGACACTGAAGGTGCCGAACGCCTGGTGCTTGAAGGGGCGCGCCGCGTAATAGAATCATCATTTCCCACCCTTGTTTTCGAGGGGGTTTTCGGGTTCAATTCCGAACGTGGCGCGTTCCCATTTGGTGAGGCGGTACCGTCCCATGTAGCATGGCTTGAATCCATAGGCTATCGCATCTGTGTTGTCGACATCGACTACCTCATCAGTGCCTGGGTCTCGGAAGGATCCCGACTTTACGCCACGAACTACGGGCTTTTATCACTTACCTCAGCAGAGTTCTCTCAGTTACCCCTCACCGGCTGCAACCTAGTCGCCTTCCACAGTTCACGAAGAGATGTGTATGAGCGGTTGGATGCTGCCGTTTCCGATCGCCTGCTTGACCTCATGACCCGCCTCGGCATACCACTTGGTGCCTCTTCCAGCCTTGGCTGATCGACAATCGGTTTCAAAAGGCAGTTTGGCGGCCAACCCTTCCAGTTTGCATCCTGCGTTCGCACTACAGTTGCGCCTTTCTGCCTTGATCTCTGCGAGGTTTCTTGGGGGGTTTACTGCTGCTGTATCTGCGGGGTACGCTGCGGCTGCGGAAAAAAGGGAGGGTGCTGACCTGGGGACGCTTTTCCTGGCAACGGGAGGAAAGAGCTGAAAACAACGAGGCCCCTGGCTTTCGCCAGGGGCCGAAACGACTGATCGAATGTAGCTCGCCTTTATTTGGATTCTTCCGGGAGTTCCGGGGGAGCGCGAAGTGCAGTTGCCTACGAAGCGCTGCATGCACTCTAACGTTCCCCCCTTTGCGAAGGGGGGGCAGGGGGGATTTGCCTTTTTTCCCGGCTGCTCCGTGCCTAACGCACATGCTTGCGCTAAATTTCCAGAAGAACTCTATTTTGCCGTTATGACGAGTTCGGCGCTGGTCACTTCTTCCTTTACCGGCTTGTTCAGGAAACGGTCGGTGCAGTAGAGCAGTTTCGCCTTCACGATGTACTCGCCCGGCGCCAGTGCCGGGTCCCAGTGAAGCGTCCGTTCCTCACCGGCGCGAATGGAAGCCTCATGCGGTCCCATGACGTCGGTGGTCTGCCCGTCCGTGGTCGGGGCGAACATCCATTCCTTCCGGGTCGTATTTACCCCCTTTTTATCCGACACCTCAACCTGAAGGTAGACGGCACGCGACGGCTCGCCGGTCGGTACGGAGTGTCCCGCTCCGATGTTCACGACCGCGAAGTCGAGTGACTGCTTGTTTTCATACGGCTGAACGATGGTGACACTCAGGGAGCTCAGATGACGCTGCCTAGAATGGGCGCCCGTCCAGGTGTGCCGCCCGACGCTGCGGGGGGGGACGTCGAAGTCCTCGGCAGTCTTGCGAAGCGTCCGGGGCATGTGGCAGTCCTGGCACTGATCTTTTCCAAGGCCCGGCTTGTAGTAATCCTCCTGCCATTCGAGGAAGGTCTGGAACATCTTCCCGGGAACCCGTTTGTCGGGGGACTGGTAGCCGTGGCAGTGGCCGCACATGACGGAACTCTGCAGTGCAGGCTCGACTACGGTTTTATGCGGCGCGCCGCTCGTGCTGTGTGACGCACGGATGTTGCCGTCGGGAGTGAGGTGGCAGCTTGCACAGGTGAGTCCGCCATTTACCGCCGCGGCGGTTTTGGGCTTTGTTTTGCCGTCCGCACCTTTGTCGGTGATGTTGAAGGCGTCGGGGAAGTGGCAGCTGTCGCAGTGAAAGTCCTTTTTGTCCTGGCCGCGTGACTCGGAAAGTGCGGTCGCATGAGCCGTCGCCGAGGAGCTGACTTTGGCGGGCATGGCGAGGTTGCCGTGCTTCGTCTGTGCATGGGCACTATGGTTATCGCTACCGGTGCCAAGCGTGTACTCCCGGTAGATGGCGCCATGGCAGGCCCCGCACGTCTCAGACGGGGTTGCCGTCCCGAGCGGAAAGGTGAGGTCTTCCGCAAAAGCGACGGGGCTGACAGA
Source organism: Geomonas edaphica (assembly GCF_004917075.1). Taxonomy (GTDB): domain Bacteria; phylum Desulfobacterota; class Desulfuromonadia; order Geobacterales; family Geobacteraceae; genus Geomonas; species Geomonas edaphica. Next base: position 970,197 of record NZ_SSYB01000004.1, read on the forward strand.
AATGAGCACGGTAAACGAGGACAAAGCCGCCAAGGTTAATTTCAATCTTTCAAACACTGGATTCTCCTTTTCTTCAATCGGAACAAAACATTCTCCTGACTCTTCCCGTTGAACGCATCACTTTAGGGCTTCCGCGCCTGGGACTCAAGCGGGAGCCATGCCACTCTTCTTGATACACGGCCGGCCGGTGAGCACTAGATTAAGCCGGGACTCTTTCCACGTACAGGTGCAGTTTTGAATCTGTTTGCAGGGGCAGATTGCGACCTCGAGCGACGACGTATTTCCGGTTTTGGAACCCGTCCAATAGAAAATAATTTTAAAGAAATTCACAGGCTGACCGACTTGGAGAACTGTTGTCTCGACTGTTGCCTTCCGGACTGGATTGAGGAGCTATTTGACAATAGGAGGTTTTTATGAGACCCGGTTTATGGTTCGCCATTGTTCTGACTGCAGCACTTTCTTTGCTCTCGGGATGCAACGGCAGCAGCAGTGTCGGTGATGCGCAGTTCCTTCCCAATATGAACCAGTACATCACGCCGCTGGCCCCATCGGGCTCCCGGTTCGAGCCGCTGAACCCCGGGTTGTCGGACAAGCCGGACTGGCTCGCAGGCCAAGCGGTGACGGCAGTCAAAAGTCCTGACGGCAAAACCCTTCTGGTGCTAACCAGCGGCTACAATCGCGTCTATACGGCCACCCCCAGTTCTCCCTACCCTTGGTACACGCCGGACTCCAACGAGTACGTTTTCATCTACGACATCTCAACCGGCACCCCGGTCAAAAAGCAGGTGGTGCAGATTCCCAACAGCTACAACGGGATCGTCTTCGATCCGTCGGGCAAGGCCTTCTATGTGAGCGGCGGGGTGAGCGACAACGTGCACGTCTTTACCCGTATCGCCGACGGGGCTTGGGGAGAGGTCGACGCGCCGCTTGCCCTGGGACACAACGGTACCGGGAACGGCCTTCCCTGGAACGCAAACTTCGGGAACGGCTCGATAAACCTTCAGATCGGAGTGAAGCCGTGCGCCGCCGGTGTGGCCATTTCCGGCGACGGCAAGACGCTCGTGGTCGCGAACTATTACAACGACTCCATAACCGTCTTCAGGGGAGGGCTGAACAACTGGATGCCGGCAGCGGAACTGGATCTGCGGCCGGGCAAAAGCGGCGGGACCAAAGGTGTTGCGGGCGGCGAATATCCCTTCTGGGTGACCGTGAAGGGGAACGAGTCGGACGGGACCGCGACGGCCTACGTGTCGAGCATCCGCGACAGGGAGATCGTCGTCGTCAGGCTGAACGGTGCGCCGGCCGTGACGGGGCGGATCAAGGTCGTCGGCCAGCCCAACAAGATGACGCTCAACAAGGACCAGTCACTGCTTTACGTGGTCGAAGACCAGTCGGACACGGTAGACGTGATTCGCACCGCCGACAACGCGATCGTCGGCACCATCCCGGTCATCGCACCGGCGTCGGTACTGCCCGCTTCGCTGGCGGAGCTCAGGGGCGCAAACCCCAACAGCGTCACCTTGTCGCCTGACGAGAAAAGGCTCTTCGTGACGAACGGCAACCTGAACAGCGTCGCGATAGTGGATCTGAGGGACACCCGTACAAACGGCGAGGTGGTGGGGCTCATTCCCACCGGGTGGTATCCCAACTCGGTGAGTACCAGTGCTGACGGCAATTGGCTTTACGTGATCAATGGGAAATCCGCCACGGGGCCCAATCCCGATTTCCGCTACAGTTACGGACCCCCGTCCCGCCCGAACGGTTTTCTCACCAACCATTACAACCCGCAGTTGACCAAGGCGGGGCTCCAAAGCTTCCCGCTTCCCGCCGCTGCACAATTGCAGCCGCTGACGGTCCAGGTGATCTCCAACAACCGCTTCTCCTATGCGGATGGCGCGAGGGACCGGGAGGTCATGAGCGTTCTGCAAGCCAATGTGAAGCACGTCATCTTCATCATCAAGGAGAACAGGACCTACGACCAGATCCTCGGTGACCTGGAGGTGGGTAACGGCGATCCCGCACTTGCGGAGTTCGGAGAGCGATACACGCCGAACCAGCACGCCGTGGCTCGGACCTTCGTGACGCTCGACAACTTTTACGATACGGCCGAGGTGAGTAACGACGGCTGGGCGTGGACCACGTCGGGGCGCGCGCCGGATGTGGTCGAACGCCAGTATGCCGTCGCATACGCGGGGAGGGGGCTCAGCCTCGATACGGAGGGGACCAACCGCAGCGTGAACGTGGCTTATGCGACCCTTGCCGAACGCAGGGCGGCCAACCCGCTCACTCCGGATGACGACGACCTGCTCCCCGGACAGACCGACGTGGCCGCGCCGGACGGCCCCGGCAACGAAGTGAACAAGGGGTACCTCTGGGACGCCGCACTGCGCAAGGGGCTCTCGGTCAGAAACTACGGTTTCTTCCTGGACACGACACGCTACAACGTCCCACTGGCCGCAGGCGGCATCGCTCTCTTGAAGGACCCCGCCTCCGTCAATGTTCAGGTGGCGTACCCCTCCAGTGCGGCGCTTGCCCCGTGCACCGACATCTACTTCCGCGGCTTCGACAATTCGTTCCCGGACTATTATCGGTTCAAGGAATGGGAGCGGGAGTTCGACGCCTATGAGACGGACGGCAACCTCCCGGCACTGAGCCTCGTCCGTTTCATGCACGACCACACCGGCAACTTCAACACGGCGATCGACGGGGTGAACACCCCCGAGATACAGCAGGCCGACAACGACTATGCCGTCGGGCTCCTTCTGGAGAAGATCTCGAAAAGCCCCAGGTACAAGGACAACACGCTCGTCTTCGTCATCGAGGACGACTCCCAGGACGGCGGGGACCACGTCGATTCCCACCGCAGCATCGCGTTTGTGGCGGGTGCCTACGTGAAGCGGGGGGCGCTCGTCTCCTCTCACTACAACACGGTAAATTTCCTGCGCACCATAGAGGAGGTTCTGGGGCTCCAGCCGATGAACCTGAACGACGCACTTGCCCGGCCGATGACCGACATCTTTACCACGGCCCCGGCTGCCTGGAGCTTTACCGCCAAGCCCGCTCCGATCCTCTACGGCACCACCTTGCCGCCTTTCGTCGGTCTTTCTCCGCTAAGCAAGACGGCAAAGGTGCCGAAACCGACGCACGACGCCAAGTACTGGGCGAAGGTCACGAAGGGGATGGATTTCTCCTCGGAAGACAAGTTCAACTTCGCCCGGTACAACCGCGTCCTCTGGAAGGGGTTGATGGGTGAACGCCCCTATCCCGCGAAGCCCACGGGGAAGAACCTGCGACACAACCGCAAGGAGCTGCTGTCCCGCTACACCGTGGCGCTCAACTAGCGCCGGGAGCGAATGCACGACCGGTACGGCGACGCCGGCTGGAGGTACAGCTTTACAATTTAATCATCCTGGAGGATGGCATGGCAGAAAATGGGGGCAATAGTTCGGCGAGGTGCGGCATCAGCAGACGGGACTTCGTGAAATACACGACGGGGACCGTTGCGTGCCTGTACCTCGGGGCATTAACCACCGCCTGCGGCAGTTCGACCCGCAACAGCGATTTCCCGGTAGTCGTCTTCTCCGACGTGCACTTCAACCCTCTGTACGACGGAACGCTTTTCCAGGCGCTCGTCGCAGCGGATGCGGGCGGTTGGGATGCGGTCTTCAAGACATCAGTCATCACCTCTCCATCGGCCTGGGGCAAGGATTCCAACTATCCCTTGCTCGAGCTCGCCCTGGCAAGCCTGAAGGCGGTGCTCGGGGCGAGCCCTTTCGTGATTTTCACAGGGGACATTCTCGGGCACGGTCTGCCACAGCTGTTTTATTACCATCTGAACGGGACCACGGCTCCCCGCGATGCGTCGGATACTGCGGCCATGCAGGCCTTTACCGATAAGGCGGTCACCTTTTTCATGGAAAAGGTGCGCGCTGCTGTCGGAAAACTCCCGGTCTTTTTCGCGCTGGGCAACGGCGACTCCTATACCGGATACGGGCCGGACAGCACCTTTCTTTCCAATACGAAGGAACTCTTCCACACGACGTTTCTTACCGGCATAGGCGACCGTCAGGTATTCGAGCGGACCTTCACATCCGGCGGATATTACTCCGTGGAACCGCCCGGAACCGATCTCATGGTGATCGGGATGAACACCATCATTTTTTCTCCGCTGGTAGCGCCGACTCCCGGCGCGAATGACGACGCGGTGGCGGAGCAGTTGGATTGGCTCGACTCAAGGCTTGCCGCCGCCACGGTCGCGGGCAAAAAAGTGTGGCTGCTGATGCACGCTCCTCCCGGCGCCGATCTCGGCACGACGGCGCAGCCTGCCAATCTGGACGCCGACGGCCATATTTCCTCCGCCACCATGATGTGGGTGCCCCAGTATCAGACAAGGTTTCTGCAGATACTCGCCAACTACCCCGGAGTGATCTCACTTACCCTTGCCGGGCATACCCACATGGATGAATATCGCATGCTCCCCTCTTCGGACACGGTGGAGATAACGCCGGCCATAGCTCCGTATTTCGGGAACAACCCGGCATTCAAGGTCTTCACCATTTCCGGCCGCACCCTTAAGCCGGTCGATTACAGCTCCTTCAACTACGACCTTGCCACCGCTTCTTTGACCTTCTCCCGCTATTACACCTTCTCCGGTGCGTACTCTCTGACCGGAGATCTGGACGCTTCCCTGGCAAGGCTCACTCCGGCCTTGGTAACGAACAGCGCCGACCAGGCGCTTTACCGGGGGCACTACTACTCGGGCCATAATGCGCCCGCTTCAGTGAGTGATACGCTCATCAACCCGATCACTGATAAGAATTGGCCCATCTACTGGAGCGGTATTGAGCATATGGGACAGCAGGAGCTTATCTCGAGCGTAAACGCTTACTGATCACGCAGATGAATGCCCATACCCGGTGCTACGCGCCGCGCTCACCCAATGCCGTGATCATGGATAACGAGTTCCGGGTAATGGGCACTTCTTCCCGCCATGTTTGACACACGAAGAGAGGCTGTTACATTCTTTCAGTTGTGGCAATTCGAAAAGCCCTCCTCCAAATCTCCCCATAATAGATAAGCCTAATGCAGAGTTAGGAAGTGTTGGACCGGTTGTCGTCAAAACCTAGTAATGGAGGTTTCCATGAACGTGCGCGATAAGAACTTGGTTCTCTCACCCCGGTGGCTGGTGACCGCAGTGGTCACCTTCCTGCTCGGATTTTCCGTGATGGGCTACCTCGCCTACCGCAACGCCTACGAGGGCCCGCCGGTCCCGCGGGAGGTGCGGGTGACGGACGGCACGGTGCTCTACACCGGTGACGACGTCATCGCCGGACAGCAGATCTTCCAGAAGCTGGGGCTCATGCAGTACGGGACCATTTTCGGCCACGGCGCCTACCTCGGCCCGGACTTTACCGCCCAATACCTGCACCTAAGCGGCGAAAAGCAGACGGGGTATTATGCGGGGCAAGGACTTTCCCCCGCGGACGCGGCAGCCAAGGTTCGCACCGAGTTCAGGGAAAACAGCTACCGCCCGGAGAGCGGCCAGCTCACCTTTTCTCCGGACAGGGCGCGCGCGCACGCGGAACTCATCGACTACTACCGCGGCTGGTTCGGGCCCTTGCAGACGCAGCAGGGTTTGAAGCGGCCGTACCTGAACGACCCGGAGGAGATCAGGAAGCTCACCGCCTATTTCTCCTGGGCCGCCTGGACCACCACTGCACAGCGCCCGGGTACCGAACACTCCTACACCAACAACTGGCCGCCGGACAATCTTGCGGGTAACCGACCCACCTCGGGAGCATTGCTTTGGAGCGTGCTGAGCCTGATCGCACTGCTCTGCGGCACCGGCGCCACCCTCTTTGCATTCGGACGCTACGAGTTCCTCGGGTGGCATGCGGCGGACGAATATTCGTCGAAGATGGAGGCCCCGGACAAGATGCAGCTCACCCCGTCGCAGCGCACGGTGGCCTGGTACTTCCTGGTGGTCTCCGGGCTATTCCTCCTGCAGGGGCTTCTTGGCGGCGTGAACGCGCACTACCACGTCGAGCCGGCTGGTTTTTACGGCTGGTCACTCGGTGACATCCTGCCTTACAACCTCTCGCGCATGTGGCACGTGCAGCTCGCACTCTTCTTCGTGGCCTCGAGCTTTCTAGCCATGGGGATCTTCCTGACACCCATGATCGCCGGAAAGGAACCGCCGCATCAGGAGAAGCTGGCGCTTGTCCTTCTCGGCGCGCTGGTGGTCGTGGTCGTTGGGAGCCTCACCGGTGAAGCGATGAGCCTCAAAGGGCTCCTGTCCACCGGCGGCCCCTGGTTCTACGTTGGATCCCAAGGGTGGGAGTACCTTGATCTCGGGCGGCTGTGGCAGATACTGCTGACGGTCGGAATGCTGATCTGGCTCGTCATCCTGGTGCGCGGCATGAGGGAAAGGCTGCGTGGGGAGCACCCGGGCAACATGCCGTGGCTTTTCGTCTACAGCGCGGTTTCCATCCCCCTTTTCTACGCCGCCGGCATGCTGTACGGCAAGACGACCCATTTCAACCAGGTCGAGTTCTGGCGCTTTTGGGTGGTGCACCTGTGGGTTGAGGACTTCCTGGAGCTCTTCACCACCATCATGGTCGCCTACGTCTTCATGCTCATGGGGGTGGTGCGCGTGCGGGTAGCAACCACCATCATCTATCTGGACATCATCCTCTATTCCATAGGCGGGGTGCTCGGCACCATGCACCACCTCTACTTCAGCGGACAGCCCGAAGTGCACATGGCGTTTGGTGCGTTCTTCTCCGCCATGGAGGTCATCCCCCTGTTGCTTCTGACCTACGAGGCGTGGAAGTTCATGGGCCTTGGTGCTCCTGCCGGGACTTCCATGCTCAGTACCGCGGCCGACATGTTCCCGCACAAATGGGCCGTGATGTTCCTGATCGCGGTCGGCTTCTGGAACTTCCTGGGCGCTGGGGTGTTCGGTTTCCTGATCAATCTTCCCATCGTGAGCTACTATGAGATCGGCACCCAGTGGACCGCCAATCACGGTCATGGCGCCATGATGGGGGTGTACGGCATGCTATCCCTGGGCTTTTTCATGTTCGTGGCGCGCTACTTCGTTCCTCTTGACCGCGCCAGCAACCGCGCCATGGCCATCGCCTTCTGGTGCACCAACCTGGGGCTCGCCTGTATGCTCTTTTTGAACCTCTTCCCGGTGGGGCTGCTCCAGTTGAGAAAGATCCTTGCCACCTCCTATTGGGAGGGGCGGCAGCCGGATTTCTTCACCGATCCCATGGTGCGCGTATTCGAGTGGCTGCGCCTGCCCGGTGACACCCTCTTCATCATAGGGATACTGCCGGTGGTCTACCTTGCCGTGCGCATGTTCCTGAATAGGAACCGGCCGCGCGTTCTCTAGTTGGTTGCAACCGGAATCTGAAAGAGAAAAGGCCTTGCCTGTGGTGAGGCCTTTTTTTTCGTTGCGCTCTGTTGGAGGGCGGTTCTTCGACCCGGATATGTCTTGGAGGATCGACACCTGTTGCGTATAATCCGCATCATTCGAGTGTTGGTGTTAAAGGAGAAGATTCTTGGCGGAAAGCAAGGTAATGATATGGATCGACGCGGATGCGTGTCCTCGTGTGATAAAGGAAATTGTCTTCAGGGCTTCGGAGCGCCTACAGATGCCGGTGTGCCTGGTTGCCAATCAAAGCCTCGCCAAGCATGAAACCAAGCTGGTGAGATCCGTCGTGGTCGGGAAAGGGTTCGACGTCGCCGACGACTACATCGCCGAACACGTGGGTCCGGACGACGTGGTCATCACCGCGGACATACCGTTGGCTGCGAGGGTTGTCGCCAAGGGTGCCGTCGCCATTGATCCGCGCGGCGAACTGCTCACCGAGGAGAACGTAGGCGAGCGTCTCGCCATGAGGGACTTCATGATGGAGTTGAGGGATGGGGGGCTCGTACAGGGAGGACCGGCCCAGTTCAGCCTCACCGACCGTCAGCGTTTCGCCTCATCGCTCGATCGTCTGCTGACCCAGATGCACAAGGGAATGCGTCCGGTTTGAGTGATGGGGCAGCACTTGGGACGGATCTCCACCGTTAGAAAAGGCCCTTGGATTTTTCCAAGGGCCTTTCTTGTCCACTTTTGTAAGAGGCGGCTCGCGTTGTCGCTCCGTTTTTTCGAAAACTCTTCTGAGCGATGCGAAAATTCTTTACCGAAGAGTTTATCTTCAACAGCCTCGAGTTTTGGCTGCAATTTGTTTCGAAAACGTGTCTGAGTGTGGCGAAAACCGCTCCTGCGGAGACTTTCGAGTCCCGCGGGAAAAACTGTGCATCACTTGAAAAATTAGGAGCCCGGGATACCGTCTATCATTAGTCTTCCAAAGAACTCAGCCACGGAAAAAACGGACCGAAAGTGAAACACACTAATCAGGTCAATGAGTGAGCGAGGCCCAGAGTTAAGCAAATCTGGCCGCCCTTACAGGGGGCGGCCAGGGGAAAATACCAAAAAATAACTTCATCCTGAAAGGCCAACCCCTTCGCGAGGAGGGGACGGAAAGCGGCGGATCTTCGTTCGAAGATGGCCGAGCTGCCAAGGGAAATTTCCCCTAGCGCGCTCGGCCTTTTTTTGTGCCGGTACGGAGGGTAACGACATCGCAGGGGCAGCCGGCATGGCAGCGCGTCAGGATGCCATACAGGAAAGGCGCACTACGAGGCGGATCACCCGAGCCCCCGGGAGAACCAGGCGAAATGACCGAAAACAGGAAAGGAGAAACGGTTATGAAGGCAAAATTACTGCTCCTCGCAATCTCGTGTGCGGTGTTGTCGCTGCTACCATGTGCGTACGCCCAACCAACCGGACACGACTCCCGTGCGCTGGCGAGCTTTCGAAACGCGCTCGATCAGGACGGATTCGACGTCCGGACAGGCCAGAGCATGTCCCTCGACATGTGGCAGCAGTACTGTAACGGAGTGACCTCCAGCGCCAAATACAACAACAAGGGCGCGCCGTATCTGACAGCAGCGGTTCCGCATCTTCCTGGCGATACCACGGTGATTCCGTATGCTTTCCAACTCCGTCCCGATGAGGCGATGGTCCTGATCGGCGTAACGCCTCCTCCCGAGACCTACTTCTCCTACCAGCCTTTCCTTACCAATAAGTTTTACGCCCAGCCCGTGCCTGTCGAGCTCCTTACCGCGCCGATCCAGGGATGCGGGGGAGATCCGCACTGTCTGGACGTGGGGTCCAGCCTGGGGGATACCGTGAACGTCGCGACCATCAAGACGCTGGGCCCCGGGCCGTACAACGCACCGATGGTGCTGATTTTCACTCCCGATAAGGGCACCGATGCGCGCGTTCGCTCGGCGCTTCTGAAGGCGGGCTATCCCGCGTCAATCCTCAATACCATCGTCATCCCCGTCTCGTTGGCGAATCTGGGAATCGGACCAGGGCACGACGTACTCATGCTTCTTGGGCGAAACGCGATGTGGCTGAACGGCGCGGCCGGCGAAGCCGCGGGGCTTGCTTATCTCGCCAGTTTGAACACGGCAAATTCGCCGATATCCGTCTTCCGAGTGACCCCGAAGACATTCTCGGTGGCAGGCCTCGATCCATTCCCTGCCCCGGAGCTGCGCGTCCGCGGAACCGGAAAAACGGAAATGAGCCTGATGGGGAAACTTGACGAGATCCGCGAAAGCGTGATCGGCAAATACACCGAAATGGGTTACGTCGTGGCCGCCGAATACACGTCGGCGCCGGGCAGCTACGACGGTTACGATTTCATCCAGCAGATGAAGCGCGCCTTTCTCGATTGCCGCGACACGATCTACGTCGGTGCCGGCGCCGAATCGTTTCCCGACCGCTACGATATCAGGTTGACCGACGACGAATTCATGGTCGTGTACGGTGTCAACCACACCGCCACCGGCAAAGCCTCGTACATGAACCTGAATGCCTATGCGAAGCCGTCGCAGCTGGCGATAGGCAGCGTCTTCGATACCGACTTTGTGCACAGCGCTGATGCGTATCTTGACGCAGGCGATCCGGCAGCTTCTTCGATGTTCGCCTACAAGGTCTCATGGCAGTGCGGCGGCGAGGATTTCTGCCTGCAAATGTCTAGCGGCGATTGCTCGAGATTACAGCTCGACGGTCCCGAGCACGCGGCCGACCGGGCAAACACGCCGTTGGCCTTCGGCACCCGTTCCTATCTCGAGCCGGGGACGAGCGTCGGACCGGCCTTCACCGAAGTCGTCTATCACCGGATGATCAAGTTTTCGCGGCCGTGAATTTCGCCGCTTCAACACCCGCAGCGCAACATCGGCGGTCCACGATACAGACCGTGACACGGTAGCACTTGGGGCTGGAGATCAGCCGCGCTTCTCAAGGCCAGGGGCGTCCCAATATGGCTCCGGACGTCTCTGCTGCAAAGGAGGATACCGATGAGTGCATCGAAATTGTTTTGGCTATGTATTTTTACGCTGCTCATTACCGTCTCCGGCAGCCAAGGCGCTGCGACGGACCCGCTCAGCAAGGCGAACCGGTTGCCGGCGTCCCTTGAGATGACGGTGCAGAATTTCCAGGGCGCGGTCTTGCAGGAGGGGTACGAGGTGGCGCGGGGGTACTGGAGGCTGTGGGGAGCCGATGACTGCAAGTTGCCGCTGCAGTCGGTCGGCTTCTGCTACGGCAATAATCCGACCGCTCCGTACGTGCTGGCCATTGTCCCCCCGTGGAAGGACGAATTCGTTGACCGGAGCCTGCAGCATGCGCTCGTTCAAGGGAAAAGGGGGATGGCGGCAAATTACCGCCTGGGTGAAAGGGAAGCGTTGGTGATTCTTGCCCAGATGCCCCCGCCGGCCCGCTACTTCGGCATGGGGACGAACGTCTTTACCCGGCAGACCGAGCTCAACAAGAGTGACCCGGTGTATGCGAAGCTGGATACACCCTCAACACTGGATCTGCTGTACATCATCTTCGGTGCGTCGCCAGATCCCACCCGCATGATGATGATCGCGAGCTTCGGCGACACCATCAACAACGTCATGATCGACAACCAGAGTGCCGGGGTCTGGGGAGAGCCCCGTTATTTCGTGATCACGGCCGACGAGCAGATGGCCACGGCGATGACCGAGGCGCTCCAGAAAGCGGGGGTCGACAAGAGCTTGGTTTTCACGGAGCCGGCAGGTTTCATCAACCCGGACGACGCGGCCAAACCGCAACTGCTTCGTTTGGGATATGGCCCTGAGGCGGACGATTTCATCACGTACATTCGCTACTCGATGCCGAACGACACTGTTCTGGGTGAGAAGTGGCGCGAAGAGCTGCCACTGACGATACTCCGGGTCCGGGCCCCGAACGGCGGCCAGGCTCAGAAGCCTTACAAGATTCAGCAATACGAGACGAAGAGCTGGAACTTCGACGAGTCGGCCTTGCAGGGCGATCTCAATAGCCTCGTGGCGGCGGTCAAGAGCTACTGGCGCCAGGACGGCGCCGGTCAGCGGCCGGACGCGCCGACAGCCCAGTTCAAGAGCCTTACCGGCTGGGTCGACCTCGTCGGCCAGCACTGTTTGGGGTATGACGGTCCTCCCCCCACGGACCCGGCGGAAAACATCACGCTGCCGCGCGGCCCGATGAACTGCCTGGGCGACAACATGGATGACGAGCCCCAGATCAGTGCCGGAACCTACCGGCTCGATGAGGGGCAGGTGATCGCAGTGGTCGGGACGCTGGGCACCAAAACCGGCAATGCCACCTACACGAGCCTTGCGGTCAACTGGTTCCCGCAGCTCGTCGGCGTCCTGAACAGTGACGACCCTGTTCTCGAAGAGAGTGCGGAGAAGTTTAAAGGCGCACTGTCAGATCCGCAGCTGTATAAAAAATTCTACGTCTACTATTACGCGCGGGACTGCAGCGGGCTCTATCCTTTCTGTGAGGAAGTCCCGAGGCAGCTCGTTCCTGCCGGTGGCACCATCAAAATCTTGCAGCGGAACTACATGACCCCCGGTACAACGCGCGGACCGGACCCGTTGAAGGTTCTCGCCCCGTATTCCATCCAGTTCGATGGCACAAAGGGGATGCGTCCGGCGCTTTGAGGGGCGCTCAGAAACACAGGAGAACCGACATGAAGGCGAAAATAATGCTGTTCACAATACTGCTTACAGGATTGGTGGCTGCAAATCCCGCCTTTGCTCAGGGAGATGGGAAACTCCACGTGACGGACAAAAGAGTCGTCGTGTTCCAGAAGCAATTGGAGCAGCAAGGATTTAAAGTGAGCCGTTGGGCAGATGCCTTCGGACCCGTTAACCTCGCTTGTTGGGTATGCAACGGACTCACCGATACGGCGTTCGGCAACAATGCTGCGGCCCCGTACCAGGTGATAAGCGAGCCGTATGAGGGGGTGCGGGTAGGGCGGGAAATGCAGCTTGAGCCTTATGATGCGGTGATATTTATCGGAAAGACGCCCCCGCCCGTTGCTTACTTTAGCTATACGGGTTTTGTGTACAGCCGTTACAACGGAGAGGGCAAAGACAGAAAGCAAATTTTCTCAAGTATTGGAGACACCATAAACCACTCCCGAATCAACACGATTGATAAGAAACATCCTTTCGACAAAGACGTAATCATCGTCATGACCGCGGACCAGGGCACCAACGCGAGTGTTCTAAACGCGGCGATGCGAGCGGGCTTTCCGCAATCGATCATGAACACCATGGTGGTTCCCTCATCCGTCGTGAAGTTGGGTAAGGATGAAAAGGCCGACACTCTCATTTTCGTCGAAAGGATGTATCTGCCTGCCAACCAGGACGACCTCAACAACTACATGGATACCTCAAGCCAGTGGGCCAGCGTGTTGTACTTGACCTATCCGGAGAAGCCCGCAAAGCTGGACCCTTACCCCACACCGCAAATGCTGGTGAGGGGGACAGGGAAAACGGAAGCCGATCTTATGCCTGCCCTTGACCGTCTGGAATCGGAAATTGTTACGGCTAACCCCGGGTATCAGGCCGAAAAACTCCAAAGCGGTATTTGGCTGCTTGAATGGCTGGACGGTTTCCAAAGAGGGACGAACCTCATAGGCGAGTGCAGGGATACCGTGTACCTGAAAACGGCCGATTTCAAGCTTGGCAGTAACCCTGAAGATTTCCTGGTGGTATTCGGGGTGAATCATGAAGCTACCGGGAAAGCGACCTACTCCAATTTCACCCTGTACCATGCAGCGATGGAATTGGGGGTTGCGGGCAAAAACAGCCGAGAAATCAACGGAACTGCAGATCGTTACGATCTAGGCAAATATCAGGCGATGTCCAAACATCTCTATGCCTTCAAAGTGGCACGCGATTGTGGCGGACTTCCTGCGACGGAATGCTTGGAGGTCCAGCAGATTCCGGTAGGAAACTGCCCGTTCGGGGATTGTTGCCCAAGGGGTAGCCTGGATGATGATCTGTTCCTGGGTTTTCGTGCCTATGTCGAACCTGAGACGGGTGTAGGGCCGTACTGGTTCGAAATATTGTGGGACCGTGCGATCCACTTCAAGAAATAGCCAAGGACATTGGTCCATGCAGATCCCCTCGGCCGGTCAACCGATGTTTTCGCCGCCGGGTGCCGCACTTTTGATCGGTTGAGGGGAGATGACCACGGAGGACTAGCGAGATGAAAAGAAAGGGTGCTAAGAAACCTATCATGGCATTGGGATTGTTGTGCTGCCTGTTCCTCGTGATGCCGACAGTGGCGTTTTCTTGGAACCAGGCGACCCATGCCTACATTGTCGACCGGCTGGGTAACCATGCGGGGCATGACGACTTGAAAGAGATGTGGGGGAGCGTCGCGCCGGACATGTACAACTTCGTGTTCGACCCGGACTTGTGCCCCGGCTGGATAGGGGATCAGACCCAGGGTACTTACGCCGACACCTTCCTGAAGGTCTGGGACGCGGCGGAGACAAAAACCGAAGAGCCCCTTGCTTTCGGGTTCGTAAGTCACAACCAGCAATGGGGGGCCGATCACGTAGCCCATACCTCCTGCCAGACATGCGGGGAGAAAGACGGGTACATCATCGTGAAGGCGAGGCTACTGCTGAACGCTCCGATAAACCCCGCCGACCCGGAGCAGACTTTCGGCAAGGCATTCGCGAGTCTCGGCATGGACCCCGACATGGCGCTCCTGACCGCCCACGCGATCGTGGAAGAAGCGATAGACATAAGGCTCGGGAACGAAGTGGCCCCTCTGCTCGGCCGGCGGTTGGCCGCAGCGGCCCGGAGCGACACGAAGGGGTTCCAGCCCCTTTTCGTGAAGGCCTTTGCGGAGGATTACGCGGCCTACTGCTTCGGCGGCGACTCCTCGGCCGCAGCCGCTGCGTTGACCGCTGCCGAGAAAGGGCACCGAAAGGACATGATCTTCCTGGGACAGGCCATCTCCCAGCCCGAACCGGTTGCGGTGCAACTGCTCGCCGTGCAGCTTACGGGGGTGCTCTCCGAACTCGGGTTCTCCGTTTCCGTCGACATCCTCAAAGCGGCCATGTTCAGCGCCATGGGGATCTGCGACGATTACAAGGCAGAGGTCGATGCTGCCGTCCTGTACGTGGATAAAAGCCTGAAGGATCACGGAATTACCTTCCAAGAGCGGCGACAGAAGAAATAAGGAGGTCGGAAAGGAGGAACCATCATGAAAGTCGGACGGTACATCCTTCTGCTATGGGCCGCTGTCCTTGGTATCTCCACGACGGCAGCCGCCGGGGAATTCACCCCCGGCAAGTCATACCTGGCGCCGGGGAGAGCTCCCGCACTCACGAGCTACGCGCTGGACGCGAGCGCCTCAGGCGCGATCCAGACCATCAACAACATCGTCAACCTCACGGTGGTGTCGAGGGACGCGAACGACCTGAAGGCGGAGTACCGGGCCGGATTCATCCAGGGGAAGTTGCAGGGGTCGATGATCGTCTCGGCCCGGGACAACTGCTGGGACAACGCCTACCTGATCAATCCGGACCACACGTTTCCGAAGCAGCACGGTCCGGCACAGGCGGAGCTGGACAAGGCGGCCGATTTGCTGAACGCCAACTACGCCGCCTTCCTGCGGTACCTCGAAGACCCGGCGACGGATGCGGAGACAGCCCACCGGCTGAAGAGGCTTCTCTTCCGGATGCTCGGCATCTACCACGGCGCCACCGTCGAGGAGCCGGCCGGCCTCGACTTTTCCGGCAACTGGCTCCCCAACGGCAACTACTTCCAGGCGTCCGAGCTTCTCCTAGGCTATGAGACCGCCGGCCCCACCTTCATGGACGTCTACTTCGTGAACGCCTTCTGCGACCTAATGGACGTGATCTCTTTCCTCGATCTCCCCCCGGGGGGGACGAGAACGGGCTCTTTCCCGGACCGATGTTCCGCCTTCCTGAAGCGCGCGGGGGGCGAGACCATCCTCACCCACAACACCTGGTCGGGGTTCCTTTCCCAGTCGATGGCGCAGACCCTCGTCGTCAACAACGACATGATCACCTTCAACGCGGCGACCCCCGGCCTGATCGGCTCGACCACCGATTTCGGCTACAACAACAAGGGGCTCATGTTCAACGAGACAACCCATCGGATGTCCCACAGCCAGGTCAACCCCCTGGGGCTCTGGATCTTCTGGCGGGCGGCCCTTGCAGAGCAGTTTTCGGATTCCATCACCGCGTTCTTCGACGCAATCTCCCTCGACAACACCGGCAGCTATCTGAACGGTTACATGCTGGCGGACGCCAACACCGGCGAGACTGGGCTCGTGGAGATGTCCTACCGCTGCTTCGTTTACTACCGCTCGACTGGCGGCCCCTACGCGGTCACGAGCCGCTCGACGGACGGCGGCGTTTGCTCGACCGATTACGACGCGGAGATGGTCACTCCCGACTACCTGATGGGGATCAACTACCCCGCCTCGCTGCAGGTGCGGGAGGATCTCCAATCCACCGACAATCGCCCCGAGCGGCGGGTGCAGTTCAACAGATGGTTGCCCGGGGTGACGAATCTGCAGACGGCACGAAACGTCATCACCTATACCGATCCGAACAACCCCCTCTCCGTCTTCGGGCGCTGGGACCTGGGGTATGGGGTGACCGACTATCCCAAGCAGATTCCGGACGGGGCGCTCGACGCCAAGGTGGGATCGACTGAAATGGTGCGTTCTTTTATGGCGTTGGCCGGCGTCCTCGATGCTTCAGCCACGAGCACCGGTTTCTGGATGCTCTACGGTACTCCCCACGTGCATGGGAAGCCGTTCATCTGGAGCGAGTCGCCGTGGGCCTGGCAACCCTTGCGTGATGTGCCCGACAGCCTGGACGGCAAGTTCACGCTGATGCCGCTTTATCTAAGGTGAGGTGTCCGGGATGCTGTGCAGATGATCGAGAAAAGGGACCGGATGGTTGGCCCGGCATTGGCCGGAAAAGGAGGCAGCTATGAAAACCACCTTGACGCGCTGTTGCTCTTTCATGGTTCTTCTGATGATGATCGTCAGCGGATTTTCCGCAGCTTACGCGCAAGATGTACAGAAAAACGGAAGCGAAAAGCAAAACACACCCGCTGCAACCGCTGCGGAAAAACGTCCCATCAAGACCATCGGCGTCATAGGAGGGGTCAGTTGGGCGTCATCGATTGAATACTATCGCATCATGAACGAACAGGTCCGTGACCGGTTGGGTGGGGTGAGTTCCGCGCAGTTACTGATGTACTCCATCGAGTTCGGCGAATTTTCCAAGCAGGAAAAACTGGCCGATAAAGGCGACTGGACCTTGATGACGAAAACCATCGTCGATGCCGCTCAGAGGCTGAAACGAGGCGGCGCGGATTTCATCGTCATCGCATCCAATACGCTCAACTCGCTTGCGGGCACCGTCGAACAGCAAGTCGGGCTGCCCGTGCTCCATATCGCCGACGCAACGGGAAAAGCGGTCGCCAAAAAAGGGGTACGTACCGTCGCCCTGCTTGGCACAACGTACACGATGGAGCAACCCTTTTATCGGGATCGTCTCACTAGGTACGGGATCAAGGTGGTCATACCCAGCAAGAAAGAGCGGGATTACATCAACACCGTGATCTTTGACGAATTGTGCGCCAATAAGGTGCAACGGGAATCCAGGGAGGGATTCAAGAAAATCATCGATCGCCTCCGGAAAGAAGAAGGTGCGGAAGGGGTCGTTTTAGGCTGCACGGAGATTCCGTTGCTTATCAAACAGGAGGATGTTTCCATACCGGTTTTCGACACGACTCAAATACATTCGGAGGCCGCGGTCGAATATTCGCTGAATGGTGAATAGCAGATAGTCAGATGCTTGCTGCAGGAAAACGCTGTGAAATCCGGCAGAGCGCCGAAAAAGAGGAGAGAAAAACACATCCTGTGACCAAAGGAAGGAGTAACGGGTATGAGAGGGAAAATATTCTTATCCTTGATGGTGGCAGCTTTGTTGCTGCCGGCGCCCTGTGCGTTCTCGAAAGAGGCACCGGAGCGCGCCCTGGTTACCTTCGAAGAAACGCTCAAACAAAATGGCTTTGCGGTGACCCCCGGCGTTGCAACGGTCTATAACCCGCTGGGGGAATTTTGCGCCGGCAACCTCCCGGACGCCGTGATGTCGAACTCCGGTCTCTATCTCATCCCAAGCGTCCCCAAAGAGGCCGCGAAACCGGGAGAGGCGCCGGTGCTGACACAAAAATTCAAAGTCCGGCATGACGAAGCGATCGTGCTGATAGGAAAGACCCCGCCATCGGCAAAATACTTCGCCTTCTACGCGCATATCTACAGCCGGTTCTACCCCGACAAGGAAGGCGGCCTAAAAAAAACGGACATCTTCGGCACCGTGGGAGATGCCGTCAACAACGCCACCATCAAAACCGCCGGACCTACCCCTTTCAACACTCCCTTTGTGCTGATTTTGACCCCGGACCAGGGTACCGATGCCGCAATTCGTGCGGCGCTCAGGCGCGCCGGCTACCCGGAGGCGATCTTCAACACCCTCGTGCTCCCCGCATCGATGCTGAAGCTCGGACATGGCGACACCGCCGATGACTTCCAGATCACGCTGCGCACGGCGAGGTTTGAAGATCCGGTCGCCGGCACGCGTTACATCGAGGGCTCGCCGGAGAACCTCCATCTCTTCCGGGTGACGCCAGGCGCGTCGGCAATCGCCAAACCCTTCCCTATGCCCCCTCTGCGTGTCCGCGGAACGGGAGAAAGCGAGATGCACCTGATGAACAAGCTGGCGGAGCTCCGCGCGGGCATCATCGCTGCCAATCCAGGCATGTATGCAACCGAGTTTCTCTCCGCGGTAGCCTGCTACGAGGATTATGACAACCTGCAACGCAAAACATGGGCAGATGGCGGCACCCGGGATGGATTTGTCCTGGATGCGGGTTGGATGATGCCGCAATCCAATCTCAATGACGTTCTCACGCTGGCCGACGACGAGTATCTCGTGATTTATGGCGCCAATCACGTCGCCACCCGGAAAACGACGTACATGAACGTCAATTTTTACGCCACCGGTTACATGGAAGAGGACGGCCCGCATCAGAAATGGAATGCGTTTTTAGGCGGATTTTTCGACGACGATCTTCCGGTAGGCTCGGCCGACAGCTACCTCGCCGCCGGGGATCCAGATGCGCATCTGATGTACGTGTACAAGGCGTCGCGCAACTGCGGCAACGAAGCCGGCTGCGTGCCGTTGTCCGCCCCCTGCGCGCGCGTGAAACTCGATGACAACACGATTCTGGGGGTGTACTTCCGCATGTACCTTGAACCTGCGACCAAAGTGGGAGCCGCCACGCAGGAGATGCTTTACGACCGCATCATCAAGTTTTCGCCGCGTCCTTAAAGCGACTGAACATGAACAACGGACTGGGGCCGGGCCGGTTTTGCCTTCCGGCCGGCAAAGGAGGAAACGATGAAAGTATCTGCCTGGATCGCTACGTTCGGCTGCCTCATCGCGCTCGCGTTACTGCTGCATCCCGGTGACGCACGCGCCGTGGAGTTCAATGCTCGAGGCTGTGGGTGGCCGCTCGTATTCTCGCCCGAAGGCTCCGGTAATGTGCAGGGCCCTGACGGTGCTGCCCGTTACTGGATCATGCCCTTCGACACGCGGTACGAAAAGATGACCATCAAGGGCACCTATCCCAAAATCCGGTATTTTGCCATCACCGCTTACGAAACTCTCGGTTACGACGCTGAACACAACACCAATCAGGGATTCCACCTCGTAGAGCAGCATCTGTACGATGCCCAGATCGCCCCCGATCCGGGCAGCAGCAACCCGTTCGTCCCGCCGGGCGGTCGCAGCGGCACCTATACGGTCGTGATCTCGCGCTCCGATCCCAGCTCGGGGAATACCATCAAGGTTTCCTCGGACCTCGTGTGGGTGGTCCTGCGCATGTACGTACCGAACGCCGATCCGGCCTTGACCGGCAAAGCCCTGATGGGCGGGGTGCCGCTTCCCACCATAACGCTGACGGACGGAAGCGGGACCGGCAAGCAACTGGACACCTGCCAGACGGTCAACAAGTGGGGTGAGATCAGTGCCTTGGCCCAACTGCTCTTCCCGCTGAACTTCGACCCGAAGGTCATTGAAGGCACGCCGGCCACCGATCGGCTCTGGTTCGCTTCACCGGCAAACCCGCCGTCGATCCTGTGGCCCAATCCGGACGGCAAATACATGATGATGTGGCCGGGTGACGAATACCAACCGGGGCGGGTCATCGTCATACACGGCAAGGCGCCGGGGGTTCCCGATACCTTCAACGGCGCGCCGATCTGGGAGCCGTCACGGGGCTTCCGGAGCGTCGACATGCGCTACTGGGCGCTTTGTGAGCAGGACTTCGCCGTGCCGCTTTCGCTCATCGGTTGCGCAACCGATCTGACGACACGGCTCGAAGGAGGCTATTATACGATCGTCATATCGGACGATCGCCAGCGCCCGGGTTGGTTGAGCCCCAACATCAACTGGCTGCCGTATGGTGACGAGCAGTATCCCAAGTTCTTGGTTTTGCGTAACACGCTGGTATCGGACGATTTTCACTATGCGGTCAAGGAGGCATGGGCCCGCTGCCCGTTCGATTTGGATTTCAAGAGCCTTCCTGACCGAAGCGTTCTGGATGAAAAGGGGCCATGCTCCCAGGACGCGATGGGCGATTACTACCCGGTCGCCGTCTGGTGCGATAAAGCGACCTTTATGCACGGCGGCTGGCAAGCCTGCATGAAGGAGCGATAATGGCCAATCTCGCAGGAGGTGGAACAATGAGAAGGATTGGAAGTGTAGTGTTCAAACCGCTCGCGTTCCTGGCGATGGCCGGTTTCATTTGCGCCAACGCCTACGCGCAGGACGTACCGCAACGCAACGAGCCTCAGGCATTTGTCGTGTGTACCGGATGGCACGCCCTCTGTACGGCATCCCCCGACTGCATAATGAACGGCGACAAGGCTTACTGCGACTGCATGAGGGTGAACGAGCCTCACATCGTTGAAACATCGAATATCCAGGATGTCGCGGTCAAACGGTTGACCCTCGCCCGATGCACCACGAGACATCGTTGCGATACTGACGAGGCCCCCGTCTGCAAGGCCATCAGGGACGGACAGTACGAGGTGGACAACGTCAGGTATGACTGGGTCTCGACTTTTTCCTATCGCGGGTGGTGCGATATTTTGAAGGTGAAGCCGGTCGGTTGCGATCAAAGCGCGCCGGGCTACAGCGGGGACTTGAATTGGGCTGTCTGCGACGGCGCGCCATGCACGGAAATCCAGAATCCATCCGACCCGGAGAGGCCGTTGAGCTGTCGTTGCCAGGTGGAGGATACGGCGTTTCTGGGAACCACTGGCAGCTGTACCGGTAACAATGGAGGGATCATGTCAAGCTCTCCGATCGGGACATGGGATTTCGTAAGCAACCAGTACCGGATACCTCTGCCAGGCTATCAGTACGTGCAGGGCGCATGTGCGCCGTTGAAATCCGATGCGTATTGAGGGAACGAAACCGCGAGCAGGATAGAGAACGATGAAACGCGGATGGCCTTAGCCCGCAGCCCCCTCTATTACATCTTGTTCTTGACATATAGTGTCATCGAGATGTATTCAATGAAAAATTTTTCATGTAATGGATGTCAGGAGGAACTTTTGCGCAGCTGTCTTCTTTTTATGGTCACATGGTTGGTGCTTTGCACCACGGGGTGCTCCGTATTCAGGTCCGAAACGCAGACGTTGAACATCACGTGCAATGAAAAGGGTACGGTCCTCAGGGTAAACGGGAACAGGCACGACTGTCCCGCTACCATCGAGGTGCTGCGCAACAAGACCATCGAGGTCGAGGCGGAGAAAAAAGGGTTTGAAACCTACACCCGGCTGATCGACCACCATTTGAACGCTACCGGAAAGCTGGACGTCGTGGGCGCAGCCGTTTTCCTCGTCCCCGCGATCGGCATCATGGGGGCAGGCGCGTGGGACCTGGATCAGACGGAACTTCACGTCCAGCTTTTCCCGGAGCACAGCGAGCATCGGTAGATATCGGGTAAGGTACGGCCGGCTGGATCGGCCTGCAGGGATGCACGGAGTGCCATGGACGCGGCACAAGGCGCCGGTGAATGGCGGCGGCGTGATGGTACGGAAGTGCGATCTACAATCATGATGAACGGCAGCGAAAAAGGCCCTTGGATTTCTCCAAGGGCCTTTTCAATTAATGGTCGGCATGCGGGTGGGGGGACGCTGGTCGGGTGTTGACATATCGTCGCCGGGACCTACTGTTTGGGCAAGGCCGTGGCCTGGTTCGGTGCGGTTCGGTGCGGTTCGGTGCCATCACTACCCGATCAAAGGAGGTAAACAATGAGGACGTGGACGAAGATCCTGCTGGTCGCCGCTATGGGCTTGTCGGCTGGGTGTGGAGATTCTACCCTGTCCGAGTCACAGCCTACTCAAACTGCCGTTCAGAAGGAAGCACAAACAACGACGGTCTACCGAGTAGACCTGAATGCGCGGCCCGGTGGCGACGGGAAATCCTGGGCTGCCGCATTCGACTCCCTTCAGGCCGCTTTCGCGCAGAACCTGTCGCCAGATTCGGAATACGAGGTATGGATCAGGCACGGCACCTACCACCTTCCGGCAGAGCTCCGTGTCAGCGGCTCGCCGCGCATCTACGGCGGCTTCGACGGCAAGGAGGTGGAACTGTCGCAAAGGGACTGGGAAAAGCACAAGACGGTCATTGACGGCGACAACCTGTTTCGGGGGATCGTGAAAGAGCAATCAGCCGGCAGGCTGATCGTCGACGGAGTGGAATTAACTCGCTGTCTGGATGGCGCAATCGTCACGACTTCCATCTCCGGAAGACTCAACGTGAGCAACTGCAAGCTTACCGACAACAGGGGCGGAGCGGTATCGATACATGAGGGGTTTTTTCTGATCAAGAATTGTGAATTCACGGGGAACGTCTCCTCCAAGGACGGCGCCGCCATCAGAGGCACCAGCACAAGGGGAAGCATCGAGGGGTGCTCATTCACCAGAAATATCTCCGCAGGGTCCGGAGGTGCCGTAAACTGCTTCTATCTCGACCGAGTCCTCGACTGCGCCTTTATCGGTAACAGCGCCGATCTCGATGGCGGCGCGATCTGTATGGACAGGGGGATCAACCAGGGATTCATCAACTGTCTCTTCACCGAGAATGAGGCGCAGCACGGCGGCGCGGTATATTGCGCCGAGATGTACCCGTCGGGCTTCTTCACCAATTGCACCTTCGTCCACAACCGGGCCAGGGTCGGCGGTGGGGCCGTACACTGCAACTCCCTCGCTGAGGAGAGCGGGGTGACCCTTCGAATTGCAAACGCCATCATCTGGGGGAACCTTCCGAATCAGATAGGAGTGCTGCGCTCCGATAGCGTCGAGGTCACCTATTCCGACATCATGGGGGGCTTTGCCGGCGCCGGCAACATCGACGCCGATCCGATGTTCAAGGGGGGCAAGTTTTTACTACGGCAGCACTCTCCCTGCATCAATGCTGGGACCCTCAATGCAACCGATCTTCCAGCCACTGATTTTGAAGGGAACCCGAGAGTCGTCGACGGGATCCCGGATATGGGGTACGTCGAAGCCGAGCTGAATCCTGCTGCCTCTCACCCCACGAAATGAGGTACTGATCTGGACCACTCCCCTGGCCGCGCATGCTTGCCTGTCAGCGTTTCCATGCGGGGAGAAGTGACTTCAGGCTTGGAGTTTAAGCGGCGAGGCGGTTTCCGGGGGGGGGCGAGAGAGGCTGGGCGAGGAAAGAAAGCTTTTCGTGGACCGAAATTGGACCGAAGTGGCGGGAAAAAAGGCCCTTGGCGTTAGCCAAAGGCCTTGATTTTTTGGGTCGGAATGAGAGGGGTCGAGCCTCCGCCCCCTGCTCCCGAAGCAGGTGCAGTGAACTGCAGCCCATGCACCCGAAGGCCAACGGCGCCAAGGGCAGGTTAGTACACGAAAATTAAGGAAGAGACCAAGGAAAGAACGGAGTGGCTTGCCCCTACTGTTGCCTATTCTCTTGGGTGGGGGAGAGAAGTTCTTGTGATTTCGGGGAGGGCGCTGCGGGTGGGAGGCCGCGGGGTGGGTGTTGACATTTCGTCGCCGGGACCTACTGTTGGGCAAGACCATGGTCTGGTTCGGTGCAGTTCGGTGCCATCACTACCCGATCAAAGGAGGTAAACAATGAGGACGTGGACGAAGATCCTGCTGGTCGCCGCTATGGGCTTGTCGGCTGGGTGTGGAGATTCTACCCTGTCCGAGCCACAGCCTACTCAAACTGCCGTTCAGAAGGAAGCACAAACAACGACGGTCTACCGAGTAGACCTGAATGCGCGGCCCGGTGGCGACGGGAAATCCTGGGCTACCGCATTCGACTCCCTTCAGGCCGCTTTCCCGCAGAACCTGCCGCCCTGGTCTGAGGAATACGAGGTATGGATCAGGCACGGCACCTACCACCTCCCGGCAGAGCTCCATGTCACCGGCTCGCCACGCATCTACGGCGGCTTTGACGGCAAGGAGGTGGAGCTGTCGCAAAGGGACTGGAAAACGCACAAGACGGTCATCGACGGCGAAAACCGGTTCCGGGGAATCGTGAAAGAGCAATCAGCCGGCAGGCTGATCGTCGACGGAGTGGAAATCACGCGCTGTCTGGGTGGCGCAATCGTCGAGAGTTCCATCTCCGGAAGTATCGACGTGAGCAACTGCAAGCTTACCGACAACAGGGGCGGAGCGGTATTGATACATGAGGGGACTTTTGAGATCAAGAATTGCGAATTCACGGGGAATGTCTCCTCCAACGACGGCAGCGCCATCAGCGGCGGCGACACGAATGGAAGCATCGAGGGGTGTTCGTTCACCAGAAATATGTCTGCAGGGTCCGGAGGGGCCATAAACTGCTTCTATCTCGGCAGAATCCTCGACTGCGCCTTTATCGGTAACAGCGCCGGCCTCAATGGCGGCGCGATCTGGATGAACAGGGGGGGGCCGGTATTCATCAACTGTCTCTTCATCGACAATGAGGCGCAGCTCGGCGGCGCAGTCTACTGCCCCCAGGTGTTCCCGTCGGGCGTCTTCACCAATTGCACCTTCGTCCACAACCAGGCCAGAGTCGGCGGTGGGGCCATACACTGCAACTCCCCCGTTGATGAGAGCGGGGTGCGCGTTCGAATTGAAAACTCCATCATATGGGGGAACCTTCCGGATCAGATAGAAGTGCTGCGCTCCGATAGCGTCGAGGTCACCTATTCAGACATCATGGGGGGCTTTGCCGGCGCCGGCAACATCAACGCCGATCCGATGTTCAAGGGGGGCAAGTTTTTACTACGGCAGCACTCTCCCTGCATCAATGCAGGGACCCTCAATGCAACCGCTCTTCCAGCCACTGATTTTGAAGGGAACCCGAGAGTCGTCGACGGGATCCCGGATATGGGGTACGTCGAAGCCGAGCTGAATCCGGCTGCCTCTCACCCAATGAAATGAGGCACTGACCTGGGCTCCTCCCCTGGCCGCGCATGCTTGCCTGTCAGTGTTTCCATACGGGCAGAAGAGACTTCAGGCTTGGAGTTTAAGCGGCGAGGCGGTTTCCCGGGGGCTGATTCGAGAGAGGCTAGGCGAAGAAAGGGATCTTTTCCGTGGACCGGAAAAGGTCGGAGAGATGAAGAAAAAAGGCCCTTGGCGGATGTCAAGGGCCTTTTCTAAATAATGGTCGGAATGAGAGGATTCGAACCTCCGACCCCCTGCTCCCGAAGCAGGTGCGCTACCAGGCTGCGCTACATTCCGGTTCTGAAACTCTGACGGGTCAATCAGGAGGAGAGATATATCAGCTTTCCTGCCTCTATGTCAAGCACTTTGAAAAGGGTGGGGTCGTTTGTTCACTTTTTTCTATTTCTGACTCTGCCAATCCCTTGGAATCGCGTCGTTGTTACTTCACTTTCACCCGGTATTGGAGGGTGAAGCTCCCGCCGGATCTGATGTTGCCGGTCATCGGTATGCGCCAGCCGGTGACGTTGCCGTCGTACCCGAGAGGTGCGCCGCCTGCGCCGGTAGCCGGAAGGTAGGTCCAACTCGCTCCCTTGTCGTTAGAATATTGAGGGGCTCCGAGGGAGACTCCGGAGGCAGGGGTACTGTCGGTGAAACCGAAGGGTGTGCCGCCACCCAGGTAGATTGAGGTGTAAGGACCGAGGTCATCGGTGAGGACCACGTTGCTCCCGGCACCGGCACCGCTGTTGACCAACTGAATGGTGTAGACGATGTCCTGTCCCGGATCTACAGTGGCACGGTCGGCGGTCTTGAGGACGGAGATAAGGGGCATCGACGAAAGGCTGACGGCGGCGGAGGCCCTGATTCCGGTGAGTGAGACGGGACCGGTGGCGAGAGGTGCCGCGGTGGTATTGGTCACCGTTCCCGTGCCGGATGCCGTTACGTTCATGGTGACTTGGCAACTGGCACCGGGGGCGAGCGACGCCGCGGAGAAGCGAACCCCGCCGTCGTTCGCGGCAATCTGGCCGCCGGAGGTGTTGGTTACACTGCCGCAGCTGGCAGGGATGAAGGTTGTGCTCGTGTCGCGCAGCACCATCCCGGCAGGGAAGCTGTCAGTGACACTGACGCCGGTCAGGGGGGCTGCGTTGGCCGCCGGATTGGTGAGAACAAGCGTCAGGCCGACCGGTGCACCGGGGGCAACATTGGCGGCCCCGAAGGATTTCGCCGTTGCCGGAGGGGTGAATACGTTGAGCGTTGCGCTGGTGCTGCTCGTGTCGAGTCCCCCTCCTTGGCCGCTGAACCTCGTGCTGTTGTTCAGGTAGGAGGCCGCCGTATCGCCGCGCACCGTCGCGCTGAAACTGCAGGTCGAGGTGCCCTGGGTCATCGATCCGGATGAGAGGGCGACGGACGAGGCGGTGTAGGAGGGCGTGCCGCTGCAACCGGTGCCGGATATGCCGGTGATGCCCGTTATCGTCAGACCTGCGGGGAAGGTGTCCGTGAAGGCAAGGGTAGACTGGGCCGGTTTCGAGGTCGGCTCGTTCACTACGTTGAAGGTCAGCGTGCTGTTTCCCCCTACCGCAATGTTGCTGCTCGTGTAGCTTTTGGTGAGAGTCGGGCGCGGCTTATTGGTGAAGGTGCAGGTGAGTTCATCCCCCGCCTTCGGCGCGAAGGTGTAGCTGGTGGCGGAAAGACCGTTCGGAAGGCTCGCTGCTGGGGTAGCACCCGTGCCGGTGTACGCGTTGCTGCAGGTAAGGGTAGCCGCGTATTTTGAAGCTTCTGTGGTTCCCGTCGCCTTCACGTCGTTCAGGGTTAGTGTGGCATCCGGGGAAGAGTTGAACAGGGTGCTGACGCTGCTTAGGGTGCCTGAGGTGGTGGCCGATGCGGTGCCGGAAAGGGTACCGCCGCCCGTTGCGCTCACCGTGAACTGGTCCCCGGTGCTGATGCGACCGGCAACGTTTTTCACCAAGGTGATGCGCGGACGCTTCGTGTTGGTGACGGTGCAGGCCGCGCCACTGTTCGTGGTGTTCAGCGTAGCGCTGATGCTGCGGTCCGCAGGGCTCGTGCTGAGGGGCGGGCTCCCAGCGACCGGCGCGCAGCTGATCGCGGCGGTGCTGTCCCAGTCGCCGCCGGCAGCCGTCTCGGTTATGGTGAGGGTCTGGTCGGTCGCGAGGGCGGTGATGAACACGCGCGCGGTCTCATTATCGTGCAGGGTGAAGCTTATGCTGTTGCTTGCGGCAGCGACGGTCGCAGGAGTGTAGGTACCTCCCGTGGCGGAGGTCCCCGACAGGGTGGCTCCGGTGAGAACAATCACCTTGGAGCCTGCCGGGCCGGTGGCCGTGAAGGTGAAGGACTGGGGGCTGCCGCCCGGAAGGGTTTGCTTTGTCACGTCGACGAAAGCGCCGCTATAAACCGAGACGTTGCCTGCTACGGTGGCGATTCCGGAGTTGCACTTGGCGGGTGAGCCATTGCTGACGTCGCCGGGACCGGTGCAGGCGTTGCCGGGATTTTGCCAGTAGGTGACGACATAGGGGATCTTGAGGGCGCCGGAGCTGTCACCGGTGCAGAGGACCTTTATCTCGTCGACGGTCGTGATGAAGTTCGCCCCCCCCTTGAAGTCGCCGCAACCGTCCCCGTCCAGGTTGAGCCACGGGCTCGGACTGGTGGGGAAGGTGGCTACGGAGCAGATGTTGCCCGGAGTGGTGTCGCGCGGATCGTTCCCCTGCTGACCAACGAAGAAGCCGACATCGTAGCGGTCGGTGTTGGTGCCGGAGAGCCCAAGCTCCACCTTGAAACGGAAGTCGCTCCCCAGTGTGCAAAACGGCGGGGTGTTGGCTTGCGCCGTGAACACGGGGGCTATGGTGAATTCCCCGGCCGTGCAGTTTAGGCCGCCAGTGCGGTAGCCGACGCAGGTCTGATCCTGCCACGCACTGGTGGTGAGAGCCTGACCGAGGGAGGGCGCGGCCATGACGCAGAAAAGAGCGGCAAAGGAGGCGCGACGCCATGATCGGAACCCGGGACGGCTTTTTTGTTTGTTGAAATCTTTGGGCATCTACTTCTCCTACAGGTGAAGCCGCTACAAAAGCTTTTACGCGGTTTGCGGCCGCGCTTCTATCGCGTCCACGCTCACAGCGTATGGTACGCCGCCGCCCGGAAACGCGAGGCTTGACGACGGTCTGCTGGTTTTATTCGCCGCGATTCAGCGCGGCCAGCCCTTCCTTCACGCTGTTCTGGTCGAACTTGAAGCGGAACTGGACGAAGGGGCCCTGGGCGGTGTAGTTTGCGGCCGAGAAATCGGCATCGCGGAAACCGATCAGGTTGTAGCCCAGGCTGAGCCACGCGTTTTGCATGACGTTGCAGCCGACCGACGCGCCCAGGCTGTAATTCGCCTGGCGTGCCTGCCAGCTGTGCAGCACTGAGCTGCGTATCCCGATGTCCCAGGTGTCGCTCAGGTCATGGCGCCCCTCGATGCCGATAAGATCGGTGTAGCCGCTGAAATCGTCATCGTCCAGCTGTTCCAGCACGTACTTCGCGCCGTACTGCAGCGAAAGCTGGTTGTGCTTGTCCGGGCGGAAGTTGGCGTTCAGGTTGTTGATTATCCTTTTGCCCTGGGTTGAACTCCCGCTGCTCTTGGTGTCCTTGACGGTCAGGTCGAGGCGGTCGAGCACGATCCAACGGGTGACCGGCGGCCGGTACGCCATCCCCAGCCGCAGATCGGCATCGGTGGTACGCGAGCCGTCAATCCCTTTGGTCTGAAGCACCTGTAGCCTTCCGGTCCAACCCCAGTAGAGCCCCTGCTCGTTGGTTAGTCCCGAGATGATCCCCCACTTGTCTTCGCTCTCTCCGTCGCGGTACTCAATCCGGTTGGACCAAAGGAGTCTCTTCTCCTGGTAGGTGGCGCCGAGCGAAACGGCGCTGAAGTCCTCGCCGCCAGAGGCGCTGGGGACCTTTGCATCGAACTGGTATCCGTTGCTCCTGCGGATGGTCTGGTTGCGGTCAAGCCCGCCGTCCACGGACCACAAGCTGTTCACCTGCCACTTCTGGGCAAGTCCTACGGTCGCAAAGGTCCTCTGGTCGTTTTCTTTGCGGTCGCTGCCGACCGAGCTTGAGAAGGTTCCACCGCTCCAAGGGGTCGATTTCATCCCGACCCTCGTGGTGTTGGTGTCCGCGGCATCGCCACTGGTGAGTTCCTGCTGGGCGAAGAGCAGCAGCGACGGTATGACCTGGAAGTCGGCGCCCAACACGGTGCGGGTCGGGTAGTCGGCGTTCTTGTCCTTGCTCAGTAGTGCCTGCTCATGCTCGGCGCGTAGGGTGAGGCGCTGGTTCAAGGTCTTCCAGCTCCCCCCGACTGTACCCAGCACCGAGGTGGCGTTGTTGCCCCCCGTAAGGGTGTCGTTGGCGTAGCGCAATCCGGCCTTCCCAGTGAACTCCTTATCGGCGTAACCTGCCTGGGCCTCGATAAAATCCCTGACGCTGTCGCCGACCAGGTTGTACTGGCGGTAGAGCTGACTTTCCAGGGTGAACCGCTCGCTCAGCCGGTAGCTTCCCTCGGCGCCGAACTTGCGTGTCCCGGACTCGGTCCCCTTCTGCTGCCCTAGGCCGAACCCTTCCTGCTGCTCACGGTAGTACGCCTTTCCATCGAGCTTCTGGTCGATGTGGGTGATCTCGGCGAGATAGGCGTTGCCGCTGTCCTTCTCAAGCGGGGTCTCACGCTTGGATGTGGCGACTTCGGCACGCGCCTTGGTCCCCGGCCCTAGGTTCATGCTGGCGTCGGCGCCGTAGAGGGTGCTGTCCCCGCTTATGTGCCCCTCGCGGATGTAGCTCCCCCCGATGCGCAGGTTGCCGTCCATGAGTTTTACGCCGGCGCGTCCGCCGTAGGTGAGGGCCTCGCCGCCGGCATCGTTGACCTCATAGTCAACAACGATGTAGACCGGGTTCAACTGATCGTCCTTGCTGAAGACCGGGCTCTTGAAGAAGATGGTACCCGCTTCGTAATCGATGCTGTAGTCGACGAAACGGCTCAGAGCGCGGCTTTCAACCACGCGTTCGCTGTGGAAGCGGTCACGGGACTCGATGGTGATCTGCTCGGAGTTGATCATCAGCCCTTTGCGGCTCAGGCGGTAAAGGCCGGAGGTGCCGTCGCCGCGCAACTCGTCCTTGACGAAGGACTGACCGGTCTCGCTGCCGAATGCAGTGACCTCGAATTCCCTGGAGCGGTACTCCGTCTTCACGCCGTTCAGCCTGCGGCTGTAGCGAGAGAGCTCGGTTACCGACAGGCCGGTGTCGAAGTCGCCGAAGACGGCGCTGAACTGGTCGCGTTCCACTTTCAGGAAGAGTTTCCTTTGGCTGGAGGCGTCGTA
This sequence comes from Geomonas edaphica, assembly GCF_004917075.1. Taxonomy (GTDB): domain Bacteria; phylum Desulfobacterota; class Desulfuromonadia; order Geobacterales; family Geobacteraceae; genus Geomonas; species Geomonas edaphica. Next base: position 1,000,503 of record NZ_SSYB01000004.1, read on the forward strand.
GGCCTGGGCCGTGGCGTCACCGTAGAGCGTGTAGAAGGCGTTCGGGTCGATGTTTTGGAACAGCGAGTTCCCGTTCGGGCCGGTGCTCTTCTTGGCGCTGTCGTAAGACATGGTGAGGAGCCACTCCCCCTTGACGCTCCCCTTGGCATAGAAGGCGAGGCGCTCGTCGTCGTAGAGGTGTTCGTCCGCTCCGGCATCCTTAAGGTTCTGCATATGGCCGGTGACGGTGTTGTAGCCGACGGTCCCCTCTGCGAGGCCGACCAGGATCCAGTCGCGCATCTTCGGCTTCACGTAGGTCTCTATGTCCAGCGTCGCTTTGTTGTAGGAGAGCTGGGTGCGATACGCGCCGCTTGCGGTGACCGGCTGAAACTTGATCCACCCCTGGGCGTCCACCGAGGCGAGGCCGCTGCCTGCGCTGACCGCAATGGTGCCGGGCTCGATGTAGGGGCGAAGCTCTCCCCCTTTCAGTGCGAGCTGGGCGTTTGCCGGAACTGGTTTGCCATCCTGGTCCATGAGTTCGATACGCACCATGACCGGGGTTCTGCCGTCGGCGACGTTGCCGTCCGCTGAGACGAGGCGCAGGGCGGCAATCTCGCCGGTCCTGTTCACTTTAATGCTCTGGTCGAAACGGACCGCGCCGAAGGTGTCCGTCCCCTTGAGCTGGAGGATATGCTCGCCCTTGTCGCCGAAGTCCAGGCCAATGTAGGTGTAGAGGCTCTTGTCGCTCTCCCTGTCTTTGAGTTTGAAGCCTATCTTGTCCGTCGGGATGGTCTGGCCATCGAGCATGAGCACCGGGGTGAGGGCAGAGTTGAGCACGACCTGGACCGCGTTGATCTGCGAGGCGAGCACGGTGCCGTTGGTGAGGGACAGGATACCTTCCTTCTCGGTGACGTGTAGGTCGTTCGACTTCTCCTGCCCGGCGTCGGCCTTTCCTTTGGCGATCTTTTCCTCGAACTCGACGCTGGTCTCCTCGTTCGTTTTCGCCGGGGTCGGTGCAACCTGGGGCTGCGGCGCGATATCGGGGCGGTTGATCTCTTCCATGCTGTCGGAGAGTTCCGCGGTGGCACTGAACGTCTTCATCGCCTTTCCGTCGGCGTCGCAGATCCGGATGGTGACGTTGGTGTTGGAGTTCTCCTCCTTGACGTCAGGGTCGAGGAGCGACTGCAGGCGCAGGTCGAATTTGCCGTCCTCCGGGAGCTTGTCGAAGTGGTACACAACTTCTGTGTCGGTGACCTTCGGGTCCGCGGTTTCGCTCGCGCACAGGCGGGAGGTGCCATTCATGTAGAGGAGGCTCTTCGGGAGCGCGAGGTTCACCGTTACGTTCTTGAGCGCCTGGTCCATGCCGGCCAGCTTGATACGGTGGTGCACCACTCCTTCGTTGAGGGCTGAGTAGAGCTCGACGTGTTCGGCTTTAAGGGCTGCGGCGGCAGGTGGCGCCTTAGCTGCCGTAGCTGCCGTAGCTGCCGGACTTGTCGGACTGGTCGGACTGGTCGGACTGGTCGGACTGGTCGGACTGGTGGCAGCGGCCTGGGCTGCCGAAATATTAGCCGGAGCAGGCGCTAATGCAGGCGCTAATGCAGGCGCTAATGCAGGCGCTAATGCAGGCGCTAATGCAGGCGCTAATGCAGGCGCTAATGCAGGCGCTAATGCAGGCGCTAATGCAGGCGCTAATGCAGGCGCTAATGCAGGCGCTAATGCGGGCGCGGATGCGGGTGCGGATGCGGGTGCGGATGCGGATGCGGATGCGGATGCGGGTGCAGCCGCGGATGCCACCGCCGGTGCGTGTGCGGGCTTGCTTCCGGCCAAGGGCTGCTTCTTCACGCCGCTTCTGTCTTTCACCATGGTCACCCGACTTGTCTGCACCTGTCGGGAGAGCGACACCTTCACCTCCACGCGACGGTTCTGCGCGCGCCCAGCTTCGCTCCTGTTGCTCGCTACCGGTTCCTTATCGCCCTGGCCGGTAAGATAAAGCGCCTCGGGCGGAAGGTGCAGCGCGGCGGTCAGGTAACGCCCGACGTTCTTCGCACGGGCGAAGGAGAGGGCGGTGTTGTCGGCATAGACGGTGCGGCTGCGCGGGGAGATGCGCACCTGGTCTGTGTGCCCGGTCACGTCGATCCGGTCGATATTGTATTGCTTGAGGAGGTCGGCCAGCGAAGCAAGCTGCTTGCGGTCCTCTTCGTTCAGCTCGGCGCCGAAGGTCGGGAAATGCGGGCGCAGCACCATCGGCGGAAGCGAAACGCGGCTTTCTTCGCGCACCAGAGATAGGACGTTGTCTGCCTCAGGGGCGGCGACACCTTTCGCGTCCGGGGTGTCGAAGGTGAGGGTCGCCCTCGTCTGCAGGGCACCTTGCGCTGCGCCGTCGATGCCTGCCTTGAAACGGAGTTCTTTGACCCAGGCCGCGTCGGCAGCACCGAGATCGAAAATGAGACGGTTCCCGGTGCTCTCAGGGTCGAGGTACGGGAGGCCGCCCAGGCTGCTGCTTCCCTTGCGGTAGCTCACTCCCTGCGGCAGGGTAACGGTGAGGTGCAGCCTCTGGAGGGGCACGCCGGCAGCCTGCATCGGTATCCGGTACTCGATTACTTCACCGCTTTGGGCGCTGATCATCTCCATGGCAACTTCGCCTTGGTATCTCGGGTCTTCCAATGGCGGCGCTGCTGCGGTGGGCCCGGTGGATGCCGTGGATGTGGTAGGTGCAGTGGATGCCGTGGGCGCGCTTGTCGCAGACGTGGTAACTGCGGGCGCGGTAGCTGGGGCGGCCACGGTGGTTTTCGCGGCGGTTACGGCCGGCACTGCGTCTGCGGTGGCGCCCTTGTCGCCCAGCCGGGAGAGGTAGAAGTCGGTGCGCCACATGGTGCCGCCTTGCAACTCGGCAAACTGCGAGTAGGCGCGCCCGGCGAACCGGCTGTTCTTCTCGCACTGCTGCACCTGGTAACCCTCGGGGAGGGAGTCGATGTCGAGCTGCACTACGTGCGTGCCCGAGGCCACTCCCTCGAAGTGGAACATGCCGCGCTTGTCACTCACCACGAAGGTGCCGTCCTCAAGGTAGATCCCGACTCCTTCCATCCCCTTCTTGTTGTCCTCGAAGTTCTCGCTGCACGCACCCACGAAGACGCGCCCCATGATGATGTTGCGGCTCTGCATGAACGGCTCCTGCACCGTTACGGAAGCGGTGGCCGGTGTTGCGCTGACGGCGGGTGTGCTCGTGGCCGAAGCGGTGTTCACCGCGGTGCCGGGGCTCGCGCTTGTCCCGACCACGACGACATAACGCAGAAGTGCAGTGATTTTCGGAGCGAGGTCCCCGATCCTGAAGGTCAGCGTGCTGCCGTCGGCGGAGATCGCGGGATCTGCTACGGCGGAGCCGTTCAGACGGACGGATCCTTTTTGGTAGCGGAACCCGGCGGGGAGCTTGTCGGTGATCACGATGTTGAAGACGGTGCCGACCGAATCGGTGTTCTGCACCGCGACGTCGTAGCTTAGGTACTCGCCGGTTGAAACGATGCTCTTGCCGGCACTCTTCTTAAGCCAGAGGGTGCCGATCTTCGGATCGATCGGGAGGTCGACACGGATCGCGGGACCTGCTGGTACTACGAAGACCTCACCGCGCGAACCGGGCTCCAGGATCTTGTACGGGGCCCCTGAGAGGGTTTGCAGCTTCGCGGTGTCGACGCTTGAGGGGGCGGTATAGCGGTCCGGCGTCGTCACCTTGAGGATGTAGTTACCCGGAGCAACGTACGGGAAGCGGTACCCCCCCGGGCTGAATGCGTAGGTTCTTCCCTCGCTGTCGTGGGCGATACCGCCGGATACGACTTTATTCGGGAAGAGGTTGCTGGCGACACCGTTGTCGCCCAGGACCTTGGCGCCAAGCCCGGTGCTTGCGTCGATGAGTTCTACGGTGACACCGTCGACGGGTCGTCCGGTCACTGAATCGAAGACGATACCGAAGGGGTCGACGATGGCGGCGGCTGCGGAGCTGTCACTGCCGTCCACCTTGTCGACATACCGCGCCCTTATGTCGGAGGCCTCGGTCACGCTGAGAACGCCGTTGCCGGTGACGCCCGTCTGGGACGTGGTCTGGATGTAGCCGACGAAGATGCCGGTATCAGGACCGGTTTCCGTGAGCAGCAGGTTCTCGCTGTCGCCGGTAGCAGGATCGGTAATCGTCACCTTCACACTTTCGGCGCTTTCCCTATCCAGGTTCTGGTCCGGATCGGTGATCCTGACGAAGAGGGGTTCGCCGGCGTGGAATGCGTCGGAAGCCGATAGTTGCACCGGCGTGGAGAGGTCGATGGCGCTCTCGGTTCCAGAGGTGACCGGTGCGGCGAGCTTGGCGAGCGTGCCGGTCGCGTCGTAGAAGGAGGTGGCAGGGACGGTGACGCTGCTCGCGCCGGTCACGCCCGGCGAGTACTTGAGAAACTCCGCGGTCGAGCTGGTGCGCGCCATCACCGTCACCGTTACCTGGGTTGCGACTTCCGGAAGCTGGCTGCAACTGAAGGTGGCGCGGTTCACGATCCGGTCGCCGTTCACGGCGGCCATGCCCTCCCTTCCCCCGAACAGCAGGAGAAGGGAGAGGATGAGAAGTGTCAGCGAGGCAGGGATGTGGCGCCGCTTCGGACGCAACTCGAGCGCAGCCCGCGGTGCAGACGCACCGCGGCCAGGCCGGCGACCACTGGTACCGGCAAGTTCCCCGGCTCGAAGGCCGGAGAGACTGCTCAAGATGTTGCAGATCCGTTTCATCATCACGCTGCCGTTATGCTCCTTACTTGATCTTCACGCGGTAAGCCACGGCGACCCCTTTGCCGATCGGGATGGTCCCGGCGGTGGTGGCGTTGGCGCCATCTCCGACGTTGACGATCAGGTTCGGGGAGTTGCCGGCTACGTAGCTCGCCTGGTTGGCGCCAATGGCACCGGCGGCGATCGTGGAGGCAGCGGCGTTGGTGTCGATGTAGAAGATCGAACGGGAACCGGTGTAGGCCGGCAACGGGTCGGTTACGTAGGCGGTCGGGATGTGGTCCGAGACGGCGCACGTGGTGAGGTCGAAGGTGCTGGACCCACTGTTGGATACCTCGATGACGTACTCGATCACGTCGTCCGGTTTCCCGGTGACCCCGCCGGTGAAGTAGGGAAGCGAACCCGCGCCGGTGTTCCCCTCGATGGAGGAGTTGTAGTGCGGGGTGCCGCTGCCGGTGACCGGCGACGTCACGTTCCTGGAGTACTTCTGGAAGGTGATGGTCGGCGGCGTGGAGGTCCACTTGTTCGCCGGCGCGGTGGTGGCGGAATTGGTCGGGAAGTTGGTCGCGGTGACCTCCGCCTTCACCGTGGTGGTGATGTCGAGGCCGAGTGTGGCGATGGTGCCGGGCTTCGCCGTGAGGGTGACCTCCTGGCGCTCCCCGACCTGCACGCCGGCGCCGAGGACATCGGTCGAGGCGATCGCCTGGGTGTTGGCCCAGTTGATGGTGAAGGTGTTGTTGGCCGAGTTGTACTGGGTCGACGTCACCTTCGGGGTGTAGGTGTGGTTATTCACCGTGAAGACGATGATGTCGTTCACTGCGATGCCGTTCACCTCGGCGTCGGCGGTGATGGCACCCCCGATCGGGGCTGGGACCACGATGGAGGTGGTGGTGCCGGTGCCGGCGGTGATGGTTGCGCCGAGCTTGATGTTGGCTCCGCCGGTAACGGTTGCACCGGTGGTGTTGCTTGCAGCTGCCACGGACGGGGTGACGGTGTAGTCGGCCGGGCCGTTCGCGGACGAGGTCACGGTTACCGTGTTCGAGATCGCGGGGGTGTCGGGGCCCTGGTAGGCGCCGCTGCCGCTAGTGATGGTGACGTTGGGGAGCGACGGCACCAGGTCGACCTTAACCGTGACCGAACTCTCGGCGGTGAGCCCCCCGTTATAGGAAAGGACCGCCTTGTTCACGATGGCGGTATTGGCGGCAGTGCTGGCGAACGCAGCGTGGGCGCACAGCACCGCCGTAGCTGCCAGCACAGGCGCCAGCAGCGATTTAACAGCTCGCATCTATCTACCTCCTAGGCGGGGCTCTCCGGTCCGTTGCCGGTCCGGAGAGCCCGACGGGCTTAGTCCACCTGCACGCGGTACTTAATGGTGTAGGTGCTGTTCCATTTGTACGGGGTGACGCAGAGTGCCTGGGTGTTCTTGCCGCTGTCGTTGCAAGAGGGCACGGTACCGCCTGCGTTCTCGCTGGAGCCTTGACCGAGGTAGAAGTGGAGTGCGGAGCCGGCAGATACGCCAGTTGCGCTGCCGAAACCGACACTAGGATTCGGGCTTGCCGGCTGGCTGTCGCCGGCGGTGTCCATCTTGACGTCGACCGTTTTGGAACTATCGGATACCTGGGCGAAGAAGCCGGTCGTATCGTTGGCTGTGCCGGAACCGTAGTTGTCTTGGAAGGTGACGAGCTTCGTGTAAGTGGGGACATTGTCGGAGACTGCAGTGGATATGGCCTGTCCGCCGCCGTTTGTTACCGTGATCAAGTATTCGAGTACGTCGCGGGGGTCGCTGCTTGCCGTAGCGGTGTACTCCGCCTGATTCTTGGTCAGGTTTTTCACCTGCTTCAGGATCTGGAGCTTGGTCGCGAGGAAGTAGCCGGCGCGGCAGTAGTTCTTCGGGGAGTTGCTGCTGCTGCCAATGTAAGTGGTGTAAGTGTTAGAGCTGTCGGTGGCGGTGAGCTGGTAGTCCACTGTGGCGTCGGTATCCTTCGCGCTGGGGACGGCGGTCACATCAATCCTGACGATTGCCGCTTCGCCCATCACGGAGCCGATAACCGGCTGAGTGGTCCCGAAAGCCGGTGCGGTATTGCCGTTGCCGATGCCGATGCCGCTCGCGTTGGGGAACATCTTGAGCTTAACTGCGTCGCGGGCTTCCAGCACCGTGGTGCTTGCAGCATGGCCGAGTGTTACGGTGTCGACCAGGTAGGCGGTCTTGGAGGAGCTGTAATCAACGACTACGATGTCGCCTGGAGTGAAACCTCCGTCAGCTTCACTCTTGAGGGAGCCACCCGGGAAGAGCAGGGTGTCGGAGCCCGAGATGCCGACTACGATGGCGCTGTTCAGCATGAGGGAGCTAGCTGCACCCTGGGGAGACCCGTCAGCTTTGAGTACGGTGTAAGTCGCGCTGCTGCTGCTTGCGTCGTTCGCAGTACTGGTGAAGGAGAGCTGATAGGTGTCCTGGCCGTTGGCGGTAGCGGTCAGAGCGTAGTAGGCGCTGAAGGTCTCGTTGGAGGCGTAGTTGCCGGTTACGAGACAGCTGAAGCCTGGCATGGTGGCGCTGCTCGGCGCGGTGGTGACGTTAAGCCCTGCCTTGACAAGGTTGACGGTGACCGTGGTGGAAGACGCTGCGTTGAAGGTGTGAGCGCTGCTGACGTCCTTGTAGTCGACGGTTACTACGTTGAGAATTGTTGTGCCGGCGGTGGTGCTGGCCACTGCCGTGGCTGGAACGGCGGCCGCCGCCATGGCGCTAAGCGCCAGGACGGCAAAAAGATTACGTTTCATTTGGTCTCCTTTTTTACTGCATCATTTCAATAAAAAATAAAAGTACTGCTGGCACTGCTTTGCTTGTTTCTACTGCACATGTGGTTTTCGCTTCAGTTTTGTGTCATAAGCCTCCTGTTTCGATAACTTGATGTATTTGTCTGCAGTGTGTCATATACGCTTTGATAACTATTTGACCTTTACCTTGAAGTTGACTGAGCCCTTGCCCCCTGCCGGCACCTGAGGAATGGTCCAGCGCACATCGGTGTAATCCTCCGGAGATGCCACCTTCTTTTCGAGTTTCCCGGTGCTTCCCTTCACCTCGTAGGTGAGCAGCGTCGGCTTCTTGAAGGTCTTTCCTTTGTCGATGGAGAAGGAGAGGTCGCCGGTCTCGCTCGCGCTACCGGGGATGTACGAGGTTCCGGCAGGGATGGGATCACTGATGACCACGTCTTTCGCGGCCTCAGTGCCTGAGTTTACGTAGTTGAGGGTGTAGATGATCTCCTCGCCCGGCTGAACGCCCTTCGCGGCGATCCGCTTCTTCACCTGTTTCCCCTTGGCGGTTACGCTCACCTCTTTCTCGGCCTTGATGGTGATGGCCACCTTGGGCTGCGCCCATGCCGATAGCGGCATTGCCGCCAGCAGGAGACCGACGGTGCCTGCCAACAAATTGCTTGTTCTTTTCATTTTTTCTCCTTGTTGTGGCGCTTGATGCTCTTTGTGATGCTTATTGTTTACGTTTGTCGTGTGCATAAGTGCCGCTTATACGGCAGCTTTCACACTTTGATGCTTCTGATACAAAAATACCCGTCTGCATATAAATGGAGACGGGCATCTCTGACCGTTGGGAAAGCGCAGCTCTCCCCTTGCGGGCCTGACTCCAGATGCTCTTCGGTAACCCGGCTATCCCCTGCCTCTCGCAGTGGACCCGTGGCTTTGCGTCGCCGGATTGCTCCGGGTTTGCCGTTATCGGAGTAAGCTATGTCTCTAAGTGAGCTATGAAACCATGCCTTACCTTGAGTAATTGGAAACTGGTTATACCAATATTGTCGAGCGGTTACGGAGTCGATCTCCAGCGGCGCTTCCGAGTATGCTTAGATGTCCGCCATCTTATGTCCTACAAAATCGCGCCACAATACCAAATTGCTTGAAAAATATAAAGTTATTTTTCCAATGAGAGGTGGGGCGGGTGCATCGGCGCATCTGTCTTGCCGCTGCGGCAGGTGGCACCCAGCTTCATTCATGAGTCGGTTTTCGATCAGGGGGGCAGACTGGAGAGGAAAAAAACCGCCGCCGGCAGTGTTGCTGCCGGCGGCGGTGGTTTTTCAGGCCTTTTATGTTTGGTTAAGGGGCCGGTGCCGGGCCGTAGCTGTCGATCACGAAGTCAAAGCTCGCGGCGACCGTGTAGGTAGGCTTGGCCGGGTTGTTGTCGTCTTCTATTATCGCGTTGTAGCTTCCACTCACCCTGTCCCCGGTGTTGCTGCCGTAACGGGTGAAGCTGATCGTGCCACCGATCGTTCTAATCAGGGTAGAAGGTTGCCCGTTGAGGAAGTAGACGCTGCCGGGGAAAGCAGGGGCCGCTCCACCGCTCCCCAGAGAGTACACCGCCTGCGGCGTGATCGCAGCACCGGGGTCGATGTCGATGCGGGTGACCGTCTTGTAGTCCGGATCGGTGAGGCTCGTCGCGATGGCTGCGCGGAACACGATCCCGAGATCGGATTTGCTGGAGGAGAGGTAGGTCACCTTTGCCAGCCCGTAGCCGTCGCTCGTGATGGTGTAGGAGTTGCTCGGCGCGGTCGGAGTTGTGTCGACGCCTGCAGGGGCGCTGCCGCCTCCGCCACCGCCGCAGCCGGCGATGACCACCAAGGAAATCGAGAGAAGAAGCGCCCTGGTTCTTGCGCTGAATGAGCTTTTGCGGGATGCGTGGTTCGTGGTGGTGTAGGTGTTCATGGAAGCCCCCCTTTTTTACCTGGTTGCTACCTCTATTACATACACGGTGCCAGAATTTTCTCATGTGACAGAAACGTCGTATGTAGTCCACTTATCGGCATTAATTCTTCTGAACTGGAGAAATTTTGCTCGCTATTTTCAAAAAGTTGATGTTCAGCGTTTGCGCAGCTTTGGGGGGTGCTGTACCAAACTTGGCTAGCAGCACGGCCTGCCAAGTCCGGGGGGAAGGCTCATGAACAGCTGCGCATTCCGGAGACTGAGACTGGAGCTGCGCGGGATGCTTTGGGCGCCCTGGTCTGGGGGAAGAAAAACGTTGTCATCGCCCGGTGGAAGTGTTAAAAACTTGCAGTTCAGGTTATTTGCGGAGTGTGCATGGCCATCAGGGACTTACGCGGGTTTCTTGCCGAGCTGGACGCGGCGGGAGAACTGCAGCGGGTGGATGCGGAGGTCGATCCCGAACTGGAGATCGCCTGCATCACGGACCGCCAGAGCAAGCTCCCCAACGGCGGCAAGGCGCTTCTCTTTGAGAGCGTGAAGGGAAGTTCACACCCGCTGGCAACCAATCTCTTCGGCTCACCCCTGCGGATGGCGCTCGCACTCCAGGTTGAGAACCTCTCCCAACTGACCGGCAAGATGGAACACCTGCTTGAGTCTCCGGACCTGGCCCCGGCGCCGCGTTTGGTGCGGGACCCTTCCTGCCAGGAAGTGGTCTGTCGTACTCCGGACTTGGGACGTTACCCTTTCCTGAAGAGCTGGCCCGGCGAAAAAGGGCGCTTCATCACCCTTCCCCTAGTCTTCACGCGCGACCACGCCACCGGTGCCGTCAACTGCGGCATGTACCGGGTGCGCATCTTCGATGATCGGTCCGCGGGGATTCGCTGGAAGTCGGGAAGCGGTGGCCATGCGCACTGGGGCAAGTACCGCGATGCGGGCAAACCAATGCCGGTCGCCATCGCGGTAGGTGCGTCCCCTGCATTGACCCTGGCTGCCGCACTTCCCCTGCCGCAAGGAGTGGACGAGGCCGCTTTTGCCGGTTACCTCGAAGGGGCGCCGGTGGAGATGACGCGCTGCCTCGATTCGGATCTCCTGGTTCCGGCTTTCGCCGAGATAGTGATTGAAGGTGTCATCGAGCCGGGAGTGGCCCGGGCCGAGGGGCCTTTCGGGAACCACACCGGCGCATACGATCCGGGGGAAGAGGTCCCGCTGCTGCGGGTAACCTGCATTACCCACAGAAAAGATCCCATCTGCCAGGCCACCGTGGTCGGTCCTCCGCCCATGGAAGACTGCTACCTCGCCAAGGCCGGAGAGCGGCTGCTGCTCCCGTTTTTGCGGCGCGACTGTCCCGAGATAGTCGACCTGGTTATGCCTTTGGAGGGGATCTTTCACGGCTGCGCCATCGTCGCCATCGACAAGAAGGCGCCGGGGGGCGGACGATGGGTCCTGGAAAGGCTGCGCAGCGAGGGATGGCTGAAACGGGGAAAGCTCCTGGTGGTCGTGGATCGGCCCGAAGGGGAGCTGACCATTGCGGAAGGGTTCTGGCAGGCCCTGAACGCGGTTCAATTTCCGCGCGACCTGGTGGTGACGCCCGACGGCTGTCTCGGGGTCGACGCGACGGACAAGCTTCCTGAGGAAGGGGGACTTGTTTCGGATAAAGTACGGCAGGACGCATCGGTAAGCGCCCGGGTGGAGAAGAGGTGGCGGGAGTACGGCTTCTTCGACAGCGACGGGCGGGAAAGGTAGTTCATGAGTAGTCACGCAGGAGTAGAGATGACGATATACGCCAGGGTAAGAATTTTCCTGGAGATGATAAAGTTCAGCCACACCATTTTCGCGCTTCCCTTCGCCTTCACCGGTGCCGTACTGGCTGCCCGTGGGGTGCCGACGCTGGCCCAGGCGGGTTGGATCATCCTCGCCATGGTCGGGGCGCGTACCGCAGCCATGGGGCTCAACCGTGTGATCGACGCCGAGATCGACGGCAGAAACCCGCGCACCGCGGGGCGTGCTATTCCGGCGGGCCTTCTGGGGCGCGGCGCCGTGCTCCTCTTCATCGCCATTTCCGTGCTGCTCATGCTCTTCGCGGCGCGCATGCTGAACCCGCTCTGCCTCTACCTTTCACCGGTGGCGCTCGGTTTCATCCTGCTCTACTCGTATTGCAAGCGCTTTACCTCGCTGGCCCATGTGGTCCTGGGCATCTGTCTTGCCGGTGCACCGCTCGGTGCATGGATCGCCATTCGCGGCAGCGCCGACCTCCCCGCCTTCCTGCTTGCCTTCGCTGTGCTGTTCTGGGTGGCCGGGTTCGACATCCTCTACGCGCTGCAGGACATGGACTTCGATCGTGAAAGCGGGCTGCACTCCATTCCGGCGAGGCTAGGCGTCAACGGGTCGCTCTGGACCTCGCGCATCTTCCACGTCGTTTCCTGTCTCTTTCTGATCGGCCTGTACTTCCATCTCGGGCTCGGGCATTTCTTTCTGGCCGGTGTGGTCGCCACCTGCGGAATGCTGCTGTATGAGCATCACCTGTTGCGCGGCGGGGACCTCTCCTGTCTCGATGCGGCCTTCTTCAACATGAACGGTTACATCAGCGTGACCCTCTTCTTCGCCACTTTACTGGACACGATGACCGCAGGTGCGCTGTGAGCAAGCAGCACTTCGTAGTCGCCATAACCGGTGCCTCCGGCAGCGTGTACGGGCTGAGGGTTGTCGAGGAACTGCTCAAGTGTGGGGCCCGGGTCAGCGTCCTGATCACCGCGGCGGGGTTCACCGTTCTGCGCGAGGAGTGCGGGCTTTCCTGGGGGGGGACGGCCGCAGAGGTGCAGGAACAGTTGCGCGGCTGGCTTGGGTATGAGGGTGACGGGCTGCGTTACTACGCCAGCGACGACCTTTTCGCCCCCATCGCCAGCGGTTCTTCCGCGCCGGATGCCATGATCGTGGTTCCCTGTTCCATGGGAACGCTCTCCCGCATCAGTTGCGGCAACGCCGGCAACCTGCTCGAGCGTGCGGCCGACGTGATGCTCAAGGAGGGGCGCCCGCTCGTGCTGGTGCCTCGTGAGACCCCCTTCAACGCGATACACCTGGAGCACATGCTGAAGCTCTCCCGGTTGGGTGTGCGTATCGTACCCGCGATGCCCGGTTTCTACCACAAGCCGCAAAGCCTTGAGGATCTGGTGGACTTCGTGGTGGGGAAGGTGCTGGACAGCGTGCAGGTCGAGCACAATCTCTTCAAACGCTGGGGTGCCGAAGCATAGGCGGGCTTGTGAGTTTGCCGGTCCGCCACTTCCGACCCGTCCGACTGGTCTGACTGGTCTGACGTCCGACAAGAAAGGAAAAAGCAGCAATGAACTTTGCAGCGATAGCAGAAAAAGTGAATTCCGGAGTGCGCATCGACGAAGCCGAGGCGCTCTTTCTCTTTGAGTACCCCGACCTCCTGGCGCTTGGTGAACTGGCCCAGACCGTGAACGAGCGGCGTAACGGCCGCAAGGTCTTCTTCAACGTCAACCGCCACATCAACCACACCAACATCTGCGTGAACCGCTGCCGCTTCTGTGCCTTCTTCAGAAGGCCCGGCGAGAAGGGCGCTTACCTGATGTCCCTGGACGAGGTGCGTGCCCGGGCCGAGGAGGCGCTGCAACAGGGGGCAACCGAGATCCACGTAGTCGGCGGGCTGCACCCCGATCTCCCCTTCGAGTTCTATCTGGAACTGCTCGCTACCATCAAGTCGGTCTCTCCCGACCTGCACGTGAAGGCCTTCACCGCGGTCGAGATCGCTTACCTTGCCGACCTTGCCAAGCTCACCATCCCGCAGACCCTCGAGAAGCTCAAAGAGGCCGGGCTCGGTTCGCTTCCCGGCGGCGGCGCAGAGATCTTCGCCCCGGAAATCCGCAACCAGCTCTGCCCCGAGAAGATAAGCGGCGCAGAGTGGCTCTCGATCATGAAACAGGTGCACGAGGCCGGGTTGAAATCGAACGCCACCATGCTCTACGGGCACCTGGAGAGCGCTGCCGACCGCGTCGACCACATGCGTCAGTTAAGGGAGCTGCAAGACCTGACCGGCGGCTTCCAGGTTTTCATCCCGCTTGCCTTCCAGCCCGAGCACTCGGAGCTTAAGATCGGCGGCAGCGGCACGAGCGGCGTCGACGATCTGCGGACCCTCGCGGTCGGGCGCATCTATCTCGACAACTTCGCCAACGTGAAGGCCTACTGGGTCATGCTCGGGGAGAAGATCGCGCAGGTCTCGCTCTGCTTCGGCGTCAACGATCTCGACGGAACCGTTGTAGAGGAGCGCATCGGCCACGATGCCGGCGCCGAGACGCCGCAGGCGATGAGCCGCGACGCCATCGTCGCCATGATCCGCAAGGCGGGGCGTATCCCGGTCGAGCGCGACACGCTCTACCGCGAACTGCACGTTTACTAGTATCCCCGTCCACGGACGGTCCACCGGCTCCACGGCCTCACCAGGTCCACCGGGTCCACAACCCCGTTGCCGCGAGCCGAAAGAAAATGGCAGGTTCACCATGCTCAAAACAATAAATGAAAAAGTAGCCTCCGGCGCCGAACTGACCCGTGAAGAGGCCCTCTGGTGCCTCACCGAGGGGGACCTCGTCGCCGTCGGTCGCATCGCCGACACTATCCGCCGCAGCATGCACCCGGATGGGTGCGTGAGCTTCGTGGTCGACCGCAACGTTAATTACACCAACGTCTGCGAGTCGCAGTGCAAGTTCTGCGCGTTCTACAGAAACGCCGACGCCTCGGACGCCTACCTGCTGGAGAACGGCGAAATCATGGCGAAGATCCAGGAACTCGTGGACCAGGGGGGCACCCAGCTCCTGATGCAGGGTGGGCTGCACCCCTCCCTCGACGTCACCTATTTCGAGAAGCTCTTCCGCGAGATCAAGCGTCGCTTCCCCGGCGTGCAGAACCACTCGCTCTCTCCCGCGGAGATCACCCACACCGCAAGGCTCTCCGGACTCTCCATCCCCGAAACGCTCGCGCGCCTCAAGGAGGCGGGGCTCGATTCCGTCCCGGGCGGCGGCGCCGAGATCCTCGTGGACAGCGTGCGCGCCGAGATCTCCCCGAAGAAGATCGGGTGGCAGGGATGGGCGACGGTGATGCGCGAGGCGGCGAAACTCGGCATGTCCACCACGGCGACCATGATGTTCGGCAGCAAGGAGCGCATAGAGGACATCGTCGAGCACCTGTTCCGAGTGCGTGACTTGCAGGTCGAGGGGGGCAGTTTCACCGCCTTCATCCCCTGGACCTATCAGCCGGGGAACACCGAGCTTGGCGGCGAGACGGCGAGCGGCGTCGAATACCTGAAGGTGCTGGCGCTCTCCCGCATCGTGCTGCGCAACATCAAAAACATCCAGGCAAGCTGGGTGACCCAGGGAGCCAAGATGGCCCAGGTCGCCCTATTCTTCGGCGCGAACGACGTGGGGGGGACCATGCTCGAGGAGAACGTGGTCGCCGCGGCGGGATGTCGCTTCCGCATGTCGCAGCAGCAGATGATTGAACTGATCAAGGGTGCCGGCTTCACGCCGGTCCGACGCACCACCCTCTACCGGGAGCTCGAGCGCTACTAATCGCGGCGATCTTTGACTTTCCCGTTGAAATTTGGTTATATTCACACCCTGAATCTGCCAGCAAAGGAGTTGCCATGAGTGCCCTGCGAAAAAACATCGCAGATATGGCAGGCTATGTCCCCGGCTTCCAGCCCGAAGATGCGGCCTCCTACATCAAGCTGAACACGAACGAGAACCCCTATCCGCCGTCACCGCGGGTGATCGAGGCGATCACCGCCGAGGTCGGCGAGGGGCTGCGCCGTTACCCGGACGCCGCGAGCCGCCTGGCCCGCGAAGAAGCCGGCCGGCTGTACGGTTTCGATCCCTCATGGATCATCATGGCCAACGGTTCGGACGAGGTGCTGAACAACCTGATCCGCGCCTTTGCCGGGGAGGGGGAGGAGGTCGCCTACATCCATCCCTCCTATTCTTATTATGGGACGCTTGCCGAGATCCAGGGCGCCAAGGTGCGCACCTTCGGGCTCTCCGAGGCGTTCGAGCCGCAGGGGATTCCGGAGCGCTACGATGCGAAGCTCTTCTTCCTCACCAACCCGAACGCGCCCCTTGGCTTCACCTACAGCCAAAAGTACATAGCGGATCTGGCAGGCCGGCTCTCAGGGGTACTCGTCGTTGACGAGGCGTACGCCGATTTCGCCGAGGAGACCTCGCTCGAGCTCGTGCGCTCTCTCGACAACGTCGTGGTCACCCGGACCTTCTCCAAGAGCTATTCGCTCGCCGGCATGAGGCTTGGCCTCGCCATCGCCCGTCCCGAGGTGATCGCTGCACTCAACAAGATCCGCGACCACTACAACCTGGACCGCCTGGCCCAGACCGCAGCGGCTGCCGCGCTGAGCGACCAGGAGTATTTCCGCGGATGCGTAGCGAAGATCAAGGAGACGCGCGCCTGGTTCAGCGCCGAACTTGAAAAGATCGGCTACCACGTGATTCCGTCCAGCGGGAACTACGTCTTCGCTTCCCCTCCCGACCGAGACGGCACCCGCGTCTACCAGGGGCTCTACGACAGAAAGATCCTGGTGCGGCACTTCACCGACCCGAAGCTCAGCCACGGCCTGCGTATCAGCATCGGAACGAAAGAGGAGATGGAGCGCACCGTGCAGGCCCTGGTCGAGATCGGCCCGGGGCGGTAAACCGTTTCCTGAACGAGAAGTTTTTTCGCAAAAAAGATATTCAGGCACTTGTGTATAAGGTGAAAAAGTTGTAATCTTTGCGGCTGGCGCGTCGACTGGCCCAGCCCGCCGGCATCCTGCCCAGCTAACCATTTTGACCGCATATAGAGATGCAGAAACGGACGGAGACTTTTGCAGAACAGACATAAAGCTACAAATCCCGCAGCGGCATACCTCATCACCGACCAAAAGACCCTGGATGAACTCGTCGAGCGGCTCGCGAAAGAGACGGTTCTGGCTTTCGACCTCGAGGCCGACTCGCTGCACCACTACACCGAGAAGGTCTGCCTGATCCAGGTCTCTTCCGAGCAGGAAAACCGCCTGATCGATCCGTTGGCCGATCTCGATGTGAGGGTGCTCGCCCCTATCTTCGCGAACCCCGCCATCAAGAAGATCTTCCACGGCGCAGACTACGACATGCGTTCGCTGTACCGCGACTTCGGCATCGAGGTCGTGAACCTGTTCGACACCATGATCGCCAGCCAGTTCCTCGGCGAGAGCGAGTTCGGCCTTGCGGCGCTGCTGAAGAAGCGTTTCGGGGTGGAGTTGGACAAGCGTTACCAGAAGGCGGACTGGAGCAAGCGTCCCTTCTCGCCGGAGATGCTGGAATACGCCATGAAGGACACCTCCCTCCTCATCCCGCTTTACCGTCAGCTCGAGCAGGAACTGGTCGGCAAGGGGCGGCTCACCTGGGTGGAGGAGGAATCGGAGCTGGTGGCCGGTGTGCGTTCCCCTTCACGCGAAGGGGAGCTCATGTGTCTGCGCTTCAAGGGTGCCAACAAGATGAAGCCGCGCGAGCTTGCCGTCCTCGAGGAGCTCTTGAAGTTTCGCGACGAGAAGGCGCGCAGCGCCGACGTCCCCCCTTTCCGTATCCTGAGCAACGACCTGCTGCGCGAGCTAGCGGAGAAGCAGCCGAGGAACAACTTCGAGCTGGTCGGCATCCACAGCATGTCCTCGAAGCTGATCGAACGCCTGGGTCGCGGCCTGTTGCAGGCGGTCGTCGCCGGCCTTGCGGTGCCGCAGGATAAGCTCCCCCAGGTCCAGCAGTCGCGTCGTCCGGTGCTGGACCGGATCCAGGATGAAAAGGTGAAGCGCCTCAAGGTCTGGCGCGAGGCGAAGTCGGCCCAGCTAGGGCTCGGCGTCGGTCTTGTCGCCAACAATACGCTTCTGGAGGCCCTGGCCGAGCCCGGCTCCTCCCATAACGCGCTTTTGAAGCGCTGGCAGCGCGAGGCCTTTGGCGACGAGCTGGTCTCGCTCATTTCCTAAAGAGCGTACATAATCGATGTGCCTAAGAGGCGGGTTCCTGTGAACCCGCCTTTTTTCGTAGATGAGACCCGCCGGCCGCTGATTTCCATTAGAACTCCTTGTGCGCGGCAAGGGGTGTTGTATAAATATGAAGCTGGAGTGGGAAGGGACCGGGCGGGGGAGAAGATGGCTCTATACGTAGGCACCAGCGGGTTCTCGTACGCGGCATGGAAGGGTAGCTTCTACCCAGAGCACCTCGCAGGGCAAAAGATGCTCGCTTTTTACGGGACGAGCTTCAACGGTGTGGAGATCAACAACACCTTCCACCGCATGCCGAAGCCCTCACTGCTGGAAGGGTGGCGCGGTGAGGTCCCGGAAGCTTTCCGTTTCGCGCTCAAAGCGCCGCAGAGCATCACCCATGTCCGGCGTCTGCGGGAGGTCGACGACGCGGTCTCTTACTTCTTCGATGTGGCCGGGGTGCTTGGAGAGCGGCTGGGGGCGGTGCTGTTTCAGATACCGCCAAGCCTTAAGAAGGACGTCCCCCTGCTGCACGATTTTTTGTCCCTGGTCCCTCCAGGGCGCCGGGTCGCCCTTCAGTTTCGCAACCGCTCCTGGTTCGACGACGAGGTCTTCTCCCTGATGCAGCGAAACGATGCGGCGCTATGTCTGGTGGACAGCGAGGAAGACGAAGCGATGCCTGCGGTGGCGACTGCGGCGTGGGGATACCTGAGGCTCAGGCGTCAGGAGTACGGGGCTGCGGAATTGGGGAAGTGGGTGGATCTGGTCAACAGGCAGGGGTGGCGCGACGCCTTCGTCTTCTTCAAGCACGAGGATGCGGCAAAGGGACCGCTGTTCGCGCGACAGTTTCTCGATATCGTCGCGGGTGGATGAGAAACCCGGGGCAACGAGCGCGCCCCTCATAACGGCCAAGACAAGACCAAGGGCGGTGCAGGGCCGCGGAAAGCAAATAACGGAGGTACAGATGAGTATCTGGAGCGTGGCGAAGATCGCGGCGACGAAGATCCCGTGGGGGAGGGTGTTCGAGAACCTCCCGGTGGTGGTGGAGATGGCGAACCGGGCCAAGGGGCGATTCATGGGGGACGGCGCTGCAAGCGACCTGGAGGCGAGGGTGCAGCAGCTCCACGAGGAGAACCGCAAACTGGAGAAGGCGCTTCTTGAGACCTCCGGGCACCTGCAACTTGCCGTTAAGACGCTGAAGGTGGTGCTGGCCCGTCAGAAAGTTTTGATGGCTGCGACGGCGGTTTCTTTGGTGGTGGCCATTGCAGCACTGGTGGTGGCGCTCAGCTAAGGATTATCACCTGCTACCTGATGTCGCCCCAGTGGAACTGCAGGATCGAGACCATGGCAAGCCCCGCGGTCTCGGTGCGCAGGATCCGCTTGCCGAGGGTGACCGGGGTGAAACCGCAGGCGAGTGCCTCCTTTACTTCCTCAGGGCTCAAGCCCCCCTCAGGGCCAATGACAATCGCCACGCTCTTTGGCTCCGTGTGACGGGCCAGCGTTTCCCGCAGCGTGTTCTCGTCCTCCCCTTCCCACAAGAGCAGCTTCACATCCTGCCGCGACTCCTTGAGCACTTCCTTCAGATTCCCGCCTATCGCGACCCTCGGCGCGACACCACGCCCCGACTGCCGGGCCGCTTCCTGCACGATTTTCTCGAAACGCGCAAGTTTTCCTGCCGTCTTCTCGCCCCGAAATTTAACAATGGAGCGCGCGCCGTCGAAGGTGACCACCTCGGAGATGCCGAGCTCGGTGCACTTTTGCAGGATGAGGTCCAGCTTCTCCCCCTTTGGGAGCCCCTGGTAGAGGGTGATGCTGATGGCGGGTTCTTCTTCGGCAAGTGCGGCGCTCGCGGCGATGCGGACGGTGAGGGATTTTGCCCCCACCTCCGCGATGGTACCGCAGTGCCTCACCCCGCCGGCATCGATGAGCTCAACCTCGGCCCCTTCTTTGAGCCGCAGCACGCGGGCCATGTGCCGGTAGAGCTCACCGGTGACGACGGCTTCACCGTCACTGATGGCGTTGTCGCCCAGGAAAAAACTGCGCATCCGCTACTGGGGTTTTCTCAGGGTAAGGCAGGACCACTCGGCCTCCCTGGGGTTTTCTACGAGGGTGAGCGAGGGGAAGCCGGCGAGAACGAGCTCTTCCTTCTCGGTCAGAATGCCGGAAAGGATGAGCCATCCGCCGGGGGCGACGCGGGAGATGAGCTGGTCGGAGAGGCGTACGAGTTCCTCGGCGAGGATGTTGGCGACGACCACGGGGTAGCTGCCCGGGAGTTTGCCGAGGTCCGTGGTGGATGCTGCCACCCGGTCGGCCACACCGTTTAGCTCGAGATTTTCCTGGGTGACGCGCACCGCCTCGGGGTCGATGTCGACGGCGGTAATGGCGCCGGCGCCGAGAAGGGCGGCGGCTATGCTGAGCACGCCGGAGCCGGTCCCGACGTCGAGAACGGGGGAGGGGAGCACGCCGCCGCAATGGTCGAGGGCGATCCGCTCCATCGACTCGAGGCACATCTTGGTCGTGGGATGGGCACCGGTGCCGAACGCCATGCCGGGGTCGATCTGGATCACCAAGTCGCCTGCCACCTCCTGGTATTCCTCCCAGGTCGGTTTAATGACCAGACGCCTGCCGATACGGACCGGCTTGAAGTGCACCTTCCAGTTGTTGGCCCAGTCTTCGTTCTTGATGACGGTGACGACGGGAGGCTTGTAGACGTACCCCTCGAATTCGGGTCCGCGCGTGGCGAGGAACTGCTCCACCTTGATGCGCATGTCCTCCAGGGAGTCGTCGAGAGGGAGGTACCCCTTGACGGTTTTGATGCTGCTATCCTCGAGGGAATCGAGGGAAAAGGTATCGAGGTGCATGTTGTCGATGCCGACGCCGTTGCCGGTCAGTTCGACGAGGAAGTCCGCTAATGTGTCCACCATTTCGGCGGGGACGTCGCAGGCGATTTCGGCCCAGTCCGTGGTCATAATGAGTTTTTGTCTCCTTTGGGGTTTGCGAATGCCGGATTAAACTAGCAGAGAAATAAAGGAAATGGCAATGAAAACCTTGACATCCAAAAAAAGTCGGGCGTAATTATAATTAAAATTTTTCGGGCATGTGTCGATAAGAAAAATCGAGAAGCTTTTCCCATTAAATTTTAGTTTTGCCTAAAATGAAAAAACATGGTATATATCTAATGAATTTGGCTGGGCGGGCGGAAAGAACCCCGCAAGGTCGCGGATTTTGGGTGATTAAAGATGTATCACGTCTATTTACTTTCGGATGCAACGGGTGAGACGGTGGAGAGGGTGGCGCGGGCCGCGCTGACCCAATTCAAGGACGTGGACGTCCGGCTGCGCCGGGTCGGGCAGATCAGAAACCAGGAAGACATCCTGAAGGCTCTGGACGAGGTCGCCAAGACCCCCGGCATAATCTTCTACACCCTGGTCAACACGGAACTGGCGCAGTTCGTAAGAAACGAATGCGAGGCAAGGCAGCTCGATGCGGTGGACCTCATCACGCCGCTTCTCTTCAAGCTTGCCGAGTTTCTGGAAATGAGGCCGCAGAAGCTTCCCGGCCTGCAGTACGAGATGAACTCGGAGTACTACCGCCGCATGGAGGCGGTTGATTTCACGGTAAAGCAGGACGACGGCCAGGAGCCGCGCAACCTGCACAAGGCCGACATCGTTCTGGTCGGGGTGTCCCGCTCCTCCAAAACGCCACTTTCCATGTACCTGGCGCACAAGGGGTACAAAGTGGCGAACGTCCCGATCATCCAGGGGATCGAACCGCCGCCGGAGCTGGAAGAAGTTGAGCCGGAGCGGGTGGTTGGCCTTATCATCAGCACCCAGCGGCTGGTAGACATCCGTTCGGCGCGCCTGAGAAACCTCAGGCAGAGCCCGCGCGGCAGTTACGCGGATTTCAGGCTGGTCGAAGAGGAGCTGGCGTACTGCCGGCGCTTTTACCGGGACCACCCCGCATGGCTGGTCATCGATGTAACCAACAAATCCGTTGAGGAGTCCGCGGCAGAGATCCTGAGCCGGCTCCATGGTGATATCAGGCACGATTAGAGGTCGACATATTTAACAAAGAGAGGGAAAACAACATGAAAATTCTGGTGGTTGAAGACGAGAAGAAGGTTGCCAGCTTCATAAAGCGCGGGCTCGAAGAAGAGCAGTACGAAGTCACCACCGCGGCGGACGGTGAAGAGGGGCTGAAACTTGCGCTGGAGAAGCCGTTCGACCTGATCGTGCTCGACTGGATGCTCCCGAAAAAGGACGGCCTGTCCGTTCTGAAGGAGCTCAGGGAGCGGAAGAACGTCACCCCGATCCTGATGCTGACCGCAAAGGACTCCGTAGAAGATATCGTGGCTGGTCTTGATTCCGGTTCCGACGACTACCTGACCAAGCCGTTCGCGTTCGCCGAGCTGCTCGCCCGCGTCCGTGCACTGATGAGGAGGAGCGAGCTCGACCGCGGTGCCGAGATCCGTTTCGCCGACCTGCGTCTCGACCCGGTAACCCACAAGGTGTGGCGCAAGGACAAGGAGATCGACCTTACCGCGAAGGAGTACGGCCTGCTCGAGTACTTCATGCGCAACCCGCACCAGGTGCTCACCAGGACCATGATCGCCGAGCACGTATGGGACTACACCTTCGACAGCTTCACCAACATCATCGACGTCTACGTGAACTACCTGCGTAAGAAGATCGACCGCGACGCCGACAAGAAGCTCATCCACACCGTGAGGGGCGTAGGCTACATCCTCAAAGAAGAAGAATAAGCAGAGGCCGAAGGCACCTGTCCTGCTGAATAAAACGGACCTTTTCCAGTCGAAACACGACCGGGAGGGGTCCGTTTTTTCTTTGGAAGCGGTCGAGTGTCGGAAGTCTTGACAAAGTCCGGGAGCGGTATTAGCTTTACCCTACTCAAACCCTCAGGAGGTAGCCATGCAGGCAGCAATCGTAGCAAGATTCCTGGTGTTAAGCTTATTCCTCTCTTCCCTTTTCTCCGCAGTAGCGGGAGCCGCGACCCTAACCCCCGACTTTGCCAAACTGGCCAAGAAACTAAAGCCGGCGGTGGTCAACATCAGCACTTCCAAAACGGTAGGCATGAAGAAGCACCCGAACGTAGGTCCAGGCGGTGACCCCTTTCAGGACTACTTCGAAAAGTTCTTCGAAACGCCCAGGCAGCACCCCTACAAACAAAGGAGCATGGGCTCCGGCTTCATCATCAGTGACGACGGTTACCTGATCACCAACAACCACGTGGTGAAGGACGCCGACGAGATCAAGGTGAAGCTTTCCGATGGCCGCGAATTCAAGGGCGAGGTGAAGGGACGCGACGACAAGCTCGACCTCGCACTGATAAAGATCGCCGCCAAGGGCCACCTGCCGGTGGCACCTTTGGGGGATAGCGACAAGATCGAGGTCGGGGACTGGGTCATGGCGATCGGCAACCCCTTCGGTCTCGCGCAGACGGTGACCGCGGGGATCATCAGCGCCCAGGGGCGCGTTATCGGCAGCGGGCCCTATGACGACTTCATCCAGACCGACGCCTCGATCAACCCCGGCAACTCCGGCGGTCCCCTCTTCAACACCGACGGCGAGGTAATCGGGATCAACACCGCCATCGTCTCGGGCGGCCAGGGGATCGGCTTCGCCATCCCGATCAACATGGCCAAGGACATCCTGCCCCAGTTGAAGGAGAGCGGCAAAGTGACCCGCGGATGGCTCGGCGTGTCGGTGCAGCAGGTGACCCAGGATCTCGCACAGTCCTTCGGTATGGAAGGGGAGGCGGGGGCGCTTGTTGCCGAGGTGATCAAGGACAGCCCCGCCGAGAAGGCCGGTGTCAAGGGCGGGGACATCATCCTCGAGTACGACGGTCACCACATCAAGGAGATGAGCGAGCTGCCGCGCCGCGTTGCCGCAACGGCGGTGGGGAGAACGGTGAAGCTCGTGGTGCTGCGTGACGGCAAGCAGGTGCCGTTGCAGGTCACCATCGAGAAGTTGAAGGACGGCGAGGAGGAAGACGCCGCGGTGAGCGGCGACCGTCTCGGCCTCAAGGTGGCCGATCTCTCGGCGGAGCGTGCACAGCAACTGAGGCTCCAGGGCGAGAAGGGGGTGCTTGTTACCGACGTCGATGCGGATAGCCTCGCCGAGCGTGCCGGCATCGCCGAGGGGGACGTGATTCGGGAGATCAACGGCGTCAAGGTCACCAGCGTGAAGGATTACAGCAAGGCTATTGCGGCCGTGAAGAAGGGTGGTTACCTGAAGATGCTGCTCAAAAGGGGCGACGCCTCCCTCTTCGTGGCTCTCAGGATCGATTAGGTATCGCGTTATTCATAAGTAGAAAAAGGGGGACCCGGTGTACCGGGTCCCCCTTTTTGTTCGGCGCAGCGTGCGACTCTCACCCCCAGGTTCTCTTCCGCCTTCGCGGACCGAAGTGTTTCGGCGGGAGGACCGGGGTGAGGGGGCGGGTTCGGGTCAGCTCCCGAAGGCCTCCGCCACTTCCCGACGCAGTTCCTCTTCGGCGCCCAGGTGTCGCGGGGAGAAGTGGAAGGGGATAACGCGTGCCGCACCCGCCTCGCGTGCGAGCGTTCCGGCCTGCCTGGCGGTCAGGTGCGCCCGCTCGCGGGCCCTTTCGCGGTCGGCATCGAGAAAAACCGCCTCAATGAAGAAGTAGTCGGCCCTTTGTGCCAGTTTCACTATGCGGCACCGGTTTTCCGGCGTGTATGCGGTGTCGGTCACGTAGGCGATCTTCTCGCCCGGGACTACCTGCAGTACCTGCTCCTTCAACTCGCCGAGGGAGAGCTCGCGCACCTTGCCTTCGGGTACCGTCACCTTGAACACGGTATCGTCCGGCGCGCCGCGCAACACGGCGCGCTTCACCTCGGAGAGCCACGCGCCCACGGGCAGGCCGAGTGCGGCAAGCTTGTTCTTCATGAAGTTCACGTGCAGCTTCTCCTCGAAGGCGTAGCCGAGACAGGGGACGCTGTGCTCCAGGAAGGTGACGGTGAGCCTCAGGTTCTCCTCCTCGTGGACCACTCCGTCCCGGAACGTGAACTCTTCCTCTTCTTCCCGCGTGAAAACGCGCCGTGAGCTGAAGCGGGCGCGTCGCGCCCGCCCTTCGGGATGCAGTTCGGTCACGGTGATGATGAACTCGGTCGGGTAACTCTGGATCAGATTCCAACTGTAGGAGGCGAGCCGGTGCTCGACCTGGCTCAGGATGCCGGGTGGCCCAAAGAGGCGCAGCTTCATATCCCGGCCGAGCATGATGCGCAGCATCAGATCGAAGCCGATGAAGTGGTCGATGTGGGTGTGGGAGATACAGACGTCGGTAAGCCGGAGAATCTTCCGTGCGCCCAGGGAGGCGATCTCGCCCAGGTCGAAGAGGAGTGCACGCCGGGCGAACTGGAAGTCGACGTAGACACCGGGGTCACCAAATGGTGGGTTGACGAGCCTCGGGAGGAAGTGGGGAGTCATGCGGCCTCCTTAACAGCCGTTCTACATGGAGCCGTTCTACGTTCTAAGTTCTACGTTGCATGGAGGACCTGGAGGCGGAGCAACTCCTGCTATATATCCATATGGGGCTTAGTGCAAGACGAAAAAAGGGGATCCGTTTCCGGATCCCCTCAGTGCTACAGCTCTCTCCGCCTTGTCGTTTGGTTGGGGGGGCCTCACAGCGAGTTCCCATTCAGGTGGGCTCCTGTAGGTCGCTTTAGGCAATTCCCGCGCAATGGGGCAGCTCACCACGACCGAAACAGGCTCCCGTACAATAATTTATTCCGCAGGGGCGTTAATAACCTCACGGACAACGCAGAGAGAGCGAGTAAGTGGCTGTATTGTAGCGTTGCCCCAATGTGAAATCAACATTGTTTTCTTTAATGTGAATCGTTGCCCCTCGGACCCCAAAACTGTTGCAATTTTGCCCGGTTGACGTAGAATGCGCCGAACGAAATATCCTCATAAATGGGAGGGAAGATGCGTCTAAAAGAGGAGCAGGTCGCACGTCTGGCGGAGAAGGTTCTGGGCGATTTGGAACGAGCCCAACTCGTGGAGCAGAAGCAGGGGCGCAGCGCCGTGCTCACCGCAATCAAAGCGGCCATCGCGCAGGATCTGAAGCGGGAAGAGGACCTGGAGCGCGACGCGGAGGCGCTTCTCGAACAGACCCTGAAGGCGACGGGAGGGGCGGGGATCGACCGGCACAAGATGCTGAGGATGATCAAGGACAAGTTGGCCAAGGAGAGGAAGATCGTCCTGTGATAACCGTCCCGGCAGGTAAAGCAGACCAAGGAGCTCACCATGCACATCTCTGAAGACCGCATCTCGCACATAGCCCACAAGATATACGACAAGCTCTACAACGACGACCTAGCCGATTTCCCGGACGAGCGGCGCGCCTTGGAAGCGATCAAGGGGGCCATCGAGGGTTTCTTCTCCATCATGGAACAGGTGGACCAGGCGGTGCGCGCGAAGCTCTCCTCCTACAGCCAGGCCAAGGTTCCCGGAAGCCGGGAATGGGAGATCCTGTACCAGAAGTTTTACGCGGAGGAACTGGCGAAAAGGAAGTGGTGACGCGGGTATAACACGCGGAAAAATAATTTGGAGAGCGCCCTTGATTTTTGAGGGCATGCTGTTTATATTTAGCAGGTCTTTAGCACTCAGTAGTTTTGAGTGCTAATATTTTTTTCAATATCAAGAGATCATATGCATCTCAAGAAAGGAGAGGAAAAGCATGAATCTAAGACCGCTGCAGGACCGTATCATCGTGAAGAGGGTTGAGGAAGCTACCATGACCGCCGGTGGGCTTTACATCCCGGAGACCGCCAAGGAAAAGCCGCAGCAGGGCGAAGTCGTGGCAGTCGGCAACGGGAAGAGGGGCGAGGACGGCAAGGTGTACCCGATCGATCTCAAGGTGGGCGACAAGGTGCTGTTCGGCAAGTACGCAGGGAGCGAAGTGAAGCTCGAGGGGGAGGATTTCCTCATCATGCGCGAGGACGACATCCTCGGCGTCGTCGAGAAGTAATTCCTGCCAGCTCGCGCTATCACGCGCATCGCGATTCATAAAATTCAAGGAGGATATATACAATGGCAGCAAAGATCATCAAGTTCGACCAGGAAGCACGCAACTGCATCCTCAAAGGCGTCAACACCCTGGCAGATGCCGTTAAGGTGACCCTGGGCCCGAAGGGGCGCAACGTCGTCATCGAGAAGTCCTACGGTGCACCGCTCATCACCAAGGACGGCGTGACCGTCGCCAAAGAGATCGAGCTGGAAGACAAGTTCGAGAACATGGGCGCGCAGCTGGTGAAGGAAGTCGCCTCCAAGACCTCCGACGTCGCCGGTGACGGCACCACCACCGCAACCGTTCTCGCCCAGGCCATCTACCGCCAGGGCGCCAAGCTGGTCGCTGCCGGCCACAACCCGATGGAGATCAAGCGCGGTCTTGACCAGGCCGTAGAGGCGCTGGTAGCCGAGCTGAAGAGCATCTCCAAGCCGATCAAGGACCACAAGGAAATCGCACAGGTCGGCACCATCTCCGCCAACAACGACAAGACCATCGGCGACATCATCGCCGAGGCCATGGAGAAGGTCGGCAAGGAAGGGGTCATCACCGTCGAGGAAGCCAAAGCGATGGAGACCACCCTTGAGACCGTCGAGGGCATGCAGTTCGACCGCGGCTACCTCTCCCCGTATTTCGTGACCGATCCGGAGCGCATGGAAGCGGCCATGGACAACGTCGCGATCCTGATCCACGACAAAAAGATCTCCAACATGAAGGATCTCCTCCCGGTTCTCGAGCAGACCGCCAAGTCCGGCCGTCCGCTGCTGATCATCGCCGAGGACATCGAGGGCGAGGCGCTGGCCACCCTGGTGGTCAACAAGCTGCGCGGCGTGCTGAACGTCTGCGCCGTCAAGGCCCCGGGCTTCGGCGACCGCAGGAAAGCGATGCTCGAAGACATCGCCATCCTCACCGGCGGCAAGGTCATCTCCGAGGAAGTCGGCTTCAGGCTCGAGAACACCACCCTCGACATGCTCGGCCAGGCTAAGAAGATCACCGTCGACAAGGACAACACCACCATCATCGACGGCTACGGCGCCGAGGCGGACATCCAGGGCCGTGTGAAGATGATTCGTGCCCAGATCGAGGAGACCTCCTCTGACTACGATCGTGAGAAGCTCCAGGAGCGCCTGGCGAAACTGGTAGGCGGCGTCGCCGTGATCAAGGTCGGTGCGGCTACCGAGATTGAGATGAAGGAGAAGAAGGCACGCGTAGAAGACGCTCTTCACGCGACCCGCGCGGCAGTCGACGAGGGTATCGTCCCTGGCGGCGGCGTGGCTTACCTGCGCGCCCTCAAGGTGCTCGACAACCTCAAACTTGCCCCAGAGCAGCAGTTCGGCGTCAATGTGATCAAGCGCGCCCTCGAGGAGCCGATCCGTCAGATCGCTCAGAACGCGGGTGTTGACGGCTCCATCGTGGTCGACAAGGTGAAAAACGGCCAGGAGGCCTTCGGCTACAACGCGGCCGAAGATGTTTACGTCGACATGATCCAGGCCGGCATCATCGACCCGACCAAGGTATCCAGGAGCGCGCTGCAGAACGCCGCTTCCGTGGCCGGTCTTATGATGACCACCGAGGCCATGATCGCCGACAAGCCGAGGGAAGAGCCGGCAATGCCGGCGATGCCGGGCGGCATGGGCGGTATGGGCGGCATGGGCGGCATGGGCGGCATGATGTAATAAAAGCCGCAACGTGGCAGTAAAGGGGGGGATGACCGCAAGGTTGTCCCCCCTTTTTTTTACCCGGTCGACGACGGCCTCTGGCTGGTCCCTCTCCCGCTTTCGAGCCGGAGCCTCCCCTTTGCACCTTTCCCGCGTTTTTCATGAGAACGTCGTCTTTACATGCCCCCCTCCCGCCGCGTATACTACCCGGGGCAAAGATGAGAACGACTCAGGCCGGAAACACATGAGGTACGGCAGCCGCCGGGGAAGGGCATGACGCAAGAGACGCTGCAACAAGAAGACACCATAGGCAAGGAGGAGCACGCCTCGGTGGTGCAGATCATCCAGACCATGGTGAAGACCTCCAAGGCGCTCAGGATCTATCTGCCGAACAACCCGGTCCTCATTGGGTTCATCTCCGAGCTCGGCACTAGGATGACGGTGCACCTCGCGCGTTACGGCGAGCTGAGCCTGGAGGTCGACCCTTTCGCCCTTCGCTGCCAGGGCGCCAAGGTGTACGAGAACACCGATCCCAAGGAGAGCATCGCGAGTCGCCTCTACGCCGACGGCATAAGGGCCCTGTTCTTCGACCAGGGGGTGCAGAGTGCGGAGCTCACCGCCTTCCTCGGGATCGCCGGCTTTGACCGCCTGAGTAACGACGACGATATCGTCACCCGGCTCTGGGAGCGTAACCTCCAGCACATAGGCTACCTGACCGAGGAGGATTTCCGTGAGGGTGCTCCGGCCGAGGAGTCCGGCACATCCGGTGACCAGCGCGAGGCCATGGAGCGCATCCGCCAGGCGCTCCTGGAACAGCCCCCTCCCGCACCGAGGATGATACCGAAGCATCTCCTCATGCTGAACGCCGACGAGGAGAAATGGCTGCAGGGGGCACTGGAAGCCGAGGGGCGTTGCAACGGACTTGACGACGTCATCGGCGTCCTGGCCGCGACGGTGGCGGGGACCCGGGACCCCAAACTCTACCGCGACTTCATCTCCATGATGGAAACCCTTGCCGTCACCTTGCTCCTGGGAGGCGACATGGGGCATGCCCTGAAGCTGGTTCGATTCCTCGATCGGATGAGGCAGCGCAGCGGTATCACAGAAGAACAGCGGGCTCCGCTCGAAGCGGCGCTCGCCGCGGTCCTCTCCGACACGACGGTCCAGACGCTGCAGGTCTCCCTGGACACCACCGATGCCAGCACCGGTTATGGCGAGCTGAAGGAGCTGCTCCTTATTCTTGGGCTCCCTGCCCTCGGGCCGATCTGTGAACTGCTCGGAAGGGTGGAAAAGCTCAAGGTGCGCAAGCTGCTGATCGAGGTACTGGTCGAACTCGGGCGCGAGGATCCCGCGGTCTTCCGCCCCTTCTTGAGCGACCCGCGCTGGTACCTGGTACGGAACCTCGTTTTGATCCTCTCCCTGATCGGGACACCCGAGGCGCTCAGGATGATTCTCGGGCTCACCTCGAACCGGGAGGCGCGCATCCGGCGCGAGGTGCTTGGTTTTCTTGAACGCACCGACGATGAAAAGTCCAAGCCGTACATCCTCAAGTACCTGCGTGACGAGTCAAGCGCGCTGCGCATCAAGGCGCTCCAGGTGCTGGCGCGTGAGCGGCTACCCTTCGCCTTGAAACCGATCGTAGCCCTGGCCGCGGCCGACGATTTCCAGGAGCGTCCTTTCCCGGAGCGGATGGCGGTATGCCAGTCACTTGGCGAGCTGGGGCAGGAGCGTGCCATCCCGATGCTGCGCGAGCTGCTCATGAAACGCTATTGGTTCAACAAAGGGAACGAAAAGGAGGCGGTGCAGCTCGCCCTGGCTGGGCTTGCGCGCGTCAACGGTTCCGCTATCCTCCCCCTTCTGGAGGAGGCGCGCAGCCAGAAAAGAGGGGGGGAGTTGCGCGAGCTTCTCGACCGGGCGGTGAGCGAAGCAAGGGCGGCCAAGGCCGGGAGAAAGAGATGAGGGGGAGCGCGTGGTCGTGAGCGTCGAGACAGACCGGGAACGTCTGGGAGCTGAAATGGCGCGGCTGGGAAAAACCCTGGTCTCGCACCTCTTCGTCCTTTTGAAGAATTGCGCCAACTACAGCCCGGGGCACGCGGCCGTCCTGCAGCGGGTGACGAACCTGCTTGCGGTGGTGCGGGAGATCGCCGGGAGAAGCGAGGACGCCTCTCTCCAGCTGACCGGAGCGCATCTGTACCTGGGCGAGTTGCGGCTGAAGCCGGACATCGCGAGTTTCGAGGGGCCCCGCTACATCATCGAGCTCATGCAGCGTCACCAACTCGGGAGAATCACCTTCGCTCCCGAGGTGAGCGCGGAGGAGGTGCAGCGTCTCGCGTACCTGTTGCGTGAGCCGGAAACCGGCGACGACCCGTACCAGCGGTTCCTAGATGCCGTCAAAGAGCGGGGGATCACCGGGCTGGAGTTTGATATCCTGCGTGCGGAAGAGGTGCTGACCATCTCGACGCGGCAGCGCCGGGTGAGGGGCGGTGGACACACGGCCCGCCCGTTGTACCGAAAACTCCTGGTGACGATGGATGAGGTCGCGGCGGAGGTGGCTTCCGGGCGCCGTCTGCGACTTAGGGAATCGAAGCGCGTGGTGCAGCAGGTGATCGACCTCCTCTACACCCACGAGGCCGACCTCCTGGGGCTGAGCACGATGCGTTCCCACGACCGCTCCACCCAGCACCACGCCGCCAACGTCTGCATCCTCTCCCTCGTGATGGGCAAGCGCCTCGGCATGAACAAGTTCCATCTCTGCGAACTGGGGCTTGCCGCGCTCTTCCATGACATCGGGTACTGCGATCTGCCGCCGGAGTTGCTGGACAAGCCAGGGGAGCTTACCGCCGAGGAGCGGGAGGTGATGGAACGGCATCCCCTGTACGGCGTTAGGAAGGTGATGAATCTGAAAGGACTCGACGATCTTTCCGCCCGCATCATCACGGGGATCTTCGAGCACCACCTGATGGCGGATTTCTCGGGCTACCCGCGGGTCGGGTACCGGAAGCTGGGGCTTTTGGGGCGCATCATCAGCATCGCGGACAGCTACGACGGCCTTACCTCATCACGGGTGAGCGGCAGGAACGCCTATCCACCCCATAAGGCGCTCAGGGTGATGCTTTCCCAGAGCGGGAGATCCTACGATCAGGCGCTCTTGAAACTCTTCGTCGGCTGCGTCGGCATCCACCCGGTCGGCTCGCTCCTGCTGCTCGACGGCGGGGAACTGGCCGTGGTGGTCGGCAACAGCGAGGACCCGGCGCAGTGGGACAACCCGCTCGTGCGTATCATCGCCGATAGCAGCGGTGAGTGGGTGGAGGGGGGAGAGGTGGTCGCTCTTGGCTCCCCCGGCTCCCCCCAGGCCGTTACCGCAACGCTCGACGCCTACCACTACGACCTGGACGTGAGCAGGTTTTTCTAGCTAGTCGTAGACCACGACCAGCTTCGGAGGCGTTAAGTTCGATTCGCTGAGCTCCACTAGCCCCTGGACGGTGAAGTCGCGGTTCTCCAGAACGCGGAGCTGTAAGTCGTCGAAACCGCGCCTCTGGGCCTCGCGCATCAGGGACGTGACGTTGAAGGATACCTGATTGAAAGCGTTTGGGGCCGGCAGGGTGTACAGGGACGAGGCGTAAATGGTGAGCCCCTCCTCGTAGTAAGACGGAAGTAGCCCGGACGACGGCTGGAAGGAAACCAACTCCATTTCGAGCGGGATGTCGTCGGTAGGCGGAACGAGTGTAAAGGTCAACGTCGCCGAATGTATGAAGGCATCCAAGGGGATGGCATTCAGTGGAAAGCTCAGGAATCCCCGGTACTCTCCGGTACTGGTCACCCCGGTCAAAACGGTTGCCCCCTGCGCAACTATGCGAGGGTCGCCGTTTAGCGGCTCAAAAATATCACCGTCGACGTTCAAATCGCTCTCAATGGTGGTTTCCAATACCGGCCTGTCGCTTCCACCACCGCATCCTGCCAGTGCGACAAGCACAGCCGCCAGCACCAGCCATAAAATCTTCCTCTTCATTTAGACCTCCTTTTCTTCATCCCAATTAGAGTCCCCCCCAGGTGGAACACGCAAAATCCTACCAGACGAAACGGAAAATAAAAGACGACGCCGGGGTGTCCACCGGCAGTTTTTGGTTTTACGGGGCAGCTTGCACAAACCTCAATGCCGGGTACAATACCTTGGCTAAATTCTAATGTAAACGCCGAAGTGCAGGCATTAACAGCGGAACAGGGAACTGCCGCGCCGCCACTTGCCTCCCCGGAGCCTCTCTCCCAAAGACTTTGCAAAAGTAAAGGGGGCGGGCGTATAATTTTTTTGGATATCAAAATCAATTAAAACAGAAAAACCGCAGTTTAATAACACGCGGAGGGAACCATGACAGCGAAGAACGAAACGCTCCGTCAGCACCTGGCCGCCGTCAAGGCGGGAGAAAGGGTATTCGAAAACGCCTTCCAGGGGATCATCCGGATGATCCTGGAGCCGGGGTTCGAGAAGGTCGTCGTGAACGGCAAGACGACCTACGACTTCAACATCTTCCGGACCGGGCGCAAGCACACCATCGGCATGTACGACGAGATCAACAGCTTCGTCTCTTTTGTGAAGGACGCGGCCGAAGGGGGCTCCAGCAAGGAGATGGCGTTCGTGCTGGTAGGGGAACCTGGCAACGGCAAGACCTTCTTCGTGGAGTTTCTCTGCGGCAAGTACCGCAACTTCCTGCAAGGTCGCAACCGCAAGTACAGCTTCAGGTTCCTGGACATGGATCAGATGGGGAACTACGGACGTATCCGGGAGATCGACTCGGAGACGTACGAGGATCCCATGATCCTTGCCATGAACCTCTTCGAGGACCCGGAGGAGAGCCGCCGCTTCATCGGCGAGCAGGGGTTCTCTGATGTCGAACTGGATAACCTGTACCGGAACTACCGGCCGCTCGGCGCAAGTACCGGCTACATCCTGAACGAAATCCGGATGCATCACGATAACGATATCGAGAAGGTGCTCGACTCGATTGCGGTGCTCCCTGTCCCGATGAGCGAGAGCCTCGGCACGCTGACCGGCAAGTACCCGGCCAAGGACAAGATCACCTCTTCGGCGGTCGACCTCTTGGGCGAGGAGTCGATACAGCGCCTCTTGCACCTCTCCGACACCAACAACCCGTACCGCTTCGACCTGCGCCGCGGTGCACTCGCTCGCGTGGCCGGTGGCGGCATCCACTTCTCGGACGAGATCTTCAAGAACAAGAAGGACTTGGTACAGGTTTACCTCGGTGTGATCCAGAACCGCGCCATCGAGATCGACGGGTACAAGTGGCCAATCGATTCCATGATCATCGCGACGAGTAACAACTCCGAGTTCAACCGGTTCCTGGCCGAGAAGGAGGAGGCGCCGATCGTCGACCGCTGCCGCATCTGCTACGTCTCTCACAACACGAACTACCGGATGCAGGAAGGGCTCACCGCCTACGCCATCGGTGGCGAGTCGAAAACAACCCTCACCAAGGAGGAGCTGCACCAGGACCCGAACCTGAACTATGCGGCCTCGGTGGGTGTCGTCCTGACCAGGCTCCCGAGATCGGAGAAACTCACCCCGATCGAGACCATGAAGCTCGCCGCGGGCGAGGTGGCCGGCGAGAAGAGCATCAAGGCGCTCGCCGAGGTGATCGACACCCTGGGGCAGGAGCCGGACATCACCAAGCGCTTCGGGCAGCGCGGGCTTGGGCATCGCAGCCTCGGGAGGAGCATCCAGATTTTGAAGGAGAGTTCGGAGACTAATGAGGGGCGCTGCATGGTTGCCTACGACGTCTTCAAGAGCCTCGAGCGGGTGGTGCTCGACTACGTGGTCGAGCCGAACGAGCGGGCCAAGTACCTGGAAGACCTTAAGACCGGGAAGAAGCTCTACCGCGAACGGATCATGACCGAGATGTTTAACGCCTACATGGACGAGCCCTTCGCGATCAAGAAGGACGTGCAGAACTACGTCAACATGATCATAGGCATCGACGCCGAGAACCTGGGGCCGGACCGGATGTGGAAGTACAAAGACCCGCAAACCGGCGAGCTGAAGGCCTTGAAGATCGACGAGCGCTACGTGAAGAGCGTCGAGGAGCGCATCGGCCTCAAGACTGAGGAACAGCGCGCCTCGTTCCGGACCTCGATCAGGAAGATCTACGGCCAGAAGATCTCGGTAGACCCGAGCTACGACTTCATGGACAACCTTGAACTGGTGAAGGCGGTTACCGACGTGCGGCTCAAATCTGACATTGCCGGGGCGGGAAGCCTCATCGGTGCGCTGGCCAACCGGACCAACGAGGAGAACCAGAAGCTCTACGACAGGATGATCGTCACCATGCTGGGAAAACTCGGCTACTGCCGCACCTGCGCGCAGAAGACCATCGAGTACTTCTGCACCCAGGAGGATGAGAGCTAGCTCGGGCGTTGCCACGAAGAGACGAACTGGAGGGGTGACGCCCTCACCCCTGCTCCTCTCCCGAAGGGCGAGGGGATGCATGCAAAGTGGGCCGAATGATCATTCGCCCGCCTGGTGGAAGTAAACAAGGGGCGAGTGATCTTCGCCCGCCTTTTAAAAGGCCGATGACGCCATGAAAGATCCTCAAAAATACCTCGAAGAGCTGAAGGCCAAGGGGCTCGAGCCGGAGCGTGAGGAGCGCTTCAGGGAGGAGCTGCGCGTGACGAGGGAGTTTCCCTCCGGCCGCGGGCACGGTCCTTTCCCGGACTTCTCCCGCAGTCTCTACGCCTGGCAGGACCTCTCTGTCCTCATGGGGCAGGAGCGGGTGCCGAACCCGTACCAGCTCCACATGAAGGCACTCGACGAGCTTCTGGAAAGAGACCGGCAGCGCGAAAAGGACGGCTTCCCCCGGAAGATCCGGGTGGGGCGGCTCATCAAGCCGGGCAAGGCGGGTAAAGGTAAGATCGTCGTCGTTCCCTCGACGGAAGAGGAGAAGTTCCTTCACGACCCGACCATCCGACCTCCTGGTGAGGGTGGCTCAACCGGGGGCTCCGGCAAGGGTGAGGAAGGGGAAGTCATCGGCGAGCAGAAGGTGCGCGAGACCGGTGAGGAACCGGGGCAGGGGCCCGGGCAGGGCGAGGGGGAGGCCCATGAGATGGGCGCCTCGGCCTACGAACTCGGGCGTGTGCTCACCGAACAGTTCCAGCTCCCGAACCTGAAGGAGAAAGGGAAGAAGCGCTCCTTTACCCGCTACATTTACGATCTCACCGACCGCAACCGCGGCTCGGGCCAGGTGCTGGACAAGAAGGCGACGCTGAGAAAGATCGTCGAGACCAACATCTCGCTCGGCAATCTGCCGGACCCGGCCGATCTCGATCCCACCCGTTTCCTGATCTCGCCGCGGGACAAGGTCTACCGCATCTTCTCACAGGAGAAGGATTACGAGCCCCAGGCCATGGTTTTCTTCCTGCGCGACTACTCAGGTTCCATGGCGGGCAAGGTGACCGAGCTCGTGGCAACCCAGCACGTGATGATCTACAGCTGGCTTTTGTACCAGTACGCGGGGCAGGTGGAGTCCCGTTTCATCCTGCACGACACCGAGGCGAAGGAGGTGCCGGACTTCGACACCTATTACAATTCGCGCGTAGCAGGGGGGACCGAGGTGGCGAGCGCGTACCGCCTGGTGAACGAGATCGTGGAGAAGGAGAATCTCGCAGCCGACTACAATATCTACGTTTTCCACGGTACCGACGGCGACGACTGGGACACCGGCGGCGACAAGTCGATTCCCGAGCTAGTTAAGATCCTCAGCTACGTAAGCCGCATGGGGGTCACCATCGCCGAGCACGCCGGGACGCAGTGGACCGAGGTGGCGCGCTACCTCGAGAACTCTGGGCTTTTGCGGGACAAGCCCGATCTTTTGCGCATGGACATCATGCACGAGGACGCCGAGGAGGCACGAGTCATCGAGGGGATCAAGAGGCTCATCTCGTAAGAGGCAGTCATGGAACTCATCAACCAACATACGAAAGCGATCATGGAAGGGTGCAAGGAGAGGGCGCGGGCCGCCGGGCTCACCTTCACCGACGAGAGCCTCGAGTACATCGTCACGAACCGCGACCTGATCGAGCTCTCTCCTAAGGTAATGATCCCGACGCTCTACGACTACTGGGTGCACGACGTCGAGGTGCTCCGGGGCAAGGGGGAGTACGAGCTCTACCCGCACAACCCCTACGAGACGGTGATCAACACCCGTCCCCCCATCTCCTTCTATAACGACAACAACCCGGACTGGCTGAACGTGATGATCTTCTATCACGTGCTAGGACACATCGACTTCTTCCAGAACAACCTCTACTTCCGCCACACCTGGGAGTACGACTTCACCGGCCAGGCGCTCTCTGACAAACGGGTGATCGCGAAGCTGAGGGCGGAGAAGGGACGCTGGGTTGACTACATCTTGGAATTCGCCCGCTCCATCGACAACCTAGTGGCCTACCACGACGAGCTTTCACCGCTTTTCGCGGCGCCTGAGGCGGCCACTTCGAGCCGGCTCGACTACTACTTCGACGTCTTCCTCCAGGTGGAGAAAAAAATCCCGGTTGGCGACTACCTGAAGGAGGTGGCGCGTTACAACGAGGCCATCGCCCAGAACAGGGAAGAAGGTGAGCGCATCTTCTTCGCCGAGGTGACCGCTAAGTACCCGGAAATGGAAGCGCATTTCGCCAAGTCGCAAAACGTTAAAAAAGTGGAACGCCGTGACCTCATGAAGTTCCTGATCGAGAACTCCGAGTTCCTCGCCCGCGACGAGAACCAGTGGATGCGCAGCGTGCTCGAGGTGGTGAGAAAGACCTCGATCTTCTTCCAGCCGCAGATCCGCACCAAGATCATGAACGAGGGGTGGGCGAGCTACTGGCACGAGAAGCTCTTCCTCGTGGACGACCGCATCAAGGGACACGAGGTGGACTTCGCCCGCGTCCACGCCGGGGTCACCTCGATGCCGCGGGTGGGGATGAACCCGTACGCGCTCGGCATGCGCCTCATGTACCAGTTGAAGGATGCGGGGGACAAGGGCAAGACCGGCTACGAGTTCGACCGTCTCTCGGACCGCGAAAAGAGGCGGCACTTCGACACCGAAGCCGGCAAGGGGGAAGAGTACCTCTTCAAAATCAGGAGCAACTACTGCGATTACCTCTTCATCAAGGACTTCGTGGACCAGGAATTCACCGACCGCTACGACCTTTTCGTGACCGGAAAGAGGCTCGACCCGCAGCGCATGGTCTGGCAGTACTACGTGAAGAGCCGGGACGCCAGGGAGTATCGTGACATGGTGCTTGCCTCGCTCTACCATCCCCCCCACATCGAGATCGCGCCGGAACGTGGCGAGGAGGGGAGCCTGTACCTGGTGCACCACTTCGAGGGGAAGCAGCTCGTCTCCGAATACATCGCCAACACCATGGTCGGGATCGAATACCTTTGGGGGGCGCCGGTGCAGCTCGAGACGAGCGAGGCGCACATCGAGCAGCCGCGCGGCGGCGCCGGGCGTGAAGGGGTGGAGGAAGCGGACATCACCTGGCAGCGTGTGGTCTACACCATGAAAGACAAGGTTCTCAGCCGGCAGATACTGTGACAGGCGGATAAGCTATGCCAGATCTAGAGACAGTCATAAAGCAGTTGAGCCGCACCATCGTCGAGCACAAGAAGGCGGCGAACATGTCCTTCGAGGAGTATATGCGTCTCGCCACGGAGCAGCCGGAACGGGTGATGCGCAACATCTTCCAGCTTTTCCACGACATGGTGCAAAGTTACGTGAACGAAGGCAACGACGAGT
Source organism: Geomonas edaphica (assembly GCF_004917075.1). Lineage (GTDB taxonomy): Bacteria > Desulfobacterota > Desulfuromonadia > Geobacterales > Geobacteraceae > Geomonas > Geomonas edaphica. The sequence continues at coordinate 1,038,431 of NZ_SSYB01000004.1, forward strand.
ATCCCGAGGACCCGGAATCGATCAACTTCGTTCCGTACGATACCGGGAAGCTCTTCGTGCGCGACTCCGACCGTCCCTTCTTCGCGGATCGCCTCTTCGCCAACCGCTTCATGAACCACGTGGCCGCCATGAAGAGCGGCGCGCGCCAGAACAAGATCTACATCTTCGAGGGGCCGCCGGGTTCCGGCAAGAGCACCTTCCTGAACAACCTCCTGATGAAATTCGAGGAGTACGCGAGCACCGAAGAAGGTAAGACCTACGAGGTGGTGTGGCACCTGGACCGCCGCGTGCTGGGGAGCTTCAAGGAGCACCAGGTGAGCGCCTTCGTCGAGAAGCTTTCGCACCTTCTGGACGAGTACGAGCTGGAAACCCACGACCACATCGATCCGCGGGCGCTTCTGCGCGGCGGCGACGTCGTCGAGGTCCCCTGCCCGTCGCACGACAGCCCGCTCCTCATGATCGACAAGGCGCAGCGCCGGGCCTTCTTCGACGACCTGTTCCAGAACGATTCCTTCAAATGGAAGCTCTTCACCGAGAAGGAGTACGACTGGGTCTTCCGCGACTCGCCATGCACCATCTGCACCTCCATCTTCCAGGCCCTTTCGGCGCGGCTCCAGGACCCGGCCGAGATCTTCAGCATGATCAAGGTGCGTCCCTACCGCTTCAACCGCAGGCTCGGCGAGGGGATCACAGTCTTCAACCCCGGCGACAAGTCGATGAAGCAGAACATCCTCACCAACGACATGCTGCAGAGGAAGATCGACCTCCTTCTTGGGGACAGCAACGAGGTGAAGTACCTCTTCTCCAACTTCGCCAAGACCAACAACGGCATCTACGCCCTCATGGACGTCAAGTCGCACAATGCGGAGCGGCTTCTCGAGTTGCACAACATCATCAGCGAGGGTATCCACAAGGTCGAGGACATCGAGGAGAACGTGAGGAGCCTCTTCATCGCTCTCATGAACCCAGAGGACGAGCGGAGCATCGAAGGGGTGCAGTCCTTCACGGACCGCATCGAGTTCATCAATATCCCCTACGTCATGGACCTGAACACCGAGGTGGAGATCTACCGCAACATCTTCGGCAAGCACATCGACACGAGCTTCCTGCCGCGGGTCCTGCACAACTTCGCCCGGGTCATCATCTCCACCAGGATGAACGTGAAGTCCGATGCGCTTTTGGAGTGGATCGGCGACCCCGAAAAGTACCGGCTTTACTGCGACGAGAACCTGCAGCTCCTGAAGATGGAGATCTACACCGGGCACATCCCCGACTGGCTCTCGGAAGACGACAGGAAGAGGCTGAACGCGAAGCGGAGGAAAAAAATCATCGCCGAGAGCGAGCACGAAGGGGACCACGGCTTCTCGGGGCGCGAGTCGATCAAGATCTTCTCCGACTTCTACGCCGCCTACGCCCGCAAGGACAAGATGATCAACATGAACAACCTGTCCACCTTCTTCACGAGATGGCACAAGGAACTCAAGGAGTCGATCCCGGACGGCTTCATGGAGAGCCTCGTGCACAACTACGACTACGTGGTGCTCCAGGAGGTGAAGGAGGCGCTCTACTACTACAACGAGGCGCAGATCGAGCGCGACATCCTGCATTACATGTTTGCGGTGAACTTCGAGCCGGGCGCCGTAGAAGTGTGCCGCTTCACAGGTGAGAAGCTCGAGATCACCGAAGAGTTCCTGGCCGCGATCGAGCGGCGCCTATTGGGGGCGAAGGTAGAGGACGAGGCGCGTCTCGCCTTCCGTCAGGAGACCCAGCGCGAATACACCGGGCGCACCCTGACGCAGGAGATCATGGTCGAGGGTAGAAGAGCCCAGGAGACCCAGCTATTCCAGTCGCTGCATGACCGCTACGTCTTCAACCTGAAGGAAAAGGTGCTAGAGCCGTTCCTCGAGAACGCCAACTTCCGGCGCGCCATCAAGGACTTCGACACCGAGGCCTTCAAGACCTACGACAAGAGGATCCGGGACGACGTCACCTTCCTGATCAACAACCTGAGCTCCGAAAAGTTCAAGTACACCAAGCAGTGCGCCAAGGAGATCTGCGTGTACGTGATCGACAACGATCTGGCCCGCAAGTTCCATGTGTAGTCAATTGACATGGACGATTGACAATTGGCAATGGACGGCGCTTTTGGCTGAATAAACAAGGGGGATGACTGCAATGCCTTTAGGCAGCGGTCATCCCCCTTCTTGTTGCTTCGGGTTTTCGTTGTCAATTATCCATCGTCAATCGTCAATTGGTTTTGAACCGGTTTACCATCTCCTGCAGCGACTGTGCGGAGCGGGCGAGCTCCTCGGCGGCGCGGGCCGATTCCTGGGCTCCACTCGCCGTCTCATGCACCACATCCATGATCTGCCGCATGCTCTCCGAAATATCGTTCGTCGTCGCGGACTGCTCCTCTGCTGCGGTGGCCACCTGGGATACGTCATCCAGCAGCGGGGTGATCTGTTCCTTGATGGTGCCGATGGCCCGGCTGGAATGATGCACGTCCTCCGTCCCGCTTCTGACGCTCGTCGCACTCCGCTCCATGAGCCCCACCACGTTTCGCACGTCTCCCTGCAGAGAAGCGATGATGGTCTGAACTTCCCTGGTCGATGAGGTGGTCCGCTCGGCAAGCCTTCTAACTTCGTCGGCGACGACCGCGAAGCCACGCCCCTGCTCGCCGGCCCGCGCGGCCTCTATGGCCGCGTTCAGTGCCAGGAGGTTCGTCTGATCGGCGATGTCCTGGATCGCCACCACGATGTCGCCGATCTTGTCTGAGTTGGTCCCTAGGGCCTTCACCGCCTCGACGGTACCGGTAACCATAGTCTCTATTTCATCCATCACCGCGATCATGCGGAAGATGGTCTCTTCCCCTTTGCTGGTGGCGCTGTTGGTGCTCCCGGCACGCTCGGCCATCTTCTGGCAACTCTCAGCGATGTTGTTGCTCACCCCGGCCATTTCCCCTACCGCACTCGAGACGGAATGCGACTGGTGCGAGGCATGCTCGGTTCCCTGGGCGATCATGGTAGAGGTGCTGCTCAGATCGTTGGAGGCGCTGGTCAGGTGATCGGCGGTTTGCTGAATCCCTGCGATCATGCCGCGCATAGAGCCTTGCAACTTCTGCAGGGCACGCAGCATCTGGCTGATCTCGTTGCGGCGGTTGATGACGATTTCCTCGCTCAGGTCGCCTTGCGCCATGGTCTCCAGGTAGCCGACCGCCCTTACCAGCGGAGTTCTGATGGACCAAATGTTGATGCAGCCGAAGATGCCACCCAGCACGATGAAAAGTGCGACGGAGCCGTACTTGATGATGATCGAGTCTGCCTGGGCTGCCCATGCTGCCGCGATGAGACAGAGGCTGTAGCAAAAGCACAAGAGGCTCAGCCTGAATTTGATAGTGAGGTTTAGGTAGTAGTTCCAGATTTGAGTCATGTCCATCTCCTTACGTTGCAGCCGCTACCAGTGAAACAGTTCCTCACGTCTATCAGTGATACTTTAACGGACATGGCTCTTATCGGGGGAGGAGGTTCGAACTTGAACGTTTCTTCAAGGATAACAAAGTGGTTAGAGGAAAATAATTCAAAAAAGGGCACCCAGCCGATGCTGAGTGCCCCTGGTGTATGTGTAATGTCGCCGAGTCAGTTACCCTTTTCCCTTCCCCTTAGCGGCCATCGCCATCTGCATCGCCTCTCCCATCCGCGTCGGGCTTGACGCCACAATGACGCCGCACTCGGTGAGGGTGCGGATCTTGTCTTCAGCCTTTCCCTTGCCGCCGGTGATGATGGCGCCTGCGTGCCCCATCCTCTTGCCCGGCGGGGCGGTCACGCCGGCAATGAAGGCGGCCACCGGCTTCTTCATGTTCTCCTGGATCCAGTGCGCCGCGTCTTCTTCCGCGGCCCCCCCAATCTCCCCGATCATGAAGACTCCTTCAGTACCGGGATCTTCGTTGAAGAGCTTGAGGACGTCGACGAAGTTCATGCCGATGATGGGGTCTCCCCCGATCCCGACGCCGGTGGACTGGCCGAGACCCGCGTCGGAGAGCTGCTTCACCGCCTCGTAGGTGAGCGTGCCGCTGCGCGAGACGACGCCGATATTCCCCGGCTTGTGGATGTGTCCCGGCATGATGCCGATCTTGCACTCGCCGGGGGTGATGACGCCGGGGCAGTTGGGGCCGACAAGCCGCATCTTGCTTTGCTTGAGGATCGCCTTCACGGGGACCATGTCACGGACCGGGATCCCCTCGGTGATGCAGACCGCGAGTTCGAGCCCCGCGTCAGCCGCCTCGAGGATGGCATCCGCCGCGCCGGGGGGCGGAACGAAGATCATGGAGACGTTGGCGGTGGTGTACTTCACGGCCTCTGCCACGGTGTTGAAGACCGGGATCCCCTCGATGTGGATCCCACCTTTGCCCGGAGTCACCCCTGCGACGATGTTGCTGCCGTACTCGCGGCACTGCTGGGTGTGGAAGAGCCCGCTGCGGCCTGTGATCCCCTGGACCACAATTCTCGAGGATTTATTTACCAGTATGGACATATCGCTATCTCCCTGAATTTGGATCCCTAACCCGTTTGGGGGGAGCTATCCAAGCATGCCTACGATCTTGGAGGCCGCGTCGCCCAGGTTGTCGCTGCACTGGACGTTCAGGCCGCTCTCGGTAAGCAGACGTTTCCCCTCCTCAACCTGGCTGCCGTCCATGCGCACCACGATGGGGAGGGTGCAGTTCACCTCGCCGGCCGCCTCGATGATACCGTGGGCGATCACGTCGCAGCGCATGATGCCGCCGAAGATGTTGACGAAGATCCCTTTCACGTCGGTGTCCTGCAGGATGATCTTGAAGGCCTCGGCTACCTTTTCACGGGTGGCGCCGCCGCCTACGTCAAGGAAGTTCGCCGGCTCGCCCCCGTACTCCTTCAGGACGTCCAGGGTGGCCATGGCAAGCCCGGCGCCGTTCACCAGGCAGCCGATGGAGCCGGAGAGCTTGATGTAGGCGAGGTCGTACTTGCCCGCGTTGATCTCGAGCGGGTCGAGCTGCGAGTAGTCCATCATGTCGGGGTATTCGCGGTGCCTGAAGATGGCGTTGTCGTCGAAGGTGATCTTGGCGTCCATCGCCATGAGCCACCCGGCCCGGGTCACAACCAGCGGGTTGATCTCCACCAGGGCGCAGTCCTTCTCAAGACAGACACGGTAGAGGTTGAGGATCAGGTTGACACAGTCCTCGCAGACGCTGCCGGAGAGTCCAAGTTGCAGGGCGATCCACCGCGCCTGGTAGGACCTAAGACCGGTGAAGGGATCGATGGTGAGGGTATGGATCTTCTCCGGGGTCTTGCTGGCGACCTCCTCGATCTCCACCCCCCCTTCGGCGGAGGCGATCAGGACGTAGCGGGAGCTGCTGCGGTCGAGGGTTATGGAGAGATAGAATTCGCGCGCGATGTCCACCGCCTCCTCCACGAGGATGCGGCGCACCTTGAGTCCCTCCGGACCGGTCTGCGGGGTGACGAGGGTCTTGCCGAACAGCTCCTTTGCGTATTCCTGCGCCTGCTCGGGGTGGTGGATCAGCTTGACGCCGCCTGCCTTGCCACGTCCACCGGCGTAGATCTGGGCCTTGACGACGCAGCGGCCTCCCATCTCTTTCGCGGCTCGTTCCACCTGGTCGGCGGTGAGCGCCACGCGGCCACGCGGGATAGGGATGCCGTACGCATTCAGTATCTCCTTGGCCTGATACTCATGAATGTTCATCACGATCTCCTCTGGTGCGGCTATGGATTTTCAGCGCATGCGGGGTAAGCGTCCGTTCCGCTTGCCTTCGCGGCGAAGCGGCATGTAGGACTTATCGGCAACAACGGGTGGAATTTCAAATTAAGAGTAAATAGTAACACAGGTTTAAAAAAAAGGAGCCCGATGGGGCTCCCCTTTTGACCGCAGTCAGCGAACTATTCGGATGAGCTGCTAAGGCAAGGTCTGTAGCGAGCGGCGCACCTCGAAGCTTTCCGTCCCCCTGGTGCAATGCAGCTCCACCTCCGAGACCGCCCTGAAATTGCCGCCGGGATTTTTGCGCGCCGCCCTTGCCTGGCGTTCGCGCGCGATGATCTTGCATTGGACGAGGACCGCCTTCACGTCGCTTCCGGTGACGTCAGCCACCTCGAAGCGGTGCTTGCGCGCCACGATTCCCTCCCCCTGGGTGCTGATGATATTGCCGCGGCAAAAGAGTTCCTCGCCGCTGGCGGTGCCGGCCAGCAAAAGAAGCAGAATTGACGGTGCCATGAGTCTCTTCATGGGTTTCCTCCGGGGCGTGTCACTCGTCCGAGGCGTTGATACGCGCCCTGCGGGCCGCGCGGCGTTCGGCGAAGCTGGTGGGGCGGCGAGAGGAGGGTGTGGTTACCTGCGGCTGCGGTGCCGGCTGAGGCTGAGCTGCAGCGGCCGGCCCAGGCGGGGGCGTCGCCGGTTGCCCGGCAGCGGCTGCAGCAGGTTCGGGTGAGGGCGCTGCCGTAGGCGGTGCGGCAGGCTGGGCGGTCGCCGGAGCCGGCAGCGCCAGCGGCGCCCTTGCCGTGGCGGACGCCACCGGTTGCGCAGGGGCAGGGGGCTGTGCGGTGGCGAGGCCCCCGAGCTTGCCCGTGGCCACGTCGAGAACCCGCGCCTTTTTCAGGTACTTCGCAGGGATCTCGTGCAGGCTGTTGGTGTAAAATCTGGTCCCCTTGTTGTCTTTCCATGTGTAAATGTCGGCCGACACGGCGGTGGCCGAGAACGTGAGCAGCAATAATGCCAGAAGCGCCTTCATCTTCCCTCCAGATGCTGACTTGCAGCGTTACCTATTATTCAGGATAAGCTCTCCCTGTTCAACCCCAAACTGGCATTACTCTTCGGCAAAGAGCGATGATTCTTCAGTCCGGGGCTGCAATGCAATATTTGACGCCGTATGTTATCCTGAGTCTGTGCAACTGGAGACGTTCCAACAGTGTAGAGGAGGCAGACGTCATGAAGAAGGCCAGGCTGATAATCGGCTTTTTGTTCTTTCTGGCGACGGCACTAGGTATCGAGGCCGACGCCGCTTCCAAGCTCAAAGTGTACTCCGCGGAAAAGGGGAGTTATATCATGACTGACGAGGTCGTAAAGACCAACGCGGAATGGAAGAAGATACTCACCCCGGAGCAGTACCACATCCTCCGTGAGAAAGGTACCGAGCGTGCCTTCACCGGCAAGTACGCGACGACCCATGACCATGGGGTTTACCGTTGTGGGGGGTGCGGACTGGATCTGTTCAAGTCCGAGGACAAGTTCGAGTCCGGCACCGGGTGGCCCAGCTTCACCCGCCCCATCGCGCCGGAGAACGTGAAGACGGCGGTGGATAGAAGCTTCTTCTCCACCAGGACCGAGGTGCTTTGCCGCCGCTGCGGTGGTCACCTGGGTCATGTCTTCAATGACGGTCCGAAGCCGACCGGGCTGCGCTACTGCATGAACTCAGCGGCGCTGCAGTTCGTGGCCACCAAGTAGCTGAAGGCGAAAAACGTAAAGACTCAACGCAAAGACGCGAAGCCGCTAAGGCGCAAAGAAAGGCTTTAATACGTTTAACAGGGATGAAGGGGATGAACAGGATAGAGGCTTTACACCTTGAAACACAGGAATGTAAACCATAGAGCCTTCGGGTTTGACCTTATCCCCTGTATCCCCTTCATCCCTGTATATTTCGCTTTTTGTCTGGCTTTGCGGCTCGTTTTGGAGAGACGACGATGAAAACTTTGACTGCAGTGACGCTAGCCTTCCTGTTCCTGCTGACGGCGGCGGGTTCGCTGCCGGCCGCCCCGCTGCAGAAGGCGACCTTCGCCGGGGGGTGCTTCTGGTGCATGGAGCATCCCTTCGATGAACTGCCGGGAGTGGTTTCCGTCACCTCCGGGTACACCGGCGGACATACCAGGAACCCGACCTACGATGAGGTTTCCGCAGGAGGCACCGGCCACGCCGAATCGGTTCAGGTCATCTACGATCCCGGGAAGATAAGCTACGACAAGCTCCTCACGCGCTTCTGGCACAACATCGACCCGACCGCCAAGGACCGCCAGTTCTGCGACGCCGGACACCAGTACCGCAGCGCCATCTTCTATCACGACGAGGAGCAGCGCCGTCTGGCGCTCAAGTCCAAGCAGGCCCTCGAGGCGAACAAGCCGTTCAAGGGGACTATCGTGACGGAGATCGTGCCGGCGACGGAGTTTTATCCGGCTGAGGAATATCATCAGCACTATTACAAGAAGAACCCGTTGCGGTACTCTTACTACCGTTTGAGCTGCGGCCGGGACCACAGGCTGAAGGAGCTTTGGGGCGACCAGGCCGGGCGCTGATCCGACGACGGTGACGGAAACCGGTTGGAGGTCCATATGAAAAACCGCGAGATAGCGCGGATCTTCGATGAGATCGCCGACATCATGGAGATCCGGCAGGACAACATCTTCAAGATCAGGGCCTACCGCAGGGCGTCCTTAAACCTGGAGGGGCTGAACCGCGACCTCGCCCAGATGACGCACAAGGAACTCCTGGAGATCCCGGGTGTGGGCGCGGACCTCGCGGCACGCATAGAGGAATACTTGCAGACCGGGAGTATGGCCTACTACGAGCAACTGAAGCAGGAGATCCCGGCGGGGGTGTTCAACATGCTGGCCGTCCCGGACTTGGGCCCCAAGACCGCCAAGGCGATCTACGACGCGCTGCAGATAACGGGTCTTGACGAGTTGGAGAAGGCCGCTCTCGATCACCGCCTCATCGGCATCAAGGGGATCAAGCAGAAGACCGAGGAGAACATCCTCAAGGGGATCCAGTCGGTGAAGCGGGGGCGCGAGCGCCAGCCGCTCGGGCGTATGCTGCCGGCGGCCGAGGAGTTGGTGGCGGCGCTAAGGGAGAAGGCGCCCATCGAGCGGATCGAGGTTGCCGGGAGCATCCGGCGCCGGCGCGACACCATCAAGGACATCGACATCGTTGCCACCTCTCCAGATCCCGCGGCGGTGATGGAGGCCTTCCTCGGTCTCACCCAGGTGCACGACGTGATCATGAGGGGACCGACCCGGGCCAGCGTCACGATTCGGGAGGGGGTGCAGGTGGATCTGCGCGTGGTCGAGCCTGCCTCGTACGGCGCAGCGCTCGCCTATCTTACCGGGAGCCAGTCCCACAACGTTCGCCTCAGGGAGATGGCGCAGAAACGCGGGCTGAAGATCAACGAGTACGGCATCTTCCGCGAGGAGGACAACGCCAGGATGGGGGGCGAGAACGAGGAGGACATCTACCGCCTGCTGGAGCTTTCCTTCGTCCCCGCCGTGCTGCGCGAGGACCAGGGTGAGATCGAGGCGGCGCTCAAGGGGCGGCTGCCGCGACTGATCACCGCGCAGGACGTGAAAGGTGACCTCCACGTCCACTCCCGGTGGAGTGACGGCGCCCACGGCATCGCGGAGCTCGTCGAGGCGGCCCGGCTCAGGGGGCTCTCCTACATCGCGGTTACCGACCATTCCCAGGGGCTCGGCGTCGCCCGCGGTCTCACCGTGGAGCGCCTCATGGAGCAGCAGGCGGAGGTCCGGGCGCTGAACCGGGAGCTGGATGGTTTCAGGGTGCTGCACGGCACCGAGATGGACATCCGCAACGATGGCTCCCTTGATTTCCCGGACGAGGTGCTGGCGGAGCTCGACGTGGTGGTGGCTTCGATCCATTCCGGCTTCAACGGGACGAAGGAGGCGATGACGGCGCGCATCGTGGCCGCCATGCGCAACCCGCACGTGCACATCATCGCGCATCCGACCGGCCGCATCATCGGGGAACGGGAGGGGTACCAGCTCGACATGGAAGAGGTGCTGCAGGTAGCGAAGGAGACCAGGACCGCGCTCGAGATCAACGCCTATCCGCTCCGGCTCGACCTCGAGGACCGCTATGTGCGCCGCGCGAAGGAGCTTGGCGTGAAGATCGCCATCAACACGGACACGCACGCGAAGCTGCAGTTCGAGACCCTGCCCTGGGGAATTTCCGTGGCGCAGCGCGGCTGGCTCGAGCGGGATGACGTGCTGAACACGCTCTCGGCGGAGGAACTGCTGAAGCGGTTGAAAAGGAAGAAGTAACCAAGAAAGGAACATAAGACATGCCCAACTACTGGCTCTTCAAGAGCGAACCCTCCAGCTTCTCCCTCGACGATCTCAGGAGCCGTCCCGACGCCACCGAGCATTGGGACGGGGTCCGCAACTTCCAGGCGCGCAACTTCCTGCGCGACCAGATCAAGGTCGGTGACCAGGTCTTCTTCTATCACAGTAACATCGCGGAGCCCGCCGTCGTTGGGCTCGCCGAGGTGGTGCGGGAAGGGTATCCCGACTTCACCGCCTTCGACCCTGCGAGCAAGTACTTCGACCCGCGCAGCAATCCGGAAAAGCCGACCTGGTTCATGGTGGACGTACGCTTCGTGCGCGCGTTGCCGCGGCCGGTGACCCTGGCGGAGCTTAAGACCATCCCCGAGCTTTCGGAGATGGCGCTTTTGAACCGCAGTCGCTTATCGGTCCAGCCGGTGCGCAAGGAGGAGTGGGACAGGATCCTGAAGCTCGCCGGTGTCGCCCCCTGAAGTACCGCACGGGACGTAGAACCTAGAACCTAGAATGAACCGGGGTTTTCATGACATCGATAAAGAAGCGCTCGAAAAAGGCGGGCCTTGCGCCGGGCACGCTGATCCACATGGGGCGCGCCAAGGCGGGCGCCACCAGGGTGGACATGGTGGAATACGACGCGACTCGCCTCGAGAAGCACCGGGGCGCGTCCCTGGACCGCTGCCTGATCGGGCCGGACTCCCCCACCGTTTCATGGATAAACGTGGAGGGGCTCTCCGACCTGGAGGTGCTCAGGCACTTCGGGAGCTGCTACGGCATTCATCCCCTGGTCCTGGAGGACATCCTTGCCACCGACCAACGCCCGAAAGCCGCCGACTACGGCGACTATCTCTACGTTGTCTTGAAGATGATCGAACTGGACGACGCGACGGGGGAGATCAAGAGCGAGCAGGTGAGCCTGGTATTGGGGCGGAACTACCTGATCTCCTTTCAGGAGGGGCTCGAAGGGGACGTGTTCGAACAGGTCCGCAACCGGCTCGGCAATGAGAAGGCGCGGCTGCGGACCATGGGAGCGGACTTTCTGCTGCACGCCCTGCTGGACGTGATCGTCGATCACTACTTCCTGGTGCTGGAGAAGCTCGCCGACCGGATCGAGGACCTCGAGGACGAGGTGATCGACAACCCCGCCCCGGCCACGGTGCAGTCCATCTACCACCTGAAGCGGCAGATGCTCTTCCTGCACAAGGCCGTCTGGCCGCTACGCGAGGTGGTGAGCGGCCTGCAGCGGCGTGATTCCCGGCTCATCGACGACGCCACCATCATCTACCTGAGGGACCTCTACGACCACACCGTGCAGGTGCTGGACACCCTGGAAACCCTGCGCGACATGCTATCCGGCATGCTCGACATCTACCTCTCAAGCGTCTCGAACCGGCTGAACGAGGTGATGAAGGTGCTCACCATCATCGCCACCATCTTCATGCCGCTCGCCTTCGTGGTGGGGTGGTACGGCATGAACTTCAAACACATGCCCGAGCTGGACTGGAGCTTCGGGTACCCGATGGTCTTCGTCCTCTGCCTCACCATTTCCGGCGGGATGCTGATCTATTTCAGAAAGAAGCGCTGGCTGTGAGGCGCCCTAGCGGCTGGAGTGCAGCAGCGCGTAGTGCCTGAACGCCTCCCCCACGTTCTCCTTGATGTCGTTCTCACCCCACGGTTTGTACATAACCTTGTAGACCGCCCCGAGGTTGACCGCATTGGTGATCGCGTTGATGTCGGCGTAGCCGGAGAGCATGATGCGCACCGTGTCCGGGTAGAGTTCCCTGGCGCGCCCGAGAAACTCCGCCCCGTCCATCCCGGGCATCTTGAAGTCGGAAAGGATCACCAAGACCCGGTTGAGCGACAGCAGTTCGAAAGCCTCCTCCGCGTTCCTTGCCGTCAGAACGTTGTATCCCTCATCAAGAAGCACCCGCTGCAGCGCCCCAAGAATCCCCTCGTCGTCGTCCACCACCAGCACCGTTTTTTCCGGGCATGCGGCTCCGGGCTCCTGGACCTGGATGTGTCTTTGTTCCGTGAGGAGCCTTTCGAACTCACCCGCCGGGACCGGCTTGCTGAGGAAGTACCCCTGGATCTCGTCGCACCCCTGGCTCTGCAGGTAGTTCAGCTGCCCCTGGGTCTCAACCCCCTCGGCAATCACCTTGAGGTGCAGGCTGTGCGCCATGGCGATTACCGCCTTGGCGATGGCGGCGCTGTCGGGATCGCGGGTTATGTCCCGCACGAAGGACTTGTCGATCTTAAGCTTGTCGAAGGGGAAGCGCTTAAGGTAACCGAGGCTTGAATAGCCGGTCCCGAAGTCGTCCATGGCGAGGGTGAGTCCCATCTGCTTCAGCTCCCCGAGCACCGCGGCGACCCGAGTCGCATCCTGCATCACCATCCCCTCGGTGATCTCCAGCTCGAGCAGGTGCGGATCGAGCCCCGTCTCGACGAGAGCCTGTGCCACCGCCGCCGCTATGTCATGCTGCCGGAACTGGCGCGGCGACAGGTTGACCGCCACGGGGGGGGACGCTATCCCGGCGTCACGCCAGGCGCGGATCTGGGCGCAGGCCGTCTTCAGCACCCAGGCCCCGATCGGAAGGATGAGGCCGGTCTCCTCGGCAAGCGGGATGAAGGTGTCGGGGGGGACCACCCCGAGCTCCGGGCTGTGCCAGCGTAAAAGCGCCTCCATCCCGACCACGGCGCCGGAGGAGAGGCTTGCCTTGGGCTGGTAGTAGACGACCAGCTCCTGGCGCTCCAGGGCGTGGCGCAGGTGGTTTTCCAGGGTCATGCGGGCGAGGGATCTCGCGTTCATCTCGCCGGTGTGGAATTGGAAGTTCTGGCGCCCCAGTTCCTTGGCGCGGTAGAGGGCTGCCTCGGCGTTGCGCAAAAGCGTCGGTGCGTCCTCGCCGTCTCGTGGATGAACCGCGATGCCGACGCTCGCCGTCACCGCGACCTCCCGTCCCGCAAGCCGTATCGGGCGGGCCACGGCCTCCTGGAGCTTGCCGGCGATGAGGGCCGCGTTGTCGGAGGCGGCGGGATCGGAGATCAGTACCACGAATTCGTCGCTGTCGCGGCGCGCGACGGTGTCTTCGGCCCGGACGCAGCCGGCCAGGCGTTCGGCGATCACCTTGAGCAGACGGTCCCCCTCGTCGTGGCCGACTGCGTCGTTCACCGACTGGAAGCTGTCCAGATCCAGCATGAACAGCGCCACCTCGCGCCGCTCCCGGCGGGACATGAGCAGCGCCTGGCGCATGCGGTCGGCGAGCAGGTTGCGGTTCACGAGTCCGGTCAGGAGGTCGTAGCTCGCCTGGTATTCGAGCTGCTCCTCGTAGCGCTTGCGCTGGGTGATGTCCTCCAGGGACTCGATCACCGCCAGCAGCTTCCCGCTGCCGGAGCGTACCGGTGCGGCGTCGAATACGATGTAGCGGTCCTGCCCGTTCAGGTTGTTGTACCACCCCTCCGCCTGGAGCCCTTCAGGGATGAGATGGGACTGCCGCACCGGGCCGCACTCCTCGCGCACCCTTTCCAGGTCGCCGGTGATCACGAGGTCGGCAAGAACCGGGGTGGGGGAGGGGTAGAAGGCTTGCCAGGCGAGGTCGGTCCCGACCATCTCTTGCGCCTTCCTGCCGGTCAGCTCCTCGCAGGCGCGGTTCCAGATCAGCACGCGGTGCTCGGGATCCAGCACGAAGATGGGGACGGCGCTTTGCTGCAGGAGGCTCCCCAAAAGAGCATGCTGTTCCTCGGCCGCGGCGAGCGCGCGCTTCAGGGGCCTGATGTCGCGGACTATCGCGATGAACTTCCCGCCGCGCGGCAGTTCGAGCTCTCCCACCGAGACCTCCACCGGGAGGAGGGTGCCGTCCCGGTGCCGCCCGCGGCTCTCGCCTGGGGGACGCCGCCAGGCAAGGGGCGGTTCGCTGGGGGCGATTTCCGGCAGGACGAGAAGGATGTCGCGTCCCTCCATTTCGCCGGGAGCGTAGCCGAAGATGGTTTCGGCGGCGTGGTTCAGGGTGTAGATGGTCCCGTTCGCATCGAAGATGATCACCGCTTCGGCGATGGAGCGAAGCACGGTCCGGGCCGTGACCGATTCCCGACGCGCGAGGAGTTCCAGAGGACGTGCAATGAGCCACCATACCGCCGGGGCACTCAGGGCGGTAAGGAAAAGGGCGTCGGTGAAGACCGCGGGGAATCCGTCAAGGGAGGGGAATAGGTATGAAAGGAGGGACATCACCACGGATTCCGTGACGAAGGTGACCATGAGGAGCAGGCCGAGGACGGCCAGCGGCCGCGCGGTCAGCAGATTGTCTTGAGACGTGGTTGGTTTCATATGTCGGCCGATAAGCGGCTCCTCCGTCCAAAGGGTTACGGATGAGCTACTTATCGGCCGTTTTTTCATTATCTGAAGGAGAGCGTGAGTACTAGAGGCTCTTCTCGGCGAGCTCGTAGACGTCGCGGGCAAGGCCGGGTTCGGCGAGGATGCGCTCCAGCTCCTTCTTCATCAGCTCCTGGCGGGCGGCATCGAAGCGGCGCCAGCGGCTGAACGGGGTGAGCATGCGCGCGGCGATCTGCGGGTTGATCGCGTTCAGGCGCAGGATCTGGTCGCCAAGGAAGCGGTAACCCCGTCCGCTTACGTCGTGGAAACGGACCTGGTTCGCCTGGCTGAAGGCGCCGACCAGCGAACGCACCCGGTTCGGGTTGCGGATGTCGAAGTCGGGGTGCTCCAGGAGCGCAAGCACGCGGTCCAAGGTGTCGGGAAGACGCGAGGTCGCCTGCAGAGAGAACCACTTGTCTATGACGCCGCGGTCGCCGCGCCATTTGTCGTAGAAAAGCCCCAGCGCCTCGTCGCGCTCCGGGCAGGCGCACCCGGCCAGGGGAGCGAGGGCGCCTAAGGTGTCGGTCATGTTGTCCGAACTTCCAAGCTGGGCCATGCTCATGTCGACGGCGTCCTGTCCGCCTGCGGCCATCAGGTAGGAGAGGCAGAGGTTTTTCAGCCTGCGGCAACCGGCGAGCCCGTCGTCGGGGCGGTAGGGGGCGGCAGGCGCGCAGGCCTCGCGCACGCGTAGAAGTTCGGCGGAAAGCCTCTCGCCCACCGTCGCGCGCACGAGCTCGCGGGCTGCGTGGATCGCGGGGGGATCGATCACCTCCATCTGCTCGGCAAGATAGCTCTCGGCGGGGAGGGTGAGCGCCTCGGCAAGGAAGGCCCGGTCCTGGCGGTCGTCGTTCAGAAGCCTGCGGAACGACTCGATGAAGCCCTCCAAAACGCGCGCATCGCGCCCCGCCTGGAAGTCGGCCACAAGCCCCATGATCTGCTTGAGCGCCTGCACCTGTCCCGCCTCCCAGCGCACGAAAGGATCGCTGTCGCGGGTCATGAGGAGGGTGAGGTCATCGTCGCTGTAGGGATAGTCGAGCTTCACCGGCGCGGAGAAGTTCCTGTTCAGCGAGGGAACCGGGCGGCTGGAAAGCCCCGTGAAGACGAAGTTCTCGGTCTCTCTAGTAAGCTCCAGCACCCGTTGCGTCCCGGACGGGGCGGCTTCGCCGGCGAGCGCAAGCGGAAGTTCGTTCCCCTCGCGGTCCAAAAGCCCCATGACGAGCGGCATGTGGAACGGCTTCTTCTCGGGCTGCCCAGGCGTTGGTGGGCAGCTCTGTTTGACGGTGAGGGTGTAGCTGCCGCTCCCCGCGTCCCAGGCGTCGGTCACCGTGAGGACCGGGGTGCCGGCCTGGTCGTACCAGAGCATGAACTGAGACAGGTCGCGCCCCCCGGCGTCCGCCATCGCCTGCACGAACTCGTCGACCCGGACCGCCTGGCCGTCGTGCCGCTCGAAGTACAGGTCCATCCCCTTGCGGAAACCCTCCCGGCCGAGCAGGGTCTCGAGCATCCGGATCACCTCGCCCCCCTTGTGGTACACGGTCATGCTGTAGAAGTTGTTGATCTCGACGTATGATTCCGGGCGCACCGGGTGGGCCAGGGGGCCCGCGTCCTCGGCGAACTGGGCGCTTCTCAGGCTCTTCACGTCGGCGATCCTCTTCACCGGTCGCGACTGCATGTCGGCGGAGAACTCCTGGTCGCGGAAGATGGTGAGCCCCTCCTTCAGCGAGAGCTGGAACCAGTCGCGGCAGGTGATGCGGTTGCCGGTCCAGTTGTGGAAGTATTCGTGCCCGATCACCTCCTCGATCGCCTGGTAGTCGTCGTCGGTCGCGCTCTCAGGGCTTGCCAGCACGTAGCGCGAGTTGAAGACGTTCAGCCCCTTGTTCTCCATGGCGCCCATGTTGAAATCGTCCACCGCGACCACCATGTAGACGTCCAGGTCGTACTCGCGGCCGAATTTCTCCTCGTCCCA
The DNA here is from genome assembly GCF_004917075.1 of Geomonas edaphica. Lineage (GTDB taxonomy): Bacteria > Desulfobacterota > Desulfuromonadia > Geobacterales > Geobacteraceae > Geomonas > Geomonas edaphica. The sequence continues at coordinate 1,054,857 of NZ_SSYB01000004.1, forward strand.
GCGCATGGCGTTTGCGAGCGAGAGGAGCGCGTGTTCGCACTTGTCTCGGTTTCGCTCCTCGACGTAGATCTCCAGCGTCACCTCGTGCCCGCTCATGGTCGTGAAGCGATCCGAGATGTGCACGAGGTCGCCGGCGACCACAGCGAAGAGGTAGCTCGGCTTCTTAAAGGGGTCGTGCCACACGGCGTAGTGGCGCCCGTCCGGCAGTTCCCCCTTCTCGACGAGGTTCCCGTTGGAGAGCAGGACCGGGCAGGCCGCCTTGTCCGCTCTGAGCGTCACGGTGTAGACCGCCATGACGTCGGGGCGGTCCAGGAAGTAGGTGATGCGCCGGAACCCTTCCGCTTCGCACTGGGTGCAGAGCATGGGGCCGGAGGCGTAGAGGCCGGAAAGGGCGGTGTTCGCCGCGGGGTTGATCCTGGTGGTCACCTCGAGGACGAAGCGCTCCGGCGGTGCCTCGATGACGAGCCTTTCCTCTTCGACCCGGTAGCGCTCAGGTGCGAGTTCGACGCCGTCCAACTTCAGCGAAAGCAGGGTCAGCTCCTCGCCGTCCAGCACGAGGGGACGCGGAGTCGCGCCGCGCTCATGATTGCTGCGCACGGAGAGGCGCGAGACCACCTTGGTCTCTTCCGGGTGAAGGTCGAACTCGAGCTCGACTGTCTCAACCAGGTAGTCGGGAACTGTGTAGTCTTTCTGATGGATGGTCTGGTGCCGGCACTGTGACATGGTTTCCCTCTCAAGGTGGTATTTACGCTGGACAAGGGAGCTATTGTACCGGCACGGCACTCTCTTTTCAACGCCCGGGCGCGCTTCGCGGGAGATTCCTGCCATAGCCCGTATTTGTTCAAAGAGAAAACATCGCGGTGGGAATGGGCAAAAAGTTGACTTTACAGGTAGATGGAGATATACAGATGCGCATGAAAAGAGCCCTCCTACTGATCCTTTTCCTCTCGTGCCTATGGTGTGCGGCTCCCGCTGCGGCCACCGAAATTTACGCGCAGCAGACCGGTAAGAGCTGCAACGTCTGCCACCTCGACCCGGCAGGGGGCGGGGAGCTCACCGCCGCGGGCAAGGAATTCGCGGCCTCCCGTACCGCGAAAAGCGAAGCGCCCGCCATGGGGGGTGTCGCCAAGATTGTCCGTTTCGCGGCAGGCTACCTGCACATGCTCACCGCCATCCTCTGGTTCGGCACCATCCTCTACGTCCATCTCGTGCTGAAGCCGGCGTACGCCGCAGGGGGGCTGCCGCGCGGCGAGGTCCGGGTCGGCGTTCTCTCCATGGCGGTCATGGGGGTGACCGGCGCGCTGCTCACCCACTTCCGCGTCACCTCGCTGGACATGCTGCTGCACACCCGTTTCGGGGTGCTGCTTTTGATAAAGATCTCCCTCTACCTGTTCATGGTCCTCTCCGCCACCTACGTGGTCCTCTTCATCGGCCCGAAGCTGAAGGCGAAGCGGCGTGAACCAGTCGCCCTTCCCGCGGGGAGCGAACTAACCGTGGATGAACTCGGCTCCTTTGACGGCAAGGAGGGGCGTCCCACCTGGTTCGCCTACGACGGGAAGCTCTACGATGCGAGCGCCAGCCGGCTCTGGAAACAGGGGGTGCACATGGGGCGGCACAACTCGGGCGAAGACCTGAGCGAGGCGCTCAAACTCGCGCCGCACGGCCCGGAGAAGGTGCTCGCCATGCCGCAGGTGGGGACGCTCTCCGCCGGGCCGCGCAAGGCACCCCTGCATGAGCGCGTCTTCTTCTTCATGGCCTACATGAACCTCAGCATCGTCTTTCTCATCGTGCTGATACTGTCGCTCTGGCGCTGGGCCTGACGCGGCTCCCGGTGCGCCGGACTTAGGAAGCAACGTGAAGCTGTTACGCATCTTTACCCACGCCGACGCTAAAAGGGATCCCGACTCCCTGCTGCGCCTGTTCGTCTCCATCGCCCTCCTTTCCATGGTCCTGATCACCTCAGGGGCCGGTTACGCCTTTTTCCATCTCCTGTACCAAAACGTGATCGTCAGCGCCGAGGACGACGCCGTCAAGGTGAGCCAGGCGCTTCTTGAGAACCAGCGGAAACGCATCCTCTCGGCCGACGGCAGCGGCAGCAGGGTCGCCGTGGCGCCGGAAAACCTCGCCGAGCTCGACGACCGCCTGAGAAAGTTCCTCGCCCCTTTCGACATCGTAAAGATAAAGATCTATTCCTCCGACGCCCGTATCGTCTACAGCACCGAGGCGAAGCTGATCGGCGAGACGAACCGAGGCAACAAGCGGCTCGCCAACGCCCTCGCCGGTGCCAACGATTCCAAGCTTGAGAGAAAGGAAGAGGTGAAGGACCTAGCGGACGAGCGGAAGTTCAACGTGGACGTGGTGGAGACCTACATCCCGATCCGGGACCACGGCCGGGTGATCGGAAGCTTCGAGGTCTACATGGATGTCACCCGTTACCGCAGACAGAGCGTCAACGCCGGGCTCCTCTCGCTGGCGTTCCTGGTGGCCATCCTGGTAGCTGTCTTCGGCATCTCCTATTTCGTTATCCGCAGGGGGACCCGGGAGCTCAAGGAGACCCAGGAGGTGCTCCGCAAACAGACGATCACCGATCCGCTGACGGGAACCTTCAACAAGCGCCAGATAGAACTGATCGGTAGGCGGGAATTCGCACGCGCCTCGCGGCGCAGGGAGAAAGGGATGTCCGATGCGGGAAGCGGCTTCCTGATGATCGACATCGACCGGTTCAAGGAGGTGAACGACCGCCACGGGCACCTGGCGGGCGACGACCTTTTGCGGCAGTTCGCCGAGCGGATCGCCGCGTCGCTTAGAAACTACGATTCGCTCGGGCGCTTCGGTGGGGAGGAGTTCCTGGTGGTGCTCCCCGGCTCGGACCTGGCACAGACCCGCGCGGTGGCGGAAAAGATCCTTACGCTGATCCGGCGGGAGCCTTTCAGCCTGGATGGGGCCCCCCTGCAGCTCACCGCCAGCATCGGCATGACCACGGTGGAGGAGGGGGACGAAGACCTCATGCAGGTGCTGCGCCGCGCCGACCGCAACCTCTACCGGGCGAAGAGCGGCGGGCGCGATCAGGCGGTCTAGGGGGACCGCTCGGCATCGTTGCACCCGGCGATGATGCTCGCTATCTCCTCCTCGGTGACGTCTTCGTCGATCCGGATCGCGCCGTCCGCTTCCCGGCGCAGGTCGGTAATCCCCGGGTAACTCTTCTCTAGGTACTTAAGCTCCTGCGACTGGCGCTTCACCGTCCTCAACAGGCGACGGTTTTCCTCTTCCAGGTCGTACTTCTCCACGGCGCTTCTAAGCGCGAGCTTCAGCTCCGTTTCGTCCCATGGTTTGGTGAAGAAGCGGTAGATCTCACCGCTGTTCACCGCGCGCATGGTCGCCTCGACGCTGGCATGCCCGGTGAGCATGATGCGCACCGTCTCCGGGTAGAGCTCCTTCACCGCGCCCAGGAACTCCGCCCCGTCCATCCCCGGCATCTTCTCGTCGGAAATGACCACCTTGTAGCGGTGCTGCGCCATGAGGCCGAGCGCCTCCTTTCCGCCGTGCGCCCCCGTGATCAGGTAGGGCTCCTCGTCCAGCCCGCGCACCAGGGCCGAGATCACGTGCGGCTCGTCGTCCACTAATAGAATCCTCGTTTCATCGGTCATGTTGTACCTCCGGTACTATGCAGCTTGAACCACCCCTCCTCTGCGTTTTTGGGGAGTTCCTCCGAAGCAGACGTTGCCCTCGAAGCAAAAAGTATGGCCAAACGTTCCCCCCTTTGCGAAGGGGGGACAGGGGGAATTTGCCTTGATAGGCCATACGACCACTGCGGTCACGCAACCTGCGCAGGTGGATAGCAGATGTTGAGCGGGCTTCTTTTCGGACGTGCCGACAAAAAGCAAATCCCCCCCAGCCCCCCTTCGCAAAGGGGGGAGCTTACCCGCTACTCCCTTGCCGCGCCGCAGTGCGGGCAGTTCAGCCACTCCGGTTCCAGGGGGAGCTTGCAGTCGCGGCAGAGGTTGCGGCGCAGGGTGCCACAGAAGGGGCAGAAGAGATATTTCGCGTCCACCATGCGGTTGCAGCAGTCGCACCGGCGCTGGTGGAGTAGCTGCGGCCCCAGGACCCGCAGCAGCTCCTCGAGCGTGGTGAGCCCCAGGCGCACCTTCTCCAGACCGTCCTCGAGTAGGGTGCGCATACCCCCGGCCCGCGCCATGTCGAAGAGCTCGGTCTCCTTGTAGCTCGTGCTGATGAAATGCCGGAAGTCCTCGTTCATGGTGAAGAGTTCGAAGACCCCGGTCCGCCCCCGGTAGCCGGTCTTGTTGCACTGATCGCACCCCTTGCCGCGGCGCACCGCCCCGTCGAGGTACCCCGGCGGGACGCGCAGCAGCTCCATGATCTCCCGGTCCGGGGCGACCTCGGTGCTGCAGGCAGAGCAGACACGCCGCACCAGGCGCTGCGCGAAGAGCCCCTCGAGCGCCGAGGCGATGATGTAAGGTTTCACCCCCATGTCGATGAGCCGCGTGATGGAGCCGACCGCGGAGTTCGTGTGCAGCGTGGAGAGGACCATGTGGCCGGTGAGCGCCGCCTTGAAGGCGACGTCCGCGGTCTCGGCATCGCGGATCTCGCCGACCAGGATCACGTCCGGGTCCTGGCGCAGCGTGGCGCGCAGGACGCTCGCAAAGGAGAGCCCGATCTTCTCCCGCACCGCAACCTGGTTTGCCTCCTCGACGAAGTACTCCACCGGCTCCTCGATGGTCTCGAAGTTCCTGCTCCCCTCGAGCATGGTGGAGAGGATCGAGTAGAGCATGGTGGTCTTGCCGCTGCCGGTGGGGCCGGTCGCGATGATCACCCCCTGCGGTTTCTTCACCAGGGTGCGGATCTTCTGCAGCCCGTCCGGAAGCACCCCGAGGTCGGGTAGCTCCTTGATCGCGGCGCTCTTGTCGAGGATGCGCAGGACGAGCTTCTCGCCGTTCAGGGTGGGCATGGAGGAGACGCGCATGTCGACGATGCGAGTCCCGGCCTTCACGGTGATGCGCCCGTCCTGAGGCTTTCTCCGTTCGGAGATGTCCATCTTGGCGAGGATCTTCACGCGCGAAACGATGGCGGGGTGCAGGTCGGCCGGGATCTTGATCTTGCTGTGCAACAGGCCGTCGATGCGGAAGCGTACCAGGGTGTACTTGGTCTTCCCCTCGATGTGGATGTCGCTTGCGTGGTAGCGGATCGCCTCCGAGATGACCGCGTTCACGATCCGGATCACCGGCGGGACCTCGGAGGAGCCGATGAGTTCGGTGACGCTCACCTGGCTCTCCTCGTCGTCGATGATGATGTCGATCTCGTCGATCGGCTCCAGGTCCGCAGCCTGCTCGAGCGCCGGTCCCTCGGCCCAGGCCCGTTCCAGTAGGGCGAGGATCTCGGAACCGGTGGCGATGAGGGGGACCACGGCGAGTCCGGTCATCATGGAGATGTTGTCGACCTTGTAGATGTCTGAGGGATCGGCCATGGCTACGGTGAGCTGGCGGCCGGTCATCCGGATCGGGACCATGCGGTTTCTCTCGCACAGGTCGCGCGGCAAAAAACGCACCGCCTGGGGCATGATCTCCGCCGAGGCGAGATCCACGTAGTCGATGTTGAGCGCCGCCTGCAGCGCCTTCACCACCTCCCCCTCGGTGACGACGCCGAGGCGCACCAGGGCGTCGATGATCAGTTCGCCCTGGGCACGTTCCGTCGCGGCGCGCACCAGGTCCTCCCTCGTCGCCGCCCCCGCCTTGACGAGGATGTTGCCCGCCATGCCGCGGTTCTCGTCGAAGAGGCTCGCGTAGTTCTTGATGCGCTGCTGCTGCGAGCGGGTGAGCTCCTTCAGGTTCTGGTTTTCCTGCATCAGGACGTACTGTTGCAGGGCAAGGCTCACCGTGAGGCGCAGGTCGTCGTCGTTCCAGGGCTTGGTGATGAACTTGTAGACCGCACCGTCCTTCACCGCTCCCATCACCGAATTCACGTCGGCATGCCCGGTGAGCATGATCCTGATCACCTGGGGCCAGCGTTCCTTCACCGTCTTCAAAAGTTCCGCTCCGGTCATGCCGGGCATGCGGTGGTCCGAGACGATGAGCTGCACCTCGTTCTCCTCCATCACGGCGAGCGCTTCCACGCCGCTTGCCGCGGTGAAGAGACGGTAGTTCTCCTCCATGAAGATCCGGCGCATCGCGGAGAGGACACCTGCCTCGTCATCGACGAAGAGGACGCCGAAACTCTTGGCGGCAGGTTCCTGCGCCTCCCGTTCCTCCCCCTTTGCCGCCGTCTTGAATAGCTGTGAATATCTCGACATCGCTTAGTTCCTGCCTGCGGGGATGGTGATGATGAAGTCGGCGCCTCCCCCCGGGGCGTCGGCTACGGCAACGGTTCCTTGCAGCTTAAGGACCGCCTCCCAGACCACGGCAAGCCCCATGCCGGTTCCGGAGCCGACCGGCAGCGTGGTGAAGAACGGGTCGAAGATCTGCCCCCTGAGCGCGGCGGGGATCCCGGGGCCGTTGTCGGCGATGCTGATCCTGATCCTCTCCCCGTCGAAGCAGCTGGAGAGGGTGATGCGCGGCGAGGCCCCGGCGTGGGTGAGGGCGTTCTGGATCAGGTTCAGGAAGATCTGCCCGGGGAGCTGCCCCTGGCATTTAACCTCCGGGAGCGGCTGCAGCTCCTTGACGATCTCGGCGCGGCCGGCCAACTGGTGCGATAAAAGTGTGAGGGTCCGCTCCAGCTCCTGGTTCAGGTCCACGACGCTTTCGCCGCTCTCGTCGACATGGGAGAAACCCTTCAGGTCGGCGACGATGCGGGAGACCCGCTCGGCCCCGGCGAGGCTCTGCGCCATCAGGTCGCCGACGTCGGCCATGACATGCGGGAGCTTCAGCTCGCGCCACTTCGTCTCGGCCTCGGTAACGAGCCGTTCGCGCGGCTGCTCGAGCTCCAGGTGCTCGCGGTAGAACTGCAGCATGGCGCAGAAGCGGGCCACGTACTTTTGCAGCGTGTGCAGGTTCGAGGTGATGAAGCCGAGCGGGTTGTTGATCTCGTGGGCGACCCCGGCGGCCAACTGCCCCACCGCGGCCATCTTCTCCTGCTGCAGCAGGTGCGCCTGGGCGCGCCGCAGTTCCGCGGTCCGCTCCTTCACGCGCAGCTCCAGGTTTTCCGCGAGCTCGCGGTAGCGCGCCTCGCTTCTCGCGAGCTCGGCGTTCATGGCGACGAGCTCCTCGTGCGAGCTGTTCACCACCGAGGTGTGGATCTCCGTGGTGAGGACCCGCTTCAGGCTGTTCCTGAGCACGGTGTCGAGCGCCACGATAAGGAGCGAGGCGAGCGGCTCCAGGCGCTCACGCATCTCCGGTGCCCCGAAGAGCTCCAGGTGCGCCACCGGCTCACCCTCGAGCATGAGCGGCAGGGACCGGAGGAGCCCCCCGCGACCGGCCGGGGAACAGGCCCCCCAGAGTTCCTCCCCGTCGTCACCGGTGACCCGGGCGCAGGAGGCACCCGCCGCGAGCGCACCCTTGAGCAGCGGGAGCACGTCCGCGTCGAGCAGGAGCTCGCGCACCTTTTTTTCCTCCCCGACCACGAAATGCAGCGTGTCTGCGCTCATGGCTCCTCCTTGAGCGAGGTGAGCTTCGCGACGAAGCGCTCGCGCGTAAGGCCGTGCTTCGCGGCGAGGGCGAACCGGGCGTCGATCCGGTCGTAGACGAGCCCGGCGACGAGGGCGAAGGTCTCGGCCACGCCGTGGCCGTTCAGCGCACTCGCCAGCACCACCGGGATGCCGGTGGGGTCCCAGGTGGTGCGGATCTCCTCCTCGGGGACCGCGGCCGGCAGGTCGCGCTTGTTGAACTGGATCACCAGCGGGATGCTGTCGATGTCGAGCCCGACCAGGGAGAGGTTGCGCTCCAGGTTGTCAAAGCTCGCTACGTTGCTTCCCGCCTCGGCGCGGTTCGAGTCGGCGACGAAGACCACACCGTCGGCGCGCTGCAGGACCGCCTTTCTCGTCGCGTCGTGGCAGACCTGCCCCGGAACTGTGTAGACCTTCACCTTGATCTTAAGGCCGCTCGGCGCGGTGAGGAAAAAGGGGAGGAGATCGAAGTAGATGGTCCGGTCTCCGCTCGTGTCGAGCACCATGAGCTCGCCGCGTCCCTGCCGGGTAAGGAGGTCGTGCAACTGCAACAGGTTGGTGGTTTTCCCCGAGAGCGCCGGGCCGTAGTAGACCAGCTTCAGCACCATGCGCCGCTCTTTCTCGTCGAACTCGATCATCGCGCCTTCTCGTCCGCCACGTAGACCCCGCACGAAGGGGGGTCGATCTGGTAGTAGCGCAGCACGGCCTCGATGCTGCCGCGGTTCAACTGCGTTCCCTCAGTCAAAAGCAGAAGTCCCGTCCCGCTGTAGAGGTTCCTGGTGAGCCGCATCCCTTCCTTTAGGCGCTTCGGCTCGACCTCGCGTTCGGTTACCGTCTCGGTCACGGCGATCTTCACACTCCCCGCGTCGCTGCGCCCGGATGGGGCCCAACTGACGAAGATCCCCCCCGACGGGGGATCGACCTGGTAGCTGCGTACGACGGCCATGATGCGCCCCGCGTCGAGCACGGTGCCGCGTTCCACGATGAGCGCCCCGGAACCGCTGAAAAGGTCGCGGGTGGTGGTCATCCCCTCCAGAAGCTGCTTCGGGCGGAGCTCCTTCTCCGCCGCCTCGGCGCGCCGAGAGTAGGCTGCGAGGTAGAGCTCGCGCACGTGCCGTTCCGCGGCGGGGTAGAGCTCCGGATCGAGGCTCTTGCCGAGCTCCTGCGTGATGCGCGCGAAAAGGGCGGGAAGCGGATCGTCGCCGCGCTGCTCGGTAAGCTCGCGGTCCACGAAGTCAGCCATGGCGATGATGCGGGCGCCCAAGGGGATGCCGCTTCCGCTCAGCCCATCGGGGAACCCTGCGCCGTCGTAGCGCTCGTGGTGGTGCCGGATCAGCACCCCCGCCTCGCGCAATTCCTCGACCGCGTCCAGGGTGGCCTGTCCGCGCACCGCGTGCTGCAAGAAGATGCCGGTTTCCTCACGGGTCATCGCGGACATCCGCTTTTGCAGGATCTCCTGGCTGATGCCGATCACGCCGATGTCGTGCAAAAGAGCGGCGGTGCGCACCGTCTCGACCTCTTCGGGGGAGAGCCCCGCCTCGCGGGCTATCCGCACGCTCAGCTCGGTGACGTTCCGGGTGTGTTCCTGCAGCCGGCTCGAGTGGAGCTCGATGAGGCGGGAGAAGGCGACGATGGTCTCGCGGAAGGCATGCCCCACGCGCCGGTTACGCTCCTTCAACTCCTCGTTCTGCCGCCTGATGGTCGCCGTCTGCTCCAAAACGCGCCCCTTCAGGTTGTCGTTCCAGGCGGAAAGCTCGCGGTTTTGCTCCTCGACAAGGGCGGTCAGACGCCGGTTTTCCTGGACCAGGTGGTACTGCTGCACCCCTTCCTGGATGGTGCGCACGAGCACGTCGTCGTCCCACGGTTTCAGGAGGTAGCGCGAGGCGCCACCCTTGTTGATGGCATCCATGGTGGCCGCCATGTCGGCGTAGCCGGTCAGGACCATGCGCACCGCGTCCGGGACGAGTCCCCGCGCCTGCTCGAGGAACTGCGCGCCGCTCATGCCGGGCATGCGCTGGTCCGAGAGGATGAGGGCGACGTCCGGGTGCTCCCTGAGCCTCTCCAGCCCCTCGGCCCCGGAGGCGGCCCGCAGCACCTCGAGCTCCACCTCCTGCTCCATGAGCAGGCGCGCAATGGAGCGGGTGATGTTCTCCTCGTCGTCAACCAGAAGCACCTTGTGCGGTGCCGTTTCTGTTTGTATGTCCATCCGTTGCTCCTCGTTTGCGTCATAGGGCGCGTGCGCCGCAGGAGGGCGCCTTACGCCGCGTCACCTCACGCCGCGCGGGCGATGGTGACCAGCAGCTCCACCGCACCGTCACCCGGCGGGTGGAACTGCCGCAGGTTCAGCCGGAATCCCCCGGTCTCGACGGTGCCTGAACCGGGAGCCGCCGCGGAAAAACCGTCGCCCAGGTCTGCGAACTGCGGCAACGCTTCGGCAAGGCGTCGCCCCACCAGTTGCCCGTCGGCGACCTGCAAAAGATCCGCCGCCTCCCGGTTCATCTGCAGCACGATGCCGTCGCCGTTCAGGGCGAGCACCCCGAACGGCAGATGGTCCAGGATGAGGGCCGCGTGCGCCAGCGAGGCGTGTTCCTGCATGAAACCGCAGGAGCATGAGGCCGCCCGCCGTGCGAGGTCCGCGTTCAGCTCTCTCAACTCGTCCGTCTTGCGCCTCAGTTCCTCGGCCAACTGCTCGTTCCTGCGCTGGGTGGCGAAGTGCTCGAGCGCCTTGGCGACCGTCACCCTCAGCTCGTCGTCGTTCCACGGCTTCGGGATGAACTTGTAGATCTTCCCCTCGTTGATGGCGGCGACCACCGCCGCGGTGTCGGCGTACCCGGAGAGGACGATACGGATCGTCTCGGGATGGCTCTTGAACACCTCCTTCAGGAACTCGACCCCGTTCATCCCCGGCATCCTAAAGTCCGATATCACCACCTGCACCTGCGGCGAGGCGTTCAGAAGTTCGAGCCCCTCTTCGCCGGAGGCCGCGGTGAGTATCTCGTAGTCGTCGTCGATGAAGATGCGCTCGAGGGCGCGGAGCACGTTGCGCTCGTCGTCCACGCATAGGATCCTGGTCTGGTGATCACTCATCTGAGCCAACCCCCTCTATCGGGAGCCTGATGGTGAAGGTGGTGCCGACCCCAACCTCGCTTTCCACCTCGATGCTCCCGTGATGTTTCTTGATGATGTCGTAACTGATGGAGAGGCCGAGCCCGGTTCCCTTACCGACCTCTTTGGTGGTGAAAAACGGTTCGAAGATCCGGCTTCTGAGCTCCTCCGGGATACCGCCACCCGTGTCGCTGATGGCTATGAGGACCTGATCCCCCTCGCGCCTGGTGGCTACGGTGATCTCCCCCTGTTTCTCGATGGCGTGCGCCGCGTTCACCAGCATGTTTAGGAACACCTGGTTCAACTGCTGCGGTAGGCACTTAACCGGCGGGAGTTCGCCGTAGTCGCGCGTGAGCGTGGTCTTGTACTTGAGCTCGTTCCAGGCGATGGTGATGGTGCTCTCGATGCATTCGTTCAGGTCCACGTAGGTGGCCTGCGCGTCGTCCACCCTGGAGAAGCTCTTCAGGTTCTGCACGATGTTGCGCACCCTCTCCGCTCCGTCCTGGGACTCGGCCAGGAGGCTCCGTGCATCCGCGAGGATGTAATCCACCTTGAACTTCTTGCGCGCCTGGGAGATGCGCTCCCTTGCCTCCGGCGTCGCCGCGGCGAGCCCGTCGGACTGGGCCTCCAGGAATCCTTCCAGCCGCTCGAGGTATTTCCCCATGGTGCCTAGGTTGCTGGAGATGAACCCCATGGGGTTGTTGATCTCGTGGGCGACCCCGGCCGCCAGCTGCCCTATCGAGGCCATCTTCTCCTGCTGCAAAAGCTGCGAGTGGGTTGCCTTCAGCTCCTGGTAGGCGACGATGAGTTCCTCAGAGACCCGCTTGATCTCGGTCAGGTCGTGCAGCATGATCACCTGCGACCCCTGTTCACCGTACGGATAGATCCTGAGGGTGAACCAGCGCCCCGATGCCTCGTGCTGCAGCTCGGCCTGCCCGCGGTCCAGGGTGCTCAGGTCGAGCCCTGCCCCTTGCATCAGGTCGCGCCAGTTGGCCGAGACCAGGCGCGAGTAGGAGTTGCCGGTCAGCTGCTTGAAAGCGCGGTTGCAGCGCCTGACCCGCCCCTGGCTGTCCACCATGGCCACCAGGTCGTCGACGCAGTCCATGGTCTGTTCCCATTCCCGTTTTCCCTTCTCCACCTGCCGGAACAGCTCCGAGAGCTGCTCGTGCTTCAGGACCATCTCCGCCTGGTTCTTCAAAAGCTGGCGCTCGGCGTTCTTCTTCGCCGTGATCTCCTCTTTCACCCCGAGGAAGTGGGTGATGCGCCCCTGCTGGTCGCAGATCGGGGCGATGGTCGCGTTCTCCCAGAAGAAGGTGCCGTCCTTGCGCTTGTTGTTGAACTCGCCGTGCCATTCCTTCCCGGCCGTTATGGTCTCCCACAGCTGCCGGTAGGTTTCCTCCAACTGACGTCCCGACTTTAGGATGCTCGGCTTTTGACCCAGCGCTTCCTCCTTCTTAAAGCCGCTCACCTCGCAGAACTTCCGGTTCACGTACTGGATCACCCCCTGGGCATCGGTGATCACGATGGCGCTCGCGCTCTGTTCCACCGCCTCGGAGAACAGGTGCAGGGACTCTTCGGCACGGGCCCGCTCGGTGATGTCGTACAGCGTCTCCACCACCGCGATGGTTTCGCCGTCCCTGGTGACCGGCGCCGCATCGAAGAAGAGGTAGCGTTCCCTGCCGTTCAGGTTGTGGTACCACCCCTCGGCCCTGATGATCCCCTTCATCACGACGTCGCAGCTGTAGGTCGGGTAGAACTCTGCGGCCCGGTCGGTCTTCCCGGACATGATGAGGTCGCACAGGGTGGGGCGTTTGGTCGGGTAGAAGGGTTCCCACTGCCGGTCGGTGCCGAGCATCTCGGTCGCGGGCATTCCGGTCAGCTCCGCGATGGCGCGGTTCCAGACGATGATGCGGTGGTTTCTGTCGATAACGAAGAGCGGCGTGGAGGTGTTCTCCAGAAGGCTCTCGACGAAACGGCGCTCCTCCTCAAGCATCCCCTCCAGGCGCCGGTCCATGGAGATGTCCCTGAAACTGCCTCGCATGCCGAGACTCTCGCCGTCGGCGCCACGCACCTCCCGGCAGGTGTACTTGAACCAGCGCTGCTCCCCGCCTTTTGTGTTGAGGCGCAACTCCACGGGGGATGCCTGCTTGTCCGGGGCCGCACCGCAGCAGTTGCGGCGCAACAGCTCGCGGTCGTCCGGGTGGATGATGCTCTCCAGAAGGCCGGGGACGGCCAGAAACTCGCGGTCGGTGTAGCCGGTCAGCGCTTCGCAGTTAGAGGAGATGTAGCGCAGCGAGCCGTCCGGGTTCGTGAGGATGGCGAGTTCCGAGGTGAATTCGGCGATGATGCGGTAGAGCTCCTGGTTCTCCTCCAGGGTCTCCTGACGTCTGTCCATGGTTTCCACCATGTCATTCACAGCGAGCGCCAGGTGCTCCAGTTCGTCGCCGGTCGCTATGGATACGAGCCGTTCCGGCCCCTTCTTTTGGTTGAGAGTGCCGACGTGGTTTACCAGCCGAGCGAGCGGTTCGGTGATGTGCCGGATCAGGCGCCATAGCGTCACCTGGGTCAAAAGGAGGATGATGACGAGAGCCGCGGCGAAAAAAAGGCGCGCCTCCCTGAGCGGTTCGTACGCCTCCGTTTCGGGGTACTGCACCGCCACGATGAAGTTCGCGTTTTTCAACGGAAGGGCCGTGGAGATCCAGGTCTCTCCCGCGGCGTCCCGGGTCTCACCGCTGGCCATGACGTTTCTCTGCAGCGCGTCGTCGATGGCCGGATTCTCCCCGGGGGCGAGGTAGGACATCACCTGGCTTTGGTCCGGATGCCAGACGATGGTGCGGTTTCTCTCCATAACCAGCAGGCGCCCGCGCTTTCCGACCGTGTGGAGCGCCCGGTCGGTTCTGCCGTCTTCGTGGAGGTCGTGATGTCCCGCCAAAAGCCCGGCCACGCTGCCGTCTGCGCGCAGGATAGGAACCCCGAAGCTGATCAGGGGGTGTTTGGGGGGGGCGGAGGAGAAGTAGGGGGCGGAGATGTAGGGCTTGCCGGTGGCGAGGGTGAAGGCGACGTAGCTGTTCCCCTTCTGGATCGGGCTCTGTGTCGTATGGGGGCTTTGCGCGATGCTGCGCCCTTCCGCATCGATCACCTCAAGGCCGCCGTTGAAGAAGGTGCGCGCCGCGCGGAACTGGTCGAGCGCCTGCTGCATCTTCTTCGGGTCGTCGAGCAGGGCAGGATCGATCCCCTTCGCCATCAGATCGAGCATCTGCCGTGAGTGCAAAAGCTCGTCATCGATGTAGCGAGAGGCGAGGGCCAGCGTCGCCGCGTGCTGCCGCGCCACGGTCTCGATCAGGGCGTGGGCCAGGTAGCGGTACCCCGCCAGGGTGAGCAGCACCATAAGTGATGACACCAGCAGGAACACCGGCCCGGATATCTTGGTCTTTATCCTCATATGCTTGCGCTCCGAAGAGGGCGTAAGGCAACATCGCGTGACGAGATGCGCCTCCTCCGCTTCCTGCTTCCATCGGAAAAAACGCTGTTTTCTTGAGGGGAATATTGCGCTAACTTGCCGAAACGAAAAGGTTAATGTCTTTTAATTCGCTACGGTCGCGCCTTCGAGGTGCTGGGATAGGGGGAGTTCGACCCGGATGCAGGTTCCGGAGGCGTCGCTGGAGATGAGGATGCGTCCGCCGTGCCCGGCGATGAAGCGCTGGGCGATGGTCAGACCGAGCCCCACGTGGCTGTCCGGGGCCTTGGTGGTGAAGAAGGGATCGAACAGCGAGGGGAGGTTTTCCGGCGGGATGCCGGGTCCGCTGTCGGAGATGACGATCTCGGCGAGTTCGCCCTGCGTGGCGACCGAGACGCTGATGGTGCCCGGGGCGCTGCCAAGCGCCTCGCAGGCGTTTTTTAAGAGTGCGACCAGCGCGGTGTTCAAGAGGGTGAGCGCCCCCTGCACGAATACGCCGTGCTCGGGCTGGGACCAGTGCACCTGGGTCCCCGGGGGGGTGAGCACCGTGGTCATGTCCACCAGCGGCTTCATGAGGCCGACGAGCTCCAACTCCTGCATCGCCTGGTTCGCAAGGCCGAGCTCTAGCTGCGCCATCTGCTGAACGATGAGGGCGATACGTTGCCCCCCCTCCTTAGTCTCGTGCAGCAGGGCGGGGAGGTCGAGGTTTATCTGGCGCAGGCGGTGCTTCTTTTCCAGTTGCAGGATCGCCTGGGCGGAATCTGGGTCGGCGGCGCGCAGCAGGTCCGTGAGCGCGTTTGCGTGCTGCTGCAGGGCGAAGGCGTAACGCTCCAGGGTCGAGAGGTTGCTCATCACGAAGCCCAAAGGGTTGTTGATGTAGTGGGCGGCCCCGGCGGCAAGGCGCGCGACGGCTCCCACTTTTTCCTGTTCTACCAGTTTCCTTTGGGTCTTCTGCAGCTTGGCGAGGGTCTGCTCGATCTCATGTCGCGCCCTGGCGAGGGCGGTCTTCTGGCGGGTATTGCGCACGGCGGCACGGATGCGGGCGAGGAGGTCGAGTTCCTGGAACGGCTTGACGATGTAGTCATCGGCCCCAAGATCGAGGCCCGCAGCGATCTGCTCGTGGGTTCCCTGGGATGTGAAGAGGATCACGGAGTACATGCGATCGTGCAGGGGGGGCGCGCGCAGCACGTCGAGGCCTGAGAGCCCCGGCATCTCGACGTCGAGGAGCATCACGTCTGGAGGAGCGCTGGTCAAGGCGACGAGGGCGCTCGCCCCGTCCACCGCCTCCCGCACCCGGTAGCCGTCCTGGGAGAGAAGGGCGACCACGTAGCTGCGTATGGCGGCGCTGTCGTCAACGACGAGTATGTCCGGCTGCTCTGGGAATTCGGTCATAGTTCCAAACCCGCATCGGCGTGTTTCTTAGCGGCGCCGTCGGTTGCCTGTCCGGCGCACCTTTCTCATCGGCCGAGGATGACTTCCACTGAAGCCTTTTTCGTTGCCGGGGCTGAGGCTTTTCCTGTACTATCCGTGACCATGCCGGCTGCGGCCGGCTTTTAACGTACAGGAGACAAAAGCCATGTCCATAGACAGAAATCTGCGCCTGGAGGGGATCTATCCCCAGCGCCAGAAGGAGTTTTTCATGCAGCGCGTCAAGCTCCCCGCCGGGATCATCTCCGCCGACCAAGCGCTCAAGGTGGCGCAGGTAGCCGGGGTCCACGCGCGCGGCCTCGTGCATCTTACCACGAGGGGGAGCATCGAGCTGCACTGGCTGTCCGAGGAGGCGCTCCCTTTGGTTGCGACCCAACTCGCGCAGGTGGGGTTGTACAACCGTGGCGCCTGCGGCGGCGCGGTGCGCGGCGTCATCTGCGGCAGCCTCTCCGCAGCCGGTGCCCCCGCCCTTGAGGCGTTAGTCAGGAAGATCCACCGGCACTTCACCGGGAACCCGCGTTTTGAGAAGCTCCCGAAGAAGTTCAAGATCGGCGTCGAGGCGGACACGGCAAGCCGCAGGCACCTGATCCAGGACCTCTGCTTCATCCCGGTTCCCTCCGATGACGAGAGGTCGCGCTACGACGTCTACGCGGCCGGCGGGCTCGGGCGCGAGCCGACCCCGGGCTTTTTGCTGGCGCAAGGAGTCGCGGAGGATGCTCTCATCCCGCTTACCGAGAACGTGCTCAGGGAGTACGAGGCGAACACGCCTCCCCCGAAGCGTCTGAAGCACCTCGTGCGCGAAATCGGGCAGGAGGAGTTTCGCCGCAGGGTGATGGGGGAAGGGGCGCTCGAGGAGCTCACCACCGTTCCCACCCTGACCGGGAGCCTGGTGCCGGTACCTGCCGATTCCGAGGATCGGCTCGAGGCGCACGTCTTCGCCGGGGAGCTTCAGGCGGAAGGGCTCGCGGCCCTTGCCCGTGTCGCGGCGCAGTTTTGCGGTGGGATCCTCATGGTGACCGGGAACCAGAGCGTGGTGATGCACGTGGTCGAGGAGGCGGATCGGGAGAAGGCGCGCGAGGCGCTGGCGCAGGCCGGGTTTGCCGGAGCGAGCGCTGCGGAGCGGGTGGTGTTCCGGTGCTGCCCGGGGAGCCACGAGTGCATCATGGGGCTTGCCCCGACCCGGGAGGTGGCGGCCGCCGTGGTGGCTGAGCTTGGGGAGGAGGCGCTTGCCATGAACTGGGCCATTTCCGGTTGTCCGAACTGCTGTGCCCAGCCGCAGCTCGCGCAGGCGGGGATCGTCGCTTCGCGTCTGGTGAACGACCAGGCCGGGCGCGCGCCGCGTTTCGATCTGTACCGTGCCGGTGCCGGCCCCTTCGCCGAGCCGGTGCAGCAAGGGCTTACCCTGGCCCAGCTCCTCGCTGCGGTCAAAGAAGTCTAAAAACGTTCAACGTTCAGCGTTCAACGTTACCCCCCCTCTCCCCCTTCTGCGGAGGCGAGGGGGGGGCTCCCACCTCTTGAGACAGCATCAAACTTGAAGCATTAAACGTTGAACGTTGAACGACCGTTCAGCCGTTCAGCCTTCTTCGTCCAGTATGTCCCTCACCTTCCCGAGCAGTTCGTTGATCTTGATCGGCTTCGACACGAAGTGACGGGGGTCCCCCTTGGTCAGCGTGTCGGTGACGATGTCCGCCGTGTACCCGCTCATGAACATAGCCTTCACCCCGGGAGAGATGGCGGCTATCGACTCGTAGGCGTCGCGCCCGTTCATGCGCGGCATGATCACGTCCAGTATCACCAGCGCAATCCGGTCTCCCGCCACCTTGAACTTCTCCACCGCGTCGATCCCGTCCACCGCGGTGATCACCCGGTACCCGAAATCCTGCAAAAGCTCCCGCACCATGTCGCGGATCACCGCATCGTCCTCGACGAGAAGGATGGTCTCGTTTCCCCCACGTACCGCCTGGTCCTCAGGCGCACTCTCGCCTCCCGCAGGGAGGTCGATCAATGGAAGATAAACCCGGAACACGGTGCCGTGCCCGAGTTCGCTGTAGCAGTTGATGAAGCCGCTGTGCTGCTTCACGATGCCGTACACCATGGCGAGCCCAAGACCGGTCCCCTTGCCCGGCTCCTTCGTGGTGAAGAACGGCTCGAAAATGCGATCACGGGTCTTTTCGTCCATCCCGATGCCGGTGTCTGCGACGGTGATCAGGGCGTAACTGCCGGGTTCTCCGTAGCCGTGTGAGTCGATGAACTCCTGGTCCAGGATGATGGGATCGGTGCTGATGCGCAGGATCCCCCCCCTGGCCATGGCGTCCCGCGCGTTCACGGCCAGATTCATCACAACCTGCTCGATCTGGCCCGCATCGGCGAGGACGGAGAGTTCCTCCTGGCAAAGCTGCATCCTGAACTCGATATGCTCGGGAATCAGGCGGTGCAGCATCGCCTGCACGTTGGTGAGGATGCCGTTCACGCCGACCGGAACCGGGTTGCTTACCTGCTTGCGGCTGTAGGCGAGCAGGCTGCGGGTGAGGCTCGCGGCACGCTCGGAGGCACGCATGATCTCGGCAACTTTCACCTGCATGGGGTGCGCGGGCTCGAGCTGCAGCTGGATCATGGTGCTGTACCCGATGATCGCGGTCAGGATGTTGTTGAAATCATGGGCAATGCCGCCGGTCAGCGTGCCGATCGCCTCCATCTTCTGGGACTGGGTCAGCTGGTGTTCCAGCGCCCTTCTCGCCTCCTCCGCTTCGAGCCGGTCGGTCACGTCGTAGCAGGTCCCGATGTACCCCGCGAAGTTCCCGTCCAGCCCGTTGAAGGGCCTTCCCATATCCACGACCCACCGATAGCTCCCGCTATGGTGCCTTAGCCGGTACTGCATCTGGAAGGGGGCCAGCAAGGCGAAGGCGTTACGGTAGGTCGAGATGCACTGTGCCACGTCCTCGGGGTGGACCCCCTCGGTCCAGCCGTCACCAAGTTCGCTCTCCAAGGGGCGCCCGGTGAATTCGAGCCAGGTCTGGTTGAAGTAGTTGGCTGCGCCGTCGGTGCCGACGCGCCAGATCAGGGCGGGGAAATTCTCGAAGAGGGTCAGGTAGAAATCCGCCGAGCGCTCGAGCTCGAGCAGCATCCGGTTGAAGGTCCGGGCCATCTGTCCGATCTCGTCTTCCGAGGTCACCGGGGCGAGTCGTTGTGCGAGTTCCCCCATGGCCGGAAGCTGCTCCAGGTGCCTCGTGAAGGAAACAAGCGGCCTGGTGAGGTGTTGCATGAAGGGCCAGACGATGAGCAGTGACAGGATCGCAGCCGCCAGTGAGCCGGCAAGCAGGTAGTTTCTGGCGGTCCGCAGCGGCCCGTACGCCTCGTCGAGCGGGTAGCTGACCGCGAGCACCCACCCGGTGGACTTCAGACGTTTCACCGATCTGAGCACGGGGATTCCGGTTTGTGTCATCGTCTCGGCGGTTCCCTGGAATCCGGCGAGGGCGCGGTCCAGCATCTCGTTGCTGCCAGGAGGGTCCCGGCGCAGCACCCGCTTCTTATTCGGGTGCATGAGCACGTTGCGGCGGGCGTCGTAAAGGGACAGGAATCCGTTCTGGCCGAGTTTTAGCGAGGCGAGGGAGTGCAGGAAGTGTTGTTCGCGCAGGTCGATGCTGCCGGACAGTACCCCGATCAACTTCTGTCCGGGACCGAAAAGAGGGACGGTGAACATGATGATCGGCCGACTTTGGCGCTGAAGGGAGGCAAAGGGGCCGGAGATGTAGTTTCTGCGCAGCCTGACCGTCTCCTTGAGATATTCCCGGAAGGAAAAGTCCCGGCCGATGTAGTTGAGGTCCTGGGGGGTAGCCGCGACGAGGATCCCCTTCTTCGAGAAGAGAAACAGGGAGTTGTCGAAGAACGGACGCTGCCTGATCTGGGCGTCCAGAATGAGCTGCGCCTGATGCGGGTGCTCCAGGATGTCCGGCGGAAGGCTTTGGGCCAGGTGATCGAGTTCGGCGGTGAAGTCGAAGATGCGGTCGTCGATTTGGTTCGCCAGCGAGTCGAGCAGAATCGACTGCTGCTGCGAGATGTTCTGCTTGAAGGTTTTTTGCAAAAACAGCAGTGAGGTGACGGCGGTTGCCGACATCAGTACGCCGACCATGAGGAAGACGGCAAGCGTCATCTTGGTTTTCATGCTGTTAAAAAGCACACGAACTCCGATTGGCGCACAATAGGCCAGCTCAAGACCAAAAAAAGACAGTCATAGCAAACTTATAAACGTTCCGTGAGAAATGACAACGCGCTCTATGAGCAAATTCGCCGACGGCTCGTGATTCTACCCTCTTTTCGTGGGAGATAAAAGCCTACTTATTATAGGCCGTCAAATCAGCCCGCTGCCAGGGGGACGCGACACGGTTTCCTGTCCGGCACTAGCGGGGGACGGGACCCGGCCGGGAGACCAAAAACGTCAAGGAAATGTCGGAAACCCGTTTTGTCCACGTAAAGTGGACAACTATCAAGGCTTTAGGGATGTTTACGGTGCGGAGCGTTGCTGGATGATGCTCTTCTATCCACGTGACCTGTGGAAAAGTATGTGGAGAAATGGGCGTTAAAGGGGACTATTGGCAACAAACGGGATATTTCTAGCAAAATGCCTAAATTTTAGGCGGCGTAAAAGGGCGTTATTGCTGTGTCGCCAAGGTTTTGGCGATGGGACGAAAAAAAAGGGGGGCTCGTGCCCCCCTTTGGCGTGCGTTTGATCTTTCTGCTTTAGGACAAAACGAAGAGAAGCTCCTCTTTTTCCACCTTTCCGCCTTCCTTGCACTTCACCTCGGCGACGCAGCCGTCTTCCTTTGCCTTGATGTTCGTCTCCATCTTCATGGCCTCGGTGACCGCGAGGATGTCACCCGCCTTGACGGCGTCCCCAGGCTTCACGTTGAGCTTGATCACCTTGCCCGGCATCGGGGCGCCCACGTGCTTCGGGTTCGACTTGTCGGCCTTCTCGTGGCCGGCCTCGTCGCTTTGCACCGACTGGTCGCGCACGGTGACGCTCCTCGCGTTGCCGTTCAGCTCGAAGTAGATCTTCTTGGTACCATCGGGCTGGGTCTTGCCGATGGCGTTCAGCTTCACGATGAGCGTCTTGCCCGGCTGCAGCTCGATGGAGGTCTCCTGGCCGGGCTCTAAGCCGTAGAAGAAGATCGGGGTCGGGATCACCGAGACGTCGGAGAACTCCTGGCGGTGCTTCGCGTACTCCACGTAGACGTTCGGGTACATCATGTACGACATCAACTCCTCGTCGTTCACCGGGTGGCCTACCTTCGCCTCGGCGGTCGCGCGCTCCTTCTCGAAGTCGGCGGGCTCGAGGAGTTCGCCCGGACGGCAGGTGATGGGCTCCTGCCCCTTGAGGATGATCTTCTGCAGCTCCTTGGGAAAGCCCTGGTAGGGCTGGCCGATCATACCCTTGAAGAAGCCGACCACCGATTCGGGGAAGGCCAAGTCCGCGCCGGGGGCGAAGACGTCTTCCGGCTCGAGGTTGTTCTTCACGAGGAACATCGCCATGTCGCCGACCACCTTGGAGGAGGGGGTGACCTTGACCACGTCGCCGAAGAGGAGGTTCACCTTGTGGTACATCTCCTTGCACTCCTCCCAGCGCTCGATGAGGCCAAGCCCTGCGACCTGCGGCTTGTAGTTGGAGTACTGCCCCCCCGGGATCTCGTGGTGGTATACCTCGGTGGTGCCGCTTTTGAGCCCGGACTCGAAGGGGGTGTAGTAGTCGCGCACCGTCTCCCAGTAGTTGGCGAGCTGCTGCATGCCGCGCTCGTCCACCTGCGGGTCGCGCTCGGTACCCTTAAGGGTCGCCACCAGCGCGTTCAGGTTGGGCTGCGAGGTGAGGCCGGAGATGGAGGAGAGCGCCGCGTCGACGATGTCGACACCGGCCTGCGCCGCCATGAGCAAAAGCGCGCCGCCGTTGCCGGAGGTGTCGTGCGTGTGCAGGTGCACCGGAATGCCGATCTCATCCTTCAGCGCCTTCACGAGCTGGTAGCCGGCGTACGGTTTGAGTAGCCCCGCCATGTCTTTGATGGCGAGGATGTGCGCCCCCATCTTCTCCAGTTCCTTCGCCATGGAGACGTAGTAGGAGAGGGGGTACTTGGTGCGGGTGGGGTCGGAGATGTCGCCGGTGTAGCAGATGGCTGCCTCGCAGATCTTGCCCGACTTCTGCACCGCCTCCATGGCGACCTGCATGCCGCGGGTCCAGTTGAGCGAGTCGAAGACGCGGAAGACGTCGACGCCGCTCTCGGCGGCCTGGGCCACGAAGCGCTGCACCACGTTGTCCGGGTAGTTCGTGTAGCCTACCGCGTTCGCCCCCCTTAGAAGCATCTGGAAGAGAACGTTGGGGATCGCCTCGGAGAGGGCGTGCAACCTCTGCCAGGGGTCCTCTTTCAAAAAGCGCATCGAGACGTCGAAGGTGGCGCCTCCCCAAAGCTCCAGCGAGAAGAGATCGCTCGCAAGGTGCGAGGTCGGCTCGGCGATCTTCAACAGATCGTAGGTTCTCACGCGGGTGGCCAAAAGCGACTGGTGCGCGTCACGCATCGTGGTGTCGGTGAGGAGGAGCTTTTTCTGCTCGAGGACCCACTTGGCGAGCCCCTCGGCCCCCTTCTCGCGCAGGATGTCCTTGGTCCCTTTGGGCTTTTGCGCGAACGGTTCGATCTGCGGGACGCAGGCGTCGATGAGTTCGGCTGAGCGCAGCGGCTTCGCGACGCCGGCGGAGCCGTTCACGATGACGTCGCCCAGGAAGTTCAGCACCTTGTTGGCGCGGTCCTTCTTCTCGGGGATGACGAGGAGCTCGGGGTGCTGGTCGATGAAGGAGGTGTTGCACTCGCCCGCCAGGAAGACCGGGTGGGTGATCACGTTCTCCAAAAAGCCTATGTTGGTCTTCACGCCGCGCACGCGGAATTCCTGGAGGCTTCGATCCATGATGTGGGCCGCCTCCGTGAAGGTGAGGCCCCAGGAGCTCACCTTCACGAGCAGCGAGTCGTAGTGCGGCGTGATCTGCGCGCCGGTGAAGGCGTTCCCCGCGTCGAGGCGGACGCCGCAGCCTGCTGAGGAGCGGTAGGTGGTCAGCGTGCCGAAGTCGGGGGCGAAGTTGTTGGTCGGGTCCTCTGTGGTGATGCGGCACTGGATGGCATAGCCACGCATTTCGATAGAGCCCTGGTTCGGGATGTTGATCTCTGGGTCGGCGAGCCTTTTCCCTTCGGCGATGAGGATCTGGGCCTGCACGAGGTTCCGGCCGGTTATCATCTCGGTCACCGTGTGCTCGACCTGGATGCGCGGGTTCATCTCGATGAAGTAGTAGCGCCCCTCCTCGTCGAGGAGGAACTCGACGGTGCCAGCGTTACGGTACCCCACCTGCTTGGCGATCTTCAGGGCGTCGGTGCAAAGGGCTAAGCGGGTGTCGCCGGGAAGGGCCAGGGACGGCGCGAACTCGACCACCTTCTGGTGGCGGCGCTGGATGGAGCAGTCGCGCTCGTAGAAGTGCACGAGGCTGCCGTAGCCGTCCCCCAGGACCTGCACCTCGATATGTTTCGGGTTTTTCAGGTAGCGCTCGAGAAACACGGAGGGGTCGCCGAAGGCGGCCTTCGCCTCGGAAGAGGCCGACTGCAGCCCTTCGAGGAGCTCCTTCTGGTTCGTGGCTACGCGCATGCCGCGCCCGCCGCCGCCCGCCGCTGCCTTGATGATGATCGGGTAGCCGTGGTTTTTGGCGAACTTGAGCGCGTCCTCCTCGTGGAGGATGGGCTCCTCGGTGCCGGGGACCGTCGCAACGCCCGCGGCTTTCGCCACCTTCCTCGCGGCGACCTTGTCACCGAGGGCGCGCTGCATCTCGGCGGTAGGTCCGATGAAGGCGATGCCGTTTGCCTCGCACTTCTCGGCGAATTCGGCGTTCTCGGCCAGGAAGCCGTAACCGGGGTGGATGGCGTCGACGTCGCGCTTCTTGGCGAGCGCGATGATCTCGTCGATTCCCAGGTAGGCATCGATAGGGGCTTTCCCCTTTCCTACCTGGTAGGCTTCATCCGCCTTGTAACGGTGCAGTGAGAGCTTGTCCTCTTCCGAATAGATGGCAACCGTGCTGATGCCTAGTTCGGTGCAGGCGCGGAAGATCCTGATCGCGATCTCCCCGCGGTTAGCCGCCATCACCTTCCTGAATTTCCGAGCTTCCATTTCTTCTCCTTTAGTGGGGTGTTTTTTACCGAGACTAAAACAAATGGTGGAAATTTTATTGCGATAATAAAACAGTTGCCGCCCTATTGGTAAAACCAATTTCCCTTTAATTTCTGAGGGTTTAATTATGTATTCAAAAAGGTGGCATATAAAAGCAGATTCGAAAAAGATTGTCAATCCAGAATGTAGTTATATTTTTGTATGCTGTCGCTAAACCCCAAAATGGGGGCAGCAGCGGGGCGGCTTTTTGCTTGCCTTGACCCGGGACCTGCCTTATCTTGGCGCGATGATCATGCAAGGTACGGCAGCAAACGCAGCAGCAATAGTAATCGGTGGCTTTATCGGCATCAAGGCGGGACACCTCATTTCCAGTCGTGTGAGGGGGACCGTCATGTCCGGAGTCGGGCTCGCAGTATTACTTATCGGCATGCAGCTCTCTTTGAAAAGTCAGCAGCCGCTGATTATCATCGGCTCGCTCATCGGCGGCGGGATCATCGGCGAGCTCTTGGGCATCGAGGGGCGCCTAGAGGCGCTTGGGAACTGGATCGGCGACCGCTTCAAGGGAAGCGGCAAGGTGGCCGAGGGGTTCGTCACGGCGAGCCTTTTGTACTGCGTCGGAGCCATGGCCATCATGGGGGCGTTGCAGGACGGTCTCGGGTCGCGGCCGGACATCCTTTACGCGAAGGCCGCCCTGGACGGCATCGCCTCGGTGGCGCTCGCCTCCACCCTCGGAGTGGGCGTCCTCTTCTCCGCGCTGCCGCTCTTAGCCTACCAAGGTGCCATCACCCTCTCCGCGTCGTTTGCGCAGCAGATCATGACCCCCGCCGTGGTACAGGAAATGAACGCCGTGGGCGGGCTTTTGATCCTAGCAATCGGCCTCGACATGCTCGGGGTGAAACGGGTCCCGGTGGGGAACCTGCTCCCCGCGGTTTTCCTGGCTCCTCCCCTCGTCATGCTCTTCGTCGCTTCCTGACCTCTCCGCTGGACGTAAACCTTGACACTCCCTCTAAAAATCTAATAACATGCGGTGCTTCCCGGGATAGCGCACCTCCCCCCCGGAGGGGGGAGGCTGGGAGGGGAGAAGGCCGATGGAGCTGCTGCGCTCCCCCTCCCTGCCCCTCCCCCTCCGGGCCTTCGCCCACCGTAGGCTTCGGTCCGCAGGCGGGGGCGGGAACGCCACGGCGACTTACTCAGAAGCAATGGAGAAAACAGTTTTGGCCTGGAAAGCAATCGGCATCTTCGATTCCGGCGTGGGCGGTCTTACCGTCCTGAAGGAAGTGATTCACACGCTACCGCAGGAGGACACCATCTACCTTGGTGATACCGCCCGCGTTCCCTACGGCACCAAGTCGCCGGAAACGGTGATCCGCTACTCGCGCCAGATCGCGCGCTACCTCATGAACCGCGACATAAAGCTCCTGGTCGTCGCCTGTAACACGGCCTCCGCCGTGGCGCTCGCCGCGCTGCAGCAGGAGTTCGACATCCCCATCGTGGGGGTGATCGAGCCGGGCGCGCGCGCCGCTGCCGCCGCCACTAGAAGCGGAAAGGTCGGCGTGATCGGCACCGCCGCTACCGTCGCCTCCTCCGCCTACACCAAGGCCATCAAGAGGATCAACCCGGACATCGAGGTGGTGAACCGTGCCTGCCCACTCTTCGTGCCGCTGGCCGAGGAAGGGTGGGTGGACAACGAGGTCGCCAGGATAACGGCGCGCATCTACCTCGAAGACCTGAAACGGCAAGGTGTGGACACCCTGGTACTTGGCTGCACCCACTACCCGATCCTGAAGGAAGTGATCGCCGAGGTGATGGGGCCGGAGGTGGCCCTGGTCGACTCCGCCGCTGAAACCGCGCGGACCGTGGCGCAGATCCTCTCCGAAGAAGGACTTTTGCGTCCCGAATGCGAGCGCGGCAACCACCATTTCTATGTGACCGACATCCCGGCCGGCTTCATCAGGGTCGGCAACCGTTTCCTCGGCGGCGAACTGGGGGACGTTTACCAGGTGAGTCTGGAACAGGAACAGGAGGGCGAGGACGGTGAAGAAACGTACTAACAAGGCCAAAGGCGTCCTCCTGGTAGCCTTCCTGGTGTTTGCCATCGTCGTGGGGCTTCTCGTCTTGCGCAAGTACCGGACCGCGACTCAGCCGGCCCAGGTTGCGCCGCAGACCGAGCAGGCTCCCGATACGCGGGTGGTGACGCTTTTCTTCGGCAACGAGGAAGGGTCCGGTCTTGCGCGTGAGGGGCGTGAGATCGCCGTGGAGGATACCGCCGACGACATGGTCGCAAGCGTCGTGGACGAGCTGGTGGTGGGCCCCCTGGGGAGCCTCGCGCCGAGCCTGCCGACCAACGCGCGCGTGCTCGGGGCGCACCTTAAGGGGGATGTGGCCGAGGTCGATTTCTCCCACGAGCTGGTGGAGGGGCTTCCGGAGGGGAGTTCCGCAGAGATGACCGCGGTGTATTCCGTGGTCGACACCGTGGCCGCCAACTTCCCGCAGGTGAAGGGGGTGCAGTTCCTGATTGACGGCAAGCCGGTGAAGGAGTTCAAGGGGCATCTCGACCTCTCCACCCCCATTGCACCGGACTTCACGCTGGAGAAGAAATAACGTTCAACGTTCAGCGTTCAACGTTCGCCATTGGGGTTGCTCCTGGCTTTGCCTTGTTGCGCTGCATCAGCGGCACTGGGGCGGCCCGGAGGGAAGAAACTTTTTGAACGTTGAACGTAGAACGTCGAACGTTTCCTGGGGGGTAAGATGAAGATGCCGTTTATGCAGGCGGTTAAGGAGCGGGTGCTGGTTCTGGACGGCGCCATGGGGACGATGCTGCAGGAGCGCGGACTCAAACCCGGGCAGTCTCCGGAGGAAATGAACCTGACCGCTCCCGAGGTGGTGGCAGGGGTGCACCGCGCCTACCTCGAGGCGGGCGCCGACATCATCGTCACCAACACCTTCGGCGGCACTAAGGCGAAGCTGGAGCACTACGGCCTGGGCGACCAAGTAACCCGCATCAACGCGGAGGCGGTGCGCCTGGCCCGCGAGGTGTGCGGCGAAAACTCCTACGTGGCGGGCTCAATCGGCCCCACCGGGCGCTTCGTGGAGCCGGTCGGCGACATGAGCTTCGACGAGGCCTACGGCATGTTCCAGGAACAGGCGAAGGCGCTCATCGACGCCGGCGCCGATCTCATCTCGCTGGAGACCTTCCTCGACATTAAGGAGATCCGCGCGGCTCTCATCGCCATCCGCGACCTCTCCGCCGACATTCCGGTCATCGCCATGCTCACCTTCGAGGAGAAGGGAAGAAGCGTGCTCGGCTCTCCGCCGGAGGCAGCGGCCATCACCCTCGAGGCGGCCGGCGCCTCCCTCGTAGGCTCGAACTGCGGTCTCGGCGTGGATGGGATCTACGACATCCTCTGCGCCATGAGAAAGGTGACCTCGCTACCGCTCATCTCCCAGGCGAACGCGGGACTGCCGATCCTAAAAGACGGCGTCACCGTATTCCCGGGCACCCCGGACGAGATGACCGCCTACCACGACCGCATGATCGGCCTCGGCGTGCGCGTCATCGGCGGGTGCTGCGGCACGACTCCCGCCCACATCGGCGCCATCAAGGGCGCCCTCGCCGAAAAACAGACCCCCTTCGTCCCGAAGGAGGATGATGGCACCACCTGGATCTCGAGCCGTGGCTCCTTCGCCCCGATGGGTGCCAAACACCCCGCTGCACTCATCGGCGAGCGCATCAACCCGACCGGGAAGAAGCTCTACTCTCAGGAACTCAGGGAAGGGAAGGTGAGCTACATCCGCCGCGAGGCGCTGGAGCAGACCGAACTTGGGGCGACCCTGCTCGACGTGAACGTCGGCACCCCGGGGATCGACGAGCCGGCCGCCATGGAGCGCGCGGTCTTCTGCATCACCGGCGCGGTGCAGACCCCGCTCGTGCTCGACTCCTCCTCGCCCGAGGCGCTGGAGCGGGGCCTCAAGGCCGCGGACGGCAAGGTGCTCATCAACTCGGTGAACGGCGAGGAGAAGAGCATGGCCGCCGTGCTGCCGCTCGCGAAGAAATACGGGGCGGCGGTCGTCTGCCTGACTCTCGACGAAGCGGGCATCCCCGCCGAGGCAGATGGTCGGGTGACCGTGGCGCAGAAGGTCGCCGAGCGTGCCGCACAAATGGGGATTAAGAGGAGCGACATCGTCGTCGACTGCCTCACCCTCACCGTGAGCGCCGAGCCGAAGGGGGGACTCGTCGCCCTCGAGGCGGTGCGCAAGGTGAGCGAGCTTAAGCTCAACACGACGCTCGGGGTCTCCAACATCTCCTTCGGGCTTCCCTGTCGCCCGCTCATCTCCTCCACCTTCTTCTCCATGGCGCTCGCCGCGGGACTTACCTCCGCGATCGTGAACGTGAAGGAGGCGCCCATGATGGCGGCATGGCGCAGCGCCATGGTGCTCCTCGGCAAGGACGTGAACGCGGCCGGCTACATCGACGCCTACAAGGGGCAGGCGGTGACAGCCTCAACCCAGCCCGCGTCGGCCGCTGCCGGCGCCCCCGTCGAAGTCACCGTGGAGCCGGAAGGGATCCGCGGTCGCCTCGCCAAGGCCGTCATTAACGGCGAGCTGGAAGGTGTGGTCGCTCTGGTAGAGGAAGCGCTCGCCCAAGGGCTCACCCCGATGGAGATCAGCTCCGAGGCGCTCCTGGTCGGCCTGGACGAGGTGGGCAAGCGCTTCGGCAACGGCTCCTTCTTCCTACCGCAGGTCATGGTCTCTGCGGACACCATGAAGGCCGCCTTCGCCCGTCTCAAGAGCGAACTTGCCACCGGTGCACTGCAGAGTCTGGGCAAAATCATCATGGCCACCGTCGAGGGGGACATTCACGATATCGGCAAGAACATCCTGGTTACCCTCCTTGAGAACAACGGTTTCGAGGTGATCGACCTCGGCAAGAACGTATCGGCGGCGAAGATCCTCGATGCGGCGCGCGAGCACCAGGTGGACGCGGTGGGACTCTCCGCGCTCATGACCACCACCATGGCCCAGATGGACAAGGTGGTGACCCTTCTGAAGTCGGAAGGGGTGAAGAGCTTTACCATGGTGGGGGGCGCGGTTGTGACCCAGCAGTACGCCGACGAGATCGGCGCCGACCTCTACGCCAAGGATGCCATGGAGGCGGTGGCGCGCATCAAGGAACTGCTGGCAAAATAAACGCTTTTTTGCGTTGTCGTAGTCACGACGCGTCCGCAATATCGCTTGCAACGCCGCGCACCCTGTGCTAACGTGCCAGCGAAGTACGCCATTTGGCGTAGAGGGCAGCTCATGGTTCTGGGATTCAATCACAATATCAGGTACAAAGGGGTTCTCTTCCACGTCCAGACCGAGGACAGCGGCAAGGCAAACCCGCACATAATCACCCTGCTCTACCGTGAAGGAACCATCATCGCCTCCGCCAAGACCAGCTACGCCGACATCATCAAGGTGGAGCAGCTCGAGGCGGTGGTCGAATCGATCATGAAAGAGCAGCACAAGGATATGATGCGCCGCCTGAAAAACGGCGAGTTCGACGCACGCATCTTCCCCGATGGAGCCCCCGAACCTACGACGGCACCGCAGGAATCGGCAGCCGCACCGCAAGTACCAGAAGTGCCGGTGCCGCAGGCCCAGGCCCAGGCCGCCGCACCGCAGAAGCCGGGTGCCGCGCCACAGGCACCGGAACCGCCCAAAGACACACCCCCGACAACCCCAGCCAATCGCAGCCTGGATGAGGTCATCCTCGATTACCTCATCACCGGCGAGGACAAATAAAAGCCAGCCTGAAAGGAACCTTCGTGAAAGAAAAGATTGCAGATCTGGAGGAAAAGGCGAGACGCCTGCGCGTCGCCATTGTGAAGACGCTGCACAAGTCGCAGTCCGGGCACACCGGCGGGTCGCTCTCCGCCATCGACATGGTGTGCGCGCTGTACTTCCACAAGATGCGCCACAACCCGCAGGAGCCTACCTGGGACGGGCGCGACCGCTTCGTGCTCAGCAAGGGGCACGCCGCTCCGGCGCTCTACGTGACCCTGGCCGAGTGCGGCTACTTCCCCTCCGAGGACCTGATGATGCTGCGCCGTCTTGGGAGCCACCTCCAGGGACACCCGGACAGCAAGGGGACCCCGGGCGTCGACGTCTGCACCGGCAGCCTCGGCCAGGGGCTTTCGATGGCCAACGGCATGGCACTAGGACTTAAGCTCGACGGCAAGGATAACCGCGTCTATGCGGTTCTTGGCGACGGCGAGCTGCAGGAAGGGCAGGTGTGGGAGGCCGCGATGGCCGCCGCCCACTACAAGAGCGACAACCTCTGCGCCTTCATCGATTCCAACGGGCTGCAGATCGACGGCGACGTCTCCAAGGTCATGAACGTCTCCTCGATTTCCGACAAGTTCAAGGCCTTCGGCTGGAACGTCATCGAGATCGACGGGCACGACATGGGGCAGATCATCGCCGCGCTGGATGCCGCCGAGGCGCACAAGGGCGCACCGACCGCCATCGTCGCGAAGACGGTGAAGGGCAAGGGCGTTCACCTGTTCGAGAACAAGGCGTCCTACCATGGCGTTACCCCCAACGACGAGGAGCTTCCCGAGGCGCTCAAGTGCCTTGGTTGCTTCGACTAAATTCCGAAAATCTTTCCCCCTCCCTGACCCTCCCCCTCCGGGGGAAGGGTCAGGGTGGCAGGGACATACAAGAAAGGAACACGACTATGATCGCAACGAGGGACGCCTACGGCGAGGTGCTGGCCGAGCTGGGGGGCGAGAACGATAAGATAGTGGTGCTCGACGCCGACCTCTCCGGCTCCACCAAGACCGGCGTATTCGCCAAGAAATTCCCCAACCGTTTCTTCAACATGGGGATCGCGGAGGCCAACATGGTGGGGACCGCGGCAGGTCTTGCCTCTGTCGGCAAGATCCCCTTCCTCTCCACCTTCGCCATCTTCGCCGCCGGCCGCGGCTGGGAGCAGATCCGCCAGGCGCTCGCCTACCCGAAGGCGAACGTGAAGGTCGTCGCCACCCACGGCGGCGTCACGGTCGGTGAGGACGGGGGGAGCCACCAGTCCGTCGAGGATGTGGCCATCATGCGCGCCATCCCGAACATGACCGTCATCGTCCCCGCCGACGGCGAGGAGACCAAGGGGGCCATCCGCGCCGCCGCGGCATACAAGGGGCCTGTCTACGTACGCCTTGGCCGCAACAAGGTGCCGAGCGTCTTCCCGGCGGGTCACAAATTCGAGATCGGCAAAGGGGTAGTCGTTGTCCCTGGCACCGACCTCACCTTCATCACCACCGGCCTCATGACCGCACAGGCGGTCATCGCAGCCGAGAAGCTGAAAGCGGAAGGGATCTCCGCACGCGTCCTGCACATTGGTACCATAAAGCCGCTCGACAAGGAGCTCGTCGAAGAGGCGGCACGTGAAACCGGCGCCGTCATCACCGCAGAAGAGCACTCCGTGGTCGGTGGCCTGGGCGGCGCGGTTGCCGAATTCCTCGGCGAAACCTGCCCGACCCTCATGAAGCGCGTCGGCGTGTACGATCGTTTCGGTACCTCCGGGAAGTCGGACGAACTCCTCAAGTATTTCGGGCTGAACGCTGAAACTCTCATCGAAGAGGCCAGGGAGATCATCTCGAGGAAGAAATGATGCTGAGGGTGCTCCGGTCCAAGGGTGGCTTCACCTACATCGGCGCCCTGGTGATGGTCATGATCGTTGGGATCATGGCCACCCGGGCCGCCGTGGTCTGGAGCACCGCGGCGAAGCGCGAGCGCGAGGAGGAACTACTCTCCCGCGGCACGCAAATCCGCGATGCCCTGCGCAAGTGGTACAAGGTGAAGGTCGTGGACGGCAAGCTCGTTTCGAGCGAGGCCCCGGCAGCGGGCGCACAGCCCGCCGCACCGAAGCCGATACCAGGTCCCACGGATTTAGATGTGCTGGTGAAAGATCCGCAGGCGCGAGCCCTGAGACCCTATTGCCTCATTGATCCCATCACCGGCAAGAAGTGGGACCTG
The DNA here is from genome assembly GCF_004917075.1 of Geomonas edaphica. Classification (GTDB taxonomy): domain Bacteria; phylum Desulfobacterota; class Desulfuromonadia; order Geobacterales; family Geobacteraceae; genus Geomonas; species Geomonas edaphica. The sequence goes on from NZ_SSYB01000004.1 coordinate 1,086,659, forward strand.
ATCAAGCAGGAGGGGAGGATCGTCGGCGTAAAATCCACGAGCACGCAGGCCCCGATCAAGCAGGGGAACTTCCCCTTCGACCTGCATCCGCAGGACTTCGAGAAAAAGCAAAAGTACAGCGAGTGGGAGTTCGTCTATGACCACGTCCCACCGACCACCGCAACAGGAGGGGCCGTAACCGGCCTCGGGGGGAGCAAGAGCTCCGTCAAGTTACCTTCAACCGGAACATCGGGCACAACTACAACACCGTAGCGGATGGAAGCGGAGGCACCCTGATCTTCAAGAGTCTCACATCGCGCGTTATCGTGCTCTCCATCTGCCTGCTCGTCTTCGGCATCGGGACCTTCGCGTTCCTGACGCTCAGGCGCGAGCAGATGCAGCTCATAAACTCCGCCCGGGAGTCAAGCGAGCTGCTGCTCGACACCATCGAACGCTCCCTCTACAACTCCATGCGCCACGGCAACACCGAGGACGTGAAGGTCATCCTCGAGATGGTGGGGCAGAGCGAGAACCTCGTGGGAGTGCGCATCTTCCATCCCCACGGCGTCATCCTCAAGTCCTCGCAGGGATCCGAAGTTGGGCGTGTTGTCGACGAACACGACTTCAAGCTCTTCCTGGACAACAAGCGCGAGGGGGTCTTCACCCTGGACGGGCACGGCGAGGTGCTCGGCATGGTGAAGCCGATCTACAACAACCGCCAGTGCAACCTGTGCCACGGCTCCAAAAGCCGCATCATCGGCCTTCTCAACGTCAACTACTCGCTGGTTGAGACTAGGCGCCGCATCGTCGAGCTGACAAAGCTCTTCGTAATGTCGACGGTCGCCATCATCGGGTTTCTCTCGCTCGCCATCTCGCTCGTCATGCTGAAGTTCGTTAAGAAGCCGCTGCACCAGCTCGCCAGGAACATGGCGCGGGTAGAGGCGGGCGACCTCTCGGTGCGCATGGTCCCGGAGGGGAAGGATGAGATCGGGCGCCTGATCGTCTCCTTTGACTCCATGGTGGACCGACTGGACCGTGCGAAAAGGGAACTGGAGACCTACCACTTCCAACAGATGGAGCGCGCCGACCGGCTCGCCTCGGTGGGTGAGATGGCCGCCGGCATCGCCCACGAGATCAAGAACCCGCTCACCGGGATCGCGGCCGCCATCACCGTCTTAAAGGACGACTTTTCTCCCGAGGACGGGCGCGCCATGATCATCGGCGAGGTGCTGGAGCAGATCTCGCGTCTGGACAAGACGGTGAACGACCTCCTCTTCTTCGGGAAGCCGACAGTGGCGGAGCCGACCTGCACCGACATAAACAGCGCCCTTAAAAAAATCCTCATCTTCGCCTCGCAGCATCGTGGAGGCAAGAACATCGAGAAGAAGCTGGAGCTCGCTGATGACCTGCCGCCGGTGTACGTAGACCCGAAGCAGATCCAGCAGGTCTTCCTGAACCTATTTTTGAACGCGGTGCAGGCGATGCAGTCGGGTGGAACGCTCACCGTCATGAGCAGGCTCGCCAGGATCGACGACATGGACATGGTGCAGGTGAAGGTTACCGACACCGGCCAGGGTATCCCCCCGCAGATCCTGGAGAAGATCTTCACCCCGTTCTTCACCACCAAGGCCCAGGGGACCGGCCTTGGTCTCGCCATCAGCCACCGTCTCATCGAGCAGCACGGTGGGCGCCTCTCCTGCGTGAGCCAGGACGGCGCGGGAACTACCTTCACCGTGGAACTCCCCGCCTACTGCCCGACGCAGGCCGAGCTGGAAGAGGCGATGGCGGGTTCGGGGACCATCGGTTGAAAACGGCAGCAACCGGCGCATTCCGGTGCTGAGCACGGCACATCATCCTTAAGGAGCCGCTATGCGCAGAGCGAAGATAATGGTCGTCGATGACGAGCACCTGATCCGGTGGTCCCTGGAGCAGAACCTCAAGAAGCAGGGGTACGAAGTCTGCACGGCGGGAACCGGCGAGGACGCCATAAGGCTGGCCAGGGAGGAGCAGCCCGAGCTGGTGCTGCTCGACTACCACCTCCCCGGCATCAACGGCCTGGAGGTGCTGCAGCGCCTGAAAGAGATCGACGAGGAGCTGCTCGTCATCATGGTCACCGCGCAGGGGGGGCTGGAGACAGCCGTGAACACCATGCGGCACGGGGCCTACGACTACATCAACAAGCCCTTCAACCTGGACGAGATGTCGCTCGTGGTCAGGAAGGCGCTCGATACCTCCGAGCTGCGCCGCGAGGTGGTCCAGCTCAGAAGCGAGCACAAGAAGCAGGGGCCGCCGAAGATCATCGGCAACTCCAAGCACATGAAAAACGTGCTCGAGATGATGGCGAAGGTGGCCAAAAGCGACGCCTCCACCGTCCTCGTGCAGGGTGAGTCGGGGACCGGCAAGGAGTTGGTGGCGAAGTATATCCACTACGAGTCCGCCCGTGCCGAGAAGCCGTTCGTCGCGATCAACTGCGCTGCGGTCCCGGCCACTCTCCTCGAAAGCGAACTCTTCGGCCACGAGAAAGGTGCCTTTACCGACGCGAAGACCTCCAAGAAGGGGCTTTTCGAACTGGCCGACGGCGGCACCGTTTTCCTCGACGAGATTGGCGACATGGAACTCGGCATGCAGGCGAAACTGCTCCGCTTTCTCGAGGACCGCACCTTCCGCCGCATCGGCGGCACCAAGATGATCCCGGTCGACGTGAGGATCGTTTCAGCGACCAACAAGGACCTGTTGAAGGCGATCGAGGATAAGACCTTCAGAAACGACCTGTACTACCGGCTCCAGGTAATCCCGATCTTCCTTCCGGCGCTGCGCGAGCGTAAGGAGGACATCCTGATGCTCGCCAACCACTTCATCGAGACCTTCTCCCGCGAGTTCGGCAAGTCGACCAAGGGGATTTCGAGCATGGCGGAGAAGCTCCTCGTGGAGTACAACTGGCCCGGCAACATCCGCGAGCTGAAGAACGTGATCGAGCGCGCCATCATCCTCGGCAACGAGGACACCCTGCTTATGGAGAACCTGCCGCTAGAGATCATCGCCAAGGCCTCGCAGGTGACCGTTCCCCTCACCACCTTCAAGCTCCCCGCGGAGGGGATCGACATCGAGGAAGTGGAACGCGAGCTGATCAAACAGTCGCTCGAGATGACCGACTGGAACCAGTCCAAGGCGGCTAAGAAGCTGAACCTCGGCATCGACGCCTTCCGTTACCGCATGAAGAAATTCGGCTTCCTCAAATAGGAGCCTTGTCCCTGGAGGTTCCCCTGCTCCTTCGGGGCAGGGCGCAGTAGTTGGTACAGACCGGATGCCAAAGACATCCCTTCGAAAAATGATCCTTCGCCCTGGCAGATTCCATGCCGGGGCGTTCTTCGTCCTGCTGGCGGCGTATCTCGCGGCGCCGTTGTCCGCCTGCGCTTCCTATTCCGACGCGGTCCCTCCGCTCCTCGCTTTACCCGTGCCTGTTGCCCAGGCACCGGACTTCGTTCCCCTTCCCATCCCGGGGCTCGCCCTGGGCGCTACCCCGGTCGTTCCGACCTCTTCATTCCGCAGTGAGTTTCAGGCTGAGTACCCGGACAAGCCGTGGCTCAACGACCGGCAAAATCGGCCGTCTTTCGTTCTGCAGCGGGGCGAGTACGGCGGGAGCGGCATTAAGGTGCTCGCGGAGATGGGGGACCTGCACCTCAAGGAGACCGGCAATACGTTGCAGGAGGCGCGGGGCAGGGGAGGGCGTTTCTCCCTTTTGACCGGAAGCGGCGGGAACCGGGCCACCTTCAAGACCTTCGCAACTTCAGGGGCACTTCACCCTGGGCCGGAAGACACCTTGGTGGGGGCGACGGGGGAGCTTTCCCTTCTGGACGACAGCGCGCTCTTTAAGACCATCTTCGTCTCCGGCCGCAGTTCGCTGGACCGCGAGGGGCGCTGGCCGACCGCGGGGGCCAAGAGGGGGGACGTGGTAGGATTTGTGGCCCGCCTGGAGCCGGTCCGGGGGAAGCTCGCCGCCGAAGCGGAGTACGACTACTCCGTTTATGACGCAAACACCGCCATTCCCGGCTCTGCACTGCGCGACAGCGCATGTCGCTTGAAGATGACAGGGGACTGGGGGCGCACCCGCTACACGGCGCTCTACGAGAGGACCGGTCCGAGGTACCGACTCATGGGAGATGGGCCGGAGCGGGACCGGGAAGGGGGGAGTTTTGGTGTGGCCACCGCCTTGGAGCTGCACGACCTCGACGTGAGGCTTTCGCGCTACAACGACAACACGGAGAGGGACCCGCTTAACCCGCGGCTCTTCCGCTACGAGGGGGTCGTTGACTACAAGTTCAAGGGATTCAAGATGGTCCCGCTCGCGTTGCAGTACCGCAAGACCTTCATCGACAGCACCAAAGAACCGGTGGGGTACGCTCCGAAGGACGTCGCCGAGGACGCGATGTCCGGGCAGGTGAACCTTCTTGCCGGGCGATGGGATCTGGGGCTACGCGGTGGCGTAACGCAGAGGACCGACCGGATCAAGCAGCAACGGGAGCTCTCCAGCGCTAGCGTCGGGTTCTTCCCCAAATTCTCCGCTGCAAACTTCACCCTTTTCCCCGATCTTTCCATGAAACGGACCAACGACTATGCTGCGGACCAGCGTACCGACCAGTACGCGGTGAACCTGGGGGTTACCGGGAATCTTTTGGAGAAGAGGCTGGATTACGAGGTGAAGGGGGGCTTCAAGAGAGAGAGCACCGGAGTAGGGACCGGTCGGGAGGTGCTGGGGGCAAAGGTGAAGGCCCTCTACCCACTGGCGGGCCTTTTCAAATGGACACGCTCCCCCTCGCTGGGGATCAAGGGAGAATTCAACGGTATCAACAACCTGACCGAGGATCGCAGGGAGAACGATTTCTCCCTGCTTATCTCTCTGGACGGCGGGAGTTTCCTCTAGATTTTGACGAGCTCGTAGCTCCTGGTGCCGATACCGATTTTCTCGGCGTGCTCCAACTGTACCTCCCAGTCGATCTCGGGATGAACGCCGCGGAACTTGTCGCCGCCGGGTTCATGCCCTGAGGCGAGCGCGGTGTCCTGGTTGCCGCGGGCGTTGTTCACCAGATCGGCACAGGCCTGGTCCAGCGCCACCGGGTCGGTGGAGGCGCAGATGCCGATGTCGTTCACGATGGGGGCGTCGGCGTGGCCGTAACAGTCGCAGGCCGGGGAGACCTGGGTGATGAAGTTGAGGAACAGGGTCTTGCCGGCCTTGCCGTGCAGGGCCCCCTTGGCGTACTCGGCCATCTTGCGCATGACGAGCGAGGCGCTCTCGTTCCACTGGATGTTGATCGCCTTTCTCTGGCAGGCGGTGATGCAGCGGCTGCACCCGACGCAGGCATCCGCATCGATGTGGGCTTTTCCTTCGATGATGGTGATGGCGGCATGGGCGCAGGATTTGAGGCAGACGCTGCAGCCGTTGCAGAAACGCTCCGCGACCTTAGGGGCCACCGTCGAGTGCTGCTGCATCTTCCCGGTGCGGCTCGAGCATCCCATGCCGAGGTTCTTAAGCGTCCCGCCGAAGCCGGTCAACTCGTGGCACTTGAAGTGCGACACCGCGATCAGGGCGTCCGCTTCGAGGATCTCCGCCCCTATGTTCACCGTCTTCAGGACCTCGCCATCCACCTGCACGTCCTTCGCGTTATGCCCCTTGAGGCCGTCGCACATGATGAGCGGCGCATTCACCACCGCGTATGCGAAACCGTTCTCGACGGCGCAGGCAAGGGCGGATACCGCTTCCTTGCGCTCACCGGGGTAGAGCGTGGAAGAGTCGGTGAGGAAAGGTTTCCCCTCGCACCCCTTGATCTCATCGACCACGCGGCGTAAAAAGATCGGGCGGATGAAGGTATGGTTCCCCCGCTCACCGAAGTGCACCTTTACCGCGACCAGGTCGCCGGGGGCGATCGCCACCGAAAGCCCAGCCTGCTGCATCAGTCGCCCGATTTTGGCGAAAAGGTTCTCCTTGGCTCCGGCGCGCATGTCAGCGAAAAATACCCTGCTCTTCATAAACTTCCCCTCCTTTAGCGGTTGCACCCGAACAGCGGTCAGCGATTGGTATCACATATCGCTGGTCAATTCAACTGCACAACTTTTTCTTGCTCTGTAGTAAAAATATGTTATTTATTAAAAATTCTGAGTGAACCGGAACGGCGCAAGGCCGGAACGGCGCGGTGGGAGCGGCATCCCGCCCTCCGGCCGGCGAGCCTGCTTGCGGCAACGGTGCTCTTCACACCATTAAAGGTACGCCCCGGAGAGGTTCATGACCGGGCGCAGGTACGATAAGGAGCGCAGATGATCGAATGTGATGAGCGGGAACTCTGGATCATGGGACTGGGCGAGCGCGTTGAGCGCGGAGCCATCGTCTGCAGCTATCTGGCGGAAGGAGGGCACCGGGCAAGGACGGCGAAGATCTCGGAACTGACCGGTTGCACGCCGAGGGCGATCCTCCTCGATCTTTCCCCCTGGTCTGACGATGGATGGGGGGTGCTCTTGAAGCTGAAGGAGAACCCGGCAACTCGCGAGATTCCGATTCTTCCGATGTACCTGAGCGAGATCGGCCAGGTGGGGGCGGTCTTCCCGGTGGCTGGGTTCTTCACCCTCCCGATGGACGTCCCATACATGACGAGGAAGCTTAACCAGCTTGGGCTGGCTGAGGAATCCGAGGATTACGACCTGCAGGTGATGATGGTGACCCGCAGGGGTGAAGAGGATGTACAGAAGGCGCTCACCAAGATGGGGTTTGAGGTGGTGAACGCCTACACCGCCAAGGAGGCGGTGGCCGTTGGCACCATCATGCATCCGTACATGATGTTCTGTGCGCTCATGCTCCCGGACCAGGCGGCCTTCGAGCTCTTGGAGCGTTTCCGGCTCTACCCGCAGACAAGGAACATCCCGTTCTTCGTACTCCTGAAGGGAGAGATGAAGGATGGCGAGCGTCAGGCCATGAGCCGCGGCATCGAGCACCTCGTGCGCAAGAAGTGGTTAACCCGCCAGGAATTCCTGGGTTACTTCAAGAAGAGCAAGGAATGACGAAAAAGGGGGACGGCATCAGCCGTCCCCCTTTTTCGTCATTTGCCTCCGGCAGCGATCCTGGTTTGTAACCTCCACCGTCCGATTCCCAGCCTATCACTTCAGACTGCCAAACCTATCACTTCGGGACCCAAACCTGCCACTTTCGAATCGAAACCTTTCACTTCCGTCCTCCAAACCTACCACTTCGCGCCCCAAACCTACCACTTCGGGGCCCAAACCTGCCACTTCCAACCCCGAAACCTATAACTTCCGGCCCGACACCTTCTCATTCGACTTGCGAAGCCATAAGTTTCGCCCGTCAAAGCTACGGCATCCGACTGCACAAGCTATAGCTTCCGATGCCAAAAGGGCTTGCTTCGCGATCCGGACTTCCCGCGAGCCTCGGCGAAAGCGGCCGCAGCCATGGCGCATCCCGCCAACATGATGCCAAGCCCCCATTTGTTCTCGGAGATCCAGACTTGTGCGCTAGTCGACTTCGCACGCGCGTCGAAGCGACCGTGCGCGGCGTACGGCCCGGGAACGCTTTCCCACAGGTTCGCGGGCCGGTCCGCCCGCTCCGGTTCATCGGTTTGCTGCGAACGGTACCCGGTGCGGCCGAGATAACGGTCGATGAGGCCGGGGATGAATTTGTTGCCCCACATCGCCTTCACCGTCGGCATGCCGACGTATATTTCCCGGCTCCGGTGGTGTGAGGCCCAGACGATGGCCCTTGCGGCTACATCGGGCTGGAAGATCGGGGGGACCGGCTGCGGGCGGTTCGGAAGACGCGACTTCACCCAGTCGAACTGGGGAGTGTTCATCGCGGGGAGTTGCACCATGGTCATGCGCACGCGGCTTTTCCTGTGCAGAAGTTCGCATCGGATCGAGTCGGTGAAGCCGCGCATGCCGTGCTTTGCACCGCAGTAGGCGGACTGCAGCGGGATACTACGATCGGCAAGGGCCGAGCCTACCTGGATGATGATACCGTCGTCGCGAGGCAGCATCCTCTTCAGTGCCGCCATGGTGCCGTGCACAGCACCGAGATAGGTCACCTCGGTGACCCTTTTGAATTCCTCGGGCGTCATAGCGTCGAACGGAGAGAAGACCGAGGTCATGGCGTTATTGACCCATACATCGATAGGACCGAATTCCCGCTCCACCTCGGTCGCGGCCTCCTCAACCCGCCCGGAGTCAGCCACATCCCCCACGAGCACGAGCGCCTTTCCCCCGAGTCGTTCCACCTCTTCCCTGGCTGCCTCAAGCCTCTCCAGGTTCCGCGCGAAAAGACCGATACATGCACCCTCGCGGGCGAACGCCTGCGCTGTGGCGCGCCCAACACCGGCCGATGCGCCGGTGATAACGACAACCCTGCCGGAACTTTTTCCCATGTGAGCCTCCTTGTGCCTGCGATTTTCGGCGGGTGAACCAGCCGCTTACCACGAAGACAAGGAAACCATGATATCAGATGTGAAAAAATTAACTTTGGCGGCAGGGCGCCCGATCACTACCGGGGGTGGCAACCGCGGTTTATTTGCGGATTTTCCTCCCTTTGCCAAGCACCTTCGCTCCCTTAACTATGAAGGCCGGGAAGGAGATAGCCAGGCGGTCCTGCAGTTTCTCGGGGTTCAGTTGACCGAGGGGCCTTCCCGTTTCCACCTTCAAGGAAGTGCTTTTCTGGATGCCGAGGATCTGGCTCGGATAGATGCTGCGGTATCCGACGATGAGAAAACTGACCATGCAGGCGACGCCTGCATGCGGAGCGATCCCCGCGCCGAAGAGTTCCATGGCCATCACCGATGCGGCGATCGGGGTGTTGGCTGCGCCGGCAAGAAGGGCGACCATGCCGATCGCCGAGAAGGTGGCGACCAGCGGTTCATGGAAAAGCGACGCGAAGAGGTTCCCCGCTGCCGTTCCAATGAAGAAGATAGGGGTTACCACGCCGCCACTGCCGCCGCTTCCCAGGGTGATCGAAGTGGCGATCATCTTCATGAAGGTGGCGTCGAAAGGAAGTACCTGCCCCTTCAGCGCGGCGTCGATACTGTCCAGCCCGAGACCCAGGTAGCGCTGGGACACGAACCTGCCGATCAGCACCATTAGCGTCCCGCCGAAAATAGCCTTCACCACCGGATGCCATGAAAGGCGCGCGAAAAGCCGGTGCCCCAACTGCATGAGCTCGATAAAGAGCAGGGCCGCGATGCCGCACCATATGCCGAGTAGGATCATCTCCGTGAAACTCCAGCCGGTGACGGCGGGGATGATTTCAGTGGCTGGATGCGGATAGCTCGCCCCGAGTTTTCCCGCCACGTGGAACCCAATGATGCCAGCTACGAAAGAAGGAAAGAGCACGTCGTAGAAGACCTGTCCGAGCACAAGCACCTCGACGCCGAAAAGCGCACCCGCAATAGGGGTGCCGAAGACGGTGGCGAACCCGGCACTGATGCCGCAGATCACAAGCTTGCGCCGGTCGACGTCGTTCAGCCGCAACAAAGATGCGAAGGAAGAGGCGAGCCCGGCGCCGATCTGTGCGCAGGGGCCTTCCTTGCCCGCCGAGCCACCGCCGGCCAGCGTGATGACAGTGGCGGCCAATTTAACCGGGACCACCATCACGGATATTCTCCCCATCTTCTGGTGCACCGCCTCAATCACCTTCTCGGTGCCGTGCCCGGCAGCGTCAGGGGCGAACCACCTGACCAGCAGGGTGCTCACGACGAGAGTCACCGGCAGCAGCAGGTAGTAGTCCGGTACCTTGTCGTACTGTGCAGAGGTCCAGGAAAGGGCCTTCAAAAACGCCGTGGTGCCCCCTCCGACCAGGACCCCTACGATTGATGCGTAACTTGCCCACTTGACCACGCTGGCAAGCAGCGTCACCTGTTCGACTATTTTTCGGTTCACATGCGTCCTTTCTTCTCTATCTGGATTCAACGGCGGTTACCGCCATCTCGGCTGACGGCTGATTGCTGCAATAGCGATGACTTCATCAATGGTGTCGTTAAGCACGCGGCCTCAGTGAGGTCTGAATGGAAAAGATGAGGCACCTGGAGCATTGTAGCTGAGGAAGTCCCGGGCGGTGGTATGCTTTTCCTACTTCACACAAGGAGGTTCTTATGACAACAAGAAACGTCTCCGTAGTTGTGACATCACTGCTTGCCTTAACCATCACCGCTTCAGCCTACGCCGCACCGTGGCAAGGGTGGCGCGGCAGCGGGGGATGGGGCATGAACGGTGCCTACCAGCGGCTCTACGACCCTGCGAAGGTGGAGACCGTGACCGGTGAGGTGGTAAAGGTGGAGGTCGTGTCGGCAAGGAAGGGGCCTGGTAACGGCGTGCATCTCCAGTTGAAGACCGACCAGGGGACCATCCCGGTGCATATCGGGCCGGCGTGGTTTGTGGAGCGCCTCGACGCGAAGATCGAAAAGGGGGACCGGGTCGAAGTGAAGGGTGCGCGGATCAATTTCGACGGCAAGCCCGCCATCATCGCGGCGGAGGTCAAAAAGGGTGATGCGGTCCTGCAATTGCGCGACGCGGCAGGTGTCCCCGTTTGGGCAGGCTGGCGCCGGTGACGCAAAGCCATCGACGGTAAAAAGGAGGCGCCTTGTGCCGCGCCTCCTTTCTTTATTCATACTCAAGCGGGTCCGCTACCGTTTGGACTTCCGTTTGGCCCCCTTCTTCGAAGCTCCTTTGGAACTCCCTTTCTTCTTCGTCTTCGAAACGGCTTTAGAGCTCCCCTTTTTCTTCTTCGATGACTTGCTCACTTTCGCCTTCTTTTCTGCGTATTTCTTCGGTTCTGCGCTCAGCTTGCTCCAAAGTTCCACAGGCTCGAGCAGGTCCGGGTCCGCCTTTCTCGCCGCGGCAAAGGCTTCACGTGCCTTGTCCCGGTCCCCTTCCTTCAGGTAGAGCTTGCCTAGCGCGTTCAGGGCCCGGGCATGGTCCGGCTTCAGCTTCAATGCTGCGTCGAACTGCTGCAGGGCCTTTTCGTCCTCGCGTTTGAAGGCGTATATCACGCCGAGCCGGTACTGGCTGTCAGCGTTCTGCGGGTTCAGTTGCGCGTCCTCCTCGAGCAGCGAGGTCACCTGGTCGTACTTCTTTTGCTTCACCGACAAGGAGATGAGCGCGTCCCTTGCCTGAGCGTTCCTCGGATCGAGTTTCAGCACCGCGTGCAGGTGCTGCTCGGCCTGCTCAGTCTGCTTCAAGCGCAGGAACAGGAATGCGATGCTGCGGTGCGCTTCGCTGTTGGCAGGGTCCAGGGCGAGCGCCGTTTCGTAGGAACCGATCGCGTCTTTGTAGGTACGCCGCTTTTCCTGCAGGCGTGCGAGTTTCAGGTAGTTCAGCGGGTTGTCCGCCTGCCGCGAGATGAGGTCCTGATAGGCCCGGATCGCTTCTTCAAGATCGCCGCGCAGGGCGTAGATGTCGGCGAGCCGCCTGCGGGCGTCGCTGTTTGCCGGATCGAGCCTGAGCGAGGCGCTGAAGTTGCGTACCGCCTCGTCAAGGTCCCCCTTGCGCTCGTAGAGGGTGCCCAGGTGGTAACGCACCCGCCCGGAATCCTCCTTCTTGCGCAGGGCATCCTCGTAAGCGGTGATCGACTCTGCGTCGTGGCCGGCGGCCAGTTCGGCGTCGCCCAGTTTTTCGCGCACACCGGCGGCATTGGGATTTTTCACCAACATGGCGCGGTATTCGGTCGCCGCGAGGGCGAACTCGCCTTCGTCCTCGTATTTGGCCGCCCGCTTCAGGTGGTCGGCGAGCGTGCCGGTGCGCTTCACACCGGAACGCGCGTATTCCTTAGCGGCTTCGTCGCGTTTCCCCGAGAGTTCCAGCAGTTGGGCCAGCCGGAAATGGTAGCTCGCGTTGTTAGGATCTGCGGTGATCGCCTGGCGCAGATGTGTAGCAGCCTGTATGTAGTCGTTGCGCTCCTGGTAAATGGTGGCCAGCTCGAGATGGGTCGTGGCGTTGCCAGTCTGCAGGCGGAGCGCTTCCTGAAGGGCCTCCAGGGCGTGGTTCTGGTCGCCCAGGCCGCGGTAGCTGCGGGCGATGCCGAGGTACAGGTTCGCATCGTCCGGGAAGGAGGGCTGGACCTGGCGGTACTGGGTGAGGGCCAGGGCGTAAAGTTTGGCGTCGAGGAAGATGTCGGCAAGGGCTCGTGCGTAGCGCGGCTCTTTCGTCTGTCGCGCCGCTTCGAAGAGGTCGACCGAAGCCTCCTCGCGGTTACCTTTCGCCAGGAGCAAAAGGCCGATGCGCCCCCTCGCCTGCAAAAGGAGCGGATCCTTGGCGAAGGCATCGCGGTAGGCAGTCACGGCGCCATCGCTGTCGTGGGCCGCTTCCATGGAAATCCCCTTCAGGTAAAGCGGCGCACCTCCGTCGGGGCAGAGGTCGCGCACCTTGCGATCCGCCTCGGCCCTCTCTGCGGCGGCACTCTCGGGGGTGATCTTTTCTATTGTTTCACGTGCTTCCGTGCATTTGTCCTTCCCCCCCCAGGTAAAACCGCAGGAAAGAAAGGCGATAACGACGATGGCGGCACGCAAGGCACCGCGTCTTGATTTGTGATTCATTGCACACCTATTGAATGCTGAAAGGGCCGTTGCCGTCGCCCGGCTTATTGGTTCTGCGGCAAGTTCTGGGAGAGGCATTAAAAGTTTCCACGAAGCGCTGCACTTGAACTAGCGCTCCCCCCTTTGCGAAGGGGGGACGGGGAGGATTTGCTCTTTCTTCCTCAGTTTTCGCCGGCTGAACTTGGATTTGCTTACTCCTGGACGGGACCATGACGGCTGTTGCGCATTGCTATTTCCTTCCGCAGCATGCGTGATCGCAGCGTCAGAAGGAGTTTGTCTGGGATGACTAAGGCAAATCCCCCCTGCCCCCCCTTCGCAAAGGGGGGAACGTTAGGGGCGTGCAGTGCTTGGTTGCCAGCTGTCCTTTACGTCCACCGGAATTTCGTGAAGAACTTACATTGAAATTCGCAGGGGGACGGGGCACCGCAGCGTATTGCTGTCGTTGCCCCTCCTGATGTCTGCCTCGTTCTACTTGCTGATGGTGAATTCGTCACGCCTGTTCTTGGACCAGGCGTTCTCGGTGTGGGCTGCGTCGACAGGCTTCTCTTCGCCGTAGCCGATGAAGGAGAGGCGGCTGGCGGGGATGCCGAGCGAGGCCAGGTACTTCACCGCTGCCTGGGCGCGACGCTCGCTGAGTGCCAGGTTGTAATCGTCGGAGCCGCGCTCGTCGCAGTTACCCTCGACGCGAACCTTGACGTTACCCATAGCCTTCAGCTTGTCGAAGTTGGCGGCGAGGGTCTTACGGGCGGTGTCGCTCAGGACGTCGGAGTCGAAGTCGAAGTAGATCTTTTCGAGAGCCTGGGAAACTGCGGCGGCCTTCGAGGAGGCTGCCTGACCCTGAGCGAGCCCTTCACTCTTTATGGTGGAGTCCGGCAGGGCCGTCGTTTGAGCCGCAGCCGGTTTGGACTCGGCCGGCTTAGCCTGCGTGGGTGCGGCTACCTGCTGGGTGGTGGTAGAAGGAGCGATCGGCTGATCGGCCTTGACTGCCTGCTGCTTGGCGCAGCCGCCTGCGATCAAAAGGCCGGTGCAAAGAACGGGAACGAAACGCTTGAGAGACATCTTCATGGGAAACCTCCATCTTCTGCTTTCAGTAGTTTATTGGACGCGACAGGGCGCGCGCGGACGCAAGCGACCGCATGATTGCCATCTCGTGGCAACGGAGCTGTGGTTAATGGGGCGAAACTGTCAGGCTGCGGAGTGAGGAGGCGCCCGGGAAAGGTTGGGGAAATACGAGGAGAGTGCCGCGCCTTGGAAGGCGTGGGGGAGTTCGGTGCGATAGGTGGCATGAAGCACCGGTTCGACGACCGGCGGCAGTTCGGCCTGGACGTGGTCCAGTGACTTCTTGGCCGCGGTTTCATGGTGCTTCTTGAACTGCTCTTCTATGTAGGCGCGGGGTTTCGGCTTGGGGTGGCCGGGCTGCGACAGGTCCGGTATCCGCATCCCGAATATGAGGACACAGAGCGTGGTTACGCAGGTGAGGAATATCAGCAGTGATCTATGATGCAGCGTTTTATTGATCATAGTGAAGGTTTGCCGACGAGTTACAGGCAGACATCACTTTATAACCGATCTCTCGGTGAAAAACAACCCTCCTGCTTGATACAGACGTGACGCACCTCTTGTATATCGGTGACTCCCTGCAGGCATTTGAGTATGCCGTCCTGCTTGAGTGTGGTCATGCCGTCCGTTATTGCCTTTTCCCTGAGCCTGGCCACTTCCGCCTTCCCCTTGATGAGCGACTGCGAGTACTGGGCAGCTTCAGCGGGACTACGTCTGGGATGGTGCGATAGCAGAATTGGCTAAAAACCCATTGACAGCCGTTGTCGCTGACAGTAGGGTGGCGAAAAATTCATGACGGGAGGCAAATGCGGGTGGTATCGGCTAAAAAACTGTTCCTGGTTCTGTATGTGGCCTCCTTTGTTACTGTCGCGGCTGCCATTGTCGTTACGGTGAATTATCACCAGCGCGAGCAGGCACTGGCAGAGGCCCAGGAAAAGGCGCACCTCATCCTGGACCACAACATGGCCATCCACAGCTACTTCTCCAACCAGTTGAAGCCGCATGTTTTCGATCTCAGCGACCGCTACCGGACGCCGGAGTACTTCGATCCAGTCTGGATGTCGTCCACCTATGCGGTGCGTGAGATCGACGCCTACAACAAGGCGCTCTCGAGAAGTGATTACTACTACAAGGAATGCGCGGTGAACGCGAGAAGTCCGAAGAACGAGGCGGACCCGTTCGAGCGCGCCTTCATCGCTGACTTGAAGCGTGACATAAGCCTCAATGCCCGTTCCGATATCCGGGATATCGACGGAAAGCCCTACTTCGTCGTCATGCGTCGCGGGGAGAGCATGGAGAAGAGCTGCCTGCGCTGCCACAGCATGCCGCAGTCGGCGCCCGCGGAACTGGTCAGGCAATACGGGGAGACGCGAAGCTTCAACCGGCAGGATCGCGAGCTTGTCTCCGCCATCTCGATCCGCATCCCGCTGCAGCAGGCCTACGCCAGCGCCAACGAACTCTCCTTCAAGCTTTCCGTGCTGCTGTTGACCATACTCGGAGTTTCATCGGCCCTGCAGTTCCTGTTCATGGACCGGCTGCTGCTCGGGCCGCTCGGGGAGCTTCGCGACCGAACCATGGCCATCATCCGCGACGACAGCAAGCTCGGAGAGGATATCGTGTTGCCGTCCCAGGGTACGGAACTCAGGGAGCTGACCGGCGCCTTCAACGATCTGTCCAGGCATCTGCGTGCCGAAAAGGATGGGCTGGTGGGGCAAGTGAAGGAGAGGACTGCGGAGCTTGAAACGCTGAACCGGAAATTGGAACAGGACGTGGCGGAGCGCAAGGTGATCCAGGGAGAATTGGCCGCAAAAGTTCAAGAGCTGGAGGCTGCCCTTGCCAAGGTGCGCATCCTCGAAGGAGTGATCCCGATCTGCTCCTACTGTAAGAAGATCCGTAAAGACGAGGAGATCTGGCAACAGATGGAGCAGTACATCTCGGAGCACACCGACGCCATGTTCAGCCACGGCATCTGCCCTTCATGTTTCGCGGAGATGAAAGAAGGCCTGCAGTCCAAACGGGAGAAGCCTCCCGAGTCATGATAAGTTCACGCACCCGCCTCGGGGCGGTTACCTGGCGCTGCCGGTTGGTATCGTCGCCAGATAGATGTTCTTCAGGTCACTGAAGACAACACGATCGCCGTAGATTGTCGGAGTGTAGTAATCCGTGGTCCCGCGGGTCAGCGCGGTCTCCTTGCCGTTCGCAAGATCGAGCAGGTGGATATCCTCGGCCTCGGCCCGGGAATTGTCGACGAAAACCACCTTGGTCCCCCAGATGCGCGGGAAGCGCTGGTTGGCGTCGCTTCTGGTGAGCTGTCTCTCCTTCCCTGTGGCGGTGTCATAAAGGTAGATGTCGTAGTTGGGCAGCACGTCCTTGTTCCGGTTATCCTCCCACACCACCAGGTTCCCGTACGCGGCGGGCGACCACTGGGCCTCCGGGTTGCTGGTGATCCTCGCCTCTTTTCCTTTGGCGATGTCGTAGAGGTAGATGTCGCCCGAATCGTTGCGCTCGTCCTTCCAGACCAGGTACTGCGCCGAAAGGGCGGCGAACCCTTGCGGTGCCTGCCCTGACATCATCCGCCTTTCCTTTTTTGTTGCCGGATCGTACAGGCAGACCGTCCCCTTGCCGTCCCTCAGGTCGGTCCAGGCCAGGTAGCGTTCCGAGACGGCAAGGTCGATCTTCTGGGTCGGCGACACCACCACCGGCCTCTCCTTTTTCTCTGCAAGATCGTATATGTATATGTCCGAGGTCCCGTTGCGGTAGTCCTGCCAGTAGATCCTGTCCCCGTAGATGCGCGGCTTCTTGTGGTCGTGCCCACCTTGGGTTATCCGTGTTTCCGTTCCCGATGCGATGTCGTAGAGGTAGATGTCGGCCTTGCCGTTACGACTGTCCTGCCAGACCACGCGGCCGCCGTATATGTCCGGGAACAGTTTCGTTCCTGCGCCGCTGCTGATACGGGTGAGGGTGACGTCGGCAGCGTTGACGAACGCTGGGAAAAGCAGGATGGCGGTTATCACGGCACGGATAGCGTTCTTCATGATGCCTCTCTTGGAACGGCTCTCTTGGAGCAGGTGATGGTCAGCAGGGGTCTTGTATGAGATTTAGCTTAATATGTCAACGTTTCTCTGCTAATGGGGATTTCACCCTAGTCCGTGGTGTATAACACCCAACAGGGTGGGGTGGCTCACCCGGAGGGGCGAGCATGTAGGAAGGGGTCGGACATTTCCGTCGATGGAACGGATACTTATTAGGACGTGCACATTTTGGTATAAGTGTTGCTTATTGTAGCCACTTGTGAACGCACAGACCGTGGCCACGGCAGATTGTTCGCACTGCAGGGAACACATCCAAGGAGGTTGACATGAAGAAAACCGCACTGGTTGGAGGCGTGCTGCTGGCCGCTTCCTGCTACGGCACCGCTTTCGCGGCGACCCTTTCGGTGCAGACGGCGACCAACAAGCTGAACTATGGTCAGAGCTCCGTCGTAACCGTGAAGGCCAACGCCGAGAACGGCACCACCCGGATCACCACTTCCCAGATCCGCTACGCCAACGTCACCATCAAGAGCCCTACCGGGACGACGCTCCTGAACGGTGTCGCCATGAGCAAGGACCCCTACACCGGGTTCGCCTACTACAACTACACCCTCTCTAGCTCCGCGCCGAAAGGGACTTACACCGCAACGGTCAGCTTCACCGATTCGAGCAGCAACACCGGAACCGGCTCCACCACCTTCAAGGTGCAGCTCCCGGTGCCGAGCCATGCAAGCTACGTAACCGCGTACAACGGTCCGGCCACCTGCATCACCAGCGCCTGCCACGCAGGCCAGGCGAGCGCCATGTTCGGTTCGGTACACTACCAGTGGACCGGCGACAACCAGAAGGCGATCGAACTGGCGGCTTCCGGCTCCAAGGCCTCCAAGATGGGCGGCATCAACAACTTCTGCATCCAGCCGGACATGAACTGGCTGACCATCTTCGCCAAAACCGACGGGACCACCGGCCCCGGCGGCTGCGCGGTTTGCCATGCAGGCAACGGCCTGAAGCCCTCCACCACCTCCAGCCAAGCGCAGCTCGAGAACATCGACTGCCTCATGTGCCACGGCAACGGCTACTCCAGGAAGGTGATCCAGAACGCAGACGGCACCTTCTCCATGGTCCCGGCCGATGGCCTGAACGTACTGTCCATCGCGCAGAACGTGATCCGCCCGACCCGCACCACCTGCATGCGCTGCCACGAGAAGTCCGGCGGCGGTGACAACTACAAGCGCGGCGACATCGAATCGACCAACAAGGTCTGCACCAAGGCTTACGACGTGCACATGGGGAGCGATGGGCAGAACTTCGCTTGCCAGGAGTGCCACAGGACCGAGGGACACCGGATGGCAGGCCGCGGCTCCGACATGCGCGCCCTCGACACCACCCGCGTACTTTCCTGCGAGAACTGCCACTCCCGCATCCCGCACCGTTCAACCAACGTGAGCTACACCGACCTGAACCGTCACAGCGACAAGGTTAACTGCTCCGTCTGCCACGTGCCGACCTTCGCGAAGACCATCCCGACCGACACGCACAGGAACTGGGCGGTCATGGAGATCGACACCGCCAAGGCGCTGTGGGACCCGGAGATGACCAAAGGCACCAACATCATGCCGACCTACGCGTGGTTCAACGGGTTCAGCCACTTCTACAAGTTCAAGGATCCCGTCAGCCTCGACTCCCGCGGCGTGCAGGTGATCAGCAGCCCCGACGGCGCCTTCGTGGATCCGACCGGGAAGTTCTCCAAGCTCTACCCGTTCAAGCTCCACACCGGCTCGCAGCCGATGGAGACCACCACGAAGCAGCTCCTGCCGGTGAAGAACAAGTACGCCTTCGAGACCGGTGACATCAACACCGCCATCCAGCTCGGCGCTGCCGCCCAGGGGATGACCTACAACGCACACACCTTCGTCCCGACCGAGCAGTACGAGGGGATCTTCCACGGCGTAGGTCCGAAGACGACCGCAGTTTCCTGCTCCAACGGCGGCTGCCACCCGCAGATCACCGCAGGTGCGAACCGCATGCCGTTTGCAAGCCTTGGCTATGTGCGTCGCGGCACCACGGCCCAGATGTGCGACGTCTGCCACGGTGCTAAGACCTACACGAGCTTCACCTCGCTGCACAGCAACCACCGTGATCGCAAGAACTGTGCGGCCTGCCACGGCACTGGCTACCCGCTCAAGGAAGCGATCGCCACGCTGTGCGACAACTGCCACGGCAACAAGAGCTTCCCGGGCGCCAACACCGTCCACAGCATCCATGTCCAGAGCAAAGGGTATGACTGCAGCAACTGCCATACCTTCAGCGCAGGGATGACCGGCGGGCATACCGAAGAGCACTAGCGGTAATAAGCAGTAACAACGCAGCACCGAAAAGCCACCCGAACGGGTGGCTTTTCCTTTTGCACGAAGTAATGCCGCACGAAGCAAAAATGTGTCTACGAAGCGCCGCAGGTGACCTCGCGCCCACCCCTTTGCGAAGGGGGGACGGGGGGGATTTGCTTTTAACAGCGGTTTCCGCAGGTTTGACTGGATCCCGTAAGCCGCTTTCCTTCTAGACGCGACCACCACGGTGTTCGGCATCTGTCATTCTCTTTTTTAGCGTGGGCGATTGCAGCGGCAGAAAGTACGTGTATGGTCTGACCAAGACAAATCCCCCCTGCCCCCCCTTCGCAAAGGGGGGAACGCCGGGGCTAATGCAGCGTTTCGTGTGCGGCTGTTTTGGTGCAGCAGCCGGAATGTGGTATGCTGTTAGGCGGCGCGATGCTGTAAGAGAAGGCCGCGCCTTGCTGTGAGATACCTAAAACACCCTGCTGAGTAAATGGAGGACAATATGCGAAGATTGCGTCATTGCTTCATAGTACTGGGCTTGCTGTTCTGTCTGTCCACTACCGCAACAGCCTCGGTCAGCGTTGGCATAGGGATCGGGCTTCCCAACGTGAGCATCGGGATCAATCTCGGTGGCTACCCCGACCTGCGCCCTATACCTGGATATCCCGTCTATTATGCCCCCAACGTCCCTGGCAACTACTTCTTTTATGACGGCATGTACTGGTCCTTCTGGAACGATAACTGGTACGTGAGCTCCTGGTACAACGGGCCATGGGCTCTCGTCGATCCTTACGTGGTACCGGTCTACATCCTGCGCGTTCCGGTGCGGTACTATGTTGAACCGCCGGTCTACTTCAGGTCCTGGGCGCCCAACTACCCGCCTCGCTGGGGACAGCACTGGGGACGCGGGTGGGAAGACCGTCGCCACGGCTGGGACCGCTGGGACAGAAGCCGCACGCCGGGCAGGGCGCCGCTTCCCACCTACCAGCGCCGCTATACCGGTGATCGCTATCCTTCTTCTTACGAACAGCAGCAAAGGGTGCGTCGTGACAGTTACCGTTACCAGCCGAAGAACAACGTGGTACGGCAACATCTGAGGGAGGCGGAAAAACGTCCGTCGGGTCCGCCGGTACGCCAGGAGCGTCCCGAGATGAGAGGACCGGGTGCAATGCCGCCGGCCCAGATGCAGCGCGGCCCCGAACGCGAGCGGCAGGCACCGATGCAGCACGAACCGAGGATGCAGCCTCCTGCCCAGCATGCGCCGAAGGCCATGGAGCCTCCAAGGGGGCATGAGCCTCGCATGGAGCAGCGCATGGAACCGCGCCAGGAAAGGATGCAGGAGAGGATGGAAAGAGGTGGCGGCCCCGAGAGGGGCGGCGGCCAGGGCAGAGGTCGCGGCCAGGATAAGGATTAGGTACGCGGCCGCTAGCGCGGTAATCCATTAGCACGAAGGGCCCCTCCCCGGCATCTGGCGAGGGGCCCTTTACTTTGTTTTTGCGCAGAATTCAGGGAAACCTACAGTAACAGTGCCCACAAAGCATGGAACGCGAACCAGCGTTCCCCCCTTTGCGAAGGGGGGACAGGGGGGATTTGCCTTAGGGTGTGTTCGCCGCCTTAAGGTAGTTCGACCCCCAGTCGCACATCATCTCCAGAATCGGAAAGATGCTCTTTCCCTGCTCGGTCAGCGAGTACTCGACCTTGGGCGGTACTTGCGGATAGACCTTGCGGTGCACCAGTCCATCGCCCTCTAATTCGCGCAACTGCTGGGTGAGCATCTTCCTCGTCGTGTCCGCAAACTGCCGCTGCAGATCGGAAAAGCGCATGGTGTCCTGTGCGAGATGCCAGAGGATGGAGGCCTTCCATTTTCCACCGACGAGCGCCAGTGTCACGTCGATACCGCACTTGTATTCCTTGTCCCGCAATGTCATTACTTCGGCCGTCGACTGGCTTTGCTGCATGTCATCTCCTTCTGGTAAGGTTCCCTGTAGGGTACCGTGTTTCAAATAAGGTACTACGTTTCGTAAAAGTACGTTATTGACGGTCCGGCACCAATGGTCCTATATAGCCCAATTGCAAAAAAAAGAAAAGCGTCGGGTTGATTCAGAACTGCCTGGCGGGAGGAGACACAATGAAGGTCGTGGCATTCAACGGCAGCCCCAACAAGGAAGGGAACACCTATCACGCCATCAAGCTGGTGGCCGAAGAGTTGGCCAAGGAGGGGATCGAGACCGAGATCGTGCATGTGGGAAACAAGGCGATCCGCGGCTGTATCGCCTGTTACCAGTGCTTGAAGAACCAGGACGAACGGTGCGCCATCAAGGACGACGAGGTGAACGAGTACGTCCAGAAGATGAAGGGTGCCGATGGCATCATCCTGGGGTCCCCGGTGCACTATTCAGGGGTCGGCGGGACCTTGAAGTCGTTCATGGACCGCGCCTTCTTCGTGGCCGGCGTTAACGGCGGCCTGCTGCGCCATAAGGTGGGTGCTGCGGTGGTCGCGGTGCGCCGCTCCGGCGGAGTGACGACCTTCGACCAGCTGAACCACTTCCTGAACTACTCAGAGATGCTGCTCCCGACCTCCAACTACTGGAATGTGATCCACGGCAGGACCCCCGGCGAGGCCCTTCAGGACGGCGAAGGGGTGCAGATCATGCGCGTTCTCGCCAAGAACATGGCGTGGCTTCTCAAGCTGGTGGAAAACGGCAAAGGGGTGGTGCCTGAGCCGGAGCAGGAAACCAAGATCTTCACCAACTTCATCAGGTAAAGGGTTCGGAGGGAAGGATGCTTCAATTCAAGATAGACAAGGATAAATGCACCAGGTGCGGCCTGTGCGTTGCCGACTGTCCGGCGCACGTCATGGATACGGCCGATGGGTTTCCGCTGATCGCGGCGGAGAAGGAGGCGGGATGCTACCGCTGCCAGCACTGCTTCGCGGTCTGTCCCACCGGCGCCGTATCGATCCTGGGGCTCGACCCGCAAGATAGCACGCCGCTTGAGGGGGACTGGCGGCCGGACCCGGCGAAGCTTGAGACCCTGATGAAAGGGCGCCGCTCGGTGCGTCGCTACAAGCAGGAGAACCTGGAGCCCGAACTTTTGCAGCGCCTGCTCGAGGTTGCATGGCATGCGCCCACCGGCGTCAACACCCGCCAGGTACGCTTTACGGTCATCGATGATCGGGAAAAGCTCGCCTCTTTCCGCGATGAGCTCATGGCCGGCATCGCGCGCCTGGTGCGTGAGGACGCGCTTCCCGAACAGCTCGCGTTCTTCGGCGATTTCGTGAAGCTCTGGGAGGAGCAGTGCGTGGACGTTCTTTTCCGCGGCGCACCGCACCTGCTGGTCGCGTCGGTCTCGGACAAGGCGGTCTCGCCGTTGCAGGACTGCATGATCGCGCTCAGCTACTTCGAGCTCTTCGCGCAGGCAAACGGCGTGGGTACCGTCTGGGACGGCCTCGCCAAGATCGCCATCAACGATCTCGTCCCCGAATCCCTGGCCCGCCTCGGCATCCCAGAGGACCACACCGTCGGCTATTGCATGGCCTTCGGCAAGCCCGCCGTCCAATACGCGCGCACCGTCCAGCACCAGGGCGCCATGATCCACCGCGTCTGATAAAAAAGGGGACCGGCTCTTTGTGTGCCGGTCCCCCTTCCTTACGTCCCTAGAAGCCCGCCGTTGAAGCGCAACTCCTTACCGCGCCGCTTGGCTCCCGTTGGCTACCCCCATCAGCTTCGCCATGGTGTTGAGCGGTTCGCGCGAGACCAGATTTCCCTCGTGGTAGAAGGTCACCAACTGCAGGGTGCCCCCCTTGATCGCCTTGATAGCCACGTCGTCCGGCGTGAAGGTGGCGCGTCCGAGCGACTTCTTGGTCGGCCAATCGACCCCGCTGTAGCTCATGTACACGAGCTTTGAGCAGTACACCCTCCCCTTGGACTCGACGTCGAAGTTGAAGTCGTACGGCTTCCCCACCTGGCGCAGCGCCTGGATCACAGTGTGGGCGCGGTCCTGGCGTGTGGCCGCGGTCTTGCGCAGGATACCGATGCTGTCGATGTTGAGGAAGTGCTGCATGGTGTTCATCTCGACCCCGGAGCGCAGCGCCTCGACCACCATGTGGCCGCTTTTTATCTGTTGCTGGTACGGCTTCACCACCGGATGTTCCCAGATTCCCAGTTCCCGCAACTCCTGCTCGGTGCCGGTCCACACCGCCGCATGCCCCCAGTAACCGGGAATCAGCTTGTCGGTGAGCCGGAAGGGGGTCTTCTCCAGGAGGATGTCTCCCGCCTGCAGGTTCTTCTGTACCTCGGCCCTTACCGCTTCCTTCCCGTACAGTTTGCCCTTTCGGGTCTCCACGAGCCCCACCGCGTTGCCGAAGACCATGCTGAACAGGCTGGTCCCTTCCCGCTCAAGACCTAGCACCGTGTCCGTGGTCACCGCGCCAAAGAAGCCGAGCTTCCTGCCGATCACGTAGAAGGGGGACCATTTCTTCACTATGTCGTAGGAGGGACTTTGCCTTATCAGGGTGGAGACGTAGTCCATGGCGAGGGTGTCCGAGGTGAAGGGGGACTTCCTCGTCTGCTTCTCGTAGAACTTGATTGCCTTGCGCACCCGCTGACGATTCGTGATCGAGTCGTAGTTCAGGGTGACCTTGGCAAGCTCGGCGCGCTGCACCGCATAACCGGGGTCGCGCTCGTTCAGGATGCGGCGCAGCTTCGCGTCCCCCTCGAAGAGCGAGACGGCGAGCAGGTAGTTGTCGTAGAGAACGAGGGCGGAGGAGAGGGAGAGCATGACCCCCTTGAGTCGACTCTCCTTTGTGACGCCGAGTTCCGCGAGCTCGCTGTCGCCGGCGTCGAGCCAGCACTCGTGCGCCTCTGCCAGGGCCAGGAGCTTCTCACGCAGCGCCATGTGCTGGATGATCCCCTGGTTGATGAGGGCGAGGTCGTCGCCTGAGAGCGGTTTGCCCTGCTCCATCCCCTGCTTGATGCGGATGCCGGTCTTGATGGTCTCCGCCCGCAGCGCGAGCGCTTCTTCCGCGAGGGTGCGGAACGCATTGAGCTCCCGCGTGAGCCCCTGCTCGACGCTCGCCTTGGTGCAGCCGTGCGCCTCGAGGAAGTGCCCGGTGCAGGTCTTGTCCGATTCCCCGCCGCACGCCCCTCTTTCGACGAGCTCTTTGAGTGTGTCGCCGGCCAGGACCGGCGGCGCGCAGGAGAGGGCGATGAAGAGCGAGAACAGGATGCAGAGACGAAGCCTCATGTGGGGCCTCCTTGTACGATTGTTTGAATTTTCCCTCTCCCGCCGGGCCTTTACCCACCTTGGGGATGGTGACCGCAGGCGCGGAAAAGATACCGGTAACGCATCTAAATGACAACTAATTTGTTGCCGCCAGCGCGATCTCCTTCAGCCCTTTCAGGTCCAGCTTTCCCGTTCCGAGGATGGGAAGGCTTTCCACTTCGATGAACCCGTCGCGCCCGGGCTTCCAGAGGTTGGGGAGCTCGCTCTCGGATAGGTGCCGTGAGAGTGCCGCAGCATCGGTCGCGCCGCGGGTATAGACCACCACCAGCCGCTCTCCCTTTTTCTCGTCGGGGACCGCGGTTACCGCGAGGATCCCGCTCTGCCCGAGCCGGGCGTGCAGTTCGTCCTCGATCACGCCGTGGGGCACCATCTCGCCGGCGATCTTGCTGAAGCGGGAGATGCGGTCCGTGATCCTGACAAAGCCGTCGTCATCCATGACGCCTAGGTCTCCGGTGACGTACCAGCCGTCGCGCACCACCTCGTCGGTCAACTCCTCTCGTCCCAGGTAGCCGAGCATCACGTTCGGACCCTTCACCTGGAGCATCCCGGCCTTCCCGGGCTTCAATACCGCTCCGCTTTCCGGGTCGACCACGCGGATGGCGACGCCCGGGATTGGGTGCCCTACGCTCCCCTCCTTGGCCCCGTGCTGCTTCACCCCATCGATCTCCACGTCCGGAAGGCTCAGGGTGATAACTGGGGAGAGTTCCGTGGCGCCGTACCCCTCCATTGGGCGGATGCCGAACTTCTCCTCGAAGCTGTCCGCCACCTTGCTCTTCAGTTTTTCCGCGCCAGTGATCACGAGGCGCAGCGTGGCGAAGTCCTCGCGCTTCGCGCGGCGCAGGCAGGCGAGGAGGAAGGTGGGAGTCGCGAGGAGGAGCGTGGAGCGGTGTTCGCGCACCACTTGGGCGATTCTCTCCCCCTCCATCGGGTTCGCGTGGTAGGCGGAGGAAAAGCCGCTCGTGAGCGGGAACCAGAGCGTCGCGGTGAAGCCCAGGGAATGGAAGAAGGGGAGGGCCGAGCAGATGTTGTCGTTCAGATCGACCTTGAACACCATGCGCAGCGCCTCGATGTTCGACATGATGTTGTGATGGCTGAGCATCACCCCCTTCGGCTCGCCGGTGCTCCCCGAGGAGAAGATCACCGTTGCGCTTTGGTCGGCGTGGAACCCCTTCGCGCGGCACAGGAGGGGGGCGGGATAGAGCCTCGCCTTGAGAAGGGCGGCGAGCTTTTCACGGCCGGAGATGGCGGGGACGATGTCCTCCAGGAAGATCATGTCGTCAAGCCGCGGCAGGGTCGGGACCCTTTCCAGGAAGGCGCGCGAGGTGACGATGGTGCGGATGCCGCACTGCTCCACGGCGGAGGAAAGTGAAACCTCGGAGGCGGTGTAGTTGAGGTTCACAGTGACCCGTCCCAGCATGGAGAGGGCGAGGTTCGCGAGTACGCCCCCGGCGGACGGCGGCAGCAAAAGTCCCACGTGTTCCGCATCGTCGATCATCCCGTCGAGCTTTCCGGCGAGGGCGACAGCGGAGGTCAGGGTGCGGCCGTAGCTGAGGTGCTTTCCGGAGGTATCGGCGATGGCGCGGCGTCCCCAGTAACGGCGTGCGGTGCGGATGAAGTACTCCGGCAGCGGCCGGCGCTGCTCCTTTCTGGAGGCGAAGTAGTCGCAGGAAAGCTCGGCCACCTTCTGGCGCACCTCGACGGCGAGGCTCGTCGCGGGCATCGGGTCCCCGAAGAGGATGGTGACCGGGTAGGGGGAGAGTGCCGGGAGCCGGGAGAGGAGTTTCCCGTGAGCGTAGGAGAGGATGCTTCCCCATGCCCCGCCGATGTACACCGGGATGATCGGGTGGCCGCTGTCCTTCACTATGCGCTCGAAGCCGCCGCGGAACTCGCCCAGCATGCCGGTCCTCGTCAGCGCCCCCTCGGCGAAGATGCAGACCATGTACCCCTCGTCGAGCGCCACGCGCGCCCTCCTGATGAACTCGAGCATCTCCCTTTTGCCGTCCGTCGAGGAAACCGGGATCACCCCCATGAGACGGAACAGGCCACGCAGAAGCGGCGTGTTGTAGATGCTCCGCTCCATGACGAAGCGGATGCGGCGCTGGCAGGTGGCGGTGAGCAAGAGGGCGTCGGCCCAGGTGACGTGGTTCGGGATCAAAAGCGCCGGCCCTTCCACCGGGAGGTTTTCGAGCCCTTTGATGCGCAGGCGGTAGAAGACCCGCATGGTGACGAGGGCTACGAAGCGGATCAGGAAGTCCGGGAGAATCCGGAAGGAGATAAGCGTCAGGATCAGGGTCAGCGCGCCGACGGCGCTGAAGCCCTGCGCGGCGGTGAGTCCCATCGGGCCGCTGAAGAGCCAGGTGAGCCCGGATGCTGCGAGGATGCCGACCCAGTTGATGAAGGAGGAAGCGGCCAGCACTTCGCCGCGGATGGCGGCGTCGGCCCGCAGTTGTATGAAGGTCTGGAGCGGCAGGCTGAAGACCCCCGCCGAGATACCGAAACAGACGATGACGATGAGGCTCGCGGCGAGGTTGCCGGGGAGTACATGCAGGAGGACCGGGGCGAGGGTGAGCCCGGCGGCGCCAAGCGGAACGATGCCGAACTCCACGTCGCGGCCGGAGAGCTTGGCGGCTATGAGCGAGCCCGCGCCGATGCCGAGTGCTGCGGCGAGGAACAAGTAGCCGCTTTGCGCCTCGGAGAGCCCGAGCCTTTCCATGCCGTAGCCGATCAGGTTCAGTTGAGCGAAGGCGCCGATGAACATGAACCAGGCGAGCCCGATGATGGCGAGCATGAGGTGGCGGTCACGGGAGATGCCGCGGACTGTGTGCAGGATGCCAGTGGGGAGCAGGGCCACAGGACGGGCCGCGTCGCCGGGAGTGCTTTCCCCGATCATCCTTGCGCAGGCAAGCCCGGCACAGGCGACGGCGAGGCTGAAGAGCGAGGCGATCCAGAAGGTTCCTTCCGCTGCCTGGGCGAGTCCGGAGGCAAGGCCGGTGCCGACGATGATGGCGAGGAAGGTGCAGGATTCCATCAGGCCGTTCACCCGGGAGAGTTCATCCTTTCGGGCCAGTTCGGGAACGATGCTGTACTTCGCCGGTGCGAAGAAGGCGCTGTGGCCCGCCATGAGGAATACGACCAGGTAGAGGAGATGTTCCTGTCTTGAGGCGAAGGCGGCGACGGCCAAGAGGGTGACCGCCACCTCGAAGAGCTTCACGTTCACGATGAGCCTCGACTTCGCCAGGCGGTCGGCGAGGCATCCGGCCGGCGCGGAAAAGAGGAGGAAGGGTATGACGAATGCGGCGCCGACCGAGGCGGTGATCATCCCGGCGTGGGCGCGTCCCCGGCTACCGATCAGGAAGAAGATGATCAAGAGCTTCAGGATGTTGTCGTTCAGCGCCCCGAGGAACTGGGTGGCGTTCAACCAGGCGAAGGATTTGGATGAGGCAGTGGTCATGGCGGTGCTCCAGGTGATCAGGGTGTGGGGACGGGAAGCCTGAGGATGGCGCTAGCATTCGAGAAGACCTGCTCGGGCACCCCGAGCGCCTCCTTGAGGGCGACGTCCTGGTCCCAGGGATTGGCGATCCGGGAAAGCTCCACCATGCGACGCGGCGAGAGCTTGATGGGGAACGCGTAGGGGGTGACCGTTACGGTGTTGGGAAGCGGCATGTCGGTGCCGTAGAGAAGCTGTCCTGAAACGCCCTTCTTCAACAGGCGCGCGAGGTGCCACTTCCGGTTGATCTGGGTGAGCGCGGAGATGTCGCCGTAGCAGTTGGGGAACTCGTCGATGAGTCGGAGAAAGCGGTGATAGTTGCTCTCCCCTTCGTTTCTGCCACAGCTGCCGCAGTGCGCAGCGATCACCTTCACCCCGAGCGAGAGAGGGAGCCTGAGCCGCTCCGGATCGCCCAGTTCGTTGCGCGTCATGGTGAAGGAGTGCTCGGTGCCGGTGTGGGTGAGGAGCGGAAGCCGAAGCTCTTTCAGCTTCAGGTAGAACGGGACCAGGTGTTCGTCGGCCGGGTCGAAGTGCTGGATGGAGGGGAGCCACTTGACCAGTACGGCGCCGTCCGCCGCCGCTTTCTCCAGACGCGTGAGGGCGTCGTGGCGCAGCGGGTTCACGCTTGCGCCGAAAAGAAGATTCGGATGTTTTGCGGTCTCAGCCGCGACAAAGTCGTTGGGGATGTAAATCTCGGTGCTGCTCCGGTCAAGTTCGCCGTTGCCGTCCACCGCGCCGTCCATGGCGAGGATGACGGCGGCGGTTACGCGCTGTGAGGCGGCGAGCCGCTCGGAGATGCGCCGCAACACCAGGGCGTCTCCCTCCTGCAAGAGCTGCTCTTCGGTGACCCAGAAGGCTTTCAAGAAGACCCTGTAGCGCCAGCTTTTGCGCATGGCGGGCGAGATGAAGCAGCCACTGCTTCCTGCGCCGATGCCGGCGGTGTGGCAGTGCATGTCGATGATGCCGTTGGCGGGTGCTGCGTGCATGTCGGTGTCTCCTGTGCGCGAGATGGCATTACTATTACAGGGAGTGTGCCAAGGACTGTTTTAAAGAGGTGATAGCGGCTAAAGTGCTGGTTTGCCGTAAGACATGACTGCAACTGTGCCTGAGGCTTCAAATGGGTTATTGACATTTTATGTGCATTGATACTACATAAAATGATCATTGTCTTTGTGTCGACTCCCTCACCCTGACCCTCTCCCAAGGGGAGAGGGGAAAATGAGATGGTTGGAGTAACAGCATTACTTAGGGGAAGAGGTTATATGACAGTCGCAAAAATTACTGATCAAGAGTGGACCTTCCTGGAGACAGTGGCACGGGCGGCTTTTGCCAATCCCTTTGGCGATACGCGCGACGACCTCGATATCCTTATCGGCGGCGCGTCGCCCGGTTCTTCCCCCGACGAGATCCTCACCTCGGTGCTCACCCGGGTGGCGACCCAGGTCGAGAGCCTGCGGGCGCGCGGGGTGGCCGAACTGCGTGCCGTGGAAGGGAACCGGCGCGAGGTGCTGCGGAGGTTCTTCCTCTTCCACGTATTTCACCGCTACGTCGACCATTTCGACCGGCTCATCCAGGCCCAGTTGCAGGCGGGAGACAAGCCGTGCCGGGTGGGCTTCGCCGGCGACGCCCTCGGGGAGATGGCGCGCTTCGGGCTCTCGGAAGACGAGGCAGAGCGGACATTCGCCGTCTTCTACCAGTTGCGCCGCGCCTTCTACTTCATCAGAAACGGCCTCGTCGGGAGCTCCCCTTCTATGAAGGCGCTGCGCCGGCATCTCTGGGATTGCGTCTTCACCCACGATATCCGCTGGTTCGAGGCGGGGCTTTGGAACCGTATGGAGGAGTTCTCCATCCTGCTCCTCGGTGAGACCGGAACCGGCAAGGGGGCCGCGGCCGCCGCCATCGGACGCTCCGGCTTCATCCCCTACGACCGGGCCGCAAACGGCTTCCCGGAGAGTTTTACCCAGAACTTCGTCGCCATCAACCTCTCGCAATATTCCGAGGGGGTGCTCGAGTCCGAGCTTTTCGGGCACAAGAAGGGGGCGTTCACCGGTGCGGTGGAGAATCACGAGGGGCTTTTTAGTCGCTGTGCGCCGCACGGCGTCATCTTCCTCGACGAGATCGGCGACGTGAGCGTACCGGTGCAGATAAAGCTCTTGCAGGTGCTGCAGGAAAGGGTCTTCTATCCGGTGGGGAGCCATGAGGCGAGGCGCTTCAGCGGGCGCATCGTTGCCGCCACGAACCGGCCGCTCGATGACATGATGCTTGGGGGAAGGTTCCGGGAGGACCTCTACTACCGCCTCTGTTCAGACGTGGTCACCATCCCGCCGCTGCGTGAGAGGCTCGGTGAGGACCCGGAGGAGCTGGACAACCTGATCGCGGCCATCCTGTCGCGCGTTGCCGGGCAGCAGGTGCCCGCGCGGGAGCGGCAACTGGTGAAGAAGGTGATTAGGCGCGACGTCGGGGTGGATTACGACTGGCCGGGGAACGTAAGGGAGCTGGAGCAGGCGGTGAAGCGGATCATCCTAACCGGTCGCTACCAGGTGGTGCGCCGGGAGAAGGGGCTGGGCCGTGCGGATCGTATCGCTGCTGGGATGCGGGAGGGCTCGCTCGGTGCGGAAGAGCTTCTCGCCGCCTACTGCGGGCTTTTATATGATACCTGCGGCACCTACGAGGAAGTCGCCCGCCGCACCCGCCTCGACCGGCGCACGGTGAAGAAGTACGTGCAGATGGGGGATCACGCATGATTTAGGTGGGGAAGGAGTCGGCGTATCTCAGCGAACGCGGCGTCGTTCTAGTGGGTGTCCAGCCAGTTTTCCACTACTAGTCCGGGAACTCGAGAAAATTCGCGTACGTTATTCGTGACTAAGATGAGGCCAAGAGACCGGGCATGAGCTGCGATCAGGAGATCGTTGGGGCCGATAGCCAGTCCACGCTGCTCTAAATCGCTTCGGATCTCGGCGTAGTGATCGTCCGCATCGACGTCGAGCGCGAGCACCTCGATGTTGTCGATGATTTGTTCAACTTTGGCACGAAGGGAAGATGACCCTTTTTTCGCAGCCCCGAAACGGAGTTCGCTGGCGACGATGATGCTTGTGCAGATGGTTTCCTCGCCTTGGGTCGCTATGCGGTGCATTATCGAACCGCCAGGGCGCTTGATGAGCTCAGAGAGGATGTTGGTGTCGAGGAGATAAACCAGAGGATACACAGCTAAAGCTCCACATCGTCCAACGGCGGAAGACCTTGGTCGACATCCGGAAACTCCTCATCCGAAGGCGTCCACGTGGACAAGAGCCCCAGCAATGATTTTTTCTTCACCGGCTCGATTATGAGCCGGTTACCTTCCTTGTGCATGATGGCCTCATCCCCAGGCAGCTCGAATTCACGGGGAATGCGGATAGCCTGGTTTCTCCCGTTTTTAAAAAGGCGGACGTGGCGTTCGATAGGCTCGCTCATCTTTACCTCCTGCTGCTGTTGGCCTATGCCTTGACATAGGCTAGCAGTTCCCCGGGAGGATGTCCAGATTTTCAACGGAAAAAAGACTCAGGATCATGTTACGCCGTGGCCGCCTCTTGCTGGGGTTCGAACCGCACCACCTTGTTGCGCCCCTGCTGTTTCGCCTGGTACATCCCCTGGTCGGCGCGCTGCAATAGCGTCTCGACCGTGTCGTGCTCCGGCAGAAGGCTGGTGCAGCCTATGCTCACCGTCACCGTCAGTTCCGTCTTCTCTCCGTGGTGATCAGTGATGGTCACCGGGGTCCCGGCGATGGTGCGGCGCAGGCGCTCGGCTACGTCGCACGTCTCGGCAGGCGGGGTGTGCGGCAGCAGGATGGTGATCTCCTCGCCGCCGTAGCGGGCTACCACGTCGGTCTGCCGCAGCGATTCCACCAAAAGCCGCGCCACGTGCTGCAGGACGAGGTCCCCTGCCTGGTGGCCGTAGGTGTCGTTCACCGACTTGAAGCGGTCGAGGTCGACCATCAAAAGCCCCAGGTCCAGGTGGTGACGCCGGGCACGCATCACCTCGTCGCGCAGCCTGCGGTCCAGCACGCGCCGGTTGTAGATCCCCATCAGCGGATCGGTCATCGCCTCGTGTTCGAGGACAAAAATCCGCTTCAGTTCCAGGGTGGTCCGGTAGGCGAGGAGGCAGACCATCAGGCAGAAGACAGCGCCCAACACGAAGATGACCACGACGAGCATCTCTGAGTGCGTGTAGAGACTGCCCGCCTTCAGGCAGAAAAAGCCTACGTACCCTGCAACGAACATTAGCAGGAACCCGGCCAGCACGTACCACCAGTTCCGGTTGGCGCTCTTGGGGAGTTCCCTTGTCAGTTGCCGTACCAGAAAGAGCGCCGCAGTCAAAAGTGCGGCTCCAGAGAGGAGCAGGATCGACATGACTTTTGCTAAAACCGGGAATATGTCTGCAGTGGTTTCCATGGGTTTCCTAAGTTAGCGGGGTTGGTGGATTTTACTAGCAATGGTTTGTACCAGTCAATTAATAAACAAGTAAGGTAATGCGAACTGTCGTATACGAATACTTGAATTAAGAGCGGGCTCATGCTAAGGTCGCCGGGCCTAACCTTCGGGGATGATTGGCACAATCCATGGTTCCCGGCAGGCGATGGCAAAATCTTTGTTCAGGAGGAAGCTGTGAAGAAAGTTCTTTACGTTGGTATGTTGGCTGGTCTTGGGATGATGTTCGGTTGCGCTTCGCCGATGCCGATGGGCGCCCTCTACACGGAGTTGAAGCTCCCCGTGGCGGCTACCGGGAACGGTGCTGATAAAAAGCACGGCGTGGCGGAGTGCAAGAGCGTGCTGGGACTGGTAGCTACCGGCGACTGCAGCATCGAAACCGCGAAGAAGAACGGCGGCGTTTCCAAGGTTTCTGCAGTCGACTGGGAAGGGAAGAACATCCTCGGTCTCTTCGGCGAATACAAGCTGCACGTCTACGGCGAATAGTCAGTAAAAAACAGGGAAACAACGAAGCCGGGCCCCGACAGAGGCCCGGCTTTTTTGTTAGACCACAAGGTTGCGCGGGTGCCCGAGAACGAACCCTTCCAGGTTTCCGATCAACTGCTCCGCCAGTGTGGCGAGGGAACGGTCGCTGATCCAGGCGACATGCGGCGTGACGATCAGGTTGGGCTGTTTCAAGTCGAGAAGCGGAGAGCCATCTCGGGGCGGTTCCTGGGCCAGGACGTCGAGCCCCGCTCCCGCGATGGTCCCTTCCGCCAACGCCTGCGCCAGCGCCGCTTCGTCGAGCAGTCCGCCGCGGCCGCAGTTGATGAGGATCGCGTGGCGCGGCATCAGCTCGAGCTCGGCTTTTCCGATCATGCCACAGCTATCCTCGGTCAAGGGGCACAGAAGCACCAGAACGTCGCTTTTCGCAAGCACCTCCGGGAATGGAGTCCGT
This sequence comes from Geomonas edaphica, assembly GCF_004917075.1. GTDB lineage: Bacteria > Desulfobacterota > Desulfuromonadia > Geobacterales > Geobacteraceae > Geomonas > Geomonas edaphica. The sequence goes on from NZ_SSYB01000004.1 coordinate 1,119,807, forward strand.
CCCGCGCGTACCTCCGACGCACCCTTTCTCTCGGCGCAGAGGATCCCCATGCCGAATGCCTCGCCCAGCGCAGCCACCGCGCTACCCAAGGCGCCGACGCCGATGATGCCGAGGGTCGCCCCGTAAAGGGAGCGCGGCATCGGTTCCACCTGCACCAGGTACCCCTCCGAGCGCTGCCAGACGCCCCCCTGAACAGCCTCGTGGTAGGCAAGGAGGTTACGCCGCAGGGCGAGGACGAGGGAGAAGACGTGCTCGGGAACGCTCACCGACCAGTTGCGCACGTTGGTCACGGCGACACCAAGGCGGCGGCAGGCCTCCAGATCGACGTGGTTGACGCCGGTGGCGGCGACCGCGATCATGCGCAGTTGCGGCAGTTCTGCCAGGTGCTCGGCGGTGATGGCGACCTGGTCCGTGATGGCGACGGTGGCGTCGGTCAGGCGCTCCACCACCTCGCCTGCGCGCGTGTCCGGATATTCCTGCCACCGGTGCGGGAAGTGCGGCGCGCGCAGCGGCACCGAAATGCCGCCGCGGTCGAGAAAGACGATCCGCTCCATCAGTGGGACATGAGGACCGGGATGGTCATGTGGCGCAGCACGTGCTTCGCAACGTCGCCAAGGACGTAGGTGCCAAAGTGCAGGTCGGCGTATCCACCCATCACCAGAAGGTCGCTACCCTCGTCCGACACGCGGTTTAAGAGCACGTCGCCGATGCCGAGCTCCGTGATGGCGCTCGTCTCGACCTGGGCCTTCACGCCGTGGGAGGCCAAGTAGCGGCGCAGCCCCTCCATGTCGGCCACCTCGTCGTTGCTCGGGTTCACCTCGAAGATGTGGGCCGACTCGGCGGCCTGCAGCAGGGGGAGGGCGTCGCTGAGTGCACGCGAAGACTCGCGCCCGGTCTTCCATGCCACGAGGATGTTCCTGCCGACGCTCTGGTAGCGCCCGGCGTAGGGGACGATGAGAACCGGCTTGCCGGAGCCGAAGACCACCTTTTCCGGTAGGAAGTCGGTGGCGCGGCGCTCCGTGGAGCCGTGCTCGCTCTGCCCGACGATGACCAGGTCGGCGAAGGTGGCGTAGTGGCTGATCGCCTCGACGACGCCCCCGCCGAGTACCTTGGTGTCCGCCGTTATCCATGTACCCTTCACGTCGGCGGCCGCCGTCTTCTCACGGAAAAGCAGCGCCAGCTCCTTGCCCGCCTCCTTGTCGTGCCCCCTTCGCATCGGGATCAGGGGATGCACCGCCACCTTGAGTCCCGTGATCGTCGCGCGGTGCCGTTTCGCCAGGTCGATGGCCAGCTCGAGCCGGTCCGCGGAATGTTCCAGGTTGTCCATGAAGACTAGTATCTGTTTCAACTCCATCTGGTGCGCCTCCTTGATGCGTGCGGGTGAGTTACTGGATGTATGGTGCTGCCGTCACCGTCTGTGCGAGCATCTCGGGTCGGGCGAAGTTGCGCAACAGGTGTCCCTTGATCATCTCCTTGAAGTCCGCCTCCTGGTCCCCCCGGTAGACGAGAGACGAGGCGATCTCGGCGGCGAGGATGGCGTAGCGGCACTTGGCCGGCAGCCGCTCCAGGCGCCCCTGGTACTGGGGCTCGCGCAGCATGGCGGGGAGGTGCGCGAGGATGGCGTTTTGGAAGACCGGCTCGTCGCACAGCTCCGGGTTTCTCTGGAAGAACGAGAAGAGGCGCGCATAGTGGCCGTTGATCTCGTGGCTTATGGCGTCGGAGATCTCGGTGTAGATGAAGCTTCCCCCCGCCTCGCGATGGCGCCGGAAGATGAGCTCCGCTTCGTCGCGCGCCCGTCTTTCCAGGATCGTCAGCACGTCCCCCACGTAACGCTCCTTGTGGGCTAGGAACTCCTCCTCGGAGAGCATGAGGTTCGCGATGATCTCGTAGGACGAGGAGATCACGCCGCACTTGTTGGCCGAGGCGTCGCGCATGATGACGATGCCGCGCCGCTGCATCTGGGTCCGCGCCTCCGGCGTGATGAAGGAATTCGCCCCCTCGACGATGGCGCGGGTGGTGGGGGTGCCGTCCTCGCGGAAAAAGCGCGGCCAGTTCTCGGCGTCGATGGTCTCCGGGCGTCCCCCGCCGGGGATGAAGAGGTCGGTCGGGACCGAGAAGAGTAGGTTCCCGAACTCGCGGTGGAACTGGTCCGTGGTCACCCACTGCTCCTGGACCCCCGCCCCGGTGCTGACGGCGCGCTTGAACAGTTCGCGCAGCCCGTCGGTGCGCCGCTCGTTGCGGTACAGGATGAAGCCGCCGGGGTGCAGCCGGGCCGGATCGAAGGCGTCCAGGTCGTGCTTGAGTACGATGCGGGATAGTTCTCCGTGGTCCATCCCCTCGGGGTCGAAGATGGCGCCGGAACCGTCGAGGATCAGCTTGATGCACGCCTCGGGAGAGCGCTCGAGCATGATGCGCAGCGCGTTCCCCGCCACGTCGCCGCTAGGCCCCCCGGTGAACTTCACGCTGAAGCGGTCGCGCCTTATGTCGATGCCTAGCTGCTGCATGGCGGTCTCGGCGAACTGCATCACGCCGGTCGAGGTGACCCCGTACTCCTTGTGGTTGATCCCGACGCGCTTGCTGGAGATGAGGCCGATGCCGAGCAGGTAGCCGCGCTTTAGCGACTGGCGCGCGATCATCTCGATCATCACGTCGTGCATGTTCTCGTCGGGGCCTAGCTCAATCGGCTCGTCCTCGCCGTAGTAGTCGACGACGCGCGGGTCACAGGCCTGACCGTTCTCGGTGACGAAGATGTCCAAGAAGGCGTTGATGAAGCCAAACTGCAGCTTGTAAAGGCGCTGGGTGGAGAGGTCGCGCGCCTCGAGACGGGCGGCGTCGAGCACCACCACCATCTTCGAGCCACCCTCGTAGATGTCCTTGTTCTTCAGGTGCTGGGTGTGGGCGAGGACGTACACCTCGCGGAAGAGGGTGCTCGCCGAGGTGACGTACTCATCGCGATTCCTCGTGATGATGGTGCGCCACCCACCGCGGGCGATGTCGGAGAAGCCGATATGGTAGCCGCTGCCGTAGCGCCCGAAGAAGAAGGTGATGCGGAACGGGAGCTCCGGGGGAAGGTCGGCGGTGAACTCGGGTGCCAGCTCGCCAAGGTAGGCGGGGTCGAGCCGGAAGGCGAGGGCGTGCTTCTCGCGCACGTAGAAGTTCGTCTTCAGCGTGTTCCTGATAAAGGTGATGGCGCAGCGGAAGATGGCGCGGCGCAGGTCGTCGATGTAGCGGTGCCCGGTGTTGTAGGACTCGACGAAGCGGACCGTCTCCTCGAGCGTCTTCCGGTAGAACTCCTCGCGCAGGGAAAGCCCCGGCTGGAAGCGGATCCTGAAAAGCTTCGCGAGCTGGAGCGCGATGTCCGGGTGCGAGTGGAAGGCGAGCATCACGTCCTCGTAGCCGTACGGATCGGGGTGGTGATGGGCGAGGTTCGTGTGGCAGAAGGCGATGAAGGCGTTCACGAGCGACGCCTCCTCGCCGTTCATCACGCGGCTCGTGACGAACTCGCGGTAGGTCCGCGAGGCTGTGGAGAGGATCTGGGTGTTGTAGAGCTCCATCTGCAGCCGGTCGAAGAGCTCGCTCCCCTTGGAGAGAAGCGGCGCGTCCGGGCGCTTTCTGACGTAGAAGGTGCCGAGGAAGTAGGGATGCACGCCGTTGGAGATGGTGAGGCAGTAGGCGCGCTGCACCCCGAAGCCCAGGCGGTTGAAGACCTCCATGGTCTGCAGGAGAAAATCGTTTTGCGGCGGGTTGCCGACTGCGAAGAGGACGCGGGTCTCGCTGTCGAGCCCCATGTCGTCGGTCTCTTCCACGTCGAGGAAGATGCCACCCTGGCGGTTTCCCTCCTGGAAGACCCAGAGGATCTGGGCCACCCGGTTCGGGGGGGAGATGCGGACGTACTGCTCGTTGTTGAGCCACAAAAGGCGCAGGAGCGCGTCGAGTTGGGCGAGGTCGAAGAGGGGATAGCGCGCCTTCAGCGCCTCCTCGATGCCGGTGCGCAGCTCGGCCGGGATCTCCGGGGGCGAGGCGTCGGCAATTTCGCTGTGCTCCTTCCTGTCGAAGTCGAAGCGCTGCACCTCGAGCCCTTGGGAAAGCCCGGGGACCGCCCCCTTGGAGTGGGTGAACTCGGCGTAGGAGATGTCGCGCTCCTGCAGGGTGCGCAGGGTGTCGTAGAGCGAGCCGGGGCGGTTCAGGCGGGCGAGGATCAGGGTCTTCGCCCGGTCCGCCACGGTGAGCCGCTGGTTCTGCGCCAGGGTCTTCAGCCCCACGGCGAGGGCGTGCACCGCCTCGGACTCCTCCTTCATGGTGATGAAGAAGTAGGAATCCATCTGCGCCTTCAGCCAGGCGAGGTTCTCCCTGGACCTCGCGTCGCTTTCGGCGATGAGGCGGTCGACTGCTGCCAGGAGGTTCTGGTCGGCGCTTGGGCGCATGGCTACCCCTTTAGGACCGGCAAAAGTCCTTCCATTTCAGGCTTGAACACGCTCCAGACCCGCTCGCGCAGCTGGGCCAGGAAGTCGTGGGTGATGAACTTCGGGAGCGTCACCTTGTGGTTCGGGTCGTCCATTACCTGCGAGGGGAGGGTGTACTCCTCGTGCTCGTGGAAGCCCTGGCGCAGTTCGAGGGCGAGCCCGCGCAGGTACGCCCGGCGCACGGAGGCGAGAATGTCCGCCGAAGCGATCTCGAGCCCTGCTGCTTCCTTCACGGCGCGCACGATGATGTCGTGGCCGATGCCGACGCCGACGAACTTGCACAGGCCGATCATGTCGTAGCCTACCTGTAATAAACCGCCGCTGGTGATCGCCTGCACCCACTCGTCCAGGGAGTGTTTTCCTTCCTTTGCGAGCATCATGTGCGTCCCCATGGACATGTGTCCACCGGCGATGGCGAAGATGTAGCCGGGGTTCGTGTCCGGGAGGTAGGCGGGAAGCTCGAGCCCCTTCACGTGCATGGCGTAGGCGGTCTCGCCGAGCGCCTCGGAGAGGCGCTTCACGCCGCGCCCGAGTTCGGGGTAGAGGCCGCGCCCGGCGCCGTCGATGAGCGCCGCGATTTTTTCGTAGTCGCCGAACGTTGCGCCGTTCAGGATCGGCGCCTCCGGGTGGCGCTCGTTGTAGTCGAGCAGGTAGGCGATGGTAGTGCCGAGCGAGATGGCGTCCATGCCGAGGAGGTCGCAGCGGTGGATCAGGTCACACACCTCCTTCGGGTTGTGCACGCCGAGGTTCGAGCCGAACAGGATGAGCGGCTCGAAGTCGAACTTCGCGGCGAGCTTGCCGCGGCTGCCGTCCTCGTTTTTGTGGAAGAGGTTGTTGTGGCAGCGGATGCCGCAGCGGTGGCAGGCCTCGGTGGCTACCTCGAATTCCCTCTCCACCTCGTCGCGGAACAGGCGCTCCACGTTGTCGCACCCCTTGGGGCGGAAGTTGTTGAGCGGCACGGCGTGGAAGACCTGCAGCACCTCGATGTTGGCCCAGGTACCCCCACCGCCCCCTTGGCTGGTCGGCTGGAAGCGTGCGCTACCGCCGCTTTTAAGGATGTCGCGGTTCACGTCGCGGATCTCGGGGGTGATCTTCTGCAGCTTGTCCGGGCTCTGGGCCACGATGGCGAGGAGGTTCTTGTACCCCATGAGGCTCCCCATGCCGCCGCGCCCGGCGAAGCGGCTCTTCGGCTCCCCGGATTTCAGCTCGTTATCGGTGCTCATGACAACCGCACCCATGTAGTTCGTCTCCCAGTTCTCGCCCGCCGGGCCGATGGCGGCGAAATGGGCGTCCGGGTACTCGGCGGCAAGCGCCATGATCTTCGCATGCCCGGTGAGGCCGATGAGATGCCCGGCCGGCTTCAGTTCGACCTCGGGACCGTTCGCCCCATCCCTCAGCACCGCGAACACCGGGGCCTCGGAGCGGTTCTCGAAGATCACCTCGTCGAGGCCGGTCCACTTGAACTTGTTGCCGAAGTTGCCGCTGCCGGTGGACCACATGGCGCCGGGGCGGCCGGTGCCGGACTGCTTCAGGGGGCTGTAGCCGGAGAAATAGCTGCGCATCCCGGTCATCACGCTGGTGCCGGTCAGAAGGCCGGAGTTCAGGATCAGCGGGTTTTCCGGGGAGTAGGCGTTTGCCACGTCGCGCTCGGCCAAGATCTGGAAGCTCCTGCCGAAGCCGCCGAGGACGTCCTCCAAGTTCCTGCAGGGGACCGCAGCGAAGTCGGCGCGGCCGGTGGCGAGGTCGATGGTGCAGCGCTGGTAGACTACGCTTTCCGGGTTGGTGCTCATCATTTTGTTGTCGCTCATATCTTTTTGCTCCGCAAAATCGTTATTGGGACTGGCTCCGACAGGTGCCTGCCCCCAGGTATTGGTGGAACTCTGGCGAGGGCACCTGCAGAGAGCCGGTGCCGACAGGGTCACCCCCCGCCCATGCGGGGCAAAAAGGAGAGGACGTCGCCGTCCTGTACTATCTCGTCCCAGGCCGCATGCAGCCCGTTCACGAGGACGGTCCCCACATCGTTTCTGGGAAGCCCCAACTGCTCCACGATGGAGGCGATCTTCTGCCCCGGGGTGCATTCCCACTCCGCCTCTTCGAAAAGCTTCCAGCGCAGGGAAGCGTAGAGTTTGATCCTGATCTGCATCCTTAAAACCTCGTAGCTAAAAGGTAAAAAGCCCCCGTCAGGCCGCACGGTTCCCTTGCAGGCGCCGGGAGGGACCCGGCGCCTATAGGAAAAGCGGTTTCAGGGAGTCTGAAAGGAACGTGTTTTCTTGGGTGGTTGGTTAGAAGCCGAGGTAGGCCTCGCGGATGGAGGCGTCGGCCTCGAGGTCGGTGCCGGTCCCCTGGCCCACGATGCGCCCGTTCTCCATGACGTAGCAGTAGTCCGCGACCTTCAGGGTCTGGTGCACATTCTGCTCGACGAGGAAGATGGTGAGCCCCGCCTTGTGCAGCTCCTGGATCACCTTGAAGACCTCCTGCACCATGATGGGCGCGAGACCGAGGCTCGGCTCGTCGAACATGATCACCTGCGGGTCCTGCATGAGCGCGCGGCCGATGGCCACCATCTGCTGCTCGCCGCCGGAGAGGGTCTCGGCGGTCTGGGTGCGACGCTCTTCCAGGCGCGGGAAGATCTCGTAGATCCTCTTCAGGGTTTGCTGGCGCTTGCCGTGGGCCCTTTTCAGGTAGGCCCCGACCAGTAGGTTCTCCTCCACGGTCATCTTCGGGAAGAGCTGGCGCCCTTCGGGGACCAGGGTGATGCCGAGGTCGACCACCTTGTGCACCGGCATGCCGGTCACCTGGGTGCCGTCGTAGTGGATGGTGCCGTTCGCGGTCGGGATCAGGCCGCAAAGCGCCTTGAGGGTCGTGGTCTTGCCGGCGCCGTTCGCACCGATGAGCGCCACGAGCTGCCCCTTGGCCACCGAGAAGGAGATGTTCCAGAGGGCCTGGATGTCGCCGTAGTTGACGGAGATGCCGTTGACGTCGAGTAGATTCATGCTGCTTCCTCTCCAAAGTACGCTTGTACCACGTGCGGATCGCTGGACACCTCGGCCGGGGTCCCCTCGGCGATCTTCTTGCCGAAATTGAGCACCACCAGGCGGTCCGAGATGTTCATGATGACGCGCATGATGTGCTCGACGATGAGGATAGTGAGCCCCTGCGCCTTGAGCTTCATGATGAGCTCGACGGTGCGGTCCGCCTCGGTCGGGTTGAGCCCTGCCACCACCTCGTCCAGAAGGAGGAAGGAGGGGTCGAGGGCGAGCGCCTTGCTGATCTCGAGGCGCTTCCTGCCGGCCAGGGTAAGCCCGGCGGCGGAAAGGTGGGCGCGGTCGGCAAGCCCGGTGGTCTCGAGCACCTGCCAGGCGTGGCGCTCCGCGTCCGCCTTCTTCGGGTGTTTGAGGAACGAGGCGATGGTGACGTTTTCGAGCACGGTGAGCCCGGCGAACGGCTTCACCACCTGGAAGGTGCGCCCGATGCCGACCCCGGCCAGGTGGTAGGGGGGCTTGCCGGAGATGTCGTTACCCTGGAACACCACGCTCCCCTTGGTCGGGGCGTAGTAGCCGGAAATCACGTTGAAAAGGGTGGTCTTGCCGGCGCCGTTGGGGCCGATGAGACCGACGATCTCGCCTTTTTCTACGCTGAAGCTCACGTCGTCGACCGCGGTGAGGCCGCCGAAACATTTGGTTACCGAATTAACCTTGAGGATGGGTTCAGTCATGATTAGTTCCCCTCTTCCGGTACTGCCACGGCGGAGAGGGCCGCGGGTTCCGATGCCGGTTCAGGCTTTTCCTGCGGCCTGGCCACCGCCTTGCGTTTGACCAGGGTGCCCCAGAGGCCGTTGGGTATGAAGATGACGCTGATCGCGATCAGCGCGCCCAGGATGATGAGGTAGAGAAGCTGGAAGTCGGACAGGTACGCCCAGAAGATGGTCTTGAAGGCGAAGATGAGGATCGCCCCGAGCGCCGGTCCGAAGAGCGTGCCCATGCCGCCGAACACCACCATGACCACCGCCTGGTCGCTCACCAGGTCCCCCAGGGTGGAGGAGGGGTCGATGAAGGTGATCCAATATGCGTAGATGCCGCCCAGGATGCCGGTCGGGATCGCCGAGAGGATAAAGGACTGCATCTTCAGCATGGTCGGGTTGAGCCCCAGTGCCTTCGCCCCTTCCTCGTCCTCGCGGATCGCCTTCAGCTTAAGCCCGAAGGGAGCGCGCTCCAGGAGGTACCAAAGGACCAGGAAGATAGCCCCGACGGTGATGAGCATCAGGTAGTAGAAGAACAGCGGGTTCAGGAAGGCCTCGAGGCGCATACCGTCCGGGCCGCCGGTGAACTCGACGTTCAGGGCGAGCTGCTGGATGGCGCGGGAGAGCGCCCAGGTGGCGATGGCGAAGTAGGCACCCTTGAGCCGGAGCGTCGGGATACCCGCGATGAGCGCGGTCAAGGCGGCCGCCACGCCGCCCAGCGGCAGCGCCACCCAGAAGGGGAGATGCGCCTGCATCATGAGGATGCCGATGGTGTAGGCGCCGATGCCGAAGAAGGCGCCGTGACCGAAGTTCAGGTAACCGGTGTAGCCCGCGATGACGTCGAAGGCGATGGCAAGCCCGATCCACATGATCCCCTCGGTGAGCACGCGCAGGACGAAGGTGTCGTGCACGACGAGAGGCAGGATCAATAGGGCTGCGGTGATGATGGCGAGGATGGCTGCGCCGCGACTGGTTTTCATGTCAGACCCCCTTGCCGAACAGCCCGCGCGGGGAAATCAGCAGGATGATGTAAAGGATGACGAACACGGCGAGCAGGGTGTGGCTCGGGTTGAAGTAGATCATGAAGATCGACTGCACGAGGCCCAAAAGAAGCGCCGCCCAGGGGACGCCGGCCAGGTACCCCATGCCGGCTAAGACCACCACGAAGAAGGCGAAGATGGTGTACTCGTTGCCCATCTGCGCGCCGATGGAGAGGATGCAGCCCAAAAGCACCCCGGTCATCGCGGAGATCCCGACGTAGATGCCGTACACGTAGGAACCGGTCCGCTTTGCGTTCACCCCCATGAGACCCGCGGCATCCTTGTGCTGCGCGAGCGCCCGGACGCCGAGGCCGAAATTGGTCTTTTTGAGGAGGTAATGCAGGATCAGGGTGATCGCAACAGCGTAGGCAAGCCCCATGAGGCGTACCGTCGGGATGGTCACGGTGAGGCCGATGGAGTCGAGGTTGAAGGACCCTTCCGAGAACGCGGACGGGATCGAATTCGAGTAGAAGCCGAACGCGGTGAGGGCGAGCCCGCGGAACATGATGGCAAGGCCGAAGGTGAAGACGAGCCCCATCAGGAAGGGGTTCCCCTTGGTGCCCGAGAGCACCCGGTGGATCACCGGCTGAACCAAGTAGCCGACCCCGAAGTAGATGACGAAGATGACCGGCAGGAAGATGAAGGGATCGAGACCGGTCCATTTGTTCAGGTAGTAGCCGGTGAAGGCCCCGAACATGATCCACTCCCCGACGGCGAAGTCGATGACGTGCATGACCCCGTAGGTGAGCGAGAAAGCGATGGCGATGGTGATGTAGATCCCGCCCAAAAGAATCCCGTCGGTCAGGGCTTGTGGCAGCAGTTCCATCATAAAGCGAGTCCTCCAGCGTTGCGATTAAAGCAAATGCGGCAGTTACTTCATGGGGGCCGCGGGAGGGCGAATCTCCCGCACTCGCGGCCTCAACAGTCCCTGCCGGTGCGGTGACCGGCAGGGAAGCTTTGTTCCATCTTCGAGGCTTAGCGGGATTTCCATTCCTTCATCGGGTACTGGGCGGCCGCTTCCACCGATGCCTTCGGGCCAACCGTCTTGATCTGGCCGTTCTGGATCTGGATGGTGAGCGGGTCGAGGCCGACGTTGGCGTGGTAGAACTCGCCGGAGGTGGCGAACTTCACGCGGCCGTAGAAGGTCTGCACGTCGATCTGCTCGAGCGCCTGCACGAGCTTCGCGCGCATCGCCTCGTCCATGCCCGGCTTCGCGCCGACCTTCTGGAGTGCGGTCTGGAAGGCGATGCCTGCCGCGGAACAGCCGCCCTGGGTGTAGTCGCCCGGGTTCTTGAAGGCCTTCTGGGAGGCTGCGGCGTAGGCGGAAGCGGTCGGCCAGAGCACCTTGCTCTTGGTCTTGGCGGTGCCGGTCCAGCAGGTGGTGCCGAAGATCTGCTCGCCGTCTTTGCCTACCGCGTCGGTGAACGCCTTGTCGGTGATGCCACAGTGCATGAGGAGCGCTTTCGGGGTGTAGCCGATCTGCTTGAGCGCTTTCACGAACTTCACGTGCTCCTCGTCATGGCCGCCGAAGGCGATGACGTCGGGCTTCATGCTGCGCACTGCGGAAAGAAGCGGGGTCATGTCCTGGCCGGAGGGGACGATGCTGAACTTGACGATCTTAAGCTTCGCTTTCTCGGCTGCGGTCTTGTAGGCCTCTGCGGTCGCCTTGGAGAAGGCGTCGTTGGAGCCGATGATGGCGATGGTCTTCGGAGCAGGCTTCAGCTCGGTAAGGGTCTTGATGGAGGTGGCGCCGGTGAAGTTGATCGGGGGGATGGTGCCGAAGGTGTACTTGAACTTGTTCTTCCAGATGAGCGGGCTCTCTGCGGAGCCGGTGATCATCGGGACCTTGTACTTGTCGACCACCGGTGCCACGGCGAGGGTTACGCCGGAGGAGTAGGGGCCGAGGATGAAATCGACCTTCTCCTGGGTGATCAGCCTTTCGGCTGCCGCTGCGCCGGCGGCCGGGTTGCTCTGGGCGTCGGCGTAAACCAGTTTCACCTGGTACTTCTTGCCCTGGACCTCGATGCCGCCCTTAGCGTTCACTTCCTGGGCCCAGAGGTCGTAGCCGCGCTTGGTGATGTTGCCGCCGGTCACGAGGTCACCCGAGAGCTCGGTGATGACGCCGATCTTGTAGAAGTTCCTCTGTTCCGCGTGGACCGGGATGGCCACGAAGAGGGCCGCGATGAGCAGCAGTACCCTGACGAATCCAAACTTCATTGTGCTACCTCCTGTTTGTGATGTTGCGATTAGAGTTCGGCCAGCGTTGCATTGCATTACATCCGGTGCTCGCGGCGCTCAGGCAGGCGACGTCGGCTGTCGGCGACCGAAGGAGACCCGGCCCGCACCCTCGGCGCAGGTTGGCCGTATACAGCAGAAAGCATGCCAAGGAGGTGGCGACGGGTAAAAAGGGGGCGGCGACGGGGGCATCGGGACGGAAAATCGCGCTCCGGAGGGGCTGCACAGGGTTGTCCGCAGGAAAACGCACCTGGGTGGCGCGCCGTGTTTCGGCGGAACGGTTCCGTGGAGGGTAGGAAAATATTCAGATCTGAATAACGAGAGGGTGTCCGTATACGGGCGGGGTGCCCGCTATGCGGTCAGTCCGTAGCGCTTGAGCTTCCGGGCTATGGTCGGCTGGCTCACGCCGAGCGCCTGGGCTATGTCGGCCTGGCTGCCGTGGGCCTCCACCGCCTGCGCGAGGAGCGCTCTTTCGGTGCTTTCGATCACCTGCGGCAGGGTCATGGTCTCGGGCCACTGCGCCGGCACCGCGTCGCCTGCGGCATCCCCCTTGGCTACATCGGCGGGGAGGTCCTGCAGGCTGATCACCTCGGTCTCGGTCATGACGACGAGGCGCTCGCAGAGGTTCATGAGCTCCCTCACGTTACCGGGGAAGGGGTAGCCTAGCAGGGTGTCGCAGGCCGCGCGGGAGAGGCGTTTGCGGGTCTTGTGTTTCTTCGCGTACCACTCGATGTAGTGGAGGATGAGGGGGAGCAGGCATTCCTTGCGCTCCTTCAGGGAGGGGACGTGAATCGGGATCACCTTCAGGCGGTAGTAGAGGTCGAGGCGGAACTTCCCTTCCTCGACCATCTGCTCGAGATTTCGGTGTGTTGCGGCGAGGATGCGCACCTTCACCTCGCGGGGCCGGGTGCTGCCCAGGCGCATGATGGTGCCGTCCTCCATGAAGCGCAAAAGCTTCACCTGCGAGGGGAGGGGGAGCTCGGCGATCTCGTCGAGAAAGAGGATGCCACCGTCGGCGAGCTCGAAGTAGCCCGGTTTGCCGCCGGTCTGCGCGCCTGTGAAGGCACCCTTGTCGTAGCCGAAAAGCTCCGATTCTATAAGGGATTCCGGGATGGCGCCGCAGTTTATCTTGATGAGAGGCTTGTCGGCGCGCTCCGAGTTCTTGTGGATCAGGTCGGCGAAGAGCCCCTTTCCCACCCCGGAGGGGCCGAGGATGAGCACGGTCGATTCCACCTTGCTCACCTTGAGCGCCTGGCGCAAAGCCTTCAGCATGGCGGGGCTTTTTGCGATGATCTGCTGGTTCTCCAGTTGCTGTTCCTGCTGCATCTCGAGCATCTGGTTGCGGAACTGGTCCTTGATCGCCTCCTGGTCCTCGAGTTCGCGCTGCAGGTCGTCGATTTCCGTTATGTCCCGCTCGCTTACCACGATACGGGTGATGCGGCCTGCGGAGTCGAAGACCGGAGTCGCGATGGTGATGAGCTTTTTCCCCTCGCGTGACTGCAGAAGGTTCACCCGCGAGCGGGTGCGGAGCACCTCGAGCGTCGCGGAACGGTCGAAAACACGCTGGTTTACCAGGTCGCGCATGTTGCGCCCCACCACGTCTTTTGCCTGCACGTTGTTGATGCGCTCGGAGGCGGGGTTGATGCGGACCACGTTCGCGTCGGCGTCGCAGATCCAGAGCCCGTCCGAGGAGGAGTCGATGATGGTGTCAAGTTCCCGGGTAAGTTCCTGGAAAAACTCCATCTGCTTCGCCATGTCCTCTAGCTCGGTGCTCTCCACGAAGACGCAGACCGCGCCTACCTGTTCCTGGTCCAGGAGCATCGGGCTCACCCGTACCAGGAAGTTCGACTCGATGCCGTGCACCGATATTTCCGCGTTGTTCCGAGAGGTTCCCAAAAGCCGCTGCGCCACCTTGGGCCAGAGTTCCGGGAGTACGTCGTTCAGGTGTACCCCCTGGAAGGCGCCGAACCCCTCGCGAACGGCCCGGTTAGCGAGGATGATCATCCCCGAGGTGTTGACGGCGAGGATGCCTACCTCGACGGCGTTCACCATGGCTTGGTAGAAGTGGTCCGAGCGCAGATCACCGTTGCCTAAAAAACCGATCAGTTCCACTGGGTTGAGCGAGCTGTTCACGGGCTGCGTCTCCTTCTTCCCGGCTTATTTTGCAAGTGTTGCAAGGCCGCTTAGGCGGTTTCGCGACGGCCGTTCACGGCGTCGCTGACGGGGGTGTTTCGGCGCATTATGCAGAATTGAATCAAATATTCAAGGATAAATAAAAAAGGAGTCTAAAACAGTCACGGCCCTTCATACCACTGTCACAGTCCTAAGTCCTTATTTTTCGCGTATGACATTTTCGGCCCTTGAAACAGGGGAACCCCTCGGCTCCTGTCTGTGCCCGTATGTGCAGATACATAGGGGCTCCATTGTATAAGGTTCGGTTCGTGTCTCAGTCTTGTTTACCTTTACGTCAAATCCCGATTTATGACTGGGCGTGGGTAGACGGCGGGTGCTTGGTACGGTCCTTGTAGTGGGGGATATTCCGACGACGCCGTCGTACGCCGTCCGTGCCGATCCGCCACGTGGGCCGGAGTCCTCATCGAGCGACCCCGGCAGTCACAAATACTAGGCAAAGGAGCTGTATCCATGACCGCTGGTAACGAACAACTGATGGAGTTACGCAACCAACATGTTCCAGGAGGGGTCGCGCTTTTGAGCAACGCCTTCATCGCCAAGGCCCAGGGGGCCATCATGACCGACGTCGATGGGCGAGACCTGATCGATTTCGCCGGGGGGATCGGCGTCAACAACGTGGGGCACAGCCACCCCAAGGTCGTTAAGGCGATCCAGGAGCAGGCGGAGAAGTTCATCCACACCTGTTTCCATGTCGCGCCCTACCAGGGGTACGTCGAGCTCGCTAAGCGTCTGAACGAGCTCGCTCCCGGCAGCTCCGAGAAGAAGACCATGCTGGCCAACTCCGGCGCCGAGGCGGTCGAGAACGCCATCAAGATCGCCCGCTACGTGACCAAGCGTCCCGGAATCATCTCTCTTGAGAACGGCTTCCACGGCCGCACTCTGATGACCATGACCCTCACCTCCAAGGTGAAACCCTACAAATACGGTTTCGGTCCCTTCGCGCCGGAGAGCTACCGCATCCCCTCCGCCTACTGCTACCGCTGCCCCTACGGTGAGACCTACCCGAGCTGCCAGTGCGCCTGCGCGCACAAGCTCGACGAGTTCTTCACCGGCTACGTGGCCGCCGAGCAGACCGCGGCGGTGATCATCGAACCGATCCAGGGTGAGGGCGGCTTCGTCACCCCGCCGAAGGAGTACTTCGAGATCGTGCAGGGGATCTGCAAGAAGCACGGCATCCTGCTCATCATCGACGAGATCCAGAGCGGCATGGGGCGTACCGGCAAGCTCTTCGCCATCGATCACTGGGGTATCGAGCCCGACATCATCACCACCGCCAAGAGCCTCGCCGGCGGGATGCCGCTCTCCGCGGTGACCGGCCGCTCCGAGATCATGAGCCTGCCGCATGCAGGCGGCCTGGGCGGCACCTACGGCGGCAACCCGCTCTCCTGCGCCGCGGCCCTTGCGGTTCTCGACATCTTCCTCAAAGACGGCCTGCTCGAGCGTTCCGTGAAGCTCGGCGATCAGCTGCAGGAGCGTTTCGCGAAGATGCAGGAGCAGTACGAGATCATCGGCGAGGTGCGCGGCAAAGGGCCCATGCTCGCCCTCGAGCTCGTGCGCGACCGCAATACCAAGGCCCCGGCCGGCGACCTGGCGAAGAAACTGGTCAAGCTCTGCTTCGACAAGGGGCTCGTCATCCTCTCCTGCGGCGCCCTCGGCAACGTGGTCCGTCTGCTGATGCCGCTCGTTATCACCGACGAGCAGCTGGAACGCGGCCTCGCCATCCTCGAGGAGTCCCTGGCAGAGGTGAACGCAGAGATCTAACGCAACTGCGGCGGCAACAATACGGCAACGGCAGTGTCCGGCATCTCATCGTTGGGAGAAGAGGTGCACAGGCACTGCCGTTGTCGTTTTTTATGGTGGTGCATAGGCTTCTACCGCGGGCGGAACATGGCTAGGCCGGTGATGTTGGTGAGTTGGGCCCTTGCCAAGGCCGCGTTGCAAATGGCATAGTGTGCGAGGCAGTCAAAGGTAAGGAAGGAGGTGGCGCATGACCGGGAAGAGCGAGCCGCGGCACACGGTGATAGTTGGTTGTCTGGTCCGCAACGCCGAGAACCAGGTCCTGCTGATCCGCCACTATAGGCGTGGCTGGGAGATTCCCCAGGGGCACGTCGAAGAGAGCGAGAACCTCGTTGATGCCGCGAAGCGTGAGGTGGCGGAGGAGGCGGGGGTGAACGCCGAGATCGGTCCGCTAGCCGCCATGTGGTCAATGGTCTCGCCCAGCTCCGTGCTCATCTTCGGTTTTCTGGGGCGCTACCTTAGCGGGGAGCTGAACCCGACCGACGACAGCGAGGAAGCCGTCTGGGTTTCCGAGGAAACCGCCCTCGAAATGGTGGTGAGTCCCACCATGAGACAGCGGTTGGAGGCCTTGCTGTATTACGACGGCAGGGTCAGCTACCGGTCCTACTCGTTAAAACCCTACCAGTTACACCTTGAGCGCGACCTGCTCGCCTGGCCCGACCCCACCCCGTAAGACAGGCCCCCGCCGCCTGCAAAATCCGGCTGTGCTATCGTCGGCCCAGTCACTCCCTCCATGCATGATCCCGCACTCCGCAGTCTGCAGTTCACACCCCGCAGTCACAGCCACAGTCACAGAGTGCGCTCCCACACTCAGCAGCTCATTTGACAGTTTGAAAACCCCTGTTTCAATTGTTCAGGCAAAAGTCACAGCGAAAGCATTTGGGGCGTTTGACAGGCTAACTACGGGGAGGTGTTAAATGAAAGGACATGAGAAAGTGATTGCCACGCTGAACGCGCGTCTGGCAGAGGAACTCACCGCAATCAACCAGTACTTCGTTCATGCTGAGATGTGTGAAAACTGGAATTACGAGAAACTGCACGGCATGATCCGCAAGCGCTCCATCGACGAGATGAAGCATGCGGAGAAGCTGATCGCCCGCATCCTGTTCCTGGACGGCATCCCCATCGTGAGCAACTACAACAAAATGCACATAGGTGCCGAGGTTCCCGTGATGCACGAGAACGACAGGCAGGCAGAGGAGGGGGCCATCAAGGGGTACAACGAGAGCATCAGGCTCTGCGTCGAGCTCGGCGACAACGGGACCCGTGAGCTCCTGGAGTCGATACTGCACGACGAGGAAGAGCACATCGACCTTCTGGAGGCCCAGCTGGACCAGATCAAGCAGATGGGAATCCAGAACTACCTGACGGAGCAGATCGACTGAAAAGTGTCGCCTCGGACGTCGGCGCTGCAGGTTGGCGCCGCAACGCGAGTAGGGGATGGAGAAGGGAAAGGGGAGCGCCGCTGCTCCCCGATCATCCCAGGAGCGCGTGAATTTTGTTCAGGCACTCCCTGAAATCGATCGGCTTCGATATGTAGTCATCCATCCCTGCCGCGATGCAGCGCTGCTCGTCGTCTTTCATGGCGTGGGCGGTCATGGCGAGGATTGGGATCCTACCGTCGCGCCCAGCCTCGATCTCGCGTATGCTGCGCGTCGCCTCGAACCCGTTCACCCGCGGCATCTGGACGTCCATGATCACCATGTCGAACGAGGCTTCCTGCCACCGCGCCACGGCCTGGATGCCGTCCTCCGCGAACTCTATCTCGTAACCTATTCTGGCCAGCATCGTCCCCAGCACCTGCCGGATGGTGGGGTCGTCCTCGGCGACCAGCAGCCGGCGTCCCTTGCCCATGCCCGGTGAGAAAGAAGCAGGTGCGACTGCCGGAGTGACCGCCTCCGCTGCCCTTTGGGCCACGCCCAGGCGCACGGAGAAGGAAAAGCAGCTCCCTTTGCCTCCCTCGCTTTCCAGGAAGATGCTTCCTCCCATCCGCTCGATGATCTCCTTGCTGATGGCAAGCCCCAGTCCGGTCCCCCCGTGGCTTCGGGTGTCTGAGTCATCAAGCTGGCTGAAAGAGCTGAAAAGGAGGTGCCGTTTCTCCTCCGGTATGCCGATGCCCGTGTCACGCACCGAGAAGCCGACTTCGATGGACCCGTCCGGGGCGCGCGCTCCGCTGCGCAGCGCGATCTGGACGCCGCCGCGTTCGGTGAACTTTACGGCGTTGCCGACGAGGTTTGTCAGCACCTGGCGCAGCCGGACCTGGTCGCCCAGCACGTGATCCGGCAACTGCTCATCGACCTGCAGGGCGAGCTCGAGCCCCTTGCGCCGCACCTCCGGCATGACGATCTCCACGGTCTGGGAGAGGCAGGCGCGCAGGGCGAACGGTTTCGGGTCCAGCGAGAATTTCCCCGCCTCGACCTTGGCGAGATCGAGCACGTCGTTCAGGATCCGCAACAGGGATCCGGCGGAGCGCTGGGCGGTCTCGATATATTCGGTCCTCTCGGTGTCGTCCGACGTCTGCAGGGCGAGGTCCAGCATCCCGAGCACGCCGGTCATCGGCGTGCGCAGCTCATGGCTCATGTTAGCTACGAACCTGCTCTTGGTATGGCTGGCCGTCTCGGCCACCTGCTTCGCCTGGCGCAGGCTCTCCTCCATCAGGTGCCGTTGCATGGCGATGGATACCTGGTCGGCTACCGCCTTCATGAGGGAGAGTTCGTCGTCATTGAAACTGTTTCTGCTGCGCGTGCCGAAGGAGAGCGTCCCCAGCACCCGTCCCTGTGACAACAGCGGGTGGCAAGCGTACGCGCGGACCCCGAGGGACTTTACCAGCTTCGTGCGCGGGTCCGGCGTCTCCTGGATGTTCTCGGCGACGATCCTGCAGGCATCCCGTGCCGCGCACCCGCAGACCGCTACCCCCAGATCCAGACGCCGGATCTCGGTCGCCCGTTCCTCGCTGATGCCCGCGCAAGCGTTCAGCTTCAGGATGCCTTCGGTCTCGTCCAGCAGATAATTGAAAAAGACGTCGCAACCGAGGAAATTCATGACCTCGCGACAGAGCTCGTCAGCCAGTTGTTGCGGTGCGCCGCTTTGCAGCAGCCGGCTGGCCGATGCCGCGAGAAGGTCGAGGCGCTGGTTGCTTCGCTTCAAGGCGGCCTCGCTTTCCTCGCGTTCGGTGATATCGACGCCCATGCAGACCGCCAGCGGGCGCCTGCCCTGCAGCACCGAGGCGCTGAAGGTCCAGTGTCGCGAGCGCCCTGCGCGGGTCCGTATGGGGAAATCGGCGTAGAAGCTCTGTCTCGCGCCGCTGAAGATGTCCTGCATCTGCGCCTGCACGGCCTGGGCGGCCGGGGGCGCCACATGCTGTATAAGCCATGCGTCGAAGCTCGTCATCTCGGCGCGACCGTAGCCGGTGAGCTCGACCCAGCTCCAGCTTACCTGGAGCACCTCTCCCTGCTGGGTCAGCATCACCACCGGGATCGGGGCATCCTCGATGGCGCGCCGGAACTGTTCCTCGCGTCCCCTGAGTGCTTCCTCCGCCTCCTTGCGCACAGCAGACTCGCGCTGCAACTCGGCGTACAGCTCCTCTTTCTCGACCAGCTCCTTGGTGCGCTGCTCCAGGGCGGCTTGCAGTTGTGCCTCGCTGCGCTTCAGGGCCTGTTCGCTCTGCTCGAGGCTACGGAACAGGAGCGCGGCGGGCTGCTTCAACCCGGTCGACACGATGGCCTGGTAGATCATGAAGGAGGAGAGAAAGAGGAGTAGGTGCCCGACGAGGTTAGCCTGCCCGTAGACACTCAGGTACTTCGTGAAGGCGAGGTCGGCGGTGGCGCCGCTGAGCACGGCGACGAAAAGTGCCCGGAACACGTGGCTGTCGAAACGTTGCTTGTTCCTGTAAAGCAGGGCGGCTGCAGCAAGCAAAATGGAGATGATCAGGTACTCGCTGTAGATCTTGAACGGTGTGAGCCCGCTCCCTTCGATGAAGCAGTCGGGAAAGTTTCCAGAGAATATGGCGAAGACGAGGAGGACGGTCGCGGTTACGAAGGCCGAGAGGGCTGCCTGCAGGTGGAGTTTTCGGACTATGAAGAGTGGAGCGGCAAGAAAAGAGAGGCTGACCACGTAGCGAGAGGCTATCCAAAGCTGCGTGGGGAGGTTGGCGTCATATCCGATGAAGATGCCAAGGCCCTTGAAAGAGAAGGTGTGTAGAAGCTGCAGGACCGATGAGGTGGAGAAGGCAAGGGCGAGGAAAAGGAAGTAGTGGTTGTCCAGAAATCTACGAGAGTTCCAGGCGATGAAAAAGACACCCATGGTGACGATGGTGCAGAAGAGTTCCACCAAGGTGTGGAACAGCAGATATGAGTACAGACTGCAGATGTAGAGGATCAGGACAGCGAGCGCGAACGTGACAAAGGAAACGACCTGCGTTTCAGTCCGTTGCATCTCGTTGCCGGTGGCCACACCGCCCACGTCTCCTCCTAACCTCTTGCAGCGAGATTTCTTTGGGACTCGTTCAGAACCCGCGATAACGATTGAGAACTTATCACTTTCTCATAAGGACAGTCAAAGGCTTTTTTAGGTTTTTGCGTACATTTAAATTCCATCTGGAGTATTATCCATGGGCTCATGTCTCGAAGTTTAAGGGGCAATACAGTAAGGCTCGATTTAATGTTGTATTTGTGCCTATTGACGACAGTTTGGCTATGGTAGTATCGACGCGGTATATAGAGTTTAACGAGGCGCATGAGCCTTTAAGGTGGGAATATGAAACAGAGAAAGCCCGAGTTCATAAGAGGGGCGAGGGCCAATGTGCCTGTCGCCGCGAGCGCCATGGCCTATGGCAGCGTGCTGGGGGTGCTCGCCTCGCAAAAGGGGCTGAGTTGGCTCGACATGATGTACATGAACACCGCCGTCTTCGCCGGCGCCGCCCAGTTCGTCATGGTGGACATGTGGTCGAGCCATATGCCCATATTCGAGATGACCCTCGCCGTGCTCGTGATCAACCTGCGCTACCTGTTGATTGGCGCCTCGCTGGACCCGCTTTTCTCGGGCAAGAGGCTCCTGCACAAGATTGGGATGATGCATCTGGTCGCGGACGAGAACTGGGCGGTGACCATGTCCGAGCAGCGTCGCGGCAGTGCCAGCACCTGGTTTCTCTTTGGCGGTGGGGTATTTCTGTACATGGCCTGGAGCAGCGGCACGCTCATCGGCCTGCTCGGGGGAGGCTTCATCACGAGGCCCGAAGATTATGCCCTGGACTTCGCCTTCACCGCGGTGTTCACCGCGCTGGCGGTCGGTGTGTGGCGCGGGAAGAGCGACGTCATACCATGGGTTGTCGCTGGGGGCGCCGCCCTGCTTACCCATCACTTCCTGCCGGGAAAATGGTACATCGTGGCAGGCGGGCTTGCCGGTGCGTTGAGCGCGATGATCGGGCCGTGCGAGGCCGAGGTCGATGGTGAAGTAGAGGGGGAAGAGAATGCAGCCGGCTATTGAAACTCAGGTCATTATAGCGGTGGCGCTTGCAGCCGCGGTTACTTACTCGCTGCGTCTGGGTGGGCTGCTGCTCGCCTCGCGTTTTCCGCGCTCCGGGCGTTTCCGCAAAGGCATGGACGCCCTTCCCGGCGCGCTATTGTTCTCCCTGGTATTGCCCTCCATCGTCGCCGAGGGGGCGTGGGGCCTCATCGCAGCCGCTGTAACGGCGCTGGTGGTGCTGCGCTCCCGCAACACGCTAGCCGCCATGCTCTGTGGCATGCTGGTCATCTTCCTCGCGCGAAGGTTCAGTTGAGCCCGTCCGTAACGGCAATTGATGCCGTTTCTCTTGTGAAACACCGACCTTCGCCTACTCCTCCGTCACGTCCTTATGGTTTTTCCTTTGTTGCTACCCGCGCCACAAGTCGGGCTTGTGTCATTCGTTCTCGTAGGCAGCCCTCCGTAAGGAAAGCCTTCTCCAGTCCTAAATCTTCACCGTCTTGTAAAGGAAGTTTAAGGCAACTTCAATAAAATTAGTAGCTTATCTGTAATGGGTACGATATGGGTACGAATAAAATTAAAGAAAGTTAATTATAAGTTAAAGAACTCACCCCTGATTCTGCTTCATTTTGTCTCATCTTCCGGTAGGTGTATGGCGGATTGCACCGCTACACCTCAGTATAGGGCTGCAGCCAGTTCTTTACCAGCCACCCTTCACCCAAGGTCTCTTCTCCCGGACCTCCCGCTTTGAGGAACTCCTCTCCACTACCAAAGGTACGAATTGACATGTCTGAACCTCAAGACAAGCCTGCTGAATATGTCCGTACGGTAATTTCTGGATGGCTTCCCCGCGAGATCAGGTGTAATGTGTCCGTACGGAAAACGGAGGGAAGCGTGGACCAAGAACAAAAGACAAGGGGCGGTGAGGCAATCTACGGCAGGGTCGTCAGCGCAAAGGACCTCGGGCAGGCCATACGCAGCAAGCGCAAGGAAATCGGGATGCGGCAGGAAACCGCCGCAGGAATGACCGGGGTCGGGACCAAGT
Source organism: Geomonas edaphica (assembly GCF_004917075.1). GTDB lineage: Bacteria > Desulfobacterota > Desulfuromonadia > Geobacterales > Geobacteraceae > Geomonas > Geomonas edaphica. Next base: position 1,141,779 of record NZ_SSYB01000004.1, read on the forward strand.
TCCTTTCCCAACTGGAGAACGGGAAGGAAACGGCGGAACTGGGTAAAGCACTCCAGGTGCTGTACAAGATGGGGCTCGAGTTATACGTCTTCCCCAGAAGCGCCGACCCCTTCAAGGAACAGTAAGACCGCACCACCTGGAACAGCCCCCGGATGGTTCAGGAGATCCTGCACGTGGCGCACCCTGTCATCGTGACCCGGCGCGGCGAGATTAGGGATACGGCAGTCGGGGCGGACCGCCCGCCTGTGGGCGGTCCGCTGCTAACCTGGTTTCACCTCCTGCCGGGGTCACTCGTGCTGGTGCGAAAATGTGCATCGATGTACTGCCGCACCGCCTCCTCCTGGTAACGCACCGCACCGTGCTGGGCCATCTTTATGAACGGGATACCGCCCCCCTCCCAGCGCTTTCTGCGCAGCCAGTGCACCGACATCCCAACCATCTGGGCCGTTTCCTGCTCCGTCATCAGTCGGCTCATAAGCTTCCTCCTCTCGGGCCACGCTCAGGACCCGTCCTTGATTTGAATCCTCCAATCTTCAGGCATGGAACATGCCAGAGCCAACTGTCCGATTTCACGTGCTTCAGCTGGTCATTGGAACACCAGGCTGGTCAGGGTCTGCGCTGGCTGCTGTTCAATATTCGAACTTTGGGGTTGGGGTGATGTGAGCGTGCTGATGGCGGTCAACACAGGGAGGCGAACAATGGGGCGTCAATCTTGGCGGCAATCAGCAGTTTGGTCAACCACCTAATTCCACGAGCTAATTGCATGGCATGCCTGTGGATAAACCATATTTGTCGTCAATCTATTCGTCAATCCTCTGTAGGATGGAGGGATAATCAAACGCTGATGTTCACTGTTCAAATCTCGCGCCGTAAAAGGGATTGGCATAGTAACTAAAATATGATAATCAATTACTAGTTTTTAGTAATATGGCGAAGTGTCAACCGGAGGAGAGCAGCACTATGGTGTACTATCTTAGCGGACTGCTGGGCTCGAAGGCAAAGGAGTGCGTTCTCATGTTCGTCTTCGCAAGGGGAAAAGCGTACGTTTCGGAGATGGCGGCATTCTTCCCTGAACTGAGCCGTAGCGCGCTGCAAAACGCGGCTGAAGTGCTGGAGAAAGACGGTATCCTGGTCGAGGGACAGCAGGGAAACCTGCGCGTCTATGAGTTCAGCCCGCGTTGCCCATATTCCGGTTCCCTGCAACTCCTTTTGCAGGACGTGGCCAAGTGCTATCCCCCCGAGGAGCGCGAGCGCCTGTTCATTTACCGGGGCGCTCCGCGCAGGAAAGGAAAGACGCTATGACCCACCGCACCGACTTCAGTGAGGCCACTCCCGAGGAGATCGCGGCAGAGGTTTCCGAGGCACTGCGCCGACACCGCATCACCGCCGTAATGTCCGGGGGCGGCTGCGTGTCCGTCTATTCCGAGAACAAATACCATTCGGACGACCTCGACTTTATAGACAGCTACCGTGACCGCCCCGGCATCCAGCGCGCCCTGGCAGAGATCGGTTTCTTCAGCGAAAGGGACCGCTACTTCAAGAATGAAAGCACCCCGGTCTACCTGGAATTTCCCCCCGGGCCGGTGATGGTCGGCAACGAGCTGGCCAAGGCTCCGGTCGAGTGGGAGACCCCGTCCGGGAGAATAAGGATGCTCAGCCCGACCGACTGTGTTAAGGACCGCTTGGCAAAATTCTACGCTTGGGATGACGCCCAGGCCCTCTACCAAGCGCTCCTGGTGGTGGCCTCACAGCCGGTGAACTTCAGGGAGGTGGAGCGCTGGTCCGTCAAAAGCGAGGGGCAGAAGGAGCGTTACCGGCTCTTCCACAACCTGGCAAAAAAGGTACAGAGCCGCTGGGAGTTCGACGAGAGCGCTATCGTCGAACTCGCAACTGACCAAATGGTCAAGGAGAGGATCAAGAGACTCGGGCGTTGAGGCGAAAATCCACACAAAAGCGGATGCCGGGCTCGCCCCACCGTAAAAAAAGCCGGTGCGGAGGGGGCGGTGCAGCGTGAGCGGAAGCGCCTCCCGTAGCACGGGCTGGGACCGGTTAAAGCTGCCGGCGCTTTCCGGCCGGCTGCTTTGGTCCAACAATCAGCGCCTCTTTTTGGCCTCCTTCCTGGGTGGCGGCTGCGGCACCCCGTTGATCCAATCGTAGATCTTTCGCTGCTCCTCGGCACCGTACCCCGCGATCACCTTCTTGACCTTGCGCCCGAATAGTTCGTACTCCCTCGCATCGTCCATCGCCTCTATATGGGTGCAGCGAACCATCCCCGCGCCGATGAGGGCGGTGAAGAGTCCGACGATCAGCGGACCGGCAAGGAGGCGCCAGTTCCACGAGATGTTGGTCAGCTGGTGGTCGCAATAGTCGATCCGCTGCTCAGCCTCCTGCACGCTCCGCTCTAGCGGTCTCAGCGCGGAACTCAGCTTTCGTTCCGCAACCGTTTCGATCACGTTGATCACATGCGCGGGGAGCTTTTCCTCGCAAAAGAGTTCCAGGCGCTTGAGCATCTGCTCCATGAGGCGCCGCGTTTCCTGTGCGCCTTTGTCGGCTTGTTCCCCCCGTTGCACAAGGGCGTCGATACGTCCGACCATTTCGTTGCGCAGCCGGAGCAGTTCCTCCTGCTCGTTTGCGGGCTTCTTGAGGCCCGATGCCTGCAGCAGTTTATCCTTTGGGGACTTCGGATCGTTGCTCATGGCCGTCTCTCCCTGCTCGCGCTCAGCACCGCCGCGATCGCATCGGTTAGGGCGTCGACCTGCTCCCTGGTCGCCAACAACGGCAGAATTTCGCGGAGGGTTTTAACCAGGGAATCGATGCCCGCCTCGAGGGTTTCCGCTCGTTTTCCGAGGCCCGCCACCGTCTCCTGCAGCTCGCAAAATCCGTCGCGTTCGCTCCTCGCCTTGGCGCAGAGCAGGGGGAATTTCTCTCCGATGCAGGCCCGGATCAGCTCGGAAACCGTCACCGTTTCCCCCTCGACCTCGCTTCGTCTGCGGGCTTCGTTCTCGAGCTTTTTGCACATCTCCGGCGACAAACGGACGCTGGTTTTCGCCATCTTTGGAACCTCCTTAGTGCGACGGACAGCGGCGGACGGCGTGGTGCCACGCAAGCGCTCGGGTTTACATGCGGTTTCACCGATTCTGGCGCCAGAACGTCCCACGCCGTCCGGCGCGAAAATCCAGGGGATTTCGCGAGGCGGACGGCTGGTGCAGCCCGAAGGGCTGCGTGAGGTGTGAAAGAAAAATCAGCCGAGCGAAGCGAGGCCCGCCTGACCGCCGCCGGCACGAAGGAAAAGGTGCCGCAGCTTCACCGTGGACGTCCCGGCGTTCAGATCTTAAAGCCCCAGGCCGGGAAGCTTCGGCAGAGCTTTCTCCAGCTGCCGGTCCACCACCTTCTGCACTCCACGGATCTGCAGCACCTGCTCCGGAATTTTGAGTCCCGGAGCACGTACCAGCGGAATGACATGCTCAAGCGACGGAGCCCTGCGCACCCCTTCCCCCCGCTTCAGCATGACCCGCTCCAGCTCACCGATGCTCCTTTGCAGATCGTGCGCCGGTTCGGTGCTGCCCCTTTGCTGCGCGTGCGTGATCTCCCGCACCGGTTCCCTCGCTTTCCCAAGCGTCGAACTCTTGCCGTCGACCGATTCCACTGACCGCTCGAGATCATCGATGGAGTTGGTGAAGACGCGGGTCCCGAAACGTGCCCGGGTGACGGCGACGTTCAGCGCGTTGTAGCTCATCCGCCCGTAGCTCTCGCCGTGCCCGTCTCCCGGCACAAGTTCCATCCCCTTTTTCGGCTGCACCGGCGCGTACAGGATGGAGTGCTCCACGGTCGCCCCCTGGCTCTTCTGTATGGTGACCGCGTAGGCGTGGTCGAGGTGCCGGTACGTCGTCAGGTCGAGCGTCACCTCGCGCCCCTCCAGGTCGACCCGCATCCGCGTGCCGTCGATCTCCCGCACCACCCCGAGCGAGCCGTTTTGCACCCCGAGCCTTCGGTCGTTTTTCAGCGCGACGATCCGGTCCCCGACCGAGAAGCTCCGCTCCTCCTCGCGTAAAAGCGTGGTCCGTCCCGGGAGCTCTGCAGCGGAGAACTCCTTCGTCACCTCCCGCACCACCTTGCGCCGTTGCCGGTCCAGGGTCTCGAAGGACAGGTTGACCCGGACCATGTTCAGCTCACGGTCGAGCCCGACCACCTTCCCCTCCGCGTGCAGCCGCGCTCCCCAGGCGACGGTCCGGCCGTCCTCGGCACGCTCACCGGAAAAGTGCAGCGTGTCCCCGAGCTGATACCCCTCGACGGTGACCCCCTGGCGCACCGGTGTGAGCACCGGAAAATTCCGCCCCTCATCGATCTCGCGCCCGGTGACCCGTGCCCGGCGTATCTCGAGGTTCAGATCCCTGCGGGCATCGTTGGTCGTCGTCACGAGGAGCACCTGCTGCCTCTCTCCCGCCGCCGCCCGCTCGGGCATGCGCGAAAGCTTCCGGCTCTCCTCCAGGTAGTGCTCCACTGCGGCGCGGCGCAGCTCAGAGGGGTCGGCGATCTGCAGCACCCCCTGGCGCTTTTCCAGGGAGCGGAGCGCCTCCCTCGCGTTCACGGCAAGCTCGCGGTCCTCCCGGTTCAGCCCCCTGGCGATCTCCAGAAGCCCCGGGTCGCGCTGCCTGAGAATCTCGGTCAGGTGCGCGTAGTCGACTTCCTCTTTGAGGCCCAGTTCCCGCACCTGGCGCAGCAGGTCCCCCGCCTGGATCCCCTGCATCTGTTTCGAATCGCCCAGAAGATGGAGCTTCACCTGGACGCCGCTTTGCCTAAGCGCCTCGGCCACGTCCAGGAGGTGCTCCGCCTGCCTCGCCCCGAGAAAGCCCGCCTCGTCCACCCGGAGCACAACCTGCGCTTCCCGCCCCTGCGGGATGAGAAATTTTTCACCCGCGACCACTACCATGGGCGGCTCCCCGTTCGCCCTCTGTAGGGCGAATTTGGAAGCCGGATTCTCGTTTTCGAAACTGTCGAGGGTGAGGGCGGGCTTCCCGGTGGCGAGGGACAACTCGCGGGCCGCCTTCCCGGTGTGGGAGAGGTTGAAGGAGAGATGCTCCCTCCCTTCGGGGCGCAGCACCTCCTCGGTGAACCCCTCGACGATCGCCAGCGTGGAGGTCTTCGCGGTCCCCGGGTCCCCGATGGTGAGGGCGACGCCGCGTCTCCCGGTCAGTTCCTGGAGAACCTCGGTTTTCTGTCCGGCCGTCAGCCGGACGCCCTCCCTCTCCTGCCAATGTTCCAGATACGCCTCGACCTCCGGGACGCGCGCGAGGCTCTCGAAGGGAGGAAACTCCCTGATCCTCTCCAGGTTTCGGGATTCCAGTACCAGCATCTCCCGCGTGGTGTAGAACTCCCGTCCTCTCGCGTCATGCCCGAGACGCTGCACGCCGGGAGTCCCGCCGTCGATAGCTAGGTTCAGCTCGGCAACGGAATGCTCCCCCCCGGAGATGAGCACTGTCTGGTCGAGAAGTCGCGCCCGATCCAGCACCGCCTCGCGCTCGGTGAGATCCCGGACCGCCAGTTCCACCACATGCGAGGCGTCGGTAATGGAGCGGGAGACCGCAATCTCTCTGCCCCGTTCCAGATCCCGCCTCACCTGGGCGAAAGAGGTGCTGCACTCCTCGAAGCCTCGCTCGAAGATCCGGGTCACCTCCTCTTTCGTGATGCTCCGCTTCGGGTCCCGGCTCTCCAGCGCCGCCATCTCGTAGAGTCGGGCATGGGGCACCTCGGTGAACCTCCCCTCGGCCCTCCAGAGTTCCACCTGCTCCTCGATGGCTTGACGCCTGGAGGAGAAGTGATCGATGAGAAGCGGGTCGATCCCCTTCAACTCAATGAACATCTGAGAGCGGTCCCGCACCTCAACCTCGAAGCCACGCGCCGAAAGCTCACGGGCGAGCTCCTGCCGATACAAGAGCCCCAGGGACTTCTGGTCCTGGAAGATGGCCCTCGGCTCGTTCGCCCTCCAGCTCCCGTCCCCGACGTGCACCGCGTTCACCACGAAAACGTGGGAGTGCAGCTGCGGGTCCACGTTTCTGGAGGTGGCGTGATCGAACTTTGCCGCCACCATGTCACCGCACCTGATCCCCTCTGGGCTGCGGTAATGGGAGTAATGCTCCTCAAGGTGTGAGAGGACCGAGCAAACGGCCGCGTCGTGCGCCTCCCTGACCCCGTTCACCCCCGCTGCATAGGCGATGGAGATGGATTTCGGCGCGGAGAAGGTGAGGTCGTTGCCGGCCCGGTGCGTCTCGACGAGCAAAACGCTCTCCCGGTCCCGCGTCAGCTTGGGGGCGACGATCCGGTCTCCCTCGGGGTTCTCCCCACGACACAAGGCACGGAACGACTCCTCCGTGACCGGGCCCTCGAGTCCGAGTGCCCTGGCCCCCCGGCCAAACCAGTGGCTCCTACCCTCATTCTCGATTCCCCGCAGGTAGTAGTCCTCCCTGGAGAAGTACCCGCCCGCCTGTCCCGCAGCCATCCCCGGTGATATCGACATCATGGTCATCTCTCCGGTCAGCGAAAGGCTATGATATTCGCTCCAAAGCGCTACAATCCATTGGCGTACTTTAACAAAAAATATCAGTATTCCAACGTCATCAGTAAGAGCGGTTTCTTATTGTTATTCATTAACCTTGCTGATATGCTGCGCCTGCCAGGGGGATGGTATGAAATCGCGCCTGAATCTCAAGCCGGGCCAGAGGGGGACCAAGCGCCTGGTGGAAACATATGGGGAATCGCTGCTCTACGTCCGGTATCGTTACGACGCGGAGCGCGGCGTGAGGCTAAAGACGGTGGAAATCGTGGTGGAGGAAAAGCCCTGGCGTCCCCGTTCCCGCTTCCGCGAGGAGGATGTCAGCGATGGTGTAAAAATACCCCCCTGTGGTAATTGAAAAGTACCCCCCTTACATCAGAGGGAGGGGAAAATGATTCACCCAGGAGAGCTTCAGGCGCAAGATGCCCTTCAGCAGACTGTCATGCTG
>NZ_SSYB01000005.1:0-607500 GCF_004917075.1 Geomonas edaphica
CAAGGGCGAAAGCTACCGCCTCAAGGAGAAACTCAAGGCTGGACTGCTGGCTAAACACATCGAACAGTCATAACCAAGGGGGGGACTTTTCGATTACCGAAAAGGGGTACTTTTCAATTACCGTTGACAGAGGACTTGGTGAAGGTGATGGTCGGCTATTCCGAGGGGGACTTTCGTGCCAAGCTGAAAGCGGCAGGCGGCAGATGGAACGCGGAGGATAAGCTCTGGCAGGTCCGTTACGGCTCCATTCGCGGCACCGAGTTGGAGTGCAGGATCGTTGACGATGCCTGATAGTTTGGGAGGCGAGTGCATCCTGAACAGGATGCAAATAAGGCATCATCAAGAGGATGCATGTTTCCCATATGAGATACCGGCATCCTGAATGAGATGCTTGGGCTAACCGGTCAATAACGAGTTGACTGAGGAATAATGAAAGACGGCCTATTTAAAAAAGAAGCGAAATTTATGGTGGGCCTGTATGTGCTGATCCCCGCTATCGGGATTATGGCTGCTATTATTATTCCCTATTTGAGCAAGACAATTGGCTGTGATAACAGGATCGTTTCGGTTCATACTTCCCCTGATGGCGCGAATAAAGCCGTTGTGTTTGTGCGTGACTGTGGCGCAACAACTGACTTTAACACCCAAGTTTCCATACTTCCTTTCAGAAAAGAACTCTCAAATGAAAGTGGAAATGCATTTATTGCTGACTCGGATCACGGGAAAGCTGCGACAGGTCAGTGGGGAGGGCCAAAAATAGCTGTATCTTGGCAGGGCAAAGATAGCATCATCTTGAGATACGCGAACCAATCAAGGGTATTCAAAAAAGAAGAGAATATAGCAGGTGTTCACATCACGTATTCAGAGGGAATCACATCAGCCAACAAGGAAGATGCACCGGGCCAGAAAGCCGCCCGGTGATCTCCCGGCCCGTTGGGAAGAAGGAAAAATGAACAAACCAAAAATTCTAAAAAGCGTTGGCTACGTCGTTGGTGGAATCTGCATGCTCGGGCTTGGATTTTTTTGGGGGTACAGGGAGGGCTTGAGCGGTGGTGGCTTCTCGGCAAGTATGGCCGAATTGCAAGCCTCCACTGACGGCATATCCCTTCAGTTGAAAGAAGGAACGTGCCAAACTGCAAAGAAGGCGATAAATGCCCACCTGAATTTCATTGAGAGGTACAAAGGGAAGAATGAGCTCATCCTGCCAGAAAGAACCTACAATGCGGACAAAATGCTTGGGCACATGAGGCTTTTCCTTATCGAACGACATGAGGGGAATGCGAAAGAAGCTGACAAGCATTTAATAGCAGCTGTTGACGCATGTCAGCACGCGGAGATGAAGGATTGCTCGGAGAAGAACGTGCTGCTCATGGCTGAGAAGTGGAACCAAAGTCAGCCAATGGGATGCCTGACATCACAAAAATAATTCCCAACCACTCGGCGGCACTCGGTCTCCGCTTCGCTCCGCCGGTGCGCCTCGACACAGTTATACCGAGAAAAGGAAAATAGATGAAGTCATTGGTAACAATAGCGTGCTTGCTACTGCTCTGCATTTCGACGACGTCCTATGCGTTGCAGTCTAACACAATCGGAATAGCAAGTAAGAGCTTTGAAATAAAAGCTGAAGTAACACCCAAGTTCAGAAGTTTCAAAAAGGGCGAAAGTAAAATCGAAGGCAAAATAACGATAACAAACCTAACTTCCACAGCTCAAAGGTACGGAAACAAATTTTTGAAACTCACAGTGAATGAACACCTCACAGCAAGGACATATAAGGACACAATCGCTTCAGAGGTCATTGACATTACAGCCATCGAAATCAAACCACATTCTTCATTGTCATTGCCCGTTTACTGGGTTTTCAGAATACCGAAAGAAACTGAGGTTAACTCTCTTCAACTGTATTTTGATGATGGTAGTCTAGAAAAGTCAAAAGGTATAACACGGCCGTAGACTCTGACGTGGCAAAGAACGCCACGCAGGTCACGGTCCGAGCCGTTGGACAGAGAAATGATGAAAAAGAAATTACTGCTGATAATTGCTGGCACAATGGCAATTCCGCTCTTCATTTGGGGGTGGGACCGCTATCAGGATCAGAAAATCAAAGTCACCGTCGTTTCTGCGACTCCACTTTATGCTAGAGAAGTTGATGCTGCATACGGCAGCCAAAAGCCAGTCAGAACTCTAAAACCAGGAGAAAAGCTGAAAGTAAATCGTACGACTTACGGTAAGGACTATTGGGCGTTACTTGTTGAGACTGATGCTGGGGTTCATGGATGGGTTGCATCAGGGCAGCAGGGGCTTACCATTCAGTGACCTAAATAATCGCCATTGGAGAAATCTGTGTATTGCTGTGACCGTTTTCGAGAAAGTGTAGCAGAGGGGAAGATCGAAAAGGCAAATGATTTGCCTGATGAAACAGAATGGCTTCTTCCAGAGTGGCTACATATCTATTATTGCCCGTTTTGCGGGAGTTTTATAAAAGGTGAAGGATTCGGTAGTTATCATGAAGAAGCAAAGCAAACCAGAATCCAACAAGAAAGATGCACCTGACCGAAAAGTCGTCAGGTGATCTCCCGAGCCGTTGAAGGATGATTGAAGAGGATATCGTAAATGAAACTGTGGCTGACATGCATGGAGTGTCATAAGGAGCTTGGAAACAGTCCTCTTGCCTGCTATCCAACAGATGTTGTTGAGGATAGCCTCTATGAATTTACCTGTCTAAAAGGACATCAAAACAAGTTTCGGCTTCAGGGAATAAAATATCAATTTTTATTTGAGTCCGCCTTCGGGGCACTCATCGAGGGGTATTACCTTGAAGCTGTTCTAGGGTTTACGTCAAGTCTTGAGCGCTTTTACGAGTTCTATAGCAAATTTGTTTGCTACAAAGCTGGACTTAATAACTACGAATTTATGAAGGCCTGGAAACAGGTCTCAAATCAATCAGAAAGGCAATTCGGTGCTTTTTTATTTTTGTATGCAATTGAACAAAAAGCGAGTTTTGAGGAATCAAAGTTCAAAATACAGGACCAGAAAGCCTTCAGAAACAAGGTGATCCACAAGGGTTACCTGCCGTCTGAGGCAGAAACAGTAGATTACGGACAAAACATATTTGATATGATCAAGGTTGTGAGTGTGGAAATTGCGCAAAAAGACCATGAGTACTATCATCGATTTTCAGGCGGCGAGTTAGCACCCCATCTTGAAGTTGATCGAGACGACCCAACAGTTATACCAACTGGCATGGGTAGTATTCTCGGTATGACTTACGAGCCTTCACGATTACTGGAAAAAGATTTCAGGAACGAGTATGAAGAAAGGAAAGCCAAGCTGTTGGAGATAAAAAAGAAGGCTTTATTGGAGGAGCATATTAAAGCCATTAGAAATAACACGAAGCCTTCAACACAGGCGTAGACACTGACACGGCAAGAACCCGCTGCGCAGGTCACGCCCCGACACGTTGTACGGATAGAAAAATGAGCAAAAAATACAAAAACAAGATCTGTGTGTATTGTGGCAATGAATCGTCAAAGACTGCCGACCACGTTTTTGCAAGGGAGTTCTTCTTACTAACGAAACGCGACAACCTACCCAAAGTTCCATCTTGCCTTTGCTGCAATGGCCAGAAGTCTCAACTTGAGCACTATCTATCCTCTTTATTGCCGTTCGGAGGACAGCATCAGGATGCGAAGACAAACCTGACGGAGATGGTTCCCAAAAGATTGTCAAGAAACCAGCGCCTACACGAAGAACTTAATCGGAATAAATCTTACTCACTGTTACGTGATTCATCTGCTCAAGTTGTCACCTCTATGGTATTGCCTTTTGACGGAGAAAAGCTACTCACACTATTCGAATACATCACAAAGGGCCTTTTGTGGCACCATTGGCAGACACTTTTATCTGATGAATACTTCGTGCAGACATTAGCCTTAACAAGGGCTGGGGAGGACTTTTTTCAGAACAAGTTCCTCAACTTGTACTCCCCAAATCGAGTGTCTGTTACGCTTGGTGGAGATACTTTCAGATACATAGGTGCACAAGGTGTTGATGACCCGAGAATCAGCGCGTGGGTTTTCACGGTTTACAATGGAGTGAGGCTAAGTGAAAGCGGGACAGACCTCGGTGAAACATCTACCAAAATTGGTGCACTTACTGGCAGCAAGCGTCTCCTTGAAAAGTTGCCACTTGCATAAGAGAGACAACATTTACAACACGCGGTTGCAACACGGCTCCCTACGGTCGCGGTTCAACCGCAGCCCCGTTGGCAGGAGATACCATGAATGGCAAGCTGATGCTCTCAACAGGTTTATCGCTAGCCTTACTATGCGCAAGCAGTCCATCAGCCATGGCCGGATCATCTGAACTAGCTATTCCGATTCCCTTTCACCCTTCGAATTCGAGCTGCAGAGATTTTCTTCGACGCAATCATATAACGGATATCCGTGACTGTGACATCTCCGAAACGGGGAATTTTGGCACTATATCAGACCGCACATTCTACTACGTGATTTATTGTATTATCCCGGCTTATTCTTCGGAACCTGGTAAGTGCGGAGATGAATCATTTCCTGGACGGTATTACCGCAAACGGGGAATCGGTATTTTTGTGCAGGAAGGGGCAGAAAAGCATACAAGACTTTTTCTTGAGCGTGGAGACCCAGATATTGGCATGTATTTGTATCAGAAACCAGCCATTGTAAAAAACACATTTGGAACTTTCCTGCATGTACCGATTGGGGTGGATGGAACTGGGAACTTCAACGAGAGTGAGTATTACATCTGGGACAGCAAAAGTGCCACCTGGAAGATGCTTGATACGACAAGCTGGATTAGCGAGTTATCGGAAAGACTCCCTGCGGGTCTAACCATCAATAAAGGCATCTGGCCAGACATAGACGCGATGATAGCAGAAACGAGTTTGTACAAGGAAAACGATGGAAATTGCTGTCCTACTGGTGGAACTGCGGTAGTTAAGCTCACTCTAGAAGATCTTCGTTTTAGAATCCAATCAGTAAAGTTTAAAAAGTACGTAGAGCAGTAGTGTATAGGCTTCTTTTACCACCCCAGACTGCGAAGAGGATAGCCAACCACGTCCTTAGACTCGGTCGGCTGACGCCGCCGGTCAATGCCGCCCCCGTTGGAAAAAGGAAAAACATGATCGAAGATTATGAAAATCCAGAGGTAGAGGAACGGTGGTGTGCAGAGCAACGCATCCAAGTTGAGGAGTACCTGAAAGAGCAAAAAATCGACCACGGAGAGATTGGGGAGTGGCCAGCATGGCATGTTCCACCATACGTTGCGGTCTGGGCAATAGAAAGCAATAAAAACCCAGGATGGGTCGGGTGGTGGGCTATCTCCGGAGACTTGCCGACAGACTATATTTCAGCAGAGAAGGTAAAACATCCAAGAGAAGCGATGCGAACGTTTGCCGAAGTATGGGGAGAGATTTCAGGGTACATGTTGCGAGGCGAGTCTCATCCGACTATCAAAATCGGAACTAAAGAGGACTGGCCAGTACTTGGAGACCTTCTCAAAAGACGTTCAGAACTTCTTGCAAAATTTGCAGAGGATGATGCTGTCTGGGAAGAGTAGCCGCCAACAAGACAGTTGGACACCGCCCGCCCCAAAAAGCCGGGCTTGCGGGTCAACTGCCGAGCCGTTGAACAACTATAAAGGAGAGAAAAATGAAACAGCAAATAAAGACACGGTATGCCATTGTAGCTCTGATCGTAGTTTGTCTATTAGCACCCATTTCTGCGCTGGCGGAAAACGATTTGCCAAGCATAGTTTTGGCTGGGCTGAACGAATATAAGGTCAAGGGACCCGAAGCTGCAGTTAAGGCATGGATCAAAGGTAGTGCGTTCGAAACCAGTATTGAAGCTATGAGCCAAGCTAATACGTTCAGGCAAGTTGAGGCAATGTATGGTGCTTATATTGGATATCAAGTGATAAAGGTTAAGGAAATATCAAAGACATCTAAGCTCGCTTATGTAAGTATAGACTATGAAAAAGGTCCCTTGTTTTCTAGCTTCTTGTCCTATAAAAGTGGCGAAAAATGGCTACTTGCAAGTTTCACTTTTAACATGAAGCCAGAGGTTATACTGCCGAACAACTTTTTCTGATTAGGGGCGATGGGCCAGGCAAAAGCCGAAGAAGGCGTACAACCACGTCCTTAGACGCGGGCGGCTAACGCCGCCGGTCAAGGCCGCCCCCGTTAGTGGAGCTGAAGCACCTTAGCCGCCCCCTCTTTCATGAGCCTTTCGAGCTCGTTGGCAATGGTCTGTAGCGGCCTGCGCAGGTCCTCAACATCCGTCGCATCATAATGCCGTCCTGAAATCGAACTATCCACGTGGTTGGTGAGCCGGTCGGCGTCCTCGAAGATTTTCAGACGCCGGGCCGTGGTGATGAAGGTCCGGCGCAGGCCGTGCACGGTGATGTTCAGTCCGGTGTTGAGCTTAAGCGCCGTAGCCATGAGCCTGACGTGCCCGGTCTTGTTGGTGCTGTAACGAACCGTCTTCACCGCCGGGAACACGAAAGGACAACCCTCCTCGCGCTGCGCGAGCCTCCGCTCCAGGATCTCCAGTGACTGGCGGCAGAGCGGGGCATAGAGCGGCCTGCGGTTCTTGGTGTCGGGGATGGTCAGGGTCAGCCGGTCCAGGTTGACGTACTCCCAGCGCAGGGCGGCAGCCTCCTGGCTCCTCAGTCCATGGTAGAGGCAGAACAGGTAGCAGTCCCGGATGTTCTCGTGGAACTTCTGGATCCCCTGGTAGAAGATGGCGAACTCCTTCCCCTCCAGTCGCTCGGTCCTAGCCTGGATCTTCTTCATGTGCTTGCCGAACCTTAGCACGGCAAGTGGATTTGTGGCGACGACACCCGGGTATTTCACCCGTGCATAGTTGATGATCGCCGAGAGCATGACGAACGCGTTTCTGGCGCCGTATGGGCCGTGCCCAATTTCAGCTTGCCGGTAACGGTCGATGACCACCTCTGGTGTCAGTTTCCCGATCTCGGCTAGGGGGAGTGAGAGCCAGGTTTCGAAGTGGCGGGTGACGATGTTGGTATACCCCCTGACCGTTGATGTCTTGTAGTTTTTCCCTTCCGCAGTCTTCTTCTCCAGAAAGTACGCTTCCAGCATCTGCGCCAGGGTGACCTCAGCCCCGTGCATCTTGGTCTGCCCCCGCTTGATCTCGAGGCGCAGTCCGGGGACGAATCCCTTGTCGCGGTCGTCATACCCTTGGATCTCCTTGCGCGCCTGCTCGAGGGTGATCTCTCCGAACCGCCCCAGCGTCTTGCGCACGCTGCGGTATCCCGTCTTCGAGCTTGCATCACGAATGTCCACCTTCACGAAGAAGGTCTTGGACGAGTTGCCTACCCTCAACCCCAGGCCGCGCGTCTCGGTGTCGAAGTAATCCACCCGCTCTCCGGGAGGGGTTGAGAGCTTGTCCAACGTCGATTTGGTAAATTTGATCTTTGGCATGGCACCACCATTAGAAAAATCTTATCGTACCCAGGTCCGAAAAAAGAGGGGCTGGGTACGATATGGGTACGAAGGTCACTAAAAAACCCGGTAAATCTGACTTATAGATTAGCGGGTCTCTATGGTGGTGTCAACTCGTAAGTAGTTGTTTTTTGTTGATAAATATCCGTGTTTAACACTCCTTCAAAAGGGGTCAAATCTTGACGGTTTTGTAAAGGAAGTTCTTGAATCTAAAGAAGCGCTTCCTCTCTTCTTCGTCCTCCTGGGCATCGCCGGTGATCGCTTTCAGATGCCGGGCGACCTCGGGCATGCTCTTGCCGGCGGCACTCCGACTCCGCTCGACTACCAGCTTCACCACGTCGCGGGAGATCCGGCTCTGTGAGTAGGGCTCGTAGACTGCTTCCCAAAAATCCTTTCCCGTCTCTATCTCGGTCATGATGCTGCTGGCCACTTCTTCGGCCAAACGCTCGGAGGCCGGCACCATCTGTTCCTGTGCACCATCCCTGATGGCTTTCCTGATGTCATCGCCGGTCACGAGCTTCCCGGTTCTGAAAAACAGCGCCCGCAGCAGGATGCTTCGCAACTCGCGGATGTTCCCTTTGTAGTTATGGCCGACGAGGGCCTCCTTGGCGTCGTTTGAGAGGCTGGGCTCCTCTTCGCGGACCGCTTCCTCGGTGCTTCGGTAGGTCCGGTAGAGCTTGCCGAGGAAGTGGGTGGATAGGTCGGGGATGTCCTCACGTCGCTCGTTCAAGGACGGGACCACGACGGAGAGCTCGGTGAGGCGGTGGTACAGGTCTTCACGGAAATTCCCGAGGGCGATCTCTTTTCTCAGGTCCTTGTTCGTCGCGGCGACGAGCAGGACGCGGCTGATTCTCTCGCGGTTCTCGCCGAGGCGGACGAAGCCGCCGTTGTCTAGAAAACGCAAGAGCTGCACCTGGGTCTTAGGGTCGGCGTCGCCTATCTCGTCGAGGAAGACGATGCCGCCGGAAGCCTCTTCGAGGATCCCCTTGCGGTCGCTGTAGGCGCCGGTGAAGGCCCCCTTGATATGCCCGAAAAGCTCGGAGTAGGTGAGGTCCCCGCTGTAGGCGGCGATGTTGGTCTTCTTCACCGGGAGCTCGCCGTCCGGGTTGATCTGCTGCCGGTACAGTTCGTTCAGCTTGTTGTACAGGTTGTTGAAGAAGAATTCCTTGCCTGCCCCGGTGGGGCCCAGCACCAGTATGGAGGGAAGCCCGATGGTTGCCTCCTGCAGGACGTGGCGGCTCCATAGCGCGATCCGGTTCGAAAGCGGCTGCGAGACGGTGTTGATGAAGGCGACGATCTCCTGCGCCTTGCGGCTGTTGCCGATGATGTTGCCGAGGCGGTACGAGGAAACCTTCGGGTCCTTGTAGGCGATGTCGCTTTGCAGCTTGTTCACCTCGGACTGCAGGCGCTCGATGCGCTGGATGTCGGAGATGTGCCGGGACGTGAGGCGGTCGATGATCTGCAGGATACGCTTGTGTTCTTCGGTGAAATACCCTTCCTGCAGCGAGTTCAGGCAGATGACGGCGATCACCTCGTCGTCGCTGATCACCGGAACGGCCATCTCACTCTTGATCAGCTCGTTCATGGGACGGTGAAAGCCCGAATGCTGCGAGGTGTCGGTGACCTCTCCAATGATCTTCGGCTCCTTGGTCCAGGCGACGTAACCGGTCAGGCTGCGCTCCTGCACGGGGAGGTCTTCGCCGCCGATCTTGAAGGGAGGGATCTTTTTCTTGAGCCATTCCTTGTTCTTCGCGCCGACGATGGCCCCTTCCTCGTTCTCAACCACCAGCCACTTCTCACCCTCTCGTTCCTGCACGATGGCGATGCTCCCGGTGTCCGCGCCGATCAGCTCGGTTGCCTTGGAAAGCACCTTGGTGAGGAAGGGATGCAGTCCCTCGTTGCGCTCCTGCAAAAGGTCGGAGATCTCGGAGAGGACCTTGATCTCCAGGTGCTCGCCGCCGACCTCGTTGATTACGCGTTCCACCATCTCGGCGTGGGTCTGCAGAAGCCCCTCTTCGAACTCGCTGAAGCTCGCCAACTCACGGGTGAAGTAGTTTATGAGGCAGATGAGGCGGCGCGTGTCCGGCTCGAGGCGTGGCACCATGTAGAGGGTTCGCAGCCCCATCTCCTCGGTGAGGGCACGGCGCTGGATGGTCTGGTCTTGCAGGTCGGCGATGAAGAGCGGTTTCAGAAGCTGGTCATCGGTGACGACGCCCGCCTCGTTCACATAACGGGAGACAAGCGAGGTGCCGTGTTTCAGGTCGATGCTGCCGACGTTGTCGTAGCGCTGTTTGAGCTCCAGGTTCTCGGCATGGCTCGCCAGCACCTCCATGCCGCCGCGCACCGGGACCAGCACCGACGCGAGGGTGAGACCGTCGATCAGGTGCACCGCGGAGCGGACCATGAAGCTTGCGGCTTCCCTTTTCTTGTAGACCTCGACGCGGCGGGCCAGCAACAGTTGCTGGTGGTACTTCCGGGCATGGTCCACCCGTTCTCCGGCGCGGGCGAGAAATGGGATGAGCATCTCGATGCAGTCGCGGGAGAGGAGTTCCCCGTCCACACAGGCAACCCCGATGGATTTGCCGTTGCTGGTGATCGGAAGCATGGTGGTGCCGTCGATCTCGAAGCGTCGGGAAAAGTCCTGGTCGAGCGGGAGGCCGCTGCTCGCAGGACGCAGGAATTGTGCGAGCATCTGCGTTACGAAGGTATTCGAAACGGCCGCTTCGGCGGAGATGATGGGGAAGGTTTCCTGGCGGATCTCGGCGGCGAAGCTGCCGCAGGCAAAGGCACAGGAAAGGGCGCCGCGGGTGAGGTCTTCTAGGTAAATCCGCACCCGCTCCTGATTGGAGACGAGGCGCGCTCCCTCGCCGACCAGGTGCAGCATCTCGTCGAGGTTCTCTTTGCCATAGGCGGCGATGCGATCGCCAAGGGTCTTTAGTTGTTCTTCTGTAACAGGCATGTGCTCTCCTGAGTACATAATTTACACAGGGGCACGTTAAAGGAATTGGGGGCGGGTGTCAAGGGGGATGGGGATGAGGTTAGTTGAACCCTTTCCTGATCTGGTACAGCTCTTCGAGGTCCAGGCCGTTCAACTCGAAGAACTCGCGCTCGAGTTCCTCGACGTAGAAACGGTCGAGGCCCGAGTTCTCCAGGAAGTCCTCGCGCAGCGCCCAGTTCTTCTCCAGGATGATCTGCGGCAGCAGGTTGTGGATGTACACCGCCTCTTTCTTGATGGTGAGGATCGCCTCCCGGAACAGGTGGTCGGGGATCTCACCGTCGATGAGCTTCTTGTTCTTCAGCTCCTCGGCGAGCTCCTTCTTGAGGGCGTCCTGATCACCTTTCGTGGCGTACTTGGAGTAGAAGTTGCGGATGCGATCCTTGATGTGTGCGAGCAGGGTGAGGTGCAGGCGCTCGTCGCTGTCGATATTCACCAACTGATCGAGAAGTCCGGTTGTGGTGAGGCGGTTTTCCTCGATGAGCTTCAGCCCCGCGGCCAGATGGCTCACCTTTTTCCTGCCGTAGATCCCAAGGTACTTGTCCTCGAAGATGCCGGAGAGGAAGAGCTTCGTGAAGAGGTCGGGTGCGAGCATGTCGAAGGCGTGCTTGTTGCCGAGCAGGCTTCGGATCATCTCCTCGGAGATTCGCACGTTCTCCATGAAGGCGAGCTGGTTGATCGCCGAGGAGGTCGCATCGTAGCGGTCGAAGTAGGTGATGATGTAGGAGTAGCCTTCCAGGATGGAGATGTCGGCGCCGTCGCGGATCTTCTCGTCGCAGGCCTTGCTGGCGTCCAGAAGCATCTCCTCGAAGGCGTGGTCGCGGTTCTCCGCCGCCTGCTTTTTGGCGTAGAGGAGTTTCAGCATGTCTTCTGCGTCGATGGTGCTCTCGATCTGCCGCTCGGAAAGAAACATCCCTTCCAGGATGGTGCGGGTCTCGGAGATGTAGTTGCTCTCCTCCAGGTCGACCAGCTTCTTGTCCTTCTTGAGCATCTCGTCCAGGGTGTAAAAGAGCGCCCCTGGGATCTTGTTGCGCACCGAAAGGGTCTTCAGGCGCGTCAGTCGCGCGTTCTCGAGCTTGTTGATCTCCCCCTTTCTGTTGCAGGCGATCAGGATGTTCTTGTACTCGTCGACGATGCGCCGGTTGTCGGGATGCTTGTACATCACGTCGATCCGGATCCTCTCCTGCTGGTAGCGGTCGATGCCGTAACGCTCGGCAAGGACGGCCAACGACTGGAACTCGGAATCGGTGATCTTCTTGTTGTTGAAGTAGAGCGCCTTGAAGGCCTCGCTGTACTCGCGGTGCCGGACGTTGATCAGCTTGAAGAGGAAGAGGTGGGCGTTGGGGTCGTCGATGATGTCGAGGATTTCCCGGATGATCAGGTTGTCCTGTTCCTCGCCGACCGCGCCTGAACGCTTGAGTGCCTTGCCCAGCACCCTCAGGATGCGCTCCTGCTGCTCGTGCATTGGGGCGGAGAAGTCGGCCCCGGTAAGGGCGAAGAAATAGTTGAAGATGGCGTTGCCGTCGAAGAAGATCTTGTCGTAGCTTACGTACCCTTCGGTGCGCTCGCTGAACCTCAGCGTGCCGGAGCGGTTGTCGTAGTGGGTGCCGTAGATGATGAGGCGGTTGGAGACGTCTTCCTTGGCGAGGTCGGCGATGGGCTGGTCCACCCCGAACATGTACTCGCAGAAGGAGCCGCCATTGCCGCGGTGGCTGATGCCGTTCTTGCCGATGATGAACTCGTTGCCGGGAGAGAAGAAGCGGATCTCGCCTGGATCGGTCGGATCGGTGTTGAAGAAGTACCGGTTGTACGCCTCGCTGCCCGCCGTGATGGCGTAGAACTCGATCTGGTCGTTTGCATAGCCGTGCAGCCGAATGTCTCTGAACATCAGTTCCGTCCGTTCTTCAGGTCTTAGTTCCTCAAAGCTCGAGCGTCATGCCGTCGTAGGCGAACTCCACCCCGTTAGGGAGGCGCTCGCCGTCGCTGTGGTGCACCTCGTGGGTCAGGTGGGTCAGCACGGTGCGGCGCGGTTTCAGAATCTCGGTCATCCTCAACGCACCCTCGATGTTGAAATGGTTCGGGTGCGGAGAGAAGCGCAGGGCGTCGATGATCATCAGATCGAGCCCCTGCAGAAGCTCCATGGAGGCTTCCGGTATCTCGCTGCAGTCGGTAAGGTAGGCAGCGTCGTCGAAGCGGTAGCCGGTAGCCAGGAAGGAGCCGTGCCTGATGGGGACGGGCGTGATCCGGCAGCCGAACAGGTCGAAAGGGGCCTCCACCGGGTGCGATTCCATAAGCGGCGAGTATCCCTCCGAGCAGAGCCCCTCGAAGATATAGGAGAAGGTGCCGCGCACCTGTCCGATGGTGTCCGGGCTGCCATAGCACGGGATCACCTTGCGGTGAATGAAATGGAAGCCACGCAGGTCATCTATGCCGTTGATGTGGTCGGCATGGGTGTGGGTGAGCAGAACGGCGTCGATCTGCGGTACCCCTTCCCTGAGTGCCTGCGTCCTAAGGTCGGTAGAGGTGTCGACGAGGATGCGTTGCCCCTGGGACTCGACCAGGATCGAGGCACGTGTTCTTTTGTCGCGCGGGTCAGAGGAACCGCAGACCTGGCAGTGACAACCGACCATGGGGACACCGGTCGAGGTGCCAGAGCCGAGGATGGTAATTTTCATGTGTCGCACCTCGGAATGGTGCGTAAGGTACCATGAACGTTTGAGTGAGGCAAGGGTTTATCCCTTGCCTAGTGCGGGTTTTGCGGCTATTATCTGAACCTGCCGCGGTCGCGGCTTTTTAATGATCCGGTGAAAATACTCCTGCAGAGGTTCTTAATGCGTGTCGGCATTGTCGCCCCCAATTACTATCCAGCTGAAACCGGCAATGCCGTTACGGTAAGACGTATCGAGAGCGAACTGAGGCTTCTTGGCTGCGAGGTGCAGGTATTCCCGGTCGACCGTCTGTCGGGAGAGCGCCTGCAGGAGGCGGTAAAGGAGTTCCAGCCGCAGCTTTTGCATGCCTTCCATGCCTACCACGGCGGGCGCGTGGCCTACGCGCTCTCAAAGCTGCTTTCCATCCCCTATCTGATTACCCTGACCGGCACCGATGTGTACCAGGCGCTGTGCGATCAGCGTGGGCTGGAGATGCACGGCGCGCTGCGCGGTGCCGCGCGGCTGGTCGCCTTCCACGGCTGCGTGAAGAAGCGGCTGGGGGAACATCTGCACAGCCTTGAGGAGCGCACTGTCCTGATCCGCCAGGGGGTCGAGCTTCCCAATAATTTCACTCCTGTTGCGTCCGCGGAAGGGAAAGGCAAGTTCACCTTCCTGCTTCCCGCCGGGCTGCGTCCGGTGAAGAACGTGATGTTTCCCCTGGCGTCGCTTGCCGAGTTGCACGCGCGCCATCCGCAACTGCACCTCGAAATAGCCGGCCCGGTGCTCGACACGGCCTACGCCGCCGAGGTGATGGAGGCCTTGGAGAGCTATCCGTTCGCTCGATACCTTGGCGTCGTGCCCCATGATTGCATGGGAGCGCTTTACCGGCGGGTAGACGTCGTTCTGAACACCTCCCTCACCGAGGGGGGGATGGCCAACACCGTCTTGGAGGCATCGGC
Organism: Geomonas edaphica; assembly: GCF_004917075.1. GTDB lineage: Bacteria > Desulfobacterota > Desulfuromonadia > Geobacterales > Geobacteraceae > Geomonas > Geomonas edaphica. Next base: position 14,104 of record NZ_SSYB01000005.1, read on the forward strand.
CTATGCGAAGCCGCTCCTCGTTGCTGACATCGAGGGGAACCGTTCCATCGTGAAAGACGGCGTGAACGGCCTCGTTTACCACGGCGCGGCGGAGTTCAAGGCCAAGGCCGAGCAACTGCTGACCGACGCCCACCTGCGCGAACGCCTGGGTAAAAATGGACGCGACCTCGTGCGCGAACAATGCTGCCCCGAGAAGGAAGGGCAGGCTTACTACTCTCTCTACCAGGAGATCCTCGCCCAGGCTTAGGATCGCTCCCTTGCGGGAGGGGGGAGCTTTACGCAGTTTGTTTCCCGTCGCTCTCATCTACCTCTCTCCTCTTTTCTGAAGTCACCGCTCAACACTTCCCACCGCTCCTGTGTCTCCCCTCAGGCTGTGTCCACTCCTTCCAAACCACTTTGCTTAAAATCCAAATTAGCTATTGCCAATGAACCCGGTTCCCGTAGACTATCCCTTCGTGACAAAAGGGAGGAAGGACATGAACCGACTCATCGACATCACGGAGCTGGCTCTGCGTGACGCCCACCAGAGCCTCATCGCCACGCGCCTCGGCATCGAGGACATGGTCCCCGCCTGCGAGGATCTCGACAACGCCGGGTTCTGGTCCCTTGAATGCTGGGGGGGCGCCACCTACGATGCCTGCATCCGTTTCCTGAACGAGGACCCGTGGGGGCGGCTCAGGACCTTCAAGGCGCTCATGCCCAAAACACCGCTGCAGATGCTCTTGCGTGGGCAGAATCTCCTGGGATACCGCCACTACCAGGACGAGGTGGTCGACCGTTTCGTCGACAAGAGCGCGGAAAACGGGATCGACGTCTTCCGCATCTTCGACGCGCTGAATGACCTGCGCAACATAGAGCGCTCGGTCAAGGCGGTGAAGAAGTGCGGCAAGCATGCCCAGGGCGCCATCTCCTATACGGTGAGCCCGATCCACACCACTCAGGCTTACGTGGATCAGGCGAAACGCCTGGTCGAAATGGGGTGCGATTCGATCTGCATCAAGGACATGGCGGCGCTCATCAAGCCCCAGTCGGCCTACGAGCTCGTGCGCGGCATCAAGGAGAGCTGCGGGGAGCAGACCCGGGTGCAGCTGCACGTGCACGCCACCACCGGCGTCACCATGGTTAGCCTCATGAAGGCGGTGGAGGCGGGTGTCGACTGCGTCGATACCGCGGTGAGCTCGATGAGCCTCGGACCGGGCCATAATCCAACCGAGAGCTTCGTGGAGATGCTGGAGCATACCGGGAACAGCACGAGGATCGACCTCGCGCGCATGCTGCGCGTGAAGGAGCACTTCTCGAAGATCCTGCCGCGCTACCGCGAGTTTCTTTCCACGGTCACCGGCGTGGAGACTGAGATCTTCAGAAGCCAGATCCCTGGCGGGATGCTGTCGAATATGGAGAGCCAGCTGAAGCAGCAGGGGGCGGCGGACCGGATGCATGAGGTGCTGGAAGAGATACCGGTGGTGCGCAAGGATACCGGTTACGTGCCTCTGGTGACCCCGACCAGCCAGATCGTCGGAACCCAGGCCGTGCTGAACACGCTGATGGGGCGCTACAAGGTCCTTACCGGTGAGTTCGCCGACCTGATGCTCGGCTATTACGGCGCCGCTCCAGGAGTTTTGAACCCGGAGGTGGTCGAGATGGCGCGGCGGCACGCGAAGAAGGAGCCGATCGATGTGCGTCCCGCCGACCTGTTGGAGCCGGAATGGGGCAAGCTGCGCGCAGCAGCGCTGCCGCTTGAAGGGTGCGACGGCAGCGACGAGGACGTGCTCACTTACGCGCTCTTCCCGCAGGTGGCGCCGAAGTTCTTCGCCACCCGGCACGAGGGGCCCAAGAACGTCGGGCGCGATCCAGAGACCGGCGCGTCGGAAACCAACATCCCGGAGGGGCACCCAGGAAAGATCACCGGCCCCGTCACCTACACGGTCACCCTGAGCGGCCAACAGCACAAGGTTACCGTGGCGCCGTACGGCCAAGAGTAATGCCGCACGCCGAGGAGGGCTCATGTCTATAGACGAGAAGGTAAAGGAGCTGAACGAGAGGAAAGAGCGGCTGAAGCTTGGCGGCGGACGGACAAAGATAGACGAGCAGCATGAACGGCAAAGCCTTACCGCCAGGGAGCGCATCGAGAGCCTGGTCGATAAGGACAGCTTTCAGGAGATCGGACTCTTCGCCCGGCACCGCTGCACCAACTTCGGAATGGCCGGGAAGGAATTCGCAGCAGAAGGGGTCGTTACCGGAGCGGGTAGCGTCGGGGGGCGGCTGGTGCACCTGGCGAGCCAGGATTTCACCGTCGCCGGTGGTTCCGCGGGTGAGGTGCATAGCGACAAGATCGTCCAGGCGATGCTCGCCGCGCTGAAGACCGGCACCCCCTTCGTGTTCATGAACGACTCCGGCGGTGCAAGAATCCAGGAGGGGATCGACTCGCTGGCAGGCTACGGCAAGATCTTCTATCACAACGTCATGCTTTCCGGGGTGGTACCGCAGATCTCGCTCATCTGCGGTCCGTGTGCAGGCGGCGCCGCGTACAGCCCGGCCCTCACAGATTTCATCATCCAGACGGCTAACGCGAGGATGTTCATCACGGGGCCATCGGTCATCAAGGAAGCGACCGGTGAGGAGATCACCGCCGAGGCCCTGGGCGGCCCGCTCTCCCAGATGAACTACGCCGGGGTCGCGCACTTCGTCGCAGAAAACGACCTGGTGGCGCTGCGCATCTGCAAGAGGCTCCTCTCCTTCCTTCCCTCCAACAACCTGGAAGATCCGCCCCAACTCGAGGCGGACGACATCGTGGTGCCGGACAAGACGCTGAACACCATCGTCCCGATCGACCCGAAGAAGAGTTACGACGTGCGCCAGGTGATCACGCGCTTGGTGGATGGCGGCGATTTCCTCGAGGTGCAGCCGCTTTTCGCCGCCAACATAGTGGTCGGTTTCGCCCGCATCCTCGGGCGGAGCGTTGGTGTGGTGGCGAACCAGCCGAGCGTGCTCGCCGGCGCCCTCGACATCAACGCCTCGGACAAAGGGGCGCGCTTCGTCCGTTTCTGCAACGCCTTCAACATCCCGCTCATCACGCTGGTGGACGTTCCGGGATTCCTGCCGGGCGTGCAGCAGGAGCAGGGAGGGATCATCAGGCACGGCGCCAAGCTGCTCTTCGCCTATTCGGCCGCCACAGTCCCCAAAATCACCGTGATCATGCGCAAGGCCTACGGGGGCGCGTTCCTGGCCATGTGCGGCAAGGAACTGGAGACGGACCGGGTCTTCGCGTGGCCGACCGCGGAGATCGCGGTGATGGGGCCGCAGGGGGCGGTCAACGTGATATTCCGCAATGAGATCGCGCAGTCCGAAGATCCGCAGCAGAAGCGCCGGGAACTGATCGAGTCGTACCAGAGCACCTTTGCGACCCCCTACGCGGCGGCTGCGCGGCGGGACGTCGACGATATCATCGAGCCGGCGGAGACGAGGCGTCATCTCGCCATGACGCTCGACATCCTGCACACCAAGCGCGAGTTCCGTCCCATGAAGAAGCACGGCCTGATCCCGCTTTGAGGAGGTTTATCGTGGAAGAACGTGCAGGTAACCATGATGAGATAACCCCGGAATTGTTGATGGTTATGGCGGCATCGATCGCAGCCTATCTGGGGAAGAACGTACGCATCCGCAGGGCAAGGTTCGTCGATACCATGCAGGCGAACGCCTGGGGGCAGTCCAGTCGCGTCGTGCTGCAGGCGTCGCATAACTTGAACCTCAGGAGAGGGTAGTAAAAGGAGACCACCGTGCAACTGACCATGACGATAGACGGAAAGAAGTATCGGGTTGACGTGGAAGTCGAAGAGGGCGAAGAGGTTCGGCTGGCGGAATCGTTCCCTACTACGACGGTGCAGGCGGTTACGCCCCCTTCTGGTGCCATGCCGATGGCCGCCCCCGCCCCGGTTACCGGCGCTCCCCCAGGTGGCACGGCTGTATCGGACAAGATCTGCCGGAGCCCGATTGCCGGCGTCGTTTTCAAGGTCGTGGTGCAGGTCGGTCAGCACCTAGAGGTGAACGATCTGCTCGTCGTCCTGGAAGCGATGAAGATGGAGACGAACATCACGGCGCACATGTCCGGTACCGTGGATAAAATCCTCGTTTCCGTGGGCGAAGCAGTACAGCCGGGACAGCCCATCGCGGAGTTCGCGTAAAAATGACCGACTCCATTGATGTCGACAGCTGTATCACTAGGTGATATAGTGGCGGCGGCTCAAGTTGAGGTGAAACAAGATGAGTGAAATTTTGGACATAGCTGATGAAATGGCGCGTGAATTGTTCGAAGCCGGCATGATGGATGACCTCACCTTCCGACAGATACAGGCGTTGTGCCTCCCACGTAAGAAACCATACCGGCCGGAAGAGATCAAACAGATCAGGATGGCCTGTCATGCCAGTCAGGCCGTTTTTGCGGCACTTCTAGGTATAGGTAAAAGCACTGTACAACAATGGGAACAAGGGGTGAAGAAGCCGAGTGGCCCTGCGTTGCGACTGCTGGACATCGTAGACCGTAAAGGGCTTGCTGCCCTGCGTTAACAAAGGGAAAAGTCTGAGGAGTGAGATGTATAGTGTTTTTTGAATGCAAAGGGTATAATCGCCGGTAGTGGTAACAACAAGGCTTTAGAGGAGGCAGGAAATGAAAAGGATAAGGCTGCTGATGCTGGTGGTTCTGGCTGCGTTCTTTGCTGTCTCAACCGGGTATGCCGCTGAGCACAGCTTCAAGGCAAAACTGACCCCGAAGGAAGAAGTGGCAAAGCCTGACGCCAAATCTTCCGGGAAGGCCGAATTCAAACTCAGCAAAGATGGCAAGGAGCTGACTTACAAGCTCCACGTTAAGGACGTGGTCGACGCCAGTGCGGCACACATCCATGTCGGCAAAAAAGGGGAAAACGGTCCTCCGATTGTCGGGCTCTTCAGCGGTGGCAAGAAAGGGAAATTCAGCGGTGTTCTCTCCGAAGGTAAGGTAAGCGGCAACGACCTGATGGGCGACTACAAAGGTAAATTCGACGAGCTGGTAAAACTGCTTCGTTCCGGCGATACCTACGTGAACGTCCACACTGACAAGTACCCGGACGGTGAAATCCGCGGGCAGATCAAATAACGGCTAAAGCGGCCGTACAATAAAAAAGCCCGCCGGCACTGGCTCCATGGACCAGCCGTCGACGGGCTTTTTCTTTGTTCGTCGCCGAGCTGACAACGAGCACGGAAAGGGAAACTTCGAAGTGAAGGTTATTCAGAAATTCCGTGGGAGATGGAGTACAGCTCCCCACGAAGCTCTGCATGAGCCTTAGCGTCCCCCCCTTTGCGAAGGGGGGGACAGGGGGGATTTGCCTCTGCCAAGCCTGCAAGAAATCCCCCTAAATCCCCCTTCGCAAAGGGGGACTAACCCTCTTTACGGCTCCTCGATGAGCACCGCCTCGCTTACCTCTGCTTCGGCGCCGCTGCCGAACTCCACACCCAAAATCCCTTTCGCCTCATGCTCAGGCAGCTCCTCGATCCCCTGCATCTTCCTCTGGATGCGCCTGGTCCTTGTGGCCGCGGTGTCGATGCTTGAGGATGCCTCGTCCAGCTTTTTCCTGGTCTTGTCCAATAGAGTCCCGAAGGTCATGAACTCAGTCTTGATCGCGCCCAGGAGGCGCCAGACGTCGCTGCTGCGCTTTTCGATGGCCAGCGTCTTGAACCCGAGGCTCAGCGAGGAGAGGAGGGCGGCGATGGTGGTCGGGCCTGCGACGATCACCTTGTGCTCACGCAGGATGGCGTCGAAAAGCCCCGGACGGCTCAAGACCTGAGCGTAGCTCGCCTCGTTGGCTAGGAACATGACTGCGAAATCGGTGGTTTCCGGCGGCGCCAAGTACTTGTCGCAGATCAGCTTCGCCATCCCCAGCACCGTCCTGTCGAACTGCTTCGTTGCCTCGGCTACCGCGGCCAGGTTTCCCTGCTCTTGCGCCTCGACCAGACGCAGGAAGTCCTCCTGTGGGAACTTCGCATCGATGGGGAGCCAGAGCGGTTTGTCATCCTTGCCGGGGAGCCGGACCGCGAACTCCACGCGGGCGTCGCTGCCCGGCTTTGTGGCTACGTTGGAGCTGTACTGGTCCGGGGTGAGGATCTGCTCGAGCAGGTTGTGCAGTTGCACTTCGCCAAGCGTTCCGCGCGTCTTGATGTTGGAGAGGACCTTCTTCAGATCGCCCACGCCGGATGCCAGCGACTGCATCTCGCCCAGTCCCTTGTGTACCTGCTCCAGCTGCCCGCTCACCTGCTTGAACGATTCGCCCAGCCGCTTCTCCAGGGTCTCGTGCAGCTTCTCGTCCACCGTGGCGCGCATCTGTTCGAGCTTTTTTGAGTTGTCTTCCTGCAGCCACTTGAGCCTGAGTTCAACCGTCTCGCGCAGTTTGTCGAGTCGCTGTTCGTTGCTTGCGGTGAGGGCGCCCAACTGCTGCGTGAAACCTTCCATCTGCCCCTTCTGCAGCGACGCAATATCCACCATCCGTTTCTGCACCGCCTCACCGAACTGTCGCAGGCTGCCACCCAGTTCCTCGCGGTTCCGGCGTAGCTCGTCCTGAAGGGTCCGCTCCAGTCGCTCGAGTCCCTTCTCCAACTGATCAAAGCGCGCCTCTGACGAGGTGAGCCGTTTCAAGTGCAGGTAGCAGAGAGTGGCCACGGTGAAGGTGGCGGCGAGTAGAAGCAGCAGGATGAGTTGCAGCAGGTCGGTTCCCATGGCTACTCCGGTAGCGATTTAAGAAAAGAGATCATGGTCTCGTTGAAGATTTCAGGCTGTTCCATGTTCAGCATGTGCCCCGCCTTTTCGATGACCCTGCTCCGGCATCCGGCAAGGCCGTGGATCAGCGTTTCCGCTGTTTCCGCGGGTGCGGCACGGTCTTCCGCGCCTGCGATCACCAGGGAGAGGTGCTTGAACGTGGGTAGGAGTGCGGTGTAGTCCTTGCGGTCGCTCATGCCGAGCAGACCGCCGGCGAGCCCCTGCGGACGGGTTTCGCGCATCCATGCGGTGACACGGGCGATCAGCGCCGGGCTTTCCTGCGAGGTCTCCGCCGCGAACAGCAGTTCGGCGAAGATCTTGATGATAGGGTTGGCGCCGAGCCTTTCCGCCTCCGCGGCCATGGCCTTTCTCCGCTCGCGTCCCGCTTCGTCGTCGGCGTTGCTGCGGGTCGCGATGAAACAGGCGGCACGGACCCTTTCCGGGTAGCGCTCCAGGAGGTTCATGAGGATGTAGCCCCCCATGGACATGCCGCCGATGACGGCCTTGTCGATCTTCAAGGCATCCATGAAGGCGATCATGTCGTCGGCGAGGAGGTCCATGCTGTAGGGCCCGACGGGTGCGTCGCTTGCACCAAAACCGCGCAGGTCCGGGGCGATGACACGGTAACCGGCGTCGGCAATAGGCTTCAGTTGTGGCTGCCACATCTGGCGGTTGAGAGGAAAGCCATGGATGAGCAGGACGGCGGGGCCTTGGCCGGCTTCATCATAGGCGATGTTTATATCATTAACGGTGCAGTTCATGGTTGCTCCTTGGCAGTGGATGATGTGGGTCTCCCGTAGGGCGAGGGAGGGCTTGTGAAGGCATGCGGAGGTCAGATGATTGGCCCCCAAAGACGTTCGCGCAGCCCTGACCGCCTGATCACGCGACGCTCGACGGTTGAGAGGAACAGATCTTCTGTGGCTAGAATCTCGGCGGAGCTCTTCGCCCTGGTGATCGCGGTGTAAAGCAGTTCCCGCGTCAATACCGGCGTGTCGCGGTCGGGAAGGACGAGCAGGACGCGGTCGAACTCGGAACCCTGGCTCTTGTGCACGGTCATGGCGAAGGCGCACTCGTACTCTGGGAGCCTGAGCGGCAGCACCTTCCGCATGCCGCCGGAGCCGGAGGGGAAGAAGGCGCGCAGCTCGCCGCCGGATTCGGCATCGGGGAGGATGAGTCCCACGTCGCCGTTGAAGAGCCCCAGGTTGTAGTCGTTTTTGCTGATCATGACGGGCTGCCCAGCGTACCAGCGTCCGTGCGGATGGATGAGCCCGGCCTGCGCCAGGCGCTGCCGTACGAGCTGGTTGACGGCCTCGACACCGTACGGCCCGCTACGCATGGCGCACAGGATGCGGAACCGGCTGAATTTGGCGAACGCCCCTTCGGGGCTCTGCTCGTGCAGGTATTCTGCATAGCCGTCGGTGATGCGCTTGGCGAGGGCGTCGGCCAAGCCACCGGCAGGGGGGAGCGACGCCAGCGAGACCTCGGGGAGGGCCGGATCGAGACAGGCGGCAAGGGCAGCGGCGGCGTCGCCTGCGTTCACCAGCGCTCCGATCTTGCCGATACCGCCGGTGGAGGAGAAACGGTAGCTTTTTTTCAGCAGCACCACGGCATCGCCCAGCGGCCCCAGCCCCGGCTGGACTGATACGGCATCGCCCGCAACTTCGGCGGCAAGTGCGGCAAACTCGGGGGAGAAGCCGTGCACGGCGCCGGTATCGCACATGTCGCCCAGCACCGCACCTGCCTCGACGGAGGCGAGCTGGTCCCGGTCGCCCAGAAGGATCAGGCGGGTGTCCCGGCGCAGGGCGCAGAGGAGCTTCGCCATGAGCGGCAGGGATACCATGGACGCCTCGTCCACGATGACGACGTCGTAGGGAAGGGGATTCTCGCTGTTGTGGCGGAAGCCGCTGGATCCCTTCAGGTATCCGAGGAGCCGGTGCAGGGTGAAAACGTCCTCCGGGATGAGGCCGCGCACCTCCTGTTCCGCCTTGTCCAAACCGGCGGCAATGGATTCCTTCAGGCGCGCGGCCGCCTTGCCGGTGGGGGCGGCGAGGGCGATGCGCAGGGCGCTCCCGGTGCCAAGAGCTTCCGCCTGTTCCAGAAGGAGTGCCAGTACCTTCACCACGGTGGAGGTCTTGCCGGTGCCCGGTCCGCCGGAGATGACGCAAAACCGCCTGGTGACGGCGGCAATGGCGGCGACCCGTTGCCAGTCCGTTTCTCCCGGCGTTGCGGGGAAGAGCCGGGCAAGACCCTGCTTGAGACGCTCGCGGTCGAACTGGGCGGGCTCGCCGCGCTTGAGGATCGCCTCTGCGAGTTCGTTCTCGTAGCGCCAGTAGCGCTGCAGGTAGAGCCGGTCGGCGTGGTCCAGGATGAGCGGCTTGAACTCGCCGGGAGCCCCTACTACCGGGGCGGCGGCAAGGCGCTCGCGCCAGGTCGCAACCGACTCGAGCCGGTACCCGGCGGCACGACCCTCGTCGAGCGCGCCTGCGAGGTCCAGGCACACGTCCCCGGCCGTCACGCCGCGGCTCAACAGGGCCGCCGCCGCTTCCAGATGGGGATCGCGGCTTCCCGCCTGCCTGCAGATGAAGGCGGCGAACTGCCGGTCTATGTCATTTAATTGCACTCCTTCAGGAGTCATGGGGCACCTGTAAATCAAAAAGCATCAACACTTTAGAACAAATCCAAACTCAACTGCTGATCCGACGCTTTCTTGTTCTTCCGGTCCGCGTTCCCTCTCCCGTCGGTGTTCGGTCCGCTGGCGGGGTCTTGCCCACCGTAGGGCTCTGACCCGGAGGCGGGTGAGGGCTGCGCTTCCGACTGATGCACCGTCTCCGGCAACAAAACGGCGGCCAGTTCGGTGATGAACTCCTTCGGCGGCCGATCGGCGAAGACGCCGTGTCCTGTACCGTCGACACCACGCAGGAAGAGGTAGAAGATACCGCCGAAATGGCGATCGTAGTCATAATCCGGGACGCGCAGCCGCAGGTAGTTGTCGAGCGCCACCGTGTAGAGGAGGTACTGCAGCGGATAGAAGTTCTCCTCCATCTCACGCCTGAGCGCCGCCGGGCCGTAGTCCGAAGGAGCGTTGCCCAGGTGGTTCGACTTCCAGTCCACGATGTAGTAGCGCCCGCCATGCTCGAAGATGAGGTCGATGAAACCGAGCAGCATCCCCCGGACCGGCGCGAAGGAGAGCCGGGAGAACAGCCCGGCCATATCCACCGGGAAGGCCGCCTCCGACCCCTGCGCGGCCATGAAACGCTCCGCTGCCTCTTTCAGCCGCTCCGAGGTGAGCGCCGCGAGGGGGAAGAAGAACTCGAGCTCGGTGAGACGCCGCTCCGGCCCTACCTCTGCCAGGGTGATTCCCTGTTCTCCAAGCGGAGCCGCAAGTACGTTCCCCACCATGTCGCACACGGCCTGCTTCCAGTCTGCAGAGAAGCCGTGCTTGTCCAACTCGTCCTCGACCAGTGGCGCGAGGCGCTCGGCCTTCTGCGTGAAGTCGAGTTCCTCGAAGATCTTGTGCAGGAAGATGCCCGCCTTCGCTCCCTTGGGGAAGGCGAAGATGCCGGCAGGCTCCACGTCGCGCACCGGGTTTTCCTCGCCAAGGCTTTCCTCGTCGTGGTCGGGAAGCTCGGCGGTGTGGGATGCGTGGTGCCGGCTGCTGGAAAGTGAGGTGAAGCTCGCCACGCGCCAGTCGCGGGAGATGGCGCCGGTGAACACCATCGGTGCCAGTTCGGGCGCCTTCTCCTCGCTCGCCCGGTATCCCAGCAGGTCGGCGGGCGGCATGGTCAGCACCTCGATGTTGCCGGGGGACGAGGTTGCGAGCTCGGCCAAGCGCTTCTGGATTTCGTCGTCGCAGATAGCCATCTGCCCTTTGACCGCGCTCTGCCCCGGATGCAGCAGGTAATGCAGCGAACTGTCGCCGGCGTCCTTGAAGGCGCCCCATATGACGTAGGTGCGGTGCTTGCCTCTGGTTAGGGCGACGTAGAGCAGGCGCAGGCTCTCGGCGAGCGCTTCCTGTGCCGCCTTCGCCCGGCTTTGTTCCATCTCTGGCGAACCGATGTCGAGGACGACACGGCCGTTGCCGTCGTGAAAGAGCGCACCCTCGTCCTTGCTGCCGGGCTCGGCCCATGAGAACGGGAGAAAGACAATCGGGTACTCGAGCCCCTTGCTCTTGTGGATGGTGACGAGCTGTACCGCTTCCTCGTCCGTCTCCAGGCGTACCTCGTACTCTTCTTTTTTGGGATCTTCGGTGATGCGGCCGGAGAGCCAGGTGACGACACCTTCCATCCCGAGGCGCTCCTTCACCTGGGCCTGGTGGATCGTCTCGACCGCGTGCAGCACGTTGGTGAGGCGCCGCTCCCCCATCGGCCCGGCGAGCAGCCGCTCGCGCACCTTCCGCCGCTCCATGAACTGCAGCGCCATCGCCATGCAGCTCCCGGCGTTCCAGGTGTCGTGGTAGTCCCGGAACTCTTCCAGGATCTCTTCCCACTTGTCCTCGTCATCGATGAGCTCTGCGAGCTCGGTGCCGGTGACGCCGGCCAAGTCGGTCGCCAGCGCGCCGCGCAAAAGCGCCTCGTGTCCCGGCTGCGCCACGGCGCTCAAAAGCCTCAGCAGCTCGGCCGCCTCCTCGGATTCGAAAAGGTTTCCTGCGTTGCAGAGAACGCTCGGGATCCCCCTGCGGGTGAGTGCCTGCTGCATCAGTTTCGCCTGATGGTTCGCCCGCACCAGGACGGCGATGTCACGCGGCCGGACCGGCCGCCGCTCCCAGCGCTCCTCCTCGCCATCTTTTTTCAGCTCGTCGACGGTGAGCGTCCCAGCGTTTGCATCGCGCAGGAGTCGTGCGATCTCGGAGGCCACCGTCTCCGGGAGGAGCTCCCAGGCGTCTCCCTTGTTGATCGGTTTCCCCGGCTCGGTGCGGGGGGCGAACCAGAACTTGAGCGGTGCCTTGCGCTCGCCGTTCTCCTTCAGGATGCTGCTCTCCTTGGGCGCGGCTTTGACCTTGTTGAAACCGATTTTTTCGTGCAGAAAAGGGAGCTCGCGAGAGTCGAAGACCGCGTTCACCGCTTCGATGAGCGTCGCCTCGGAGCGGAAGTTCTGCAGCAGGGTGTGCCGCTTTTCCGTCGCCTCCGCCGCCCCCATGTAGGCGAAGATGTCGGCGCCGCGGAAGCTGTAGATGGCCTGTTTCGGGTCGCCGATCAGGAAGAAGGGGAGCTCGCAGTCCGCGGGATAGACGGCGTCAAAGATGGCGAACTGGACCGGGTCGGTGTCCTGGAATTCGTCGATCAGTGCGGCCTGGTAGCGCTCACGTATCAGCTTCGGGAGCGTGGAGCCGGTGCGGATCAGCGCGGCATGCAGGTCGGCTAAGAGGTCGTCGAAGGAACGGACGTTTTTCAGCCGCTTTCGCTTCGGGAGTTCGGCACGCAGGTAGTCGAAGAAGTTGCGCTTGAGCGCGAGGAGCCACTCCGGGATCTCCTCGGTGGCGGCCGGTGCGGCGGGGACTACGGCGGCGTACGGGTCGCCGCTGACCCGCTTCACGAGTTTCAGCAGCGACTCCGGGGTCACCTTCGCCTGGTCGGCGGCGGCGATCCGCGCCACCGGGGCGCCGTAACAGTTGATGCGCCAGTAGTCTTGGGCGATCTCGCTTAAGATCTTTCCCTGGTCGGTGACGAGTTCGGTGTCGCAAAGCGACCCGCTCTCGAAGGGGTTGTCCTGCAGCATCCTCTGGCAGAAACCGTGAATGGTGAAGATGGCGGCCTCGTCGAAGCTGCGCACCGCACTCGCCAGAAGCCTTCTTACCCGCGCGTGATCCGCGGTACGTTCCATGATCCCGGCGATGAGGAAGTCGTCGCTCGCCCCGGTCTGGAAGCCTTCTTCCGCGTCCTTTAACTTCTTCCTGATGCGTTCCTTCAGCTCCTTCGTCGCGGCCTCGGTGAATGTCACTACAAGGATGCGCGACACGTCGAGCTCTTTCTCGATGACCAGGCGCAGGTAGACCCCGGCGATGGTGAAGGTCTTGCCGGTGCCGGCACTCGCCTCGATCAAGTTGCGCCCGGCAAGCGGGGTATGTAGGAGGTCGAAACGTTTCATTTTTTCTTCACGCTCTTCATCGCCTGGTGCTCCAGGATCGGCTCCCAAACCGCGAGGGCGAGGGCCTGGAACTCGTCGTCCAGCGGCGCGACTTCGCCAAAGCACCGGCGGCAGTACGGGTCCTTTCCTTCCCCCTTCTTGTAGTCGCTACCGCGCCAGACTCCCGCGGCGGCGGAAAGCGCCTTTCCCGCCTGCTTCGGATCGCGGCTCTTCTTGACGTACTCGAGCGAGGTCTCCGGGAAGAACTTGAGCGGCGCCCGCATGCCGGTTCGGTAAAGCTCGAGAAGCCGGTTCAACTCAGCCTCGCAACCCTCAATGGCCGGGGTGCGGACGGTGCCGTTGGCGGCGACGAAGGTGCTCTCGAGGGGATACCCTTCGGCCTCGACGCAGTTAAGCACCAGGTGCTCGACCCACAGCCGGAGTCGGTCCTTCGCCTTCAGGTCGGTGTAGCGGTAGCGCACCATGGCGTCGCCGCGCAGCTCCTCGATGCGCCCCACGATGCGACCGGCGGGGAGGCTCAGATCTATGTCCAGCGGGGTGAGGGGCTCGCCTGCGCAAGCCTCGCGCACCTTTTCTGCGAACTCCGCCGCCGGTTCGCCGAGCTTCTGGTACAGCGCCGCACCGCACACCCCGGGGGGAAGGTCGCCGCGCGCGCACGCCACCGCGAAGGGGACCTCGAGTTCATCGCCGCGCAGCACGGCCGCGACGATCTCCTGTTCCAGCTGGTACTTTTCCAAAGAGCCAAGCGCGAACGGTTCCGTCTCTTCCAGCGGATCGTCCTTTTCCTCGATGCGGATGCCGAGCCTGCGCCGCAACAGCTCCTTTGCCGGGTTGCACAAAAAGTCGGTCAGCGCCTTGACTGTGACGGTCCCTTCCTCCTCCCATGGCTCCAGCGGACTTGCCAGGAAGGGGGGTGCGGGTACGGGAGGGGAGAGCTTGGCGACGGCGCCGGCGCAGTTTTGCTGCGAGTAGCTGAAGAACCCGTCGGCGCCGCTGAAGTACTTCGGGCTGAAGGGCTGCAGCGGGTGGTGCCGTACCTGCCCCGCCTTCTTCCCACCGGCGGTCACGAAGCAGCGCCCGAGGTAATCGAGGAGTTCGCTCACCAGCACGCAGGGGGGTAGCTCGGCGTTGTCCTTGATGCTCTGCCCGACGTAGCTTATGTGCAGCCGCTTGCGGGCGGAGAGGAGTGCCTCGAGGAACAGGTAGCGATCCTCGTCGCGCGGCGAGCGGTCGCCGGGGCGGCGCTCCTTGGTCATCAGGTCGAACCCCTGGGCCGGATTGCGCCGCGGGAATTGCCCCTCGTCCATTCCGATCAGGGCCACCACCGGGAAGGGAATGCTGCGCATCGGGAGCATAGCGCAGAAGGTGACGCCGCCGGTGAGAAAGCCGAGGCCGCGCTCGGAGCTCCCTAACTGCTCTCCCAGCCAGTAGCGCACCACCTCGATGCCGACCTCTTCCTCGAAACCGGCTTCGCTGCCGCACGTGCCTAGCTTCTTAACGATCTCGATCAGCGAAAGGAGTTCGCGCTCCCCGTCACGGTCCGGCAGGATGAAGTCGTCCAGGATCTGGCGCAGTACCGGGACCCACTGTGCCGGGGTCCGCAGTCGGGCGAGTCCTTTCGTTTCGGCGAACAGCCTGTCGCAGAAGTTCATGAAGCGCCCGAGCACCAGCGCCGCGCCCCCTTCCATGTTGTCGAAGGGGAGGATCTCGTTGTAGAAGGAGCGGCCGTCGCCGCTCATGGCGTAGCCCAGGAGCAGTCGGTCGAGCCCCGCGGCCCACGAGTTCTCGTGGAAGGGGGGGACTCCCTGTTCGGCCCTCTGCGCCGCGTCGATGCCCCACCTGATGTTCGCTTCCCTCAGCCAGTCGCGCACCGTCTCCAGTTCGTCCGCGGAGAGGTTGAAGCGCCGTGCCACCGGGGGGGACTCGAGGATGTCGAGCACCGTCGCGACACCGTAGCGCCCACCGCTCAGGGCGAGTATGGAGAGCAGCGCCTGCGCCGCCTCCCCCTCATTCTTTAGGCTTCGGTCCGCGATGGAGTAGGGGATCCGTTCCGCACCCGGCTCGGGGTTGCCGAATACCGCGGAGATGTACGGTGCGTACGCCTCGATGTCCGGCGTCATCACCAGCACGTCGCGCGGGGAGAGGGACTGATCGGCGTCGAACATGGCCATCAGCGTGTCGTGGAGGACTTCCACCTCGCGCATCGGCGAGTGGCAGGAGTGCACCTCGATGGAGCGGTCGTTCGGCGCCACCTGGCGTACCCCCGCGTCGGCTCCGCGCAGCTCGACGATGTCCGCCTGCACCTCGTGCAAAAGCGAGCCCTGCGGCAGGGGAGGGAAGCTGTCTTCCCGCTCGTGTTCACCGCAGCCGTCGATGATTGCTTCGAAGAAGTCCCGCCCGAGCTTCCCCCAGGAGGCGAGGAGTGGGTTCCCGGTCTCGTACCACTGCTCCTCTCCGTCCCCCTCTTTCTCCAGCCGGGCCAGTTCCCGCTCCGACACGATCTCCCCCCAGTACTGGCGGCAGGGGTTCAAAAGGAACAGGTTCACTTCGGTGTGACGGGCGACGCGGGCCAGGATCTCGAGGTGGAAGGGGGGGAGCGACGGTATGCCGATCACGGAGATGCGGCGCTCTTCCGGGACGCTCCCGGCATCGAGCGCCTTTCTGAATTCCTCCAGCAAACGTGCGCGGTGCTTCTGTTCCACGCCGTCGGTGAGCGTGCGCCAAAGCTGTGCCTGCCAGTGTTCTTCCTTCCCTTTCTCCCATGCCGGTAGGAACTCGGGGCGGTAGATGGTGTAGCGGTCGAAGGTGTCGGCGATGCGCCCGGCGAGCTGCATGCGCTTCAGCCCGTCCCGGTCATCGGCAAGATAACCCGCGATCTCCTCGAAGCCAGGCTTTCCCGCCGATTGCTGCAAAAGTCCCAGCACCCGCCATGTCATCACCTCCGGGGAGAAGAGGGAGGTCTCCTCCGGGCACCCCGGGAGCACCTTGGCGAAGAGCTGTTCCACGAACTTGTTGGGGAAGAGGAATTCGCCGTTTGCCCAGACCCCGATGCGGGCAGCGAGCTCCATGGAAAGCCAGCGCTGCATCCCTTTGCTCTGCACCACGATCAGCTCCTTCTCGAAAGGGGAGTAGTGGACGCGGCGCGGCGCGCGGACCACCTTTTCCAGGCGGTCCACCAGGCGTTCCATCTGGTTGCTGGTGTAGATGTTCAGAGGCATGGTCTTTCTCGTATCGCGGTCTTGCGGGGAGCTTCCCGGCCATGCATCTGGCTCGGGGGCTGGCGGAAAGCGCAAAGATATCACATCCTCCCGCGGCTGTCTCGACCAAAAGCTTGGCCTCGCGGCTTTCCGTCAGCACCGTGTGTACTTGCATTGCGTGCGGCTTCGTATATATTTTGTCACTGTTTGTCTAATTAGATTTGTCTTATAGCTTTGCCGTCTGCTCGGGTGACAGACAAAGGAGCGATGCATGAAGCTGATCAGTGAAGAGACCATTGCGCGCGCCTACTACCGAGTCAAGCCATTGATGTCGCGCCGGCTGCAGATCGTTCTGCGCAGAATCGTCGCCAAGTCCAAGCGCTACTTCTTCCGGTCAATATGGCCGATAGATCCCAAGGCCGGCACCACCCCGCCGGGGTTCGGTGGGTGGCCAGAGGGGAGGCGCTTCTCCGTCGTGCTGACCCATGATGTCGATACGGCGCGCGGCCTGACACGGTGCGAAAGTCTCATGAAGCTTGAGCAGGAACTCGGCTTTCGGTCCTCTTTCAACTTCGTTGCCCACGACTACGACCTTCCCGCTGCCCTGCGCCACAAGCTGGTTGCCAAAGGATTCGAGGTCGGCGTGCATGGGCTGGAGCACAACCGCAAGTTGTACGACTCGCCGGAGGTCTTTGCGGAACATGCCGTGCAGATCAACCGATATCTGAAGGAATGGGGAGCCGTGGGGTTCCGTTCCCCATGTGTCTACCACAACTTCGACTGGCTTCACGGTCTGGATATCCTCTATGAGGCCTCCGCCTTCGACACGGATCCTTTCGAACCGCAGTCCGACGGCCTGAGAACGATCTTTCCTGTGCACCACACCAAGGTTCCCGGGCGAGAATACGTGGTGCTCCCTTACACCCTGCCGCAGGATTTCACCATGTTCATCCTGTTCCGCGAGAAGAACATTCGCATCTGGAAGGAGAAACTGCGCTGGATAGCCGAGCACGGAGGCATGGCGCTGCTGATCACCCACCCTGATTACATGAACTTCGACGACAATCCCGGGTTCGAAGAGTATCCAAGCGATTTTTACCGCGAACTGCTGATGCACATCAAAACGGAATACGAGGGGCAGTACTGGCACCTGCTTCCTCATGAAATAGCCACTTTCTGGAATGAAAGCGTCGGTAAGATGTACACGGAAGCCGACGATGGCGCTCCCCCGGCGGGGAGACTGGATGGAAACGATGGCGATGCGAAGGGGGATTGCTCCGGTGCTGCGTTGGGAGAAACCCGATGAAGCTGAACCTCCTTCTGGCCATCAACGCCGCCTACATCGTCCTTATTGCCGCTCTCACCGTTCTCAACTGGCTCGGCCCGGACCGTTTTTGGATGGCGGCGCTGAACTTCTACCTCCCACAGCTGATCTGGACCTTGCCCGGCCTTCTGCTCACCCCGATTACCTTTCGTTATGCGCGTCCGTTGGCCTTGTTGCCGCTTGCTGGAATCCTCTGGGTGCTGGGGCCGGTCATGGGGTGGCACTGGTCGTGGCCGCCACGCAGCGCGGTGGCTTCCGGGCCGGTCCTGCGGGTGATGACCTGGAACATCAAGTACGGCAAGGGCGATCTGGCGCCGCTCGTCGATGAACTGCGGCGCAGCCGCCCGGACATAATGCTCTTCCAGGACGCGCAAAAGGTCGGGAAAGGACCTCTGACCGATTTCCTGGCGGGGTGGCAGGTAGTGAACCTCGGGCAGTACGTCGTTGCGAGCCGGTACCCCATCTCCGCCGTCCAACTGCATGAGCTCCCTTATCAGGAGGAGAAGGGGGAATCATTCCTGCGCTGCAGTGTGAGCGTCAACTCCCGGAACATCTCCATCTACAACGTCCACTTCAAGACACCGAGATGGAGCCTGAAGGCCTTCCGAGAAGTGCAGTCAGGTGCCTGGTACCTGCCCCCGGCCATTGATTATTTCGAAGAGAATGTTATGACGAGGATCCTGCAGGCAGAACGTGTCGCCGAGTTCCTGGGGCAGGAGCGGGGCGATTGCATCGTTGCCGGCGACTTCAACTCTCCGGACCAGTCGCTCGTATGTGAGATCATCAGAAGCGCAGGGTTTGCCGACGCCTTCACGCAAAGCGGCAGGGGCTACGGCTACACCTATGGTCACAACGTTTTACAATACAGGGTGCCGTCGATCCGCGGATCATGGATGCGCATCGATCACATCATGACGACTTCCGGTTTGAAGGCCCAGCGTTGCTGGGTCGGCACCCGGTATGCCTCCGACCACCGTCCAGTGACGGCCGACTTCGTCCTCACCAACCCGCGCAAGACGCTCCAGTAGTCCCGTCCTCGCTTCTCTGGATCTGCTCTGCCATCATCGGATTGAGCCACCACCTCCCGCGCTGGAGCGCAAGACCATCTACTTTTGCAAGAACCTGATCCTTGCCCTGCAGGGACGAATAATCACCCGCGCAGTGCCATTTCCCCATCGGAAAGCGCGCCGCGTACGTTTTGTAAGACATCGTTACTAATTGCACTTTCGCGCAGATAGTGATAGTTATGGACGTTCCGCCGTGCGATAGTCCGTGAAGACCCTGTGATGACCCCCACCGATCATAATCTCCACACGTATCGTAGGTGACGTTTCAGTACCCACCCTTAGATACGCTACAAAGCAGCGGGGCCCGCTCAATTTATCCAGCAGGCCCGGATCGGAGTTTGGCAGCATGCTAATTCTCACCCTGAACTGCAGAAGGTTCTCGGCACAGTACCAACTTTACGACTGGAACAGGCAGGCCCTTCTGGCGACCGGCAAAGTGGAGCGGATCGTGGTCGGGGACTCCTTCGTGACACACCGGGTGCCGGGGCATGACCCGAGGCACCTGGACGGCGAGTGCGCCGATCACAAGGATGCGCTGCAGTTGATCCTGAACACGCTGACGAACGACAAAGACGGTGTCATCTCCGATGTCGCCCAAATTACCGCGGTCGGCCACCGCGTGGTGCACGGGGGCGAACGTTTTACGAAATCGGTGCTCATCGACGAGAACGTGGTCGATGCGATCCGGGAGGTGGCGACCCTGGCACCTCTGCACAACAACCCGAACCTGGCCGGCATCCGTGCGTCGCAGGCGCTCCTGCATGGAATTCCCCAGGTCGCCATCTTCGATACCGCCTTCCATCAGACCATGCCGGAGATGGCCTACATCTACCCGCTTCCCTACGAGTGGTACAAAAATCACGGCATCAGGCGCTACGGCTTCCACGGGCAGTCCCATTCGCACGCGGCGCGCAGGGGGGCGGAGTTGATCGGCAAGCCGCTCGAGGAATGCAACATGATCACCGTGCACACCGGCAACGGTGTATCGCTCTGTGCCCTGCGTAACGGTGCGTCCGTCGACACCAGCATGGGGCTTACCCCGCTGGAGGGTGTCATGATGGGGACCCGCTGTGGCGACATCGATGCCGGTATCATCCCCTTCATGGTGAACGAAGCGGGGGTCTCGGCGACCGAGCTCGACCTGTTCCTGAACCAGAAGAGCGGCCTCGCCGGCATCGTAGGGCGTCGCGTGAGCCGCCGGACCGTCGTGGACGAGGCGGTGGTCGGCGACGCCCGTTGCCAGCTCGCCCTCGACATGGAGACCTACCGTCTGCGCAAGTACCTGGGGGCCTACATCGCCGTCACCGGCAAGCCGGATGCCATCGTCTTCACCTACGGTGAGGATTGGGAGGACTGGCCGGTGCGCGGCATGGCGCTGAGCGGGATGGAGCACTTCGACATCAAGGTCGACCTGAAAAAGGACGAGGAAGCGCTCAAGGGCGAGCGGGAGATGCTGATCAGCGCGGAGGACTCGGGTGTCAAGGTGTTCGCGATACCGAGCGGCGAGGATATGGTGCTCAACGAGGACGTGGCCGCCATCATGGGCTGGCAGTAGCGGCGTCACAAAGGAAGAGAAACGACAAAGGGCGGATGACCATGCAGGTCTCCGCCCTTTTTGCTGTCTCCTACGGCTTGATCCCTTCCAGGAACTGCCGCACCATCGGCGTGAAGGCCTGGTGTTCGAGGAGGAAGGCGTCGTGGCCGTAGGCCGAGGTGATTAGGTGGTACTCCGCCTTTTTACCCAGCGTATTCAGCGTGTCGACCATCTCTTCGGTCTGCGCGGGAGGGTAAAGCCAGTCGGAGGTGAAGGCGAAGAACTGCATCGGGGCCGAGACCGGCGCGAAGGCCTCCTCCATCGACTCGCAGCCGGCGGCGACGTCGTACAGGTCGAGCGCCTTGGCGAGGTAGAGGAACGAGTTGGCGTCGAAGCGGTCCACGAAGTTGTAGCCGTTGTAGTTTAGGTAACGCTCCACCTCGAACTGCCCGAAGAAGTCGAACTGGCCGTCGCGGGCCGAGAAGCGGCGCCCGAACTTCGCGGTCATCGACTCGTCGGAGAGGAAGGTGATGTGACCGATACCGCGAGCGAGTGCCAAGCCGTCCTTGGGGTTCTTACGGTACTCCCCCTTCTTCCAGGTAGGGTCGTTGAAGATGGCCCAGCGCGCGACGGCGTTCAGCGAGATGGCCTGCGCCGACGGCCTTGGCGTGGTGGCGAGCACCACTGCGGAGGCGATGCGGTCCGGATACTGGGTGGCCCACTCGAGTGCCTGCATTCCTCCCATGCTCCCGCCTAACACGCAGAAGAGCTTCTTGATCCCGAGCCGGTCGATGAGCAGGGTCTGGGCCTTCACCATGTCGCGCACGGTGATCACCGGGAAGGCGAGGCTGTAGCGCTTGCCGGTCTTCGGGTTGATCGAGGTGGGACCTGTGGAGCCGAAGCAGGATCCGATCACGTTGGAACAGATGACGAAGTAGCGGTCTGTGTCGAGCAGGCACCCGGGTCCCACGATGTCGTCCCACCACCCCCCTCGCTTCTCGTCCTCGCTGTAGCGCCCGGCCAAGTGCGCGCTCCCGGTCCAGGCGTGGGTGACCAGGATGGCGTTGGAGCGGTCCTCGTTGAGGGTGCCATAGGTTTCGTACGCGATATCGATCGGCCCGAGGATGCGGCCGCTTTCCAGGCGCAGCTCGGTGTCGAAGGTGGTGATCTGTTCTGTCACGATGCCGTAGGACATGTCTCTCTCGTACTCTCGGGTGCCGGCAAGCGGCACAAAAAAAGCCCCGTCTCGGTGTGAGAAGGGGCTTTTCGGGTGTGACAATAGCTCAAAAGCGCCTTTCTCATCTTCGCCTTTCGGCAGGATTTAGCACCTGTCGCCCGATTGGGCCGGTTGCTGTGGCTTCGCAGGGCCTTTCCCTCCACCACTCTAGATAAGCAGGTCTTTCTATTCAATTTTGGGGTGCAGAATAAGGGAGCCGCCGCTATTTGTCAACGGCAAACTGAGCTCCAGGTTCACGAGCGCGGTTACAGGTCGTGACGGTATTTCACCAGGATGTAGAAGCATGCTGCGCCGGCAAGCGCCATAGCGAAGTCCCTAAGCCAAGGGACCGGCTTGTCCAGGCCGGACTGGATCAAGGGGTCGAGAAACGCACTGGTAAGGAGCGTCACCGCTGCAGTCGAGAGAAACTTCTTCACGACTTGATGGCCTTGTAGACGGCGCAGAAGTCCTCATCCGCGAAGCCAGCGGCCTTCGCCCGTTTGAAGTTCTCATTGGCTGCTGCCGCGGTGAAGAGCGGCTGCCCGAGCGCGTCGCCCAAGCCGACGGCAAGCCGCATGTCCTTTTGCATGTGTTTGAGCGGGAAAGCCGGGGCGAAGTTGCCGCCGGTCATCAGTCCACCCTTCAGTTTGAACATCGGGTTCGCCATAGCGCCCGAATCGAGCACGTCGAGGAGGTCGGCGCTGTCGAGCCCCGCCTTCTCGGCGAGCGCCATTCCCTCGCAGAATATGGTCATCATCCCTCCCATGACCATGTTGACGATGAGCTTCATCTCCGCGCCGCGTCCTACTTCGCCGAGAAAGAGGCTTTTTTTGCCCATCGTCTCAAAGAGCGGAACGGTCTCATCGAAAAGGCCGCTGTCGCCGGCGGACAGGATGATCAGCGTACCGTCCTCTGCCTGTTTCTTGCTCCCGGAAACGGGCGCCTCCAGAAACCTGCCTCCTCTGGCGGTCACCGCCGCGGCGATCTCCTTCGTGGTGCCGGCGTCAACGGTTGACATGTCCACGTAGCTGCGCCCGGCGCCGACCCCTTCCAGCACCCCCTGTGGACCGAAGCAGACCTCGCGCACTGCAGCCGGGTCGGCCAACATGGCGATGGTGATGGCGCAGGAGGACGCGACCTCGGCCGGTGTTGCCGCGACCTTGGCGCCAAGCGCCGCGAACTCCTCGCACTTGGCCGCTGAACGGTTCCATACCTTCACCTTGAAGCCCGCCTTAATGAGGTTTTTGGCCATGGCGCTTCCCATGATGCCTAGCCCGAGAAAACCGTACGTTTCCATAGTGTTTGCCTCCTTGTATTGATGGATACCAAGCTCCTTAAAAACTGCTGCAGTTGCCCCGTCCCTTGCGGGAGAGGGAGATTTGAGGGCATCAATCGAGAACCAGTGTCGCCTTACGCCACTTGCGCACCGAGTTTACCAGATAAACCGCCTCGGCCCGCTCGAGGTCCTCCCGCTTCAGGAGCTTCTCCTTGATCTCCCCGCGCGCGAGCAGTTCCTCGCGCAGGGTTCCCGGGAGAAGCCCGCACGACAGAGAAGGGGTGTAGTCGTGGCCGTCGATCCGCGCGACGACGTTGCTGTTGGTTCCTTCGGTGATCTCGTCCCGTTCGTTGAGAAAGATCACCTCTTGCACCCCGCTTCGCCCGGAAAGCTCCTGCTGGTACAGCTCGCGGTGGCTCGTCTTATGGTAGAGAAAGGGATCGTTCGAGTCGACGCGCTGTCGCGCGAAGGCGGCCTTCAGCCCGGCCGCCGATTCCGGGATTTCCGCCGCCTCGCAGCTCGTGGTGCCGTCAGGAAAGAGGAGAAGACGCACCTTGTAACGCCGCGCACGATCCAGGCCGGTCGCCGCCTCTGAAAGCCTCCGTCGTGCAACTGCTGCGTCGAACGGGAAAGCGAAGTAGCCTGCCGATTTCTCAAGCCTTTCCATGTGCCGCTCCGGCAGGAAATAGCAGCCGTCTTCGTGCAAAAGCGACTCGATCAGGTGGAACTCAGGCCGCTCCTCTCGGGCGAAACGCCCCTTCTCCAGGCACTCGCGGTACTCCGCGTCCGGGGTGGCATCCCAGGTGATCCCGCTGCCGATGCCGATTTCGCCGCAACCGTTCTCGCTGTCGATGACGGCGGTCCGGATGGCTACGCTGAACTTCGCCTCACCGCCGGGGGAGAAGTAGCCGAGGCTGCCGGTGTAGAGTCCGCGCGGGTCGCCCTCCAGCCGGTCGATGATCTCCATGCTCCTGCGTTTGGGTGCTCCGGTCACCGAGCCGCAGGGGAAGAGGGCCCGGAACAGTTGCTGCGGCGTCACCCCTTCATTGAGGCGCGACTCGATCGTGGAAGTCATCTGGTGCACCGTCGGGTGGCTCTCCACGTCGAAGAGCGAGGTCACCTGGACCGACCCGGTCCGCGACACCATCCCCATGTCGTTGCGCAGCAGGTCGACGATCATCAGGTTTTCGGCCGCTTCCTTCGGGGTATGGCGCAACTGTTCCCTCCGTGCGACATCCTCTTCCCACCAGCGCCCGCGCGGCGCAGTCCCCTTCATCGGACGGGTGACGAGCCTTTCGCCCGTGAGGGAGAAGAAAAGCTCGGGGGAGGCGGAGAGAATCCGCCATCGGTCGCACTCGAGGTAGCAGTTGTAGGGTGTGGGCTGGCTGCGGCAGAGCTCGCTGAAGAAGGAGCGCGGGCACCCCGCGAAGGCGAAACGCTGGCGCAGGGTGAAGTTGACCTGGTAGGTCTCCCCCGCTGCGATCAACTCCCGGATCGTCCCGACCGCGCTTCCGTACTGCTCCTCTCCGAGCGAGGGGCGCCAGTCGGTGCAGCGAAAAGGGGCGTCATGCCGTGGGAAAGGTTCGGCGCGGCGCTCCTCGTAGAGCCCGAACCACAAAAGCGGCATGGCGTGGGGGGAGCCGGCGGGGAGCGCTTCGTTGAGGCCCGAGGCCGCCTCGTAGCAGACAAAGCCGGCGGCGTGGAGACCCGCCGCCACCTGGCGCTCCAGCGCCTCGAAGGCCGGTCCCACTTCGGCCGGTGTGGCAGCGCGGATCTCGCCCACTTGGCGCGCGAAGGCGAAGCCGTGCAGGTAGGCCGGAGACTGCGGCATCACTCCGTTCCCGCGGAGCAGAAATCCCCGATGGGACAGGCGGCGCACTTGAGTCGGTCCTTTCCGTCGCACCCCTCCGAGATCCCCAGGTGGCAGATCGAGAAATCGTACTTCACCGGGTCCTGCGGGTCGAGCTCGCGCAGGGCGCGCGTGATCTCACAGGCCATGCGCCAGTCCCCCTGCTTCCTGTCGGTGAAGCCCAGGAAGCGGCAGATGCGCTGGATGTGGGCGTCCACCGGGATGACGAGCTGCGTCGGTGAGATCCCCTTCCAGATGCCGAGATCGATGCCGTCCGCCGGGCGCACCATCCATCTCAAGTACATGCAGAGGCGTTTGCAGGCGCTACCCGAGGCGGGAGAGGGGAAGAAGAAGGGGAAGTAGGCGTCTTTCGGGACGCCGCCGGGACCGAAGACCGGGGCGAGGTCGAGCGCTTTCACCGCCTCGCTGAAGCCGGAAAGGGTTCCGGTGATGTCTTCGCTTGCCGGGTCGTGGAAGCGCAGGAGCCACTTTTCCACGGAACCTGTCTCCTCGATCATGACGCGGCAGGCAAGGAGCAGGGCGCTTAGGTCGCGACCGTCGTTGAAGCGGTGCTTGAAGCCGGCGAAAAGGCGCATCCCCTCGGCCGGATCGAACCGTTCCACGAAGCGGC
The DNA here is from genome assembly GCF_004917075.1 of Geomonas edaphica. Lineage (GTDB taxonomy): Bacteria > Desulfobacterota > Desulfuromonadia > Geobacterales > Geobacteraceae > Geomonas > Geomonas edaphica. The sequence goes on from NZ_SSYB01000005.1 coordinate 39,063, forward strand.
GCGGCGAGGGGCCCATGGCGTCGAAGATCACCGCGAGGTTCTTCTTGATGATCTTCACGTTTCCGTAGGCGAACGAGGAGGCGATCAGTCCGGCGACCTCCTGGTCCTGCGGCTCATGAAAGCGGTGGCAGAAGGATAATGGATCGTTGGCTAGGTGCTCCTGCGATCGGTTTTGGTACAGCGCTTCCAGTATGGTCTTCAGCTCCACTTGGTCTTCCTCATTGGCGGTGCGGCGGCTCTCATGTGGGCGATGGACAAACCCTTCGGGCCTGTTAGATTATCATAGTGATTCATCAGCTTAAAGGGAAAAGGGGGCGGAACTCATGAAACTTGCGGAACTGTTTCCGGAGGGTGGGCGCGGCATTATCGGAACTGCCGACGCGAACGGCCTGGTCAATCTAGCCGTCTTTGCCCTGCCGCACGTGGTGGACGAGGAGACCCTGGCCTGGGGGTTCAGCGAGGGGCGCAGCATCGAGAACCTGAGGCAGAACCCGCACGCGAGCTACCTCTATCTCGCGCCTTCCAGGGGTTACAGCGGCTGGAGGCTTACGCTGACCATGACCGAGGAAAAGGGGGAAGGGGAACTGCTGAACGAGATAAAGGAACGGACCGCGCTGGTGGCGAGCCCGCAGGCAAGCGCGCAGGTGAGCCGGGTGGCGTACTTCAAGGTGGATGAGGTGCGTCCGTTGATGTGATTACCGGGTGCGCGGGGTCTCCAGGATAAAGGTGACGGGGCCGTCGTTCACAAGCGACACCTCCATATCCGCCTGGAAGATCCCGCTTTGCACCGGGACGCCGAGCTCCCAGACTTTTCCCATGAAATAGCTGTAGAGGCGGTTTGCCTCGGCCGGGTCGGCCGCGGTGTCGAAGGAGGGACGCCTCCCCTTGGAGCAGTTTCCGGCCAGGGTGAACTGCGAGACCGCCAGCATCTCCCCCTTCACGTCGGCCAGGGCCAGGTTCATCTTCCCCTGTTCGTCGGTGAAGATCCTGAGGTTCACGATCTTCTCGGCCAGCCAGTCCGCCTGTTTGCAGGAGTCGCCGATCTCGACGCCGAGCAGCACCAGGATGCCGTGGTCGATCTCGCCCACCACCTTGCCGTCCACACGCACGCTCGCCGTTTTCACCCTCTGGATCACAGCCTTCACTAAAAAACCTCCTCCATCGTTTCCCGGTAGATCCCGGCCGCCTCCGGTGAGAAGGCGACGAAGACGATACGTGCGAGCTCGGGGTTGCTCTCGAGCGCCAACTTCGCCTCCTCCAGCGCGATGCGGCAGGCCGGACGCATGGGATAGCCGTAGACCCCGGTGCTGATGGCGGGGAAGGCTATCGTTGTTAGCCCTTTTTCGCGGGCGAGACGGTAGCAGTTGCGGTAGCAGGAGCGTAAAAACGCGGGCTCGCCGTGGTTGCCTCCCTGCCAGACCGGCCCAACCGTGTGGATCACGTGGCGCGCCGGGAGGCGGTACCCCGCCGTGATGCGTGCCTCGCCGGTCGGGCACCCACCGATGGTGCGGCACTCGGCCAAAAGTTCCGGTCCGGCGGCCCGGTGGATGGCGCCGTCGACGCCCCCGCCGCCCAGAAGCGAGCTGTTGGCCGCGTTCACGATGGCGTCTACCGCGAGTTTTGTGATGTCACCCTGGAAGATCTCCACCTTCTCGCACATGCTAACCCCCTTTGCAGGGCCGATCAGCTTTCGACCAGGCTCCGCAGCAGTTTCAGGTTCACCGCATCCATCTCGTCGTCGTCCCCCTTGGGTGTCTCGATCACCTTCGGGACCAGGGCGAAGTGCGGGTCGTTCATGATGAGGCGAAACGCCTCGAGCCCCAGGGCTCCGGCGCCTATATGCTCGTGACGGTCCACCTTACAGCCGAGCCCCTTCCTTGAGTCGTTCAGGTGGAAGGCCATGAGCCGCTCGATCCCCAAAAGGGCGTCGAACTCGTCGAAGGTCTTGCGGTAGCCGTCCCGGTCGGCGATGGGGTAGCCCGAGGCGAAGGCGTGGCAGGTGTCGAAGCAGACGCCGAAGCGGGTCGGGTACGAGGAACCATCGATAATGGATTTAAGGTGCTGGAACTGGTAGCCGAGGTTGCTTCCCTGGCCGGCGGTGTTTTCCAGGAGCACCTTGCCGGTGAACTCCGGAACTTCCGCAAGGAGCTGGTCGAACGCCTCGCAGACGCGCCTCAGGCCGGTCTCTTCGCCGTCGCCGTTATGAGAGCCGGGGTGCATGACGATTTTGTCGATGCCGAGCTTCGCGCAGCGCTGCAGCTCTTCCCGGAAGGCGAGGAGGCTTTTGTCCTTCACGTCGCCCGGGGCGGCCGCAAGGTTGATCAGGTAGATGTCGTGGCTCATGGCGCCGGCGATGCCGCTGGCGGCGAGCTTGTCCCTGAAGAGCTTGGCGTCGGCGTCCGAGATCGCCTTGCCGCGCCACTGGTTAGCGTTCTGGGTGAAGACCTGGATGAAGCCGCATCCCGCAGCCACGCCGCGATCAACGGCGTTATGGATGCCTCCCGAAATGGAGACGTGGGCGCCCAGAAGATCCATTACCGCTCCTCCCTTACGTCGAGTTTCTCCAGGTGGGTCCGGATCAGCGCCGCCCGCTCCAGGTATTCCTCGCTTTTGAGGATCAGCTCCTGGTGCGGCTCGCTCCAGTGCGGGCGGGGCCAAAGGGGATCCCCCGAGCGGCGCGGCACGATGTGCCAGTGCATGTGGGGCGCCATGTTGCCGAGCAGCTCGTAGTTGATCTTGTCCGGGTTGAACGCGTTGTAGAGCGCCTCGGCGACGGCGCACACCTCCGCCATCACCCCGTTTCGGACCGACTCGTCCAGGTGGAAGAGCTCCGTTACGTGCGTCTTGGTATAGACGAAGCAGTAGCCGGGAAAGAACTGGTCACGGCTCAGGGAAACCAGTGTGTGTTCCAGTTCGACGACCCGCTGTTCCTCGTCGTCCTCCCACTTGGTGCAGATGGGGCAGGTCATAGTGATTCCTTTTTAAATCGTGATCGGGACGATCTTCGATCTCATCGTCCACATCCCCTATCCCTTTGGGAGAGGGCTTCGCAAACTAACGCAAACAGGGCTTTCTGTCGCTCAGATGTCGATCTCGCCGCTGAACACCTCGACGGCGGGGCCGGTCATGTAGATGTTGCCGTCCTCGCTCCACTCCATCTCGAGGTCGCCCCCCAAAAGGTGGTTCAATATCTTCTTCTCGGTGAGCCCGTTCAGGACACACGCCGCGGTCACGGCGCTCGAGCCGGTGCCGCAGGCGAGTGTTTCGCCGGCGCCGCGCTCCCAGGTCCGCTGGCGAATCTCGGTGCGGGAAACAACCTGCACGAATTCCACGTTGGTCCGGCGCGGGAAGAGCTCGTGGTTCTCGATGATCGGGCCGTATTTTTCGACCGGGAAGTTGCCGACATCGTCCACGAAGATGACGCAGTGCGGGTTCCCCATCGAGGCGCAGGTGATGTTAAAGGTGGAATGCAGCACGTTGAGAGGCGCACTTACCACCTTCTCGTCCGGATTCCCGAGCATCGGGATCTCCTTCCTGGTCAGACGCGGCGGACCCATGTTGACCCGCACCTTCTCAACCTTGTTACCACCATCGGTGAAGAGCTGGAGGGTGAGGATGCCGGCGCCCGTCTCGGCGGTGATCTCCTTTTTCGAGACGATGCCGTGGTCGTAGGCGTACTTGGCGACGCAGCGGATGCCGTTGCCGCACATCTCGCTCTCGGAACCGTCGGAATTGAACATGCGCATCCTCACGTCGGCCACCTCGCTCGGCATGATGAGGATGAGGCCATCGGAGCCAATGCCGAAGTTGCGGTTGGAAACCTTGATGGCAGCAGCGGCGGGATCCTGCACCTTTTCTTTAAAGCAGTCGACGTAGACGTAATCGTTGCCGGCGCCCTGCATCTTCGTGAATTTCATAGTGAAAACCCCCAAGGGAAAATGTCCTCTCTAAATAGCAAAAAGCGCCCCCGGCAACAAGCGAAAACGGGTGGTGCTTGACCGCCCCGTATACTTTTCAGTAAGATCATGAGAAAAATCGGGACGGAGGTCTAATGGAAATCAAGAACAAGATTTGGATGAACGGCAGTCTGGAGTGGTACGCCTACATCGACGACGCCGAGGTGTTCCTTGGGAGCAGGGAGGTTCCGACGCCGCTCGAGGAGGGGGACAAGTGGACCAACGCCTACGGAGACGTGTTCCAGGTCATTGACGGTTTTATCGTCCTGGTGGAAAGGGTTGAGCCTCCGCAGCGTTACTGGTGATATGCCGCGTGTCTGAGGGGGTAAATTCAGACATACGATTGTTTATATTGTTGACACGAAAAATGTGGTATTGTATCTTCGCTTAACAACCATCAGCGGGAGATACAGCCATGAGACTTTCGACCAAAAGCCGTTACGGCTTGAGGGCTCTTTTCGACATCGCATACAACGCCGGGAGTCAGCCCGCCCAGATCCAGGACATCTCGCGCCGGCAGGACATATCGCCGCGTTACCTCGAGCAGATCTTCCAGGGGCTCAAGAAACACGGGATCCTGAAGAGCAAGCGCGGGCCGCAGGGGGGGTACTGCCTCGCCAAGAGCCCGGAAGAGATCACTGTGCGTGCCGTCATCGAGGCGACCGAGGGGGATACCCTGATCGTGGACTGCTCGGGGCGTAGAAAAGGGGAGTGCGGCTTCGACGGAAGCTGTGTGACCCAGACGGTCTGGGAGGAGTCGAACTCCAGGCTGAACGAGTTCTTTGAGTCGGTGACGCTGAAGACCCTGTGCGACAGGGGCGAGGCGATCGGCATCAAGCGGGAGCAGGACCACCGCTTCATGTACTTCATCTGACGTCGGCTACGACAAGCAAGGCGACTGCAGCCGCGGCGCACCAGCTGTGACTGCAACTGGGGTGGCCCCGTCTGACGGTGCTATCAAGAGGAAAGATGGGCACTCCCCAGGAAAAATACCACAAGCTGCAGGAGATCCTGCACGAAATGGGTTCGGTCCTCGTCGCCTTCTCGGGCGGGGTCGACTCCACCTTTCTGCTCAAGGCGGCCTGCGACACGCTCGGAACCGGGTGCGTCCTTGCCGTCACCGCAACTTCCCCCACCTATCCGGAATCGGAACTTAACGAGGCGAAGCGTCTGGCCGCCGTGATTGGCGCGACGCAGATCCTCGTCGAATCCAACGAACTGGAAATACCGGGATTCAGCCACAACCCGAAGGACCGCTGCTACCACTGCAAGAGCGAGCTCTTCCGCATCTGCAGCGACAAGGCGCGCGAGAAAGGCTTCTCCTGCGTCGCAGACGGCAGCAACACCGACGACCTGGGGGATTACCGCCCGGGGCGGGTCGCCGCCTGCGAACTCAAGGTGCGCTCACCGCTACTCGAGGCGGATCTCTCGAAATCTGACATCCGGGAACTCTCCCGTGGGCTCGGCCTTCCCACCTGGGACAAGCAGGCCTACGCCTGCCTGGCGAGCCGTTTCCCGTACGGGACCGAGATCACCGGCGAGCGGCTGAACCAGGTCGAGCGCTGCGAGGAATTTCTGAAGGGAGAGGGCTTCCGCGTGTACCGGGTGCGCTTCCACCTGGAGAGCGCGCGCATCGAGCTCTCTGAGGACGAATTGCCGCGCATGCTCGAGCCGGCGTTGCGCCGGCGCACGGTTGACTTCTTCAGGCAGGCCGGGTTCACCTACGTCTCACTCGACCTGCAGGGGTACCGCACCGGCAGCATGAACGAGGGGTGAGCTAGGCGAGCTCTACGGTGATGGTCTTGGGGATGGTGATGGTGAGAACGCCGCTATCGCAGCTCGCATTCAGATGCGTGAGGTCGAAGTCGGCGGGAATGGCGAAGCTTCTCTGGAAGGGGCCGAAGTAGCGTTCGATGCGGTGGAAGTTCTCCTTGCGGATCTCCTCACCGTGCTTTCTCTCACCCTTGATAGTCAGGGTCTGCTCTTCGGTCCTGATGTCGATGTCGTCGAGCTCCACATCGGGGAGCTCCACCTTGATGGTGACCGCTGCGTTGCTCTCGTAGACGTCGGCGGGGGGCTGCCAGACGCCCTCCCTGATCTCTTCACCCACCTCGCGCGTCCAGGCCAGGTCCAGCAGCCGGTTCATCTTGTCCTGCATGCTTCTCAGTTCACTCAGCGGGTTGTATCTGACGATCGCCATCTCTTTCCTCCGGATGATGCGCCGCACGGCGCACAGTGCTAAATCTAAACCGCAAATTTAAGGGGAGGGAGCCGTTCTCTCAAGCCCCCTCCCCGTAATTTCCTTCTCCTTTTAAATCCGCTTTCCCTTGGGTACGGTGTGTTTCAGTTTCTTGGAGCCATCATACAGGTGCTGTTTCACCTGCTCTCTTTGTGCCTTCAAGTCCTTTTTCTCGTAGTCGACTGCCAGGTTAACTTCCATCTGTTGCGCCAATTGGTCGATGGTCTCTTCGTCGTTTCTTGCCATGCTGGCTCCCCTTTTGCCTGGTTGGTTGACATCGAAAACCTAACTGCCTGAACTTGTTGCACCCCCTTTTAGTTTTTTGAGAATCATAACAGTTTGACCCTTTTTTGCAACAGAACATTTCGCCTTGAAGCACAGGGGTTTATCGGATAATATGGCCCGGAAATGCCAATCATGAGGAGTATTTATGCTGCAGTACAAGGTCGTCGAGATAGGCCACGTTTCGGAGGACACCATCGAGGAAGCGCTCAACGAATGGACCCGCAAAGGGTGGAAATTCGACGCCATGCAGTTCGCCATGCGGGACGCGAGCAAGCGTCCTTCCATGGCCTTCGTCGTCTTCACCAAAGAGGAGAATTAGGTGACCGCTGAAAGAGAGACCCTGTACCTTCTGGACGGTTCATCCTATATCTACCGCGCCTACTTCGCCATACGCCACCTGAGCTCGCCTAACGGTTTCCCCACCAACGCGCTTTACGGCTTCACGCAGATGCTTCTGAAGGTAATGAAGGACCGGGCCCCGGCCCACGTGGCGGTGATCTTCGACGCCGGCAAGCACACCTTCAGAAACGAGCTCTTCCCCGCCTACAAGGCGACCCGAAGCGCCATGCCAGAAGACTTAGCCCAGCAGATTGCTCCGATCAAGCAGATGGTGCGCGCCTTCAACATCCCGGCCCTGGAGCTTCCGGGATGGGAGGCCGACGACATCATCGGGACCATCGCGAAAAAGGCGGAGAGCGCCGGGCTCGACTGCGTGGTGGTCACCGGTGACAAGGACCTGATGCAGATCGTCACCGATCACGTGACCCTTCTGGACACCATGAAGGAGAAGAGCTTCGGCATCCCCGACGTCATCGAGAAGTTCGGCGTGGAGCCGGCGCGGGTGGTGGACGTGCTTGCGCTCTGGGGGGATACCTCCGACAACATCCCCGGCGTCCCGGGTGTGGGCGAGGTGACCGCGAAGAAGCTCCTGCTGGAGTACGGCACGCTGGACGAGCTCTTGGCGCGCGCCGGCGAGGTGAAGGGGAAGACCGGCGAGCGGCTCGTCGAGTTCGCGGACCAGGCGCGTCTTTGCCGCACCCTGGCGACCATCGACTGCGACGTCCCCATCGAGTACGACATCGACGACTTCGCGGTGACCCCGCCGGACAACCGACGCCTTGCCGCGCTCTTCAGGGAGTACGGCTTCGCGACCCTTTTAAAGGACCTGACCAGTTCGCCGACGCTCTCCTGCGAGCGCTATTCCGTTGTCCTCACCGAGGCCGACCTGCGCGCGCTGGTGGAGAAGCTCGAAAAGGCCCCCGCCTTCGCCATCGATCTCGAGACCACGAGCCTCAACCCTTACGAGGCGCGCATCGTCGGTTACGCGGTGAGCTGCCACGGGCACGAGGCGTACTACATCCCGGTCGGGCACCGCTACTTGGGCGCGCCCGAACAGCTCTCCGAGGAGCTGGTGCTGCAGCTTCTGGGGCCGCTCCTCGCCGACCCGAACCGCAAGAAGATCGGCCAGAACCTCAAGTACGACTACCAGGTGCTGAAGCTCTCCGGCACCGAGCTTTCCGGCATCTGGTGCGACACCATGCTCGCCGCCTACCTGGTGAACCCTTCGCGTAACAGCCAGGGGCTGGACGCACTGGCCCTCGAGTACCTGGACCACCGCATGATCTCCTACTCCGAGGTGGTGGGAAGCGGCAAGTGCGAGCTGAACTTCTCGGAGGTCGACCTGGACCGGGCCGGCCCCTACTCATGCGAGGATGCCGACGCGACCTTCCTTTTGCACGAGATCCTGCTTCCCAAGGTGCGCGAGCAGGGTATGGAGAAGCTCCTCTTCGAGGTCGAGATGCCGCTCATGGAGATCCTGGCCGACATGGAGCTGCAAGGGGTGAAGCTCGACGTGGAGCTTTTGAAGGAGCTCTCGACCGGTTTCGGCCAGCAGCTGATCGAGCTCGAGGCGAAGATCCACGCGCACTGCGGCGGCCCATTCAACATCAACTCCCCGAAACAGCTGGGCGAGATGCTCTTCGGGCGGATGGGGCTCGCCTCGGGGAAGAAGACCAAGGGGAAGACGGCCTGGTCCACCAACGTGGAGGAGCTGGAGCGGCTTGCCGAGGAGCATGAGGTGGCGCGGCTTCTGCTGCAGTACCGCAGCATCTCCAAGCTCAAGTCGACCTACACCGATGCGCTGCCGAGGCTCATCGATCCAAGGACCGGAAGGGTGCACACCTCCTACAACCAGGCGGTCACCAACACAGGCCGGCTCTCCTCATCGGACCCGAACCTGCAGAACATACCGGTACGCGGCGAGGAGGGACGCGGCATCCGGCGTGCCTTCATCGCCGAGCCGGGGAGCCTGATCCTTTCCGCGGACTACTCCCAGATCGAGCTCAGGGTGCTTGCGCACCTCTCCGGCGACCGGGTGCTCTGCGACGCCTTCGCGGCCGGCGAGGACATCCACCGCCGCACCGCAGCCGAGGTGTTCGGCATGTTCCCGGAACTGGTGACCTCCGAGATGAGACGGCAGGCCAAGGTGATCAACTTCGGCGTCATCTACGGCCAGGGGGCCTTCTCTCTCGCCAAAGAGCTGGGGGTGCCCCCCAAGCAGGCGAAGGCCTTCATCGACAGCTACTTCGAGCGGCACGCGGGGGCGCGGAGCTTTCTCGACAGCTGCATCGCCGAGGCAGAGGCCTGCGGCTTCGTCACCACGATCCTGGGCAGGAGGCTGCAGATCCCGGAGATCGCGAGCAAAAACGGCAACGTGCGCGCCTTCGCGCAGCGTAACGCCACCAACTACCCGATCCAGGGTTCTGCGGCGGACATCATCAAGGCCGCCATGATCCGGGTCTCGCGCCGCATGCAGGAGGAACAGGTGCAAAGCCGCCTGATCATGCAGGTGCACGACGAACTGGTTTTCGAGGTGCCTGAGCGCGAGCGGGAACAGATGGAGGAGTTGGTGCGCACGGAGATGGAGGGGGCGCTGCCGCTCGCCGTGCCGCTCAAGGTCGACCTGAACTTCGGCCGGAACTGGAGCGAAGCCCACTAAGCTTTTGGCGCGCGGCGCCGAAGAGCTTTCTATTGCATATGACAGTGGAGGTAGTATGGCCCAGGAGCTGGAACAGTACGCAAGGTACTTCCACGAGGGGGAGCGGATCCGGGTGGGGATCCCCATGGAGGGGGGCGGCTGGTTCCCCGAGTGGGGTGTGGTCGCCACGCTGGACGACGATCTTCTCCTGGTCGACCTGTCGCGCGATCAGCTCCCTGAGGAGGCGCAGCTAAGGACCGGGGAGACCCTGAACGTCGGTATCCCCGAGAACGACGGGGGGGTGACCTGCCGCGCCGTTCTAGTGAGCGACGAGACGGCGGAGCACCGCCTGGTGCTGCGCCTGGTGGATGACGTCTACTCGTTCGAGCCGCGCGAGTACTACCGCCAGGACGTCTACCTGCCGCTCGACTTCCGGCTCCCCTTGAGCCAGATCGAGACGGACGTGAAGCAGCGCTGGTTGAAACGCCGCCTGGAGATGGAGTTCGCGGCGCAGACCCCGGAGCCGGGCGAGCCCGAGGAACTCGAGGACAGCAGGGAGGAGATCAGGGCGCGGCTGGAAAAGCGCAAAGACTCCACCCCTGTGGTCGCCAACATGTCCGGCGGAGGGCTGCGCATAAATATCAACCGCAAGATGATTGTGGGGCAGTTCATCGAGCTGAGTCTCTACCTTCCCGGCGCGCCGAGGCTCATCGAGATCGTGGGTGAGGTGGTGGAGGTGCGCGAGGTGCCGGATACCACCCGTTTCAGTACCGCGGTGAAGTACCGCTTCATCGACGAGGCGGACCGTGACCGGCTCATCGGCTACATACAGGGGCAGCAACTCAGGCAGCTCGCCCAGAATCCACGGGTGCTTCCCGAACCGGAGCCGAGCGTTTCGCCGTGGGTGCGGCGCGTGCAGGTGGCGTTTGCCCTGATCCTGCTCACCGCCTTCATCGGCTGCCAGGTGCGCGCCATCCTGGTGGCTAAGGAGCGCGGCGAGAAGTGGGAGGTACAGCGCATCTTCGACGAGGGGTTCATCGACTTCCTCAAGAGGCAGAGGTGACCATCTCCATGGCATCCTCTATCATGATTTCCAGCTCGGCGAGCATGATCTCCTTGATTCCCAGCCCCTGAGCCTCGCTTGTCGCGGCGAGCATCAGGTTCGGCTCCGGCGTCCCCCCCAGTCCAAGTTTTCTGCAGGCGTGGTCCACCAGGCGCACGAGGCTTAAAAGCACGTTCCCCGTCTCCTCCAGATCCTTGTGGTGGTCCCGCACGATGTTGCAGTAAACCTCGGGCAGGTTCCACTTCTGCATCAGCTGGTAACCCGATTCGGTGTGCATGGCCGCGATGATCTCGTTGGTGAGTTCCCGCGACACTCCCCTCTGCTCTCCGTCGGTCAGCGCGATCCCCTCTAGCACTTTCAGTATCAGCAGGCTCCCGATGTCGTGGAGCAGGCCCGCGATGAAACCTTCCTGGGCGAGGTTCCGATAGCCGTTTTTTTCACACAGCCAGCGCGTGCCGATGGCGCAGCCGATGGCGTGTTTCCAGAGCACCTGGGCGTGTGACTTGAGCTCGGGGTGGGTCAGGCTGTTGTAACTGTGCTGCTGCGAGGCGAGCATGGCAACGCTCGCCACCTCGCGCGTTCCGAGCCGCACCACGGCGTCGGTAATCGTGGTGACCTTGGCGAGCCCGCTGAAAAAGGCTGAGTTCGCGAGCCTCAGCACCTGGCTCGTCAACGCCTGATCCTTGATGATCAGCGCCACCACCTGGTCGATGCTGAAATCCTTGCCGGAGAGGATCCCCTGCAGCTTGACCGCGATCGGGTGGAACACGGGGAGGTTGAGCGTCTCACTTTCGAGCTGTTCCTTTACTACCTCAACGAAAGGCTTCTCGTGCATGTCATTCCCCCAAAAGGCGCCTGATCTCGGCGATCGGGCGCGGTTTGCCGATCCTCGGCAGAAGTCGTACCGCGTCGTGCAGGGAGACCTCCCCCCGGGCCGCCTTGCAAAGCCCAGATTCGAGCAGCGTCACCATGCCGGTCGTCTCCGTGGAGATCTTCCTGATCTCGTAGGAGGTCTTCTTGCTGAGGATGGCGTCTTTCACCAGTTCGTTCAGGATCAGCATCTCGAATACGCCGACCCGGCCCCGGTAGCCGCTGTAGCGGCACTTGCTGCACCCCCGTCCCGCCTTGAACTCGGCCCCGCGCAGATCGGCGTTGCTGTAGCCGATCCGGCGCAGTTCGGTTGGGTTTGGAAGGTAGGGTTCGGCGCATTCCGGGCAGACCCGGCGCAGCAGACGCTGGGCGAGGACGCAGACCACGGTGGAGGCGATCAGGAAGGCCTCTATCTCCATGTTCATCAGGCGCAAAAGACCGCCGACGCTGTCCTCGGTGTGGAAGGTGGTGAGTACCTTGTGCCCGGTGAGCGCCGCCTGGATCGCGATCTCGGCGGAGAAGTTGTCACGGATCTCGCCGAGGACGATGATGTCCGGGTCCTGGCGCACGATGTGGCGCAGCGTTTCCTCGAAGGTGACCCCGATCTTCTGGTTGATGGAGCACTGGGCGATCCCCTCGATGACGTACTCCACCGGCTCCTCGGCGGTCACGATGCTGGTGGAGAGCTCGTTTAAGTGCTGGACGCAGCTGTACAGCGTCGAGGTCTTGCCGCTGCCGGTGGGGCCGGTGACGATGAGGACGCCGCTTGGCGTGTCCACCGCGTCGTCGATGAAGCGCTCGAGCATGCGCGCCGGCATTCCGATCTCTTTCAGGTCGAGGAGTTCTCCCTTCATGCTCAGAAGGCGGAGCACGATCTTTTCGCCGTGGATGGTGATGTAGAAGGAGACCCGCATGTCGAGGGTGGCGCCCGTTTTCGGGCTTTCGTAGCAGATCCTGCCGTCCTGGTGCCTTCTTCTCTCGGCTATGTCCGCTTCGGCCATCACCTTGATCCTGCTGCTTAAGGGAAGCGCCAGCTCCTTGGCGAAGTCCTTGTACAGGATCAGCATGCCGTCGCGCCGGAAACGGACCCGGAGCACCCCCCTCATCGGCTCGATGTGGATGTCGCTCGCCCCCTCCTTGAGCGCCTCCTCAAATATCGAGTTGACGATGCCGGTCACGGTGTGTTCGTCGGTGGCGGTACCGTCCCCCTGGATGATGCCGCGCTTCAACAGGGTGAAGGCATCGCGGATCGCCTTCATGGTGCAAATGGCGAAGAGGGTGTTCGGACCGAACAGCTTCTCAGCGGTCTTTCTCCCTTCCATGTTCAATGGATCGGCGATGGCGACCGTCACCCGCCCCCCTTCCTCTTTGACCGGGACGAAGTTGTGCTGCGAGAGCCAGTGCTGAGGCACCTTGGCGAGAAGGGAACGGTCGATGTCGGCGGCGTCGAGGTCGATGAAGGGAAAGCCGAGCTGGAAGGCAAGCACCTCGGCCAGGGTGTACTCCTCGATGAAACGCTGCTCCACCAGGATCTCCCCTAGCATCTTGCAGTTGTCGCCGTCGCGCTGGATGCCGAGCGCCGCCTGCAACTCGGCCGGTTTCAGGTAGCCGAGCTCCACCAGCAGGGCTCCAAGCTTCACCGAAACGATATTGTTGCGCAGCGTCTCGCGCAGTTGCTCACGGGTGAAAAAGCCGAGTTCGAGCAGCACGGCGATCAGCGTCCTCGGCGTGACGAGCTTCCCCTTCACCCGCTGGGCGTAGGAGAGCTGTTGCTCCGCCAGGTGCCCGGACTTGACCATCAGCGATGCTATCTCCAGTCCGGAATCGACTCCACCGTCCTTTCGGGCTGCCTGGTTCTGATAGTTGGAGCTCTCCATGGATCATCCCCCGCACAGCCGCGGCACCCAGCAGACCGCGGCCGTGGACACTCTTCGTTGACATCCGCCCAAAAACCTTGGTAGTATACCATGCCGATTGGAGGGGGCTAATATTTGTGTCTCCTGAAACGACGCAGGGATATTCCTTTGACATCAACAAAAACAGCAGCTTATGCTGGCGTAGATCTTTAGGGTTGCACCGGGTCGGACCGCAGGCAGAGCAGAAGACAAGGAAGGACTCCGCTGCATGAAAAATAAAGAGAAGCAGAAACCGAAGCAGAAAGAGTTCAGCTCGTCCCCCTTCAAGGCCCTCAAAGGGGCCCCCCTCGACGTGCGCAGTGCCGCGGCGCCCCCTCCCCCGAAAAAGGAGGAGCCAGTCGCCAAGACCGGGCATGACCTCTCGGACGAGATGCTGTTTTTCGAGGCGGTGGCCGGCGTGAAGCGTCTTGCCGGGACGCCCGCCGCGGCGCCCACCAAGGTGAAAGAGCATCAGGCGGCGAAGGTCCGGCGTGATGAGGAAGACCAGAACCTGTTCCTGAAGGCGTTGGACGCCTTGAAGCTCGACGTTCGGTTCGAGGATCAGTTGCACGAGGAAGAGCACGTGCCGCGTACAGCTCCGGTGAACCGTATGCGTCAGGTGCGCCGCGGAGGTATCCGGCTTGACTTCCAACTCGATCTGCACGGCCTGACCAGAGATGAAGCGCTTGAGAACCTGGAGCGTTTCGTCAAGGGGGCGTACAACCGGGGCCAGAAAGGGGTGCTCGTCATCACCGGCAAGGGGAACAACTCCCCTGGGGAGCCGGTGCTGAAGACGGCCGTGGCCAAGTGGCTAAGGGAAAACGGTAAGGGGATGGTAGCTGAGTGCGTTCAGGCTCCCAACGACATGGGGGGGAGCGGGGCGATCGTGGTCTTTTTGAAGGAGAAAAAGGTGGAGCCGGAGGAGAGCGGGAAGTAGGGGCGCGCGGAGTGGCGGGGCTCTGTTCTTCCTGGCTCACACCGTGCAACATTTATATAATGGTTGCTCTCACGGCCCCCGTCTCCGGGGGCTTTTCCGTTCCGGATCATACATGATCTTCCGCCGCGTACCTCTGCGTACCCTCTCCCTTCGGGAGAGGGCAGGGTGAGGGCGTCGGCAGCTGCAACTTTCCAGCTTTGTGGCAAGGCCCTCACCCGCCCTTCGGGCACCCTCTCCCGGAGGGAGAGGGGAGGAGTGGACGTCGTCGCGGCATAGGATTTGGAATCATTAAGGAGCAACAAAATGCAGCCTACGGAGCTTTACCGCATCGGGATAGACCTGGGTGGGACCAAGACGGAAGGGGTGTTGCTTGATGCGCGGGACACCGTGCTCACGCGGGAGCGCCGCGCGACGCCTCTTGCCGAGGGGTACCAGGCGATCGTCGAGTCGGTGGTGCGGCTCGTGCGCGACCTTGCGTCCCTTGTTCCGGCGGGTGCCGGCTGCACCGTCGGCATCGGCATACCCGGCTCGGTCGACGAGGTCTCCGGCCTCGTGCGCAACGCGAACTCGGTGTGCCTCATCGGGCGCCCCTTCCAGGCGGACCTGGAGCGGCTTCTGGAGCGGAAGATCGCGGTCCGTAACGATGCGGACTGCTTCACCCTCGCCGAATGCCGCCAGGGAGCGGGGGCGGGTTACGGGCTCGTGTTCGGCGTGATCATGGGAACCGGGTGCGGCGGAGGGATCTGCGTGGACGGTGTGGTGCGCGAAGGGCCGCACCGGATCAGCGGGGAGTGGGGGCACATATCGATAGACCCGGCTGGTGCCATGTGCTACTGCGGCAACCGCGGTTGCATCGAGACCAAGATCAGCGGCTCCGGTGTCGAGGCGGCCTACCTCACCCGCAACGGCGTGAGCCTCACCATGGAGGAGATCGTGGCGGGGGCGCGCAGGGGAGAGCCCCGGGCCCTGGTCGCCTTCAACACCTTCCTCGACGACTTCGGCCGCAGTATGGGCGGGCTCATCTCGATGCTCGACCCGGACGCCGTGGTGCTGGGGGGCGGGCTCTCCAACATCGATGAGCTCTACGATGCCGGCCTGGAAAGGGTGCGGCACTACGTATTCCACAACGACCTGCGCACGCCGATCCTGAGGCACAGGCTTGGGGACTCCGCCGGAGTTTTCGGGGCTGCCTGGATCGGTATCTGAGTCGGCGCCGGTTGCGTTTGGAATCGTTAACGTTACTATATTCTGGTTTTCATAAGACCCCTTGAAAGGTGGTGCCCCATGGAAACCGGAACCGGCAAAACGGTGAACATCAGGTACAAGTGCAGGCTCGAGGACGGCAGGGTTTACATAGTCGGCGAACGTAACACCCTGGAGTTCGTCGTGGGGGACGGGAGGGTGCCGCCCGCCCTGGAGCAGGGGCTCTTGGGGATGGTGCCGGGAGATCACCGCATCGTCCGGGTTCCCGCAGCCGAGGCGAACCTCTTTCCATTCCCGATAGGCTCCCATTTCGCCTTCTCAACCGAACGCTCCCCCGGAGTCGCCTACGATTTCGGCCCAGGAGCGGGAGGTGACGTTTCTCTTTCCCTCCCCGGTCGCCCGCGCGAGTACCGCGAGCCCCTTCCCGCCGGTCACGACGTCTTCTTCGAGGTCGAAATCCTCTCGGTAGAAGACCGGTGATCAGCGACACCCACCGCCTCGTTACGTACTCCGGCTATGACTCCGGATTGGAAACCAACTCAACCTTCACCGCAACGTAACCCTGATTTTTCGGGGCGTAACCCGTGATCTGGCCGCAGAAGGCGCTGCAAAATTCGTTGCCGAACTCGGTGATACCCATCTTCCGGTAGTACGGCTCCTTGAGCATCCGATAGACCCCGCCTAGAAACTGCCTGTATGAGTCGGTCGGTTGCGCCTGTTCGAGTTTCGTCCCATCCACCTTCTGAATATCGGTGAAGGTGAGGCCTTTTCCCTCCAGAAGGCTCTTTCTCTGCATCCACGCCAGCGCCGCATCGGCCAGCGGGTGTTCAGCGACCTTATAGCCTCCGCCGACATCGGCATGGGCACCGGCGAACCACACCTGCTCCATCACCTGGTTGACTTTCTGCTTCGGGTTCCAGATCGTCACGGCGTAGTTCTCGCGGTGCTCGTCTATGGCGATGGCGTGAAAGGCGTTCTCGACTATGGCGCTAAGCTCCTGGTCGTGGAACTGGTAGTGCTCGGCATTGAAGGAATCGAACAGCTTGAAGGGAATGCCCAGGGCGCCCACCGTGTCCCAAACGCCGAGCAGCTTTATCTTCACGTCCTTATGAGCGTACCGCTCCCTGAATTTAAGCGCGAAATCGGTATCCGCGCCGCCGTCCCGGTTGCGGTAGAGCTGGTACGCGTCGATGATGTGGGGAACGTCCTCGGGGCTCATCCTCCTGAACTCATCCATGCTCGGGCGCTGCCAGGACGGATATTTCTCCTCGTCTCCCTCCCCCATTGTCAGGATCTTCGTTCTGTCGAGCAGTCCGGAATTCCTGATCAGTCCCACCATACTCCTCGCCGTGTAAGCACCGCGACTGAAGCCGTAGGTATAGATCTCGTCGCCCGGCTCATAATTGTCGATGAGGAACTTGTACCCCTGGCGTATGTTCAGCGAGAGTCCGTAGCCGAAGGCGCCGCCGCGGATGTGCTCGTACCACTTGGTGCCTACCCCCGAGTCGTACCATTTCAAGGTGGCGCCGTCAGGCAGTGTGCTCCCCGAGTGCTGACGTGCGTCCACTCCGTCAAGGGAGACAAAGAGCCTTTCCACATTGGTATTGGAGTCTTTCCCGTCAGTTTCCTCGTCCGGCTTGTTCCACGTTCCGTCAAAGCAGACCACGAGTTTCTTTGGCATAGCAGACCTCCTATTGGGATAGGAACAGAGTCTAAGACCGCTCCAATCATTTGCAAGAAGGTCTCGTGCAAATTGGCCATCTCAAACCCTCGGTCTGTGCCACCTTCCTTCCGCTACATCTTCTCCTGCACGCTCCTGATCTTGTCCTCCATGGTCTGTTCGCGGTCGGTGCGGGTGCCGAGCTTCACCGTGGTGGTGATGCGCGGGGCTCCCATGGCGTGGACGGTCTCGTGACAACGCTTGATGGCGGCGAATACTTCGTCCCATTCTCCCTCTATGTTGGTCCCGTACGAGTGCAGCGCGGTCTTTAGTCCCGCATCGGCCAGAACCTTCTCACAAGCAGCGATGTAACTGGAAAGTGAGACGCCGACACCAAGGGGAACGATGCACAGATCAACCATGACTTTCATTGCTTGTTTCTCCTTTAGCTGGTTATTGGAACGCAGATGGAAGTTTCTCAGAGTCCGAACCGATATAATAATCCAAGGGTGGCAGGTTGTGAAACAGCAAAACTGCTGTGACGGCCCCCGCTTTAGCGTTTCATGGAGCTGTTGACAACGATTCATCTGCACCTAAACTGGTTCAGTTCAAACAAAAGGCAGGCGGTTGTCAGGAGGAACATGTGAGTGAGAGTGTGAACGCAAGGGCCAAGGTGCTGGTGACTGGTGCAACCGGTTTCATCGGCAGACGACTGGTTGCCGCCCTCGCCGCGGAAGGGATTCCGGTGCGCTGCCTGGTGCGCAGTTCCTCGACCGCCTTCCCCACGCAGGTCGAGGTGGCGCAGGGTGATCTCCTGGAGGCGAACTCACTGGTCGCCCCCTTGAGAGGCATCGAGACGGCCTACTATCTGGTGCATGCCATGGGAGGCGACCGGGCCGGGTTCGACGAACGCGACCGGCAGGCAGCCCAAAACTTCATACGTGCCGCCGAGATGCAGGGGGTAAAGCGGGTCATTTATCTTGGGGGGCTGGGTGAGGAGAGCGATCAACTCTCGGAGCATTTGGCGAGTCGCCTCGAGGTGGCTAGGGTTCTGCAAAAGGGTAATTTCCAGACCACCTACCTGCGCGCCGCCGTCATCATCGGCGCTGGCGGGGCCTCCTTCGAGATGATCCGGTTCCTGGTGGAACGTCTCCCGGTGATGGTGACCCCGCGCTGGGTCTCCACACGCTGCCAGTTCATCGCGGTACAGGACGTCATCGCCTACCTCGTCGGTTGTCTCAAGGACGAACGCACCGCCGGACAGACCTACGACATCGGCGGCCCCGAACTCCTGTCCTATCGGGAGATGATGGAGCGCTTCGCCGAGATCGAGAAGAGATTCATCAAGATATTCCCGGTCCCGTTTCTCACTCCCAAGCTTTCCTCCTACTGGGTCTGGCTCATAACCCCGGTCAAGCCCTCGATCTCCATGCCGCTCATCGAGGGACTCGGCAACGAGGTGATTTGTCACGACGACACAATCAGGAAGATTCTCCCCATTCCGCTCACCGGATACGATGAGGCGGTACGCACCGCGCTCGAGGAGGAAGCAGCATCAGAAAACCTCAAGGTTAATTAACCGCGGCCGATAAGAAAACTGGTCAGACGCAGGACGGCAGCGCCGAAAACAACCCTGCGTGGGGCGCCCGAGCGGCGGGTGTCGCAGACGAGGAGCCATATGAAGTGCTTGATCATCGAGGACAACGAGTTCCTGCGTGAGGGGCTCATGCTGTTTTTGAAGGATGTTGCGGAGATAGAGGTCGCGGACAACGGCAGGCAAGGGGTGGATCTCTTCACCGGCGCCCTAAGGGAAGGGCGTCCCTTCGATCTTGTGCTGCTCGACATCATCATGCCGGAGATGGACGGGCAGCAGGCGTTAAGGCTGATGCGCCAGGCAGAAAAGGATGCTCAGCACCAGGACAAAAAGAGCGTCATCATCATGACCAGTTCCCTCAACTCCCCGGAAAACGTCCAGGAAGCGATGTGGGACGGCGATTGCACCGACTATCTCGTGAAGCCGGTTGCACGGGCCGACCTCATGGGCATGCTCAAACGACACGGATTGCTCTAGAGCGGGGACGACCTGACATGGATCCAAGCCATTACCGAGCCGCAGTCAACAGTTCCATCGAGCAGGACCGCGTCGAGATCCTCACGCGCCTTCGCGACATGATAAAGTCCGGTGCCGGGACTCGGGTGAAGCTCGTGAACTATTACAAGGGACTCCCGATCAGCTATCCCGCCACCCTGGTGGAGCTATGCGGCGAGGTGCTCGAACTGGACGTGCACCCGCAGCAGGCGGTCGCACTTGGCCATTCCGGACGGACCTGCATCAAATGCGGCAGTTTTCCGCAGTCGCTTCTGGCCGAAGTGAAGGACTCCGATGTGCGTCGCATGATGGCTTCGCTGCACAACTTCAGTTACATCGACGTGCTTGCCGAGCAGCGCACCTCGCTGAGACTCGAGCTCGATCCCCCTTGCGAAGCCGAGATCGCGGCGCCCGGAGGGACCTTGAAGGCAAAGGCCCTCGACGTCTCCCTCGGGGGCTTCTCCATCCTGAGCGAAGCGCCGAGCGACCTGGCAAAAGGGGACGAGGTCGTCCTGAAGGTGATGATCCCGAACCCTCTGCACAACACCGTGACGCCGCTGCAGTTGAACGCCGCCGTGGTCGACTGCACCAAGGAGGAGGGGGGCGCTCTCTGCAGGTTCTCCATCTACTCCGATGCGCATATCGAGGGGGTACTCTCCCGGTTCATCTTCCAGCGTCAGGTCGACCTGATCCGGGAGCTGAAGGAGATGAGCTGAAAAGGCTGGACACTGCAATGAAACGATGAAAGGAGCGGGAACATGCCGGACAACCTGTTCATACCCTCGGTCGATCTGAGGATCGGCAGCCTCGAGGAGTACAACCGCAGACAGAAGGACAAGGCGGCCAGAAGCCAGGCAAAGCCAAAACCCCGCCCCTGTATCACCATCTCCCGCGAATACGGCTGCACCGGCTACCCGATGGCGGAACTGTTGCGCGAGATACTCATGCAGCGGACCGGCGATGAATGGGTCATGATCGACAAGGCGGTTATTGAGGAGGTGGCGCGCCGCCACAACCTCTCACAGGAGATCCTCGAGACGCTGGGCGAAAACAGCCGCATGCTTTCCGAGATCCTCGCCACCTTTTCGTCGCGCTGGAAAAGCAACTACGACTATTTTCTCCCCCTCTCGCAACACGTGGCCGCGCTGGCGGAGCAGGGAAACGTGCTGATTCTCGAACTGGGGGGCTCCATCATCACCAGGCACCAGGAGCATTCCTACCACTTCCGCATCTTCGCCTCGGAGCGATTCAAAATCTCCACCCTCGCCAGGCGCCTCAACATCGAAGAAGAGGAGGCGGAGAAACTCATGCACCGCCAGCAGAAGGTGCGTGACCGCTTCACCAGAGATTTTCTGAGCCAGGACGACCACGACCCCTTGCTCTACGACCTCATGTTCAACAACGACCGCTGCGCCCCGGAGCAGATCGCCTACACCATCGCGAACTTCGTGCTCGGGCCGCCTGTGTGAGAGGATTAGCCCCCTTCGGGCGCACGGCACGCTTTACGCCGGTTCCAGTTTCAAGTACTGCACCTCGTTGGGGAGGGTGAAAACGACCAAGATGCCGTCGTCGTAGAGGGCCTCGGCGCTGCGCGGAGTGCCCCACAGCTGCAGGTGCGGGTCGTCCGCGACCAGGTTGCGCACCTGGTAGTTACCTGAGAGCCTGATGGCGCTGGGGATGGTGAAGGTCCCGGCGTTACCGTGATGGACGTTCAGATTCACGAAAACCAGCGTCACCGAGTCTTTCTCTCCCTCGTCCCGCCAGCGCGCCACGGAAAATACTTCTTCGTGGAAACCACCCCCTGATAGGCTAAGGAAGTAGCGCTTCGGCTCCCTCAGCTCCGCCGTGGTCTCCCGAGCCTGGTTGATCCGCAAGTACATCCGTCCCACCGCCTCCCGTTCAGGGATCTCATCGCTCCACGCCCGGTACATATTCGCCCAGCTGTCCCTGAAGGGGAGCTTGTCGGCAAGCCCGAGCGGCTGCCCCATGAACACCATGGGACAGCCGTACATGGCGGCGGTCACCGCGTAGCGAGCGGCCATGGCCCACTTGTCCGCATTGCCTCCCTCGTCGTGGCTGGTCCCGTTGTGCATCACGAGCGCCTCGCCGCCGAAGAGGGTGCTTTCCTGCTCGAGCGACGCGAAGAGGTCGCTCATCCGGACCTCCTCCTGCCGGTACAGGTGGTGGTCCTTTGTGGTGAGGACGTCGAACACCCGGTTCAGTCGGTATTGGATCACGTCCGGGTCGAGCACCTCGGCGAGGAAGATGAAGTCCCAGCGGGCCTTGCGGGTGCGGTTCACGATGTACTCCCAGAGCTGGTTGGGTAGCCCCTGCGCGAAATCGGCCCGGATGCCGGCCAGCTTCCCGCCGCTTTTCTCGATCCAGTAGGGAAGGATGTAGCCGAAGTACTGCCACAGTTTCTCGGTCTCGGCCTGCACCGCCAGGTCGGTGTAGAAGAGGTCACTCTCGTCCTCCGCGTTTCCCTTCGGGTCGTAGTGCGACACCGGGTTCCCCCAGTAGTCGGCGGCGCGGCCGGGCTTGGGACCAAGGGCCGCGTAGTCTCCGAAGAACCAGTCGACGTTGGCATCGTCCCAGACATGCTCATTGAGCCGGTCCGTGGGGGCCCACACCGCGCACTCGAAATCCGAGCCGGCAGGTTCGCGGTAGTAGGGGACGCTGTGCCCGTCGACGAAGGCGGTGCCGCGGGTGCACCAGGCAGGGTGGTGTTCCCGGATCCACTGCTCCTCATCCTGCATGGTGCAGAAACCGAGGTCGACGGCGCCTGCGCCGTAGATGACGTCGCGCCCCGCGTGGTTGAAGGCGAGATCTATGAAGACGTCGAGGTCGACGGCGGCTGCCTCATCGAAGAGCATCCGGAACAGGTCGAGGGCCCGTGCCGGTGCCGCGTTGTCGGCGAGCCAGCGGTTGATGCTCCAGTAATCTCGTGAGGAATAGGGGCTACCCGGGTTGTCGTTGGGCGCCCACTGCCACCTGGCTCGGTCCCAGCGCCACTGCGTGTTCGGGAATACCGGCATCAGCCAGAGCGTGTTGAAGCCGAGCTCGTTGTTGACGTAGGTGAGCTGGAAGGGGTTGAAACCGTCGAAGTCGTGGATGGAGAGGAAGTCATCGAGCGTGCTGCGGTTCTCGTAGGAGCCACCGGCGAGTGCCTCCACGGTGAGGGCGTTCGCTTCGTAAAGCCGTGATCTGGCCGCCTTGGCGGGGGAGACCACCACGGCGCAGTCGCGCTGCAGCCGATCATTTGGGCGGGGGGCGAAGTCGTTATGCCACCACCAGGTATCGGTGCCGGTCATGCGGTAGCGTGCCGTGATGCGATAGGCGCCGCACTTGGTGACGGGGAGTTCAGCGGTGAAGACGAGGTTGTCGAAGGAGCGTCCAAGAAAGGACATGCGCAACGGCATCCAGTAGGAGGTGGGCCCGCCCGAGTCGGCGAGCGGCTCGTGGGTCTTCACGAAGTCACGTCGGTTCAGGTTGGTGAAGAGCTCCACCTCGAACGCGTCGGGAGGCATCCCGGGACCGGCGATCTCGACCGTGATGCCGAGGCGCGTCGGGTTTTCCCCGGTCATGGTCTCGTCAAGCAGGAGCTTCACCGTTCCGTAGTTCCCACCGCGACCGTTCACCTTCAGGTTGCCGATCCAGGCTCCGTATGCCATCGTCGCACCTCCCGCGCCGGCGACCGGGCCGCCGCATTGTCCTTAAAAAAAACAAGTAAGAACGGTAGCGAAGTTTGGCGGGATGGCAACAGGTGAGAAAAGAAGGGGGGAGTGATTGGGGGAGGGGGGTGACGTAAGCGGGGCGGCTATAAAATTACGGGAGGTTGCCTCTCACCTTCCTGAGCAGGCGTATCAGTTCCTGCTGCTCCGTTTCGTCGAAACCGCGCCATATCCTTTCGATGAGGTTACGCGACACCTCCTGGAATACCGGCTTGAGCGCCTGGCCCTTGGGGGAGAGTCTCACGAAGACGGTCCGCTGGTCCTGGGTGCTGCTCGCCTTCTCGACATAGCCGTTTGCGACCAGTTTGCCGACCAGCGCGGTCACCGTCGACTTGTCGCGCCGCACCGCCTTGGCGAGGTCCTTCATGGTCACCTGCTCGTTGTTGAACAGGTGGTGCAGGATGGCGCCGTGCGACGGAGCGAGTCCTTCGATCCCCAGGCGCTTCAGTTCCTGGAGCAGGTGCCGGTTGATGCCGGCGCGGGTGTCGCTTATGAGTGCTGCGATGCTCTTGGTTTCCATGGGAGGGGAATCTAGTTTGACGGCAAACTAAAGTCAAGAAAAAAATCCCTCGCAGACCAGTCGGACCAGTCGGGAGGGGCAGGCGGGGCTTGGGCGGGGGAGCTACTAGCTGCGCTCGAGACGAAAGGGGATCACCATGTGGAAGGTGCTGCCGTGGTTCTTGCGGCTTTCGACCCAGATATGCCCCCCCATGAGATGAACCAGCTCGCTGCTGATGGAGAGGCCGAGTCCGGTGCCGCCGTACTGCCTGGTGATGGAGGCATCCTCCTGGCTAAAGGGCGTGAAGATGCGCTTTATCGCCTCGGCGGCGATGCCGATGCCGGTATCGGCGACGCTGATCTTCAGGCGTGCCACGCCTGCGCTTTGCTCATGGACTTGAACGGAGACGGTTATACCGCCCGCGTTGGTGAACTTGATGGCGTTGCCGAGCACGTTGAGGAACACCTGCTTCACCCGCAACCGGTCTCCCATCAACTCGTCGGGGACGTCGTCGTCGATTTCAGTCCTGAAGGCAAGCCCCTTCCTGTTGATGACCGGCATCTGGGTCCTCACCACTTCCGCAAGGCTCTGCCTGAGGCTGAAACCGTGGCACTCCAACTCGATACTGCCGGCTTCCGCCTTCGAGAGGTCGAGGATGTCGTTGACGATGGTCAGCAGCCCCTGAGAGGAATCAAGGATGCCGTCCACGTATTCCTTCTGTTCCGGCGTAAGGTCGGTGAAGGCGAGGAGCTGCGACATCCCCATGATGCTGTTCATCGGGGTGCGGATCTCGTGGCTCATGTTGGCGAGAAAGTAGCTCTTCGCGCGGTTGGCCGCTTCGGCGCTTTCCCGTGCGGCGTTCAGATCTCTCTCGGCCTTCTTCCGGTCCGTTATGTCGAAGCAGTAGCCGATGTACCCGTCGAAGCCGCCCTCATTCGAGAATACCGGACGGCCTATGTCGAAGATCCAGCGGTAATGGCCGTCGTGACGCCGCAGCCGGTACTCGATCTCGAAAGGCTCCCGCTTTTGAAAAGCGCCGAGCCGCTCGCCGATGTAGCGCTCCCGGTCTTCGACGTGCACCCCCGCGATCCACCCCTCGTCCAGTTCCTGTTCCATCGCCCGGCCGGTGAAGGCGAGCCAGGCGCCGTTGAGCCAATCGCGCCGGTTCTCGCTGTCGGCGCGCCAGATCAGGGCAGGCGCCTGGTCGAGTATTTCGAGGTAGCGTTCGCCCGTGGCGCTGCTTTGTGTGGCGTCATCGAAAGATTCGCTGGAAGTCTTACTAGCCATAGTTGACCTTTGCCGGTACCGCATGCTGCCATAGGAGAAAACATCACCAGGTTGGAACGTTACCATTATTATCAAATAATTTAATTCTCTGAAAGGAAATTGTTATAAAAGGGGCTAATAGTGCCCAAATCTCTGTCTCAGCAACGTTTTGACGGTCGGTTGGACCCTTGGGTTGTGGTTAATCGACGGCGAAACCGTACCGGCTCAGTACCGACTTTGCTTCGCGTCTTTTGAGGTAGTGTAAAAACTCGGCAGCGTCCCTGTTATTCGTGCCGTTTGTTGTGAGTGCCATAGGGTAAACGATGCGTGGGTAGAGTTGCTGCGGCACCGTGAAAAGGATCCTGGCGTGTTTTCCCAGCAGGGCATCGGTGCGGTAGACGAAGGCGCCGTCGACCTCTCCGCGTTCGGCGTACATCATGCTCTCCCTTACGTCCTTGGCGAGGATCAATTTCCCGTTGAGCTGCTTCTCGAGCCCGGCCTTTCTCATCGCCTCCTCGGCGTATTCCCCGGCGGGAACGCTTTTGGGGCTGCCGATGGCGATGCTACCGAGGGAAGGAAGGTCGTGCATGCCGGAGATCTTTCGCGTCGTGGCGCCGGCAAAGACAAGGGTATTCCGCGTGAAGGTGTCGATGGAGGCCGCGGCAACGAGTTTCTTCTCTTTCAGGTGGCTCATCCACTCCTCGTTGGCCGAGATGAAGATGTCCGCGGGCGCGCCGCTTTCGATCTGTTTTGCGAGTGTCCCGGACGCGGCGTAGTTCCTGGTGATCTTCATTCCCGGGTGCTTTTGGACGAACTTCTCGGTGATCTCGTTCACCGCCTCCTTGAGGCTCGCCGCGGCGGAGATTGTTATCTCGCCTGCGGCAGCGGGCATTGCGAGCAGCATGAGGGTGAGGCAGCAGGACGATATCGTGGACAGCAGCTTTTTCATGGCAGACTCCTTTTCTCGATGGGATACGCGAGGGGGCGCCCCTCGCCATATTCCCGATTACATGACGCGTGCCATGCGCGACCGATAAGATTGGTGCGTGATATCAAGCGGTTCAATGCCGGGGGGCGGCGAAGGGGCCGGCCGCGGCGTGCGAGAAAAAAGGGCAGGTGCCGTCGGGGTGGGCAGTTACGCGGGACGGCGAGCGTGACGGATGAGTCTGTCCATCAGCGGAAGGTGGCGAGGACGTAATCCGCGATGAGACGCGCGTCGGCGTCCGGGATGGTCGTCTCGTCGAATCGGAGCATCCCGGGGCCTGGGTTGCGCATCTTCTTCACGATGTCGGCTGGCGTCGTTATGCCGTGGTCGGCGAGGACGCCTGCATGCAGGGTCTTGCCGGGTGTGAGTACGTTGCCGCCGTTCGGGTGGCAGGGGGCGCAGCGCTCCTTGAAGAGCTGCCCACCCCGCTCCGTTACCACGGGGGGGGACCCGCCCCGTGGGGTGTCGGTGCAGCCGCTCATAAGGGCGGCGAGGATGATGAGCGAGACGGCGCGGCGGGGCATCGGGCTAGTCCCTGCAGACGTTGACGGCACGCGAGACGGGCCGGCACTCGACGCCGAACGCGGTGAGCTCCTTGAGCACCGCCCCCTTCATGGTCTCCACCTGCAGGGACACCTCGTGGGTTAAGTCGGTCCCCATCTCTATGCTTCCCGGCTGCACGCCGATCAGCACCATCTCCCCAGGTGCCTGCCCCATGAGCCTCGCCACGGACAGGAGGTCCTTCAGCCCCATCTGGTGCGGCGAAACCTTCGTCTCCAGGGCGATCGGAAGCTCCTCCCCGGCAAGCCGCACGCAGGTGCCGGGTTCCTTTCCCGTCTCCACCGCATCGACCATGATGAGGTGGCTGCGCCCCTCTAACACCGGGAGGAGGTCGAGCCCCAGCGTCCCCCCGTCGACGATCTCCACGCTCTTCGGGAAGCGGTACTCGCGCTGCAACTGCTGCACCACGCGTATCCCCACGCCGTCGTCCCCCATCACCAGGTTCCCTACGCCGAGCACCAGGAACTTCGGCGCCGGTTGTTGTTTCATCGAGTTTGCTTTCACCCGTTATTCTCCTTTTTGTTTGACCGTGAACTTGTAGCCGCTGAACATGCTGGAAATCTCGCCTCCGTGCTCCTTTATGTCCATAAGCCAAGCGCTGTAGATGTGGTTGACGACGAAGCCTAGGATGAGCCACATGCCCATGTGGTGGGCAAGGCGCATCCCCTGCAGGCTGAAAAGCGAGTACATGAAGCCAAGCGACTTGAACATGATCCCTCCCGGGGTGTGGGAGGTGTACATGGCAAAGCCAGTGAGGATCATCGTGAGGTAGATCAGGAAGAGCACGAAGTACGCGGTGGTGGCGAGCGGGTTGTGCCCGACCGTCTCGGGGACCTCGTGGGAGCGGAGCAGGTAGTAGTTCAGCATCTTTTTGAGCTTTTCCCGTCCCTTCGCGCTGAACATCGGGAAGAAGGCGCGCCAGCTTGCGTGCTCGTTGCCGATGAAGGCCCAGACGACGCGCGAGGCGACGCTCACCGTGAAGGCGTAGGCCGCGACGAAGTGCACGAAGCGGATCCACCCCATGGCGTAATCAGAGGGCGAGCTTCCCAGCGTAACGGGATGGCCGATCAGGAAGCCGGTCCCGGAGAGAACCACGATGGCGAGCACGTTGATCCAGTGAAACCAGCGCAGCGGCAGTTCCCAGACGTACTGCTTGAACTTGCAACGGTCCGACATGGCCCACCTCCTTGTCTAGGAAGCCTTCACGCGCACCATCTCCCGCCCGGTCGCGTCGAGGACGTGCACGGCGCAGGCGAGGCAGGGGTCGAAGGAGTGGATGGTGCGCAGGATCTCGAGCGGTTTTTCCGGGTCGGCGACCGGTGTCCCGAGAAGAGCGGCCTCGTAGGGGCCCGCCTGTCCCTTCGCGTCGCGCGGCGACGCGTTCCAGGTGGAGGGGACCACGGCCTGGTAGTTGAGGATCTTCTGGTCCTTGATCTTGATCCAGTGCCCGAGACCCCCGCGCGGCGCCTCGTGCCAGCCGTAGCCGTGAGCCTCGGCGGGCCAGGAGGCGGGATCCCATTTCTCGTTCGAGTGGATTCTAAGGTCCCCCTTGGCGATGTTGCCGATCAGCTCGTCGAGCCACTTCGGAGCCTGGCGCGCGATGACGAGACAGTCGACGCCGCGGGCGCCGGTGCGGCCAAGCGTCGAGAAGAGTGCCTCGGGGGGAACGTTCAGTTTCCCGAGTACCAGGTCCACCGCCCCCTTGGTCTCCTTGTGGCCTGAGGCGTAGGCGACCAGCACGCGGGCGAGCGGCCCCACCTCCATCGGTTTCTCCTCGTAGCGCGGCGCCTTGACCCAGGAGTACTTCTTGTCCGTGTCGAGGTACTGGTAGGGAGGATTGGGGCCGGTGTAGTTCGGTTCGGTGGAGCCCTCATAGGGGTGCAGCCCCTTTCCGTCGCTCCCGGCGTCCTGGTACCAGGAATGCTCCACGTGCTCGGTGATCTTCTTCTGGTCGAGCGCCACCACCTTCGAGAGGTCCCGGTTCAGGATCGCCCCACCGGGGAGCCAGTTGTTGCCCGCCGCATCAGGGAACTCCGGATAGCACATGTAGTTGCCGACCCCGGCGCCGATACCTGCCCACTCCTTGTAGAAGGAGGCGACCGCGAGGAGATCCGGGATGTAGACCTTTTCGACGAACTCCTGGGCCTTGGCGAGTAGGCGCTTCACCTCGATCAGCTTGTCGGCGTTCAGCGCGTTCTGGGAATCCGGGTCGATCGGGATGGACATACCCCCGACCAGGAAGGTCTGCGGATGCGGGTTCTTGCTCCCGAGGATCGCGTGGATCTTGATGATGTCCTTTTGCCACTCGAGCGCCTCTAGGTAGTGGGCCGTCGCCATCAGGTTCGCCTCGGGGGGGAGCTTGTAGGCGGGGTGCCCCCAGTAGGCGTTGGCGAAGGGGCCGAGGCGACCGGAGGCGACAAACGCCTTCAGCTTCTCCTGCACCGCCTTGAAGTGGGTGGCCGAGTTGTTGGGCCATTCCGAGAGCGAGGCGGCGAGCTGGGCGGTCTTCACCGGGTCGGCCTTCAGCGCCGAGGTGATGTCCACCCAGTCGAGCGCGTGCAGGTGGTAGAAGTGGATCACGTGGTCCTGGGTGTTCTGGATGGAGATGATGATGTTACGTATCAGCTGCGCGTTGGGGGGGACCGGGATCTTCAAAGCGTCCTCGACGGCGCGGATCGACGCGATCGAGTGCACCGTGGTGCAGACGCCGCAGAAGCGCTGGGTCCAGTACCAGGCGTCGCGCGGGTCGCGATCCTTAAGGATCTTTTCTATGCCGCGGAACATGGTGCCGGAGACCCAGGCGTTGCTGATCTTGCCGCCGGAGACCTCCGCCTCGACGCGCAGGTGCCCTTCAATTCTAGTGATCGGGTCGACAACGATCTTGGTCATCTCAATCCTCCTTGGTGTCTTCGCCCGGTTCCTTGTCCTTTCTCATCGCGTTGAGCGCGCCGTGCACCACGAAGGCACCCGCGGCGCCGGCGGCAAGCCCGAGGCCAATGGCGTCTGCGGTGTGCTCGATGCCGAAGCCGGGCACGTTCGGGAGCCTGCCGTACATGGGGGACATGACATCCCAGAACTGCGGCTCCGCGCAACCGACGCAGGGGTGACCCGAGCCGATGGGCCAGGCGGTCTTCTCGTTGTAGCGCTGGGTGGGGCAGTTATGGAACGTCGCCGGTCCCTTGCAACCCATCTTGTAGAGGCAGTATCCCCTGCGGTGCCCATCATCCCCCCACGCCTCCACGTACTGGCCGGCGTCGAAGTGCGGGCGTCTCTCGCAGTTGTCGTGGATGCGCTTGCCGTAGGCGAAGAGGGGGCGGCCGTGGCCGTCGAGCGCGGGGATCTTGTTGAAGACGAGGTAGTGGACGATGGTGGCGGTCAGGTTGTCCGCGTTGCAGGGGCATCCGGGGAGGTTGATCACGGTGGCGCCGGGAACCGCCTCTTTGACGCCGACCGCGCCGGTCGGATTCGGGGCCGCCGCCGGGATGCCGCCGTAGGAGGCGCAGTTGCCGATGGCGATGGTCGCCGCGGCGTTGCCGCACACCTCCCGGGCGCGCGCGAGGTTCGATTTTCCCCCGACGCATCCGTAGACCCCGCCGTCCTTCATCGGGATGGACCCCTCGATGACGGCGAAGTATTTCCCCTTGTGGTCGGTGATCGCCTTTTCGAGGGCCGCCTCCGCCTGGTGCCCGGCCGCGACCATGATGGTCTCGTGGTAGTCGACCGAGAGGATGTCGAGGACGATCTCGCCGACGGTCGGGTTCGCCGCGCGCAGAAGCGCCTCGCTGTCGCCGGTACATCCCTGGAACTCGAGCCATACAAGCGTGGGGCGTTTCACCTCGTCAAGGGCGCGCGCCACCGAGGGGGCAAAAGAGGGGGGGAGGGCAAGCGCGGCGGTCATCGTGGAGCAGAACTTCAGGAAGTCGCGTCGTGAAACGCCGCGTTCCTTCAGGATTCTGCTGATTGAGAATTCAGTGTCGTCTCTTCCCTCTGTTCTCGTCTTGCTCATCCCGGCCTCCCTTTAGCTCACGGCGAAACGATGGACTCTTTGGAGCACGAACCCGAACTGACTGAATTATGATTGTAGTAGAAAGATGTTTTATTGCAAGGGGGGAAAGTGAGGCCTGTGAGAAAAAAATTCCCATAGCTATAGGGTGTTGACAGTAAAACGGGAATTGTGACAGTGCGTGTGCAGGAACGCCCCCTCAGAATGGTTGCGACCTGTGAGGTCTTTACCTTTTAGAAGAGGGGGCGGTTTAAAGTCCCCCTTTGCGAAGGAGGATTTAGGGGGATTTCAGCGTGGGATGGCAGAGGCAAATGCGCCGGACTGCAAAGAGAATGGCCGTGACAGCTGCTAAACCAGTCCCT
The DNA here is from genome assembly GCF_004917075.1 of Geomonas edaphica. GTDB lineage: Bacteria > Desulfobacterota > Desulfuromonadia > Geobacterales > Geobacteraceae > Geomonas > Geomonas edaphica. Next base: position 69,644 of record NZ_SSYB01000005.1, read on the forward strand.
TTTCCTGTGCGTAGCGCAGAAGAGCCACGCGTCCGTCCACGTTGACCTTCTGGTAGATGTTGTGCAGGTGGACCTTCACCGTCCCCTCGCTAATGCAGAGCTTTCCGGCGATCTCCTTGTTACGCAGCCCGGCCGCCACCATGCGCACCAGCTCGATCTCACGCTGGGTGAGCAGGGCGGCCATCTCGCGCGCCCCCGCCTCGCGCTTCAAAAGCTTCTCCAAGGCCTGTTTGGTCGAGCGCCTCTCCAGCCACTGCTCGCCGGAATAAACCTTGCGGATGCACTGCACCAGGAACTGGGGCGCCATCTCCTTCAGCACCACCCCCTGGATGCCGAGCATGACAGCGTCGAGCATGTCCTCGTCCTCGAGGGCGGCGGTCAAGAGCACTAGTCGCGCGCCCAGCTTCTCCTCGTTCACTTTCCTGGCCACCTCGATGCCGGTGAGACCCGGCATGCGAATGTCCAGGACGGCAATGTCGGGCTGCTCGCGCCGGATCGCCTCCAGGGCCGCGGCGCCGTCGGTGCAGCTTGCCAGCACCTCGAAGTCCGGTTCGAAATTGAAGAGGCTCGTCAGCCCGTTCAGGATCAGGGGGTGGTCGTCGGCAAGCACCAGTCGTATGGCCATGTCATGCTCCTTGTTCCACAAGGGGAAGGGTGATGTCGATGCGGGTGCCGCGGTCGCTCGAGTCGATGGTGAGTTTGCCGTTCAGAGCCTCGATCCGCTCCCTGAGCATCACCGGTCCGCGCTTCATATCGCTTAGCTGGTCCTGGTCGTAGCGTCCTTGGAAGGCGAAGCCGTGTCCGTCGTCGGTGATGGTAATCAGGACCCATTGAGCGTTGAAGGCGAGGTTGACCTTGAGGGTCGCCGCACCGGCGTGGCGCACCGCGTTGATGACGGCTTCGTGGATAACGAAATAGATCTCCCGGGCGATGCCCCGCTCAAGCGGCGGCTTGGGGGTGCTGCAGTTGATCGAACAGGTGATTTCCCACTGCCGTCGTACGCGAGCAGAGAGGTCTTCCAGGCGCTTTATCAGGCCGAACTCCTCGGGCTTTCGGCGCGAGAAGAAGCGCTTCAGCGCGTTGATCTGGGTTCTGAGGTCGCGCTGCTCGGAGGCGAGCAGGTGCTGAACCTGCTGGATGCTCTCCCGCGCCGCCGTGTCATGCTCGATGAGGCGGGCGGCTGTTTCCAACTGCAGGCTGGCCCCGGCCAGGGACTGCAGCAGGCCGTCGTGCAGGTCGTGGGCGAGGCGCAGGCGCTCCTCGTCGGCGGCTGCCTGCTGTAGCTGTTTCAGCAGCAGGCCATGGGAAAGCCTCGTCGCGACCTCTCGAGCCACGATCCCCCCCAGCACCATGTCGTCCGGGGTCGGGTGTCTCTTGTCCAGGGCGACGAGGTATCCGGAGATCTTGTCGCTGGCTAGCCGGGAAACCACTGCGGAGGTGATCTCGAAATGTCTCACGAACTTCTGGTCGAAGGGAGCCCCGTGCCACTTTTGCAGTCCGCCGGCGCTGTTGTAGACCACCTGTGCCTGTTCCTGCCCGCCGCCCCGGCAGAAAAAGCCGGCTTCGGAGAGCTCCTCCGCGACGATGTTGCCGAAAGTCTCCGGCTCCTCACGGTCATACCGCGATCCTTCCGCAGACCAGGTCAGAACGTGCAGCCAGGGCTCCTCCGCCTCTTCCCAGCAGAGCACCACGCGCGGCGCATGCAGGATGGCGGCCGCGTGGCCGAGCATCCCTGCTCCGTCGGGCCCCGGCTCCTCCGGCAGAGCCGTACCGGGCCACTGCGACAGCATGTAAAGGACCTCGCGCATCGACTCCTCGTAGGCGCCCAGGTAACCGAGCAGACCCGCAACAACGGCAAGATAAGCGATGCGGATGATGAAGCGGTTCAGCTCGAAGCTCTGCTGCAGGAGAAGGTTGGACGGGTACCATGCGAGCAGCAAGGTTACTGCCATGGCGGTGACCGCGGTCCAGAGCGTGCCGCGCCACTGCCAGCGAAAGGTGGCGCAGACGAGTACGAAGATGAAATAGACGAAGAACGGGCTGTTGGGCCCGGTGGTGAGGAACATGAGGCCGGCGAAGACAAGGAGGTCGATGCCGTGTGTTACGAGGTGCAGCGTCTTCCAGCCGAACCCCCTGCGCTGGATGACGAACCCGATGATGATCGAGTAAAGGAGGTAGCCTGCGAGGATGCCATAGGTGAACCGCGCGAAGCGGGAAGGTTCTGAAGGGTCGAGCCACACGGCGAGGAGAAAGAATGCCGCCAAGATGACGCGCCCACTGGCGATCAGGTATTCCGCCCGGGTTTTGGAGTGGTATCTCTGCAGCGGCATCGACGTATCTCCGGCCCGAAATGAGGCTTCCTACTGAAGGTAGGAGTTCTTTACCTGGGCTCGTCAGATTAATTCCGGCGCCGCATTCTATACATGCCGTTTACGTTACGTCAATGATTTAGCGATGATGTGGGTGGGGTGGGGTCGATAATCCCCAGCGGGAACCTTGCGCCGCGGATTATCGACCACGAATTGGACTTCATATGGACCGACGCGTAGCTAGATCATCTTCTCAAGGATCTCTCCGGCGCTCTTCACGTAGTTGGGGCAGCGCGTCTTGAAAAGCCCCTTCCGTTTTGCTTCCTTCATCCCGTCCTTCGCCGCCATGTTCACGCCGAGAAGCTGCGAGCATCCAAGCTCGCCGTGCCGCGCCTTGAATTCCTTGTTGAACGCCTCGACCTTTGGAAAGACCTTCCACTCCTGCGGGCCGTGGGCGAGCCCCAGCACCATGTAGGCGGCGGTCACCGCACCGCACTCGTGCCCGGTGGTCATGCCGCCGGCGAAGCCGGTGGCGAGACGGCAGGCGAGTTCGGGCTTGATGCCGTAGGCGGGGGCGTAGTTTTCGAGAATCGCTTGCGAGCAGTTCGTCGACTTCAGAAAGTGCTTCCGCGCCGCCTCCGGGCGGTCGGCCACCTGCGCCGCCTCCGCGGAGGCCTCGACGTTCAGTGTCCCCTGCGCGGCAAGGCACACCCCCAGACATAGCGATCCCTTCAGCATGGCGCGCCTGCTGATCGGTGCGTTAACTTCTTCCTTTTTCATGACAACCCTCCAGAGTACAGGGAGGCCGTTACGCCACCCGTGCGAATAAATTAATAGTAGCAATATCATAATATTTGCATTAAAGAAAGATTAAGTGCGTTGTGCGGGGCAGGGCTACTCGAGGGATTTCTGGAAGCGCAGCACGCTCACTGTCAGCATGACAAGTGCGATTGCGGCCATGGCCGCCATCTGGGGCCAGAGAAGGCCGAAGCCGCCACCTTTCAGGTAGACGCTTCTTAGCACCACCTCGTAGTAGCGCAGCGGGTTCAGGTAGGTGAGGTGCTGCAGGATCTCGGGCATGCTGCTGATGGGGGAGCCGAAACCGGAGAAGATGACCGCGGGCATGATGAAGAAGAAGCTCGTCACCATGGCCTGCTGCTGGGTCGCGGAGACCGTGGAGATGAAAAGCCCCACCCCCAGCATGCAGAGGATGAAGAAGACGGTCCCGGCGCCGAGGACGAGAAAGCTCCCGTTCAGCGGCACGTGGAACCAGAGCGTTCCGGCGGCGCTGATGAGCGCGGTGTCCAAAAGGCCGATCAGGAAGAAGGGGATGGTTTTTCCGAGGATGAATTCGACGCGCCGGATCGGTGTCACCATGATCTGCTCCAGGGTGCCGATCTCCCGCTCGCGCACCACCGCGAACGCCGTCAGCGTCACCACGATCACGAGCACGAGGTTGCCGATGACGCCGGGGACGAAGAACCACTGGCTGGACATGTCCGGGTTGTACCAGGGACGCCTTTCCACGACGATCTCCGGGAGTCCCCCGGCCAGAGCGGGCGCCTGCCGTGCCAGCGTTTTCAGCCGGTACTCCCGGGCGAACCCCTGGGCTACCTGGTTCACGTAGCCAAGCCCGACGAGGGCGGAGTTGGAGTTGCTCGCGTCGACGACCACCTGTAGGTGGGCGGTTTCCCCTTTGCCTAAGTCGCGGGCGAATCCCGAATTGATCTGGAGCGCCATGGTCGCCTCGTTCCGGTCGATGAGCTCGGGAATTTCGCGCCGGTCCGACAGGCGCCGCACCTCGAAGTAGCGGCTTGCCTGGAAGCGCGAGACGAGGTCGCGGCTCACCTGGCTGTTGTCGTAATCGACGATGGCAATCGGGACGTGCTTGATCTCCAGCGTTGCGGCGTAGCCGAAGACGAGCGTCTGGATGACCGGCGGCGCGAAGAGGAAGAACCTCGCCCTCTTGTCGCGGATCACGTGCAGGAATTCCTTTATGAGCATCTGGCGCAGGCGGCCGAGCATGATTTCCCCCCTTAGGTAAGCTTCTTGCGGAAGATGCGCGTTGCCGCAAGCCCCAAAATGGCGGCAAAGAGTGCAAGCCCGAAAAAGTCCTGCCACATGTTGAAGACCGACGACCCCTTCAAAAAGACGTTTCGTAGGATGGCCATGTAGTAGCGGGCCGGCACGATGTGGGTGATCCCCTGCACCACCGCCGGCATCTGGTCGATGGGGTAAACGAACCCGGAGAGGAGAAAGGCCGGCAGGAAGGTGGCGATGAGCGAGATCTGGCTCGCCGCGAGCTGGGTCTTCGCGACCACGGAGAAGAAGTAGCCAAGCGACAGCACCACGGTGAGAAAGAGGGTGGTGCTCAGCAAAAAGACCCAGATGTGCCCGCGGAAGGGGACCTCAAACCACCACACCGCCATGATCGCGCAGACGCTGGTGTCGATGAGGCCGATGGCGACGTAGGGGAGGAGCTTGCCGAGCATGATCTCCAGGGGGGTCACCGGCGTGGAGATGAGCTGCTCCATGGTGCCTCGCTCCCACTCGCGCGCGACGGTGAGCGAGGTGAGGAAGGTCCCCACCACCGCCATGACCATGGCGACCACCCCGGGGACGATGGTCACCATGCTCTCCAGGTTCTCGTTGAACCAGGTTCGGGAGTCGACGCTCAAGGGGGCGCGCACGCTTCCCTGTCCGCGGGCGCGCAACCAATCGAGCTGTAGCTTTTGTGAGTGCGCCTGTGCCACCGCCTCGGTGTAGCTCATGCCGAGGCTCGCGCTGTTGCTGTCGGTGCCGTCGAAGATCGCCTGGATGCGCACCTGTTCTCCGGAGCCGAGCCTTGCCGAGAAGTCGGGGGGGATCACGAGGCCGATCTGGCAGGTCCCGGCGTCGACGGCGTGCACCAGTTCCGGGTAGTTTCCGACCGAGCGCACCACGTTGAAGTAGCGGGAGGACTCGAAGCGCTTCAGGAAGTCCCGGGAGGCCTGGCTCTGCTCCTGGTCGTAGACGTAGACCGGTATGTGCTTCGTGTCGAAGCTGACGCCGTAGCCGAAGGCGAAGAGCATCACGATGGGCATCGCGATGACGATGCCGATGCTGCGGGCGTCGCGCCGGATCTGGATCATCTCCTTGCGCGCCATGGCGCACAGCCGGTTCCAGTTCATGCCTGCTCCTTTTCCCTGCGCCCTTTCAGGCTCGTGAGCGAGACGAAGACGTCCTCGAGGGTCGGGCGGATCTGCTCGATGCGGGAGACGGTGATGCCGCGTTCCCCGAGATAATTCCGCACCTCCGGGATGGCCCTCTCTGCATCGGGTACAACGAGGTGAAGCGCGTGTCCGAAGATGGCGGCGTCGGTGACCCCCGGCGCCTCCTGAAGCGCTTCGAGCGCTTTCCCAACCTGGTCGCATTCGACGAGGAGCAACTCCCCCTCCATGCTCTTGAGTTTAAGCTCCAGCGGCGAGCCGGAGGCGACGATCCTGCCGCGGTCGATGAGCACGAGCCGGTTGCAGTACTCCGCCTCGTCCATGTAGTGCGTGGTCACGAAGACGGTAACCCCTTCGTCCGCCATGCGGTGGATCAGCTCCCAGAAGAGCCGGCGCGAGATTGGATCGACGCCGGAGGTCGGCTCGTCGAGAAAGACGATGGGGGGGCGGTGCAGCACCGCGCAGCCAAGGGCCAGGCGCTGCTTCCACCCGGCGGCGAGCGTCCCGGTGAGGAGGTGCTCCCGGCCGGTGAGTCCGGCCATGTCGATGGCCCAGGCAATACGCTCGGCCGCGTCGGCCTGGTTGACGCCGTACATCCCCGCGAAGAAGCGGAGGTTCTCGATTACCTTCAGGTCGTTGTATAGAGAGAACTTCTGCGACATGTAGCCGATATTCTGGCGCACCCGTTCCGGTTCGCGCGCGACGTCGACCCCGGCGACCAGCGCTTTGCCCGAGGTGGGGTGCAGAAGGCCGCAGAGTATCCTGATGGTGGTGGATTTTCCGGCGCCGTTGGGGCCGAGAAAACCGAAGATCTCGCCGCGCGAGGCCTCGAAGGAGATGTTGTCGACCGCGGTGAAGTCGCCGAAGCGTTTCACGAGGTCCTGCACCACGACCGCCTGGGGCTGACCGTTCATGGCTTCTCCCCCTTCTTCTTTTGCACCGCCTCCACGAAAAGGTCCTCGATGCTGGGCGCGACCTTCTCGACGGAGTCGACTTTGAGCCCCGCCGCGGCGATGCGGGAACGCAGTTCCGGGATCAGGCGCTCGGGTTCCCTGACGACCAGGTGCAGCCCGTCACCTACGATCATCATGGTCGAGATCCCTTCCATGCCGGAGATGAGCTCCTTCACCGGGCGCGGTTCGGCGCAGACGATGGAGACCACGGCGCCGTCGAGGTTCCCCTTCAGATTCTCGGGCGTGTCGCAAAAGAGCATGCGCCCCTCGTGCAAGAGCGCCACGCGGTGGCAGCGCTCCGCTTCGTCCAGGTAGGCGGTGCTGGTGAGGATGGTGACCCCCTGGTCGAGGAGCGTGTAGAGGATGCGCCAGAAGTCGCGGCGCGACACCGGGTCGACCCCGTTGGTCGGCTCATCGAGGAGGATCACTTCCGGGGTGTGGATGAGGGCGCAGACGAGACCGAGTTTCTGCTTCATGCCGCCGGAGAGTTTCCCTGCGAGCCGCGAGCGGAACTCCGCCATCCCCGCCGCCTGCAACAGTTCCGCCGCGCGCGTCTCCCTCTCGGAGCGCGGCACGCCGAAGAGGTCGGCGTAGAAGCGGATGTTCTCGTCCACGGTGAGTTCCTCGTAAAGCCCGAAGCGCTGCGGCATGTAGCTTATATGCTGCTTGGCCCCCTCCGGGTCGCGCGTCATGTCGTAGCCCGCCACGCGGGCGCTCCCCGCGTCGGGAGCGAGGACGCCTGCCAGCATGCGCATGGTGGTCGTCTTGCCGGCGCCGTCCGGACCGACGAGACCGAAGATCTCGCCGCGCGCGACCTTGAAGCTCAGTCCGTCCACGGCGCGCACGTCGGGAAAGGACTTGGTGAGCCCGTCGAGCTCTATGGTGAAATCGTCGGCGCTCATGTCACTTGGCCGCCACGTCTAGGAGCGCGTCCGCCGGCATGCCCGGCTTCAGCTCGTGCGCCTGGTTTTCCAGATCGATCTTGATGCGGTACACGAGGGTGACCCGCTCCTTGTGCGTCTCGACGCTCTTCGGGGTGAACTCAGCCTGTGATGAGATGAAGGAGACGCGCCCCTTGTAGCTCTTGCCGGGGTAGGTGTCCGTTTTCACCGTGGCGACCTGTCCGAGTTTGACCCGCCCGAGGTCGGTCTCGCTCAGGTACCCGCGCAGCCAGAGGTGGTCGAGATCGGCGATGGTGACCACCGGCGTGCCGGCAGATACCACCTCGCCAAGTTCCGCGTGCCGCACCAGCACGACGCCGGTGATGGGGGCCTTGAGCGTCGCGTATCCGAGCTTGATGCGCGACATCTCGAGCGCCTGCTCGGCCGTGCGGACCCCGGCCCGGTTGATGTCGACCTGTTCCCTGCGCACCCCTTCCTTGACCTGGTCGTAGTTCTGTTTCGCCCGCTCAAGCGCGGCGCTGCTACGCTTCAGCGCGGCCGCCGCGGTGTCCCGCACCTGGGCCGAAACCTCGTCCTTCTCGTAGAGCGCCTGGTAGCGCGCGAGGTCGTGCTTTTTCAGCTCAAAGTCCGCCTGGGCGTCGAGCACCAACTGGTGGGCCGCCTGCTTCTCCTGGGGACGGCTGCCTGCCGTGGCGAGCCCCAACTCGGCGCGCCGGGTGCCGAGGTTCGCCTCGTCGATACGCAACTGCTGCTGGTAGTCCCCCTGGTCCAGCCTGGCGATGATCTCCCCGGCCCGGACCAGTTGCCCCTCCTCCACGGGGAGCTCGGCCACGCGACCCGGTACCTTGAAGCCGACCACGCTCTCGTGCGCCTCGATGTTGCCGGAAAGGGTGATGGTGTTGGCGTCGGCCCTGTTTCTATTGCGGCTGACGAAGAAGACGGCGGCGGCGACGGCCGCTGTCAGGATGACGATCGGGATCAGTTTTCGTTTCATCGGTTCATGTCCTCGTTATGGTTCGATGCCCAGGAAGAGCCGGTACGCCTTTTCGGTGTCGCTCAGGGCACGGGCGAGCGCGATCTTCGCCTCGACGTGCTGCGCGAGGGCGTTCAGCTCGTTGTCCCGTGCCCGCGCCAGCGCGTCCTGCGCCGTCACCACCTCGATGTTGTTGGCCACGCCGTTTTTGAAACGGTCGCTCGCGTACTGCAGTTCCTTCTCGGCAAGCACGAGCCCCTGCCGGGCGGTGAGCACCTGGTCGTCGGCGGAGTTCAGGTTTAAAAGCGCCTCGCGGATATCCTGCTCCACCCCGAGCTTCAGGTCGGCGATCTGCTCATCGTTTCTTTTGAGCCGGCTGTCGAGCTCCATCCGCTCACCCTTGCGGTCGTGGTCGAAAAGGTTCATCACCATGTTCACCTGGATCATGCCGGAGGGGTCGAGCTTGCTCATCTCCTGGCCGCTCGTGCCGTAGTTGCCGCTCAGGACGATCCTCGGGAGGTAGCGGGAGCGCGACGCCTTCATCTGCTCATCCAGGGAGGCGCGTTGGGCGAAAAGGGCGCGGTAATCGGGGCGGCTCTCGAGTGCCGCCTGCACTGCCTGATCGATCTGCGGCCCCTCCAGCTTCTTGAAGGCGAGCGCGTCGGTGATGGCGATGGGGGTGCCGAGATCGAGGCCGATGCCACGGGCAAGGGAGAGACGGGCTAGTTCCGCGCTGTTGCGGGTGACGAGAAGGTACTGGCGGTCGTTGGCGAGTTGCACCTGGGCGCGCAGCACGTCGAGCCCGTCGGCGATTCCCGCGGTGCGCTGGTCGCTGGCAAGCTTTTCCAGCACCTCCGAGGTCTCCACCCGGCTCTTGGCGGTCACGACCCGCGCCTCGGCGTACGCCGCGTTGATGTACTGCACGGCGACCTGGCTGATCACCTGGCCGCGTACGTCCCGGTAATCAAGTTGCCTCGCCTTTTGCTCCTGCTCGGCCGCCTTGATGGCGTGGTAGCTCTGCAGGTCGAGGATGTTCTGGTCCGCGTAGATGCGGAAGTCGTAACTCGTGAATGGGCCAACCACGGCGGGGGCGTTGGGGAGGGTGATCCCCTGCGCGCTGAGGTTCCTTGTCTGCCATGCGAATGGGGTCTCCAGGCGCAGGTGTGGCAGGTAGTTGGCGAGCCTGCGTTCGCGCGTCCCCTTGGCTTCGTCCGCGCGCGTCTTCGCGAGGAGCGCGCTTAGGTTCCTGTCGAGTCCCCGGGTGATCGCCTGGTCCAGCGACAGAGGCAGGGGAGGGGGGCTCTCGGCGTGCGCGGCCTCGGCGGCCGACCAGAGCGCCAGGGAGACGGCCAACACTTTCACGATCTTTGCAGTCATGGCGTATCCTTTGTTGCGTGTCGCTACTTGGGCAGGACTCCGTTCACGAACAGTTCGATGCTTCTTTTCATGCTCTCTTCCAGCGGGTCGACCGGAGCGAGAGACCAGGTGATCATGGTGCCGAAGATCATGCGCTGGAACCCTTGGGCGATGTCGAAGGGGGAGAGGTCGTTGCGCAACTCTCCACGCTCCTGACGATGCCCGACCAGCAGCGCGAGCTGTTGCACGTTGCCTTCGATTGCCTCCGCCATCCGTTTTTGTACTGTGTCGCTCGCAAACACCGCGGTCAGCAGGCTTTGGATCAGGCCCGGACTCTGACCCTGCTCGATGGTCAGTGTGAGGGCGAGTTCCAGCAGAAGCGGGGCAAGTGGTCGGTCCGACTCGCGGTTTGCCGCCACGAAAGCGGCCACCCTCTCCATCTGCAGCTCGCGGTAGTTGAGGAGTACGCTTTCCTTGTTTTCGAAATAGTTGAAGAAGGTACCCTTGCCGACGTCGGCGGCGGCGGTGATCGCCTCGATGGTGGTGGCGTTGAAGCCGCGCTCGGCGAAGAGTTTGAGCGCGGCCCGGAAGATCTTCTCCCTGGTCTGCTCGCTCCTCTTGGCCCTGCGTCCGGGCTGGGCCGGGGGCACCTGTTCCACATTGTCAGTCATTGTGGTCTCCTTTTTTAAAAGTGACCATTGGTCAGAAATGACTGTAAGTCATGTTGTACCCCTTGTCAAGCAATAGGAAAAACTTCGCAGTGAGTTTGAGGCGGAGAGGCGGAAGTTGGGAATATGCGTGGCATATGGAAGAGCAGGTGAGAACAAGAAGAAAGAAGAAACCTGAGCGGTGTGATCGTGCGTGGAGAGAAGCGCTTTTTCGCACAGGCCGGGAGGTGAGAGGAATCAACGGATGGCGTTACTAGTCAGAAAACGAAAAGGGCTTACAGTGATTAGCTGTAAGCCCTTGAATTTGGTGGCTCCCGAGGTAGGACTCGAACCTACGACACACGGATTAACAGTCCGCTGATCTACCGACTGATCTACTCGGGAATATTGGGTTCTTCGCACTGTGCCGCGAAGAGATTACGTGTATAGCATAGTGGTTTTTGGCTGTCAATAATATTTCTGCTGCTCATTCCAGCCAACCGGCAACTTTTTTTGAATACAACAAACTCCTTTCTGGGAGCCACGGCGAGAGGGCTGGTTGCATAGCATGACTCTCCAGGATGATCCAAATAGTATCGGGGAAGTGAGCCGCCCCCCCTGTTGACTTTCTGTTGGCCGACAAGATATATTCAGGTTCTGTTATGCCTCCCCGACGATGACGACCTTCAGAAGGATTTCCATGACCTCGCAAACAGACAGACTCTACCGCACCGCAGCTATCCTCGCCCTGATCACCATTTTCTACAACATCCTTGAAGGGGTCGTGTCGGCGTGGTTCGGCTTCGAGGACGAATCCTTGGCGCTTTTCGGCTTCGGATTGGACTCGTTCGTAGAGGTCGTCTCCGGTGCCGGGATCTTGCACATGGTGCGCCGCCAGAGGGACAATCCGGATCGAAATCCGGACGAGTTTGAGCAGCGGGCGCTCAGGATCACCGGTTTAAGCTTCTACGCCCTGGCGGTAGGGCTTCTCGTCACCGCCGCCTACGATGCGCTCCACCTGCATGCTCCTACCACCACCTTCTGGGGGGTGGTAGTTTCCTGCGTCTCCATCGCCTCGATGTGGCTGCTGATCCGGGAGAAGGTGAAGGTCGGCCATGCCCTTGGTTCCCAGGCCATACTTGCAGACGCCGCCTGCACCCGCGTCTGCCTCCTCCTCTCCGTGATCCTGCTCGTCTCGAGCGTAGGCTACCAACTAACCGGTATCGGCTGGCTCGACTCGGCCGGCGCCTTAGGGATTGGCTGGTTTTGCTTCAAGGAGGGAAAGGAAGCCTTCGACAAGGCGAGAGGCATCCCATGTTCATGCAGTTGAAGCAGCTCAGGTTAGCCGGTGGCTAACCCCGCTCCAGAGTTCTTGACAGTACATTGTCAGAAAAAAGATGGCCCCTCTTGCAGGTCATGAGAAAGGGTGTTACCCTTTTTAATGTGTAATCTGATGCTTTTGTTTTAACAAAAGGGGGGCACTATATGGTTGAGGAGTTCAAGAAGTTCGCGCTTAAGGGAAACGTCCTTGATCTCGCCATTGCCGTTGTCATCGGCGCGGCCTTCGGCAAGATCGTCAGTTCTTTCGTTGCAGACATCATAACTCCCCCCATTGGAAAGCTTCTGGGCAACATGGATTTCTCCTCCCTGTTCCTAAACCTCTCCTCCACGCCGGTCCGCTCCGTTGCGGAAGCAAAGGCTGCCGGTGTCCCAGTGATCGCCTATGGCCTTTTCCTAAACGCCATTTTCGATTTTCTCATCATCGCTTTCGCCCTTTTTCTCGTTGTGCGCCAGATAAACAGGATGATGCCGGCTCCTCCTCCCCCGGTGACCACCAAGGAGTGCCCGCACTGCTGCACGATGATACCGGTGAAAGCTACCCGCTGCCCCAACTGCACATCGAACCAGGACTGATGCTTTAGCCCGCGTTGCCTGGAAATACCAAGGAGGTCCCTGATGAAAAAAACTTTGCTGCTTCTTCTTGCTCCGGCTTTGATGCTGGGTGTCCACACTGAGGCCCGTGCCGCGGTCAAGGCGGAATCTTTCTCCTTGTCTCCCTACGTCGGCGGCTTCACCTTCATCGGTAAAGAGCACCTGGAGACGATGCCTGTTTACGGTCTGCGTGCCGGCTACAACTTCACCAAGAGCATCGGTCTGGAGGCCGTCTTCGATTACGGCAGCACTGAGGGCAAGAAGTACAGCGGCATAGGCGATGGCGTGGACGTGTTCAACTACCACCTAGACGCCCTGTATCACTTCATGCCGGACTCCCAGTTCGTTCCCTATGTCGCCGCAGGCTTTGGAGGGCAGTCCAGGAAGTATCCAGGGCCTGCCGGAGACGTCGACCGCACCGCCTTCAACTACGGCCTAGGCGCCAAATACTTCCTGAGCGACGCAATGGCCTTGAGGGGGGATGTGCGTCACTTGGTACTCAGGGACGACGGAGAGGACTTCCACAACCTTGAATACACCGTGGGGATGGACTTCATCTTCGGCGGCGTCAAAGAAGCCCCTGCTCCCGTAGCAGCCCCGGTTCCCGCCCCCGCACCCGCTCCCGTAGTCGTACCTCCGCCCCCGGCGGCGCCTACCGACCGATTGACCATCTCCCCGGCTTCGGTCACCAAGGGAGAGATGGCAACCCTTTCCTGGAACTCGGAAAACGCTACCAAGTGCGTCATCGAGCCGGGGATCGGACCGGTACCGGTTTCCGGGACCATGACCGTGACTCCCGACTCGACGGTGTCCTACAGTCTCGTTTGCGACGGGGCCGGCGGCACCGCCAAGAGCCTCGCCAAAGTAGACGTAGTCGCTCCGCCGCCTGCACCTGTACCGGCACCTGTCGTCGTGCCCCCGCCGGTCGTGGCTCCCGCGCCGGAACCGGCCAAGCTGTGCAAGCCAACGGTGATCAACATCCACTTCGATACCAACAAGTCCGATATCAAGCCGCAGTATCATGACGAACTGAAGGCGCTGGCCGACTTCCTAAAGGAATTCCCCAAAGCCAAAGGGACTATAGAAGGTCACACCGACAACGTAGGGGACAAGGCAGCCAACATGAAGCTCTCGCAGCGCAGGGCGGAGAGCGTGCGCAACTACCTGATCAAGAATTTCGACATCGCTCCGGATAGGGTTAAGGCCGTTGGCTACGGCCCGACCAAACCGGCAGCTAGCAACAAGAGCGCGGCAGGAAAGCAGCAGAACCGTCGCATCGAGTCCAACTTCCGCTGCGAATAGACAGCAGCGGCTGAACACGCAAAAGGGCGCCCCTTGCCGGCAGGGGGCGCCTTTCTTATTGGCTTAACAACCGTGGTTCTGATGGAAGAGCGACATACGCAAACAAGCAGAGGAACGGTCGAGAGGGCATGTAAGGCAGGGAAAAACGGCGTCTTCAGACAGAGCCCCGTCAGGAGTCTGTGCAGGGTCTTGGTTGCACGTCGCGCAAAGGGTGATAGCCTATCCCATGTCTTTTTCCTGGTGTGAAATAGAGGAGGAAGGCGAAATCAAAGCCTAACAACATAGGAGGTGTCAGATGAAAAAGTACCTGCTTTTTGTTCTGGTTCCGGCGCTGTTGTTCACCATGCTTCCAAAGGCTCACGCAGAAGTGAAGGCTGAAAGTTTTTCGCTCTCCCCCTACATCGGCGGTTACACCTTCATAGGCAAGGAGCACCTGGAGACGATGCCGGTCTACGGCCTGCGCGCGGGGTACAACTTCACGCGGCATTTTGGCCTTGAGGCGGTCTTCGACTACATCTCGACGGAAGGAAAGCGCAACAGCGGAATCGGCGATGTCGACGCCTACAACTACCACCTAGACATGCTCTACCACTTCATGCCGGAGGCGCGGCTTGTTCCCTATGTCGCCGCCGGCTTTGGCGGACACTCAAGGGAGTACGAGGGAGGCGACGACGTGTCGCGTCCCGCCTTCAATTACGGAGTCGGTGCGAAGTACTTCCTGACCGAGGCTATGGCCCTCAGGGGGGATGTACGGCACCTGATCCTGAGGGACGATGGTGAGACGTACCACAACCTCGAGTACACCGTAGGGGTTGACTTCATTTTTGGTGGGGTAAAAGAGGCCCCTGCCGCCGCCGAGGCGGCTCCGGCTCCGGTCGCCGAGGAACCTCCGCTCGAGCCGGTACCCGCCGCCGAGCCCGCACCGGGACACTACAAGTACTGCGTCACCCTGCACGGCGAATATGACATCAACCGGGCGGCGGTCCGTCCTGAGGACAAGGACGAGATCGCGGTGGTCGGCGAATTCATGAAGAAATATCCCACCACGACCGCGGTCCTTGAAGGGCACACCGACAATGTCGGTGCTCCGGAGTACAACCTGGAACTCTCCAAGCGCAGGGCCGAGGCGGTCGTCGATTCCCTCGTCAAAAACTACGGCATCGACCGCTCACGGCTCGAGGCCCGAGGCTACGGCATGGCACGTCCGGTGGCGTCAAACGCGACGGACGAAGGGCGTCAGGCCAATCGCCGCGTCGAGGCCATCATCGACTGTGCCTTCGATGTAAAAGAGGTCAAGCCTCCCGAGCGGCTCTGCATGGGACTCGTTGTCGACTTCGATACCGCCAAGGCGGATATCAAGCCGCAGTACCGGGACGAACTGGCTAAGGTTGCCGACTACATGAAGAAGTACCCGACTACGACGGCGGTCATCGAAGGGCACACCGACAACGTGGGTGGCTACGACTACAACATGAAGCTCTCGCTCGAGCGTGCCGAGAATACGGTGCGCTACCTCGTGGATAACTTCGGCATCGAGAAGAGCCGGCTTTCCGCGAAGGGGTACGGCTACACGCGGCGCATCGCCTACAACAACACTGCCGAGGGGCGGGCCAAGAACCGCAGGATCAACGCGGTCATCGACTGCGTGGTGAAGAAATGAGTCTTGGTGGAAAAATCTAAACCCTAAGCAAATAAAAAAGGGGAGGCCGTAGTGGCCTCCCCTTTTTATTTTATCTCGGTGCGACACGAAGCTTGATCTTCGCAGCTCCCCTTAGCCAATCTCCTTGATGATCAGACGCTGCACTGCACGGAGCATCTCGTCGACGTCGGCGGTGCGGTAGCGTTCTCCCTGCCCGCTGATGAAGTCAGCCTTCATGTAGCACCAGTCCTTCACCCGCTGGTACGTGCCCACCTGGTAGGCCTTCGCCTGGTAAAGTGCCTCGTTCATCTCCTCAGTGCTCCCGACCGGAATCCCTTTGATGCCACAGATGAGCATCAGGAATTGTTCAAGGAGAACCGAGGCGAGGACACAGGCCGTATGTTTGTCCCCACGTTTCAGGAAGTCGGAGGTCCTGCCGCTCAGGTACTCCAGCACAGCGTGGTCCAGGAAGAGGCGGATCTCGGTGAGTCCCCCCTGCTCGAACTCGGCCCTCGCCGACTGCACGATGGCGCGGCAGTTGTCGAAGCTTTCCTTGTAGGTGATGTTGATGATCTTCGCGTAGATGGACTGGAAGTTGCGGTAATAGGCGCTTTCCTCGCCGAAGACCTGCTGCAAAAGGCTCAGGGCCGAGTTGGCCCAGTCCTGGAAAAGCTTGGAGTCGACGGTGGCGGCGATGTCGTTTATGAGCTGCGAGGAACTGACCTTTTTAGCCTTTTCCGCGAGTTCGTCGAATTTCCTGCTAATGGTGTAATCGAGCTTCAGCATGCGGTCTTGCTCCCTCTGGGGCTGCGGTCCTGTAAACGCCACATAACTTATAGTTTTGACGAAGAAAAGTCAACGGGCGATGCCCGGTCATGCCGGGGAGACGCTGATGCGGGGAGCCTGCAGCCTGCGCCCGATAATGGCGCTGTGCCGGGAGCGGAGCTCAGCCAGGTCCCCTTCAAGAAAGGCGAGCCCGCTGCGGTCCGGGGTAGCCTCCAGGTAACGGTCGACCAACTGCCCCATGAAAAGGTTGTAGCTTCTGGTGGAAGAGCCGTGCGCGTAGTTCCTGCCGGGAAAACGGCGGATATCGCCGTCGCATGCGGGGGAGATGTGGTACAGCTCGTGGAAGATGGTGATCAGCTTCTCCCGGAAAGGGAGCTCGAGAAAGCGGGGGACCAGGAAATAGATGACGTAGAGCATCTCTTCGCCGCGGTGGGTGATGCTCGGCATGGTGCACAGCACGCTGCGTCGGCCGCGCCGCGCCTTTACGGAGCGCTCCCCCCCTTCAAAGCGCAGTGGGTGGATCTTGGCGAGACTGCCGCCGCGGCTGGCCCTGCCGCTGGAGACGCAGACCAGAAGCTTCTCAGGGGCGATGTGTTGCAGCTCCGGGGTGCGGGCGACTATATCGCGGATCAGCCGCTCCAGCTCCCCGGTCAGGTTCAACGTGGTCATTGCACTCCGGACAGTTTCAGCTTGTGGCAGAAGAGGCAGCGCATTGGCCCGTCCTTGGGTTTAACCGGGTGTTTGGCCGGGAATGGGATGCCACCGGGGTCGGTGTTGTGGCAGGCAGGGCAACCCTTGTCTGCTTCCATCTTGCTGCCGGTCTTTTTGAATAGCTCATAGGACGGTTTGTGGGCATCGTCGAGGGGGACCCGCTTGGTCTTCTCCTCGCCCGAAATGAGATAGAAACCGAATAAAACGACGGCTACCAAGCCGATGAAGATCAAGTCTTTCTTGCCGATACGCATGTACCCTCCGGGGATTGAATGTAGCGGCGAGGTTAAACGGGCCGCTTCGAAAATTCAAGCAAAAAACCAACGGCCTAACGCAAAGACGCAAAGCCGCGGAGACGCAAAGAGAATCTTTTGAAGGTTTTAAATCCTAAGGCTTTTAGTGCTTTCTTAGCGTCTTGGCGCCTTCGCGTCTTTGCGTTAAAGCCTTTAAAGCCTTTGAAGCCTCTGACGCCTTTGTTTAACCGTTCGAGGCGCAACCGATGGCCCCGTTGTGCTGGGGATGTTTCGGGATGATGATCTCCATGCCGCACTGTGCCCGCAAAAGGGTGATCATGGCACTGTTTAAGGCGACCCCACCGGTGATGACCAGGGTGTCGGAAGGGAAGCGCTTCAACATCGGCATGACCCGCTTCACCAGGGTGAGGTTCACACCGGCGCACAGCCGCGCTACCGGGTAACCACGCAGGATCTGGCCGATCAACTCGCTCTCGCCGAAGATGCCGCAGGTCGCGTCCAGCGCCACCGGCTCGTCGCAGTGGGAGGAGAGCTCATCGAGGCTCACCTCTAGGACGGATGCCATGTTCTCCAGGTAGCGACCGCTCGAGGCGGCGCACTTGTCGTTCATGACGAAGTCGGTGAGGCGACCCGCCACCACCTGGGCGACCTTGGTGTCCTGCCCACCCATGTCGAGCAGGGTGAAATCGGCAAGCCCGGTCTGGGTGCGCGCCCCGGCAACGTGCGCCTTTATCTCCGAGATGACGCGCGCCCCGTGCAGATTGATGCTGTTTCTGCCGTAGCCGGTCACCGTGATCTGCGCCTCGCGCAGCTCGTCTGCGCTGAAGATGCCGCTTCCTTCAAGATCCAGCGAGAGCTCGTCGTCGACGATGCGGCCGTACTTCTTGTAAAAGGCAATGGTATCGAGATCGGCGAGGCGCAGGATCTCGCCGCCGCGCATGAGCGCGAACTTTGCCTTCCTGCTTCCCAGATCAATTCCTATTCTCAAAGCTTCTGACACCTGAACACATCTCCTGTCACTACCTGCTGGGCCACTCTATCTGAGTTGAACGGCCATCTCTTTTCTCGTCCCCGTTTGCTTGCCAATTGGGGACGCCATTGTATATTTGGTCACGGACTTGCCATTGCCGGAGGTCCGCTTCAGTTACGATCCTCGAGTAATTCCAGAAAACCTTCCAGCCTGATCTTCGTCCTTGCGTCGACGTTGCCGGGCTTGTCACCCTCCAGCGTCAGTATCGGGAGCTTGATGCTCTTTCTGAGCACCATGTCCTCGATCTGCCTGAAGCAGAAGGACTGCACATAGTGGATCACCCCGTCCACCTTCCTCTTTTGCAGCTCACCGCTGATGTCGCCGATGCGGTGAAAGATATCGTAGGGGTAGCTGTAGGCGCGGTACTGCTCCACCAGGTCCTCTATGCCGTAAGGCATGCTGAACTGCCGCTGGGTCTCGTTGAAGACGACCCTCGCGCCGATTTCCTCGAGGAAGTCGTAGAGCCCGGAGACGATGGGGGGGACGCCGAGAAAGGCCAGCCTGATGGGCTCCTTTCTTTCGGGCCGCTGCACCGCCTTGGCCAGGAAGGCATCAACCTCGGCCTCGAAAGCGTCGAGGTCGCCGTTCATGTCGGAGGTGCAGACCTGGAAGTAGTGGTTCTCCTCGCCGGTGACCCGGTTCTCCTGCCAGGTAAGGCGGTCGATCTCATGCACCTTGGCCCTGATCCGGTCCAGACGCTTCTTGGCGGCGTTGACCTCGTCCCAGCCGACGCCGAAATAAGACATGAGCTTCTCGATCTCGGCCTTGAGCGGGGCTGCCTCCCGGGTGCCGGGGTAGGCAAAGGGGTAGACGCGCACGCCGTTTAGCGAGAGCACCTCCATTAGGGCCTTCGTGTAGCTGCAGTCCCCTTCGGTCACGGCGACCATCTCGGTGATGCCGCTTGCGACAACGGAGCCGTAGATACCCTTGATCCAGGCGCATACGTTTCTGGGGAAGCCGGTCAGCTCGGCATCTTCTATCAGCGAGGCTTTTTCGGGATGGGTGATGAAGATGTTGTTCAGGTCGATGGGGGCCACCCCCGCCGCGATCAGGACTTCCAGCGGAATGGTGGTGGTAAAGCCTACTCTGCGCAAAAGGTCTACTCCGTCTTGATGAAGAATAAATAGATGAGGAACGCGCCGATGGCGAGCCCGCCGAAGGCGAAGGGAAGGGTCGTGGAAAGGTTCAGCGCGCCCCCTTCCACCGGCATGGTGAAGTGGATCAGAAGCAAAAGGGAAAAGGTCGTGAAAAGCGCGGCAAGCACGAATTTCGACTTGCGAACCACTGCGTAGAAGGCAACGATCAAAAAACCGAAGACGAACCAGGGATTCGAGATCGCGCTCTTCACGGTCAGGTGCCGCGCGAAATCGACCATGTTTGCCGTTTCAAAAGGCGCGAGCTTTTCGGCGAGGTTCTGCAAGAAGGTTGCTTTGTCCATGTTTTCTCCTGGCAACCGCTAGATTATATGCATATCGGGTATTTTGGCAAGAAGTTAAACCTGCGGCATTTTACCAACCTCACCTCAAGACTCGGCAGTGCATGCCGGGAAGGAGTCCCACCCATGGAAGATCTCAAGTCGACACCTCTACGCGCAGCTCACGAGGGGCTCAAGGCGCTCATGGCCCCCTTCGGGGGATGGCTCATGCCGATCCAGTACGCAGGGATTATCGCGGAGCACAGGTGGTGCCGGGAGAGGGCGGCCCTTTTCGACATCTGCCACATGGGCGAGTTCCTTTACAAAGGGGACATCGTCGAGGACGGGCTGGAAGGGGTCTTCACCTTTTCGGTAAAGACGATCGCGGTCGGACGCTCTCGCTACGGCTTCCTCTTGAACGAGGATGGAGGCGTGATCGACGATCTTATCGTCTTCAGGCTTGCCGAGGATGAGGCGATGATTGTGGTGAACGCGGCGACCACAGGCAACGACTTTTCCGTGATCCGCTCCCGCCTGAAAAACCCCGCCGTGTTGACCGACATCTCTTCCCGGACCGGGAAGGTCGACCTGCAGGGCCCGCTGTCGCGCGAGATCATGGTCCGACACTTCGGGCCGCAGATCGTGGACATCCCGTTCTTCAAATTCATCAGGACCCGCATTCTCGATGAGGACGCCATCGTGAGCCGCACCGGGTACACCGGCGAGCTAGGCTACGAGATTTTCCTTCCCGCCGACAAGGTGGCCCGGCTTTGGGAGATCCTGCTGCAGGAGCCCGATGTAGCACCGGCTGGGCTCGGGGCACGCGACCTGTTGCGCCTCGAGATGGGTTACTCCCTTTACGGCAGCGACCTCGACGAGGGGATCACGCCGCTTACCGCCGGCCTTTCCTCTTTCGTGAACATGGACAAGGAGTTCATCGGCAAGGGGGCGCTGCAGCGCGAGCTGGCGCAGGGCTCCCCCCTGGCGAAGGTCGCCTTCCGGGTAGATTCGCGGCGCGCCCCGCGCCACCATTACGAGATCCTGCACGAAGGGGAAAAGGTGGGAAGCGTCACGAGCGGCGCCTTCTCCCCGATGCTTTCCTGCGGCATAGGGCTGGGGCTCGTGAAACCATCGGTTGCCGCCCTGGGGACGAGGCTTGTCATCCGTCACGAGCGGGTGGAGATGGAGGCGGAGGTGGTCGAGCTTCCCTTCTACACGGGCGGGTCGTTGAGGGCATAGGTCGGCGGCCGGTCTGATAACTCCCCCCTCCCCTTGCGGGAGGGGGCCGGCAAATATAACGTCAGCGAAACGGAGGGATACCATGGCAAAGTTCTTCACGAAGGAGCACGAGTGGGTCGAGATGGCGGGTGGGCAGGCCACGGTGGGGATCAGCGAGCACGCCGCGCATGAACTGGGCGACATAACCTACGTCGAGCTTCCCAAGATCGGCAGGAGCGTAAAGCAGTTCGACACCCTTGCCGGGATCGAGTCGGTGAAGGCGGCAAGCGACATCTACGCGCCGATATCAGGCAAGGTGGTCGAGGTGAACCAGGCGCTCGACGAGGCCCCGGAACTGGTGAACCAGGGGGCGGAAGCCCAAGGCTGGATCTGCAAGCTCGAAGGGGTGGACGAGGGGGAACTCGCCTCCCTCATGGACGCCGAGACCTACGGCACATACCTCAGAGGACTCTAGCGATGGGATACTGTCCGAACACGCCGGATGACATCCGGGAGATGCTTGCCGTGATCGGCGCGGGGAGTGTCGAGGAACTCTTCTCGTCCATACCCGCCGACCTCAGGGCGAGATCCTTCGATCTTCCCCCCGGGATGTCGGAGCTGGAACTCACACGCCACATGAAGGAGAAGGCGGCCGCCTGCGGCGCCGACATCGTCCCCTTCATCGGCGGCGGCATCTACGACCATTTCATCCCCGCAGCCGTCGATCATCTCGCCTCGCGCGCCGAGTTTTACACCGCTTACACGCCGTACCAGCCCGAGTGCGCACAGGGGACACTGCAGGCGCTCTACGAATATCAGAGCACCATCTGCCGCCTGACCGGGATGGAGGCCTCCAACGCCTCGCTTTACGACGGCGGCACCGCGGTCGCCGAGGCGGCGCTCATGTCGCTGCGCATAACCGAGCGGCACAAGGTGATCCTTGACGCAAGCGTGAACCCGCTGCACCGCGAAATCGTTTCGGGATACCTGCACAGCCTCTCCGCGGAAGCGGTGCAGGTGGAGCCGAAGGGGTGCACCTCGGACCTCGACCGCCTCATGGCCTTCATCGACGGAGAAACCGCCGCGGTCATCGTGCAAAGCCCCGACTTCTTCGGCAACGTCCAGGATTTCCGCGCGCTGGCGCAGAAGGCGCACGAGCACGAGGCGCTCCTCATCGTCTCCTGCTACCCGATCGCACTCGGGCTCGTAGCGAGCCCCGGGGAGATGGGGGCGGACATCGCGGTCGGCGAAGGGCAGAGCCTCGGTAACCCGGTCTCCTTCGGCGGTCCGTACTTCGGCTTTATCGCCACCAGGAAGCGTTTCATCCGCAACCTCCCCGGACGCATCGTCGGGGAAACCATCGACCACCAGGCCCGGCGCGGCTTCGTCCTCACCCTGCAGGCGCGCGAGCAGCACATAAAAAGGCATAAAGCGACCTCCAACATCTGCAGCAACCAGAGCCTGTGCGCCCTGCGCGGCCTGATCTTCTGCGCGGCGCTCGGTAAAAAGGGATTCGAGGAGCTGGCCCTTTTGAACTACGACAAGGCGCAGTACGCGAAGTCGGTGCTCGCTTCGGTGAAGGGGGTGGATCTTCTGACCGGCGGCGCCACCTTCAACGAGTTCACCTTGTCCCTTCCCTGGGACGCCTCCGAAGTGGTACAAAGGATCCTCGAAAAAGGGGTGGCGGCGGGCGTCCCGCTCGGCCGGTACTATCAGGGGATGGAAAAGGCGCTGCTGGTCACCGTCACCGAAAAGCGGAGCAAGGATGAGATCGACCGCCTGGCGGTCCTGCTCGAGGAGGCGCTATGGAGCTGATATTCGAGAAATCCGTCTCCGGTCGTTGCGGTGTCCGGGTCCCGTTGAGCGACGTTCCCAAGGCGCCCCCTCTTTCCGAAGCGCTCAGGCGACAGGAGCCGGTACGTCTTCCCGAGGTGAGCGAGCTCGACCTGGTGCGGCACTACACGAACCTTTCGCGCAGGAACTTCTCGGTGGATACCAACTTCTATCCGCTTGGTTCCTGCACCATGAAATACAACAGCAAGGTGAACGAGGACGTGGCTGCGCTCTTCGCCGGCTGCCATCCGGTGCTGGCCCTGCTTCCCGGCGGCGAAAGCCTGGTGCAGGGGCCGCTCTCCCTCGTCCACGGCCTCGAGCGTCAGCTGGCAGAGATCACCGGGATGGACGAGGTGACCACCCAGCCGCTTGCCGGCGCCCACGGCGAGATGACCGGCATCATGGTGATCGCCGCCTACCACAAGGCGCGCGGCGACAACAAACGGAAGTACGTCATCGTCCCTGATTCCTCCCATGGCACCAACCCGGCAAGTGCCGCCATGGCGGGTTACGAGATCGTCACCGTCCCGACCGCCCCCTACGGCGACATGGACCTCGACCTGTACCGTAAGGCGATGAACGAAGAGGTGGCGGCGGTGATGCTCACCTGCCCGAACACCCTCGGGCTCTTCAACCCGCACATCGCCGAGATCTGCGCCATAGCCCACGAGGCGGGTGCGCTCACCTACTACGACGGCGCGAACCTGAATGCGATCCTCGGTAAGGTCCGTCCCGGCGACGTCGGGTTCGACGTGATCCACGTGAACCTGCACAAGACCTTCAGCACGCCGCACGGAGGCGGTGGGCCGGGGAGCGGGCCGATCGGGGTACGTGGGGACCTGGTGCGTTACCTCCCCACACCGAGGGTGGTCCGCCGGGAGGACGGCAGCTTCGCCGTCGAGGACCATCCCGAGGGGATCGGGCGGGTCTCCGATTTCTTCGGAAACTTCGGGATCATGGCGCGCGCCTATGCCTACATCACTATGCTCGGGCGCGAGGGGCTCATCGAGGTGAGCGAGCATGCGGTGCTGAACGCGAACTACATGATGGCGCGGCTCAAGGAGGAGTACGAGCTCCCCTTCGACCAGACCTGCATGCACGAGTGCGTCTTTTCGGCGAGCCGCCAGGTGGAACACGGCGTGCACGCCATTGACGTCGCGAAGTACCTGGTCGATCGCGGCTTCCATCCCCCCACCGTCTACTTCCCGCTCAACGTGAAAGAGGCGATCATGATCGAACCGACCGAGACCGAGAGCAGGCAGACCATGGACGCCTTCATCGAGGTGATGCTCGAGGCGGCAAGGCTTGCGAGGGAAAACCCCGAGCGTCTGCAAGAGGCCCCGGTGACGACTCCGGTCGGGCGCCTGGACGAGACCCGGGCTGCAAGGGCACAGCAGGTTTGTTGCGAGTGATAAAAAGCTCAACGCAAAGACGCGGAGCCGCCAAGGCGCAAAGGAAAACCTTTTGATATCTTCCCGTACACTCTCCCAAAGGGCGGGTGAGGGCGTTGCCACGAAGCGAGGAGATAACATATGCCGAGTTGAAAGGTTTGCCTGTTTTTCCCCTGTTTCAGTTTTCTTTGCGTCTCCGCGGCTTTGCGTCTTTGCGTTAAGTTTGTGAGGTTTTAATTGATATCAGAAACTAAGACTACATGGCGACTCATCGATACCGGCCCCCTGGACGGCCCGGGTAACATGGCCCTGGACGAGGCGCTTCTCAACTGTTTCCAGAAGGACCCGGCGCGTCCCGTACTGCGCCTTTACGGCTGGAGCCCCGCCGCACTTTCCGTCGGGCGCTTCCAGGACGCGTCCGCGGCCCTCGATCTCGATCTCTGCCGGGAAGAAGGTATCCCGGTGGTGCGCCGCATGACCGGCGGCGGCATCATCTACCACGCCGCCGAGGTCACTTACAGCATAGTCTGTGCCCCCGACCACCTGGGGAGCGCCGGGGTGAAGGACGGATTCAGAAAGCTCTGCGGATTCCTGCTCGGCACCTACGAACGGCTGGGGCTCGATGCCCGCTTCGCCGTCGACCTGAACCCCTCCGAGGAACGCTTAGGCGAGCGGACCGCCTTCTGCTTCGCCGGGAAGGAGGAGTTCGACGTGGTGGTGAATGATCGCAAGATCGGCGGCAACGCCCAGCGCAGGCTCTCCGGCGCCATCCTGCAACACGGCTCCATACCGCTGGAAAGCCGGGTGCAGGAGGGGCTGCGCTACCTGAAGGAGCCGGCCCCGGGGGCGGCACGCTCGGTGAGCCTCGCGGAACTGGGGCTAAGGCCGGAACCGGAGGAACTGAAAAAACTTCTCGTGGCATCGTTTGAGGAGCGCCTGGGCGTTGAGCTCGCGGCGCAAGATCTCACCCCTGAGGAGGCTGTTGTCGCGAAGAAGCTTGAAGAGCACAAGTACCGTTGCCGGCAGTGGACCCTCGAGGGACGCTGCTGATGCAGGAAAAGAGGGATAGGGTGGAAACTGTGGACCAGTTGCGAAAGCCGGAATGGCTGCAGAAGAAAATTACTCCGGCGGCCCACGCGGAGATGGAAGGGCTTTTGAAGGAGCTCAACCTGAACACGGTCTGCCAGCAGGCGCGCTGCCCGAACATAACGGAATGCTTCCGCCAGCGGCAGGCGACCTTCCTGATCCTAGGGCGCGCCTGCACGAGGCTCTGTTCCTTCTGCTCCGTCTCGAAGGAAACGCCGCTTCCCGCGGAACAGGGGGAGCCGGCCGCGGTGGCTGAGGCGGTCTGTCGCCTGAAACTCTCCCACGTCGTCATCACGAGCCCCACCCGCGACGATCTTCCGGACGGCGGCGCCCGCCATTACGCCGAGACCGTTGCGGAAATCCGCAAGGCCTCTCCCGCGACCAAAATAGAACTGTTGATCCCCGACCTGCGCGGCGATCTGGAGGCCCTCAAGGTGGTGCTGGCAAGCGAGCCGGACATCCTCGGGCATAACCTGGAGACCGTTCCCCGGCTTTACGCGATCCGTTCCGGCGCCGATTATCAGAGGTCCCTGAAACTGCTGGACGATGCGCACCGGCTGAGGCCGGATCTCAAGACGAAGTCGGGGCTCATGCTCGGGCTTGGCGAGGAGGAAGACGAACTCGTAGCTGTCTTCGAGGACCTTGTTGCCGCGGGTTGCAGCTATTTGAGCCTTGGCCAGTATCTCGCCCCCAGTCGGCAGCATTACCCTGTGCAGCGTTTCGTCGAGCCGGAACGCTTCGAGGCGCTGAAGGAAAAGGCGCTTCTGGCCGGCCTCGCCCATGTCGAAAGCGCCCCCTACGTGCGCAGTTCCTACCTCGCCGAACGTTATCTCGCCGCCACTCCATCACCTTCCCGCTGAGGGACAACGGCAACTTCCCGCCCATTGAGGCGGTTTGAAAGCCCCCCTTTGCGAAGGGGGATTTAGGGGGATTTGCAGTTGGTTCATCAAAACCACGTGGGGAACGTGAAGGCCTCGGCGAATAATCATTCGCCTCGACTGTCCCTATCGGCAGCATTCCTACAATAGAATCATCTCCATCCTGCTATTCCTGATTGCCTATCCCGTATATCCTGTGATCATGAGCACTGTAATGGATTGGCAGCTGACCGCCTCCAGGGGGGAATATGCGTGCATTGATTATCGAGGAGAGCGAGGCGAGACGTGTCTTGTTGGAGAAGATGCTGGCGCCTCACTGCGCCGTGGAATCTGCGAGGAACGCAAAGGAGGGGCTGCGAAAGTTTATCGTGAGTTACCAGAGCGCCGATCCGTTTGCCATAGTTTGTACCGCCGATGCACTTTCCGGAATGGGCGGGAATGACCTGGTAAAGCAGATCCGGCGCCTCGAAAAATACTGGCCCGACGAGAAGGTCTCGCCGCGCACCGTCTTTTGTGTCTTTCACGACCGTGCCGGGGAGGATCGGGTCGCCCTCGAGTTCCTGGGCGACCAGTTCATCTTCCACAACGCAACGCAGTTCAATAAGGTGGGGCTTCTTTCCGCCATCGGATTCAGCCGTGGGGTCTGGTCCAGTTTTCGTACCCTTTCGGCGCGGGCGGCCGCCTCGGCGAGAGGACACGCTGAAGTGCGGTGGTGGCAGTAACGTGAAGTCTTTATAGCGATATTCCAGCTGTGCAGTGGTGGCTGTCGCAGCTGGTTCGTAGCACGCGCTTCATCTCCTTTTGCTCCAAATTCGGTTCTATCCCAAAGGGAGCAGCCACTGGCAAGGCCAGTGGCTTTTTTTGTCATCACTCCTGCATACTGTCGAGCACATGCTTTAGGTGGGCGAACCCCGAGGCTGCCGTAGGCCAGCCTGCGTAGAAGGCGATGTGCGTTATCGCTGCCACCAGCTCTTCCTTCGTTAGTCCGTTTTCCAGCCCCTTTTTGAGGTGGAACTCCACCTGCTCGATCCGGTTCAGCGCCACGAGACAGGTGACCGTGATCAGGCTCTTGTCCCGCGGCGAGAGTTCCGGGCGCTCCCATATTTCGCCGAAAAGGAAATCCTTGGTCAGTCTCGCGAACTCCGGTGCAACCGCCTCCAGATCGCTCATCCCTTTACCTTCTTCTTGCTTTGACATCGTCGCCTCCGTGTTTATCTCAAGCAGCCTCTGCTATGCCTAACTTCTGCAGCCACTCCGACAGTTTCTCTCCTGCTCTTCTGACCTCTCCCCCGCGAATGGCTATGCCGTCGAGCACGGTCGCGCCCGGGCAGAGCTCCGCGATCTCCTTTGCGCTTCGCCCGAGACCAGTCCCTTCATGGGTGATGAACGGGAAGATGGCCTTGTCCGTCAGGTCGTGTCCGGCTAGAAAGGTCATCACCGGCGGCGCCACCGTATTCCACCAGTTCGGAGAGCCGACGAAGATGATGTCGTAATCGGCCGGGTCCGCTGCCGTTACCTTCAGTTCGGGCCGGTGACGTGACTGCAATTCCCGCTTAGCCTGGGCGACGACTGTGTCGTAATCTTGCGGATAGGGGCGGGCCGGGATCAGTTCCAGCAGGTCGCCCCCAACCCTTTCGTTGATCTGCCTGGCGCATTCCCGCGTATTGCCGGAATGAGAGAAATAGACGGTCAATACATTCCAACTTCCTATGGTTTTTTTGCTTTTATTGCTCATCAATCATCCTCTTTTGCCCAAGCCGTCGATGCCCTGACCGCCGCCGGGGCAACTAAAGTTCAGCAGCGCCCCCGCCTTGTAGTACTGGGTGGGCATCACCTTTAAGGCCCTGCGGTCGAGTAGTCGGGTCTACTGGGGCCCACCATCGCCTGACATTTGCGGGATAAAGCGCATAAACCGGCTCTCCCATCAGCGGCATCGAGACGCGTATGCTGCGCGCCTGTGCCAGATGAAGGATGCGCTCGAACGGTTCCTGCCAACGGTGCATAGATAGGTCGAAAGTGCCGTTGTGGATCGGGAGCAGGATCTTCCCCTTCAGATCGATGTGTGCCTGTATCGTCTCCTCCGGCATCATGTGGACGCCGGCCCAATGCTCGTTGTAGGCGCCCGCTTCCAGCATGGTCAGGTCGAAGGGGCCGTATTCGTCGCCGATCCTTTTGAACCCCGAGAAGTAGCCGGAATCGCCGCTGAAAAAGACCCGGAAGCCGGGGGCGAGCATCACCCAGGAGCCCCACTGGGTATTGTTTCTGCCGAAGAGGCCCCGGCCGGAGAAGTGCTGCGAAGGAGTTGCGGCGAAAAGGACGCCGCCGATCTTGATCGACTGCCACCAGTCCAACTGCCGGATCTTCTCAGAGGGGACCCCCCACTCGGCGATGATGTCGCCCACCCCGGGCGGCGTCATGAAGTACTCGGTTTTCTTGGCCAGCGCGACGATGGAGCGCCGGTCCAGGTGGTCGTAGTGATCGTGGGAGATGATCACCCCTTTTATCGGGGGAAGCTCTTCGATGCTGATCGGCGCCTTGTGAAACCTGAGCGGTCCGGCAAAAGAAATCGGCGATGCGCGGTCGGAGAACACCGGGTCGGTGAGCCAGAACGCGTTATGAAGCTTCAAAAGAACGGTAGAGTGCCCGAGCCGGAAGACGGTGTTGTCGGGTGCCGCGAGCAACTGCTCACGGGACATCTTACGGACCGGAATTTCCCCGGTGGGAACGGTGCCGGCGGGCTTGTTGAAGAAGAAGTTCCACATCACCCGGGCGCTTTCAATGAAGCTCCCCGTCGACATCACCGCCGCGTTCTGTTGCGGAGAGTGGTTCGGGCTTTTCTGCCCGGATGCGCTGCTGTCGTTGATAGATGCTGCCGCCATGGCGGTTAGGCCTCCAATACACAATACGGTGAAGACGTATCTTCCCGCCAGGGAGCCGGGATCGCTCCGGGCGGGAAGAAGATGGGGGCGGCGCCGGGTCCATTGGCGGACCCGGCGCCTCACTGCGTGCAGTAACCACATGGGGATTATTCGGATTTGAGGGAGGCCATGTCGATGGAGAAACGGTACTTCACGTCCGACTTCACCAGCCTCTCGTACGCCTCGTTGACCCGCTGGATCGGGATGATCTCCACGTCGGAGGTGATGTTGTGCTTGCCGCAGAAATCGAGCATTTCCTGGGTCTCGGCAAGCCCACCGATCAGCGAACCTGAGACGCTGCGCCTACCGAACAGAAGGGCGAAGGAGGAGAGCGCGAGCGGTTTGTCCGGCGCGCCTACCAGGGTGATGTTCCCTTCAAGTCCGAGCATGTTGATGTACGCGTTCAAGTCATGATCTGCCGCGACGGTGTCCAGGATGAAGTTGAAGGTCCCCGCGTGCTGTTTCATCTGCTCGGCGTCGGTGGAGATGATCACCTCGTCGGCACCCAGGCGCAGCGCATCTTCCTTTTTGCCGAGCGAGGTGGTGAAGACCACGACGTGGGCGCCGAAGGCCTTGGCGAACTTGACCCCCATGTGCCCGAGGCCGCCAAGACCGACCACGCCGACCTTTTTCCCCTTGATGTCGCCCCAGCGGTGGATCGGGGAGTAGGTGGTGATTCCGGCGCAAAGTAGCGGTGCGACCCCGGCAAGTTCCAGGTTCGCCGGAACGTGCAGCACGAAGTGCTCATCCACGACGATGCTGTCCGAGTAACCGCCGTAGGTGACGCCGCCCAGGTGTTTGTCGGGAGAGTTGTAGGTGAAGGTCGCGTTGCCGCAGAACTGCTCGAGGTCCGCCTTGCAACTCGGGCAGGTGTGGTCGGAGTCGACCAGGCAGCCGACGCCCGCTAAGTCGCCTGGCTTGAACTTGGTCACCGCGGAGCCGACCTTGGTTACGCGCCCCACGATCTCGTGGCCCGGAACGCAGGGGTAGATGGTGGGCATGACGCTGTTCCACTCGTCGCGCACCGTGTGCAGATCGGAGTGGCAGATGCCGCAGTAAAGGATTTCGATCTGGACGTCGCGCTCGGTCGGTTCCCGGCGCTGGATGTCGGTGGATACCAGCGGTGCGGTTGCGCTTGCGGCGGAGTAGGCTTTTGCTTTGTACATGGTTTATCCTCCTGTTCGTTCTCGTTGTGTTAGCGGTTGGTCAGCTTTTCCAGCATCTCGGGGTAGCGGCCCCCTTCCACATGGATCTTCGCCGCCGCGCCGTCGATTTCACTCAGGTCCTCGGCGCTCAGGCTGACTTTGGTGGCGCCGATGTTCTCCTCCAGGCGCTCGAGCTTAGTGGTGCCCGGGATCGGTACGATCCACGGTTTCTGGGCCAGCAGCCAGGCGAGGGCGATCTGCGCCGGAGTGGCCTGCTTCTTCGCGGCTATGGTGCCGAGCAGGTCGACCAGCGCCTGGTTCGCCTGGCGTGCTTCCGGCGTGAAGCGGGGGAGGGTGGTGCGGAAGTCGGTGCTGTCGAAGGTGGTACTGGAGTCGATCTTCCCGGTGAGGAATCCCTTGCCGAGGGGGCTGTAGGCGACAAGGCCGATACCGAGTTCTTCCAGGGTGGGGAGGATCTCCTCCTCGGGGCGCCGCCACCAGAGCGAGTATTCATTTTGCAGCGCCGCAACCGGCTGCACCGCATGGGCACGGCGGATGGTCTGCACTCCAGCCTCGGAGAGCCCGAAGTGCTTCACCTTGCCTTCCTTGATCAGCTCCTTCACCGCACCAGCCACCTCTTCGATGGGGACATCCGGGTCGACGCGGTGCTGGTAGAAGAGGTCGATGGTATCGATCCTGAGCCGCTTCAGCGAGGCTTCCGCAACCTCCCTGATGTGTTCGGGACGGCTGTTCAGGGCGGGCGTCGCCCCCTTCATCCCCCTCGGGTCCTTACCCGGTGCTATGTCGAAGCCGAACTTGGTGGCGATCACCACCTTGTCGCGCAGCGGGGCTAGCGCCTCGCCTACCAGTTCTTCGTTGATGAAGGGGCCGTACACCTCGGCCGTGTCGAAGAAGTCTATGCCGCGCTCCACTGCTGTTCGCAGCAGGGTGATCATCTCCTGTTTGTCCTTAGGGGGGCCGTACGAGAAGCTCATTCCCATGCACCCGAGGCCGAGCGCCGAGACCTCGAGACCGCTTTTACCCAATTTTCTCTTTTGCATTCGTTTCTCCTTTTGTCGGACTCAAAACCGCCGGGGTGTCGGGATCGCAGACACATCCGCAAATTCTATCGCAGTGTGACGCATGCTCCATCCCGTAACGCCGGGTAATTCCCTTTTGAGGATGATCAGATCCTACTACCGAGAAAGAGAAGGGAGGTAGACCGATCCTGCCGATTTTTTGCCTGATCCTGTGAATCCTGCGAAAAAAGTTGTAAAGCCGGTGGCGGGTGAGTAGTATGCCTTCAGGGAAGTTGTTGGTAAACACACGGTTAGGCGGTTGGTTGAGGGGGCGGGAGATGGACGCGGCGATCGAGAATTTGAAGCTTAATATTGCACGATGGACCGAAAAGGTGGAGCTTTTCGATACTGCGATCCCCGGACTGTCCCTCTTCAGGCGGGAGGAAGTGACCGAGCCGGTGAGCGGCATGTACGAGCCGAGTGTCTGCCTCGTCGTGCAGGGGGCCAAGCGGGTGAAGCTTGGAGAAGAAACCCTCGTTTACGACGCCAGGCATTTTCTGATCACCTCGGTGCACCTTCCCACGGTGGTCCAGGTCATCGAGGCGAGTCCTGAAAAGCCATATCTTGGGCTGCGGCTGATGCTCGATCTGCGCGAGGTCTCGCAGCTGATGCTCGACAGCAACCTTCCGCAACCGCGCGCGCAGCAGTCGAGTCGCGGTATGGCGGTCGGCGAAGTGACTCATCCTCTCATCAGCGCCTTTGAACGGCTGGTCGACCTTTTGGAGGACGAAAACGACATTGCCATACTCGCCCCGATGATACAGCGGGAAATCATATATCGGCTGCTGGTGGGCGACCAGGGGGCGCGCCTGCGCCAGATGGCTTCGGCTGGGAGCCAGAGCCAGCAGATCGCGCGGGCCATCGACTGGCTGAAAGGTAACTTCGCTACCCCACTGCGTATCGACGATCTGGCGACACGTGTGAATATGAGCACCTCTACCTTCCACCATCATTTCCGGACGCTGACGGCGATGAGCCCGTTGCAGTACCAGAAGATGCTGCGCCTGAACGAAGCCCGACGCCTGATGCTTGCCGAACGGGTCGATGCCACGACGGCAGCCTTCAACGTAGGCTACGAGAGTGCGTCGCAATTCAGCCGGGAGTACAGTCGGTTGTTCGGAGCGCCCCCCTTGCGGGACATCACACACCTTCGGCAGTATGCCGCCGCCGACATTCCGACCTCTGCTTCGGCTTGATCACTTCTTGTCCTGTGTGCTGATGCTCAGGGAACCTTTTTTGTCGCCCATGACGGGTTATGTCGGTACTCATCGACAAGCTGTAGGCAGGCATAGATAAGCTGTCTCTGCTTCGCCAGCAGGCTGTTGGTCCCCATCGGCAAATTGTTGGTTCTCATCGACAAACTGTTAGGTCCTCATCGACAAACTGTTGGTCGCCATCGACGAATTGTAGGTAGTAATCGGCAAATTGCCGGTCGCCATCTGCGAATCGTAGGTCCCCTCCGACGAACTGTCGGCTACCATCGACAAACTGTTGGTCACCATCGACAAACTGTTGGTCACCGCCGACAAACTGTTGGTACCCACCGACAAACTGTTGGTACCCACCGACAAACTGTTGGTCCCCACCGCCGGACTGTTGGTCCCCACCGCCGGACTGTTGGTCCCCACCGCCGGACTGTTGGTCCCCACCGCCGGACTGTTGGTCCCCACCGCCGGACTGTTGGTCCCCACCGCCGGACTGTTGGTCCTCACCGACAAAATGTTGGTCCCCATTGACAGGCTGTTGGTACCCACCGACTCTGGAGGGAGGACAAAAAAAGAGCGGTCGCCTCACTGCGATACTTTGACGTATCGCAGCAGACGCCGCTCTTTTCGTTTTTCAGGTCCGGCTTAGCCTATTCGGCGAGGAGCCTTTTTACGGTCTCTTCCAGTCCCCTTGCGGTCTGGTCCGAGAAACCCTGGAACCTTTCCACCACAATGCCCTTTTTGTTGATCACGAACAGGGTGGGGATGGAGCGCAGCCCGTACTCGGTCTGCAGGTCCTCACCGGCAATGGCAACCGGGTAGCTGACCTTTCTCTCCGCGATGAAGTTCTTGACGTCGCGATCGCTCCCCTCATCGACGCTTACTCCGAGTACCTGCAGCCCCTGCTTGCCGTATTTGGCACGCAGCGAGTTCAGGTGCGGGATCGCTTCCTTGCAGGGGATGCACCAGGTAGCGAAGAAATCCATTACCAGGACATAGCCCTTGTAGTTGTTGAGCGTGATCTGCTGCCCTATGGTGGTGGTCAGCTTGATCGGGGGGGCGGGATCCCCTTTCTGCAGGATGGCTGCTGCAGGCTGGCTGGAGAGCAAAAGCCCTGCGAGTGCCAGGGGGACGGCTTTCATCGCGAACTTCTTGAACAACATCTGCTTTTTCCTTTTTTAGAGAGCTTTCTTGATCAGGGCGTCGAGCTGTGCCTTGGGAATAGCGCCGACAACCTGGTCTACTACCTTGCCGTCTTTGATGAGGATCACGGTGGGGATGCCGCGCACGCCGTACTTGCCGGGTGTCGCCGGGTTATCGTCCACGTTGACCTTGCCTACTTTGACGCGTCCTTCGTATTCGGACGCTACCGTATCGATGAGGGGCGCGATGGCTTTGCAGGGGGCGCACCAGGTGGCCCAGAAGTCTACCAGTACCGGGATGTCGGACTGCAGTACTTCTTTCTCAAAATTGTCATCGGTAAAGGTTTGTACGTTTTCGCTGGCCATTGACCTTCTCCTTTATTAAAAAAGTGGTTTCTACTATAAATGAGCGGATGAAAAAAGCAAGGAGTAATTGCCCGCGCGGAGGGCGGGAAAGAATACCAGTGAAACCCGCTTCATCGTTCATGTATTCAGCATTGACACTCTTTCCGGTTCGGGCCATATTAGCGCCGGTTGAGGTAGTCATAGCTCTTTATTTCCATACCGGAGAAACATGGTGCGCCACTATCCTATCAACATGAACCTCGAGGGCCGGCTCGTGGTGATCGTAGGCGGCGGCAGGGTGGCGGAACGCAAGGCGAAACGACTGGTGGAAGCCGGCGCGAAGCTTGTCGTTGTGTCCCCGGTCCTTACCGGGCCGCTTGCCCTTCTGGCCGCAGAGGGAAAGCTGCTGCACCTTTGCCGCGCCTACCAGCCCGGCGACCTGACCGGTGCCGTGCTCACCTTCGCCGCCACCGACGCTCCAGTCGTCAACCGCATGGTCGTGGAGGAGGCGCGAGCCCTCAACATACTTATAGACAGCGTCGATGCGCCGCGGGAAAGTGACTTTGCCACCCCTGCCGTTTTACAACAGGGAGAACTGCTCATAACTGTTTCGACCGGTGGCGCCAGCCCCGTACTGGCACGGCGTATCGTCGAACAGCTTGAGCCTCTCTTTGGTTCTGAATACAGTGAAGCAGTTGCTCTTTTAGGAACTGTCCGTGAAAAGCTATTGACTGAAAAGGTGGGGAACGCATACAATGACCCGGTTTTTGCCGAGCTTGCCGCGCTGGATCTACCCACGCTGATCAGGACCGGGCAGAGAGATGCCATAGACCAGATACTCCAGAAGCTCTCAGCTACCGGGGCCACATCGGACTCGGTAGGAGCAGGAAAAAAGGACCCTTCATGAACGCCTTGCTCTTCAACAGCACCCTGGTCATCTATGCGGTTGTCACCGCCATCTACCTCCTGTACTTGCTCAAGCCGAAGGAATCGCTGGGCAAAGTAGGACTGTGGCTCACCCTCGCGGGCTTTGTCGTGCATTGCGGCTTCACGGTCAATCGCTACCTCGAGGCCGGGCACACACCGATCACCAACCTGCACGAATCGCTTTCCTTCTTCAGCCTCGCCATCGTCGGCATCTTCATTCTTTTCGAAAGGCGCTACAAGATCAGCATCCTCGGCTCCTTCATGATGCCGCTTGCGCTTTTGGTGATGGCGATCTCCGCCTCGTTTTCCAGCGTTATCCCGCCGCTCAACCCGGCGCTTAAGAGCAAGTGGCTCGCCGTCCACACCATCATGGCTTTCTTGGGCTACGCCGCCTTCGCCATCTCCTTCGGCGTCAGCATCATGTATCTGATCCAGTCGCACTTCCTGAAGACGCGCCGGCTCGGGCCCATGTTCCAGAAACTCCCCGCGCTCGACCTTCTGGACGACATCAGCTACCGTTGCCTCACCTTCGGTTTCCCGCTGCTCACATTCGCCATCATCTCCGGCGCCATCTGGGCCGAGACCGCGTGGGGCACTTACTGGAGCTGGGATCCCAAGGAGACCTGGTCGCTCATCACCTGGTTCATCTACGCCGCTCTCTTGCACGGCAGACTGACCACCGGATGGCGCGGCAGGAAGGCCGCCATGCTCTCCATCTTCGGCTTTGTCATCATGCTCTTCACCTTCCTCGGCGTAAACCTGTTGCTGCCGGGACTGCACAGCTACAAGTAAGGGATTTCCCCAAGGGGCAGGCATTGTTATGAACATTATTGTGGTAGGCCTTTCGCATAAAACTGCCGGCGTTGAAATAAGGGAAAAAATCGCATTTTCTCCCACCCAGATGGAGAAGCCGCTCAAGGCGCTCGTGGAACTGCCGGACATCACCGAGGCGGTGATCGTCTCCACCTGCAACCGTGTCGAAGTTTACGCCACCACCCGCGACGTCGCAGGGGGGATGGCGCGCCTGAAGCGTTTCCTCGCTGACTACCACAACTTCCCGCTGGAGACGCTGGAAAAGCACCTCTACAGCTACCACGGTGAGGACGCCACCCGCCACGTGTTCCGCGTCGCCTCGAGCCTCGATTCCATGGTGGTGGGCGAGCCGCAGATCCTCGGCCAGATCAAGACCTCCTACGGCTACGCGGCCGAGTTCAAGAGCTCCGGCATCATCCTGAACCGTTTCCTCCACAAGGCGTTCTCGGTGGCGAAACGCGTGAGGACCGAGACGAAGATCGCCTCCTCCGCCGTTTCCGTCGCCTTTGCCGCGGTTGAACTTGCCAAGAAGATCTTCGGCGAGCTGGGCGACAAGACCGTCCTGCTCATCGGCGCAGGCGAGATGTGCGAGCTGGCGGCGAAACACTTCATCAACGTCGGCGTGCGCGGCGTCATGGTCACGAACCGCACCTACGAGCGCGCCGAGAAACTCGCCGAGGAGTTCGACGCCAAACCGGTCCGCTTCGAAGACCTGATGGATCATCTCCCGAAGGCGGACATCATCCTCTCATCGACCGGTGCTCCGCACTTCATCATCCGCGAAAACGACATGGAGGAGGTGCTGCGTCGCCGCAAGCATAAGCCGATGTTCTTCATCGACATCGCCGTGCCGCGCGACATCGATCCGAAGGTGAACGACGTCGAGAACTGTTACCTCTACACCGTCGACGACCTGAACGGCGTCGTTGCCACGAACCTCGAGCAGCGCAAGATCGAGGCGGCCAAGGCCGAGGCGATCGTCGAGCAGGAAATCGGTCAGTTCTTCAAGTGGCTTGCCTCCCTCGACGTGACCCCGACCATCGTGGCGCTCAGAAGCCATTTCGACGAGATCCGGAAGGCGGAACTCGCGAAGACCCTGTCGAACTGGAAGGACCTCCCCCCCGGTGCGGAGAAGAAGCTCGAAGCCCTCACCAACGCCATCATGAACAAGCTGCTGCATCAGCCGACGAGCACCCTGAAAAGGACCGACCAGGGAAGCCGCAACGACCTCTACGTCGACGCACTGCGCAGCCTGTTCGACCTGCAGACGGAAGCGGAGCAGGAGAACCTGATGGAGCTGGAAGACTAACAGGATAAAGAAACAGGCACACATACAGATAAAGGAGAAACGGACAAAATGGCGCTGAAGGAGCTGAGAATAGGAACCCGCGCGAGCCAGCTCGCACTCTGGCAGGCAAACTGGGTGAAGTCCGAACTGGAAAAACGCTACCCGGACATGACGGTGACCCTGAAGAAGATCAAGACCATCGGCGACAAGATCCTCGACGTACCGCTGGCACAGGTGGGCGGCAAAGGACTCTTCGTGAAGGAGATCGAGGAGGCGATGCTGCGCGGCGAGATCGATATCGCGGTGCACAGCATGAAGGACGTCCCGACCGAATTCCCGGAAGGGCTCGGCCTTTACTGCATCACCAAGCGTGAAGACCCGCGCGACGCGGTGATCTCCAAGGGGGTCAAGTTCGCCGACCTGCCGCAGGGCGCCCGCATCGGCACCTCGGCGCTCCGTCGCCAGGCGCAGCTCCTGAAGGTCCGTCCCGACCTCGAGATGGTCATCATCCGCGGCAACGTCGAGACCCGTATGAACAAGCTGGAGACCGAGGGGCTTGACGCAGTCATCCTCGCCGCCGCCGGCCTGAACCGTCTCGGCTTCGCCGACCGCGTCACCGAGCTCCTTCCGGCCGACCTCTCCCTGCCGGCCATTGGCCAGGGCGCCCTCGGCATCGAGTGCAACCTCTCCAACGAGGCGGTGAAGGACGCGATCTCCTTCTTCAACGACTCCGACACGAGCCGCGCCGTGCGCGCCGAGCGCGCCCTCCTCTGGCGCTGCGAGGGGGGCTGCCAGGTTCCCATCGCAGCTTACGGCGAAGTGAGCGGCGACGAGCTGAAGCTCACCGGCTTCATCGCCAGTGTTGACGGCAAGGTCTCCGTGAAGGGGAGCGTGACCGGTCCGGCCGACGACTGCGAGAAGCTGGGCGTGAAACTCGCCGAGCAGCTCCTCAACGAGGGGGGCCACGCCATCCTCGCCGAGGTCTACCAGCGCGAAGTCTCCCGGGAGAAGGAAATCCCGGTATAGAAACCAAAAAGCATTGCCACAGAGGGCGCGGAGGTCCACAGAGGACCAGAGGAAAAGCAAAACCCTGAACTTTGGGGGTTCCTCTGTGACTCTCTGTGACCTCTGTGGTTAACGCTTTCGCTTTTTTCGCTTAAGGCTAATGGTTCTACCTTAGCCTTTTGCCTTTTGCGCACGACACTCACTTTTCCTGGTGCGAGATGACCGTTCAAACGACTAACAAAGGCTACGTCTACCTGATCGGCGCGGGGCCGGGCGACCCGGGGCTCATCACGGTCAAGGGACGCGACTGCCTGGCGAAGGCCCAGGTGGTGATGTACGACTACCTGGCCAACGATGAACTTTTGCGCTACGCGCCGAAAGGGGCGGAACTCATCTACGCGGGGAAGGTCGGCGGTGAGCACAACCGCGAGCAGAGCCAGATCAACGAGATGCTCGTGCAGAAGGCGCTCTCCGGGAAGGTGGTGGCGCGTCTCAAGGGTGGCGACTCTTTCATCTTCGGGCGCGGCGGCGAGGAGTGCGAGGCGCTGGTCGAGGCGGGAATCCCGTTCGAGATCGTGCCGGGCATCACCGCTGCCGTCGGCGCCACGAGCTACGCAGGCATCCCGCTCACCCACCGCGGCGTCACCACGTCGGTCGCCTTCGTTACCGGCCACGAAAAGAAGGGGAAGGCTTCGTCGGAGATCGACTGGGAAGGGCTTTCTCTTGGAAGCGGTACCGTGGTCTTCTACATGGGAGTCACCAACCTGCCGCACATAGCACAAAGCCTCATGGACCACGGCCGCGCACCGGAGACACCGGTTGCCCTGATCAGATGGGGAACGCGCCCGGAGCAGGAGGTGCTGGTCGGGACGCTCGCAGATATCGCCGATAAGGCCAGAGCCGCAGGGTTCAAGGCGCCCGCCATCACGGTGGTCGGCGAAGTGGTGAGTCTTCGGGAAACGCTGCGCTGGTTCGACAACCGTCCGCTCTTCGGACGCTCGGTCATGGTCACTCGCGGTGCCGATCAGGCGGGAGAGTTCGCCTCCAAGCTGGAGCAGTTGGGAGCCCACACGCACTGCTGTCCGACCATCGAGATCGTGCCGCCGCAAAGTTACGTGGCACTCGACGAGGCGATCAGCGCACTCGACAGCTTTCACTGGATCATCTTCACCTCGTACAACACGGTCCAATACTTTTTCAACCGGCTCCGCGAGCACGGCCTTGATTCACGGGCGCTCGGGCGCTGCCGCGTATGCGCCGTCGGTCCCAAGACCGGCGCCGCCTTGGAGGCGTACGGCATCCGCCCCGACCTGATTCCCGCCGACTACAAAGCGGAGGGAGTCGTGGCGGCGTTTGCCGAGATGGA
This sequence comes from Geomonas edaphica, assembly GCF_004917075.1. GTDB lineage: Bacteria > Desulfobacterota > Desulfuromonadia > Geobacterales > Geobacteraceae > Geomonas > Geomonas edaphica. The sequence continues at coordinate 108,700 of NZ_SSYB01000005.1, forward strand.
CATGGAAGGGAAGTGGGTCCTTTTCCCGAAGGGGGACCGTGCCCGCGACGTTATTCCGGAAGAGCTGGGACGGCTGGGAGCGCAGGTCATCGCGCCGGTCGCCTACGCGAACCGCACCCCTGAGGAGATCCCGGCCGAGGCGCTTGCCGCCCTCGAGGAGAAGCGTCTGGACTGTGTGAGCTTCACTTCCTCCTCCACGGTGCAGAACCTCGCCGCGATCCTTGGCGAGAACCGTTTCCTGCACCTGATGGAAGGGGTGAAAGTCGCCTCGATCGGCCCAATCACCTCTAAGACCTGCCGTGACTTGGGGTTGGAAGTGCACATGGAGCCGGCAGAGTACACGCTCGACGCGCTCGCCCGGGAGATGGTCTCCTATTTCCGGCAGAGCTAAGAAGTATTTCCTGCATCACTTGATGAGTAACAGAAACGCAACGCAGACACGCAAAGGAGAGACCTATGTTCTACCCGTTGTACAGAGCGAGAAGGATTCGGGGCAAGGAAGTTTTCAGAAACATGGTCCGTGAGACCTCCGTCTCCGCCAACGACCTCATATACCCGATGTTTTCTGCCTTCGGCAAGGGGATCAAGAAGGAGATCTCCTCCATGCCCGGCATCTACCAGCAGTCCATCGAGAACATCGTGGAGGAGGCCCAGGAGGTTTACGAGCTGGGCGTTCCGGCGGTGATCCTGTTTGGCATTCCCGAGCAGAAGGACGCCATGGGCAGCGACGCCTACTCCGATACCGGCATCATCCAGGAGACCATCCGCGCCATCAAGAAACAGGTCCCGAACCTTGCCGTCATCACCGACGTCTGCATGTGCGAGTACACCGACCACGGGCACTGCGGCGTGATCAAGAACGGTGACGTGGACAACGACGAGACCCTCGAGCTTCTGGCCCGTGAGGCGCTCTCCCACGCAAGGGCAGGCGCCGATATGGTTGCCCCCTCCGACATGATGGACGGCCGCGTGGCAGCAATCCGCGAGGCGCTCGACAACAACGGCTACAACAATATCCCGCTGATGAGCTACGCGGTGAAGTACGCCTCCGGCTACTACGGTCCGTTCCGTGAGGCCGCCGAGTCCACCCCGCAGTTCGGTGACCGCCGTTCCTACCAGATGGACCCGGCGAACCGTCTCGAGGCGATCCGCGAGGCGCGCATGGACGTGGAGGAAGGGGCCGACATCCTGATGGTCAAGCCCGGCCTTCCCTACCTCGACATCGTGCGCGAGGTGAGAAACGAGTTCAACCTCCCGACCGCCGTGTACAACGTCTCCGGCGAGTACAGCATGGTGAAGGCCGCCGCCAACATGGGGTGGATCGACGAGGACCGTGTCGTCATGGAGACCATGATGTCCTTCAAACGTGCCGGCGCCGACCTGATCCTGACCTACCACTCGAAAGAGGTGGCGAAGCTCCTGAAGAAGGGGTACGAGGCGGACCTGCGCGAGCGTTGCGGCTGCGGCTGCAAGTAGAGGGCGCTCCGCGCTCTTTACCGACCTGAAAAACGAAAGCCCCTGCCGGGATCCGGCAGGGGCTTTTTTTGTTCCTGTGGTGGTGATTTCCGCCGGGGGACTACTTCCACCGGTTCAGCATGACGACGACGGGAAGGATGGCGCGCGCACCTTCGACTACCGCGCGGCGCGGATTTCTTGCGCGGGTTATGTTGACGCCGGTACGCTCCTCGAGCAACCTGCGCACCCCCGGGATGAGCGCACCTCCACCGGTCAGACAGATGCCGCCGTAGATGATGTCGCATCCCCACTCGTCGGGCAGGTCCCTCAGGAAGGTATCGACACCGTCGGCGATCTCTTCCAGGACCGGCTTGACGGCGGCAGCGACCGCGATGCTTCCCAGGACATCCTCAGGTGCGTTGATGCCGCAGTCGCGCAGGAGCAGGTCCGCCGCGTCCTCGCTAATCGAATGGCGGGCTGCGATGGCCTCGCGCATCCGGCAGCACCCGCCCCTGAGGGCGTAGCTTGCGACGAGCCTTCCGGAGCGGATCACGGCACAATCGGTGACCCCCTCTCCGATGTCGACCACCATCTGGGCATAGGGAGATGAGACGTCCAGGCCGGCTCCGACAGCGGCAGCGAGCGGTTCCGGAATGATGGATACCGAGGCCGCGCCTGCCTTCATGATGCAGTCTGCCAGCAGCCCTCTTTCTTGCTCGCTCGCGTCGGTCGGGGCACAGCCGAGGATGCTCGGCTTTACGATGCCGAAGACCCGGCGGCATTCCAGAATGGGGTGCAAGATGCGGTAGGCGGCGTCGCCGTTCACGACGACACCGTTGCGCAGCGCCTTGGTGGCGCCGATTCTTGAGGGGAGCTCGAAGAGCTGTGAGTTACCGGTGGCGATACGAGTGGTTGCCGTTCCGACATCAAGGGCGACGTGCTGCCGCCACTGCTCGACATTGAAAAAAACCATAATCCCGCTCCGACAAATTACTGTTGCTGCAACGAATCGGAGCATAGCCCATGGTTGAAAAAGGGTCAAACAAAAGCGTTACCACAGAGGTCACCAAGGTCCACAGAGGGCACAGAGGAAAGACCAGTCACTTCAATTCAACATCCCCGCCCCCGGAGGGGGAGGGCAGGGAGGGGGAGGGCAGCAAATCGATCCGCCTTCCCCCCTCCCGACCTCCCCCCCCTCCGGGAGGAGGGGTGCTTTAAGCCCTTATCATCACCAGAAGCATCTTGAAGCGCTTCAACGCGCGCAGCGAGTGCGGTATGTTCGCCGGCATGATGATGATCTCCCCGGCCGTTACGTTGTGTGCCTTCCCGTCTATGTTGATCTCCGCCTCACCGTCGATCACCTGCACGAAGGCATCGTAGGGAGCGGTATGCTCGCTCAGCCCTTCACCCGCGTCGAAGGCGAAGGCGGTGATGGTGCCGACCGGCTTGTCTATGACCGTCCTGCTGACCACCGCGCCGTCCTGATAGCCCGCCAGATTTGCCAGATTCAGTGCCTCGCCCAGTGCCACGCCTTTTTTCTCTGCCATGTCGCTACTCCTTGTCAGTGATGTGCGTTCTTGATAGGAACTGTAACCCGCAGAGAGTATGTTGCAATTGATGCAGGTCAATCTAATGGTAAAATTCTGCGCATGCCGAAACCGTTCCGCTACCTCGAACCGACCTTCTTCGCCGGTCTCTTTGATGATCCGTTGCTCCTGGTCCGGGTGAGGCCAACCGGGCGCGCCATCCTCTTCGACTGCGGCAAGATGCATCATCTCGCCAAAAGGGTCTACACCTCCATCGATGCCATTTTCATAAGCCACGCCCACATGGACCACTTCATGGGCATGGACAGCGTCATCCGCCACAGCCACGCGTCGCCTCGTACCATAGACATCTTCGGTCCGGCGGGACTCTCAAGCCGTATGGCAAGCAAGTTCGCCTGCTACGACTGGAACCTCGCCGACACCTTTTGGGGAAACTTCAGGGTGAACGAGGTGGAGGGAAACGGGCGCGTCAGCAGCACGCTCTACTGCGGGGCCGAGGCCTTCGCGGCGAGCAGGGAAGGGGAGCGCAACGGGATCCTCTACGAGAACCGCCACCTCAAGGTAACCTCGACGCAATGCGAGCACCGCATTCCGGTAAGGGCCTATCGTGTTGACGAAGGCGCCGCCTTTGTGGTCGATGAAGCGCGCATGGCCGCGGAAGGGGTGGAGAGGGGGGGCTGGCTGAAGGAGATGGAGCGTCTGTTTCGTGACGGGGCGATGGAGGGACAGCGCATCAGTTACCCGCATGGAGGCGACGGCGGGATGGAAGAGAGGTGGGAGCCCGATGCCGCGTCACTGTACCGGCGTATCCGGAAGATCGAGGAGCCGGCGAGCATCGGTTACTGCACCGACATCGGCTACTCTGAGGACAACGTCGAGCAGTTGGCCGGGCTTCTGGAGGGGGTGACACTGCTGGTGTGCGAGTGCGCCTTCCTGGCGTCGCAGCAGCAAAAGGCGCAGCTGTCGCGCCATCTATGCACCACTGAGTTCAACATGCTCCTGGACCGGTTGCGTCCGAGGTACGTGCTCCCTATGCATTTCTCGAAGACGAACCAGCGTGGCAGCGAAACGCTCTACCAGGAGATCGAGCCGCCGGCCGGGACCACCGTGCTGAAGATCCCCGACCGGCTCACGCCGCGCCCCATCATGGAGAGCGAGGTGCCCAGGCCGGTGGAGATTTAAAAGCAAAAGGCTTCAACGCAAAGACGCAAAGCCGCCAAGGCGCAAAGAAAAGACTTGGGGGGCTTCCTTTTGGTTCTCTCTTGGCGGCTTCGCGCCTTGGCGTCTTTGCGTTAAAGCCGTTGACTTTCTGGACTTGAATCTGCCGCGGCTTTTCTGCTACAAACGACGCATGAAAAAGACCAGCTCGAATGACGCCCCGGTAGTCTACTCATCCGAATTCGGCCGCATGTGCCCCGGTTGCGGCAAGCCCGCCAAATCCTGCATCTGCAAGAAGTCCGCAGCACCCGCCGGCGACGGCACCGTGCGGCTCAGGCGGGAGACCAAGGGGCGCGGCGGCAAGACTGTCATCGTCATCACCGGACTTCCTCTCGACGCCGCTGCGCTCACCACACTGGCCGCTGAACTGAAGAAGCGCTGCGGCTGCGGTGGTACAGCGAAAGACGGCGTGATCGAGATTCAGGGCGACCACGCCGAGGTACTTCTTGCCGAACTCCTGAAACGCGGCTACAAAGCGAAGCGCGCCGGGGGGTGAGGTTACTCCACGAGGAAGCTTTTTCCCTCAAACTCCACCTTGTCGCCGGGACGCAGTTTCCTGCCGCGGCGCAGTTCCACCTCGCCGTTCACCGACACCATCCCCTCGCCGATGATGATCTTCGCCTCGCCGCCCGAGCAGACTGCATCGACCGCCTTCAGAAAACTGTCCAGCTTTATAAACTCAGTATCTATCTTCACTCTGCCTCCATTTAACTGTCACTGCCGCCTTATGGCGCGGTTGAACTTATCACAGAATTCTGCTAAAAAGGGACATTTCGTAAAGGAGATTGAGCATGTATACCACTAACGACTTTAAGAAGGGCCTCGTCATCAAGCTTGACGGCGCCCCCTGCGTACTCCTCGATGTTGCCTTCCAGTCCCCCTCCGCCCGCGGCGCCAACACCATGGTGAAGACCAAGTACCGCAACCTGCTTACCGCGCAGGTGCTCGAAAAGACCTTCCGTTCCGGCGACAAGGTCGACGAGGCGGACTTCGAGCGTCACAAGGGGCAGTTCCTCTACGCCGACGGCGGCCGTGGCGTCTTCATGGACCTCGAGAACTACGAGCAGTTCGAGATGGAAGAAGACAATTTCGAAGCCATCGCCCCCTTTCTTCTGGACGGGACCGAAGTGCAGCTCGGCATCTTCCAGGAGCGCATGGTGAGCGTCGACCTCCCCATGGTGGTCGAACTCATCGTCACCGAGACCGCCCCCGCGCTGAAGAACGCCACCGCGACCGCACAGACCAAGGAAGCGCTCCTCGAGACGGGCCTGCGTCTGCAGGTGCCGCCGTACCTCGAAACCGGCGAGAAAATCAAAGTCGACACCCGGGACGGGCGTTTCATCTCCCGCGCCTAACGTCATTTGCGATCGATTCCAGCCGGAGCCCGTGTCCCACGTTCCATCGCATGCCGTCGCCTCGCTTCGCAGGCGGGAGGGGATAGGGTGAGGAAGGGGCGTTTCTCATTGTCAGCAAAGCGGCTGTGTGTCTGAAGTGAAGGACATTGAAGACTGGCTGTAAAAATTAGAAGAAAAGGGTTGACACAGTCGGCGATTCAAAGTATAAAGTTGGTCTCTTGCCCAGATAGCTCAGTCGGTAGAGCAGAGGATTGAAAATCCTCGTGTCGGCGGTTCGATTCCGTCTCTGGGCACCACCCAAAAATAAAGAAGGTCAGCTAGGAATAGCTGACCTCTTTTTTTACAAACTCTATGGGAGCTCATCCTCCCAGCTTCGATCCGGAGGTGCCATGTACCTCAACACCGATCACTTTGCTCGCTGTATCAAGACCCTCGAAACATCCCTGACCCTCCTCGGCAACTCCGACCCTGAAAGCATCGACTACGAGATTTTTCGAAACGCAGTGGTGAAAGGTTTCGAACTGACTCTTGAGACGGGTGGAAAACTCCTGCGTAAGGCTCTGAAGGCGTTCACCGGCAGCCCAAGGGAAGTCGATGCCCTCACCTACAAAGATGTGCTGCGGCACGCAGCCAAGCACGGCCTGCTCGATACAGACACTGTGGCACGCTGGTTCATCTATCGCGACAACAGAAACAGCACCGCCCATGACTACGGCGTCGGTTTCGCCGAAGATACTCTTAAGCTGCTGCCGGGATTCCTCACGGATGCCCGCGCTCTGGAGGCAACCTTGCGTGAGCGATTTGGAAACGGCGGGCAGGATGCTTGATATTCGCCCGGAATGGCTGGAGATCGTACGCGAGCTTCTTGCCGTTCATGTCCCCGATGCGGAAGTATGGGCCTACGGCAGCCGCGTCCAGGGGACGTCCCACGACGGGAGCGATCTCGACCTGGTGGTCAGAAATCCTTTGGAGATCGGGACGCCGCAAGCCGACCTTTATTCCCTGCGGGAGGCGCTCCGCGAAAGTGGGCTACCGATACTGGTCGACGTCTTGGACTGGGCTCGCATTCCCGAGAGCTTTCAGCGTGAGATAGCGCGCGGCGAGAAGGTTGTCCTGCAGAGACCTCCGGTAACCGCGTCACAGCGTCCTTAGTTTGAATCTTGTCATCCGGACCAGTCCCCGCTAGCCGGGAAACTCTATCCTGAACTCCGCACCGTCTTCGGTGTTCCTTACGCTGAGCCGCCCGCCCGCGCCCTTCTCGATGATGTTCCTGGACATGTAGAGCCCGATCCCGGTTCCCTTTTCCGGCCCCTTTGTCGTGAAATACGGCTCGAAGATGCGCGGCAATATCTCCTCAGGAATGCCCCCGGCGTTATCCGCGACCGTGATGACGGATTTTTCCCCATCCCTGAAAATGCGGATCGATATCCGCGGCGCTGCCACCCCCCGCTCCCTGAGCGCTTCCGTAGCGTTGTTCACCAGGTTCATGATGACGTGGGAGAACTCGTTTCGGTGCCCCGTCACGACGAGCTTGTCCACCTCCTCGATACGCAGATCGACCCGCAACGCTTTAAGAGGCGCTTCCAGAAGTTTCACCGTGGCGTCCACGGCGGAATTTACATCAAACGGCTGCGGCTCTTTTTCCTCTTTCAGAAAATCCTTGAAGTCGTTGATGGTGTTCGACATGTGCTGGATGAGCGCCATCACTCTGCCCACCTCACCCTTCAGGAACTCGCCGCTAAACTGCCCCAATTCGTAGGTCAGCTGCAACTGCTGGACGACGAGCCCGAGGACGTTCAACGGCTGCCGCCACTGGTGGGCGATGTTGGCCAGCATCTCCCCCATGGCCGCCAGCCGGCTCTGCCGAACGAGGAGCTGCTCCTTTTCTCGCAGGTCTTCTACCGCGGCAAGGCGCTGGTCGGTTTCGCGCTGCAACGCAAGGTACGCCTGCTCCAGCTCCGCCGTCCGCTCTCTTACCCGCAGCTCGAGTTCGTCCTTCGCCTTGCGCAGTGCCTCCTCCGCCTCTTTCCGGCGCGTGATGTCCTCGATGATCGCCACTTCGAATTTGGGCCTGCCGCCGAAATCGCGCACCAACGACAGGGTGAGCCTGGCACATACGTACTCCCCCGTTTTATGGATGAAGCGCTTCTCTATGCTGTAGCTGTTCAACTCGCCCACTGCCATCTTCCTGAACGGCACAAGGTCAAGGTCCAGGTCATCGGGGTGAGTGATGTCGGGCCAGGGAGTCGCCAGCATCTCCTCACGGCTGTAGCCCAGCATGTTGCAGAATGCCGCATTGACATCGATCCAGCGCGCATCGTCAAAGGAGACGCGTCCCATCCCGACGGCCGCCTGTTCGAAGACGGCACGGAACTTCTCCTCGCTCTCCCGAAGTGCGTTCTCTATCCGCTTACGCACCGTTATTTCCTGGTTTACCGCGACTGCCCCGGTGATCTCGCCTTTGTCATTCCTGATGGGGACCGCGGAAAGAAGGATGACCTTTCGGCTGCCGTCAAACGCTTCTATCTCCACTTCTTCATTGAGGATGGTCTCCCCTTTCAGGATGGCCCGCGCGCCTCCCCACTCTTCTGCGGCGATCGCTTCTCCGGAATCGGTCCGCCACCCCTTGTACCTTTCGTATCCGGCGATCCCGACCTTTGGCGCGCCGCCCCATATCTCTTCAGCAGCCCTGTTGGCATGCAGGATGTCGCCGCTCGCGGTAATTACCCATACCCCGACGGGAAGCGTCTCAAGCACGGTGCTTAGCAGTTCCTCGCTTTCCCTGAGCGCCTCCTGGGCCTGTCTTTTGATGGTAATGTCCCGAATCGTCAGAACGCCCATGTGCAGTTTTCCTTGCGCATCATGGATCGCCGTCCCCCGGTAGCTGTAGATCCTCTGCCATGTCCGCTCCCGATGCCTTACCAAAAGCTCGACGTCGTGCAGCTCCTCGCCCCTCATAATCCGGCGAACCGGCCACTGTTCCAGAGGCAGGAGTTCCCCCTCCATCGTTCTCAGTTCGATGGTTCGGACCGCGCTCTCCAAGGTCTTGACTTCGTCTGACTCCTCCTCGAAGTCGTACATCTCCAGAGCCCGGCGGTTCCAGTAGAGCCCCGCGGTTTCCACGTCGATGACGATGAGCCCCTCAGCCATGTTGTCGATGATGTCCCGCAGCTTTTCCTCGCTTTGGCGCAGCGCTTCGCGGGCTTTCTGGCCTTCCAGCGCCTGCACATGGGTCTCCGCGCGTTTTCCTATCTGGTAGACGATCACCGAGAAGATGACGATCCAGGAGAGCATGAGGAGGCTTATGCTGAACGTTATGCCGTAGAGGCCGTAAGCCTCGCCGGTGAGGACGAGCCACCCGAGCAGGATGGGGAGGGTAACCGCTGGCAGCAGCAGGGCGCGTGATACGAAGCCGCCTGGCGTGGGTGAGGTGAATACCGCCATGAACGCATCTCGCGGTCTTGCGAGGAGAAGCCCGATGCCGAGGAGAATGAGCGATAAGGTCGTAGGCCAGGCGATGCCTGTCACGCGCGGGGCCGCATAGAGCCCTTCAACGCGATAAAGGTACCCGAGAAACCCCATCAGACCCAGCAGGCAAAGGACACTCCCCAGCAACTGGGCCACCTGGGTCGCCACCCTTTTTACTTGCAGCAGCAAAAAAATGCCGATGCCGCAGAGGGTGAATGCGGTGGCACCGGGGGGACCCATCCGGTTCGGGTGCAGGACCCCCAGTGCACCCGGCTGTTCATACGCCACGAGCTGGTCAATGCCGAAATCGACGTCGAGGAGGTGCTCGAGCAGGGTGAGCGCAGCGATCACCGTTGCCGGTGCCGCCAGGATGGCCGCCAGCCCCCTAGAGCCCCTGGGCTCCTCCGCAACTACGGCAACGGCAAGGCCGCAGAGAAGGAGGCACAACGAGGCGTTCGTCTTCATCACGAAATGATGCAAGCCGCTTGAGGTTAGGAGGCCGGAGAGCCAGAAGACGAGATGTATCGCTCCGATCACGGCCGCGACGATGCCGCTTAGGGCCGCGCCGCGTCGCAGGTGTTGTTCCGTCGGCTGTAAGTGGTTCAGGTAGGGGGCCATGAAGCCTCATGTCCGCGGGGATTGAAATTAAAAAACCTTACTCAATATAGCAGTCCTTTCCCGGAGTGCAGCTAAATCAGTCAAAGGTTTTGGGCCCCGAACGCCGATCTGTCACATGTTTTACCTCTGCATGCTTTCTTGAGCCGGATCGACATACTATCGGCGCACGTTTAACCCGATAATTTTAGTTCCAGCTATTGCCATACTGATAAAATGAAGCAAACTGTCTGGAACATAAACGAAACCAATCTCATAGGAGCTGACATCCGCGTCCATGTTAATGGCAAAGGAAAAAGCTAAGACTGACACAGCACTCGGTAGATCGGTCAATGTTCTGAAAAGGCACCTGTTCGCCGGAGTGGTGGTGCTGAACATAGTCGTTGCCGGGATGGTCTCGTTCGCCTTGATGAAAAGCCGGGACGTATACACGGAGCGGGCAAGCGTCACGACGCAGAACCTTGCCCGGGTGCTCGACGAGAACATTTCCGGCATCTTCTCCAAGATAGACATATCATTGCAGGCGGTCTGCGACGAGTACGAACGGCAGCTTGGGGCCGGGCAGGTGGACTCCGCAGCCCTCAGCCGCTTCATAGTTCGGCAGCAGGCCCGGCTCCCGGAGCTGGTCTCGCTCAGGGCGACCGATATGGCAGGGGTCGCTTTATACGGTCCCAATGTCACGCCGGCAACCACGAAGAGCCTCGCCCATCGCGACTACTTCATATACCTGCGCCAGACCCCCGACGCGGGGCTCGTCATCTCCAAGCCGCTCATCGGCGGCATCTCCGGTAAATGGATGATCGTCCTTGCCCGGCGCGTGAACGCTCCGGACGGCTCCTTCGCAGGGCTTGCCTATGCCGGGGTGTCCCTCGACTACCTGTCCCATACTTTCTCCACGCTCAATATCGGCAAACAGGGGCTGTTGTCGCTGGTGGCGTCGGACTTGAGCGTCGTGGCGCGCTACCCCAAATTGAACCGCTCCCCCGGCGGCTCTGAGATCAAGGTCACTTCCAACCGGTTCAGGTCGCTGCTCGCCAAGGGGGAGAGCATGGGGACCTACCGCACGAAGAGCAGCGTGGACGGGGTGGAGCGGGTCTTCTCCTTCCGAAAGATTGCGCTACCGCAGCCGCTCTACGTCTTCGTCGCCATGTCCACGGCCGATTACCTTGCCAACTGGTACAACGACCTCTATCGCGGGGTCCTCTTCGTGCTTGTCTTCATGATCATGACGACGACGCTCACGCAGGTTTTCAACCGCGAGTGGGACCGCAGCAGGGAGGCGGAGCAGGCGCTGAAGGCGATGGAGGACGAGCGGCTCAAGATGGAGAAACTGGAATCCCTCGGCATCTTAGCCGGCGGCATCGCGCATGATTTCAACAACATCCTGACCGGCATCATGGGTAACCTCTCCTTTGCGAGGATGCAACTAGAGCCGGAGCACCGCTCCCAGCCCCTTTTGGAGGCGGCGGAGCGCGCGTCGCTGCGCGCGGGAGACTTGGCCAAGCAACTGCTCACCTTCGCGCGCGGGGGAGCGCCGGTCCGGGCGGTCACCTCGGTGGGCGTGCTGGTGGACGAGGCCGTCTCGCTCACCCTGAGCGGTTCCAACGTGAAGGGGATCGTCGACGTCCCGGCGTCGCTGAGCGCGGTGGAGGCCGATGCGGGACAGATGTGTCAGGCTTTCAGCAACATCATCATGAACGCCGTGCAGGCGATGCCCGAGGGGGGACTGCTCGTCATCACCGCTCGCGACCACCTGCTCGAGGCGAACAACTGGCAGAAGCTCCCGCCCGGGCCGTACGTGAGCGTCGCATTCTCTGATGAGGGGGGCGGCATCTCGCAGGAGGACCTCAAGAAGGTTTTCGATCCCTACTTCACCACCAAACCGCAGGGGAAGGGGCTGGGGCTCGCCTCGGTCTACTCCATCGTCAAAAGGCACGGCGGCAGCGTGAGCGTCGATTCTCAAAAAGGCGATGGTACGACCTTCACCATTTATCTACCCTCGTTGGGGGCAAGCGGTGAGGAACAAGCACCCGAGGTGACGCACGTCAGCCAGGTGCCTCCCTCCGCGCTCTCCCTGCTGGTGATGGACGACGAGGAGGTGATCCGGCAGTTGGCGGCGGGGGTGCTCGGGCATCTAGGGCACCGGGTGGTGACCTGCGCCGACGGCGGCGACGCGGTGGAATTGTACCGCGCGGCGCTGCAGGAGGGGGCTCCCTTCTCTGCGGTGCTGGTGGATCTCACCATACCCGGAGGGATGGGGGGGAAGGACGCGGCGCAGCAGATCCTCTCCCTCGATCCGAAAGCGCGCCTAGTCGTGATGAGCGGCTACTCCAACGACCCAGTCATGGCGAACTTCCGCGACTACGGTTTCTTGAAGGCCCTGCACAAGCCTTTTGACGCGCAGGCGATGGCGTCAGTGCTGGAGTCCCTGCTTTAAATCGGGCACGGTAAGGGAAATCGAATTCTTACCTGCGTTTATCGCAATACCTACTTCATTGTATTGTCCCGAGGATTGCACTATATTAACGGCTCTTTAAGAGAGGCTGCGGAACTGTGTTGTCACAGGAAGTACTGTCAAAGGAGCTGCCCGCCCGACGCGTGGGCCGTCATGCGGCAGACTTCGGAACCTGTGCTGCTATGAGGTTACCCATGAACTCGAAGGGATCCTGGCATGACCAGGGACACCTGCCTTCATCCTTTGCCCGCTTCTTCATCTTCGTTTTCCCGCTCCTTATCTTCAGTGTCGTCTTGCTGTTGTCTTGCCTTGTCCCTACCGCCGTCCTCGCCTCTCCCAGAACCGTTTCCGTCGGCGTCTACGACAACCCCCCGAAGATTTTCGTCTCGGCAGCCGGTAAGCCTGCGGGGATCTTTGTCGACATCATCGAGCACATAGCCGCAAAAGAGGGTTGGCAGCTGCAGTACGTGACCGGGACCTGGAGCCAGGGGCTGGAGCGCCTGCAAAAAGGCGAAATAGACCTGATGCCGGATGTCGCATATACGGCGGAGCGCGAGAAGGTTTATTCCTTCAACAAGGTTGCCGTCCTTTCCGGCTGGTCGCAGGTCTATGCCCGCAAGGGAAGCGGCATCCAGTCGATACTGGACCTAAACGGCAAGCGTGTGGCGGGGCTTGAGAAGACCATCCAGCTGGAAACCCTGGACCGGCAGGCGAAGAGTTTCGGCTTGAAGATCACCCAGGTGCCGGTCTCGAACTACAAGACGGAATTCGAGATGATCGCCTCGGGCAAGGTCGATGCCGGGGTCACCAACCGCTATTACGGGTTGATGTTCGCCAGGAAATCGGGATTGGAGGATACCCCGATCATGTTCGACCCGGCCCCCTACTGCTTCGCGGCCCGAAAGGACGCCGCCGGGCCGCTGCAGCTTTTGGAGGTCATCGACGGCCACCTGACCGCGATGAAAACGGATCCCCAGTCCGTGTACTACGCCACGATGAAGCGGTGGACTTCGGAAGAGGTGCACTTCAACCTCCCGGCCTGGCTGCCGCTCCTTGGAGGGGTGCTGGGCGCCGCACTGATCATGAGCCTGGTCGGCGGGGTCGTCTTGAAACAGCAGGTGAACGTACGGACCAGGGAGCTGCAACAGATCAACCGGGAGATGGAGCAGCGCATCGACGAGCGTACCAGCTCGTTGCGCCAGGCGAACCAGCAGCTGTGTAACGCCCTAGACGAACTGGCCCTTGCCAAGGAGGGGGCCGAGGCAGCCAACCGCGCGAAGTCGCTCTTCCTCGCCAACATGAGCCATGAAATAAGAACCCCGCTGAACGCCGTGCTCGGGTTCAGCCAGATCGTCCTGCACGACCCCAACCTCTCGCCGGCGAACCGGCGCAACCTAAAGACGGTTAACCGCTCCGGCGAGCACCTCTTGGCCCTGATCAACGACGTGCTCGACATGGCCAAGATCGAATCGGGGCGCATGAGTGTTGAGGCGCTCCCTTTCGATCTGCCCGGAGTGCTGCAGGACGTGGTGGAGGTTTTCTCTCCCAAGGCGGCTTCCAAGGAGTTGCAGCTCATGCTCGAGGTACATCCGGATACGCCGCGCTACGTGCTTGGGGATGCGGGGAAGCTGCGCCAGATCGTCATCAACCTGGTTGGAAACGCGGTGAAGTTCACCGACCATGGTTGGGTAGCGCTCCGCGCGCGGGGGGACATGCGTGACGGCCGCCCGTTCGTGGAAGTGGAGGTGGAAGATACCGGGCCCGGCGTGGCGCCGGAGGACATCCAGCACGTTTTCGGCCTCTTCGAGCAGGCGGACGTCGGCAGAAGGACCCAGGGAGGGACCGGACTCGGGCTCCCGATCAGCCGCGAGTACGCCCGGCTCATGGGGGGGGATCTGTCGGTTTCCAGCGAAGCGGGGCACGGCGCATGTTTCCGCGTGATCCTTCCCGTGGTCGAGGCGGAGCAGGCGCCCGCTCCGGTGCCTGCCGGGCAACCGCGCCGGGTGCTGCGCCTGAAGCCGGGACAGCGGACCTGGCAGCTTTTAGTGGTGGACGACCGCGAAACGAACCGGGAGATCCTGGTGAAGATGCTCACCCCGGCGGGGTTCAGCGTCATCGAGGCGAAGGACGGGCAAAGCGGCATCGAAGCGTTCGCCTCCCATACGCCGGACCTCGTTTTCATGGACGTGGTGATGCCGGTCATGGACGGGCGCGAGGCGACCAGGCGCATACGCGCCCTGCCCGAGGGGAAGGACGTCCCCATCATAGCCGTTTCGGCCAGCGTCTTCGAGGAGCAGTTGCGGGAAGTCATGGCGGCGGGGGTCGACGATTTCCTGCGCAAGCCGTTTCGCGAGGAGGAGCTTTTCGAGAAGGTGGGCCGGCTGCTTCCGGTCGAGTTCGAGTATGAAGACGAGGAGGGCGCCCCGGTCGCAAGCGGGGAAGGCGTCTTGTCGGATGCGGGGATGGCCGAGGCGGTGGCGCTCCTTCCCAATGAGGTGCGCTCCGAACTGATCGCCGCGGCGCGGGAGCTGGACCGCGGGCGCATCCTTTCCCTGCTTGGATGCATCAGCGAGAGCGCGCCCGGGGTGGCCGACCGCCTGCGCGACCATGCTGAAGGGTACCGCTTCGATCTGATCGAGGAGGTGCTCCTGCAAACGCCGGGGCAGGTCGGGGAACCTGCGGTTTCGGGTAGAGAGGCGGACACGGTATGACGGAAAAAACGGCAATGATCCTGATCGTCGACGACACCCCGGCCAACCTGCAGCTCCTGGAATCGATCCTGAAGGAGAAGGGCTACGAGGTGCGGGGGGCCATCAACGGTCCCATGGCCCTCAAGGCGGCGCGGCTGCAGCCCCCGGACCTGGTCATGCTCGACATAAACATGCCGGAGATGAACGGTTTCGAGGTCTGTCGCGCCTTAAAAGAAGACCCGGCACTCGCCTCCATCCCGGTGATCTTCGTCTCCGCCGCGGTGGAGACTGCGGACAAGCTGCGTGCCTTCGACGAGGGGGGCGTTGATTACGTGACCAAGCCGTTCCAGGCGCAGGAAGTGCTCGCCCGGGTGGAGACCCATCTCGAGCTCTCCCGGGTGCGTGGAGAGCTGCAAAGGCAAAATGCCGAACTCGCGCGGACTCTGGAGAACCTGACCCGCGCCCAGGTGCACCTGGTGCAGTCGGAGAAGATGGCGGCCCTGGGGCTTCTGACCGCGGGGGTCGCACACGAACTCAACAACCCACTTAACTTCATCGCCGCCAGCGTACAGGGGCTGAAAAAGACCGTGGCGCCGATCGACGAGTTGATGGCGCTCTGCCAGGCCCTACCGGGCGGGGTATGCGATGAGGTGATCGGCCGCATCGAGACGTGGTGCCGGGACAACGAGCTTGGTGAACTGCGCGAGAGCATGAATGAGCTCGTGAACAACGCCTGTTACGGCGCGAACCGGGCCGCCGAGATCGTGAGCAGCCTGAGGATCTTCTCCCGCATGGACGAGGCGGAGCGAAAGAGCGTGAACCTGCACGAGTGCCTCGACGCCGCCCTGCTGCTTTTGAACGGCTCCTACAAGGACCGCATCCGCATCGAACGGCACTACGACGATCTCCCCCCATGGCTGTGCCAGCCCGGCAGGCTGAACCAGGTGTTCATGAATTTGCTGGCAAACGCCGTTGACGCGATCCTTGCCAAACCGGAAAAAGTTGACGCGACCATCCGCGTCAGCACCCGGATGGAGGAGCGTGACGGACGTTGCTGCGCCGTGGTGGAGATCGCGGACAGCGGGACAGGCATGACGGACGAGGTGCGCAAGCACCTGTTCGAACCGTTCTTCACCACCAAGGAAGTCGGCAAGGGGGTCGGCCTCGGGCTTTCCATCTCGCACGGCATCGTCCGCGACCACCAGGGCGTTATCGAGGTGGAGAGCCGCGCCGGGCAGGGGAGCGCATTCCGCGTGATCCTGCCGCAGCTCGAAACCTGAGAAAGGAGCCGCCATGAGCGAAAAACCTCCTGCAGCCAAACCGAGACTCCTCTACGTCGACGACGAACGGCCGAATCTCGTGGCGCTGCGTGCTCTTTTGCGCGACACCTACGAGGTGTTCATCGCCGAGACCACCGACGAGGCGTTCGCGCTCCTTTCCGGGCACGACATCCCCCTTGTGGTTTCCGACCAGCGCATGCCGGGCATGACGGGGACCGAGTTCCTGGAGAAGGTCGCGGCGGCCTATCCGGACTGCATCCGCATGATCCTCACCGGGTATTCGGACATCGACGCCGTCATCAACGCCATCAACCGCAGCCAGATCTACTACTACTTCAAGAAGCCGTGGAACGAGACCGAGATCCGCCTGACGCTCTCCAACGCGCTGGAATCGATCATGACGCAGCGCCGGCTGGTGGAGAGCGAGCGGCGCTTCCGGAGCACCTTTGAGCAGGCGGGGCTTGGGCTTGCGCACCTCGAACTGGAGGGGCGCGTGCTGCGGGCGAACGGCAAACTGCAGGAATTCCTGGGGGCAACGGAAGCTGAGCTCCTGGGAACGCAACTGAGCGACTGGTTGCCCGGGTTCGACCCGACCGAACCGCTCGGCCACCCCGGGCAGCTCGTGGTCCGGGAGGCCCCGGTGGCGACGCCGCAGGGGGAACGCTGGAGCCGGCTCACCTCCTCGGTTTCGCTCGACGGTCAGGGAAAGCCGGATTACCTGATCACCCTCGTCGACGACCTCACGGAGCGCCGGCAGACCGAGGAGCTGGTACTGAAGCTGTATCACGTCGTGGAGCAGAGCCCGCTTTCCATCCGCATCACGGCGAAGAACGGGGTCGTCGAGTTCGTGAACCCGAGCTTCACACGGATGAGCGGCTATACGGCGGAGGAGATGGTAGGGAAGCAGGCGGACCTCCTGCTGTCGGAGCAGGCCCAGGAGGCGGACCACCAGACCCTCTGGGATTGCATCACATCGGGGACGGTCTGGCAGGGAGAGATGCCGAGCCGCGCCAAGGACGGCCGGCTTCTCTGGACGCGCGTCACCGTTTCGCCGGTCCGCACCAGGGACGGGGTCGTCACCCACTACGTGACCATCAAGGAAGACATAACGGAGCGGCACCGGCTGGAGGAGCAGCTGCTGCAATCGCAGAAGATGGAGGCGATCGGGCAGCTCGCAGGGGGCGTGGCCCACGATTTCAACAACATCCTTATGGTCATAATGGGGTACGGCGCCATGCTGAAAGGGGACAGCCTCCTCGCTCCCGAGCAGAAGGAGAAGGTCGAACACATCCTCGAGTACGCCGACCGGGCCGCCCAGCTCACCTCAAGCCTGCTCGCCTTCAGCCGCAAGCAGGTGATGAGGCTGCAGCCTGCCAACCTGAACGACATCATCCTGCAGGTGCAGAAGTTCCTGGCGCGGGTCATCGGGGAGGATGTCCAGCTCAGATCAGCGGTAAGCGCAGAGCCGTTGCCGGTCAGGGTCGACAGCGGCCAGATCGACCAGGTCCTGATGAACCTGGTCACCAACGCCCGCGACGCCATGCCGGGGGGCGGCGTGGTGACCATCGAGACCCACCGGCAGATGATCGAGGAGTGCGGCGCATCGACCGGCGAGCACCCCGCGCCCGGTCCTTACGCGGTCGTTTCCGTCTCGGACACCGGGGTCGGGATGGACGAGACAACGAGGACCAGGATCTTCGAGCCCTTCTTCACCACCAAGGAGCCCGGCAAGGGGACCGGCCTCGGCATGTCCATCGTGTACGGCATCATCAAGCAGCATAACGGGTTCATCAACGTGTACAGCGAACCGGAAGTAGGGACCACCTTCAGGATCTACCTGCCGCTGTACCGGATCGGAGGGGCTGCCGAGGAAAGCGTCGCGGCACCTGATGCTCCCGGCCGGGGAACGGAAACGATCATGGTAGTGGAGGACGAGCCCTCACTGCGTCAGCTCCTGGACAGCATCCTCACTGAGCACGGGTATCGGGTCATCCTGGCGCAGGACGGGGAGGATGCCATCGAGAAGTTTCAGGGGACGCCGCCGGGAACCATCGCGCTGGTGCTTATGGACCTCATCATGCCCAGGATGAACGGCAAGGAGGCCTGTGAGGAGATCAGGAAGGTCGACCCGTCGATGCGCGTGGCGTTCACGAGCGGCTACACCAGGGAATTCATCGACATCCGCGACGCCCTGGCCGAGGATACCGAGCTCATCATGAAGCCGGTTCAGCCTACGGAGTTGCTGCGGAAGGTACGGGACCTTCTCGACCGCTCCCCCGCACCGGCCGCATAAAGCACGTGTGAGTCAGTCTCGAAGCAGTGAGCTTGGCATCACGTTCCCCCCTTTGCGAAGGTTCTTCAGGAAATTCCGGGGACGCATCTATGTTTTAGTCTCGAAGCAGTGAGCTTGGCATCACGTTCCCCCCTTTGCGAAGGGGGGCAAGGGGGGATTTGTCTTGGTCTGACCATGCAAACACCTGCTGTCGCTGCGATCACGAACGCTGCAACAGCAAAGGACAGAAAACAAACAACCTGTCGGTGAGTAAAGCGACTCCGTTCAACCGATAGAACCAGAGGATGAAAAGCAAATCCCCCCCGTCCCCCCTTCGCAAAGGGGGGAGCGTCAGGGCCAAGTGCAGAGCTTCTTAGGCAATTGAACTTCGTGTCCCCTCTCCCCATGCAGGGTGAGGGCGTTGCTACCCGGTCATGTCGCGCCGCACCCCGTCAGTGTGCCAGCAACTGGGCGATCTTTTCGTGGAGCTGCCGGGAGTCGAGCGGCTTCGAGATGTAGTGCATCCCCTCCTCCACGATGCCGCGCTGGGCGACGATGTCGGCGGTGTAGCCGGACATGAAGAGGACCCTTATCCCGGGGCGGATCCCCCTGATACGCTCGGCCATCTCCCTGCCGTTCATCCCCGGCATCACCACGTCGGTCAGGACCATGTCGATCTCACCCCCCTGCATGCAGATGTCGATGGCGCTTTCCGGTGTCCCCGCCTGGATCACCGTGTACCCCATCTCCTCAAGCATCAGCGTCGTCGTGCAAAGGAGCATCTCCTCGTCCTCGACGAGCAGGATGGTGCCGCTGCCGCTTTTCGGCAGGGCGTCGTCGGCCTCCTCCTCGCGCGCCTCCTCGTGGTGACGCGGCAGGTAGATGTTGAACACGGTCCCCTGTCCCGGCTCGCTGTAGACGTTGATGAACCCGTTGTTCTGGGTGACGATGCCGTACACCGTGGCGAGCCCGAGGCCGGTGCCGACCCCCACCCCCTTCGTCGTGAAGAACGGCTCGAAGATGTGCTCCCGCGTCTCCCGGTCCATCCCGGTGCCGGTGTCGCTCACGGTGACCTTCACGTAGTCGCCGGGGACGCAGCCTGCGTGGTGGCGGCAGTAATCCGTGTTGAGGCGGATGTTGGCGGTATCGATGTTCAGGTTGCCGCCGTCAGGCATGGCGTCTCGGGAATTGGCCGAGAGGTTCATGAGGATCTGGTCGACCTGCGAGGGATCGATGAGAACGGTCCAAAGGGGCGTCGCCGGCTTGAAGGTGAGCTTCACGTCCTCGCCGATCAGGCGGCAGAGCATGCTCTCCGCGGCGAGGATCTGGCTGTTCAGGTTCACCGGTTTTGGGGATACGATCTCCTTGCGCGAGAAGGCAAGCAACTGCCGCGTGATCTCGCTGGAGCGCTGCGCCGCCTTCAGGATGTGGTCGAGGAACTTCTGCTCTGGGGCGTCGTCGGGGATGCGGTGCCGGCAAAGCTCTGCGGCGCCGATGATGACGCCGAGCATGTTGTTGAAGTCGTGGGCGACGCCACCGGCGAGTCTCCCGACCGATTCCATTTTCTGGGACTGCCTTAACTGCTCCTCGAGCTTCTTGTGCTCGGTCACGTCGCGCCAGATGCAGTAGTAGACCTGGCGGTCCTGGATGTTGACGATCTGCGCGTTGACCTCGACGTTTCTGAGTTCACCGCTCTTAGTGCGCTGCACCGTCTCGAAACTCCCACGTCCCTCCCTGACGATCCCCCCTATCCGCTCGTGCGTCTCTTCCTGTGTCTCCTGCGCCTCCACGTCGAAGATGGAGAGCTCCGCGAACTCGTCCCGGCTGTAGCCCAACTGTCTGCATACCGCGTCGTTGAAGTTGAGAAAACGCGCCGTCTCCGGGTCGATGATGACGATACCGTCGGGGGACTGCTCGAGGAGGAGCCGGTTCAGATTCGACTCTTCCTCGATGGCCCGCTCCATCTGCTTGCGCTCCGTGATGTCGGTGATGACGGCGATGCGGCAGGTGCGCCCCTTGTAGACGATGTCGTGCGAGGTGACCACGATGGGGAAGACCGAGCCGTCTTTTTTGCGGTGGTGCCACTCCCCCACGTAGGTATGCCCGGTGAGCTTCGCGGCGACATCGGTGATCCTGCGCTTCTCGTAATCCGGGTAGAGGTCGGTCAGGTGGAGTGCCAGCGCCTCTTCGCGCGCGTAGCCGTAGGCGAGGGCGAACGCCTCGTTCACCGCGACCATCTCCATGCTCCCGCGCTCGTAGATCAGCATGGGCGCCGGGTTGTGCTCGAAGAGGTCGCGGTACCTCTGCTCGCTCGCGCGCAGGTCCGCCTCGGCCTCCTTGCGGGCCGCCTCCTCCTTGAAGATCAGCATGGCGCGGACGATGCAGCCGGAGACGGCGATGCCGGCCGCCAGAAGGAAGGCGAGCAGCGCGATCAGGCGGTTTCGGTACGAGGTGAGGGAGGCGAGGATCTCCTTTTCGGAGGAGGTGACCGCGATGGACCAGAAGGTGTTGCCGAGCGCCACCGGGTAGTAGACCGCGAGCTGTTTTGTCGGCTTGCTGTCCCGCGCGTCCACTCTGGCGCTGTAGCTCCCTGTGCCTGCGCCCCCCTTCAGCATCTCCCGCGCGACAGCTCTGCGGCTCGGGAACTCCCGGGCGTTCTCGAAGACGTTTCTGCCGCTGTGCCCGGCCACGGGGCAGTACAGCTCGGTGCCATCGCGGCTGACCACCCAGGCGTACCCGGTCTTGCCGATCTTGATCACGTCGAAGTAGCGGTGCGCGAGGTTCTGGAAGTTGATGACGATGGCGATGCTCCCCTTGAAGCGTGCCTCGTCGAAAACCGGGACATGGAGGGCTACCGCGTCGTATCCCTGCACCGCCCGGAATACGTCGCTCACCACCGGCTGGTGCGTTCGCATAAGTTCGCGGATGTGCTTCTGGTCCGCGATGTTTTTCCCCTCCGCTTCCCGCTGCGGAACGGTGAAGAGAATGACCCCGTTTTCGTCCACACGGGTGAAGGATCGGATCTGCTCCTTGTGGGCATCGTAGAAGAATTCCATCTGCTGCCGCCCCTGAGCGTCGAGAACGGCGATCTCCTTCATCCGTGCCAGGGAGCTGAGGATCCCGGTCCAGGTGGCGAAATATTCCTCGATACCCTGGGCCGCCTGCCTGGCATGGATCATCTGCTCGTCATGCAGCCTGGAGATGGCCGCATCCTTCGCCTTGTCATAGGAGAGGGTGAAGATGAGCCCGCACACGATTGTGGCGACGACGACCAGCAGGGCGAGCGCCCTTTTCTGTATGTACCTCTGCATCATAGTGAAGACCATGGCCGCTTTATGGGCGGGGTATTTTGCGGTGCACCGCTACATCACTCTTATCGACCGTTGCACGGGAAACTGTGAGGGAAAAAACGAACCGGAGGGGGAGCCGGCACTGTTTGAACGCGGTGCCATTGCAAAAGCGAGTGCCGCCGATACAATTCGTTGGCGTTTTTTAATCAATTGAGAGGAGGCGCCTATGAAAAGCTACCAGGAGATCGCCGCCTTTGTCGTCGCGGTTGCCACCGCCTTTTTCTACCTGCTGTGGTTCTTCCTCCCCCCCGTCCGCCTGGTCTGGCGCTGCCTCTCCACCGAGGAAAACCTCCCCGTCATGAACACGCTGAAGGCGTGCTGGGACTCGGCCTGGCCCTTCAAGCCGGCGATGTTCAGAAGGCAGATGCGCCTTTGGCTTGAGCTCCGGCTTTTGCACCCGAAGCCGCGCAAGGAGCCCACCTGGTATCTCGACGCCAAAACCAAGAGGTACCAGCTGCAGTTCGACGATGAGGCCTACCGCCGCGAGCTCGCCGAGTGGCGGCGGGCGAACCGGGCCAAGTTCGGCGCCTTGAAGATCAAGGAGCGCGAGCCGGTGATCGAGGTGGTGGATGTCTTCCGGTTGAACGATGAAAGCACCAAGAACGGGATCAAGCAGTACCTGCTCGCCGTGTCGCAACTGCGCCTATCGCTCGACGAGGAGGCCTCCTTTCTCTGCAGCGTGAAGATCGAGCACGGCTTTCTTCTGCCTTTGAACCTCCTGGCCGGGCTCATGTCGCGCTTCTCCGACGACTGGGATCCCATCATCTCCTCGTACGACCGGATGTCGCACCGCGGCTTTTCGGCGCAGCAGATGACCATCTTCAACCTCTGGCTTTTGTGGGGGCCAAGCGTCCCGATCTGCAGTTGCGAACAGTGGCAGGGGCCCATCACGTTGCAGTACGGCTTCGGCGACGAGAACAATTCGGTGCGCGTAAGGGTAAGGGACGAGAGAAAGGACCAGCTCCTCTCCGACCTGAGAAAAGCGGCGGCGGCGCAAACCGGCACGGCGCACCCGGCCCTGCACGCGAGCGTAACCGGCAAGCTCTGGCCCCCGAGCAGCTTTTTCCAGGGGGAGATCTGCGGAGCGCAGCAGGAGCTTTTGAACCCGGACCGCGAGGCCTTCATCCTGGAGTACGAGGGGCACAGCGTGGTGGGGAACCCGGCTAGTTCGCGGCTCTTCTACACCGCTTACGTATGGGCGCTCTTCGTGGTGGGGCGGGAGCAGAAACCGGGGACGGAGCAGGTGCGCAGCGAGCCGTGGCTGCACGTGATCCCCTTCTTTGAGCACGGCAACATCGTTGATGAGTCGTGCTACGAGATGGCGAAGCTGCAGCTTGCCCAGAAGGTGCTCGAATACGTGCGGGCGAGTGGCCACATCGAGGCGGACCCGAGCCTCGCGCCGCTAAGACTTTGGTACGTGACCGCCCTGGACGACTCCGGCTGCGGGCGCGGCATCGAGGTCCCGCCGCGGGGCAAAAGCATCAAGGCGACGCTCGAGGAGTTGCTTTCGGAGAGCGAGCATCGCCCGCTCAGGAAGCGGATCATCACCGACGACGCGTCCTACGCGGCACTCCTGTCGGGGTGCCATCTCTCCAAGGTGGTCTCAGAACTCTTCGCCGCGATCGAGGGGGACGGTGCTAGGAGAGGGCGCGCACCAGCGCGGTAGGGTGCAGCGGCAGGCCGGCCAAGCCTGCGACACCCATGACGATCCCGAACCCCGCGATGGCGAGCGCCAGGTACAGGAGCTTTTTTTTCTGGGTGAGCGAGGCGATGGCGAGCATGGCGAGCGATACCGCGAGCGTCGCGTCGGAGAGGTCGAACTGGTCGTCACGGTAGTTCAAGTCGTCGTACTGCTTGCCGAGTCCGTTCGCTTGGGCGGCGAGCTTCTCCTCTTCCACCTTGTAGCGCGCGATGTTGTCGCCGTACTCCTTCTTCTGCCGCTCGAGCGCGGGAGAGCTCTCCCGCGGCGCCAGCGCGCCGATCGCCACCACCTGGTTCAGCCCGAGTTCGGCAAGGTGCTGTTTGAGCTTCTTCGCCTGGTATTCGTTCCAGGTGTCCACCTGGTCCGATTTAGCCTGCAGCATCGCCTGGACGATGTTGTCGTCCTTCACCTTGGACACCGCCATGAAGACCGAGATGATGGCGACCGCCACGGCGACCTTGTTGTTGAGCGCGTTTCTCTCCTCGGACGAATCGAGGCGCTGCTGCAGATCGTTTGCTTCCGTCATGGCAATCCTCTCCTTACTTCCCTCCCGAAGTCCTCAGTGCCAGGCAGTCGATGAGCAGGCGTTCGCCGGTGAAGGAGGCGTCCTTGCGCTTCACGATGCGCCATCCGCCGACGTTGAAGGAGCTGTGCGCCGTCGCCTCCTCGGCGAGCCCGGGATGCCCCTCGAGGAGCTCAACGAGCGCCTGGTCGTGTCCGAGTACCACCGGGGAGAGCCCGGTGCCCACGAGGATGGTGACGGGCTCGACGAGCAGGTTCGCGAGGTCCTGGGGGACCGGCTCCACGGCGGCCGCTTTCCCCTGCAGGCGGATCATCCTGGCGCGGGAGTCGGGGCCGACCGTCCCCCTCGTGGTGCTGATCAGGTCGAGCAGGTGGTCGCGGATGTCGTTCAGGCTGTCGGCCGCGTTCAGCCGCTCGATCTCCGGGTAGATCTCGAGCGCCTTCGCCAGGAGGGAGATCTCGCGCAGGTAGTTGCTGCGCTGGTTCTCCGGGACGAGGTACATGGCGATCACCTTCACCGGTTTTCCGTCCGGGGTGCCGTAGTCGATCCCCTTGGGACTCCAGCCGACGACGCAGATCAGGTCCTCGTCGAAGGGGACGCGGGCGTCGGGGCAGGCCCACCCCTTGCCGAGGGCGGTCTTCGAGGCCGCCTCCTTGGCGAGGATGAGCCCGGCCACGTCGGTGTCGGCGGGAAGCGACGGCACCGCCTCCAGGATGTGGGCGAGGAAGCGGAGCGCGTCCTCCTTGTCGTAATCGTCCGGGATCTCGAGGAGACGCCCTTCCTGTAGTGCGTCGAGCAGGCTGTCCATGATCAGTCACCTCCAAAGCGTTTGAAGAACCAGGTCTTCACGAAGTGGGTAAGGATGGAATAGGTCAGAAGGAACGCGACGATATAGACCCAGTACACCGGCGGCAGCGGCACGAGGCTCAGCGCCCCCGCGAAGGGGGAGTAGGGGAGCCAGGCGCCGATCCCCATGATCGCCAGCGTGGTGAGGGTCATCGGAAGCGAGGCCGAGCTGCCGAAGAACGGTATGCGCCGGGTCCTTATGATGTGCACGATCAGGGTCTGGGTGAGCAGCGACTCCACGAACCAGCCGGTCTGGAAGAGCCGCGCAAGCCCGTCCTGCTGCAACGCGGTGACGCCGGGGGCGTTGTAGGCGGCGCAGCCAAAGACATACCACATGAGCGCGAAGGTAGCGTAGTCGAAGAGCGAGCTTATCGGGCCTATGCAGAACATGAAGCGCTTGATGTTGCCGATGTTCCACTTAAGCGGCTTCGCCACCAGTTCCTCGTCGACCCGGTCGGTCGGTATCCCGGTCTGGGAGAAGTCGTAGAGGAGGTTGTTGGCGAGGATCTGCACCGGCAGCATCGGGAGGAAGGGAAGCAGGTAGCTCGCCCCGATCACCGAGAACATGTTGCCGAAGTTGGAGGAGGACCCCATCCGGATGTACTTGATGATGTTCGCGAAGACGCGGCGCCCCTCCATGATCCCCTCTTCGAGGACGAGAAGGCTCTTTTCCAGGAGCACGATGTCGGCGGTCTCCTTGGCGACGTCGACCCCGGAGTCGACCGAGATGCCGACGTCGGCGGCCTTAAGCGCCGGGGCGTCGTTGATGCCGTCCCCCAAAAAGCCGACCACGTGGCCGCTGTCGCGCAGGCTGCGCACGATCTGTTCCTTCTGGGCCGGGGAGAGCTTCACGAAGACGTCCACCTCGCGGACCACCCGCGTGAACTCCTCGTCGTCCAGGCGCGCAAGCTCCGCACCGGTCAGCATCCCCTCCGCCTTCAGTCCCACGTTGCTGCAGACCTTCTTCGTCACGAGCCCGTTGTCGCCGGTGAGCACCTTCACGCGCACACCCGCCTCCTGCAAGAGGGCGAGCGCCTCGCTCGCCTGCGCCTTCGGTGGATCGAAGAAGGCGATGAACCCCAAGAGGATCATGCGCGACTCGTCCTTCACCTCGAACTGGGGCTTCTCGCGCGGGAACTCGCGGTAGGCGATGGCGAGCACGCGGAAGCCGTCGCGGTTGTGCCGTTCCACCTCCTCGAAGAGGTTGTCCCGGATCATGTCGAACAGGGGGAAGACCTCCTCGCCGATCTGGTAGTGGCTGCAGCACTCGTAGATCTCCTCCACCGCCCCCTTGCAGATGAGCACGTGGTCACCCTCGAAGTCGACGACGACCGACATGCGGCGGCGCTGGAAGTCGAAGGGGAGCTCGTCCACCAGGCGGCAGAGCTGGACGTTCATCTCGGTGTGGTCGAGGATGGCGCGGTCGATCAGGTTTCTTAAGCCCGTCTGGTAGTGGCTGTTCAGGTAGGCGTAGGTGAGGACGTCTTCGCTGGTGCGGCCGGTCAGGTCGACGTACTTCTCGAGGACGACCTGGTCCTGGGTCAGCGTGCCGGTCTTGTCGGTGCAGAGGATGTCGATGGCGCCGAAATTCTGGATCGAGGGGAGCCGCTTGATGATCACCTTCTTGGCCGCCATGGTGAGCGCGCCCTTGGCGAGGTTCACCGTGACGATCATCGGGAGCATCTCGGGGGTGAGGCCGACGGCGATGGAGAGGCCGAAGAGGAGGGCATCGACCCAGTTCCCCTTGGTCATGCCGACGATCATGAAGACCGCCGCGGTCATCACCAGCATGAAGCGGATCATGAGCCAGGTGAAGGAGCGGGTCCCCTTGTCGAAGCTCGTATCCTCCGGCTTTTCGGCAAGCGAGGCGGAGATGGAGCCGAAGAGGGTCCTGACGCCTGTGTTGACGACGACGGCGCGCGCCGAGCCGCTGTTCACGCTGGAGCCCAAGTAGCAGGCGTTCGGGAGTTCCCAGGCGGAGAGCCCGGTGTCGTGCTCCTTGTCGACCATGGCGCTTTTTTCCACCGGCATCGACTCGCCGGTGAGCGCGGACTGGCTCACGAAGAAGTCCTTGGCGGAGAGGAGCCTC
The DNA here is from genome assembly GCF_004917075.1 of Geomonas edaphica. Taxonomy (GTDB): domain Bacteria; phylum Desulfobacterota; class Desulfuromonadia; order Geobacterales; family Geobacteraceae; genus Geomonas; species Geomonas edaphica. The sequence goes on from NZ_SSYB01000005.1 coordinate 135,565, forward strand.
ACGTCGGCGGGGATGATGGAGCCCGCCATGAGGAGCACGATGTCGCCCGGGACCACGTCGCTGATGCGGATCTCGGTCTCCTCGCCGTCACGCAGCACGAGGGTGCGCGACTGAACCCTCTTGCCGAGCGCCTCGACCGCCTGGCCGGAGCGGCGGTCCAGGATGAAGGAGAGGCCGACGCTCAGGATGATCATGGCGCTCACGATGAGGGCCGACTTGGTCTCGCCGACGATGCCGGAGATGATGGCGATGACGAGGAGCTGGATTACGAGCGGGCTCTTGCAGCGCTCGAGGAGGTCGGCGAGCACGGTGAGGCGTCTTGCGTGGGCGAGTTCGTTGGCGCCGTACTCGTCGAGGCGTTTTTCGGCCTCCTCGGCGGAGAGCCCCTCCTTCGCCTTCGTGTCGAGCTCTTTCAGCGCGTCGCGCACCGAGATGGAGCAAAGCTCCACCAGGCGGCGCTCGCTTTCCCCTTGCGACGCCGTTTTGTGCGCCTGATGGCGCTGGGCGGGCGTCTGCTTTGTCGAACGCCCTCCCGGTATATTGGAAACGATGAACATCCTGCCTTCTCCTGTACGGCAACCTTGCGTGCGGCCAAAGCGTACCACATCCGCAGCCGGACGGACCGGTGCTGCGACGGCGCGTGTGACCGCAATACGACGCCGGATGCGCCACGGGCGTAGAGCGCCCTGCGTAAGCCGGTCGGTGCTTGCATCAAAAGGGAGTTCGTGTGGAAGACTCCCCGCTGCTTATCGAGTCCCGTTCCTGGGGGCGGAACCGGATCAAAGCGGGCAGGGAAGGAGGAAGGCTTTGAAGGGGGTTATCGCCGCGGGAACGGGATGGGTAACGGATATTCGCTACTATGACTGTCCAATGTGAAAAACCACCACCTTTCTGTGTGATGTGCGGAAACGAAAAAAGGCCACGGGAGAACCCGGGCCTGAATGTGCCTCACGGTTCCCCACTCGTCGGTTTTCGGCAGTGCACAACGTAGGTCGCAAGGGACCAGCTACCTTAAGTAGAGCCTTAATCCGGCAATACCTGGTCTACCCATTGGCGTCTTTCGACGTTTCCGGGCAGTAGCCTGTGTTTGTGCAAACGCCTCATCTTAACGAGGAACTTGATGAATCTTATAAGTAGGTGAAAGTGCGTCGTTTTTGTGGCGCCGCATTCCTAGCTATTTGTCCAAAAATTTGTACCAGCTTTAAAGGGCATTTGCAAGCCTTTTCATTGGAGTCTGAGTGCGCGCGTAGCGGTATCAGGGGGAATCACCTCTAAGGGCAGCTCCTGCGAACCAGCTCCAGTTCGGGCATTACCCGCCACTGGTACTGTCCAACTAGAAATAATCAGGGGGTAGACACCTCAGGTAAGGCGTGCGGTCTTCGGAACTGTGGCTGGATAGGCTTGTCAACCAAGTCTGGCATGTTGGTTGACAAGTATACCCAGCTACAGCGGGAGATTCACCCCCACCCCCTGCCTTACAAAACCCTATGTAGAAAAAAATTTACTCCAGGCCTGATAAAAATTAACCGCTTCTGTGTATATAAAAAAGTGTAGGGAGTTTTTTTCAAAATACATGGAGCACTCGCAGCATGGCTACAAGACCAACCACAGGAGTACATGGAGTAAACCTCACCATCGACGGAGTGATAGACAGCTTCGACCCGCTAAGCATAGATCAAATCCTAGACGGCCTCTTCGGCCTGAAGTTCTCAGATTTCTACGCCACGGCAAAGACAAGAGCGTATGAGCGCTACTACTCAGCCTGCTACTCCTACAAAAACAAGATATTCCTCTACACAGAGGGCAGAACCAAGAACAACGACAACACAGTTCACCTAGAGATCAAAGGTTCAGCCTTTGACTATGGTGTAGTGAGTGAAGACCGCATCAAGGGTTTTTGCCTCACCCATAACGTCAGTGCCTGCGACTTCGACATCTACAACGACGATGCAGGTGAGATACTGAAGTTCGACAAGCTCAAGCGTCAGGTTGACCGCCACTACTTCACATCGAAGCACAAGGTTGTAGTTTGGCCGGGTAGCACCGAAGGTGCCCCCAGGACCATCTACTTCGGAACGAAGCCACAGAGGCTGTGCATCTACGAGAAGGGGCTTAAATCGGCCCAGGACCGGACTTTTGATTACCCTCTCAGTTACCTGCGGCTCGAAGTGCAGCTCTCCAAGGAAATCGCAAATGCAGCCTTCAAGCGCTGGTGCTCCGGTGAAGACCCTGGAGCACTTGCCGCTGCTCTCATCGCCGGAATGGTCGAGTTCAAAAGCCTGAAGGACACAGACAGGAACAACACGCGCCGGAAGGTGTGCCCAGACTGGCAGCGCTACTTAGGAGCAACCGAGAAACTGAGGTTGACGGTTCCACGCAGTGAGCCAGACAAAGACAGACAGCTCGACGCCTTCAAGGCCTCTGTGCGGAACCGACTCATCGAACACGACTACAAAGACATCATGTGGGCTTTCAGCACCACTCTCAGCGAACACCTCGGCAACGATAAAATACCGGCGTACTTCTCACAGATGCTCAGCAAACTCACATCACTGGAGGCAGTAGCAGCATGAACCGCGATCTTCTAAGACCGCTCACTCGAACCGTCAACCGCACCGGGAGGCTCTTCAATGAGCGAAACGGGCACTTCTACCCGGCATACATTCAGAACACTTTCCCAGCTCCTGAGTGCATCGCCTACATCTTCGCTGCCGACCTGGCACCGGCTCCCGGCGACATCATCACCGACCGACTCGATGGTGCGCAGTACGCTGTGAAGGAGGTACGCCGTATGCCCTGCCGCTACGGCAGCAAAAAGGCCCGGCATGAGGCAACGCTAGTACCTCTCTTATAGGTAGGGGTGTGAAGACAGAAAACTACCCGCAAACCCACGGCCCACGCGGCTTTAGAACCATTTCAGAAAAATCCCAAATTCATAGCCCCCGCAGGGGGCAGCAGCGTCCCGGTAGGGACGGTGCCAAGGAGACAAAACTAATGACGTATGCAGAACTCGATTCCCTTCACAACGAACTCACCAGCGCCCACAAGGGCGATCCTGCGGCAAACGATGCCGTCAGCAGGGGCACCGGCTTAATCATCAAAATGCTGGTTAATGACGGTGTGACCAGCGCCACCCTGAAGCAGCAGTTCGCTGAGAACCTTCAGTCCTTCAGCGACCCCCAACACAAGCAACTCTTCCGTGAAGCCTTCAGTCTCACGACCAGGTTGGTTACTGCAGCGATCAAAGAAGCTATCGCAGAGCGGAGGGCAGCATGAGTCCCGCTCTCGAAGCCTTTGTCGTAGCCATCTACGAGCGAGTCAAAGGTGATTACCCCGACCACTCCTCGTTTCAAATCAAGACCGCGATCCTAGACGCAACTAGAGCCTATGGCTCAGAGCTTGCCGACACAATGGTGGCGGTCCACGTTCTTTCCGAGCAAGTGAAAGCCCTGACCCTCCTAGCTCAGTATGCCTAACGTAGCTCCCCGGTTTCTCCGTTCCGGGGCCACTCCCGTCCCAGCCGGGCCAATGCTGGGGTTCTCCCAAATGCGGGTGCTGCTCAGACACAGCACCCGCGACTAAAACACACAAAGGAAGATACCCTCATGACGTATAGCACCACATCCGGTTGCATCATCACCGAAGCATCCGCCCACCCTGTCACCCTCTACACCGAATCCGAGATGGATTACGTGGACCCCGGCAAACTCGTCACCGACGAGAACGGCTCCCGGTTCAAGATTGCCGAAGTCCGATACATCAGCGGCAAACTCTATCGTGTAACCCTGCTTCCCCTGGAGGTGTCCAATGCCTAAGCAGCAGCTTATGTATGCATGGAAAGTTGAACTTACCAATGGCAGCACCGAGCGCGGCACAATCGGCGTTCCCGCCGACGATCCAGATAGGGCCGGTGCAGCGGTAGTTGGTATGTTGCGCCAGAAGTTTGGCCGTGAGTATGAAGACTGCTACGTGGTCTGCATTGGCCCCGCCTAGCCACACAACTCAGCCCAGCCCAACCAGACCTACACCAGGAGCCGCCCCCGCAAAGGGCGGTTTCTTGCGTTCCAGGAGGAACCTTGCAACTACACGTTGTCCACTACTCATTCCATCAGCGCGGCAAGACCATCACCCGCCGCGCCACGATCCCGGCAGCATCTCCTACTGTTGCCGAAGCCATCACAAGGGCATGGCTGCGGTTGCGCGGCCTCACCCCTTATGCAGTGACAGCGGAGCCTTAGCTGAGGCTTCCAAATTCGCCCTACAGTGGCATTTCTCGCCCAGGGGCATAGCAGCACCTGTACTATTTTTAATTTACCGACTAGGAAGACAATGAACACAGACCATATCTATAGAAAGCCCCGGCAGATTGAATGTAAGGTTGCCGATGCTCCCGGCACCTGCAGCTACTGTCACCGCCCAAGTGCGATCCAGAAAACCGGCCAATGTCGCTACTGTGGCACATGGATGCCGTCACCCCTCAGCTACATCAGCACGGCTAAGCTGAGGCAACGCCGTAAGGCTCCCCGCACCGAATACAGCCCCCAATTTGACGGATGCTTTGACCCTGACCCGCTCGACCGCTGCGATCTATAGCCCCGGCTCCGGTCCCAGCTCTCACACCCCACCCAAACCTGCAGCATCCGCAGCGCTCCCTGCCGTAGCCGTCAAGCCCACCACCTGTGTGTGTGGGAGGAGCGGCAGAAGCCGGTTGGGTTACGTTTCCACCTCTGCATAATCATGCACACCTGGAAAGCTAAGTTGTTGAAGTAAAATACTTATTGACGCTGAACGCCGTGCATGTTAGCTTCCGCCCATGCAATGACTTCATGAGGAGGAGCTTCGATGGGAGTGGACTTTTGTGATGGGTGCAGGAACAACGTGGAGAATCTACCGGAGCACATCCAGGATGCTATCAGCGAACTGCCATTCGACCAGTGGAACAACATGCAGATTGGTCTGTGTGACGGATGCTCCCTGGCTTCCGGGTCGTAGGTAGCTGGACCGGTAATCGAAAGCCGCGCTCGGTGATCGGGCGCGGCTTTCGTATTTCGTTGGGCTAGTAACGACCTCTTGCAGCCCTCGCAAACGCCTCTTCTGCCTCTTTCTTCAGCCTAGCTTTTTCCGTCTCTTCTGCGGCTATCTTCTGCAGCCTCTCTACCTTCTTGCGCCGGTATTGCTCCGACTCTCTGTAGTTCTCCTGTCTTGGCAGCTCGGCAACTTTAGTGTTCACATTCTTTGCTACCTGCAATGCGATGTTGTCCCAGACCTTATCCAGCAACGCTGTCTGGCTTGAAGCCCCGATAGTTGGGTCTTTCTCCTCCGAGACGAACTTCTCGCTCCATACGCTGCCGTCATAGTCAAATTCTATGTCCAGGCTACACCAGCCGTAATCAATGCCCGGCGTGATGTTGCTCATCCCGGCTGAATACTCGAATTTGGTCTCAGCGTTGAGGATGTTCATTTCCAGTAAATGTTTGGACGCGGGGTCAATGCCAACTGAAACGTCCAGGGCCTCCAGGATGCGGTTGGACAGAGCCACACCCGTAGGTATCCGAGTGTTGGAACCACCCCCTACAAACCCCGATGCGCCTTGAATGTCGATCCTGGTGGGGAAGGTTACCGGAACCCACTCTAGCGCAACAGGCGTTGTCTTCGGTGAAGCAAGCCTCTTTGCTTCACTGACTCTTGAGTAGTCCAGGCGGTTGTTGAAAGGCAGATTGATTGCACACCCAGTCATACTTACGACACATAGCAACATTGCAAGCCACTTCACCATTTACTGCTCCCTCCGAATAGTCATTAGAATGAACTCAGCAGGGAATCAATATGTCATAAAGATTTCTTAGAATCCAGAGAAACCTGCTCCACCTCCCGCATCACTTCCTTAACCGTCGCCTTCCCCTGCTTGATCTCCTCCACCTTCTCAGGTGCTTCCTTAGCGATATTGATGATGTCTTGGACCTTCCGCTCGCTGATCCCTATGGCATCGGCCACGATCTTGCGGGTGGTGGGGGCGCGATCAAGAGGTGTTTGCTCGTCACCAGCTTGTGTACGTTTGGTCACAAGCTGGCCCGTACCGTCGCGTTCGGCACTGGCCGCTCTCTCAATACCCGCCTCCCGCTGCCTCTCCTTCGCCTCTGCCTGCTTCAGCGGAATCATGTCGAACGCGACGGCGCTCTTCTGATCGTCGGTGAGGTGTCGACGGTGGAGGTTCAGGCCTATCACGAAGTCGACCAGGGAGCCTTCCCCGTCCCAGTTGCGGAAGGTGGGTTCTCTACCTACCTTGAGACAGGCTGTGTAGGGTACGTGGGGCGCAGTGTAGGCTGCAGGGGGAGGGGATACGGCAAAGCCGCGCTCGGTCATTCTGGCGCGGCTTTGCGTGTTTCAGTGGCTGGGCTTAGCAGGGTAGCTGCTACTCGCAGCAGGAAGGCGGTAGGGTAGCCGTATGCTTCTCCGGTAGGTGTAGGGATATAGGGTCGTTCCTAACGGAACTTCCCCGATTATACCCCGGATTTTAATGAATGTCAAGTAAATTCTAATGAAGCCCCCAAAATGCCCCCTGTCGGTTTTGCCCATACCTCCCGCCTGCCTTGGCGGGAGATCGTCCCTTGTAGAGCCTCCTGGTGCGTCTCAGATAGCAAAAGGGCCGGTGATTACCCCTGGCCCTCAATCCTACTTGCCTGCTTTGTGCTCCTTGGCGATCCGGTAGACGGAGGCAACCCCGATACCCAGCTCTGTAGCAACCGCCTCCTTTGTCTTACCCTGGCCCAAGAGTGCCATCACCTCCGCGCTCTTCGCTTTGGCGGTAGGCTTGCGCCCCAGGTACTTCCCGGCCTCCTTCGCCTTGGCGATCCCGTCGGCCTGCCGCTCCAACATCATCTCCCGCTCAAACGTAGCGATAGCGCCAAGCATGGTCAACATGAGCTTGCCGGTGGGGGTGCTGGTGTCCAGGTCGATGTTCAGCACCCGGAGTGCAACGCCCTTCTTGTTAAGCATCTCCACGATGGAGAGAAGGTGCGCGGTGCTCCTGGCGATCCTGTCGAGCTTGCAGGCAACCACTGTGTCACCCTCTCGCACGTAGTCCAGGAGGGCGGCAAGCTCAACACGTTCAGCATCGGCACCACTCGCCTTCTCAGCATACACCTTGTCTACTCCTAGTGCTTTGAGCTGGTCGAGTTGCACGTCTAACTTCTGGTCCGTCGAACTTACCCTGGCGTATCCGATCACCTGACCCTTCTTGTGCTTTTCCATCTTGCCCCTCCTCGTACTATCAATGACGTTTAAAATGTTTTGATAATATACGATCAAAATGCCAAGGTCAATCCTATTGATAGGTGGTTTTGATATTTTTTGAGCCTATCACGGGAGCACGCCCTATTGATGCTCCGCCCGGTTAATGTTTGGGCAGTTTATGACACCCCCGCTCCAAGGCACAGTGCCTAGACAGCTGTTTGCGTTACTTTTTCGGGTTTACATTTTTCAAATAAGGGAGTATGAATGGGCATCTACTTATGAATATCTAAAAAGGAGTCACCATGGAACAGTTCAATGTGGGTGAAACGGTGCAGCTTGTATCAGATGGTCCAGTAATGACAATATCCGTTGTCTTTGACAATAATACTGTTCGATGCCAGTGGTTTGCCGGGAAAAAACTAGAATCTGGTAACTTCCCGTGTGTCTCTCTCAGGAAAATTGTTCTCGACAAATAAGAACGTAAAGGGCACGGAGACAGGCTTATGACACCTAAAGATGTTGCAGAATGGATGCTTGCTGAGTTCAAGAAAAGTAACGAACTATATCAAGAAGATGCTGTTGATCAAATTGAGAGAAAGTTCGGACAAGACTTTGTTTGTGAAAACCAGAGTGGCAATACGGTAATTCACCCCAAGGTCTTAAAAGAGTTCAGGAAACTGACTGAAGGCCAAGTAATGTGGGAAGGTGGAGACCGTTACTGGCGACTGAGACAAAAAGGTGACCCAGCAGGGAGGAAAGCAGACTAGAAGGATACGACATCATCTCAGGACAAATGCTGGAAGGATGAAAGAAGGGCCGCTCCCTGATCTAGGAGCGGCCCTTCTGATTTCTATGGCTTCATCAGCAGCAGGTACACCTGCAAGCTGATACAGCTAAGGTTGAACACCCCGACCACATGCCGACTGCGACGGTAAAACCAGACCGCAGCGCAGGCGTGAATCAAGATCAACACCCCGAAGAACAGTAAGTGCATTTTACCCCCAGGCCTGCCCCTCCCCCCCGCCCCTAAAGTCCCTCTACAAGCGATCCTCAGAGGTGGGGGCGGGGGTCAAAATGAGATCGACTTCCAAAAAGCGCTACCCCCTGCGCTCACCCAAGAAAGGTGACATCAATCTTATATAAGTAGGCTGATCGGTAACCGGCGTCTCAAGACGCGCCGTGCTTCGTTCCCTTCCGAGCTTTGGTGCCGTCAGAGGGATACAGATACGCAAGCTCTTGCTGTAGGTCTTGCTTGATGGAGGCAAAGTCAAGCTCATAGACGATTTTTTCGATGCTCTCTTTGTACATCGGCATATCATCTAAGAGCTGGTGCAGGTATACCGTGTCCATCCCTACCTTTACATGACCCATCAAAGTCCTTCTGACTGAATCCTCAGCCCTTCCATGCAGCTTAATGTCGAATGTAGACCTGCACCCGTGGAATGTTTTGCTTCTAGGAATAGTCTTAATCCCAGTTTCATACAGGATTTTATTATACCTAGTTCTGTAATTTGAAATGTCAACTGGAAAAATCTTTTTTTCCTGCTTGTTGGCAAAATCCAAAAAGCCAAGTTCGATCAGCTTGCTATGAACAGGTACCATCCTGATGCTTGCAACGTTCTCTTTGGTGAGTTGTGTGAAGTCAAAATATTGGATACCTCTGACGGAATGTATTTCATTCTTGGTAAAAGAGGTTTGTTCTGTAGCTCTAAACCCAGTGTAAAGAAACATCAAAATGAGATAAGTTAGCTCAAGTTGGCTTTGACGATCACTCATCTTGCTTGGCTTGTTGTTTGTGACATAGCTGAAAAACTTGTTCAGCTCGTCAAAAGAGTATGGGATGTTGGCCGTTTTAATTTTTTCCCTGCCAAACTTCTTGGGGGCCACGATAGTGGGTGTCCTGTCGATATAGTTGAACTCCTTCAGGAAGGTGAAGAAGAACCCGAGGTACCGAAGCCTTGTAGCAGCAGAAGATTTGACTAGGCCTTTTTTACCGCCCTTTCCTTCCATCATGAAGAGCGTGAGTTGCTTGTAATCCAAGTCCAGCAGAGAGTTTATTGGGACATCCTTACCACCCAGCCACCGAGTTAGCTGCTTGAGAGCTTGCTTGTCGCTGTTGAGGGTGGAAGCATCCATTGGCCGGTAGTGTATAGTGTCGGCTGGCGCTTCACGGTGCGCATTGTACAGCCTTATCGCTTCGCTGAGTAGCAACTGCTCTTGGGGAGGCTGCGCAGGTGCGACAGGCTTAGGTTCCGCAGCAGGCTCCACCCTCTGCGCCGGGGCCAGTATCGCAGGTGGCACTTGTACACTCTGCACCCCCACGAACTCCCATTCATCTTGCTCAGTCAGCTTCCACCCCTCGTCAAGCCGTTCCTGGATCGCAACCAGATCAGGGTGGGGCGTGATTCCCGTCTCCTGCTCTATAACCCAGCCGGGGCCAAAACTGTGAGTAGTCGTTGCGTTGATGTGGGTTTGGCAGCCAGGGTGCAAACGGCGGAAAATGGCTACGGCCTCGGTTGTGATAGTTGGCGGGGTGTACATTCGTTTACCTCTGAGTTCACGGAACTGCTCCTGGATGTCTGCCAGCGCCGGGTACAGCAGTTTCCGTGCGTCGGCTAGGCAGCGGGTCCGCAGGCTTCGCTTAATCTCGCGTGTTCGGAAGTAGAGTTGTAAGTCGGGAGGGACTACCAGACGGAGGTAGTAGGTACGGTTGATTTTGGTCAGATAGGTCACGATCCGTATTCCTCACTTTGTACAAAGTTTTGTACCAAGCCAGGAATTGGAGCTGAATCACCGTTTCGACCCTCAATGATTCCGCGTGGTTAGGAAGGAAAAAATTCTATTCTAACGAGGAACTCTGTCTGTTTATACCCTGTCGGGAAAATTGTCAACCCGTTATCGTCGGGGATGGCGACAGTTACCGCCTTTCACCCAGAGGGGTCCGGTTGCAGCCCGTGTCCACTATCGCTGAGAACGGTGGCCTTAAAGCTCCCCCCTTCGCAAAGGGGGGACGGGGGGGATTTGCTTTTCATCTCTGGCTCTAATCGATTGAACACTCAGACCAAGGCAAATCCCCCCTTGCCCCCCTTCGCAAAGGGGGGGACGTGACGCCATGCTCACCGCTTCGAAACATTGCCTGAAGAACCTCCCGGGAGGGGGGCTGGAAGCGCTACAGGATCGCCACGAAAACCGTCGCCGCGGCGACGATCAGGACGCGGTGACCGGCAAGCGCACCGCCGGGGAGACCGTCCTGGCGCTGCAGCTTGCCGAGGATCTTGAGCGAGAAGAGCGCAGCTAACACGATGAGCGGGTAGATGAGCAGGCGCAGCGTGCCGAACTCGGGGGTGAGCCGCGCCGCGTCGAGCCGGCCGTCGAGGCCCAGGGCGTCGATCATGAGCGGCACGAGTGCAGCGCCCCCCTCGACCAGGGCGCGGAAGAAGATGAGGAAGAGCCCGGCCGCGGCAAGCGGCAGGTAGGCGAGCCCGCTCGTGGTGAAGACCTGGCGCCACCCGGTTCCGCGCACCGTCGCCGACGCGAGCATGGTGAGGAGGGTGAAGCCGGCTACGATGGCGAGGGCGACCAGGTAATCGGTGACGCTCCAGAGGGTGCGCGAGAAGATCTCGATGTGGCGGCCGGCGGCGAGCGGGGTCCCCTTCGCGGCGATGACCACGCCGACCAGGGTGGTGCTAAAGAAAGCCTCGCGCAGGCCGCGCCGGGCGCGGTTGAACCCGCCCCAGGTCGGGTTTCTCAGGTCGAGCTGCATGGAGTGGTGCGGACAGCTTCGCACGCAGTTCAGGCAGAGGACGCAATGGTCCGAGCTGTCGACCCCGGAAGGGTGCAGACCCATCGGGCAACCCTTTTCCTTGATGCAGTCGTCGACCCGGCAGCGGCTCAGGCAGACGTTGTGGTTACTGTGCATCTCAAGGGGGGAGATGCGCGAGACGAGGCTCACGATGCGCCCTAAGGGGCAGAGAAACTTGCACCAGCCGCGGCGCCCGATGACGAGGTCGGCGCTTACCGTGGCGCAGAGGATGCCAAAAAGGAGAAGTCCGGTCGCGCCGGCATAGGTGAACATCCCGGTCGCCTGCTCGGCCAGAAGTATCAGGACGAGCGCCACGAAGGAGAGGGTGGGGCCCCAGCGACGCAACCAGGGGGCCGGGTCGCGCACCACCCGGCTCGACACCCCGATATACTCGCCGATCGCCTCCATGGGGCAGAAGCTGCACCAGCCGCGGGCAAAGAGAAAGGCGGTGACGAGGAGCGCCGGCCACCCTATGGTCCAGGCGGCGAGGTTCGCCGCGTTGTTAAGAGGAGGCCCGAAGAGGGTGTAGAGCGTCACCGCCAGAAAGAGCGGCACGGTGACATAGCGCAAAAGGCGCGGGAAGCGCGGGTTGCGCGCGAGGCGCTCCACCGCCGGGAGGGTGAGGAGGTCGAAGTGCCCGTCGCCGAAGGGGTGCCCCTGCAGGGAGATGTGTTCGGGGTGGATCTCGTCGTCGTTGCACACCACCACGGCGCGCGAGACGACCTGGTACAGCTCGCTCGCGTTCAGGGGCCAGTCGTGGTCCACCAGGCGGTTCAGGGCGTCCTGGGAAAGGCGGCGCACGTTTTTGTGGTGCTTCGCGTTCAGGGACTTGAGAAGGCTCCTCGCTATGACCGGGATGTCCTTCTTGCGTTCCCTTAGCGGTGCCAACTCCACCGTTTCGCCCGAGAGCTTCTTGAAGAGGACCGCGTTGAACTTGCCGTTGTCGACCATGGGGGCGAGCGGCTTGCCGCTCGTCGCGATGATGCGCACCTCTCCGCTTCTAAGCTTCGTCTCGCCGCGGCGCGTGAAGTGGCCGGACTCCATGAACTCGACCAGTTCCTCCTGCACCGCGGGGGTGAGGCAGTCGATGTTTCTGAGGATCATGTCGCCGCCGGCGGCAAGCTCGATCATGCCGCGCCGCACCCGGCGCGCGTACATCGCCCCCTCCGGGGCGTGGCCGAAGAGCGCCGCCTCCTGAGCGAGACCGAGCAGGAGCGAGCTCTGTGCCGCCGATTCGCTCGCGGCGCACTCCTCCCCCAAAACCGGCGGCGGCGCGGCGCAGTCGAGGAAGAGGACGGGGCGGTTGTCGTCGCTGTGGAAGTGGATCAGGCGGGCGGCCAGGTCCTTCCAGGTGCCGGGCTCGCCTAAGATGAGGACGTGGCTCCTGGTACCGGCCAGGTGCTCGAGGCGTTTGTTGAGCAGGCGGACCCAGGGGGAGATGCCGGGGAACTCCCCGAATTCCGGAAGGAGCTGCCAGCCGATGATGTTGGTGATCACCTCGCGGTGCTCGCTCTCCTCGCGCTGGTGGCGGTGCGCCCAGCTCCCGAGCTGCGCCGCGAGGATGCGGCTCATGTTGGCGTAGAGAAGCGGCATGCACTCGAGGAGCTCCTCGAAGTCCTGCCGGGTGAGCCGTGCCGCCTGCACCTCGGTGATGGCGCGCACGTCGGCGGAGCGCTTCTCGTCGGTCAGGATGGCGCGTTCGCCGATCACGTTGCCGATCCCCAGTTCGGTGAGGTTCAGGATCTGCCCGGAGCGGTCCAAAAGCTCCACCCGGATGCGCCCCGAGAGGATCACGTAGAGCTCCATCGCCGGCTCGTTCCTCGAGAGGATGATCTCGTCGGCGGCGAACTGGCGCAGCTCGAGGCGCCCGGCCACTTGGTGCAGTTCTTTCTGCTCCAGTCCGTTGAAAAGGCGTATCCCCGATATCGTGTCACAACTGATCTGCGCCATCGCTCTCCCGGCTTCGGCCGTTGGTTCTCCCGAAGGAGCGGCCGAAGAGGGTTACGATGGTAGCGTAAAAGACGTCTGGGTGTCTAAAACGTATACCGTCCGCAGCGTTGCGGGGGTGTATACGTGCGTCATTCCCGCTGTGCAGCTTTTGTCGCCGCGCGCATGGTCTCGTAATCGGCTCCGTCGACCAGGCGCGCCCCCGCGGCGTAGCTGGGGCTGACTACGCTTCTCGCCGGGTCGTAGGCGTCAGTCCAGACCCCCGTGAAATCCATGAGGGTGTGGATGAAACCGTTCACCTGGCAGGGGCGCCGCGCCGCGTGCGGGAGCTCCTGGACCAGTTCCGGCCGCGCGGCGGCGTACTCGGGGGACATCCAAACGATGAACGGGATCTCGAACCTGTTGCTGGTGCTCCCGCCGCCGCGCCCGATGAAGTCGTCCCTGTCCCCTACCTCTTCGCCGTGATCCGACAGGTAGAGCATGAGCCTCGCGCCGTTTCCCTGTTTCAGGATGTTGATGATGCTGTGGACCACGTAGTCGTTGTAGAGCACCGCGTTGTCGTACCAATCTATGTAGTCGTAGGTTTCCCCTTTGCGCTTGTGCCGCGTCACCCACCGGTCGGCGGCGCTATGGGTGAAACGTTGGAAGCGCTCGGGATAGCGCATGCGCGCATTGAGGTGCGCTCCCATTAGGTGCAGCACGATGAACTTCTTTTTTCCCCCGTCGTTGACCACCTTGGCGAACGGTTTGAGCAGTGTCTCGTCGTAGCTCGTTCTCGCGTCGACTATGGCGCTCGTGTCGGTGAGGAAACGGACGTCGGCGCTCTCGCTGAAATATTTGTTCCAGATCTCGCCGCTCCCCTCGATGCGCTGGTTGGAAAGCCAGTAGCTCCTGAATCCTCCCGCCTTCACCACGTCTAGCATGTGCGGTTCGAAAACCCTGCCCGGCTCCCGTGTGTTCGCCGGGGTCAGGAGCTTTTGCAGGCAGAGGCTTGTCAGCATGTCGGCAGACACCATGTTGTCGAAGAGGGTCAGCTCGCCCACCAGGGATCCCAGCAGCGGGTTCGTGTCGCGCCTGTAGCCGTAAAGCCCCATGTGAGCTCGGCTGGTCGATTCGCCGATGACGAGGACATAAGTCTCCGGGACCCCTTGCGGCGCGCGGGCGGTTCGCGTCACCCGCACCGGCTGCGTTTCTCCGGCGCTCGCCCGGAGTTTCCTCGCCCTCATCTCGTCGAGCCGGTAGGCCCACGCCGCGTTGGCGTAGACCAGAGCGAAGTTGTCGCTCCCCGCTCCGGCGCTGCGGTCTCCCCATACGAGACAGGAAAGCGGGGCGAGAAAAAAGGCGGCAAGCACCGTGGCGGCGCGCCTGCCATGGAAGGCGCGCCGCTGGGAGAACAGGAAGACGCATGTTACCGCCTGCAGCCCCAAAAGCAGCGCGAGCCAGGCGAAGACACGCACGCTGCCGTAGAGCGAGAGGTATTCGCTCGCCTCGGCCGGGTTGGAGCTGAGCGCCACGTAGACGCTCGCCGGGCCGATGCCGTGGCCGTAGATGATGAGGTGTGCCACCCCCACCCATGCCAGGAGGGCGACCATGATTGATTGCGCCGCGACCAGAGTGCGTCCCCACTTCCCCGGGGCAAGCGCCAGGACGAGTAATGCGGGGCTTAGGTAGGGAAGGGTGGCTACGACGCCGTTGACGAGGAGCTGCATCCCCTGTCCGGCCAGGTCGAAGTGGTGGTTATGCAGGCTGTAGATGAGATTTGGGCAGAAGAAGAGGAGATAGACGACCGTCAGATCGCGCAATGCAGGGCGCAGGGCATGCAAACGGGATACGGGTGGGCAAACTGCTGGGGCACGGCCGGTCACTGCCGCACCCTTATTATGTTCCTGATTGCTGCTCATACTCTCTCCCGTGCGTGGCGACTCACTGTAGCAGAAGAGGGCTACTCTTAAAAGCAGTAATGGATGCCCATGAGTGGAGTGCCTGAGGCTCTGCCATGGCTCTTTTCTGTCAAAGGAATCGTTGGCCGCATCGTTGTCTGTCATAACTGTCGTGCTAGACTTTACAAGTCACGAAATTACCAGGCAGCTCATGGCATGAAAGCTGGTTACCGGCTCAGACCACTTCCATGAGGAGGGGGATATGTCCGGCTCAGGGAAGATACGGGTGTGGCTGTTATTGACCATCGTTGTCGCCATCGGCGGCTTCCTCTTTTTGCGCATGGGGGAGGCGAACCTCGACCACCTGACCAGCGCCAGCGGCATCCTCACCATGCAGGAGTGCATCGCCTGTCACTCTGAAGGGTCGACGCATCCGGTTGCCATATGTCTTGACGACCACTGTCTCTACACCAACGACCATTCGCTCATGCACCGCTACCCCCCGCTTGGGAAAGAGATGGAGTACGCGTCGGCGGCCGAGGTTCTTGCCGCGGGATGCATTCTCGAGGACGGCAAGATCACCTGCCTCTCCTGCCATGATCTCACGCAACCCGCGCCACACCTGATACGGGCGGGCGACCAGCTCTGCGGCATCTGCCACCGGCTCCTGCGCTGAGGGCCCGCGTCGTTTGACTTTAAAAGTTGGAGATGATAAGAGAAATTGCCTCGCAACTTCCGCTGGACCTCCCGGGACCCTGACCGATGCGCCCTCGTCTCCTCGCCTACATCAGCACCATCCGCCTCAGACGCGTTCTCCTGGTCGGGAGCGCAGTGGCGCTGGCCGGACTCCTCCTTCTGGCGCTGCTCGTGGTGTCCCTGCCGACCCTTATCTCCACCTCGCCGGTGCAATCCCTGCTGAGACTCGGTATCTCCAAGGCCCTCAAACGTCCCATATCCTGGGATGATCTCACCGCTTCCTGGTCCCGCGGCATCGCGATCTCCGGCCTTAACCTGGGCGAAGGGCCGCCCCCGCTGCTGCATGCCGCACTCAAAGAGCTGAAGATCGTTCCCGGCCTTTCCCGCGAGGAGAGCTCCGGGCGCTGGCGCGTGAGCCTCGAGGTGAAGCTCGCGAAGCTCGATGCGGACCTCGCCCCTGGGCCGCAAAAGCCCCAGGAGAAGCTGGCGGACCCGCTCACGCGGATCGCGGAAGGGGTGCAGAAGTTCCACACCATGGAGTGGCCGCTTCCGGTCGAGGTGCGGGCGATGGTCGACGCGGCCCCGATGACGCTGCGTTACGCCGACCCGCCTTCCAAGCGCGAGCTCCTCATGAATAACTTCGCCTTCGGGCTCGCGGTCCCCTCGCTTTCCACGTTGCCGGCCACGGCGTCGCTCACCGGAGAGGTGGCTGTCGACGGCGGCAAAGCCCAGCCGGTTCGCCTCAAGGCGCGCGTCGCCGATCTCGTTACCGCGGCACATCGCATCAAGCCGTCCGCGGCGCTCTTCGCGGTGCAGGCTGGCCTTCCCGGTGCAGATTTCGACGTGAAAGGGGGCGTGTCCCGCCCGGAGGGGCTGAAGGCTAGGCTGCACCTTTCCCTTGCCGAGGTGATGAAACTTGCGACGCCTTTGGCGAAGAAGCCTCTGCCGGAGCTTGGAGGCGCCCTCCTGGTGGCCCTCGATGGGGAGACCGACCAGGCGGGGGACCTGCGCCTGGCACTTGCGCTCGACGGCGAGCGCCTGTCCGTAAGCCGGCTCCCGGGGAAAAGGGGGAAGGTGGCGCCTCTCGACCTTCGTTTGCGCCAGAAACTGAAGAGTGATTACAAGCGCCAGCAGGTGACCTTCAGCGAGGGGAGCCTCGCGAGCCCAGGATTGCTCACCGCATCCTGGAACGCAGTCGTCGACCGTCCTACCGAAAAGTCCCGCGCCGTCTCCGCCGAGCTTTCCGGAGTGCGCCTGGAACTTTCCCGCGCCGCCGCCCTCGCCGCTCCATTCCTCGGGAAGGGACTGCCGATCAAGGACCTGACCGGGAGTGCGACCCTTGCAAGGCTCACCGCCCGCCTCAAGGGGCCGGAGAACGACGGCGAGGTGGCGGTGTCCGGGCTGGCTCTGGCCCTGCCGCGCCTTTCCCTAAAGCTTCCCGCCGGTGCGGTGCAGGGGGAAGGAATCGCGCTTTCCCTCGACCGGGCCGTCCTGCCGCTTAAAAAGATGGCGCCGGTGCGGGCCGCCGCTGAACTATCCCTTTCGGCCGCAAACCTCGAGGTGGCGGGGAAGAAGCCTCTGCGCGCGCAAGGGATGCGGGGGCGGGTGGCGCTGAACCTCTCCGGCATCGACCTGAAGGGAAAGCGCGCCGTCGCGGACGTTACCCAAAGCCTGGGCATCGAACGCCTGGCCGTGGGGGAGGAACTGGCGTTCGAGAGGCTGCGCGAGGAGGTCTCGCTCAAGGGGCGCGTGCTTTCTGGCGGCGCCGTGGACGCGGCGCTTCCGCTTTTAAATCTCGAGGCTGCGTCGCTGCGGGCGCGCCAGGGGGAGCGCGTCGTCACGCTGCGCCCCTTTGCCGCGCGTCTCGCCGCGGAAGGGGTGCATCTGCCGGCCAAGGGGAAGGGGAGCCCGACGGTGGCGCAGGCGCACTTCACCCTGGCCGCGTCGGACGCGCTTACCCTCACCGCCCAAGGAGCGCTCACCGGAGAGGGGAGGCAACTCGCTGCGACCAAGGGGGAGGCGCACATCGACCTGCGCCGCCTCATGCCGGTTGCCGCCCCCTTCCTCCCCGCCGGCTTCGACGCGGCCGGGCTCGCCTCCGCCGCGTGGGACCTGGCCCTGCCGCTGCCGCTCGCGCAGGCTTCCGCGGAGACGAACCCGCTGCGCAAGGCGAAGGGGGGCGTCGCCCTGCTGGAGCGCGGCGAGCTGACCGTGAAGCTGAACGATATGGACCTGAAGCTTCCCGCCGCGCAGGGAGGGTATCGGATCAAGGGGTTAAGTACGGCGCCGCAACTGCGCTTTTCCGTGCCCCGCGCCGATCTTCCCCTCGCCATCGATGGCGGGGTGCGCTTCGCGGCACTCGAGGGGCTTACCGGCACGGCGGCTACGCTCCCTTTGCAATCCGGCGCACTCAAGCTGCAGGGTGAACTCTCCGGTTGGAAGGAGCTTCGCCTGACCGAGGAACTGACCGTGGCGTCGCTCGGCCTTTCCCAGGTGGCCGAACTCACCGTTGGGCGCCTCGACGCGCTCATGGATGAGCGCGAGCTGAAGCTCGACACGGCAACCATGTTGAAGCGTCTCGACGCCACCATGTTCGCCCACCTGGAGGGGAACTTCCCCCCAGAGGCGAAGCAGGTCATCGCGGGATGGCGCCTCGCCGGCAACGTCGCCGTAGGCGCGCGTGTCGATCTGACCGCGGCCAGGGAATTGAAGGTGCGCGGCTACGGCAAGTGCCGCGACTTGGGCGTTGCCGACGGCAAGGGGGTGGGGGCGGACGGCATGCGCGCCGACCTCGTGCTCGACCGGACCTATGCGCTGGCGCAAGGAAAGGGGGAGACGTGGGAGCCCCTCTCCACAGCACTCGTGCGTCCCGCTCCGGTTGCCCCGTTCACCGTGGCGAACTCCGATCTCGCGAACCGGATCTACCAGGACCTGCGCGGCGAAAGCAGCGGTCCACGTAAGATCGGTGTCCGCAGCGCCTCCTTCAGGTCCGGCGCCCTGCCGCTTGCCGTGAGAGCCCTCGAGGCCGACCTCCTCCTGGAGCCCGAATCGCTTGGTCTCTCCTTCTTCCAGGCGGAGTTCGCCGGGGGGACGGTGCGTGCCCGGGGCATGATCGACCTCACTGGGGCGACCCCCGTTCTTTCAACCTACTGCAACTTCTCGCGCCTCGATCCGGTGCTTCTCTTCCCTGCTGCCGGGTCCCTTCGTCCCGGAGGCGAGGGAGAGCTGACCGGCGAGTTGAGCCTTTCCGCGCCGCTTGCCACCGAGAAGAGGGCGCTTTTGGAAGGGATGCGTATGAACTTGAACCTGCGCCACTTCAGTTCGCGGGTCCTGGACCGTGCCCTTTTCGCCGTCGATCCGTACCAGAGAAACGAGAAGATCGTAGCGCAGCGAAAGGCGCTCAAGATGGCCGATCTGAAGGGGGTCCGGGTGAGCGCCGTGGACGGTGCGCTCGACTGCGAAGGGGAGCTTGCCGTGAAGGGGGTGGACGTCGCCATCCCGAGGATCGACCGTCTGCGTCTTTCCGAGCTGCCGATAGACAACGAGCTGAAAAGCCTGATCCAGGCGATAAGGAGCTCCCAACTGCTCCTCGACCTGGTCCGCTCCGACACCCTTGTCGTCGACGAAAAGGGGAAGCTGTCCCTGAAAAGGAGAAAACATGTGGAATGAAACACGTTCTACGTTCTGCGTTCTACGTTCTACGTTGAAAACTTCGCTGCTGGCCGGCCACCTGCCTTCGCGGCGCTTCTCGTTGTCAATTGTCCATCGTCAATTGTCCATTGCCCTCGCCCTTCTTCTTGCATCCGGCTGCACCCTCGCCAAGGTCGACGTGAACGTGGTGAGCGAGCGGACCTCCCTGGAGAACCAGGTGCTCGGCACCTACAACGCCCTCTCTGAGGACGTGCTGCTAGTCGCCTCGGTGCGCGGGGTCTCGCCGACCGGGAAGGTGGAAACGCCGCCGAAACATTCCCCGGAACAGCAGGAGGCGGCGCAGGCGCTGGAAACCATCGCCTTCCACGCCGATGACGTGGACACTTTGAAACGGCTCGGCTGGGTCGGGGAGAACCTGGATGGGACGTTGACCTCCTTCGCACGCGATCTGCCGGAAAAGGCCCCCGCCGACCTGAAGGCCTTTGCGGCGCGCTACAGCGAGGGTGAGTTCGGCCAGGTGGTCGGCGAGGTAAACCGCTCCCGCGAGGTTCTTATGAACCGGGTGGTGCGCACCAACGAGAACTTCACCGCGGGCGACCTCCCGGCGATCCGCAAGGTCTTCGCCCGGATCAACCGTCAGAACAGCGCACCGGGGACCAGGGTGCAGCAGGACGACGGGGCGTGGGGCGCCCGATGAAGGCGTCGGCAAGAAAAACAGCCCTCTTCCTGGCTCTCGCCTCGCTCCTTGCCGCGGGCGTCGCGGAAGCGGTGCCGCTCGGGGAGGAACTGTTGGCCCCCGCGGCACCACGCCCGGCTCCGCGTTCGCGCCCGGAGATGGTGCCTGCCGCCGCGCTCTACACGCCGCAGTCGGTGCTCTACGCGGCGCGCTCCCTGGACGGCAAATGGATGGCGACGGTGGAAAAGGGGGATGCGGGGTACGAACTCTGGCTGCACCCGACCGGCGCCACGGATAGGCTGCCGCGCCTCTTGCGCAAGAGCCCGGTGCGCATAGCCGCCCCCGCCTTCGACGCCGGCGCGACCCGGCTCGCCTTCACCGATGAGCGCGACGACCTGAAGGGGGACATCTGGCTTCTGGATCTCGTCAGGCCGGACGCGGAACCGGTGCGCCTGACCGGCAACGATGCCGGCGAGGACGCCCCCTCCTTCGCGAGGGACGGGAACGTTCTCTTCTATCAGCGTGAGCTCCCCGGTTCCGGGCGCCGCGAAATCGTCCGCTTCGACCTCACCTCCGGCAGGGGGGAGACCATCCCCATAGGCATCGACGCCGCCTTCGCGGTCCCCTCGCCGGACGGCGGGCGCCTAGCCTTCGTCTCGCGGGAAAAGGACCCCGGCGGCGACCTCTGGCTCTGGGACCTCCGCGCCAGGCGCCTGAGCTCGCTCACCGCGGGGGGGGAGCGCGACCTCTATCCCGCCTGGCAGGACGACGACACCATACTCTTCACCCGCTTCGCCCCTCCCGCTGGGGACTCCGCCACCGGGCCGGAAGGGGGCGCCGTCTTCCGGCTGCAACTGAAACGTGCAGGCGAGGGGGGCCTCCCCGCCGCCTTCCCCCTCACCTCGGGCCTTCTCTCCACCGTTGCACCGGTTCCCGCCTCCGACTCGGTGCTCTTCGTCGCCGGCGGAGCGGCCGGGGGACAGGTGGTATCGCTTCCCCTTTCCGGTGAAATCCCGGACCGTCCCGACCTCGCCTCCCAGTGGGAACTCGCGCGCCTGATCCTCGAGCGCCAGCCCGCCGATCCGGCGACGGCAAGGCTCGCCCTCCTGCGCGTCCTGGCGCGGGAGGAAGCCGCGAGCCGCGAGGGGGCGCTTGCCTCGCTGGCACTTGCCGGGCTCATGGAAGAGGCGAAGGATTACCCCGGCGCTTTGGAGCGCTACCAGGAGGCGGCTAAGCGCTACGCCGCGTTCCCGGCCGAGGCCGCTCGCGCGCAGGTGGCGGGGGTGCGGCTGCGGGCCGCCCTGCGCTGCGAAGAGGTCGTCGTGGCCGGGAGGCGCCGCGAGGTGATCGCCGAGGCGCAGCGGGATATGGTCGCTGCGGCCGGGAACAAGGGGCGCGACGCTGCGGCGCGGGCGCTCATCGATTCCGCGCGCCTGCAGGCCGAGTACGGCTCCGGCGCGGGGGACCAGTTGGCCGCCATAGCACTCCTCGAAAAGGCCGCCGCCGACCCCGCCGTGGACGAGGCGCTCCGGGGGGAAGCTGCCTACCGCCGCGCCCGTCTCCTCTCGTCAATCGAGGGGGGCGAGGGTTCTGTTAGCGCGCTGGTCGAAGTGGCCAAGCATTACGACCGGCAGGAGCGCTGGGCCGAGGCGGCCATTGCCGGCATCCTGGACCAGCTGACCGCGGGTTCGACCGAGCCGCGTGAGCGTCTGGCGGCCTTGGCCGAGCAGTACCGCACCACCCTGCCGCGCCTCGCCATGGGCGCCTGGAACCGAAGCGGCGATCTTGCCTACCGCGGCGGCGACTGGGTGCGCGCGAAGGACGCCTACCGCACCGTGCTGGAGCAGTTCCCGCCGCTTGCGACGCCGACGGCGGCGGCCCGTTTCGCGCTCGCCGAGATCCTGTACCGCGAGGAACGCTTCGGCGAGGCGACCGCCCTGTACGAGAAGGAAATGGCGCTGCACCCCGAGGACGCGCCGCTCTACCAGTTGGCCCGTGCCGCCTACATCAGAAAGAGCCTCGCCGCTGGGGAGAGCCTATACCGCCTGGGCGAGATCGCCGCGGCCCGCGCCGCCTTCCTCGACCTGATCCGCTACGATGGGCGCAGCCTCGAGGCACACCGCGGTTACGTGAAGTCGGTCGCCGCCCAGGGGCAGGCCCCGGAGCTCCTGGCGCTCTACCGAGAGATGCTGAAGAAGTACCCGGACGACCCGGTGCTCCTCTACGCTGCCGGGCTCTGCCTCACCTACCTCCCCGGCAAGGATGCGCTCAAAGAGGGAGACCGTCTCATCGCGCGCTCCGCCGAGCGCCTTCCCGGCTCCGAGTACCCCTTCCAGACCCGCGGCTACATCGCAGAGGTGCTCGAGACGGTGCACGGCGAGGCGGGCGGGCTCGAGCGCGCCCTGAACCTCTACCGCAGGGCGAAGCTTTTGAACCGTCCCGAGGTGAACCCGGAGAACGCGGCGAACCTCTCATTGAACATCGGCAACGTCGCCTTCTTGCTCGGCAGGAACGCAACCGCGTGGAGCTTCTACCGCCAGCGTCTCGCCTCCAAGGTCCCCTTCGACAACCCGGAGACCGAGCTTCTCTTCCACGAGCGCTACGCCGCGGCCGCGTTTCAGGTGGGGGAGAAGGACGCTGCCATCGAAGGGTACGGCCGTGCGCTTTCCCTCGCCCAGTCCCGGCTCGATCCGGCGCGGGCGCTCGAGCAGTTCGGCCGCCTGACGCGCCGGGCGAACGAGCGTCTCTTTGCCGGGGAAAAGCTCTCTCCTGAGCGGGAGCGTTTGCTTGCCCGGCAGCGCGAGATTAACGCGGAGCTGGAACTGCTCGGCGCGGAGCGCGTGGAGCCTCCGCCGTCCCCCGCGTGGGGCCGCTTCGAGGAGGCGGTGAAAAAGCTTCTTTCCCGTGAAAAGGAGCTGGTCACCGCAGCCGGCGCCGGTACCCCGCAGGGGGAGAAGTACGTGCTGGAACTGACCGCCATGGCGGCCGCCGTGGAGCGCGAGCTCGCCGCCGTGCCGCGCCTGGTAGAGACGCAGGCGAAACTGAGCGACCGGCTCGGGCTTTCGCTCTTTGACGCGGAGCGCTTCAAGGAGGCGGCGGAGCGTTTCGATGTCGCCTACCGCCTGAACCGCGACCTCGGCATGACGGAGAACCTGGCCGCGAACCGCCGTTCGGCGAGCATCGCCCTCTATCGCCAGGCCGAGAGCGCTTCGGGCGGCGACATGCGGAAGCTTCTCGAACTTGCCAGGGACGGTTTCAACGAGGTGCTGACGCTACTGGACCGCTACCCCTCTGCGAAGAAAGCGGCGCCGAAGCGAGGCGGCGGGCTGATCAAGGTGGGCGCCGACGTCGCCCTCAATAAGGGTGACGCCACCGAGGCCGCCTTCGGTTTCTCTACCGAGCAGGAGCGGCGTCTCGCGCAGAGCTATCTCGCCCGCATCGCCTCCGAGCTTGGCGATAACCAAGCTGCGGCGCGGCTCTTCAAGGAGCTTCTCGGCCGCTACCCCGTTCGGGTCGACCAGCTCACCGAGGGGGACCTCTTTGGCGTCGGGCTCCTGAGCCACCGTGCCGCCCAGCTCGACTACGCGCGCGGCGACCGCGCCGGGGCCGCGGAAGGTTTCCGGAAAGGGACCGAGATCGCGCTTCGAAGCAGCAACGCTGTCGGCGCCATGTTGAACCTGGTGAACTGGGGGATGCTCATCCCGGCCGACGCCGCGCCGGAGACGGTGGCTGAGTTCCTGGCGGCGCAGGCCCGCGTCTCCGCCCTTGCCGATTCCTACCGCGGCGCCCTTCCCGCCGACGCTTTGGCGCGTTACGGCAACGACATCGGCGCAATCCTGGCCCGTCTCGCCTCCGGCCGTCCCGACGACGGCAGCCGTCAGGCCCTTGTCTACCGTGCCATCGGGATGTGGGACCGCGTGCTGCGGCTGCTCCTCCCCCGGCAGGCGGGAGGGGGCCGGGGGGTGGGTGACGTTGCTGTGGGCAAGAACTCGGCGAGTGGCGCCTTACCCCACCCCCAACCCCCTCCCGCAAGGGGAGGGGACTTGCGTCTCCCGGCGAGCCTGAACCGTGCGGCGGCGCTCTCCTCGCTCGGCCTCCCGGACGCGGCCGCAAGCGCCTACCGCGATGCTCTCGCCGAGGCGCGCACCGCCGGTAACGGTGCCATGGCCTGGCGTGCGCTCGCTGGCCTAGGCGACTTCGACGAGGCACTGAAACTCCTCGACCGACTCCCCCCCACGCAATACGACCTGCATCTAGGCGAGCTCACCGAGCGCTTCGCCCCCCGCATCGAGGCGCTAACCGCGAAGGACCCGGAACAGGGCTTCGCCCTCGTTGAGCGCCTCTCCGAGCTGGAGCGGGTCCAGATTCTCGGGAAAAGCCTCCTCGGCATGGACGACCCCGCCGTGCTCGCCCTCCTGCAAAAGGCCGCACCGCACCTCTTAGAGCTGGACCGGGTTCGCGCCGAGCTTGCTGGCCCGGCGCCGGCGGACCCCGCGTACCTTAAGCTGCGCGCCGAGCAGGAACAGGCGGTTCTCGACGCCATGCTCGGCAAGGAGTTGGGGCTACTTCCCCCTTACTACGCCGCGGCTGGTCCCGCCGCCCTGCGTCTCGCCGCCTCGGCGGCAGCCCTTCCGGGGGGCGAGAAGGAAGAGGGCTTCCGGGCCCGACTTGCCTCCTTCCGCAAGGGATGCGTCTCCGGTAAGGCGCCGCGTCTTTGCCGGGCGCTCACACCGCAGCCCGCCGAGGCGATCGACCTCCTGGAACGGCTCCCGGGCCGGAGCGTGCTCCGCCTGGTGGCGCTTCCCGGCGACCGCTTCCTCCTCTTCACCTTGGGGGGCAAGGAGGGTGTCCGCGCCGAAACCGTGACGCGCGCTGCAGCCGCCTCGCGCCTGAACGATCCTGCGCTCGTCGCCATCTACGAGGAGCCCGGCGCCTTCGCCGACGCTCGCGTCCTCACCTGGGGGGTGAGTGCGAGCCAGCTCTTGCAGAGCGTCGAAGGGCGCAGACCGCTCAGGACGCAGGTCCTCGACCCGGCCGGCGTATGGCCGTCGCTTCCCCCCTTCGCAAAGCTCCCCCCCGACGGGTTGCCGGAGCGGCTGCCCGACGCCCACACCCTGACCCTCCCCGGCGCCGCCGGGCTCCTCCCGACGGTACCCGCCCGTCCCGGCGGGGGAGGGGGGCTCGATGCCCTCTTCGAGGACGGCACCGGGGCGCGTCGCGATCTTCTCTCGCTGACACGGAGCGAGTCGGTCTCGCTGATAGTCGCTCCGCGCGGGGGGAAGGACGAGGCCTATTACCTGGGACAGCTCGCTTCGCTCACCGGTGTGCCGAGCCTGCTTCTTTCCGAAGGGAGCGCCGCCGATCTCTCCTCCTTCGTGAAAAGCTACGCGGACGCCTCCCTCGCCACGGCGCGGCGTGAGCTCCCTCCAGGCTGGCTCCTGATCGGCGACTGGGGTGGCAACGCCGCCGAGAGCGCGCAGCTCGCCAAGAAGCAGTTTGGCGACGTGGTGAAACGCGCGGTGACGGCGCACAACGAGGGGCGCTACGCGCAGGCCCTGGCGCTATTCGACAATGCGCTCGTCGTGGCGGACGCGACGCCGGAGCTTGCCAAACAGCGCGCTCCCCTGCACCGCCATGCACGTGAGAGCGCCTTCGGCGCCGGGCTCACCGAGCGCGCCGTCCTCCACGCGGACCTCCTCGTGAAACGCCTGGCGAAGGAAAAGCCGTACTCGGCCGAGCACGCCGATGCGCTCTTCAGGCTGGGGCTTCTGCAGGGACGCCTGGAGCGCTTCTCCGAGGCGGCCGCCTCACTCAAGGAGGGGGTCTCCATCTTCGCCGACCTGGGGCTTGCGAAGGAGCAGGCCGCAGCGCTTTCCGACTTCGGCGCGGTGATGGAGAACGCGGTGGACTACCCGGCGGCCCGTTCCCTCTTCGAGGAGGCGGCGGGGCTGAACGCACAGTTGAAGGACGAGCTGAACCTGGCCGACCAGTACCGGAATCTCGGACGTATCCTCGACCTGCGCCTGAACCAGTTCGCCGCCGCTGAGCGCTACTACGCTAAAGCACAGGAACTCTACGCGAAAAACGGCAACCGGGCGCTGGAGGCCGAGACCATCCTGGAGCGGGGGCGCTGCCGGCGCCTGCTCGGGAACTTCGCGGACGCGGGCCTCCTCTACCACGAGGCGCTCGCAAAGGTGGGTGACGCCGCGCTCAAGACCCGGATGAGGATCGTCTTGGAGCAAGGGAACAACGCCTGGTTCCAGGGGCGCTACCAGGACGCCTTCGATATGCGCGAACAGGTGGAGCGGGCCGCGCAGAAGGAAAACTGGCCCCTGGAAGAGGTGATGGCGAAAAACACCGGCGGCCTCATCTGGTGGACCCTTGGGGACTCGAGACGCGCCCTTGTGGAACTCAAACAGGCGCTGGAACTTTCTGGCAAGCTGGAGGCGCGCCGGGACGAGAGGGCGACCACGCTGAACAACATAGGGCTCGTGCGGCGCGAGTCGGGAGATTACCCGGGGGCGCTTCAAAGCCTCGGCGAGGCGCTAGCCATCGACCGCGCCCTCGGCTCGCGCTGGGCTATCGCCTACGACCTGAGAAACCTGGGGCAAACCCGCCTCAAGATGGGAGACCCCGCCGGGGCGCTGAAGCTCCTCGACGAGGCGGCGACGCTTGCCGACGGCACCGGCGACCGGGTGAACCAAGCGAAGATCCACCTCTCCCTCGGGGACGCCCGGTCCAAAAGCGGCATGAAAGGCGAGGCGCAGGGGAGCTACAAGAAGGCGCTCGAGCTAGCCGACCTCATGCTGCTGCGCGAGGTGCGCTGGCGCGCCCTTCTGGGGCTTGCCCGTCTGAAAGAGGGTGCCGGGGACCGGGAAGGTGCCGTCTCCTCCTATCGCGACGCGCTCGCTACCATCGAGGAGCTCCGTGCCGAGATCAAACTGGACCAGCTGAAAGACGGCTTCCTCGCCGACAAGATGGACGTCTACCAGGGGCTGGTAGGTCTTTTGGTGGAACTTGGGCGTGACGACGAGGCCTTCGCCGTCGCCGAGCGCTCCCGCGCCAGAAACCTGATCGACATCCTGGGGCGGCAGCGCCTCTCGCTTGCCGGCGGCGCCGACCGCGATCTTTACGAGCGTCAGAACCGGCTGCGCGAGCAGATCGTCGAGCAGGAGCAGTTGGCGCAGCAGGCGGCGAACCCGGCGGAGCGCGCCATGTACCAGGCGGCACTCGAGCGGCTGCGCGGCTCCTACCAAGACCTTCTGATCGACATAGAGCGACGCCGCCCTGAACTGTTGTCGCTCATCAAGGTGGCGCCGGTCACCGTGCCGGAGGTCCGCTCGCTCTTGGAGCCGGGGGTGACCCTGCTCTCCTACTACCAGCTCCCGGACCGGCTCCTGTGCTGGCGTCTGGAGCGCGAGGCTAGCCGCCTCTTCGTGCTCCCGGTCCCGGCCGCCGAGCTTTCCGGGAAGATCGCCACCTACCGGCGCATGCTGCAGAACCTGGAGCCCTTGGAGGAGAACTCCCGGGAACTCTACCGGCTGCTCCTCTCCGCCCCCCTTTCCGGCGTGGCGCAGGGGAACACGGTCGGGATCGTGCCGCACGGCAGCCTCCACTACCTCTCCTTCGCGACCCTCTACGACGGGCGTGATTACCTGGTGGACCGGCATAATCTCTTCCATCTCCCGGCCGCCTCGGTGTACCGCAACACCCTGGCCCGGCGCCAGGCGGCGAAGAACCTGCGCATCCTAGCCATCGGCAACCCCGACCTCGGCAACGCCTCGCTCGACCTCCCGTTTGCCGAGAAGGAGGCGGGGACGCTGCGCTGGAACTACGCGGACGTGACCATGCTGACCCGCGAGCGCGCCACCGAGAGTTGGGTGCGTGAGAATATCTCACGGTTCGGTATCATTCACCTCGCCTCGCACGGCGAGTTCGACCCGGTGAACCCGCTCTTCTCCTCGATCAGGCTCGCCAAGGACGCCGGAAACGACGGCAGGCTGCAGGCCGAGGAGGTGTTCGGGCTCGACATCAAGGCGGACCTCGTGGTCCTCTCCGCCTGCCAGACCGGCCTGGGCGACGTGAAGAGCGGCGACGATGTGATCGGCATGAACCGCGCCTTCATCTTCGCCGGGACCCACGCCCTGGTCTCGAGCCTGTGGCGCGTTTCCGACGTCTCGAGCGCCATCCTGATGAAGCAGTTCTACCGGGACTACGCCGGCACCGACAAGGCGCAGGCGCTCGGTCTCGCCATGCAGCACGTGAGAAAGCGCTACCCGCACCCCGGCTACTGGGGGGCGTTCGTACTAACTGGTGATTACAAGTAACGAAGCGCCGGAGCCATTCCGGCCATAACGGAGGTGACCATGAAGAAAACGGTTTTCGCCGCCCTCTTGATGCTGGCGGCGGCCACGGCGTTCGGCGCCGAGAAGCGCTGGGTGGTAAGCGAAGGGACCACGTTGAAGAGCGAGCAGTCGATAAGCGCTGCGAACCTGGCGGACCTGCCGGTGGGGGCTGAGCTCACCCTGGTCGAGGACGGGGGACGTTGGCTCAAGGTGCAGACTGCCGACGGCAAGGAAGGGTGGGTCTACGCGGGGCGTGTCGCCGACGCGGCACCGGTCGCCGAGGTGGGTGGCGGCGACGGCCTTTTAGGTGGCACCATGCAGCAAAGCCAGATCAACACGGCGAAGGCGGACAGCGCCCGCAGCATCCGCGGCCTTTCCCCGGAGACTGCCGCGTACGCGAAACAGCACGGCACGCCTGAAGCGCTCAAGAAGGAGCTGGACCGGATCCTCGCCCGCAAGGTTTCCGACAAAGAAGTGAAGACCTTCCTCAAGGAAGGAAAAATAGGCGAGTACGCCCGCTAAAGGAGGATGCCCATGAAAAGACTGATCGTTTCCCTTGCGGCTTTCTCCTGCCTCGCCGCGCTACCGGCACACGCCGGATGGCAGGACAAGCTGAACAACCTGATGAACCCGGAGTCCAAGGAGGGGAAAATCCTCTCCGGTGCGACCCAGGTGCTCTCCTCATCGCAGGAGATGACCTACCAGACCGAGTGCACCGTTGGTGAGAGCCTGGCACTTGACAGCATGCAGCGCTTCGGCAAGCCGGTGAACAACGAGGCGTTGCAAAAATACGTGAACCTGGTCGGTAACGCCGTGGCGCGCAACAGCCGCCGCTCCACCATCCCGTACCGCTTCGTGGTGCTGGACAGCCCGGTGCAAAACGCCTTCGCCGCCCCCGGCGGCATCGTCTTCATCAGCCGAGGCCTTTTGAACCTCCTGGACAACGAGGCGGAGCTTGCGGCGGTGCTCGCCCACGAGGTGGGGCACGTGGCCGAGAAGCACGCCCTGAAAAGCATCCGGCGTGCCCAGTTCCTACAAGGTGCGGCGAGCATCACCGCCGCCACCATGAAGGGGAGCAAGGGGCAGCAGTTCGAATCGATGATCGGCGACATGCAATCGACCCTTTTCGACAAGGGGCTCGACCAGGGGATGGAGTTCGAGGCGGACCAGGCCGCCCTGGAGACCACCTACCGGACCGGCTACGACCCTTCAGCCATGACGACCGTACTGGAAAAGCTCAAGCGCCAGGAGGCGACCGCGACGAAGAACGGTTCCTGGTTCTCGACCCATCCGCCGCTGGACGAGCGCCTGGTGCGGGTGGCCGCCGGGCTTAAGAAGTACCCGGACCGGGCGTCGCTTGCCAAGCTGCCGACGCGTTTCGCGAAGTTC
The DNA here is from genome assembly GCF_004917075.1 of Geomonas edaphica. Lineage (GTDB taxonomy): Bacteria > Desulfobacterota > Desulfuromonadia > Geobacterales > Geobacteraceae > Geomonas > Geomonas edaphica. The sequence continues at coordinate 165,184 of NZ_SSYB01000005.1, forward strand.
GCCAAGGGGGGGAAGGCTTCCAAAACGACAAAGTGACGGTCGACTGTCAAAGTTTATGAGAACATGCTTTGATACCGGCAACACCAAAGAGAAGGGCAGGCCTTGGCCTGCCCTTTTTTCGTTCAGCGGCGCTATTTTATGCAATTTGCTGTATTTGGTGCGGGGAGTGCTAAAATTAATTGCACTTTGTTAGCTACTCGTCATATTATTCACCGGTACTTTGCCGGGCTTTGACATGGATAAGGCCGTGCAGACACATTGCGGCCGCGTCCTGTGAAAGAATGGGGGACCCTCCCTGCAGCCGTGTAAGCATGCGCCGATCATGAGGAGTGGATACTGAGAGTTGCGCTGATACTGATACTGTGTCTGCTAGTTTCAGGTTGCAAAGGTCAGCGTGCGCAAGAAGCCGGCCCGCCCATTCCCTTGCGCCTGGCTTGGGCCAACTTGCACGATTGTTCGCTGGTGCAACTTGCTGCTGCCAAGGGGTTCTTCAAGGAGGAGGGGCTCGCCGTCCAGGTGCAACCTTGCGGCTACGGCAAGGCGGCGTTGCAGGCGGTGCTGGATGGGAAGGCCGACCTCGCCACCGTCGCCGAAACTCCGCTCATGTTTGCCGTTCTTGGTGGGCAGAAACTCTCCGTGATCGGCAGCATCTATACCTCGAACAAGAAAAACGGCATCGTCGCACGCAGGAAAAGCGGCATCTCCGCCCCCGGAGATTTGAAGAACAAGCGCATCGCCTTCACGCAGGGAACCACCTCCCACATATTTCTCTCCTCTTTCCTGACCGCCAACCACTTGGCCATGGATGAGGTGAGGCTGGTTGACTTGCCGCCGGAACAGATGCAGGAAGCCCTTCTTTCCGGGAGGGTGGACGCAGTTTCCACCTGGGACCCCACCGGCAAGATCATCGCCGAGAGGATGGGTGCCGACGGGGTGGTGTTGAACGACCCTCACATCTATACGGAAACCTTCGTTATTGCAGGGCACGCCTCGTTTGTGAACGGCAACCAGGAGGCGATGCGGCGCATGTTGCGTGCCCTGCTCCGGGCCGAAGAGTTCGCGTTGCGTCACCCGCAGGAGGCTCAGGCGATCGTCTTTGCGGACCTCAAGCTTCCACCGGCACTGGTTGCCGAATTGTGGGAGGAAGGCTCGTGCACCGTCGCCCTGGACCACGCCCTGCTCCTGGCTCTCGAGGAGGAAACCCGCTGGGCGGCGAAGCACCGCCTGGCGCGCAACGTCAGGATGCCGAACTTCCTGGAAGTCATTGATCCGCGCCCGCTGCTGTCGGTGAAACCGGAAGCCGTGGACCCGCAGGTGCTAAGACCGTGACCTTTGCCCGCAGGCTCAAAGTAAGCGCGCTCCTGTCCCTCACGCTGTTGCTGATCGTGGCCTCTCTGCTTGCGTGGACGAGCAGAGAGCTGCACCTGGCCGGGGAGAAGCACGCCCTGGCCGACCGTATCCAATCGGTGGTGTTCCAGCGTGCCACGCTGCGCGATGAGTACTTCCTGTACGGTGTAGAGCGGGCGAGGCTGCAGTGGTTCTCGCTCACGGAGAAGACCGCGCACCTGGCAGGTGTGGGGCATACGGAGTTCGGCGACCGACCGTCGCGTGAGGCGCTGGAACGGGTGATGCGCGAACTGGCTGAATCGCAGCTCATATCGCAGCGCCTTGTAGAGCGGATGCGCGGGGTTGCCGGGGTAGATCCTGCCTACGTGCACCACGACGAGTTCGCGAGCCGTCTGTACAGTCAGATCATGCTCAAGGATTCGGCGCTGCAGCAGGAAGCGGTGAGCCTGCAGAAGTCGGCACGCGAGAGGTTCGAGCAGGCGACGAACCGGATGATCACCCTGACCCTGGTGCTGGTGTTCCTTATGGCGCTCGGGACCATTGTGAATTCCATTTATCTGAACGCCGTGCTGCACCGCCGCATGATGGCGGTCAAGGAGGCCGCCGACCAGGTCGCCGCGGGGAACCTGGACCACCGCATCTCGGCGGAGGGGACCGACGAGCTGGCCGAGATGAGCCGGGTCTTCAACAACGTGACGCAGCAGGTGCAGGACTACACCAAGGCGCTGCACGACAGCGAGCAGCGCTACCGGATGCAGTTGCAGGAACTGGCCAACGTCTACACGCACACCCCGGTCGGCCTTTTCGTCGTGGACCGGGACCTCAGGTTCCTGCGCCTTAACGAGCGCCTGGCGGAGATGAACTGCAAGAGCATCTGCGAGCACGTGGGGCGCACCATCGACGAGGTGCTCGCGCCGGAGATCACCACCCAGCTCAAGGAAATCTGGCGGCCGGTGCTTGAGGGTGGCGAGTGTATCCGGAACGTCGAGTTGCATGGAAGGGCAGATGCTTCCCAAAAGCAGCCGCGCCACTGGCTGGCCAACTACCAGCCGATTCTCTCCACGGGAGGGGAGGTGACCGGTCTTATGGGGGTCGTGCTGGACATCACGGAACGCAAAGCGGCCGAAGAGGTGATGGCCGGGGCGCGCCAGCAGCTCGAGGAAGAGGTGCATCAGCGCACCGCGAAACTGCAGCTCACCAACAAACACCTGCTGCAAGAGATAAAGATCAGGAAGAAGATCGAGGTCGAACTCCTCACCCAACAGCAAAAACTCCAGGATATGGCGCTCGATCTCGCCATGGCCGAGGAACGGGAGCGCGACCGGATCGCAAGCGAGCTGCACGACCAAGTGGGGCAGCGGCTCATCCTGGCGAAGATCAAGCTCGACGCCCTCGCGAGCAGCGTGCCGACTGGGGAATGCGAGTCCGAGGCCGACGGGATCGGGGGGCTAATCGAGCAGACCCTGCAGGACATCAGGTCGCTCACCTTCCAACTGAGACCCCCGCTTCTGGCGAGTGCCGGGCTCGAAGCTGCGCTGCGCTGGCTGGGCGAGGAACTCTACGCCGACTTCGGGTTGCAGGTCGAATTCAGCGATGACGGCAAGGAGAAGCCCCTGCGCTACGAGATCCGCTCGACGGTGTTCCAGGCGGTCAGGGAGCTGATGCTCAACGTCGCCAAGCATGCCGGGACCATGCAGTGCCGCGTGGCGGTCCTGCGCTCCAACGGCTTCCTCGTGGTCCAGGTGGACGACGACGGCATCGGGCTGAATGGGGACGCGGTCGCAAAGGGTGCTACCAGAGAAGGGGGCTTCGGGCTTTTGAACGTAAGGCAGAAAATAGAACATCTGGGCGGGGCCTTTTCCATCGTGGGCAAGGCTGCCGGTGGGACCCTGGCCACGGTAACGGTGCCGCTTGACGGTTTTTAGAGGAGGAGACAAATGAAGATGAAGATTTTGATCGCCGATGACCATGCCATCGTCCGGCAGGGGCTGCGCGCATTGATCGACAAGGAAGAGGATATGATGGTGAGCGCGGAAGCCGGGACCGGCGCCGAGGCGATCGGCCTGACGCGCAAGGAGCGCCCCGACGTCATTGTGATGGACATATCCATGCCGGACGTGAACGGCATCGATGCCACGCGCAGCATCATGGCCGAGTTCCCAGAGGTGAAGGTGCTGGCGCTCTCCATGGAGTCCGACCGCCGTTTCGTGGTGGAGGTCCTTAAGGCGGGTGCGAACGGCTATGTCCTGAAGGATGCGGCCTTCGCCGAGCTGGCGAGCGCGATTAGGGCCGTCGCCGCCGGGGAGACCTACCTCCCCCCGAGGGTGACCACCCTCCTCATCAAGGAGTACCTGCAGCGCATCCCGGACGAGGTGCCTGCTACCTATGAGAACCTCTCCGCGCGCGAAAGGGAGATCCTGCAACTGATAGCCAACGGCAGCAACGCCAAGGAGATCGCCTTCGCCTTCGGCGTAAGTGTCAAGACCGTCGAGAACCAGCGGCACAGCATCATGAAGAAGCTGGACCTCTTCAGCATAGCGGAACTCACCAAGTACGCGGTAAGGCAGGGGCTGACCTCGTTGAAGTGATGTGAGTACTGGCATCCTTCTCTGCTTATTGACCTATTTATTTGTGCGGGCGCTTCCCTTAATACTGGCTTTGTCATGGCTTAGTTACCACTGTGCCAGGAGTGAAGCATGCCCGATCAGGAACAAGAAAAGGAAAAGGACGAAAGCCAGGCTACCGATGCCGAGGCTTTGGAGGAGTGCCGCACAACTTGCCGCACCAATGCGCTCGTTGACAGCTTCTCCATCTGTCTTGTGAAGAACCGTTTCTGTGAGCATGCGCTCGCCTTCGGACATCAGTTCCTGTGCCGTCACCCGCACCACGCCAAATTCACCGCTTCCCCAAAAAAGAAGAAGTAACCTCCCCCCGTCTTCCCTTTCAAGAAAGAGCCGGCACTGCCGGCTGCTCCGCTTTTCACCCTTTGTTCCCGCTTGACAGCAAAAGTCGGCACTATACACTTTGTCGGGTTTGATTGGTGCTACTTAATGATGTCTTTGCGCGATTCCACAGCCGCCGGCGCGTCGATCGCCAGCAGAGCGACCGCAGTCACTGATTAGCCAGCATCTTCCGGCCAAGAGGTATCGCTCAGGAGGTACACCATGAAAGCAAGCACGAAAGACCAGAGCAAAGGAAAACTGCAGGAACTGAAGGGTCAAGCAAAGGAAACGGTCGGTAAGACCACCCGTAATGTCTCCATGGAACATCAAGGCAGGGGGGAGAAGATAACCGGCAAGATTCAGAAAGACGTCGGTAAGGCGGAGAAGGATCTGGAGAAATAGCGCCACACCTGGCCTGCCACCGGGTGGAAACAGTGCCGGGGCGCTGGCCGCCGCTCTCCAGGCGGCGGTGGCTGCGGTCGCTCTGCTGGCGATCTGGGATGCCCTGCAAAGGGCGAAGGTCAGCCGGACCGAAAGAGGAGGTGTTCGTCATGCCCTTGGTGCACGTGCTGCTCGTTCTCATCGTGGTCGGCGTCCTGCTGTGGCTCGTCAATACCTTCATCCCCATGGCAGGCTCGATCAAGTCCATTCTCAACGCCGTCGTTGTCATCGTCGTGGTCCTTTGGCTTTTGAACGTGTTCGGCCTGATGGAAAATCTCACCAGGCTTAGGGTCGGGAAGTAACAGCGGCTGACGCCCCTTGATAGGGCGTGCCGGAAGCTTTCCGGCGGAGGTGGGCATGCTCAAGGCAATCATCGTGGTATTGCTCGTTGTGTGGCTGATCGGTCTGGTGACCCACTATACCTTCGGCGGATACCTCCATCTGCTGCTTGGGATTGCCGGGATACTTGTTATACTGAACCTGATCCAGAAACAACGGCCACTGTGACTGTTTTAACTACCGTCATCGACATCCATTGAGCCGGGTCAACCCGGCCTTTTTTTGAAAGGAGGACAAACCGTGAAACGCATGTCAGCAGCAGTAGCAATTCTTCTCCTCGCAGCCCTGCCGGCCTTTGCCGCCGACAAACCCGCCCCGGCCTACGCGGATATGCCCCAGATGAAAGATGCGGTACCCGGGTCGCCGGGCTACATCATGAAAGGCTCCATGCGGCGGGAGATGACGCGTACTCCGGAGCACCTGCTGATGATGGCCTACCACAGGAACGTGGCCAACTTCGCTCAGCTGCTCTATGCAGCCGCCGATGCGGGGGCGCCAGTGGTACCGCAGCTCGCGCGGGTTGCCGTCGCGGAGATGCGGCGCAGCGTGGAAGAGATGGAAAAGTACCGCGCCGGAATGCAGCTTCCGCCGCAGCGGCAGAAGATGATGGAACAGCACCTGATCGACGTGAAGATGCACCTGAGGGCGTTGGAGGATCTGGTGCGCGCCGACCGTATCGATGCGGCCCAGGTGAAGAGCCATCTCGAACCGCTCCTGGCCGGGTACCGCCAGGCCGGTTGCGGCCTGATGCCGGGACGCTCCCCTCAGGGGATGGGGCCGCGTGGTGGTGCCCCCGGCATGCACGGCATGATGATGGAAAGGATGCTGGATAGGGCGAAGGAGCAGGACGAGGACCTCGAGGAGCTCCTGCTGGAGCTCGATCAGGCTCCCGCCGACAAGAAGCTCGACCTCGTGGTGGAGACGGTCAAGAGGATGGCGCAGCAACGTGCCGAGATGACCGAGGAGATGGAGCGTAACCACGAGGAGATGATGAGGATGCTTCAGCCGGGCGCCCCTGCCATGAATGGGAGCGATGACGAAGAAGATAGCGGGGGCGAAGAGGACGAGGATTAGGCCGGTACCGATCAGGTGTGCCGGAAGGATAAAAAGAGGCCGGCGGGGATCACCCTGCCGGCCTCTTGACTTTTCAATGCTGCTTCATCTGTTCCCGGCCGCGCGGGTTGTGGAGGAAGTTCGCGTTCTGCTTCAGAAGCGCCGTCATCTTAGGTACCGGCAGCGGGCGGCTGAAGTAGTACCCCTGCGCCTCTTCGCTACCCTCGGCCTGCAGCCAGGCGAGCTGTGAAGCGTTTTCGACCCCCTCCGCGATCACCTTGAGCTGCATGCTGCGACCGATCGAAATCACGGCGCGTACGACGGCGGCGTTGTCCTGGTCCCGTGCGATGTTCCGTATGAAGGACTGGTCGATCTTCAGCTTGTCCACAGGAAGCTTCTTAAGATAGCTGAGGCTCGAGTAGCCGATGCCGAAGTCGTCTATGGAGAGCTGCAGCCCGAGCGCCTTCATCGCCGCCATGCTCCCGAGGACCCGTTGCGGGTCGCTCATGATGGTCGCCTCGGTGAGCTCGAGTTCCAGGCATTCCGGCGGGATGCCGGTCTCCAGAAGGGATGCCTCGACGGTCTCCTCGAAGTCGCGGTGCTGGAAGAAGCTCGCCGAGAGGTTGACCGCCGCGGAGATCTTGTCGATCCCCTGTTGCTGCCACTGCTGGATCTGACGGCAGACTGTCGGGATGATCCACTTGCTGATCTGATGTAAAAGGCCGCTCTCCTCGGCGATGGTGATGAACTCCTCGGGCATGATGAGGCCGCGCACCGGGTGCTGCCAACGGATCAGCGCCTCCATTCCGCTGAAGTGCCCGGTCACCAGGTCCACCTTCGGCTGGTAGTGCAGCACGAACTCCTCATGCTCGAGCGCCCGGCGCAGCTCCGCCTCCACGGCGAACCGCTCGTGGGCCATCTGGTTCAGGCGCGGGGTGAAGAACTGGAAATTGTTCCCACCCGTTTTCTTGGCGTGGTACATGGCTATGTCGGCGTGCTTCAAAAGGGCGAGGTAGTCCTTGCCGTCCTCCGGGAAGATGCTGATGCCGATGCTCGGGGTGACCATGATGTTGGTCCCCTGCAGCGGGAACCCTGCGTTGATGATCTTCTCGGCGACCAGCGTGGTTTCGGTGACGCCGCAGTCCCAAAGCACGACGACGAACTCGTCCCCCCCAAGCCGCGCAACCACGTCGCAGGAGCGGGTGCAGTCGCTTAGTTTTCGCGCCACGGTCTGCAGCAGCCGGTCCCCAACGTCGTGCCCCATCGAGTCGTTGATCTGCTTGAACCCGTCGATGTCGAGAAACAAAAGTGCCACGTTGCGCCTGTTCCTCAGCGCGACCGAGATGACCTGCTCGATCTTGGCATAGAGGGTGCTGCGGTTGGGTAGCTTTGTGAGCGGGTCGTGGTGCGCCAGGAAAAAGATGTTCTCCTCTGCCCTTTTGATGTCGGTGATGTCCAGGATGAAGCCGTCCAGACGCGAGATGCTGACCTTTTCCCCTCTCCTGGCCCGCTGCACGGCGCAGTTGTTCAGGATCCAGCGCACCGAGCCGTCCTTGTGCACGATGCGGTGCCTGATCGGTTCCTGGTCCTCGCCGGCGAAGATGCTGTTCAGGAACTGCACCACCTGGTTTCGGTCTTCCTCGTGGATCATGGTGAACCACAAAAGCGGGTCCTTGTAGTACTCCTCTGGGGTGTAGCCGGTGATGTCCAGGCACTTGGGGCTGTGGTAGACCGACTTGATGTCGCCGTTTTCGAAGCGGACGCTGTAGACGTACTCGTTTATGTTGCTTACGATGGTGCGGCACTGCTCTTCGCTCTTGAGCAGAGCGTCCTCCGCGTTCTTCCTGATGGTGATGTCGCGGATATTGAACTGCAGCACGGTGGTCTCGTTGACGCGGTAGCTGTTGCTGATCACCTCGACCGCGATGCTGCGCCCGTCGTAGGTTTCCAGGTGCTGGTCGATGTTGTGCATGAAATCGTTGTAGTGCAGCATGGCGAACTCGGTCTGGTTCGCGGCGATGGCGCTCAGGGAGGGGACGTTCCACAGCTTGTGCCCGACGAGTTGCTCCCTGCCGCACCCGAGCATGCGGATCATGGAGGGGTTCACGTCGGTGATCTCGCCGCTGGCCGCATCAACGATCATGATGCCGTCCTTGGCGGCCTCGAACAGCCCGCGGTAGCGCGCCTCGGAAACTTCGAGCGCCTCGGCGGCCCGCCTGCTCTCCGTGATGTCCACAAGGGCCAGCCGGTACTCCCACCCTTCGCGGCAGGAACGCGCCTCGATGCGCACCCGCGGCGCCTGGGCGCCCTCCACGAGGAGGCTCACCTCGCAGCTTGCCCGGGCGTCTGCACCGGAGAGCCTGCTTAAAAGGGAAGCGATGGTAGGGCGCGAGGAGTCGTCGACCAGGTCCTCGAAGCTGCGACCCAGAAGGGTTTCCCTCTCCGTGCGAAGGAGGTCGGCGCTCGTCTGGTTCGTGCCGCGGATCACGCCGAAGCGGTCCAGGGTGAAGTGGGCGATGGGGGTGGACTCGTAGAGGTCGTTGTAAAGCTCCAATTCGGCGGCGAGCGCCTTGCGGGGAAGGTGGTTCGCCTTGAAACTCATCCTTTTCGCCTCTTTTCTGCTGTCGGAACTGGTCCCGGAGCTGTTGGTGTCTGAATCTGCACCGCTCATGGGTTCCTCCGTGCTCTCAGCCCCGGGGGGCTTTAGCTTACGCTGCAGATCAGCGATGTCGTCACACTCGCTGGCAGCAGGGTGGGAAAAGGCTCCTTGTATAACTTCGTCATTCTGAGGAAAATGATAAGGTAATTATGGTAAAACTGCACCGGGAATTATCGAAGCGAAGCTTCATGCGAAGCGGCACATTGTTTCGGTTTTACCGGGAGTTCCTGCAGGGGAGGGCGCTGAGCCAGCGAGGGGAAACGGTATGAGCACGCGTCACGGGATGGAACCCGATACAGAGGAAAATCGTCTGCTCGCTGACAACGTACATCCAGCGGACTGGGTGAACCCCGAGCCTGCCGGGCGCTACAACCTGGTCGTCATAGGCGCCGGCACCGCCGGTCTCGTCTGCGCCGCGGGTGCGGCCGCTTTGGGGGGAAAGGTAGCCCTGATCGAGCGCGGATTCATGGGTGGAGACTGCCTGAACGTCGGCTGCGTCCCGTCCAAAGGTTTCCTGAGAGGGGCGCGTGCCGCCTTCGACGCCCGTTTCGGCGCGCGCTTCGGCGTGACCGGCGGGGAGTGGACTGCCGGTAATTTCGGCGTAGCCATGGAGCGGATGCGCACCTTGAGGGCGGGGCTTAGCGGGCATGACGCCGCTAGGCGCTTTAGGGACGAGCTGGGTGTGGACGTCTTCTTCGGGGTAGGTCGCTTCACCGGAGCGGACCGCATCGAGGTCGCCGGCGCGACGCTTTTCTTCGCGAGAGCCGCCGTCTGCACCGGTGCCAGGGCCGCGGCCCCGGCCATACACGGCCTCACCGAGGTGGGATACCTCACCAACGAGACCGTCTTCTCGCTCACCGAAATGCCGCGGCGGCTGGCGGTGATCGGGGGCGGCCCGATCGGCTGCGAGCTCGCCCAGGGCTTTGCCCGCTTCGGTGCGCGGGTCCATCTCATAGAGCACGGCGGGCGGCTCCTCGCGCGCGACGAGGCCGACGCCTCCTCACTGATGCTCCGGGCTTTCCTGCGTGAGGGGATCGAGGTGCACCTTGAGACCGGGGTCACATCGGTCGAGGCGCGGGCAGGCGTGAAGGTCCTGCATCTGGAGCGTGCGGGGCGTCCCTTCGAGCTCGAGGTGGACGCCATACTGGTCGGCGCCGGGCGCGCCCCGAACGTCGAGGGGCTTGGGCTCGAGCTCGCCGGGGTCGGCTATGACCGTGAGGGGGTGCGGGTGGACGACACGCTGCGCACCTCCAACCCGCGCATCTACGCCGCCGGGGACGTCTGCTCCCGCCTCAGGTTCACCCACACGGCGGATGCCCAGGCGCGCATCGTCATCGCAAACGCGCTCTTCATGGGAAGGCGCCGCAACTCCGCCCTTACCGTCCCGTGGTGCACCTACACCGATCCGGAGGTGGCGCACGTGGGGGTAACCGAGGCGGACGCCCTTGCTCGCGGCGTGGCGATCGACACCCTCACTGTCCCGCTTTCCGATGTGGACCGGGCGGTTTTGGACGGCGAAGAGGAAGGGTTCGCACGGGTGCACCTGAAGAAGGGGAGCGACGCCATCCTCGGCGCGACCATCGTGGCGAGGCACGCCGGGGAGATGATCGGCGAGGTCGCCCTCGCCATCTCCTCCGGTCTGGGGCTTACCGCCATCGGCAACACCATCCACCCCTATCCCACCCAGGCCGAGGTGCTCAAAAAGCTCGCCGACCTCCACCAGCGCCGCCGGCTCACCCCATTCGTACAGAGGCTTCTGCGCGCCTGGCTCTCCTGGCGAAGAAAATGGTAACCCCCGGCGCGGTTTATATGCTAGAAATCGCATATTGCCAAGCCGAATGGGAGCCGAATTTCACATGAACCCGAAAAAGATCCTCATCGTTCTCACCGCGTGTGTGGCGGTGGCCCTTTTCTTTTATTTCGACCTGCAGCGCTTCCTGACCCTCGAGGCCCTCAAGGCGAACCGCCAATTGCTAGCGGACTACTACGCCTCCCATACCGTCGGCGCCGTCGCACTTTTCATGGCGATCTACATCCTGCAGACCGCGTTCTCGCTTCCCGGCGCCGCGGTGCTGTCGCTTGCCGCAGGCGCCGTCTTCGGCCCTCTCGCCGGTACGGTGTACGCCGTGGCGGCGGCCACCATCGGGGCGACGCTCGCCTTTCTCGTCACGCGCTACCTGCTGCGCGACGCGATCCTTTCACGTTTCGGGGCGCGTCTGGAGGGGATAAACCGCGAACTTGAGGAGCGCGGCTGGAACTACCTTTTATTCCTGCGTCTTGTGCCGCTCTTTCCCTTCTTTCTGATCAACTTGGCCGCCGGGCTCACCAGGCTCCCCTTGCGGGTCTTCGTGCTCGGCACCTTCATCGGCATCATCCCTGGCGGCTTCGTCTTCGTGAACGCCGGGGCGAGCCTTGCCACCATCAACTCCCTCTCCGACGTCGCATCCCCCCGCGTGCTCGGCTCTTTCGCCCTTTTGGGGCTCTTCGCGCTGCTACCCGTGCTTCACGGCAGGATCACGCGGGGAAAGGGCGCAAGCTGACCCTCCTCACAGAGTAAGTGCACCTCCTCCCGGAGGGGGGAGGCTGGGAGGGGGGGAGGCTGACCGAGCTGCTGCGCTTCCCCCTCCCTTGCCCTCCCCCTCCGGGGGCGGGAATTCTGGGAGAGAGGCGGTGAGGCCATTGATAAAGGCTACTTCCCGTTTGCAGCCCATCCCTTTTGGAACTTCCTCTCCCCGCCCCCTTTTGACATCCCCCAAGTGTCCGTTTACACTCTCATACTCGTCGGGCCCCAATTTTAATAAGAGAGTGGATCATGCCGTTAGAGTCGATCGGAAAATTCGAGACAAAGCGCCTTGGCGTGCTGAACGAGCGCGGGGAAGCGGACCCGGATCTCATGCCGCAATTGTCGGAAGAGGAGATCCGGCGCATGTACGAGCTCATGCTGCTCGCCCGCGTCTTCGACGAGCGCGCTGTCGCACTGCAGCGGGAGGGGCGCATAGGCACCTATCCCCCCATACTCGGGCAGGAGGCGGCCCAGGTGGGAAGCGCCTTCGCCCTTTCTCCGGGCGACTGGGTCTTTCCCTCCTTCCGCGAGATGGGGGTACACCTCACCCTCGGTTTTCCCATCGCCCAGCTCCTGCAGTACTGGGGCGGCGACGAGCGCGCCCAGAAGGCCCCCGAGGGGCTGAATATCTTTCCCTTCTGCGTCGCGGTGGGAAGCCAGATACCACATGCTGTAGGCGCCGCCCTCGCCGTCCGCTATCGCCGCGACCCGGCGGTGGTCGTGACCTACTTCGGCGACGGCGCGACCTCGAAGGGTGACTTCCACGAAGGGATGAATATGGCAGGGGTCTTCAAACTCCCCATGGTCTTCATCTGTCAGAACAACCAGTGGGCCATCTCGGTGCCGCTAAAGACGCAGACCGCCACCACCTCCCTTGCCCAGAAGGCGGTCGCCTACGGTTTCGAAGGGGTGCAGGTGGACGGTAACGACGTCTTCGCCGTGTACCGGGCAACGCGCGAGGCGCTAGAGAAGGCGAGGGGAGGGGGCGGCCCCACCTTCATCGAATGCCTAACCTACCGCATGGCCGACCACACCACCGCGGACGATGCCGGCCGGTACCGTCCACCCGAGGAGGTGGCGCTCTGGCGCGAACGTGACCCGATCACGAGGCTCGAGCGGTTCCTCGAGGCGCGCGGGGCGTGGACGCCGCAGCGGCGGGTCGAGGCGAAGGAAAAAGCGGCGCGTGTCATCGACGATGCGATCCGGGAGATGGAGAATGTGCTTCCTCCGGCCCCGGCGGAGCTTTTCGACGGCGTGCTCGCCGCACTCACCCCGCGCCAGACCGGGCAGAAGAAGGGACTTTGACATGGCGCAACTGAACATGGTGCAGGCGATAAACCAGGCGCTCGCCTACGAGATGGAGCATGACGACCGGGTGGTCCTTTTAGGCGAGGACGTGGGGCGCGACGGTGGCGTCTTCCGGGTGACCGAGGGGCTCATTGAGCGTTTCGGCTCCGAGCGCGTCCTCGACACGCCGCTTTGCGAGTCGGGGATCATGGGGGCGGCCATCGGCATGGCAGCCTACGGTCTGCGCCCGGTGACGGAAATACAGTTCATGGGGTTCACCTACTCCGCCTTCGAGCAGCTCTTCGCCCACGCCGCGCGCGTCCGTTCCCGCTCCCGCGGCCGGTTCACCTGTCCCCTCGTCGTGCGCACCCCCTACGGAGGCGGGATCAAGGCACCCGAACTGCACGAGGAAAGCACCGAGGCGCTCTTTTGCCAGGTGCCGGGACTGAAGGTGGTGGTCCCCTCCGGCCCCTACATGGCCAAGGGGCTCTTGTTGTCGGCACTGCGCGACCCCGACCCCGTGCTCTTTCTGGAGCCGACCAGGCTCTACCGCCTGATCCGCGAGGAGGTGCCGGAAGGGGAATACGTGGTGGAGCTCGGGAAGGCGCGGGTGGCGCGGGCCGGTGGCGCGGTCACCGTGGTCGCGTGGGGGAGCATGCTCGAGCGGGTGCTGAAAGCGGTGGACGGCTACGACGCCGAGGTGCTGGATCTCCTCACCCTGAGCCCCTTCGACATCGGGGCGGTGCTCGCCTCGGTGCGAAAGACCGGGCGGCTCGTTATCGTGCACGAGGCGGCGAAGAGCTGCGGTTTTGGCGCCGAAATCGCGGCCACCGTGGCCGAGGAGGCGATCTTGCACCTGCGGGCCCCCATCCTCCGGGTCACCGCGCCCGACGTCCCGGTTCCTCTGGCGAAGCTGATCGATCACTACCTTCCCGGTCCTCAGCAGATCAGGGGGGCGTTAGACGAAGTGCTTCAGTATTGATTGCTCCCTCCCCTGGAGGGGGAGGGCTGGGGAGGGGGGCGCGCGGCGGCTGTTGCAAACGTATTTTCCCCCTCCCGACCTCCCCCCTCCGGGGGAGGAGCCATGCAGGCGCCGGACTGACAGCAACGACAAGGAGAAGTGCATGTCTTTCGATTTCAAACTTCCGGATCTGGGCGAGGGGATCACCGAGGTGGAACTGCGCCGTTGGCTGGTAACGGCAGGTGACACAGTTCGTGAACACCAGCCGCTGTTGGAGGTGGAGACCGACAAGGCGGTGGTCGAGGTCCCTTCGCCCCGGGAAGGTGTCGTCGAGCGCCTGCACCGGAAGGAAGGTGAGACGGTGCAGGTTGGGGAGGTGCTTCTCTCCATAGCTGAAGGCAAGCCCGAGCTGCAACAGCAGCCCCAGCAACCCCCGCAGTCCCCGCCGCGCCCGGCATCGGTTGGTATCGTGGGCTCGCTTCCAGAGGCCGAGGAAGAGCCTGTTGAGACCGCCATAGAGGCTGCGCCTTTCGCCCCCCCGGCTTCCGTCGAGGTGCTGGCCACCCCCATGGTGCGCAGGCTGGCGCGGGAGCGCGGCATCGATCTCGGTACCATCAAGGGGAGCGGGCCGCGCGGCTGCATAAGGCCCGAGGACCTGGAGACGGTCGCCGCCGCGCCTAGTGGGGCGGGGCCTGAGGAGCGGGTACCGCTGCGCGGACTGCGCCGGACCATCGCCCGCAACGTGACCGCCTCGCAGCGGACCACCGCTTTCGTGACCAGCATGGAGGAGGTGGACATCACCGAGATCTTCGAGATGCGTACGCGGGAGCAGGGAGAGGTGGAGTCCCGCGGCACGCACCTCACCTTCCTTCCCTTCTTCATCAAGGCGGTGCAGCACGCCCTTAAGGAGCATCCCCTCCTGAACGCCTCGATCGACGACGAGACACAGGAACTGGTCCTCAAGCGGCATTACCATTTCGGTCTCGCGGTGGATACCCCCGAGGGACTCATGGTCCCGGTGATCCGGGACGTGGACAAAAAAAGCATCATTGAGCTCGCCCAGGCGGTCCAGGAGTTGGGGCGCAAGGCGCGCGAACGGAGCATAACGCTCGAGGAACTGAAGGGGAGCAGCTTCACCATCACCAACTACGGGCATTTCGGCGGCACCTTCGCGACCCCCATCATCAACTGGCCCGACGTCGCCATCATGGGGTTCGGCCGCATCGTGGAACGCCCCTGGGTGCACCGCGGGGAGATCACCATCAGGAAGATCCTTCCCTTGTCCCTCACCTTTGATCACCGCGCCACAGACGGGGCCGATGCCGCCCGTTTTCTCGGCAAGGTGCTCCGGTACCTGGAAGACCCCGCTCTTTTGTTTCTCGACTGCGGCTAGCCGTCAAGGAAACACTTTGTCCTTTCCTTGATCGGTGCTACAGTGCGGCGCAATCTGAATCCAGAGGTCCCCCGGATGGCCCACCCCTCCATAACCTGCCCGAACTGCGGGCAACCCACCGACGCCCGTTACGGCTCATGCCTTTGGTGCGGCGCCGCCCTCTCCCGTCCGGCGGGCGCGGTGCGCCGGGTGCTATCGGGCGCTTCCGGTCCCGGTTCTGCCATCAACGGCATCATAGCGGCGAACGTCGTCTTCTACCTCCTGTCGCTTTTTCTGAGTAAAAGAACCGGCCTCGAGGGAGGGCTCTTCGGCTTTCTCTCCCCGGACCAGAACAGCCTGTTCCTTTTGGGGGCGACCGGCACCGTTCCGGTTTTCGAGATGGGGCGCTTCTGGACCCTCATCTCCGCCAGTTACCTCCATGGCGGTCTTTTGCACATCCTCTTCAACATGATGGCGTTAAGACAGATCGGCCCCTGGGTGAGCGCCGAGTTCGGCACGAGCCGCATGTTCGTCATCTACACGGCAAGCGGCGTCGCCGGCTACGTAGCCTCCTGCTTTGCCGGTATTCCCTTCACCATCGGGGCCTCCGCGTCGGTCTGCGGTCTCATCGGAGCACTCTTCTATTTCGGCAAGAGCCGTGGCGGCAACTACGGCGCCGCGGTCTCCCGCGAGGTGAGCGGCTGGCTCATAAGCCTCGTCGTGTTCGGCCTCATCATGCCGGGCATCAACAACTGGGGCCACGGCGGCGGCATCGTGGGGGGGATCATCACCGCGAAGATCCTTGGGTACCGCGAGCGGAGCCGGGAGAGCGCCGCTCACCACGCCATCGCCATCGTCTGCCTTGTCGCAACCCTTGCCGTTCTCGCCTGGGCCGCCTTCCTCTCCCTCGCCTACCGCTTCCTCTAGCCCGTCCTTCCACCCCGTCGGCGACAGCCGTTCATCTGCGCCCCGTTCTGTCTGTTCGATTGGATACGTCTAATGCGTAACTGCTTGTTTGCAGGGATAAAATCCGGTATGGTATGACCAAATTTTTCGACGGGAGAGGCTATGAGCGTCCACGAAGTAAACCACCCCCTGGTGAAGCACAAGATTGGCCTGATGCGCGAGAGCGGCATCAGCACGAAGAAGTTCCGGGAACTCACCTCCGAGATCGCCTGCCTGCTCGCCTACGAGGCCACGAGAGACTTTCAGCTGGAGACGCGGACCATCACCGGCTGGGACGGCAGCAAGTTCGAGATCCAGCAGATCAAGGGGAAGAAGGTCACCGTGGTCCCCATCCTGCGTGCCGGCATTGGGATGCTGGACGGCGTGCTCGACATGATCCCCAACGCCAAGGTGAGCGTGGTGGGACTCGCCAGGAACGAGGAAACCCTGGAGGCGCACACCTACTTCGAACGCTTCGTGACTAAACTCGACGAGCGCCTCGCCCTCATCATCGACCCGATGCTCGCCACCGGCGGATCGATGGCGGCGACCATCGAGATGCTCAAAAAGAACGGCTGCCTCCAGATCCGCGTGCTCTGCCTCGTCGCCGCACCCGAGGGGCTGAAAAAGATCGCCGAGGCGTACCCCGAGATCGACATCTACGTGGCGGCCATCGACGAGCGCCTGAACGAGCACGGCTACATCCTCCCTGGGCTCGGCGACGCCGGGGACAAGATCTTCGGCACTAAGTAGCACCCCTGCTGTCATCGAGCGGGGGAGCCCCCTCCGTATCTTCCATTCCAAGTGAGGTTTTTGCATGTCCGAAGTAAAAGAACCGGTCTGGCGCCAGGCGCTTTCCGGAGCGCAGATCCTTTTTGTCGCCTTCGGCGCGCTGGTGCTCGTGCCGATCCTTACCGGCCTGAACCCGAGCATGGCGCTTCTGGGCGCCGGGGTCGGCACCATCATCTTCCAGCTCTGCACCGGGCGCGAAGTCCCCATCTTCCTCGGCTCTTCCTTCGCCTTCATCGCTCCGATCATCTACAGCGTGCAGACCTGGGGGCTTCCCGCCACCATGGGGGGGCTCTTCGCCGCCGGCTTTCTCTATCTCGCCTTCTCCGCCGCCATTTACCTGCGCGGCGCGGAGTTTATCCATCGCATCATGCCGCCCGTGGTGGTGGGCCCGATCATCATGATCATCGGCCTTGGCCTTGCCAACGTGGCGGTCAACATGGCCATGGGTAAAACCGGCGACGGCAAGGCCGTTCTCGTCGACTACGACACCGCCCTCCTGGTCGCAGGCGTCTCGCTTCTCACCACCGCCCTCGTCGCCGTGCGCGCTCGCGGGATCTTCCGGCTGCTGCCGGTTCTCTCCGGCGTAGCGGTAGGGTACGTCCTCTCCATCTTCCTGGGGCTCGTAGATTTCGCCAAGGTCGCGGCGGCTCCCTGGATCCAGGTCCCCACCTTCGTTAGTCCGCAGTGGAACTGGTCCGCCGTCCTCTTCATGGTTCCGGTCGCCCTCGCGCCGGCCATCGAGCACGTGGGGGACATCGTCGCCATCGGCGCGGTCACCGGCAAGGACTACACCGTGAAGCCGGGTCTGCACCGCACCATGCTGGGCGACGGCCTTGCAGTCTGCACCGCGGCCCTCGTGGGCGGCCCCCCGGTCACCACCTACGCCGAGGTCACCGGCGCCGTCATGATCACCCGCTGCTACAACCCGGTCATCATGACCTGGGCCGCAGGATTCGCCGTGGTCATGGCCTTCTTCGGGAAGTTCAACGCCATCCTGCAGTCGATCCCGGCGCCGGTCATGGGCGGCATCATGATGCTGCTGTTCGGCTCCATCGCCTCGGTGGGTCTCAACACCCTCATCCACGCCCAGGTCGACATGCACCGCCCGCGCAACCTGATCATCGTCTCGCTCGTGCTGGTCTTCGGCATCGGCGGGCTTTCCGTCAACGTGGCCGGACAGCACCTGCACGGCGTGAGCCTTTGCGGTATCGCGGCCATCCTCCTGAACCTGCTGCTGCCGAAAGGTGAGACCGTCCCCATGGGGGGCGACGCGGACGAGGAGGAGCCGGAGACCGCGGTTTAGGCTTCCGGAAAATGTGTAACTACGAGCGCCGGTCCCTGCATAAGGGGTCGGCGCTTTTTTTGCGCCGTATTCCTCTTTTCCCGGGCATCCGCCGGAGATTGCCAACGCTGCGAGGCCGGGTATACTCTCAGTCGCCCGATTAAGACATATTAACTTGGTGGCCGGCGCGCCTTTCCGCCGGAAGGAAGCGGACCCGGCGTCAGCCGGGCCTCATCAAAAAGGAGGTCGTCTATGAAGGGGAACGAAAGGGTGATCGAACAGTTGAACGTGCGCCTGGCCGAGGAGCTCACCGCCACCAACCAGTACATGGTGCACGCGGAGATGTGCGAAAACTGGGGCTATAAGCGGCTTCACGCCGCGATCCGTGAGCGTGCCATCACCGAGATGAAGCATGCCGAGAAGCTGATCGATAGGATCCTCTTCCTGGAGGGGCGCCCGATCGTGAGCCGGCTCGATCCGATCCACATCGGCGGCGAGATTCCGAAGATGCACCAGTTCGACCACGCCCTGGAGGAAACGGCGATCCGCGGGTACAACGAGAGCATCAAGCTTGCCGTGGAACTCGGCGACAACGGGACGCGGGAACTGCTGCAGTCGATCCTGGACCAGGAGGAGAGCCATATCGACGACATCGAGGCGCAGCTGGACCAGATCGCCCAGATGGGGGTGCAGAACTACCTGGTGGATCAGGTGGGATGATTTCAAGGTGGGGTGCAGCGGGAAGGGGCGCCTGGAAGAGTCCAGGCGCCCTTTTTCGTGCGAAGTAGCGTCAGGCCGGGGTCGCCCCCTTTTCCAGCTCGGCGAGCCGCGCCCGGAGCGCCTTTTCCTTCTGCCAGCGCACCGATACGTCGCGCATCACCGCCACGGTTCCGGCGATATTCCCGTCGGCATCCCTGATGATGGTCATGGAGAATTCGGTCGAGATGCGGGTGCCGTCCTTGCGCAGCGCGGGGGCGGCCAGGAGCTCCTTCGCATAGCGCGTGAAACCGGTTTCCATGACCCGGAAATATCCCTCCCAATGCCGCGCGCGCTGGTTCTCAGGGATGAAGATGTCGAGCGACTGTCCCAGGGCTTCCTCAGCACTGAAGCCGAGCATCTCCTCCGCCCCCTTGTTCCAGAGTCTGATCACCCCTTCCCTGTCTGAAAATATGATTGCATCGTTGCAATTCTGAACCAGCTGCCGGTACAGTTCCTGATCACCAAGCTGCGTCATGTCGACCTCCGTGGTAGTAAGACTTGCTGCCATCCTAGCATACCCAAGCCTACCGTCGTTTTGACTTGAATCAAACAGACGAACCTTTTGCCGCATAAAAAGAAACCATCGGTGAACCTTTGTTGGGATATTAAATATTAGTAATAATGGATCGACACCCTAAAGTACCGTGGGCATCGTCCGATACAATCCTCACCGACAGCGAACGCTGTTCTGTCCGGGAGGAGCAATGTTCACTAACAAACTAATACACAAAATTCTGGCGATCATTGGGATCAACCTGCTGATAGGGATCACCATTGTCGGCTGCCTGGCGATCTGGCTCCAGTACAGCTCCAGCATGAAGTTGCAGGAGAAGAACAGCCGGACCATGTCCGCCGTTATTGTGGACGAGATTTCGGCCTTCATGATGAAGGATGACGCCAAATCGGTGAGGAACCTCGCCAAGGTCGCCAAGGAACAGAACTTCGGCTTCGACATCAAGATCTTCGACAATGATGGCAAGGATTCCGAAACCGGGGCGGTCAACAAGGATGTCGCACGAAGCCTCGCCGACGGTAAGCCGGTAGAAATCAGAGAGACAACCGGGGGAATTCACACCCTTAAGATGGCGGTTCCCCTCCGCAACGAAGAGCGCTGCAAGCAATGCCACGACGCAGGGGACAAGTACCTGGGCGCGGTGCAGCTCACCTCCTCGCTCGAGGACGGCTACCGCAGCGCCATAAAGATGATCACCATACTGGTTGCCGCAGGCTGCCTCTTCTTCGTCTGCATGATGCTCTGCATGTACGTCTTCTTCCAGAAAACGGTCATGCGCGACCTGCTCTTCTTCTCGGACAAGCTGAAAGATATAGCCCAGGGGGAAGGGGACCTCACCAAGGAGATCCCGGTCCGTTCGAACGACGAGATCGGCGACCTCGCTCGGCACATAAACCACCTCGTCAACAAACTGCGCGAAACGATCACAGTTCTTTACGAACTGGCCGAGCACATCTCCATCTCGCTTTGCCACGTCTCGAGCCGCGCTAGGAACACCGTGGCGTCGTCGGCCGAGCAGAAGGACCGCTCGGAGTCGGTGGCGGTCGCCACGGAGGAGATGGCGGCGACCCTCAACGTGGTGGCCGGGAACACCCATCAGGCGGCAGGCTTCTCCTCCGAGGTGGACGAGGCGGCAAGTCAGGGGATGGGCGTTGTGGACGGGGCGTGCAACTCCATCGTCCTCGTGAGGGAGAACGTGACCCAGACCCTCGACACCGTCGGAAGGCTGGAGGCCTCGTCGGCGCAGATCGGCGACATCATAAACCTCATCGAGGACATCGCGGACCAGACCAAGCTCCTTGCGCTGAACGCCGCCATCGAGGCGGCGCGGGCCGGAGAACATGGCAGGGGATTCGCGGTGGTCGCCGACGAAGTCAAGATGCTCTCCGAGAAGACCGCCACCTCGACGAAGGAGATCGCCAAGATCATCACCAACATCCAGTCCGAAAGCCGTGAGGCGGCAAGGTCGATCGCCGAGGAACAGGAGCGGGTCGAGGACGGGGTGTCAAAATCCATTGCCGCCAAGGAGTGCCTGGAGCGGATCCTTGGGCTCGCCGGGGAGACGGCGCAGCTCATCAACCAGATCGCCTCGGCGACCGAGGAACAAAGCGCCACAACCAACGAGATCGCCGAAAAGATCCACGGCGTTTCGAGCTCGGCGCTGGCGGTGCACGAGGACATGCTGGAGAGCGACAAGGCGTTCACGGAGCTCACCCGTGTTGCCGAACAGATCTTTTCGACGGTGGGGAAATTCAGCGTCGGCAACAGGCACGATGAGATGAAGCGCATGGCAGCGGAGCTTAGGGACGGCTTCGTAGCGGTCATCGGCGAGGGGGTCGCCGCGGGGAGGATCAGCATGACCGACCTGTTCGACCGCAACTACAAGCCGATCCCGAACACCGCGCCGCAGAAGTACGCCACCGCGTTCGACGGCTTCTTCGATCGTTACATTTCGCCGGTGCAGGAGGCGATCCTAGGTCGCAAGGATTCCATCTTCTTCGCCATCTGCGTGGACGACCACGGCTACGTGGCAAGCCACAACCTGCGCTACTCCAAGCCGCTGACCGGTGACCCGGAAGTGGACAAGGTGAACAACCGTACCAAGCGCATCTTCGACGACAAAACCGGCCTTAAGGCGGCACAGAATACCGAGTCGTTCCTGCTGCAGACCTACATGAGGGACACCGGCGAGATCATGAACGACATCTCGACCCCCATCATCCTGAACAACCGCCATTGGGGTGCCGTGCGTATTGGTTACCGCGCCGAATAAGATCCGATCTCACACCTTGATTCCATCTGCAGGCCGTCACCGATGCATCGGGGCGGCCTGCCGCTTTTCACCCCTCCCTTCGTTTGTTTTATTTTGGCGTAAGACGCGCTCCCGTTACCTCTCTTCTCTTTGCCCGCCCCGCAACCCGTTTTCACGGCGAGACCACCCCCTGCTTTTTCCCGCGTCATAGCCGCCGCCGCAACGGGCCACTCCGGCTATGGGGTCAGAATAGAAGGAGAAATCAGCGTCAAGTGGGGAGGCCGAGTCAGCTGTCAAATATCCCCCGTGGCGCGGTCAACCTGCCTGTCATCCTCCGTGTTTGTTGTGCTTTCAGAGGCGAAACGATTTTTTATTGTTGACGTGGACGGCAACTTGAGATTAGATTGCATACTGTATACAGTGCATCTTGTGGACGCATATCGATCGAACGAACGTTCGAAGATCTAAAATAGAGTTATACGGGTTTTTAGTTGACTCACCAGTCCCTCTTGAGTAGAATCCGGTTCTACTTTTTGGGGAAAAAGAGTAAAAGTGCCGCGGGATAAGGAGCTTGCGCGGCGGCGAGCTTGATTGCAACACCTTGTTATCTGTCAGCATTCAGCTGATTTAGTTGTAGACAACAAAACAAAACAGGAGGCAGATATGTCCGAGTACGGCACACTTCAAGACCGGGTACAATGCAAACAACTTTTGAACAAGGTCATGGCTCCCGAGCAGACCATTGAGTTCTTCAAGAACGGGATGAACCTTGGCTGGTCCGGCTTCACCCCGGCTGGTTACCCGAAAGTGGTGCCCATCGCCCTGGCTGACCACGTAGAGAAGAACAACCTGCAGGGCAAGCTGAAGTTCAACCTCTTCATCGGCGCTTCCGTCGGTGCGGAAACCGAAGACCGTTGGGCAACTCTGGACATGATCGACCGCCGCTGGCCGTACCAGACCGGCAAGAACATCGCAGCGGGCATCAACGCCGGCCGCATCCGCATGGGCGACAAGCACCTCTCCCTGTTCGCACAGGATCTGGGCTACGGCTTCTACACCAAGGATTCCGAGAGCGGCAAGCTCGACCTCGCCATCATCGAGGTTTCCGCGATCAAAGAAGACGGCTCCATCGTACCGACCTCTTCCTGCGGCGTCATCCCCGAGATCCTGATGATCTGCGACAAGATCATCCTCGAGGTGAACACCGGACAGCCCTCCTTCGAAGGGATCCACGACCTCCTGACCCCGCTCACCCCGCCGAACCGCCAGATCTTCGGCATCACCCATGCGGGCGAGAGGATCGGTTCCACCTCGATCCCCTGCGATCCGAGCAAGGTCATCGCCGTGGTCGAGTCCAAGCTGCGCGACCAGGGTCGTGCCTTCGCCGAGCAGGACGACACCTCTGAGGCGATCGCGAACCACATCATCGACTTCTTCACCACCGAGGTGAAGGCGGGCCGTCTGCCGAAGAACCTGCTCCCGATCCAGTCTGGCGTCGGCTCCATCGCCAACGCCGTCATCGGCGGCCTGGCCAAGGGTCCCTTCAAGAACCTGACCGTCTACACCGAGGTGCTCCAGGACACCATGCTTGACCTGTTCGACTCCGGCAAGCTCGACGCGGCCTCCTCCTGCTCGCTGTCTCTCTCGGCCAGCCCGGGCTTCCCGCGCTTCTTCGAGAACATGGACAAGTACTTCGACAAGATCACCCTGCGTCCGCTCTCGATCTCCAACGCACCTGAGCCGATCCGTCGTCTGGGTTGCATCGCCATGAACACCCCGGTCGAGATCGACATCTTCGCACACGCAAACTCCACCCTGGTCGGCGGTACCCGTATGATCAACGGTCTGGGCGGCTCCGGCGACTTCTTGAGGAACGGCTTCCTGAAGATGATGCACACCCCGTCCTCCCGTCCGAGCAAGACCGACCCGACCGGTATCTCCTGCGTCGTGCCGCACTGCTCGCACATCGACCACACCGAGCACGACCTCGACTGCGTCATCACCGAGCAGGGTCTCGCCGACCTGCGCGGCCTTGCTCCGAAAGAGCGTGCCCGTCGCATCATCGAGAAGTGCGCCCACCCGGATTACAAGGCTCAGCTCACCGAGTACCTCAACATCGCAGAGAAGGATTGTCTCGCGAGGAAGGTCGGCCACGAGCCGCAGCTGTGGGACCGCGCCTTCAAGATGCACCTCAACCTC
Source organism: Geomonas edaphica (assembly GCF_004917075.1). Taxonomy (GTDB): domain Bacteria; phylum Desulfobacterota; class Desulfuromonadia; order Geobacterales; family Geobacteraceae; genus Geomonas; species Geomonas edaphica. The sequence goes on from NZ_SSYB01000005.1 coordinate 188,890, forward strand.
GAGAAGAACGGCACCATGAAGCTGAAGAACTGGGATGTGAAGATCGACCTCTGCGAGGACTAAGAGTCCGCTGCAGATCGTTATCGCAGCAAGAGCGCCCCGCCGGGAAACCGGCGGGGCGTTTTTTTATTGGTTCGCCAAGCGCCAAGCGCCAAGCCGCCAAGCCCGCCAAGCCCGACTGTTCCGACTGGTCCGACTGGTCCGACTGAGGCGGTGCTGTGGGGGGGGGCGAGGGTTGAGGAGTGGGCTGGAAACTAGGAGCGTGCCTTCGGGTGGGCCTTGTCGTAGACCTCCATCAGCTTGTCGATGCTGACGTGGGTGTACTTTTGGGTGGTGGAGAGCGACGCGTGTCCTAACAGCTCTTGGATCGCCCGCAGGTCGGCGCCCCCTTCGAGGAGGTGGGTGGCGAAGGTGTGGCGCAGCGTGTGGGGGGAGACCTTGCGCATGGCGGCGATGAGCAGCATATGGGCGTCGACGATGCGCGCGATGCTCCTCCTGGTGAGACGGCCGCCGCGGGCGTTCAGGATGAGCGGATCGGAAGATTGCGGGTTGCCGCGCTCCTCGAGGTAGGCGGCGAGCGCATCCCGGGCGCAGGACCCGACCGGCACGATGCGCTCCTTTCCCCCCTTGCCCAGCACCCGTACCAGTGCCCCGGGAAGGTCCAGGTCGCCGACGTTCATCCCGGTGAGCTCGCTCACCCTGAGCCCGCAGGAGTAGAGCGTCTCGAGTACGGCACGGTCCCGGAGCGAGAGGATGTCCCCGCCACGCGGCGCCTCGACGAGCGCCTCGACCTGGTCGATGTTCAGGTGAAAGGGAAGGCGCTTTTCCTTCTTCGGCGTACTGACCAACTCGGCGGGGTTTTTCTCCACCTGCCCCTCGCGCATCAGGTAACGGAAGAGGGCCCTGATGGCAGAGAGCTTTCTGCCGATGGAACTCTTCGCGTGCCCCTTGTGCAGATGGGCGAGGTAGCGCCGGATGGCGAGGTGATTCACCTCCGCCAAGGGAAAGGTGCCGTGCGGATCTAGAAAAAGGGCGAACTGGTCAAGGTCGCTTCGGTAGGCGGCGAGGGTGTGTTGCGAGACGTTGCGCTCGTTTTCGAGGTAGCTGCAGAATTGCTCGATGGCCCGTTTCATGGTATGGGAATCTACCTCAGTGCGGTGGCACTTTACAACAGCTTTTGACGGGGAGGGGGTATGTACCAGGTGTCGCTGCAAAGGGTGGCGCGGTATGAACGGGAAGAGGTGGAAGAAGGACTCGCGCGCCTGCTCGAACCGTTAGGGGGGATGGAGCGTTACGTGCAGCCGGGCGAGCGGGTGCTGATCAAGCCGAACCTCCTCTCGGCGAAGCCCCCTGAGGCGGCGGTCACCACCCACCCCGAGGTGCTGCGCGCCGTCATCCTCGCCGTGCAGCATGCAGGCGGCATCGCGCTCGTCGGTGATTCCCCCGGCGTCGGGAGCGGCAGGCGCGTCGCCGAGCGCTCCGGCATGATGCGCGTCATCGAGGAGACCGGGGCAGAGTTCGTCCCCTTCGAGGAAAGCGCCACGGTCGGCGGCACGGGGACCTTCCGCGAGTTCGAACTTGCCCGCCCCTACCTCGAAGCAGACCGCCTGATCAACCTCCCGAAGCTGAAGACGCACGAGATGATGACCATGACCTGCTGCGTGAAGAACCTTTTCGGCGCCGTGGTCGGGACCCGGAAGGCGGCCTGGCACCTGAAGGCGGGGGCGGACAAGGAGCTCTTCGCGCGCATGCTTCTCGAGGTTTATATGCTGCGCGAGCCGGACCTGAACATCGTCGACGCGGTGGTGGCGATGGAGGGGGACGGGCCGGGCAGCGGCGACCCCTGCCAGGTGGGGCTTTTGATGGCGGGGGACAACGCGGTGGCCGTGGATCAGGTCGCCGCCGAGGTGGCGGGGATCCCGAAGAAGTTCCTCTACCTGGAGAGCGCCGCGCGCAACATGGGGCTCCCTGGATCAAGGCGGGAGGAGATCACCATCGCCGGAGCGGACCCTGCGACTGCGCTCGCACGCCCCTTGCGCCTTCCCCATCTCTCCGACGTCCAGTTCGGCCTGCCCCGGTTTTTGAAAAACCGGCTGCGTCACCAGTTCACCTCGCGACCGGAGGTGGCACCGGAGAAGTGCGAGCTCTGCGGCATCTGCGTCAAGGCGTGCCCACCCGAGGCGATCCGGGTGCAGGGAGGACGGCTGCGCTTTGACTACCAGCGCTGCATCCGCTGTTTCTGCTGCCGCGAACTCTGCCCACACGCCGCGCTCACCTTGAAAGACGGCTTCCTCCTTCGGCTCATGAAGAAGTCGGGGCGCTCCCTCTAGGGGGCGGGTTGACAGGGGAGGGGGGCGCCATTATATTTTTGCCATCCTCCGGGATGCACACAGCGAGGGATGCAAATCCAACAGGGAAAAGGAGATCACGCATATGTGGACCAATTTCTACATGATCCGTCCGGTAACCCACTGCAAGGAAGGCTGCCCTAGTTGGCCCGCCGGTTAAAAGCGGCGGGCGGATCGCACACGGAAAAGCCCCCCGGTACTCGCACGGGGGGCTTTTTGTTTGCCGCGCCTTCATCCCGCTACGCTCAAGACGAGCGCTCCCCGGCCCGTTATGCATTGGCAGGGAGGGGCGCCCCCTTTCTGCAAAGCCGACAAAGGAGCCCTTTGGATTGACAAGTGTGGAGAATTCCGCTATTCTGCGCACCTGTGCGTACGCCCGCTACCCCAGCTAAAGGTATTGAATGATTAAAGTCACCCTGCTCATACTCGCACTTTTGTTGCCTTGCACCGCCCTTGCGGCCCCTGCGCTGCCGGCGCCGGCTTCCGGGCGTGCGGAACTTCAGACGCAGCAACTCGCCTCCGCCGACCTTGCCCTTTCCAAAGGGCTCGGCCTCACTGCCGCCGATTTTCAGGATGATGACGATCTTACCGATGACCCGGACGACTTCGAGCTGAAGCTCCCTGAGATGGAGCTGCCGGATTCCGATATCCCCCTTACCTTCAATTCCAAGGTCGAGTATTTCACCCGTTACTTCCAGGGCCCCGGGCGGGGTGCCTTCGCCAAGTGGCTGTCCAGGAGCGAGCGCTACATCCCGATGATGAAGACGGTGCTCAAGAAGGAGGGGCTTCCCGAAGACCTGGTCTACCTTGCCATGATCGAAAGCGGCTTCCTGCCGCACGCGGTCTCCGTGGCGGCCGCGGTGGGCCCTTGGCAGTTCATGCCGGCCACCGGCAAGCGTTATTCCCTGCGCATCGACTACTGGATGGACGAAAGGCGCGATCCCCTGAAGGCGACCGTCGCCGCGGCGCTCTACCTGAAAGAGCTCTACGCCCTCTTCAACAACGACTGGTACCTCGCCGCAGCCGGGTACAACGCGGGCGAAAACAAGATCCTGCGCGCCATCAACATGTACAACACCCGGGACTTCTGGGAGATCTCCAAGGGGAGTTACCTGGCCCGGGAGACCAAGGACTACGTGCCGAAACTTTTGGCCGCCGCGATTATCGCCAAGGAGCCGGCGAAATACGGCTTCGCCGACGTCGCCTATCTTCCCCCCATCGACTTTGACCAGGTTTCCGTCCCCACGCGCACCGACCTCGACGTGATGTCCAAGGCCTGCAATGTGCCGATGCAGAACCTCCGGGAGCTGAACCCGGAACTGCGCCGTGGCACTACGCCGCCGGACTACGCGGGTTATTTGCTGAAAGTTCCCAAGGGGAGCGGTGCCGCCTGCCAGGAGGCGTACGCCAAGATCCCCGAGGGGGAGCGCTTTGTCGAGCGCGTGAAGAACGTCCAGTACCGGGCTAAGAAGCGCGACACCCTGGACTCCATCGCAAGGCGCTTCAAGACCACGCCGCAGGTCATCGCCGAGCTGAACAACCTGGGCAAGAAGAAGGTCAAGCTGCACGGCAAGGTGCTGACCGTGCCGGTGCAGCTGGCTTCGGCCGACGTTGCCTCCCATGCCGCTAAGCCGCCCCAGGTCGAGGCGAAGGCTGAGCTTAAGGCCGAGGCGAAGGCTGAGCTTAAGGCCGAAGTCAAGGAAGTCCACAAGTACTACACCGTGAAAAAGGGAGACACCCTGACCTCGCTTGCCAGGAGGTTCAACGTCACGGCCCGCCTGCTCTCGGCCTGGAACAACCTGAAGACCAGGGTCGCCCTCAAGCCGGGCAAGCGCATCATCGTGGCCAAGTACCAGAAGAAGGGGAGCCTGGCCAAGGACGAGGGATAGGCCCCGTCCGTCGCACTGCAGCACCTACAACCACCTGACCCGCACCACGAAAGGATAAATCAGCCGATGTACAACCTTCTCATTTCCGCAGGCGCAGCTGTCGCAGTTTTCCTCATCGTTTCCCTCGCCGCCGGCTTCCAGTACTGGTGGGCCGCGCTTTTGGGCGCCATGATCGTCTTTACCGCCTGCTTCGTTCTCATCGCCCGCAGCGTGACGAAAAAGCTCGAGGTCCTCATGGAGGGGGCCATGAAGGATATCCAGGCGCAACGCTTCGAGAAGGGGATCCGCGATCTGAAGTCCGCCCTCCGCTTTGCGAAGTGGCAGATCTACGTGGAGAGCCAGATCAACTCCTCCATCGGCATGGTCTACTTCGTGCGCCGCGAGTTCGCCACCGCGTTCCCGTACCTGGAGAAAGGGTTCTTCAAGAACTGGGTCACCATGGGGATGCTCGGCGTCACCTACATGAAGCGCAACAAGCACGACAAGATGAAGGAGACCTTCGACAAGGCGATCATGGCGACCCCCAAGGAGTCGCTCCTCTACGCCCTCTACGCCTACTGCTTGAACGAGATCGGGGAGAACGTGAAGGCGTGCGAGATCGCCGCCAAAGGGTTGGCGAAGCTCCCCGGCGACGAGAACCTGAAGCTCAACCTGGAGCTTCTGCGCGAAGGGAAGAAGATGAAGATGAAGGGTTACGGCGAGATGTGGCTTCAGTTCCACCTGGAGAGCCTGGCCGCGATCCAGAAACAGCAGATGGCCGCCATGGGCGGCAGGCGCCGTATCATCAGAAAATAGCTTGTAAAGATATCCGAAAAATGCAATATTGGGCTGTTTTTTTAAGACGGGCTTCTCTGCTCGTCTTTTTATTTGTGACGAGCCAAAGATAAAGGAGCAGTAAAACATGCAGGAGAAGATCAGAAACATCGCCATCATCGCCCACGTCGACCACGGCAAGACCACCCTCGTTGACGCCATGCTGAAACAGTCCGGGGTGTTCAGGGAGAACGAGGCGATCACCGAGCGCGTGATGGATTCCAACGACCTGGAGAAGGAGCGCGGCATCACCATCCTCGCCAAGAACCTCTCCATCCACCACGGCGACTACAAGATCAACATCGTCGACACCCCGGGCCATGCCGACTTCGGCGGCGAGGTTGAGCGCGTACTGAAGATGGTCGACTCCGTGCTGCTTCTGGTGGACGCCCTCGACGGGCCGATGCCGCAGACCCGCTTCGTACTGAAGAAATCCCTCGACTTGGGCCTCAAGCCGATCGTCGTCATCAACAAGGTCGACCGCCCGGGCGCGCGTCCTGCCGAGGTCGTCGACATGGTGTTCGACCTCTTCTGCGAACTGCAGGCCTCCGACGCCCAGCTCGACTTCGCAATCTGCTACACGAGCGCCAAGATGGGTTACGCGATGCGCGAGATGGAGCATCCCTCCGACAACATGGAGCCGCTCTTCGAGCTCATCAAGGACAACGTCCATCCCCCGGAGGGGAACCCGGAGGCGCCCTTCCAGCTCCTCGTCACCAACATCGACTACAACGACTACATCGGGCGCATCGCCACCGGCAAGATCTTCAACGGCAAGGTGACCTCCGGTGAGACCGTCGCCCTTATCAAGCGCGACGGCACCATCTCCAAAGGGCGCGTCACCAAGCTTCTGGGGTACGAGGGGCTGAAACAGGTGGATATCGCCGAGGCCTTCACCGGCGACATCGTTACCATCGCGGGCTTCACCGAGGTGGGGATCGGCGAGACCCTCGCCGCTGCCGACAACCCGATGCCGCTTCCCTACGTGGCGATCGACGAGCCGACCCTCTCCATGAACTTCATCGTCAACTCCTCCCCCTTCGCCGGCCGCGAGGGCAAGCTGGTGACCTCGAGGAACATCCGCGAGCGTCTGGATCGCGAGCTTAGGACCAACGTCTCGCTGAGGGTCGCCAACACCGCCAATGCAGACACCTTCCAGGTCTCCGGGCGCGGTGAGCTGCACCTCTCCATCCTGATCGAGAACATGCGCCGCGAAGGCTTCGAGATGGCGGTATCCAAGCCCGAGGTCATCATGCGCATGGTGGAGGGGGTGAGGCACGAGCCGATGGAATACCTCGTGGTGGACGTCCCCTCCGAGTACCAGGGTGCCATCATCGAAAGGATGGGTCCCAGGAAGGGCGAGATGGTCTCCATGAACCCGATGGGGGAGACGGTGCGCCTTGAATTCATCGTCCCCGCCCGCGGCCTGATCGGCATCAGGGGCGAGTTCCTGACCGAGACCCGCGGCACCGCGGTGATCACCCATACCTTCCACAACTACGCCCCCTACAAGGGTGAGATCCCGGGCCGGAAGAACGGCGTCCTGATCGCCATGGAGCAGGGTGAGACGACGGCCTACTCGCTCGACGCGCTGCAGCCGCGCGGCATCCTCTTCCTCGGCGCGGGTGTCGAGGTGTACGGCGGCATGATCATCGGGCAGCACGCGAAGGACAACGACCTCGAGGTGAACCCCTGCAAGGGCAAGAAGCTCACCAACGTGCGTGCCTCCGGCAGCGACGACGCCATCAAACTGACGCCGCCGCGCAACCTCACCCTGGAGCAGGCGCTCGAGTTCATCGACGAGGACGAACTGGTCGAGGTGACCCCGGTCTCCATACGCCTGAGGAAAAAGGAGCTCGACCCGACCAAGCGCAAGCGCGCCGGCAGGGCCTGATCCCAGCACCCCCGCAGCCCGACCACGGCTGCGGGGCTTTCACGAATTTCACCGACCGGAGGAGACCCCATGCACTCTCGTTCCCTGCGTTACCTGGGCCTTTTCGCCGCGCTCTCCCTGATCAGTGCCTGCGCCTCGACCCCGGCGCCGGTGAAGACACCCGAGACCTACTTCAAGGAAGGGGAGACCGCTTACGCGTCCCGCAACTACGAGGAGGCCATCAACCAGTTTAAGAAGGTGAAGGAGAGCTACAGCTCTCCCGAGCTTTCGGCAAAGGCCGAGCTGAAGATCGCCGACGCCCATTTCGATAACGGCGCCTTCATCGAGGCTGCCGCGGCCTACGAAGACTTCCGCAAGCTCCACCCCGGCAACGAGAAGGCGCCCTATGCGCTGTACCGGTTAGCCCTCAGCAACTACAACGAGATCACCGGGATCGACACCGATCAGACAGCCGTGAAGAACGCGGTGCACTACTTCCAGGAGTTCCTGGCGCAGTACCCCGCTTCCGAGTTCGTGCAGCAGGCGAAGGTGAAGCTGGCCGAGTGCCGGGGTAAGCAGCTTGCCTACGAGAACTACGTAGGGAATTTCTACCTGAGGACGGAGAAGTACGCCGCTGCGATCAAGCGCCTCAACGAGGCGCTGCAGCGTTTCCCTGGGGAGCCTGGTCTTGCTGACACCCTCGTCAACCTCGAGCAGGCTTACCGTAAGTCGGGAGATACGGCGCGGGCGGAGGAAGTGCAGAAACGTCTTGCGGCTGAGTATCCCGCGCGGCTGCGCGAGGCGAAGGGGGAAGGGAAGTCGAGTAAGGGTGACCGGGGCGAAGAGCTTCCCATGATCATCTTCAAGGACGCGAAGTAAGAAGGGAGATGAGGCGCGCCTTCCATGTGGAAGGTGCGCCCTGTTTCTGGGCGCCGGCTCAGGCCACCAACTGGTGCTGCTTGTTGCCGGCACCGCCGTTTTTACGCCCTTTTTTCTGGCGGTACATCCTCTGGTCGGCGAGGCGCCAGGACGTCATGAGTTCATCGCCGTTTTGTGCGGTGGCAGCCCCAATGGAGAGACTGAGCTGATGCGGGGCGTGCCCTTCGTTGCTCTGGACCAGCTGCTGCTGTAGCCGCTCCATCGCCTCGCGCAGGGCCGTCTCATCGGTGTTCGGGAGCAGGGCCGCGAACTCGTCGCCCCCAACACGCGCCACCACATCCTCGCGTCTGAAGGCGTTTTTCAGCACCTCGGCGGCGTGTTTCAGAAGTTCATCTCCGGCTGCGTGCCCCTGCTGGTCGTTGATCTCCTTGAGGCGGTCGACGTCGGCCATGACGATGCTCACCGGGAACTTCCTCCCTTTTTTCAGCCGCTCCAGTTCTTCATCGAAGTAGGCGCGGTTGTAGATACCGGTCAGGATGTCGTGACTGCTCAGGTAACGCAGCTTCAGCTCGGCCTGTTTTCTTTCCGAGATGTCTAGGAGCGCCCCGACCACACCACCGGAGCTGGTTCCTGGCTTTTTGAAGCTTGCACTATAGAAGATGACGTCCCGGTGCTCGCCGTCGGCGCAGGTGATGGTCCCTTCGAAGCTGCGCGGGCCGCTCCCTGCTTCGGCGGCCTCCTCGCCCCTGTTATATAGGGCGGCCAGGTCCGGCGGGAGGATGTCGTAGATGCTCTTGTTGACGTTTTCACCCCGCTTGATGCCGATCTGCTCCTCGAAGGCTTTGTTGCAGCCTAGGTATAGACCGTTGGGGTCGTTGTAGAAGATCGGGGTGGGGAGGGTGTCGATGAGGACCTGGATGAAGTCCAGCTTCTCCTTCAGTTCCTCCTCGTGACGCCGGCTCTGCTGGCGTAGCGCCGCTTCCGCGATCGAGCGCTGCACCGCCGGGACCAGGCGGGTCAGGTTCCCCTTGAGCACGAAGTCGTCAGCGCCGGCGCGGATGGCGGCAGCGGCGGCCTCCTCCCCGACTTTCCCGGAGATCATCAGGAAGGGGATGTCGGAGCCCTTTTGCTTGAGGATCTGCAGCGCCTGCAGCCCGGAAAAGCCGGGCATGACGTAGTCGCAAACGACCACGTCCCAGGAGGCGCTCTCCAGGGCATCGACGAGTCCTTGCGCGTCGTCCACGCGCCGGGCGTGCACGTCGAAGCCTCCCTGCTCGAGCTGTATCACGATGAGCTGGGCGTCGTCCGGTGCGTCTTCTACGATCAGGACCCTGAGCAGTCTCTTCATAACCGTTTTCTCCGATAAATCAGGGGATTGGGTCGCCGGGCACCCTGGAAGTGTAAACTATGGCGACGCAAAGGCAAGTCCCGTGCCGGATGGTGAGAGTGTCCCCATGTGAACGGGAAGGGGACCGGACACGCGCCCCGCGCGATGCTCATGAAGATCCCATCGGCAGGAACGGTCGCGACTAAAGAAATTAATTTTTTATCATTATTTTAGTGTGGCGCAACCTCTCACGGTAATTAATTTTAGGCGGCGTCATCGTTGCCGCAGGCGCGTGTCCGGATAGTCCCAATGAGAAGATCCGCCGACGCGGTCGTCATGCAGGTCGAGGCCGCGCCGTCTCTCATTATGGCGGCCGGCGACCGTTTTTAAAGGAGCAGGTGATGAAGCACTTTTTTTTCGCTACTACGGCGAAGGGGGTTGAGGAAGCCCTCGGAGGCGAGCTCGTCCGCCTTGGGCTCCCTGATGTGCGTGTCGAGAGTGGCGGCGTAAGTTTTGGCGGCGGCATGGAGGGGGCCTACCGGGCGAATCTCTGGCTGCGTACCGCAAGCCGGGTCCTCATGACCCTGGCGGAATTCCCCTGCCAGACACCCGAGGAACTATACCGCGGGGTGCGCTCCCTCCCCTGGGAGCGTTTCCTCACCCCGGCGCAGACCCTCGCTGTCGACTGCAACCTCAGGGATTCGGCGATGACCCATTCCGGGTTCGTGGCGCTGAAGACCAAAGACGCCATTGTCGACGCGCAGCGCGATAGCTTCGGCAGCCGCCCGAGCGTCGACACCAAGGATCCGGACCTGCGCGTCAACGTCCGGCTTTTCAAGGATCGCTGCACGGTGAGCCTCGACCTTTCCGGTGAACCGCTGGATCGTCGCGGCTACCGGCTGGATCGGCACGAGGCGCCCCTGAAGGAGAACCTCGCCGCCGCCCTCGTAGAACTCTCAGGTTGGGATGGCAGCACCCCGTTCGTCGACCCGATGTGCGGGACCGGCACCATCGCCATCGAGGCGGCCATGAAGGCGCTCCGCATTGCCCCGGGGCTGAACCGTCGCTTCGGTTTCGAGCGCTGGCAGGGGTTCGACCGGGCGGCCTGGCGCGCCATGGTGTCCGAGGCGAAAAGCGGCATCCTCGACAGGCTTCCAGCGCCGATCCAGGCGAGTGACCTCTCCCATTCGGCCGTCAACATGGCGATCCAGAACGCGCGTCGCGCCGGGGTGCTCGAGCATCTCACCCTGGGACAGCTCCCCATGGCGGAGCTCTCGCCCCCACCCGGCCCCGGCGTGCTCATCATGAACCCGCCTTACGGCAAGAGGCTCGGCGAGCAGGAGGCGCTGCGTCCTCTGTACCGGGAGATTGGCGACACGTTGAAGAAACGCTGCCAGGGGTACACCGCCTACCTCTTCACCGGTAACCTCGACCTCGCAAAGGGGGTCGGACTCAAGGCGTCGCGACGGATGGTACTGTACAACGGGCCGATCGAGTGCCGACTCCTAAAGTACGAGATGTATGAGGGGAGTGCCCCACTGTCATTAAAATAGAAGCTTGACACGTTAATCCTTTTAATATATGTTTTAATTTCGCTTTTCGGGCCTATAGCTCAGTTGGTTAGAGCTACCGGCTCATAACCGGTCGGTCCCAGGTTCGAGTCCTGGTGGGCCCACCACCTTACAAATTAGGATGATGTGGGGATGCCCTTAAAGCACCTGGTCAGACGGAAAAATACACTTCTAGTGGGGAGAAAGAGTGCACACCAAGCGGTTGCACTCTTTTTCTTTTGAGCGCGATGATAACTCCCAAAGTTTCAGATCTAGTTGGAATTACAGGTAAAATTGCCCCGGCGCACTTTGCGGAATCCTGGGACAACGTAGGCCTGCAACTGGGGGACCCGGTCTCCCAGGTTTCCCGGATCATGGTGGCGCTGGATCCCGGTCGTCCCGCCATCGAAGCAGCCATCGAAGCCCGCTGCCCGCTCCTCATCACGCATCACCCCTTCATCTTCTCCCCTCTGAAAAAGATCACGGCGGCCGACGAAACCGGTCGTCTCACCATGCTGGCCCTCAAGAACGACCTCTCCATCATCTCCCTGCACACGAACCTCGATATCGCCCAAGGGGGCGTCAACGATCTCCTCGCCGCCCGTCTTGGCATCGAGGGGGCGCAGCCGCTCAAGATCACCGGAGTCGAGGAGCACGCGAAGATGGTGCTGTTCGTGCCGAAAGGGTTCGAGGATAAGCTGCTGCAGGCGCTTGCCCAGTTCATGCCCCTTATCGGAAACTACCGCGACTGCTCGTACCAGAGCGAGGGGACTGGGCGCTTCACCCCGCTTGACGGGGCGACCCCCTACGTAGGGGAGGTGGGGGCGGGACACGCCGAGCCGGAGAGCCGTCTCGAGTTCCTGATCATGAAGGATAAAGTAAGCGCCGCCGTGGCCGCGCTGAAGCAGGCGCACCCCTACGAGGAGCCGGCCTGCGACCTGTATCCGGTGCTGAACCAGGGAGCGCCACGGGGACTTGGGCGCATTGGGACCCTTCCCGAACCGGTTGAGGCGGGAGCGTTCGCGGGCTTCGTGCGGGAGCGTCTAGGCGCCGCCGGCGTACGCCTGGTGGGGGGAGCCGGACGGCAGGTGAAGAAGGTCGCTGTCTGCGGCGGGTCCGGCGTTTCGCTTTTGCACGAGGCGGCGCGCAAGGGGGCCGACATCCTGGTAACCGGCGACGTCAAGTACCACGAGGCGCGCGAGGCCGAGGCGCTCGGCGTGGCGCTGCTCGACGCGGGGCACTTCGCCACCGAGCGGATCATGGTCGAGGGGCTTGCTGCGCAGTTGAGGGGGGCGCTTGCCGCGCGTCGCCTGGAGGCAGAGGTAATCGAGTACCAAGGAGAGCGGGAGCCTTTCGCGTTTTACTGAAGGCGTCGCTCTTTAGCACATAAAAAGGTAGTTGGGGAGGCGGAATTTGCGTAACAAACTGAAGGCGTTATACGAACTGCAGGAGATCGACCTGAGGATCGACGGGCTGGACGGGGAGAAGGCCCAGCTTTTGAGCGAGGCGCAGGCCCTTGAGGCGAAGCTTGCCGAGGCACGCGAGAAGATCGCCGCCAAGCGCGAGGAGGTACAGGCGCTTGAGGAGGAGAAGGGGGCGCTCGACGCCAACCTTGCTTCCGAGAACGAGAACATCACCCGCTCCGAGGCGCATCTCAAGGAGATCAAGACGCAGAAGGAGTACCAGGCGGTTTCCAAGGAGATCTCCACCGCTAAGAAGCAGATCACCGAGCTCGAAGAGCAGATCCTTCAAAAGATCAGCGCCATCGACGAGGCAAACGGTGAGATAACCAAGCGCGAGGCCGAACTGGCCGAGTTGGAGGGGAACGTCGCCACCCAGCAGGCTGAGCTGCAGCAGAAGGTTGAGGCGCTCGAGGGAGGCATCTCCAAGGACGTCGTCGTTCGCGAGGAGACCGTGAAGGTACTTCCGGCGAACGTGATGAAGCGTTACAGCAAGCTGCGCGACCAGCGTAGGGGTGTGGCCGTGGTTGAGGCTAAGGAAGGTAACTGCATGGGGTGCAACATGCATCTTCCGCCGCAGCTCTACAACACCTTGTTCCGTGCTGACGACGTCATCACTTGCCCGCACTGCCAGCGCATCCTCATCATGAAGCAGGAAGTGCAGGACTAGAAACCCGTTCGGCGTTCAACGTTCAACGTTCGATGGGGATCTGTACCCGGTTCGTCGGGGGAGGCTCTGCGGCGTCACCCAAGTCAGGATCAGGGGGAGGGGCCGGCGAACGTTGAACGCAGAACGTTGAACGGAATAAAGATTTTGGCCGGAGCAGACCAGATGGCCGCTGTCCACCGTAGCCTCGGCGAAGGTGGAGGGAGGAAAGTCCGGGCTCCACAGGGCATGGTGCTGGATAACGTCCAGCGGGGGCAACCCCAGGGATAGTGCCACAGAGAGAAGTCCGCCTTCCGGACCCGTAGCTAAAGGGGCTTGCCCCCCGAAGCCTCGGCGAAGGGGGGTAAGGGTGAAAGGGTGAGGTAAGAGCTCACCGGGTTCGGCGGCGACGTCGGATGCCAGGTAAACCCCACCAGGAGCAAGACCAAATAGGGAAGCGTTAAGGGCGGCCCGTCCGTGCTTCCGGGTTGGTTGCTTGAGGGCACCGGCAACGGTGCTCCTAGATGAATGACCATCGCCCGCCGCCGGGTAACCGGTTGCGGGAACAGAACCCGGCTTACGGGCTGCTCCGGCCAAAAAACCTAAAAGACGTTCTACGTTCCGCGTTCTACGTTCTACGTTCTACGTAAAACCAACGACACCGGGGCTTGCTCCTTTCGTTGATGCCATTTTTGCCGTACGTGGACCGAGGGTAAAAACGTAGAACGTAGAACATCCGTTACTCAAGAAGCAGGGCCTTCCGCACCGTCGGACGGCTTTTTTTATATCCGGGGGAAGAGGTTCAAGGTGAGTTGCTGGAACCATGAATGGCAGGAGAGGGTGGGTGGCGTGACGGCGGCCTTTGAGCGCCTCCCCGATGCGGAACGCAAGACCCTTGAGGGACTCGCCTGCGGTATGGTGGCGCACAAGGAGGCGATGCAGAGAATCGTCGCCCAGGTCGACGCCGCCGGCTCCTGTGCCGGATGCGGCGGGGCCTGCTGCGTCAGCGGCAGATACCACTTCGGCGCCGCCGATCTCCTCGTCTACCTCGCCACGAAGCGACCCCTCTTCGCTCCGCGCTTCGAAAACGGCCTCTGCCCCTTCCTGGGCGAGGGGCAATGCCTGATCCCGGCGGGATACCGTCCCTTCAACTGCATCACCTTCAACTGCGACCTGATCGAGGACCGACTGTCGCAGGAGGACGTTGCCCGCTTTTACGGCATGGAGCGGGAACTCAAAATAATCTACACGGAGATCCGTTCCCTGTTCCCGCCACGGAGCATGGACGGTCCCCTGCTTTAGGGAAGAGAAGGAGAAGAAATGGCGACAACCATCAACGACATCGTGCTCGCGCACATCGAGAACAAGCCGGCCTTTTACGCGCGCATCGAAGACATCGTCCAGGACGTCAAACCGGGGTGGTGGCAGGTGAAACTCCTGGTGCTCACCGTGCCGCTCCAGGTCTACACCTGGATCCTCGACGAAAGCCAGGTGAACGGCGCCCCCTTCACCATGTCCGGGACGCCGATCATGCTGGAAAAAATCGTCTCCCCGGAGCCTCCGGAAAAACCGCTCGACCCGGTGGAAAAGGGGGGCGGTGAGAAAAAGGGAAACGTGGTCTCGCTCTTCGACAGGAAAAAGAACCAGTAATGCCGCAGCATTTCGGGCGGGGCCGTAACGGCCCCGCCCGATGCGTTTTCCCCTCCGTCTCTTCCTTACGCCCTTTAATGGAACCGGGTTCACGCCGGGTTCTTACCACTTCTTGCCACCACTTCTTACCCCGCCCGTTAAACCATCGGAAAACCTCCCATAAATTCCCTATTTGTCTCTAATTTTGCCTTGACATAGAGCATGGCCTCCCGTATAGTTCGTGCACGAAAGTGGTATGTAGTGGTATAAAGTGGCAACAAGTGCCGGGGACACCATGTTTAGAGGAAAGTTCGACACAACCATCGACGCCAAGGGGCGCACCAGCATTCCCGCGAAATTCCGCGAGGTTCTGGTGGAGACCTTCGGCGACGAGCGCTTTTTCCTCACCAAGTCGAGCCCGGTTCGACTCGGCGAGGGGCAGGTGTGCTACGGACTGACCATCTACCCCTACCGCGAATTCCTCGCCCTCGAGGAGCGGCTCAAAAACGGGGCCGGCCTCGGGCTCTCCGTCGAGGCGCTCGCCGCGGTGCGCCGCACCATCCTGGTCCCGGCGGTCGAATGCACCGCAGACAAGCTTGGGCGCATCCTGGTTCCCAACGACCTGAGAAAGACCGCACAGCTGGAGCGCGAACTCCACTTCGTCGGCATGCAGAACAAGGTCGACATCTACAGCCAGTCCGTCTGGGCCCAGGTATGCGAGAAGGATGAACAAAACTTCCCGGTCGATTCGGCCGCGCTCGCGGAGCTTGGCCTCTAGATGCCGGATTTCCATCACATATCGGTCCTCCCGGACGAGGTGCTCGGGCTCCTCGAACCGAAAAACGGGGGGGTGTACGTGGACGGGACCCTCGGCGGCGCAGGCCACGCCGGGCTCATCCTCACCGCGAGTGCCCCGCAGGGGCGGCTCATCGGCTTCGACCGGGACGCCGAGGCGATCGCGGTGGCCACGGAGCGCCTCTCCCAGTTCGGCGACCGGGTCAGCATCTTCCAGAGGAACTTCTCCTCCATCGCCGCCACCCTGGCGGAGATAGGGGTGGATGCCATAGACGGCTTCGTGCTCGACCTCGGGGTCTCCAGCCACCAACTTGACAAGGACGAGCGTGGCTTCAGCTTCCAGACCGATGCACCACTTGACATGCGCATGGACCGCAGCTCCGGCCCGAGCGCCGCGGACCTGGTGAACACCCTCTCCGAGGGGGAGTTGAACTGCATCATCGCCGATTACGGCGAGGAGCGCTGGGCGAAGCGGATCGCCTCCTTCATCGTGAAGGCACGCGAGGAGAGCCCGATCGAGACCACGCTGCAGTTGGTCGACATCATCAAGGGGGCCATCCCGAAGGCTAAGTGGGAGGAGCGGCTGCATCCGGCGACGAGGACCTTCCAGGGGCTGCGCATCGCTGTGAACGAGGAGTTGAAGAGCCTTGAGGACGGCCTTGCCGACCTTTTGAGGCTCCTGAAAAAAGGTGGACGCGGTGCGGTGATCTCCTTCCATTCGCTGGAGGACCGCATCGTCAAGGAGGCGTTCCGGGGTGCGAGTGCAGGATGCACCTGCCCGAAGGAACTCCCGATCTGCATCTGCAACCGCACGCCGCAGTACCGGCTGCTGAGCAAAAAGGCTATCAAGGCGGGGGACGAGGAACTGAAGGCCAACCCGCGGTCCCGCAGCGCACGCCTAAGAGGCATCGAGAAGATTTAAAGAAGAGGGTAGATCTATGGCACAGAGCAAAGTCGCCTACGGCAAAGTCGCCGCACCGGCACGTCCCGGGGTAGCGGTAAGGGAAAACTGGATCAGCTTCCGTTACCTCACGGGGGTGATGGTCCTGCTTACCCTGGTTTCCATCTTCCACGTCTGGTCGAGGGTCGAGGTGATCGACCTGAACCTGAGGATCGGGGAGGCGAACCGGCAGTTCAGGGAACAGCAGCAGGAGAACAAGCGTCTGAGGGTCGAGGTCGCCTCGCTTAAGGCACCGGCCCGCATCGAGGCGCTCGCCAAGGGTGAGCTCGGTATGGCGCTCCCCAACGACCAGCAGGTGGTCCTGGTCAAGTGATCGAGAAGCGGGAGAAATGGGCAAGGGTCCGCATGCGTTTCGTGGCCCTGCTGTTCGTGGTTGTTTTCATCATCGCTGCAGGACGCGCTTTTTACCTGCAGGTTTTGAACAACGACCGACTGGTGAAGCTTGCCGAGAAGCAGCACCAGAGGATCGTGGCGCTCACCCCGAGCCGGGGCGGTATCTACGACCGCAACAACGCCCCCTTCGCCGTCTCCATAGAGATGGACTCCTGCTACGCCGAGACCCGCAACATGGAGAATATCCCGGAGGCTGCGGCGCAGTTGGCAAGTGTCCTCGGGGGCGACAGGGCTGAGCTCGAGGCGAAGCTGAAAGGAGCGAAGAACTTCGTTTGGGTCGCACGCCGCATGGCCCCGGAGCAGGCGAAGAAGGTAAAGGAACTCGAGCTCGACGGGGTCGGCTTCGTAAAGGAAAACCGGCGCTTCTACCCGAACTCCGGGGTGGCGGCCCATGTGATAGGCTTCACCGGGGTCGACCCGACCGGCCTGGAAGGGATCGAGAAGAAGTACGACAACGTCATCCTCGGTAACACCGGCTTCCTCGTCACCGAGCGCGACGCGCTCGGCCGGGACATCGCCCTCAAGAAAGGGAGCGAGGGGAAAAGCGGCTCCAAAGGGAGCAACGTCGTCCTCACCCTGGATAAGAACATCCAGTACATAGCGGAGAAGGAACTCGTTAAGACGATCGAGAAAAACGGTGCCAAGGCCGGAATCGCTATCGTCATGGAGCCGGACACGGGGCGCATCCTGGCCATGGCCAACTACCCCACCTTCAACCCGAACAACATCGCGGCACTGACCCACGAATCGGTGCGTAACCGCGCCATCGCGGACAGCTTCGAGCCCGGGTCGACCTTCAAGATCTTCCTGGTGGCGGCAGCCCTCGAGGCGGGGGTGATCAGGCCCGGCGACAGTTTCAATTGCGAAAACGGCTCCTGCAACATGTACGGCAGGACCATCCACGACACGCATAAGTACGGTGCGCTGAACGTGTCGCAGGTCCTTAAATACTCGAGCAACATCGGTGCCGCCAAGATCGGCCAGAGGCTCGGCTCGCAGCGCCTGTTCACCGCTCTCACCGGTTTCGGGTTCGGCGAGAAGAGCAGCGTCGATCTCCCGGGGGAGGTCTCGGGGATGCTCCGGCCGCAGGACAAGTGGTACGGTATCGACCTCGCCACCATCTCCTTCGGCCAGGGGGTGACAGCAACGGCATTGCAGCTGACCGCGGCGGTATCCGCGGTGGCTAACGGCGGCAACCTCATGAAGCCGTACCTCGTGGACCGGATCGTGGACGACGAGGGTGTCGTGCTGCAGCAGTTCGGTCCGCAGTTGAAAAGAAGGGTGATCTCGCCCGCGACGGCTAAGACCGTGGCCGGCATGCTGGAAGGCGTCGTCGCCGAGGGTGGGACCGGCACCGGTGCCGCGGTGGACGGCTACCGTGTCGCGGGGAAGACCGGTACGGCACAGAAGGTGGAAGGGCGCAGCTACTCGGCAAAAAAGCGCATCGGCTCCTTCATAGGGTTCGTTCCGGTGGAGAAACCCCGTCTGGCCATCATGGTAATGGTGGACGAGCCGACCGCCAACGTGTACGGCGGTGTGGTCGCCGCTCCGGCTTTCAGCGCCATCGCTCAGCAGGCCCTCTGCTACCTGAACGTTCCGCCGGACAAGAACGTGAAGAAGAAGCCGGCGACGGTGCCCGAGAAGATGACCCCGCAGGTGGAGCAGGCCGCGGTGGAGGGGGGCGCCATCGAGGGTGGCGACGCCGGGACCATGCCGAACTTCCGCGGTATGAGCATGCGGCAGGTGCTCAGGGTGATGGAGCAGCGCGGTCTCAACGTAAAATTGCAGGGAAGCGGCCGGGCGGTAGAGCAGAACCCGCCACCGGGCGCCCGCATCACCACGCAGGATCAGGTCTGGGTGCGCTTCGTGCCGTCGGCCTGACCATGGGGGGAGCATGAAACTGAAAGAATTGCTGGCCTGTGTTCCGGGAGCCAAGGTGACCGGAGACGACGCCATGGAGATAACGTCGCTTTGCTACGACTCGCGACAGGTGGCGCCAGGCGCCGCCTTCTTCGCCCTGCGCGGGGTGAAGAGCGACGGGACGGAGTTCGTGGAAGCCGCTGTAAAAGGGGGGGCGGTCGCAATAATTGCGGACCGCCCCTGCGCCGTTGCCGGGGCCGTATGCGTCGAGGTCCCGGATGCCCGCCGCGCCATGAGCCTCATGGCCGCAATTTTCTACGGTACCCCGACCGGGAACATACCGGTCGTCGGCATCACCGGCACCAACGGCAAGACCACCACCACCTACCTCGTTGAAGGGATCATGGCTGAGGCGGGGATCCCCGCGGCCGTCCTCGGCACCATCAGCTACCGCTTCGGCGCGACCGACATCCCTGCACCGAACACCACGCCGGAGTCGGTCGACCTGCAGAAGATACTGCGCGATCTGGTGGACCAGGGCGCGCAGGGGGCGGTGATGGAGGTCTCTTCCCACTCGCTGGAGCAGCACCGCGCCGACGGCTGCATCTTCGACGTCGCCATCTTCACCAACCTGACCCGCGACCACCTGGACTACCACCTCGACATGGAGTCCTACTACAAAAGCAAGCTGCGCCTCTTCACCGACCTCCTCGCTCCGAGTGCCCACAAGCCGCTCAGGCGCGCCGTGGTGAACCTGGACGACCCCTACGGTCCGAGGATCGCCGCCGAGGCGACCGCACCGGTCCTCACCTACTCGGTGAACGGCCCGGCCGACCTCTCCGTCGCCGAGGTGGATTTCTCGGTGCACGGCATCCGCTGTCGCCTCCAGTCGCCGGTGGGCGAGATCAACATCGAGTCCGACCTCCTGGGGCGCTTCAACCTGTACAACATCCTGGGCGCGGTCGGGGCGGGTCTTGCCCTTGGCATCCCTAAAGAGGCGATCGAGGCGGGGATCCGCGCACACAAGAAGGTGCCTGGACGCCTCGAGCGGGTCGCGAACGACCAGGGGATCATCGTGCTCGTCGATTACGCCCACACCGGCGACGCCCTGGAGAACGTCCTTTCCACCATCTCGGAACTGAAGACGGACCGGATCATCACCATCTTCGGATGCGGCGGCGACCGCGACAAGGGGAAGCGCCCGGTGATGGGAGAGATCGCGGCACGCTACAGCGACCTGGCCGTAGTCACCTCGGACAACCCGCGCACCGAGGACCCGGCGGCCATTCTCGTCGACGTGAGGGCGGGGATCACGCCTTTGCACCTGAAGGAGTACAGCCTCGAGGAGTTGGAGGGGGGCTTCCGCGAGAAGGGGTTTGCCACCATCGAGTCCAGGCGCACCGCGGTGCGCGCCGCGATCCTCGCGGCAAAGCCTGGCGATATCGTCCTTCTGGCCGGCAAGGGGCATGAGGATTACCAGATCGTCGGGACGGAAAAGTTCCACTTCGACGACCGGGAGGAGGCCGCAGCTGCGCTGCGGCTCAGGAAGTAGCAGTAGCAAAAAAAGGTTCCCTTTTCCCTTATTTTGCGGCACATTAGTCGTTTTCCCGCGCTTGGGAAAAGCAGTTCGCGGTGCAGGAACCGTAAGCCCTGAGCACCATTGGAAAAGGGGCGAATCAAGGGCGCATGACGCCCGGCAGTAAAAGGAAACCAGGATCCGGATGTCGATATTCACGCTGTATGAAATAGCCGAGGCAACCGGCGGCAGGCTGATCGGGGAGGGGGGCATGGACGTCTCCGCCGTCTCCACCGACTCGCGCAAGGTCGCTCCCGGCGAACTGTTCGTGCCGCTCGTAGGAGAGCGCTTCGACGGTCATGACTTCATAAATCCCGCCGCCGTCCGCGGCGTCACCGCTTTCCTCGCCTCCGAGGCGTGGCTCGCCGCTAACCCGCTTCCCGCCGGGTGCAGCGCGGTTGCCGTCAAGGACACCCTGCGCGCCCTGGGCGACATGGCCGCCTTCCACCGGCGCCGCTTTGATCTCAAGGTGGTCGCGGTTACCGGCAGTAACGGCAAGACGACCACCAAGGAGATGCTCGCCCGTATCCTCGCCCAGACCGGCCCCGGTCTCAGGACCGAGGGGAACCTGAACAACCTGATCGGTCTTCCGCTCACCCTGTTCCGCTTGACCGGCCGCGAACGCTGGGCCGTCGTCGAGATCGGCATGAGCGAGTTCGGCGAGATCGACCGCCTGGCCGAGATCGCCGACCCGCAGGTGGGGATCATCACCAACGCCTTCCCGGCGCACCTTGAGACCCTTGGAAGCGTCGAGGGGGTGGCGAAGGCCAAGGGTGAGCTTTTCCTGCGTCTGAAGCCCGGGAGCGTCGCGGTGTACAACGTGGACGATCCCCTCGTCTCCGCCTGCCCGACCCATCTCAACGTCACCCGGCTCACCTTCGGTCTCAGGGGGGCGGAAGTCTCCTCGGCCGAGATCAAGAGCCTCGGGAAGCTCGGGGAAAGCTTTACCCTGAGGCTCCCCGACGGCGAGCTGCCGGTGACCCTGAAGGCCTTCGGCCGCCACAACATCTACAACGCGCTTGCCGCGGCCGCTGCGGCGCACGCGCTCGGTGTTCCGGGCGAGGTGATCTGCCGTGGGCTCGAGGAGTTCACCCCATACGACAAGCGTTTCCAGCTCGAGGATGTGGCCGGCGTCACCCTGATCGACGACAGCTACAACGCGAACCCCGCCTCCATGGCGGCGGCACTCACCACCCTGCATGAGCTTTCCGCGGGGGGAAGGTGCGCCGCAGTGCTGGGAGACATGCTGGAACTTGGGCTCGGCACCGAGGCGGCGCACCGCGAGTTGGGCGCCAAGGCCGCGGCGGCAGTGGAGCGCCTCTATCTGCTGGGCGAGCTTGCCGCCGAGATCAAGAAAGGTGCCCTTGAGGCCGGTCTTCCCGCCGAGCGCGTTATGCATGCGCAAAGCCACGAGGAAATTGCCGGGGAGCTGCTCAGCTGGCTCGAGCCCGGCGACTGCGTCCTTTTCAAGGGGAGCCGCGGTATGAAGATGGAAAAGGTGGCGGCAGCGGTAAAACAGGCGCTGGCACCCGCGACGCAAGGGGGGCATGACTGATGCTTTACCATCTGCTGTATCCGCTTGCCGCGGACTACCGGCTTTTCAACGTTTTCAAATACCTGACCTTCCGCACCATCTACGCCATGATCACCGCGCTGGTGCTTTCTTTCATCGTGGGGCCGTGGGTGGTCAGAAAACTCGAGGGGCTGCAGGCGCGCCAGGTGATCCGTACCGACGGCCCCGAATCGCACCTGAAGAAGCAGGGGACCCCCACCATGGGCGGGGTGCTGATCCTCGTCTGTATCGTCGTCCCGACCCTCTTGTGGGCCGACCTCACCAACATCTTCATCTGGCTCACCCTGCTCATCCTTGGGGGGTACGGCGTGCTCGGCTTCGTCGACGACTACAAGAAAGTCGTCGAGAAAAACCCGAAGGGACTGTCGCCGCGCCAGAAGATGTTCTGGCAGGTGATCCTCGCAGGCGGCGTCGGCATCTTCCTCTACAACCTCCCCGGGTTCTCCACCGAAGTTTACTTCCCGTTCTTCAAGAGGCTGCACCCGGAACTGGGCATCCTGTACATCCCGTTCGTCACCCTGGTCATCGTCGGCGCGAGTAACGCGGTGAACCTGACCGACGGACTCGACGGCCTCGCCATCGGTCCCGTCGCCATCAACGCGGCCACCTACCTCCTCTTCTGCTACATCGCAGGTAACGCACGGCTTTCCGGCTACCTGCAGATCCCGTACGTGCCGGGGGCAGGGGAGCTCGCCGTTCTTTGCGGCGCCATGGTCGGCGCGGGGCTTGGCTTTCTTTGGTACAACGCCTATCCCGCCGAGGTCTTCATGGGGGATGTGGGCTCGCTCTCGTTGGGGGGGGCGCTCGGCACCCTGGCCGTTCTCACCAAGCAGGAGATCCTCCTCGTCATCGTTGGGGGGGTCTTCGTGGTCGAGGCGTTGTCGGTCATCTTCCAGGTGGGGTCGTACAAGTACCGCGGCAAGAGGATCTTCCGGATGGCCCCGATACATCACCACTTCGAACTGAAGGGGGTCGCTGAGCCGAAGATCATTGTCAGGTTCTGGATCATCACCATCATCCTCGCGCTGGTCGCCATCTCGACCCTGAAGATGCGCTAGCTTCCGGAGATAAAGAAGGTCATATGGATTTAAAGGACAAGAAAATACTGGTGGTAGGTCTCGCGAAGACCGGCGTTGCCGTGACCCGCTTCCTTGCGGAGGCCGGGGCGCAGGTGACCATCACCGACATGCGCGACGACGAGGCGTTGAAAGACGTCCTCGCCGAACTCGCCGACCTCGATCTCTGCCTGGAGCTTGGGCGTCACGTTCCCTACAGCTTCCTCATGGCCGACCTGGTCGTCGTCTCCCCCGGCGTCCCGATGGACATCAAGCCGCTCGAGATGGCGCGGGCCCAGAGGCGCCGCGTGGTCTCCGAGGTGGAGCTCGCCTCCTGGTTCATCAAGGCCCCGATGGTCGCCATCACCGGGACCAACGGCAAGACCACCACGACCACCCTCACCGGCGAGATCTTCAAGGGGTGCGGCTTCGACACCTTCGTCGGCGGTAATATAGGCAACCCGCTCATCGAGCTCGCCATGAGCGGTGCCGAGGTCGAGCGCGTCGTGGTCGAACTCTCCTCCTTCCAGCTCGAAGGGATCGAGAGTTTTCGCCCGCATGTGGCCGTCCTTTTGAACCTGACCGAAGACCACCTGGACCGCTACCACAGCTTCCAGGAGTACATCGACGCGAAGCTGCGCATCTTCGAGAACCAGGGTGCCGACGACTATGCCGTCCTGAACATCGACGACCCGCTGGTCGCGGCATGCGCGGGGAAACTGAAGGCGAAACTCTTCCCGATGAGCCGCTTCCATGAGCTCGAGGAAGGTATCAGCTACCGCGACGGCTTCATCACCTTCGCCCACAACGGCAAGGTGCTCCGCTTCGGCACCGAAGGGTTCCGGCTGAAGGGCGTGCACAACCTCGACAACATCATGGCGGCCATGGCCTCCACGCTCCTCATGCGCTGCGACGGCGAGTGCGCCTACCAGACCGTGAAGAGCTTCAAGGGGCTACCGCACCGCATGGAGTTCGTCGAGGAAGTGAACGGCGTCGCCTACTACGAGGACAGCAAGGGGACCAACGTCGGGAGCGTGGTGAAATCGCTTGAGAGCTTCGACTCCGGCATCACCCTGATCGCCGGCGGCAAGGACAAGGGGGGCTCCTACGAGCCGCTCGCGAAACTCGTCTCGGAGCGGGTTAGCCACCTGGTGCTGATTGGCGAGGCGAAGGAGCGCATGAAGGAAGCGCTCGGCCACCTGACCGACACCCGTTTCGCCGAGACCCTGGAGGAAGCGGTGGACATGGCGCACAGGCTGACCGAGCCCGGCGGCGTGGTGCTCTTCTCGCCCGCCTGTTCCAGTTTCGACATGTTCAAGAACTACGAGGAGCGCGCCAACTGCTTCAAGGCTGCGGTACGCGCGGCTAAAAAGGAGGAGACCGGAGCGTGAAGCGGCTGGAGGGGTACGACATCATCGTGCTTATGATGGCGGTGATCCTCACCTGTTTCGGTGTGGTCATGGTCTACTCCGCGTCTTCCGTGATGGCAGCCAAGAGGTTTCACGACGGCTTCTTCTTCCTCAAACGGCAGTCCCTCTACGCGCTGATCGGTTTCATCGGCATGGGGCTTGCCATGCACGTCGACTACCACGTCTGGAAGAAGTACGCCGTGCCGCTCTTTCTCGGCACCTTCGTGCTTCTCCTTCTGGTCTTCGTGCCGGGTATCGGAGGCACCGCCAAGGGTGCGTCGCGCTGGATCCGGCTTCCGGGCTTCAACTTCCAGCCCTCGGAGCTCGCCAAGGTGGCGCTCATCATGTACATGGCCTACTCGCTGGAGAAGCGCCAGGACAAGCTAAAGCAGTTCACCACAGGTTTTCTTCCCTACATGCTGATCCTGGGGATGTTCATCGTGGTCCTGCTCGCGCAGCACGACATGGGTGCCGCGCTCACCATGTTCGCGGTCGCCATCATGATGCTCTTCGCCGCGGGGACCAAAGTGCAGTACATCCTCGGGATGGGGCTCGTAGCACTTCCCGGCGTCTGTTACCTCGTTTTCACCAAGGCTTACCGGATGCGGCGCATCACCGCCTTTCTCGATCCCTGGCAGGACCCGACCGACGCCGGCTTCCAGATCATCCAGAGCTGGCTCGCCCTCGGCACCGGCGGCTTCTTCGGGCAGGGGCTAGGCGAGGGAAAACAGAAACTCTTCTACCTTCCCGAGGCGCACACCGACTTCATCCTCTCCGTGCTCGGCGAGGAAATGGGGTTCATCGGCGTGATCGTGATCGCGTCGATGTTCCTTTTGCTGGTGCAAAGAAGCATCCGTGTCGCCATCGCCGCCGAAGACAGCTTCGGGCGTTTCCTCGCCTTCGGCATCTCGGTGCTTTTGGGACTCGAGGCATTCATCAACATGGCAGTCGTCACCGGCCTTCTCCCGACCAAGGGGATCGCGCTGCCGTTTTTAAGTTACGGCGGCAGTTCGCTGATCATCACGCTCTGCGCGGTCGGCGTGCTCCTTAACGTTTCCACCAGGACCAGGGGGGCGGTATGAGGCTGATCATCGCAGGAGGCGGCACCGGGGGGCATCTCTTCCCGGGGATAGCGGTGGCAGAGGAATTCCTCTCCCGCAGCCCGGAGAACGAGGTTCTCTTCGTCGGCACCGAGCGCGGCATCGAGGCGCGCCTTCTGCCGAAGCTCGGATACAAGCTGGAGCTCATCTCCGCGAGCGGCATGAAGGGGATGGGGACCGTCAAGAAGCTCATGAGCGCCGGGCGCCTGCTTTACGGCTACTCGCAGTCCAGAAAGATCCTGAAGGAGTTCCGTCCCGACATGGTGCTTGGGGTGGGAGGGTACGCATCGGCCCCGATCCTCCTCGCCGCGAAGGGGATGGGGATCAGGCGTTTCATCCACGAGCAGAACGCGTTTCCGGGGCTCACCAACAAGGTTCTGAGCCGCATCGTGGACGGCATCTTCATCTCCATGGAGGAGGCGGCCGCGTTCTTCCCGAAGGGGATCACCCAGATGACCGGCAACCCGATCCGCAAGGAGATCCTCTGGGGCTTTCAGGAGCAGCGGGAGCGCGAGGCCGGCGACGCGTTCAGCATCCTCGTTTTCGGCGGTAGCGCCGGAGCGCAGCGGATCAACAGCGCCATGCTGGAGGCGCTTCCCTTCCTCGAGTCGGTGAAGCACAAGCTGCGCATTACGCACCAGACCGGCGACAAGGACGTAGCGCGGGTGCGCGAGGGGTATCAGGGGCAGGGCGTCCAGGCGCAGGTACTCTCCTTCATCGACAACATGTCCGCGGCCTACGGTGCCGCCGACCTGGTCATCTGTCGGGCTGGGGCCACCACCATCGCAGAGGTGACCGCCTGCGGCAAGGGGTGCGTCTTCATCCCGTATCCGTACGCAGCCGACGACCACCAGAGGAAGAACGCCGAGTCGTTGGTGCACAAAGGCGCCGCGCGCATGGTCCTCGAGGAGGATCTTTCCGGCGAGCGGCTCGCGGCCGAGATCAGTGATCTTATGGAGCACCCGGAAAAGGTGGCCGAGCTGGAGAAAAACGCCCGCTTCCTGGCCCAGCTAGACGCCGCCCAGGCGATCGTCGCGGCCATGACGGGGAGAGGCTAGAGACCGTTCAGCGTTCTGCGTTCAACGTTCGAGACTGGATGTCCCTCCGGCAAAGGATGTCGAAGCGGCATCACTTTAAATGACCAGGTTAAGATCAGGCCGTCAGGAAGCGGCCGAGCGAAGCAAATGAATAAGGCGAACGTTGAACGCTGAACGTTGAACGTCCTCCGGTTAAGGAGTTTCTGTGTACGGAAAGATAGAGAGGATACATTTCGTCGGCATCGGCGGCATCGGCATGAGCGGCATCGCCGAGGTGCTCTTGA
This sequence comes from Geomonas edaphica, assembly GCF_004917075.1. Lineage (GTDB taxonomy): Bacteria > Desulfobacterota > Desulfuromonadia > Geobacterales > Geobacteraceae > Geomonas > Geomonas edaphica. The sequence continues at coordinate 215,347 of NZ_SSYB01000005.1, forward strand.
ACCTGGGTTACAAGGTCTCCGGCTCCGACCTGAGAAGCTCGGACACGACGCAGCGCCTTGAGAGCCTTGGCGGCGAGATCTTCATCGGCCACGCGGCCGAGAACGTGGCCCAGGCGGACGTCGTGGTCATCTCGAGCGCGGTGCACGAGGACAACCCCGAGGTTATCGAGGCGCACCTCAAACTGATCCCGGTCATCCCCCGCGCGGAGATGCTCGCGGAACTGATGCGCATGAAGTACGGCGTCGCAGTGGCCGGCACCCACGGCAAGACCACCACCACCTCGATGGTGGCGACCCTCCTCGCCAAGGGGGGGATCGACCCGACCATGGTGATCGGCGGCAGGCTCAATTCGCTCGGTAGCAACGCGCGCCTGGGCCAGGGACAGTTCCTCGTCGCCGAGGCAGACGAGTCCGACGGCTCCTTCCTGCTCCTCTCTCCGACCATCGCCGTCGTCACCAACATCGACGCCGACCACCTCGACTTCTACAGCGGCATCGAGGAGATCAAGGACACCTTTGTAGAGTTCATCAACAAGATCCCCTTCTACGGGCTCGCCGTCCTCTGCCTCGATAACGGCAACATCGCCGACGTCCTACCGCGCGTGAAGAAACGCTTCACGAGCTACGGCCTGTCGGCCCAGGCCGACTTCCGCGCCACCGACGTGCGCCTCTCCGGGTTCTCCACGAGTTTTGTGGCGCACCACAAGGGGGTGAGGCTCGGGGAGATCATCTACTCGATGCCCGGCGCGCACAACGTGCTGAACGCACTTGCATCCATCGCGGTCGCCATGGAACTCGACATCCCGTTCGAAACCATCCAGGAAGGGTTCAAGGCCTTCGGAGGGGTCGGGCGCCGCTTCTCGCTCAAGGGCGAGGTGAACTCAATCAAGGTGGTTGACGACTACGGCCATCACCCGACCGAGATCCGGGCGACGCTCGCCGCAGCCAAGGCAGGCTTCGCGGAGAACCGCCTGGTGGTCGTGTTCCAGCCGCACCGCTACTCGCGCACCAAAGAGCTCTTCGAGGACTTCGTCAAGGCGTTCCACGATGCCGACGTCCTGATCCTCACCGACATCTACGCGGCCGGCGAGGCCCCGATCGAAGGGGTGACCGCCGAGGCGCTTGCCGCGCGCGTGAGGCGCCACGGCCAGAAAGATGTCACCTGGATCTCGGACCGCGACAAACTCTGCACGCACCTGGAAGGCGTCCTCGCACCGGGCGACATCCTGCTCACGCTTGGCGCCGGCAACGTCTGGCAGATCGGTGAGGCGATGCTGGAGCGTCTGAAGGCAACGGGGGACAAGTGACCTGGTCGCGCGCCGATCTGGAGCGGGTGGCTGAAAGGGTCCGCGGCAGCGTCCTGTGGGACGAGCCGATGTCCCGGCACAGCTCGCTCAGGGTGGGCGGGCCGGCCGACCTCTTCCTCGAACCCGCCGATCAGGATGACCTGAAAGCGGCAGTGGAGGCGCTCCTGGAAGGTGGGATCCCCTCCATGGTGGTCGGCGGCGGATACAACCTGCTCGTGCGCGACGGCGGCATAAGGGGGTGCGTCATCTCCCTCAAGCGCCTCGACACCATGACCCAGATGCCCGGAGCACGACTCGAGGTGGGGGCCGGCGTCACCAACCAGGCCCTTACCCGCTTCGCTGCGGAAAACTGTCTGGGAGGCATCGAGTTTCTCTGCGGCATCCCCGGGAGTTTCGGCGGTGCGCTCACCATGAACGCCGGTGCAAACGGCAGCGAGACCTTCCTGCGGGTCGAGTCGCTGACCACGATGCGCGGCGGCGAGGTCCTGGTGAGAAAAGGGACCGAGGCGGAGTACGGCTACCGCTACCTGAAGCTTGAGCCGGGTGAGATCGTCCTCGGGGCGAGGCTCAGGCTGGAGCCGGAAGAGCGCCGCCTGATCGAGGCGCGCATGCAGGAGTACATCGCCAAGCGCGGCGGGCAGCGTGTCGGCTTCCCAAACGCGGGCTCCTTCTTCAAGAACCCTCCCGACGAAAACGCCTGGCGCCTCATCGACCAGGCGGGGCTGCGCGGCAAGACGGTAGGCGGAGCACAGGTCTCCGAGGTGCACACGAACTTCCTGGTGAACCGCGGCGACGCCCGGGCCGCCGACTTTCTCACCCTGGCCGCTTTTATAAAGCTCCGGGTCAAAGAGGAGAGCGGCGTCGAACTGGAAGAAGAAGTGAGGATCGTCGGAGAAGGGTAGCGAATAGGAAAAAGGAATCAGAGCATGACCATAGATGAGCTGAAAACCAAAAAGATCGCCGTGCTGCTGGGGGGGCTTTCCGCCGAGCGCGAGGTGTCCCTCAATAGCGGCAAGGCCGTGCTCGCATCCCTGCAACGTCAGGGGTACGACGCCGTCGGCATCGACGTCGGGCGCGACCTCGCCCAGCGCCTTGCCGAGGAGAAGGTGGAGCGCGCCTTCATCGCCCTGCATGGCCGCTTCGGAGAGGACGGCTCGGTCCAGGGGCTCCTCGAACTCATGGGCGTTCCCTACACGGGCTCCGGCGTGCTCGCCTCGGCGCTGGCCATCGACAAGGTCGCGGCCAAGGTTATGTTCGCAGCGGCGGGGCTCAAGCTTGCTCCCTACCAGGTGCTGCGCCGCGGCGAGGAACTGAAGCTCGAGAACCCGCTTCCGGTCGTGGTGAAGCCCTCCAAGGAGGGGTCGTCGGTCGGCGTCAGCATCGTGAAAGAGCCCGGGCAGATGGAGAAGGCGCTGGAAGAGGCCTTCCGCTACGACGCCGAGATCCTGATCGAAGCGTTCATAAGCGGCAAGGAGGTTCAGGTCGGCATCCTGGACGGCCGTGCCATGGGCGCCATCGAGATCGTCCCGAAAAACGAGTTCTACGACTACGAGGCTAAATACACCGACGGCGGCGCCGAACACATCCTCCCCGCCCGCCTGCCGGAGAACGTGTACCAGGCGGTTTTAAAGGAAGGCGAGAAGGCGCACGCCGCTCTCGGGTGCGACTGCTACAGCCGCGTCGACTTCTTGGTGAACGAGAAGGGCGAATGCTACCTCCTCGAGGTCAATACCCTGCCGGGGATGACCGACCTGAGCCTCTTGCCGGAGATCGCCCGCGGTTCCGGGATTGATTTTGACCAGTTGGTGACGCGCATCCTGCTCGCCGCGTCGCTCAAGATTTAGACGGAAAAATTGGGATTGAGATTCAGTCCCGTAAGCTGAAAAGCCGTTGTCATGCAGTGCATTGAAATTAAATTCGAACGGTAATTGCCATGCGCGATCTTCACACCAAAAAACAGCGGATACCCAACAACAGGGTCAAGAAGCCGCCCAAGCAGCGCAAACCGATCAACTGGACTCCCATCCTCAAATGGCTCTCCAGGGGGATCGGCGCCTCGGCCGTCTGCGCTATCGTCGGGTTCGGTGGCTGGAAGGCCTACGGGGTGGTATCCCGCACCACGCTCCTGCGTCTCGAAACGATCGAGGTCTCACAGCTTAAAAAGGTGAGCCGGGACGAGCTAATCACGTTGGCCGGGGTCCGCCCAGGCGATTCGATGCTCGGGCTCGACCTCAAGGCCGTCATGGCCCGCCTCGGGAAGAACCCCTGGCTGGAACAGATCCAGGTGCGCCGTTACTTCCCGCACACCCTCTCCATCACCGTTGCCGAGAGAACGCCGGTCGCGGTAGCCAACGTCGGCTGCCTCTATTACCTGGACGACAAGGGCGTTCTCTTCAAATCGCTGACCGAGGGCGACCGGCTCGATTACCCGCTCATAACCGGGATCACCGAGGAAGAGCTGGCTCAGGACCCGAAAGGGACCCAGGAGGCGCTCAAGAGCGCGCTGCAGCTCATCGGCACGCTCAAGTCCGGCAGCGTCTTCAGCCTCGCCGACATCTCCGAGATCCACTACAGCAGGGGGTACGGATTCACCCTCTTCACCATGCAGGGGGGGATCCCTGTGAAACTCGGCAACGGCGAGTTCGGCGACAAGCTGGCGCGCCTGTCCCGCATCTACGGCGACCTGAAAACGCAGATGCAGGCTTTGGATTACATAGACCTCGATTACATCGACAAAATCATAGTTAAAAAAGTGTAGGAAAAGGGGGGGAGTATGTCTGCAACAAGAAGGGATAACCTGATCGTAGGCCTCGACATAGGCACAACCAAGATCTGCGCCATCGTCGGCAACGTCACCGAAGACGGCATCGACATCGTCGGCATCGGCACCAGTCCTTCCAAGGGGCTGAGAAAAGGTGTCGTGATAAACATCGAGAGCACCGTCTCCGCCATCAAGAAGGCGATCGAGGAGGCCGAGCTCATGGCGGGTTGCGAGATCAAGTCGGTCTACGCCGGTATCGCCGGCGGGCACATCAAGGGTTTCAACTCCCAGGGTGTCATCGCCATCAAGAACCGCGAGGTCTCTCCCGAGGACGTGAAGCGCGTGATCGAGGCAGCCAAGGCGATCGCCATCCCGATGGACCGCGAAGTGATCCACATCCTCCCCCAGGAATTCATCATCGACGACCAGGACGGCATCCGCGAGCCGCTCGGGATGAGCGGCGTCAGGCTCGAGGCGAAGGTGCATATCGTCACCGGTGCCGTGGCGAGCGCGCAGAACATCGTCAAGTCCTGTAACCGCGCCGGTCTCGAGGTAGCCGACATCGTCCTCGAACAGCTCTCCTCCTCCGAGGCGGTCCTTTCCGCGGACGAAAAGGAGCTCGGCGTAGCTCTCGTCGACATCGGCGGCGGCACCACCGACATCGCCATCTTCGTGGACGGCGCCATCAAGCACACCTCGGTGCTCTCCCTTGGCGGCAACCACCTGACCAACGACATCGCGGTAGGTCTCAGGACCCCGATGGCCGAGGCCGAGCGCATCAAGCAGAAGTACGGCTGCTGCCTCTCCTCCATGGTCGGCAAGGACGAGACCATCGAGGTGCCGAGTGTCGGCGGCAGAAAACCGCGCATCCTCTCCCGGCAGCTTCTGTGCGAGATCCTCGAACCCCGCGTCGAGGAAATCTTCACCCTGGTGAACCGCGAGATCGTGAAGAGTGGCCTCGAGGACATGATCGCCTCGGGCGTCGTCATCACCGGCGGCTCCACCATCCTCGAGGGGATGCCGGAGTTGGCCGAGCAGATCTTCAACCTCCCGGTGCGCCGCGGCCTGCCGCAGCGGATCGGCGGGCTCACAGACGTCGTGAATTCACCGGTTTACGCGACCGGCGTGGGCCTTGTCGTCTACGGCTCGAAGAACGTCGGGGTTCACGAATTCCCGACCCAGCAAAGCGACGAGACCGTCTTCCGCAGGGTGAGCCGCAGGATGAAGGACTGGTTCGGAGAATTCTTCTAAAAAAGCACAATATGTAGTGCTTTTGGGCTTCCATTCTCTACATAAACGTAGTATAAAACCGGCTAATATTTTAACGCCGCCGGGGGGCGCGCTAATAAAGGGGGGTAGTTCATGTTTCAGTTCGATGAAAGCATCGACCAGAGTGCGAAGATAAAGGTGATAGGCGTTGGTGGTTCCGGCGGGAACGCAGTCAACACCATGATGGCAGTGGGCGTCACCGGGGTCGACTTCATCGTTGCCAATACCGATGCCCAGGCGCTCAGGATGTCCAAAGCGCCGGTCAAGATACAGATCGGCACCCAGCTCACCAAGGGACTCGGGGCGGGGGCGAACCCGAACGTCGGCCGCGAGGCCGCCCTCGAGGACAAGGAGAAGGTGAACGAGGCCCTCAAAGGCGCGGACATGATCTTCGTCGCAGCGGGCATGGGCGGCGGCACCGGCACCGGCGCAGCCCCGATCATAGCCGAGATTGCTCGCGAGCAGGGCGCGCTCACCGTGGGTGTCGTGACCAAGCCGTTCACCCGCGAAGGGCGTCAGCGTCTCGCCAAGGGCGAGGACGGCATCAAGGAACTGAAGAAGCACGTCGACTCCCTGATCGTGATCCCCAACGACAGGCTCCTCGGCCTTGCCGGCAAGTCCATGTCCATCCTCGACGCCTTCAAGCCCTCGGACGACGTGCTGCGCCAGGCGGTGCAGGGCATCTCCGACCTGATCACCCAGTCCGGTCTGATCAACGTCGACTTCGCCGACGTGAAGTCGATCATGAGCGAGCGCGGCATGGCCATGATGGGCATCGGCCTTGGCAACGGCGAGAACCGTGCCGTCGACGCAGCCCTCAAGGCGATTTCCAGCCCCCTGCTTGAAGACATCGACATCTCCGGCGCTAAAGGCGTCCTGGTCAACATCTCCGGCTCCTCCGCCATGACCATGGACGAGTTCGACGCGGCCAGCAAGGTGATCCACGAGAAGGTGCACGAGGACGCCAACATCATCGTCGGTCTTGTCATCGACGAGACCCTGGGCGAGACCATCAAGGTCACCGCGATCGCCACCGGTTTCGGCGACCGTTTCGACCTCGACAAGGGGCGCCACGAGATGAAGAACGTGAGCTCGCTCGTGAAGCCGCAGCCCGAGATCAACCGTGAGATCCCGACCTTCATCCGTGAGAAGCATCAGCGCGAGACCGTGAGGCAGCAGCGCTCCTTCATGATGGACGACGAGGACCAGTACGATATCCCGACCTTCCTCAGGAAGTCCGTCGACTAGCTTCAGGCACAGCCAAGGCAATGAGGCCCGGCCCCCGCAAAGGGAGCCGGGCCTTTTTTTCATCCGGCGATTAGGGAGGGAGCGCGGGGGCACCTGGGGCGCTTCGTGGACATATTTTCCCGACCTCCGCGGAATTCACAGATGAACGTTCGTGGGGACTTTTATCCCCGGCCCGTCCACTTTATCCTTAAGGATTCGATGTCTTGGCCGATGAAGCGAGAATGGCCTATAAGGAAATGTGATATAGGACCCGCCCGACCAGGAGTATTTGCAGTCAATGAGCGAACAGCCCCTCTACAACAGCAAGATCATCAGCATCTTCGTGACGCTGCTGAAGAAGAAGTACCCCAGCGTCGACGTGCGCGACATCCTGTGCTATGCAGGCATCACCGCATACGAACTGAGTGATGAGGGACACTGGCTCACCCAGACCCAGGTTGACCGCTTCCACGCCAGGATGACGCAGCTGGTCGGCACCGACATCGCCAGGGAAGGCGGGCGCTTTGCGACCTCAAAGGAGGCGCTCAGCGCGAGCGCCAAGTACACCCTCGGGCTCATCGGCCCCGGCAACACGCTCCTCGCTGCGGGTAAATGCGCGAGCCACTTCACCCGTTCCTCCCGCTTCGTCGGACGCAGGATCGCGGAAAACAAGGCGGAGATAACGGTCACCCCGTACGAGGGGGTCCAGGAGAAGCCGTACCAGTGCGAAAACCGCATCGGTTTCTTCGAGGCGATCGTCACCATGTTCGACTACGACATTCCCCAGGTCGAGCATCCGGAATGTATCTTCAATGGGGGGAACTGCTGCCGTTACGTGGTCACCTGGAAGAAGACGAGATTCGCGACCATACGCCGCGCGAGGAACATCATGATTCCGCTCAGCCTCGCGGTGTACGCCCTGCTGCAGCATAGCTTCGGGATCGGGCACCTCCCCGAGGTGCTGGCCGGGATCGCCATCTCAGCCCTCGTCGCCTCATATGTCGCGGAGCGGCTCGAGAAGCAGGAGATCCTGGTCACCCTGGCGAACGTGAAGGAATCGACCGAGCGGGCCATCGAGCAGATCGGGATGAACTACAACAACGCCCGGATGGTCAACGAGGTCGGTCAGGCCTTGAGCAGGCAGACCCGCACCGACGAGGTGCTGCGTAACGTCATCGGGGTCATCGAAAAAAGGCTTTGCTATGACCGGGGCGTCATCATGCTGGCCGACGACCGCAAGTCGCGCCTCAGGTTCAGCACCGGGTTCGGCTATAGCGACAAGCAGCTCGAGGCGCTGCTCAACAAGTCTTTTGACCTCACCTCTCCTGGCTCACAAGGGGTCTTCGTGGCCTCCTTCAGGGATAAGGAAAGCAAGTTCGTCGGTGACTTCTCTGAATTGGAGCACCTGCATTCCGAGCAGAGCGTGGCCTTGTCCCGTGAGATGGAGGCGGAATCCTTCATCTGCTGTCCCATCGTCTGCGAAGGGGAGTCGCTGGGAATCATTGCCGTGGACAACAACACCTCGAAGCGCCCGCTCACGCACAGTGACCTGAGCCTTCTGACCGGCATCGCCCCGGTCATCGGCATGAGCCTTCGCAACGCCATCTATCTGGAGCGCGAGCAACGCATGGCGGAGCAGATCCGGCAGTCGCAGAAGATGGAGTCGGTCGGGGTGCTGGCCGGCGGTATCGCCCACGACTTCAACAACCTGCTCACCGGCATGATGGGGTTTGTCACCCTGGCGCAGATGAAACTGGCTGAGGACGATGACGTCCAGCCTTTCCTGGAACAGGTGATGAGCGCCGCGGAAAAGGCCGCCTCGCTCACCCAGGGGCTCCTCGCCTTCAGCCGCAAACAGGTCAACCATCCCGAGCCGGTCAACCTGAACCAGGTGGTGGAAAACGTGCGCAAGCTGTTAAGCCGCCTGGTCACCAACAAGATCCGCATGAATTTCGAGCTCTGCGACGCGACGCTGCCGGTGGTTGCCGACTCGAGCCAGATCGACCAGTTGTTCACCAATCTAGCCAACAACGCCCGCGACGCCATGCCCGAGGGGGGAACCCTCACCATCAGCACCGGCTCCATGGATATCACGGAAGAATGGGTGTACGAGCACGGCTTCGGCGTGATCGGGTCGTACGCCGTGATAACGGTGACCGACACCGGGGTCGGCATGGACGAGGTGACGAAATCCCACGTGCTCGAACCCTTCTTCACCACCAAGGAGGTGGGGAAGGGGAGCGGGCTCGGGCTTGCCATCGTGTACGGCATCGTGAAGCAGCACGACGGCTATCTCGTCATCGACAGCAAGACGGGCGAAGGGACCACCTTCACGATCCTGCTGCCGCTCATAGGTGGCATCCCCGCGGGAATCGACGTCGGCGATCAGCCCGCCGCGCTCTAGCCGTTTCCCTCCAGGAAACCGACCCACTTCACCCTTAGCGTCGCCACGCCAAACTCCTCCTCCACGACCCCCTTCAGGAGATACGGACGCCGCTGCGAAAGTTTGCGGCAAAAACGGGCGTAGACGTCGGGGAAGAAGGTCGCGTCGAAGATGGCGGTGACGTCCTCGAAGGAGACGAACTCCATGGGACGCCCGTGCTTGTCCTCCACCATCTTTGTCGTGATCCACCATCCCACCATGGTCACCCATTTTCCCGAATGCTTGATGAGCTCCGCCGCCCTGATGGGGCGGTGGCGCTGCCACTGCGCCTTGTAGAGGGAAAGGGGGTGCCGGGAGGCGAGAAAGCCGAGCGCCTCCACCTCCTGCCGCAGCACCGTATCCGCATCGTAGGGAGGAGCCTTCGGGAGAGTCGTCTTATGCTCGAAGAGAAGCGCCGTGTCCTGCTGCTGAAAATGGAGCAGTTCCCAGAGAAGTGCGGGGCGCCTTTCCAGACCTTCCAGCGCGTCGAAGCACCCCGCCTTCACGAGCCGCTCGGCATCGGCACGCTGCACGCCGCTTCGTTGCAGGAAATCGGCGAAGGAGGCGTAGCGTCCCCCCTCCTGCCTCTCCCCGAAGAGCCGCTTTGCCCCTTTCCGCGTAAACCCGTCGATCTGCATGAGGCCGATGCGCAGCGTCTTTTCCTTGCCCAGGTAGTGGTACTCGCTCTCGTTGATGTCCGGCGGCAGGATGGCGAGACCCAGGCGGCGCCCCTCCGAGATGTAGGCGAACGGGGAGTAGTATCCCCCCTGGTTGGAGATCACCGCCGCCATGAACTGGGCCGGATGGTTCGCCTTCATGTAGGCGGCCTTGGCGCTCAAAAGGGCGTAGCTTGCCGAGTGCGGCTTGCAGAAGGAGTAGCCTGCAAAGGAGAGGATCTGTTCCCAGATCGCCGCGAGGACCGTGGCGGAGACGCCCCGCTCCGTTCCCCCGGCGACGAATTTGGCCCGGAAATCGGCGAGCCGCTTCTCCTTGTGCTTCTTCGTGATCACCTTGCGCAGTTGGTCCCCTTCGCTGGCGGAAAAGCCGGCGAGCTCCATGGCGATCTGTGTGATCTGCTCCTGGTAGATGGCGATACCGAGCGTCTCCCCGAGGACCCCTTCCAGAAGCGGGTGCAGGTGCTGCCACTTTTTCCCCTGCATGCGCGCCACGTACTCCTGGATGAAGCTGTTCGCCGCGGGCCTTATGATGGACGACGCCTGCACCAGCACCTCGAAGAGGTCGGCGTCGAAGGTCTCCGGCGGCGCCGTGGAGCTCCATATCTTGCGTAGCAGCAGGCGCACCGAGGGGGATTCCAGGTAAAAGCAGCCGATGGTGAGGCCGCGCCGCATGAGGCTCCGGGTACGCTCGTCCTCAAGCGGCCGCCAACTTGCGTAGTCTATCTCGACTCCCTTCTGCTCCTTGACCGCCGCCATCGCGTCACGGATCACGGCGAGCGAACGATTCCCCAGGATGTCGATCTTTACGAGCCCGGCGTCCTCGGCCTGGTCCTTCTCCCACTGGATGACCGGCAGCCCCTTGTGCGAGATCTCCACCGGGACGTACCGGCGGATCTCGTCCGGGACGATGATGAGCCCGCCGCAGTGCAGCGAAAGGTGGCGTAACTGGCCGTTCAGCCGCCTTGCCGTCGCCACGATCTCCAGCCAGTCCGGAGATAGGCTCTCGCCCTGGAAGAGCGGGTGCTCCGACATGGCCGCCGCCGTCTGTTCCGGCCGCCAGAAGCCGGAGACGCGCTCGGTCATCTCCTTGATCTCGCAGTCTGGCAGGCCGTAGACCTTTGCCACCTCGCGCAGCGCCGATCTTCCCTTGAAACCCACCTGGTTCGCCACCATCGCCGCGCGCCGTGCCCCGTAACGGGCGAAGGCGAAATCGAGGATCGCGTCGCGCTCGTCCCACGGGAAGTCGACGTCGATGTCCGGTGGATCGCTGCGCCCCTCGTTCAGGAAGCGTTCGAAGAAGAGGTTGTGCCGGATCGGGTCGACGTGGGTGATGCCGAGGCAGTACGCGACGAGCGAAGCCGCCGCGCTGCCGCGGCCGCAGGTGCGCTGCGACTGTCTGGTGATCTCTTCAACGACGAGGAAGTAGTGCGCGAACCCCTTGTCCCGGATGATGGAGAGTTCCTTGTCGAGCCGGGCCTCCACCTTTTCGTCGATCGCGCCGTAGCGCCAGAGGGCGCCGGCGCGGGCGCGGGACTTGAGGGTCGCGAAGGCATCGTCGTTGTTGAGTTCCCGGAAAGCGGGGAAGATGGTCGTCGAGAAGTCCCACTCCCTGCGGCACATGGCGGCGATGCGTGCCGAGTTTTCCAGCGCCTGCGGGCAGTGCGGGAAGAAGTCCGCCATCTGCGTCGCGTCGTACAGGGCGTCCGCCTCCGAAGCCGTCCGGTCCGGCGCGAGCCTGGAAAGTTTCGTATTGAGGTGGATGGCCCGCAGCACGCGGTGCAAGTGAAAGTCGCGCAGCTCGCCCCCGGCCCGCGCAGGCGGCGCTTCGAGTTGTGTGGCGCGTACAAGCGCCCGTGCCGTAGCCACCGGTGGCAGGCCGAGATCCCGTGACAGTGCGAGCGCCCGGTGCATGTCGTGCCCCGGCGACAGCTCCGCGAAGAGCCGCTCGGCGTATGCCCCCTTGAGTGCGGCGAGCAGGCGCGCGTCGTCGCTCAGGACGATGACCCCGTGCCGGTATTGCAGGAGCGCCCGGCAGAGGTCGAATCCCTTTTCGCAGTGGAGGTCGGAGAGAAGACGCGAGATGTTGGCGTAACCCTCTTCGTCCGAGGCGAGCAGCACCGCGCGGTTTTGCTCCGTCACCGCCTCCGTGCCGATGATGGGAGCGATCCCTGCCTCACGTGCCGCGTCAAGAAAGCGAGGCACGCCGTAGAGGCCGTTTCTGTCTGTGACGGCGAGAGTATCGAAGCCAAGACGCGCCGCCTCGGCGCAAAGCGCCTCCGGCGAGAGCACACCCCAACCGGGGGAGAGGGAACTGTGTACGTGGAGATGGACGAACATATGTTTAGTTTTTAGTCACCGTCATATACCTGTTCTGCTCCGGGTCCCAGGCTGGTGGCGCCTCGCTGGCGACGGTGACTTCCCGGTGCGCCGCGAGCCCCTTGCCCCAGCGCACCGCGTTCTTGCCGTGCTTTTCCCGCAAGAGGTCCAGCGTCTCCTGCAGATCGCTCTCCCTTCTCGACACCTCGGCAGCCGCAGGCGCGAAGAGATCCATCTGCCCAGCCTCCCCGGCCACCTGGTCGCAGGACAGACGCAGCCCCTTCACCCTCTGCCGCCTCTTACAGGTGGAGAAGAAAAGCTCCTCCGCCGCGCCCATAAGCGCCAAGTCGAAAGCGGTGGCCGAGTGAAGGATCTTCTTACCCTGCTGCGTCACCCCGTCCGCGTACATCACCGAAAGCGTGATCTTGCGCGCCCCCTTGTTGAGCTGTCTGAGCCTCAGCCCGCACCCCTCCACGAGCCGCAAGAGTTCCGAGAGCAGGACCGCGTCGTCGTTTTCCTCCTGGTCGAGAAGCCCCTCCTCGACGATCTCCGTTGAAAGCCTGGGCGGCTGAACCGGAGAGCGATCTATGCCGCAGGCCCGGTCGTGCAACAACGGAGCGAACGCTCCCACGGCCAGCCGCAACTGGGGCACCGACAACGCCGCCACCTGCTCGACCCGCTGCAGGTTCAGGTCCCGGAAAAGAAGTGTCTGTCGCGATTCCCCCACGCCTGGAAGCACCGACACCGGGAAGGGGGCGAGGAAACTTTTCTCGGCGCCGTGAAAGACGTCGTAGACGCCGGGTTCCTGCATCACATCCGCGGCCACCCGCGAAACGAGCTTATTGCCACCCGCCCCGGCCATCGCCACGAGGCCTAGCCCTGTGGAAATCGACTTCTCCATGCGCGCCGCCACGTCGCGTGCCGGTCCGAAAAGCCGACGCGAAGCGGTCACGTCGAGGAAAACGCGTCCGGCCCCCGGCTCCACGATCGGGGTGAATTCAGCCGAAAGCTCCGTGAGAGCATGGCTCCCTTTCGCCATCAGGTGCGGGTCGGGGGCGATGACGATGAGCGAGGGACAGGACCTGCGCGCGTGGTAAATCGGCGTCCCCACGTGCACCCCTTCCGCCTCCGCTTCGGCGGAGATACACTGCAAAAGCGCCCGTTCCGAGTTTAGCGGCGCCACCGCCACCGGACGGCCGCGCAGGTGCGCGTGCACCACCCGCGCGAGCGCGATGGGGAAGGCCGGAACCGTTATGTGGAGGATTTCCCGGTCCACTTGCGATAAAACCTCATCGAGCCCACCAGGATGCCCCTGATGTGAAACTCGTCGTCCTCCGTCACCATGATCGGGCTCATCGCCGCATTCGCCGGCAGGAGCTGGATAATGTTTCCCTTGCGCTGATACTTCTTGATGGTGATCGAGCCGTTCACCTCTGCGATCACCGTCTGGCCGTTCTCGGCGACCGACTGCGGGTGCACCGCCACGTAGTCGCCGTCCATGATCCCCATCTCCACCATGGAATCGCCGCGCACCTCGTAGACCACGTTCCCCGGTCCCGCCATAGCCGAAGGGACCTCGATGGCGTCCGCCAGTTCGAAAGCGTGCACCGGCTTACCCGCCGCCACGATTCCCACCAGCGGCAGTTCTAGGAAAGTAACGTTTGCCCCCAGTGGCGGGGGCGTAACTGTCCCTCCCTTTGCAATGGTGCCGGCCGTAAGCGTCGCCCCCTTTGCGAAGGGGAGACAGGGGGGATTTGCCGTCAACTGCAGCCCCCTCTTAGCATTAGCCTGTCGCGCAAGGAGCCCGTGCCGTTCCAACGAACGAAGGTAATGTTGCACCGTCCCGAGCGACTCGAAGCCGCACCCCTGAGCGATCTCCATCTGGGAAGGCTGGAAGCCGTGCTCCTCGACGAAACCCAGAATGAAATCAAGAACCCTCTTCTGTTTAGGCGTCATTTCGACCTCCACCGCATCCTTGTCCCGGTCCGATCAGGAAAGCGAGGATACTCGTAAGTTTTTCGTAAGTCAAGGGGTGAACGCGGCAAGCGCGACGCGCGTCGCTCGCTCTTCGTCGTCAGTCGTCTGCCTGCTCGGGGAAAAGTGAAGAAGAAAGCTGAAAAAGGAGGGATTGGATGGAAAACTGACGAACAGAGTTATCTGCTGTTTAAGTGAAGCCCGTGTTTTAGCAGGTTTGCAGTGATTTAAGAGCCTTACATGGCGGCACACGTGTTACCAATCGCGGTATTCGTGTTATCCATCGCGGTAAATGATTAATATACCGCGGCGGATGACTTTTCCATCGCGGCGGATGATTAATATACTGCGGTGGATGACTTTTCCATCGCGATGCACGTGTTATTTATTGCGGTATTCGTGTTATCCATCGCGATGGATAATTAATATACCGGGTCGGATAACTTCTCCATCGCGATAGATGATTAATCTAACGCGGTACACAACTTTTCCATCGCGATGCACGTGTTATTTATTGCGGTATTCGTGTTATCCATCACGATGGATAATTAATATACCGGGTCGGATAACTTCTCCATCGCGATAGACGATTAATCTAACGCGGTACACAACTTTTCCATCGCGATGCACGTGTTATCTATCGCAGTATTCGTGTTATCCATCGCGATGGATGATTAATATACCGCGTTGGATAACTTCTCCATCGCGATGGATGATTTATCCAACGCTGTGTGCGACTTTCCCACGGTAATGGATCATTCTTTGGGCGTGCAGGCCTGTGGAGAGATGGGACGCTGCGAAATTTGCTGCGCACCAAAATGGTGAAAAGGTAAAGAATATACTTTGGGCTTCTTGATCAAAGCTTCTCATTGTTTACTCTTGACGAAGCGGGCTGCTTGGGCTATCGTTCGCCGCAAGCCAATACAATTAAAGCCGGATAACGACAATACTAAACCATCCGCGAGGATGGGACGGAAAGCCTACAGGGTCTCATAGAGACAGCCGGGTCGCCGAAATATCTCAAGATATTCTGGCCCCGGCTTTTTTTATGGAGCAATTTCCGATGCGAAGGGGGCTGATGCCGTTCTCGGCTCCATCTGACTCCCCCTTCCTCGCATTACCTAATCCTTCATATGAGAGGCTAAAACCATGAGTCTTGTTGGCAACATCGACGATCTGGGACTCGGCGAGATCATGCAGATCGTCAGCTTGAGCCGAAAGTCCGGCGTGCTGTCATTGAAAAGTCTGGGGCGCGAGGCCAGCATCATTTTTCAGAATGGCTACGTCACCAGGGCGAGTTCAACCGTCTTTAGACAGAACATGGGCGAGCTGCTGATTCGCAGGGGCGTCATCGACCGAAGCACCCTCAACCTTGCTTTGAGCGCACAGGCGGATGAAGGGTACCGGCGGCTTCTTGGAACCATCATGGTCGAGCGCTTCGGGGTCAGCGCCGACGCGATCGAGAACGTGGTGCGCGACCAGATCGAGAAGGTGGTCTATTCCCTCTTTGCCTGGACCAAGGGGACTTTCGAGTTCGAGATGCAGGAGGTGACGGAAGGAGTCGCCGTAAAGCTGGACCCGGGGCAGTTTCTACTGTTGCAGGGGCTCAATCCGCAGTTTCTTGCCATGGAGGGGTCGCGGATCCTCGACGAAAAAAGGCACCGCGGCGAACTGGTTGAAGAGCGGGAGGCCCCTGCCGCCCCAAAGGTTTATGGCAATCCACCCATGGAGTCCTCAGCTATCCCGGCAACACCGGAACTGCCGTCTCTGACCTTGGAAGAAGGAGCACCTCCACCGGAGATAGTCGAGATAACCGCTTGGCTCGTGATGGCGGTCGGTGCGGCAGCTCTTCTCTACGGAATCACCGGGCTCATGAAGTACTACGGTACCGATTGGCAGGCGGTACTGTCGGAGCCGTACCTGGTCCCCGTGTCGAAGCTGTCCGTGTTCTTTGATCTGGGGTTCATCCCATGGACCGTCACCGTCGCAGGAATCCATCTGCTCTGGGCTGCCTACCAGTTCTGGAAGCTCAGGAAGGGCGGCTTGCGTCGGCTGGTCGAAGGGGCTTGGTCTGGTATCACGGTCGTGGTAATCTACGAAGTCGTTCAGTTCCTCCAGTGGGTGAAACTCGCTTCCAGTCACGCAGCCCTTTCATATTACGCCGTCGGCGTCGTCGGTCTCATCTTCGGGACCGCCCTGTTGTCTGCGCCCTTTGCCGGGCTCCTGCTCTGCCTAAGGAGCGAGTGGATGTTGCGCGAGCTGAGAACGGTTTACCTGATACCTGTAGCGGGAACCAATCGGAGGGTAGGGCAGAACAGGAACTTCTTTAGATCGATTACGCAGCTGCGACATGAAGCCTTCAAGAAAGCCGGGTTGCGGTGATGGTGGCGTGTCTGCTTTGACGGATGGGGGTGGCTTGGTAAGATCTCCGGGGCAGCAGGAAACTCCGGGAGGTCCTCATGGAAAAGCGAGGGGCCATGCAAACGGTGCTTGCCAGGCTTCGGGCGGCGTGGGGACGAAAATGGCTGATCGTGCTGCTTCCTCCGCTTGTGGCGGTGCTCGCCGGGTGCGCCTCCGGCAAGAAATGGAACTACCTGCCTGCGACGCGGGGCGAGGAACGCTCGATATACGTGATAGCACACGGATGGCACGCCGGGATCGCTCTATCGAGCGAGGATCTGGGGAACGAGCTGGGATTCTTGAGGGAATACCTTCGGCCGGGGCGCTACTATGAGTTCGGCTGGGGAGAGGCGGACTTCTACCAAGCTGACAAGGTGACGCCGGCCATCTTCTTGAAGGCGGTCTTCTGGAGAAATCCGAGCGTCATGCACGTCTTCTCCATGCCGGCCGTCCCGCCGGAGCAGTACCGAGGAGGCGAAGTGGTCGAGCTCAAGCTTTCGGCAGCCGGCTTGAAACACCTGAAGGATAAGTTGCGGACCAGTTTCCAATTCAACGCGGCAGGTCGCCCCTACCCCCTGAAGGCGGGACCTCACGGCGAAGACAGGTTTTTCAAGGCGGAAGGGTATTACCTCATCACCCATACCTGCAACACCTGGACGGCCAAGGTACTGGAAAGCGGGGGCGTACCCGTGGACACCGTCTTCACCCTGCGTTCGGCGAGCGTGATGAGGCAGGTAAAAAAAGCCAGTGAGGAGTATCGGCGGTTGCGCCCCTCTGACAGGTACAATCCTTCTACGTCACGCTCCGCCTCTTCTCAGCTTTTGGATGCGCGCTTATCTCAATAGCTACTGTGGGCCAACCGTTAGATTCCCACCATATGCTGATGTGACAACTGGTAATCCTGTATTCGGATTGTCACGTTCAGAGACGAGTTGATTTCTGCTAAGCTAACACAGTATTTTGCCGATGTTTACAGTAACAACTGTGCGCCGAGAGATGTCACATGACTCGTTCTTCCACACTTTCCACCCGTTTTCTGCTGCTGCTTATCACCTTCGTCGTTGCCCTGCCGGCTGCGGGCGTCATCATTTACTCCGGGATACAGTTCCGCAACGCCATGATAGACGACGCCGGGAAGGAGACACTGCGTGTTACCGAAAGGATCGGTGCCGAGCAGCGCAACCTCGTGGTGGCGGCTGAGCAACTCATGACCTCGCTGGCGCAACTCCCCGAGGTAAAGGCGCGTGACGCGGCTCGGGTCGAGCCGATCCTAAAAGAGCTGCGCAAGTTGAACCCGATGTACGGCAACATCATCGTTGCGGATCGGCAGGGACGGGTCTGGGCAACCGCCATGCCGATGCGCCAGCAACTGATCACCTCAGACCGCCGCTTTTTCAAAGCCGCCTTGGCCAGTGGCAGACTTTCCTCGGGCGAGTACGTGGTAAGCAGGATCACGACGAGGCCCATCTTCAACCTCGGCTACCCGCTCAAGGACGAGAAAGGGGCGGTGGTCGGCGTCATCAGCGTCACCCTCAATATCGAGAACTACCAGTCCCTGCTGCAGCAGATGCACCTGCCGGTAGGGACCAGCTTCGTGATACTGGACCACAAGGGGGTCATTCTCGCCAGGGGGATAGACCCGGAACACTACCTCGGCAAACCCTACCCCGCAAATGCCTTCAAGAAACTCCAGGAGGGACCCGACCGTGGGACCCACATCAGAGGCGGGCTCCAGGGGGACAAGCGCATCATCTCCTACCTCAAGCTTTGGCTTCCCGGCGAAAACACCCCTTACATGTACGTCACCGCCGGAATACCGATCGAGGCCGCCACGCGCAACGCAGACCGCTCGCTTGCCTACAGCATGACTTTGCTGTCGTCGTTTCTGCTCCTTGCGTGCCTCGCAGCCATCTTCATCGGCAAGCGCTGTTTGGGCGACCGCATCAAGATCCTCGAGGAAGCCTCCAGGCGGTTGGCCGATGGGGAGACGGGTATGAAGGTATCCGACTTGGTGCATGGGGGGGAACTTGGCGGGCTCGCCCGCACCTTCGACGCCATGGCGGAACAGCTGCGTGCCAGGGAGGACGCGCTCGCGCGCAGCGAGGCCTTCATGAACACCATCATCGAGACGGAGCCCGAGTGCGTCAAGATGCTCGACTCGGAGGGGTGCCTGCAGATGATGAACCGCGCGGGTCTCAACATGATCGACGCGGACTCCTTCGCGCAGGTAGAGGGAAAGTGTGTCTTTAACAGGATCGCCCCGGAATTCAAAGAGGCTTTCAAGGAACTGACCCGTAACGTGTTCCGCGGCATCCCCGGCAACCTGGTATTTCAGACCTCGGGGCTTAAGGGAAGGCGCGTCTGGCTCGACACCCATGCGGTCCCCTTCCGCAACGACCGCGGAGAGATCGTGTCGCTGCTCGGCATCACCAGGGACATCACCGAGCAGATGAAGAGCGAGGAGCAGCGTCAGGAGACGTTACTGCTTTTCGAGTCGCTCCTGCAGTACTCGCCCATGGGGATCCGCATCTTTGACGGTGAATCAGGCAAATGTATCCTGCTGAACCAGGCGACTGCGGACATCGCGGGTGGGGATGTGGAGCAGATGCAGCAGCAGAACTTCCGCTTATTGCAGTCCTGGCGGGAAAGCGGTCTGTTGGAGGCGGCTGAAACGGTTCTCGGCGACGGCATCGCGCGTGTTCACGAGGTGGAGCTGCATACGAGCTTCGGCAAGGACATCGCCATGTCGTACGTGCTTTCCCGGCTCATGATCAAGGAGAAGAAGCATCTCCTTGTGGTCGGACGTGATGTGACCGATGAAAGGCGGCTGACTGAGGACAAGAAAAGGATGGAAGCCCAGATGCTGCATGTTCAGAAGCTGGAGAGCCTGGGAGTTCTGGCGGGAGGGATCGCCCACGACTTCAACAACATCCTGATGGCGATCATGGGGAACGCGGAACTGGCTCTGCTAAGGCTCCCACAGGAATCTCCCGTACGTGGGAACCTGCAGAACATAGAAAAATCGTCACAACGGGCGGCCGACCTGGCCCAGCAGATGCTCGCTTATTCCGGCAAGGGGAGTTTTCTCATCGAGGAGGTCAACGTCAACGCTCTCGTCGAGGAAATGAGGCACATGTTGGATGTCTCCATTTCTAAGAAGGTGGAGATGCACCTTGAGCTTGCCGAGGATCTCCCCCTGGTGGAAGTCGATGCGACGCAGATCCGCCAAGTGGTCATGAACCTTGTCATCAACGCCTCCGAAGCGATCGGCGACAAAAACGGCGTCATCTCGATCAGGACCGGCGCGCGGCGGTGCGACGCCGTAACGCTCTCGCAGCTGTGGCTAAACGACAGACTCCAGGAGGGGCTGTACGTCTACCTCGAGGTTTCCGACAACGGGTGCGGCATGGCCCCCGAAACCGTTGCTAAGATATTCGATCCCTTTTTCACCACCAAGTTCACCGGGCGCGGCCTCGGAATGGCGGCGGTCCTCGGCATAGTGCGTGGGCATAACGGTACCATAGAGGTCCGCAGCGAGCCGGGCGAAGGGTCAAGCTTCACCGTCTTTATCCCGGCCGTCTCGGGAGATGCGCGGCCGCAGCCGCAAGCGCAGGAAGCACTCCCTGCGCCGACCGGCACCGGGACCGTTCTTCTAGTAGATGACGAGGAGACCATCCGCAGTCTCGGGACGGAGATGCTGGAAACCCTGGGGTATCACGTGTTGACTGCGGAGGACGGGGCTGCCGCCATAGAAATCTTCCAGCGGCAAAAGGACGACATCACGTGCGTCATCCTTGACCTCACCATGCCGCATATGGACGGGGAGCAGGCGCTGCGCGTGCTGCGCTCCCTTGATACGGGGGTGCAGGTCCTCTTGTCCAGCGGCTTCAGCGAACAGGAAATCACCCAGAGGTTCACCGGGTGGGGGCTGACTGGATTCATCCAGAAGCCGTACCGCCTCACCGATCTGAGCCGAAAGCTCCAGCTGGTTCACAAAAGCTAAGAGCCGAGAACTGAGACAGGCGGTTCCCTTTGCTTTGTTCAGCGCTTCGCGGCGCTGCCGCGATAGGTGTACCCTGCAATCCTTGGCACGCCGCCCATATAATCCTCGTCCATCTCCAGGATGCGGAAGCCGCCGGTCACGAGAAGCGTCGGGATGGGGCGGTCCAGGTGGCATCCCCCGGCCGCGTGTTTCCACCATGGTGTGATCCGCTTCTGCCACTTAAGGATCGATGCGTCCGGTGCCGCGCCGTGTTCGCAGAACAATAGCCTACCCTGCACCTTGAGCACGCGCCGCATTTCGGCCAGTGCTCCCCGCCAGTCTGCGATACTGCACAGGGTGAACGTGAGCAGTACCGTGTCTACTGTCGCGTCGCCAAGCGGGATCCGCGCCGCCGGCAGATCCAGCCATTCCACCTGAATTCCGCTGCGCTTAACGTTTTCCGCCGCCACCCTGCGCATACCCGGGGACGGCTCCAGACCCCAGACGCGGGTGACCTTATCCTTGTCGTAAAACGGCAGGTTCAGCGCCGTTCCCATCCCCACTTCCAGGACGTTGCCTTGCGCCTGAGGGACGATCAGCGCCCGCTGACGTGCCAGCGGCTTCATGCCGCAGACGCAGTTGGTGAGGTGTGGCAGGCAGTGCTCATTGTACATGTCCATCTTGATCACCTCTTGCTTCTCAATCATGGCTGCATAACCTGAAAGCGTCTCGTATGGCAACACATTTGTTTGTTCTTCAAGAGAGGTGTCTGGCTAGACCAGTATCCAGATGGTGAGCGGGAGCGTTAGGAAGGAGAGGCAGGTCTGGGCGGTGATGATGGCCGCCATGCTGTCATGGTCGCCTCCCATCTGCCGCGAGAGTATGTAGGAGGCCGGTGAGGTGGGGACGCTGAAAAGAAGCAGCACGACCCCTGCGGCGGTGCCGGACAGGCCGGTCGCCGAGGCGAGCTGCCAGGCGACCAACGGCTTGCAGAGGAACTGGATGGTGCAGCTTGCGACGAGCGGCTGCCAGTGCAACGCGAGGTTCCCGGCGCGGTAGGCGGCGCCTACGGCCATGAGCCCGAGCGGGAAGGCCGCCTTTCCTGCCAAAAGAAGGGTCCCGTCCAGCGCGGCGGGAAGCTTGAGTCCGGAAGCGTTGAGCGCAATACCTGCCACGCATGCGATGATGAGGGGATTGCGTGTCAGATCCCGTACGAGCCGCTTGAAATCGATGCCGGCACTGTTGCCGACGGTGAGCGAGAAGGCCGAGACGCAGAGCACGTTGATGAGCACGATCATGAAGCCGGCGCCGAGGGCCGCGAGGAATAGACCCTCCTTGCCGAACAGGCTCTCGGCGAGTGCCAGGGCGACGAAGGTGTTGAAACGCACCCCTCCCTGGAAAAGCGATGTGAAGACGCCCCCTCCCATGCGCCGGTTGGCGACTCCCCAGATAACGACCAGCAGGGCACTGGCGACGATGACCCCCTCGACGGTGAGCAGGATGTTGAGCCAGGGGAGCGTCCCGATCTTCTTACCCGCGAGGCTGTGGATGAGCGCGGCCGGCATGAGCAGGAAGTAGGTGAGCCTTTCAGCGGAGGGCCAGAACGAGGAGGGGAGAAACTCGCTGCGCCTTATCAGGAAGCCGACCAGGATCAGCGAGAGAACCGGTGTGAGGGCGGTGATGATGGTTGCCATGCTACTCTCCTTTACTTCGGTGAGGTGAGAGTAACATGGGGGACAGTTTGGCAAAAGTTGATAATTCTTGCGTTAGGCTTGAGTATTTCTTGAGGGTCGGCACTCCGCTTGGAGTTCGTCCAGCACCAGTTGTGTGAGCGCCAAGCGCGGGTGACGCAGTTTCTGGTACATCCCGACCCGCCTGGTCAACTGCGGGGTTCCGAACGGGGCGAGGCTGAAATGCCCCTGCGCCTTATCGAGGCGCTGCCGGTTCAACGGCACGACGGCGATGCCGAGCCCCTGTTCCACGAGGCTGATCGCCGCCTCCAGGGAGTCGAACTCCATCACCTCGCGCGGCTTTATCCCCTGTGCCAGCAAATGGGCGTCCACGAGGGCCCCGGCCCACGCGGTCTTGTCGAAGCGAACGAAGGGGTAGGTCTCGAAAAGTTCCTGCACCGTCGTGGCTGCAGCACCCTGCGGGGCGACCACGAAGAAGGGCTCCTCGTCGTACGCCTGCCACCGGCAGTGCGGCGGGATGGCGAAGGGGGGCTCGGTGGTGAGCGCCGCGTCGAGATCCCCCTCTTCGACCTGGCGCACGAGCTCTGCCGACAGGCTCGAGACCAGGCGCACCTGCATCTCCTCGTGCGTTTTGCGCAGCCGCCCGAGTACTGGGGGGAGAGGACCGGTGAGCACGGTGGGGACCACCCCCAGCGTCAGCACCCCTTTGATGGCGCCCGAGGGCGAGAGGTCCGCCTTGATCCCGTCGTAGATGTCGAGGATCTCGCGGACTCGCTCCACGACCAGTTTGCCGTTCATGTTGAGTTTGGGGCTGCGTCCGGTCCGCTCGAAGAGCTGCACGCCGAATTCCTCTTCCAGGTTCCTGATCTGGAGGCTCACGGCGGATTGGGTTAACCCCATCTGTTCTGCGGCGGCGGCAAAACTCCCTTTGCCGGCGACTGCTGCGAGGATGCGAAGGCTGCGCAAGGACATTTGTAACTCCAAGAACGATGGTTCAAATATGCAGTTGTTCCAATGAGATCCCCAGCGCAGCGGCTATCTTTCTAAGAGTTGCCAGCCGTGGGCGTGCGGTGGGATGCTCGAACTTCGCAACGGCGGCTTGCGATACATTCAGCCGCTTTGCGAGGTCCTCCTGCTTCAAGCCAAGTTCTTCCCGCCAGGCCCTTATCAGAGACATGTCGTGCAGCACGTGAGCTTCGACAACGGACTGGGGGATTCCTGAGGCCTGGGCTTTCTCAGCCTCCAGCATAGGGCGAATGCGCTGGAACTCTTCCCATGGCACCAGCACAAAAGCTGGTTGACCTCCATGCTCGATGATTTGATATTCAGTCGGTTCGCTCATCGCGTTTTTTGATCTCCTCTACACTGACGATGTCGATTTCCTCCTGCACGTTAAGTAGCACGCGCCAGTCTCCCACCCGCATCCTGTGAGTGTACCTGTGACCGACAAGTTGCTTGACGTTTGGACAGGAAGAAAGATCTACGAGACTCCGGGCAGCCAATACTATCCTCTGCTGTACGGAGCGGTCGCCGATTTTTTTGAGCTGTTTCACAGCCTTTGGTTGCCAGACAACTTCCATTATTATAACCTGATATAACCTTTGATCAATAGGAAATTTGGCCGCCGCTCAACGATCAACGAACCCCGACCCTGTTGATGGTCCCGCTGTCGTAATCGGGCATGAAAACTGGCACATTATATCGGCGCGACCTTGGTTGTCCATGCGTAGCGCGGGAGCGCGGGGGACGGCTCATGAACTACATTTGAATTGATAAAGGTTGGGGGCGCATGTTATGCTGCGTTGCCTAAAACTCATTGGAGTGGGGAGTGGTATCATCCCCGGACCGGTGCGGGAACCTTGAATATGTCTTGGAAGAGTTTGAATTGGAGGGAGCTATGTCCACACCGCTCATCGCAGTAGCGGCTATCCTGGCTGTCTTTGCTCTGGTACTGATCCCGTTGATGATGATGAAGGGCCGCGAGGAAGAGAACCACGCCCAGCAACAAGACCATCCCACCCATCAAGGAAGAAGATTCACGAAGAAAAAAAAGAAGAGGAAGTAGCTATCAACCTTCTTTGGAGTTATCCACTCCGCCTTCCTGTTGGATGGCGCTTATGAGCGGGAAGCGTTCCGGGTGCAGAATACTGTCCAGGGTAAGATCTACATCGAGCTCCGGCCAGTACAGGTGCGTCGGTGATGCGAGTTCCACGCGGACCAGTTTCTTTATCGGGGCGTCCTCGAACCATGGAAAGGTTTCAAAGGGAAGAAAAAGTTCCTCGCCACGCACCATAATCCAAAAGCCATGGGTGGAAACGTTGGTGACTTCAACCTCCGAAGTGTTTTCGCCATGCCTGTTGTATGTCATCTTCACGTTCCTCGATCAATCTCCTGACAAGACGTAACTCGCTTCTGGACAGGCCACAGTTCTGGGCCATCTCGATTTGGGGTTCAATCCAGAATTTTGCCTCCCCCGCGTGGCCATGCACATGGATGTGCATCCGTGTTTCTTCGCGAGAAAAGAAAAAGAAGCGGAACCCGTCTTGCCTGAATACGGTGGGGCTCACGGATGCCTCCGATTCGGACGACAACAGGTTACTAGAACTGTACGTATTTGACAACCTGCTGGCCCCGTTCCGGCGGGTTCACCGTGCGATGGCGCTGAACTCGACGCGGCTGCGACCGGCGGTTTCCTTTTCGGGCGCCTTGTAGATGTCGCCGCTTCCCTGGAAGAGTTTTTCCGCCGGTAACCCTCCCTGGGTCGCCAGATAATTGATGACGGTTGCCGCGCGCTCCCGCGCGAGCGCCTGCAGCTCGTTCTCGCCGACCACTGTGTTGGCGATGATCAGCTTCTTCATCTCGTTGTCCGGCAGGTCCTTCACCATGCCGAGGGCGTTACGCGGTTTCGGGAACTTCTCCTTCTTGTAGACTCCCTTCAGGAATTTGCTGTACTCCTCCGGCGTCACCTGCACCGTCTCGCTGTTTTCCCCTTCTTTAACCTGCTGTTCCTTCACCAGGAAGAGGAACTTCTCGTTGCGCACCTTGCGCGCCAGGAGTTCCTGCCGGTATCCCTCCGGGTCCCTCCCCTTGTCGACGAACCCTTTTATCTCCAGCTTGAGTCCGGGGCGGTCGGCGACCACCTTGGCCAGCTGCGTCAGTTTCTTCGCCTCGTTCGCTGAGAGTACGCTTGAGCCCGCCTCGAAGCTCACCATGCTGAAATCCTGCCCGCCGCCGCCAATCGAAGAGAGCAGGGCGAATGGGGAGGTGGCCGCCTTCACTAGCAGGTTCTTCAGCACCTGGCCGATGAGACGCCAGACGCTGAACTGGGGATCGTCGGTCCGCCCGGTGACCGGGAGGTCCAGGTGGATCTCGCCGTTACGGTCCTTTAAAAGCGCGATGGCAAGCCTTACCGGCAGGCTGGTCGCCTGGTTGCTGTCCACCTTCTTCCCGAAGGTGAACTGGTCGATGAAGACCTTGTTCTCGGAGGTGAGCTGCTTTTTCTCGATGAGGTACTTGAGATCGAGAAAAAGCTTTCCCTTGTCGATGGCGTAGCCCAGGTAGGTGCCGGAGTAGGGGGTGACCGGGGCCAGCTCGATGTCGCGGAAGGAGATCTTCAGGTCGACGAAGAGGTCGTCCCGCAGCGGGTTGAGCCTCCCGGAGATCTGCATGGGCGAATGGTTTTCCAGGTTGCCGCGCAGGTCGACGTCGGCGAACTTGGATGCCTCCGAGGTGAGCCCGCTCACCCTCCCCCCCAGGTTGTAGAAGGTGCTGTTGAAGGTCTGGGGGAGGTGGTTGTCCGTGAAGGCGAGCGTGCCGTTTTGAATCGTCACGCTCCCGACCGAGATCTGGCGCTGACTCGCGGGGGGCGCTGCAACGGCGCCGGGTGCGGCCACCGGTAGTGCAGACGGAACCGCCTGCGCCGCGGGTGCTGCCTGAGCTGCCGGCTGCGCTTCCGGCTCCTTCCTGACCAGGTCCTGCAGGTTGAGGGTGCCGTCCTTTCTGATGATGATGCGGGAATAGACGTCGTTCAGCGCGACCTCGCGGATGCTCAGGGTGAATGGGGCGAAGGTTCCCTGGAAGGCGTCAAACTGCAGGCTCTCCCACTTGAGGAGGTCCTGCTCGGTGATGTCGATGCTGTGGAAGTCGCGCACCCCGGCGTTGCCGCGGAAGCTCCCCACCGCCTTGCCGTCCTTGAGGGCGAGATCGAGGTCGACCGACGTATCGAGGTTCCCGCCGATGACCGAGAAGTTGAAGCTCTCGGGGAAGTAAGGCTCGAAGTCGCTGATCGGGAGCCTGCTGATGCCGATGCTCCCGCGGTAGCGGAAGGGAACCGGCATGAGGGTGCCGTTCGTCCTAAGCGTGGCGCCCTTGCCGTAGGTGGTGGAAAAGCGCAAGGGAGACGGCTGGAACTTCGGCCCCTGCAGGTTCGCGAGGGTCAGGTTCGCGTTGCGCAGCGTGAAGCGGGGCGGCTCCTCGAAGGTCTTGTCGGTGAAGGTGACGTTGAATTTCTCAAGCCTTGTCTGTTTAACCACATAGGAAAACGGCCTTCCCTTCGGTTCGGCCTTGGCCTTTTTCGCCTTGGACGCAGGTGCCGTGGCTGCGGCGGATGGCGCCGGGAAGAGCGACATTATGGAGAGCTTCCCGTCCGCTTGCTTTGACAGGGAGATGTTTCCCTGCGCCAGGCGGATGTCGCCAATCTCTAGACGGTTCTCCTTCTGGCGGAAGCTTGTTCCGGATACCTGCAAAAGGGCCAGGTCGAACCCTTCCTTTCCGTAGCGGGCGGCAAGACCGGCGACGGAGAGATCCCCCTTTTTGAGCGATAACCCCTCCTCGGCCCGGTAGCCGAGTTCCGTGGTCAGGCCGAGCGTCCCCTGAAGCGGCGCGGTGAGGTAGGGGCTGAGGTAAGGCCAGATGCGCTGGATTTTGAGTCCAGTGAGGGTGACGGACGACGTGACTGCGACGGGGGAAGCGGAGAAGGTCCCCTCGGTTTTCAGCGCGGCTTCTCCGTCCGCTTTGAGGAAGAGTTGGTACGCGGCCTGGGCCCCCGGAGCGGTGCTGAAGTTTTTGGCGGCGAGGTTTATCTCGGAGATGTTGGCGTTGAAGCCCCCCTTGGGGAGTTCGTCCCGGAAATGAACCGTCGCGTTGGTCATCGCAAGGGAAGGAAGCACTACCTCGGTTTTTTCGGCAGGTTCGGCCGCTTTCGGTTTGTCTCCTTCCGGCGCGGACGGAGCGAGCCGGGAGAACATCCATGCCCCTTGGCGGTCCCGCTCGACGAAGAGCTCGAGCCCCTCCGCCGTTATTGCGTCGAAATGGAACTTCTTGGCCAGCACCTCGAGGGAGGCGGCTTTCACCTCCAGTGCAGGGACGCGCGCGAGCGGCTTCTTACCCGGGAGGTCGATGCTGACGGCGTCGAGCCTGGTCGTTCCTTTGAGCAGCAGTTCCGGTTTCTTGTCGGCCGAGATGCGGTAGGCGATGTCGAGGTCGACGGTAAGCTTGCCGGAGGTGAGCTCGGCCGGGGGCTTCACCGGTGCGTAGGCCAGGTACTGCGGCAGGTCGAGCCGCTTGAGCCCCACGTGAACCGAGGTCTCCAGCGACTTGCTGAGCGGCTTCAGTTTCCCCGCGAAGGAGAAGGGGGCGCCGTTCACCTGCGCCGAGATGCGCGGGTCGATGTATTTATCGGCGAGGTAGGGGCTGTTGCTGATGAAGGGGATATCGACGTTCAGCGCCCGGATCGTATGTTTTCTCCCGCCGCCGACGATGCGGTCGTCGAAGTCGACCGATCCGTTCCTGATGCTGATGTTGTTGAGCGAGAAGCGCAGCGTGCTTCCCTTTTCCTCTTTCTTCTTCGGCTGCTTTTCCAGGATGTCGGTGAAATTGAAGCGGTTCGGCGCGTTGCGCACCAGGTTCACCGTCGGGGTGTCGAGGGTGACCTCGGAGAGGATGAGGGCCCTTCTGAAAATGGATGCCGGCGACAGGGAAGCCTGAAGGCGCCGGAAAGCGATGAAGGGGTGTCCCTCTTTCTCCTCAATGGCAAAACCCTCAACCGTAGCAGTCAACGTGAAGGGGTTGAAGCTCACAGATTCGATGCGCGCCTTGCGTCCGGTGCTCTCTTCCAGAGCCTCCACTGCTTTGATCCTGACAATGGTGGGGAGGATGGCCACGATGAACAGCAGCAGGAAGACAAGGACGGTAGAAGTTATGAGAATATATTTTTTGCGTGACACAAGAACCTCGCTGCAACGCGTGAAGATGGGAACTGACTATAACAAAAGTTAGCACGTTTTGAGTCAAAGCGCACGACTGAGTGGAAAGTAAAAAGAATGAGTAAGAACTGGGCCCCCGTGAGAGACGGATGCCAGAGATACTTCCAGCGCCCTTTGGCATTGAATGTTGCCGGCGGATGGGGTAGAAAGGAGCTGCCTCAGGGAGGGGCTCATGCGCTTTTTTACCATCCTTTCGGTTGCCTTTCTTGCCTCGCTGCTGAGCTCGATGAGCGGGGCGGGTTCGGCCATGCTGACCACGCCGGTCTGGCTCGCGCTCGGATTTCCCCTGCCGGTCGCCATCGCCTCGAACCAGCTAAACGGGGCGGCCTGGACGCCGCTTGCGGCGCGAAACTACCTGAAGGGGCGCCCGGTGGATTGGGCGCTGCTCCGGGTCATGGTCGTCTGCGGCCTTGCCGGCGCGTGGGTGGGGACCATCATCGTGCGGGGGATCGACGCCGCGCTTTTGCAGCGGGTCATCGGCAGCATCATCCTCCTGCTCGTCGCTGTGGTGGCATGCAACCCGGCGCTTGGGCGCAGCGAGGGGGAGCCGCTTCTGTCGCGCGGGGTGACCGGCCTGCTCGCCTTCCCGCTCGGCGTTTACGAGTCCTTCTTCGGTTCGGGGAACGGGCTCTTCACCTCCATGCTGCTTGCCAAGGGGCGCGGCCAGACCCTGGTCGCCTCGCTTGGCTGTTATTACACCATCGCATTTTTCTGGAACTGCTTCGCCGTCGCCGTCTACAGCGCCGCCGGCTTCGCCGATGCCAGGCTCATGCTCCCCTCGACGATCGGCTCGGTGTTCGGTGCCTATCTCGGGTCAAGACTTGGGCGGCACAAGGGGCATGACTGGGTGCGGGGGCTTTTCGTGTTGCTCGGCGGGGTGCTGGGGCTCAAGCTCGCGCTTGGGTGGTAGGGGCGCTGCCGCACCGGGGAGGAAGATTGGAAACGGGGAAATTGACGATACGCAAGGAGCGGCCGGAGGATGTGGCCGCCATCACACGGGTGGTCGAAGCGGCCTTCCACAGCCACCCTTATAGCAACCAGACCGAGCACATCCTCGTGGAGCGGCTGCGCTCGGCGGGGGCGCTCAGCGTCTCTTTGGTGGCCGTCCTGGACGGCGCGGTGGTCGGGCACATCGCCTTTTCTCCCATCACCATCGACGGCAAGACGTGCCGCTGGTTCGGCCTGGCGCCGGTCTCGGTGCAGCCGGATCACCAGGGGGAGGGAATCGGCTCCATGCTGATCCGGGCGGGACTCGCAGAGCTTGAGCGCCTTGGCTGCGACGGCTGTGTCCTCTTGGGCGAGCCGGCGTACTACGGGCGCTTCGGCTTCAAGGTACGTGACGGACTCACCCTGCCGGGCGTTCCTCCCGAGTACTTCCTGGCGCTCCCCTTCCGCGCCGAGAACGCGACCGGCGTGGTCGCTTACCACGACGCCTTCGCGGTCTGTGGCTGATTCTGCGGCTATTGTGATACCACTGGGATGCGCACGATGAAGGTGGTCCCGACGCCGGGCTCGCTCTCCACCTCGATCGCGCCATCGTGCTTTTTCACGATGTCGTAGACTATGCTGAGCCCGAGGCCGGTGCCGGTGCCGACCGCCTTCGTCGTATAGAAGGGATCGAAGATGCGCTTGATGCGGTCGGCGGGGATGCCGCAGCCGTTGTCGGAGATCTCGACCCTGATCATGCCTTCCTGCAGGGTGGTGCGCACCGTGATCACGCCGAACTTCTCGATCGCCTGGGCGGCGTTCACCAAAAGGTTCATGAATACCTGGTTCAATTGACCCGGGTTGCACAGGGTGCCCGGGATCTCACCCAGCTCCTTCCTCAGTTCCGCCTTGAATTTCAGCTCGTTCCAGACTATGTTGATGGTGCTCTCCAGCCCCTCGTTCAGGTTCGCCACCTTCATTTCAGATTCGTCCAACCGGGCGAAACCCTTGAGCTCCTGCACGATCCTCTTCACCCGTCCTGCTCCCTCCTGGCACTCCCCGATCAGGTGTCCCACGTCCTCTATGACATGGTCCACCTTCAAGCCCCGGCGCTGCTGCGCGACCTCCTCGACGACTTCAGCACCGCCCCCTTCGCGATGCAACTTTCCGATCGCGTCGTCCTGCACCTTTATGAAGCCGGTGAGCCTGTCGGCGTACTTGCCGAGTGTGTTCAGGTTGCTGATGATGAAGCCCATCGGGTTGTTGATCTCGTGGGCAACGCCTGCGGCCAACTGCCCTATCGATGCCATCTTCTCCTGCTGCAGCATGTGGGCGTGGGTCTGTTGCAATTCGGCGCTGGCTTGCTCCAGCGCGCTGGTCCGATCCGCCACCCGCTGCTCTAGTTCGGCGTTCAGCGTCCGGATTGCCTCCTCAACCCGCTTGCGTTCCGATACGTCTTCCACGACGCCGTCGATGTGGCTTATCCCGCCGCCGGGAGAGAAGCTCGCGCGCACGCTGAGCCTCACCCAGCACTTCGAGCCGTCCTTGCGGTAGAACTCAACCTCGCACCCCTTGACGGTGCGCCCTCGTGCCAGCTCGCAAAGTATCCGTGTGCGCTGCAGCGGGTCGACGTAAAGCTGGCGGGCGATGTCGGTGATCGACCCGATCACCTCTTGGGGGGCGTGGTAGCCGAGGATCTCGGCCAGGGCGGGGTTGCAGTTCAGGAACCTCCCTTCCACGGTGGCCTGGAAGATACCCTCCGTTGCGTTCTCGAAGATGCCGCGGTACTTGGCCTCTGCCAGGCGTTCCTGTTCCAGCGCCCGTGCGGTGTTGGCCAGAAGGATGTGGTTTTCGATGCTGGAGGAGAGTAGCCCCGCCAGGTTGCCGATGCCAAGCAGCGCCAGCTCGCTGTCGCTGATCCTGCGGCAGAAAGGGAACTGCTCCGCGGAGTTGCCCACGGCAAGCAGGGCTACGGGGAGGTCGTGGGACCCCAGGGGGTAGATGAGGTATTCCGTTGCCTGCATCAGCGCAGCAAAGCGCCGCAGCAGCGGATCATCGCTCTCTTCGAGGCAGATCAGGAAGGGGGCACCTCCGTACAGTGGGGCGAGCAGTGGATCGTTTCTGGGGACGGCGAGCCGGCTCGCGGCGTCGCTCTCTTCGGCGTGGTAGTAGCCGTCCCACGCGTTGGCGCGATAGCTTGCCTCGTCGGCGTCGAGTCTGCAGAAGACGACCCTCTCGTACCCCAGGTTGTTGATGATGAAGTCCGCCGCCGTACTGAAGATTTCTGAAAGATCCCGCAGGCCGTTCAGGTTACGGTTGAACTGGTACAGTTCCTGGTACTCGCGCAACTGCACGTCGAGCTGCTCCTGGTAGCGGTAGAGTTTCCCCTCCGCCTTCACCAGTTCCTTCACCTGTTGGGCGAGCGTTTCGTTCTCCCGGCGCAGGAGGGCCGTTTCATCGTCTGGTGGCGCGGCACCGGCTGGCATCTCCTGCCTTTCCATCAGTAGACGGCCGCTACCACGGCGGTGAAGTTGTGGAAGCAGTTGTGGTGGGCGATAGGACCGATCTCGCCGTAGGTGTAAAAACCGATCCATGGGACCTCGTCCGGGAACTCACGCTGCAGCGACGAAAGCAGGGCGCTTTTCTCGCTTTCGCGGAACACCATCTTGCCGCGGCCCACGCACTCGAAGTGGAGCACAAACTTCGGCACGCTTTCGGGCAGGGTTCTCAGCTCCCTGGAGATCGCGCCGAGACCGGCGGTGATGAGTTCCTTGTCGCGGCGCATGATCCAGAGCTCGGTTCCGGGGGTGACCTCCGACTGGATAATCACCTCACCTGCGCCGTCGTTCTTCCCGGGCATGTAGCGGATCACGTACTCCTCGTACCCCTGCCTCATGTGCTCCGGCGTCTTGAAGCCGAGGCAGAGGTTGAGGGACGACTTGTTCCACTGCGTCATCCAATCCGGGTCGAGGTATTCCTGGAGCGCCTCCAGGGCAGGCCTGCCGTCGATCTCCTGGATCACGTTCCCGGCGCAGCGCGTGATGGTGCGCTTGCTCCCGACCGGAACGCAGCCGTGGTTCACCCCCCAGGCGATGCTGGCGGAACCTGACATGAGGACGGCGACCATCCCCCCGGTGAAGACCTCGTCGTTGTGGTACTGGTAGGTTGCGTGGAGGGCCCAGTTGTCGGCGGCGAGCCCGCCGAAGAACGGGAGCGGTTCCTGCCGCCCCATGGTCCTTTCGAAAGAAGAGAGAAAGGGGTCGAAGTTGAAGACGAGGCCGTCGGCAAAGAGCAGGCAGGCCCGGGTGTCGGGTGCGGTGAGGGGCTTGAGCGTCACGGCAAGCTCCTCGCCCGCCGCCTCGGCCCTCCCCTCGATCTCCTTGATGTGGGCGCTATGAAAGCGGATCTCGTCGGAGGCGATGGTCATGACGCTGACGCCGAAGTTGGACTCGATGCAGGTCCCGTGCGTGATGATCCCCTCGCCGGAGCAACCGCACAAAAGGGCACCGCCGGTCGCCTCCCTGATCGATGCGATAAGCTGGTGCTGGTCGTAGCCCACGGTGGCGAACACTAGGACGAAGTCGGGCGTCGTCACCTTCGCCTGTTCCAGGGCTTTCCGGGCGGCCTCTTTGCCGGCCGCCGACGGATTCCTGTTGCTGCTGAATCCTACTCCCGTGCAGGTCCCCATACGCTTTTCCCTCACTCTGCTGCATGCAGTTACCGATGCTATCTCATCGGCTCATTAAGGTAAAAGCTTTAGGCCAACTCTTTGCCTCACCCCCCTTGCGCTTTGGCGTGATACAGGTTGTTTAGGTACTTCTGTTCCTGCGGACTCAGCTGCACCGCTTTTTCGAATGCGGAGGCCGCGTCCCTGAAGCGCCCCTGGTTCGCGTATATGATCCCCATGCTGTTGTAAATCTCAGCATTCCCCGGCTGCAGGTCGGCCGCCGTCCGCAACTGGGCGATCCCCTCCTCCTGTTTTCCACTCATCCCCAGCGCGACCCCAAGGTTCTTGCGTCCTTCCGCCGAGCGAGGATCGAACTTCACGGCAAGGCTAAACTCCTCGATTGCCTCATTCATCATCCGCTGGTTCGCATATAGTACGCCCAGGTTGTTGTGCGCGTCCGGGTACTCCGGGTCGACCTTGAGCGCAAGCTGCAATTCGGCGCGCGCCTCGTCGGTTTTTCCCTGTTTGCTGTACGCAACCGCCAGGTTGTAGTGCGCGTACTTGTTGTCCGGGTTCCCCTGCAGGGCGGCCCGGTACTGGCTAATCGCCTGCTCCACCCCTCCCGTTTTCTCGTAGGCCGCTCCAAGGTTCCTAAGCGCCTCCACGTTCCCCGGGTCGATCTTCAAGGCGGTTTTCAGTTCGGTGGCTGCCTCGTCGTTGCGCCCCGCAGCGAGGAGCGCTATGGCCAGGTTGTTGTGGGGGCGCGCCTTGCCGGGTGCCTTCTCGGCACAGTCCTGCCACAGAGTGACCGCGCTTCCCCATACCAGGTTCCGTTGCCAGGTGGAGACGGAAAGCACGAGGACGACGACTCCGACTGCGGCGGCCGCCGCACGGGGGGCGAGCCGCGCGAGCAGTGGGGCAAGAAGCGCAGCGGCGGCACAGAAGATCCCGACCGAGGGGAGGTAGACCCTGTGCTCGAAGATGACATCCCGGATCGGGATGACGCTCGACTCGACGCTCAGGGTGATAAAGAACCAGAAGATGCCGAACCCGGCCAGCCGCTGCCATGGCTCGCGCGACGAGCGGCGGTACAGGTAGACTCCCGTCCCGGCCAGGGCGACGAGCAGCAGCAAGGAGAGGAAGACCCGTGGGGCGAAGAGGGTATGGAAGACGGGGTAGTCGTAGTCGAGGTTCTGCCCGATAGGTATGAGCATGAGCCTCAGGTAGGTGACGATGACGCTGAACTGGGTGAGCAGGTAGTCACCCCGGGAGATGCTAGTCGTCTCTCGTGCGATCCGGTCCATCTCGCCAAGCATCTCTCCGAGCGGTTTACCGGACTGCATGAGACCTAGCGGGACGACGAGCAGGGTCGCCGCGAGCGGAAGCAGCAAGAGTAACCGCTTCCGCGACGGGCTCCCGAAGAAGGAGAACTCGTAGAGCGCGACGGTCAAGGGGAGCGTGAAGGCGATCTCCTTGGTTTTCATCGCCAGCAGGGCGCACAGAAGTGCCGCCATATACCACGTGATGGTGGCCCCCCGCGACACCCCGGCGCGGGCCTCCTGCCGCAGACGCGCCTGGATGTAGCAGGTGAGCGAGGCGAGGTAGAAGAGGGTCGCGAGTGAGGCGAAGCGCTGCACCACGTAGGTGATCGCCTGGGTCTGGATCGGGTGGGCGACGAAAAGGAGGGCGGCTATGAGCGGCGCGAGCGTTCCGGGAGCGATGCCGCGGCCCGCGTCTTCCGCTTCCTCCGTCGTCCTGAAGAACGGTGTCTGCTGCGTCAGGCGTACGAGGAGGAAGACGAAGGCGCCGTTTAAGAGGTGTACGGCGGTGTTAAAGATGTGGTACCCGGTGACCTCCAGCCCACCCATGCTGTAGTTCAGGGCGAAGGTGAGGTACCCGATGAAGCGGCGTGGGTTGTAACGGTAGCCGGTCCCGTCGAAGAGGAACGAGGCGAGGTTCTTGATCACCGGATTTTCGGTGATGGAGCCTTCGTCGTCGATGACGAAGGGGGCATGGAAGGTGTTGGAGTACGCCAGAAGTCCCACTATGGCGATCAAGGCGAGCTGCAGCCACGTGCTGCCGCCCAGGATCTCAAATGGCGAGCGCCTTACCCCCGCCGCGGGACTTTGATTTTGCCGCGTCTCCTGCCTTGCTGCTCTCTCTTTCCCCATTGGAACACCTCCGTTTGAAGGGCCAGCATCACATTGCGCCGCCGTGCAGTACGCGGCCCGCATTACATGCAAAAAACTGCGTATGCATATCATGTTTGCATGTGTGCTGGCAACTGATTTGCCCCTGGTATGGGAGAAATGGGACCACGAAAAGGTATTGCCGAAGGGCATAACCATAACCCTGGGTTATACCTGTTGGTAAACATTTGAAAGCATTGGATACTTTGCTAATGAGCGGTGTTCGTCCCATAACCTTTGGTTATCGTTGGCCCTTCTTGCGCTCTTCAAGGTGGTGGCTAAAGTTATCATTAAATCAGCACCTTTACGGTCGATGGTGGTGTTGGCATCGCTCGTGCTCTGTCAGAAGGCGCAAGGGCGCCCCTTCGGGAGGGCGTTTTTCCGGTAAGGGTCATACCAACCGGAGGCGGGCGGTAATACGCAAACAGACGCGAAAGGAGAAAGATGATGAATTCAAAGTTGGGCATTTTGTTGGCGGCACTGTTGGTGCTGGTATCGGCTACGGTGCTTTGGGCCGGCGGTGCAGAGCCCCTGGCAAAACTGCACGATGGGAAGGCGGCGTGCGCGGATTGCCACGGCAAGGGGAAGAGGATTGTCGTTGATGACAGCGAAAAGGGGGTGAACAGCCGTTGCGTCGGTTGCCACGGCACCCTGGCCGAGCTTGGCGGCAAGTCACGCGAGGAGGTGAACCCGCACCGCTCGCACCTGGGCGAAATCAATTGCACCACCTGTCACCACGGTCACACCGCTTCCTGGGCCTACTGTCTTAGCTGCCATGCCTTCGATATGAAGATCCCGGGGGGAGGGGCGGTCGCGACCAAGGCTGCCGCGACGTCAAGGCAGGCCAAGCGCGCCGACAAGGCGGACATCGTCGTGATTGGCGCCGGCGCCGCCGGCTTCACCGCCGCGATAACCGCCCACGATGCCGGTGCCAAGGTGATCATCATCGAGAAGCAGCCGATCACCGGAGGCAACAGCATGCTCGCGGCAGGCGGGATGAACGCGGCCGAAACGGTCTATCAGAAAGAGAAGGGGATTCCCGATTCGGTCGACCTCATGTACAAGGACACCATGACCGGCGGTGGCAACCTGAACGACCCGGCGCTCGCCATGGTGCTGGCCAAAAATTCCGCCTCGTCGGTCGACTGGCTGACCCGCCTCGGCGCTGACCTGAGCGATGTCGGCCGCATGGGGGGCGCGAGCGTGAACCGCACCCATCGCCCGAAAGGTGGCGCAGCGGTCGGTGCTCACATCACCGAGGTGCTGCGCAAGAACGCGGCCCAGCGCAACATCGACATCCGTATCAACAGCAAGGTCGTGAAGATCCTCGAGGACAAGAAAGGGCGCGTGATCGGCGTACGGGTGGCCGGCAAACACAGCGGCGAGTACACCATCAAGGCCAAGGCGGTCATCATCGCGGCGGGCGGCTTCTCGGCCAACCCCGAGCGCGTTGCCTTCTACCGCCCCGAGTACAAAGGGATGACCACCTCGAACCAGCCCGGCGCGACCGGTGACGGCATCGAGCTCGGGAACCAGGCCGGCGGCGAGCTGAAAGACATGAAGGAGATACAGATCCATCCCACCGTGGCCGCCGGGAGCCGCACCCTGATCACCGAGGCGGTGCGCGGCAACGGCGCCATCCTGGTGAACCACGAAGGGAAGCGTTTCGTGAACGAGCTCACCACCCGCGACAAATGTTCCGCCGCCATCCTCGCCCAGAAGGGGCAGTCCGCCTTCCTGGTGTTCGACGAGGGGGTACGGAAAAGCCTGAAGCAGATCGACGGCTACTTCCACCTGAACCTGGTCAGCCAGGGGGGCTCGGTGCGCGATCTCGCCGCCGCGATCAAGGTGCCTGCCGACGCGCTGGAAGCCTCCATCGCCTCCTATAACAAGGCGGTCGACGACAAAAGCGATGCGGAGTTCAAGCGCCCCGACCTGCCGCGCGCCCTGCGCACCGCCGGGTATTACGCCATCGAGGTGAAACCGGGCGTGCACTACACCATGGGCGGCCTGAAGATCACCACCGGCAGCGAGGTGCTCGGCAAGGACGGCAAGGTGATCCCGGGCCTCTACGCTGCGGGAGAGGGGACCGGCGGGGTGCACGGCAAGAACCGCCTGGGGGGCAACTCAATCTCCCAGACCATCACCTTCGGCAGGATCGCGGGCGAGAACGCCGCGAAGATGGCGATGGGCAAGTAACTAAGGAACCATAAGCAGGGAGGCGCCGCGTGGCGCCTCCCGAATCCGGCGGGCCTCGTCTCTTGGCCAGGATGCTTTCAATGAGGTACGTATGGAGATGGCCAAAGGCATTCCCCTGATTACCGACGGCAACTACCGCCTCTTCTGGACCGGACAGGGGCTCTCCTGGCTCGGCAGCGTCATGCAGTCGGTGGCCCAGGGGTGGCTGGTCTGGTCCCTGACCGGTTCGCCGGCGCATCTTGCGCTCACGGCGGTGATGCTTTCCCTGCCGGTGCTACTCTTCGGCGTGTTGGGTGGGATAAGCGCTGACCGCTTCGACCGTCGCACCCTCCTCATTGTCACCCAGCTTAGCTCCATCGTCCCGAGCCTTATGCTCGGTGCGCTCGCCTTCCGAGGTGCGGCGACCACCCCGGTCATCATGGCGCTCGCCTTCTTTCAGGGGGCGCTGAACGCCTTCGACGTCCCTGCGCGCCAGGCGCTCCTCGCTGAGCTCGTTCCGCGCGAGCAGATCGGTCAGGCCGTCGCCTGCAACGCGGTAGCCTTCAACGCAACCCGCCTCCTTGGCGCCGCCGCAGCGGGGTGCCTCATCGCCTCCTGCGGGGCTGCTTCCTGCTTTTTCATAAACGCCGCGAGCTTTCTTGCCGGAGGGGTGACGTTATTTTTCGTACGCGTTCCATACCGCAGGGTTGAGCGTCCCGTGAGGTGCCGGCCCCTATCTGTCGCGGAACTGCGCGGGGGGATGCGCTTTGTAATGATGCACCGGGAGATCACCCTGCTCCTCACCTCGGTGCTGCTTGTGGGCCTTCTCGCAATCCCGTTCGTCCCCCTGCTCCCGGTGTTCGCCGATTCGTTCGCTGCGGGCCCCCGGGGCCTTGGCACCATGTCCGCCTCCCTTGGCGGAGGCTCCCTGCTTGCCGCCCTCTGGCTCGCCGCCACGGCACGTCTGCCGCAACGGCGCGACGACCACCTGCCGGCAGGGATGCTGTTACCGCTTGCGCTGCTGCTCTTCGCGCTTTCAACGAACTATCTCCTATCCCTCGTCGCGCTCTTCACCGCTGGGGCCGCCGTCGTCATCTTCCTGGCCCGGGTGAACTGCTCTCTGCAGCAAAACTGCCCTGACCGGCTGCGGGGCCGCGTCATGGGGGCCTATACCCTGGCTCTTTTGGGGGCGGCACCCATAGGCAGCCTCCTTGTCGGCGCCATCGCCGCATGCACCGGGGCCCAGTTTGCCCTCATCCTCACCTCGTCCACCTGTGCGGCGTGTCTTGTCGTTTTGCGACTGGGAAGGCGCCGGGAGGGAACCACTGCGACGCCGTGGGGCAGCTCCCTCGTCGGCAGCGACTGCGCGCGCGACTGGTAAAAGGCGGAATCTCGCTCCATTGTGATACGTGTCACCCGTGCCTTCTCCTCATTGGGATATCGTGGCTTTACCTTTTCATCCCAATATCGGAGTCTCCTTCCCTATGGTGCACCGTTTAACCGCCCGCGCGGCGATCGCCCTATTTGTTTTAGCCTGCTCGTCCAATCTATTTGCTGCGGAAGCACCGTCGTGCGAGCTGAAGGTCCGGGAGGGGTACCGCTTTTATGAGATAAGCGGCAATAGCCTCGATCAACTGAGGGAGCAGATCAATCAGAAAGGGACCAGGTGGAGCGACGGCAAGGTCTACTCCGCCCTTACCAATTGGGATATCCATTACAAGTACCGTGTCGCCAGCAACAACGGCCGCTATTCGGTGCGGTCCGCGGACACGACCGTGGAGATCTGCTACTACCTACCCCGGCTGGATGCCGACTCCTGCCCGCCGGAGCTCGCCGGCCGGTGGAAGGAGTATCTGGCACATCTGCAGCGTCATGAGTACGGTCACAAGGACCTGGCGGTACAGGCCGCTTCCCAGGTGAACGAGATGTTCGCCACCCTCCCCAGTTTCGGCAGCGAAGAGGAACTTGCCGCCGAGATAACGAAGCGGACCGAGGAGAAGTTCCGGCACCTCAAGGAGATCCAGATCGACTACGACCGGGACACAAGGCATGGCGAGACCCAGGGCGCCGTGCTCCTTTCCGCCGGCGGCGCCGGCGGAGCATAAAAAAAGGGCTACGGGCAATCCCCGTAACCCTTCCTTCCTCTTCTGTCATCTCATAATCCATCCCGTTTATCTACCGACACCACCGCCGGTGCCCATCGAGCCCGTGCCACCGGTTCCGGTACCGGTGCTACCCCCCCGTTCCCATGGTGCCAGTGCCGGTTCCCGTGGTGCCCCCGGTACCGGTGCCCATCGTGCCGGTGCCGGTACCCATCGTGCCGGTGCCGGTGCCGGTGCCCATGGTTCCGCCTGTGCCTGTGCCGATGCCGGTACCCTGGTTGTAGTACGTGCCGCTTGCACCCTGGTTGTCATAGGTGCCCGGGGTGGTCTGGTTCAGCGTACCGCCGGTGCCGGTCCCGGTTCCCCGGTTGTCGTAGCTGCCGCCGGTCCCCTGGTCGTAATAGCTGCCCGGGGTCCGGTTCAGCGTGCCACCGGTGCCACTACCGGTCCCGGTCCCGGTCCCCTGGTTGTAGTAGCTGCCCGGGGTCTGGTTCAGCGTACCGCCAGTGCCCCTCTGATCGTAGGTACCCGTGGTTCCACCTACCGTTCCGCCTGCGCCGGTGCCCATGGCGCCGCCGGTGTCCGGACCTAGCCGTTCAACGGTGAAGTCCTGCCGCACCGTAGTCCTTGCCCCGACGCCGCTTGGCAGCGCTGTCCCGGACTCGAAGCTCTGAACGCTACCGCCTGCGCCTGTGCCGGAAGCGGCGCCTGTCCTGTGTGTTGTCCCCTTATGCATCGTTTTGTGGGCGCCTGTTTTGTGCGTCGTTTTATGGGGCGACGCCTTGTGGGTCTTGCCCGAGTGCATGCCGGCGTCCGCGGCATAACCTGAGCCAGTGGTCATTCCCATCAGGCCGAGCATTGCCACCGTTGTGAATAGCAACCTTCTTACTGTTCTCATCTTCTGACCTCCATACCCCGTTTCGTGGGGAGGCCCCGCCTGCGTCCGAAGCGGCATCGCCGCTTGCGAGCGTCGCGGCGCCAGGTTGCAGATGTATACAATCCGATGCTGCTGACACCAGGTTAGCATATATTATTAGCAAAGGTCAATTTTATGACAGGCGGGGTAAGTGGGTAAGTGGCGATAAATGCGGGGCTAAAAGGCGCAGCGGTGGGTTGCGTTGCCGTCTCGGGTGTGGGGGGATGTGGGACTGATGCTTAAAAAAGAGGCCTGTCGCACGGCTTATGGGAGCGGGGGCGTTACTCTTTGCGGTCGCTGACCAGCTCGATGAAATGTTCGAGGAGCTGCTGGTTGAACGCCTTCCCCGATTCCTCGCGCATCATGCGGACCGCTTCCTGGTGGGGGACCGCCTTGCGGTACACCCGGTCGAGGGTTAGGGCGCTGTACATGTCGCAAAGGGCCGAGAGCTGGGCGCTGCGGGGGATGTTGTCGCCCTTGAGGCCCGTGGGATAGCCGTTGCCGTCGTAGCGCTCATGGTGGTGACGCACGATGGTGAGGGATACGTCGCTGAAGTGGTGGCTGTCCATCAGGAACTCGTAACCCTTCTGGGTGTGCTGCTTGATCTTGTAGTACTCGACGTCCGAGAGGGCGTCCGGCTTGTTCAGTATTTCGTTGGTGACGAAGATCATGCCGTAGTCGTGCAGCATGGACCCCACCCCCACATCCACCAGTTCGTCCGGGTCCACCTGGAAGAGCTTTTCGTGTGCCAGGAGGTTCAGCGCGGTCACCTGTACGCTGTGGGCGTAGATGTAAAGGTTATGGGCCACAACGCCCTGAAACGAGTGCAGGGCGTGTTCGTCGCCTGCCACGTAATGCATCAGGTGACGTACCAGTTGCCGGCATCGCTCCAGGTTCGCTGCCTGTTCGGGGGCCTCGAAGGCGTCGACCAGGTAGTTGATCGAGGTCTGGTACAGGATTTTCCCTTTTCTTGCACTGTCCAGATCATCGTTGTTCAGCAGCTCATCCAGCCCCTTCTCCAGGTACGCCGACAGCTCCTCCATGTCGCCCGATCTGACGTACATGAACTCGATGCCGTTTCTTTCCATCCTGCTGCGGTCGGAACTGGAGAATTTTCTCTGAGCGTCCTTGTACAGCACGTAGTTACCCGCACTCTTCATGAACAGCGGGATGGACGGAAAGTATTCGGGATCTATGCTGTCGATGCTTATGGCACGCCAGTAGTGGTCTTTCATTGGGTAACCTTCCGGTTCACTCTGGTGGGATCGTGGCTGTGAGAGTATGTCTGCGGTAACGCTGCATTCATACTCTTCTCGGCATTTACCGGTAAAACTGAAGGAGAGATTGGCGGGCGGCTTCATCTCATTCCAGGTGGTGCTCATACAGCGGCATCACTCACTATGACAGAACAATTGCACTTAGGCGGGAGGGGACGGGACGAGCAGAAGCGCGCCCTAACGGCGAAAGCTTCCCTGATGCACCTGCGAGCTGGGGGAGATTTCGGCACAGGAGTGGACGGTGCAGGGATCATTGTTACAGAGGTGGGATGCGGTCGACCTGCCACAGCTTAGCGAGCATCTCGTGCAGCAGGTCCATCCGGTACGGCTTCGCCATAAAGGCGGCATGCCGATCGCGGTCGATGAACGGAGAGACCTCCTTCTTGCCATAGCCGCTGCAAAAAAGGACGGGGAGCGACAGGTTCTTTTTGCGCAGTTCGTGGTATGCCTCGAGACCGTCCATCTCCGGCATGGTGAGGTCCATGACGACCAGGTCGATGTCCCCCTCGCGGTCGCGGTAGACTTCTAGCGCCTCAAGGCCGTTGCAGGCGGTGACGACCCTGCATCCCAGGGCGGTCAGGAGAACCGTGCCGACGCTGCGCAGCTCAGGTTCGTCGTCAACGAGGAGCACGGTGCCGTTAAGCGGCTCGCGCGGCCCGGGTGCCTGGGAGGCATCGTCACGGCGCGGAGTCTTTTCGTCTAATACGGTGCTTACGGGGAAGTAGACCTTGAAGGTGGTGCCGCTGCCCGGTGTGCTGAAAAGCTGCAACGCCCCCTTGTGCGATTTGATGATCCCCATGATGGCGGACATCCCGAGGCCGCGGCCGGTGAACTTGGTGCTGAAGAACGGCTCGAAGATCCGTCTCTGGGTCTCCTCGGTCATGCCGCAGCCGGTATCGCTCACCTGGAGGCGGACGTAGGGACCATGTAGGATCTCGCTGCCGAAGAAGTCGGCCTCGCCTTCCCCCACCGTGCAGCTTTCCAGAGCGACGCGTACCGTCCCTTTGCTGTCACCGATCGCCTCCACCGCGTTCACGATGATGTTCATTATGAT
This sequence comes from Geomonas edaphica, assembly GCF_004917075.1. Classification (GTDB taxonomy): domain Bacteria; phylum Desulfobacterota; class Desulfuromonadia; order Geobacterales; family Geobacteraceae; genus Geomonas; species Geomonas edaphica. The sequence continues at coordinate 257,946 of NZ_SSYB01000005.1, forward strand.
CTGCTGGACCTGGCTGCGGTCTCCGGTCACCGGCGGCAGCCCATGGGGGAGCTCGCAGCTGAAGGAGACGTTCTTCTTGAAGGCGGGCTGGAGCATGCTGATAATCTCGCTCACCTGGGCACGGAGATCGATCTCGGACTGCACGAGCGGGCTTTTCCCGGCATAGGTCAGCATCTGGCGGCAGAGGTCGGCGGCCCGGTTTCCTGCGATCTCGATCTGCTCCAGGTGTTTCACCGTTTTGTCCGGGAGCGCGATGTTGCGGGCCAGCACGCAGTGCCCGAGGATGATGGTCAGGATGTTGTTGAAATCGTGCGCGATGCCGCCGGTAAGGACGCCGAGGCTTTCGAGCTTTTGCGTTTGTTGCAGCTGTTGTTCCAGTGCGAGTCGATATTCCTCGGCCTTCTTGCGTTCGGTGATGTCCCGGGCTACGTGCACGCAGGCGGCAAGCTCGCCGACCTCGTTGTAGAGGGGAGAGACGGATATCTCAAAGAAGCCGCCCAGATGCTTTTCCTCGATCTCAACGTTCGGGGCCTCGCCATCTTCCATGAGCCGCAGGAAAGGGCAGGTGTCCGGGGATGCCTTTAGCCCGTGGAAGATCTCGTAGCATTTGCGGCCGGGGAGCTCGGATGGATGCATCCCGACCCGCTCCGCCATGGCGCGGTTGACCCGGGTGATGGTGTGCCGGGTGTCGGTTATGAAGATGAGGTCGGGGACCGCGTCGAAGGTGAGTTCCCATTCCCGTTTCCCGCGGCTAAGCGCCTCGTATAGGAACTGGGTGGACAGGTGGGTTTCTGCTAGCATGCTTTCCCCTCCATGTTCGCCGGAGGGTGTTGCAGGAAAAAGGCGCAGCCGGCGCGGTGGCGCAGGTGCACCCCCTGCTGCAGGGCGAGGCTTAGGTTTATATAGCAGCCGCAGTTTTTCAGTGGTACGCCGCTTATCTGGCGCGTGATGGTGAGCGAGCGGAAAACCACGACGGGGCTGAAGAGGGTGCAACGCATGACGATAATCTCCCCTGGGCCTGCACTCCAGTGAGCTCTGCCTCGGAACGCAAAAAAGCCGGGGCAGAATATCCAGTGATATTTCGGCAACCCGGCTGTCTCAGGGAGACCCAATAGGCTTTCCGCCCCATCCTCGCGGATGGTTGAGTATTATCGTCTATCTTGCAGTTATGTATGTGTCTTGAAAATTATGCACATTGCCCTCTCCGATGTCAATAAAATGGCTATGTACTTACGGTGAATCCCTGTGAGTTGAATCACTAAAAGAGAAGTTACCTCAGAAGTAGCAGTTAAGGAGAACTCTTGCTTCTGGGACTGCGTGTCCGGAGACATCGCCGTAACTTAAGACGAGTGCCAGACTTTGGTGCTGTGCCAGCCTGAAGTTCTGCGCGAGGCTTGCTTTGAGCGATATGCGGTCGTCACCTACAACGTAGAAGAAGGCCTCACCCAGAACCTGAACTTTCCACCAGTCGCGCACCTGCTCGAGCGCGCCAAGCGACACGCCAGGGGCCGCCGCAACCGACCCGCGTAGCCTTTTCCCCGCGTTTATGTCCGCCTCGGCGAAGCCATACAGGATGCCGCCGAAGGGGGACCTGCGCGCAAGCCCGCCGCCGCTGTTCAGCCGGAAGATCAGGGAATCCCGGCCGTCTTTCATCACCTCGGTGTCCCATCCCGCTGCGATCTTCCAGGAGAAGGGTCTGAAGAAGCGGTCCCTCGGGGCGGCGGAGAGGATGTCGAGCAGGTGCATGGTGCGCAGCCTCAGGCGTTCCTGCTCCGGAACGTAGTCGACGAGCGTGTCGAAGAACTTGATCTGCGCCCCGGCTAGGTACCCCTGGTCCGGGTCGAGGAGACCGTGGAAGGCCGGTTGCAGGTGAACTGCGATATAACCGTCGCCGCGGCGCGCCCCGCCGCCGATGCCGACCGTGCTCGTGCGATGCCCGGCGTCGGGAGGGGGAGGGGGGGCGATGTCGTAGGCGGCCTCTCCCTTGCCGAGCGCGCTCCGCTCCGCGAGGATCTTCAGGTAGAGCCGGTTGTAGTCCTGAGGCTCGAGCTCCTTTCGGGACAGGCGCAGCTGGATGAGTTCGGCCCCCAGGTCAAGGATCTCCCGCCTTTGTTCGTCGCCGGCATCGCCCGCGTGCAGGCTTTTCGCCTCCCGTTTCCCTTGGGCGAGCTCGAGGGCCGCCTGCTGCCCTTGTTCGTCAAGCAGCGAGGCGATCTGCGCGATGCGCCTTCCCTGCGACGGGCGGTAGACCGCGTCCTCGAGGATGCCGCTTTGCCTTGCGATGTCGATGGTGTTGGTTGGCAGCACGAAGACGCCGGTTTGGTCCGACAGGTGCAGCGTCGGGCGTGCCGCCTCGAGCAGAAACAGTAGGTTGTAAGAGCAGTTCTCGTCGAGGAAGTAGTAGTCCGAGGAGATGCGCTGCAGCTCCAGGGCGTGCAGGAGCAGGCGCTCCACCTCCTCCCTGGAGAGCCTAAGCCGGTACTCCCACATGTCTCGGTGCTCGAGGTCGGCGTACTCCTTCACCTTCTCGTAGTAGGGAAGGAGGGAATAGTACCCCTTGTAGAAGCCGGAGAGCCCCTTGAAGGCGTAGAGAAAACCGTTGGTGTCGTTGGCGTCAGCCGCGTAGTTCACCGCGTATGAGATGAGGCTGCTTTTGCTGCTGCCGTCGATGCGGATCAGGGTGTGCCCGAACATCGAGGCGGGACTGTTGATGTGTCCGACCGGGAAGACGAGGACCGCGGAACGCGCATCGATGGTGCGCAACTGCTCCTTTTGTTCCGAGCAGGCGGTGGCAGGAAGCCGCGCCGGGTCGACGTGCAACTGTTCGCTGAGCCAGGCAAGGCGTGCCGGGAAGCGGCAGATGGGGTGCTCTCCGTCGGGAGCGGACGGCGTGAAAAACGCGTGGATGGTCGCTTCGAGCTCCGCCTCGGGGTCGGTTCTGCCGGTGCGGGACAGGAAAAAGGCCGGATCGGAGATGCGGCTTATCGTGCCGACAGTGAGCTTTTTCTTGTAGTGCAGCAGGATGTGCCAGCCCCGCTGCTCCGCGAGGTGAGCTTCCCTGGCTTTGCAGAGCAACTGGTCAGGGTAGGTGGCGGCGTCCTCGGCAACGGACGCGGCGGCGGTGCAGAGGACGAACGCGAAGGCGAGGAAGGTGTGACGCAGCAGGGATCGTGTCATTACAGTGCTCATAGCATGGTTTGAGACGTTACAGCAGACAAAAAACGGGTGCACAGCTTTTGCTGTGCACCCGGCTGAGAAAAGGCTGCCCTGTCCTAGTTGTTGTTTACCGCCACCGCGTTGTCGATCACCTCGGCCATCACGATCTTGTCGGAAGTGAAGATGCTGCTGAAGTTAGCCTGCAGCTTCGCCTTGAAGGCGTCCCCTTCGGCCCCTTTCACACCGAGCATCTCGACGAAGGTATCGAGGGTTTCACCCTTGCCCATGGCGATCTCTTTTGCGAGGTTGTCCATGTTCGCGCGCACGAACTGGTTCAGCTTCTCGTTCTGGACGATCTTGCTCGGCTGCTGGCACTCGGAGGTACCGGAGGAGATGCCGAAGGTCTGGGAACCCGAGGTGCCGTTGGTGGTGGCCTGGAAGGCCTGGAGGATGATCGAGTTGTCGGCCTTGTTCTGGAAGATCATGGTGCCGAGGCCGCATCCTACGTTGGTATGGGCCTGGCCGGCGGCGAAAGCGGAAGCACTGCTCAACAGGGTGATTACGAAAGCGATCAGTACCTTTTTCATTTTTGGGTCTCCTTTTTTAGGAAATTTTCACCAAGTATAAGGGGACCTTTCTTGCTGTCAACCTTCCGATGCAAAAAGATCGAAGCTTGCCGCGTGAGTCATCGCTTTGCGTCGGGGGGGGGCTGGATCAATACTTACGGCACTCGGCATGGATGTGAGAGCGCGCTGAGCGGGTGCAATGAATCGCCCCCCCTGTGATAAGGGGGGGCGATTGGATAAGCCATTCTGCGGAAAGCATCGACGACTGGCGAGGCTCTGTCGTCTTCTGCGCAGATGCCGTGAAGATGCACCTGTTGTTCGTTTGTGTCTTCGGTTTTACGCGAGCTTGAACCGTCCCACGATCTGTTGCAGTTCCGAGGCGAGGGTGGACATCTGCGTCGCCTCCCTTGCCGTCTCGTGCGCCCCGTTTGCCGTCTCGGAGACCACCCCGGTGATGGTGCCGATGTTGGCGGTTATCTCGCCGGTCACTGCGGTCTGCTCTTCCGCCGCGGTGGCGATCTGATGGATCTGTGTGGTGAGCTCCCCGATGGCGTTCAGGATCTGGTCGAGTGCCTCGCCGGAGCGTCGCGAGCTCTCCATGCCGCCCTCCACCTCCTGTACGCCGAGCTTCATGCTTGTCACCGCCCCGTTCGTGTCACCCTGGATCGCCCTGATCATGGTGCCGATTTCCTTGGTGGCCCTGGTGGTTCTCTCCGCGAGCGCTCGCACCTCGTCGGCCACCACGGCGAAGCCGCGTCCCTGCTCGCCGGCCCGGGCCGCCTCGATGGCTGCGTTCAGCGCAAGCAGGTTCGTCTGGTCCGCGATGTCCTCGATGGTACCGACGATGGCGCCGATCTCGTCGGAGCGGGTGCCGAGGTTTTGTACCGTCCGCGCCGACTCCTGGACCCTTTCTGCGATCTTTTGCATGCCGATCAGGGTCTGCTGCACCACCTCGGCGCCGCCGCGCGCCGTGTCGCTGGCGCGGTTTGACGACTCCGCCGCCTGGGAGCAGTTGGCGGAGATGTCGTTCGAGGTGGCACTCATCTCCTCGCTCGCCGTGGCGACCGCGCCGGACTGCGAGGCAACTTCCTCGGCGGCGGTCGCTATCTGCACCGCGGTTGCGCTCAGTTGCTGGCATGACGTGGAGAGCTGCATGGTGTTGCTGGAAAGCTGCGCGACGATGCCGTGCACGTTCTCGATGAAGCGGTTGAACCAGGTGCTCACCTCGCCAAGTTCGTCCCTGCGTCCCACCTCAAGCCGTTTGGTGAGATCGCCTTCCCCCTCTGCGATGTCCTTTAGCATGCCGAGCATCCGGGAGAGCGGTCTCGTGATGCCGGCCGTGATGATGAAGCCGAGCAGGCAGGTGCCGAGGCTCGCCAGGGCGGCGAGCACGAGGCTCAGGATGAGGGTGACTTTGGCGCTGTGCGCGAGCCCGCCGGCAGTGGCGAGGATCTCCTTGGTGAGCACATCCTCGACCTCCTTCATGGTGTCGATCTTCTCGGTGATGGCCGGGAACCAGGTCTCGGCCGGGATGCCGAAGTGCCCGGAGATACCCTTGGAGAGCACCGCACCCCTTATCTCCTCGACTTTCGCGAATACCGGGGTTTTCGCCTTCTCGTCAAAGGCGCTGATTGCCTCAGGCGAGGCGAACTTGCGGAACAGGTCAAGGTAGTCCTGCTGTGCTGCGAGTATGGTCATGGTGCGCTGCAGTCTATCTTGGTCGAGCGCATCCGCGGCGAGGACCGCATTCAGCGTTGCGCGTTCTTTTGCCGGTCTCCTCCTTGGCCTTCACGAAGCTGTAGTAGGCGGTTGCCTGGCGCATCACCTCGCGCTTGCCGCTTGTGGTGGCGACGGCGGCCACTACGTCCATATAGGAGTTGATGAGGCCGGTGTAGAAAGTGTAGGCCTGGGCGCCGGTGACCTGCAGGGTGTCGATCCCGGAGCGGGTCGTCTTCAGCTTGTCAATGGCGGCTGCGGCCGTGTCGAGGCTCGGCTTCACCAGCTTCACCGAGTCCTCGTTTTTTTTCTGGAAAGCGGTCACATCCTCGATCGCTTTGTCCACCTTGGCACGCTGCCCTGCGAGCTCCTCCTTGAATTTCGTACCTTTTGCATTGAGAAAGCCGGAGGTGTAGCCGCGCTCTTTCTGGATCTGGTGCGAGAGCTCTCCCACCTGCACCGCGAGAGCCGTCAATTTCTGGGTCTGGACCAATCCCTGGAGCAGCGCGTAGTCCTTCTTTGCGTTCCAGAGGGAAAAGAGCACCATTCCCAGGACGGGAACGGCGATCATCAACGACAGCTTCGTGCGTATCTTCAGGTTCTTCAACATGACGGATATTCCTTTCTTGCGGGGATGTTCCGGCCTCCCCTGCCTTCGGCCGCGGTGCATCGTGCTTCTTATCGTCGCAGTGAGGAGGTTTTGAATTTCGTTTTCATATCGGTGGCGGGTGCCGGAAACTTTAGCCAAAAATGTGGGGGGAGGAGAGGGGGCGAGAGGCGGTGGAGTGGACAAAAAAAGGCCGCCGCACCTTTCGATGCAGCGGCCTCGGGTTGCCGGTTGTGGCGGCGTCGGTTTACTTGGCGCCGAAGAGGAAGTAGGAGAGCGACAGGAGCGCCAGTACCCACATGCCCCCCTTCATCTCCTTGATGCGGCCCGTCGCCCCTTTCATGAGGGGATAGGCGATGAAGCCGGCGGTCATGCCGACCCCGATGTTGTAGGTGAAGATCATCAGCACCACGGTCAGGAAGGCCGGGATCAGCTCGGTGAAGTCGTCGAAATCGATCTTCGCGAGCGGGCTGATCATGTAGGAGCCGATCACGATGAGGGCGATGCCGTAGGCGTGTGCCGGTACGATGGTGAAAAGCGGTGCGAAGAAGAGTGCGAGCAGGAAGAATAGCGCGGTGACGAGCGCGGTGAAGCCGGTGCGGCCACCTTCCTCGATACCGGCGGCCGACTCGATGTAGGCGCCGGTGGTGGTGGTGCCGAGGAGCGGCGCGGCGACTGTGGCCAGTGCGTCGGCCAGCATCGGCTTCTCGATCTCCGGGAGGTTGCCGTTTTCATCGAGGAGGTCGGCGCGCATGGAGAGGCCGAGGAGTGTCCCGACCGTGTCGAGAAACGCCATGATGAAGATGGTCAGGATGATCGGGAAGAAGCCGGGGGTGAGGGCACCGGCGAAGTCGAGCTTGAAGAGGATCGGGGTGATGTCCGGCGGCATGCTCACGAAGGAGTTCGGAAGCGGGGTAACCTTGAGGATGATGGAGGCGATGGTGGTGACCACGATACCGATCATCATCGCCCCGAGCACCTTGCGTGAGATGAGCACCACGGTGAACAGCAGGCCGCAGACGGCGAGGAGCACCGAAGGGTGGGACAGGTCACCCAGTTTCACAGGCGCGCCCGGAACGCCGAGCACCACGATGCCGGTTTCGTTGAGGCCGATGAAGGTCAGGAATAGGCCGATGCCGGTTGCAAAGGCGCATTTGAGCGAAAGCGGGATCGATTCGGCAAGCCAGCTCCTCACCTTGAAAAGGGTGAGCAGGGTGAAGATGACGCCGGCGAAAAAGACGGCGGCGAGGGCGGTCTGCCAGGAATAACCCATCACCTTAACGACGACGAAGGCGATGAAGGCATTTTCGCTCATGTAGGGCGCGATGGCGAAGGGGCGGTTGGCGAAGAAGGCCATGAGCACGGTGCCGAAGACGGCGGCGATGATGGTCGCGGTGGTGGAGGGGCCGCGCGGAATGCCGGCATTCTCGAGGATGGCCGGGTTGACGATGATGATGTACGCCATGGTGAGGAAGGTGGTGAGACCGGCGATGATCTCACGCTTCATGGTGGTGCCGAAACGCTGGAACTGGAAGTAAGAGGCTATACGTGAGGTCATTACTGGTTTTGCTCCTTCATAGCGTAGAGTGCGGGCAGATTGCGCCAGTATCCTGCGATGTCCATGCCGCAGCCGAACAGGAAGCGGTCTTCAACCTCGAGACCGACGAAGTCGGCCTTGGCGCCGGGCGCCTTGCGGTCGTGTAACTTGTCCACGAGGACGGCGGTGTACACCTCGGCCGCACCTTCCTCCCGGCAGAACTTGGTGATCTCGGCGAGCGTCACCCCTTCGTCCAGGATGTCGTCGATCAAGAGCACAGTGCGTCCCTTCAGGGAGCGTTCCGGCTTCACCTTCCAGAGCAGGTTGCCGCCGAAAAGCTCCGCGCCGTAACGGGTGGCGTGGAGATAATCCAGCTCGAGGGCAAAGGGGAGTTTGTCCACCAGTTTGCCGGTCACGAACAACCCGCCGTTCATGATGCAGAACGCCACCGGGTCCGTTCCCGCCAGGCGCTCCGCGATCTCCTGCGCCATGCGTGACAGCGCCTCCTCGACTTCCTGCTCCGACTTGAGACAATCCGCTTTGTTTCGGATGTCCTCCATGTCCTTGAGTACCATTACCGCTCCTTCGGAACATTTGTTTAAAATGGTCGAACCATAGCAGATTAGTCGTGTAAAAACAAGTAATTGAACTCTCATTAGTTGAAATTGCCCGTATACGGGTGGCGTGCAAGGGGGCTGTAGGGGGCACGGAGCGGTTTGACAACCTACGCTCCCTTCTTTTTTCTTTCACCCGGTCGCCCAAAGATGGTAATTTGGCGCAATGTCTTGGAAGATCATTGAAAGAAAACGCGCCCTTCTGGCAGGAGAAAGCGGCCCGGTCACCGGCAAAGGTGGCGGAGGCCTCTCCTGCTGCCTGGTCTACCCCAACCGCTATCACTCCGCCATGAGCAACCTGGGCTTTCAGGCGGTGTACGCCATGCTGAACGCCCTACCAGGCGTCACCTGCGACCGTGCCTTCCTGCCGGAGCGGGAAGAGCTGGAGGAGCTCGAGCGGACGCGGGAGACCCTGCTCTCCCTGGAGACGGAACGTCCGCTCTCCTCGTTCGACCTCATCGCCTTTTCCATCTCCTTTGAGAGCGATTACCTGAACCTCCCTGTCATCTTCCGTCTTAGCGGGATCCATCCTTTCGCGGCGGAACGCTCGCCGCTGCAGCCGCTTATCATGGCGGGAGGAGCGGCCCTCTTCCTGAACCCGGAACCGGTTGCCCCGTTCCTCGACCTAGTCTGCGTGGGGGAGGCTGAGCCCATCCTCCCCGGGCTCTTCGAACTTTTGCAGCGCGGTGCCGGGTCGCGCCTGGCTCTCCTCGCGGATGCCTCGGCTCTCCCCGGCGTGTACGTGCCGTCGCTCTACGAGCCTAAGTACGAGGGGGCACGTCAGGTGGCGCTCAAGGTCGCGCCGGGTGCGCCTGAAAAGGTGTGCCGCCTCTGGGACCCCGACCAGGAGAGCCGCCCCACCGCTACCGTGCTCCACACCGCGGCGACTGAATTCTCAGGAATGCACCTGGTCGAGCTCTCACGCGGCTGCCCGCGTGCATGCCGTTTCTGCGCCGCCGGGTTCATCTACCTCCCGTACCGGACGCGCTCTCCGGAGCTCGTGCGCCGGGAGGTGATGGAAGGGGTGGGGGAAGGGAGGAAGGTGGGGCTTGTGGCCGCTGCGGTCTCGGACTACGCCGGCATCGGGGACCTCTGCTGCGACATCGTCGCCGCGGGGGGGAAGTTCTCGGTCTCCTCGTTCCGGATCGACCACCTGGACGGCCGGATGATCGAGGCGCTCAAGGCGAGCGGGCAGAAGTCGGTGGCACTCGCCCCCGAGGGGGGCTCGCAGCGCTTGAGGGATCTCGTGAAGAAAGGGATCGACGAGGAGCAGATCCTTGCCGCCTGCGACATGCTGGTGAGCCACGACATATTGAACCTGAAGCTCTACTTCATCATCGGGCTTCCCACCGAAACCCAGGAGGACCTGGAGGAGCTGGTGGCGCTCACCGTGAAGATCAGGGAGCGGGTGCTGGCCGCGGCGAAGGCGAACCGGCGCCTGGGCGAGATCCAGCTCTCCGTGAACCCGTTCATCCCCAAGCCCTTCACCCCGTTCCAGTGGTGCGCGATGGAGCCGGTGAAGTCGCTGGAGAAGAAATGGAAGTTCCTGCAGAAGGCGCTCGGGCGGCTTTCCAACGTGAAGCTGCAGATGGAGAGCCCGCGCGAGGCGTACCAGCAGGCGCTTTTGTCGCGCGGGGACCGCAGGCTCGCCGCACTCCTCGTCGAGGCGGACCGGCTACGCAACTGGAAGGAGGCGCTGCGGGAGACGGACCTCGATTGTGACGGCTATGTGCATCGCGAGGTGCCGCTCGACGAGATGCTCCCTTGGGATTTCATCGATGGGGGGGATACCGGCCGTCTGAAGCGTGAATACCTGAAGGCGTTTGGCGGGGAGGACGCGGGTTGAGAGGTGTTGGCTCCCCCGCCCTTCGTTAACGGGGCGGGGGAGCCGGTCGTTCTTTTGGTGAAGTGGCTTTCTTAGTTGAAGAAGAACCTCGCACCCACGGTGAAGGAGAGGGCGGAGGGGTCGAATTTCCCGCTGCCGTTCGGGCCGTCCACGTCCGCCTTGAACGACTCGATCCCCTTGAGCTCGAGGTTGAGGGCCACCTGCCGGTTCACGAAACAATCCAGACCGCCGCTTACGTGGGCGCCGACGGTGGTGTTGGTGTACTTTCGATCGAGGTCGTTGATGAGGACGTCGAGCCCGGCACCCACGTACGGAACCACGTTCCTCTGGCCCTGAAAGCGGTACTGGGCGCCGATGGAGACGTCGGTCACGTCGGCGTCGCCGAAGTCGGAGGTGTCGAAGGTCGAGCGGCTCACTTCCATCTCCACCGCGACGTTGTCATCCACCCCGAACATGAGGCCTACGCCACCGGTCAGTCCCGCGTCGCTGGAAACCACCATCTTGCCGTACTGGCTGTTCATCTCGGAGTCAGCAGGGTTCGTGATGCCGATCTTGCCGCTCACCGCGATCCTCCCCCTCAACTCCTCCGCCGATGCCTCTCCCGCGAGGGGGGCTGCAAGGAGCAGCGCGCCCACCAAGAGCAGTAACATTTTGCGCATCTGTAGTCTTCCCTCCATAGAAACGTTCATTGAAGCTGCCGCATCTTAGGGCAAAATGCGGCAGCCTTCAAGCCTAATGAAGTTTTTACGGCGAGAGACGCGGTCGTCCTGAGCCGGTAGCCCCTACTTGATCAGTTCGAGGGTCGCCTTGATCGCCTTCTCGATCCCCTTGCCCGCCTCGGCGATGCCGCCGGCCAGCATGTAGGCGGGGGTAGAAACGATGAGGTTGTCGCGGTCCACGATGCAGTCGACCGCCGGGCACTCGACGTGAGTCGCACCGGTGGCGCCGATCGCCTGGGCGGTGCCCGGGTCGTTACCGATGGTGAGTTTAGGCGCCAGGTCCTTGCCGAGGGCGAGGGCGATGACGGCGGGTGCTATGCAGATGGCGCAGATCGGCTTTTTGGCCGCCGCCATCTCGCGGATCAGCTTGAGCACGTCCGGCTGCACGCTCCCCTGAGGCCCCGCTGACGCGAAGCTGCAGAGGTTCTTTGCTGCGCCGAAGCCCCCCGGGAAGACGATGGCGTCGAGCTCGGCGGCCTTTGCGTTCTTCACGTCGGAGATCTCGCCGCGCGCGATGCGGGCCGCCTCCACCAGCACCTTGCGCTTCGCGCCGGTTTCCTGCATGGTCACGTGGTTCACCTCGTCGAGTTCCACGTCCGGGGCGAAGCAGACCGCCTTGGCGCCGCTGTTGTCAATGGCGAGCAATGTGAGCACCGCCTCGTGAATTTCGCTTCCATCACGCACACCGCAGCCTGAGAGAATTACACCTATCTTTTTCATGCAAGAACCTCCTGTCTTGTGTAGTGTAGGTCGACTGCGATATTCTAAGCGCTGCCCCGTTGCTGTGCAAGGGGTTTTAGCCCCGTTTAATAGAAGCTGTCGGTCTCAACCAGTCACACCAAGGACCAGATACAATGTCGTTGCCTCATGACTTTCCAGAGATAGATCCCGATCGCTGCACCGGCTGCGGGCGCTGCGTTGCCGCCTGCCACGAGCGCTGCATCACCCTCGAGGTATCCGGGTTCCGAAAGTACGCCTTGCTGGTCAGCCCGCAGCTTTGCAACGGCTGCGGCGCCTGTCTCGCCGCCTGCCCGGTGCGCGCCCTCACCTGATCACTCGCCTCCCAGTCGATCCACCGCCAGAAGTCTCGGGAAGAGACGCATCCACAAGAGCACGACGACCATGGTTCCGACGCCGCCGATCAGGACGGCGGGCACCGTGCCGAAAAGGGCGGCGGTAACCCCGGACTCGAACTCGCCCAACTGGTTCGAGGTCCCGACGAACATGGAGTTGACCGCGCTTACCCTGCCGCGCATCTCGTCCGGCGTCTCGATCTGTACGAGCGAGGAGCGGATGACGACGCTTACTATGTCGGCCGCTCCGAGTACGGCAAGGGAGAGCATGGAGAGGGTGAAGGAGTTGGAGAGGCCGAAGACGACGGTGGCCGCGCCGAAGAGGAACACGCTGACGAACATGGTGCGCCCGACCCGGCCACCGAGCGGGTTCCGGGCGAGAAAGAGCGAAACGGCGAGGGCGCCCAGGGCCGGGGCGGCGCGCAAGAGACCCAGACCGACCGGACCGGTGTGCAGTATGTCCCGGGCGAACACCGGCAAAAGCGCCGTCGCACCCCCCAGGAGTACCGCGAAGAGGTCGAGCGAGATGGCACCCAGGATCTCCTGCCGGCTTCTGATGAATGCGATCCCCGCAAAGAGGGAGGTAAGGGTGGCCGGCTCGCGGCTTGCGGGGGGGCGCTCCACCTTGATGCGGGAAAGAAGGACGCTCGCGCAGAAGAAGAGGGCGGCGGCGGAACCGTAGACCGTGGTGGGGCCGAGGGCGTAGAGTAGGCCGCCCAGGGCCGGGCCGGCGATGCTCGCGGTCTGGTTCGCCGATGCGGACCACGCCTGTGCGCGCGGGATCAGATGCTGCGGCACGAGCCACGGGACCAGGGTGAGCATGGTCGGCCCCTCGAAGGCGCGCAGCGCGCCCGCGACGAAGACGACGGCGAGAATCCCCTCCTTTTGCAGCCATCCCATCCACGTCCCAAGAGCCAGTACGACCAGGGCCGCTCCCTCCAGCACCTGGCAGGCCCCGGCGATGCGGCGCCGGTCGTAGCGGTCGGCGACGTGCCCCACGGCGAGGGTGAGCATGAACATGGGGAGAAACTGTGCGAGTCCCACGAGCCCGAGATAAAAGACTGAGCCGGTCAGGGCGTAGATCTGCCACCCGACCGCTACCGCCAGCATCTGTAGCGCAACCGAGGAGCAGACGCGAGCCAGCCAGAAGAGCCGGAACGGCTCGTGGCCGAGCACGGACTGCGGGTTGTGCTTTTGGGTGTCGAGAGAAGTCATAGGGGATGGGCCGTACCGGCATTTACTGACATTGGCGATGGATGCATGACACTGTCCTGCAGCAGGATGAGTTTTAGACCAGTTTCCCGCTGTTGACAACATCGTTCTTTACCATACTCTTCAATTGGCGGTGATTTCGCCAGGAATCCTTTTCGAGCAAAGGAGGCAGGTCATGCTGTACTTCATCAAGCAGAACATCATCCACACCTATCCGGTTGCCAAAGGGTGCGCTGAAAGCCGCGACCAGGAGCAGTTGCGCGATACGGTGCCGTACGAGGTGAAGGAATGTCCGTACTGCATGCGGGTGTGGCCGGGGAAAAAGGAGGCGTAAGGCTGGGCCGGAAGCGGCAAAAAGAAAAGGCCGCCTTCCCTGAGGGAGGCGGCCTTTCTTTTGGTGGTGATCCCAAGGGGACTTGAACCCCTGTTACCGACGTGAAAGGCCGGTGTCCTAACCACTAGACGATGGGACCGAAAAAAACAGGTTAAGTTTGAGGGTCAAACTTAACCTGCCTTTGAGGGGTGGTGAGCCGCGTTGGGATCGAACCAACGACCACCTGATTAAAAGTCAGGTGCTCTACCAACTGAGCTAGCGGCTCCCTCGAGGGGGATAATCCCCTTTGTGCTGTTGTTTGAGTGGCGTCCCCAGCCGGATTTGAACCGGCGTCGCCGCCGTGAAAGGGCGGTGTCCTGGGCCGGGCTAGACGATGGGGACGGGTGGTGAGCCGCGTTGGGATCGAACCAACGACCACCTGATTAAAAGTCAGGTGCTCTACCAACTGAGCTAGCGGCTCAAACAGTGCAGCGAAGCAAGAACAACCTTATAGCAAATCGATTTCTGCCAGTCAATACTTTTTATTAAAAAATTAGCCGCGCTCGAAAGGGTTCCTGAGCACGATGGTTTCGTCGCGGCGCGGACCGACGGAAACAAGCACCACCGGGGCTCCGGAGAGCTCCTGTACGCGCGTCACGTAGGCCTGTGCGTTCTTCGGGAGTTCGGCAAGGCTCTTCGCACCGGTGATGTCCTCGCTCCAACCGGGGAGCTCTTCGTATATCGGGGTGCACAGCTCCATCACCTCGAGGCTTGCCGGGATTTCGTCGAGGATCTGCTCCTTGTACTTATAGGCGGTGCAGACCTTGATGGTCTCAAGCCCGGTGAGCACGTCGAGTTTCGTGATGGCGATCCCGGAGAGGCCGTTCACCCGCACGGCGTAGCGCGCGACCAGCGCGTCGAACCAGCCGCAGCGGCGCGGACGCCCGGTGGTGGAGCCGAATTCGCGTCCTGCCTGACGCAGCGCCTCCCCTGTGTCGTCGAGCAGCTCGGTCGGGAAGGGGCCGCTCCCCACGCGGGTCGCGTAGGCCTTGGAGATGCCGACCACCTCGTGGATCTCCCTCGGGGAAACGCCGCTGCCGGTGCAGGCGCCGCCGGAGCAGGTGGAGGAGGAGGTGACGTACGGGTAGGTGCCGTGGTCGACGTCGAGGAGCGTGCCCTGGGCCCCTTCGAAGAGGAGGCTCTTGCCCGCCTTGATCTCGCGGTGCAAAAGAAGCGAGGTGTCCGCGGCGTACTTGCGCAGTACCTTGGCGTACTCCATGTATTCGTTGTAGATCTCCTCGAAGGTGAAGGGCTCGTCGCCCAAGAGCTGGGTGAGGATCAGGTTCTTTTCGTCCAGCACCTCCTTAACCTTGCGGGTGAAGGCCTTCTCGTCCAGGAGGTCCATGAGGCGGATGCCGCGGCGGCCGATCTTGTCCTCGTATGCGGGGCCGATGCCGCGCCCGGTGGTGCCGATCTTCTTGGCGCCGGAATTTCTCTCGCGGGCGATGTCGATCCGCTTGTGGTAAGGCATGATGATGTGCAGCGCCTCGGAAAGAAGCAGCATGCTGTCATCCTTGAGGTACCCGTTGCTCTTCAGACGGGTGATCTCCATGATGAAGACCTCGGGGTCGAGTACGACGCCGTTGCCGATGACGCAGCGCTTGCCGTCGTGCAAAATCCCGGACGGGATCAGGTGCAGGATGACCTTCTCGTCACCCACCACCAGCGTGTGCCCGGCGTTGTTGCCCCCCTGGTAACGCACCACGTTGTCGGCATATTCCGTATAGATGTCGACTACCTTGCCTTTACCCTCATCGCCCCACTGGGCACCAATTACAACGACGTTAGCCATGATTCTCCCCTTCTTGATCGAATTTCAAATCGAGACCCTTGTCGAACAACTCCTCTTTGCTGACAGCGACGGCGCGCCGGTCCGCGACGCGTACCAGGTAGAGCTGGTCCGCCGCGCACTGCTCGGCACCGATCACCAAAAGCATCCGGATGTCCGTCTTTTTGGCGTAGTCCAACGAGCTTTCAAAGTCACGCTTGATGATGTCTCTGGCGCATGTAAAGCCGAGGCTCCTCAGTTTCTGCGCCACCTCGAGTGCCTCACGGCGCTCGTCCTTTTTGTTGAAGATGAGAAAGTCGCGGCTGCTTGACGCCTCTACCTCGGGCCGCTTCGCCATGCTGGCGAGCAGGGCGAGGATGTTGAAGGTGAAGCCGGTCGCCGGAGCCGGGTAGCCGTACTTCGCCGTGAGGTCGTCGTAACGGCCGCCGCTGCAAACCGCCTCGCCAATACCAGGAACGAATCCCTCGAAGGTGATGCCGGTATGGTAGTCGAGCCCGCGGATCTCACCTAGGTCGATGGTGAGGTGCTCGGCGACGCCGTAGATGTCGAGGATTTCGATCACCTGGGCCAGGTTGTCGAGCGCCTTTTTCGAGCGCTCATTGCCGGCGATGCGGGCCGCTTCCTTCAGCACCTCGCGTCCGCCGTAAAGCCTCGGCAAAAGCGAAATCTCTTCCTTCACCCGCTCGGGGGCGCCGGCGGCTTCCAGGATGGAGCGCACCGCGGTGACCTCCTTCTTGCTGATCGCCTCCTGCAGTTGCGCCTTGACCTCGGCGCCGAGCCCGGAGCTGTCCATGATGCCGCGGTAGAACTCGACCTGTCCCAGGTCGACCTTGAAACCGGTGAAGCCGAGGTCTTTCAGAACCTCGACCGCCATGGCGACCATCTCGGCGTCCGCCTCGGGCGAATTCAGGCCGATCAGCTCGACACCGGACTGGAAGATCTCGCGGCTTCTGCCGGACTGCATCTGCGCTTGCCTGAGCACGCGGCCGGAATAGTAGATGCGGTGCGGCAGGGGAAGGGCGTGCATCCGCGTGGCAACGACGCGCGCCACCTGCGGGGTGATGTCGGGCGGAATGGCCAGGAGTCGGCCGGTCTGGCGGTCGTCGAAGCGGAAGGTCTTACTGCGCAGTTCGTCCCCCATGCGCGCGAGCACGTCCTCGAACTCGAGCAGCGGGGTGATCATGCGCCTGAAGCCCCAGAGCTCGAAGACTCGGTGGATGCTGTCCGCGATGAAGGTGATCTTGTCTGCGGTTTCCGGGAGAAAATCGCTTACCCCTTTGGGGAGGGGCGCTTCAATACATGAGGGGTTGGTCACGGGTCGTCCTAACGTCCGGGGGTACCGGCAGTCCGGCTAAATGTGGCAAGAAAGCGAGGAATCGTAACAGTATGGCGGGGGGAAGTCAAGACCATTCCCCCCGCCGTTTGAGCTACTCTACGCCAAGAACCCGCACCACGCTGCCGCCCTTGCCGCCGAAGGTCCCCTTCTGGGCGACCTCGAGGAGGGTGAGTTCCTTCGCTGCCGGGTTGTAGGTCCAGTCGGCCAGGTAGTTCTGGCTTTGCTTGGTGCGCCAGCTCTCTTCGAGGGAGGAGCCGTTCCAGGCGAAGGAAACGATCGAGTACTTGGAGTAAGAGCGGAGGTTGCCGAGCACGAAGAAGCCGCTGTTTTGCGGCACCAGCACGTCACCCTTGTCGGTCACTACGATGCGCTGGTCTATGAAGCGGGTGCGGAAGGGGGTGCCGGTGGTTCTTTCGTCGGCATCCTTCTTCTGGAAGTAGGTCTCCGAGCCGCCCAGCTTGTCGCTGCTTCTCCAGATCTCCTCGCCGGTGTCCGAGTAAACAAGGAGATAGCCGCTTTCGCTGAAGGCGGTCAGGTAGGATTTGCCGCTTTTGTCACGGAACATGTTGAAGTTGAAGACGTTCGCATAACGCGGCATTTTTATGGGGTTTGTGAGCTTCACGCCGCCATCGACGATGTTCGCTTCGTACACGTCGCCGTAGAAGTCTTCGGAACGTCCCATCTGCTGGGCGTACACCTTCTTGGGGCCGCCGTAGGGTGACAGAGACCGGAACATGTACGGGATCTCCTCCGCCACGATCTTTAGTGTGTCGTTTTGCAGGGCGTAGATCCTGGAGGCGACGGTCTCGCGGTCTATGATGGTCACGAAGATGAGGACGCGCCCGCTTGCCTCGGGCCCCATTGCGTCGATGCCGAGGATCTTCATCCGGTCGGGGAGGGCCGCCTCGGTTACCAGGTCCAATTTGGCGCCGGGACGGTAGACGTGGATCCCGGTGTTGTCGGCGACAACGACGTCCTTGGTCCCCCAGGTTGCGATCCCGCTCATGACGCCGGTGATGCGCTGGCTGTACCAGCCGGGCATCGCATCGTTGTGCACGATTTCTGCGGCTGGGGCCATGACGATTTCGGCGGACGCCGGTTTCCTGACGATCTCGGCGCTCGGTGCGACCTGCGCGGCCGTGGCTGGGGCTGCCGCTTGAACTTTAACCTGGCTTAGGATGTCGCCCTTGATTTTCGCGGAGAGCTTGCCGATAGCCGGGATCAGCGCGTCCACGCTCTCCCCCTGCTCGAAGGCGGACGCGACCTGTTTGCCGGAAGCGTTCTTGGCGATCACGTCGAGGCTGAACATCTTGCCCAGGGTGACGTAGCTCCCCGAGACGATCACGTCAGCCTCGGCGGCGCTGTCGACGGTTACGAGGCCTTCGCCGGCGAGACGGGTGGCCAGGAGGCGCTGCAGGGTCGGTTTCAGATTGGCAGTGTCGGCCGGGGATACGGCGAAGTCGGCAATATAGGCGCGGGTGGTGCCGGCGGAGGCTACGGTGGCGGCGAGCAGTGCGCTCAGGAGAACCAGTGTTGCGACGAGGGATCTTTTCATGATTGCTCCGCTTTCGGGTGAATTTAAGACGCCGAATTATCGCAGAGCGATATGCGATAGTCAAACTGTTTCGCACCTTGCTGGGCGCAGTTTTGCAAGGTGGTAGAGCTGGGGGGAGATACGAAAAAAGCGGGCCTAAGGCCCGCCCTTTTCAACGCATCAGATTGTCTCAAGTCGGCATCAGTGACCAGGTTTTTCCAGATCCCTCAAGGTCTCTTGTGTCTCGGTGAGTTTCTCCTGCAGGCGCTTCAGCTCCTGAGGGGTATAGACCTTGGTCCCTTTTTTGATTTCCTTGTCCAGGCGCTGCATCCGTTTGTAGATGTCGTCTACCTGATCCTTGCAGTTCTTGGAGGCAAGCAGGCACTCGTTCTTCTCAGCCTGAGTCTGCTGGGCGAACGCCCCTGTGCTACTTGTCAGGAACAAGGATCCTACCAATACCAGCATAACCCTTTTCATAGTGCACTCCTTTCTGTGACAGATGTTGATAGCCAACTGTTTAAGTTTACCCCTAACTGTCCGGATTTTCCAGAGCACGCAACACGTCGCTCGTTTCCTTCAGCTTGTCCTTGAGTTTCTTTAGTTCCTGAGGCGTGTAGACCCTGGTCCCCTTTTTGATCTCGCTGTTCAGCTTGTAGATCCTTTCCTTGATGTCGTCGACTTGGTTCATGCAGTTCCTGGAGGCGAGCAGGCACTCGTCCTTCTGATCGGCCGAGGCCTGTGCGAAAGCCGGTACCGAAGACAGCATTGACAGCCCGGCAGCCAACAAAAGTGCCATCTTTCTCATACGGTAGCTCCTTGTCTGATGAATTAAAAACCAGCAAGGATTGAACCATATTGCCACACGTTGTCAACTCCGGTGAGAAATATTGGCTGAAGAGTTTGGGGGGGCTCTGCGGCAGGGGGCTTTACTCATAAAGCAGTGGCTCATGATGGAAAAGGAGTCAAAGCAGCAAGGATGAGGGGGGGCACAGTGGCAGGCAGAGGGGAGACAACGTTGTGCATAAAAAGAAAGGGCCGGAGAGTTGCCCCTCCGGCCCTTCGTTTGGATCTTTGTCTCGCTGGCTCTTAGAATGCGTAGCTCAGCTGAACGTTGACCAGGTACGGGTTGTCGGCGTCCGGCGCGGTTGCGTCGAAGTAGTTGCCGAGGAACGCGTAGGCACCTGCCACGCTGGCGCTCAGGTTGTCGTAGACCTTGTAGCCGACCTGGGCGTTGATCTCGGTGCCGATCGACTTGTCGCCGGCTGCGTTCTTCTTGCTGGTGGTCATGTAGCCAACGTTGGCGTTGTAGAAGACCTTGTCCATGGTCCCTTCGTAGCCTGCGAATACGCCGGCGGTGCCGAGGCCTTTAGCGGTGTTGTCGTTGCCAAGCAGCGAGGTGGAGGTGTTGATCGCCTGGCCCGGACGCTGGAGCAGCCACATGTTGGACGCGTTGAAGTAGGTGGTAGATGCAGCAACGGTCTGGAAGCTCTTCACGTCGCCGGTGTTGTTGTTGTCGCCGGAGAGGTAGTAGCCAGCGAAGTTGACCGAGCCCGGGCCGACCTTCACCTTGCCGGTGGCGCCGAACATGTAAGCAGAGATATCGGTGGTGCTGTTCTTCTCGCCGAACTGGTATGCAGCGAACGGCTTGACGACGGCGTCGCCGAATTTCATGTCGGCGTTGAGGCCGATCATGTGCAGCAGCTCGTAGTTCGGGACAGGTACCGTGGGAGCGGTAGTGGTGGCGGCGGTAAGCGCGGTGTCGTTCTGGATGTTGTAGTAGGTAGCCCCGACGGTGATGTCTTTGTTGATGGCGTATTTGCCGTCAACGACGATCAGGTCTGCGGTGTACTGGCCGGCACCGGTGTTGGTGGTGTCGGTAGATGCAATAGCAGCGGTGTTGTCGTCGAAGCGGAACCAGCCGAGCGACCCGGTGAAGTTGTCGACCTTCTTGGTGGCGATGACGCCGGTCATGTCAGCGAGGAGGAAGAGGCTCTGGTAAGCATCGGCCCAGGGCTGGCTACCGACCTTGAAGTTGGCACCGGTGATCGGGCAGTTGAAGTCGAGGTAGACGTTCTTGGTTTCGAGGGTCAGCGCGTCGGCATCGAGGTTACCGGAGTCGTTGCCGTTGTAGGTCCCCTTGTAGCCTTTGCCGTCGGTGACCTTGATGCCGCCAAAGCGGGTATCGAGTTCGAAGTGGGTGACCAGCTTCAGGTTGTCGTTTGCCTTGGCGGTGTACATGATGCGTGCACGCTGCTCGGCGAAGAAGCCGGAATGCGCGTCGTCGGATGCGAGGACTTTAGCGTCGCCGCCCTGGAGCGCGTTGGTCTGGAAGCCCATGAACTTGAACATCCCGTGGAACTCGTTCTCCAGCGCCATTGCCGGAACGGCGGTTGCTGCGCTAAGCGCGCTTACGGCTGCAAATGCAAGCAGTTTCTTTTGAAAGCTCATTGTCTACCTCCTGGTTGGTTGTTAAACACAATATATTTGCTTCTATGCCGACTTTCGCCTAAAGGGCGAAACTCATTACGCAAAAAGAGCCCTCGAGTCAGCCACAGTTAATGAACCGGGAGATGTGAGAGCTCTTGTGTTAGTGTCCTGCGGCTGTTTTGAGTCAGCAACGATTATCTCCTCGACATAAAAGCAGAACGTCACGCAGAGCAGCCTGTACAGCCTATCCCAATGAGCAAACCACTGTTATATAAATCTGGCGCCACTATATTATTATTCAAACAAATGTCAACAAAAAAAAATTCGGCTCATGAGATATCGAATGTTGCATGTGTCAATGGCAGTCGTCGTGCGCCTCACACAGTTCCGTCAGCACACCGTTACTACTCTTGGGGTGTAGAAAGGCGATACGTGCACCATGGGCGCCGTTTCTTGGGGTCGCGTCGATCATGCGCGTGCCGCCGGCCACCAGTCTGGCGATGGTAGCTTCGATATCTTTCACGCCGTAGGCCACGTGGTGTACGCCGGGGCCGTTCTTCTCGAGGAACTTGGCTACCGGGCTCTCCGGCGAGGTCGGCTCCAGCAGTTCGATCTTGGATTCACCGATGGATAGAAAAGCTACTTTTACTAACTGGCTGGGGACCTCTTCGATGCCTGCGAAGTTCATTCCGAGGATGTCGCGGTAAAAAGGAAGTGCTTCTTCGATTGATGTGACTGCTACGCCAAGGTGATTTATCTTGTTGAGCATGCGTCTCCCCTGTTGCGTGCCAGAATAAATCTGACCGCGGAAAATATTACAGCAAAATGAAATGGGTGCAAGTTACAGTTTTGAAAAATTTGCTCAGTGGGAGCAGCCTGAGAAGTATTTAGGTGCAGGCATTGACTGTGTAGTTGGGAAAAAAGGCGGCAAGAACCGTGGTTGTGTGGTTGCAACTGTCTGGAAGAGTGTGGTTCCTGCCGGAACAACGTGATGCTGCTCCGGCAGGAACTGTTTGCTTGTTTGTGGTTAAAGGACCACGGTTTCTCTGTGTATACCGAAGACGCCGCGCATGACGTTGGCGATTTCGCCGAGAGTCGCGTAGCTCTTAACTGCGTCGAGGATAAAGGGCATAAGGTTCTCGCTTCCCTTGGCAGCCTGCTCCAGTGCCTTGAGCGTCGTTTCGACTTTTGCAGTGTCACGGGCGCCTTTCATTCTGGCAAGCGCTTCCTTCTGCTTAACCTCCACCTCGTCAGTGACCTTCAGAAGACCCTGCGGCGCGCCTTCCTCGACGGTGAACTTGTTCACGCCGACGATGATGGTCTCGTCCTTCTCGATGGAGCGCTGGTACGCATAAGCGGAATCCTGGATCTCCTTTTGCTGGAATCCCTTCGAGATCGCCTCGACCGCGCCGCCAAGCGAGTCGATCTTCTCGATGTATGCCATTGCCTGCTGCTCGATCTGGTCCGTCATGGACTCGACGAGGAAGGAACCGGCCAGCGGGTCGATGGAGTCGGCGACGCCGGACTCGTACGCGATTACCTGTTGGGTCCTGAGTGCGATGCGCACCGACTCCTCGGTGGGAAGCGCAAGCGCCTCGTCACGGGAGTTCGTGTGCAGCGACTGGGTGCCGCCAAGGACGGCGGCGAGCGCCTGCAGCGTCACGCGCATGATGTTGTTGTCCGGCTGCTGCGCGGTGAGGGTGCACCCGGCCGTCTGGGTGTGGAAGCGCAGCATCTGGGAACGCGGGTCCTTTGCCTTGAAGCGCTCGCGCATGATGCGGCTCCACATGCGGCGGGCGGCGCGGAACTTGGCCACTTCCTCGAGGAGGTTGTTATGAGAGTTAAAGAAGAAGGCGAGGCGCGGCGCGAACTCGTCCACGTCGAGCCCCGCCTTTACGGCGGCCTCGACGTACGCGATGCCGTCGGCCAGGGTGAATGCCACTTCCTGCACGGCGGAGGAGCCTGCCTCGCGGATGTGGTAGCCGGAGATGGAGATCGTGTTCCACTTGGGAACGTTATCCCTGCAGTAGGCGAAGATGTCGGTGATGATGCGCATCGACTCCTTCGGCGGATAGATGTAGGTACCGCGGGCCATGTACTCCTTGAGGATGTCGTTTTGGATGGTGCCGGAGATCTTGTCGGCGGAGACCCCCTGCTTCTCGGCTACCGCGATGTACATGGCCAACAGGATGGCCGCAGTGGAGTTGATCGTCATCGAGGTGGAGACCTTGTCCAGCGGGATCCCGTCGAAGAGAACCTCCATGTCCGCCAGCGAGTCGATGGCGACCCCGACCTTGCCCACTTCGCCACGGCTCATCGAGGCGTCGGAGTCGTATCCCATCTGGGTCGGGAGGTCGAAGGCGATGGAGAGGCCGGTCTGGCCGGCGGAGAGCAGGTACTTGTAGCGCTCGTTGGACTCGGCGGCGTTGCCAAAGCCTGCATACTGGCGCATGGTCCAGAACCTGCCGCGGTACATGGTCGGCTGCACGCCGCGCGTGAACGGGTACTGCCCGGGAAAGCCCAAGTTCTCCCCGTAGCCCGGGTAGTCGAACTGCGGCGCGTAGCAGCGCTCGAGTTCCATGTCGGAGCTGTTCTTGAACGAGCCCCTGCGCTCGGGCGCCTTGGCCATGCTTTTCTCAACTGCTGCCTGCCATGCCTGCTTCTTTTCAGAAATGCTCATGTTGCTCTCCTGGCGGTACCAAAGTGTTTGTGATGAGAGGAAAGGTTCGAAGACGTTTTTTGTTTACGCTAAATTTACGGGAAAGGGAATTATTTTTTATTAACTGTCACGGCCGATTTGAGCCGGGACTGGATCTCAAACTGTTTTATTTTTAGAATGATGATCTAAATATCAAAATTTATGTAAAAACAACAGCTTATCTTGTCGTGCTTCGGCGGCCTTCTTTCTGCTTGTTTTATTTCTGAACGATTCCGTAAAATGTCGATCTGTCATACAAAACGCAAACGCCGTGATAACATTCTGTTTTACAACGACTTTCGGGATTATTTCTCTTGTAAAACAAGCCCGGGGTTTCTATAGTTCACTTCGACAAAAAAACAAAGAGCGCCCCATCGGGGGCTGGAGGAGAACCTAGATGCAATGTCCCGTATGCAAGAACGATGAACACAACGGCATGGACCTTCGTGCCGGAGCCTTTAACGAAGACCTCGTCGAGTGCCCGACCTGCGGTACCACCTGGTCCGTCAACCACGGCATGATGGCCATCGTGAAGGACCCCCTTGCAGACACCTTCCTCGAGGCACTCTCCGGCGACAACATCTGCTTCGCCGCCGCTTGATACGCTGACAAAAAAACAACTGACCCGGCCGTTTGCGCGGGGTCAGTCGATGAGGAAAAGGGCTCCGGATGGTTACATCCGGAGCCCTTTTGCGTCGTGCAGACGACCCCCTAGAGTACCGCCTTCAGGTACTCGGAGGTGAGGGTGCGCTTCTCTTTCTCGAGCGCGTTCACATCGACCTCGACGAACTTCTCGTCAGGGGTGACCTTGAAGAGCGGCTGCCCTTTGGAGACGATGGTGCCGTCGCCGGAGGTGACGAGGATCTTGTCGATGGTTCCCGAGAAGGGTGCGTACACCTTGTTGAACATCTTCATGACTTCGATGATGTAGAGCGCTTGCCCCTTCTCGAAGTGCATACCCTCGGTGACGAATGCCGGCATCCCCGGGGCCTCCTGCGCGTAGTACATGCCGCCGCAGGCTGCGACGATCTCGTCGGCCTTGGTGGCCGGCGGCGGAACCAGCACCTTCTTCATGCGGGCCTGCAGGTCGGTATCGTTCAGGTACTCGGGGATGGTGATCTCGAGGTCCTCCTCGACGCGCAGGTCCCAGAACTTGGTGTTCTGGCCGACGAGGAAGAGCATGCCCAGAAGCTCCAGGCCCGCCTCGTAGCCGAAGTGGGCGGAACGGATCTGCTGCCAGGTATCCGCGTCGAAGCCCCCCTGCGGTTCCTCCTTGTTGACGATCTCGTTCAGGGTGAAGTACTCGTCACGAGCGAGACCGAAGTTTTCGCGCAGCGTTCTCGAGAAGCGCAGCGCCTGCTGCAGCAGTTCGTTGTCGTGGCTCCAGATGATCTCCGCCGCAGGCTTGTGCGGACGGTGGTTCATGTGCAGGTACTCGTAGGTCTCGTTCAGAACACCTACCGGATTCCTAAGCCAAACAACCTTGCCTTTGTCGATCCTGAAGTTCTTGGTGTTGATCGACAGCCAGCCAGAAAGGAGGTGCGGGTCGCCGAGCAGTCGCTCGATGGGGCGGATGATCAGGGTCCCCTTGCGGTCCAGAAGCGCCGACATGTTCTTCGATTCTTTTGCCGCAACCTCGGGCTGGTCGGCATAGGCGTCGGCCACCATCTTCGCGTAGTGCTTCTTCATCTGCAGGAAGGCGTAGACCGGATCGAGCTTGTTCGCCTCCTCCTTCAGGGTGCCGACCAGGGTGAGGTACGGGACCACGAAGCGGGTGGTCGGCTTCGCCATCACGTTCCTACCGAGGAACCAGTTCACCAGGCCGTAGTGGAACTCGAGGTTCGTTGCGAGGTCGGAGCCGCGCAGCGTGGTGGCGCGCAGCACCTCGGACATCTTGTCGTAGCTTGCCTTCCTGTCATCGCCGGTGGTGAGCAAGAGGGCGATGTTGGAGTCGTAGGCGCCGGCTACCTTGTACTTCATGAAGATGCCGGTATCCGGGTTCAGCATGCTGATACCCTGGTCGTCGCGGATCTCACCCTCGATCGGCTTAGACCAGTAACGGATCATCCCCCCTGCGTGCGGGGAGAGGGAGGCGTCGGTGGCGTTAAGGCGTGCCTCGACGGCGGCGTTCATGCGGACGAAACGCTGCGGTTTAGGCACCCGCTTCTTGTGGCGTGCGAGGAGCGCCATCGCCTCGACGAGGCTTTCGACCACGAAGAAGTCGTTGGCATCGTCCGGGTTCACGAACTTGAGCGCGTAGCAGAGTTCGGTAACGCGGTGCTCCACCTGGATCCTCGTGTTGACCTCCATGAAGTAATGGCGGTCGCGGTCGACGATGCACTCGAAGGTGGAGGCGGAGTCAAGCCCTACCGCCTTACCGAAGCGCTCGGATTCCTCTTCCATCCGCTTCAGGACCTTGAGGTCGCTTTCGAGCGCCTTCACCTCTGCCTTGCGGCCTGCGGCCTTCGCTTCTTCGATGGCGGCCATGAGCCCTTCCTGGGTCACCGAAACCTCGAGGAGTTTCTGCTCGTGCATCTGCAGGGAGCAGTCGCGGCCGCCAAGGGCGATGCACCAGTCGCCGTTGCCCAGCAGCTGGATCTCGTTGTGCCTCGTCTGCTCGATGTTGAGCTCGACGAGGACGTTCTTGTTGTCGCCTATGCCGTTGGCCTTGACCTCGTTCAGGATCTCGCGCACGAGACCCGGGGCGTCGGCTGCCGCCTTGGCGATGTCCGCGTCGGAGGCGTTTTTCTTGGTGAGGAGCGCCGCGCCGAGGAGGCGTTGCCCTTTACCACCGCCGCCGCCGATCGCCTTCAGACGGACGCGGGACTGCGGGTGCTTCTTCAGCATCGCGGCGCATTCCGCCTCGACCTGTGCGCAGAGCTCCTCGATGGAGAAGAGGTCGACGCCCCTGGCGTAGGAGGCGTACAGGATGTGGTCCGCCAGGTCCTCCAGGGAGAGCTTCTCGTCGGCGAGGACCTTCTGGTCGCACTGGAGCCCGTCGGAGTTCGCGAGCGCGAGGAGTTTTTCGCGGGTGCCGTGCTTCTTCACGAGGGTACGGGCGGTGACGTTGTCGATACCCGGGGTGACCGAGACGTTGACCGAGAGCGCGGTCCTTTTCGCCTCGTCCTTCTTGCCGGCGCCGGTCTGGGTGGCGGCGCAGGGGCCGATGAAGTTGAGACCTGCCTTCTCGATGGCGCCGACGAACTCGTCGTCCTCGGCCATGAAGCCGTAGCCTGCGAAGATGGAGTCATAGCCGTTGTCGATGGCGATGTTGATGATCTGGTGGATACGCTCGACGCGCTCCTCCTTGCTGGCGCCGGTGTAGTCGGGCACGCGGTGTACGCGCTTGGAGTCGGTCAGGGTACGCAGCTCGGGGGCCAGGGCGTTCGGGTAGACGATCGAGTCCTTCTCGGAGAGGAGGATGCCGTAGTGGGTGATGCCCATCTCCTGGTAAACGTCCATCGCCTCTTTCCGGATCGGTCCGCGGCAGACGATGAGCGGCTTTAGGTCCTCACAGGAGAAGGAGCGGACCCACGCGGACTGCGAGAGGCCGAGTCGGCGGTCCCGGTGGATCATCGGGTTCGTGGTGTATTTTTCGGACGTGTGTGCCATCGATTTCATCTCCGTTACGTTATATGTCGCCGTCGAGGGGCGCACTCCCTGCATGGCGGCCGTTCCCTGAGCGGCGAAACCTGCGGGCATACCGGGAGCCGTGCTCCCACCCTGAGCAATTCCAATTCCCAAGTCAGTAGTGGCCATTAGTGGAACTCCCTCTGTACGCCCTGCATCGGGCCGGCTTTGTAGTGACGCAAGAAGAAGTTGATGTTCTCACCGAGCACCTTCCTCAGGTCGGTCGGCATGACCAGCGAGGAGATGGAGCCCAGGGAAAGGGCCTCTTTCGGGTTCATCAGTTCCTTCTCGTAACGGGAGTTGAGAAGGGCCTCCTCGGTCTTCAGCCATTCAGCGGCTTCCTTCTCGGCGTCCGCCTTGGCGGCTTCCGGTTTGACACCAGCGTCGATCCTCTCCTGGGTGCCGCGCTTGACGCGCTCGATCACGGCGTTTCTGACCTTCCTCAGCTCGTCCTTGTAGACGAACTCCTTGCCGGCCGGGCCCATGACGGCGAGGCGGGTGGTGGGGAGGGCGAGGACCAGGTCGGCGCCGGTCGGGTAGTTGTTGTAGGAGGCGTAGGCGCCGCCGTAGGCGTTTCTGAGGATCAAGAGGATGCGCGGGGTGCGGATGTCGACGATGGAGTCGAGCATGGCGCGCCCGGCCTGCACGATGCCGCGCGCTTCCTGCTCGCGGCCGGGGAGGAAGCCGGTGGTGTCCTCCATGAAGATCATCGGGATGTTGTAGATGTTGCAGAAGCGGTTAAAGCGGGCGATCTTGTAGGCCGCGTCGCAGTCGATCTGGCCGGAGTCGACGGCCGAGTTGTTGGCGACGAAGCCAACCACGTTGCCGCCCAGGCGGCCGAAGGCGGTGACGACGTTTCGCGCGCGGTCGCGCTGCATCTCGAAGTAGTCGCCGTGGTCGCAGATCTGCTGGATGATGATGGAGACGTCGAACGGCGTGTTGAAGCCGGTCGGGGAGTTGAAGGCCTTCTTCAGCAGGGTGTTGATCTCCCAGGTTTTTCTGTCCAGCGGATCGCTGGTCTCCTGGTAGGGGGCCATCACCGAGTTGTTGTCCGGGAGGTAGTTAAGGAGCATGATCGCGGTCCTGAGCGCTCCCACCTCGTCCTCAACGGTCAAGTCGGCGACGCCGGACTGGCCGTGCACCTTGGGTCCGCCGAGGTCCTCCGGCGTTACGTCCTCGCCGAGGACGCTCTTGACGACGCCCGGGCCGGTGAGGCCGAAGAAGGTGTCCTTCGGCTGGATCACGAAGCTACCCTGGCGCGGCAGGTAGGAGCCGCCGCCGGCGTTGAAGCCGAACATGCACATGATGGAGGGGACCACGCCGGAGATCTTCCTGAGCGCGGTGAAGGCCTCGGCGTAGCCGTCGAGGCCGCCGACGCCGGCGGGAACGAAGGCGCCCGCGGAGTCGTTCATGCCGATGACCGGGATACCCTTCTCGCCTGCCATGTAGAAAAGACGGGCCAGCTTGTTGCCGTTGGTCGCGTCCATGGAGCCTGCGCGGACCGTGAAGTCGTGGCCGTACACGGCGACGTCGCGGCCGTGGATGTTGAGGATGCCGGTCACGAGGGAAGCGCCGTCCAAGTTCTTGCCCCAGTTCTGGAACAGGATGTTCGGCTCCTCCTCGGTGAGGACGCGGATCCTCTCCCAAACCGTCATACGTTTTTTAAAGTGCTGTTTCTCGATCTGGTCGATGCTCACCGACTTGATGGGGCGCTGGATCAGGTCGTAACCTGCCTGCATCGCCTCCTCATAGCCGCCCGTGGCACGGGAAATCTCGCCAGGGATATTGAATTCAACCTTCTCCGCTACGTCAAACGGGTTTTTCAGTGAGGGCTTGGTTATTTTATTCGACATTGGTGGCATCCTTCCTGGCGTTGTGATTTTGCATCTGTTTCGGGGGTGCAGCGCAGCTCATCTACTTCCTCCTGGTTTGATATTAAAAAAGTGTTGCACTTTGGTTCGTCAGTTATCGAAAACGTCAACCTCCGGGCGGTAAGGGAGGCTCTTATCGTGGCCGCCCGTTTTAGGCTGCCTGAAACCGCCGGCTGGAATCCGGCGGTCGCCGTCCTTCGTGCGGGGGCGGGGCCTGGGGCACGATCCGGAGGCTAATGCTGCGTTATTAGTGGCTTTTGGTGAATCGGAAGGGGTGGTGCGGCGGAGAAAGGTACTGTCGGTCGGGCCGGTGTAACGTCCTTTTCACGTATCATGCAGCATTCGAAATTTCATTTTAACTAAAAGAGCATTCGGGCTGATGGAACCTGGCCTGGGTGCGCCGGAACAGCTAATGATGCGTAGTAAAACGAACTATTGTTTTACTTTTAGGCGCGTACCCTTCATAAGGTTTTGCTGTAAAAAAGTCAATAAGAAAAAGCGTGTATACGGCCAAAGTGCTGGAAATACGGTGGTTATAGGGAGAGTAAAAAATAGGAGGGTGAGGAGGGGAGGAAAAGCTGACAGGGGGTGCCTGTCAGCTCCTGATTTTGCGCGCTAAAAGCTCGACGGTATGTAATACCCTCGTTTTATCTCCGGCCTGTTTCAGGCCGTCGGAGAGTTGCATGATGCATCCGGGGCAGCCGGTTACCACGGCGTCGGCGCCGGTATCGATGATGGCCGCACTCTTGCCGGCGTTTATGTCGAGCGAGCTCTCGTAGTGGTAGACGTTGAAGGTCCCGCCCAGGCCGCAGCAGCGGTCCGCACCCTCCATCTCGACCAGTTCCAGTCCCGGTGTTTCTTTCAAAAGGGTGCGCGGCTGTTTGGCGATCCCTGCGGTCCTGTGATGGCAGGGATCATGATAGGTGATGCGCATCCCCTCCGCGGCGCCGGTCTCCTCGGGGTGCAACCCGAGTTTCTGCAGCAAGACGGCGGCGTCGACGGTACGGTCCGCGAGTGCCTGCAGGCGTTCCTTCAGTTCCGGGTTTCTCTTACCGATCACCAGCGGATAGAGCTTGTGCAGCGCCCCGCCGCAGGTGGCGCAGGCGGTCATCACGTAATCCGCCGGGTACTTCTCCAGCGCCGCCAGGTTTTGTTCGGCCAGTTCGCGCACCGTGTTGAGGTCGCCGCCGGACATGCCGGGGAGGCCGCAGCACTGCTGTCCCTGCGGGATGATGACCGTGCACCCCAGATGCCGGAACAGGGCGAGGGTCGCCTCACCGATCTCGGTGTAGACGAAGTTGGTCATGCACCCTACGAAGAAGACGATAGTCGGTTTACCCGGCTCCCCCTTGATCACCTCAGGGTGGCGTTTCATAAACGGCTTTTTGGCGATCTGCGGGACGTGGCGGCTGCCGCCGAGAAACGGCATCGGGAAGCGGAGCCTGAGGCCCGAGGTAGAGGGGACCTTCCTGAAGAAGACCGGGCCAAGCACCGCGGCGGCGAGCGCGCCAAAGTTCATCAGCTTGCGGTTTCTGATCACCTGTCCCACCGCCTTATGGAAGGTGGTGAGGCCACGGCGTTGCGCGAGCGCCTCTCTTGCTGCGATGACGATCTCGTCGGTCGGAACCTGGTTCGGGCACTTGTCGACGCAACTGCCGCACAGAAGGCATTTGGACATGGCCGCGTAGGTGCCGTCGTCGAGCGTGATGTCGCCCTTCGCCAGGTGCTGTGCTAGCGCCACCTTGCCGCGCGCCGTTGCAGGTTCGCGCTGGAAGGTGCTGAAGGCGGGGCAGTTGGCGCGGCAGGCGCCACACTTCACGCATTTCTTCATGTCTTGAGCTACCCGCTCGAGCGGGTCGGTTTGCTTCTTGGTCATGCTGGGGTCTCGCTTGTAGTAGTCAATGTGAACTATGTGACTTATGGGAGGCCTGGGAATTATGGGGGCTCCCCATCGTCAATTGTCCATTCTCAATTGTTAATTCGTCTGTCGCCTTACGGCAGCATCTTGCCCGGGTTCAGGATGTTGTTCGGGTCCAGGGCGCTCTTTATCGCCTTCATCGCCGTTATCTGCTCGGCGTTCAATTCCATCGGTATGTAGGGCTGCTTCGCGAGCCCTACGCCGTGCTCGCCGGACATGGTGCCGCCCAAATCGAGCGCCGCCTGGAACACTTCCTTGATCGCCTCGTGCGCCTTCTCAAGCTGACCCGGCACGCTCTTGTCGATCATGATGTTCACATGTATGTTGCCGTCGCCGGCGTGCCCGAAGTTGACGATGGGGATGTCGTAGCGCTTTTGGATCACCTCGATGCGCCGGATCACGTCGGGCACCTTGCTCCTCGGCACCACGATGTCCTCGTTGAACTTGTCCGGGTTCACGTCGCGCAGCGACGGGGAGACCAGGCGGCGCACCTTCCAAAGCTCCTCGCTCTCGGCGGCATCCTTCGCCACCCTGAACTGCACGAGCCCCAGGGGCTCGATCAGCTTGTGGATCTCTCCGGCCTGCTTTTCGATCAGGTCGCGGTCACCGTCCACTTCGATCAGGAGTACGGCACGTGCGCTGTCGGGCATGCCGAGGTTGAAACGGCGCTCGACACAGGTGAGTGTCGGGTGGTCCATGAATTCAAGCGTGGTCGGGATGATCTTGTTCTTGATGATCGTTGAAACGGCGCGCGCCGCACCGTCGATGGAGTCGAAAACGGTGAGCATGGTCTTCTTGGCGTCGGGGTAGGGGAGGAGCTTGAAGATGATCTTGGTGATCACCCCGAGTGTCCCCTCTGAGCCGCACAGAAGCTTGGTCAGGTCGTAACCGACGACACCCTTCACCGTCTCGCCCCCGGTCCGGATGATCGCGCCGGTCGGGAGTACCACCTCGAGGCCCATCACGAAATCCTTGGTGACGCCGTACTTGACCGCACGCGGGCCGCCGGCGCACTCTGCGACGTTTCCGCCGAGGGTGGAGAACTTGAGCGATGCGGGATCGGGTGGGTAGAAAAGACCTAGCTTCTCGACCGCCATCTGGAATGTCTCGGTGACGACACCAGGCTCCACCTCGGCCACCAGGTTGTCGGTGTCGATCCTGAGGATACGGTTCATCCTCGTCGTGACGAGGACGATCCCGCCTCCCTTGGGGAGGGCGCCGCCGGTGAAGCCGCTGCCGGCGCCGCGCGGGAAGACCGGGAGCTTCACCTCGTTGGCGAGCTTAAGGACCCTGGATACCTGCTCGGCGCTGTCCGGGTGCACCACGGCGTCGGGAAGAAATTCCATCTGGGTCGCATCGTAGCCGTAGCAGATGAGGTCCTGGGTTCCGGTGGCGATGTTCTCTGCACCGACGATATCGGTCAATTGCTTCAATACGCTTGCGTCTAGCATTCAAGATTTCCTTTCGTTCATAGCTCCTCCCCGCTGTAGCGTGGAAGCCGAGAGGGGGATTTCGTATTCTAAATGTTCATCACCGGCAGTACCGTTCCCCCTGCCGGGATCACGTACGCTTTGAATTGTTCCGGGAGCAGGGGGCGTGCGACGTCCAGCGCCGCATCCAGCGTCGCCGCCGGGACCATCCCCATGGTGCGCACCTCTTCATCGGGCAAAACGGAGACAAGCACGATGCGGAAGCGTTCCGCCTTCTCCTTCACCGACCAGGCCGTCTGTCCGTTGATCTCGTAGCGCTTCCTGAGGGTGGACTCCAGTTCGGTGCAAGTTTCGTAGCCGAACCAATTGAAAAAAGTGGCGTTGCCGTAACCGTCGCGGCATTCGGCCAAAAGGATCATGACCCCACCGGGCTTCAGCGCTCGGCTTGCGTATGCCATCGACTTGTGGGCCTGGATCAGGTTGATGTCCTTGGGAAAGCCGCCGCAGGAAACCACCACGAGGTCCGCTTGTTGAGCGATGGGGGCCGAGAAGGTCTCGGCGTAGAAACGGCATCCGGCGCCATGGGCCTCGCGCCAGTCTCCGGCGAAGGCGGCGATGATCTCCTTGTCGCCTCCCAGCACGGTGTTGAGGATGAAGCTCGGAGGCCGCATCGCGCAAGCCTCGAGCATCGCCTCGTGCACCGGATTCCCCTCCAGGTTTCCGGTCACGGCTTTGGGATGCCGGCCGCTTCCCTCTTCCGGGTTCAGGACCGAGAAGTGGCTCGCCATGCAGCTTTTACGGCTGGATACGCCGGGAAGCATGCTCTTGCGGCCGCCGCCAAACCCGGCGAAGTAGTGAAAAGTAACGGCGCCGGTCAGGATCAGCCGGTCCGCTTCGGCGACGCGCCGGTTGATCTCGACGGGAACGCCGCGCGAGGTGTCGCCCAGGTACACGATCTCGCCGGGGTCGTCGCAATCGTGGTCGGTGACCTGGATCCGGCCGTAGAGTTCGCCGACGATCCTCCTGTGTTCCGCCGCGGTCTGCTTGCGGTGAATCCCGAGTGCGACGACGATCTCGATGTCGCGGTCCCTGATTCCGGCGGCGTTCAGTCTGGAGACAAGCAAGGGGAGGTAGATATCGCTTCCGGTGGGGCGTGTGACGTCTGAGGTGACGATCACCACTCGCTCGCCGGGGGCGAAGTCCGCCAGGATCCCGGCGCAGCCGTCAAGCGCGCGCTCGACCAGTTCGGCCGGCGTTCCCTCTGGGGTGCAGGGGCGGGGGCGCAGCACGGAAAGGACGTGTTCCGGCGCAAGATGCAAAGGATAGCTGTGATCGCCGCATTTAAGATCAAGCATCGGGTTATGATACATATTCAACCTCCGTTAAGCAACTGTTTACGGGATCCGATTCTTGGATAAGAAATTGAAGTGACTGGCATAGATGCCGTCATGCCGGTCGGCTGGTAGAGGGGGGGAGCATGATCGTCGCCCCGACAGTACCAACATGCTATCAAGCTCGTGTGTGGCAGATACCTTTTGTCTGTCGGCAAGGAGAGGGGTGTGTGTGAATGACCTCTTGCCACTTGAGTGACGACGCCAGCCTTGTATCGATTAGAGGTTCAGCCGGAGCGAGCTGCGGTGCGGCAGACACAAAGTATACGTCATGAAGATGAGTATATTCCAAGAAATCGCCAGCGGCGGTATGAATTAGATTGACAAAATAGTGCATTTTCGATAACAATCACCCGTTTTTGTCACCGTATTTAGAAGGCACGCCTTTTCTTGAGGCATATCTAAATAGGAGGAATTTTTTCAATGGAACAGTATGCAGTAGTCTTCGCCCTGGTCTGTGCCGCGGCGGCAGTCGCCTACGGCCTGATCTCGGCCCAGTGGATCCTGGGGCTTCCCCAGGGCAACGAGCGGATGAAGCAGATCGCTTCCGCGATCCAGGAAGGCGCCGGCGCCTACATGAAACGTCAGTACACCATCATCGCGGTGGTGGGCGTCGCCATGTTCGTGGCTCTCTTCGCCTCCCTCGGCTGGATGACCGCAGTCGGCTTCCTGGTCGGCGCAGTGTTTTCCGGCCTCACCGGCTTCATCGGGATGTTCGTCTCGGTGCGCGCCAACGTTAGGACCACCGAGGCTGCCAAGTCCGGCATCCACAAGGCTCTCAACGTTGCCTTCAAAGGCGGCGCCATCACCGGCATGCTCGTTGTTGGTCTGGGCCTTCTGGGCGTTGCCGGCTACTACATGTTCCTTCAGCAGGTTATGCCGGGCGCACCGGTCAAGGACGTCGTCAGCCAACTGGTCGGCCTCGGCTTCGGCGGCTCGCTGATCTCCATCTTCGCCCGTCTGGGCGGCGGTATCTTCACCAAAGGCGCTGACGTCGGCGCCGACCTCGTGGGCAAGGTCGAAGCCGGCATCCCCGAGGACGACCCCCGCAACCCGGCCGTCATCGCGGACAACGTGGGCGACAACGTCGGCGACTGCGCCGGCATGGCCGCAGACCTCTTCGAGACCTACGCCGTCACCCTGATCGCCGCCATGCTCCTTGGCGCCATCACCTTCGCCAACCCCGGCGCGGTAAGCTACCCGCTGATCCTGGGCGGCATCTCCATCATCGCCTCCATCATCGGCACCTACTTCGTGAAGCTCGGCGCTTCCGGCAAGATCATGGGCGCTCTCTACAAGGGGCTCATCGCTTCCGGCGTGATCGCCTGCATCGCCTTCTACTTCGTCACCGTGCAGATGTTCCCGCAGGGTCTCGCCGAGGCAAACGGTACGGTCATCTCCGCAACCAACATCTTCATCTCCGCAATCGTCGGTCTGGTCGTCACCGGTGCCATCTTCTGGATCACCGAGTACTACACCTCGACCGAGTACGCCCCGGTCAAGCACATCGCCGAGGCCTCCAAGACCGGCCACGCCACCAACATCATCGCCGGTCTCGGCATCTCCATGAAGGCGACCGCACTGCCGGTCATCGTCATCTCCGCGGGCATCATCGTCGCGGCCAACTGCGCGGGCGTGTACGGCATCGCCATCGCAGCGGTTTCTATGCTCTCCCTTACCGGCATCGTCGTCGCCATGGACGCTTACGGCCCGATCACCGACAACGCAGGCGGCATCGCCGAGATGGCTGAACTGGACGACTCCGTCCGCGCCGTCACCGACCCGCTCGACGCGGTCGGCAACACCACCAAAGCGGTCACCAAGGGCTATGCCATCGGCTCCGCAGGTCTGGCTGCGATCATCCTGTTCACCTCCTACGTTCAGGAGCTGACCATCGCGGACAAGAGCTTCTCCCTCTCCGATCCGAAGATCATCGTCGGTCTCTTCATCGGCGGCATGCTCCCGTACTACTTCGCCGCTATGTGCATGGAAGCGGTCGGTAAGGCGGGCGGCGCGGTCGTCGACGAAGTCCGTCGCCAGTTCCGCACCATCAAGGGGATCATGGAAGGCACCGGCAAGCCGGACTACGCTGCCTGCGTAGACATCGTGACCAAGACCGCTCTCAAAGAGATGGTCATCCCGGGCCTCATCCCGATCCTCGCCCCGATCGTCGTCGGCTTCACCCTTGGTCCCAAGGCTCTGGGCGGCGTGATCGTCGGTTCCATCGTCACCGGTATCTTCGTGGCTATCTCCATGACCACCGGCGGCGGCGCATGGGACAACGCGAAGAAGTACATCGAGGACGGCTACCACGGTGGCAAGGGTAGCGAAGCCCACAAGGCTGCTGTTACCGGCGATACCGTCGGCGACCCGTACAAGGACACCGCTGGCCCGGCGGTCAACCCGATGATCAAGATCATCAACATCGTCTCGCTGCTCATCGTTCCGCTTCTGAACAAGATGTAGCACCGGCTTTTGCTGAAGTGAAAAAGGCGTCCCGGATTTCCGGGGCGCCTTTTTTTCATTGTGCCGCGATTTTCCCTCGCCGCAGCGGCGTGGGAGGGGAAACGCCTGGTTGGCTGCGTCGTGTGTGGTGAGTAGTGTTGTTTTTGCCGAAATAACACTATTTTCGTTGGAACAGCGCTATTTACGGCGAAATAGTGTTGTTTGGAGAGAAATAGCGCTATTTCTGGTGAAATAAGCTTGTTTCATGCAAAATAGTGCTATTCTCCCGGGAATAAGCTTGTTTTCTAGAAAATAGTCTTATTTCTCCAGGAATAAGCTTGTTTCGCAGGGAATAGTGCTATTTTCCAATAAATAAGCTTATTTCCCGCAAAATAGTGCTATTTCATCCGGAATAGCGTTGTCCGCCTTTGCATGTGAGATATTTTGCGGGAGGGACATGTTGGGTGGGCATGTAGCCGCGCTGTAACGGCTACGTGTTCTGCTGGGGTGTCACGCCTGCGGCTGGAACCGTTCCGTACTCTCCTCTGGGACTCTCCTCTTCTGACGACTCCGATCCTGCAACACCTGCTGGAAGCCTTCCTCGCCAAGCTTTCTCTGCATCCCTTCCAGGTACAAGTGCTCGTATTTCTGCGCTGCCTCCTCCCAGGTGAACCGCTTCGCAATCGCGTTTTGCCGCAACGCCCTGATCCCCTCCGGGTCGTGGTACCAGGTGTGCACTGCCCAGCCGACCGTGTCGAACAGCGCTCCCGCGTCAAGGTTCCAGAACTTGAAGCCGTCGCCGGTACGCTGGGCGGCGTCGAAGTTGTCGACCGAGTCATCCAAGCCGCCAGTCGCGCGCACGATGGGAAGGGTGCCGTAGCGCATGCTGTACATCTGGTTCAGCCCGCACGGCTCGAACGCCGAGGGCATCAGGAAGAAGTCGCACCCCGCCTCGATCCTGTGGGCAAGAGCGTTGTCGTAGCCGATGCGACAGGCGAAGCGATCGGCACGTTTTGCCGCCATTTCGCCGAAATAAAAGTGCGCCCACGGCTCCCCGGCGCCTAAAAGAACCAGCTGGATGTCGAGGTCAAGAAAGCGCGGCAAGGCCTCGGCCAGAACATCGATCCCCTTCTGCTTCACCAGGCGCGATACCATGCCGATGAGCGGGACGTCTTCGCGCTCCGGAAGCCCTAGTGAGCGCTGCAGCTCCCGCTTGCACACCTTTTTGCCGCTCATATCCGAGGCGCTGTAGTTGGCCGGAAGCAGTCGGTCGGCTTCCGGGTTCCACTCGCCGTAATCGACACCGTTCAGGATGCCGGAGAGCACGTTGGAACGCTCACGCACCACTTCCTCCAGCCCCCAGCCGTACGCCTCGGTCTGGATCTCCCTGGCGTATCCTTCGCTCACCGTGTTAAGGAGCGTCGCGTGGTAAATCCCTCCCTTGAGGAGGTTCACCTGGTTTTCCTTCTCCAGTTCGAGGAAGTTGAAGTGCTCCCAGCCTATGCCGAGGACGTCCATGGCCCCCTCGTAGAAGCTCCCCTGGTGCTGCATGTTGTGGATGGTGAGAAGGGACGCCGCCTGGCCCAGGTGATGGTCGTGGCGGTACCAGGTGTTCATGAGCACCGGGACGGCTGCGGTGTGCCAGTCATGGGCGTGCACGAGGTCCGGGGTGAACTGGATCATCTTGCAGATCTCAAGCCCCGCCTTGGAGAGGAAGATGAAGCGGTTGTCGTTGTCCAGGTACCCCTGGTTGTCCGTTTCGTACAGCGCATCGCGCCCGTAGAAGCTTTCGTGCTCCAGGAAGTAGATGGGCACGTCGGACCCGGGCATCCTCCCCTCGTACACGCCGCAGTACATGTTGCCGATGATCCCCATGGGGACCGTGAGGGTCCCCGGAAGCAGGCGAAGCCCGTAACGCTCCCGGTCCACCTTGTAGTAGCGTGGCATGACCACGCGCACGTCGTGTCCGCGCGCGGCCAGGTAACGGGGTAGGGCGCCGACCACGTCGGCAAGGCCCCCTTCTTTTGCAAAGGGTACGGCTTCGGATGCGGTGATCAGGATGTTCAGGCGCATGTAATCGGCTCCTGTTGCAGGTATCTTGACGGCACAAGCCTTCCAAAAATACCAGAACGGGGTGTAGGGTGCAATGAAGTTGTGTTAATTATTCCGACGCCGTTTCCCGTTCCGCCGCGCGCAGTGCTGCCACCCGCGCCGCCGCCGGCGGGTGGCTGTAGTAGAACCACGCGTAGAACGGATGCGGATGCAGGTTGGAGAGGTTTTCCTTGGAGAGTTTGACAAGGGCTGAGGCGAGCGCACCTGGAGTGCCGGAAAGTGCGGTGGCGAAACGATCCGCCTCCCACTCGTTGCGGCGCGAAAGCCATGCTCCGAACGGAGTGAGCGGGAAAGAGACGAGCGAGAACAGGAAACTCACCATGAGGATCTGCGCCATGAAGGATGCCTCGTTAAGCCTAAAGAGCGCGGGAAGACCACCCCAGCCGAGCATCTGGTGCACCAGGAAAAATAGTGCAAGCGCCCCTGCCTCCATGAGCACCAGGCGCTTCCAGATGTGCCCCTTTTTCCAGTGTCCGGCCTCGTGCGCAAGGATAGCGAGCACCTCGGGGCGGTCCATCTGCTTGAGGAGCGTGTCGTACAGCACGATCCTTTTCACCCTGCCGATGCCGGTGAAGTAGGCGTTGGAGTGAAGGCTGCGGCGCGAGGCGTCCATCTGCTGGACGTCCTTCACGCGCAGGCCGGTTCTTTCGAGCATCCGCCTGATCTCCTCGGCAAGCTCCTCGTCCTTGAGCGGCTCAAACTTTGAGAAGAGCGGCTCGATGAGGTACGGCGAGATGTAGATCATCGTGATGGAAAAGAGAGCGAAGAAGGCCCAGACCCAAAGCCACCACATATCGGGGGAGTGTTCGACGAGCAGAAGGGCCGCCGAGATGACGATACTGGTAATGACCGCAGAGATAAGGGTGGATTTGAAGAAGTCGGAGAGCCAGATGCCAGCGGTGGTGGTGTTGAAACCGAAGCTTCTCTCCAACTGGAAGGTGCGGTAAAGCGAGAAGGGGATCTCGAGGAACTCCTGCACGATGGTGAGCACCAGCATGAAGAGAACCCCACGCAAAAAGAAGGAGCCGGTCAACGACCCGATCCAGGCGTCGTAAAGCGGCAGTAGCGGGGTGAACATGAAGAGCAGCAAAAAAGCGCTGTCGAAGATGGATTCGATGAGCGCGAGCCTGCTCTGCGCGAAGGTGTAGCTAGACGATTTTGCCAGGGCGTCCGCGTCGATCGCGTCCTCGAACCCCTCCGGGACCGTGGTGCCGTAACGCTTCAGGTGGCCCAGGTTCATAAAGCGCAGCAGGCATACCGCGGCGAAACGACAGAAGTAGAGTGCTATCAATAGCGAGGTGGTCGACATTGGTCTGTATCCCTGTCCCGAGTCCCGGAAAGATTTTTGTCCACGATCAAAAAAGGCCCTCCGCGAAACGGAGGGCCTTTGCCGGTGCGTGTAGCGCGCGGCGTCACTTCATCACGATACCCTTCTCGATGATCGCGGTGTACTTGTAGCCGCCGCCAAAGTCCTTGTCCTTGGCGAGGGTGCCGGTAACGGTGATGATATCCCCTTCTTCGGCGTTGTCGTTGGTGGTCACCACGAGATCGTTGGTTTTTTTGTTGTCACTGCCGGTGCCGTCCTGCAGGTGCACCCAGTTCCTGTTCATGATGGAAGCTGCGACCTTGACGACCTGGCCGCGGACCACCACCTGCTTGCCGTCCAGGGCGGCACGCTTGGAGAAGATCTCCTCGACGGTGTAGGCGTTGGCGCCGTTTGCCTTTTCAACTTTGATCTTGTCGCCAGGGGCCGCCTTCTTCGCCTCCTTCTGGGCAGGCTTGGCCGCGGCGGTGGCGGTAACATCCGGTGCGTTGCAGAACAGGATGGTGTCGAACTTGCGGTTCAGCGTCTTGCTCTGGAAGTTGGTCATCGGCATGCAGTTGTGGAAGGAGAGGTTCTCGCCCACGCGGGTCTCGAGGACCGGATAGGCAACCCAGGTCTTGGTGCCGTTGGACTCGAGGTTGGCGTAGGTATACCCCCCGGCGTTCATGGTTTCGACGACCTTGCCGGCAGTGTTGGGGTTTGCTTCCGGGGTGCCCGGAGCAGGGGTTCCCGCCATCATCATGCTGTGCCCGCTCTTCTGCATGGACTTGCTGATAGCCTCGGCTTTCTTCGCCATTGCATCAGCCGCGGCGGGGGCGGTGGCTGCTTCTACTTTGGTATCCGCCTTTTCAGGCGCTTTGGGTGCGTCAGCACAGGTTCCAGCGACGGGCAGTGCCAGGGTTACGAGGACCGACATAATAGTTGAATAACGCTTCATTGAAAGACTCCCCGATCGAGATGCCGCGCAAGCGGCGCAAAACTGCAGCTTTGCGCCGCGTACCATAGCAGCTTCACCGCAAAATAGCAATTTGTTAGTTTTTGCTTAATGTATTCACCGCTCTCTGGTGATGGTTAGACTGTCGCCATCAGGCGCCAGATCGACCCGAACCACGTCGCCAGGACCGAATTTCCCTTCGAGCAGCATGAGGGCCAGCGGGTCCTGGATCTTACGCTGCAGGGCACGCTTCAGCGGGCGGGCGCCGTAGGCAGGATCGTACCCTTCGCGCGCCAGGAACTCTTTGGCCTGGTCGGTGACCTCGAGACCAATGCTGCGCTCCTCGAGTCGCCGGACGAGGGCGTTCAACTGGATCGAGACGATTTCCTTGATCCGTTCGAGTGGCAGGGCGTGGTAGATGACGATCTCGTCCACCCGGTTCAGGAATTCCGGCTTGAAGGCCTCCCTGAGCGTCTCCATCACCTCGCTTTGCATCCTCGCGTAGTCGGTGGCGCCGTACTGCTGGATCCACTGCGAGCCCAAGTTGCTGGTCATGATGATCACCGAGTTCTTGAAATCGACCGTCCTTCCCTGCCCGTCGGTAAGCCGTCCGTCGTCGAGGATCTGCAGGAAGACGTTGAACACCTCCGGATGGGCCTTCTCGATCTCATCGAAGAGCACTATGCAATAGGGGCGGCGCCGTACCGCCTCGGTCAGCTGTCCCCCCTCCTCATAGCCCACGTATCCCGGCGGAGCGCCAATGAGACGGGCAACGGTGTGCTTCTCCTGGTATTCGCTCATGTCGATGCGCACGATGGCCTGGTCGTCGTCGAAGAGAAACGATGCGAGCGCACGTGCCGTCTCGGTCTTGCCGACGCCGGTTGGTCCCAGGAAGATGAAGGATCCGATGGGGCGGTTCGGGTCGGAGAGGCCGCTTCTCGCTCGGCGCACCGCGTTTGCCACGAGGGTGAGCGCCTCGTCCTGCCCGACGACCCTGCTTTTCAGGCGTTCTTCCATGCGTACGAGCTTCTCGCTTTCGGTTTCTAGCATGCGGTTCACCGGGATGCCGGTCCACTTTGCGACCACCTCGGCCACCATCTCGGCGTCGACCTCCTCGGGGAGCATCTTCCCTTCCTTCTGGATCGCCTCGAGGGTGAGCCGCTTGTCCTCCATCTCCTTCTCGATAGCCGGGATCTCGCCGTAGCGGATCTCCGCGGTGCGCGCGAGAAGCCCGTCGCGTTCGGCACGTTTCGCCTCCTCGACCTTCTCCTCCCTGCGCTCCTTGAGGTTGCCCAGCTCCTTCAGGATGCTGGTTTCCCGCTGCCAGTGGTCATGCAGTTCGGCGGACTGCTCTTTGAGGGTACTGAGCTCCTCTTCCAGTTTTTTCAGGCGGTCCAGCGCCTTCGCGTCCTTCTCGCGGAGCATGGCCTGGCGCTCGATCTCCAACTGGATGACGCGGCGGTCGATCTCGTCGATTTCGGTCGGTTTGGAGTCGATCTCGATCCTGAGCCGGGACGCGGCCTCGTCGATGAGGTCGATCGCCTTGTCCGGGAGGAAGCGGTCAGTGATGTAGCGGTCCGAGAGGGTCGCCGCTGCGATGAGCGCCGAGTCCTTGATGCGGATCTTGTGGTAGTTCTCGTATTTCTCCTTGAGGCCGCGCAGGATGGAGATGGTCTCCTCGACGCTCGGCTCCCCGGCGAACACCTGCTGGAAGCGGCGCTCGAGTGCCGCGTCCTTTTCGATGTGTTTCCGGTACTCGTTCAGCGTCGTGGCGCCGATGCAGTGCAGCTCGCCGCGGGCAAGGGCGGGCTTCAGCATGTTGGAGGCGTCCAGGGCGCCTTCGGCTGCTCCAGCACCGACCAGGGTATGCATCTCGTCTATGAAGAGGATGATCCTCCCCTCGGAGCGCGCCACCTCCTTGATGACCGCCTTCAGCCGCTCCTCGAACTCGCCGCGGTACTTGGCGCCCGCGATGAGAGCCCCCATGTCGAGCGCCATGATGACCTTGTCCTTCAGCGTCTCCGGGACGTCGCCGGAGACGATGCGCTGGGCGAGCCCCTCGGCGATGGCGGTCTTGCCGACGCCAGGCTCGCCGATCAGTACCGGGTTGTTCTTGGTCCGGCGCGACAGCACCTGGAGCACACGGCGGATTTCGTCATCGCGGCCGATCACCGGGTCGAGCTTCCCCTGGCGGGCCAGGTCGGTGAGGTCGCGGCAGTATTTTGCGAGTGCCTGGTATTTCTGCTCCGGGTCCTGCTCGTTGACCGCCTCGCCGCCGCGCAGTTCCTTGAGCGCGGCGAGTATGCCGTCGCGGGTCACCCCGTTCTGGCTTAAGAGCCTTCCGCTTGGGGTGTCCTTGGACGCGACCAGCGCCAGCAAAAGGTGTTCGGTCGAGACGAAGGCGTCGTGCATCCCGTCCGCTTCCTTCTGGGCCTGATCGAGGACGCGGTTCAAAGCGGCCGAGAGCCCGACCTGAGCGCCGCCGGTCACCTTGGGTAGACGCTTGAGCACTTCGTCCACGCTTTCACGCAGGCGCGGTAGAGGAGCGCCGATCTTCTTGATGAGATCGGGGACGAAGCCCCCTTCCTGGTCGATCAGGGCCAGCAGAAGGTGTTCGGCTTCTATCCCGGGAGCCGACATGGCGAGGGCGTTTTCGTGCGCAGTCGCGATCGCTTCCTGGGTCTTTACGGTCATTTTCTCGGGTCTAATCATGGGGTTGCCTCCTAAGTCTTAGAAGAAGATAGGGAGGGGAGTGTTGTGTGTCAAGGCAGGGCGCAGCTTTTAAGTGTCGTCGCGGCGGGCGAGCGATGTGGCTCTGCCCGTGGCAAGGCTTGTAGTGCGCGA
The DNA here is from genome assembly GCF_004917075.1 of Geomonas edaphica. Lineage (GTDB taxonomy): Bacteria > Desulfobacterota > Desulfuromonadia > Geobacterales > Geobacteraceae > Geomonas > Geomonas edaphica. Next base: position 301,048 of record NZ_SSYB01000005.1, read on the forward strand.
CAAGATATGGCATTATCCGGCGGGCGGTGGCAGCTTTCAGCGGCGCACCGCTGGCGCGCAATGGTTTGCACGGCTAATGACGCTGTGGTGCCTGCTGGGGAGAAACGTTGGCAAAGTTCACGGGCAAAAATACGGGCAGGGAGGTCGAGGGCGATCCGGAGACCGAGGCGGAGTTGCATGCACACGCCGAGGACGATCTGGATGACGACCTGGACTGGGCTGCCGATGAAAATCTTTTCTACGGCGAGGATCCCAACGCATCTTTCGACGAGGAACCGGACGACGCCGAGGAGTTGGTGTGGGACGCGGAAGAATTAGCCAAACCGGTCGTAGCCACTCCCGGATGCGCGGTCAGCTTCTTCGCGGACAACAAGCGTCACCACGGCCTTTGTCTCGCGGTAATCGGTGACGAGGTGCTCCTGGAGCATAAAGACGCGACGCGCTGCTTCCTCTTCATCGCCAGAATAAAGGAGATCGTGCCGCGTCTTCGTCGTGGCGTGGTTTCCGCCACCATAACCGTCGACTCGCTCAAGCGGTGCCGTTACCGTTCCGTTCCGAAAAAATGGCTCCAGGAGATGATCCGGACCGGCCAGTCATGGAAGGGGCTCGAGGGCGCCGGCAAAACTGCGCCGCCTCCCGGCGAGCTGCTGCACGGGCAGATGGACCTCTTTTGATGCGGAGCAGGTGACGAGGCGGGAGAGGGGACGAGGACTAAATTAAAAAAGGGGACAGGCTCCGTAAAGGTGCCTGTCCCCTTTTTGTCTGTTTGAGCTCGGCTCTATTTGACCTTGGTGATCCAGCCGAACTTGTCTTCTATCTTGCCGGTCTGGATGCCGGTCAAGGTGTCGTACAGCTTCTGGGTGTGCTTGCCGACGCCGCCGTTGCCGACCTGAACCGTCTCGTCTGCGTAGCACAGCGTCCCTACCGGGGTGACCACGGCGGCGGTGCCGCTGCCGAAGGCCTCGGTGACCTTGCCGCTCTTCAGGTCCTGCATGAGTTCGTTCACGTCGATCTTGCGCTCCTCGACCTTGAGTCCGAGGGATTTTGCGATGGTGATCACGGAGTCGCGGGTGATGCCGCGCAGGATGCTCCCTTCGAGCGGCGCGGTGACGATGGTGTCGCCGTAGGCGAAGAACATGTTCATCGAGCCTACTTCTTCGATGTAGCGCTTATGTACGCCGTCCAGCCAGAGCACCTGGTCGTACCCCTTTTTCTTCGCCTCGAGGCCCGCCTTGAGCGAACTCGCGTAGTTGCCGCCGGTCTTCGCCTCGCCGGTGCCACCGGGGGCCGCGCGGACGTATTTGTCCTCGACCATGATCTTGACCGGGTTGAAGCCGGCTGCGTAGTAGGCGCCCACCGGGGATAGGATGACGTAGAAGTAGTAGTGGTCCGAGGGCTTGATGCCGACGTGAGGCTCGACGGCGATCATGGCGGGACGGATGTAGAGCGAGGTACCTTCCGAGCCGGGAACCCAGGCGCTCTCGAGGGCTACCAACTGCTCGATCCCTTTCACGAAGAGTTCTTCCGGGATCTCAGGCATGCAGAGCCTTTCGGCGGAGTGGTTGAAGCGGCGGGCGTTCATCTCCGGGCGGAACAGGGCGATGGTGCCGTCTTCCCACTTGTAGGCCTTGAGCCCCTCGAAGATCTCCTGCGCGTAGTGTAAAACGAGCGCAGCCGGGTCAATCTGGAACGGCTCGTACTTCTTGATGCGCGCGTCGACCCATCCCTGACCCGCTTTCCACTCGACCAGCAGCATGTAATCGGTAAAGATCCTGCCGAAGCCGAGCTGCGACTCGTCGGTATACTTGGCCTTCTTCTCCCCCTCGCTAATCGGTACTATCCTGATCTCCATGTGGCAAAACCTCCGGTTTTTCGGCGCCAGGCGTCGCTTATTCGATCTTTTCGTTTACCACATTAGCGGCGGACCACGCAAGCAATTTAACCCCCGCAAATCGCCGGGCATCCCCTTGATTTTTTACCTGCCCCTTGTTATATTGTTAGCGCTCACGAGTGGAGAGTGCTAACACGACGCACGAAAAAAGCAGCTCACAAGGGAGAGATGAACCATGACACACACCATGCCGGTACCTGTAGACAGCCTTACCCTGTACCTCTCGGAGATCAACCGATTCCCGCTTCTGTCGGCGGACGAGGAGATGGATCTGGCCTGCCGGTTCCGCAACGAAGGCGATCTGGAGGCGGCCCACAGGCTGATCACCGCCAACCTGCGCTTCGTCGTGAAGATAGCCGGGGAGTACCGCTCCTACGGGATGAAGATGCTGGACCTGATCCAGGAAGGGAACATCGGCCTCATGATGGCCGTGCGTAAGTTCGATCCATCCAAGGGGGTTCGCCTCATCTCCTACGCCGTCTGGTGGATCAGGGCCTATATCCAGAACCACATCATTTCCGCCTGGAGCCTGTTGAAGATCGGGACCACCCAGGCGCAGAGAAAGCTCTTTTTCAAGCTGAACCAGGCCAAGCAGGCGATCGCCCAGATGACCGGCGAAGGTGACCTGCACGCGGCCGCCCTGTCTCTCGACGTGAAGGATTCCGAGGCTCAGGAGATGGAGCAGCGTCTGAGAGGCGAGCTCTCGCTCGACGTCGAGATGTTCGAAGGGGAGGGGGGTACTTTCCTGGAAAGCCTGCCGGACCAGCGCCAGAACCAGGAGGAGATGCTGGCCGAGCGGCAGGAGGCCACCATGCTCGAGCAGACGGTGGCAAGCGCCCTCGAGCACCTGAACGAGAAGGAGCGTTTCGTGATTGAGCAGCGGGTCGCCGCTGAGAACCCGCTGACCCTCCAGGAGATCGCGGACCACTTCTCCATCTCCAGGGAGCGCGTGCGCCAGATCGAGGAGGGTGCGCTCAAGAAGATGAAGCGTTTCCTGACCCCGCTGGTCGTGGAAGCGCAGGCGGCCTGAGCCGCTTCACATGCCGTTTCGTCGAAAGGCGTCCCTTCCGGGACGCCTTTTTTATTGCCGGGTCACCCGCTCCACTCTCGCCCTGGCGCGCAGCTGCGCAACGTGCTCCGCCGCCAGTTTCATGGTCTTCTCCCGTTTCAACAGCTGGAAGATCTCTCCCCGCGCCTCGTCGTAGGTCTCGAGCCTTGGTGGACGTTTTTCGGTCAGCTTCAGTATGTGGTAGCCGTATGGCGTCTGGACGATGTTGCTGACCTCCCCGGGTTTCAGGGTGAAGGCCACCTGCTCGATGCGCGGGTTTGTGTCGCCCCGGCTGAAAAAACCTAGATCCCCACCTCTAACCTTACTGGCGCAGTCGGACTGCAGCTGTGCGATGATCCCGAAATTTTCACCTTGGCGCACCCGCTGCAGCAGTTGTTCCGCCTTCTCCATGGCCTCTTTTTTGTCGCGCTCGCCGCACGGCTCCTTCACCGCAACGAGGATCTGGCTCGCCCTGACTGAGCTTCCCGTCTTGAACTTCTCCCTGTTTTCCTCGTAGAAACTCAGGGCCTCGTCCTCGCTTACGCTGACTTTCTGTCCGAACCTCGTGTCCACGAAATCGCTCACCACCAGCTCTTTTCTTACCTCCTGCTGCAAGAGCGGGAGGCTAAGCCCTGCCTCGTCGAGGCTTCTGGCAAAGGCGTCGTCGCTCGGGAGCCTGTTACGGTACTGCTCTATGCGCTGCGCCACGAGCTCGTCCAGGTTTTTCGCCGGGCTCTTCCTGGCCTCCTGGTAGAGGAGTTCCGCCGCTATCAGTTGCTCCAGCGCCTCGCGTCTTAACAGGCGAATCTCTTCGGGGCCGGTCGGCTGCACGGGACCCCTTCGTTCCAGGAGCAACTGCAGGCGGCGCTGCACCGAGCCCCGGGTGATCACCGAACCGTTCACCTTCTGAACCGGCTCGTTCGGCGCACCTTCAGGCGCAAGCAGCGAGGCCGCCTCTCCGTGCTCTTCGCGGGAGACGTCGCACGCGGTAAGGGCGAGCGAAAAAAAGGACGCGATGATCGCGGCGCGCATCGTCCTGTTGCTGAAAAACATCACTCCTCCACGCAGATCTTTCTTGACCTGTCGTGGAGAGCAAGACGCGTACCGTGGGCGGTGGTGTGTTAGAAGTAGGCGTGATTACCGCAGGTTAGCGCGGTGCAGCTGCAGGGGAGGTGTGCGCCGGTGCGGCGAAAGACGCTTTTTAGGCGAAATGACCCATTTGGTGTGCAATGTGGTCGGTGGGTTTTCCCGCGAAGAGTGCGGGAATGCGCAGGGAGAACGGAAGGTCAGGCCTTGAACTTGTTCTCGGTGCCGGCACGCAGCCTTGCGATGTTCTCGTGGTGCTTGAGGATCACGATGACCGCGATGACGAACGCCATGCCGATCACTTCCCGGGGCGTGCAGGTCGCCCAGGCGAGGACGGGGATGACCGCCGCGGCGCTGATGGAGGCAAGCGACACGTAGCGCCACTTGTAAAGGACTGCGGCGAAAACGAGGATGCCGAAGAGGACGGCGAGAGGGGCGGTGCCGAGCAGGACGCCGAGTGCCGTCGCCACGCCTTTGCCACCCTTGAAGCCGAGAAAGACGGTGTAGACGTGGCCGAGAAAGGCGGCGAGGCCAATGCCGGCGATCCAGACGGGGGGAAGCCCGAGCGCCTTGGCGGCCAATACCGGGATGAGCCCCTTCAGGCAGTCGCCGAGGAGGGTCATGATGCCGAGTTTCTTGCCTGCGGTGCGGTAGACGTTGGTTGCCCCGATGTTGCCGCTGCCGCATTCTCTTATGTTGATGCCCATGCTCCGGGCCAGGAGCAGACCGGTCGGTACCGATCCGAGCAGGTACGCGCCGATGAGGAGCATTATCTCGTTCAAAACGTTCTCCTGAAGCTTAATGAAACAACGCGGCATCCTACAGGATTTCAGGGAAAACTGCAAGCGGCGGGGGAAGAGCTTTCGCGCTGGGAAAGAAAAACTATCCGGCGCGGAGCCGCTCGTAGCGCAGCACAGCGGCGGTCATGGCGAGGAAGACGGCGTCCCGGGCGAGGGCAAGCCATGGCGTGGTCTTTTCGCCTCCCTGGCGGAAACAGCCGCAGTCGATGTCAAGGCCACGCACGATGGCGGAGGCGAGGGCGACCATGAAGACGAGGTTCAGCGCGCCGATGATCAGGGCGCCGGTCCTGACCCGGATGCCCAGCACCAGGAGCACTCCGCAGATCAGTTCGAGGAAGGGGAGCACCGCCGCGGCCACGTAATTCCAGAAATAGGGGAGGATGCGGTAGGCCGCCACGCTCCCGGCGAAGGCGACCGGATCGACGATCTTCGGGACTGCTGCGTAGATGAAGACGCCGCCCAGGGCGATGCGGAGCACCATCACGAAGTCGATGCGTTTCATGATGCCCCTCCCGCGGTCGGGTAGCCGGCATCGCGCCACTCGGGAAGCCCCCCCTCGAAGACGAAGACCTGGCGGTAGCCGGCCTTGATCAGGATTTTCCCGAGCTCCATGCTGTCGTGGCAGGAAAAACCGTTGCAGTAGGCGATGATGATCGTGTCGGGGGTGACGTTCTTCGGCAGGGGAGGCTTTTTCCTGTCGGCGACGGCAAGGGGAAGGGAGAGGGCCCCGCTGATGTGTTCCTTGACGAAACTGTCGGCGTTGCGCGCGTCGACGAGCACGGCCTGCCCGGAGTCGTGCAGATCCTTTGCCTGGGCAAGCCCAACCGGCATGGGGACGGCCTCGGCGGCCTGGGCCGGCTGTGGTGCGACGACGGCGGCGTGGCGTGTCTCGCCGCGCCAGGCATCGGTGAGCAGGGTTTTGTTCCAGGCAACGCCGATGAGGGCGGCGAGCAAAACCACGAGGGCGATTTCTGATAGGGGATGGATCGAGCGCATTCTCATCATGGCCTATTGCATCCGTGGGGCGTTGAGTACCTGAGAGATGTTACGCAAAAGAGGGGTATTGGTCAACGGTAACGCTTACAGTCGCTCCGGCGGGTAGATGTCGTGCTCTTCGAGCCAGTTCGCCGCCCGGTCCGTCAGAAAGCTTTCCCTGATGGCATGGAAGCGCTCCTGCTCCTCCGGGTAGAAGGAGAGGATTTCGTTAAGCCTGCCGTGCGACTGCTTCCCGGTGAAGGCGCGCACCAGCATCCCCTTAAGCCCCTCGTTTTCGATCCCCTGGATGAAGGCGTGCACCAGCTGGCGTTCCTGGCCGTAGTCGAACGGCGGGATTTCCAGGAAGCGCTCCTGCTGGGTGTCCACCTCCAGCCAGAACGCCTCGTCGTCATATTCGGTGGGGACCGAGAAGACCTCGCCGGTCTCGCGGTCCAGGAAATATATCATGTCGGAGTCCACGTTCTCGAAGGCCTCCATCAGGTCCTCCCAGACGATCTCCAGGTTGCGCAGTGCGTGCATCGATACCTCTTGACGGCTTTTAGGTCACGGTCCGGGTCGCGGACATACCCCTAAGAACCTGTTCCCTTTACCAACTCGCTATTTTTGTATATATTGCGCCAATGCGCAAGATCTTCATCGCCGACGCCCACCTGAGAGCCCCGGAAGACGAAAACTACCGGACCATGCTCCGCTTCCTGGACACGCTCCCCGCCGACACGGACGCCCTCTACCTGCTGGGGGACATCTTCGAGTTCTGGATCGGGAACCCGCAGCCGGTCTACGGCCATTACCGGGACATCATCGACTGCCTGAAGAGGGTGAGGGCGCGCGGCGTGCGCATCGTCTACTTCGAAGGGAACCACGATTTCCATCTGGGAGACTTTTTCTCAGAGCAGCTGCAGGCGGAGGTGCATGCAGGTAGTGCCGAACTCATGATCGACGGACTCAGGGTCTGCCTGTGTCACGGCGATGAGATCAACCGCGCCGACTACCGTTACCGTCTCTTCCGGTTCGTGCTGCACAGCCCCTTGGTTCGGGCCCTCGTCCCCGTGTTCTCGCGCCGCCTCGCCGACCGGACCGCAGCAACCCTGTCGCGCCGTTCCAGTGGCAGGCACGCCGCACGCAAGGTACGCTGGGATTACCGCGCCATCCTGGAAAACTTCGCCCGCGGGCGTTTCGCCGCCGGGTGCGACGTCGTCATCACCGGGCATTTCCACCTTCCCATGGTCAAAGACGAGGGTGGGCGCCGGTTCGTGGCGCTCGGGGACTGGATCACCCATTACTCGTACGCGCAGCTCCTGGACGGCAACGTTACGCTGGAGCGCTTCCGCTAGGAACGCTCCAGGCCGAAAAGCTCGAGGTAACGCGCCACCCGCTCCTCCAGGGTCGGCGCCGCCACGCTTTGGCAGATATCGTCGGGGCGATAGCCGCGGCATACCGCGGGGCGCTCGGCGTAGATGCCGCAACGCTCCCCCTCTGCCAGGTGCAGGCACCGCTCGCCGACCTTCTTCCCCAGGGCGCTGATGTCAGGAGCGACACAGCAGGTCCCGCATCCCGTACATTCCATCATCACCCCTACCGGAAAAACGCCTCGAGTGCCTGTTCGCCCACCGTGGTCGCTTTGATGCGCCACTTGTTCTCGTTGATCACCAGCGCGGCGAGCGCGATCTGGGGATCTTCCATCGGAGCATAGGCGGCGAACCAGCTGTAGTGTCCCGCGGGATCAGTGCCGTCGATGGAGCCTGTCTTGGCGGCGATCTTCACCGAGGCGAGCATCCTTCTTCCCCTGCGGTCGTGGAAGGCGCGGCGCGAGGTGCCGCTCTCCACCGTGGTGGCGAGCATCTGCGCGAGCGAGTTCGCCGTCTGAGGGGTCATCACGGTGCGCAGCGGCTGTGGTTTTTGGGTGAAGACGACGCTCCCTTTCGCGTCGCGGATCTCGCTGGCAAGCGAAGGGGCCATCATCACGCCGCCGTTGGCCACCGATGCCATGATGGCTGCGGCGTGGAACGGAGAGATCTTCACCTCGCGGTTGAGCCCAGCCCCCATCCTCATCAGCTCGTCGATGGTGCCCGGCGCCGGGGCCGTGCTGGCCGCTATCGGGCTGTTGGAGAACATGGGCTGGTTGAAGCCGTACCTCCCCGCGTACAAAAGCAGCGGGTCGCGTCCCACCACCTCGCCGGCCAAACGGCCGTACACCGGATTCACCGATTTTCCCATGGCGAGGGAGAGCGGCATGGTCTGGTTGCCACGCCCCGGTTTCACCCTCCAGTACTTCGGGCTTTCAGAGGTGAGCTTGCCGTTGAACGCAAAGGGGGTCTGGGGCCCGACTTTCTTCTCTTCGAGGGCGGCCGTCGCGGTCACGATCTTGAAGAGAGAGGCCATCGGGTAGAGGTGGTAGTTGGCGTCCTTCTCCCAGCCGGGGCGGGAGGCGGAGTGGGATACGGCGGCGAGGATGCGTCCGGTCTTCGGATCCATGGCGACGAAGAGCCCGTAGGGGACCTTGTAGTCTGCGAAGAGCTTCGCGACCTTTTGCTGCACCTCGGCGTCGATGCTGTAGATCACCTCTCCACCCTGCGGTAGGGGCGCCGACAGCTTGCCATTTTGCACGCGGGCACTGGAATAGGCCCCGGCGGCAAGCTTGAAGGCACTTCCCTGATCCAGTTTGGAGAGGGATACCGCGGCGGGCTTCGCAGCGGTCGGCGCGCTCTTCGCGCGCGGGGAACCGAAGAGGGAGATGATGGGGTAGCCGGCAAGCAGGAGAGCGATGGCAGGGAGGAGGTACTTGAGCCGTTTCTTCTGCGGCTTGGTCTCCTTGATCTGCCTGAAGGTGTTGCGCCCGTCCTGTTCCTTCGCCCTGAGGAATCTTCTTTTGCTTTTCTCTTTGTCTATATCTTTGAAATCTTGCATGTCCCGCTTCTGGCCGTCAGTTTAATCGGGCCACTATATGTCAACTGCTCCCCCTTTGTCAACGCCGTCAGGGCGCTTTTCCGGCAGCGCGAGATCCTTTAGTGAAAGCCCCTCCAGTGCGGCGCGAAGGGCGCGTTCGGAGCTTGCCACAATTGCCTCCGCCTGCTCCTCGCCGGCGATGCTCGCGGAGGCGCCGCGCCGCCTGAGGGAGAGGAGCACGTCTGCGATGGAGACCTGATCTAAATCGCGGGCGGGATAGAAACTGCCGCGTCCCTCGCCCGCCTGCACGATGAACCCCTGTTCGCGCAGATGCTCCAGGGTGTCGCGCACGATGCGCAGCGGGATGCCGAGTTTGACGGCAAGGTGGTGCTCGCCCCAGGCGGGCTCGCCGCGGTAGAAGGAATCGGCGATATGCCGAAGCGCTGACAGCGCGACCAGCTCCTGCAGGGCGTGGCTGATATCGCGCCCGCGGATGTCGCGCCGGAAGGTGCTCCTGTTCTGGTGCGCCGCGACGACCTCCATCCCGAAGAGGACGATGATCCAGCTGACGTAGAGCCATACCATGAGGATCGGGAGGGCGGCCAGGGTGCCGTAGATGGCGTTGTAGTTGCCGGCGCCCACCTGGAAGTGGATGTAGGCCCACTGGGCGAACTGCCAGAGCGTCCCGGCGAGCACAGCGCCGACGGCGGCCGAGTCGAAGCGTACCCGGGTGTTGGGGATGAAGACGTACAAGAGGAAGATGGCGGTCCAGACCACGAGGTAGGGGGTGAGCCCCAGGGTGAACAGGAACAGGTCCCCGAGGTAGGTTTTCTCGATGATCCAGCTGGTGAGCCACTTGCTCTGCAGCGTTGTGGTGATACTGGTCGCGGCGAGCAGCAGAAGCGGTGCGCTTATGAGGACGCTCAAGTAGTCGCTGAACTTGCGGTAAAAGGAGCGGGTCTCCGGAACGCCCCAGATGGCGTTGAAGGCCTCCTCGATGCTCCCGAGCATGCTGATCGCGGTGAAGAGGAGGGCGGCAAGGCCTATGGCCCCCACCGAACCCATGTTGGTGTTGCCTATGTAGGAGACGACCCGGTCCACCACCTCCTCGTTGCCGGCCGTCACCTGTTTCAGGATGAGCGGCACCAGGCGGTTCTGGGCACCGAGCCCTTTCAGCACCGAGAAGGCAAGGGCCAGAAGGGGGACCAGCGAAAGGAGCGAGGTGAAAGAGAGGGCCGTCGCGCGCAAGAGCGCGTTGTTGGCCATGAAGTTGGCGAAGACGAAGTCCAGAAACTGCAAGAGCCTGAGCCCCTTCCCCTTAAAGCCGCCGACCTGTGCCGGATCGTGGCGCCAGATCATACCGGGGAGATTGTTCTTGTTGTTGTCATTCATACTGGATGCACCACCTGCTGCCCCAAGGGCGTCTGCTTGAACGAAAAAAAGCCCACCGGGGTGGGCTTTTTCGGCGGGGGAACTCCCCTTATACCTCTTGGGACTTCTGCTTTTCTTTTTCCCGGTCCATCGCCTCTTTACCCGCCTCGATAGCGGAGGCGATGATGTTCTTCTTTTCCAGCACCAGATCCTTGCCGTCTTCGTAGCTGGTCCTGATCTTTTCCTGTGCTTCGCTCGCGTATTCCTTGATCTTGTCCACCGCGTCGTCGGCCATGTCCTTGATCCTGCCGCGCAGTTCCTCGCCGGTCTTAGGCGCGAACAAAAGTGCGGCGCCGATGCCTACCGCGGCTCCGGCAAGGAAGGAAAGCAGCATGGTTCCGGTCCCGATATCTTTATCTTTTGACATGGTGTTACCCCCTAATTTTGGATTTCACTATTCTATCAACAATATATCTTGCCGCAACCTTGAGGCCGGTCGCATAGACCGAAGAGTTCGTCACGATGTCTGAGGCGATCCCCAGCACCTTGTTGATCATGCGTATGTTGTGTCCGGCGTGGCCGAGCTCGCACAAAAGCATGTTCACTCCATCGGCGTTGGCAGCAGCGGCGCTCGTCACTGTCTGTACGTCGGAGACCGTGTCGCGCAACTCCTTCACGAGCGGGGTGATTTCCTTCTGCAAAAGGTCGGCGGCACTCTGCATTGAGACAGCCGCCTTCTTTAGTTCCACGAGAACCGGTATCATGCACATTGCCAGGATCACGAGTGTTACCGCCGTCACTGCCGAGGTTATCTGTAGAAAGAGCATGCGATCCTCCTGGTGTTACGGGAACTGAATTTTAAAAGGCTTGGATTACGTGGGAGGGGTAAAAAGGTCGGGGAGGCCGCGTGGCCTCCCCGATGTACTGCAGGAGTCGTTACTTCTTGGCCGGTTTGGCCGACTTGGCAGCCGGCTTGGCAGCAGGCTTGGCCGGAGCCGAGGCCGGGGCCGCCGCGTCACCCCAACGGTTCAGGTCGTGGGCGATGCTGTGGCACTCGCCGCATTTCGGGAACTTCGCCATGATGGCGGCCGGGTGCGGCTTCACGTGGCACTGGGTGCACTGCGGGACCATCTTGTGCTTGTTCTGGTGGCAGTAAACGCAGGCGAGCTTGCTGTGCTTCGCGGTGCTTGCGGTGAGCAGGCTGAACGCCTTGCCGTGGCAGGCCGCGCACATCTTGGACTGGGTGTCGGACTTGTAGGTCACGTCAGCCGGCTTGTGGGCCTGGTGGCAGACCTTGCAGTCTTTGGCAGTCATGTCGTTGGAGTGCGCTTTGTGGCACTGGGTGCACTCCGGAATCCGGCCGTGGACGTTGTGGCAGAACGAGCAGTTGAGGGCGGTGTGCTTGCTCTTGAACGTGCGCAGCTGCTCGATCTGGCCGCTGTGGCAGGTGAGGCACGGATCGGTTACGTTGTTGCCGAACTTTATGTTCTTCGGAGTATGGGGGTTGGAGTGGCAGCCCAGGCAGCCCTGGAGCTTGTAGTGCGGCTTGCCGTCGTGGCACTGGCTGCACTGCGGGATCGGTTTCTTAACCTTGGGCGGGTGGCCGACGTGACAGTCCTGGCAGGTCACCTCGGTCTTGTGCTTGCCACCTGCAGCGGCGATATCCTTGGGCGGCTGCTCATGGCACTTCACACAGTCCGTATTGCTCAGTACTGCCGCAGGTTGTGCGGGATCGGCAGCGGTTGCGGTTCCCACAAAAGCGAACAGCGCAAGGGCCGCTACAAGGTTGAAAAACTTTGCTACTCTCATTGCCCCCTCCTTGGTATTAAAACAGAGTTAATTTTAAGCATGGATTTATATAACGTCTTGAGGTGAATTGTCAAGGGTTTAGGCACTAAAAGGGAGGCTCTGATCCAGCATTCAAGCGATGAAAGCTGAACTTACTCCTGTGCTGAGCAGGAAACGATCTGTCTGAGGCAGAGATGACCAAGAAGAAGGGGAGGGGAAAAGGGAATTCAGCCGGAGAAATGGTGCATCGGGGCAGAAGTTTTCCCGATCAGGATGTGGCGGTAGTGAAAAAAATCCCCCTCCCGTCAAGGGAGGGGGAGAGTTGGCAAGAGCTGTTATTTGTCGGCGTTGATCTTGAAGGTGCGCTTGAGCGGGGTAGCTGTTTTCGGGCCGAACCACTTCTCGAAGATCTTCTTCGCTTCGCCGTTTTTCTCCATCTCGAGCAGGGTCTTGTTCACGAAGGCGACGAAGTTCTTGTCGTCCTTGCGCATGCCGAGGCCGTACGGCTCTTCGGAGATCTGCAGGTTCGGGATCTCGAACTTGCTGCGGTTGGGCGCCTTGCCGAGGATGCCGGCGAGGATCGACTCGTCGGTGGTGACGGCGGCAACCTTGCCCTGCTGCAGTGCGAGGAACGCCTGCGGGTAGTCGTCGAAGGAGAGGACGGTGGCAGTAGGGATCGCCTTGGAGACGTTCTGCTCGGACGTCGACCCCTTGGCGGTGCCGATCTTCTTGCCCTGCAGGTCCTTGAGGGTCTTCACCTGTCCCTTCTTGGTGATGAACTTCTGGCCGGTGAGGAAGTAGGTGTAGCTGAAGTCGATCTGTTTCGCGCGCTCCGGGTTTTTAGTCATGGTGGCGGCGATGATGTCGATGTTCCCCTCCATGAGCTGCGGCATGCGGGACGCCGAGGTAACCGGTTTCAGTTCGACCTTCACGCCAAGTTTCTTGGCAATGTACTTGACGAAGTCGATGTCGTAGCCCACGATCTCGCGGCTCTTCTCATCGATGTAGCCGAAGGGGGGGAGCGAGTCCTTGACCCCCGCCACGAGCACGCCCTTTTTCTTCACTTCCGCCAGGGTGTCCGCCGCGAGAGCTACCTGCGCCGTGAGTACCGTCAGGACCATTGCAGCAAAAAGCGTCATCAGTTTCTTCATCAACATTCCTCCTTGGGATAAGAATCGTTCTACTGTGGGATAACAATCGTTCTACGTTCTATGTTCTCTGTTCTACGTTTAAACGACACAAAGCGTACGGGATTATACCAGAGTGATTTCCACCCGCATCTCTTCACACCAAAAAACTTTACGTGCCTGCTTCCCATTCTGTCTGAGTGGAGGTGTTATAAGAGTGCACCTGCGTCTGCGGGTCTTATACGGGTTTTGCCGTCAACTTAGAACGTAGAACATAGAACGTAGACCGGCCGTTCGGTTCAATGCATTGGTGACAGCAGCTGTTTCAGGAACTGTTTCGCCCTGTCGTGCTGAGGATTTATGAAGAACTCTTCCGGGGCGGCCTGCTCCAGTATGGTTCCCTGGTCCATGAATACCACGCTCTTTGACACCTCGCGGGCGAACCCCATCTCGTGGGTGACCACCACCATGGTCATGCCGCTTAGCGCGAGCTTCTGCATGACGTCGAGCACCTCGCCGATCATCTCCGGGTCGAGCGCGGAGGTGGGTTCGTCAAAGAGCATGATGCGCGGCTTCATGGCGAGCGCGCGGGCGATGGCGACGCGCTGCTGCTGTCCGCCGGAGAGCTGCGCTGGGTAGGCATCGCGCTTCTCGGCAAGGCCCACCCGCTCGAGAAGCGCCATGGCCTGCTCTTGCGCTTCCGCCTTCGGGGTCTTTCTGATCTTTATCGGGGCGAGGGTGATGTTCGAGAGCACGGAGAGGTGGGGGTACAGGTTGAACTGCTGGAAGACGAAACCGACCTCGGCGCGAAGGGCGTTGATGTCGAGCTTTTTCTCGCTCAAGTCCTTGCCGTCGACGATCAGGGTCCCCTGGTCGATCGGCTCCAACTGGTTCACCGTCCTGATCAGAGTCGACTTGCCGCTGCCCGAGGGACCGCAGACGACGACAACCTCGCCCGGCTTCACGTGCAGGTTGATGTCGTTCAGCACATGGAGCTTCTTGAACCACTTGTGGACGCCGCGGAATTCGATCATGGGTAGGGCCTCTCGTTAAGACGAGCGCTGCACCTCGCTCATTACAGTAATGTTAAGTAAGAGAGGAGGTAAATGCAACCCAAAATCTGAAACTGTGTTTTGTTTGCGGCTACATGGTTGGATGGGCGAGAGTGCCGCGGATCGGCACGCTGAAGGCCCCGGGGGAGCTCTGGTACTTGGAGAGCAGTAAAAACACGAACTTCTGCCGCTCGAGGAAGGAGGGCTTGGGCATCATCTCCATGGTCAGGTTGAGCGGGGATGCGCCGAGCGGAGTACCGAGGACGGTGTCCCCGGAAAGGCGAACGTAGACGCCGTCGCCGTTCAGGGTGAAACTTTTTAAAACGGCGCGCCCTTTTTGGACCTTCAGCACGCCGCGTATTTCCCGGTAAGCGGCATCGGGAAGCGGCATGGCGCCGATCTTGACACCGGCAACCTCGGCGGAGCGGACCTCCAGCTGCAGGTCGCCCACGTCGCCACCCTTGCCCCCCTCCATTTTACCGTTCATCCTCAACTCCCCCCTCACCTTGGCCTCGGCGACGGTACTGAAGAAGGGGATGTCTTCCAGGCGAACGCCGCGGCACTGCAGGCTCCAACCCTTGCCCTTGCCAAGCTCCAACTCCCCATTCGCCTCGCCGGTACCGATGGCGCAGCGGTAGGCGAGGCGGGCCTTGCCGGTGAGAAGGGGGAGCATCTCGAGGCGCACCTTCACGTCGGAGAGCTTCAAAACGGTCCCTTTGGCCGTGCCCAGCTCCACCTTGTCGGCGTGCAACGCAAGCGGGAACCCCTTACCGAGGCCCGCGCACTCAAGCGTATAACCGGCATTTTCCGCAGCCCGCACCAGCACACCCTTTATGGCGTAGTTCGGGGTGAACAAAAGCGTAAGCAGCAAAAACAGCAGGATCGCCGAGGGGATGCCCAGGGCGAGGTATAGGGCACGTCTGTTCATCTATTTCCCCGCCGGTGCAGGCTTGATCAGCGCGATGGTGAGTGCTACGTCGAGCTTCGAGGGATCGTCGAATCTCTGCTTGATAAGGGCCTTCTTCACCGTCACCGGGCGCGTCCCTTTCTCAAGGCGGTAGATGAGGTTCACCGCCTCGTTGGCGGAAAGCCCCTCCATCCTCACCTCGGCGGCGTCCTCGACGTAGCCTGGGATGTCGTCACCCTTGACCGGTTTGATCTGGCTGCCGCGCCCCTTGATGCCGGTCTCCTCGATGATCTTGGCCGGCGAGTCGTCCGGTCGAGTGGCCATAAGCCGGTTCGCCATGCGCTGGGCACCGGCGTTCGCCTCCTGGTAGCGCAGCTTCAGGCGCATCATCTCGCCGATGTCCGCCTCGCGCGCGGCGCGCTTGTGCTCGAGCGCGGTGATGCGGCTGTTGATCGCCGAGAGCGCGACCACGATGGCGAGGAGGACGGCGAGTGCTACGCCGATGCGCTGGCGGATCGTGCTGTCCAGTCCCTGCAGCATGCTGATCATCTCCTGGCGGCTCATTGGCTCACCCCCTTGATCTTTCCGCTAAGCGTGAAGGTGATGCTGCCGTCGGCGCGGGACTTCGTCTCGCTCACCTCGGCCCCCTCGAGGAGGGCGGCGGCGCGCCCTTTGAAATCGCTCGCGGCCTGGATGCTCTTCGCGTCACCCTTTAAGCGCACGTCGTTGCCGGTCACCTCGGTCTCGTAGATCCCACCCACATCCTCCCCCTTCACCTCGGAGAGGTCCTTCAGGAACTTGAGCACGTTGCTGGAGGTCTTGGCCCCTTCCAGGCGCTTGATCTCGGAGCGCAGTTCCGCCACCTCGTCCACCGCCTTCTTGCGGGTCGGGAAGACCTCCTTGTAGATGCCGGTGATGGTGCGGTCGAGCGAGGTGAGGTCGCGTTTCACGAGGTAGTAGCGCACGCCGCTCTCGGCGAAGATGAGAAGGACGAGGGCCGCGGCGAGTATGAGGCTCACCTTGAGACGCTGGTAGAGTTTTTCGGTGGCGGCGGTGTAGGCGAGAGGACCGCGGCGCAGGTTGACAGCGGAGCCGTCTGCTACTGCGGCAGCTAACGCATAGGCGCCGGCGAGATCGTGCGAGGCGCGCGGGTCATCGCCGAAGGCTTCGAATAGATCCTTGCCCGATGGCGACTCCGCGTCGCCTTCCACCTTCCCGGGGGCGTGCGAGACGATCCGATCCACGCGCAACTCGCGGGAGAGTTCCAGCGCGGCGATGGTGCGCGTGAGCTCGGCCTCGGTGGCGCCAGGGGGGAGGGCACGGAAGTAGATGGGTGCCCCGTCGCGGTACGCCGCCAGCGCCTCGCCGTCGCTCACCGCCACGGTCCCGGTGGTGGGGGCGAGCTTTTCCCAGTGGAACAGGGATGCGGTGACCACTTCCGGTTCGAGCCCCGCTTCCTTTAGGAGCGCTATCTTTTCGGAAAGGTCCTGAACCTTGCCCCAGACCGCGAGCACCTTGCCGCCTGCAAGCGGCAGGGCGTCGAAAGCGAGCTGGTCGGTGTCGAGCGCGGTCTCCCCCTTCAGTTCGAGCGGGAGGAGTTCGCGTACCTTGGCCCGGTCGGTGATGGGGAGTTCCAGCTCCCTCATGAACAGCGAGGACGGCGGGAGGGCTAGGACCACGCGGTGCTCACCGGCGGCGATGGAGCTTCCCGCGATGATGCGGGAGAGTTCCCCCTCTTCGCCCATGAGCGGGTGCCGCTCTGCGGAGAGGAAGGTGGCACCCCCCTTCTTCGCCTTGAAGGAGGCGAGCACCAGCTCGGACCTTTTCAGTTGTACGATCAGCATGTCCATCAATATTCTCTCCAGTAAAGGATCGTAGGCGATGTGCTCTCAACGTTGGTCACCACGGCCTCGGCGACGCTGACGCTTTCTCCCACCTTCCCCTCGGAACGGATGCGGTAAATGAACCCCTTGCATCCCACCTTTAGGGACAGGGTGTTGGTGAGCGGCGAACTGCCAAACACATCTGCGAGCGTCTTGATCACCTTGGTCTTGCGGTACTCGAGGATCTGGGCCACCTGGTCCCCGGTCATGAGGCTGTCGTCCAGCGACATGAGGACCTCCTTGGGGGCGGTGTTGATGTTGATCTTCGCCGCGGCGATGCCGTTTGCCATCCCGTACACCGTGACCATGCCGCGCAGCTTGGCCAGCACCTCGGGGGGGTAACCCTTGACGAGGCCGAGCTCCTCAATCGTCTCCAGCTTGTCGTTGTGCACCTGCAGCGGCGGCTTAAGGGTTCCGTAGTAGTTCTTCTCGGCGCCGCTCGGGCGTGGTGTGTCGTCGGTGTCCACCCAGTCAGCCAGAGGGTCGTACAGATCACGCGACAGCTTCAGGTTGTCGAAAAGCCTCAACAGGGCGTTCTTGTAAAAGTCGTCAGGCGTCCCGGTCTGTGAGGTCGCCGAGTTCAGGTCGATCTTGCCGCTCTCCTCCTCGATGGTGACGGTCACAGTGCCGTTGTCCGCATCGAGTGACTGGGGTTGCGCCCACGGCTCTAGAAGGGAGCTGTACTGCTCACCAAGCCTGAGCGAGTTGGAGACCTGCAGTAGCTTGATCCCCCCCGCAACCCCCGACTCCGCGAGCATCCCTGCCTGCTGCGACGCCACGAAGTTGCGGCTGTGCGAGGCGTCGACGTAGACCTCGTTGACGAATTCGGCCAGAAGCGCAACGAGGAGCGTGGTCACGATGAGCGCTATGACGAGGGCGAAACCCTTCTCCCCCCTCATATACCTTTCCTCGGCGTGGCGACGGTGCTGAAGGTCTCTCCCCCCTTCACGGTGATGGTGATCCTGACCTTCTGCGGCATTTGGTTG
This sequence comes from Geomonas edaphica, assembly GCF_004917075.1. Lineage (GTDB taxonomy): Bacteria > Desulfobacterota > Desulfuromonadia > Geobacterales > Geobacteraceae > Geomonas > Geomonas edaphica. The sequence continues at coordinate 318,869 of NZ_SSYB01000005.1, forward strand.
TTGAGTGCGGTATCCCAGGTCTTCACCCACTTGGCTCCGTCCCAGCACTCGACCAGGAACCCCTCCAGCCGGTCCATGACCGGGTAGGGGACCGAGGTGACGCTGGTGTCGAGGTAGAGGTCACGCGCCTCGCGCACCAGGGTGAGGGCCTGGTCTTCCTCCTTTTCCTGCACCGAATAGCGCACCACCATGACGTCGGACGCGGGTGAGGGGTCGATGCGGGGCGGGGTGACCGCGGTGAACTGCAAAAGCGACGCGGGTTTGCCGAAGCTGTCCCGGTCCTCCACCACGAAGTGGTATCGCTGCGTCGTTGTCGTTGTTGTTGCGCCTGCGTTTGATGTGGCTGCCTTGAAAAATGCCGAAGACAGCTCGTCGTGCAGTCTCCCGAGCGTCGTGGAGAGCTCGCGGCGCTCCTCCATCCGGACGCCTCCCTTTTCGCGCGCCCCGACCACGGAAAAGTAGGTGCCGTACAGTGCGCCGGCGAGGATGACCAGAAGAGCCAGTGCAATCAGGACTTCGATCAGGGTAAACCCTCTGCTGTCGCCACAACACGTCCCCCCTCCCCTCGCGGGAGGGGGATAGGGGGTGGGGGAAGTCGCCATATCTACGTGTCCCCGCAGCTTCACCCACCCCCCCGGCCCCCTCCCGTCAAGGGAGGGGGAGGAAGGACTAAGCAATTCGTTATTGGGCATTTTGCGGCACGTATTGCACAAGGGAGAGCCTTTTGCTGTTGTTGCCCCAGATCACGGTGAAGCGGATCATGTTGAGGCCCGGGATGTCGGTCTTCGAGATCTCGCGCTCCCATTTGTGATCGGGATGATCGGGGGCGAAGGTCCCCTTGGTGTCGGTCTTCTTGGCGAACTCCGGGTCCTCGAGCTTCGCGCGTCCCAGCAGGACCGCGGTGGTCTCCTCCGTGTCCTCGGCGATCCTTGAGAGGTGGTAGTTGACCGATGAGATAACGGTCAAAAGGACGCCGGCGGTGATGGCGAGGGCGATCATCACCTCGAGCAGGGTGAAGCCTCTCACGAAGTAACCTCCTGGTATCCTTCCTGAACCGTCACCTTTCCGCCGGAGGGGTATGCGATCACGGTGTACTGAGCCTTTCCAGCCTTCAGGTGGATGGTGACGCCGTCTCCCAGCCCGCCCGGCCCGAACGGGATGATCATCTCTCCCTCGTTGACGACACCCTTGCTTCCCACGCTCGCGTCCTCGATGTCGATACCCTCTTCGACGAGGCGCCGTCCCATGAACTGGTCCTGCGGCTGCATTTCTTCGCCGGTGGGGGAGAGTTCGGTGATGCGAGTGGTGTTCTCGCCGAGCTCAAGGTGCAGGCGGTAAACCTTCTTGGTGATGATGGCCTGGTCGTTCAGAAACCTGATGCCGCTCGCAAGGTTGCGTGCCGAGTTCTTCAGCCGGGTCCCCTCCGTATCCGGCAGGCGCGGGAGTACTATTCCCGCAGCAAGGGCGATGATGAAGACCACCACCATGAGCTCCAGGAGGGTGAAGCCCGCCTCGCGGCGGCTCACCGTTTTGCCAAAGGCTTTTGCGGTCAAAGGGTTGTTTCTCCGGCCTTATTCGATGGCCATGCCGGCCATCCCTGTCTGACTGGTCTGACTGGTCTGACTGGTGGTTGCGGCCCCGCTCGTTATTTCATGCTCCAGCTTTCGATGTCGGCGTTTTTCCCTTCGCCGCCGCGGGCGCCGTCTGCGCCGTAGGAGGAGAGGTCGTAGTCGCCGTGCTCGCCGGGGGAGAGGTAGACGTAGTCGTTGCCCCAGGGGTCCTTCGGGATGTTCTTGTTCTCCAGGTAACCTTCGGCCCGGTAGTTGTTGGGAACCTTGCCGGTGGTCGGCTTGGTCACCAGGGCCTGCAGCCCCTGCTCGGTGGTCGGGAAAACGCCGCTGTCGAGCTTGTAGAGCTTCAGTGCGGTCTCGATGTTGCGGATCTGCACCTTGGCGTCGGCGACCTTCGCGTCGTCGCTGCGGCCGATGATCTTCGGCCCGACCAGGACGGCCAGAAGGCTCAGGATGACGATGACCACCATCAGTTCGATCAGGGTGAAGCCGCGGCTGTCTTTAAGTTGTTTCGGCATGGGTAGACCTCGCAAAGTTTTTTATGGAGTCAGTCGGACTATTTGACCAGCTGGTTCAGTTGCATGATGGGGAGCAGCACGGCGATGACCATGAAGCCTATGCTAAGCCCCATGCCGAGGATCAGCATAGGCTCCAGAAGCGCCATGGAACGGGTCACCTGGGCATTGAACTCCTTCTGGAAGGCGTCGCCCGCCTTGATGAGCATGGTGTCGAGCTCGCCGCTCTTTTCGCCTACTGCGGTCATGTGGGTCAGTAGCGGCGGGAAGAGCGGGCTCGTCTTCAGGGCCCCGGAGAGGCTCCCCCCCTGGATCAGGGTCTCCCGCGCCTGGGCGAGAAAGCTCTTGTACTCCCGGTTCACCACGGCCTCGCCGGTGATCTCCATCGCCTTGATGATGGGGACACCGCTTTGCAGCAGAAGGCCCAGCACCTTGGCGAAACGAGACAGCACCAGGCGGCGCCAGAGCTGCCCGGCAATCGGAAGGCGTAGGATGAAGCGGTCGCGCCTGATGAGAAGCTCCTCGTTCGCCTTCACCCGTTTCCAAGCGGCGACCGCCAGAATGGCGAGTACGCCCATGGCCCACCACCCCTTCCTGACAAGGGTGCTCGCCTTGATGAGAAGCACGGTGACGAGCGGCAGGGTCGCCTTGTTGCTCTCGAAGACCGCCGAGATCTTCGGGACGACGAAGCCCAAAAGCACCATCATGACGCCGACTCCGACCACCACCATGATGGCGGGGTAGATGAGGGCGGTGATGACGCGGCTTCTCACCTCGGCCTGGTCCTCCTGGAACTCGGCCAGGCGCTCCAGCACCACGTCGAGCGCGCCGCTCGCCTCGCCGGCGGAAACCATGCCGATATAGCTCTCGGAGAAGACCTGCGGCTCGGCGGCAAGCGCCTGGGCAAGCCCCTGACCCTCGGCGAGCCGGTCCCGCACCCGACCGAGCACGCGTTTTAGCTCGCCGGGCGCCTCCTGTTCCCAGAGCGTCGCGACCGCCTCGTAAACGGGGACGGCGCTGCCGAGCAGGGTAGCAAGGCGCCTCGTGGCGAGGGAGAGATCGGGGACGCTGACGCCGGAACTGATCGACCAGCGCGAGCCCGCCTCGGTCGCCGGGGCGATCTCCTTGGCGAAGAGACCTTTGCCCTTCAACTGCAGACGCGCCTCGGCTTCACTCGCCGCGTCCATGGTGCCGGTGACCTCGGCCCCCTTCTGGTTGAATGCGCTATAGCGAAAGGTCGGCATAGTCGTCCTGGGTCACCCTCAGGACCTCCTCGATGGTGGTGATCCCCTGGGCCGCCTTCAAAAGGCCGTCCTCGCGCAGGGTGCGCATCCCCTTCGAGACGGCGTACTCCTTGATGGCGCCGGAGGAGGCCTGCCGGATGATCATCGAGCAGAGCTCCGCGTCGATGGGGAGGAGCTCGTAGATGCCGACACGGCCGATGGTGCCCAGGTTGAAGCACTTCTCGCAGCCGCGGCCGCGGTACAGAAGCGGCGGGAGCTCGACGCCCGGGTAGCTGCGGTCCGGGACGTAGGACTCCTTGCAGTGCGGGCAGATCACGCGCACGAGACGCTGGGCGAGCACCGCGGAGAGGGACGAGGCGACCATGAAGGGCTCGATCCCCATGTCGATGAGGCGCGTTACCGCCGTTGCTGCGTCGTTGGTGTGCAGGGTGGAGAGGACCAGGTGGCCGGTGAGTGAGGCCTGCATGGCGATCTCGGCGGTCTCGGCGTCACGGATCTCGCCGATCATGACGATGTCCGGGTCCTGCCTTAGGATGGAGCGCAGACCGTTCGCGAAGGTGAGGTCGATCTTCGGGTTTACCTGGATCTGCCCCACACCCTTCAACTGGTACTCGATCGGGTCCTCGACCGTGATGATGTTCTTTTCCGGCGAGTTGATCTGGGAGAGCGCCGCGTAGAGCGTCGTGGTCTTGCCGCTGCCGGTCGGGCCGGTGACCAGGATGATGCCGCTCGTGCGGGACAAAAGCCGCTCCATGAGGAGGTCGTTCTTGTCCGAGAGGCCGATCTCTTTGAGGGAGAGCACGCCGCGCTGCTTGTCCAGAAGCCTCAAGACCACGCGTTCGCCGAAGAAGGTCGGGATGAGCGAGACGCGGATGTCGACGTCGCGCCCGGCGACCTTCACCCGGATGCGGCCGTCCTGCGGCAGCCTCTTCTCCGCGATGTTCAGCCCCGACATGATCTTCACGCGGGAGGTGAGCGCCTCCTGAATCACCTTCGGGGGGGAGAGCATCTTGTAGAGGAGGCCGTCGATCCGGAAGCGGACCTCGAGCTCCCGCTCGAACGGCTCGATGTGGATGTCGCTTGCGCGCTCCTTCACCGCTTGGAAGAGGATCGAGTTCAAAAGCCGGATCACCGGCGCCTCGTCGGTCAGCTCCATCAGGTCGCGCGGCTCGTTGAACGAGGTGGCGAGGGTGGAAAGTTCCTCTCCCTCGAGCTCCTCGACCACCTCCTGGGCGGAGCCGGAGAGGCGCGAGTAGAGCCGGTTCACCGCGTCGATGAGGACCGGCTGCGGGACCACGACGGTACGCACCGGGAGCTGGAAGAGCCCCGCCATTTCGTCGAGAGCCAGGAGGTTCGCCGGGTCGGCACTCGCCGCCACCACCGCGCCCTCCTCCTCGCGCAGCGGCAACAGGAGGTTGTTCCTGGCGAAGTTCAGGGGCACCCGGTTCACCAGGGCGCCGTCCACCTTCGTGTCGTCGATCTCGGCCTGGAAGGGAAGGCCGAGGCGTTCCGCTATGCGTTCTATATCGAGCGTTTCTGCCATGGGAGTCTGTCCGCCGTTACTGGTTGCGAATTTCGGGCTTGTCCGCGGTCACCGACTTCGGCTTTTCCTCCAGGGCACGCTCCAGGTTGAAGGGGGCGTTGTTCTTCACCGCATCGGAGAAGTTGTTCCGCTGGGTCGTCGAAACCTCGGCCAGGTCGCGCGCGTCCTTGATGATGCGCGGGGTGAGCATGATGAGGAGGTTCGTCTTGTCCCGCTTCGTGGTCCTCGTCTTGAAGAGCCAGCCCAGCCCCGGGATGTCGCCCAAGAGGGGGACCTTGCTCTCGACCACCTGGTCGGTGTCCTGGATCAGGCCGCCGATCAGCACGGTGTCCGTATTCTTCACAACGACCGAGGTCTTGGCGGAGCGCTTGGTGCTCCCCAGGTTCGGGCTGGTCGCGGTGCCGAAGTCCTTCACCGCGGAGATCTCCTGGTAGATGTCGAGCTTTACGTACTCACCCTCGCTGATCTGCGGCTTGATCTTCAGGATGATACCGGTGTCCTTCCTCTCGATGGACTGCTGCGAGAGGCCGGTCGAGGTGAGGTTCGTGCCGGAGAGGAAGGGGACGTTCTCGCCGACGAAGATCTCCGCCTCCTTGTTGTCGCTGGTCATGATGTTCGGGGTGGAAAGTACGTTCAGCGCGCCGTTGGTCTGGAGCGCCTGCAGCACCACCGGAAAGGCGACCTTCCCGGAGAGGCCCGAGGTGTCGATGCCGGCGGCCTTCATGGCGGCGAAGGTTGTGGTGAGGCTGGTGACGGTGCCGAACGGATCGAAGGTGCCGACCGAGATGGCGGTGCCGTTGGACGCGGCGCTGATCGCCCCGACCTGTACTCCGAGGTCCTTGGCCTTGTTCACCGACACCTCGGCGATCATCGCCTGTACGAAGACCTGGCGGCTTCTTCTATCTAGCTTCTGGATCACCTGCAGGAGGTTCTGGTAGTCGGTCGGGGAGGCCATGACGACCAGCGAGTTGGTGGCCTTGTCCGGGGTGATGGTGATCTTTCCACCCTCGAAGACGGCCTGCTGCGGTGCGGCCGCGGTGCTCCCCGGTGTTGTGGCGGCAGGTGTGGTGGAAGTTCCCTTCACGAGGCCGTCCAGCACCTTGGCGACCTCGGTCGCTTCGGCGTTTTCCAGGTAGTAGACGTTCACCTTGCTGCTCGTGGTCGGCGGCACCACGTCAACCAGTTCGATCAGCTTCTTCACGTCGGCCTTGTCCTTGTCCGAGCCGAAGATGATGAGGGCGTTCAGCCTGGTGTCGGCGACGACGGGAGCCGCGCCGGTAGCGGCGGTAGGTGCTCCCGGCTTCGCGCTTTGCTTGCCGGAGAGCCAGTCCTTCACCATGGTGGCGACGCTGTCAGCGGCGGCGTTTTTGAGGAAGACCAGTTCGGCCCCCTCGCGCACCTGGTCCGTATCGATGTGTTTTAGGATCCCGAGGATCTTCTGGATGTTGTATGCGGAGTCGATGACGAGGATGAGGTTTGCGGCGCCGAAGGCGGAGATCTGGCCGTCCTTGGAGACCAGGGGCTGCAGGAAGGTCACCGCGTCCTGCGGTGCTACGTGCTCCAACTGGATCACGCGTGCCTGGTAGCTGTCGTTCACCGCCCCCTTCTCGCCGTCGTAAAGCACCTTCACCCCGGCCTGTTTGGCCGCGGCGGTCGGCACCACCTTCATCACCTTGCCCGCCGGCACCACGGTGAAGCCCTTCAGCTCGAGCACCGAGGTGAAGACGTTGTACGCCTCCTCGTTGGAGAGCTTGGCCGGGGAGAAGACGGAGATCTTTCCTTTGACCCGGTCGTCCATGACGAAGTTCTTGCCGGTGAGGTCACTGATGAATTTCACCATGGTGGCGATGTCCACGTCGGTGAAGTTCAGCACCACCCCCTTCGCGAAAACGAGGTTCGGTGCGGCGATCAGGAACATGAGCATGGCGGCTATGCGGGTAACTCTACTTTTCAATGCACCCCCCTAAAACCGGGTCGAGGTTGAGACGATCCTCAAACCGGCTGGTGACAGCTTATAGGCTTTTAGTGACAGATGATCTTTGGGTCTCTGTGCAACCTTCTTTACCGTATGTCGTAAGTGAATGTGGTGGGCTGGCCGTCCCGGATCAGGTCGAGCTTGATCCGGCTCTGCCCCTTGAGCGAGGCGAAGGACTGGATCGCCTTCTCCGGGGAGTCGATCGGGAAATCGTTCATCCTTAAGAGGACGTCGCCGTTTCTGATGCCGACGGTGCCGAAGATCCCCTGGGGCTTCACCTCGGTGGCCCGGAACCCCTCCACCTTGCCGTCCTTCATGCTCGGCAGGAGGCGCGCGTCGGTCATGGCCTGCCCGATGTTGTCAAGGGCAGCGTTCAAGGCGCGCTGGTCCACGATGTAGTTTCCGGCACCGGCGGAGGCGGCGAGACCACCGCCCGACGCGGGTGCCGCAGGGGCCGCCGCTGCAGTCGCCGCAGCTTCCGCTGCTGCGGTCGGGGTGAGGATCTTCACCCTTTTCCCTCCAACCAGGATCTCGGCCACGTCCTTCTTGACGGAAACGAGCGGCCCCGCCGAGAACACCGTGTCGCCTAGGCGGAAGACCCGCTCCTCGTGGGTCGAGCTCTTCAGCACCAGCGCGAAGGTTTCGCGGAACGAGCCGACTGCGGTCCCCAAAAGGATCAGGTCGTTCACGGCAGGGGGGGGAGGCGCCGCCGCCTGCCCTCCGGCGGCCGAAGCGGTCTGCACGATCGCGGTCAGTCTCCCCTGGGTCGCCTTGCCGAACAGGCCGCGCTCGAGAATGGGGCCGAAGGTGAGGAGATCCTGGCTCGCCGCAGGTGCGGTCGCGCTCTGCGAGGCTGGTTTCTGCGCGTTACGTGGGTAAAGTCCGGAGATCTTGAAGCTCAGCAGGTCCGCTGCGATGAGCGCTGCCACCGCGATGATGGCGATGCCCAGGGTTATGTTCAGGGGGAGAATCCAGCGCGGCATGAAATACCCTTCTCTGCGAGTAGTCGAAACGGTGCGAATATATTAGATGGCCTTGAGTTATGCAACAAAAAAGGGGGTACGAGTGCTCCTCCGGAGGCCCTCCGGCACGCTCGTTCTTCCCCCCCCGCATCGTAGTCGATTCGCCTTTGCGTTTTCGGCGCCGGACCGCTGCAGCTTCAGCTCGTGGGGGAGAAGGATAATGAGAGCTTGCGCTGCCCGTGCCTTAACCAAACGCCACAGTAACAGCAAAACCTGTGCCGCCGCTTCTGGAGCGAAGTCGCAGGCCTCATTGTAACAAAACCTTCCCGCATTGCCACACTTTTTCCAATGAAGACCATTGGGCTCGTCGTGCGTCCCGGCCAACCGGTGCCAAGGATGCCCAAGGAAGACGAGCGGCTTTTTGACTTTCGACGGCTTTTTGACAGCGCTGTTGAACTGCCGCCGACTGCTGTGCTAGACTCGCGCAACCACGCACCTTGGAGCCGCACATGAGACGAGTCGTCATCACCGCATCAACCAGGATGGAACTCTCGGAGCTGATACCGGCCGCTTCGGCACTCCCCTTCTCCGGCGTGGGGCACCTCCCCCTTTGGCGCTCCGAGCTCGCGGGGCAGGAACTCTTCATCGCCCAGACCGGCATGGGCAAGGCGAACGCCGCCTGCGCGGCGACCCTTCTTTGCGAGCGCCTGACGCCTGATCTTCTCGTCAATACCGGCTGCGGCGGCGCCTTTCCCGGCTGCGGGGTCGGCGTCGGGGATATAGCGGTGGCCGACGCCGAGTGTTTCGCGGACGAGGGGGTGCTGACCCCTGACGGGTGGCGCGGGCTCGACCTCATCGGCATCCCGCTCTACGAGGGGAGGGGAGAGCGCGTCTTCAACCGCGTCCCGCTGCCGCTTGAGCCGGCCCGACGCGCGCTCGCGCATGCTGCTGCCGAAGGCTTTGCCGCCGCCCTCGGACCCTTTCTCACCGTTTCCACCTGCTCCGGGACCTCCCGCCGCGGGGAGGAGATGCTGCGCCGCTTCCCAGGCATCTGCGAGAACATGGAAGGGGCGGCACTCGCCCACGTCGCGCTCATCTACGGCGTTGCCTGTCTCGAGGTGCGCGGCATCAGCAACATGGTGGAGGACCGGGACATGTCGCGCTGGGACTTAAAGCGTGCCGTAAGCGAGGTGCAGCGCTTCCTCTTCAGCCTTCTTAAGTGCCCCGATGAACTCTTTGGGAGCTGATCTGCACCGTTTTTCCTTCGTATGCTTCCTTCCGTTTGCAGCGCTGCTCTTATATATATCGCGCGCTCGTTAAGCTTTTCTTGCACAACCTTCCCTCAAGTAGTATATTGGTGAGTCTTAAAAACTTTGCAAGGGGCGGATCTGAGAGAGAACCGAGCCTCTTTGACTGATTTATCGGAGCTTGTACAAGGCATGGATTGCGTAATGTCAGAAAACGGGCAGCGCCCGACGCTCACACTGGGCTTTTCTCCCTGTCCCAACGACACCTTCATCTTCGACGCCTTGATCCACGGGCGGGTCGACTGCGGTTTTTCCTTTCGCGAGCGGCTCGAGGACGTGGAGACCCTGAACCGGATGGCGCTTTCCGCGACGCTGGACGTCTCGAAGGTTTCCTACCACCTCTTAGGGCACATCCTGAAGGACTACCTCCTGCTCAGAAGCGGGGGGGCGCTCGGGCGCGGCTGCGGTCCGCTGGTCGTCGCGCGCGACGGTATCGACCCGGGCAAGCTCGCCGGCAAGAGGATCGCCCTCCCCGGGCAGTACACCACCGCGGCGCTTCTTTTGAGGCTTTTCAACCCGTCGCTTGCCGACTTCGTCTACCTCCCGTTCCACGAGATCATGGGTGCGGTAGCCGACGGTTCGGTCGCGGCTGGGGTGATCATCCACGAGTCACGCTTCACCTATCAGGGGTATGGCCTGAAGAAGGTGCTCGACCTGGGTGAGTGGTGGGAGCAGGAGACGGGGCACCCCATACCGCTTGGCGGCATCGCGGCGAAACGCTCGCTCGGGCGGGAGGCGCTTTTATCCCTGGAGCGTGGGCTTGCGCTTAGCGTGGAGTACGCCTTTGCCCACCCCGGTGTGGCGCGTCCCTACATACGCGCCCACTCGCAGGAGATGAGCGACGAGGTGTGCGATGCCCACATCTCCCTTTATGTGAACGACTTCTCCCGCGGGCTCGGCCCCGAGGGGGAGGATGCCGTGCGACTTTTACTAAACCGGGCGGCCGAAGCGGGGATCATACCCCGCTGGCAGGAGCCGCTACTGATCCCTTGACCGGGATACCTCTCAAGTTATCTGCCTTGCTGCCGAAACGGGGATGAGCCGTACGTAGCATCGTGGAGGAATGCGCATGACCAAGCCCTTCAACTGGAAGCGGCACATAGCGGTGGCTTTCTGCTTCATCCTGCTCTTCTGGGTGGGGGACGCCCTCATCGACGCCGTGATCCTGCGGAGAGCGCCGTTTCTGGACCAGCTCACCGCGCCGAACGCGTACGAGCTCGGGATGCGCACCTTCTACGCGAGCCTGCTCGGCGTGTTCTTCGCCTCCCTCTCGGTGCTTTGCGAGCGTAGCCGCAGGGTTGAGACGGCGCTGCGTCATTCCGACGACCTCTCCAGCATGTTCCTTGCCTCCTCCCGCGACGCGATCTGCGTGGTGCGGACCGACGACTACACCATTGCCAACTGCAACGGCGTCTTCCTGGCCAAATACGCTCTGGCTGAAGCAGAGGCCGTCGGGCGAAGCTTTCCCGAGCTGATCACCCGCTACGGGCTCTCCGAGCAGGTCATGAGCCAGCTCTCCCAGTGCGTCTGCACCGCCACTGCGGTAAGCAGCGAGGTAAGCTACCACACCGAGGATGGCGGCAGCCACTACGAAGAGATTTCCATCCATCCCATCGGTGACTTGCAACAAGGCATCCAGACCGTCCTTTACGCGGCGCGCGACATCACCTCGCGCCGCAGTTCCCAGGAACAGCTGGAGGAGTCCGAGGCCCGCTATCGCGCCATATTCGAGAACACCGGGACCGCCATGGCCATCGTGCTCCCGGACGGCACGCTCCAGACGGTGAACCGCGGCTTCGAGGACGCCACCGGGCTTTCGCGTGAGGAGCTCGAAGGGAAGAAGCTTTGGACCGAGTTCCTCGGCAGCTGCGATTCCGACGGGATCGCGGACGCACCGCTCGTCGATGAGCCGGCCACCCCAAGGCGCAGCTTCGAAGTACAGCTTGTGGACAGAAACGGCGCGGTACGCACCATGGTCGGCAACTGGGCCCCCATCGAAGGGACCGAACAGGCGGTGCTCTCCCTGGTCGACATCAGTGCCCACAAGGAAGTCGAGGAGGCGCTCAGGGAAAGCCGCGCCACCCTCGCCGTCGCGCAGCGCATCGCACGTCTCGGCAACTGGGACTGGGATCTCACCACCGACACGCTCATCTGGTCCGACGAGATGTTCCGCATCCACGACGTGGACCCCGCCAACTTCACCCCTTCCCACGAACTCGTCCTGCTGGCGGTCCACCCGGATGACCGGGAGATGGTGATCCGCTCCGTGAACGACGCCATCTACAACCGCAAGAGTTACCAGATGGACTACCGCGTCATGCTGGCAAGCGGGGCGGTCCGCACCCTGTCTGCGCGGGGTGAGGTGACCTACGACGCGCAGGGGAAACCGCTGCACATGCTCGGCACCGCCCAGGACATCACCTGGCGCATCGAGGCGGAGCAGGCGCTCAGAAACTCCGAAGAGAAGTTCTCCAAGGCCTTCCATGCAAGCCCCGACTCCATCGTCATCACACGCGCCGAGGACGGCACCTACATCGACGTCAACGAGGCGTTCCAGGAGATCACCGGCTACCGCAGGGAGGAGGTCATCGGCAGGACCTCGACCGACCTGCAGCTCTGGGCGGATCACGACGCCAGGATGGTGATGCTGAAGCTTCTGAACGAGCACGGCCATGTGCGCAACCTGGACGTCCGCTTCCGGGTGAAGTCCGGCGAGATCCGGGAGCTTTTATGGTCCGCGGACGTGATCGAGTACCAGGGGGAGGCCTGCCTGATCGCCATCTCGCGCGACGTCACCGACCAGCGCCAGATGGAGCGCGAGCTGCTCGAGAGCGACGCACGCCTTTACATGAAGCACGAAGAGCTGAAGAACGTCTTCCACCAGATGGAGGGGATCCGGCGCGAGTGGGAGGAGATCATGGACTGCATCTCCGACATGTTCATCCTCTCCGACCAGTACGGCAAGATCCGCCGCTTCAACCGTGCTGTCGAGACCTTCACCGGCAAGGCGCACCGGGACATCGTCGGGCGTGACTGCCTCTCCTTCCTCGAGGAGCACGGGCTCAAGGGGCATCTGGCCGCTCCGGGGATCGAGCTTTTGCACAAGGAAACTGGGAAGTGGTTCGTCCTCAAAAGGCACGCGTTCCCGACTGCCGAGGTGGACGGCACCACGCGCGAGGTGGTCATCATTAACGACACGACCAACATCGGACGGCGTCCTGAGGAGGTTGGGATGCACGAAGCTGCACCGGTACAGGTGTCCGCAGTCAGATAGACAAACCTGCGCAGGATTAAAGGGTTGGCCGCCTTCGGGCTCATTGGAACTTGACTTCGCCGCGGGGGTATGTTATACGAATGCCTCGCCCAACAAAGGAGGTGCGCATGGCATCACCCGAGCGGAGTCTCAGGCTGGTGCGCATAGTCGCCCTGGCCCTGATGCTCCTCCCGATCCACACGCTTCCCCTGCTGGCTTCAGAACAAGTAGTAAAACCGGTAGCAGAATCCTCTGTTGAAAAAGTAGAACCGCAGCAAAAATCGGTGGTGAAAAAGCTGATCGGCATAGCGACTTACTATGCCAGGAAGTTCCATGGCAGGGCAACCACCTCCGGAGAGCGTTACCATCCGGAGAAGTTGACCGCCGCCCACCAGAGCCTGCCGTTGGGGACCAAGGTTCTCGTCAGGAACCTCGCCAACGACAAGGAAGTTACGGTTGTTATCAACGACCGTTGCCGCAAGAAGAGTTTCCCGTTCATCGATCTTTCACGGGCTGCGGCAAGGAAGCTGGGTTTCTTCGGAGAAGGGAAGGCCAAGGTGGCCATCATCCCGCTCACCGAAGGTGAATCCTAGAAACATCAAAATACAATCTGGGCGAACAGAGGAAAAGGCCGGGGGCAACCCCGGCCTTTTTTCTTTGGTGCGCAGTCAGGCGCGCGAGGAGCGGCGCCGCTTAAGGGGGAGCAGCACAGCACTGGCGAGGATCAGTGCCGCGGCGACCGGCGGGTGAAGCATGAGCCAGGCGAAGAGGATGGCCGGGAGTAGTGCTGCGCGCACCGAAGCCTTGAGCCAGGGGTGTTTCTCGATAGCGTGCGCCCAGGCGGGACCATGGCGGTAATACCAGGCTACGAAGGCGTGGCCGGGAGCGTTAGTTACGAGGTAGCGGTCCCTGAAGCTGCGCAGCAGTTGTACCTCGGAGGCGAGCGGAGTGCCGTAGGCGGCGGTGGCGATGAAGCATCCCTCCTTAAGAACGATGACTGGGGCGGCCGAGGTGGTTGTTGCGCTCAGGCGGTTGGAGAGCGGGCTCAACTGGAGTGTTCCGACGCCCTGGCTTGTTTCCTCTGAATAGACGCTTTCGTTGCCGCTTCCTGGGGCCGGTGCGAGCGCCTGGTTCACCACCGCGGTGACCGCGGCGTAGACGGTGCGCTGTGCCAGTGCTGAAACCGCCACGAAGTAAAAAACGTTTTCCTCGAGGCCGGGCAGGGTGGTCATGAGCGCCGTCGGAGGGGTGCCCCATTCCCCTACATCGATGAAGGTGTCGGGGCGTGTGTTGTCGTCGAAGTTAGTTTTGCTGTAGTAGATGCGGTAACCGGTCGCGCCAGGTACCGTGTTCCAGGTCACCTGGAAGGCGCCTGCGGCCGGGGCGAGGGAGACGAGCCCTGGGGCGGCCGGCGCAGCAGGCGGTATGGTCGAAAGCCCACTCAGGCTGGCGCTGTTGCTGGTTAGGGGGATTTGGACGGGTGAAGCCCCTTCGCGGGCCTCGGCGCCGTTGTACGTTCCAGCGGCGTTGCCATAGTAGACGCGGTAGGCGCTGATTCCGAGCGAGGTGGCGGGAGTCCAACTGATCACCATGGTGTCGGGGGCGCTCAGGGCTGAGCTTACCCCGCTGGGGGGAGGTGGAGAGACTACCGCGGCAGCGAGAGCGGGTTCCAGGGGGGCGGGCGTCTCCTGGGCTACTGCTGGCAGTAAGGCGAGCGCCACCGCGATGCATGCGCCAGAAAGCGTCACCCGCAACAGACCGGGCTTCATGTGGCCTCCTCGCCGGGCGCCTCAACGAGGCATCATTCCGGACCGTGGAAGATTAAGAGGATCATCACCTGTCGCTAATAGTAATGTAAGGGAGGCTGCGCGCAAGGGGGCGTAAGTGCGGGAAACGAAAAAGGCAGCCGTTGCCGGCTGCCTTTTTCGCGTAGATCAATACCGCGGCTGCGGCTCTAATTTTCCTTGTGCTTCTTCTTGGAGCTCTTTTTCCCTTTCGAGGACTTCTTAGACGGCTTGTCGTCGCTGTCCTTGGATTTCTTCCCCTTCTTCCCTTTCTTTCCCTTGCCCCCCTTCGTCGCCTTGGAAGACTTCGAGGACTTGTGCTTGCGGTAGCTTCTCGGTTCCGGGTTGAACTCGTCCTTGATGTTGCTCAAAAGGACCTGGGCCTCCTCGAGTTCCGGGTCGGCCTTGCGGGCCGCCTCCAGCGACTCCTTCGCCTCGGCGATGTGGCCGTCCTTCATCTGGACCCTTCCCATCGCGTTCAGCGCCTTCGCGTGGTCTGCCTTGAGCTTCACCGCTTCCTTGTACTCGTCGGTCGCGGCGGTGTAGTTCTTCTGGAATTCGTAGACGAGGCCTAGCTTGTAATGGGCGTTGGCGTCGGTGGGAGCAAGCTCGACCCCTTCCTTCAGGAGCTTCGCGAGCGCGTCGTAATTCTTGTTCTTTACGTAGATTGCGGTGAGCGCGGTGCGGGCGTCCTGGTCGTCCTTTTTCAGGCGCAGCACCTCCTGGTACTCGCCGGCGGCCTGGTCCATCTCGTTACGTTTGCGCAGGAGCCCGGCGAGTTCGCGGTGGGCATCCAGCGACTCGCTGTCGAGCTTGATCGCGGTCTGGTACGCGGTGATCGCAGAGTCGAGGTTCTTCGCGTTCACGTAGGCGCGTGCGAGCTTCAGCTGGGCCACCGCGTCGGTAGGTGTCAGCTTGACAAGCTCCTGGTACTGCTCGAGCGCCTGCGGGAAGCTCCCCCTCAGGGTGTAGATGTCGGCGAGGCGCTGCCTGGCCTGGACGTTGTCCGGCGTGCTCGCGAGCACCTGGCGGTACTCGACCACCGCCTCGTCGAGGAGCGCCTTTCTCTCGTAGATCCCGGCGAGGTTCAGGTGCAACTGCGGGTTTTCCGCCTTGTTCCTGATCGCGTCGCGGTAGTAGTTCATCGCCTCGTCTTCGCGACCCACTGCGACCAGGGCATCCCCAAGACGCTGCTGCGCTACCGCGTCGGTGGGCTCCTCGGCAAGCCTCAGGCGGTACTCGCTGATCGCCATGTCGAGGTCCTTGGCGGTCCGGTGTTGCTCGGCAAGCGCCATGTGGTCGACCTTGGGGGCGTCCTTCTCGGTCATGGTTATTCCGGCGAGCATGCGCTCGTAGTCGGCGCTCTTCTGGTCCCCCTTCTTCGCGTACCCCTCGGAGAGGAGGCGGTGCACCTCCTTGTTCTTCGGGTCGGCGATGGCCGCCTGTTTCAGCTCGTTGACACCCTTGTCGGTCTCGCCGCGGGTGAGCAGGAGCGCACCAAGGCCCAGGCGTGCCCGTGCGTTGCCGGGCTGGATGGCGAGCGCCTTGCGGTACTCGTCCTCTGCTTTTTGCTGCTGTCCGAGGGCCTGGTAGGAGACGGCGAGGTCCCCGTGCAGGGAGGCGTCTTCCGGGAAGGCGGCGAGCGCCTCGGTGTAGTGGAAGACGGCGAGTTGGTGCAGGTCTTTTTGGGCGAGGATACGGGCGAGGCCGCCGTGGTAGCGCGGGTCGCCGGCCTTTAGTCCCTGGGAGAGCTCGACCGCGGCCTCTTCGCTTGCCCCTTTCTGCTGGTGCAAAAGGCCAAGGTTTCCGCTCGCCGGGTAGAACTCAGGGTCGAGGGCGAGTGTCTCGCGGTACTCCTGGATGGCCGCATCGATGTTGCCGCTGCGCTCGAAGGCAAGCGCCTTCAGGTAGCGCCCCGGAGCGCCGGTGGGGCAGAGCTCGGCCACGCGCTTCTCGGCGTCGTTTCGTTTCTGCTCGCTCGCCTGCGGCGGGAGCTCCATGATGATCTTCTTCGCCTGCAGGCAGCTGTTCGTCGCCGGGAAAGGCCAGCTGAAGCCGGTGCCGAACAGGGTCACCGCAAAAAGCGATGAGAGTGCTACGTATCGTTTCATGTAAGGCCCTTTTGAAATTGTAATGAGGATATGGAAGGCGCCGTGGCGCCGGCGGCTCGGTCTTGGGGACCGTGCGAGGATGGCGGATTATACACATCGGGGGTGCTAAATTCAATTCCAAAACGCCAATCATTAACGATACCGATCCTTTGCGCCCCGGAAGCCTTGCCTGGCGCGGGGGCTCCAAGGTTAGGGCGGATTACCTTGACTTTCATGATAAAGATGGTTAAATCATCTGCACCGGTCCGGGTGGGCACCACGGGGCCGGTTTTTCTTTAGCGGTCACGGCCCCGGCGGCCGGGAAGAGGGCGTCGGGCGAGAGGGGCGAAATGGCGGTGATTCCGAAGGAACCGTTGGAGTGGTTGAACCTGTTTCGCCAGCAGATGGACGAGATCTTCCGTTATCTCACCACGCTGGAGGGGCGGGAGGGAGTCGCCGAAAAGGAGCATGCCCCGCTGTTGGACATCTACGAGACCGGCAACTCGTTTGTCGTCGAAGCCGAGCTGCCCGGTTGCAACCGCGAAGACATCACCCTGAGCCTTTGCTGCTCGACCCTGGTGATCGAGGGGAACATCCGAGAGGAGACCGACCCCGGCGCCACCTATATCTGCCTCGAGCGCCCCGCCGGGCGCTTCTGCCGGGCCGTCGAAGTTCCCCCAGGCGCCGACCTGGACGGGGTGAAAGCCGGCTGCCGCAACGGCCTACTTACCGTGGCGTTCCCCTGGCGCAAGAACGACAAACCGCACATCCGGGAGATCCCGATAGAGTAAGGAGAAGTACATGGAAAACAGGCAGGAGACCGAAGAACTGAACATACCGGATGTTCTGCCGCTGCTCCCGGTTCGGGACGTGGTTGTCTATCCCTACATGATTCTGCCGCTTTTCGTGGGGCGGGAGATATCGATCGCCGCCGTCGATCACGCACTTTCCAAGGACCGCATGATCTTCCTTGCGACGCAGCGGGACGTGGGTGACGAGGATCCGGCACCCGAGGCGATCTACGAGGTCGGCACGGTCGCCATGATCATGCGCATGCTGAAGCTCCCCGACGGCAGGGTGAAGATCCTGGTGCAGGGGCTCACCAAGGCGCGCATCACCGAATATCTGGCCGACAAGCCCTTCTATTCGGTGCGCATCGACCGCATCCTGGAGCCCGCCGCCCCGGAGAACACCCTCGAGGCCGAGGCGCTCATCCGTACCGTCAAAGAGGAACTCGCGAAGATCGTGGCGCTCGGCAAGGCCGTTTCCCCCGAGGTCATGGTCATCGTTGAGAACATGCAGGAGCCGGGTGCCTTGGCCGATCTGGTCGCCAGCAACATAGGGCTCAAGGTCGAGGAGGCGCAGGGGCTTTTAGAGGTGGTCGATCCGCTGGAGCGATTAAAGCGCGTGAACGACCTCCTGAATAAGGAGAGCGAGCTTCTCAACATGCAGGCGCGCATCCAGTCCGCCGCCAAGGAGGAGATGGGCAAGAGCCAGCGCGAGTACTACCTGCGCGAGCAGCTGCGCGCCATCCAGCAGGAGCTAGGCGAGAGCGACGCGCGCAGCGAGGAGATGGCGGAGCTAAGAAAGTCCATCGAGAGCGCCAAGATGCCTCAAAACGTCGAGAAGGAGGCCCTGAAGCAACTGGGGCGCCTGGAGCAGATGCATCCGGACGCCGCTGAAGCGGGTATGCTGAGGACCTTCCTCGACTGGATGGTGGACATCCCGTGGGGGAAGGCGACCAAGGACTCCCTCGAGATCAACCGCGCCTCCGAGATCCTCAACGAGGACCACTACTTCCTTGAGAAGGTGAAGGAGCGCATCCTCGAGTTCCTGGCGGTGCGAAAGCTGAAGAAGAAGATGAAGGGCCCGATCCTCTGCTTCGTCGGCCCCCCGGGTGTCGGCAAGACGAGCCTCGGCAAGTCCATCGCCCGCGCCATGGGGAGAAAGTTCGTACGCATCTCTCTGGGGGGCGTGCGCGACGAGGCCGAGATCCGCGGGCATCGGCGCACCTACGTCGGCGCGCTTCCCGGCCGTATTATCCAGGGGCTCAAGCAGGCCGGCTCGAACAACCCGGTCTTCATGCTCGACGAACTCGACAAGCTCGGGAGCGACTTCAGGGGGGATCCCTCCTCAGCGCTTTTAGAGGTGCTCGATCCGGAGCAGAACAACAGCTTCTCGGATCACTACATTAACCTCCCCTTCAACCTCTCCAACGTGATGTTCATCGCGACGGCGAACCAGATGGACACCATCCCCGGTCCCTTGCGGGACAGGATGGAGGTTATCAACCTCGCGGGCTACACAGAGGAGGAAAAACTCGGCATCGCCAAGCGCTACCTCGTGCCGCGCCAGGTGAAGGAAAACGGCATCACCGAGGAGATCGTCGTCTTCTCCGAGGAGGCCCTCCGGGCGATCATCGCCAAGTACACCCGCGAGGCGGGGCTTCGGAACCTTGAGCGCGAGATCGGCAGCGTCTGCCGCAAGGTGGCGCGGAAGTACGCCGAAGGGAGGGGTGAGAAGTTCGTCATCACTGCGGGCACCGTCGCCAAGTACCTCGGTCCTCCGAAGTTTCTGCGCGAGGAGGAGATGGATAAGAACGAGGTCGGCGTGGTCACCGGCCTTGCCTGGACCCCGGTCGGCGGCGAGGTGCTCTTCGTCGAGGCGACCGTGATGAAGGGGAAGGGGGCGCTGACGCTCACCGGCCAGTTGGGCGATGTGATGAAGGAATCGGTCCAGGCCGCGCTCTCCTACATCCGCTCCCGGACCGGAGAGCTTAACATCCACGAGGACTTCAATTCCTCGATCGACATCCACGTGCACGTCCCGGCCGGCGCCATTCCAAAGGACGGCCCTTCGGCTGGTGTCACCATGGCGACCGCCCTGGTATCGGCTCTCACCAAGATCCCGGTCAGAAAAGAGGTTGCCATGACCGGCGAAATCACCCTGCGCGGCAAGGTGCTCCCGATCGGCGGTCTGAAGGAGAAGATCCTCGCCGCGGCGCGCCTCGGCGTCACCACGGTGATCATCCCGGTGCAGAACAAGAAGGACCTCGAGGACGTTCCGAAGACCATCCTCAAGAAGCTTAAGATCGTCACCGCCTCAACCATCGACGATGTCCTGGCCGTCGCACTCGAGAAGTATCCCCCCCCGGCGCCCAAGCCGGAAAAGGCTGAACCTCCGAAGACCAAGGTGAGGACCCGGGTCCCGGTATCCTCCACGGTGAGGGGCAAGGCTTGAAACTTGCTGAACTCGGGGAATTCGGCCTCATCGACAGGATAAAGGCACACGTCGCCGCGTCACCCTCGGTGCTTCTGGGCATCGGGGACGACGCGGCGGCGCTCGTTCCCACCCAAGGCTTCGTTACCCTCATCACCTCCGACATGCTCCTTGAAGGGGTCCACTTCGACCTCTCCTTCTGCGATCCGCGCACCCTCGGCAGAAAATCGCTTTCCGTCAACCTATCCGATGTCGCAGCCATGGGGGCGCGCCCGCGCCACTTCCTGCTCGGCGTCGCCCTCCCGAAGGACGTACCTCTGGAATTCATGGACGGCTTCATGGCCGGCATGCTGGAGCAGGCGGAGCGCTTTAGCGCGACCCTGGTCGGCGGGGACACCTGCGCTTCTAAGGGGGGGCTTGCCATCTCGGTCACCGCCCTCGGCGAGCAGCGTCCCGAGCTGGTCTTGAAGCGAAGCGGCGCACGGCCGGGGGACCTGGTCTGCGTGACCGGAACGGTCGGGGACGCGGCGGCAGGGCTGAACCTGCTCATGCGCGGGGAGCGGGAGGGATTCCTGGTCTCGCGGCAGCTCGACCCGACCCCGAGGGTGGAGGCGGGGATTGCTCTTGCCGAGGCGGGGTGCGTCACCGCCATGATCGATGTAAGCGACGGGGTGCTGCAGGATTTGGGGCACATCTGCGAGATGTCCGGTGTAGGTGCCTGTCTGGAGCTTGCAAAGCTGCCGCTGTCCGACGAGTACCGCTCCGAGTGCGCCGAAGACCCGTTCGCCCTGGCGCTCTCGGGTGGGGAGGACTATGAGTTGCTGTTTTGTATTCCTGAAGGTAGGGATGCTGAAGCCTTGGAGGTCTGTGCCCGCGCCGGAGTCCCGGTTTCCGTGATTGGGACGGTCACCGCCGGCTCAGGAATCGAACTCACCGCTCCCGACGGGACGTCCTATCGCGCGCCGAGGCGCGGCTTCGACCATTTCGCCTAATCCCCGCTGATCCTCACCGCCACGCGCCGCTCCCGCGGCCCGTCGAACTCGCAGAAGTAGAGCGCCTGCCAGGTCCCCAGCAAAAGCTTGCCCCTATCGATCAAGAGCCTCTGGCAGGTCCCCACCAGGGTCGATTTCACGTGCGCCGCGGAGTTTCCTTCCGCGTGGGTGAAGTAGTGCGCGTCCGGCACCAGCTGGTCGAGGCAGTTCGCGATGTCCCGCTTCACCGCCGGGTCAGCCCCTTCGTTCACGGTGACCCCGGCCGTCGTGTGCAGCACGAAGACGTCACAGGTGCCGCTTCCCACCATTGCCGCCGCGACCAGATCCTCCACCCGCGCGGTGATGTCGATCAACTCCGTCCTCTCCCTGCTTTTCAGCGTAATGTATTGGATCATCCGTCCCTCCGTCCGTTATTTATAGATGGATCTCTCCTCCCCCGGAGAGAGTTCCCCACCCTGCGGCGCTTCGTGGCACCCGCCACGGCATTCCCGGATGAGCCTTTTACTTTTTGAAGAGGCTGCTCCTTATCTTGCCAAGATACTTGTTGACCGGATTCCCCCTGGAAAGGAACGGGAGCACCGGCCGTTCCCGCTGCCCAAGTGTCTGTAGAAGTTTCGTGATCGCCGGGTTTTTCCCCACCCTGAGCCCCAGGTGCAGCGCCCTGATTGCCTCTTTCTTCCTTCCGGCGGCGAGGTACACGGTGCCAAGGCGCAGGAAATGATTCGAGTTTTTGGGCTCCCTCTTGACCGCCTCCTGGCACAGGGCCACTGCCGTCTGCACGTTTCCTGTCGCCTGGGCCAGAGCCAGGGCGTACAGGGAGAGGTGCTCAGGCGTGCGCTCCTTTTCCAGGGCGGCATGCAGGTAGCGTTGTGCCACCGTGAAACGGCGCGTTTCCAGCGCCTCCTTCCCGAGGTGCACCAGTTCGCCGGTTTCCATTTCGGCAATCTCTGCAGCGTTCACGCATTCTCCTGTTGTTGGTCCGTGGCCGCCCATGAGGAGTGGCCATGGTGACGGCAAATTAAGATTCTACACTATAGCATCTAATTTACCTCGCAAGCCGGAGTTCCTCGGGCAGGGTTGAAAAAAAAAGGGATTTATGTTCTAATCTGCCGCTGTGGAACAATGCGCGTACATAGGACTGGGGAGCAACATCGGCGACCGCGAGTTGAAGCTTCTGATGGCGATTGCCGAGCTCGGGAAGCTGCCGCAAACGCGTGTCACCGCGGTGTCCCCCTTCTACGAGACCGAACCGGTCGGAGGGGTGCCCCAGGATAACTTCTACAACGCCGTGGTGCGCCTCAACACGGAGCTTGCGCCGCTCGACCTCCTGGCACGGCTGAAGCGGCTGGAAAAGGAGGTCTTTCACCGGGCGCCTTCGCAGCGCTGGGGCGCACGCAGCATGGACCTCGACATCCTCCTCTACGGCGAGCTGGTCATGACCGGCGACGAACTCACCATCCCGCATCCGCGCCTTGCCGAGCGTCGTTTCGCCCTCCAGCCGCTGGCCGACCTCGCCCCCGACCTGGTACACCCGACCCTGGGCAAGCGAATCATCGAACTGTTGACGGAACTGACCTCTCCCGAGAAGGTGGTCAGGATCTAGGGGGAAACGTGAAATTTTTGATCTGGGCGCTTTTAGGGTACCTCGTGTACCGCATGTTCGTGGGGAAAGCGCCCCAAAAGATAGAGAAGCAGGAAAAAAGCGCCGCCGAGACCTTTCAGGATCCGGTCTGCGGCGTGTACATAGCCGAGGCCGACGCGGTGGTCGGCAGGCTGGAGGGGAAGCGATATCACTTCTGCTCCATGGAGTGCCTGAGGAAATTCGAAGCGATGCAACAGCGGCAATAAACAACCAACCGGAGGAAAGATGAAGTTTTTTATCGACACAGCGGATGTTAAGGAAATTCGGGAGGCCAACGAACTGGGCCTGGTGGACGGCGTCACCACCAACCCCTCCCTGATCGCCAAGAGTGGCCGGCGTTTTGAGGAAGTGATCAAGGAGAT
Source organism: Geomonas edaphica (assembly GCF_004917075.1). Taxonomy (GTDB): domain Bacteria; phylum Desulfobacterota; class Desulfuromonadia; order Geobacterales; family Geobacteraceae; genus Geomonas; species Geomonas edaphica. The sequence goes on from NZ_SSYB01000005.1 coordinate 341,328, forward strand.
CACTGAGATCGTGGACGGCCCGATCTCCGCCGAGGTCATTTCCCTTGAACACGACGGCATGATCGCCGAGGCGACCGAGCTCGCTAAGATCCACCCGAACATCGTCATCAAGCTCCCGATGACCCCGGAAGGGCTCAAGGCGACCAAGACCCTGCACAAGCAGGGGATCAAGACCAACGTCACGCTGATCTTCTCCCCGATGCAGGCTCTCCTCGCCGCCAAGGCGGGCGCCACCTACGTCTCCCCGTTCGTCGGCCGCCTGGACGACATCTCCCAGGACGGCATGGGGATCATCGAAGAGATCAGGACCATATTCGACAACTACGGCATGGACGCCCAGATCATCGTGGCGAGCATCAGGAACCCGGTGCACGTGCTGAACTCCGCACTGATCGGCGCCGACGTCTGCACCATCCCGTACTCGGTCATGCTGCAGCTTGCCAAGCACCCGCTCACTGACGCGGGGATCAAGAAGTTTCTGGAAGACTGGGAGAAGGTTCCCAAGTAAGGCGGGAGTTTCGAAGGGTGACGCGGGGGCTCCCCCCCGCGACGGGTAACAAAGGCGTTATCTGAGGGCGGGTCTTGGACCCGCCCTTCATTTATGTGGGTTATTCCGGCGAGCTGGCGCCGTTTCTGCGCTGCAGCTTCACGTAGATGGTGATGATCACTGCACTCACGATGATGACGCCGATGAGCGCCTGGTGCGAGTACTTCATGATCAGTTCCTGGTTGCTCCCGATGAAGTAGCCGATGAAGGTGAGCACGGTGACCCAGATCCCGGCGCCCAAAAGCGTGTAGAGCGAGAACTTCACGTGGTTCATCCCGGCAAGTCCGGCGGGAAGCGAGATCAGGTGCCTGACCACCGGCAGAAGCCTCCCGATGAAGGTGGAGATTTCGCCGTGATCCTTGAAGAAGCGCTCCACCTTGGCGAACTTCTCCTCGGTGATGAAGACGTACTTGCCGTACTTGAGAACCAGAGGACGGCCGAGGTAGTGGGCCGCGTAGTAGTTGGCGTAGGCGCCGATAAGGCTCCCCACGGTGCCGCAGGCGATGGCCGCGAACATGTTCATCTGCCCCTGCTGCGCCAGGTAGCCGGCGGGCGGCATCACGAGCTCGCTGGGGATCGGGAAGACGGAGCTTTCCATCGCCATCAGGAGGAAGATCCCCGGGTATCCCATCGCGCCTATCGTTTCTACCAGCCACTGTACCGCTGCGTGCATGCCTGACTCTCCTTTTGACTTTTTGTGCGGCGGTCATTCTATACGGGTCTCCGCAAAAAAACGACCAATTTAATATTTAACTCCGCCTGCCGGAACTGCGGCGGGCGGTTGAAGGGAAACATGGACAAACAGATCTTCGTAATCGGCCACAGGAACCCGGACACCGACTCGGTCGCCTCGGCCATCGCCTACGCCCATTTGAAACGCGAGCTCGGCAACGAGCGCGTCACCGCGGCGATGGCGGGCAGCCTGAACCCGCAGACCACCTGGCTCCTCCCCCGTCTGGGGATCGAAGCGCCGCTCTACCTGGCCGACGTACACCCGAAGGTGCGCGACGTGATCCAACGCTCGCCGGTCACCGTGCCGGCCGGGGCGCCGCTGTTGAACGCGCTGGAAGAATTCCACCACAACTCCATCAGGATCCTTCCGGTGGTCGACGACGCCGGCGTCCCGAAGGGGGTGATCCCGCTCCGAAAGATCGCCGAGCGCTTCCTTGTCACCGGGCCGGACTCCCTGCGCCTGGTTTCCGCCTCGCTCGCCTCGCTTGCCGACTGCCTCGTGGGTAGCTTCCTCGCCGGCGCTCCGGACACGGCAGTGGAACACCTGCATCTCTTCGTCGGCGCGATGGGGGAGGAATCCTTCCTCGACAGGATCGCCGCCTGCGACCCCGCCACCCTTATCGTGGTTACCGGCGACCGGGCTTCCATCCAACTCGCCTCGATCGAGCGCGGCGTGCGCCTGCTCATCGTGACCGGCGGCCTTGCCGTCTCCGATGAGACCGTGCGTGCCGCTGCCTCCCGCGGCGTTGCCCTCTTGACGACGCCGCTCGACACCGCGGCGACCGTCTCCCGCGCCAGGCTCGCGACTCCGGTTCTCGAGCTTGCCGTTCCGAGTTTCGAGAGCGTCTCCGTGGATGAGCCGCTTGGGCGCCTGCGCGACAAGCTCCTGCATTCCGGCGAGACCGCGGTCTTAGCCCTCGAGGAGGACGGGACCCTCGCCGGCGTCGCCACCAAGTCTTCGCTCTTCGCGCCGCTCCCCTACGCCCTGATCCTCGTGGACCACAACGAACTCGGCCAGGCGGTACCGGGCGCAGAGGACGTGGAGATCCTCGAAGTGGTGGACCATCACAAGCTTGGGAACGCCCCGACGAGCCACCCGATCCCCTTCATCACCGCGCCGGTCGGGAGCACCTGCACCATCGTCGCGTCGCTCTACGACGAGCACCGCATGCTCCCCCCCGCCGAGATCGCTGCACTCCTACTCGCCGGGATCCTCTCGGACACGGTGATCCTCAAGTCGCCGACCACGACGCAGCGCGACCGTGACGCCGTGGAGCGGCTTGCGGGAATTGCCGGGCTCGACTGGGAGTCCTTCGGCGCCGAGATCTTCGCAGCCTCGGGGGCCCTTTCCGGTTACGGAAGCCCCGAGCGCGTGGTCGGCTCCGACTTCAAGCTCTTCAGCCAGGGCGAGGTGACCTTCGGCGTCGGGCAGGTCGAGGTGTTCGGCTTCGACGAGTTCTACGAGATGAAGGTGGAATTGCGCAAGGCGCTCGCGGCACGGCGTGAAAAGGAGGGGCTGGAGCTTGCCGGCCTCATGGTCACCGACATCTCGAGCGAAAGCACCATGTTCGTCATGGAAGGGGGACAGGCCTTCGTCCGCTTCATGGGGTACCCGCAGCCCGAGCCGCACGTCTTCGAGATGAAGGGTGTCATGTCGCGTAAGAAACAGCTGGTTCCGCACCTGATGAAGGTGCTCGGGGGCGCCCGATGAGGGAAGGCTTCCTGGAGCGCATCGCGGCGGGTGTCCTTGTCGGCGACGGCGCCATCGGCACCATGCTCTACGCCAAGGGGGTGGCGCCGGAGGCAAACTTCGAGCACCTGAACCTGGTGCGTCCGGAGCTCGTGCTGGAGCTGCACCGCGAGTACCTCGACGCCGGAGCCCAGGTCATCGAGACCAACACCTTCGGCGCCAACTGCGCCAAGCTCTCCGCCATCGGTCTGGGCGCCAAGGTGGCCGAGGTCAACCGCAAGGGGGCGCAGCTCGCGAAAAGCGCCGCGTCTGGTCGTGACGTCTTCGTGGCCGGCTCCATCGGTCCGCTCGGGCGCGGCAAGGCGGAACTCTCCGCCGAGCAGATCGCGGAGTACTTCCGGGTCCAGTCGTCGGCCCTCGCCGACGGTGGCGTGGATCTGCTGATCCTTGAGACCTTCTCTGAGCTCGACGAGCTCCTCACAGCGCTTGCCGCCGCAAAAGAGACCGGGCTCCCGGTGGTCGCCAACCTAGCCTTCGGTGAAGGGGGGCGTCTCCCCGGCGGGACCCGCGCCGAGGACGCCGCGCAGCGCCTTGCCGCAGCCGGGGCTGACCTAGTCGGTGCCAACTGCGGCGCCGGACCGCTCGAGCTCCTCGCCACGGTGAAGCGGATTGCGGCCGCCTGCTCCCTCCCGATCGCCGCCTATCCCAACAGCGGTTTCCCCGAATACCTGGAAGGGCGCTACATCTACCGCACCACGCCCGAGTACTTCGCCGACCGCGCCGAGGAACTGGTCGAAGCCGGTGCCTCCCTGGTGGGTGGGTGCTGCGGTACCACGCCGGAACACATCAGGGTGATGGCGGAGCGGCTGCAGGGTTCTACCCTATCCCCCAGGGAGAGGGTGCCCGCTGGGCTGGTGAGTGTGGTAACACGCAGTGAAGAAGTTGCCCGGAGCGAGGCCCTCACCCCCGGCCCCTCTCCCGCCTGCGGACCAGAGCCCTTCGGTGGGCGCCGGCCCGAAGGGCGAGGGGAGCTCTCAGGCCGTTTCCTCGACGCCTGGGGCGTGGAGCCAGTGATCACCGTTGAACTCGACCCTCCGAAGGGGCTCGACTGCGAGAGGGTGCTGGCCGGGAGCCGGGCACTCAAGGCGGCTGGGGCGCACGCCATAAACCTCGCCGAGAACCCGCTCGCGCGCGTGCGCATGGGGAACCTAGCCCTCGCCGCGACTATCCGCCGCGAGGTCGGCATCGAGGTGATCGCCCACGTCACCTGCCGCGACCGTAACCTGATCGGGATGCAGTCCGACCTGATGGGGGCGAGCCTTTTGGGGGTCACCTCCATCCTCGCCGTCACCGGCGATCCCGCGAGCCTTGGCGACGAGGCCGGGGCCTCCTCGGTCTTCGACCTCAACTCGTTCACTCTCCTTAAGCTTTTGAGCGATCTGAACCGCGGGGTGAACGCGCTCGGCAACCCGATCGGCGCCGGTACCGGCTTCACCTTGGGGGCCGCCTTCAACCCGAACACGCAGCGGATGGACGTGCAGGTGGGGCGCCTCGAGAAGAAGGTCGCCAACGGCGCCCGCTTCGTCCAGACCCAGCCGATCTACGACATCGCCCGTTTCGAGGAGATGATGGAGCGCACCGCCGGTCTTGGTATCCCCATCCTACCCGGCGTGTTGCCGCTGGTATCCGGGCGTAACGCCGAGTTTCTGCACAACGAGGTCCCTGGCATCGTCATCCCCGAGGAGATCCGGAAGCGCATGGCCGGGAAGACCGGCGAGGAAGGAGTCGCCGAGGGGCTTGCCATAGCCAGGGAATTCATCGAGGCGGCAGGCGCCAAGGCGGGCGGGTTTTACCTCATCCCCCCCTTCGGCAAATACGAGATCGCTGTGGAACTGGTTAGATTCATAAAAGAGAAAACCCGAAAAGCGGCTTTTAACTTATTTTGACCTGCATCAATTTCAATCGAGACTAAGGAGCAGATGATGACCGAGATGAAGAAAGACATCCTGCAAAAAGGCGCCATCCTGCAGCGCGACCGTGAGACCTACGCCATCGCGCCGCATATCCCCGGGGGCTTCACCGACACCGCCACGCTGAGAAAGATCTGTGACGTGGCCGACAAGTACGGGCTCACCCTGAAGATCACCTCGGCGCAGCGCATCGCCATGTTCGGCGTGAAGGAAGAAGAACTGGACGCGGTCTGGACCGACCTCGCCGAGGAGCCGGGTGCCGCCATCGGCCTGTGCGTGAGAAGCATCCGGATCTGCCCCGGCACCCAACAGTGCAAGCGTGCGGTGCTCGACTCCGCGTCGCTCGGCCTCAAGCTGGACAAGATCTACCACGCCATGGAACTCCCCAACAAGATGAAGATGGGGGTCTCCGGCTGCCTGCTCGCCTGCGCCGAGTCCGGCGTGAAGGACATCGGCATCGTTGGCCACAACAAGGGGTGGCGCGTCCTCGTCGGGGGGAATGCGGGTCCCCGTCCGCGCCTGGGCGAGATGCTCGTGGACAACATCCAGACCGAAGAAGAAGTGCTCGAGGTGGTAGCAAAGGTGGTAGAGGTCTACAAGAACGACCCGCAGCAGGGGCGATTGGGTAGGCTGATAGAGGAGATCGGCATCGAGGCTTTCCGTGCCCGCGTCCTCGGCACGCAGCAGTAGGTCAGGGTGAGAGCGGCAACGATGACAAGAAAAGATCTACGCGCGGGAGGGACACGTGGCGCTTATTGAGGACGCGCTCTTCACGCGCATCAAGAATAGGGTCGGCAGGGCAATTTCGGAGTTTGACCTTATCTCGGAAGGGGACCGCGTCGCGGTCGCGGTTTCAGGGGGGAAGGATTCCTACGCGATGCTGCACGTGCTGGAGACCCTGCGTCGGCGCGCTCCGGTGCGCTACGAACTGGTCGCCATCAACATCGATTCCGGCTACCGGGGGTACCGCGCCGACATCATCGAGGAGCACCTGAAGGAGCACGGCTTCACCTATCACATGGAGAAGACCGAGCACTACGACATCATCTCCGAGAAGCGGCGCCCGAACTCCTCCTACTGCTCGATCTGCGCGAGGCTAAAGCGCGGCACCCTGTACACCCTCGCGCAGCAGATGGGGTGCAACAAGCTCGCGCTCGGGCACCACATGGATGATTTCGTCGAGACGCTGCTTTTAAACCAGTTCTTCGTCGGCTCACTGAAGGCGATGGCCCCGAGCATGCTGGCGGACAACGGCGTCACTACGGTCATCAGGCCGCTGGTCTACGTTCCGGAGAAGGATATTATCCCGTTCTCGCGCAACAACCGTTTTCCCGTGGTCTGCTGCTGCTGTCCCGTCTGCGGGACCGCGGACCTGCAGCGCAAGAGGATGAAGGAACTCCTCTCCACCTTGGAGCGGGACAACCCCTTCGTGAAAAACAGCCTCCTGAAGGCCTTGTCCAACGTCCACCCGCGCCATTTGCTGGACAAGGGGTTGACGAGAAAGCCCTCCTGACGCAGGTCGGCGATGATGTCCTTCACGGTGATGTGCCCGCAGTAGATGACGATTCCCACGGCTCCTATGACCATCGGTTCCATGTGCTACCTCCGCTTCGTGTGATGATACGACGGTAGCAGGTGGTGGCGACAGAAAAAGTCGCAACTATATAAGCTAGGCAAAACAAGGTGAGGTTCATGGCAGAAAAAAAAGTGCAAAAGGTTCGCTTGGCCGTCCAGTGGGGCTTCCTTCTCTTCTCCCTATACCTGGGAGTAACCTTCTACCGCTTCGTGCTGCACTTCCAAAGCGGCGGCGCCACGCCGTTCGTGGAGCGTCCAAACGGCGTCGAGGCCTTTCTCCCCATCTCCGCTCTGGTGAGCCTCAAGGGGTGGATCGTTTCCGGGACCATCAACGACGTGCACCCCGCAGCGCTCGTGGTCTTTCTGAGTGTGATCGCGATGTCGCTTCTTCTGAAGCGCTCCTTCTGCTCGTGGGTCTGCCCGGTCTCTACGATCACGGAGGTCTGCTGGAAGGTGGGGTACAAGATCTTCGGGAAAAACTTCAAGATCTGGCTCTGGCTCGACTGGCTGCTGCGTCCCATCAAGTACCTGCTGCTCGCCTTTTTCGTGGTCTCCATCCTGGGGTTCATGGCGCCTGACAGCGTGAGCGACTTCATCGCAGGCGACTACAACAAGATGGCCGACATCAAGATGCTGGACTTCTTCGTGCACCTCTCGGGGACGCCGCTCGTGGTGATCGGGATCCTGCTCGCCCTGTCGTTTTTCTTCAAGAACCCGTTCTGCCGTTTCCTCTGCCCTTACGGCGCGCTCCTGGGGCTCGTCTCCCGTCTGTCGCCGGTCAAGGTGCAGCGTAACGAGAGCGCCTGCATCTCCTGCGGCGGCTGCACAAGGGCCTGCCCCTCTTACATCGACGTGATGCACCAGGGGCGGGTCTGCTCCGAGGAGTGCGTCGGCTGCCTGCGCTGCGTGAGCGCCTGCCCGAAGCCGGAGGCGCTGCAGATGAAGGCGAAGAACGGCAAGGTGATTCCGGGGATGGTGTACGCGGCCCTCGTCGTGGCGGTCTTCATCGGCGGGACCCTCATCGGCCGCGCCACCGGACACTGGCACAGCTCCATCACGAAGAGTGATTACCAGAGGCTCATCGCCGCACCGCCGTTGGAGCACCCGTAGTCCATGCCCCCTCCCCCGGAGGGCGGAGTGACAACTGCAGTAAAAACGAAAAGAGGGGACGGTATCGCTACCGTCCCCTCTTGTTATTTTCAGAATGGCGAGGGTGAAAATGGATCGTGCCGTTTCGCCCCTTTTCCCGCCTGATTCTCTCTACTTACCCTTCCTCTTCCTCGCCGAGTGCGATCTCGCGGTAGGCGCGGTCCTCTTCGAAGCGTTTGGTCTGCGCCTGCTGCTTCTCGAGGTCCGCCTTGCACTTCACGCAGTGGCGGGCGAAGGGAACGATCTTAAGCCTCCCCATCGGGATCTCTTCCTCGCACTCCTCGCAGATGCCGTACTCGCCTTCTTCGAGGCGAAGTAACGCCTCGTCTATATTGCGCAATTTCTCGCGCTCCCGGTCACCCAGCAAAAGGCCGAGCTCGCGGTCGCGCTCGCTGGAAGCCTGGTCGTAGATGTCGCCGCTCGGCTCGTTGATCGGTGCATCAGAACCGGACTTGACAGTCTTGTTAATCTCTTTAAGCGTCTCCTCTTTCATTTTGAGGAGCATCGCTTTCATTTCTTCAGGTTTTTCAGTCATGTATAAACTATCTCCGTTGTTTCTTAATACCCTCAAAAAGCGACGCAATAATACAGCAATAGAGGTTCATGTCAAGTTAAAAGCCTACTCTATGATCTCCCCAATCAGGTCATAGTCTGAAGAATCAGTTATCTTCAATCTGACTATGTCACCGACATTGGCATTGCCTGCGGTGATGTAAACCTGACCGTCCACATCGGGTGCCTGACGAGAGGAACGCCCCTTCAGAAGCAGCTCGGTTTCCTCACTGTACCCCTCGACCAGCACGTCCTCCTCGCTGTCCACCAGGGTCCGGTTGTGCTTGAAGGAGACGCGCGCCTGGGTGCGCATCAGCTTCTTGTGACGTTCGCGCTTCACGCGCTCAGAAACCTGGTCCGCCATCTCGGCGGCCGGGGTTCCCTCCTCGCGCGAGTAGCAGAAGACGCCGAGGCGGTCGAAGCGGGTCTCTTCCACGAACTGCAGGAGCTTCTTGAAGTCCTCGTTGGTCTCGCCCGGGAAACCGACGATGAGCGAGGTGCGGATGGCGATGTCCGGGATCTCGCGGCGCAGCTTCTTGATCAGGGTGCGGATGTCGTCCTCGCCGCTTCTGCGCTTCATGTTCTTAAGGACCGGATCGGCTATGTGCTGGATCGGGAGGTCCAAGTACTTGCAGACCTTGGGCTCGTTCTTTATGAGCTCGATGAGTGAGTCCCTCACCCCGTCCGGGTAGGCGTACAGGAGCCTGATCCACTTGAGCCCCTCGAGCTTCGCGAGCTCCTGGACCAACTGCTCGAGGCTCGGCTTTTCGGGGAGATCACGGCCGTAGGCGGTGATGTCCTGGGCGATCAGGTTCAGCTCCTTCACCCCTGCCGCCACGAGCGATTTGGCCTCCGCCATGAGCGTCGCGAAGGGGCGGGAGCGGTGTGCGCCGCGCAGCGAGGGTATGACGCAGTAGGAGCAGTTGTTCGAGCACCCTTCCGCGATCTTCAGGTACGCGGTGTAGTGCGGCGAGGACTGCAGGCGCGGCAGCTCGTCGTTGTAGACGAAGTTCGGGTCGCCGGTGTAGCAGAGCTGGGTGTCGGTCCCCTTCTTCTCCGCGATGATTTCCGCGATGCGCGGGTAGTCGCCGGTGCCGATGAAGATGTCCACTTCCGGAAGCTCTTTCGCGAGCTCCTCCTGGTAGCGCTGCGGCAGGCAGCCGGTCACGATCAGGAGCTTGCAGCGCGCGTCGTGCTTTCGGTCCGCCAGGTCGAGGATGGTGTCGATGCTCTCCTGCTTCGCCTCTTTTATGAAGGAGCAGGTGTTCACCACGATGATGTCGGCCTGCATCTCATCGGTGGTGACTTCGTACTCGTCCTTGGAGAGGTAGCCCAGCATAACCTCGGCGTCCACCAGGTTCTTCGGGCAGCCCAGGCTCACCAGGCTCACTTTTTCCTTAATCTTCTGGTTCAAAAAAATCCCCTCTTCTTGATTAGCTTCTGAAGTTGACGAACTGCATGTCGATGTCGAGGTCCTTACCCTTGAGGGTCTTGATGACATCCTGCAGGTCGTCGATGTTTTTGCCGGTGACGCGGAGCTGGTCGTCCTGGATCTGGCTCTGCACCTTCAGCTTGGTATCCTTGATCACCTGGCCGATCTCTTTCGCCTTCTCCTTGGAGATCCCCACCTGCAAGGTGATGATCTGGCGCACCATGCCTCCGGAGGCCTGCTCGACCTTGCCGTACTGCAGCGCCTTGGGCGAGATGTTGCGCTTCACGAACTTGGATTGCAGGATGTCGATGACCGCCTTCAGCTTGAAGTCGTCCTCGGAAAGGACCTTGATGCTTTCCTTCTCCAGGGTCACCTCGCTCTTGCTCCCCTTGAAGTCGTAGCGCTGGCTGATCTCCTTCACGGTCTGGTTGATGGCGTTGTCGACTTCCTGCATGTCGACCTTGGAAACGATGTCGAATGACGGCATAGAACCCCCTATTAAATTCAAGCTGCTGCTATCTGTTCTTGATGACCTGCACCCCCGAAGGGATCTTGAAGCTGAACTTGCCGCTGGAGATGCCGCGGTTCGTCCTTACGTTGCTGAAGTCCATCCGGGTCGTGTTCCCGATCTGGTCGACCACCGTGGAGGAGACCACCGGGAAGGGGGTGGAGGGCTTCCCCTTGGCGATGAAGCTCTCGACCGCGTCACCGGAGATGGTGAGCTGCAGCTTCGCCATGGCGGCGCTCTTCTTGTGCGGGGTGAGCTCCAGCTGGTAGTTGCCGTTTTTGTCCTTCGCGTTGTCGGCGAAGGCGATGGCGAAGTCCTTGGAGACCTGCCCGAGGCCGGTCAGATAGTTCATGGCGATGCCGTTGCCCGCCTCGAACATCTGCGCGAGGTCCATCACCATGACCTGCTTCTGATCCGGGATGTAGTACCAGACCGTCTTGCCGTTGGAAACGATCTGCTGCTTCGGCTTGGTGTAGTTGAAGCGGAACATGGAGTCCTTGCTCCCACCCTTCTTGATGAAGAGCTCGCCCCCCCCCTTCTCGTCGCGCCTGAGCGCTTTGACGTGGCTTTTCTGGCTGAAGTCCGCCTGCAGGTCGTTCAGGGAGGCGTAACCCTGCTCCAGGGTGCGTACCACCTGGGAGAGCTCGGCGCAGAGGGCGGAACTGACGGAAAGGGTGATCAGGGCGAGACACAGGACGACGGTTCTGGCAATTTTCATGATCGACCTCTGAAAATTAGTGAAGGTCTCGGGTGTGGACCCGGGACCCTCGTGGCGCCGCATAAGCGGCGGTTTGACCGGGCATTCTGACATACAACCGGATATCGTGCAACTGTTTCATTGATCGAGGGAGGCGAGCATGGCGCCCAGCGACGTGGGGGAGGGCATGAGGAATATGCTCCCCCCGCAGCGCGAGTCGGAAACGTCGAAGACCGTGTCGATCATGACCACCTTTTCCCCGTCGGCCCCGGGCTCCATGGCGCGCTCCAGGATCTCTCGTCCGTTGCCGGAGCAAAATGCCGGGACCGAGGGGAGCAACGTCATCTTTAGCGAGTTGCCTAGGGCGTTCAGGCAGGCCGAGGCGAGGATGTTGCCGACCTCCATGAGGGTGGCCCTTTCCATCTCGGAAAGCGGCGTCCCGGGCTGCGGGACCGCCCCGAGGAGGAGCTCGAGGATCCGGTGCGCGTTCTCCTCGAGAAGCATGATCAGGATGCTGCCGCGCACGTTGCCGAGGATCTGCAACTGCAGCGCGGTGACCTCGTGCGCCTCCATCAGGCCGGTCATCCCCGGGCCGTCGAGCACCTGCAGGCGCGGCACCTGGATGTGCACCCCTTTACCCATGAGCTGCGACAGGGCGATGGCTGCGTGCTCCATGCCGAGGCTGCACACCTTGGTCAGCGTCTTCAGTTCCGCTTCGTATTTTGCCTGGTCAGCCATGTCAGTCTCCGGTGGTTCCCGCGCTGAAGCGGGTAACCGCGATGCGTCTTATAGAAGTTCGGAAATATCGAGGATGGTGACGATCTCGCCGTCGCCGAGCGTCGCCCCGCCGGCGAGCCCCGTCACCCCGTCTAGCGGTCTTCCCAGCCTTTTTACGAACAGTTCGTGCTGCCCCAGGAGGCGGTCCACCACCATGCCCACCCGGCGCCCCTTGGCCTCGGTGACGAAGAGCGGGAGGATCCCGTCGGGGAAGCGCCCGAGGGGGAGCCCCAGCACCCGGTTCAGGGATAATAGCGGGATCGACTCGTCGTCGAGCTGGAACATCTGCCTTTTTCCCACCGTCTCGATCTGGCGCCGGGAGAGCTCCACGGTGCGCTGCACCGCGTTCACCGGGATGGCGGTCTTGATCGGGCCGCACTGCACCAAAAGCGCGTGGATGATGGCGATGGTGAGCGGCAGCTTGAGGGTGATGACGGTTCCCTGTCCCGGCTCGGACTCGATCCCGAGGGTCCCCCCCAGCTTCGCGATGGCGGCGTTCACCGCGTCCATGCCGACGCCGCGCCCGGAGATGTCGGTCACCTCTTTGGCGGTGGAGAAGCCGGGGATGCAGGAGAGCATGAGCGCCTGGCGGGGGGAGAGGAGCTCCCCCTCTTCGGGGGTGATGAGCCCCTTGCGCACCGCGGCATCGATCATCGCCTGCGGCTCCATGCCGCGCCCGTCGTCGCGCACCGTGATGTGGATCCGGTCCCGGTCCCGCGACACCGACAGCTTGACGAGCCCGCGCGCCGGCTTCCCGGCCCGCTCCCGTTCCTCCCCGTCCTCGATGCCGTGGTCCACGGCGTTTCTCAGGATGTGGTTCAGGGGATCGACGAGCTGCTCCAGGACGCCGCGGTCGAGGCCGATCTCGCGCCCCGTGAGCTCGAAGTGGATCTCCTTGCCGCTTTTCTTGGCGACGGCGCGCACTGAGCGCTGGAAGCGGTCGCTGATCGCCTCGAAGGGCATCAGGCGCACCTTCATCACCTCGTCGTGCAGGGCGCGCAACAGCTTTGAGGTCTCGGATACCGCGTCGTTCAAGGCGGGGGACGCGAGGTCGCGGCCGATGCTTAAAAGGCGCTGCTTGTTGGTGACGAGCTCGCCGGTCAGGTTGATCAGGTGGTCGAGGAGCTCGGTCTTCACCCGCACCGTGCCCCCCAGTTCGGGCGCACTTTCCTTCGCCCGTTCCGTTTCGGCGGAGGGGGTGGGGACGGACTCGGCAGCCTGCGCGGACTCGACAGCCGGCGCGGGCTCGGCAGCCGGAGAGGAGACCTCGGGCGCTTCGTCCGTTTTCTTAGCCTTTTTCTCCGGTGGGGGGACGTAGGCCGCGAGCCGCGCGGGGTAGCCGTCGGTCGGGACGCTCGAGGGGCGCTCCTCCTCGACGTCCTTCAAAAGCGCGTCGATCAGGTCGACCCCTTCGAGCAAGAGGTCGGCCACCCCGGCCCCGAAGGGGAGGGCGCCGTCGCGCACCCGCGCCATCAGGTCTTCCATACTGTGGGCCACCACGACCACGTCGCCGTACTCCATCGAGGCCGCCATCCCCTTCAGGGAGTGCGCGCCGCGAAACAGCGCGTCGATGGCGCCTCGCTCGGCCGGGGACTGCTCGAGCGCCACCACCTGCTCCGCGATGGATCTCAAGTACTCCCGCGATTCCGAGAGGAAGAGGGCTTTGTACTGCGACATGTCCATCGGTTACCCCTGGACCACTTCCCTGAGCACCCGGGTGACGAGCTCCGGGTTGAACGGTTTGAGGATGAATGCCTTGGCCCCCGCCTCGGTGGCGGCGGTGGTGAGGGCCTCCTGGCCTATGGCGGAGCACATCACCACGCGGGCGGCGGCGTCGTACGCCATGATCTCCTGGAGCGCCTCGATGCCTCCCTTGTTCGGCATGACGATGTCCAGGGTGACCAGGTCAGGGAGGGATTCGCGGTACTTGGCGACCGCCTCCTCGCCGTCGGACGCCTCGGCGGTTATCTCGTAACCTTCTTCGGTGAGGATGTCGCGCAGCATTTTCCTCATGAACATGGAGTCGTCTACTATCATGACCTTGATGGCCATCAGTTACCTCCTGGGGCGGATTTGGGTGCGGCCGCGCGCAGATCCTCCTCCAGGGAGGAAAGGAGCGTCTCGAGTCTCACCAGGCGCAGGTGCCCCTGCGGGGTCTCGAGGAGCGCCTCGATAAGGGGATCGTCGGACCGGGTCGCCCCGGTGATCCCCTGCGCATCGATGATGGAGCCGACGGCGTCCACCTTCAGGGCGAGGTGGGCGAGCTTCGTGTCGATCACGAGGAGCTTGCCGGGAAGCGGGCGGCTTCCCGCTCCCAGGTACTGGGCGAAGTCGAGGAGGGCGGTCAGGTTGCCGTGAAAGTTGATGAGCCCCATGTAGTAGGGAGGGGCGCCGGCAAAGGGGTAGCTTTGCTGCGGCTCCATGACCTCGCAGACCTCGGTCAAGTTCAGGGCGAAGAGCTCGCGCCCCACGCTGAAAACGAGCAGGCGCTCCGCAATCACGCTTGGGGCTCCGGCGCGGTTCCCGGGTCGACCTGGAAGCGCTCCACCGAATGGAGCAGCTCGTCGGCCAGTTTCGCGAGCTCCTGGGTCTGGTACACCATCTCCTGCATCGCGGCGTGCTGCTCTTCGGTTGCCGCGGAGACCTCCTCGGTGGAGGCCGCGTTGTCCTCGGCCACCTTGGCGATCTCGTCCACCATGGTCACCATCTTGGCGGCACCGGTGGTCTGCATCTGCGAGAGATCGGCGATGGAGTTCGCCTTCCTCTCGGTATCCACGACGGTGGCGAGGATCTCCCTGAAGGCCTCGGCGGTGGTGTCCAGGTTCTTCTTGCCGCCGATGATGCCCCGCGAGCTGTCGGTGATGGTCTCCTGCACCCGGCGGCTCTCCACCTTGACGATGTCGATCAGCTCGACGATCTCGGTGGCACTCTTCGCACTCCCGTCGGCGAGCTTTCTCACCTCCTCGGCCACCACGCCGAATCCCTTGCCGGACTCGCCGGCGCGGGCCGCCTCGATCGAGGCGTTCAGGGCGAGGAGGTTCGTCTGGCGCGCCATCTCTACGATGAAGTCGGCGATCTTACCCACCTGCTGCAGCTTCCCGTTCAGGTCCATGAACTGCATCGAGATGAGTTCGACGGAGTCGAAGAAGCTCTTCATCCGTTCCACCGAGTCGGTGGCGAGCTCGCCACCTTTCTGCGCGGTCTGGCTCGTCTCGCGCGCCGCCTTCGCGGTCTCCTTGGCGCGCCGCGCCACGAGGTCGATGGAGATCGCCATCTCGTGGATCACCTTGGCCCCCTTGGTCAGCATCTCGGCCTGGTTCTCCGCTCCGCCGGAGATGGTCTCGATCGCCTGGGCCACCTCCTCGGTGGAGGCGTTTATCTGCAGCGCGGTGGAGGAGAGGGTGCGCGCCGATTCGGAGACCCGCTCCGAGGTGTCGCGGATCTGGCGCACCAAAGCTCTCAGGCTCTCCAGCATGGTGTTGATGGACTGCGCCATGGAGTGGGTCTCATCCGGGAACCTCGGCTCAGGGAAGTCGACGTCGCTCGAGAGGTCCCCCCGGCTGATCGATTCGGTCGCACCGGTCAGGATCGAGATGTTCTTGGTGAAGCTCTTGGAGAAGAAGGAGCCTAGGATGAGTCCGATGGTGAGCGCCACCACGTAGGAGATGACGCTGGTCATCTCGGGGGAGTAGTCCAAAAGCTTCACACCGGAAGGTACGAAGACCACGGCGGCGACGACGGCCAGAAAGCCTAGGATGAACTTGTAGCCGATTTGGATGTACATGAAGCGAGCTCCTTTTTGCTGCAAGAATCGGTGCGCTACACGGCCCGGTAGATGCGTTCCACCGGGCAGACGGTCCGAAAACGCCTGCGGGACGTGCCGAAGAGGGTCTCGGACTTGCCGAGCACGAGGTAACCGTCGGGGGCGAGGGCGTCGGCGAAGGCGTTCAGGATGGTTTCCTGCCGCTCCCTTTCGAAGTAGATGAGAACGTTGCGGCAAAGGATCAGGTCACACGGCTCCCACTCCCTCTGGTGGTTCAGGTCGGCCTGGGAGAAGGCGACCTTGCCGGAGAGCTCGGGGCGCAGGCGAAAGCGCACCCCCTCCGGCTCGAACCAGCGCTCCAACTGGCCGGGGGCGAGCTCGCCCAGCCGGTCCGGGTGGTAGATCGCCTCGCGCGCCTGCTCGAGTGTCGCCGCATCGACGTCCACGCCGCGGATCTCGACCCTCTCGGCGTACTCGGCGAAGCGCTCCTTCAGGATCATCGCCAGGGTATAGGGCTCTTCACCCCCTGCGCACCCGATGCTCATGAGCCTCAGCCGCTCGCGGGAGGCTAAGAGTTCGGGCAGGACCGTGGTGGCGAGCTTCTCGAAGACGGACGGGTTCCTGAAAAAATGGGAGACGTGGATGGTGAGGACGCGCAGCAGGTGGTCCTGCTCGGTGGTGCTTTGGCCCAGGAGTTCACCGTAGGCCTCCGGGGAGGGGGACTGGGTGGCGCGCACCCGGATATGGATGCGCCTTTTGACGCATTTGTCCTTGTACCCGTCCAGGGTGAACCCGGAGCGTGTCTTCAGGATGCGCCCGATGGCCTCGAAGGTTTCCGGGGCGATATCCGGCTCGGCGCCGCTTACGCCGTCAAGCATCTGCCGCGCCGCGGGCGTTTGTCGCCGCTTCCTTGCCTGGTGCAACCGAGGTCATGAAAAGCCCCTGTGAGCTGGTGATTGGAGATGCCGTTCAAACAGCAAATCAGATAGCACAACTGCGGCTCAAAAGTCAATGAGGACGTCTACTTGCACGAAAAAAGCCCCGCCTTGTCCGGACGGGGCTTTTTACCCTTCACGCGCGAAGGGGTGACCCTAGGATGCGAGGTAGGCGGCGATGTTCTCGGTGAGGGTGCGGTATATCTTGCGACACTCCACCTCGTCGCGCTCAAGGAGCGTCACGCGGAAGCCCAAAAGTTCGGTGTTGAAGGAGGAGAGCGGCACGACGCAGATCCCGGTGTGGGCGAGGATGTAGTAGACGAAGCGCTTGTCCGGGGCCACTCCGGGCTGGTTCACGATCCCCTCCACGAGGGCGCGGATCTCGGGGTTCGCGATGGGAAGGCTCTGGGTGTCGTTCAGCACCCCCTTCTTGAAGGGGACCGCCATGTAGAACGCGCCGTTGGTACGGTTCACCGAGAGCTCGGGCACCTTCGCGAGCGCCTCGTACATGATGTTGCTCATCTTCTCGTAGCGTGTGATGCGCTCCTTCAGGTAGTTATGGTACTCCGGGTGCTTCATCACGGCGGGGAGGCAGCGCTGCGGCAGCGTCGTGGAGCAGACCTCGTTCATCTTGGTGGAGAGGATCGAGTTGACGAACTTCTTGAAGCGCGCGTCGCGCTCGCCGTTGTAAACCTCGATCCAGCCGCAGCGCGAGCCGGGCCACGGCAGCTCCTTGGAGATCCCCTTCATGGCGATGGCCGGGACCTCGCCGATCACGTCCGAGATGGGGACGGTGTGCTCGCCGTTGTAGACGATGTTGCTGTACACCTCATCGGCGATCAGGAACAGGTCGTACTTCTTAGCGATCGCCACGATCTGCTTTAACACCTCGGGGGGGTACACCATCCCGGTCGGGTTGTCCGGGTTGATGAGCATGATGCCGGAGATCTGCGGGTTGTACTTCACGTGGCACTCGAGGTCATCCATGTCGGGGTACCAGTTGTCCTCGGGTTTGAGGCGGTAGCAGACCGGGACGGCGTTCGCGTGGGCCGCCTCGCCGATGGAGTGCGTCGTGTAGGTGGGGGAGGGCATGAGCACGCGGCTCTCCGCCCTCAGGTTCCCGTACACCTTGGCGATGGCGTCGCCGAGACCGTTGAAGAAGATGATGTCGTCCGGGGTGATCTGTGCGCCGCCGCGGCTGTTGGTGATGCTGCATATGAACTCGCGGGTCTCCAGGACGCCGCGCGTCGGGCAATAGGCGTAGCTGTCGTCGTTCATCGCCTCTGCCGCTACGATCTCCTTCATCCAGAGGGGGATGATCTCGCCCTTGACGATGGGGTCACCGATGTTCTCCCAATTGACCTTCACGCCGAGGCGCTGCACCTTCTCGGCCACAGTGACGATGTTTCGGATTTCGTAGGTCAGTTCTCCCGCGCCGGGAGTAACTATTTCGTTGCGCATCTTTTTTCCCCCTGATGGTATGTATGCAGCTGTTGTTCGAGCGGATTTTGTATAAAAAAAGGCCGTGGGGGTCCCCCACGGCCTTTAGTAGAAATCTTTTGTTTTCTAATCAGCAGTGGCGGCTCTGGAAGTTTCTGGCCGCTGCTGCTGCGTGGACGACGCCACGTGATGTAACGCTGTTAGTATACATGACGCCTCTGATATCATGCGGAAATGTCAATGTCAACGTTTTTTCTGTCTACCGGGCAAGTTCCGTCGCCACGGTGAGCCTGCCATCCGGGTCGCGCCAGCGCATCCAGCCGGCAGGGTTCTCAAGCCGCGCCCAGGCTTCCTCCACCTCGAGGATGCGCACGCGCTGGTCGCGCGCGACGGCTCCCGCCGCGCTACCCGCAGCACCCGGGGCGCTTTTCACCTGGTACCACTCCTTCTTCATGCCGGGGAGCACGCGGACGCTCCGTCCCGGCAGAAACTCGCGCCAGGCTATGTAGCGCCAGCTCCGGTCGTCCTGCACCCACCCCTGGCGCCCTGCATCGTCCAAGGCGACCCGGGACCAGCCGCGCCGCCTCTCGTACACCGCGACGAGCGCGCTGTCGGGTGCCCCGAAAAGGTGGGGCAGGGAAAACGGGGCGAGCTCGGTGAGCCGCTCCACGCCCGGCTCGCGGTAGAGCGGGACCGTTCCCGGCTCACGCCCCGGGGCGTCCTGCACCATGAGGACACCGCTGCCGCTGTAGGGGCGCAGCGCCGGCGGGGCACCCGCTGCAGCGCCGGCGGTTAGGGCCAGAAGCAAGGCTCCCAGCAAAAGGTGTCTCACATCTCCACCAGGGCGAACTCGTTGCCGTCCGGGTCGGCGACAACCGCCATTTTGCCCCACTGACTCTTCTCCAGGGGCTCGGTGAAGCGCACCCCCTCGCTCACGAGCTTCGCGTAGAGCTCCTCGAGCCCCTTCACGGTCAGGGTGATGCCGGTGTGGCGTCCCACGAGCTTTATCGCCGCATCGTGCATGGCAAGCGATACGCCGAGTGCGGTTCCCTCGCCGGGGAGGAACTCCATCATGTACTCGGTCTCCTGGCCGGGGGGCAGCCCCAACTGCTCGCGATAAAAGCGGCGTGCGGCCTTGATGTCCTTGACAAATACAACAACATTCTTAATTTTCTCTACCATGGAAACCACCTTGAATGGTATGTTGTGACAGCGTTTTAACTACATAGCAGAGTGAGCGGGCGCTGGCAAGGTTAATCAGCCGCCGACTTTTCGTCCGCGGGAGGGATACGTGACGCAGCATTTCAAGCCCAGGGAGGTCTACGTCGCCTCCTCGTACATGGCCCCGGTGGGGCGCTACAACGGCCGCGAGCGCGAGGCGCTCACCTTCCTGCAGATGGCGGAAAAGGCGGGTGAGGTCTTCGCCGGGAGCCGCATCCGGCGCACCGACGTCGGCGCGGTCGTGGTCGGCTGCCAGAACCCGGTCGCCTTCTCCGGGGTGGACAACACCGCGGCCAAGATCGCCGGCGTGCTCGGCATCTCCGGGGCGAAGTCGGTACTGATCGACACCGCATCTTCGTCGGGGGCCTCGGCGCTCGAATACGCCTACCTGCAGATCGCCTCCGGGCGCTGCGACCACGTCCTCGCCATCGGCATCCAGAAGATGAGCGACGTCGCCACCGGGCAGGCGACCCGCATCGTGGCCGGGGTGATCGACCGCGACGAGGCGGAGTTCGGCCTCTCCATGCCCGCCTGCGGTGCCCTCGTCGCGCGTTCCCTGATCGAGCGGCTGAAGCTCTCCACCGAGGAGTGGACCGCATTCTCGGCGCTTTTGACGCAGAGGGCGCACCGCTTCGCCGCGAGGAACCCGGAAGCGCACCTAAATTTCGAGATCCCGCTCGAGGATTACTACCGCCAGATCGTCACCGGGAAGAACTACCGCTACTGGTGGCCGCTTCGCTACCACGACTTCTGCCCCATGTCCGACGGGGTCGCCGCGGTCCTTTTGTCGGCCACGCCGCACGAGGTGATCGTCTCCGGCGTCGGGAGCGCCACCGACATCCCCACCATCGCGGACCGCCCCTACTTCCACAGCTTCCCCGCCACGGTGCG
The DNA here is from genome assembly GCF_004917075.1 of Geomonas edaphica. GTDB lineage: Bacteria > Desulfobacterota > Desulfuromonadia > Geobacterales > Geobacteraceae > Geomonas > Geomonas edaphica. Next base: position 361,207 of record NZ_SSYB01000005.1, read on the forward strand.
CGCAGCTGCCGAGGCGTACGCCATGGCCGGGATAAGAAAGATCACCGACTTTTCCGGCAAGATCCACGTCAACATGCACGACCCCTTCAACGGCTTCGGCCCGATCAACATGGTGGATCTCGGCTTCGTGCACCGGCGCCGCATCCTTGACGGGCTTTTGGACGACGAGCTCACCGGGGAAAACGGGGCTTTCCCCACCAACGTGACCGGCGGGCTCAAGGGGCGCGGCCATCCGCTTGGCGCCACCGGGATGATCCAGATCGTCGAGAACCACCGTCTCATCACGCAGGGGCGCTTCAAGGCGGGGCTTGCCCACTCCATCGGCGGCCCGATCAACAACAACGTGGTGACCCTTTTGGAGCAGACCTCGCACTACCGGCAGCGCCCCCGTCCCGAGCTCGCCCCCTGGGGGCTTCCCCCCCTCGGGCGCATGAAGCCCAAGAACCTCACCGTGAACGAACTCGTGAACGGCACCCCGGTAGCCGCGCGCTTCGTTGCCGCCACCACCCGCTTCAACTTCAAAAACGGCGAGCCGGAGGGGATCATCATCATCGTCTCCTGCTTCGCGGAAGGGAAGCGCTACTCCTTCCTCTTCGGTGTCGCCGGCGAGCACTACGCGGAGATCGCGCAGCTCAAAACCGGTGATCCGGTGAGCCTCGAGCGCGCGGGCGAGGAGATCCTCGTGAACCGGATCCCGGTGCGCAAGTTCTACCGGCGCACCATGGACGGGGTGCTGGAGCTTGCCGGCAGCGGCTGGAAGAAACTCACCGGCAACGGCTAGAGGGTTTGCCTTGACAGGGCGTGCCGGATCGGTATATTAGCCGCCGGTCCGGGCTCCCCGGGCAAGCAAGCAGTGAAGGAGCAGGAAGGATGACCATGCTGTTCAAGATCCTGGGCGTGATCTTCGCCCTTTTCGTCGTTTTGTTCGTCGCCATCGTGATCGAGGAGTCTTTCCTCGGGGGACGCCGCAGGAGGCGGCTCGAGCGCAAGGCGCGCACCGAGGCCGAGGCGCGTGGCGTCGAGAGGGGCTAGGGACCGGCGGTCGGCCGGGTAGGGGGCTTCATGGATGGCGCGGTGAAGGTCGTCGCGATCGTTGGGAGCTACGTGAGGGGGGGCGTCATTGACCAGGTGGTGGACGAGGTCCTTGCCGGCGTGGTCGCAGCGGGCGGTCGCGCCGAGAAGCTTTACCTGCTCGACACCCACGTGGAATTTTGCACCAACTGCCGCCTCTGCACCCAAGAGCCCGGGAGGGCGCGCGGCATCTGCCCGATAGCCGACGAGATGTCGCGGGTGCTCGACCTGGTGGAGGGGTGCCAGGCGCTCGTCCTTGCCTCTCCCACCAACTTCGGTTCGGTGACCGCCGTTACGAAGCGCTTCGTGGAGCGGCTCGTCTGCTACGCCTACTGGCCCTGGGGAACGCCGGCCCCTAAGACGCGCTCGCAGGAAAGGCCGCGGCGCGCCGTCCTCGTCGCCTCCAGTGCGGCCCCCGCCTTCATGGCGCGGCTTTTCACCCCGGTGCTGAAGACGCTCCGGCAAAGCGCGGATCTTTTGGGGGCTCGTTGCGTGGGGACTGTTTTCGTCGGTTTCGCGGCGCGGCAGGAGCGCCAGGGGGCGGGCAAACGCACCCTCATAAGGGCGCGTCTTCTGGGCGAGAAGCTGGTGCGGGAGCGGTAGCGGCGCTACCTGCGGGGTGAGGAGGTCGTGAAGCCGTCCTCGCGCCCCCAGATGCGGCGCGCACGCCTTGCCGGTACGCGGACCGGCGTCGCGGCATGTCCCAGGGTGAGCAGGTGCGGCAGGGCGGCGGCAGCGGCCAGGAGCGCCACCGGGGCGGCGGTCGTGCCCGCTTCCGCAAAGCTCTTCAATATGGTCATCGTTTCGTGCGTCATGCTCCCTCCGTGGTTCAAAAGCTGCATCGGGGATCGAGACAAGCAAGAGGCGTTCCCCTGATGTAAATACCCGGTATCGCTTGGTTACGCCTCCCGGACGCACCGCTTTTGACGGAGGTTTTTTTGACTTTCGCCCTTTTTGTGACGGGAATTTGACGCGTGGCGGGCTTTCCCCACTCATGAGTATCCCGTTGATTTTTCATCGACAACTTTAGTATATTGACCCGGATAGCCCAAAGCCAAAGGAAGGACTTATGGTACGAAGAATACTGACCTATCCGGACCCGGAGCTGAAGCAGCGCTCCCTGCCGGTCACCGTGATCACCGACAAGACCCGCGAACTCGTGCGCGACATGGCCGAGACCATGTACGACGCCCCGGGCGTGGGGCTCGCCGCGCCGCAGATCGGCGTGCACCAGCGCATCGTCGTCATCGACGTCTCGTGCAAGGACGAAAAGCCCGAGCTGATCGTCGCCATCAACCCCGAGATCATCCACGCCGAGGGTGAGGCGTTCGAGGAGGAGGGGTGCCTCTCGGTGCCTAAGTTCTCCGCCAACGTGCGCCGCCATGCCCGCGTCGTGGTGAAGATGCTCAACCTGGAGGGGGAGGAAGTGGTGATCCGCGCCGATGATCTCCTCGCCATCGCCTTCCAGCACGAGATCGACCACCTGGACGGCGTCCTCTTCATAGACCACCTCTCCCCGCTCAAGAAGGGGATCTTCAGGAAGCGCTACCAGCGCGCCCTGGAGGAAGCAAAGGAGCAGCATTGATGACCGGTTTGCGCATCATCTTCATGGGAACCCCCGAATTCGCCTGCCCGACCCTGCGCACCCTCATAGACCGCGGTGAGAACGTGGTGGCCGTTGTCACCCAGCCGGACCGTCCCAAGGGGCGCGGCCAGCAGACCCTCCCCCCTCCGGTGAAGGTGTTGGCCGAGGAGCACGGCATCAAGGTCTTGCAGCCGGTGAAGGTGCGCCTTCCCGAGTCGATCGAAGAGATCCGCGCCCTCGAGCCGGACCTCATCGTGGTGATCGCCTTCGGGCAGATCCTTCCGAAGGCGCTCCTCGACATCCCGAAATACGGCTGCATCAACGTGCACGCCTCGCTCCTGCCGCGCTACCGCGGCGCCGCGCCGCTTAACTGGTGCATCATAAACGGCGAGAGTGAGACCGGGGTCACCACCATGATGATGGACGTGGGTCTCGACACGGGCGACATGCTCCTGAAAAGCGCCACCCCCATCGATCTGGACGAGGACACCCAGAGCCTGCACGACCGGATGTCCAAGCTCGGCGCGGAACTTCTGGCCGAGACCCTGGACCGCCTGGTCGCGGGCGAACTCGTCCCGGAGAAGCAGGACGACTCCCTCACCTGCTACGCCCCGATCATGAAGAAAGAGGACGGGCTGATCGACTGGCAGAAAAGCGCCCGCGACATCAAGAACCAGGTACGCGGCATGACGCCGTGGCCCGGCGCGTTCAGCTACCTGGACGACAAGCTCCTCAAGGTCTACAAGGTGCAGACCGCAACCGGAACCGGCGTTCCCGGCACCGTGCTCGCCGCCTCGCGCGACGGCATCGAGGTGGCCTGCGGCGAGGGGAGCCTCCTGATCAGCGAGCTGCAGCTCGAGGGGAAAAAGAGGATGGCCGCCGGCGACTTCCTGGCCGGCTACAAGGTGCAGGCAGGCCTTGCCCTAGGTAGAAAGGATGCCGCCGTTGGCGTCTAAAGGAACCTATCAGAAGCCGCCCCAGAAGCGGCTCTTCGTCGCCCTCATGGGGGTTACGTGCCTGCTCGTGGTGGGACTCATCTACCTCGGGTGGTACATCCCCACCATGGGGCTTGCCAACATCCATCCGGATCTCCCCCGTATCGTCGGCATGGTGTTCGCCGTCCTCTCCGGTATCGCGGTGCTCGGCACGGCGCTTCTTGTGCTCACCACCGCGTTCGGCAAGGACATCCTCGGCACGAAGTTCATGCGCGGCGTGGTGATCAAGTTCCTCCTCCCGCTCATCGAGCAGATGGGGAAGCTCTGCGGCATATCGAAGGACACCATAAGGCAGTCCTTCGTGGCGATGAACAACTCGCTGGTCATCTCGCAGCGCCTCAAGGTGAAGCCGGACCGGATCCTCATCCTGCTGCCGCATTGCCTGCAGCTTGCCGAGTGCGAGATCAAGGTGACCGGCGAGATCAACAAGTGCATGCGCTGCGGCCGCTGCGACATCATGGGGCTTGCCGACCTGGCGCAGCGTTACCAGGTGGATATCTCGGTGGCAACCGGCGGTACGCTCGCCCGCAAGGTGATCATCGAGAAACGCCCGAAGTTAGTACTCGCCGTCGCCTGCGAACGCGACCTCACCTCCGGCATCAAGGACTGCTACCCCCTTCCCGTGATCGGGGTGCTAAACGACCGCCCCTTCGGGCCCTGCTTCAACACCCGCGTCGATGTCGAGAAGATCGACGCTGCGCTCCGCTCCGTGCTGGCCTAGCCCCCATGTCGACCCGCAAGACAACACCATGCCGTTTTGCGCCGCTACGTGTAGCGGCGCTTTGCTTTACGCTCATGATGCTCGCCGCCGCCTGCGCGACCGCCTCGGAAATCACCGGCTACCGCGCGATGCGCGAAGCGGTCACCGACCGCGCCGGGCGTGCGCTCTGGGCGGTTCGGGGGTTCAAGAAGGACGGCGTGGAGCACCGGCTCGCGGTCGATGCGGAGAGCTTCGTAAGCTATGACCTTCCGGCCGCCCAGCTTTTTCCCGTTAAGGACGCCCCGGCCGACTCCTTCCGGCGCACGCGGCTTGGCCGGACGGTGTCCCGTTACACCGCTCCCCCCTACCGGCTGCAAAACGGCGGCGCCACGCGCGCCGAGAGCGGCGCGGACGGCCTGTTTCTCACCGTCGACCTTTGCCCCTCAAAGCGTCCCTTCGAGCGCGAGCTTTTCGAGGCGGCGGAGGCGCTTGGGAAGGGGGCACCGGTCCCGGTCTCGGTCATGGTCTCGGGGCTGTGGCTTGCAAGCCACCCGGAAGAGGTCGCCTACCTGAAAGGGGAGGTCGCGGCGGGGCGGCTCGCCGTCACCTGGGTGAACCATTCCTGGCACCATCACTACGATGCGAAGGCGCCGCTGGCCGAAAACTTCCTCCTTGCGCCCGGCACGGACCTGACCGCCGAGGTGCTCCACCTGGAGGAGCTCCTCCTCGCCCGGGACCTCGTCCCGTCCCCCTTCTTCCGTTTTCCCGGCCTCGTGTCGGACCGCGCCGTCATGGAGCGCTTGGGCGAGCTCTCCCTGGTGCCGATCGGTGCCGACGCCTGGCTCGCCAAGGGTGAGGAGCCGCACCGCGGCAGCTTCATCCTCGTGCACGGCAACGGCAACGAGCCGAAGGGGATCAGGCTCGCGCTGCCGCTTTTGAGGGAGACAAAGCCGCGCCTGCTGCCGCTTCCCGAGGCCTTCGCCCGCTGAAAACCCGCTCTTTTCCCATTTACCCCGCGCGGCGCTCGCCGCGTTCCACCGGCTGCCGGCCGCGTGCCGCAGCATTTTTGCCGAGGTGCGTCATGAAGCCTTTCTTTCTCGTCATCCTCACCCTTGTCGCGACTTTTGCCGTCACCGTCCCCGGGCACGCCTGGGCGGCCGAGCGACACGTCCTTGCCGTCTCTTATGCCCCTGTTCTGAACACCCCCGACTTCGCAGGGAGCTTCGGCGGTGCCGTCCGTCTCGACCCCTGCTGCGGTGTGCGTCCCGTCGAGTTCATCGCCCTGCCGGGAACCCTCTTCACCGTGCACGGCGAGCTTACGCGCTCCGGTGTGAAAGTCCTGCGCGTCACCACCAACGACTACCCGTACCCCACGAAGACCGGGCTCTTCGTGGACGAGCGCTTCGTGAAGCAGGCGAGCGGTCCCGTCACGGAGCGCACCCGCCGTCTTCCGGCGCTCGCAGAGATCCAGAAACGGCTATTATCCGCTCTGGGCAAGCCGTACGTATGGGGCGGGAACGTGAAGGACGGTGTGCCGCTTTTGAGAAAGTACTACCCGCAGGGGGACCCGCTCTCCGGGGTGGACTGCTCGGGGCTTTTGTACGAGGCGACCGACGGCTTCACGCCGCGCAACACCTCGACGCTGACCTCCTACGGCAATGCGGTTGCGGTGGCGGGGCTTTCCGCTGAGGTGATCGCGAGAAAGCTCGAACCGCTCGACCTTTTTGTGTGGAAGGGGCACGTGATGATCGTGCTCGATGATGATTCGGTGATCGAGAGCAGGATGGGGTGCGGAGGGAAGCAAAGCGGCGTCATGATGACGCCGAAGCTGGAACTCTTGAAGGGGATCATGAAGACGCGCAGGCCAGCGGACCGTTTCCCGGAAGGAAGCGCCGGGGACCGGGCCTTCGTGGTGCGCCGGTGGTTTCCCCGCGCGGGTGGGGGCGTTTAGGCGTGGGCGCTCTTGAGGCTTAAGGGGACGCCCTTTCTGGCGAGAGGCGGGATCTCACCCTGCAGATCCTCGGAGGCAGGGAGGGAGCCTTCCGGCACCACGGTGAGGAAGACCTCCACGACCCCGGGGTCGAGCGCCTCGCCGCTCATGGCGGCCACCATCTCGCGCGCCTTGGCGAGGGGGTAGCGCTTGCGGTAGGAGCGATCCATGGTGAGGGCGTCGTAGACGTCGGCGACCGAGACGATGCGTGCCTCCAGCGGGATCGCCTCGCCGGCGAGCCCCAGGGGGTAGCCGGTGCCGTCGTATTTCTCGTGGTGGTGGCGGATGATGTTGCGGGCGGCCTCGGAGAGCTTCGCCTTGTCCGCCAGGTCGGCACCCCAGTCGGTGTGCATCTTCATGGTGGCAAACTCAGCGGCGTTCAGGCTGCCGCTGCCGTTCAGGATCACCTCGGAGACGCCGATCTTGCCGCAGTCGTGCAGCCAGCTGCCGTACTTGATCTGTCGCTGGGTCTCCTTGGACAGTCCCATGGCATCGGCGATCAGGAGGGCGTACACGGCGACCCGGTCGCAGTGCCCCTTGGTGCTCGGGTCCTTGAGCTCGATGGTCTGGGCGAGGGAGCGGAGCACCGCCTCGTCCTCGCGCCGCATGGAGCGCACGGTGCGGTAGCGCTTAAGTCCCTCCTGCACCACGTCCAGGATCTCCTGTTCCTTCCAGGGCTTTAAAAGGTAGCGGTACACCTCGGAGTTGTTGATGGCGGCGAGCGCGGTGGCGAGGTCGACGTAGGAGGAGATGAGCACCTTCACGGTGTCCGGCGAGACGTGGCGCAGTTCGGTGAGAAAATCGAGCCCCGACATCCCGGGCATCTGATTGTCCGATACCACCACCGCGATCTCGTGGTGCCGGAACAGCTCCAGCGCCTCCTCCGCGTTGCCGGCGGTGAGCAGGTCGATCCCCTTCGGCTTGAAGAGATCTACGGATGCCTGCAGGATCAATTTGTTGTCGTCCACGAACAGAATTTCAGCCGCCATCGGTGCTTCCCCTCGCTCACAACACGCGCATATCCGCGCAGATGCAGTTCCGACCCGGAGGTCGTTCGCGCTGCATGGTATGCCTTCATGAATTACTTGTCAATTTTAATCTAATGTAGGAAGAACGCGCAGGAAGCGGTCATTCTGCGCAGCAGGAGAGCTGGCCCAGATCCCTCTTGAAGGCCTGGGCGCAAAGGCGCAACCCTTCCCCCATCGAGGGGTAGACGTGCAGGGTGTCGGCGAGCTCGGCCACGGTCATGCGGCAGCGTATGGCGAGCGCCGCCTCGTTGATGATGTCGGCGCCGCGGTGCAGGCAGAGGTGGACGCCTATGATGCGGTCGGTCGCGCGGTCGGCGACGATCTTGACTGCGCCGTCGAGCGAACCGGTGACGTGGGCCTTGGGGATTGCCGAGGCGGGGATGGTCTGGCACTCGACGTCGAAGCCCGCTTTTTTCGCGGACTCCTCGCCGTGACCGACCATGGCGACTTCCGGGTCGGTGAAGATGGCCATGGGGAGGCTTTCGTAGTCGAGGGCGCAGTGGCACCCGGCCTGCAACATGTTTTCGACGGCGGCGATCCCCTCGCGGGCCCCGACCGTGGCGATCTGCATCCCGCCGGTCACGTCGCCGGCGGCCCAGACGCCGGGGGCGGTGGTGCGCATCTCGCGGTCCACCTTGATGAAGCCGCGCGCGTCCAGTTCCACCCCGGCCTCTTCGAGACCGATCCCCTCGGTGGCGGGGGCGGTCCCTACCGCGATCAGAAGCTGCTGCGAGCGGAACTCGCGCGGCTCCCCGTCAACGAGCGCCTCCACCCTGACGCCTGCTCCTTCCTTTGCCACCGAGCAGACCGCGGCCCCGACCACCACCTGCATCCCCTCGTTTTCCAGCGCCCTTTGCAGGGCAAGCGCAGGCTCGGCCTCGACGGCCGGGAGGACCCGGGCGCCGTGCTCCAGTATGGTGACCGGAACGCCCAGGCGCAGGAACATCTGCCCAAGCTCGAGGGCGATGACGCCGCCCCCGACGATGGTGAGGCTCTCCGGGAGCGATTTCAGCAACAGGGCGCTCTTGCTGGTGAGATACGGGGTCTTCTCGAGGCCGGGGATCTTCGGGACGCGCGGATGCCCGCCGGTGGCGATGAGGATGCGGTCGCTTTCGATGACCCGGTCCCCCACCTGTATGGTCCCCGGGGCGGTGAAAACGGCCTTTCCCTTCACGAGGGAGAGCTCCGGCAGCCGCTCGAGTACGTCCAGGTACTTCTCTTCCCGAAGCCTTTGCACCACGGCGAACTTGTGTCCGTCGAGGATCTGGTACTCCACGCCGTCCCGGCGCACGCCGAGGCCGAGCCGCTCGCCAAGCTGCGCCTCGTGCCGGAACAGGGCGCAGTGGATGAGGGTCTTCGAGGGGATGCACCCCCAATTTATGCAGGTGCCCCCAAGGATGCTCCGCTCGATCATGATCGATTTGACCCCGTGCTCCTTCGCTCTCAGCGCCGCGGCGAACGCGGTGGAACCCGAGCCGACTATGACGATGGTATCGCTGTCTCTCATGTGAAGATCCCCCCCGATGAGTTTACCGTAAAGGGGTGGCCGGTAAACAGAAGAATTCACCGGTTTTTTTCCGGCTCCCTTTCCCCGCCCTCCGTCGCGCGTGCGCCGCAGCCCGGTTTTCCGCCCTTTTCCCGGTGATATTCCCTTGACAGGGCGCTCGCCGCTGTTGTAATCTGGCGAGCCTAACTGTTTGGATACAGTAAACTTTTTTCTGCCAAAAGCTGCACCACTTGAAAATATTGATTAGATCGGAGGCGGCGTGTTGACATTTCAGGATCTGATCCTCTCCCTGCAGGGGTACTGGGCAGGGCAGGGGTGCGTAATCCAGCAACCCTATGATACCGAGAAGGGGGCGGGGACCTTCAACCCGGCCACCTTCCTGCGCGTGCTCGGGCCCGAGCCGTGGAAGGTCGCCTACGTGGAGCCTTCCCGTCGCCCCACCGACGGGCGCTACGGCGAGAACCCGAACCGTCTGCAGCACTACTACCAGTTCCAGGTGATCATGAAGCCCTCCCCCATGAACATCCTGGACCTCTACCTCGACTCGCTGCGCGCCTTCGGCATCGACCCGAACAAGCACGACATCCGCTTCGTCGAGGACGACTGGGAGTCGCCGACCCTGGGCGCCTGGGGCCTTGGCTGGGAGGTTTGGCTCGACGGCATGGAGATCACCCAGTTCACCTACTTCCAGCAGGCAGGCGGCATCGACCTGAAACCGGTCTCCTCCGAGATCACCTACGGCTGCGAGAGGATCGCCATGTACCTGCAGGGGGTGGACAACGTCTATGACCTCGAGTGGGTCAAGGGTGTCAAGTACGGCGATATCCACCACGAAAGCGAGGTCGAGTTCTCCACCTACAACTTCGAAGAGGCCGACGTCGACATGCTCCTCTCCCTGTTCAAGATGTACGAGAAGGAGTGCATCCGCCTGGTTGAGAAGGGGCTCGTGCTCCCGGCCTACGACTACGTCATGAAGTGCTCCCACACCTTCAACCTCCTGGATGCCCGCGGCGCCATCTCGGTCACCGAGCGCGCCTCCTACATCGGCAAGGTGAGGAACGTCGCGCGTCTTTGCGCCGAAGGTTACCTGCAGATGCGCGAGCGGCTCGGCTTCCCGCTCCTGAAAGGAGGTCGCTAATGGCAAAGGATCTGTTCCTCGAGATAGGATGCGAGGAGGTTCCCGCCGGCTTTGTCCCCAAGGCGATGGCCGACATGGAAGCCCTCATGAAGCGCGAGCTGGAGACGGCCCGCATCGAGTACGGCGAGATCGTGACGCTTGGTACCCCGCGCCGCCTGGTGCTCGCGGTGAAGGGGATGGCCGAGCGCCAGCCCGACGCCGAGCTGACCGCGATGGGGCCGGCCAAAAGTGCCGCCTACGACGCAGACGGCAACCCGACCAAGGCGGCCCAGGGCTTCGCCCGCGGCCAGGGCGTGGACGTTGCCGATCTTAAGGTGGTCATGACACCCAAGGGCGAGTACCTCGCCGCGGTGAAAAGCGAGGTGGGGCGTGACACCGCCGAGCTCCTCCCCGAGATGCTCCCGCGCCTGATCGGTGCCATCCCGTTCAAGAAGTCGATGCGCTGGGCCGATTTCGACGTCCGCTTCGCCCGTCCGATCCACTGGATCGTGGCGCTCTTCGACGGCGTCGTCGTTCCCTTCTCCTTCGGCAACATCGAAAGCGGCAGCGCCTCGCGCGGGCACCGCTTCATGGCCAACACCACCTTCCCGGTGCGCGACCTCGCGAGCTATCTCGAGGAGTGCGAGCGCCATTTCGTGATCCCGGACCCCGAGAAGAGAAAGGCGATTATCCGCCAGGAGATCGAGCGCGTGGCGCGCCAGGCGAAAGGGAACGTCCTCGCCGACGAGGCGCTCCTCGAGCAGGTCGCCTTCCTGGTCGAGTACCCCTCCGCGGTGCACGGCACCTTCTCGCCGGACTTCCTCGTCGTGCCGCGCGAGGTGCTCATCACCTCGATGCGCGAGCACCAGCGCTACTTCTCGCTGGTCGACGACCAGGGGAAACTCTTGCCCGGCTTCATCACCATCAACAACACCCTCACCGAGGATCCCTCCGTGGTGGTCAAGGGGAACGAGCGCGTCCTTCGCGCCCGTCTCTCCGACGCCCGCTTCTTCTTCGACGAGGACCACAAGGTTAAACTCGAGTCCCGCGTGGAGTCGCTGAAAAGCGTCGTGTACCAGGCGAAACTCGGTACCTCCTACGAGAAAATGGAGCGCTTCCGCGAACTGGCCAAGGGGCTCGCTGGACGTCACAACCCCGCCGTCGCCGACAAGGCCGCCCGCGCCGCCACGCTTTGCAAGGCGGACCTCGTCTCCGGCATGGTCGGCGAGTTCCCCGAGGTGCAGGGGATCATGGGGCGCGAGTACGCCCTGTATGATGGCGAGGACGCGGCGGTAGCCAACGCCATCGCCGAACACTACCTCCCGACCCAGGCGGGCGGCGAGCTTCCCGCCTCCGACATCGGCGCCTTCGTTTCCCTTGCCGACAAGGTCGACACCATCTGCGGCTGCTTCAGCGTCGGTCTCATCCCGACAGGCTCCGCCGACCCCTACGCGCTGCGCCGCTCCGCGCTCGGGATCATCAACATCATCCTGGAGAAGCAGTACCGCGAGCCGCTCTCCGGCCTGGTCCGTGCATCCCTGGACCTCCTCGCTGCCAAGGCGACCCGCCCGGTCGAGGACGTCTACCGCGACGTGCTGGAGTTCTTCCGCGGCCGTTTCGTGAACCTCATGGCGGACCGCTACCCCTCCGACGTGGTGGACGCGGTGGTCTCGGTCTCCTTCGACGACCTGGTCGAGGCAGCCGCCAAGATCGAGGCCCTTGCCGGCTTCAGAAAGCGCGAAGACTTCGGCGCGCTCGCCGTCGCCTTCAAGCGCGTCTGCAACATCGTGAAGGACGGGGTGGACACCCCGGTGGACGCGTCACTCTTCCAGGAGGATGCCGAAGGCGGTCTCTTCCAGGCGCAGCAGGCTGTGAAAGGGAAGGTGGAGGGCGCCGTGGAGCGCGCCGACTACCTCTCCGCCCTCACCGAGATCGCCACCTTGAAGCCCGCCGTCGACCTCTTCTTCGATAAGGTGATGGTCATGGCCGAGGACGAGCGGGTACGGCAAAACCGCCTGGCCCTGCTCACCTCGATCGCGAGGCTCTTCGGTCGCCTCGCCGACTTCGCGAGGTTATCGGCATGATGAGACTGCGACAGCCTGAACCGGGGTGCATGATCCTTGGGGAGGCGGTCGCAGCAGCAAAACGATCTGACGCTCACGTAAACAGCCGTCCGGGTGGAACTCCCGGCGGCTGTTTGCCTTTTTCGGTTTATGTGTATACTTTAAGCTCCAAATTAATTAACAAACTGTAAGGAGGGTGCACATGGGAACGCAGTACGTTTACTTCTTCGGCGCGGGCAAGGCTGACGGCAACGCCAAAATGAAAGAGCTCCTGGGGGGCAAGGGGGCGAACCTGGCCGAGATGACCGCGATCGGACTCCCCGTCCCGGCCGGCTTCACCATCACCACGGAGGTCTGCACCGAGTACTACAAGAACAACCAGCAGTACCCGGCCCCGCTCGCCGCCGATGTCGAAGCGAACCTCGCTCGTGTGGAAGCGCTCATGGGTAAGAAGTTCGGCGACGCCAAGAACCCGCTCCTCGTCTCGGTCCGCTCCGGCGCACGCGCCTCCATGCCGGGGATGATGGACACCATCCTGAACCTCGGGTTGAACGACACCACGGTGCAGGGGATCATCGCCCAGTCCGGCGACGAGCGTTTCGCCTATGACGCCTACCGCCGTTTCGTGCAGATGTACTCCGACGTCGTCATGGGGATGCACAAGGACGAGCTGGAGCACCTCCTCGAGCGCAAGAAGGATGCGCGCGGCGCGCACCTCGATACCGAACTGGCCGCCTCCGACTGGAAGGAGCTCGTCGCCGAGTTCAAGGCGAAGATCAAGGCGACCCTGGGTGTGGATTTCCCCGAGGACCCGAAGGAGCAGCTCTGGGGTGCCATCGGCGCCGTGTTCGGCTCCTGGATGAATCAGCGCGCCATCACCTACCGGAAACTGAACAACATCCCCGCCGAGTGGGGGACCGCTGTCAACGTGCAGTCCATGGTCTTCGGCAACATGGGGGATGACTGCGCAACCGGCGTCGCCTTCACCCGCGACCCCTCTACCGGCGAGAACTACTTCTACGGCGAGTACCTGGTGAACGCGCAGGGCGAGGACGTCGTTGCCGGCATCCGCACCCCGCAGCCGATCAACCGCGCCAAGTACAAGCCGGGCGACCTCCCCTCCATGGAGGAGGTGCTCCCCGAGTGCTATGAGCAGCTCGTGCAGATCCGCGACATCCTGGAGCGCCACTACAAGGACATGCAGGACATCGAGTTCACCATCGAGAAGGGGATCCTCTACATGCTGCAGTGCAGAAGCGGCAAGAGGACGGCGAAGGCCGCCATCAAGATCGCGGTGGACATGGTGGCTGAGGGGCTCATCGACGAGAAGACCGCCGTGCTGCGCGTGGCCCCCTCCCAGCTCGATCAGCTCCTGCACCCCTCCCTCGACCCCAAAGCCGAGAAGAAGGTGATCGCCAAGGGGCTCCCGGCCTCCCCGGGTGCTGCCGCCGGCGAGGTGGTCTTCACCGCCGACGAGGCGGAGAGCGCGGCGAAGCTCGGTCACAAGGTGATCCTGGTGCGCGTCGAGACCTCCCCCGAGGACATCCACGGCATGCACGCGGCGCAGGGTATCCTCACCGCCCGCGGCGGCATGACCTCGCACGCGGCGGTGGTCGCCCGCGGCATGGGCAAGTGCTGCGTCGCCGGCTGCGGCGACATCAAGGTCGACTACCACGCCGGCCAGTTCGTCGCGAAGGACGGCACCGTCATCAAGAAGGGTGACGTGATTACCCTGGACGGCTCCACCGGCGAGGTGATGAAGGGTTCGGTTCCCATGGTAGCGGCCGGGGTCGGGGGCGACTTCGCCACTGTTATGGCCTGGGTGGACAAGTTCCGCAGGATGAAGGTACGCGCGAACGCCGACACCCCGCACGACGCGAAGACCGCGCGCGACTTCGGCGCCGAAGGTATCGGCCTTTGCCGTACCGAGCATATGTTCTTCGAGGCGGACCGCATCGCCGCGGTGCGCGAGATGATCCTTTCCGCCGACCTCGAGGGTAGGAAAAAGGCGCTCGCCAAGATCCTCCCGATGCAGAAGGGTGACTTCAAGGGACTCTTCCGCGAGATGAAGGGGCTCCCGGTCACCATCCGCCTCCTCGACCCGCCGCTGCACGAGTTCCTCCCCCAGGAGGACAAGGACATCGACGCGCTCTCCGCCACCATGGGCGTGTCGGCGCAGACCCTGAAGCACAAGGTCGAGTTCCTGCACGAGTTCAACCCGATGCTCGGCCACCGCGGCTGCCGCCTCGGGGTCACCTTCCCCGAGATCTACGACATGCAGGTACAGGCGATCATGGAGGCGGCCTGCGAGCTGGTGAAGGACGAAGGTTTCCAGATCGTGCCCGAGATCATGATCCCGCTCGTCGCGGTGACGAAGGAACTCTCCATCATGCGCGCCAACGCGGTCGCCGTCTGCGAGGACGTGCAGAAGCGCTACGGCGTCAAGGTCGACTACCTGATCGGGACCATGATCGAGCTGCCGCGCGCCGCCATCACCGCGGACAGCATCGCAACCGAGGCTGACTTCTTCTCCTTCGGTACCAACGACCTGACCCAGACCACCTTCGGCCTTTCCCGCGACGACGCCGGCAAGTTCCTCCCCTTCTACGTGGAGAACGGCATCCTCGAGGACGACCCGTTCGTCACCCTCGACCAAAACGGCGTAGGCGCGCTAGTGCGCATGGGTTGCGAGAAGGGACGCTTGACGCGCCCGAACATCAAGCTCGGCATCTGCGGCGAACACGGCGGCGACCCCGCCTCGGTCATCTTCTGCGACTCGGTAGGTCTCGACTACGTCTCCTGCTCGCCGTTCCGGGTGCCCATCGCGCGCCTGGCCGCAGCCCACGCCACGCTGAACGCGCAGGCGGCCGCTCCCGCCGCCAAGGGTGCCGCAGCGGGAAAGGGGAGTGACGCCCAGCAACAGCCCGTGGCAGGCGCCTAGTCCGGCAGGCACCACGGCGGGGACGTCGCAACAGTGCCGGAAACCTTGACATGCTGAAGGTAAACGTGTAATAGCCGATAACGCGTCCATGACGCGAGACGGGGGCGGTCGGCAACGGCCGCCGACAAAAACGAAGGCAGTACCAGGAGAAAGAGAATGGCAAAAGGTGTAGTGAAGTGGTTCAACGACGCGAAGGGTTTTGGGTTCATCGAGCAGGAAAACGGGGGGGACGTGTTCGTGCATTTCTCGTCCATCCAGGGGGACGGCTTCAAGTCCCTCGCCGAAGGTGACTCGGTGACCTTCGACGTGGTCCAGGGCGCCAAAGGGCCCCAGGCCGCCAACGTGGTCAGGAACTAGGCTCGCCTTTGTCCTTGATCGGGCCCCGACGATCTCGTCGGGGCCTTTTTAGTGTCCGTGAGGACGGTGCTACATGCGTATCAACGAAAAATCTGACTCCCGCTCCATAGCAAAGAAGGAAAAAGGGACCCCCGCGAAGGGGGTGGCGGCCCCGGGCGCCCCCCTGTTTGCCGGCCGGCTCGCCGCGGTCACCAAGGCGAGCTCCGACTACTCCGGCGAGTTGCAGCGCCTGAAGGAGGAGATCGACCGGGCCGGGGACATCCTCGAGCAGGAACCGACCATCGCGAACTTCAAGGCCTTTCGCGAGCTTCTTGGCACCATGGCGCGCAAGGTTTCCGCCGAGGCGTACCGGATGGAGTTGCTCGGGGGCGGCGTTGCCGGGCGCAGCCACGAGGTGATCACCGTGATCGACAAGGAGGCCGACCTCCTCTATCACCTGGTCATGCGCGAGCAGAAAGACCACATCCGCATCGTCGCCCAGATCGTGAAGATCAAGGGGCTCGTCGTCGACTTCCTCCTCTAGCGGGGGCTTTCCGAATTAAAAAGGGGGACCGGTTACCCGGTCCCCCTTTTCGTCATTTGCACCCGCATCCCTTGGAGCCGTCGGGGCTTGCCGGCATTCTCTTGCCGCACTTCTGGCACCGCCAGAAGAGGCCCCCTCAGCCGGGAATCAGGATCATGAGCCCCTGGCAGTCGGGGCAGCTCTTCTCGTTGGTCATCTCTTGACCCTCCTTTTCTTTGAACATAACTGTCAGCGGACCGATACCTCGATCCGCCCGACGCCGCTGATCTCGGCGACCACGCGGTCCCCGCTTTTCACCGGGCCGACTCCCGCCGGCGTGCCGGTAAGCACGAGGTCCCCCGGCTCCAGGGTGAAGACCGAGGAGAGGTAGCAAAGAAGCTCCGGGATGCGGTGGATCATGAGGTCGGTGCCGCCGTCCTGGCGCTTCTCGCCGTTCACGGTGAGGGTGATGCGCAGGGCCTGCGGGTCGGGCACCTCGCCGGCCGGGACGAAGGAGGAGAGGGGGCAGGCGGTGTCGAACCCCTTGGCGATGTCCCAGGGAAGCCCCTTCTTCTTGAGCTCGGCCTGCACGTCCCTGAGGGTCAGGTCGATGGCGACGCCGTAGCCCGCCACGTGCGAGAGCGCGTCCGCGGAAGCGATATCCTTCCCCTTTTTCCCGATGAGGAGTGCCAGCTCCGCCTCGTGGTGGCAGTCGCCGGAGTAGGGGGGGATGACGATCTTCTCACCCTCGCCGATGACGCTGGAGGCGGGCTTGGTGAAGATGACTGGGCGTTCCGGCGTCTCGTTCCCGAGCTCCTTTATGTGATCCGCGTAATTGCGCCCGATGCAGAGGATCTTGCCGATCCTGACCGGCTCCGCGCTTCCCTTCACTTGTACGCTTTTCATGACTCTCCCGTTGCCCTAGGCCGCCCGGACCGCGCGGTCCAGCCGGCATCCCTGCCAGCTCCCCCGCCGCTTCAGCTCGTTCAGCACGGCATACCACATCTGGTTGTTCTTGAGGTTCCAGTTCGGTGCCACCCGGATGGAAAGCGGCGCCGACCCGTAGAGGCGCTGCACCGAGACCCGCGCCGGGAGCTCCTCCAGGAAATCGCAGGCGGCGGCGATGTACTCGTCGACCCCGATCGGCTGCCAGCTCCCGTCGCGGTACATCTGCGCGAGGCGCGTGTTCTCGACGGCATGGAGCTGGTGCAGCTTCACCGAGGTGACCGGGAGCCCGGCGATGAGCCGCGCCGTCTTCAGGAACCCCTCCCGGGTCTCCCCCGGAAAGCCGTGGATCAGGTGGGTGCATATCTCCATGCCGCGGCCGGAGAGGCGCTCCACCGCGTTCAGGTACTCGGCCAGGGTGTGCCCCCGGTTGATGCGCGCGAGGATGGCGTCATCCATCGACTGCAGCCCCAGTTCCACGCAGACGTAGCGGTCGCGGGCGATCTCGGTCAAAAGGTCGATCGCCCCCGGTGCCAGCGAGTCGGGCCGCGTCCCGACCGAGATGCCGAGCACGTCCGGGTGGTCGAGGGCGCGCCGATAGAGGTCGGCCAGCCGCTCCACCGGGGCGTAGGTGTTGGTGAACTTCTGGAAGTAGACGATGAACTTCTCGCTTCCAAGGCGCTCCCGGTGGTACGCCATCCCCGCAGCCATCTGCTCCTCGATCGGGATCACGGCGACCGTCTCCTTCGGTGAGAAGGAGCTGTTGTCGCAGTAGATGCACCCGCCGGTGCCGCGGCTGCCGTCCCGGTTGGGACAGGTGAAGCCGCCGTCCACGTTCACCTTGCTGACGCGACAGGAAAAGCGGCGTCTAAGGTAAGAGCCGTAGGAGTTTATGCGCAGGTCGCTATGGATCAGTTCGCTCGTGGTCATCTAGTCGTTGTGCTCCAGTGCGGGGAGCTGTGCCAGCAATTTCTTCGCGGCGTCGCGCGGTTCGGGTGCCGACAGGATCGCGGAGATGAGGGCGATGCCGTGGACGCCGCAGGCCACCGCCTCGGCGCAGTTCTCCTGGTTCACCCCCCCGAGGGCGAAGACCGGGATCTGCAGGAGTTCGGCCACGTGTGCCAGCTTTTGCACCCCGACCGGGTCGCCGTACTCCGCCTTGCTCGGCGTGTAGAAGACCGGGCCGAAGGTGATGAAGTCGGCCCCCATCTCCTGCGCGGTGATCGCCTGGGTCTGGTTGTGGCAGGAGACGCCGATCAGCCGGCGCTCCCCTATAAGCCGCCGCACCTTGTAAAGCGGCAGGCTCGAGCTCCCTATGTGGACCCCGTCGGCGTCGACGGCCAGCGCCACATCGGTGCGGTCATTGATGAAAAGCTTCGCGCCGTAGCGCGAGGTGAGACGCCTCAGTTCATGCGCCGTCTCGTACAGCTCCTTGCTGCTGGCCCCCTTGTCCCTTAACTGCACGGCGCGCACGCCGCCGCGCAGCGCTTCCTCGACGACGAACTCGAGGTTGCGCCCGAGGGTTTCCCCGCGCCCGGTGATCAGGTACAGGTTGAAGTCGATCCAGGGGGAGTGGAACTCTCTCACGAGATGAGGCCCGCAAGCGGTGACGAGGCGCTCGCGTAGAGCTTCCTCGGGATGCGGCCCGCCTTGTAGGCGAGGCGCCCGGAGCGGACGGCGAGGTTCATCGCCAGCGCCATGGCGACCGGGTCTTGGGCACCGGCGATCGCGGTATTCATGAGAACGCCGTCGCAGCCAAGCTCCATGGCGATGGCCGCGTCGGAGGCGGTGCCGACGCCGGCGTCGACGATAACCGGGACCTTCACCGTCTCCAGGATGATCTGGATGTTGTAAGGGTTCCGTATGCCGAGCCCCGAGCCGATCGGAGCGCCCAGCGGCATGACGGCGGCGCAACCCATGTCCTCGAGGCGCTTGCAGATGATGGGGTCGTCGCTCGTGTAGGGGAGTACGGTGAACCCTTCGGCGATGAGAACCTTCGCCGCCTTCAGGAGTTCCTCGTTGTTCGGGTAAAGGGTCTTCTCGTCCCCGAGCACCTCGAGTTTCACGAAATCGGAAAGGCCGGCCTCGCGGGCGAGCCGGCAGGTCCTGATGGCGTCCTCGGCGGTGTAGCACCCCGCGGTGTTCGGCAAGAGGGTGTATTTCTTAAGATCGATATGGTCAAGGAGGGACTCCTTGGTCCGGTCCGTGATGTTCACGCGTCTCACCGCGACGGTGATGATCTGGGCGCCTGAGACCTCGATGGCGCGCACCATCTGCTGGAAGTCGGCGTACTTGCCGGTCCCCACCATGAGGCGGGAGTCGAATTCACGTCCTGCGATGACGAGCTTGTCGTTTGATTCGGGCATCACTGTTCTCCAATCGGTGTGTCGCGTTGGTCGGCTCCGGTCGCTCGCCGCCAGGCTGAGCGCGGAGGAAAGAGTCCGTGTGGCTGGATCAGGCGCGCGCGGCCCCGCCGCCTACGAAGTGGACTATCTCCAGGGCGTCCCCGTCTTTCAGCTGCGTGGTCTCGTACTGCGCCTTCGGGAGGATCTCGAGGTTCAGCTCCACCGCAACCCGGCGCGGGTCGATGCCGAGGGATACCAGGTACTCCTTAATGGTAAGGGGGTTAATCGATACGGCTTCGCCGTTGGTGGTGATGTTCACTGCTGCTCCGTCTTTAAGCGTGGGGTTCGATGCTGCCGGTGCGGTCGGGGCAAAAAGCCGGGTTCGGGGATGCCCCGACCGTAAACTAGCAATACGGCCCCTCCCTGTCAATCGTTTTCTTCCGCGCAGTTGCGGCCGGAAGGGGGCGTTTTGCGGGGGATGTAGCGGATTTGTATACGGCTTAGGCCGGGGCGGAGGATTCGGCGCCAGCGTCATCGGGAGCCGGCAGGGAAGCGCTCGGCGCAGGGTGCAGCGGCAGCAGCACGGTGAAGGTGGTCCCCACCCCCTCCTGGCTCTCCACTTCGATCCTTCCCCCGTGCTCCTGGACGATGCCGTAAGAGACGGAGAGGCCGAGCCCGGTTCCCTTGCTCGACTTGGTGCTGAAGAAGGGGTCGAAGATCTTGTCCAGGTTCGCCTCCGGGATGCCGCAGCCGTTGTCGGTGATCTTCACGAAGGCGGTCGCCGTTTTCTGGTCGAGCCCGGTCACCACGATGAGCATCCCTTCTCCCATCATGGCGTGCCCCGCGTTGACGAACATGTTGACGAGGACCTGTTCGATCTGGTTCGAGTCGAGGTGCAGCGCGGGGAGTCTCCCCGCGTATTGCCGTACGATGGTGACGTCCTGGAACAGGATCTGGTGCCGGACCAGCTCGAGCGCCGCGTCGGATATCTCGTTCAGGGAGCAGGGGGCCTTCTGCGGCGGCGCGCAGCGGGCGAACTCGAGGAGCCCCTTCACGATCTCGGCGCAGCGCTTGGTCTCCCGCAGGACCGTCTCGATGTCGCGCTTGAGTGCGGGGTCGAGGGTCGGCGCGCTCTGGATCAGGGAGGAGAACACCATGATCCCGGTGAGCGGGTTGTTGATCTCGTGCGCGATCCCCGCCACCAGCTCCCCCAACGAGGCGAGCTTTTCCGAGCGGATCAGCTGTGCCTGCATGCGGGTCACCTCGAGGGTGCGCTGCTGCACCATCTGCTCCAGGTCGCGCCCCCACCCCTCGAGCTCCTCACGCGCCTTCTTCAGGTTGAGCGTCATCGCGTTGAAGGAGTCGGCGAGCTCGCCAAGTTCGTCGTTGGCGAAGCTCGGGACCGAGCCGTCCAGCTCCCCCCGGGAGAGCATGTGGGTGTGTTTTAGGAGCTCGCGCACCGGACGGTTCACCAGCTTCTGGGTGAAGAAGGTGAGGCTGATCGAGGTGAGGGTGATGAGGAGCAGGGTGAGGAACAGCATGCGGTCGCGGTAGGCGACGATAAGGGAGTGCATCCGGTCAAGGGGCACCACCACGTCGAGCACCCCGAGGACCTTGAGCTTTTCGGGGTGGAAGTGGCAGCTTGCCGTGTAGCAGCTCTCCTCGTTGTAGATGGCGTTGGTGATGCCCAGGAACTCCTCGCCGGAAGGGGCGAAGAAGCGGCGGCTGCGGTGCATGGAGGAAGCGGTGAGCAAAAGCTGCGGTCCGCCGTGGCAAACGCCGCAGACCTCCGAGTACTTGCTGAGCACGGTGCCGATCTCGGCGTCGTCGGTGGAAAAGATAATGCGGCCGGTCTTGTTGATGAGGCGGATCCTCTCCACCCCCTGCTGAGCGCCCAGTTCCTGTATCGTCTTGTAGAACAGCGGCCGGTCATCCCTTAGCATCTGGTTGTGCGTGGTCCGGATGATGGTTTCGGAGACGCGATCCGCTTCGGCGATGGCCTCCTGCAGCAAGAGGCCCTTAAGACTTCTCAGATTAAGATAGGCGAAGAGGGCGATGGTGCAAAGGAGCACGAGGCCGGAAGCGAGAGCAAGCTTGGAAATGAGGTTGAGGCGCACGTTCGCCCTCCGCCGGCGTGACGGCGTCCAGGGGGGCGCCGGGTAGTCAAGATGCCAGTACGACGTTAGTTTTTTGGGGCTTGACTTCTTTAGAACATAATTCTATATTTTGGCTACAAACTATCTCTGAGGGGCGCATTTTCCCCTATATGACGGGACTGCTTGTTTTAACCCAGCGTCATACCATCCATGATGCGCGGTTTGGGATACGGCGAGTTTAAACACATTAAAAGGGTTTATCAAGCGATTAATTTTCTTGACACGGCTGGTCAAATGGCCTAGTTACTATTGTTTGAAATTTTTTTGACATAAGAATAGGTGCAGCCAATGGCGAAAAAAGAGAAATCAGAATACATCATCCAGGCCGTCTCGCATGCCCTTGATCTCCTGGAGCAGTTTCACGACGAGGTGGACGAGCTGGGGGTGACCGAGCTCTCCAAACGGCTGAAACTCCACAAAAACAACGTTTTCAGACTCCTGGCGACCCTTGAGTCTAGGAACTATATAGAGCAGAACAGGGTAACGGAGAACTACCGGCTGGGGCTGAAGACGCTCGAACTCGGGCAGACCTTCATCAAGCAGATGGGGCTTTTGCGCCAGTCCCGCCCGGTGCTCGAGGCGCTGGTGAAGGAGTGCAACGAGACCACCTACGTCGCCATCCTGAAAGAGTTCCACATCGTCTACCTCGACGTGGTCGAGACCGACCTGACGGTCCGTGTCGTCCCGCGCGTCGGCGCCCGTCTCCCGGCCTACTGCACCGCGGCCGGCAAGGTCCAGATCGCCTACATGGCCGACGAGGAGCTTGAGAATTACCTACCGACCAAGGAGATGAAGCGCTACACCCAGAAGACGGTCACCGACCGCGAGGAGCTCAAGAAGCACCTGAAGGTGATTGCCGACCAGGGGTATGCCATCGACGACGAGGAGATGGATGTCGGGGTCAAGTGCGTGGGCGCACCGATCCGCGACTACACCCGCCGTATCATCGGCGCGGTCAGCATCTCCGGTCCCTCGATGCGCTTCACCGACGAGCGCATGGAGAAGGAGCTCATCCCGCTTGTGATCAAGGCCGGTGAGGAGATCTCCCACAAGCTCGGCTACCACAAGTAGTCGCACCGTATCCCGAACGAAAAAAAGGCCCCGTCACCATGGGGCCTTTTTCATTTCAGGGCGCCGGAGCCCTAGCGGCGCTCCGCTTCCCGATGTGCTATCTCTTCTTCCCAGAGCCTGAGCACCTGGGCCTCCAATTCTTTCCTGCTCCCACAGTTGTCGATGACGATCCTGCCGAGTCTCTTCTTCTCATCCATGGGCATCTGCGACGCAATGCGTGCGAGTGCCGCCTCGCGGGAAAGGCCGTCCCGCGCCATTAGCCGCTCCAGCTGGGTCTCACGGTCGAGGTATACCACCCAGACCTCGTGCACTCGGGAGGTGATCCCAGCCTCTATGAGAAGCGGGGCGACGTAGAACGCGGTCCCCGTTCCCGCCTCCCTGAGCCTTTGCAGCTTCTCCTCGGCGAGCCCTCTTATCGCGGGGTGGGTGATCCCCTCCAGAATGCGGCGGGCTGCAGGGTCTGCGAACACCACCGCCCCCAGCTCGGCCCGGTTCAGGCTGCCGTCCGGGTTCAGGACCTTTGCGCCAAAGGCGTCGACGATGCGGGCTAGCCCTTGCGTCCCCGGTTCCACCACTTCCCGCGCCAGTTGGTCCGCGTCGATCACCGGCACCCCCAGTTTTTCGAAGAGACGGGCGACGGTGGTCTTGCCAGAGGCGATCCCCCCGGTGAGTCCTATGATACGCATGCTGCTCCTTTTCAGTAGGTGATCCCTTCCTCCCCGAGGGTGAAGGTCGGGGAGGTGAGGTCCTCTTCGATCTGGGTGACGCTCGAGCCGATCCTGATCTGCGCGCCGAGGAAGGCATCCCGCTCCACCTCCACACGCGCCTGTGCGTTGATCTCCATCCGTTTCTGCAAACGCTTTTTTTCGCCGGTCAGCTCGGCGATCTCCCCCTGGTACTTCGTATAGATCCGCTGTTTCAGATTGAAAAGCCCCGGTTCCATGCTCCCCGGATTTTCCTGGACGTAGGCTATCGTCTTCGTCAGTTCATCCATCTGGCGCTGTTTTTCCGCCAGGGTTTCCTGCACCATTTCCAGTTTGCGGTTGAGGGCCGGGTCGACGCCGACCTCTATCACGGTAGGCACTCCCGCGTGCGAACCGATTACCACGGCGTGGACGAGGGTGGCTGCGCGGCAAAGCCCGCCGATGATGTGTCCCTTGCGCCCCCCACGCTCGCCGACCAGGATGCTTCCGCCGGAGGTGAGATCGCTCTGCATAGCGAGCTCGCCGATGGTGATGTCGCCGCCGGCGGTGATGGCGGCGTTCTCGGCGAACTGCACCGTCACCGCCCCCCCCGCCTCGAGCTGGGCCATTTCCTGCCTGCTGACCATCCTCCCCTGAACGGCATGGCCGTGCCCGATGACCCCGCCAAGCACCACGATGTCCCCGCCGGCCTTGAGTCTTGCCGCTTCGACGAGCCCCCCCACCGTGATGTTTTCCGTGGCGGCAACCTCCATCCCGTCGCAGACGTCGCCGGAGATCTCCAGGGACCCCTTGAAGTGGAGATTTCCCGTGGAGAGATCGACGCGTTTCAGCTTGAAAACCGGGTCCACGATGACCCCGCGCGGCACGATGAGCGGGTATCCGGAGATCGCCGCGACGAGGAGGTCGCCGTCTTCAAGGTCGCAGGCGATGCCGGTCAGGTTTTCGGCGAAGGGGATATCGACGCCGTCGGTGGCGGGAAGGTCCACCCCCAGCAGGTTCACCCCGGGTATCCCCTGGGTGGGGCGCGTTCTCCGCATCAGGGGATCGCCCAGGCCAACACTGACGATGTCCCCCAGGTTGCGGTAATCCGCCGTCTCGTTCTCTGAGAACTGCGGTATCTGCGCGGCCATCTCCGGAATGAGGCTGATGAACTGGCTGTCTTCGCCGGGGGCGGGCGGGGTTCCCTGGGCGATCACGAGCCGGGATGCCTTGCCGGCCGCCAGGGCTTCCCTGATCTCGTCGTAGAGGATGCCGCAGACCACCCCGAGCCGCGCCAGTTCCTTCTCGACCTCTTCTAGAGTGACGGTGCGGCCGCCGCAGGCGGGCTGTATAGTCATCGTCGTCGTCATGGCGTCGTCGGAAAGCTGGACCGCAAGCGTCGCGTCGCGCCTCTCGCCTATGCGCTGCGTGAAGCCAAGCGGTGTCACGGCGCATTTCTGCAGCAGCTGTTCTAGCGCCTCGGGAGGGACGAAGAGCTCCCCGAAGCCGAGCTCTAAGAGCGCCTCCTGCAGCTGGCCTACCTCGAGGGTGCGACGCTGGACGAGCGGGGTGAACTGCGCCTGGAGCGACTGCCCGTCCGGGGTGAGCTGGAGGGCCAGGCCGGTGCCGTCGAGCAAATGGTTCTTCTCCATGAACGCCTCCCGAAGACGCCCAGTGGGTATTCATGGGCGCTTTGCCATTATTATCGGCGCCGCCCGGCAAAAGTTGAGTCTTCTTGATGCGGCGTCCGGCAGCGCGGGGTGCCGGACGCGGACGGGGCGATGTTAGGGGGGAACGGAGATAAAAACAACCATTAATTGCAGCCATGCATGCGCGCACCCTCTGGGGGTGGGGCACCGCTTTGTATACGACGTACAGCGGCGATAATCCGAATGATTTTTCGCTTGATTAGAGCTGAGTGATGTGGTAAAAACTGGATACTGTATACAATGTGACCGGCAAAATTTACTTAATAAATGTAAATATTTAGCCGATAAAGCGGCAGATTTTACAGCTATTTCGGAGGCCTAAGTGGCAGAGGTGGTTTTTTCCAGCTGGGGCAGAAACATAGTTGACAACCGCAAGGGTGGCGAGAAGAAGGACCTGTCCTTCAAGCTGCCTGCCACCTACGATGGCGAGCGCCCCCTTTCGGCTTTCATCGGGTGGGACGGGATCATCCTGTACAACAAGGATGTCGACATTCCGGCCATGGTAACCGAGTACATGAAGCGGGTGCAGACGAAGTACGTCTGCGGCAAGTGCACCCCTGGTAAGAAGGGCACCCGCGTCATCATGGACGCCCTCGCCGGCATCCTCGAGGGGCGCGGCAGCGAAGAGGACCTCGACACCATCCTCGACGTCGGGAGCGTGCTCGCCCATTGCAAGTGCACCCTCTGCCCGAGTTCGTCGGTGCCGGTCATCGACGCGGTCACCCACTTCCGCGACGCCTTCATCAACTACATCCGCGGCGCGAAGAGCCTCTCCTCCGAATTCCGTTACATCGAGAAGTACACCGCCCCCTGCATGGACAAGTGCCCGGCCCACATCGACATCCCGACCTACATCGAAGCGGTGAAGGACTACCGCTTCGGCGAATCGCTCTCCACGATCCGCGAATCGATGCCGCTGCCTTCGGTCTGCGGGCGCGTCTGTCCGCACCCGTGCGAGACCGCCTGCCGCAGGAAAAACGTCGACGAGCCGATCAACATCATGGTCCTCAAACGCAGCGCCTCCGACTACGAATGGCAGCATGGCCATCTCCCCCCCATGGTGCCGGCGGAGAAGAAGTCCAAGAAGATCGCCGTCGTGGGCGCCGGCCCTGCCGGTCTCGCCGCCGCCTACTATCTCGCGCTTGAAGGGTACCCGGTCACTATCTACGAGGCACTCCCGCTCGGTGGGGGGATGGTCGCCGTCGGCATCCCGCCGTACCGGCAGCCGCGTCACCTTTTGCAGCGCGACATCGATATCATCGCGAGCCTCGGCGTCGAGATCGTCTACAACACGCGGGTAGGCAAGGACGTCACCCTCGATGAGCTGAGGCAGAAGTTCGACGCCGTTTTCCTGGCGCCGGGCGCGCACCGCTCGAAGCCGATGGGGGTCGAGGGCGAGGACAAGGGTTACAAAGGCTTCTTGACCGGCGGTATCGACTTCCTGAGAAACGTCTACCTGGGCCTTCCCACCGGGATGGGCAAGAAGGTCTTCGTGGTCGGCGGCGGCAACACCGCCATCGACTGCGTCAGGGTGGCGCTGCGCGAAGGTGCCGAGGAGTCGGTGCTCGTCTACCGCCGCTCCCGTAAAGAGATGCCGGCGGACGTCTGGGAGGTCGACGGGGCGGACGAGGAAGGGGTGCGTTTCGAGTTCCAGGTGCTCCCGACCAAGGTCATCGCCAACGAACAGAACGAGGTCACCGGCGTCGAGCTGATCAGGATGGCGCTAGGCGAGCCGGACGCCTCGGGCCGTCGCCGTCCCGAGCCGGTTCCCGGTTCCGAGTTCGTCATCGAGTGCGACACCATCATCCCGGCCATCGGCCAGGATGCCGACCTCTCCTTCATCCCGGCCGACGCGGGGATCGACACCACCAAGTGGAGCACCATCGTCACCCAATACGTTCCGCTCAAGGGGCACGACGGCAAGGACCTCAAAGACGGCATGGGGAACATGCTTTCCAGGACCCTCATCACCGACTGCGGCGGCGTCTTCGCCGGGGGCGACGCCGAGATCGGCCCGCTCACCGTCGTGGCCTGCATCGGCTCCGGTCACCGCGCCGCCAAGGTGATCCAGCGCTACCTCGAAGGTAAAGGGGTAGAACTCACCGACGACGAGAGGATGGAGGATATCCTTACCTACTTCGGCGTCTACGACAAGAACGAGGACGTGCAGTGGCTCGATTCGGCTTCCCGTGCGCACCAGAAGGAGGTGCACGGGGCGCAGAGGGCGAGCTACAAGAACTACTGCGAGGTGGAACTCGGCTACGCCAACAGCCAGGCGGTGCGGGAGGCCGAAAGGTGCCTGCGCTGCTACCGAGTCGCCATGGTGGCCGTCTAGGCGACACGCCGGCCCCGACCTAGTTGAATTCATTACACCGAATACTGAGGTTTTTATATGGTCAGCTTAACCATTGATGGCAAGAGCGTGCAGGTCGAAGAAGGTACCACCATACTGGAGGCCGCGGCCACGGTCGGGATCAGGATCCCGACCCTTTGCTGGCTGAAGAAGGTCTCCCCCACCGGCGCCTGCCGCGTCTGCGCGGTAGAGGTGGCCGGGGTGGAGCGTACCATGACCGCCTGCAACACGCCGGTCAAGGAGGGGATCCAGGTCACCACGGACACGCCGGCCCTCAGGGAGGCGCGGCGCAAGATCATGGAGCTCATGCTGGTGAACCACCCGCTGGACTGCCCGGTCTGCGACGCAGGCGGCGAGTGCGACCTGCAGGACTCCTGCTACGCGCTGAACGCGACCAAGCAGGACTACTCGGCGATCCTGGAGCGCCGCCTGATCCGCTACGACTGGCCCCTCATCGAAAGCGACCCCAACCGCTGCATTCTCTGTGAGAAGTGCGTCAAGGTGGACCACGAGATCGTCGGGTGCGACGCGATCAAGGTGGCGAACAAGGGGGAGGACGCCATCATCGACACCGTCGACGGCAAACCGCTTAACTGCGAGTTCTGCGGCAACTGCGTCGCGGCCTGCCCGACCGGCGCCCTCATCTCCAGGCCGTTCAAGTTCAAGGGGCGCCCCTGGACCTTCAACCGGATCCCGAGCGTCTGCGCCTTCTGCGGTACCGGCTGCCAGATCGAGTATCACGCGAAGGAGGGGCGCGTCGAGCGGGTGACCAGCGAGGACGACGGCTACAACAACGGCAACCTCTGCATCAACGGCCGCTTCGGCTACCGCTACCTCGATTCCGACCAGAGACTTTCCGAGCCGATGCTGAGAAACGATGCAGGGGCCCTCGGCAAGACCGACTGGAACACCGCCCTAAACACCGTGGCGGCGAAGCTTAAGGAGATCGTGGCGCGCGAAGGGGGCAAGGCGGTGGCCGGCCTCGGCTCCCCGAGGGTGACCAACGAGGAGAGCTTCCTCTTCCAGAAGATCTTCCGCGAGGCGCTCGGAAGCGGCAACGTCGATTCGGAAGCGGGGCTTGGCTTCGCCCAGGCGCAGGCCCAGATGCAGAGACGTTTCGGTTTCACCGGCGCGAGCAAGCAGCTCGACGCGCTCGATGAGGCCCAGGCCATCCTGGTCTTTGGCTGCGACCTGAACGCCGAAGCGACCAACGCCGAGTACCGCGTTATCAAGGCGGCAACGAAGAAGGATGCGCGCCTGGTCCTCGTGAACATGCGCGACGTCAAGCTGAAGAAGTTCTCCAACGTGCACCTGAAGAACGCACCCGGTGCCGAGCTGCAGGTGATCTACGCCCTGATGAAGGGTCTCATCGCGGCAGGTGTCGCCGTCCCCGCCGGGGCCGAGAGCGTCAAGGAAGGGCTCGCCCAGCTTTCCATGGCCGAGCTCTGCGAGCAGGCCGGTATCACCGAGGCGGCCGTCGAGAACGCGGTGCAGCAGCTGGCCGGGATGAGCCGCGTGGCCATCGTCTTCGGCGCCGATCTGATCAGGAGCGCCGATGCGTCCGTCAAGATCGCAGCACTTGCCGACCTCGCCGTGCTCACCGGGGCCCCCGACGCGCAAGGGGGGGGCATCTTCCCGATCGACGCGAAGAACAACAGCGTAGGCCTCCTCGACATGGGGGTGGTCCCCGGGGCGGACGGCAAGGATATCTGGGGCATCGTCGAGGGGATCGAGGCTGGGAACATCAAGGCGCTCTACCTCATGGGGTGCGACCTGGCTGGCTTCCCGGACAACCAGCGCATCAGGAAGGCCCTCGCGAAACTTGAGCTCCTGGTGGTGCAGGACGTCTTCGAGGGGGACTCCCTCCAGTACGCCCACGCAGTGCTTCCGGCCGGTGCCGCTGCCGAGAAGAGCGGCTCGTTCACCTCGCTGGACAACAGGGTGCAGGCCATCTTCAAGGCGGTCGACGCCCCCGGCCATGCCAGGGAAGACTGGGCCATCCTGGCCGACCTCTGGAGCCGTCTCACCTCCAGCAACCAGCACATCACCCCGGCAAGCGTCATGGCCGAAATCAAGACCAAGGTCAAGGCGTACGAGGCGTTTGACGGTTCCCGTGACGGCGTGACAAAGGGTGCTACCGCTGCCAGGGGCGATGCGCCGCTCGCGCCGATCGCCAAACCGGCAAACGCCGCCAAGGCGCGGTTCCAGCTCCTGGTCGGACCGGTCGGTTACCACAACGGTACCTCCACCACACGCTCCTCTGCGAACCTCGAGGTCTGCCCGACCGGGTTCGTTGAGCTGCATCCCTCCGATGCCGCTTCTCTGGGCGTCGCGGAAGGAGCGAGCGTCAAACTCTCCTCCGGTAACGGTGCCATGACCGCCCAGGCGCGCATCAGCGACAAGGTGCAGCCCGGCCTGCTCTTCGCCCCGTCGCACTTCAAAGAGCTGAACGCGAACGCCCTTCTCAAGGGGAACTGCAACCTCGTCGAAGTGAAAGTGGAAAAGGGATAGGAAGGATGCCGCGCACGGCATGAAAAACGAAAAGGCCCCCGAAGCAAGCGCTCGGGGGCCTTTTTTTGTGGCGGTCCCGGACGTGTGATGATAATCTGCCGGTCCAACTGCAGCGAGATCACTGTGGAGGTGGCAACCGATGGAAGACAAGCTGACGCAGATCGCCGCGATGGCGGGGAAAAACGACAAGATCGCTGACAAGCTGGAGCAGATGCTCTCCGGCCCCAACGACCGTGCCTACGTGGTCTGCAGCTACGAAGACTGCAAGCTCCACCTCAAGGGGCGCTGCACCATCTACACGGTGCTGGACGTGCCGCGCATGAAGACGGGTCAGCCCTGCAACAGCTACGAGAAGCACCAGGCGGCTGAGAACTGATGGGGGATCAGCTGTAGAGGGAGTCTTCTTCCTCGGGGGGCATCCTGCCGTTTCGTTCCAGAAAGTCCAGTTGCTCCTGTTTCCTTCCGAGCTGGTCGCTGCAGAAAGTCCAGATCCGGTAGCTTTCCAGGCAGAGGACGGTGAAACCGGCGCCGAAAACGGCCCAGTAGTTGTCGGCGAGCGCGTCGGCCACGTAGTAGAAAAGGTAGAACCCGAGCGCGTAGCCGACATGACAGAAGCTGCTTTTGTGGTACACACCGGCCATCATGCGCGACAGGCTCAGGATGATGGCGGAAAAGGTGTAAAGCACCAGCACCATGCTGATCATGAACGGGGTGGGGGGCGTCCCCATGGCCGCCACGAGCTGCTGCGGAGTGGGGAGGAAGGTGAAGCCCCGCCACGCAACGGTACTGGTGACTATGAAGAGCGACAGCGCGAAGAGCCCGCGGTTTGAGAAGCGCCGCAGCCGCGCCATGTCATCCACGAGCCCCTGCCGCAGCACGCTTTTCGCGTCCCGAGCGGCGCTACCCGTCGCCATCTTGTCTTTACCCGCCGCTTCCATGGAGCACCCGTCCGCTTTCATGACTGGCCTGCTACCGGTTCGGATCTGCATTCGGGGAAGGATTCACCCGGTTCGGTTCGACTTTGTCCAGCCTTTTCCTGATACAGTAGAAAGACTGTGCGATCCTGTCAAGCTCATAGGGGAGTTTTGGCGGGTGCAGCGCAGTACCTCCCTCCTCGTTTCTTTCCGCAAAATCCTGCAGCTTCCTCATAGGCACAAGCACGATCATCTTAAGCAGTGCGATCACACCCGCCATTGTCAGTACCAGCGTCAGTATCGAGAAGATGATCATCTGCAGGCGGATTGAAGCCAGCGAGGCAAGAGTAGCTTCCTGCGAAAGGCCGATATCCAGGGTCCCCAGCACCTTCTGGTCGGCCGGGTGGAAGTGGCAGGCGGCGTTGGCGCATTCTGGGTCATTGTAGATCGGCGCGGTTATCGCTATCACGTCGGCGCCGAGGTTGTTCTTGAAGCTGCGGGCCTTCTGCATGCTGCCGAGCGTTGTGATCGGCTGCGCTTTTTCGTGGCAGATGACGCACCCTTCCGCTTTCTTGTCGAGCTGGCGGTTCACTTCTTCCGGATGCGACGAGACCACCACGGTCCCTTTCTTGTTGAAGATACGCACGTGCTGTACGCCCTTTTGCTCGCTTATGTTCCTGATGATCGCCCGATTGAGCTCGCGGTCCGATTTGAGCATGGCATGTCGCGTGGACTTCAGCACGATTCCCGCCAGGTTGTTCGCGTGTTCCACCGAGTCCCGCAGCACCACGTTCTTGATCGCCGCGTACAGGAGCACGAAGCAGACCACGAGGAAACCGGTTACCACGATCCCGACCGGGACCAAAGCCCTCCCTGCGATTCGCTCGAACATTGTGCACCTCCGTTTTCACGTATCCCCGGCGACGCGGTTTACTCCGGCGCCGGGGTGGCTGCTGCCTCAGCTATGCTGGTTGTCAGGTATGTGCTGCATGCACTCCGGATAATGCCGCACGGGACGGTACCCCCTTGGTGCGCCCTGCTGCTCTTCGGCCACCTCGTGGTGCTCCTCCACTTCCTCCCAACCGAAGATCATCGGCTTCAGGTAGGAAAGCGGGGTGGCGCCGAGGGTCGCCAGGTACACGTGGGTGCAGAGGAAGGCCACGAGGGAGCAGGCAAGGAGAAAGTGCAGCGCGACGATGAACTTGATCCCTCCGGTCATGAGCACCAGCACCCTGAGCGGGGTGACGTTCATGAGCAGCAGCCCGCTGAAGATGACGAACGGCTCCAGCATGAACATGACCACCAGGTACGCCGCCTTCTGCATCGGGTTGAACTTCACCTTGGGTGTCGCGTGGAAGGGGCTCGGGCGCCCGAGGAAGTACCAGAAGCAGTAGTAAAGAAGCTGTCTTACTATGCCGTGCTTGATGTCTTCCTGGTTCGGGATGTAGATGTCGTCCAGGTTGCTCTTCACCGTCGCGTAGTAGAAGAACCAGATCAGAAAGGAGAACGATACGATCAAGCCGGCGGTGTTATGGACCCAGATTGCGGTCTGGTAGCTCCCGAGAAAACTGAGCGTTTCGGGGAAGCGGATCTGGGTGCCCGTTACTGCGAGCGTGATGATGCCGAAGGCGTTCAGCCAGTGCCAGACCCTGATCGGGATGGGCTGCAGGTATATTTTCGTTTTCTCGCTCATGACTCATGCTCCTTTTTTTCTCTGTTTTTGCGGGTAAGGAAGCGGAGGAAGCCATGCCCGACAGGCATGATCAGGCCGCCGCAGATGATGGCGAGGCCGATGCGGTTCAGGTTCTGGTTTTTCGTCGATCCCATGAGGTAGAAGTCAGGGGTGCCGTACAGGGCGTCGAAAATGGCCCCCTTCTCTACCGCCACCCGCTGGTAGGTGCCGTCCCTGCCCGGGAAGGTGAGGTAGCTCGTCTGCATGACCGTGGAGCCGGAGGTGTGGCAGAAAGAGCAGTTGCGGCGGTTGTCGAGGATCTCGAAGTTATGTGTGACCGTTTCCGGGGTCATCATCCCCTGCAGGTGCAGGTTCTTGTGCGCCGGGTCGTTGTTGAAATTGCGCAGTTCCTGGATGGAGATGTAGTTGTCGTGGTTCTTGTCGACCAAGGCGACGATCTCCGCGCCCCCGGCGAGACTTTTCAGCTCGTCGTAGCTTGCCATCTCCTGTTTTCCGAAGCGCGAGCCGTTTTGTCCTTTAACGATGTACATGCTGATGTAGTAGCTCTTCGCGCCGGTATGGCAGGTGATGCACGGCAGCATCCTGATGTGGAGGTCCGCCTGGGGCAGCCACTGCCCGTGCGTCGCGGTCATCTTTAAGACGTCATGGCAGCTGGAACACATGGTGTTGATCTCTTGGCCGGAGATCTCCGCGGGAGACTTCACCTTGTGCGGGTTGTGGCAGCCGGCACATCTGGTCTTGCCGGCATGGATGCTGGAGCCGTACTGTTGGGCAATCTCCGAATGACACTCGGCGCACTCGGCCCTGGCTGGCACTCCACCTTGCGGATGGGCCGCCGGCACGGAGTCGTGGCACGACGGGCAGCCTATCTTGGCGTGCGTGGTCCGCGTGTAGCGCGTGGGATCGATGAGCATCTTCTCGCTTACGGCGGCGGGGTTCGCGTGGCAGGAAAGGCAGGTGCCGCTTTTCCCCTCGGTGCCGCCGAAGGAAAAGCCTTCCGCCCTGCAGACGGCCGCGCTTGCCAAGATGAGCAGTGCCATCAGGAAAAGGGGTATCCGGTTCTGGTTCGTGTGACGGTTCACGTTGGCCTCCTTTTTACGGCAGTTATCTCTTGGACAATTCGTTAACCGCGGTCTGTGCCACCCTCTGCGTCAGCCGGATGCGGAAAATCGGCAGGAGCTGAGTGGTGATGATGACGGCGCAGAAACCGAGGAATAGGTAGGTCAGCCCTGCAGTGGCAAATCCGGCACCCTGAATGGCAAGGGTGAGGGCCGCGCCGATGACCACGGCCAGAAGCGTCATGAGGCAGGCGACGTGCCTGGCGGGTGTCGCAAGCCTGGCGCGTTCCCGGCCGATAACGCCTTTGCGGCCGTTTTCGCTGTTCTTTCTGAAGGCACATGCTACCGCCGCCTCGAGTTCCTCGGTGTCGCACGGATCGGCAGGTTTCAGGGCGCAGTAGAAAATCCCCTCGTTATGGACGCGGCGGGCAAGCGCGGCGGGGACGTCGTCGCATACCAGAATCACCTGGAGGTTCGGATTGCCCCGTTTGAGCAGGTGGAGCAGGTCAGCCGATGCGATATGGGGATCGAACTCCCCGTCCAGCAGCAGTACGCCACCCTGCATCTCGAAGACCCCCTGCAACAACTCGGCGGCTGAATCCATGGTTGTCACCGAGTACCCCAAGG
The DNA here is from genome assembly GCF_004917075.1 of Geomonas edaphica. GTDB lineage: Bacteria > Desulfobacterota > Desulfuromonadia > Geobacterales > Geobacteraceae > Geomonas > Geomonas edaphica. The sequence goes on from NZ_SSYB01000005.1 coordinate 395,128, forward strand.
CTCTGAAACTGCCCGCCATCCGGTCGCGCCGCGCTGCGTCGTGTTCTGCTACTATGACTCTGAGCTCTTTCATGGCCCACCTCGACTGGCCTTAGCCAGCACCGATTACTTGGTATCGGTTTCTACGGGAACGCGGGATTTTTTGCTGACCAGGGAGTAGACCCCCTTGAGCATGGCACCAAGAAGCATGAGCCCCGGGATCACCTGGACCACGATCACCGCACCGAGGAAGAGGAAGAACACCTTGGACATGCTCCCTTCCTTACCGGATAGATCGACGACGCCGGAGATCATGGCGGCACCGGCCAGGACCAGACCGATGATGGAGCAGGTGACGATTTTCGCTTTTTGATTGGCTAGCTTTTTCATGGCATCCTCCTTGGTTTGGGGAATTGTGCTTGTTGGCGGTTCAGGGTGCTCTAGCCGATTCTGGCGCGGCGGCTCTTCGCGGCCGGTTCCCGTTTGGCGTGGGTGCCGAAAAGCCCCTTGATGAGGCCTATGAAGAGCGCTGCGCCGGGGAAGAGTTGAAAAATGAACACGGTGGCCGCGAAAGTAATGAAGAAGGTGGCAGCGAAACCGTTCCAGGCGGGAGCCGAATCCTGGGCTGCAAGGGCCTGGGGTACGGAGGCGAGCAGGGCTACGATCAAGGTGGCGAGCGCTTTCATGATTTCCTCCCTGTCGCGGGCAGATAGTCATGCCCGGATCTTGCTTTCCTATTAGCATCGACCATGCCACTTTTTATAAAGTTGTAACTCATTGAAATTATAGGATAAAAATAGTGGGTGCGTTCGGCGTGGGAAGAACGCCTTCACGAATCTGTATAACTCTTTAATACAGCCCCCTGTCGCGAGAAGAAGCGCAAACCCCCTGTCGCTAAAGGCAGGTGACGCAATTTCAACAGGTTATCCGTGTCCGGCACGGTGTATAAAGGCGGGATACACTCTACGAGTTACCGTGCGGCTTTACTGTCTCGAGCTTTTTGCTTCTTTATCTGCGCGTGCATGGAAGGTTGCAGTGAGGAAGTTGCCGTTTACAATGCTTGCTGTTGACACGATGATGTTTGTGGGCTATTGAATAGCAGCACATGAATGACATCTTTTGTTTCCGTCAACCGGCGTGGTGATCGAGCCTGTAACCTTGAATGAGGTATGGTGAGCCTATGAACATCCTGGTTGTAGATGATGAGGCTGTAATTCGGGAGGGGCTTTCACGGATTCTGGAGGGGAGCGGTTACCAGGTGGAAACCGCCAAGAGCGGTATCGTAGCCATCCCGTTGCTGCAAAAGCAGGAATTCGATCTCATCATCACCGATCTCAAGATGCCGGGCATGAGCGGTTTCGAGGTGCTGGACACGGTGAAGACGCTGCAGCCTGGAGTTCCGGTCATCATGATCACCGGGTTCGCCACGGTGGAGACCGCCGTCGAGGCGATGCGCCGGGGCACCGTCGATTACCTCGTAAAGCCGTTCGCTCCGGACCAGATTCTCGAAAAAGTTAAGCTCGCCCTGGAACAGCGCAAGCTCCCCCCCGAAGACCTCTTCCTCAAGAACGAATTGCAGTGCCACCAGGGCTTCGACCTCTTCGTTGGGCAGAGCCCGGAGATGCAGAAGGTTTACCGGCGCATCCTGCAGGTCGCACCCACGGCGAGCACGGTCCTCGTCTACGGTGAAAGCGGCACCGGTAAGGAGCTCGCGGCGCGCGCCATTCACAACAATAGTCCCCGCAGGGACCGTCCCTTCGTGGCCGTCGATTGCACGGCACTCGCGGAAACCCTTCTGGAGAGCGAGCTTTTCGGCCACGTACGCGGCGCCTTCACCGGCGCGGTGCAGACAAAAACCGGCCTCTTCAAGGTAGCCGACGGTGGCACCCTTTTTCTCGACGAGGTGTCCAACATCAGCCTTTCCACGCAGGCGAAGCTTTTGCGCGTACTGCAGGAGCGGAAGGTAACCCCGATCGGGGGGACTCAGCCCGTCCCCTTCGACGTACACCTGGTCGCCGCGAGCAACAAAAACCTGAAGACCATGGTCGCCGAGGGGACCTTCCGCGAGGACCTCTTCTTCCGTCTGAACATCATCCCGCTGGACCTCCCCCCCCTGCGTGAACGCAAGGGGGACGTCCCGCTTCTCGCGCGGCACTACCTCGAAAAATTCGTGGGCGAGATGGGGAAGGACATCCGAGGCATCTCCCAGGAGGCGATGCAGTTTCTCGAGCGCTACCCGTTCCCGGGGAACGTGCGTGAGTTGGTGAACTGCATCGAGCGGGCCGTCGTACTCACCCCGGGGGAACTGGTCCAGTTGGAAGACCTGGAACTTGGCGACACGGTTGCTTCCGGTAGGGATGATACGGAGGGGGACGACGAGTTCGGCGGGTTGGTGCCGCAAAACGTAGAAGACCTGAAGGAGATGAAGCGACAGATCCGCGACAAGTCGGTGGAGGGCGTGGAAAAGGCCTTCGTGATCAACGCGCTCAAGAAGACCCAGGGGAACATCTCGCGGGCCGCCGAGGAGACCGGAATGCTGCGCCCGAACTTCCAGACCATGCTGAAGCGGCTCGGGATCTCGGTGAAGGATTACTTCGGCAAGACGTAACCTTTGCGCTCGCCGCATGAAAAAAAACGCGGGCCGCCGCTTCTTCGTGAAGCGACGGCCCGCGTTGCGTTTTAAGGCCCTTCTCTCAGCCGCGGACGTGGCAGGAGTCACAGTTGCCGTTGACCGTGAAGGCGCCCTTGCCGTCGTGGCATGCCCCGCACGACCTGGCCTTCTTCATCTCGGACATCGAGACCGGCTTGTTGCCGCTTCTGGTCGGGAAGGTGCGCGGATGGCAGTCCTGGCATTTGTACATCTGCAGGTGTGAGGTATGGCTGAATTTTACGTTGCCGGCCTTGGCCACCTTGAAGTTGATCTCCCGAACCGGATGGCATTTTTCGCACTTGGCCAAGGCAAAGGCCTCTTTCGCGTTGTGGCAGGCGCCACAGGATTTCCCCTTCTGCATGGCCGCCATGGAGACCGGCTTGTGATTAGGGGAGAGCGAGTAGATGGCGGAGTGGCACTTGCCGCAGCTGTAGAGTCCGGCGTGTTTGCCGTGGTCGAAGACGGTAGGGCCGGTCTGCTTGACCTTGAAGACCACCTGCTTGGGCGAGGGGTGGCAGGCCTCGCACCGGTCGATGCTGAAGGCTTTGCTGCCGTTGTGGCAAGCCCCGCACGATTTCCCCTTCTTCATCTCCGCCATGGTTGTCGGCGGGTTGTGGCCGGTGGTAAAAATGGCGTCATGGCAGGCGGTGCACTGCATGCTCTTCAGGTGATTGGCGTGGCTGAAGTGCACGGGTCCGGTCTGCTTGATCTTATAGGTGATGTTTTTCACCTTGTGGCATCCGGTGCATCGTGCGACGGCGAAGGCGCGCTTGCCGTCGTGGCACTTGCCGCACGATTTTCCCTTCTCCATGTCCGCCATGGTGGCCTTGATTTTCGGGGCGTCCGGGTTCTCGTGGCAGGTTTTGCAGGTCGTTTTCCCCCCCTGGGCGTTTTTCGCCTTCAGATGGGCCGCGTGGCTGAAGACCACCTTGCCTGCCCCGTCAGTCTCGTACACTACGTTCTTCAGCTCCAGTGCCATCGCCCCGGATGCTGCCAGTGCCAATGCGGCCAACACGGCGAATGCGGATCTGCGTCCCATGGTCTGTCCCTCCCGGTTTGTGGATTGATGTACCGTACTGCCGTTTCTCGAGCAGATTGTTTTCAGAGGATCTTTTGCATTACGCGTGCCGGAATAGCCGTTCATGCGCTGGGATATGGTAACTCTTTGGAAAATGAAGGTTTTTGCCGGTGTCCGCACGGGTGGACGGCGCACCGCGGAGGGGACGCTGTATAACGACGCTATACACGCTGATGACATTCAGCTGCGGTCCGGGTAGCGGGTGGGGGAGGCGGGCCTGGCCCGCCGGTGTCAGTGGGGGCCGACCGTGGCAAGGATGATGTGCACCAGGATGATCTTCCCTATCGTGGCGAATGGAAAGACGCAGGCGTACCCCTGGTCGGAGAGGTCGTTGCCGGTCTGTTCCTTGATGTATCCGAGGCCCGGCGTGGAGGTGTGCATCCCCGCGACGATGCCGACGGCGAGCGTCATCGGAAGCTTCATGACCTTGTGCGCAATGAAGAGGCCAAGGAAGGCGGTGACCGCGGTGAGGCAGACCCCTGCGATGACGATGGCGCCGCCCCCACCCTCGGTCAGCGTGGTGAGCAGACTGTAGCCGGAGCGGGTGCCGATCCCGGCGAGAAAAAGTACTAGGCCAACCTGCTTCAGCGTCATGCTCGCGCTGTAGGGAAGGCTCCAGACCATCTTCCCGGTCCTGCCGAAGGTGCCGAGGAGGATGCCGACGATGAGGGGGCCGCCGGCGAAACCTAGTTGCATGCTCCCGCCCCCCGGGAAGGGGAAGGGGATGAGACCGAGGATGAGACCGATGACGAGGCCCAGGCTGAAGGTCATCACGTCCACCTCGCTTACCTTGCGATACGAGTTGCCGAAGAAGGCGGTCACCGCATCCATGTCGCTTTTGTGCGCAAGTACCCGGATCACGTCTCCCAATTCCAGCACCATCTCCCCGTCGGGAAGGATCTCGCTGTCGCCGCGGCGCACGAGCGTGATCACCTCACCGAAACGCTGGTCGTGGTGCAGCTCGCCTATGGTGCGCCCGATCGCCTGCGGGCTCGATACGAAGATGCGACGGTACTCGTACTCGGTGCGGTCCAGCCCGAGGCGCTCCTTGCTCCTACGTTCCCCGAGCACCGCCGCGAGCTTTTCGATCTCCTGCGGCAGGCCGGCCACCATGACCAGGTCTCCCGGCTGCAGCACGGTGGCGGGACCGGCGTAGAAGAACTCGCCGGAGCGCTTGACCCGGCTGAAGATCACCTCGCAGTTGTTCGACTCGTTCAGCCTCTGAACGGTCGTGTCCGGCGGCTTCACCGTCTGCACCTTGATGGTGCAGTGCACCAGCGACTTGCGGTCCTCGGGCTTGTGCAGGACCTGGTACTCGGCCTGGTAGTCCACCTTCCAGAGCTTCTGGCAGACGTTTATCGTCAGCATGAGGCCGATGACGCCGATGGGGTAGGCGACCGAGAAACCAACTACGGGCTCGGCCAAAAGCTGCTCGAGGAGGTTCTCCGGCGCGGTCTGACGGATCGATTCGAGCGCGCCACCGAGCGCCGGGGAAGCTGTGAGGCTGCCGCAGAAAATCCCGGCGGCGATCCCCGGCTTCAGCTCCAGGTAGCGCTGCAGTGCTATGCATACCGCCGCCGACACGCAGAGCACGCCGCCGGCGACGGCGTTGTTCATGACGCCGTTTCTGCGGAAGGTCGAGACGAAGGAAGGACCGGCCGAGAGCCCGACGGTGTAGACGAAGAGCGCCTGCCCCATGATGTACACGATGGCGGGAGCCTTCATGTCGGGGTGGAGCATACCAAAGCCAAGCCCCACGAAGAGGACGGCGCCGACACCCAAGGTGATGCCGTAGCACTTGATGCGCCCGAGCGGGTACCCAAGCGCAGCCACCATGAGCAGAAGCATCAACGGGTTCTCGAGGAGAATCTTGATCATGATCGCACCTCATCTCGCTGCCATGGCCGGGCGTCGTGCGCCCAGCGATCTGCTAGCTCAGCTTGAACTGCCCGACCAGTTTCTGCTGTTCCTCGGCGAGCCGTGACAGAAGCGCCGCGGACGCCGCCGACTCTTGGGCGTTCTTCGCGGTGTCCTGCACCACCTCGTTTATGTTCTGGATGTTGTTGCTTATCTCCACCGTGGTCGCGGTCTGCTCTTCAGCTGCGGTGGCGATCTGGTTCACCTGGACGGTGACGGAGCCGATCTGCTGGAGGATCTCCTCCAGTGCGGCACCCGATTTTGCCGCCTCGACGGTGCCCGCCTCGACCCGGGTGACGCCGGATTGCATAGCGCCGATCGCACCTCTCGTCTGCTGCTGCACGGCCTTGATCATCTCACCGATCTCGCGTGTCGCACTTGAAGTCCGCTGCGCCAGGGCGCGCACTTCGTCCGCGACGACGGCGAAGCCGCGTCCCTGCTCTCCGGCGCGTGCCGCCTCGATGGCGGCGTTCAACGCCAGGAGGTTTGTCTGGTCGGCGATGTCGTTGATGGTGTTGACGATGGCGCCGATCTGCTCCGATTTCTTGCCGAGGTCGCCCACCGTCACCGCTGAGGCACGGACCTGTTCGGCGATTTGGTTCATCCCCTGGACCGTTTCCTTCACCACGTCGGCGCCCGCCTCCGCGGCGTTGTTGGCCTGCTTCGATCCCTCGGCGGCCTGCGTGCAGCTAAGGGCGATCTCGTTGGAGGTCGCCGCCATCTCCTCGCTGGCTGTGGCCACCGTGGCTGCCTGTCCTGCGACCTGGGCCGCGCCGGCGGCCATCTGCTCGGCGGCGCAGGAGAGCTCCGTTGAGGCCGAGGCGACCTGGGCCGTGTTCTGCGAAACCCGCGAGAGCACCTCGTGCAGGTTCACGACGATGTTGTTGATGCTGTCGCAGATGTCGCCGATCTCGTCGCGCGAGCCGGCCTGGATGCGCCTGGTCAGGTTGCCGGCGGCGATCTCCGCGGTCACGAGCTTCGCGTGGGCGAGCGGCCTCGTGATGGAGGCGATGATGCGCAGGCTGATCACGAAGGAGATGAGGATCACGGCCGCCGAGACCGCAATCATGACGTAGGAGAGCAGGGTGGCGTTGTCAACCGCGCGGCGCACGCCGGTCAGGATCTGCTGCTGGTTCTCGCCGATGCTCTTTACCTGCTCCTCGCTTCTTTGCGCCTGTTCGCGCGAGATTCCCTGCGCCGATTCCAGCGCCTTCTGCATGGCGAGGTTGCTGCGCATCACCCCGAGCTTGGTCGACTCTATCTTCCGGATCGAGGCGCCTGCTTTGCGGATGATGCCGGAGACGTCGGTGATGTTCCGCGCGAGGTCCTTCTGCCCGGAGTCGAGCAGGAGTTTTCTAGCCGCGGCAATGTTCGCCTCGATCCGCTTCTGTGATTGGGCGAGCTGTCCCGACAGCTTGCCTACCTCGGCCTCTGTGCCGCTCAGCATGATCTGGCGCACCCCGGCGTTCAGCTCCTTCACGTCCACGCTGATGTTGCTGCCGGCCTCCATGACGCCGTTGGCGGCGTTCTGAAAGCCTAGCGACGACACCACCTTGTTGCGGTCCTTAACGATCTGCAGTTCGAGGGTGTCGATGGTGTTGAAGATCTTCTTGCTGTTTTCCTCGAGCGGCTTCATGATCTCACGCGCCTTGGTCGCGTATTGCTCCGCGTCAGCCTTCTCCGGGTTGTTCAGCATCTCCTGCCTGAGGGCCAGAAGACCCCCTTCCTCGGCGCCGATCCGGTTCAGGATCTCGGTTGCCACCCCCTTCACCTCCTTGATGGCCGGGTTGTCCCCTGGATCCACCTCGATGTTGCGGGTGAGCTCGACGGTGTTCTTCAGCCTCTCCTTTAGGGGGGCGATCTTGAACTTGCTCTTCACCAGTTCGAGGTCCGCCATGAAGATGTTGATATCCTTCAGCCGGCTTTGCAGGGTGAGGAGTTTCTTGATGGAGCTGTTCACCTGGAGGTTTGCTGCCTGGGAGGAGTTGATGTTGGAGAGGGCGCTGTTTCCCATCTGGCTGATCTGCCGGCGCATGGCGCTGACACTCCCCTCGGCTTTCATGAGTTCCGCGTTGACCGAAGCGATCTCACTCTTGAAAAGGGACATGTCGCTGAGCCTTTGTGAGGCGACCTGCACCACGGTCTTTTCGATGTCGCGCAGCACCGCTGTGTCGACGCCGCTGGAGGAGGCGCCCCCCTTGACGATATCGTCGTTCAGGGTCTCCATCCTCTTGATGCGCGTCGTTATCGACTCGGAGAGGCGTGTTACCTCGGCAGGTTCGGTCGTCATCTCGAGACGCATGAAATCGGCGGAGACCTTTTCCACCGTCTGCTGCAGCTCCAGCATCTTAAGGTGCAACGGCGTCGACTTTCCCGTCAGGATCTCGATGCTCGACTTCACCTTCGCTATGGAGAAAAGACCGATCCCGGCCAGTACCGAGATCCCCACGATTGTCAGCGCGATGTTGCCCCAGAGCTTGCTTTTGACGGTCATTGCCACGCCCCCGGAAATAAGATGCCGTGCCGAGGGAACCGGGCCGCAGGCAGTCGCGGCGCCGGTCCCCGACCTGTCGTCATACTCCTGCGCTACTTCATGGATACCAACTGGTTACCCTTCACGATCTGCAGGTAGACGTTGTCCTGCCCCTGGTGGTCCTGCGGCGTGAAGGTGAGCTTGATGCCACCCATGTCGGCGTCCTTCATCGCCTCGTAGGCCTGGATGAAGCCGGCCTGCGTAGGGGGATTGCCCGCCTTCTCCAGCGCCATGACGATGGACTTGGCCGCCATGCATCCTTCCATGCTGACCGAGTTGAAGCCGACCTCTTCGGGGCTCTTCTCGATCGCCTCCTTGCACTCTTTGGTGATGGGGAGGCTTAAGTCGTCCAGCTCGGGCACCACCTGGCTCATGATGACACCCTCGGCCGCCTCGGGGCCCACCGCTTTGACGAGGTTCATGCCGCCTGCGAAGGAGCCGGAGGCGAGGCGTGCGGTCACCCCTTCCTTGCGCGCGAGTTTTATGAACTCGGCACCCGGCTTGTACACCGCGCCGACGATGATGGCGTCCGGCTTACCCTCCATGATGCTGGCAAGCCCTGCCGTCACCGCCACCGTGTTCCGCTCGAAGGAGCCCTTGGAAACGACGGAGAGCCCGTGACGTTTCACCGCCTTCTCCGTGGAGGCGAGGATGTCGGTGCCGAGCCCGTCGTTCTGGTAGAAGACCGCGAAGCGCTTCGCCCCTTGCTTCACCAACTGGTCCACGATCCTGTCCACCTCCTGCTGGTAGCTGGCCCGAACGTGGAAGACCTCCCGGACCACCGGGGTGCGCAGTTCCGTGGCGCCGGTCCTCGGGTTTATGTACGGGAGCTTGTATTCCTTGACCACCGGCAGGCTTGCGACGCAGTTCGAGGTGCCAACCGAGCCGACCACCGCGAACACCTTCTGTTCGTCGGCCAGCTTCAGCAGGCAGTCTATGGTCTTATCCGTCGTCATCTGGTCGTCCATGGCGACGAGTTCCAGCTTCCTGCCGTTAACACCACCTTTCGCGTTGATCGCCTTGAAGTAGGCGTCGACGCCCACCTTCATCCCTCTTCCTGAGCCTTTGTTGGCCCCGCTTTGGTCGTTCACCATGCCGATCTTGATGACGTCGCCTGCCGCCCCGGCAGCTTGGGCCGTCGGAGCGATCATCATCAGCACCACGGTGAGGAAAATCATCTTTCTCATGACAACCTCCTTTTCTCTGGGTAGGCTCGCGCAGGGGCCACTGGGGGACAGCCTGCGTCCTGGTTAGAAGCACAATGATCCCGGGCTGTTGCGAACAGGCTCCATCCAGAGGATGGTAGATTTTAAAAACCCGACAATAATAAACCACTAATGATTGGTTGGCAAAGGCTTCTTCTTAGAATGTTTTCATGGCGGTTCGGTGCATCGGGAAGGGGGGGCAGGAAAAAGAAAAGCCTGCTCGCAGGCAGGCTTCGTTGTGGCAGCAGGTTGTATGCGGTGGCGGGGAGCGTCAGCCGAAGATACGCTTGAAAAGCCCCTTTTTCTCGGCCTCGCGCCGTTCCGTGATCAGGCGCATCCCTGCAAGCGCATGGGCGTCGTGCGTGTTCAGCTTCAGTGCCTTCTGGAATTCCCCCTCGGCGAGCCCGTCGCGTCCCTCGTCGAGGAGCATCCAGCCCCGGAAGGCGAAGGCCTCGGCGGTGCGCTCGGCCTGCAGGCTCTTGGTGAGGAGCATGCGGCACTTCTCCAGGGCGCCAGCAGAGCGCTGGTTGCCCGGGTTCTTGTAGATGGACCAGGCGAGGTAGGCGCTCGTGCGTGCGTCGTCCGGGGCGAGGGTGTACGCGTCCTGCAGGGCCCGTTCGGCGTTGCCGAAGTCCTCCATCTCTAGAAAGACCTTGCCGGACTGGAACTGGATGCGGGCCTGCAACTCGTCGTCGCGCTTTCCGCCAAGCCCTATGGTGTTCGCGTTCAGCATCTCGTCGTAGCGTTCCTTGGCGATGACGCTGGAGAGGGTGTTGTAGGCGTTGGCGTAATGGGAAAGGACGTCCTGGGCGCGGCCCAGGATAGCGCCGGAGAGCTGCATGAACTTCTCAGGTGAATACTGGCGCGTTTTGGCGAAGTAGGCCTCCTTAAGGGCGTCGAAACTGAAGGAGCCGGGAGTCATGCCGAAGATCTCGTAGTAATTCTTGTCCTGGATCGTGGCGTAGTCGCGCTGCACTTCCTGTTCGAAGTCGATGTCGCTTGAGGAGAGCGGCGCCGCCATCCCGGTTTCCCCCACCACCAGCTCGATGGAGTCCGACACCTCGTCTACAAGATCCTCGAAGCTCATGGTGGCCGCCTGCAATTCGGCAACCTCCTCGATGGGGCGGTTGAAGAGTCGTTTCTGCGGGAAGTCGGGCGCCTGGTGCGCGGCCTGCGCGCTGTTCAAGGAGAGCATGCCCATGCCGGCCAGCATGTCCAGGAATGCGCCGCCCCGGGCGGGTCTATCCAGTCCGGAAAGGATGGTCCGTACCGTGTTTCCCTGCCCGAGCTGCTGCAGGAGCTCGATTTCCTCCTGCCCCATGTTGAGTAGGTTCGCCAGGCGGAAGTAGGCCTGGGTCAGCATCGGGAACAGCTCTCCCGCGCGGGCCAGGTAGGCGGCGAGGTCGAAGGGGGCGGCATCGGCGGCCTGGTGCAGAAGACGCGGCAGGCAAAGGGGGGTGAGCGGAAGTTCGACCGCGGCAAGCTCAGGGTCAAAGCGCGGTGCCTGCTTTTGCGCGAGCGCCTCGATGAGGGTGCGGGAGAGGAACAGCCTCGACTGCTCCAAGAGCTCCTCGTAACTTAGAAGCCCCGCCTCCACGAGCGGGAGCCGTCCTGGACGGGAGGGGGGGAAGCGCTCCAGGTCCGCGCGCTGCAGATGGCTTCCCAGGACGAGAAAGGGGACGAACCTGGGCGACGAGAAGCTCGCCGGTTCACCCCCGATGACGAATACCCTGGTGCCGCCGCGAAGCTCCAGCGTGCCGCTCTTGCCGTCGCGGAAAAGCTCCAGAAGGAGGCGGCTCAGCTCCTTTCCTCCCGGGCCCTGCTCGAGGGCTCCGTCAACGGCCTTCAGGAAGTCGTCCCTGCCGAAGGGCTTCTCGAGGTACTCCGAGACGCCTAGCTTTGCCGCCGCCTGGGCGTAACCAGCGCCACGGAAAACTCCGGTCATGATGACGACCGGGAGTTCCTTGAGTGCCGCGCTGCGCCGTACGTGCCGCAGGAGGTCCACCCCGTTCATGCCGGGAAGCTTCAGGTCTAGGACGAGGAGGTCGAAGCGCTCACCCTGCAAAAGGGCGAGGGCGGCCTCACCGCTGGTCGCGCAGCGCACCTCGTGCCCGCGCGCCTCGAGGACGCCGCGCAGCATGGTGCAAAGCCGTTCGTTGTCCTCAACCAGCAGGACCCTTCCCGTCATCTGGCTCCTCCCCGGGGCGCCGTGCTCGGCGCCTTAAGGTACCTGTTGACCGCGTCGTTGTGGGACGCGAGGTCGTTCGAGAAGTGGTGGCTGCCGTCGCCGCGCGCGACGAAGTAGAGGTAAGGGACCGCGGCGGGGTTCAGCACAGCTTCCATGGCATCCTTGCCCGGGTTGCCGATCGGGCCGGGGGGAAGCCCCGGGATCAGATAGGTGTTGTAAGGGGTCGGCTTCAGGATGTCGTCGCGGCTCACCTTGCCGGCGAAGGCACGCACGCCGTAGAGTGCCGTGGGATCGCTCTGCAGTCTCATGCCGATCTTAAGACGGTTGCGGAACACGGCGGCGATGAGCGGCTTCTCCTGCGGCAGCACGGCTTCCTTTTCCACCATCGAGGCAAGGACGAGCAATTCCCGCATCGATAACCCCTTCGCCCTGGCCCGTCCGTCGATCGATCCGGAAAGCACCTCTTTTTGCCGCTTTATCATCTCGCGCACGACGTCGTGCTCGCTTCTGCCGGGTAGGATGTTGTAGCTGCCCGGGAAGAGGTACCCTTCGGCGCTAGGTGCGTCGATCCCCATCTCCTTCAGCAGCGTCCGGTCGCTGCACGCGGCAAGGAAGCTCTCCCTGGTGAAGATCCCACGCTTTTCGAGCATCTCGGCAGCTTGGTAGCTCGAGTACCCTTGCGGGAGCGCGAAAAGCCGCAGATATACGTCGCCGGCGATCATCTTGGCGAGGATCTGTCCCGGCCGCAACCCGTCGTCGAGTTGGTACGGACCTGCCTTGAGACGCGCGTCGCCACCTTTCATGCGGGCGTAAAATACGAAGAGTCGGGCGCTGGTGATGATGCGCCGCGCCTCGAGGTCGGCGGCGAAGGCGCGCAGCGAGCGCCCTCTGCTCAGTTCCACTATTTCCACGCGCTTGCCGTCGCCGGCGGGAAACAGGAGAAACCTGGTGAAACGGGTGATGGGAACCAGGATGACTATCAGAAGCAGTACGATGCAGAGTCTGCGCTGCTTACGGAACATGTCTTTGAGGCTGGAAGCGATGATGGCACTATCCTAGGTGAAAACAGGGCTTTTGCTAACTCAGCACTAGGTTTAGGTGAAATCGCAAACTGTGTCAAGGCTAAATGCCTGAGCCTGCAGCGGACGATTTTATGTTTACGGGGTGTTAATAATAAAATTTTTAAAGACAGTGGTGGTATTCCACGGTATGATATCTGACCGTGCCGCCCGACCGGGACCGGAACATCACTACAGTAGGGCAGACGAGGTGCTTGATGAAGCAGAGGTTTATTAACTCGGACTATTTCCCCTTTCAGATACAGATCTCGGCCGCCTGCGGCGACCGCATCGACCTGCGCGGCACGCTCGAGGAGCTGGGTGAGGTGCCGGGCGTAATTTACGCGCGGCGGGTGGCCGGAAAGCTGAACAAGCGGCTGCAGGCGCACGAAACGCCGATCCAGCCGGGGCTTTTGCATCTCTACTCCACGCTGAGCCGCGTCTATCGCTATGTCGCCGGGCAGTACTGCGTAAAGCAGCAGCCGGGGGTGCTCGCAGCGACGGCGGCCCGGGCGGGATACCCGGGGTTCACCGGCGACGCGGAGACGACCCTACGGCGTTTCATGGAACTCTTCCCCTCACAGCGCATGGTGCTCGGGACGGAAACCCCCGACGGCTTTATCTCCGGCGACGACGAGGAGCAGGGGCGCCGCCAGGCCCTCTCGGCGGAGCTCCTCCTCATGCTGTTAAACGGCGAGAACCGGGCCCTGGACCAGTTCCGCCGTCTCTTCGACGCCTCGGAACTCGCCGGCTCCTCACCGTATCTTAAGGTAGCCACCGACATCGACCGCGGCCTTTCCAAGGCCCCTCCCTTCGAGCCGATGGGGGTCCCCCTTCCGGAGCTTTTGCGCGCCCCGATGAAGGCCTCTCCAGACTCCCTCGCCGGCCAGATCGCCTACATCAGGGAGCACTGGGGCGCCATCCTCCCCTCGGAGCTTTTGACCGAGCTCGTCACCGCCCTCGACATCGTCTCCCAGGAGGGACGCGCCTTCTTCGGCGGTCCGGGCGAACCCATGGTGCTCCGCTTCGGCAAGGGAGCGCACGGCGCCGAGGAGTACCCCGAGTACGAGCGCTTCTCGCGCGACGCCGACTGGATGTCCAACGTGGTCATGATCGCCAAGATGGTCTACGTCTGGCTCGGGCAGCTCTCGAAGACCTACCGTATCGAGGTGAACACGCTGGACCAGATCCCGGACGCGGAGCTCGACCGTCTCGCCCGTTACGGGTTCACCGCGCTCTGGCTGATCGGCATCTGGGAGCGCTCTCCCTCCTCGCAGACCATCAAGCGCATCGCCGGGAACCAGGAGGCGATCAGCTCGGCGTACTCCCTCTACGATTACATCATCGCCCATGACCTCGGCGGGGAAGGGGCCCTAGACAACCTGAGGCAGCGCTGCGCCGCCCGCGGCATCCGCCTTGCGAGCGACATGGTCCCGAACCACACCGGACTCTACTCCAAATGGACCGTGGAGCACCCGGACTGGTTCATCCAGCTCGATTACCCGCCGTACCCCGACTACCAGTTCAACGGCCCCGACCTCTCACCGGACGGGCGCATCGGACTCTTCATCGAGGACGGTTACTGGGACAAGCGCGACGCCGCCGTCGTCTTCAAGCACCTGGACCGCGGCAACGGGCGCGTGCGCTACATCTACCACGGCAACGACGGGACCTCGACCCCCTGGAACGACACCGCGCAGTTGAACTACCTGATCCCGGAGGTGCGTGAGGCGGTGATCAACACCATCCTCCACGTGGCGCGCCAGACCCCCATCATCCGTTTCGATGCCGCCATGACGCTTGCCAAGAAGCATTATCAGCGACTTTGGTATCCGCTGCCGGGTCACGGCTCCGGTGTTCCTTCCCGCGCCGAGCACGGCATGGACCGCGCGAGCTTCGACCAGGTCTTCCCGGAGGAATTCTGGCGCGAGGTGGTGGACCGGGTCGCGGCCGAGGCGCCGGACACCCTGCTCCTCGCCGAGGCCTTCTGGCTCATGGAAGGTTATTTCGTGAGGACGCTCGGGATGCACCGGGTCTACAACTCCGCCTTCATGAACATGCTGAAGATGGAGGAGAACGCCAAGTACCGTCAGACTTTGAAGAACGTACTGGAGTTCGAGCCTGAGATCCTGAAGCGCTTCGTGAACTTCATGAACAATCCGGACGAGAGGACCGCGGTCGAGCAGTTCGGCAAAGAAGGGAAGTATTTCGGGGCGACCGTGCTTCTCGTCACCATGCCCGGTCTTCCCATGTTCGGCCACGGCCAGATCGAGGGGTTCCACGAGAAGTACGGCATGGAGTACCGCCGGGCCTACTGGGATGAGCCGGTGGACCAGCACTTCGTGGCGCGCCACGAAAGCGACATCTTCCCGCTCATGCGGCGGCGTCACATCTTCTCGGGGAGCGAACAGTTCACCCTGTACGATTTCTATTCCGGTCACGGCGTGAACGAGAACGTGTTCGCCTATTCCAACCGAAGCGACGGCGACCGCGGCCTCATCCTCTATCACAACGCCTACGCCACTACCTCCGGGTGGATTCGCACCTCCTGCGCCGTCTTGAGGAAAAACGCCGAGGGGGGGACCTCGCTCGCGCAGACCACGCTTGGCGAGTCGCTCGGCTTCAAGGGGGACGGTCGCCACTACTACAGCTTCCGCGACTATGCATCGGGGCTTAGCTACCTGAGAAACGGGCGGGACTTGTGCGACCGGGGGCTCTACGTCGAGATGGGCGGCTACGAGTACCACGCCTTCCTGGATTTCCGTGAGATCTACGACGACGATTACGGGACCTGGGGGGCGCTCTGCTACCGTCTGAACGGAGCCGGGGTCGAGAACCTGGACGACGAGGTGAAGAAGGTTCGCTACGCTTCGCTGCACGAGGCGCTCAGGGCGTTTCTCGCCAAGGCCGCCGTGGTGCTCCAGGAGCCTGGCGTAGCGCCGCCGGTGCGCCTTGGCCCGCTGGAGCCGCTTCTTGCCGGCTTCTACAAGGCACTGGCGCCTCAGGCCCCTGATAAGTCGCATCGCGCGCTCCTCGCCGCCTTCGGTACCGAACTGGCCGAGGCGCTCACCGCGAAGGCGGGAGGGGAGCTTCTCCCCGCCGAGTGGGTCCTGTTATGCGCCTATCTTGCACTGCACCGAACCGGAGACCTTGCCGGGACCGAGACGGACGGGCTCTTCGAAGAGCTCGGCCTGGTGCATCCCGTGGTGCAGGCCTTCCAGTCGCTGCCGCCGGCCGATCCTGAGCAGTTGATCGACTTGCCGCCGAAGAGCTTCGGAAAGCTCCTAGGGCTCATGCTGCGGCACGACATCTTCCTGGCACAGTGCCGTGAGTCGGGCGCCGTGCGCTGCTGCGCCGCGCTCTTCTCCGATCCTGTGGCGGCCCGTTTCCTGTACCTGCACGAAAGCGACGGTGCCCAGTGGTTCAACAAGGAGCGCTTCGAGCTCCTGCTGTCGTGGCTGCTGAAGGTGGAGCCGTTCGCGGGCAGGGTGGAAGCTGCGCAGGGAAAAGCAGAGGCTGCAAAGGAGAAGTCGGAAGGCGGCAAGGAACCTTTGGGCAAGGAGCTTAGCGGGGAGGCGCTTGTCGTCCTCCTGAAGGAGAGCGCCGCTGCCGCGGGCTACCGGCTCGACCAGCTAATGAATTTGCTGCATAGCGCGTTCTGATTTTCCAGCGTTACCTGTTAGAATCAGTAGCTGGCGCTTGAGCATCCGCAGCGCCCTTGTCTATGGACGGCATCGGACAGAGGGGGAAAGCCATGGCGGTCATCAACACGCAGCTAAAGGACAACATCGGGACCATCACCTTCAACGACCCGGAACATCGCAACATCCTGAGCAGCACCATGATCGACGAGATGCTGCAGTCGATCGGCGCACTGCAGAAGGGGAAGATGCGGGTGCTGGTGATCCGGGCCCCGGCGGGATCCAAGGTCTGGTCGGCCGGACACGACGTGCACGAGCTGCCGCTTCCCGGGCGCGATCCGCTCTCGTATCACGATCCCCTGGTGACCGTGCTCCGCTCGATCCAGAGCCTCCCGATCCCGGTGATCGCCATGATCGAGGGGAGCGTCTGGGGCGGTGCCTGCGATCTCGCCCTTTCCTGCGACATCCTGATCGGCTGCCCCACCACGTCGTTCTGCATGACGCCGGCGAAGATCGGCGTTCCCTACAACGTCTCCGGCATCCTGCACTTCATGAACATCATGGGGGTGAACTTCGCCAAGGAGATGTTCTTCACCGCGGAGCCGCTCTCGGCGGAGCAGGCGAACCGGGCGGGGCTTCTGAACCACATCGTGGAGGCCGCTGAGCTCGAGGCCTTCACCTACTCCATGGCGCAGCAGATCACCAGGAACAGTCCGCTCAGCATCGGGGTGATCAAGGAGCAGATCCGGCTTTTAGCGAGCGCCCACCCCCTCTCGCCGCTCACCTTCGAACGGGTGCAGGGGCTCAGGCGGACCGTCTACGACAGCAAGGACTACGCGGAGGGGATCAAGGCGTTTCTGGAGAAAAGGGCGCCGGTCTTCACCGGCGAATAGAATCGACCATTCTCCCTCTCCCCACGGGAGAGGGCCGGGGTGAGGGCGTTGCATCGGCAAACCCTTTCCCTGTGGCGAGTCCCTCACCCGCCTTCGCGGACCGTAGCGCTACGGCGCGCAGGCCCGGCCTACGGCCACCCTCTCCCGGAGGGAGAGGGGACAAGAAAAAGGCCCGGCCGCATCTTCGCGGTCGGGCCTTCGTTGTTCTATGCACGATCAGCGAAAGAGTTTATTCCTCCGCCTTCTCGAAGTTCCCCTTCTCCTGGCACTGGGGGCACTTCTGCGGTTTGCAGCGACCTTCCTTGGTGAATCCACAGCTCTTGCATTTCCACGTTGCCATAATTGCCTCCTGTTAGTTGTTGTTCAGCTTGATTTCCTGCACCTTCCCGAAGGTGGAAAGAGGTTGGTCGAATTTCTTCTGGTCCCCAACCACCACGAGCTTCATGTTCTCCGGGGCGAGGTATTTTTTCGCCACACGCAGCACGTCGGCGCGGGTGACGCGGGCTATGTTGTCGCGGTAGTTCTCGAGGTACCCCTTGGGATAGCCGTAGAACTCGAGGCGCGCCTGCTGGGTCACCACGGAACTACTCTTCTCGAAGGCGAAGATGAAGGAGTTGATGATGGAATCCTTGGCGAGCTTGAGCTCCGCCTCGGACACCTCGCTCTGCGTCATGCCGGTGATGATCGATTCGAGCAGCTTGATGGTCCGCGCCGTAGAATCCACCTTGGTCTCGGTCTCGGCGATGAAGGGGCCTTTGAACCGGCGCCCGACCTCGAAGTAGGCGTCGACGTTGTAGGCGAGCCCCTGGTTGGAGCGGATCTCCTGGGTGAGACGCGAGGTGAAGCCCCCCCCCAAGATGTATTCCATCACCTTGAGGGCGTAGAGGTCCGGGTTGTTTTTGTCGATCCCCAGGTGCCCCATGCGGATCACCGACTGATTCACCTCTTTCTGCACGTGCAGCACCGCCGGTGTCATTTCCTCGCCGGGAGCGGGGACCGCCGGGAAGGGCGCGGTCTGGTTGGGCCAGTCGCCGAAGAGGCGCTCGAGCCTCTTCAGAAGCTCCTCCCGGTCGAAATCGCCGGAGACCGCCACGATCATGTTGGCCGGGTAGAAGAAGCGACGGTGGTAGTCGATCATGTCCTGACGGGTGATGGCGTTCACAGTCGCTATGGTGGGGATCCGTCCGAGCGGGTGGCCGGCGTAGATGGCCCGGGCAAGTTCCCTCCCGGCGATTCCCTTGGGATCGTCGTTCTGGCGCCGGATCCCCTCGAGAGCATGGCTTTTGGCGAGCTCGACGCGCTCCGGATCAAAGGCCGGCTCCCGGACCACTTCGGCGAAGAGGGTGAGGGTGCGGTCGAGGTTCTTCGAGAGGGTGGCCAACGAGACGCTCGCGTTGTCGGAGTTGATGCCGGATTCGATGGACGAGGCCATGAATTCCAGCTCGCGGTCGAGTTTGTCGGCCGGGGTCTTCAAGGTCCCGCCGCTTCTCAACACCGCGCCGGTCAAAGAGGCAAGGCCGGTCTTCGCTTCCTGCTCGTAGACGCTCCCGGCGTTCAGGTACGCGGTGAGGTTCACGATGGGGAGCTCGTGGTCCTGCAGCAGGTAGACGATCATGCCGTTTTTGAGCTGCACCCTTTCGCTTCTCGGGAGCTGGAACTTGAGCGGCGGGAAGGTCATGTTGCGCGGGTTCGCCGGGGGCTGCGCCTGAGTTGGTGCCTGTGTCACCAGCTGTAACTTCGCCTCGGCCATGGCGCTGTTGCGTGCCGCGCCCGCCTCGGAAACCCAGGATACTGCGGTGCAAAGGGCGAGGGCGCTCAGCAGCACTAAACGGGAAAGGTTTTTTCGAATCATTCAAGGTCCCCTTGTTCTGGACTTATTTGGAATCTATCGCGTCTCCCTCCCCTGGAGGGGGAGGGGTGGGGAGGGGGCGCGCAGCGGCTTGATGCAGCCTTCCCCCCTCCCGACCTCCCCCTCTGGGGGGAGGGGCTTGTCTTACTGCGCGGCGTCCGCCTTGGTGATGAAACCGACGTTGCGGTTCTGGCGCGTGAAGTACTGTTTGGCAACGCGCATGACGTCTTCAGGCGTGATCTTTGCCACCTTCTGACGATGCTCGATGAGGTAGCGCCAAGTCCCGGCTATTGCCTCGTACTCGGTGAGGTTGCGCGCGAGGCCGCCGTTGGAGGCCATTTGGCGCGACTCCTCGAACTCGAGCTGGTTCAGGATCTGCTGCAGCTCCTCGTGCGTCATCGGCTCGGTCTTCAGGCGGTCGACCTCCTGGTAGATCGCGGCTTCCACTTCGGCGACGCTGTGCGGCGCGCGCGGCGTCGCGCTGATGATGAAGAGGTTCGGATACCGGCTCCCAGGTGCTCCGAACGAGGAGACGGAGGTGACGAGCTGCTTCTCGAGGACGAGTTTCTTGTAGAGGCGCGAGGTGCGGCCGCTGGTGAGCAGCATGTCGATGACGTCGAAGACGTAGTCGTCGGGCGCCGGCAGGGTCGGCTTGTGGAAGCCGATCATCACCTCGGGCTCGGCGTCGCCGATCACCTCGGTGCGCTTCTCGCCCGACTGCTCCGGCTCCTGGACCGCTACGGGCGGGACCGGGGTACCCGGCTTGATGCCGCCGAAATAGCGCTCGACCAGGGCGATAGTCTGCTTCGGATCGATGTCACCGACGATGGCGACGATGGCGTTATTGGGGGCGTAGTACTTGTGCAGGAAGTTCTCCGCCTTGGTACGGGTGAGGTTCTCGATGTCGGACATCCAGCCGATGGTCGGCTGCCCGTTCGGGTGCGCGTTGAAGGCGTCGGCGAGGAAGGTCTCCCATAGTTTCCCCTCCGGCTCCGCGTCGTAGGAGCGGCGCCGCTCCTCCATCACGACGGAGCGCTCGGTGTAGAACTCCCTCAGCACCGCGTTCTGCATCCGGTCCGATTCGATGGCGGCCCACAGCTCAAGCTTGTTGGCCGGGATGTTGATGAGGTAGGTGGTGCCGTCCTTGCTGGTGAAGGCGTTGTAGCCTGCGCCGCCGTTTCGGGAGTAGATGTCGGCGAACTCCTCCTTCACGACGTACTGCTCCGCCTCCTTCTCAAGGCGCTTAAGCTCCGCGGTCAGTTTCTCGATCACCTTCGGATCGGCTTCGTCGCGCTTATTCTTTTCCGCCAGCAGCTCTTGCGCGGTCGCTTCGATCTTGTCCAGAAGCGGCTTCTCCGCCTTATAATCTCTGGTCCCGAGCGTCTTGGTTCCCTTGAAGAGCATGTGCTCCAGGAGGTGGGCAAGCCCGCGCTCGTCGCTTCTCTCATCCACGCTCCCAACCTTGAAACGGATCCAAGCTGCCACGGTGGGTGAGTTGTGGCGCTCCACCATCAGGAGCTTCATGCCGTTTTTGAGGGTGTGCTCCTGCACCCGCTCGGCAAGC
The DNA here is from genome assembly GCF_004917075.1 of Geomonas edaphica. Classification (GTDB taxonomy): domain Bacteria; phylum Desulfobacterota; class Desulfuromonadia; order Geobacterales; family Geobacteraceae; genus Geomonas; species Geomonas edaphica. The sequence continues at coordinate 415,683 of NZ_SSYB01000005.1, forward strand.
CCCTGCCCAAAGCATACGGACGCGTTGACGAGGATGACGAGGGCAACAACCCATCTGGAAACTATCTTCATGACTACCTCGGTTCGGTGGTTTTAATGTGAAGTGTGAAAAAAGATAACATTTGTCCTTTTGAAGCGCAAGGGGTTAAAAGACAGGAAAATCCCGCAGGAGATGCGCTCCTGCGGGATTGAGTGGATCGTGATGGAGGCGTTGCTTGCAGGGCTACTTGAGGGCCTGGGACAAGACCTCGCGGATGTCGTCGACGAAGACGAATTCGAGCTCCTCCCTGACGTTTTCCGGGATATCCTCGAGGTCTTTCTTGTTCTTCGCGGGTGCCAGCACCTTCTTCACTCCAGCGCGACGGGCCGCGAGCACCTTTTCCTTCAGGCCGCCGATGGCGAGCACGCGGCCGGTCAGGCTCATCTCGCCGGTCATGGCGACGTCCCTCTTCGCGGGCCGCCCCGAGAAGAGGGAGACGATTGTGGTGGCCATGGTGATCCCGGCGGAGGGACCGTCTTTCGGGATGCTCCCGGCCGGCACGTGGATGTGCAGTGTTGTGTCGTCGAAGGATTTTTTCTCGATGCCGAGCTCGGAGCAGTTCGCCTTGACGAAGGAGAGGGCGGCGCGGGCCGATTCCTTCATCACCTCGCCCAGTGACCCGGTGAGGATCAAGTCCTCCTTCCCCTTCATCTTGGTTGCCTCGACGAAGATGATGTCGCCGCCGCTTTCGGTCCAAGCGAGCCCGGTGGCAACGCCGATCCGGTCCTTCTCGGAGGCGACCTCGTCGAAGAACTTCGGCGGGCCCAGAAGCTCGGCCACCGTTTCCGGGTCGACCAGGGTGCGCAGCGGTTTCTCCTGTGCCACTTCTTTCGCGATCTTGCGGCAGACCGAGGCGATGCTCCTTTGCAGGTTCCTGACCCCTGCCTCGCGGGTGTAGTCGTGGGTGATGCGGTAGACCGCCTCGTCAGTGAACTTCGGGACCATACTGCTGAGGCCGTTTTCCTCCACTTCCCGCGCGATCAGGTACTTCTTGGCGATGTTCAGCTTCTCCTCGTCGGTGTAGCCGGAGAGGGTGATCACCTCCATGCGGTCCTTCAGGGGCGCCGGGATCGGGTCGAGCTGGTTCGCCGTTGTGATGAACATCACGTTGGTCAGGTCGAACGGCACGTCGAGGTAATGGTCGGTGAAGGAGAAGTTCTGCTCCGGGTCGAGCACCTCCAAAAGTGCGCTCGCCGGGTCACCGCGGAAGTCGGCGCCGATCTTGTCCACCTCGTCCAGCATGAAGACCGGGTTGTTGGAGCCGGCGCGGTTGATCTCCTGGATGATCCGGCCGGGAAGGGCGCCGATGTAGGTGCGGCGGTGGCCGCGGATCTCCGCCTCGTCGCGCATCCCCCCCAGGGAGATCCTGATGAACTTGCGGCCGAGCGTCCGGGCGATCGACTTGCCGAGGCTCGTCTTGCCGACCCCCGGGGGGCCGACGAAGCAGAGGATCGGGCCCTTCATCTTGTCCTTCAGCGTCCGGACTGCCAGGTACTCGAGGATCCTTTCCTTCACCTTCTTGAGGTCGTAGTGGTCCTCGTTGAGGATCACCTCGGCCTGGTTGATGTCCTTGTTGTCCGGGGTGCTCGTCTGCCACGGGATCGTGGTCAGGTAGTCGAGGTAGGTGCGCGAGACGGTGTACTCGGGGGAGGCGGGGTTGATGCGCTCGAGCCGCCTCATCTCCTTTTCCGCGATCTTGCGGACGTCGTCTGGCATCTTCGCGCTTTCGATCTTGCTTCTTAGCTCGTTGGTCTCGCCCATGCGGGAATCTTCCTCGCCAAGCTCCTCTTGGATCTGCTTCATCTGCTCGCGCAGTAAGAATTCCTTCTGGCTCTTGCCGACCTTCTTGGTGACCTCGGCCTGGACCTCTCCCTTGATCTGCAGCCGCTGCACCTCAGTCGTCAGGTGCATGTAGACCTTCTTGAGACGCTCCAAGGGATCGAGGGTCTCCAGCAGCTTCTGCAGTTCGTCAATGGGGAGGTTCAGGTAGAGCGCGACGAGGTCGGAGAGGCGCGCTGGGTTGTCGATGAAGTCGATCATCTTCATGACGTCGTCGGGGAGGGGGCGGCCGTAGGAGAGGGCGATCTTCAAAAGCGCGTTCAGGCTTCCCACCAGCGCTTCGGAGACCATCGACTTCTCGGCGAACTCGCGCACCGGCTCCAGTCGGGAGAGCGCCACCGGGGTCTGCTGCACGATGGCGAGCAGCCGGACCCGGATCACCCCTTCGAGGACCACCTTGGCGCCGCCTCCGGCGAGCTTATTGAGCTGCACCACCTTACAAAGGGTGCCGATCTCGTGCAGGGCTGGAAGTAGTTCGCCTTCCGGTTCCTGTCTCAGCTTCACCAGTGCCACGAGGTTGTTGAAGAGCACCGCCTCCTCAAAGGGGGGCATATCTTCCTGCTTCAGGAAGATGGTGAAGACCATGTAAGGGAAGGCAATGATCTCCCGCAGCGGATACAGCGGGACGATCTCCGGCATGTTTATGGTGATGTTTTCTGTCATGGCAGTATTTCCAGATACTTGGTTGGGGGGCGCGAACTGTAAAAGAGTACTGGAGATGCTCCCCCTGTCAACTGGAACCGCCGTTTAGATTGCCTCCCACGCCTCGTACAGGGCGGCGATTTCGGATGAAAGCGAGGCGTGCCGCTCCCCGGCGATACGGGCGGCCTCGTGGTCGTTGAAGAAATCGGGCTGCGCCATCTCCTCCTCGAGTTTTGCGAGCTCACCTTCCTTCACGCCGATCTTGTCCTCGATTTCCGAGAGTTTCCGCTCCCGTGCCCGCTCCTCCTTCTGGCGCTGCTTGTCCAGTTCGCGCTGCTGCTGGCGCGACAGGCGCGGATCGGAGGACTCCTCGACGGCCGCGGTATTTTCCTCCCCCTTGACCGGGGTGAGGCGCCCGAGGCCGTCCTGGCCAGGAGCCGCAACGGCGGTGCCGGCGGTCTTTTCCAGGTAGTACTCGTAGTCGCCGTAGAAGTTCTCGAGTTTGCCGCCACCGACCTCGACGACGCGGGTTGCGAGACCGTCGATGAAGTGGCGGTCGTGGGAGACGAAGACGACGGTGCCGCCGAAGTGTTTGAGGGCCTCCAGGAGTACGTCCTTGCTGAAGAGGTCCAGGTGGTTCGTCGGTTCGTCCATGAGGAGCAGGTTGGCGGGGCGCAAAAGAAGCTTTGCGAGGGCGAGGCGGTTTCTTTCGCCGCCGGAGAGCACCCCTACTTTCTTATGGATGTCGTCGCCGGAGAAGAGGAAGGCCCCGAGGATGTCGCGCAGCTGCGGCACCATGTCGTAGGGGGACTCGGCGAGGATCTCGTCGTAGACGCTGCGCGTGGCGTCCAGCTCCTGGGCCTGGTCCTGGGCGAAGTAGTCCTTGATGACGTTGTGGCCGTCCTTCACCGCCCCGGAGGTGACGTCGGCGTTTGCGAGCACCCGCATCAGGGTCGATTTACCGGCGCCGTTGTGGCCGACCAGCGCGACCCGCTCTCCGCTCTCCACGGTCAGATCAACGTTTTCAAGCACGACGTTGCTGCCGTATGCCTTGGTGACGCCGGTCAGTTCGATGACGGTCTTGCCGCTCTTTGGAGGGGTCGGGAAGCGGAAATGGATCTTCCTGCGCTCGGGGGGGAGGACGATGCGCTCGATCTTCTCGAGCTGCTTGATGCGCGACTGCACCATGGCGGCCTTGTCCGCCTTGTAGCGGAAGCGGGAGATGAAGTCTTCCATCTTTTCCACCTCCTCGTCCTGGCGCTTCTTGGCCTCCCGGAGGGCGGAGACCCGCTCCTCGCGCTGCACGAGATAATTACTGTAGTTGCAGTGGTAATCGGTGATGGCGTGGTTCCAGACCTCGGCGATCCTCGAACAGACCTGGTCCAGGAAGAAGCGGTCGTGCGAGACCAGCATCACGGAGTAGGGGTAGTTTTGCAGGTAACCCTCGAGCCAGTTACGCGCCTCGATGTCGAGGTGGTTGGTCGGCTCGTCCAAAAGGAGGACGTTCGGCTTCTTGAGGAGGAGCTTCGCGAGCGCGATGCGCATCTGCCAGCCGCCGGAGAACTCGCCGCACTCCTTTTCCCAGTCGGCGGGGGAGAAGCCGAGACCGGTGAGGACGTTCCCCACCTCGCTCTCCATGGCGTAGCCGCCCTTCAGGCGGAACTCCTCCTGGAGGTGGCCGAAGCGGTCCAGGAGCTGGTCGTGTCCCGGCGCGTCGTGCGGCTCGTGCTCAAGGCGCGCGGTCAGTTGTGCGATCTCACGCTCGATCTCCTGCAGTTCGGAGAGCGCCGTCATCACTTCAGCGAAGAGCGGCTGGCCTTTCGCGACGATGCCGTCCTGCGGGAGGTAGCCTACCGTGCCGCCGCGGGTGATCTGGATGTCGCCGCTAGTACTTTCCACCTCGCCCGCGATGATGCGCATGAGGGTCGACTTGCCGGCGCCGTTCTCACCGACGAGGCCGACGCGCTCGCCTTTTTTCAGATGCCAGCTGATGTCTACGAAAAGCGGTTTTCCCGCGAAATCCTTGGAGAGTTTCTTCAGGTGCAGCATCGAGGTTTCCTTCCTGGGGGGACTATTGAGGCCGGGGAGCCCGGAACAACGGGACATTGTAGGTAAAGCGGCGGGAGTTTGTCAAAAGCAAAAGGCAAACTAACAGGGATAAAGGGGATAAAGCGAATAAAGGCTTTTAAACCAAATAAAGGTTCTTGTTTTTGCCTTTGCAGTTATCCCTTTTATCCCCTTCATCCCTGTTAAACGCCTTGTTTTTATTTCTTGTCCTTCTCCGCGAGGTAGTCGGCGAGGATGGTACGGCTGTGCTCGTCGTCGTGGCAGTAGACGCAGAGGTTTTCCCAGTTGCTACCGTCGGGTGGGTTGTAGTTGTGGTTGCCGTCCTTGTGGTGCACGGTGAGCAGGTGCAGGTTGGAGAGCTCGAATTCGCGGCCGCACTTGGCGCAGATCCAGCCGTGCAGCTTCAGCGATTTCTCCCGGTAGTTTTCCGGGCGCTGCTGCTCACCTCTCAGCTTGCGCACCAGTTCGTCGATCTCCTCGGCGCTCTTCGGAGGGACGTTCTTCGGACCACGCGGGCGAAACGATGGGGACATGGATTGGCCTCCTTTGCCTGTTGGTGCACCACTCCTTCCCCCTGAGGGGAGAGGTCGGGAGGGGGGAAGTCTAAACTGGACGCTGTGCGCCCCCTCCCTGTCCCTCCCCCACCGGGAGAGGGGACTTTAGGGCTGCGGTCCATGCTGCTTATGCTTATAGGTTCCCCTTGAGCCCGATCGCCTCGGCCGCGGGCTTCATCCCCTCGATGGTGTCCGCGATCAGTTCGTTCAGCTCGACTCCCATCATGGCGGCGCCCTTCTCGATGACGGAACGGTCCGCACCGGCGGCAAACGCCTTGTCCTTCCACTTCTTGGTGACGCTCTTAACCGGCAGGTCGAGGATGCTCTTCGAGGGACGCACGAGCGCGCTCGCAGAGACGAGCCCGGTCAGTTCGTCGATGGTGAACAGGGTCTTTTCCAGCTTCGTGACCGGTTCCACATCGCTGCAGATCCCCCAGCCGTGCGATACCACGGCGCGGATGTAATCATCGGGCCAGCCTGCGCTACGCAGGATCTCGGGCGCCTTGTGGCAGTGCTCTTCGGGGTGGCGCTCGTAGTCGATGTCGTGGGCAAGCCCTATGATGCCCCACATCTCCTCGTCTTCGCCGTACTTGCGCGCCATGTGGCGCATCACCGCTTCCACAGCGAGGGAGTGTCTTCTCATCTGGTCGCTCGGCAGGTATTCCTCGATCAGTTTCCAGGTCGCTTCCCTGGTCGGTGCGCTACTCATAAAAAGTGCCTCCCTCTTGTTTTTGTCAGGCAGGGATCGTAGCCAAAAACGCTAACGATGTCAATTGGCTAACCCTTCGGCTCCAGACGGGCGATCTTCGGCTCGTGCCCCTTTTTGTACACCATCAGGGTCCTTTTGAAGTTGATGACGATGTCGCCGTTTTGGGTGAAGCCGGTGGTCTTCACCGTCACGATGCCGAGGTTCGGGCGTGACTTCGATTCGCGTTTCGCGAGCACCTCGGACTGCGAGTAGAGGGTGTCCCCCTCGAAGAGCGGGTTCGGGAGGGTGACCTCGTCCCACCCCAGGTTCGCAAAGACGTTCTGCGAGATGTCGGTGACGCTCTGCCCGGTGACGATGGCGAGGGTGAGGGTCGAGTCGACCAGTGGCTTTCCGAACTCGGTCTGGGCGGAGTAGTGCGCGTCGAAGTGGACCGGCGCTGTGTTCTGGGTGAGGAGGGTGAACCAGATGTTGTCGGTCTTCGTGATGGTGCGTCCCAGCGGGTGGGGGTAGACGTCGCCTACCTCGAAATCCTCGAAGAACCTGCCGCGCCAGCCTTCCTTGATTGCCATGTCGACCTCCAGTTTTTTGGGTGGGGGCGGCGCTGGGCCGCACATTAATATCTCACTCTGCGAGGGTCTGCGACCTCACGTAGAGTACGAGGCCTAGCAGCGAGAGCACGATGCCGACACCTCCCGCCGCACCGGGCCAGGCGCCCCCAAGGAACGCGATCTCTCCTAGCACGGAGAAGACCACCTCCATGGACTGGGTGGCGTCCACGGCCGAGAGCTCGAACGGCGTCCTCGCCAGGTGGCGCGCCTTGTAAAAGAGCGTGGTGGCAAGCACTCCCGAGAAGACCGCCACCATCGCGGTGTTGACGAGCTGTCCCGCCGACGGGGCGGGAGGGTGCACGAAGAGGATCAGCACGGCCCAAAGCGGAAGCGAGCCTAACACCATGATGAGTACGCGTGCCGCGCTGTCGTCGAGCACCGCGGTGCTTGCCTTGGGAAGCCTGACGGTCTTGCCGTGACGCGCCTCCCAGATCAACTGGTTGCCGAGGGGGTACGCGAAAGCCGCAATAAGAACGGGGAGTATGCCCAGCACGGTTTCCCGCACTGAGGCCGCCGCGGCTTGTTCCAGGGTGACCAGGACGATACCGATGAAGATAAGGACGGTGTAGAAGACGCCGCGCATCGGCACGCGTTTTCCGAAGAGAAGGAGCACGAGCGGCGTGGCGAGGATGGTCGACTGCCATGTGGTCGCCACGACCCAGCCGGGTGCGAAGGAAGCACTGAAGGTGAGCAGAGCGTAGAAGACGCCGAAGCCGGTGCTTCCCGCCACGGTCCAGAAACACCAGTTACTGCGAAAGGCCTTGAAGACTTCCTTAAGGAGGTGCGACTTGCCGGTGAGGGCGAGCCACAGCCCCAGCATGAAGAACATGTAGAAGTAGCGCAGGCTCGCAGTCCAGATCCAGTGCCCCCCCTGCAGACTCATGGCGCGGTTGAGGACGAAGGTGCTGCTGAAGAAAAGGGCGGAGCATGTGCCGAGGAGAATCAGACGTGTCATTGCTACCTTCTGGGTGATGGATGTGCCTGTCGCGACGGCTAAATCTCTGTAACTGAAAAGTCATTTGAGGTAAAGCGAAAACGATGCTTTCCTCACCGGGAACATCACATTGAGGCACTCGTTTGACCGCGGGCTTATGAGGGGGCAAGACATGACGGAAAGGCGCGCAAACACAGGGCTCGCGACTCATCCATATAACCCCATTCTGCGTTGACAATAGTTGTCTATAGTGATACTTTCCGACAGGTTCAACGCCTTATACCTTAAGCCCGGAAAGGTTCATCACGTGCATCTTTATAAGATTTTCCGTGCCTCATTCTTGAAAATCCTGACAGTCTTGCTCTTTGTTGCGCTTCTAGTTCCCGCGCCTGCTTTCTCTCTCGATTCCGAAGATTCGCAGATCTTTATTTCCGGGTTCAATTCCTACCAGAAAAAAGATTACCCTGCCGCGGTTGAGAGCATGTCCACCCTCCTCAAAAAGTACCCGGACACCCCTTTGAAAGACATGGCCGTTTTCTGGCTGGCGCGGGCCAACTACAAAGTCGGCAACAACCAGGAGGCGGGCAAATACATGGCGCAGTTCCTCCGGGACTACCCGGAGAGCCCGCTCAAGGCGACGGTAGAGGACGAACTCATCCAGCTCGCCGAGCGCTACGAGAAGGGTGAGGCCATTCCCGCCACGCCGAAGACTGCAGCACAACCGGCTCCCGGCGTGGCAGCCGCAGAAAAGGCTGCTACCGAGCGCGCAGCCGCAGAAAGGGCCGCCGCAGTCAAGGCTTCTGCCGAAAAGGCCGCCGCTGAGAAAGCTGCCGCCGACAAGGCTGCCATCGACAAGGCTGCCATCGATGCCGCTGCAGAAAGGGCCGCTGCCGCGCAGAAAGCCACTGCCGAGAAGGCCGCAGTTGAGAAGGCTGCCGCTGAGAAAGCTGCCGCTGAGAAAGCTGCTGCCTCCCGAGAAGTGAAAGACAAAAAGATCAGCGTCGCCAAGCACGGCAAGGAGAAGGGAAAATCCTCCGCGCTGCGTAAAAAGGCGATCGCCGGTTACAAGGACGTGATCGACCGCTACCCCGGCACTCCCGCCGCCGCCAACGCCACGGCTAAGCTCCTGCAGATGGGGATCGAATACCCGACCGTGAAGAAGGGTGGGGCGCCCGCGCCGCAGGGCGAAGTGACCCAGGTCTTCAACATTGAGGTGGCCCAGTACGCCGACCTCGACGTCAGGCTCGGGGCCGCCGGCGAGACCCAGGAGGCGGGGAAACGTTTCGTGATCCCGATGGACATCGTCAACTCCGGCAACGGCAGCGACAGCTTCCTGCTTGAATCGGGCTTCCCGCCTGAGTACGACTTCCATTTCGCCGCGGCCGATACCCCGGATGTCGCCATCAAGAGCACCCTGACCCTCGAGGTGGGGGAGAAGTTCAGGGGCTTGGCCGTCGGGACCATTCCGCGCGGCAACATAGACGGCCAGAAGAGCAGCTATCCCGTTAAGGTGGTCTCCGCTTTCGCCAGGGAGGCTTCCCAGACCAAAGAGATCGCGCTGCGCACCTCGGCGCCGCTTTTGAGGGCGGTGGTGAAGAGCGACAAGACGAAGCTTCTCCCCGGCGAGAAGGTCTCCTACCGCGTTTCCCTGCTCAACATCGGCAGCGCGGCGGCCCGGGACGTCACCCTCAGGGTCAGCTATCCGCCCCAGTACGAGCCTTCCGGTACGCCTGCCGGCTTCAAGAAGGAGAACGGCGCCCTCGTGCTCGACGGTATGCGGCTTAAGTCCGGCGAGAGCCAGGACCACAACCTCACCTTCCGCTTGAAGGACGAAGCGCTCGCCGACCAAGAACTCATCGTCAGGGCCGACATCGTCAACGGCGCGCTGGGCAAGAAAGAGTCCTTCGTCTCCGCCACGAGCTTCGTGCAGCGGGTGAGCGGCGTCACGGCGCGCACCGGCGCGGGTAAAATCGTCGCGATCCCCGGCCAGACCGTTTCCGTGCCGCTTGTCGTCACCAACACCGGCAACGTGCGGGAGGTGTTCGCCATCAAGGCCAGCGTACCGGCGAACGCGACATACACCTTCTACGACGACGTGAACCGCGACGGCAAACGCCAGAGCAGCGAGCCGATCATCAACCACGTCGGTCCTCTCTCCCCGAAGGAAGAGGCGTACGTGATCATGGAAATGGAAACGCCCGCGAGCGCCCTCGACGGTGCCGTTGCCGCCGCATCGGTGCGCTTCGAGCCCGAGGCTGCGGACCGCGCCGCTGCGGTCAATCTCCAGCTCACCTACTCCCGCCCCATCGTGGAACTCACCTTGGCGGCAAGGGGTGGCAAGCTGAAGCCCGGCGAAGTCTCCTCGCTTGACCTGAACTGCGTGAACCGCGGATCAAGTCTGGCAAAACAGGTGATCCTGCAGAGCGCCCTGCCTGCCCAGCTCGAACTGGTGGCAGCCGAGCCCGCCTTCAGCAGGTACGACAACGGCGTCTACCTCTGGCGCCTCGACGAACTCGGCGCTGGCGAGAGACGCAGCATCAAGGTAACCTATCGCGTGAAGCCGGGCGTGGCCGTCGGCACCAGCGTGCAGATGAAGAACTCGCTCAATTACCAGGATCTCCTCGGCAACAGGTACTGAGATGGCAAAACAGACCCTCGTCACCATCGGCAGCCTCATCCTGCTCGGCGCCGGCGTCACCGTAGGCCATGCCGACGAGATGCTTATGTACACCCCGAAGCCGGAGACCTCGGGCGTGGCGCCTGCCTCGCCAAGGGACGGGGTCCTCGTGCGCACCGTAACGGTGAAGCGGGGGGACACGCTCGCCAAACTGTCGAGGAAACACATCGGGGTAGCCGACTACTTCCCGCAGATGCTGGTCTTCAACAGCATAAGAAACCCTGACCTGATCCATCCAGGCGACAAGCTCCTGGTTCCGGTACGTCCCGGAAAGAGCGTCAAGAGCAGAGCCTCCCGGCGTCCGGCTTCCGCCATCGCGAAGAAGCAGGCGTCTGCGCCTGCATCCGAGGGACAGGTTAAGTCCGGCGAGCGCGAGCTCTTCCAGCGCGCCGAGCGCGCCTACCTGGCGCACGACTACCGCGATGCGCTGAACGGCTTCACCAAGTTTTTACGCACCTTCCCCCGTTCCTCGTTCGCCGCGGACGCCTCCCTCTACCGCGCGGACTGCTACCTGCACTTGTCCGGGGAGTAACCAGCCGCCTTTTCCACCCGCCACAGCCAAAGAAACAGTCGCAGGATCGCACCAGTTTTAGGGGCGAAGCCTGCCGTTACAGTTGCGGCTTTGGACGGATAAGGGTAAATTGTGGTGTAAGGATATGTAGTTATTTGGTTTTTTGAATTAGAGAAGTTTTTAAAAGGTAGGCAGCGGGACGGGCACCGGCGGAGCCAGTCCCCAGAGAAGCCTGCTGATGGAGGGGAAAATGGCGTACAAAATGGATATCGCGGTGGCCCAGGTCTTGACCGTCTGTGAGAAAACGGAGTTCGCGTGCGCCGATATCTACCACTATTTTGCGAACCTGTTCAAGGAGGAGCGCGAGATCTTCTACATCTGGCTTAAGAGCGCCCTCGAGCGGGAAAACCGCGCTAGGCTTTTCGCCCTTGTCGGGAAACTAAGGCTGGACGATGTGGTCGAGGCGGCGCGGCTCGATCTGGCACAGGCCGAGGAAATCCTTAAGAAGGTGCGCGAGTTGGAGAAGAAGGTAAAAGAAGAGCCACCCACGGTGCGGGAGGCTCTCGAATTGGCGATGGAACTCGAACAGATGCTCGACGCCATCTCGATGGAGAGGGTGGTCCAGTTTACCGAGTCCTACCAGAAGTGGTTCCTGGCCATCATGAACCGGGACCAGATGGAACTGCTTCAGAACGCCTACCAGCAGTTCGGCAAATAGACTTTCAAAGACTTCCTGAGCGGTTACCGGACCTCCTGCCGGTAGCCGTTCAGTTTGGCCAGTTCCTGCACCAGCGGATCGACCTTGCGATCCGTGATGAAAATCCTTCCCCCACGCGGGTCGTTGATCATGACGCCCGGCATCCTCACCCCGTACCCCTGCTCCCATACCGACCACAGGTCCTGTTCGCCGTAGCGGCCGGAGATGTCAAGCCGGTTCAAAAGCTTGTCCGACAGGCTTTCTAGGTCGTCCTGGTCTTGCACCTGGATCACCCGGTATCCCTTCGCCTCCAGGAGGTTAGTCAGCGAGTCACCCATCGGGTCCCCCTGGAAACGCGCCAGCACGTAGCGGTTGCCGTTCTTCTCGAAGTAGCGGTACGCCGGGATCTCTAGGCGGACGCCGTTGTTGTCGCCGGCGTAGAGGTCGATGTTCTTGTCGGCCTGGTACCTGATTCCGAGGGCGCCAAGCAGCGCATCGGCTATGGTTCTCGGGTCCTTCTCCGGGATCTGGTACAGCACGTTGTCGTCGGGCCTCCCCGTGATGATCGGGGCGCTGGAGGGCGTCTCCACCAGCTTGAAGCCGTTGGCCGCGAGGAGGCGGACCAGCGCCTGCGGCGTTGCGGGGCGTTTCCCCGGGATCTTTAAAAGCGTGATGTCCTGGTGCAGCAGGCTGTCCTGGTTCTTCTCGATCTTGAAGTCAGCCTGCACCGTCACCTTGCACTCGGAGCCGAAGTCGACTAGGAAGTCCTCCTCGAAAGAGTAGAAGCGCGCCGCTCCCAGAAGGGCGCGGTAGAAGGCGCGCGGGTTGTCGGCACGCTCGGAGACGATGGAGAGATGCGGGTTCTTCTCCTGCAGCAGGTTTTTGACGAGCGGCGGGAGTGTTCCGTCGGCGTCGACGAGGATGGCACCGTCGTCCTGGGTCGCCAGTAATGGGTACTTCTCAGGATCAAGCGAGAGGGAGAAGGCGCCGGAGAGGTAGTCGAGCTGTGCCTTCACGGAAGGTGCATTGGGAATCAACTGCGGCCAGACGTGGGAGGCTTGCTGGACCGCGTCTGTACCGACCAGTGAAGCACGCGACGGTGCCTGTTGCCCTGACGGGGCCTGCAGGACCATCATCGTGTTCGCGCCGCCGCGCGGTGCTTTCGCCGCTGCGACCTTTGCGGCGCGGTGCGACCTGACCTTGGCCGTACCGTGTGCGGGGGGATCAATGGGGATTACGAGGGTAGAGCCGACCTTCAGCCTCTTGATATCGGAAAGGTGGTTGGCGCTTTTCACCCTGCGTGCGACCGCCACGGCGCGCTCGCCGGTGAGCCCGTACTCCCGGGCCAGCACCTTGTAGATGAAGTCGCCGCGCTTGACCTTGTAGGTCTGCGTCCCCGTTGCCTTCTGCGGCGCGGGCTGCTTGGCCTTGGGGGCCGGGGCGGGCATGGGGTATTTCCGTGCCAGGGTGGCAGGTTCCAACTCGAACTTCTTTTCGATGCTGTAAGAGGTCAGCGGGAAGGCGGCTAGTAACATAAGGGCTAGGCCCAGGTGCTTCGTTTCGAGTTGAACCGGCATGCAAACTCCCTGAAAAAGAATGGCTGCTGCGCTACACGAAGGCTGACTGCTGCTGCGGGAGCGTCACCCTGGATTGGCGTCTATTTTGGCCGCGGGGCGGCGAGCTGAAGCACCACACCCAGGATGCGGCTTTGCGGACTGCGGTAGATGGCGACCTCGGCACCGTCAGGGGCACGCCTTGTTTCGACCTTGACGCCATCAGCCTCTTTGACCTTCCCTTTTGCGGGCATCTCGGCACCCACCGCTTCCCGGAACCAGGCCGGCACCTGGCGTTCGCCGATCCCTGCGTCACCCATGGGAAGGGCCTGGATCGCGATGATCCGTCCCCCTTCGCGGAAGACCCGGAACTCAACCTTATCATTCTCGTAGCGCTCCCAACCCGGATGGGCCGCGGCATAGGCTGCGTCGGCGGGGACCCTCGGGATGAACAGGGGCAACGCCTGCTGCTCACCGGAGGCTGTCGGTGTTTGTTGCGGTTGAGCGGCAGTCTTGCCGGGCGGAGCGGCCGGAACCGCTTCAGGTTTCTGCGTCGACTGCGGTTCGGGCTGGTGTGCAAAAAGACGCCAGAAGAGCAGGCCTGCGAAGAGCAGGGCGATGCCGACGTAAAGCGGGCGTGACAGGCGTTTGGTTTCCGGCCCCTCGGCAACCGCTGGTTCGTCCTCTTCCTCCGGCACGCCGCACAGCTCCGGGGGCTTGCGGTAGATCTGGTTCGGGCTCGGGTACAAGGACTTCGGCTGGGTGCCATGTCCCTTTTCCTTGCGCTGGGGGGCGGCAACCTGTGCTGCGGCCTGCACCGCGGGTTCGGCCGGCTCTTCCGTGGGCTCCTGTTGCTGGGGCTGGGCGGCGACGAAGAAGACGATCTCGTCGGAACCCGTGATCTCCGGGGCCTTTTCTGCCGGCGGCTCCTGCAATGCTTCTGCGTCGAAAATCAGCGGCTCGGGAGGTTCGGACGGCCACTGTGGTGCCGGGTGCGGCTCTACTATGCTGTCAAAGCTGGGGATTTCAAAGTCCGGGAGATCGTCGAGGATCAATGCGGACGGCGCTGCAGTGGTCTGGGCAATATCCTCGGAAAGGAGCTGCAGCACGTCGGACGTCAATTGCGCGGTAGGTAAGGTGAGGTTGAGTGACGCGGCGAAGCCTGGCGGCGGGAAGCCGGGGGGCGCGTCGTCATCCCCCAGCAGGATGAGCTGCAGGGCCGCGTTGTCCACGAGCATCCTGGCCTGTGTGGCTATCTCGTCGCACGGAATACCATCCAGGCTGGACTGGATGAACACGAAACGCGGATTCTCTTTGTGAAGTCTCTTCACTGCGCTAGCCAAGTCAGTCTCGAAAGTAAGACTTCTTGGCGACTGAATGCGCAAGCTCTCCACAAGATCGAGTGCTCGTTCGTCACTGGCTATGAAAAAGATCTCTGCCATCTTACCTGCTTTCGTAAGAATAGTCTCAGGGACTATTGTAAGTAAAAATCCTGAGAAAAGCCTATATCTGTTCGCAGAAGTGACCTATGTTTTTAATATAAAATGGAATAAAGTCAAATTATTTTAAAATAATTAATCTTGATTTCTTTCATTGAGTAAACTCTTTGACTATACAGCCATTGGGCGATAGAAGTTGAGCGCGTTTTGACAGAGAACCTTCTGGGATAATTTGGTGGGGAGCGTGTCGACGACAAGCCGCAGGTCGTCGTCGCGGTAGGGGCGCGGGGCGCGCGTGGAAGGGAGGTCGGTGCCGAACATGAGGGCTTCGGGGTTGGCGCTGCAGAAGTCGCGCAGGGCGGCCGGCACGTCGAAATCGACGCGTCCGAAGCCGGTTGCTTTTACCCGCACCCCGCGCTCGGCGAGCGCAAGGAGAATCGGCAGACCCTCGCGGGAAAGTCCAAGGTGGTCAATGCTGACTGCGGGGAGCCGGAGGAGGGTGCTCTTGAGTGGGGGGAGCTCGCGGGAGTCGACGTAGAGCTCCACGTGCCACCCTGCCAGTTCGTGAACCCGCCGGGCCATCGCTTCCAGGTGCGCCACATTTTCGGAGCCGCCCCGCTTTATGTTGAAGCGTACGGCGCGCACCCCGAGCCGGTTGAGGCGCAAGACCTCCTCGTCGCTGACCGAGGCGGGGAGCTGCGTCACTCCCACAAAGCGCGGCCCCAGGGTGGCGAGCGCGTCCTCCAGGTAGGACTGGTCCAGGGCCTGGAACGACCCGGAGACGATGGCGCCACCGGCCAGGTTCATGCCGGAGCACCGCTCGAGGTAATCGCGGCAGGTGAAATCGTCAGGGAGAAAGCCCTGGTTTTCAACGAGTGGGAAACGGCGGTCGATGATGTGGAAGTGGCTGTCGAAGACGGGGAGGGCAAGGTCGCGGAGATCCATAAAGTGCCTCCTGCGGGCCCCTTTCGGGGCGCCGGATCATTTGACTACCGTGTGCGGGCCGATCTGCAGGCTTTCCTTGGCGATGAAGATCTCGCGCAGGAAGTTGATGAGTCCCGCCACCATGAGCAGCATGGCGACGATGAAGAGCACCGCGACCGGGACCGAGACGTCGTAGCGCAGGTAATCGCCGATGAAGAGCAGCGCGATCACAGTGCAGACGAGGACCGCGGTGGCCGTACACAGGAAGATGGCGTGACCGATTAAGTCGGCGCGGCGTTTGAGGGTGGCGAGCGCGGCGTGCAGTTTCGGCAGCCCGTCGGGGGAGACTGTCTCGAGCCTCCCCTCGTGGTAGCGGGCGCGGTCGATGATGCGTCCGAGCCGGTTGATCATGACGCTCAGCATAGTCCCGATGGCGGTCAAAAGGAAGACGGGGGCGACCGAGAGCTGTATGACGTGGGCCATGGTACCTATGGTTTGGGAATCTCGCAGCATGCAGCTTTTCTCCTTGGGTCCTCTTCAGGACTCGAATCTTTCTTCCAGCTCCGTCTTGAACTGTTCCAGGTCGATCCCTTTCAGGCGCACCAGATCCTTCATGACCGAATCGAGCACCGCGTTTGCGGTGTTCAGCGTCGCCCTCTTGGAGCGAACCTCACGCAGTGCCTTCTCGCGCCCCTCGCCGGTCAACAGCAGGTCTGAACGCTCGTTGTAGAAGCGGTGGATCAGGAAGTTCCTTGCCTTAAGTGCCAGGCGCAGCGCGTGCACCGCCTGGTCGTTGAAGCCGACCTTCTCCTTGATCTCCTCCATCAGCCGTCCCATGGTCTGGGAACCGAGGATCTCCATCGACCCGCTGAACTCCTCTTCGGTGAGCGCTCCGTCGGAGAGTTCGATAAGGAGCGTCACGATGAACGAGATATAAAGCTCGATCCTCTGGCAGTCCTGGACCGCCGCCCCCATTTCCAGGTAGATCGGGTTAAGCGGCGTGGTGTCTATTTTGATACCGGGCATGGCGCACCTTCGGGCGTGGTTTGACGAAATCCAATAGCATACTTCCGGGGCGCAATAAACAGCTAATTTAATGGCAGGGGGCGCCGGGGGCAGGCTTGCATGGGTGCTCCTGGTAAGCTGCTGAATTTGCAGCCATATTCATGTGGATCTCATCCTGCCGTCCCTCATGTGGAGCATCACAGGCGATGCAAACGCTGCTTTGAATGCCTTAATGCCGCGTGTACACTCTGTTTTTTTATAGTGCGTGAGAAAGAAACTCTGCTATAATCACTCGGTTTTCATTAATCTTGTCCGCCCCGAATCTTCATTCGGGGCTGCATATACGAGAAGAAACTGGCCGGCACTGCCGGCGAGACAACAAACCTGGGCGCGAGAGGCACCGGCCGGCACTGCCGCCGGGAGCCCGCGGCCCCAAAAGGAAAGGGAACAAGCAATCTATGGCAAAAAAAATGCTGATCAATGCGCTGCACTCGGAAGAGGCGCGCGTGGCAATCGTGGAGGATGGACGTCTGGTGGATCTCGATGTTGAGATCGCCGGCAACGAGCAGACGCGCGGCAACATCTACAAGGGAGTCGTGGTCCGCGTTGAGCAGGGGCTGCAGGCCGCCTTTGTCGACATCGGGCTCAAGAAGCTAGGCTTTCTGCAGATGGGAGAGCTGCACCCCGAGAACTGGAAGTGGCGTGACGATATCCCCGAGGACCAGCGCCACCGTCGTCCCCGCATCCAGGAGGTGCTGAGAAGGGGGCAGGAGCTGATCGTCCAGGTGGAGAAGGGGGAGCGCGACAACAAGGGAGCCGCCCTCACCACGTACGTTTCACTGCCGGGCCGCTACATGGTGGTGATGCCTGGGAGCGACTCCGCCGGGATCTCCCGCAAGGTGGAGAGCGAGGGGGAGCGCAAGAAGCTCAAGGAGATGATCTCCGAGATGACCATCCCCGAGGGGTACGGCTACATCATCCGCACCGAGGCGATGGGGCGCACCCGCGAGGAGCTGCAGAAGGACTTCGACAGTCTGGTGGCGCTGTACCAGGGGATCCGCGAAAAAGGGATGTCCATGAAAGGGGCGGGGATGATCTACCAGGAGTCCGCCCTGATCATTAGGACCATCCGGGATTACTTCTCCGCCGACATAGACGAGGTGCTCGTCGACAGCAAGGACGTCTACCAGGACGTGCGCGAGGCGCTCAAGGAGATCGATCCCACCTTCGAGAAGCTCGTGAAGATGCACCAGGAAAAGCGTCCCCTCTTCTCGCGCTACCAGCTCGAGGAGCAGATCGACCTTATCTACGAGAAGAAGGTGCCGCTGAAATCGGGGGGCTCCATCTTCATCGAGCCGACCGAGGCGCTCGTCTCCATCGACGTCAACTCCGGCAAGTCCACCGGCGAGAAGGGGGTCGAGGACACCGCGTTCAAGACCAACATGGAGGCTGCCGAGGAGGCGGCGCGCCAGCTGAGGCTGCGCGACCTGGGCGGGCTGATCGTCATCGACTTCATCGACATGCGTGACAGAAAGCACAACGCCGAGGTCGAGAAGACCCTCAAGAGCGCGCTCAAGGCGGACAAGGCGCGCGTGAACGTCTCCCGCATCTCCGAGTTCGGCCTTCTGGAGATGTCCCGGCAGCGCATCCGCCAGACCCTGAACCAGGCGAGCACCCTAGAGTGCCCGCACTGTGACGGGCGCGGCAAGGTGAAGTCGGTCGAGGCGATGGCGCTCTCCTTCCTTAGGAAGGTGCACGCGGCCGCCGCCAAAGGGACCATCGGCGAGGTGGTGGGAAGCCTGCCCCTCGAGATCGCCTACTACCTTCTGAACCGCAAGCGTCACGAACTCTCCCGGATCGAGAACGACTACGACATAGAGGTGACCGTCAAGGGGAAACCCTCTTATCTCTTGAACCAGATGGACCTGGAGCTCGTCAAGCGGGAGAAGGTCGAGGAACAGCCCCAGGAGAAGGTGCAGCCGGCGCGTCCCGTTGCCAAAGAGGAGGCACCCGCCGAGGTCGCCGCCGATGGGCGCAAGAAGAAGAAAAAGGGGAAGAAGGCAGCCGAGCCCGAGGTGCATGCCGAGGCGGTGCCGGTCGCTGTGGTCGAGGAGCCGTCCGGTGCGGAGCTCGTGGTGACCGTAGATGGCGAGCCGGAGGAACACAAGAAGAAGCGACGCAGAAAGCGTAAGCGGGGCAAGGGGGGAGGCGCCGATGCCCACCCGGCCGAGGCCGAAGTCGAGTTGCCCGGCGACGCCGGGGAGCTTGCCGCGGGTGGCGCCGTTTCCGAGCAGGCCGAGGAGGCCGGGGCCGAGCTGTCGGCATCGGGCGAGCCTGTTGAAGAGGTCAAGAAGAAACGTCGCCGGAAGAGACGGCGCGGCAAGGGCGGTCACGAGGCCGTCGCAGCGGGTGAAGGGCAGCAGGTAGGCGACGAGTCCGAAACAGCCCTACCCGTGGCCGTTGCCGCCGAAGCGGCGCCCGTGGTTGAGGCCGCTGCCCCGGGTGAGGCGCCCGCGGAGAAGAAGCCTGCACGCAAGAAGAGAAGCCGCGGCAAGGGTGGAGCCGTCGAGGCCGTCCTTGAAGCAGTGGTAGCCGGTGTAGCTGTCCCCGTTGCCGAGTCCGGTGCACCTGCCCCGGTAGCCGAGCCCGCCGCCGTGCCGGAGAAACCGGCCAAGAAGGCGCGCCCTGCGCGCAAGCCGAAGGCTGCTGCCGTTGCCGTCGAGGCAGCAGCACCTGCAGTACAGAGCCAGGCCTCGGCACCGGCCCCCGCGTCGCAAAGCGGAGCGGCAGAGTCGGCGGCAGCACCCGCCGCCGAAGCCGGCAAGGCCGAGGTTGCCGCAAAGAAAAAGCCGGCCCGCCCCAGGAAGGCAAAGGTTACCGAGCCCGCCGCCGTGGCCCCGGTAGCCACCGCCGAACCTGCTGCGGTCGAGCAAGCAAAACCCGCCAAGCCTGCAAAAGCCGCGAAGGCCAAGAAGGCGGTCACCCCGTCGGACCAGTCCGACAAGTCCGACAAGTCCGACAAGTCCGACAAGTCCGACAAGGCTGCGAAGCCGGCCAAGGCAGCCAAGGCAGCCAAGGCAGCCAAGGCAGCCAAGGCAGCCAAGGCAGCCAACGCCGAGCCGGCCCCCGAAAAGACGCCCGCCGCAAAGGCCAAGGTCCCCGCGAAGCGCAGCGCCGCTAAGGCCGCGGAGCCCGCTGCAGCGTCCGAGGAGGAGCCTAAGAAGCCTCGCGCACCGCGCAAGAAAAAAGAAGAGAAAGCTGTCTGACGGCGCGGGGGATGAGATGATGAAATACCTCGCGGTCGCGGCCTTACTCCTAAGCTGCGCCGCTCCTGCGGCTGCGACTGCGGCAGGGCTGGAAGAGCTCACCCCGTATTTCGGGCCCCAGTACTTCACCTGGAAGGAGCGCAACGGCGGCAAGACGCTGCTCAAGGAGCAGGGCCCTCTTTTTTGCGTTGGCGTGCGCCTTGGTTCCGTCACTTCCTCTTCTATTGCCGTCCGCGGCAGGGCCGAAGTCTTCGGCGGCGAAGTTTCCTACGAGGGGCAGACCCAGGCCCCTGAGTCGGTGCCGGTTGATACTCACGTAAGCTATTACGGCGCGAAAGGGGAGCTCGACCTAGGCTACCGGCTCGAGCCCCTCCCCGCGCGTCTGGAGCCATTTGCCGGTGTCGGTTACCAGGGGTGGTTCCGGGACCTGCAGGACTCGACCGCTTCCGACGGGACCAGCGTCTCCGGCTACACCGAGGGGTGGCAGGTCGGTTACGCACGGATCGGCGCACGCGCTGACGCTCCGCTGGGCCAGGTGAGGGTATCTGCCGAAGCGGGTGCCAAGTACCCCTTCTACGTGGGTAACACCATCGACTTCAGCGGCAGCGGCAAGACCACCTTCCACCCCAAGGGAAGGATGAGCGGCTTCGCCGAACTGGGCGCCGGGTACGGCAACTTCCGGGCGTCGCTCGTCTTTGATGCCCTGCGTTTCGCCCGGTCCGACCTGAAGCCTGTCCAGGGAACCTACTACTTCCAGCCTGACTCCTCTTCCGACAGCTTCGGCCTGAGGCTCGGCTGGAACTTCTAAAACGGCTGGTTTTTACATGGAGCAGATTTTTCTCATAGCCCTTCTCGGGGCGGCCGGTTGTCTGACCCGGTATTTCCTTTCCGGCTTCGTGTACCGGATCTGCGGTACCGGCTTCCCCTACGGCACGTTTGCGGTCAACATCATCGGGGCGTTTCTGATCGGCCTTGTCATGGAGTTCTCCATCAGGAGCGCGCTCATCCCGCCTACCCTGCGTTTTGCCATCACCATCGGCTTTCTGGGGGGACTCACCACCTTTTCCACCTTCAGCCTGGAAACTTTCCGCCTCATCGAGGAGGGAGCGCTGCTCCTTGCCTTTACCAATATCTTGATCAGCGTAATCGCCTGCCTTGCCTGCACCTGGCTCGGGATACAGACGGCCCGCTGGCTGTAGCCCCGCGCCTGCCGCCACCGGCGGCCTGCGCCTTTGCATCTATAAATACACATGGAGGGAAGCGTGCCTATGAAGGTGAGGGACATGAGCCTGGAAAGTGACAGGACGGGGATGCTCGGCGAGCAGGTTCTCCTGAGGATCTACATCGGGGAGCGCGACAAGTACAAGCACATCCCGCTCTACGAGGCGCTCGTCGAACTGTTCCGCAAGGAGGGATTCGCCGGTGCCACGGTGCTGCGCGGGGTGGCCGGCTTCGGCGCGCACAGCATGTACCACACCGATAGGCTGCTGCGCCTGTCAACCGACCTACCCATGGTGATCGAGGTGGTCGACGAGCGGGTGCGTGTCGAGGCGATCCTTCCCGCCGTGGAGGAGATGATGGACGGCGGCATGATCACCCTTGAAAAAGTTCAAGTTTGGCGGTACGCGAAAAAACGCTCCGCTTGAAACGAAACCCTCATCTGCTACACTCTCCGTGTTCATGAAAAGGAGCAGATCGATGGGTATATTAGACAACCTGACCCCCCAGTGGATTGAGAACCAGTACGAACTTTGGAAACGTGAGCCCGAGCAGCTTTCCGAGGAATGGCGGGCATTCTTCACCGGTTTTGACCTGGGGGCCGCCGCCCCGGCGCCTGGCACACCCCCGGCGCCGGGATCCGAGGAAGCTCTGAAACAGTCCTCGGTACAGTCCCTCATCTACCGCTACCGCGACATCGGTCACCTGCTGGCGTGCACCGATCCCCTTTCACCCTGCCGGATAGAGCATCCTCTCCTCTCGCTCTCGACCTTCGGGCTGGACCCGTCCGACCTTAACAAGATCTTCCACACCAGGCGCTTCATGAAAAAAAGCGCCACGCTGAAGGATATCCTGCAGGTGCTGCGCAGCACCTACTGCGGGTCGGTCGGCGTTGAGTTCATGCACCTTCAGGACCCGGACGAGCGGCAGTGGCTCATCGACCGGATGGAACCGGTGGGCAACCGCGGCGTTTTCACCAAGGAAAAGCGACTCCTTTTGCTGAAAAAGCTCAAGGAAGCCGCCCTCTTCGAGCGCGAGCTGCACAAGAGGTTCCCCGGCCAGACACGCTTTTCGCTCGAGGGGGGGGACGTCCTCATCCCGATGCTGGACGCCGCCGTCACCAAGGCGGCCTCTATGGGCGTCACCGACGTCGTCTTCGGCATGCCGCACCGAGGCCGCCTGAACGTGCTCTGCAACATCTTCGGCATGCCGTATGAGAATATGTTCGCCGAGTTCGCCGACAACTTCGAGTACGGCGTGGTCGGTGAAGGGGACGTTAAATACCACAAGGGGTTCTCGGTGAACGCCCCGGGTGCCGACGGCGGTACCGTCCACCTGACCCTCACCTCCAACCCGAGCCACCTCGAGGCGATCGACCCGGTAGTGCAGGGCAAATGCCGCGCTCGCCAGGACCGCATCGGCAGCGACGGGGAAACCCGCGTGCTCCCGCTTTTGATCCACGGCGATGCCGCCTTCTCCGGCCAGGGGGTGGTGGCCGAGACGCTGAACCTCTCCCAGCTTGCCGGCTATCGCACCGGCGGCACCCTCCACATCGTCCTCAACAACCAGATCGGCTTCACGACGAGCGCCGTAGATGCGCGCTCCAGCCACTACGCGACCGACGTCGCGAAGATGGTGCAGGCCCCGGTGTTCCACGTCTACGGTGACGACGCCGAGGCCGTGGTGCACGTGACGGAGCTCGCCGTAGCCTATCGCGACCGTTACCGCAAGGACGTGGTGGTCGAGGTGATCTGCTACAGAAGGCATGGCCACAACGAAGGTGACGAGCCCTACTTCACCCAGCCGCTCATGTACCAGCAGATCAAGCTCCGCCCCCAGTTGCACTCGCTTTACGAGATGGAGCTTTTGGCGGAGGGATTCGAAGAAGATGTGCTTAAAGAGATTGAAACCGAGGTGGTGCAGCGGCTGACCCAGGCCGGCGAACGCCAGGCGGCTCCGGTGGAGTCGGCCTTCCTCGCCCACTGGAGCGGGATGAAACCGGGCGTCGCCAAAGTTGCCGTGCCGACCTCGGTTCCCTCCGCCACGCTCCTTGAGCTTTCCGAGCGGCTCGCACGCATCCCCGACGGTTTCACCCCCCATCCCAAGGTAGCCGCGGTGCTGCAAAAGCGCAGGGATGCCGTGGTGAAGGGGGGACCGCTCGATTGGGGCAACGTCGAGACCCTTGCCTATGCCTCGCTCCTCTCCTCTGGTGTCTCCGTGCGCCTGTCGGGCCAGGACGTGCGGCGTGGCACCTTCAGCCACCGCCACAGCACCCTCTTCGACCAGGAAAGCGGCGCCACCTACCTGCCGCTCTGCGCGGTAGTACCGGAGGGGACCCACTTCTGCGCCTTCGACAGCATGCTGGCCGAATTCTCGGTGCTAGGTTTCGAGTATGGCTATTCCCTCGAGGCTCCCGAGGCCCTTACCATCTGGGAGGCCCAGTACGGCGACTTCGTCAACGGCGCCCAGGTGATCATCGACCAGTTCCTCGTGAGCGGCGAGGCGAAATGGGAGCGTTCCAGCGGCCTCGTCCTCATGCTCCCGCACGGCTATGAAGGGCAGGGGGCGGAGCATTCCAGCGCCCGCATCGAGCGCTTCCTGGAACTTGCCGCCGCTGGCAACATCCAGGCGGTATATCCCACCACACCGGCCCAACTTTTCCACGTTCTACGCCGGCAGATGCTGCAGCCCTTCAGAAAGCCGCTCATCCTCTTCACCCCGAAGAGTCTTCTGCGCCACCCGGACTGCGTCTCCAGGCTCGAGGAACTGAGCTCCGGCGGTTTCCGCGAGGTGATTGCCGAACCCGCGGCCGGTGAAGCTGTGTGCCAGGTGATCATCTGCAGCGGCAAGATCTACTACGACCTTTTGGGACGCATCAGGAAAGAGCAGTTGCAGGGGAGTGCCCTTCTGCGCATCGAGCAGCTCTATCCGCTCCCCATCGAGCAGTTGCGCGACGAGCTACAGCGTTTCCCCGCCGGCGTCCGTTATACCTGGGTTCAGGAAGAGCCGCGTAACATGGGAGCCTGGCGCTTCATCCACGAGCCGCTGAGCGAGCTTTTGGGAGGCGTTCCCAGGTACGTAGGGCGTCCCGACGCGGCCGCCCCCGCCTCCGGCTCGCACCGGCTGGACCGTGTCGAGCAGGAGCGCATCGTTGACGAAGCTTTAAAAATCTAGAGGCGTTCTACGTTCTGTGTTCTACGTTCTACGTTACCCCTTAAGACCTTAATTGGGCTGACACCGGGACGGATGCACCGTGTCTAAGGTGAAACGATCGTGAACTCTGAAGCCTGTAACGTAGAACCTAGAACGTAGAACGGCAGTTAAAGGGAGATGCACATGGATATCAAGGTTCCGGCAGTTGGCGAGTCGGTGTACGAGGCGGTCATCGCCAGGTGGCTCAAGAAGACGGGCGACGTGGTGGCCAAAGACGAGCCGCTGTGCGAGATCGAGACGGACAAGGTGACCCTGGAGGTGACCAGCGAAGCGGACGGCGTACTGACCGTGCTATCCGGCGAAGGGGAGACGGTGAAAATCGGCGCGGTGATCGCGACGATTGACGCTCGTAGCGCGCAGGCGGAGGGGGCCGCTAAACCCACGGCCGCGCAGGCGCCGCAGAAAGCTGCAGCACAAGGCGCCGCCCCCCCTATGTCCCCCTCGGGTCGCAAGCTCGCCCGTGAGCTCGGCGTAGAGCCGGGCGAGGTTCAGGGAAGCGGCCGGGGCGGCCGGGTCACCAACGACGACCTGATGAAGGCGCAGGCGGCGAAGGGCGAAGCGGCTCAGCCTGCCGCGGTTAAGCCCGCCCCGATCCAGCCGCCGCCGGCTACCCCCAGCCAGCCCGTTACGCCCCCCCCTGCAGCACCTGTTCCTCCGCAACCGAAAACCGCCCCCAAGGAGGCGGCCGAAGAGGGGCGCATCGTACGCAAGCCGATGACCCAGATCAGGAAGCGCATCGCCGAACGCCTTGTCTCCGTACGCCAGCACACCGCCATGCTCACCACCTTCAACGAGGCGGACATGACCGAGGTGATCAGGCTGCGCAAGAAGCACGGCGAGCACTTCCAGAAGCGCCACGGCGTGAAGCTCGGCTTCATGTCCCTCTTCGTGCGCGCCTGCTGCGCCGCGCTTGCCGAGTTCCCTGACGTGAACGCGAGCATCGAGGGGGACGACATCGTCTACCATAACTTCTGCGACATCGGCGTGGCGGTCGGCGGCGAACGCGGCCTGGTGGTGCCGGTGCTGAGAGATGCGCAGAAGATGGGGCTCGCCCAGATCGAGCTCGCCATCGCCGAGTTCGCCGAAAAGGTACGTACCAACCGCATCGCCCTTTCCGACCTCGAGGGGGGGACCTTCACCATCTCCAACGGCGGCATCTACGGCTCCATGCTCTCCACCCCGATCCTGAACCCGCCCCAGTCAGGAGTGCTCGGGATGCACAACATCCAGGAGCGCGCCGTGGTGGTGGAAGGGCAGATCGTCGTGCGCCCCATGATGTACCTGGCCCTCTCCTACGACCACAGGATCGTGGACGGCAAGGGGGCGGTCGGCTTCCTGAAGCTGGTCAAGGAGTACATCGAGGACCCGGAGGAGATGCTGCTGGAGTGCTAGGAAAAAGAGAGTCAACCTGGAACTGAAATCGTTGCAAGCTGGAGGGAAACCATGTCCGAAGAAACCTTCGATCTCATAGTAATCGGCGCCGGCCCCGGCGGGTACGTCGCCGCCATCAGGGGCGCCCAGCTCGGCATGAAGGTCGCCGTCGTAGAAAAGCGTGGCTCCCTGGGGGGCGTCTGCCTGAACGAGGGGTGCATCCCGAGCAAGGCGCTCCTCGACTCGAGCGAACTCTACCACCTGGCGCTGCACCGCTTCGCCGGCCACGGCATCGAGGTGCAGCCTCCCACCCTCAACCTTTCCCGCATGATGGCGCGCAAGGAAGACGTCGTGAAGAAACTCACCGACGGCATCGCCTATCTCTTCAAGAAGAACGGCATCACGAGCTTTCTCGGCACGGCGACCATGCTTTCGCCCGAAAACGGCACGCACCGGGTCGAGGTGAAGGGGGAGCAGAACGCCGTCATCTCCGGCAAGAAGGTGATCATCGCCACCGGCAGCGACGCCGTGCAACTCCCGTCGCTCCCCTTTGACGGTGAAGGTGTCGTCTCCGCCCGCGAGGCGCTCAGCTTCACCTCGTTGCCTGAGCACCTGCTCGTCGTGGGCGGAGGATACATCGGCCTCGAGCTCGGCTCGGTGTGGCTTAGGCTTGGCGCCAAGGTGACCGTGGTCGAGCTGTTGCCGCGTCTCGTCGCGGGGAGCGACGGTCAGGTGGCCGAGGCGCTCCTGCGCTCGCTCAAGAAGCAGGGGATGCAGTTCATGCTGGGTGCCAAGGTGGCCGGCGTCGAGAAGAAGGAGGGACGTCTCGCCGCGCGCATCGAGGGGGAGGAAGAGACGCAGGAGATCCTCTGCGACAAGGTCCTCGTAGCGGTCGGGCGCAGGCCGCTTACCGGCGGGCTTAACCTGGAAGGGCTCGGCGTCGCGATGGACGGCAGCCGCATCAAGGTCGACGCCGACTACGCGACGAACGTCGCCGGGATCTACGCCATCGGCGACTTGATCGCCGGTCCCATGCTCGCCCACAAGGCGATGGAGGAGGGTGCGGTCTGCGTCGAGCGGATGCAAGGCGAGCCGAGCCAGGTCGATTACGGCTGCATCCCTGGCGTCTGCTACACCTGGCCCGAGGCGGCCTCGGTCGGCAAGACAGAAGAGGCGCTCAAGGAAGAGGGTATCGCCTACAAGGTGGGCAAGTTCAACTTCATGGCCAACGGCCGCGCCAAATGCATGGACGAGACCGAAGGGTTCGTGAAGCTCCTCACCGAGGAGAAGGGGGGGAGGCTTCTCGGCGTGCATATCCTCGGTCCCCGCGCCTCGGACATGATCGCCGAGGCGGTCACCGTGATGAGTTTCGGCGGCAGCGGCGAGGACATCGCCCTCACCGTGCACGGCCATCCCACCCTCTCCGAGGCGATGAAGGAGGCGGCGCTCGACCTAGACAAGCGCGCCATCCACGGCTGACATGGTCGTTCACGACGCAGCGGTGATCGGTTACCCGGAGGCTCTCGCCTTGCAGGAGCGCCTGGTCGCCGAGGTGCAGCAGGGGGGGGAGGAGGCGCTCATCCTTCTCGAACACACCCCCGTCTACACCATCGGCGCGGGAGGCGACAGCGGAAACCTGCTTGATCCCGCCATAACGGCGCGCCGGGTCAACCGGGGTGGCGACGTCACCTACCACGGCCCCGGCCAACTGGTCGGTTACCCCATCCTGGATCTCGGGCGGCGCGGGCGCGACCTGCATCGCTACCTCCGTTTCCTCGAGCTCTTTCTCATCGGGATGTGCGGCGATTTTGGCGTCGCGGGTTTCACCATCCCGGGGAAGACCGGGGTCTGGACCGCGGGGGGGAAGATCGCCGCCATCGGCGTCGGCGTACGGCGCTGGGTATCCATGCACGGCTTCTGTCTGAACGTCGCCCCCGACATCTCTCCTTTTAAAAGCATCAACCCCTGCGGTATGCGCGACTGCCGCATCACCTCGATATCCCTGGAATGCGGGGAGACCGTGGCGGTAGGGGAGCTCAAGAGACTCGCGACAGCCCGCTTTGAGACGCTTTTGAACACGCACCTGCCGTCCCTGTAATCCCACACGAACGCTTGCAAGGAGGCTCACATGTCCGAAACCGCTAACAGAGTCCCCGTAGAGAAGCTACGCTGGGTATGCGACCCCGCCCTTTTCAATTTCAAGACCACCGAAGAGATCGCGAACATCGAACGCAACATCAGCCAGGACCGCGCCATTGCCGCTATCGAGTTCGGTCTGGGCATGCCCAGCAACGGCTTCAACATCTTCTTAGCCGGCGAGCCCGGCACGGGACGGACCTCCACCATACGGCAGATGCTGAAGAAGTTCGTCAAGGACACCTGCCCCCCAAGCGACTGGTGCTACGTGAACAACTTCCACACCCCGGACGCGCCCATAGCCATCGCCCTTCCGGCGGGCATGGGACGTGGCTTCGCCGCCGATATGCGCGAACTCCTCGACTACATGCGTGCCAACGTCCCGACCGCGCTCGAGAGCAAGGAGTACGAGACCAACCGGGTCGGCATCATAGAGCAGTTCCAGGAGCGAAACGGCGAGATCTTCTCCGAGCTCGAGGCGGAGGCGGGCGAGCGGGGCTTCGCCCTGCAGCGCACCGTCTCCGGGCTCGTCATCGTGCCGCAAAAAGAGGGGCGCAACTTCACCCAGGAGGAGTACGAGGCGCTCGAAAAGGACGAGCGGGAGAAGCTCGACACGGTGGGGCGCGAGCTGACCGAGAAGTTGAACGACGCCCTGCGCCAGGTGCGCGAGAACGAGAAGGCGCTGCGCGACGCCCTGGCACTTTTGGACCGCGAGCTCGGGCTCGCCGCGGTCGGGCATCACCTGAACCCGCTCAAGGAGAAGTACCAGGGGTTCGCCAAGGTCCAAGAGTACCTGGAGAGCGTGCAGGAGGACCTCCTTTTGAACCTGGAGGATTTCAAGCCCCAGGCCGCGCCGCCGCAGATACCGGGCTTGAAGCTCCCCAAACAGGAGCCGACCTTCGAGCGCTACGAGGTGAACGTCCTCGTCGAGAACAACCCGGACCTCGGCGCCCCCGTGGTCTTCGAGTCGAACCCGACCTACAACAACCTCTTCGGGCGCATCGAGAACGTGATGCAGATGGGGGGGGTGGCGACCACCAACTTCACCCTCATCAAGCCGGGCGCCCTGCACCGCGCCAACGGCGGCTACCTCGTCCTCGACGCACGTGAGGTGCTCATCAACCCCTTCGCCTGGGAGTCGCTCAAGCGATGCATCAGGAACATGGAGATAAAGATCGAGGACGTCCTCGAGCAGTACCGCTTCATGACCGTGGTGTCCCTGAAACCCGAGCCGATCCCGTTGGATGCGAAGATCATCATGATCGGGTCGCTCTGGGTCTACTACCTCCTCTTCTACCTCGAGCCGGACTACCGGAAGTTCTTCAAGGTGAAGGCCGATTTCGACAGCCGCATCAGCCGCACCCCGGACGTCATGCAGGACTACGCCCTCTTCGTCGCGGCTCACTGCTGCAACGAGGGGCTCCTCCCCTTCGACCCGACCGGCGTCGCCGCCCTACTGGAGCACGCCTCGCGCATGGTCGAGGACCAGACGCGCCTTTCCTCCCACTTCATGGAGCTCTCCGACCTGATCCGGGAGTCGAGCTATTGGGCAAAGCGCGACGGCGCCCAGGTGGTGGACCGCAGCTGGGTGAAGCGGGCGATCCAGGAGAGCACCTACCGCTCGAACCGGATCGAGGAGCGCATCCAGGAACTCCTCGCCCAGGGGGTGATCCTCTGCGACACGAAGGGTGGCGTCGTCGGGCAGGTGAACGGACTCTCCGTGATCACCATGGGGGACTACACCTTCGGGCGTCCCTCGCGCCTCACCATACGCGTCTCTCAGGGGCGCGCCGGGATGGTGAACATCGAGCGCGAGGTGAAGCTTTCCGGCCCGATCCACGACAAGGGGGTGCTGATCCTCACCGGCTACCTGGCCGGGAAGTTCGGGCAGGAACAGCCGCTCTCCTTCTCGGCGCACATCTGCTTCGAGCAGTCCTACGAGGGGATCGAGGGGGACAGCGCCTCCTCGGCCGAGCTCTATGGCCTTCTCTCCGCCTTCTCGGGGCTGCCGGTCAAGCAAGGGATCGCGGTCACCGGGAGCGTCAACCAGCACGGGCAGATCCAGCCCATCGGCGGGGTGAACTACAAGATCGAGGGGTTCTTCAACGTCTGCAAGGCGAAGGGGTTGACAGGCGAGCAGGGGGTCGTTATCCCGAAGATCAACGAGCAGAACCTGATGCTGAGCGACGAGGTCGTGCAGGCGGTGACCGACGGCATGTTCCACGTATGGAGCGTTTCCGAGGTCGAGGAGGGGATCGAGATCCTCACCGGCGTTCCTGCCGGCAGGCCCGCCGAGGACGGCAGCTATCCCGAGGGGAGTGTCAACTTCCTGGTGCAGAAGAGGCTTAAGACCATGCTCGAGAACATGCGCAAATTCCAGCAGCCCGAAAGGGAAAAGGACGAGCCGGCGCGACTTCCCGAGCAGGTCAAAGAACCGGAGCATCCGTAACGGTAAGCCCCTGCAAACCCCTTGTAATCAGACACTGTTTTTGCTACCTTCCGGGGGCCGCTACTGCGGCCCCTTTTTCGTGGAGGTGTTTTTTTGTCCAGACGCTGTTTCCTCATCGTAAACCCCACCTCGGGGACCTTTTCGCAGCAAAAGGTCGACCTGATCATGGCCGGGCTCAAGGGGCGCGGGCTCGAGCCCATACTCATGCCGACGCAAAGCGCCGCCGATCCGGCCCTCTTCGCCTCCCGCATCTGCACCGAGGAGAGCGAACCGCTCATCGTGGTGGCAGGGGGGGACGGCACCATCAACGGCGTCCTGAACGGGCTCGTCCCGGGGGTGGCGACCCTTGGCGTGATCCCGCTCGGCACCTCGAACGTGCTCGCGCGCGAACTCGACATCTCCTCCATCGACGAAGCCCTCGATCGCCTGGGGCGCGGCGAGTCGCGCCCCATCTCCGTGGGAGAGGTGGAGCGCGACGGCGAAAAGAGGCGCTTCGTGCTCATGGCGGGCGCCGGTTTCGACGGCGCCGTGGTGCGCGACGTGCGCCTCTCCGAGAAACGCGCCATCGGCAAGGGGGCCTACCTTCTCTCCGCCCTGCGCAACTTTATGGACTGGGACGCCTCGCAGCTCACCGTCACCGGGGGAGGAAAAAACGTCACCTGTCACGGCGTCATCGTCTGCAACGCCGCGAAGTACGGTGGGGACTTTCTCCTCGCCCCCGAGGCGGACCTCTTCACCCCGGGCTTCCAGGTGCTCTGCATCAGCGGGGGGCGCCTCGCCTACTTGGGGCTCGCCATGGGGCTTTTAAACGGCACGGCCGTCTACAGCCGGAACGTCACCTCTTTCAGCGCGGCGCAGCTCGAACTCTCCGGGGCGAAGGCGGTACAGTTGGACGGCGATTACGTCTGCCCGACACCTCTTACCATCCGGACCATTCCGGAACTTGTACGTCTCGTGGTCTAATAACTGCTGTCATCTTGACAAACCTGCCATGATATTGATTAATGAACGGGTGGCCGGCTGCATCGGCTTCCCGCTGATATGAACTGACCGGGAGGGAATAGGCGTGAGTACCAAAGCGAAGATCATGCTGGTTGACGACACGAAGCTGATCCTGGAACTGGAGAAGAGCTTCCTCAAGTGTTCCCACGTGGACGTCGTCACGGCCGGCAACGGCCTGGAGGCGCTCGAGTTGATCCGCAAGGATCCCCCCGACCTGGTCTTCATGGACTTCAACATGCCGGTCATGGACGGCATCTCCTGCTGTGCACTTCTCAAGGCCGATCCCTTCCTCTGCGGCGTCCCCGTCGTCATGCTGACCACCGCGGGCAACGAGCAGGACCGGGCGCGCGCCGCCCAGGCCGGGTGTGACGACTTCCTCACCAAGCCGGTCGACCGTCGCCTCTTCCTCGAGATGGCCCACAAGTACACCGCCGGCGTTGAGCGACGCGAGCAGAGGGTCCCCTGCCAGGTCCCGCTTCTTTTCCTCCTGGACGGCACCCCGGTCGGCGCCCACGCCCTCGACATCGGCGACGGCGGACTCTTCGTGGCGAGCCGCGAAACGGTCCTTCTGCACCAGAAGCTGCGCCTCGCCTTCTACCTGGAGACGGAGCGGCTCCCTCTCTTAGAAGTGCAGGGACGGGTGGCCTGGGTGAACGAGGAGGGGAGCCGGGTACACAAGGGGCTTCCTGCGGGGTTCGGTGTGGAACTGCTCGAACTGGAGCCGTGGCAGACCGACGAGCTGAAGGGGTTCGTTGAGGGGATACGCTAGGGTAGGGCCGCGAGGGTGAGTCGGAACCAGAGCCTGGTGAGGAGTGCCGCACACAGGTCCCCGGCACGGTTGGCGATGAATCGCGCCACGATGCGGTCGTAAAGAAGCAGAAACCTTCCCCCTTTGCCCGCCTCTACGTCACCGGTGAGAACGTCCAGGAAAAGAGCGAGCTGCCAGGCGTTCCCCCTCACGTAGGCGCCGGTTTCGCGCCACAGGCGGCGCCTCTCGGCACGCGGCAGCGCACGGATTGCATCGGCGAGCGGCGTGAGAACCGGCCTGAGTCTCAGCTTCCCCGTCGTGTCCTGGCTGCGGTAACTTCTCTTCAGGTCGCGGATCAACTGCAGATGGCCGGTGTGGGCGAGGCTCATCAGGACCGCGTTCAGCGACTGCCGGGGGAGGAGCCCCTCGGCTAAAAAGCGGCGCGGCGAGGTGCTGATGCGGGGTGGCAAGAGGAGCCAGCGCCCCATCTTTCGCACGCGCTCAGCGAAAAAGGTGTCTTCCATGAGCGGTAGGTCAGCGTCGAAGGGACCCGCCTCCTCGAAGAAGGCGCGGCCGATAAGAAAACCCTGGTCGCCGTGGGTGCATCCCGGGCGGTCCAGGGTCGCTTTTTGTCCGTAGAAACGGTAGGGGAGCGGGGTCGGTCCGCCAAAGTCGAAGCTGAGGGCGAAGCGGCCGGCAACGTGTGCCGCTCCCGCCGCCGTAAGCGCGTCGAGCCCGCTGCGCAGGGCGAGCGGGTCCTCGAAGTGAGAATCGATGTGCAGGAAGAGGAGCGTCGCCCCCCGTGCCGCGAGGGCGCCGCGGTTCAACTGTCCCGCGCGCCCCTTCTCCCCCCCGATCACCCTGACCGGGAAGGGAAGCTTGCTAGATAACCGTTCCGCCTCATCCCTGCCCAGGTCGCTGGAGGCGCCGTCCGAAAGGATCACCTCCAGGTGTACCCCCTGCTGCCGGGAGAGCGCCGTGAGGAAGTGAACCACGTTCCCCGCCTCATTGTAAAACGGCACGATGATCGACAGCTCGGGGCACGGCTCAAAGGACAAGGGTGTCCGCCTTTTGCACCAGGTTCGGCAGGTCCGGCTTGGTAAGGATGTCGCTCGCGCCCAGGTTGCGCCATTTCATCTTGTTGTCCTCGCTGGCAAGCGAAGAGAAGATGACCACGGGCAGATACTCAAGGTCCGCCTCCTTGCGGATCAGCGCCGTCAGGTGCAGACCGTCCATGCGGGGCATCTCGATGTCCGTGATGACGAGGCTCAACTGGTTGCTGAAGGGCTCCCCGCTCGCCTTGCATTTCTCCCGTACCGCCTGCAAGTGCTCCCACGCCTCCTCGCCGTTCTCCGCTTCCACCACCCGGTAACCTGCCTCCCTGAGCGAGCCGCACATGGTCCTCCTGATGAAGGCCGAGTCGTCGGCGACCAGGATGGTCTTCGCGCCGCGGTTCGCGGTCGAGTGCGCGAGCATCAGGTCCTCTCCCGGGGCGGCGAGCGCCATGGTCGAGGAGAGCTCCCCTATGATCTTCTCGAAGTCGAGGATCAGGATGATGCGGTCCTCCATCTTCACGACGCCCGTTATGTTCGCATCGTGGATCGCCTTGACCGGGGGCTCCACGTTCTCCCACGAGATGCGGTAGATGCGGGAGACCGAATGCACCTGTATGCCCACCACGATCCGGTTGAACTCGAGGACGATGACCCGGTCCGCCGGGATCCCCTCGGTATTCTTGTTGAGCGCGCGGGACAGGTCGATCAGGGTGATCACCTGGTCGCGCAGCTTGATCATGCCGCTTACCGAGGCGTTCGCGTTCACCACCCTGCGGATTTCCGGGAGGCGGATGATCTCGCGTACCTTCGCCACGTTGACGCCGAAGTAGCAGGGAATGACGTTACCCTTGGCGTCCATCTCATCGATCCTGAACTCGACTATTTCCAGCTCGTTGGTGCCGCTTTCCAGAAGTATCTTGCTGTTCGGTTCCATACGCCCCCCGCTTTTTTCGTGCCGCTTTTCCTGACTACATCGGCAGCACGCGCCAAAGCATGAGGCAAATCTGCACTAAATGCTCGGCAATCTCCGTAAGGCGCCCCGCCCCGTTGTCAATCGTCAATTGCCTCTGCGCACATCGACGCGGTTGTCGTAGAAGGTGCTCCCCCCGCCCTGGTCGGTGAGGCGCTGCGAGGTGAGGGCGTTCACCGACCGGCTGCCCGTCGCGAAGGCGAGCCAGAAGACCCCCTCGGCGACCACGACACCGGACGGCACCTTCGGCGTCACCTCGAGTGTGAAGTCGACCTCCCCGAGTTCGTTCCATGCGACGACCTGCTCCCCGTCGGCGAGCCCCTTGCCGGCCGCGTCCTCTGGGTTCATCTTGAGGCGCATCCCCCCCTGCTTCTCGCGCAACTCCTCCTGCTCGTAGAAACTCGCGTTCAGCGCGTACGGCGTCGGTGCGGTCATGAGCCGGAAGGGGAGGCGTGCCGCTTCCTCGTGCGTCGGCAGGTAGCGCGGTAGCTTCTCCTCGAGCCGCTCGTTCAGGATCTCGATCCGCCCGGACGGGGTGAGGATCCCCCCCTTCCGCGCGGCGAGGGTCACCGGACGTCCCTGGGCAAGCGCCTCCTCGTCGATCCCCTCCCTGAGCGGTCTCGGGACGGCGAGGAGCCGGTCGATCATCTCATCCGCGCTCAGGGTGAAGATCTCCTCGGTGAAGCCCATGCCTTTTGCGAGCAGGGAGAACACCTCCCAGTTCGACTTGCTTTCTCCCACCGGGGCGACCGCAGCCTGCGCCCGCTGGATGCAGTAGGTGCCGTAGGAGCGGTAGATGTCGCTGTGCTCGAGCGACGAGGTCGCCGGAAGGACGATGTCGGCGTAGCGCGCCGTGTCGGTCATGAAGCGCTCGTGCACCACGGTGAAAAGGTCCTCGCGGGAGAGCCCCTTAAGCACCTGGTTCTGGTCCGGCGTGACGGCGGCCGGGTTCGAGTGGTACACGTAGAGCCCCATGATGGGGGGGGCGTCGAGTTCGTTCAGGGCGTGCCCGAGCCGGTTCATGTTGACGAGCCTCGTCGTCCCGGGGATCAGGTCCTCGCGGGTGAGTAGCTCCATCGGGAAGGCGGCGCCGGTGGAGGTGTCCGGGAAGCATCCTCCCCCCTCCTTGCCGTAGGCCCCGACGAGCGCGGGGAGGCAGCAGACGCAGCGCACCGTCATGGCGCCGTTTCCGTAGCGCGAAAGCGCGCTCCCGAGCCTGATGAAGGGGGCCTTTGCCTTTGCGTAGCGGTGCGCCATGGCGACGATGTCTTCGGCGGCGAGCCCGGTAAGTGCCGCGGCGCGCTCCGGGGTGAATTCGGGGAGCACCTGGGCCGCGAGTTCCTCGAAGCCGAGCACGTGCTCCGCGATGAAGGAGGCGTCGGTGAGCCCGTCGCGTGCGATGACGTGCATCATGCCGAGGGCGAGCGCCCCGTCGCTTCCGGGGCGGACCAGAAAGGTGCGGTCTGCGGCCGAGGCGGTGGGGGTCTCGTAGGTGTCGATGAGCCAGACCTCGCCCCCGTTTTTGCGCACCTCGCCCGCCTGGTTCAGGAAGTGGATGCTGGTCGCCGCGGCGTTGATCCCCCAGAGGATGAGGAGATCGCTCTTCCCCGCGCTCTCCGGCGGCGGCGTCGCCGTCTGTCCCATGACCGCCTTCCATCCCTCTCCCTTTGCGGGAGAGCAGATGGTGCGGTCGAGGCGGGAGGCCCCCATGCGGTGGAAGAAGGGATGCCCGGAGTTTCTCTGCACGATCCCCATGGTCCCGGCGTAGGAGTAGGGGAGGATCGCCTCCGCCCCGTGCTCCTTGATGATCCCTTGCCAGCGCGCGGTCACCTCCGCGATCGCCTCTTCCCACGAGATGGAGGCGAAGCTGCCGCTTCCCTTCGCGCCGGTGCGCTTAAGCGGCGTGGTGAGCCTCAGCGGCGAGTGGACCGTCTTTTCGTAGTGGCGCATCTTCGGGCAGAGGGTGCCGCGGCTGAAGGGATGTTCCGGATCCCCCTTCACCGCGACCGCGCGGCCGTTTTCCACCTGCACCAGCATGCCGCAGGTGTCTGGGCAGTCGAAGGGGCAGACCGATCTCTTGGTAACAACGCTCATCTCTTTTCTCCTGGGGTGAAACGGCTTCGGAAACTGGCTGTCCCTTTTTATGTGTTTTGCGGCTGCAGATCAACACAAAAGCTGTTCATGTGCCTCCCAGCTTGGAGCTTGTATGGCCCGGTCAAGGCAAATCCCCCCTGTCCCCCCTTCGCAAAGGGGGGACGCCGGGGCACGTGCAATAGTGGGGAGTTGTACTCCGCTTACCGTGTACGAAGTGGGGGGCTCAGTTCTAAGAGGGGGATGAAACGGGTGCGCGCCCCGGCAGGCCGGGGACGCGCAGAGTGGGAAGGGTTACTTCTTGTGACATTTTGCGCAGTTGCCGGCCGGCTTGAACGCCTTCTTGCCGTTGTGGCACTCGCCGCAGTACTTGCCCGCGTTGATGTCCGCCATCTTCATCTGGGCGGCACCCTTCTTCATCTTGAAGATCTTGCTGTGGCACTCGTTGCACTTGAGCCCTTTGCCGGCATGGTCGTCACCCTTGAAGGTCACTTTCCCCATCGCCGTGTTCCACTCCACACTCTTGCCCGCCGGTACCGCCATCGCCTGTGCCGCCGCCATGACAACCACCAGGGCTGCCGCCATCATCGTTATCTTTTTCATAGTTCTCCCTTCGTTCATTAGTAAAAAAAGCCTTTAAGTTGATAACACACCCCACCGCGATGTCAAGACGGCCTCTGTTCCCGATAGGTTGCAAACACGAGTGTGGCCGGTTGTCCCCTTGCATTTTGGCATAGTTGCAGTTTAATGTGATGGGCTAGTTTTTTTCTTATTAAAAAGGGTCATCATGAACGACGAATACGCCGAATACCGGGACGCGCTCGCGTCCGGCATGCGTATCGAGATCGGCATACCGCTCTCCGGCGGAGGCGTATTCCGGGACTGGGGCGTCATCAGCGAGTCCGGCGGTGACATGCTCCTCGTGCAGATATCCCGCGATGTCCTGCCGGCCAACGTGCGGGTCGACATCGGGTTCATCCTCGACGTTTGCGTCTGGCGCGGCAAGGACAGCTACACCTGCAACGGCATCGTCACCGACAAGCTTGGCGCGAGGGTGCTGCAGATCCGGCTCTTCGGCAGCTTCACCCTGCGCGAGCGGCGCCAGTTTTTCAGGACCGAGATGGCGCTCAGGGTGCGCTACGACATCGCCGACGAGTCGGGCCGCAAGGAAGTGGAGCGGGACTGGGAGGTGCGCAAGGAACGGGAGCAGATGAAGTTCCAGGGGTACGACGAGTTCGTCATCGCCGCCCACATGGCGCGCTTCGCGCCGGCCAAGCCGATCAACTGGTGCGACCTGCTCCGGGCCCAGTTGAACCTGGGAGGCGGCGGGGTCTGCCTGCGCATGCCGGTGACCGCGCGTCCCGACCAGCTTTTGAACCTGGAACTGCACCTCCCCCTCGATCCGCCCCGGCTCGTGCATGCCGTGGGACAAGTGGTCCACGTGAAGCCCCCCATGACCCTGCGCGACGGCTCCTCCCGCTACGACGTCGGCATGCAGTTCCTCTTTCTGGACGAGCGCGACCGCGACCTCATCTTCAAGCAGATCTCCGCCGTCCAGATCGCACATATGCGCAAGGTCGCCGACAAACGGGAGATGGACGAAATCCCCGATACACCGCGCGCCCCGCTCGGCAGGCGCCAGATCATCGCCCGGTGCGGCTGGACGCTTCTCTTCCTCATCCTTCTCTGGGCCGCGGCCCGCTATCTCATCGCCTACAGCAAGGCTCCCTCCGACAACCAGATCGAGAAGACCTACGAACAGTCTATTCGGAAGTACCGCCACCTCGACAACCCCTGAAACCTCCGGTACCGTATTGCCTTGGGGCGGAAAGTCTATTATGATGCCCCCCTTTGCCAACTGCCGTTCAACGAGGGGATCAGCATGACCAACATGATCAGCGCCGAAGGGCGCAAGAGACTTCAGGACCGTTACGATTTCCTCTGGGAGACCGAGCGCCCGCGCATGGTGAAGAATATGGCGGACGCGGCGGCCGAAGGGGACCGCTCCGAGAACGCGGAATACATCTACTCGAAGAAAAGGCTGCGCGAGATCGACCGCGAGCTCAGGCACCTGGGGGACCGTCTCAAGGTGCTGAAGGTGGTCTACCCTCCTTTGAACCCCGCCTTGGTCAGTTTCGGCTGCTGGGTGACCTACGAGGACGAGGAGGGGGAGGCGCGCAGCTACCAGCTCGTGGGACCGGACGAGTTCGACGTGAGCCTGGGAAAGATCAGCGTGGACTCCCCCGTGGGTAAGGCGCTGCTCGGCAGGAAGGTCGACGACGAGGTGCTGATAAGGCGCCCGGCCGGAGACCTCACCGTGACGATAACCGCCATCGCCTCGAAAAGACCGCAGTAGTCCCCGCGGCGCTCCCTGATGCGGAGCGCCGCTGCTTTTCCCCCCTGGTTCCCCCCCGTTTCTTTCCTTGCCATCCCCTGCTGCGCACCGGCACCCCGGCGGCTGCCGTGACCGCTTTTCTCCCACACAATTCCGTAAAGGCTCAAGAAGAGGGCCCCCGCGCCGAAGAGTGAAAATATCGACCGATCCTTCTTTTGGCCGAAACATTGCACAACGAAGCGGTGTAAACCGGGCATGGAATCCGCGGCGCCGGTGCGGACTGTAACCGGCCGATATCACGTGGAGCGATGCGGTGCGACGGTTCGTAAAGCCGGTCGGAATTTTGACACTCAAGCCGCGTCCGGCGCCTAATTTGACATGGAGGTCTTCAGATATGTTGCGAGTGGTGTTGTTGTTAACCGTGGTGCTCATGGCAGGCTGCGCCTCGCGGGTCCCCGTCGCGGTTAACCATCCGCTGACCACCCAGAAAAAGGCCAAGGCCGCCCATCACTGGGATGTCTTAGCCGACGACATCGCGCGCCAGACCCAGGTCGCCGTCTCCCGTCCCGGAAACGCTCTGAAGGACCAGGAGCTCTACATCCAGCCCGGTGGAAAGACCGCCTTCGACCACGCCTTCAGAAACTTCCTCATCACCCGGCTCGTGAACCGGGGTGTCGCGGTCACCTCCGACGCGGCCAAGGGGAAAGGGGTGAGCTACGAGACCCAACTGGTGCGGCACGAAAGCAGCCGCTATACCCACGTTCCCGGCACCCTGACAGCGCTCACCGCCGGGATCTGGGTGGTGCGGGACATCGCGGGGGACGCCTCCTCGGCCATTCCCGCCACCATCGGGATCGCCGGGCTTGCCGACTATGCCCTCGGGCTCTACGCGGGGGAGGCCACGCATACCGAGCTGGTGGTCACCACTACCATCATGGACCAGTCCAGGTACCTCTTCAGGAAGACGGACATCTACTACATCGAGGACGATGACGTGGACCTCTTCGCCGAGGTTTCCGAGGGACCGGTCAAGCAACTGGGGGTGGTGGGACGATGACAAGACTCTTTCTTCTATGCCTTGCGCTTCTTTGCGCCGGTTGTGCCCTCTTCCAGACGCGCGTGGAAGACTTCGCCGATCCCATAGTGCGGTCCAATTACCGGGCCGTCGACCGGATGCTGCAGGCGCCCGCCGTGGGCCAGACGCTCAACAAGCGCAGGCCGATCGTGGTCGCGTCGCTCGTGAACATCGACGACCTGAACAGCTCGCGCCTCGGCAGGATGCTTTCCGAGCAGCTCGCCACCCGCCTGACCCAGAACGGCTACCAGGTGGTGGAACTGAAGATGCGTGACAGCATCTTTGTCAAGCAGTCGCAGGGGGAGCTGCTCCTTTCCCGCGAGATCAAGGACATCACCCTGACGCACCAGGCCCAGGCGGTCCTCGTCGGGACCTACGCCATCGCCAACGGGCGGGTGTACATCACGGTGAAGCTGGTGGGGATGAAGGACAACACGGCCATCGCCGCCGAGGACTACGTCCTGCCGATGGACAGCAACGTGAGGTCCCTTCTCTGGGTCACCTCGAATCGATAGTCGGTACAACTCAAAAAGAAACGGAGAAACTATGCGAAGTGCTGGAATGCGCATGGCCTTGTCGGGGGTGATCACCCTGCTGGCGGTATCGACCGCCGCTGCCGACAGCGCCTATTTTTCGGTCAAGGGGGGGGCGTTTCTGCCCAGCGGCAAGGAACACGGCACCGCCAACAGTCTGAAGAGTTTCGATACCGGGTACGCGGCGGAGGTTGCCTTCGGCTATCGCCCCGAGTCGTACGCGGCGCTCGAGCTCGGCACCGGGGTCTACAGCGCATCGGGTACGGTGACCGATTCGGTGGCCCGCAGCGAGAAGACCCTCTACGGCGTCCCGGTCACCCTGACCGCCAAGGCGATTCTCGAGCTGGAAAAGTTGGAACTCTTCGCCGGTGCCGGTGCCGGGTACTACTTCACCTTCATCGATCAGAAGCTCTCCTTCACCAACGGAGGCATCCCGCCGGTGGACGAGAGCAGCCACGGCAGCGCCCTGGGTTACCACCTGGTGGCGGGGGGGGATCTGAAGCTCAGCGAGAACTTCCGGCTTGGGGCAGATTTCAAGTGGTTCTCGGTGAAACCGGACCTGGAGCTCACCGATGCCCAGAACGTGAAGAAAAGCTCGAGCTGGGACCTCGGCGGGACCACGGTGAGTCTGGGCTTCAAGTACCTGTACTGACCGGGAGCCGGATCGGATAAAAAGAAGAGGGGATGCGCCTTAGCGCATCCCCTCTTTGCGTTTTACTGGACCTTCCCCCGCGGGAGGGACGCTAGTGGAGCATCGGCACCACCAACAGCGGGAGCTCGAAGTCGTTCGTCCCGTCGAAGCCGGTCACCCTGCTGTACGGAACGGTGAAGCTGGAGGCGACCGGGATCACGCCGGGCTCGGCCACGTACGTGACGGCGGCGAACTCTCCCACCGCGAAGCCGGGTGAGCTGATGATGGCGAGGATGAGGGTGTCCGGCGCGATGTAATTGATCCCCGGCGCGGCCGCCTGTCCGGCGACCCCGTAGAGCGAGACGAGCGCTTCGCCGTTGTTTCCGGTCTTAAGCGTCACGCCGGCGGGAAGCTTGAGCGTCATCTGGATCGAGGTGACCGGCGCGGAGGCGGTTCCCGTCGTGGCGAGGTAGAGGGTGCCGGTGTAGTACCCGACCGCCGCGATCCCCGCCGAGATCGTGGTTACCCCGGTCCTGTTGTGGGTGCCGTCGGCGAGAAAGGCGCCGGCCGCCGTCTCAAAGTTGGCGACCGTCGCGGCTGAGAGCCGGCCGTTCAGGGTGAGGTCAGCGGCAAAGCTGTTGAGAACGGTGGAGAGCGAGGAGGCCGCCGAGAGCTTGGAGAGGGCAGCGAGCGCGATGGTGTAGTCTCGCTGCTGCTGGGTCGCGCCGCTCATCGCGATCACGGTCGGCGCCACCGGGCGGGTGGCGAGGATGTCGAACGGGAAGAGGTTCGAGAGCAGGGCGTTCGCCGAGGCGATGGCGGTCTCGGTGAGGACGCTGCCGCTTCCGGCGGCGAGTGCCTTCCTCGTTGCGAGCTCGGTGAGCGGGGTGACGCTTGCCTGCACCGTGTTGCCCGCGTTGGCGATCACAGCCACGGCACGCAGCGGCGCGGAGGTGCCGATGGCGAGCGTCGCGCCGGTCGCTTCGTCGGTGTAGCTGCCGGTGGCCTCAACAATAACGATCCCCTTGTAGGAACCGAGATCGGCCGTGTAGTAGCCGGTGCTGTCGGTTAAGGCGCTGGTGAGGAAGATCTTGGTTGCCGTGTCCCCGTTCGCCCCCGGTGTGTAGAGCTTCACCTCTCCCTGGATGGGGCCCTTGGAAACCACGCCGGACACGGTGGTATGGGGAGGGCCGCTCGGGCCTGTCCCGGAGGTGCTCCCCCCTCCGCCGCATCCGGCGATGAGGGCGAAGAGGGTAAAGATTTTGGCGAGTAGAAGAGTTGTACGCATGTCCGTTCCCTTATGAAAGTTTGATGGTTACCATGTCACCGCGCCGACCATCCTGGCGAGGATGATGAGCGCGTCGCTTGCGTCGAGTCTCCCGTCGGGGAGCGGCTTGCCGTTTCTGAACGGGGCGAGGTCGGCATGGCGCAACTGCTGCGCCGTAGGCGTGATCTTGCCGACCGCGGCCTTCAGGCAGAGCTGGGCATCGGCGAGGTCGACCTTGCCGTCCAGGTTCATGTCTCCGTCCGGGTCGGTGGCGAAGCTCCAGGTGTAGTTTTGCAGCAGGCGATTTCCCGCCGGGTCCGTGATGGCACCGGTCAGGGTCGCCGTGTAGGTGGTGGCGTAGGCGAGCGGAGCGCTAAGGGTGAGGGTGGCGGTGTGGGTCGCCTGGTCGTAGCTGATCGCTCCGGGAACCGCCGGGGTCAGGTAGAAGGTGTTGCCGTTCACCGTGGCCGGATCGACGTCCTTGCTGAAAACGACGCTCACCGTGTGGGTGGCGACCGAGAGCCGCACGGCGCCGTCTGCCGGTGTGGTGGAGCTTACCACGGGGGGGACCAGGTCGACGGTCCAGGAATATGCCTTGGCCGGTGTCTCAACGTTGCCCGCGACGTCCTTTGCCGACACCGCGAAAGTGTGCTGCGCCGTCGAAAGTGCGCTGTAACTCACCGTGCAGGAGGTCGTCGTCGACGCGCTGCAGTTGCAGGGGGCAGAGACCCCGTCCAGGCTGCAGATGAAAGTGGCGGGCTCGTTCGCGCTGAAGCTGAAGGTCGCACTGGAGAGGTTCGACAGCAGCGACGGCTTCGCAGTTATGGTGGTTACCGGCGCGACGTTGTCGATCACCACGTTCACCGAGGCGGGGGGCGACTGCTGGTTCCCGGCGTTGTCGGTCACCGTCGCCTGCACCGTGTAGCTGCCGTCGGGGAGGGCGCCGCTTGTGTAGCTCCAGCTCTTGTTGCCGCTGTTGTAGAAGGGGGTGCCGGTCACCGACTGGCCGAGGGCGTTCACGATGGCGATGGTGATCTGCTTCACGCCGGTTCCCGGGGCCGGGTCGTCGGCGGTGCCGCTCACCGTGATCTGCTGCCCGGTCAGGTAGGGGGTCACAAGCGGCGTGATGGTCGAGGTGGGCGGGGTGGTGTCGATGGTCACGCTCCGGCTGACCACCTGGGACGGGTTGCCGGTGACGGCGCCGGACAGGTTCGGGGCCACGTCGAGGGCGCGCGCCTGGATGGTGTAGTTGCCGTCCGCAGGGAACTGCCAGTTGTAGCTCCAGGCGGTGGAGCCGGCGGCATCCTGCCAGGAGACGGTTGCGGGAGGTGTCGCGCTCGGGAAGATGGCCACCTGGACCTTTTGCAGCGGAAGCCCGCCGGTTGCGGCCTGCGCCGTGCCGGTGATGAGGTGCGGGGAGCCGCTCCCGAGGAGCGCGCCGTCGGTAGGTCCCCCGAGGGCGACTTCGGGAAGCGGGTTGTTGACGATGAAGCTGCTCCCGGTCGTCGCGGCCTGCACGTTGCCTGCGTTGTCCACCGCCTGGGCCTGCACCGTGTAGGTGCCGTTCACCGGCAGGCTCCAGAGGTACCCCCAGCTCGACCAGGGAGCAGCCGGTGCGACACTCGTGTCGGTGGCCGCGTTCGCGCCGCCGCCGTTCACGGAGATGTTCACGCCGCTCACGCCCGAGACGGTGTCGGCGGCGCTCCCGGTGATCTGGTAGCTGATCCCGGAGAGCGGGGCGAGCGGGACGTTCACGCTGGAGGTCGGCTTGTTGTTCGCGTCCACGATCCAGCCGTAGCTCCTCGTGGTCGGAGCGCCGGTGCTGGTGTTGCCGGCGAGGTCGGTCCCCTGGACCGTGAAGAGGTGGGGGCCGTCGGCAAGTCCCGTGTAGCTTTTGGGACTGGTGCAGGAGGTGGTCACGCCGTCCAGGCTGCAGGCGAAGGTTGACGTTTCGTTGGCCGAGAAGGTGAAGCTCGCCGAGGTCAGCTGGGTGTAGGCCGCCGGTACCGTCGTGATGGTGGTCGCGGGCGGGGTCGTGTCTATGGTCCAGGTGTAGGTCTTGGCGGTGGTCTCCACGTTCCCCACCGTGTCGGTGGAGAGGACGCTGAAGGTGTGGCTGCCGTCGGGAAGCGCCGCGAAGGAGAAGGGGGAGCTGCAGGCGTTACTGATCCCGCTGTCGATCCGGCAGACCG
Source organism: Geomonas edaphica (assembly GCF_004917075.1). Taxonomy (GTDB): domain Bacteria; phylum Desulfobacterota; class Desulfuromonadia; order Geobacterales; family Geobacteraceae; genus Geomonas; species Geomonas edaphica. The sequence continues at coordinate 459,433 of NZ_SSYB01000005.1, forward strand.
AGGTGGAGCCCGCCTTGTCGACGGTGAAGCCGAAGGAGCCCGACGCGGTGCTGTCCAGAAGCGGCGGGAAGGACGTGATGGTGGTGACCGGCGGCGTGTTGTCCAGGGTCAGGTTGATGCTGGAGAGGGCGCTCTGCACGAAACCGTTTGTGTCGGTGGCGCGCGCCTTGATCACGTAGGGGCCGTTGGGCGGCAGCGGCGAGGCGGTCCAGCTGTAGCTCCACTGGGTCCACGAGTTGAGGGTCGGGCTCTTGGTGGCGCTCTGCCAGGTGGTACCGCCGTCGGTGGATACCTCCACCTTGGCGAGGGTTGCACCGGTGCCGGCGGAACCGTCGCTTTGGTTTCGGTCGATGGCGCTCCCCGCGATCAGCACCGGGCTCTTCCTCGTATCGCCACTCACCGGGGAGGTGATGGTCGCCTGGGGGGGATACCCCCCGGTGCCGATGAGGAACGTGGTCACCGGCTGGTTCACCGCGTCGGAGTGCACGGTGAGCGAGGCGGTCTTGTTGCCGGGGGCGACCGGGAGAAAGCCGACGGTGACGGTGCAGTAGTCCCCGGCCTCCACGGTCAGGTTCGGGAGCAGGGCGAGGTTGCACTCGCGCGCGCCCCCCTGGGTGATGCCGTAGAGCGCGGCGTCGGTTCCGGCAAGCGAGAGCGACGAGATCTTAAGCTGCAGCGTTCCCGTGTTCTGGAGGGAGAAGCTCACCTGTTTGGTGTCCCCTATGTTCACCTGGCCGAAGCTGTACGGGGCGGATGCAAGCGGCGCGGCGGGGGTGACCGCGGAGACCGCGCTCAGGTTCAGGTTGAAGACCCTGCCGGTCGCGGTGGCGGCGTACACCTTCTTCGTCGCCGCGTTCGCGCTCAGGGCGTTCACGTTCTTGTCGGTGAGGCCGGTGTTCATCGCGGTCCAGATGTCGCCGCCGTTGGTCGAGAAGAAGACCCCGCCGCCGGCGGTCCCGGCGGTGATGAAGTTCGGCACCCCGCCGGAGAGGGCGATCGACTTCACCACGATATTGGTGAGACCGCTGCTGCTTGCCACCCAGGTCGTCCCGTTGTCGCCGGACTTGAAGAGTCCCGCACCGGTCCCAAGGTAGAGGCTTACGCCGTCCGAGGCGACCGTGTACACCACGGTGTTGGTGAGCCCTGAGTTCACCTGGGTCCAGCTCGTCCCGTCCGAGCGGAACACCCCGCCGCCGTTGGTTCCGGCGAAGAGGTAGCCCCCCTTGAAGGTGAGCGTGGTGACGTCGCTGTTGGACGGCTGCCCGGCTCCGTAGGCGCTCCAGGTGTCGACGCCGTTCCAGACGAAGACCCCGAGCGAGGTGGCTGCGTGGAGCGTGGCACCTGCGTCGAGGGCGAGGGCGCGGACGTCGCTGGTCGGAAGGGTGGCGCTGATGTCGGTCCAACCGCCGCCGTCGTTCGTCGACCTGAAGACGCCGTTGCCGGAAGCGGCGTAAAGCGCCGTTCCGGTCGCGTCGTAGAGAAGCGCTGTGGCGAACATCCCTCCGGCCGCGTTGTCGATGGTGGCGCTCCAGCTGCTTCCGCTGTCGGTGGAACGATAGATCCCTCCGCCGGCGAACCCCGCCACCACGACGGTCGGATCGGTAGGCTTCACGGTCACCGCCCGCCCCTGTCGCAGCCCCGAGGAGAGAGAGGACCAGGCAGCACCGGTGCTTTTGAAGGCGCCCAGGGTGGTCGCCGCGTAGAGCGTGGTGCGGCTCGTCGGGATGTTAGCGAGCGCGTGCACCGCCGCACCCGGGGTGAGCCCGGAGGCGAAGGCGCTCCAGTTCCCCCAGTTACCCGAGGTGTAGCTCTGGCGGTATATCCCGTTCGCCGTTCCAGCGTAGAGCACCGTCGGTGCCGAGGGGTTGTCGACGAGGATGCTGGCAACCGCCTGGCTCCCCAGTGAGGCGGCGCCGTCCTGCGCCCAGGTCGCCGCGCCGTCGGTGGAGAGATACATCCCGGTGGCCGTTCCCACGAAGAGCGTGACCGGGGTCGTCGCGGCGTAGGCGAGGGAGAGGACGTCGGTGTCGGCTAGCGAGGTGTTCGCCGCGTTCCAGGTGGCGGCGCCGTCCGCGCTTTTGTAGACCCCGCCAGCGGTCGCCGCGTAGAGTACGCCCGGTGTCGACGGATCGACTAAGAGTGCGCGTACGTCCAGGCTCAAAAGACCTGTGTTCGCGGTGCTCCATGACGAGCCCCCCGTCGTGCTTTTGTACACGCCGGAGCCGGTTGCCGCGTAAACGGTTGCGGTGGAGAGTGGATCGATGGCGATGGCGCGTACCGGCACCCCGGAAGCACCCGTCGAGGAGTCGTTCCAGGAGAGGCCGCCGTCGGCGCTTTTGAAGATACCCTGTGCCGTGGCCACGAAGATCACCTTCGGGTCGACCGGGTGCACCGCCAGTGCCGCCACACGCCGGTTGGAGAGACCTCCGTTCAGCGCCGACCAGATGCTCCCCCCGTCGCTCATGCCGTACACGCCGCCGCCGTCGGCGCCGACGTAAATCGTGGCCGGAGTCGTTGGGGCCACCGCGAGGGCGGTGAGCGTCCCCTTGTTGGGGATAGGGGCCGGCCCGTTGCTCGACCAGTTGTTGAAGACCACCGCGGCGTCGGCGCCTGCGCAGGGCAACAGGGCCGCCGTCAGGGCCGTGAGCACGATGAGCCGGACGCGGCGCGCCAATGCAGCTGCAAGTTTCATGAGGACCTCTCCAGTCTTGGTTTCTGCACGCCCGTTGCGCTTCTTAAAGAAGCGACCGGTACTGTTAGACATTTCGGGAGAAGCAGGAAAAACATGAGAGGAAAGAGTTGCAATTTACTCATCCCTGTTTTAACTTTTCCGACACCGCTTAACATTGTGGCTTAAAGACCGCATGCGTCCTCATTGCTACTAAAAGGAAAACACCGCCGGATGCACGATCCCAGAATACTCATAGTCGCCAATGATCCCGATGCTGGAAGCGCGTACCTTGATGCCATTGCCAGAGCGGGGGCGCAGGGAGAGCTGGCACACTCATTTGAACAGATGGCCGAGATGGCCAAGGAGCGCTCTTACAACGGTTTCCTGATCGACATCCTCACCCTGGTGCGTTGCAGCAAGGAGGCGAAGGTCATCGCCTATGAGAGCATCAACCTCTTCCCGGTATTGCGGGTGAAGTGGGACCCGCGCGGAAAGAAGATAAAGCTGAGCCCGCTCGAACAGACTTTCTCACCCGACAGCGACGCCGCGCTGCGTTTTTTCATCGAAAGCCGCTGCAGACTCTTCCCGGCCCGTTCGCTGCGCCGGCACACCCGCAAACCGATCCATCTGAACCTCTGGTACAGTAGCGATCCCTCCTTCCCCGAAGCTGCGACGCACCGCTCCTTTGCGGTGAACCTCAGCATGGGCGGCCTCTTTCTCCACACCATGGAAGAGCTTGCGTGCGGTGCAACGGTCTGGCTGCGCCTTCTCGATATCGACCCGACTCCCATCGCCGCAACCGTGCGCTGGACCCAGCACTGGGGAGAGGGGCGCTGCGTCCCGGGAGCGGGGCTGCAGTTCGAGACGCTCACCGAGATGCAGCGAACCGAACTCACCCGTATCATCACCCCCTGACCGGAACTCCACATGTGCACGCTGCTACTTGCCTACCAGGCCCACCCGCAGTACCGGCTCGTCATCGCCGCCAACCGTGACGAATACTACCGTCGTCCCACCGCGCCGGCGCAGTTCTGGAAGGACGCACCGCACATCTATGCCGGCCGCGACCTGGTCCATGGCGGCACCTGGCTTGGCGTCACCACCACCGGACGCATCGCCGCGCTCACCAACTACCGCGATCCAAGCGATCTGCACCGTCACGGCCCCTCCCGCGGCAGGCTCGTGAGCGGCTTTCTCGAGGAGGATGCCGCGGCCGAAGCCTACGTGGCCAGCCTGCGCGCCTCCAGCCTCGCCTACGGCGGTTTCAACCTTCTTTTGTATGACGGCGAAGACCTCCTCTGTTATTCCAACAAAAGCGACCAGACGGTCCGCATCGAGCCCGGCATCCACGGGCTTTCCAACCATCTCCTGGACACCCCATGGCCGAAGGTGCGCTGCGGCAAGGAAGGGCTCGCCCGCATCCTCGCCGGGAAGAGTGTCGTCCCCGAGGACCTTTTCGCGCTGCTTGCCGACGAGACCCATCCTTCCGACGCAGAGCTTCCCGACACGGGCGTGGGGATCGACCTCGAGCGGCTTCTCTCCCCGGTCTTCGTCAAGAGTGCGGAGTACGGCACCCGCTGTTCGACCGTCTTACTGGTGGATCACGAGGGGAAGGCGACCTTCATCGAGCGTAGTTTCGAGGGTGGCGCGGTGCAGGATAGACGGGCGGAATTCAACTGGTGAGAGGGCGGCTGTCAGGAGGGGATGGCGATAACTGTCTCGATGCCTGACGTCCCCCCCTTTGCGAAGGGGGGACAGGGGGGATTTGCCTTGAAGAGCCCCCCTTCCCGAAGGGGAAGGGGGGCTCTTGGAAGGACCTACTGGTACTGGATGTAGAGCGGTTTCGGCTGCAGCAAGAGCACCTCTTTCGGGGTGAGCAGCGCGTCCCCCTTCTTGGTGTCGTTGTGGTAAAAGAGCTTGAACCCGGTGAACTGCACCGGCTCAGCCACGACGTAATCCTTGTAGGAGTCGCGCTTCAGCCAAGGGGCGCCCCAGCCGTCCATGTTCATCACGATCTGCACCTCCGGGCGCAGCTGGATGTTCTTCGCGTTGGTCACGCCGTTTCTGGTGAAGCGGTGCACGATGAACACCTTCGGGGGGATGTTGTACTTCTTCACCAGCTCCTTCAGGTACCCCGAGGCGTAGTTTATGTCCGCCGCGTCGTAGGTGCCGATCTTGGTCCCCGGCTTCTTGCCGCTCTTGATCAGGTTGAATTCCGGATCGATGCCCAGGTGCACGTCGGGGTTCTTCAGGATCCACTCGAAGCGCGGCAGCACGTTGCGGATGTTGTCGTGCCCGGTCTGGATGTCGATGAACATAATGGCGTTGATCGACTTGGCCCAGCTGTAGACGTCATTGATGATCTTGTCCGGCATGATCATCCGGTAAAGCCCCGCCTTGCCCGGGTCCCCCTGGGCGACCACCGCGATCAGGTGCAGCGCCGGTTGTACCGGGTGCGACGGGTCGGCCGCCTGCCACTTGCCCACCTCGCGCTTAAGCCGCTGCAGCATGTCGTCCTTCTGGTATTCCCCCAGCGCCCCCATCCTCTTGGAGAGCGGGTTGCCGTAGTAGGCGACGATCCTCTTCTGCGGCAGGATCGAACCGGGAAGCGGCGCCGGATACTTGACCGGCCATCCCTTGGCAGCGGCGAAGTCCGGGTCCTCACCGGCGCGGTAAGACGTCTTCGGAGCGGTCGCGGCCTTTCCCTTCGCTCCCTTGGCTTTCTTGGCGCTCGAGTGCGCATCGAAGGCGGGAGACGTGGGCTGCGGCGCGGCAGCGGGCGCTTCGGTTGTCTGTGTCGGAGCCGGTGCGGCCTTAGCCGAGGAAGGCTGTCCCTGCGGTACCGTCTGGGCCGCAGCCGTGGAGGCCGTCGGCTTGTTGTCCTTGCATCCCGCCAGTGCCAGCGGCAGCGCCAGCATGGCGATCATCAAAAGGGCGGGGCGGTTGGTGGGGTAGAGGTGCATACGTCGAATCTTCTCCTTTATGTTGGTCCAGCCGGACATGGAACGGCCCTGCCGGCGTGGGATCTTTGAAGCTGTGATCATCGGAGTCTGGTTCTGGCGGCTGCTGGGGAGGTATGCGGGCGGGCTTTGATGCCTGGCACCTATGACAAAACCGACAAGCTGCCGTACTTTACCCTTTTTGCGTTTGCGGTGTCAACAACGATGGGTGTTTTTGAATAGATAAATCTAATTTTTCTCCTCCGGAGCCGGTACGGGGACGTTTTTTTAGCATTTTCCCGGTGAAGTCGGCATGTTTAGGCCACTATGGCGTTGACGATGGCTCTTTCCGAGTGGTATGCTCGGCGACCGGAAAAAGGTCCGACCTCTTCGCAGGTACCGCCTTCCGGTGTTCCGATCGTAGATGCAGCTCCATTAGTCCCAGTTTCCCCCTGAAGCAGTCGCAGGTGAAATCTATTTCAATGTAACTGGAGGTGTCTGGTGAGCAAGAAGATCAGTATTCTGTTGGTTCTCGCGGTAACACTTATGTGTGCGGCAACCGCCTTCGCGGCGGCCCCTGCCAAGCAGGTTACGATCGGTATCTCCAAGATCGTTTCCCACCCGGCACTGGATGCGGTTGTCAAAGGCATCCAGGACGAGTTGAACGCCTCGAAGATGAAGGTCACCTTTGACGTGCAAAACGCCAACGGCGACATCAACACCGCGGCCTCGATCGCCAACAAGTTCCAGAGCGAGAAGGTGAACCTCGCCGTAGGCGTCGCCACCCCGACCGCCCAGGCGCTGGTCAACACCCTCAAAGGTATCCCGATCGTCTACTCCGCAGTCACCGATCCGGTCAAGGCGGGTCTCGTCCCCTCCCTCACCAAGGGCGGCAAGAACGTAACCGGCGTTTCCGATATGACCCCGGTGAAGCAGCAGATCGAGATGCTCCTCAAGATCAAGCCGAAGACCAAGCGCATCGGCCACATCTACACGAGCTCCGAAGAGAACGCAGTGGTGCTTGCCGGCATGGTCAAGCAGGTCTGCAAGGAGAAGCACCTCGAGTTCGTAGAGACCACCGTCACCAAGTCCGCCGAGGTTAAGCAGGCCGCCCAGACCATCGCCAACCGCGTCGACGCCATCTACATCTCCACCGACAACACCGTCGTCTCCGCCATGAGCGCCGTGGCCGACGTCGCCGCCAAGGCGAAGATCCCGGTCATGTCCGCCGACCCGAGCTCCTCCGAGACCTACGACGTCCTCGCCGCCTGGGGCTTCGACTACTACAAGATGGGTCGCGCCACCGGCAAGATGATCATCGAGATCCTCAAAGGGAAGAAGCCGGAGCAGATGCCTACCCGCTTCATGACCAAGGCATCCGACGTCGACCTCCTCATCAACCTCGACGTTGCGAAGAAGCTCGGCCTGACCGTCCCGGCCGACATCGTGAAGGCCGCGAAGACCGTGCGTCAGAACGGCAAGGTGACCAAGAAGTAACGGCAAACGCCTCTCCCCCCTTCGTATAAACGGAGGGGGGAGTTTTTAATCAAGCAGAAGGGTAAACGGTTCACTATGATCGAAGGTATTTTTGTCGAAGGGCTGATCTATGGCATCATGGTCCTGGGCGTGTTCATCTCGTTCAGGATTCTTGATTTTCCGGACCTGACGGTTGACGGGTCCTTTCCCCTTGGCGCGGCGCTCATGGTGCAGTGCCTCCTTCTCGGCATGAACGGGTGGCTTGCACTTCTCGTCGCCTTCGCCGGCGGCGTCCTGGCCGGCGTCGTCACCGCGCTCATCCACAACCACCTGCGGGTGCCGAACCTCTTGGCCGGTATCCTCACCATGACCATGCTCTACTCGGTCAACATCCGGATCCTCGGTAACCGCGCCAACGTCCCCGTGCTGAACCAGCCGACCATCCTCACCCAGGTGACCGAGAAGTTCACCGGTATCATCCCGGACGAGTACATACTGCTCGTCTTCTTCCTGATCGTCGCCCTGGTGGTGAAGGTGCTCCTCGACCTCTTCTTCCGCACCGACCTCGGCATGACGCTCGGCGCCATGGGGAACAACGAGCAGATGGTCATCTCGCAGGGGGTGAACCCGAAGACCCTGAAGACCATCGGCGTCGGCCTTTCCAACGGCCTCGTCGCGGTCTCCGGCGCCTTCGCGGCGCAGTACCTGGGCTTCGCCGACGTAGGCCTTGGCCAGGGGATCATCGTCTCCGGCCTCGCCTCGGTCATGATCGGTGAGTTCCTCGTGCTGAAGAGCAACAGGATCGGCGTCCTCACCCTCTGCGCCCTCGCCGGTTCCGTCTGCTTCTACGCCGTCATGTACGTCGGGCGCTTCTACGGTTACCTGATCCACATGACCCCGAGCGACCTGAACCTCATAAAGGGCGTGCTGATCATCATCCTGCTGATCATGACCCAGGCGAAGAAACTGAAGGTCCCGTTCAAGGTGGCAAAATGATAGAGCTCAAAAACGTTTCCATCGTATTCGGGCAGGGGACCGTCAACGAAAACAAGGCCCTGAACAACATCAATCTGAAGGTGAAAGAGGGCGACTTCATCACCATCATCGGCTCCAACGGCGCCGGCAAGTCGACCCTTTTCAACACCATAGCCGGGACCTACACCCCCACCGACGGCCAGATCTTGGCCAACGGCAGGAACGTGACCAGGGATCCCGAGTACAAGAGGGCGAAGTACATCGGCAGGATCTTCCAGAATCCGCTGCTCGGCACCGCCGGGAACATGAGCCTGGAAGACAATATGACCATCACCCATAAAAAGGGAATGAAGTGGCTGCGCCGCAGTCTGAACAACAAGACCCGCGAGCTTTTCAGGAAGGAACTGGTGCAGTTGCGGATGGGCCTTGAGCACCGCATGAAAGAGAACCTGGTTATGTTCTCCGGCGGGCAGCGCCAGGCGCTCACCCTGCTCATGATGGTCCTCTCCAAGCCGAGCCTGATTCTTCTAGACGAGCACACCGCGGCGCTCGACCCGAAGAACGCCGAGATCGTGCTGGAACTGACCAACAAGTTCATCAGCGAGTACAACCTCACCGCCATGATGATCACCCACAACATGAGCCACGCCATCGAATTCGGCAACCGCCTGCTCATGATGGACGGCGGCGAGATCATCTTCGACATCGAGGGGGAAGAGAAGAAGGCGCTCACCGTGGAAAAGCTGATCCAGAAGTTCCACGAACTGCGTCACAAGACCTTCGAGAACGACAGGACCCTGCTCGCCGAAGACTAGAGACAGCGCAACGGCAGCAAAAAATGAGGCCCGGCGGATATCGTTCCGCCGGGCCTTGTTTATTTTTAAAGAGAAAAGAGGCTTTAACGCAAAGACGCAAAGACGCAAAGACGCAAAGACGCAAAGACGCAAAGACGCAAAGACGCAAAGACGCAAAGACGCAAAGACGCAAAGACGCAAAGGCGCAAGGAAAACCAAAGGACAATGTGCTCTGGTTGGCAAATCAAGAGAAAGTGCCTGGAGACTTCAAGTCTTTGCTTCTCTCGAAGTCCTCTTTGCGTCTTTGCGTTAATGTCTCTGTATTGGGGTGTTGTCCCGTCTACATAATCATTGACACATCTCGCCCCTGCGGTGTATTAAAAGATACTTTTTTACCCAAAATACGTCGGAGAAGGACTGAGAGAAGCCATGATAAAGATCGATTTTGAGAAGATGGGCGGCCTGATTCCTGCCGTAATTCAGGACAACGAAAGTGGCGAAGTGTTGATGGTTGCGTTCATGGACGAGAAGACCCTGAACCTGACCCTGGAGACGGGCAAGACCTGGTTCTTTAGCCGCACCAGGAACAAGTACTGGATGAAGGGCGAAGAGTCCGGCAACACCCAGGAAGTGATCGAGGTGCTCACCGACTGCGACGCCGACACCGTAGTGATCAAGGTGAAGCAGAACGGTCCCGCCGCCTGCCACACCGGGAACCGGAGCTGCTTCTACGTGAAGTACGAAAACGGTACCTGGGTCGAGCACTCCAACCCGCTCTTTGATCCCAACACGGTTTACAAGAAATAGGAAATTTTGAAGCCACCAAGTCCCCGCTTGGTGGCTTTTTTTTATGTTCATACGGGAGTCCGGGGGAGGCTGGTACAGCTTTCCCACGACGCGCTGCATGTGACCCAGCGTCCCCCCCTTTGCGAAGGGGGGACAGGGGGGATTTGATCTTTATTCAATTCAATTTCATTCAAGGAGGATGATTCATGGAAAACCTACTGAAGCTCGGCGTACCCAAAGGGAGCCTGGAGAATGCCACCGTAGAGCTGTTCAAGAAAGCCGGTTGGCAGATATCGATTTCATCGCGCAGTTACTTCCCCGGCATCGACGATAAGGAGATCAAGTGCTCCCTGATCCGTCCGCAGGAGATGGGGAAATACGTCGAGCGCGGCACCATCGACGTCGGCATCGCCGGTCGTGACTGGATCCGCGAGAACGACTCCGACGTAGTGGAAGTCTGCGAAATGGTCTACTCCAAGGTCTCGCGCCGTCCCGCCCGCTGGGTGCTCGTCGTGAACGGCGACTCCAAGATCAAGGGCCCCGAAGACCTGCATGGCGGCACCATCTCCACCGAACTCGTCGGCTTCACCAAGCGCTACTTCGCCGAGCGTAACATCTCCGTCAACGTCGAGTTCTCCTGGGGCGCCACCGAAGCCAAGGTCGTCGAAGGTCTTTGCGACGCCATCGTCGAAGTCACCGAGACCGGCTCCACCATCAAGGCCAACGGCCTTAGGATCGTGACCGAGCTCATGGAGTCGGTCCCCGTCATGGTTGCCAACAAGGCCACCTGGGAAGACCCTTGGAAGCGCGAGAAGATCCAGCAGATAGCGACGCTGCTGCAGTCCGCGTTGAGAGCGGAGGGTATGGTCGGTCTCAAGATGAACGCCCCCCAGGACAAGGTGGCCGCCATCACCGCCGTCATCCCGAGCCTTAAGAGCCCGACCGTCGCCAATCACTACAATTCCGACTGGGTTTCCATCGAGAGCATCATGCCCGAGCAGGAAGTCCGCCGCATCGTCCCCGAGCTCATCAAGCTCGGCGCGGAAGGGATAGTCGAATATTCACTCAATAAGATCATCTAGCCGCGGCACCCCGCATATAAAACCTAAAGCCGGCCACCTTGAGGTGGACCGGCTTTTAAAATGCAGAAAGATGCCTGACGCGCCTACCGGTAGGACCACGCTTTCCATACCTTCCAAAGAGGATCCCCGTACTCGATGTGCCCATTAGGAATGATTGGGCACAAGCCTGATTTCCAGCTTGCAGCCCACGGCGGCAGCATATTTGCGGAGCATCTCCAGAGAGGGGGAATGGCGGTGAGAGCCGAGAGAACCTTCTACTCTGGCCAGCGATGGCTGCGAAATCCCCATTCTCGTCGCCACTTCTTCCTGAGTTAATCCCGCCTGCTTTCGAGCCGCTAAAAGCGCATCCAAAGTTGCAAACTCATCCTCCAACGCATCCCAAGCCTCTTTGAACTCGGGAGCCTCAAGTTCTTTTGCCAACGTCTTTTCAGGGTTATAGGACACCGGCTTATAGCTCATTTCCATGGACCTCCTTCTGCCGTCCCCGTGCCTTCTCTCTTTCCTGTTTGGGCGGCTTCTCTGTTTTTCTCGATGAACCATTCCTGTGATGACGACTCCGCGAGTAGTCCTTCCATCGAGACCTTCATGGTCTTGCCTGTTGCTAAGTGTCCGTCATGTGAATGCCGAATCAAAGCAAGCGATTTTCACACAGGTGAGCAAGGAAGTCAAAGAAGGCGGTTCACCGGTTTGCTGCGCTCGACTGCCGGCGCCCCGTCGCAAAATCCATTACACGCCCAGCAGGCTCGATGATTAATCTAACGCGATGGATAAGTTGTGCACTGCGATGGATGATTAATCTAACGCGATGGATAAGTCGTATACCGCGATAGATGATTAATATAACGCGATGGAAAAGTCGTGTACCGCGATGGATGATTAATCTAAGGCGATGTATAAGTCGTGTACCTCGATGGATGATTAATCTAAGGCGATGTATAAGTCGTGTACCGCGATGGATGATTAATCTAACACGATGGATAAGTCGTATACCGCGATGGATGATTAATCTAACGCAATGGAAAAGTCGTGTACCGCGATGGATGATTAATCCAACGTGATGGAAAAGTCGTGTACGGCAATGGATGATTAATCCAACGTGATGGATAAGTCGTGTACTGCGATGGATGATTAATCTAACGCGATGGAAAAGTCATGCACCGCGATGGATAACACGTTTATCGCAATAGATAACACGTTTATCGCAATAGATAACACGTGTACGGCGTTCGAAGACTTTTATACCGGGGAGGATCGTGGCTCTGCGAATGGGTAGCAGCCTGTAGGAGGAGAGATGGAGAAAACTGAGGGGGTGTCTGCAGGCACCCCCTCTGCTTTTTCGAGATCAAGCCGGTTCGCCTTCATCGTCCTTGGCGGGCGCCGCGGAGTGATTTGCTGCGCTTGCCTTGGGACGACCCCTTCTGTCCCTGGAGAGATCGAACCCAGAAGCGAGGAGAATCTCCGGGGTACGCACCGCGGCCATCTCCAGGAATGAAGCGATCTGGTCCAGGTACTCGACGAGCTGCTGCTGGAGAACCTCGCGCTCGGATATCAACAACTTGCTGCCGAGCATTGACTCGTGATACACCGCATCGTGCTTGTCCGATGTTTCGACATACGGCGTGAGCAGCGTCGCCAGAATCGCCCCCCAGAAAGAGTCAGGGAACCTGGCCTTGTCGATTAGGGCGGTCTTCACCTTCTGGTTGAACGCATGGAATCTTGACGGTCCGAGATTCCTGAAATTCCGTTGTATTCGGTGACTTCCCATGTACACCTCCCTTCGTTCGCTCGTGGCAACGGCAGATTGTGGATGGTTGAGTTTTTTTAATATTGCGGCGCGCCCCGTAGATATTAGAGCCTGACGAAAGGAATGCAAGCAGAAATCTGGAGGCTGACAGGCGCGGCTTTCAGTGATGCAGTTCGTGATGGAGGGAAGTGCGGCTAGTGGAGGAGGCGATGATGTGGTGAGTGCTACCTTCTCTTCTCGTGCGCCTTTTGGCCGTGCACCCGCTCATAGGCGCGGCAGAAGGGGCAGATGTCCTCTTCCACCTTGGTCACGAAATCATAGACCATGCCTTTTTGGTGGTAACGCGCATGCAGGCATACCGGGCAGAGCTCGCATACCTTCGCCATGGCCTTGTCCATTGCGGCGGGATCGTTGTGTTGCGTAGTCATGAGGCAGGCTCGCTTAAGGTTTGTAAAATTGGCAGTACATCCTAGACCAGAGCATCCTTCTAAAGCAACCACAACCGCTGCGTCAGGTGCGAGGCGTCGATCTTTGCAGGGCGACCGGCATGGCCCTTCCGGCGATGGTCCCCATCTCGACGTTGCATAGGGGGGCGCTTGCTCCGTACTCGTTTGCAGCCTCCCGCAGCGTTATGAAACGCACCCGTCGCTTCGAAAGCGCCGTGAGGAGATCCCGGAAGGTGTCGATCATGGCGTTCCCCTCGAGTTCTGCGTGGATGGTGTGAACGTTGAGCCCGGGACGCAGGCGGGCAAGGTAAACGTCGTTCACCGTCGCGGCGGTGACGCCGTTTTCTCCGATGAGTTCATCCATGGTGGGCCAGGTTGAAGGGATCTGCAGCGTCTGGAACCGCTTTCCGGCGAGCACTGGATAGAAGGGGGCGTCTCCCCTCGTATCGCTGCAATAGGCGAAGCCCATGGCGTCCTGGACCTTCAGGGAAGCGGAGCTTACTGTCCACCCTGGCGCGGCACAGGTCCGGGCGCGGCAGCTAAAGATCGTCTCGAAGGTGGACGCGGCGCGTTCCAGAGCTGCTTCAACCTGCTCCGGTGTGAAGCGGTGCAGATGATCGTGCCAGTCGACGTGGTCCCAGCAGTGGATTCCCACCTCGTGTCCCGCATCCCTTACGCTCCTGATGACGTCCGGCAGTCCTTGGCCGATCATCGGGGCGGGGAGCAGGGTGCCGTAGAGCATGGTCTTCACCCCGTACATAGCGGGCGCCTTGGTCCGCAGCATCTTGGCGAGAAAACCCTTGTGCAGCAGGCGACGCACCGCCTTGCCGGAGTTGTCGGGGCCGAAGGAGAAATAGAAGGTGGCGCGCACCCCGAACTCGTCCAGGATGCGCAGCAGGTTCGGAATGCCGTCGCGGGTGCCGCAAAAGGTATCGACGTCGACTTTCAGGGCAACAGTTTCGTTGCTGTTTTCAGGCATGTCGTCTCCGTTAGCGTAATCAGGCGAGGAGCTCGCCTACGCAGGGGGTCTTCTCCACGAACGCTTCGGCGGAAAGCTCAGCCTCTCCTTCCATCTGCAGGCGCCGAATTTCCAGCAGCCCCGCGCCGGTGCCGACACGCAGCGGCTCTGTAGATACTACGCGACCCGGTTCAGCCGCCCCTTCCACCGGAAGCGCCTGCCAGATGAAGACCCTGCGTCCGGATAACGTGGTGAAGGCGCCGGGATACGGGTGGGTTACGCCGCGCACCAGGTTGTAGATGCGTTCCGCAGTGAGTCTCCAGTCTATGCGGCCGTCTTCGGGACGGCGGCCGCCGCAGTAGTTCCCCGCCTTGAGATCCATGGGGATGCGGGGCGCGGTCCCGGCGACAAGCTGCGGCCACGTCCGGCGCAGCACGGTTACCGCGGCCTCGGTGACCTTTTTGAAGACGTCGAAGGCGGTATCCTCGAAGGCTATCTCCACCGCTTCCTGGTCGACGATCTCGCCTGCGTCGGGCTTCTCCACCATGTAATGCAGGGTGGCACCGGTTTGCTTCTCGCCGTTTATCACGGCCCAGTTGATCGGTACGCGCCCGCGGTACTTCGGGAGGTAGGAGCCGTGCAGGTTGAGGGCGCCACGCCGCGCAAGGGAGAGCACCTCCGGCTCGATCATGTTGCGGTAGTAGAAGGAAAGCAGGAAGTCGGGGGCGAGTGCCGCGACCCTCTCGCGGTTCTCTACGGTGTTGATGCTGCCGGTCACGCAGGGGATGCCGTGGCGCGCCGCGAGCTCCCGCACGCTGTCAAACCAGATCTCCTCGTTCGCCGAGTCCTCGTGGCTGAAGACGAGACGGATGTCGGCTCCCTGCCGGATCAGCTCCTCGAGGCAGCGGTAGCCCACGTTATGGTAGGCGCAGACGACGACCTTATCCTTCATCGCTTCCTCCGTGTATCCTGCGCACCACGTAGCGCGGCCTGCGCCGCACCTCCTGGTAGATCCTTCCCACATACTCACCGACGATACCTATCCCGAAGATGGTGATGCCTAGGAAGAAGAACAGGATGGCGAAAAGGGTGAAGACACCCTCGACCTCCGCACCGACCAGTAAGCGCCTGAGGATAAGGAAGGCGGCGAAGGCGACGGCGCCGAGCGAGGTGACGATCCCGGTGAGGGCGAAAAGCTGCAGAGGCACCACCGAGAACCCGGTCATGAGGTCGAAGTTCAGACGCACCAGCTTGTAGAGCGAGTACTTGCTCTCCCCTTCGCTGCGTTCCGCGTGCGCCACGCTGATCTCGCTTGGGCTGGAGGCGAAGGTCTGGGCGAGGGCGGGGATGAAGGTGCTCGCCTCGCCGCAGCGGTTGATGTTGTCGACCACGTTACGGTGGTAGGCCCTCAGCATGCAGCCGTAGTCGGTCATCTTCATGCCGGTCATCTTGCGCGTGGTCATGTTGACCAGGCGCGAAGCGCCTTTGCGGAAGAAGGTGTCCTGGCGCTTCATCCGAATGGTTCCCACCACGTCGTGCCCTTTTTCCATCTCGGCCACGAGCTTGGGGATCTCCTCCGGCGGGTTCTGCAGGTCGGCGTCCAGGGTGACCACGATTTCGCCGCGGCTGATCTCGAAGGCCGCGAGGATGGCCATGTGCTGACCGAAGTTGCCGTTGAACTCGACCACGCGCACCTCGGGATGGTTCCCCGCCAGGCGCTTGAGTATCTCCAGAGAACGGTCACGGCTACCGTCGTCGGTGAAGATGATCTCGAAAGGACGTCCCATTCCCTTGAGCACGGGGTAGAGGCGCCCCATCAGGTTTTCCAGGTTCCCTTCCTCGTTGTAGACGGGAACCACTATGGAGAGGTACGGGATCATTTGCGGTTCCTTGCTATCACGGTCTTCACCGCCTCGACCACGTCGCTTGCGTCCGCGTCGGTCATCTTCGGGAAGAGCGGCAGCGACAGGATGCGGTCCGAGGCGTAGTCGGCGTTCGGGAGTGAACCTTCCGGCTGGGGCAGGTTGGTATGGTACCAGGTATGCTGGTGTACCGCCTTGTAGTGCAGCCCGCTGCCGATGTTGAGCTCCTTCAGTTTCGCCATGAAGCCGTCGCGGTCGATGGACAGGTACTCGATCTTGACGAGCGGCGTGTAGAGATGCCAGGCATGGCGCTGCTGATACGGGGCGTACGCCGGAAGGCAGAGCTCGGCCACGTCGGCGAAGGCCGCGTTGTAGAAATGGGCGATCTCGGTGCGCCGGTCGATGAAGCCGTCGAGTTTGGGAAGCTGGTGGATGCCGATGGCGGCCTGGATGTCCATCATGTTGTACTTGAAGCCCGGGAGCACGATGTCGTAGTTCGGCGTCCCGCTCGCGGCGAAACGCTTCCACGCCTCGCGGCTCATGCCGTGGAACTTGAGCAGCGACACCTCTTCGGCAAGAGCCTCGTCAGGAGTGCAGACCATGCCGCCTTCGCCGGTGGTGATGTTCTTGTTCGGGTGGAAGGAGAAGATGGAGATGCTGTCCAGGGAGCCGATCCTGCGCCCCTTGTACTCGGTCCCGGCGGCGTGGGCCGCGTCCTCGATGACGGTGAGATCGAACTCGCGGGCGAGCTCGAAGATCGGGTCCATGTCGCAGGGCTGCCCGGCGAAGTGCACCGGGATGATGGCCCTGGTGCGGGGGGTGATCTTCTCG
This sequence comes from Geomonas edaphica, assembly GCF_004917075.1. Classification (GTDB taxonomy): domain Bacteria; phylum Desulfobacterota; class Desulfuromonadia; order Geobacterales; family Geobacteraceae; genus Geomonas; species Geomonas edaphica. Next base: position 475,997 of record NZ_SSYB01000005.1, read on the forward strand.
CGCACCTTTGTCACGTCCAGGTTGAGGGTCCCCGGCTCGATGTCCACGAGGACCGGCTTCAGACCGCACAGCACGCAGATGCTCACCGTGGAGGCGAATGTCATCGGCGTCGTGATGACCTCGTCCCCCTCCTGGAACTTGAGTGCCAGCAGGGCGAGGTGAAGCCCCGCCGTGGCAGACGAGAGGGGGACCGCGAACGGCGCGCCGACATAGGAGCGGAACTGCTCCTCGAAGCGTTTTACTTTCGGGCCGGTGGTGATCCAGCCGGATTTTAGGGAATCGACCACCTCGGCGATCTCTGCGTCGTCGATGGTCGGAGTGGAAAAGGGCAGAAACTCGCTGCGCACGTGGCCTCCGGAATTACAAAAGGTGCTGGATGGTTTCCCGCTGCTCGATCAGGTAGAAGTCGAGGGTTTGTCTCAAGGCGTCTTCCACGGAGGTGGACGGCTCCCATCCAAGGCGCTGCTTCGCGTTCTTCACCGAGGGGACCCTGTTCAGCATGTCCTGGTATCCCTTGCCGTAGAACTCGGCGGAGGTCACCTCGATGATGCGGCACGCTTTCGCCCTCTCCTCGTAACCGGGATACTGCCCTACCAGTTCGAGCAGCTTTTCGGCCAGTTCCTTGACGGACAGGTCGTTGTCAGGGTTACCGATGTTGAAGATACCGGCATCGGCACAGCCGTCGCGGTTCTCGATGATGCGCATGAGGCAGTCGATCCCGTCCTCGAGGTAGGTGAAGGAGCGGCGCTGTTCGCCGCCGTCAACGAGCTGGATCGGCTCGCCGGCCAGGATGTTGTAGAGGAATTGGGTCAGGACGCGGGAGCTCCCTTCCTTCGCGGTGCTGATCGAGTCGAGCTTCGGGCCGATCCAGTTGAAGGGACGGAACAGGGTGTAGCGCAGCCCCTCGTGGGCGCCGTAGGCGTAGATGACGCGGTCGAGCATCTGTTTCGCGCAGGAGTAGATCCAGCGTTCCTTGTTGATCGGCCCCAGCATGAGCGGGGAAGTTTCCTCGTCGAACTCGCGGTCCGGGCTCATGCCGTAGACCTCCGAGGTGGAGGGGAAGATGATGCGCTTGTTGTACTTCGCGCACTGACGGATCACCTTGAGGTTCTCCTCGAAGTCGAGTTCGAAGACCCGCAGCGGGTCCTTCACGTAGGTGACGGGTGTGGCGATGGCGACCAACGGCAGCACCACGTCGCACTTCTTGATGTTGTACTCGATCCACTCCTTATTGATGGTGATGTCGCCTTCTAAGAAATGGAAGCGCGGGTGCCCCATGGAACGCTCAAGTTTGTCGCATGCCATGTCGAGGCCGTAAACCTCCCAGTCCGTGGTGGTGAGAATACGGTGGGTGAGGGCGTTGCCGATGAAGCCGTTCACTCCGAGGATCAGTACCTTCATATCTTTCTCCTTTGCTGCTGATAACGCTCAAACAACCGTTTCAGCGGCCTGCTGGTTCATCTATTGGTTATAAGGCAATGCTTAGAGCTTTGCCAGAGGATGCGCGGGGGGGGCGTGCCGGCTTGGGCAAGCTCGGGGATATACTGCTGCAGTACCATCGCGTACACCGGCCGTGTTCCGCTCCACAGTGCAAGGAACTGCGGCTTATCAAGGAACCAGGCGGACTGGTCGCCGATCTTACTGCCGAATTCGATTTCGCCCGGGCCGCCGAAGATCACCACGCGGCGTGCGGAGTAGAAGGAGAGTCCTTGGCGCAGTCCCTGGCTGACGACCACCGCATCGGGGCCGGCTACCCTTTTCACGATTTCACCCGGCTCCCAATATGATTTGCGCTCCACGAAGAGCGGGTAGACGAAGTGGGGCGCGGTAAGGAAAAGGAGGATCGAGCCGAGCAGCAGAGCACTGAAAAGTCCGCGCGGGTCCTGGCGAAGAGCGGCACCGACGGAAAAGGCCCCCTGCAGGAGGAGGATCGAGCCAATGACGATCCCGCCAACCGGGGCGACGAGCGGCCTGTGGGCGACCAGTGGGTAAATCATGGCGCCTAAGCCGAGCAGGACAAGGAGCCAGCCGAAGACGAGCGCGGGGCGGCGCAGGGGGCGGAACTCGCCGCTCAGCGCCTTGTCGAACAGCGCGGCGATCAGTATGGCAAGCGCCGGGTAGACCGGCAGGATGTAGGCCGGCAGTTTCGAGTTCGACTTGGAAAAGAACACGAAGATGATGATGGCCCACAGCGCGAGGTACAGACGGGATTCGCCGCCCGGGAGGGAACGATCGCGCCAGAAGCCGCGCAGCGCGGACGGAATGAAGAAGGACCACGGGATCATGAAGCCGAACAGGATCGGTATGAAGTACCAGAACGGCTCGTAGCGGTGGTGCACCTTGGTCAGGAAGCGTTCGAAATGCTCGTGGATGAAGAAGAAATGGAAGAATTCCGGGTTGCGCTGGCACACCATCACGAACCACGGGGCGGCGACCGCCAGGAAAAGTAGGATGCCGGTGGGAAGGCGCATCTCCTTCAGGATGCGCCAGCGCCGGGTCAGCGCGATGTGCCAGAAGATCACCGCGCCGGGGAGTACAATGCCGATCAGTCCCTTCGCCAGGACGGCCAGTGCGGCGAAAAGATAGAAGAGGTAGTAGTAGCCCGGCCTTGGGCGGTCGGCATCCCTGGCGGCAAGGATGTAGCTGCCAAGGGCCACGGTCATGGTGAAAGTGAGCGGGATGTCGGTTATGTTCACCCGACTCTGGATCAGGAAGCCGGTGCAGCCCCCGAGGATCAGCGCGCTCAGCATTCCGATACGGCGCCCGAAGAGCTCACGTCCGAGATGATAGCTGAAAAGCACAGTGCCGAGCCCGCTCAGTGCGCAGGCAAGACGGGCGGCGAATTCGTTGATGCCGAACAAACTGAAGGAAAGGGCGTTCAGCCAGTAAAGAAGCACCGGCTTTTCGAAGTACTTGACGTAGTTCAGTAGCGGCGTGATCAGGTCGCCACGCTCGAGCATCTCCCGTGGAATCTCCGCGTAGCGGGCCTCGTCGGGGTCTACGAGCGGAAAATGGCCGAGTAACTGCAGGAACAGTACACCGAAAAGAAGGGTAAGTATCAGGAGGTCGCGGCGGCGCGATGCGTGGGGGCGGGTCACGAAGTCCAGCGGAATCTGCATGTGGTACAACTCCAATGAATACAGTCATTCACGGTGACCACGCGTGGCATCCCCGAGCATGTCAATATAGGAAAGTTTCTATTACCTGAAAATGACATCAACATTACAATCCCGTCATCTAGGGCGGTGCGTCGTCCGCTTGCCAGGGGGACAGTAGAACAGAGCGGCATCGCGCCGCTCGCTTGAGGTGTCGGCGGCGCGGCGCTGTCTGTGTTCACGGGTCACTCTGTAAGTAGTATGGTTGAGCCGGTGGTTCTGCGGCTCTCCAGGTCCTGGTGTGCCCGCGGCGCGTCGTACAGGGGGTACTGTTGGTTGATCTCAATCTTTACGGCGCCGGAGGTCACTACGCCGAAGAGCTCAGCGGCGGCTTCTTCGAGGTCCGAGCGCTGTGCGATGTAGGTGGCGAGGGTAGGGCGGGTGACGTAGAGTGAGCCCAACTGGGAGAGCAGCAGCAGGTCAAGCGGCGGAACGGGCCCCGAGGCGTTGCCGAAAGAGACCATCAGCCCGCGGGGGCGCAGTGACTTGAGTGAGGTCTCGAAGGTGTCCTTGCCGACGGAGTCATACACGACCGCGGCGCCTGCGCCGCCCGTGATCGCCTGCATGCGCTCGAGGATGTTTTCTCTCCGGTAGTCGATGCAGAAATCGGCGCCGTTTTGCCGCGCGAGCTCGCACTTCGCTTCCGACCCGGCCGTGCCGATCACCTTCGCCCCCAGCATCCTCAGCCATTGGCAGGCGATGGTCCCGACGCCGCCTGCTGCTGCGTGGAATACCACCGTGTCACCGGCCTCTACACGGTAGGTCCTGCGGATCAGGTACTGGACGGTGAGCCCCTTGAGCATCATGGCTGCCGCCTGCTCAAAAGATATGTTGTCAGGAAGGAGGCAAAGCCGCTCCGCCTTCATGTTGCGCACCTCGCAGTACGCCCCCATAACGCCTGCGTAGGCGACGCGGTCACCGGGTTTGACGAGCGTCACCCCGGCCCCGACGGCCTCGACGATGCCGGCGCCTTCGTTGCCGGCTATGGACGGCAGAGGCACCTTGTAAAGACCGCTGCGCTGGTAGACGTCCACGAAGTTCACCCCGACGGCCTTGTGGCGGATGCGCGCCTCTCCAGGTCCCGGCTCCGGCACCTCGACATCCATCCACTTCATCACCTCAGGACCTCCGAACTGTTCAAAGCATATAGCTTTGGGCATCATTGCCTCCTTTTGATATGCGATGTCTAGTGCGTCAATGATGACCCCGCCATCAGAAAAGCCTCCGACCGTTGCCGTCGAGGGACTCGGTCCACGCAAAAAGGCCGCCCCGCGGAAGGGTGGCCTTTTATCTTTATGCTTGCTGCCACGGAGGCGGCCGGAGGCGCGAAAGCTCGTGTTGCTGCCGGTCGCCCCCGTGACAATGGGTTACGAAACCATTTCGCAGTCGTCCTCAGGCCAGCTGTCGAGGCTGCCGTCGGAAAGTTCCACCTGGACGGTGTCCCCCTCGATGGTGCAGCCGTAGCTCAGACCGGTTTCGCCGGTCTTCTTGTTACGCACCTGTACCCGCTGCTCCTTTCTTTCCGTGGTATCACAAATCTCCGAATGTACCCGTTTCATGGTAGCCTCCTGAGTCGTTGTTCTAATGATAGCAACGTCGAAGCGCTATGCAACTAGAGAACTGCGGCAACCTCCGGTGCGGCGGTTTCCTTGAACTGCTCGAAGTTGTGACGGAACATCTCGACGAGCTTTTGTGCCATCGCGTCGTAGGCCGCCTTGTCGCTCCATGCATTTCTCGGGTTCAGGATCTCGTTAGGCAACCCGGGGCAGGAGACGGGAATGTCGAGTCCGAAGATGGGGTCCTTCACGAAGCTCCCCTTGGCGAGCGTGCCGTCGAGCGCCGCGTTCACGAGGGCGCGGGAGTAGGCGATCTTCATCCTGCCTCCGACGCCCGGACCGCCGCCGCTCCAGCCCGTGTTGACGAGCCAGCAGTCCACCTTCCTCGATGCGATCTTCTTGCCCAAGAGGTCGGCGTAGAGCGAGGGTTTGAGCGCCATGAAGGGAGCGCCGAAGCAGGCGGAGAAGGTGGCCTGCGGCTCGGTGACACCCGCCTCGGTGCCGGCGACCTTGGCCGTGTAGCCGGAGAGGAAGTGGTACATCGCCTGCTCGGCGGAGAGCTTCGCGATCGGCGGGAGTACCCCGAAGGCATCGCAGGTGAGCATGATGATGTTGTTCGGGTGCCCTCCCGCCCCGGAGGGGACGATGTTGGGGATGTGGGTGATGGGATAGGAGGCCCGGGTGTTCTCGGTGAAGGAGGCGTCGTCCAGGTCGATACGGCGCGAGATGGTGTCTATGGCGACGTTCTCGAGGATGGTGCCGAACCGCCTGGTGCACTGGTAGATCTCAGGCTCGCTCTCGGCGGAGAGGTTGATCACCTTGGCGTAACACCCCCCCTCGAAGTTGAAGACGCCGTTCTCGTCCCAGCCGTGTTCGTCGTCGCCGATCAGGAGCCGGTTCGGTGCCGCGGAGAGCGTCGTCTTCCCGGTGCCGGAGAGACCGAAGAAGACGGCGACGTCCCCCTGCGGGCCGGTGTTGGCCGAGCAGTGCATCGACATCACGTTCTTTTGCGGCAACAGGTAGTTGAGCACGGTGAAGATCGATTTCTTGATCTCCCCTGCGTAGCTCGTGCCGCCGATGATGACGAGCTTCCTCGCGAAGTTGATGATGATGAAGGCCTCGGAGTTCGTGCCGTCGATCTTTGGTTGGGCGTGGAAGGCGGGAAGGTCGATGACGGTGAACTCGGATCTGTGGGTGAGAAGCTCTTCCTGGGTGGCGCGCAGGAACATGTTGCGTGCGAACAGCGAGTGCCAGGCGCGCTCGCTTATGATGCGCACCGGGATGCGGTGCGCGGGGCTTGCGCCGGCGAAGCAGTCCTGCACGAAGAGGTCGCGCCCCTGCATGTAGTTGCACATCTTCTTGTAGAGCGCATCGAAGCGTTCCGCTTCGAAGGGGCGGTTTACCTTGCCCCAGTTGACGAGGTGGCTGCTCGATGGCTCCTCGACGATGAACTTGTCGTTAGCCGCGCGCCCGGTGTAGTGGCCGGTCTTTACGGTGAGGGCTCCCAGGTGGGAGATGAGTCCCTCGCCGCGCCGGACCACCTGTTCGTAGAGAACTGAGGTGGGGGAGGTCCAGTAGATGAGGTTCGCGTTGGTGATGCCGTGTTCTTCCAGTCCATTGCCTCTGGTTATGTCGTTTAATCTCACTGCTCCCTCCTTCTCATTGGATCTGCGACAAGATTAAAAGATAACAGGGGCAGGTCTGTTTGCAACCTGGGCGGCAATGAGAAAGGGCCCCGGTCTTTCGACCGGGGCCCTTCGTTGTTGCATCGGTTTTTCAACGCGTTAGTCGTTGAAGCCTTCCTCCGGGGTCAGCGGGTTGAACTGCTCCCAGTGCTCCGGGGAGCGCCACAGGCCGGAAAGGATCATCTCGCGGATGTGGAGGAACTCCTTCGGGAGGCGGTCGTACATCTTCACGAAGAGCTCCTCGTGGGAGAGGATCTCCTCCTTCCAGACGTCACGGTCGATGGACATGAGCTCGTGGTACTGCTCGCGGGAGACGTCGTTCAGGCCGGTCCAGTCGATGTCCTCGTAGCGCGGCATCCAGCCGAGCGGGCTCTCAACGGAGGCGCCGCGGCCGTTGGCGCGGTCGGCGATCCACTTCAAAACGCGCATGTTCTCGCCGAAGCCCGGCCAGAGGAACTTGCCGTTGGCGTCTTTTCTGAACCAGTTGACGGAGAAGATGCGCGGCGGGTTCGGGGTGGTGCGACCGACCTGCAGCCAGTGGTTGAAGTAGTCCGCCACGTGGTAGCCGGTGAACGGCAGCATCGCGAACGGGTCGCGGCGCACGTTGCCGATGGCGCCGACCGCGGCAGCGGTGGTCTCGCTACCCATGGTGGCGGCCAAGTACACGCCGTAGCTCCAGTTGAAGGCCTGGTACACGAGCGGGATCACGTTGTTGCGGCGGCCGCCGAACACGAACGCCTTCATCGGCACGCCCTTCGGGTCTTCCCACGCGGGGTCGATGGAGGGGCACTGGGAAGCCGGGGAGGTGAAGCGGGAGTTCGGGTGCGCGGCGTTCCTGCCGCACCCTGCGGTCCACGCGTTGCCCTGCCAGTCGGTGAGCTTCGCGGGGGCCTCGTCGGTCATCCCTTCCCACCAGACGTCGCCGTCTTCGGTGAGTGCGACGTTGGTGAAGATGGTGTTCTTCGCGCAGGAGTGCATCGCGTTCGGGTTGGACTTGAACGAGGTGCCCGGGGCCACGCCGAAGAAGCCCGCTTCCGGGTTGATGGCGTAGAGCTGGCCGTCGGGGCCGGGCTTGATCCAGGCGATGTCGTCGCCGACGGTGGAGATCTTGTAGCCGCTCTGCTTGAAGTGGTCGGGCGGGACCAGCATGGAGAGGTTGGTCTTGCCGCAGGCGCTCGGGAAGGCGGCGCCCAGGTAGGTCTTCTCCCCTTCCGGGGTCTCGATGCCGAGGATCAGCATGTGCTCCGCGAGCCACCCTTCGTCCTTGGCGATCTTGGAGGCGATCCTCAGGGCAAGGCATTTCTTGCCGAGAAGGGCGTTGCCGCCGTAGCCGGAACCGAAGGACCAGATGGAGCGCTCCTCCGGGAAGTGAACGATGTACTTCTCTTTGTTGCACGGCCAGGGCACGTCTTTCTGGCCCGCGGCGAGCGGTGCGCCGACGGAGTGGAGGCAGGGGACGAACTCGCCGTTCTCACCCAGGATGTCGATGACCTTCTTGCCCATGCGGGTCATGATCTTCATGTTGACCGCGACGTAGGCGGAGTCGGAGATCTCAACGCCGATCTTGGCGATGTTGGAGCCCAAGGGACCCATGGAGAAGGGGATGACGTACATGGTGCGACCCTTCATGCAGCCGGTGAAGAGGCCGGTCAGGGTCTTCTTCATCTCTTTCGGGGGCGTCCAGTTGTTGGTCGGGCCTGCGTCCTGTTTCGCGATGGAGCAGATGAAGGTGCGGTCTTCGACGCGTGCGACGTCGCCGGGGTCGGACCAAGCGAGGTAGCTGTTCGGACGCTTCTCCGGGTTCAGCTTCTTGAAGGTGCCCCCCTTGACGAGCTGCTCGCAGAGGCTGTCGTACTCCGCCTCGCTGCCGTCACACCAGTGGATCTGGTCCGGCTGGCACATCTCTGCCACTTCCTTCACCCAGGCCAGCAGTTGCTTGTTCTTTACTTCGTAACTCATGCCTATTCCCTCCTTTGGGTATTTCGACGCGATAACACGTGACGCTAATGTCTCTTGGGTGTTGCTGATCATCGTTTCCATGGGTCACCCTCCTTCGCCTAAGTGGCGGAAGACCGAGAGGAGACGGCGGGGTGCAAACGTATCCGCTGCCGGAATTTCCGGTCGGTCTGCTGTTTGATGTTCTTTACTGCGTTCGATTTTCGGGACTGTGATGACTGAGAACTGCGGGATTGCAGGGACCTCTGGTGCGGGGGATGTTGCAGTGAGTCCTCGCCCTGTGTCTTGTTCTTCCGTCTTCTTCACTGTGCCTTGCTGCTGCGAGTCGCCCGTTATTGCCGGGGAACCTTATGCCTTTGCTGCATCGAACGTCTGTCTTTTCACCTCCTCGTTTTGTAGTTTTAATTATCGCACTGTAACACAGCGTACAATGAAAGCAAGTTCTAAACGGCTCGGCGCCCCAATTGACAGGCTGAGGCGGTCTGTTAGACTTTTGCGGTCCCAGAACAGATACCGAGGGGGTGTTTAATGGAGCCTTACATCTGCACCGTATGCCAGTATGTCTATGACCCTTACGTCGGCGACCCCGACAACGGCGTGCCGCCGGGAACACCCTTCGCGGACCTGCCGGACGACTGGGTATGTCCCATCTGCGGCGTCGGCAAGGAGGCCTTCGAGCCTGAGTAAAGCATTTAAAAAGGGGGGGAGCTGAACTGCTCCCCCCCTTCGTCTGTTAGAGACCCTGCAGGATCCCCTCCAATTCGGTTGTAATCTGTTTGAGATCTTCCAACTGCATGTCGCCCATGTGGGCCACGCGGAAGGTCTTCCCTTTCAGTTTCCCGTAGCCGTCGTCGAACGCAATGCCGCGCTCACCCAACTGTTTCTTCACAAGGCCCAGGTCCACGCCGCGGTCGTTGGTCGCGCAGGTGAGGGTGACGGAGCGGTACCCTTCGGCTGGAAGGATGCCGAAGCCCTTCTCCCCAACCCAGGCGCGCATGAAGTCGGCCATATCCTGGTGACGCTGCCAGCGTTTCTCCAGTCCTTCGGCGAAGATCCTCTCCAGCTGCAGGTCCATGGCGTAAATGAGCGAGATGCACGGGGTGGACGGGGTGTTGTCCTTCTCGTCGGCGGCGAGGAATTCCAGGAAGTCGAAGTAGTAGCCGCGCCCCGGGACGTTCTTCGCGCGCTCCAGCGCCTTCTCGCTTGCGGTGAAGACGGCGAGGCCCGGCGGTAGGGCGAAGGCCTTTTGCACCCCGAAGACGCAGCAGTCTATCCCGATCTCGTCGATGGGGATGTTGAGTGCGCTCATCGAGGATACCGTGTCGACGATGGAGACGACGTCCGGGTACTTCTTGAGCACCTCGCCGATCTCGAAGAGCGGGCTCATGGTGCCGGTGGACGTTTCGTTGTGGATGAGGGTGATGGCGTCGTACTTGCCGGTGGCAAGTGCTGCGTCGACCATCTCGGGGGTGATCGGCTGTCCCCACTCGGCCTTGAAGGCGTCCGCCTCCTTGCCGCAGGAAAGGGTGACCTTGTGCCACTTGTCGGAGAAGGCGCCGTTGCAGAAGTTCGCGCAGCGCCTGCCGACGAGGTTGCGTACCGCACCTTCCATGGCGCCGAAGGCGCTCGAGGTGGAGAGGAACACTTTGTCGGAGGTGGACATGAGCCGCTTCAGCTTATCGGTGACGCCCTTGTGCAGGCGGGCGTACTCCGGCATGCGGTGGCCGATCATCGGGGTTGCCATGGCCTGGAGGATCTCCGGGCTCACCTCGATCGGTCCGGGGATATACAGCTTCTTGTGCATGTAGGGCTCCGTTCCTGAAGTTTTAGAGATCTTGCCGGCAGCGTGCGGCGGGAGGGCGGGGTAGGGCGTGAACGACCGACACAACGGGGTTCAGTCCTGCTGCAGGCGGATCGCCAACCTAGCAGATTCCGCTTGCAATGTCAATTCTCGCGCACGGGAAAAGGAGGCTGTTTTGGGTGAGGTCAACGTCCTATTTTAAGCAGTCTCTCGCTGCGCCATACCATGACAACGCGGATGTGGTTGCTGTCGATGCGGTACACGATACGAAAAGGAGAAGAGATGATTTCTCTTAGATAGGGCAGATTGAATTCGGGGACGACGCGTCCGCTTTGAGGAAAGGATGAAATCCGTTCTATGGATGCCATTAACTGATTAATGATCTTGTCAGCAATTTCCGGCACCTTCCGATCGCGGTACCACTCGCGGATTTCTTCGAGGTCTTCAACCGCTGATGCAGCGAAGGTGATGGCGTATTTCGCCGGCACGATCAGGCAATTCCCAGGCGCTTCTTAACTTCGGCCAGATCCAACTCACGCCCTTGTTCCAGGTCCATCAGTCCATGAACCACACTCCGAAGGAAGGCACGCTCCTCGGTGTCGGCTTCGTAATCCTCAAGGGACTGAACGACGGCCACAGCACGTCCCCTGCTGGTGAGCAGAACGGGGCGATGTGTTTTGTCCATGCGACTTACCACCTTCCCCGGACTTGCTTTCAGGTCGCTTAGTGCCACTACGTCCTGCGATAATTCCACTTTTGCCATGTTCTCCTCCATCTGCCTCAACACTGGTGCCGATAATAGCATCTGCCGTAGCTTCGTTCAAGCGGCGGGGGGTGACGCCGATGTCTTTGGCAAGTCGGTACTGGGTGATCCCCATCGGTTGCAAGAACTCGGCAAGAAGGATCTCGCCGGGGTGTATCGGGGGAAATCTCTCGTGTTCATCGCTAAGCCTCCTCAGTGGTAGTCAGTCGCGGCGCCTCCAGCTTATGCTTCCAGAGATATGGTGGTCAAGGGATATGCCCCCGCAGTGGGGCGTGCCGTTTGCCGCGTAAGCCCGTTGCCGACGGCCTTTTGAGAGCAAATTGTATATGTTGCTTATTGGTCGGCAAAATGTTAAACATACCGGTTAGCTGTTTAATACATTAAAACCGAAAGCGCGCGTTTTTTTAGCACCTTATGAATTGGCCCGCTTTCAGCCGGAAAAACATGAAACCTATTATTGCCATCGTCGGACGCCCGAACGTCGGGAAGTCCACCCTCTTCAACAGGCTGGTCGGGCGCCGTAAGGCGATGGTCGACGACATGCCCGGGGTCACCCGGGATCGTAACTACGCCGAAGTGAACCGCTTCGACATCCCCTTCATACTGGTCGACACCGGCGGTTTCGAGCCGGAGACCTCTGACAAGCTTTTGCAGCAGATGCGGGAGCAGTCCCGCTTCGCCATGGAAGAGGCGGACCTGATCCTCTTCATTATGGACGCCCGCGACGGGCTCACCCCTGCGGACCGGGACGTCGTGGACATGCTGCGGCGCATCAACAAGCCGGTCTTCCACATCATCAACAAGGTGGACGGCGAGAAGCAGGAGGCGAACGCAGGCGACTTTTACTCCCTCGGCGTCGACCACGTCCACACCATCTCCGCCGAACATAACCGCGGCGTGGGCGACCTGATGGACGAGGTGCTGGCCGCTCTTCCCTACAACCGGGAGAAGGATGAGGACGAGGAGATCACGAGGATCGCCGTGGTGGGGCGCCCGAACGTCGGGAAGTCCACCCTGGTGAATCGTCTCCTGGGATACGAGCGCGTTGTGGCGAACCCCACCGCCGGCACCACGAGGGACGCGGTCGACACCCGCTTCACCGTTAACAAGAAGCCGTACCTCTTGATCGACACCGCCGGCATCCGCCGCAAGGGGAAGACGGTCGAGAAGGTGGAGAAGTACTCGGTCATGGACGCCTTGCGCTCCATCGAGCGGGCGGACGTGGTGCTCATCGTGCTGAACGCCGAGGAAGGGGTTACCGAGCAGGACACGAAGATCGCCGGTTATGCCTACGAGGCGGGACGCGGCTGCATCTTCGTCGTCAACAAGTGGGACACCCTGCAAAAGGACAACTCCAGCATAGTGAAGTTCACCGACGACATCCGCCGTCATTTCAAGTATCTACCCTTCGCACCGATCCTTTTCATCTCGGCGGAAACCGGTCAGCGCACCGGCAAGATCATCACCGAGGTGGACCGGGTCATGGAGCAGTACTGCAAGAGGGTCCCGACCGGCGAGCTGAACCGGATCTTCAACCAGGCCGTGGACGAGAATCACGCACCGCTTGACGGCGGCAGAAGGGTGAAGTTTTACTATGCGACCCAGGTAGGGGTGAAACCTCCTTCCTTTGTCATCTTCACCAACCGCCCGGAGGGGATTCATTTTTCCTATGAGCGGTACATCATGAACCGTTTTAGAGAGGCTTTCTGTTTCGACGGGACTCCATTGAAACTCATTTTCCGTGGCAGAGACAAGAAAGATACCTAAATCATTCTTTACTTGGCCGATACGATGGTTTAGTATGATGCCTATTTTTAATCTACCCACGCACAGCGAGCGGCATCAATGAGTCTAGTCGGCAATTTGGAAGATCTCGGACTTGGCGAGATCCTGCAGATAGTCAGCCTGAGCAGAAGGTCCGGCGTTCTCACCCTGCAAAGCAGGGGACGGGAAGCCCGGGTGCTTTTCCGCAGCGGGCAGGTTATCCGCGCCATCTCGTCGACCTTCCAGCAGAACATTGGCGAGGTGCTGATCCAGCAGGGGGTAATCGACCTCGGCACCTTGAAGCGCGCGCTCAGCATCCAGGCCGACGAAGGATACACGCAACTGCTCGGCGCCATCATGGTGGACCGCTTCAACGTCAGCGCGGACGCCATCGAGACGGTGGTGCGCGAGCAGATCGAGAACGTGGTCTATTCGCTCTTCGCGTGGGCCGAGGGGACCTTCGAGTTCGAACTGCAGGAGATCGGCGAGGGGGACAGTACCCGGCTCGACCCGGTGCAGTTCATGCTGCAGCAGGGGCTCAACCCGCAATACCTCGCCATGGAAGGGTCGCGCATCATCGACGAGCAGCGCCACCGCGGCGAGTCCGGCGAGGAGCACGATGAGGCCGTGGTGCACGACGAGTCGGTGGACTTCGCCTTCGACCTGCTCCAGGAGCCCGAACCGAGCCCCCCCGCGTCCCCTTTACCCCCCCCTGACGTACCCGCCTTCCAAGAGGAACCGCCCGCAGCGCCTATTCACGCGGCACCCCGCGAGCAGATAACCGCCACCTCGGCGGGAAAGCCGCTCGTGCTCGTGGACGACGACCCTGCGACTCTCGCCGCGCTCACCGACCTGCTCACCGCACAGGGTTTTCGGGTGGAGGGGATGGACCGGGGCGAGGATGCCCTCATCCGTGTCGACTCGCTGTACCGTGACGGCGTGCGCCCGACGGTGCTCGTGGACCTGATCATGCCCCGCATGGACGGCACCGGCATCCTGGGCGGGCTGGAGCTTTTGGAGCTCGTGCGCAACAACTTCCCGGAGCTGCCGCTTCTGGGATTCTCAGACTTCCCCAACGACGAGGCGCAGCGCAAGATGCGCACCCTCGGCATACCGCTGCTTATGAAGCCGTCGAAGGGCGACCTTGACGACGCGCTGGACATCTTCGCGCCCAGGCTGCAAAAGGCGCTGGAAAGTCTGGCCGCCGGGGAGGATACCGCCTTCACCAGCGTCAACATCGGCGACGAGCTGAGGCTCGAGATGGGGGAAGAGCCGGCGCTTTCTGCGCCGCAGGTGAGCCAGAGCACCGGCATCTCGCAGTTGCGCGGCATGCTCGAGGAGCTCAACAACCCGCAGCTCGGCGGCGGGATCATCCTGCTCGTGCTTCGTTTCGCGGCGGAGTTCGTGAACCGCGCCGTGGTGCTTCTGGTCAAGAAGGAGACCATCCAGGGGCTCGGGCAGTTCGGCCTGCAGGACAGGGACGGGAGCGCCGATGCCAGGGTCAGGTCACTTTCAATACCGAGGGGGGAGCAGTCCCTCTTTACCCAGGTGCTCGAGACCCGTTTCCCCGTGAAAGGGGGAGTGGACGCCTCCGTCTGGAGCCATCACTTCCTTGAACAGCTTGGAGGCGGGCGCCCTGCGGAGTATTTCGTGGGGCCGATCGTGAGTGAAGGGAAGGTCGTAGCGGTCCTCTACGGTGACAATCTGCCGGAGGACAAGCCCGTTGGCGACACCGACTCGCTGGAGATATTCCTGAGTCAGGCGGGCATAGCGATGGAGAAGGCCCTCCTGCAGCGCAGGCTGCAGGAACAGGGACGAGGAGAAATGTGACGTGAAGAGGATACTCATAGCGGAAGATTCCAATACCATGCGTTCCATGCTGGTCTCCACCATAGACGAACTCGAGAAATACACCATCGTTGAGGCGGCGAGCGGGTTCGAGGCGTTGCGGCTTTTGCCGCGCGAGCAGGTGGACCTGATCATCACTGACATCAACATGCCCGACATCAACGGGCTGGAGCTGATCAGCTACGTGCGCAACAACCCGAACTACCAGTCCATCCCGCTCTTCATCGTCTCCACCGAAAGCGGCGAGAAGGACCTGGAGAAGGGGCGCGCGCTCGGGGCGAACGAGTACCTAGTGAAGCCGTTTGACCCGGTGAAGCTGCAGGAACTGGTGCAGAAGTATCTCGGATAAGGCCGTTCTACGTTCAACGTTCCGCATCGACTTGCCCGTGGCAAAGGGAGCGGCGACGGCTTCAGGAGTAATACGCAGACACGACAGTCTTAGACAGAACAGAAGGCCAAATCGAACGTTGAACGTTGAACGTTGAACGTTGAACGTCAGTTGAGAGAAAGAGGCTATGAGCGTTGAGGACAACATAGGGAAGGCTTTGAAGGATTTTCTCGCGGAGGCTGAGGAGATCCTCGACCAGTTGAGTCTTGACCTGGTTTCGCTGAGCGACTGTGCGGATACCGGCGACTGCAATCCGGACCTGGTGAACTCGGTGTTCCGCGGCGCGCACTCCCTTAAGGGGCTCGCGGGGATGTTCGGCCTCTCGGACATCGCGGAACTAGGCCACCACCTGGAAAACCTCCTCGACGCCCTGAGGCTCGGCAAGGTGGACCTGGACCAGGCGGTGGTGAGCACCCTCTTCGAGTCGACCGAACTTTTGGCGCAGCTCGTGCGCGGCGCCGGCGAGTCGGGTGGCGAGGGGGCCGACCTCTCGGGGGCGATGAAGCGCATCAACGACTGCCTCACCCGCGGCCCGAAAGGGAACCAGGATTCGCCGCTTGCCCGTCTCAACATCCCCGAGCGGGTCCTCTCCTCGATGACCGAGTACGAGGAACACCGGCTCTTGGAGAACGTGAAGAAGGGACGCAACATCTACTCGATCCGGGTGTCGCTCCTTCTTGCGTCCTTTGACTCCGAGCTCATGGAGCTTACCGAGACGCTGAAGCAGGCGGGCGAGGTCATCAGTACGCTCCCCTCCGCCTCCAGCGGGCTCGACTCAGGCATCGACTTCGAGATCCTCTTCGGCTCGGAGCTCTCCGCTGACGCACTCACCCCGCTCATCGACCGCGAGCACCTGAGCATCACCGCCTTCGGCGACGCGGGTAAAAGCCAGGCCCCGCGCCGCGCGCAGACCCTTGCGGAAGCCGAGGCCGAGGTCGAGGCGGAAGCAGCACCTGGGCACGAGGAAGGGGAGTTCCAGCCTCCGGTGCCGGCGGAGACGGCGCTCAGCGCGAAGAGCATGAGCCGCACCGTGCGCGTCGACATCGGGAAGCTCGACCTGCTCATGAACATCGTGGGCGAACTGGTCCTCTCCCACTCCATGATCGCCGACGTCGCCGCCCGCATGCGCCGCGACGGCCTCATCGTCCCTTCGCAGGATCTCAACAAGGCCGCCAAGGGGCTCGAGAAGAAGCTCTCCGAGCTGCAGAAGGGGGTCATGGAGATCAGGATGATCCCGGTGGGGCAGCTCTTCGACAAGATGTCACGCATCATCAGGAAGATCTCCCGCGAGCAGGGGAAGAAGGTCGACCTGAAGCTCTACGGCGCGGACACCGAGCTCGACAAGCTCATCATCGAGGACATCTCCGACCCGGTCATGCACATCGTGAGAAACTCCATCGACCACGGCATCGAGACCCCCGAAGAACGGCTCGCCGCGGGCAAGGACGAAAAGGGAACCATCACCCTCTCCTCCTACCAGAAGGGGAATCACGTCGTGATCCAGGTCGATGACGACGGCGGCGGCATCGATGTGTCGCGGGTGAAGAAGAAGGCTATCGCGCTCGGCATCATCGACCGCATGGACGAGGTGAACGACCGCGAGGCGCTCGACTTCATCTTCCGCCCCGGTTTCTCCACCACCGACACGGTGAGTGAGATCTCCGGTCGCGGCGTCGGCATGGACGTGGTGCGCACCAACATCGCCGCCCTCTCCGGCCTGATTGACGTGGAGAACTTCCCGGGGCAGGGGGCCCGTTTCGTGATCACCCTCCCCATCACCCTCGCCATCATCAAAGCGCTCATCATCTCCACCGCGGGACGCACCTACGCCCTCCCCATCACCTCGGTTCTCGAAAGCATCATCGTTGAACAGAAGGAGATCAGGACCGTCGAGCGCAAGGAGGTGATCCAGCTGCGCGAGACGACGCTGCCGCTTTTGCGCCTCTCCGAGTTCTTCGAGCTCAAAGGGGGAACGCCGGCGCCGGAGAGCTGCTACGTGGTCGTGGTGGGGGTCGCTGAGAAAAGGCTCGGGCTCGTGGTCGACGATCTTTTGGGGCAGCAGGACATCGTCATCAAGTCCATCGGCGAGACCTTCGCCGGCTTCCGCGGCATCTCCGGTGCGGCGGACCTTGGAGATCAGCGCACCATCCTGGTGCTTGACGTCGGGGGCGTGATCAGCGAGGCCACCCGGGGGAGCGCCTGATGTACAAGGAGTTTTACGGTCTCATCGAGAAGCCTTTCAGCAAGACCCCTGATCCCCGGTTCCTTTACATGAGTTCCGGCCATCAGGAGGCCCTGGCGCGGCTCGAGTACGCGGTGGAGGAGACCGAGATCGCCCTTCTGACCGGCGACATCGGCTGCGGCAAGACCACGATCTCGCGGGCGCTCATGGACCGCATGGGGGACAGGTACCACTTCCTGTTCGTCTTCAACCCGCGCCTTACCGCGGACGAGCTTTTGCGCGTGATCGCCTCCGGCCTGCAGGTGGATACCCCCTCCTCGCAGAAGGACCAGCTATTGAAGGAGATCACCACGGCGCTCTACCGTCTGCACGGCGAAGGGCGCATCCCCGTGGTGGTGATCGACGAGGCGCAGATGATTCCGGACCGGGACCTTTTCGACGAGCTGCGCCTGCTTACCAATTTCCAGCTCGACGACCGGAACCTTTTGAGCGTGATCATCATGGGGCAGCCCGAGCTGCGCGAGATGCTCGCCTCGCCGGTCTACGAGCCGTTTCGTCAGCGCATATCGCTCACTTTCCACCTGGCGCCGCTTGGGCTCGAGGAGACGCTTGAGTACCTGGATTTCAGGATCGTGGCGGCCGGCGGGGAGCCCGGGCTTTTCTCGCCCGATGCAGTGCAGAGGATTTACGAGCTTTCCGGCGGGGTGCCGCGGCGCATCAACGCCGTCGCCACCAACGCGCTCTTGATCGGCTACGGCAGGGATGCCGCCTGGATCGACGCCGCGATCATCGAGGAGACCGCGGCGGAGCTGCTTGCTTGAACCGAACAGACGTTCAACGTTCAGCGTTCGACGTTTAAAGCAAGATGGGTTCGATCTGCCGCTGCGTTGATGGAAGGCGCGGCCTGCGTTGAAGCTGATGCCCCGAACGTTGAACGCTGAACGCTGAACGGGTTTACGAGGTCCTATGAATCTTGCAGAGATCAGAAAAAAGGCTTCCCGCGGGGAGGCGCCGAGGACGGCTCAGGAATGGGCGGCGCCTCAGGCTGAGCCCGCGCCGCAACCGGCGCAGGATGCTCCGGCGGAGCGCGAGGCGGACGCGTTCGACGAACTCGATTTCGAACCGGCCGTCGTCGACCCTGATCCGTTGCCGCTGGCGTCCCGCCCATGGCAGGCGGAGACGCAGACTTTCGACGCCTTCGAGGAAGAGCCCGAGGTCTTCGACCCGGCCGCGGTGATCCTTAAGGGGCGCGAGTCGGCCTCCTTCGAACTCGAGGTCTCGCAGCAGGAGGTACTGGACGCGGCCAGCGTGGAGCTTCTCTGCTTCAGGGTGGCAAGCGAGGAGTACGCCATCAGCATCATGGACATAAAGGAGATCATCAAACCGCGCGAGGTGACCGAGGTCCCAAGGGTACCGAGTTTCGTCCGCGGCATCCTCTCCCTGCGCGGCAACATCATACCCGTCTTCGACATAAAGGCGCGCCTAGGCCTCGCCGACGGTGCGGTCTCCGAGCGCGAGCGCATCGTGGTGGTCAAGCGGGAAAACGGCTACGCAGGCGTCCTCGTGGACGAGGTGGTGCAGGTCGTGCGCATCGCCGAAGGTGGTATCGAACCTCCGCCGGTGGTCCTCGAGGGGATCGACCGCGAGTTCGTGCTCGGCATCGGCCGGGTGAGCGGCAGGATGCTCATCCTGCTCGACATGGAAAAGGTACTGGACGTAGGGCTTTTGTAAGAGCCACGGGGCGGCAGGGGGGAAGCATGGAGAAGAACAGGATCCTCGTGGTCGAGGATGAAGAGAGTCTGCTGAAGCTTGAGAGCATCCTCTTCACCTCTAAAGGGTATCAGGTGACCGGCGTACGTGGCGGCAAGGAGGCCCTGGCCTCGATCGCGGAGCAGGCGCCGGATTTAATCGTCCTGGACCTCATGCTCCCGGACATGGACGGCTTCGAGGTCTGCCGGCACATAAAGGAAAACGAGGCGACGCGCGCCATCCCGGTGGTGATGCTGACCGCCAAAAAGAGCAGCCGCGACCTGGAGCACGGCAAGCAGGTCGGCGCCGACGCCTACATCACCAAGCCTTTCAAATCGATCAAGGTGCTCGAGGTGATCGAGGAACTGCTCGGCAACCAGCAGGAGAAGGAGGGGCGATGACTGAGGAACTGCAGGAAATCCAGGTCGCCTGCCTGCGTATGGACGACGGGCTCTACGCCGTCGACATCATGCGCATCAGGGAGATCATCAGGGTTCCGAAGCTCGCGCCGCTGCCGAGGGCGCTCCCGTTCGTAGAGGGGGTGATCAACCTGCGCGGTTCGGTGATCCCGGTCGTCGATCTGAGGAAGCGCTTCGGGCTTCCCCCCGCGGAAAACAATGAGACCGCGCGTCTTTTGATCCTCTCCATCTCCGGGCAGCCGCTGGCCCTTATGGTGGATGAGGTCACCGAGATGATCACCATCCCGATGCGGGAGCTGAAGGCGCCGCCGCGCGGCGTGAGGATCGTGGGGAGCGAGTACATGGTGGGGCTTTGCCTGGTGCAGGAAGTGCCGGTGATGCTCTTGAACATAGACGCCCTGCTCACCTTCCAGGAGAAGGCCCAACTGGGCTGCTTCACCCCCCAGGCGGGGACCACTTCCACGACGAAAAAGAGCCAAGCATGCTGATAGTCTGCCCAAACTGCAAGAAGAGATTCGATGTTACCGTTACCGGTCCGGAAGAGGCGAAGAAGCTGCGCTGCTCCAGTTGCAAGGCGGTGTTTCGCCTGGTGCGCAAGGGTGAGCGGAGTGCTGCACCGCCGACGGCCGGGCTGAAGGTGGTGGTAGCAAACGAAAGTGCCGCCTTCTGCAAGGCGGTCGAGAAGGTTCTGGCCGCCGAGCCTTTCAAGCTCTTTCTCTGCACTGACGGCAAGGAGGCGCTGGAGACGGTGCAGCGGGAGAAACCGGCGGTGCTTCTTCTCGACGTGGCGCTTCCCACCATGTTCGGATTCGAGGTCTGCGAGCGTGTGCGCCAGGACCCCGCACTTTCCGGCGTGAAGATCGTACTCATCGCCTCGATTTACGACAAGACCCGCTATAAGCGTTCGCCGAACTCCCTTTACGGCGCCGACGACTACATCGAGAAGCACCATATCCCGGACTCGCTGGTCTCCATGATCTACCGGCTCACCTCCGGCGGGATGCCTCCTGTCGTGCGTCCGACCGAGAGCGAACTTGCCGCGCAGGAGCAAAGCCGCAGCGAGATCAGGCAGTGTGAGGTCGAGGCGACCTCCATGGCCGTGCCGCCCGCTTCCGAAGCGGCCCCGGCCCCCGCAGCCGTCCCCGCTCCCGAGGAAGTCCCGGTTCCCGCGGCCGCACCGATTCCGGTGGAAGTACCTGCCCCGGTTGAGGTCCCCGAACCGGTTGAGGCCGCACCGGTCGAGGCGCCGACTCCCGTTGAAGCGCCGGTACTCGAAGCTGCCCGTGAAGTGCCGGCGCCCCCGGTTGCTCCCGCGGCACCCGCAGCTTCCCCGGCCCCGGCGCAGCAACTGCCGGAGGAACAGGTGAAGGCGCGGCGTCTGGCGAGGATCATCGTTTCCGATATCGTCCTCTACAACCAGGCTAAGGTGGAGCAGGGGGTGCGCGAAGGGAGCTTTTACGAGCTTTTAGCCGACGACATCCGCGAAGGGGAGTACCTGTACCAGCAGCGTGTTTCCCAACAGGTGCGCGACACCACCAGCTTCCTGAAGGACGCCTTCGAGGAACTGATCGCAAAAAAACGAGCCGAACTGAACGTCTAGGAGATCACCCTGTCTACCGATCTGCAAGAAATCAACGAGAGACTCGCAGCCCCTGACGAGGAGCAAAGACGGTTTGCCGTCATGGCACTGCGCGGGCGTCCCTTCCCGGAGGCGATGGAACTGCTGTTCCGCGCCATGGCGGACGACAGCTGGCGCGTGCGTAAAGAGGCGGTGAGCGTGGTGCTGCAGGCACAACCTCTTTCCGCCGGGGCGCTCGAGGCTCTCATAGACCTCTTGCGGGCCTCGGACAACGCGGGGTTGCGTAACTCGGCGGTGGAGTCGCTGGAGCGGATCGGGGAGCCCGCTGTTGAAAAGCTCTGTGCTCACCTTGAGGACCCGGACCACGACCTGCGCAAGTTCATCATCGATATCCTCGGTAACATCCGCTGCGCTGCCTGCGTGCCGCTTCTGGTGCGGGCGCTGGACGACGAGGACATGAACGTCAGGGTAGCCGCCGCCGAGAATCTCGGAAAGATCGGTGACCGACGCGCCCTGCCGCACCTCCTCAAGGTGCTTGACGGCGGCGAGATCTGGTTCAAGTTCACCGTTCTCGATGCGCTTTCCTCGATAGGTATCCCGGTGCCGCTTGCGAAGCTCGAGCCGCTTTTGCAGGAAGGTCTCTTGCGGCGGGCGACCTACGACTGTCTTGCCGTGATCGGCGACGCAAAATGCGTCCCGCTGCTTTTGCAGGGGATGCACGAGAAGGCGAAGAACGCCCGCGAGGCGGCCGCCGTAGCCCTCATGCGGATCAGGGGGCGCCTGCCGGTTCAGGAGCGGGAGACGCTGATCGACCTGCAACTCAGGGAGCTTGCCGGCACCCTGGCGGCGAAAAAGCTCATCGACTCGCTGCACGGCGAGGACCCGGTGCTGATCGCCCTGCTGGCGCAGCTTTGCGGCATCATGCGCGACGAGCGCGCGGCGCTCCCTCTGGTGCGGGCCGCCCGTGCCGAGAGGCTGCGCGCTGGGTGCCTGGAGGCGCTGCGCTGCATAGGGGAACCGGTCCTGCCGCTGCTTCTCGAGCACTTCCCGGTTGCCGGCTCCAACGAACGGGCGGTGATCGTGCAACTGATCGCGGAAACGGAGCACCGCGGTAGTGACGCACTGCTTCTCTCTGCCCTCGAGGACGAAGGCGCGGAGGTCCGTCGCTGCGCCGCCCTCGCTGTGGGACGTCTCGCGCCTGCGGGCGCGGCACCGCGCGTGGCAGCGCTTCTTGATGATGACGACCCACAGGTGCGGGAGGGTGCGCTCGATGCGGTACAGCGTCTGGCCGCCGCCGACCGCGACGGGGTCTGCGCCATCTGCTCCAAGCTTCTGCGCAGCCGCGACGAGCGCAAAAGGCGGGACGCCGCGGTCATCCTCGGCGCGCTCTCCGATGGGGAGCGGCTCGCCCTGCTCGTGAAGGACGAGGACGCCACGGTGCGCCGCGCCGCAGTCGCCTCGCTTGCGCGGGTGGAATCGCCGCAGGCGCCTGCGGCGCTTGTCCTTTCTCTCTCCGATGAGGAACCGGAGGTGCGCATCGCCGCCGCCCAGGCCCTTGCGGAACGCGGCGGCCGCGACGTTCTGGCCCCCCTTTGCCTTGCGCTGAACGACCCGGACCCCTGGGTGCAGACCGCGGCGCTCAAGGGGCTCGCCGGGCTTGGGGACGCCGAGGCGCTTCCAGGCGTCATGGCGCTTTTGGATAAGGCTCAGGGACAGGTGCTGATCGCGGCGCTCAACACGGTTGCGGTACTTGGCGGAGCCAAGGCGCTCGCCCCGGTGCAAAAGGCGCTCAGTCACAGCGACGAGGAAGTGGTCGAGGCCGCCATCGGGATCCTCTCCGGCTTCGGCACCGAGTGGATCGGCGAGCATCGCGAGGAGCTTTTGGGGCACCCGCACTGGATGGTGCGGCGCTCCTTCGTGCGCGCCGTGGCGCAGCTTAAGGGGGCTGAGTCCCTGGCCGTTCTGGATCAGGCGCTTGCCCGTGAATCGGACCCGCTGGTGAAGAGCGAGATCGCCGAACTCATCGACAGGCTGCGCTAATGCCATATTTCGAACCGGAACTGCAACTGACGGAAGAGGAATTCCGCCTGATCAGGGACCTGATCTACAACCACTGCGGCCTCTTTTTCGACGACGACAGCAAGTACCTGCTCGACCGTCGTCTGTCGCAGAGGGTGTTCCATCACAACCTGTCCGGCTTCCGCGAGTACTACCAGTTCCTGAAGTACGATCGCAGGAAGGAAGAGGAGATCGCCGATATCATGGATCTCCTTACCACGAACGAGACCTACTTCTTCCGTGAGGCCTTCCAGCTAAGCGCCTTCACCGACGAGATCGTGCCTGAGCTTTTGAAGCTGAAGCAGCGCGAGCGCACTTTGCGCATCTGGAGTGCCGGCTGCTCCACCGGAGAGGAACCCTACACCATCGCGATGCTCCTCCTCGAGATGGGGCTTCATGGGTGGCGCATCGAGATCGTCGGCTCGGACATAAGCCACCGCGTGGTACAGCAGGCCCGCAAGGGGGTCTACACGAAGTCATCGTTCCGTGCGACCGAGGAGCACTACCTGAAACGCTTCTTCACGGAGACCGACGAGGGGTACCGCATCTGTGACGAGGTCCGGGAGCTGGTCACCATCAGCCAGATGAACCTCTTTGACGCCAACCGTCTGGCGCTTCTGGGGAAGATGGACGTGATTTTCTGTCGTAACGTGATCATCTACTTCGACCAGAGTTCCAAGAAACGGGTGATCGAATCTTTTTACAATACGTTGCGCGGCGGCGGGTACCTCCTGCTGGGGCACTCGGAGTCGCTCATGAACATATCGACCGCATTTGCACTGAAGCACTTGAAAAATGACATGGTCTATCAGAAGACGGATACGATCAGCGTCGGAGTGGCCTCGTGAAAAAGATACGTGTAGTAGTCGTCGACGATTCGGCCTATAATCGCCGCGCTATCACCAGGATGCTGGAGGAACTCCCGGGCGTCCAGGTGGTGGGATACGCCACAAACGGCGAGGAGGGGATTCGCAGGGTCATCGACCTCACCCCGGACCTGGTGACGCTGGACCTCGAGATGCCGCGCATGGACGGTTTCACCATGCTCCGCATCCTTATGGCGAGTACGCCGGTCCCGGTGATCGTGATCAGTTCCACCTCCGGTGACGAGAAGGTCTTCAAGGCGCTCGAGCTTGGCGCCGTGGATTTCATCGCCAAGCCGACCAGTGTCATCTCGGACGAACTTTTGAAGATCCAGCAGGACCTGCACCAGAAGGTCCAGGCGGTCTTCAAGCTGAACATGGCGCGGGTGCAGAAGCGGGTCGAACCGGCCCCTCCCGCTCCCGAGGTAACCGTTCCCGCGGTAGCCGCCGGGGCGAACAGCAGCGTAGATATCGTTGCCATCGGCTCCTCCACCGGAGGTCCGCCGGCGCTGCAGCGTATCTTCGCATCGTTCAGGGAGGCGCCTCCCTTCGCCATGGTCGTCTCTCAGCACATGCCGGCCGGTTTCACCACCGCCTTCGCCGAGAGACTGAACCGCAGCAGCGGCTTCGATGTGCGCGAGGCGAAGGACGGCGACGAGGTGCTCCCCGGGCGTGCGCTCATCGCGCCGGGCGGGCGAAACCTCATTTTCGAGAGGTCGGGGGACAAGGTCGTCGCCAGGGTCGTTCCTCCCGGGCTCAAGGACAGGTACGTACCGTCGGTGGACGTGATGTTCCGCTCCTGTGCCGAACTCTACCGCAACCGGATGCTCGCCGTCGTGCTTACCGGGATGGGGAACGACGGCGCCGCCGGGGTGCGCGAGGCCAAGACGGCAGGCGCCCAGGTCATCGCGGAATCCGAGGAGTCCGCCGTGGTCTTCGGTATGCCGCGCGAGGCGATAGCGACGGGAGTCGTGGACAGGGTGGTGCCCATGGATGCCATGGTGCGGGAGATAGTGCTTCGTTGCGGCCTCGTGCCGCGATTTGGTTGATCAAAAGACGATGTAAGCCGGGGTGCGCATGCAAAAGGACGATGAACGTTTGGTTCATAGCAGGGGCGAAGAGTTCCTGCAGGTTTTCAAGAAGGGAGCGGAGTTCACCCAGGATCTGCTTCGGGAGAACGAGCGCCTGAGGTTCCGGCTGCTGGAGCTGGAGAATGGCCAGTCTTCGGGCGAAGCCGCGCCGGCTGCCGAGCTCACCAAGCTTAGCGAGCGGATCGCGGACCTGGAAAGGGAGAAGCAGGAGATCCTGGACCGGATCAAGCAGGTCGAGGAGGAGAACCAGGACTTCGCCGCGCGCTACATCGAGATAGAGGACGAGAACAACAACCTCGCCAACCTCTACATCGCGAGCTACCAGCTCCACTCCACGCTCGACTTCAAGGAAGTGCTCCAGATCATCACCGAGATCATCATCAACCTGATCGGTGCCGAGGAGTTCGCCATCCTTCTTCTGGACGAGAAGAGCGACGAACTGCAGGCGGTCTCCACCGAGGGGGTGGACCGGAGCGAAATCCCGGTGGTGCGCCTAGGTAAGGGGATCATCGGCGGGGTGGCACAGTCCGGTGAGAGTCACTTCGCCGCCGACTGCGACGCCTACGAGCGCGACTTCAACGCCCCGATGGTCTGCATCCCGCTCAAGATCAAGGAGCACGTCATCGGCGTTCTTGCGATCTACAAGCTGTTGATGCAGAAAACGGAGTTCGCCGCGGTCGATTACGAGCTCTTCACCCTGCTCGCCGGGCATGCCGCGACCGCGATCTTCAGTTCGCGTCTTTACAACGACTCGGAGCGGAAGTTGTCGACCATTCAGGGGTTCATTGATCTCTTGACGAAATAACAGATGTTGTAATGGGGGATAAAGTTCAGATGTCAGATTACAACGTATTGATAGTCGAAGATTCACCCACCATGAGGCAGCTGATCGCCTTTGCGCTGAAGCGTATCAGGGGGGTGCGCATCGTCGAGGCCAACGACGGGGTCGACGGTCTGAAGAAGCTTTCCTCGGAGCGTTTCGACCTGATTCTCACCGACATCAACATGCCCATCATGGACGGGCTTAAGCTGGTGAGCCTGGTGCGTAACGACGCCAACTACAAGGCGATCCCGATCGTGGTCATCACCACCGAAGGAGCCCAGGAAGACCGCGAGCGCGCCCTGGCCCTCGGTGCGAACGACTACATCACCAAGCCGATCCAGCCGACGAAGATCCTCGACGTCGCCAAGGGGCTGCTCAGGATCGTCTAGGAAGTGCTCGAACCGGGGGCGTCCGGAGAGGCGTGCCCCGGTGCCGGTCGTCCTTTAGGTTTAGCAGGCCTCGGGTTCTGTGATACCCATGATTCCAAGGACTCCCATTATTCCCATGGCTCCCATGAGTCCTACCATGGTCCCCATGAGCCTTAAAGGCTCCTTTTTTCAAAATTCCCCGCAGCCATCATCGCTGCATACTAAATAAATTGCGCGTCCCCTTGAGGGGGGCGCTCGAAGGTGGGCTTCAAATGGAAGAGAAATACGTCCCCTCGGCGGTCGAGGGCAAATGGCAGCAGTTCTGGGCAACGCACAACAGCTTCGAGGCGACCGAAGACGCGAGCCGCAAGAAGTACTACCTCCTGGAGATGTTCCCTTATCCCTCCGGTAAGATCCACATGGGTCACGTGAGGAACTACTCGATCGGCGACGTCATCGCGCGCTTCAAGCGCATGCAGGGTTACAACGTGCTGCACCCGATGGGTTGGGATGCCTTCGGCATGCCGGCCGAGAACGCGGCCATCCAGAACAAGAGCCATCCCGCCAAGTGGACCTACGAGAACATCGCCTACATGCGCGGGCAGCTAAAGCGCCTGGGGCTCTCCTACGACTGGGAGCGCGAACTCGCGACCTGCGACGTCGACTACTACAAGTGGGAGCAGAAGATCTTCCTCGAGATGTACAAGAAGGGGCTCGCCTACAAGAAGTCCTCCGCCGTCAACTGGTGCCCTAAATGCGAGACCGTGCTCGCCAACGAGCAGGTCGAGGACGGCTGCTGCTGGCGCTGCGACTCGCTGGTCGAACAGAAGGAACTGGAGCAGTGGTCCTTCAGGATCACTAACTACGCCCAGGAACTTCTGGACGATACCTACAAGCTCTCCGGCTGGCCCGAGCGCGTCCTCACCATGCAGAGGAACTGGATCGGCCGCTCGGTAGGCTGCGAGATCGAGTTCCCGCTCGAGAGTGGACTCTCCAAGATCAAGGTCTTCACCACCAGGCCGGACACCCTCTTCGGTGCCACCTTCATGTCGCTTGCCGCCGAGCACCCCATGGCGCTTGAGCTCACAAGCGACGCGCAGCGTTCCGCAGTCGAGGCGTTCATCGACAAGGTGAAGAAGATCGACCGCATCAAGCGCTCCGACGAGGACCAGGAGAAGGAAGGCGTCTTCACCGGATCTTACTGCGTGAACCCGCTCACCAACGTGAAAATGCCGATCTACCTCGCCAACTTCGTCCTCATGGGCTACGGTACCGGCGCGGTCATGGCGGTGCCGACCCACGACCAGCGCGACTTCGAGTTCGCCAAGAAATACGACCTGCCGCTCAAGGTGGTGATCCAGCCGGAAGGGGAGACCCTTGACGCCGCGACCATGACCGAGGCGTACACCGACGAGGGGACCATGGTCAACTCGGGGCGCTTCGACGGCATGGGCAACGGCGACGCCAAGGAGGCCATCGCCGACTTCCTCGAGAAGGAAAGTATCGGCAAGAAGACGGTCAACTACCGCCTGCGCGACTGGGGCATCTCCCGCCAGCGTTACTGGGGGAACCCGATCCCGGTGATCAACTGCGACCTCTGCGGCGTGGTGCCGGTCCCGGAGACGGACCTGCCGGTCGTGCTCCCGATGGATGCCGAGTTCACCGGCGAGGGGGGGAACCCGCTCGCGCGCGTCGAGAGCTTCACCAACTGCACCTGCCCGCAGTGCGGCGAGGCGGCCCGCCGCGAAACCGACACCATGGACACCTTCGTGCAGTCCTCCTGGTACTTCCTGCGTTACTGCTCGCCGAAATTCACCGCAGGTCCGCTGGACCGCGAGAAGGTCGAGCACTGGATGCCGGTGGACCAGTACATCGGCGGGATCGAGCACGCCGTTTTGCACCTGCTCTACGCCCGCTTCTTCACCAAGGTGCTGAGGGACCTTGGCTACTGCAACGTGGACGAGCCGTTCTCCAACCTTTTGACCCAGGGGATGGTGATCAAGGACGGCGCCAAGATGTCCAAATCCAAAGGGAACGTCGTCGACCCGAACGCCCTCATCGAGCGCTACGGGGCCGACACGGCGCGCCTTTTCTCTCTCTTCGCGGCACCGCCGGAGAAGGACCTCGACTGGAGCGACCAGGGGGTGGACGGCAGCTACCGCTTCCTGAACCGCGTCTGGCGCCTGGTCTTCGACGTCCTGCCGGCGATCAAAGGGGCCGGTGCCGTCAAGGCAGACGCACTTTCCGCAGAAGGGAAGAAGCTGCGCCGTGCGGTGCACAAGACCATCAAGAAGGTCTCCGAGGACATCGAGGAGCGTTTCCACTTCAACACCGCCATCGCTGCGGTCATGGAGCTGGTGAACTCCATCCAGGGCTTCGGCGCCAAAGACGCCCCGGAGAACGTCGCCGTGGTGCGCGAGGCCGCCGAGTCGGTTATCCGTCTGCTCGCCCCCTTCGTGCCGCATTTCGCCGAAGAACTCTGGGCTGAACTCGGCCACGAGGTCGGGCTCGAAGCGTCCGGCTGGCCCAGCTATGACGCCGATGCCGTCGTGGACGAGGAGATCACCGTAGTCGTCCAGGTGAACGGCAAGCTAAGAAGCAAGCTGACCGTCGCCCCGGACGCCAAGGAAGAGGACGTGCGCACCGCCGCCCTCGCCGACGAGAAGATCAAACCGTACCTGGAAGGGAAGGAGATCAAGAAAGTCGTCTACGTTCCGGGCAAACTGGTCAGCGTGGTGGTCGCCTAGGGCGCGGGGAAAAGTATCATGTCATCGCGCAGACTACTTTGCCGCATCGGCGCGGCGCTTCTCGTGGTCGCTGCCCTCAGCGGCTGCGGCTACCGCCCCGTTGTCCAACACGGCCCGCTGGCGCAGGGGGGCGGCGTCAACGTCGTCCTCTTCGCCAACAAGAGCTACCGTGCCGGTGTGGAAGCGGTTCTTGGTCGTCACATGATCAATGAATTCGCGCTTCGTACCGGCGGGCGCGTCCTCCCCGCCGACCGTGCCGATTTCGAACTCACCGGCACCGTAGTCTCCTACGGCACGACGCCCGTCTCCTACACCGCGGCGGACGCGATAAAGGAGTATCGGGCGGTCCTTACCGTGCAGGCCGTGCTGCGTGAGCAACGCTCGCAAAAGGTGCTCTGGAAGGGGGATCTCTCCGAACAGCAGGTCTACCCGGTGAACGCGGATATCGCACTGCAGCAAAATGCCGAGGATGCCGCGATAGAAAAGGTGTGCCGTCGTCTCTCCGAGCGGGTCTGGCAGCAGATCAGCCAGCGTTTCTAGTCTGTTCAGCGCGGTTCGCAAACCACAACGCCGCCCATTCAGCATAAGGCTGGTGGGCGGCTTTTTTCGCATGAGGTGTTCATGAAACCGGAAGAGTTCAACAGGGCCGTGGAGAAAGGGGAGCTCGCTTCCCTGTACCTTTTGTACGGCGACGAGCCGTACCTGGTCGAGCGTGCCGTGAAGAAACTCATGGATCGCGCCGTAGATCCTGGGTTCCGCGACTTCAACCTGAACGTCTTCTACGGCAACGAATGCAAGGGGGATGAGGTGTTCAGCGCGGCACAGACCCTGCCGATGTTCGCCGAACGACGCGTCGTCCTGGTGAAGAAGGGGGGAGATCTCTCCGCCGCTGCCATGGAGGTACTGCTCCCCTATTTGCAGGACCCGTCACCCGGCACCTGTCTCATCCTGCAGGCTGAGAAGGTCGACGGCCGCAAGAAGTTCTACGCCGAGTTCAAGAAGCGCGGTGAGGCTGTGGAATTCAAGCGCCCCTACGAGAACCAGTTGGGCCCCTACGTGCGCGACGAGGTGCGTGCCGCCGGCAAGAAGATCGAGCCCGCAGCCGCCGAACTTCTCGCCTACCTCGTAGGAAACAACCTGCAGGAACTTGTCTCCCAGATCGAGAAGCTCTGCATCTACTGCGGCAAGAACGAGACGGTGACCGTGGCCGACGTGAGAACCATCGTCTCGGACACCAAGGTCGAGAGCGTCTTCGAGTTCACAGATGCGCTGGGCTCCAAGGAGCTTCCCCGTGCGCTCAAGCTGCTGACCTCCCTTTTCCAGGATGGCGAGGCGCCGTTGCGCGTCCTGGGTGCCGTTGCACGGCATTACCGCCAGCTCTGGCAGGTGCGCGAGCTCATGGATCGGAAGGTGCCGCAGTCCGAGCTGGCCAAGGCCTCCGGGATCAACCCATATTTTCTCGGCAAGGTGACCGCGCAGGCGAAGAACTACACGGCCGCTGAGCTGAAGCGGATTTTCGAGAAGATGTTGGAGCTGGATGTAGCCTTCAAGTCAGGCGGACTTGAAGAGCCGCTTTTCGAGCGTTTCGTAATGGAAGCATGCCGGCGGCCGGAAGGCAGGCGCTAAGAAGTCAGTTGCAGGAAAGAAAGGCAGATGAAGGCAGAGGCGTTTTAGCTCCCTCCCCTGGAGGGGGAGGGTAGGGGAGGGGGAAATCTAACCGGCCCCTTGGTGTGGTGATCTCGTAGAGGTCGAGCCGGAGGGCCCGTCGCCGCCGGTAGTACAAACTAGAAAAGGGAATACCCGAATGGGCATTCCCTTTTTGCTTTTATCGATCCCTTACCGGTTAGGCCAGGGTGTTGACCAGTTTGGTGAGACGGGAGACGTTCCTGGAAGCGTTGGAGGAGTGGATGATCCCCTTGGTTGCAGCGCCGTCGATGACCGGGATAGCCGCAGCCAGAGCAGCCTTTGCCGCATCCTGATCCTTGGTAGCAACCGCTTCGCGGACGCGCTTTATGAAAGTACGGAGAGTAGAACGCTCGTGCTTGTTGCGCTCGGTCCTCTTAGCCGTCTGCTTGATCCTCTTGATTGCCGATTTATGATTTGCCAAACTGCACCTCCAGTATTTTAAAAAATGTAGCTTTTTGATTTTTGGAAAGAGGAATTTTATAGCACCGAGGGCGCAGTGTGTCAAGCACAAAACCGCCCGCTGTGGGAAAAAAGATCCTCAGCGCGAACAGGGCACACTACCATTGTTTCAGCTGCAACGCCAGCAAAAAGAACCGATGGCAACATTTTGTTGCACCCCCATCCTTCCCATTCCCGATTCCCGCAACCCGCGGCCCGCGGCGCCACCATGTTCGCTGCGAGCCCACCTCTACTTGACATTCACCTTCTTGAATATTATGCTGCGTCAGCCAAAGAACTAACGACCCCGGAGGCAAAGCCATGCAAAACGACAACAAGCGGGATTTCGATGCCGTAGCTGAAAAATGGGACGAGGAACCCCGCCGTCTGAAGCTCGCCCAAGAGGTGGTGGCGGCCATGCGCCGGGAACTTCCCCTCACTTCCTCCATGCAAGCCCTTGACTACGGTTGCGGCAGCGGGCTGGTCACGCTGGGGCTGCAGCCCTCGGTAGGCCGGATCACCGGCGCCGACAGCTCCAAGGGGATGCTGGAGGTTCTGCAGCGGAAGATCAAAGAGCGGGGGCTCTCCAACGTTGCCACCATGCTGCTGGATCTGGAACACCAGGAACTGGAGCAAAGCTACGATCTGATCGTGAGCAGCATGACACTGCACCACGTACAGGACGCAGCGAGCCTGATCAACTCTCTCGCCCAATCCCTAAACCCTGGCGGATGGCTCGCCCTGGCCGA
Organism: Geomonas edaphica; assembly: GCF_004917075.1. Classification (GTDB taxonomy): domain Bacteria; phylum Desulfobacterota; class Desulfuromonadia; order Geobacterales; family Geobacteraceae; genus Geomonas; species Geomonas edaphica. The sequence goes on from NZ_SSYB01000005.1 coordinate 507,665, forward strand.
TCTCGAGAGCGAGGACGGTACCTTTCACGACGACCCGAAGGGAGTGCTGCACCACGGTTTCTCCAGGGAGTTTCTCGCCGAGGCATTCTCTCGATGCGGCCTTACCGACGTCCGGGTGGTGACCGCCACCACGGTAGACAAAAAACGTGAAAACGGAGCGGTAGTCCCCTATCCGGTGCTGCTCTGCCTGGGACGCAAATAGCCTGCTTGTCTACACGCTCTAGGCTGTGCACTCATAACCAGGAACTAAAAAAGGCCCTCCTTTTCAGGAGGGCCTTTTCCATTCGTTACTGCAGAGAGAATGCCTACCACTCTTCCTTCTGTTTCTTGGCAACCTTCTCCATGTAGAGCTCGGGACTTGTCAGCTTTACGATCTCCTTGTCGCTGTAGCCGAGATCCTTGAAGTTGAGCACGCCGTTGGGAGCGTGGCAGTTCGCACAGTAAAGCGCCTTCGTCTTGGTGACCAGGTGGTTGCTGCCGAAGTAGACGGTCTGCCAGCCCGGCACCGCCTCCTTGGCTATCTTCTCCGGGTTCTTGAGGCCAAGGGTCTTCGCAGCTGAGAGGACTCCGGCGCGGGTGTCGCCACTCGACATCGGCTGCGCGAAGTCCATGGAAAGAAGCTGGCCGGTCTGCTTGTTGTAGTAGGCCCTACCCTGGAAAATCTTGAACGGGGTGATTTTGCTCTTACCGTCCTTCCTGCTCCCCTTGGGCCCGATGAAATGCGGCGTGTTCTTCACCGTACCGTTGTACCAGGCGTACACCGGCGTCGTTTCGTTCGCCTCTTTTTTCAGCGTGGTCGGCTCGTAGAACTTATCCGCGGTCTGTTCCCACACGGTGAAGTCCTTGGCGAAGGCTCCGCCGGTGCGCGGAATATGGCAGGTCTGGCAGGCGATCTTCGCACTGTGGCGGTTAAGGTCGGCATCCTTGTGCGGTTTCACACCATGGCAGGAGGTGTCGGCGCAGGAGACGAACACCCCGTCGTTTGCCCAGTTGTTGGGATCGTGACCGCTTGGCATCTTGTGGTTCTTCGCCTTGTGGCAGTCCACGCAGACCATACCTTTAGCGGCGTGGGCATCGGTGTCCTTGGTGAAGGTGAAGCCGCGCTTCACGATGACCCCGCCCCCTGCCGCCTCATGACAGACCATGCAGTTCTTGACGGTGGGCTTGCCGATCGCCAGGGCCGCCTTGACGCTGCGATCCTGCCCCATGACCACTTCCCCCTTTTCGTTCTTGAACGGCTTTCTCTGCCGGAAGTCGTAGTCCGTGGAGTGGCACACGAGGCAGTCGACGGCGGCCGCCGCGGCGGGGCCGGTGCTGCCGACGTCGGAGAGGTGGTTGCCGGGATGACAGGTGTTGCACCCGGAGAACTTGCTCTTACCGGTGATCGGGCTCTTCGGGATCTCTTTCAGGTTGTTGACGATGTCGTTTCCGTTGCACATGACGTAGATGCGGTTTTTCATCCCGTACTCAAGCTTCGGGTTGAGGTTGTCCACGTTGGTCACCTTGGATGCATGCTTCCAGTGCACCGTGTCCAGAAAGGCCTTGGCGGTGCCGGGGTGGCACTCCTCGCAGGTCTCGGGCCCCTTGTAGCCGTTCTTCTCGATGGATTCTTTCCCGGGATGTTCGCTTGCTGCCAGGGCAGCCGTCGCTGCCAAGGCAAGACAAAGCACGACCGCCGTCACGCTTTTCTTACTCATAAAGGCCCTCCTCGTGTGTTTGATCGCAATCAGTGATGTTATCGGCAGATGGCGCTAATAGTTTAGTATTCTTCCGAGGTATGTCGAGTCTTTCGCTGACACTATTTCCCGCCTGCTTCGTGACAAAGGTCGATCCCCCTTCTGTCAGTCAGTGCGAGAGGTGGCACCGGAACGAAACGCGGTCCCAACGGAAAAAGGGGCGGATTGCTCCGCCCCCTGTTACATCGTATCTGCTCTTTTTAACTACTTCTTCGCTACCTTCTTTGCAGCCTTGGCGAACCTGCCGCCGGTCTGCATCGGGTCGGCCTTGTATCCGAGCGCCTTCCAGTCGAGGCGGTTGCCGCCCATGTGGCACTCACCGCACTGCAGCGCCTCTTCCTTGGGGGACACCTCGTGCTGTGCCGCGATGTACGCCTCGGTGTTCACGAACTGGTATTTTCCGCTGTAGGGGAGGCCGGAACCTTCGGCGCCCAGACGGCACGCCTTATCCCAGTTGTAGTCGACCCACAGGGACTTGTACTGCTGGAAGATGATCAGGTTCTTGTACTTTGCGTCCATCGGCTGGTCGCCCTTGTAGAGCTTGTAAGGGTAGATCTTGGCCTTCTGGTCCTTGATGTCGCCAACCGGGCGCATCATCATCACCGGCTTCTTCGGATCCTTGACCTTGTCACCCACCATGTAGCGCTCAACCATGCCGTTGCTCCAGGCGTAGACCGGCTTCACGTTCATGCCCCAGATGAAGGTTCCCTTGTGCTTGGCGAAGGTCTCCTTGTCGAACTGCTCTTCCGCGGTGATGTTCTTGCCCACATCGGACCAGTGCCATGCCATTTTGGTTGCCTGGCCTTTTGCGAAGAACGGGATATGGCAGGTCTGGCAGGCGACGGTTGCGAGGTGTTTGTTGATGATCGCGCCATTTTTGGCCTTTTTGTGCGGGGCCTTTGCGCCGGAGTGACACTGCTCACAGTTCACGCGGGCGTCGTAGTGCGCCATCATGCTCGAGGCGCCGCCGATCTTGTGCTGCTTGGTGACGTGGCATGCCTGGCACGCCATGTCCTGGCCGCCGCTTTCCTTGGTGCCCATGTGGACATCCTGGGACTTCTTCGGTTTTTCGAGGGTGGAGTCGAGCCCCGCGTTTTTCACCGCGTCGCCGCCGCCGCCGTAGAAGTGGCAGGAGCCGCAGTTCTTACGGCCCGGGAGGCCTACGCTCTGTGCGGCAACGTTCAGGTCCATGCTCTTCTTGTCGATGCTCTTGCTGTCGATGTCGCAGCCGACGGTGGCCCTGGTGTAGTTACCTTTCTGCGCGTGGCAGATAAGGCAGTCGACCTTGGTCTTGTCGGTGAAGTCGAAGTTGGTACGGGTCCAGCCGTAACCTGCGTGGCACTTGCCGCAGGACTCGTGTACCACCCCTTCCTTGCCCCCCTGGATCGAGGTGCAGAAGGAGTTGATCATGTTGGACTTGCCGTACTTCTTGGTGCTCTTCTCCATCCCCTTGACCATGTTCGGGGTTCCGGCCCAGGTCCAGTGGGTAGTTTTCATGAAGTCAGCTGCCTGCTGTTCGTGGCACTCAAGGCAGACCTTGGTTACTTCGGTGCCGCTTTTGAACGGCCCCTTAACGAACTCGGAATGGTCGACCGCCGCCATCCCTTGGGCGGCTGCCGCAAGCATCGCGATCCCCGCCAGAACTCCCAGAATACCTTTCATATAACCTCCCGTGATGAAGCGGCTAGGCGCCGCCTGAAACACTATCTAAGGCCTTATATATATTAAATTTGATATACATTTGGCCAAAAAGAAGCGCTGCAATTCGAAAACTACAGCGCCGTCTACGAGGAACCCGGTCGGACTAACAGCCGGCTGTTTTCCTGAACAGTTTGGAGACGTTCTTGCCGTCGATAACCTCGTACTTGCAGCGGATCTCGTCCCCTTCGACGATCCTGTGGTCCTTGAACTTGTCCAGGGTAAGGTCGTCGTTCACGGTGATGACCACGGGCTGCTCGGTTTTGTTGTCCTTCAAGGTGGCGGTGGCGGTTTTTGCGTCGGCGCCGGCGATCTCGATCTTGGTGATCACGCCTACCATCTTGATTTCCTCACCTGCGCTTGCCACGTTGCCGAAGCAGAGGATGCTGAGCGCTGCAACTGCTACCAGGACCATTACCGAAACTGCTTTTTTCATCTTCGTTCTCCTTTTATGGGGGCGGCGACTCAGTCGCCGCCCCTGTGCATGGTGCTTCATCTGGTGCTGCTACGTCCTAGAACTTGACCTCGAAGGTAGCGTAGATGTCACGAGCGTATTTTACCGGGGTCAGCATCATCATCCTGTTGTTCACTTCGGAAATCTTCACCGGAGCGCCTACCCAGTTGTTGCTGCCGGTGTAGTCGAAGTCGTACCACTGGAAGCCGACCCTGAAGAAGGCTTTGGAGAGGTAGGAGGAAACCGGCTTGGAGTTGAGCTCCTGAATCAGGTAGCCTTCGTAGACGTTACCGCGGGTCCCGAGCTTGGTGGTCCACATGTCGTCAGCTGCAGGAGCGAAGGTGATCCAGTTTTTGGAGCCGTGGTTGTACTCGACACCGACCTTGGTCTTCGTCGGGGTGTAGTCGTAGCGGGCACCGGCGTATGCGGCCCAGCCAGTCTTGCTGCTCGGTTTTTCCGGATCGAAGAAGCCGCCGGTCATGAGGCCCTGGAAACCTGCCTGAGCGGAGACGTTGTCGTTCGGGTGGGTTACGCTGAGGCCTGCGTCGGCAAAGAAGTTCAGGTTGCCCGGGCCGATGTTTTTGAGGGTGCTCATCGCGCCCGCGCCGTACCAGTCGATGGCGCCGAGGTCGGTGGACGGGTAGGTGTTGCCGAACGCGGTGTTCTTCATCGCCGGGAAGTCAAAGATGTTAAAGCCGCGGTTGTACTGCAGCCAGACGCGCAGCGGATCAGTGTCGACCGGGATGATGGCGAGACCGAGCATGTCGGTGTCTCTCAGGTTGTTCTTGGTGGTCTCAAAACCGCCTTCGAAACCGCGGCCGTAACAGATCTTAGCGTAAGCGCCGGGGAGGCCTTCGATGTCCGGTGCCCAGCCGATGGTCATGCCGTCAAAGGCGTAGTCGACGAGAAGGGCCGGGGTGCCGCCGTTGCCCGGGCGCTCGTTGTTCAGGCGCAGGTTGCTCGGAGCCCCCTCGGTGGAGGGACGGCGACCGACGGAGAACCAGATCGGCTGGTCGGCGATATTGCTCCAGGTGGCGTAGGCACGGTCGACGTTCAGCAGGCTCGAGGAGGGGACGTGTCCCAGCGTGCCGTCGAAGGTCCCGACGCGGTCGGCGAAGAACGGGGTGCCGCCGTAGTTGGTCACGGCGTTGTCGTCCTGGGCGCCGAACACCTTGTAAGCGAGCAAGCGTACGTTGACGGTCACGTCCTTGGTCGCTTTGGCGTGCATGTTGATGCCGAGACGGTTGGTGTAAATGGTGTCGTTGTTCGGCTTGTAGGCAGGTACGTAAGCCTGCTGCATGAACGGCCCCATGTTCTGAAGCAATTGGCCGTACTGGTTGAAGAAGGTGCCGGTCTGCGCGTAAGTCCTTACCCCGGACATGGCGTTGGAGAAAGCCATAAGTCCCGCCAAGGCTTGGCCATTAGCAGGTGTCGGGTCAGCGAAAAACCCGTTCTGCATCGCATTGGCAGCGTTGGTGAAGGTAGCGTTCGCGTCGGTGTACCCAACGGTACGGCCGTTCAGATTGTCGACCCTGAAGCGGTAGTCGCCGCCGATGGTGAGCCACTTGCCGAGGGATTTTTCCTCGATCTTGTCAACCTTGCGGGTCAGATCTTCGATCTTCTTGTGGTCAGAACCCTTCTGCTGCTCTTCGAGTTTCTGAACTTTCTTGGTGAGGTCGTCGATCTTCTTCTGCATTTCCTGGTCGTCCGCCTGCGCGGCCGCCGGAACAGCCAGTGCGCAGAGGGCTGCGCCTACCAACAGCTTTTCCAGTTTTTTCATGTACTTCTCCTTTTTCTGTTCGCTGGTGTTGAACCAACTTTATTCAGAGAGTATTGCAGATGCACGTTGCCGTGCCGAGGTAACTCATTAAACGCTGGACGCTACTGCCCTAATCGGCGCATTGACCGGTAGATTTAGGGGAAATGTGTAATTTTGGAGATTTATAATGGTTCCAGAGTCATCCAGTCATTAATAGAATCTGGATTAGAAGGGTTGTGCGTAAGTGGGATTTTGGAGCGGGGCGATTGCCGGGACTCCTAATGAGTCTTATAAATCCAGCTCGCGTGATATGTCAATATATTTTTTCTCGAATATATCGCTAGGTTCATGGTTTATATACATTAATAATGTATTCACTGACGGGGCGGTGGACGTGGTGGGGGGCGCTAATAGGGGTTGACGGCAAGCCGCGAATTCTCGTACTATTCACCAATTTAACTGACAGGATGTGGGCGTGATTAAGGCAAAAAAGCTTTACCTGGAAACGTTCGGTTGCCAGATGAACGTGAGCGATTCCGAAAAGATCGTGACCCTGATGAAGGGGATGGGCTACGGGCAGACGCAGGAACCCGGGGAGGCCGACCTGGTTCTTCTTAACACCTGCAGCATCCGGGCTACCGCCGAGCAGCGCATGTACGGACATCTCGGCAAGTTCAAGTCGATGAAGAAGAAGCGGCCTGAACTCATCATCGGCGTCGGCGGATGTGTCGCCCAGCAGGAAGGGGAGGAGCTCATGAAAAAGGCTCCCTTCGTCGACTTGGTCTTCGGCACGCACAACCTGCACCTGCTGCAGAAGATGGTCGCCGGGGCCGAGGCGGGGAAAAAAAGCGTCGCCACCGACTTTCTCGACGACGAAAAGCGCTTCGACCTCTTTCCCCACGCCGAGACCGAGGGTGGCGTCACCCGTTTCGTGACCGTCATGCAGGGGTGCGACAACTTCTGCGCCTACTGCATCGTGCCGCATGTGCGCGGGCGCGAAATCAGCAGGAGCGCCGACAAGGTGGTCGAGGAGGTGACGGCACTTGCCGCGGCAGGCGTCACCGAGGTGACCCTGCTCGGGCAGAACGTAAACTCTTACGGTTTCAAGGAGGATGCGGCGCCTGACTTCGCCGAGCTCCTCTTCCGGGTGGCCGAGGTGGACGGCATCGAAAGGCTTCGCTTCACCACCTCGCATCCCAAAGATATCTCGGCAAGGCTCATCGACTGCTTCGCGCAGATTCCGAAACTCGCCCCGCACATCCATCTCCCGGCCCAGTCCGGCAGCGATGAGGTGCTGAAGAGGATGAACCGCGGCTACACCAGCGCCGACTACCTCGCCAAGGTGCGCGCGCTCGAAGAGGCCTGCCCCGGGATCCAGATCACCGGCGACATGATCGTAGGCTTTCCCGGCGAGGACGAAGCGGCCTTCCGAAAGACCATGGAGCTCATCGAGGAGGTGCGCTACGCCGACCTCTTCTCCTTTATCTATTCCCCCCGTCCGGGCACGAAGGCCGCAGATTTTCCCGACGAGGTGACCAGGAAGGAGAAACAGGGACGCCTGGAACTCCTGCAGGCTGCGCAAAAGCGGATCACTTTGGAGCGGAACCAGAGCCTGGTGGGTAGCGTGCAGCGGGTGTTGGTGGAGGGGGCGAGCAGCAGCGGCGACTCCCTCTTCGGCAGAACCGGCGGCAACAGGGGGACGGTCCTGCATGGAGACCTGGCCCTGGCCGGGCGTATCGTCGATGTGCGCATCACCGAAGGGCTGCAGACCCTGCTCAAAGGGGAGATCGTGCATGCCTGAGAAGGGGGAGAAGGGACCGATGTACGTCGAGATGAAGGTATTTGGCTTCGCCATGGACGCCATCGCACAGATGCCGGTCATCATCCTGAAAGATCCCGATGAGAAGTTGGCCGTGCCGGTCTGGATCAACGCCTCCGAGTCGGTTTCTTTCGCCGCGCAGTTCGTGGGGCGGGAGATGAGCGCCCGCAACGCCCGCCGTGACGTCTTCACTGCACTCATCGAGCATCTCGGCATGACGGTAGTCGGCATCTACGTCGAGAGCCTGCGCGACGGCATCTTCACCGCCTCGGTGCGGGTAGTGGACGGTGCGGCCGAAGAGATCCGACTCGAGGTGCACGTGGCCGAGGCGATGCTCTTTTCACTGAAATACCGCCTCCCTGTATGGGTGAGCGATGAGGTGCTGGGCCAGGCGTCGAAGCTTGACATGAACGAAGAGGGGTTTGTCCGCGAAAACAACGCCCGCCGCTTCGTCGACTTTCTGGACCACATGGACCCCTCTGCCATGGGCAAATACCCCATGTAGCCCTACCGTCCTTTGCCGTCGCGGCGTCCATGCCCCCTCTCCCCCCGGGAGAGGGTCGGGGTGAGGGGCGTCGCCTAGCGCTGAGAAAGATGCAACGGTGCTGGTGTGAGGGCGCCGTCCTAACGAAGAGGGACATCAAGCGGCCGGTGGCGTCCCGCACCGTATTGAAAAAAGAAGTCATAAAGGGTAGGGTGAGGGTGGGCCCTGCCCTTTCTTAATTAACTACAGCGTCAATCCGGAGGAAAGACATGCGCGACGCATCATTTCAATTTCTGCAGCAGCTTCTGGCCGCGCCCAGCCCCTCGGGGTATGAGCAACCGGCCCAGCGCGTTTTCCGCTCCTACATAGAACCTTTCTGCCAGGTTGCCACCGACGTCATGGGCAACGTGTTCGGCATGATCCAGGGCGAGGGGAAGGACCGTCCGCGCGTCATGGTGGTGGGGCACTCCGACGAGATCGGCCTGCAGGTGCGCTACCTGGACGACAACGGTTTCATCTACTTCTCGGCAGTCGGCGGCGTCGACCCGCACATCACACCGGGGATGCGCGTGCACGTGCACACCTCCCGCGGCGCGATAAACGGCGTCATCGGGAAGCGTCCCATCCACCTGATCGAGCCCAAGGAGCGCGACCAGGTGATCAAGCTGGACGCCCAGTACATCGATATCGGCGCCGCGAGCAAGAAGGAGGCCCTCGAGTGGGTCCGGGTCGGCGACCCGATCACCTTTGCGAGCAACCTCGAGCGTCTCTTCGGGGACCGCGTAAGCTCGCGCGGCCTCGACGACAAGGCGGGAAGCTTCGTGGTCGCAGAGGTGCTGCGCCGCGTCTCCGAACTGCCGGACGGGCTCCCGGTCGATCTCTACGGCGTCTCCTCGGTTCAGGAAGAGGTCGGTCTCAGGGGGGGCACCACGAGCTCCTACTCGGTGAACCCCGACGTGGGCATCTGCGTCGAGGTGGACTTCGCCACCGACCAGCCCGACGTGGACAAAAAGCACAACGGCGAGGTTGGGCTCGGCAAGGGGCCGATCCTGCCGCGCGGCGCGAACATAAATCCGGTGCTCTTCGATCTCCTCTCCGACACCGCGCAGGATAACGGCATCGCCGTGCAGTACACCGGCATCGCCCGAGCCACCGGCACCGACGCGAACCCGATGCAGATCTCGCGCGGCGGCGTCGCGACCGCCCTCGTCAAGCTTCCGCTGCGTTACATGCACACCCCGGTCGAGACCATGTCCCTCTCTGACCTGGACCACGCGGTCGACCTGATCGTCGCCTCCCTCTCGAAGATGGGTAAACGGGACGCCTTCATCCCGATGTGAGAAAAAACCCCCTCGCGGCAAAAACGCGAGGGGGTTTTTCGTAGCGCGGCAGACGGCGGCGCTCCTGCAGTGCAGCCACGCCGCCGCGCGGAGCGGATGCGCCGCACCGGGATTTCCCCATACCCATTAGCAGTGGTAGTGTAGACGCTAAGGTTGGGAAATCCTATGCTTTTCCCTTTGTCATTAGCCTAATTTTAGTTGACTTGCCTTCCCCCTTGTAATAGGTTTTCCGGTTAAAACCTGCGCCCAAACAACAAAAGGAGCCCCCTAATGTTAGAAAGCAGCCTTCCCGAAGGTCTCACGTTTGACGACGTCCTGCTTCTCCCAGCCCACTCGCTTATCCTCCCCCGCGATACCGACCTTTCCACCCGTCTGACCAACAACATCCAGCTGAACATCCCGCTGGTGAGCGCCGCCATGGACACCGTCACCGAGTCCAGGGCCGCGATCTGCATGGCCCGGGAAGGGGGCATCGGTTTCATCCACAAGAACCTCACCGTCGCCGAGCAGGCGATGGAGGTGGACAAGGTGAAAAAGAGTGAGTCCGGGATGATCGTCGACCCGATCACCATGCGCCCGAACCAGCGCATCCGGGAAGCGCTCGAGATGATGGCCAAGTACCGCATCTCCGGGGTGCCGATCACGAAGGCCAACGGGAAGCTGGTCGGCATTCTGACCAACAGGGACCTCCGTTTCGAGACTGACCTCGATCTCCCGATCTCCGCCAGGATGACCAAACGCAACCTGGTCACCGTGCCGGTCGGGACCACCCTGGAGCAGGCGAAAGAGCACCTGAAGCACACGAGAGTCGAGAAGCTTCTCGTCGTCGACGAGGAGAAGAACCTTAAGGGGCTCATCACCATCAAGGACATCGAGAAGATCAAGAAGTACCCGAACGCCTGCAAGGACTCCCTCGGTCGCCTTCGGGTCGGCGCCGCCGTTGGCCCCACCCCGGACGTGGACCAGCGCATCGAGGCGCTCATGAAGGCCGGTGTCGACGTCGTCGTCATCGACACCGCCCACGGCCACTCCCAGGGGGTCATCGACGCCATAGCGCGCATCAAGAAGACCTACCCGGGCCTTGAGCTCATCGCCGGCAACATCGCCACCGCGGCTGCCGCCGAGGCGCTCATCAAGGTCGGCGTCGACGCCATCAAGGTCGGCATCGGGCCGGGCTCCATCTGCACCACCCGCGTCGTCGCCGGTATCGGCGTACCGCAGATCACCGCCATCGCCGAGTGCTCCCGCGTCGCCAAGAAATACAACATCCCGCTCATCGCCGACGGCGGCATCAAGTACTCGGGCGATCTCACCAAGGCTATCGCCGCCGGCGCCGACGTCGTCATGATCGGTTCCCTCTTCGCCGGTACCGAGGAGTCCCCGGGCGACACCATCCTGTACCAGGGGCGCGCCTACAAGAGCTACCGCGGCATGGGCTCCATCGGCGCCATGAAAGAGGGGAGCAAGGACCGCTACTTCCAGAGCGACGTCGATTCCGACGTGAAGCTCGTCCCGGAAGGGATCGAGGGGATGGTGCCGCTCAGGGGACCGCTCTCCGCCAACGTGCACCAGTTGATGGGCGGCCTTAGGGCCGGCATGGGCTACACCGGCAGCCGCAGCATCGTCGACCTTCAGGAAAACGGCCGCTTCGTCAGGATCACCGGCGCAGGTCTCAAGGAATCCCACGTCCATGACGTCATGATCACCAAAGAGGCCCCGAACTACCGCGTTGAGAAATAACCTTTAACCCGTTAACGCAAAGCCGCGGAGGCGCGGAGACGCTAAAGAAATCCTTTTCTTCTGGCCTCTCTTTTACCCCGCGGCTTTGCGACTTTGCGTCTTTGCGTTACAGCCTTTGACTTTCAATAGATAAGGAACCTCAAAATGACCGTAGATATCCACTCAGAGAAGGTGCTGATCCTCGACTTCGGCTCCCAGGTGACCCAGCTCATCGCGCGCCGCGTGAGGGAGCAGAGCGTCTACTGCGAGATTCACCCCTACAACATGGCGCTCGAGAAGATAAAGGCGTTCGCACCGAAGGGGATCATCCTCTCCGGCGGCCCCTCCAGCGTCTACGACAAGGATGCCCCGCACTCCGACCTCGGCATCTATGACCTGGGCATCCCGATCCTCGGGATTTGCTACGGCATGCAGCTCATGACCCAGCAGCTTGGCGGGCGCGTCGAGCGCTGCGACAAGCGCGAGTTCGGCCGCGCCACCCTCTCCCTTGACGGCGCGAGCGAAATCTTCGCCGGTTTCGACGGCGGCGCCGAGGTCTGGATGTCCCACGGCGACCGCATCGAGGAGATCCCTGCCGGCTTCGTCAAGATGGCCCACACCCAGACCTGCCCGGTTGCCGCCATGAAGGACGACAAGCGCCGCTTCTACGGCGTGCAGTTCCACCCCGAGGTGGTGCACACCCCGCGCGGCGACGAGATGATCGGCAACTTCCTGTTCAACGTCTGCGGTTCCCAGCCGACCTGGACCATGGCGAACTTCATCGAGACCGAGATCGAGGACATCCGCAGGAAGGTCGGCACCGGCAAGGTGCTCTGCGCCCTCTCCGGCGGGGTCGACTCCTCCGTCGTCGCGGTCCTCATCCACAAGGCGATCGGCGACCAACTCCAGTGCGTCTTCGTCAACAACGGCCTCTTGAGGAAAGGGGAGGCCGAGAAGGTGGTGAACCTCTTCACCAAGCACTTCAAGATCAACCTCGACTACGTTGATGCCGCCGACCGCTTCTTGGGCGTGCTCTCCGGCGTTTCCGACCCCGAGAAGAAAAGGAAGATCATCGGCAACGAGTTCATCTACCTCTTCGAGGAAGAGGCCAAAAAGCTCGGGCAGGTGGACTACCTGGCCCAGGGAACCCTCTACCCCGACGTCATCGAATCCGTCTCCACGAAAGGGCCCTCCGCCGTCATCAAGAGCCACCACAACGTGGGTGGGCTTCCCGAGAAGATGAACCTGAAGCTCCTCGAGCCGGTGCGCGAACTCTTCAAGGACGAGGTGCGGCTTCTCGGCAAGGAACTCGGCATGCCCGACGAGGTGGTGTACCGTCAGCCCTTCCCGGGACCGGGCCTCGCCATCCGCTGCATTGGCGAACTCTCCGGCGAGAAGCTCGACATCCTGCGCGAAGCCGACGCCATCGTCATCGAAGAAATCCGCAAAGCTGGGTTATATCGCGACATCTGGCAGTCATTTGCCGTGCTGCTGCCGGTGAAAACCGTCGGCGTAATGGGGGACGCCCGCACCTACGAGTACACCGTTGCCCTCCGCGCGGTGAACTCCCTGGACGGCATGACCGCCGACTGGGTCAAGCTCCCGTATGAGCTTTTGGGGAGCATATCCTCCCGTATCATAAACGAAGTGAAGGGTGTCAACCGCGTGGTTTACGACATCAGCCAGAAGCCCCCCGCAACCATCGAGTGGGAATAAACCGGGCCGGCCTCATCCCTTGAGGTCCGCTTTTTGCACAAATACACCGCGGTGACCGCCGGCAAGGCCGGTCACCGCGGTTCTTTCGTATCTGGAGAGTGAAAAATGGGTCCAATCCGGCTGCTAATCTTCGACCTGGACGGCACGCTCATCGACTCGCTGCCCGACCTGACCGATGCCACCAACCTGATCCGCGAGAGATACGGTCTGCCGCGGATCGGCATCAGCGACGTGCGCAAGCTTNATACACCGCGGTGACCGCCGGCAAGGCCGGTCACCGCGGTTCTTTCGTATCTGGAGAGTGAAAAATGGGTCCAATCCGGCTGCTAATCTTCGACCTGGACGGCACGCTCATCGACTCGCTGCCCGACCTGACCGATGCCACCAACCTGATCCGCGAGAGATACGGTCTGCCGCGGATCGGCATCAGCGACGTGCGCAAGCTTGTCGGCCGCGGGGTGCGCAACCTCGTGGAGCGGGCCCTGCCCGGGGTGGGCCCGGAGGAGCTGGACCGCGCCACCGAAGTCTTCATCGAGTTCAACCTGGCGCACATAGCCGACAAGACCCGGCCGTATCCCGGTGTTCCCGAGACGCTCTCCGATCTCTCCGGTCTTGGCATCCCGATGGTGGTCCTCTCCAACAAGAACGTGGCCCTTTGCCGCGAGGTGCTCGGGAAACTGGGCCTTGAGCGGCACTTCACCGACATCTTCGGCGCCGATTCCTTTCCGTACCGGAAACCCTCTCCCGAGCCCGTTCTGGCCGTCCTGAAGGGGTTCGGGGTCCCCGCCGCCGAGTGCGTCATGGTGGGGGACAGCATCAACGACATAGCCGCAGGAGGCGGAGCAGGTGTATGGACCGTCGGGTGCAGCTACGGCTACGGCGAGATGAGTGAACTGGAGGGCGCGAGCTACCGGGTCGGGGACTTCCCCTCGCTGTTGCAGCTTCCCTTCATCGACAAGAAAAAATGATGTCTGTTGAAAATTAGCTAAAGTTATTCGTCCGTGTGTCGAAACGGAAGTAGATCTTCAACCAACCTACTGGGGGCGTAATCAGATGAAACTTGAAGAGCTCAATACCAACCCGGCCGCAACCCATCTTGCCGTCGTGCGTAACGAGAAGCCCGAGACGGGCGACGCACACGCCGAGACCGCGGCCAGGCAGCAGGCGGCGTCCGACAAGGTCGAGCTGTCGAGCTACATGCCCGTGGTTCCCACCTCGAAGCAGAGGAGGGAAGACATCCGGGTGGAAAAGGTAGAAGAGTTGCGTTCACAGATCAAGAGCGGCACCTACGAGGTATCCAGCCAGGATCTCGCCCAGAAGATGCTTTCAAAGCTCGTCATGAAGTAAAGTCCCATTCCCCGCGTCATCCGCTGCCGGTGCTATGCACCCTCTCCCTTTGGGAGAGGGGAGGGTGAGGGCTTCGGCCCCCAAACGTACCCGTCCCTTGGGCGTTCGGAAGAATAGCTGACCAGCCGTAAGAACATCGTCGCTTCGGGAAAATCGTTGACAACGAGTTACGGATAAGGTAAAAGGTTCTTCTCACTTAGGCGGGAATAACTCAGTGGTAGAGTGTCAGCTTCCCAAGCTGAAGGTCGCGGGTTCGAATCCCGTTTCCCGCTCCAAAGAAAACAAAGGGTTAGGCGATTTGCCTAGCCCTTTTTGATTATGTGGGTGGCTCGTGTTGTAGTAGATGTTGTAATAAATTCTGAAATCGCATGAAATTGAATGAACGAACCTTGCCCCGGTCGCGTGTCTCCAATTAATACTCATCTGGAAACAACACAGTCGTGGCCGACCGATCCCATTCCGTGATGATCTATATCTTCGGCAACCCCACCTTGTTGTAGTCCGATAGTGCCTCCCGCCTTCTGGTTACTGATCACCGCGACTATTGAAAAATGATCGGATTGAGGGCCGCATGTTCCCCGAAGTTCAAAACAAACGATAGGCTATACGGAGGCAACAGGAATAACAGTGGTGGTTGCAGCATATTCGTCGAGACGATTCAAGGTCTTCTCCAGAATGACATTGTTCACCCCCATGCCGAGATAACCTGTTTGGCCGTATGTGTCGTAGTTCGCTACTTTTTCCGCCAGATCGTCTATCTCTGCTGTCCTAGTGCTGAATCTGTCCTGGTTTTGGATGATCCAAAAGATACGCTCCGCCAGAAAATCAGGTAGTTCTTGTTCACGTTGGGCCATTTCCGTAACTGCTTGTAGTTTTTCGAACAGAGTCATCGCTATTCCTCCAGCCAGCGCAGTGTCCGCTTGATGTCCTCATGGTCGTACGCCCATTTACAGCAGCCCGCTTCGGCGTAGACGTCGTACTCCCGGACCTGGGCTACGAGGATTTCAATCAGATACTCCTTCCCCTGATACGCTTCAGGGTTTCTCGCCACCATGAGCACAGGATCGGCAAGCCATTTTGGCAAATCATGGTGGTCATACTGCTCAACGGTAACCTCTTCCAACTCACTGAATATGTCGTTCATTTAGCACCACCTTCCTATCCGCGCAGCGCACGGAGAATATTTTCCACTTCAGACCAGTCCACTTCAGGGGTCATGTGACACCACGATAATCGAATTGATTGCTCAACCTTTTCAAACGATAGCCCCATTGCCGTCAGCACATGACTTGGAGTATGGGTGTGTGAGGTGCATGCGGAGGTGCTGGATACTGCTATTACGTTCTTGAGAGCTTTGATTGCCACTTCTGAATTAATCCCTGGAATTGAAATGTTGAGCACATGGGGTAGCGTATATTTTTCAGCGCCGTTCTGTTCCGCACCAAGTGCCGACAACGTTGCCAGTGCCTTTTCGCGGAATGTTTGACATTTTTTCATTCGGTCGCCGTTGTTTCGTACTGCAAGCTTTGCCGCCTCCCCAAAACCTGCAATGAGGGAAACCGGCAGAGTACCGGGACGCAGTCCCTGCTCCTGTCCACCTCCGAACATCAACGGATGAATCGGTGGAAACTGGCGGTTCTGCTTACGTACAACGAGGGCGCCAATACCTTTCGGTCCATATATTTTGTGGCCGCTTATCGAGATAAAATTGATGCGCGGGTGCCGGAGTTGCTCCAACTCCTTGCCGAATCCCTGGGCGGCATCAACATGCCACCAGATTTCACGGTCCGCTAAAATATCTGCAACCTCCGTCAGTGGTTGGAGTACTCCAGTCTCATTGTTTACCTGCATGGTCGAAACAAGAAGTGTGTCTGGACGAATCGCATCCGACAATCGCTGAGGGTCAATGCGGCCGTCTGACTGTACCGGCAGAATTTGTACCTCGAACCCCAACCGTGCCATCTCTTCAAACGGTTCAAGCACCGACTTGTGTTCGATGGCAGTGCTAATTATATGGCAGCGTCCATTACGCATTCCCGCATCGGCAAGCCCCAGTATTGCTAGATTGTTGCTCTCCGTGGCGCCGCTGGTAAAAATTACTTCGTCACGGTTCGCTTTAACCACCTCGGCTACCTGGCCTCTGGCATGTTCCACAGCTGTAAGCGCAAACACGCCATAGTCATGAATGGGGCTGGCAGCATTGCCAAAATCCTTTTCCAGAAAACGCACCACAGCCGATGCTACAGACGGTTCCACCGGCGTTGTCGCATTGCAGTCCAGATAAATAGCCATCCATTCCCCCCTCACCTGAAATTATTGCCAAGTATACGCAACACATGTATATATGAAAAATATATTGTTTTTATTGTTTCAATATATTTATCGAATAATGTGGTGGTGAGGTGCAAAGCCATGGATTTGCGACAATTGAAATTCTTTGTGGGTGTGGCGGCATGCGAAAGTTTTACTAAGGCTGCTGAGCAACTGCACATAGCCCAACCTGCTCTCAGCATAGCCATAAAAAAGCTGGAGGAAGAGTTGGATGTTCTTCTGTTCAACCGCAGGGACAGAAAAATTTCTTTAACAGCCGAAGGTGAAGCCCTCTTGCTCCATGCTCAAGGCATACTACAAGGGGTTACCAACGCGAAGCATGAGATTGACGATCTTCGAGGACTGCTCAAGGGAGACGTGCGTGTTGGTCTCACCCCAATGTTAAGCAGCTTTTTCTTCCCGAGGATAATCTCATCATTCAAATTGAGACATCCGGGCCTCAAGATTTCCATCTCCGGTGACAGCGCCTGGAGCATCCAGCGCAAAATCGAGTCCGGTGAGTTGGATGTCGGAGTTATTGCTGGAGAAGTGCCAGAGGGCCTGGACTCTCATCACTTGTTACGGGAGGAGATTGTTGCGTGTGTGTACCCTGGACATCCTTTTGCCGGACGTAAAAAGGTTGCACTGCATGAACTGCTCAGGGAAACGTTGATTCACTACAAGGAAGGGTACCACCTGCGCGAATTGATTGATGAACTATGTGCCAGGGAAGGCATTACTCCATCGGTGGCGGCAGAGTCTAATATGTTCTCGCTGATCCGGAGCCTGGTCAAGGAGAAGTTGGGGCTGGCATTTTTTCTCAAGATGGTGGTTGCACGTGATGCGGAAGTAGCAGCCATATCCTGCGATCCGCCGGTTTTTTTAAATCTATACATAGCGTGGAAGAGAAATTCATATCTTTCTCGGGCAAACCGCGCCTTTGTTGATTTTCTCATCCAGGAACTGGACGAGTATTACATGCTTACGCAGGCTGCGGGAACATTTCCATTGCCCTAATCACAATCCCAATTCTCATAAAAGCATAAACAGGAACAACTTGTCGCCGAAGACTCGGGCAAGCTCCAGGCATTCTAGTTGCCACCGATGATGACGCTGATATATATACGCAACTGTCGATTCATACATGGCTCTTGATATAAAAAGCTCGGATGAACCCAAAACCGAAGCTTCGGTTTCATCCGAGTTTTGCCAGTTAAGTTCAATACTCATCCGGCAACAACACAGTCGTCGTTGAGCGGTCCCATTCTGTGATGATCCATATCTTGGGTAATCCCTCCTTGATGTAAACCGAAAATAGACGCTCACCATTCTGCAGCGCAAACTCGTTGGCAACTCTGTCATCGTCGCAGACATCCCCCCAGTCTCCAGCCAAGTGCCGTTTCAGCGACAGATGAACGTGCTTCGCAAATTCAGTGTTATCCGCAACCAGATCATTTACGCCTCTCGTCATGAGCAACCTTCCAGGACTGAATTTCATAGCAGCCCCCTTTCGACAAACGAGACGAACTGATCATCGCCAATAATGATGTGGTCAAGGACCGGAATACCGATCAAGTCGCCAGCCTCTTTGAGCCGTCTGGTAATATTCAGGTCTTCAGTGCTGGGACTGGGGTCTCCACTCGGATGATTGTGGACCAGGAGCATAGCCGCTGCGGAACTGAGAAGAGCAGCTTTCATGACTTCCCTGACATGGACTATACTCTGGTTGAGACTGCCTACGGATACCCGATCCAGGCAGACGATCCTGTTTTTGCCATCCAGGTGGAGGCAAAGAAAATGCTCCTTAGTCTCGCAAATCAGGTTGCGGAACATCTCGAAGACCTGAGAGGGTGAGTTGAACCGGTTAGTCGCGATGTAGACTGGCATATCCTCCCTGATAACCTCCCTGCTGAAGACCGGTCTCATGACTCGCATCCGCAACGTTTTGGTGTTGCTGGTTTCGTCAAAGAAAGATTTCGTGTTCATGACGCCTCCAAAAGAAAACGCCCTTGAACCTTGATTGGTGCAAGGGCGTTATGTTGTAATGCGTGTTGCGGATACGGGAACAACCGCAACAGGCGATGGGTATTCAGACTGTTGCTCCTTTGACCGGTCTGCATTCCAGTTTCGTATACCCGGCCCGTCCTTTCAGCACTCCCGGATAAACATCAGGGTACTGCGTCTTCAGCATCTCTGGATCAACTGCCATCGTTGGCGCAACCGACGATACCACCAGGTCAACTTTGGTCGATCTCCCCTTGAAGTTGGGACCGGTAAAATCCAGCAACTCTTGACGGATACTCTTCATCTCCTTATCTGCGCGGTTCTTTGTACTGTTCAGCTTCGCATACTTGCAAGCAAGCATTTCTATTTCCGGTGGCAGTTCCACTTTCGGAAGAGTCATGGCGGGGCAGTCATAACGGTACGCGCAAAAGGCACAGGTTTGCGAGACTGACGGTTGCGCTTCTTCCCTTCCTTCCAAGCAATCAAGAAGATACAGAGCCCGGCAGTAGAGATAGTTGAACAGAGCGTCGTTGTACTCGAATCCATTGAACTGGTGCACCTGACCGGCATTCAGATCAATGGCGAGAATGGAACCGCCCAACTTTCCTTCCGGGTGGTGAATCCGCAACAGACCCAACTGGTACGCAAGCTGGTCGATCCATTGCGGATACGGCTCATCGGGAATGCCGTTGACTGATTTTACCTCGACCACATGCAGTTCCGGTGTACCGTCAAAATCAGCGTAGAACAGAAAATCAATGTGCGCCTTGAGCGGATACTCGGGATGCTGCAACTCTACCTGGGTATCGAAGAGAGGTTTCACGCCTCCCGCAACAAAGATGTTTTCGATCAAAGTTTCCGCAACGTGACCACGGCTGAATTTCAGCAGGGTACTCAGATTCGGCGTTGCTGGCTGTTTCCTCTGCAGGTAAAACTTCCTGGCGCAACTAGCAACATCACTGGAACCGATGTACTGAGTACGGTCCCCCAACTCGGCGCTTTTGTTGCGGCTCAATGCTGGTACTGCAGTCTCGAAAAACGAAGAGAGATTCATTGTTGACTCCTTTCCTGACGCCTAACTTAAAAAGGTTCGTTCTTGAATGGGAAAATCCATCGCTTCTGATCCGGCGACCAGCGGAAGCCGGAAGATTTCAGAACTGCTTTCTCGTTATACGAGTTGGCGGTGATGACCCCGTCAGTACCGTTGAAGCTGATGTCGTAGGAGATGCGCTTTGCGTCCAACAGGGCGATAACCTCCAGCGCGACTGGATCAATAACCTCTTCATGCTTTGGTGCTGGTTGATCGGCAGTTGCCGCTACCTGAGGACGCTTCGAGGTTGCGGGTGGTGTGGCGCGTTGTTGCGGTTGCGGTACTGGTCTCAGCTTTGTTTCTTTCGCTGATTCTTTTGGTTTCTCTCCATCCACTTTTTTGACCGAGGAGAGATGGGATTTCTCAGGGTCGGTCCGTGAGTATTCCGCTTCAATGGCGGGGGTGACGATGTCGCCGTTAGTAAGCTCGAAGCCTGCTCCCAACTCTTCCGGCGAGTAGACACCATGAATGTTGAACGCCTTGCGCAGCGCCTGGCTTTCCGCAACTTTCTTCAGCATGGTCTCCGGCTTTTCTGCCCAAAACCTGGTTGGTTGCCCTTTGTCGGTCTTCTGGCAGTACTCGTTGTAGGAGACCTGTGCGGTAAAAGGCTTGTTACTGTCTTTGCGCCAGACAGTGCATTCGGCAACGAGTTGCTGCGTTGTGACCCATTTGCCATTTTGCAGTTGCGGTACATCATGGATGCAGACGGTAGTCTCGATACCGGCAAGCTGGTTGGTTCTATGGGCAATGGAAAGGAACCCGTCACGTCCTACCATCGGTTCGACTTTGTTGATCCACTGGTCGCCGATTTTCTGACGACGCTTCACGAAGAAAATCTCTCTGGTTATAGGATTCAGGCAAAGCTCTCTGGCTACAGAGAAGCAGTACGCCTGCTCCGCCTTGGTTGCTCCCTGGGGAAAGAACTGCGATTCGATGACCGCCATTTGCTCCCTGTCGAAATCCAGTTTTGCGACTGCGTTACTCATTGTGAACTCCTTTTGTTGATGATTTCTGGTTACGTTACCTGCTGCTAAAACGCGACTAATCGGTTGGTTGAGAGTCACCTCCTTCGTCAATGCGTCTGAACAGACGAATGCGCTCTTCGGGATGAACCGGAATGGCAATGCTCGATTTGTGATGGATGATTGGTACTGCCGGAAAAGTGCTGAACTGCGAAGAACTACTGCGGGGCTATACTGCTCCGAATCCTATCCTGCCGGTGGAGCCGTTGCGCTTCATTCGGCTCGCGATTTCCTCTTTGGCGATCTCTATGAGTGTATTGCTGTCGATGATTGTGATACCACGGTAGGCAAGTAATCGCACTGCCCTGTCAACTACAAGCCGAATTTCTCCACCGGAAAGTGCCAGGTCTGCAAGTCGTCCAATATCGACATCTCCCGCCAACCGCTCCAGGGGGAGATGGCTTCTCCATAGCTCCATACGTAGATTTCTGTCTGGGGCGGGCAGCTCCAATTTAAAGATGAAACGCCGCGAAAATGCTGCATCGAGCAGGTCCCTTCGGTTTGTTGTGCCGACTATTATTCCTGTGAATTTTTCCAGTCCTTCGAGGAACAGATTCTGGAGATTGTTATTCATCCTATCGACTGAACTGGTTCCAGCGTCACGAGTACCTAAAAGCTGATCAGCCTCATTGAAAAGCAGTACTGGCGATTTACCCAGTTCCCTCTGAAGGGTGGCATAATCGTCAAAGACGCGCCGGACATTCTGCTCTGACTCACCCACCCAACAGCTCAATACCCGTGATGCGTCGATCTTGAGAAGTGGCAGACGAAGTTCAGACGCGATCATCTGTGCCGTTAACGTTTTTCCTGTACCAGGGGGACCAAAGAGCAAAACCGTACTGCCTGTCGGTGAGCCCCATGCTGTCGGAAGTGATGAGTGCCAACTCCTTCGGATTTCCTGCCCTTGCTGAGACTCACTGAATATAATGGATTGGATGGCTTCCATGACCTTGGGCGGAAGCATGACTGAGTCCTTTCTGATATTAGGCTCCTCAAGATCGAAGAGAGTATTCTTCCTGACCCGACTTTTCAGTTCCTGTGAGGAGCACAAATCAGATTGTTTGCCGAGAAGAGCCTTGATGCCTAACTGAGTCAACCTGATGGACTCGCCAAATTCACCACGCGTGCCTTCCACAAGTTTCTTTTCCAACAAAGGGCTTTTCTCGCCGAAAAGATGTTCCCTCACTTGCTTCCGGCAAATCCGGCCACGGGCAAACAATCCAGTTACATCTGAAGGATCACTGAAGTCGAATTTCAGATTGCCATCCCGCCTTGCTAATAGTCCACACAGGGCCAAAAGTTGAAGTACACTCAGGTAATACTTTTGCTGAGCTGTAGCAGCTGGAAGGGGGCAAGTTGAAATCTCTACTCGCTGAACGATCCTTCGGTACCATCCTTCCGGTTGAAGGTTCACCAGATCAACATCGGGATCAGTCACCCGGTACAGGTCGCTCTCGTCGTGAATTATGGCAAATAAATAGGAGAACACTGCATCAAGGTAACAATCATTGGAGGCGAAGGAACGGCTATAGTCGGGACTTACTCCCATAGCCCGGTGGAAGGTTTCGCCCAATTCCAAACTTGCTTGGAGATAGCAGAACGGTGGCTGGTCGGTGAATGCTACACCCGGCCTAACGATGACCCTTAGCCACCCTCTTTCTTTCAATTCCGCAATCCCTTTCAAGTAAACAACCGTGCTTTCCGGATCGTAGACCAACTTGGTGACGATCTCTTCCCCTAATGTGAAAGTGTCATCACCTACCTTCGCACTCACAATATAGGCAAGTGCTCCTATTGCCGGATCGGAAAGCTTTTTGAGGCAGGAGGGCTTTCCGCGTACAGAACCGATGACTCCCTTGAGCAGTGCTGATTCATCATCGTACGTCGGCACGAATTTTTGCCGGCTCTTCTTCTTCTGCCTTACCCATAGCTCCTTCATTTCCTCCTCATGGTTTTCTTTCGCCTGCTCATGTCGAGATGCGACACAAATGAGGTACTGGACAAGCTCCATAGGCTCCTCCCTTAAGATGATTGGTGATGCTGGTTTCGTTACGACTAGATGAAATCTGAAAATGAACGCAGATGGGCACAGTGCATTTCAGCGTTGCACAAAAATTGCTGATCGGAATGGTTGTGAGGAATATACGACCGGTGCGGTCTCGGGGTGAGGAATCTGACAACTTTCTGGGGCGTTAGGAGGCTGGGGGGGGGAGTGCCCAATTGATCATCTTGTGTGTACTGTAGCAAAAAAAATCAATAAAGTCAAAAACATAGAGTTGGTTTGAGCTTTACAAATTCTGATAACTTTCTTGATAATCAGAATGATGATTGGAAGTTGCATATTAATTAGAATTTGTCGCCATGGGTAAACGGTTGACTTTGGAGGGGAAACAGTGTATTAACATTGCGTAATTTCATGTAGTTATGGAGGGTAAAGAGATGGGTTCGGTGCCCTTCAAAGGTCTTGCTCATACTTAAGCCGCATTGTCTAGTTACTGCTGACATGTGGCTTTTCTTTTTTGGGAGGGGAAATGTCTATTCTTGATGAGAAGCAGCGTCAAAGAGCTGTCGAAGTTATGGAAGAATACTTACATGCCCCTGCAGGTATCGGTGGTTACGCCGGTGGTAAAACACCAGTGGAAGACGATGCTGAATTAGATGCAAAGCGTGTAGAGGTAATTCAGACTCTGCTGCATCCTCTTCTCTCAAGCTTCCTCGATGGACAAATCTCGGTTCAGGATTTTAAGTCTAAAGTAGACAGCATTAACAAAAAAAATGAGCTGTGGGGTTTCAAGGGCATAAAAGGGCAAATGTTTTTCAATATGGTTGTAAACGTAGCTGCAGATGATCTAGAAGAATGTAAACAGGAAATGATCAGTGCGCTCGCTGCTCCAGACAATGATACGCTTGCATCAAGTCGGATTAAAACATTTGCTAGCTATGTGAAACGCTTAGGCGAGGCATGGGTCAGTGCTGGTAATACAAAATATGGGGCACCTAAGATCGGTAGCATTCCATTTTTTCTTTCCTATTTCTGGCAGGTTCAAAATCGTCAATTATGGCCTACGTACTACACCACAAGTGTCCAGGCTTTAACCGATTTGAATCTTTGGCAGCCGACTGACGATATTGCTTCAGACTATGTTGCATTCAAAAAACTGCATGAGGAACTAGCTGAACTTTTTTCAGATAAATCAGGCTCCTTGTTCGACTTGTACCGGGTTGAGCATGTGTTATGGTACAAAGGTAATCTGAATAAAGCAGTTATTGCCAAACCCGCTATTCCTGTTCCCGCTGCACAGGATGATGCACGACCCTCTCCCCCACCCAATCTTGAAACGTTACCTGATAGTTACCTTCCTCCCATTATTTCAGTTCTCCCCGCAATGTCACGTAACGAGCCAGCAATGATAGAGGCGGCCGGTCGGTCGGGCATATCTTTAGATAGGGCTTTTGAGAAATATATAAATGCTGCTTTTTCTATCTTGGGGTATGAAACGAAGCTACTCGGACAGGGAAGCGGTCGAGTCCCCGACGGCCTTGCATACGCGGATGATTATAATTATGCCATCATTTGGGATGGAAAGATTAGAGCTGATGGCTACAAAATTGGGACTGATGATCGGACTATTAAAGATTACATTACGACCCAAAGCAGAGAAATGAAGAGGAAAAGGACCTATAGGAATATTTATTACTTTGTAATTTCAAGCTGTTTTGCTGATGATTACGATGATCTTGTTCGATCAATAAAAATGGATACCGATGTGAATGAAGTAATTTTTCTTGAGATTGAAGCGCTAGTAGCAATGGTTGAGGCAAAACTCAGAGACCCTTTACAAATTACAATCGGTCCAGATGCGTTGCAGAGGCTTTTTAGTTGTAGCGGTATTTTGACATCGAGAAATGTCCAAGACATGCTGTAGATGATGAAAAAATTATGGTTGCTTAAACAGGTGAGAGCTTAGGCTATGTCCCAAATAACTGAAAATGAACGTATGGAATTAATTCGTCTACTGCAGGCAGGGGAGGCGATACCTGCGCATTGGCGCGCAAAGCTATTCCCCAGTGGGATGCAGAGCGTAGAGATAGGTAAGGAGTACCGCCTGGAATATGCCGGGAAGATGAAGCGTGAGCAGGTTCTGGCGGAGACTCCTGCGGCGCCGTGGCAGCTGGTTAGGCATTTTGCCGAGGAGCGGCCACATGGTGACGGATGGCGTAATCTGCTTGTCTGGGGAGACAATCTCCTGGCGTTACGCGAACTCCTTGCCGACCAGCAAGGTCCAGATCGTTTCGGTACACGAGAGAAGATCAAGCTTATCTATATTGATCCCCCGTTTGCCACCAAGCAAGATTTTATGAAGGATAAGGAGAAGGCGTATCGGGACAAGGTTCTCGGGGCACAGTTCATAGAATTTTTGCGCCGTAGGCTCATCTTGTTAAAAGAAATACTTGCATCTGACGGAAGTATTTATGTTCATCTTGATACAAAAAAGAGCCATTACTTGAAGGCTATTCTTGATGAGGTTTTTGGAGAGGAAAACTTTAAGAACGAAATTGTCTGGAAAAGAACGAGTGCCAGAAGTGACGCAGTCTCCTGGGGGCCGATACACGATACCATTTTATTTTACAGTAAGTCAGAAAGTTACATCTGGAACAAATGTTTTCAGGATTATGATGCTAAGTACCTCAAATCGAAGTATACCGGCTATGACGAGCGAGGAAGGTACACAACTGACAATCTTACTGCTGCAGGATTAAGGAATGGATTTTCTGGTAAACCTTGGCGGGGACTTGATCCAGCTGAGTTTGGCGGACACTGGAAAGTTAATCGCGCGGCTGTAGAAGCATTAGTTGGACATGAAGTTGCTGCTTCAATGAACACTCAACAAAAATTGGATCTGTTGGATGCCAATGGCTATATCTACTGGCCTGCTAAGACAAAGGCTGGCGAAACTGGGCGTCCTCGATTCAAAAAATATCTTGGTGCTGGTGTAGCAATTCAAGACATCATAACTGACATTTCACCGGTTAATTCACAGGCTGAGGAGCGTGTTGACTACCCTACTCAAAAACCAGAAGACCTCCTCGAACGAATCCTTAAAGCTTCATCGAACGAAGGAGACATTGTCCTCGACTGTTTTTCAGGTAGTGGGACAACTATAGCTGCAGCTGAAAAAACTGGTCGTAGATGGATAGCAATGGACTGCGGAAAGCTGGCAGTTTACACATTACAGAAGCGGCTATTTTCACTTACTACTACTATAGGATCAGCAAAAAAAGATGAACGTCTAGAAACAGAGCGCCTTGGAGAGTGGGATGAGCATGTTAAGAAAAATGCCACTCTTCTCCTTATCACTGAAAAAGCCAGAAAAGGCGAATGTAACATTACGCTGGACCTGCTGCACGATCTTACAGCTCTGATCGACAAGCATGATCTGCTCAAGAAAGGCACTCCGCTCTCAATCGCCTGTCCAGAAGCAAACCTGTGCATTCTGCCGGACCGGATGGATGACATAGAACCGGGTGACGGCCCCGGCGAGAAGCGCATCACCGTGGATGGGAGAGAGTTCCGAATTTCTTTGATTGCGCCGAAAGAAAAGCCGGAGCGTGAAAAGCCCCTATCACCCAAGGAATTTGCCCTGTATCGCGCAGGACTATATGACATGGGGGCGCTGCGAGGGATGCCATGGCAGGAGTACAGGCCATTTGTTCTTAAGCTTTTCGGTGTGCGCGAAGAGGCACACCACCGCTATGGCATTGAATTGGACGGCTATATCGGTACCCACTCCACATTGGTTTGGAACTATCCGGATCACCCCACGCTGACGCTTGACTACGGCTTTGTGAGCAATCTACATCAGAATCTGCGTGGGAAGGTAGGAGAACGGTTCTATATAATTGCTCCAACAGTGGCAATGGACTTTGCCGAGGATGAGATTGCACATGGTGGCGCGGTCTATGTCTTTCTTAAAGTTCCGATCTCCATCATTCTGCGCCTAATTCAAGAGCATGAGCCTGGCGCACTTAAACAGCCGGTGCGTGAGGCGGATGTGAATGAGGTCATCGACGCCATCGGTTTTGATTTTATTTCTCAGCCGGTAGTTAAGTACAAGGCTCGTAGCAATCAGAAAGGGCTTCTTCCTGAATTGTTGGTGGAGGTGAGCGAGTTCCGATCCAAGACACTGACAACTGATCCAGAGGATTTTGCGAATTTCGAGACGTTTTCGATGGCCATGGTTGATCTCAACTATGACGGTGATGTCTTCCGCCTCGATCGTGTCTTCTGGGGTGAAGACTTGCTAAAGGCTGCGGGTGGTTTGGAAAAGGCTAAAACACTTGAAATTTGTATCCCAGAACAGGAGTTCAAGGGGGGTAAGATGATGGTTATTCTCTGCGACCGCTACGGGAATGAGAAGACGCTCGTTTTTGGAAAAGGGGACTTTAAATGAGCGTACAATTCCGCATCAGCGATCAGGTCCTCCGTGTTGAAGATGCCAGTGATGCTACCGAAGCGATAGTGCATAAATACGATGCTTTTCTGAATCTTTTGCATACCGGCAATCATGCCTTTCTGCGCGACGCCGCGCGACAGACGCTCCGCTTTCTCGTTTCTGCAAAGTACCCCGACTTAGAGCGGCTGGCACGGGAGAACTGGAACAGCAGACCAGTGTTGGCTCCGCGACATGACGATAGCATTGATGTCTTTTTAGGTAAGATGCCATTGCGTGACCGGAAATCGGCTACTCTTGACATCGCCACCGGTGGTGGAAAGAGCTTCCTCATGTATGGTATAGCAGCCATTGCCCTGGCCGAGGGGTTGGTGGATCGAGTGCTGGTGCTGTGTCCATCCTTGACCATCGAGGATGGCTTGCTTGAGAAATTCAATGCATTATCCAGCAATCCACAGCTAGCGGAAATTATGAAATCCCTAGGTGCTGTGGTAGCGATTCCTGGAGTTAAGCGAGGGAATGAAACGATACAGCCTGGAGACATTTGCATTGAAAACATTCACGCAGTTTATACCAATGCTGGTTCTTCCATTGCCGACAGCTTCAAGGGGCGCGGGGGGCGTACGCTGGTGTTGAACGATGAGGCGCACCACCTGTTCAGCCCAGACGACAGTGACGAAGCGTCCATGAAGAAGTGGCTGCAGTTTTTGGTAAACCCTGAGTATGGTTTTCGATACTTGATCCACGCCACCGGCACTGCTTACACTGGTAATGAATATTTCCCTGATGTTATCTACCGGTTCGGGCTGAAACAGGCAGTTGAGGCGAAAGTCGTCAAAAAGCCCGATTATATTCTTGAAGAAACCTACAAAAGACAGAGCTGGGAAAAAATCTATTCAGTTCATCAACAGAATTGGAAGGAGTACGGCACTAAGGTTCGGCCACTTACGATTGTTGTCACCAAGGACATCGCGGAGTGTGTGGAGCAGTGGAAACTCTTGGTTGATTTCCTGGTAAAAAAGGAAAAGATCAGCCGCATGGAGGCAGAGCAAAAGGCAATTTGGGTTACTTCTGGCATACCCACTGCCAAAGCTGCCAAAGATCGCGTTGCTGCTGCATATTGCCCACGAGATGGGAAAGATTCCCCTGACAAGCGTCGCAAGGAAAATCTGACCGCACTGAAAAGCGTTGACAACCAGTCTAGCCCAGTGGAGTGGATCGTTTCAGTTAGCATGCTCACGGAGGGCTGGGACGTAAAAAATGTCTTTCAAATCGTTCCACATGATTCACGAGCATTTGGCTCTAAACTTTTGATTGCGCAGGTGCTGGGACGTGGCTTGCGGGTGCCACCGTCACTAGACGTACTTCCGCTGGTTAAAGTCACGAACCACGAAGCCTGGTCGAGCGAAATCGGAAATTTGTTGAAGGATGTGCTGGAAGTGGAAAGTACACTTTCTTGGGGCTACGACAGCCGAAGGGATGAGTTTGTCTTTCCCCTTTACAACCTCAGTTATGAACTGGTGGATCAGACAGTCGAGACGAAGAAGCAAAAGGCGATCGATATTAAGCTGGAGCTGAAGCCGCAAAGCCGCATGAGTACGGAGTATTCGACCTTTTCTGAAAGCGGTAAACTTGCTATTGAAATGCTGCATGAGGACATCCAGGAGGTTGAATATGCTGTCTGCATGCTGCATGACTTCATTGCTGACAAAGACAAGAAGTTGGGGGAGAAGTGGCCAAAGAGTAGAATAAGAAAACTGATTGTGGAAGCACTGCAGGCCGGAGGATATGACCATACCTTTTTAAGCAAGGAAAATCTTTCACTGGTGCAGCAGGCATTTGGCCCGCTTTTCCGAGATGTGGATAGGGAACATCCGCGTAAGACTCAAAAGGCAAAAGATCAGATCGTTGCCGTTGACTACCGGACCTCAATACGACAGTCATTTTCCGAAAGTCGGGTCAAAGAAAGTGGTGCGGTGTACCATGTAAATGGGGATGATAAACCTTTTAACAAGGATGAAACTCCCTTGTGGGATCAGTACTGCAAATGGCGTAAGATTGCAGAGATCGATGAGAGTTCCCTCCATGACGACGCTCAAGCTATCATCAAACGCCTTCATAAGGTTGACGCTACGAGATTCAAGACCCCCACAAATGTACTCTATGCCAGCCATAAGCCAGAACGGCAATTCAGCGATCTCCTGTTCGAGAACAGTGCTCTGATAGAGTCCTTCATCAAGCCGCCTGATCGAGGATGCTACTCTTTTCCATACTCCTACAAGCCAGCCAAAACGGGCAAGACCCACACTGTTAATGAGTTCTTCAATCCAGACTTCTTCATTCGCCTAAAAGACTCCCACGATGTACTGGTGGTGGAGATTAAGCAGGATGGCGACGACAATAACCGGAACAAGGCCAAGTTCCGAGACGCGAAAGTGCATTTTAAAAGGCTGAATGAGGTGCTGCAAGAAGCCGCTGAGTTGTGGCGTTATCATTTTTACTTCCTCTCGCCAGAAGATTATACAGGGTTTTTCGACCGGATTCGCGAGGGGAAATTTGATGGATGGAAATCCTCTTTAATGCAGGAATTAACAAAATAGAATTGTTGCATTGGGTAGACCAATGTGATTGTCTTTTTAATGCGAATATATTGGGGGAAGAAATAATGAAGCTTTGTCGTTTGATCCTGCATAATTTCAGGTCTATAAAAGATATTGATCTTGCTGTTAAAGATTATAGCCTATTAGTCGGCAAAAATAACTCTGGTAAATCTACTATTATTAATGCTCTTAGAATGTTTTATGAAGATGGAATTAAGTTCTCTGATAAAGTAGACTTCCCAAAGTTTAATACAGACGACCAAGAAAGCTGGATTGAATTACAATACATCACTACTACAGATGAGCAAAATGGGCTTAAAGAAGAATATAAATCTGATGACAGTATCCTGAAAGTAAGAAAATATTTTAAATCAGAACAAGGTTTAGTCCAGGCAAATCAAAGTAATATATATAGTTACGAAAATGGCTTACTTTCCAAAAACCTATTTTATGGCGCTAAGAATATCTCACAATCTAAGCTTGGTAATTTGATTTATATACCCGAAATAAGCAAAACTGATGATACTTTGAAATTATCAGGGCCGTCTCCTTTTAGGGAAATGGTAAATTTCGTTATGAAAAAGGTTGTTTCTGATAGCGAAAGTTACTCAACGCTTAAGACCGCATTCGAAGGATTTAACGATAAGTTCAAAGACGAAGCTACCAAAGATGGTTTTTCTCTTAACGCATTGGTGGATGATATTAATAGAGAAATCGAAACTTGGAAGATAAAATTTGGAGTAGAAATAAACCATATCATGCCAGAAGATATAATCAAAAATCTTCTTGCACATCATATAGAAGATGAAGCTCTTGGTGGACAACGAGTTTCAGTTGGTTCTTATGGCCAGGGGCTACAAAGACACTTGATTTATACCTTGATAAGGTTGTCATCAAAATATGCTGACAAGAAAGAACAGAAGAAAAAAGAATTTTCTCCAGATTTTGTTCTGATATTGTTTGAGGAGCCAGAAGCTTTCTTGCATCCAACACAGCAAATTAACATGAATATCGGTTTGCAAGCCATATCAAAAGAGGAAGACCATCAAGTTTTAGTTACGACGCATTCACCTATTTTTGTCAGTAAAAATATTGAAGACTTAACGTGCATTACAAAATTGAGAAAGGTAGGAGCAGAGACCAATGCTTATCAATTAACACGTGAATGCTTGGATGAACTAGGAGATAATAATATAGGCCTGTATAAACATTTTAGCTCATTGTTAGCAGATGCTACCACCCCTGAAGCATTAAAGAAAAAAATACAAAACAAAAATTTAGGCGAAGATCCACCTAACGAAGCGCAAAAGCTAGATGATGAGTCATTCAAATACTTTCTTTGGTTGGATTCTGAGCGGTCGTCATTGTTTTTTGCAAGACATGTGATTATATGCGAAGGTGCTACTGAAAAAATATTTCTTGACTATTTGATTAATCAGGTTTGGACGGATTTAAAGGATAACCATATATATTTTTTAGATTCAATGGGTAAATTCAATGTCCACAGATATATGAACCTTTGTGGGCGGTTGGGTATTCCGCACTCTGTATTAATAGATAGCGATAAAGATGCTGATATTCACGGGGTAATCAACACTTTTATAGATAATAATAAGAATGATTTTACTGCAAAAACATATGCTTTTGATGTTGACATAGAGGGTTTTTTAGGTATTGGAAAGCCTACAAGAAATGATCAAAAGCCTTTAAACATTATATCCAAGTACCATAAAGGTGAAATTTCAGTAGCTAAGATAGACGAGTTAAAGGGTGTGATAAACGCTTTATTCTGACAGACAATTACAAATTGTAGAGCGATTCCATTGCAAACCCTTGCTCGGTCAGTTGGAAACAGGTGATTCTGCCATTTAAAGCTGATGGCATAGGAAGTTCCTTTTACCGTATTGCCACAGGAATGTGATGGCTTTTGTCGCCACAATTAACGATTTTCGACGTCAAATCCGTCGATTTTGGAAAGGCATTTAAAGCAGAACTGTGAGGGCTGAGCATAAATGGCATCTGGTGCAAAAGCAGCCCTTCAGGGCTATCGACTGCAGGCTCTCTATTCGCTCGCATGCATTCTCCATCCAAATTCTCACGGCTTAGTTTTCCAGCCTGAAGGCAATGAGGATTTAGCAGTATATCGTGGCGATAGTCTCATTCGAGTTGTTCAAATAAAAGCCTACACTGACCCACTCACCTTATCCTGCTTTTCTCCAGATAAGCCACAGTCGTTTTTCCACAGAGCCGCCAACCTTACCACACGCGAAAACCTTAAAGTCGATGTTGTTAGCTTCGGCCCTATTGGAACGGAATTAGAGGGTGCTTGGTCTTCTCAAGTACGCCACGAAACCTCAGTCCGCAAAAAGTTGCGTGACTTCAAATTTACCGACGGTCAGATCGACAGACTTTTTGATGGAGTACAGTGGAGTCGAGCGAAGGAGGATGACTTAAAGAACGAAGTCTATGAATTTCTCCGTAACAGTCTTGCGGGTGGTGACCCGGAGAGCGCCTTCGATCTTCTTGTTGCCTGGCTTTATGTAGCTTCAGAGAACCAGCGTAGGATTACCTATACCGACCTCATTTCAAAGATCAATGCAGTCGGTCGCTATATTGCTGAGCGCACAGCACATCATCAGGAATGGTTTACCTCAATTGTGCCAATTGAGGACACTCAGATTAATGCGACTCAAAGCGAGCAACTCGCAAAGGAATTTTATTGCGGGGTCGCAACGCGTTACTCACATATCCTTGCTGATATTGATGTTCCTCGTTCAAATAAGCTCTATGAAATAGACAAAGCTTTCTCCGGCGGCACTCGTGTTGTCGTAGTTCATGGTGCTTCAGGGCAGGGGAAGACCACCATCGCTTTGCGTTACTTACATGATTTTGTCCCAGAGGAGTGGCGATTTGCGATCCGGTATGTTCAGGACCGCACTCACGCCAGTCTTGTGGCCAATGCGCTGGCCGACCATCTCCGAGTTATTGATGCTCCAATGTATATCTACATTGACGTTTCTCCCCGCGACCATGAATGGCCGGAGCTTGTTCGAGAACTTCTTGATCAAAAAAATATCAGAATCCTTGTCACCATACGTGAAGAGGACCTTGCTCGGAAGGTCTCTTCTGATGCCGAACTTGGATTCCCCCTGACAATTGCTCTCGATTTTGACCAAAACGAGGCTAGGTCTATTTTTGAAAGGCTCTCGGAGCGGGGTGTTGCGAAAATTTATCCCGCTTTTGAGGATGCATGGTTGCGTTTTGGAGGCGAGGGCCCTCTCCTCGAATTTGTCTTTTGTATAACGCAGGTCGATTCACTGAAAGATCGCCTCCATCACCAGGTGATGCGTCTTCGTGATGAGGTACGGGCCGGAACCCTGGCTCAGGAAGAATTAGGTTTTCTGCGGGCTTGTTCTGTCGCGACAGCCTACGAAGCACGTATCGACATTGCTTCTTTAGCAAAAGCGCTACAGTTGCAGGACCCTTTTCGTACCCTTCAACTATTAGAGCGGGAATACCTGCTGCGTCCAACAGAAGACAAGCTTCACATCGAGGCTCTTCATCCGATTAGGTCAGAAATCCTGTCATGTGAATTGACTGATCCAGCTTTCGCTTCATGGCAAGATACCGCTTTAATGGTAATTCCCCACATTCCGGAATCGGATCTTGAGTCTTTCCTTTTATATTCATTTGCCCGTAAGCCTGCAGATGTTAACACTTTAATCGGGGCTCTCGAACAATATCATCCGAAGACATGGACTGGAGTTGCTGCAATCTGGCGTGCTTTGATGTGGCTAGGAATGCGGGAGTATGTAATTGCCAATCAGGAGCTTATTGCGGAGGCGCAAAAATGCTTTGGCGATGGTTGGTTCTTTTTTCTGAAGTATGACGTTGCGGGTGTAGCACCAGGTGCAGATGAAAAGCTACTGGAAGCATTGGAGACATTCAATCTCTCTTCGCCTGAGTTGGCTCGGGCATTCCGTGCAAGACAAACTGATCCTCCGACTGCTTTCAATCGTTTATATGTCTTGGGTAAAACTGCTGAGATAGATCCAGCGCCTCCAGCTAACGCCTCAGACTGGGATGGTTTTGCCGAAGTCTATTTTTGGGCAGTTCATTTGAGCATTGAAAATGTATTGCACAATACCATTCGAGGCATTGATCTTTCCTGGCCGCTTGTGCATTTGTCGCTTCGCAGTCTAGGAGAGGTTATTTTGAGTTTGTCACTCGGTCCAAAAGATGTCATTCAATCAAAAATTGAACCGTTCCGGAATAAAATTATAGATAGATTTCGTAACGAAACGAAGACGTTTTTTGTTGAGGAAAACGAAAAAGCTACCCGCGCTCACTTCATTGTTCCTGTTGAACTCCTTCAGGGAAATCAGAAAGAACCTGCTGATAATAACAGCTCGGGAAGGATTCTCGACAACGAAACGCGCCGTCTTCTTGAATTGTTGAGGTTATTTTTTCCAGACAGCAAGGCATATGGTCTTCAAGGGTACGGTCACAATACACGTTTGATTCCTCTTCCTTATGATCCGACTCACAAGACCGCGGTCGATGCCGAATATCTGCCGCCTCGGTGGCCAGTGACTAGCAATGCAATATTCCGTAATTTAGGGGACTGGTTGCGTCGACCTGCATCGTGGCGAGAGTATGCCGAGACAGTCATTGAGATACGTGAACAGGTGGTTGACACATTTAGCGGTCTAAAAAAAGGATTAACAGGATATTTTGAGGGCAGCAAGCCGGGAGTGCTTGGCAAACGAGTTCCACAAGAACTGTGGGATAAATGTGTCCATGCGACAAATCAGACGTTAAAACTCCCAAAAATTGCCTTGGATGAATGGGGGTTTGCCGGCGAAGGTGCGGAGCCTTTTCAGGGTGAGACTGGTCAGATTCGGACAGGGAAACAACAAATCTCCATAGCTTCTGCCCCCTTAGCTCAGGCTTACCGCCAATATCTCAAAGCCCTAAATGATTATCTTTCCTCTCTTCGTAATTTCTTTGGGGAGCAGACTGCAGCCATTCTCATAGTGAACGGCCAAATTGGTCGGTTGACTTCGATGCAGGAGCGGCATTTGTTAATCAACCGCTCCAAAACCCTTGGATTCAACCCTGATGCTGTCAGACTCAGCATTTACAATCTATCGGAAGCGTGGAAAGCTCTCCCCGCGCTACAAAGTGCTTTTAGGAAACGTCTGGGGTGTTACATTGGAAATGACCGACTCCTGAAGCTTGAGCGAAGAGAGCAGGAGCTTTTTCCAGTAACATGGGCTTTATGGTTCCAGTTCGTTAATAAACCCGAATTAAAATTTAACGCTGCCGATTTACGTTCACTATCCTACATGGATCGCATCTTAAAAGATCTCCAAAAAAATTTGAGGATGGAACTGGAGGGACACCAATCGCCGGGCTGGAAATACAGGATTATAAGCGAGGAAGTCCCATGGGAGGAGAGTTCGGCGCTTTGGCTTGCACTCGATGCAGATGAACCCCTTGGTATGTTTGAGGGGCTAGAAAACCTTCTTCAGTTGCTCAAGGCGGCAATCCGGCCCTTAGACATTGGCACCCTCAAACAGTATGTTCTGGATCACAACTGGACTCACATACTTATCGTTCCTTTTTTATCGGGACGGTATTTTGGAGACGGAATTTGGTGTTTACCTTCATATCTTTTTTATGGAGAGGATGAAATCATTACCGCAGCTCGAACGTGTTATCTGGCACCTAAGGAACCCGATTCATCGGTGTTGACTCAGCTCAATATTGAAACTATACCTTTATCCTCAATGGACAAAATGCGTTTATTCCAGGAGGCCATGGGCCAGTTGTTTCTTCTTGTGGATCATATTTCTGACTTGCGCAAGATTCCCGATGACCTCGACGAAGCAGGCAATACCTTATTCCGAGAATATCTCCAGAGTAAGGCCAACGAAGTATCAAATGCTTTTGGTACAATGAGCAACTGCATTGTAGACCTTCTAGGAAATTATCCTTCTGAAAAGGAACTAGAACATCATCCTCATCTAGTTGCTGCTGGCTTGCTCATGACTAAACTTAAGGACAATATCTTCCCAGAGGCAGGCATGAATATGGAAGTTTCTCTGAATTTGTCGGAGTTTGACCAATGGGCAGAGCGGTTAAAAGAGGGACTGAGTTTGATAGGGATCATTCGCTTGTTCTATGCTGCTGATGCGATTCAATCCAAATGATTTTGTAATAAGAGGATACAATGTCGTCATTACCACTAACCTTCGATTTTAGACTTCTGGACGTTTCACTTGAATTAAGAGCACTTGAAGAGCACCTTCAGCTTATTGAGAAGCATACTAAACAGCTTATTGAAGAGGAAGATGCCTCATTCCAGTATCAGGTTGAAGAACATAACCTGACTCCTGAAGACGCTGAATGGGATTTTGCCAGCCAGATGCGTAACCACCGGATTGAGTTTTTGTTTCCCCGGTTCCGGAATCCTTTTCTTGTGGCGCTGTATTCTGTATTCGAGTCCGCGGTTACCGAGATAGCTCAACTCATCCAAAGAACTCGCGGGCTACAGATAACCATTAATGATTTGCGAGGCAACTTTTTAGAAAAAGCACAAAAGTATTATAACGATATTCTTGGTTTTGAATTGTATGCAAACGAAGCCTGGAATCAAATAAGTATGTTGTCGGAATTGCGCAATGCCATTGCGCACACGAATGGTCGTATAGATATGCTTAAACAAGAAAATCAGAAGAAGATTAAGAAGTTTGTAAAGCAGGAAATTGGAATTTACAGCCATTACAACTTTATTTTAGTCGATGAGCCATGCGCACTGAGAATGTGCGTATCTGTGCGAGAATACGTAGAAGACTTGATAAAGCGATATAAGGAATGGGACGACTCAATCCGACCTGGCAGCAGACGCATCTAGTCATGTACAAAGCCATTGATGCCCGAGATAGCAGCGAGGTGGTGATTATCGATCCGAAATGGGCCGATGCCATTGAGTCTCTGCGTACTATTGATCGGCAGAATTTTCTTCTCTGCCAAGGCTGCAGCCAGCCAGTGCGCGTTCGCGCCGGAGAACAGCGCCGTCAACACTTTGCGCATAAGCATCTTCAGAACTGCACTTACTCAGATGAGTCGCCTGCACTGCGGGAAGCGCGTGCGGTGCTTTACCAGTGGCTTGTTGGGAAATTCGGCGACTGTGTGACCATCGAGAAAATGAGCGATGATTTCTTTCGCCCTATCGACTGCTGGGTGGAGAAGGACAGCAAAAGGTTTGCCTACTGGATCATTGACGCCACGATGAAACCGGATAAACGCCTGCAGGTTCTGGAGGGCTTCCTGCGCTTGGGAGTGGGAGCTACCTTCCTCTTAACAGCCGACATGCTACATGCCGATCCCCAAGACGCTGACCGCATACATCTGACCACGACTGAAAGGGATTTCATGCAGCGGTCGGACTATGACCTGGGAAAGGGGCAGTCACTACATTATCTCGACTCCTCAACCCGCAGGATACATACCTGTCGCTCCCTGCGGTTGGTTCATCCCCCTCAGGTGTACGAGGGGGTTCCATTGAATAACTGCCTGGATGATGTTTTGGTATCTCCCAAGAACGGTGAATTTGTGCACCCCGGAGAACGGGAGCGCCTTTCACTGTACCGGGAGGAGCAGGAGGCGATGGAGAAGCGCCTTCGGGAAGCGGAGGAGCATAACAGGAGATTCGTCTTGTCACGGATGGCGGAGCCGCGAGCGACTTCGATACCACGACCGATTTCAAGCCCTGCTCCTTTTCAGGAAAGGCCCGCCTATGGAGCCGTTCAGTCCCTTGAGAAGGTCGGAACCTGCATTTTCTGCGGTCGCGTGACGGCAGACTGGTGGACGCACAACGGGGTGACGGGGATGTGCAAATGTAATGAGTGTCTGCGGCAAGGGATAACAGCGTAGGGGGCGAATCTTGCCATTTCAATTACACCCTTCACAGAAACTGGTAGACCAATTCCGTGAGAAGCCCTGGCAGGGCACACATCCCGCCACCGCCCGGTTCCTCTTTATCGGCCTCGACGCGAATTACGGCGCTGACATCGAGAGAACACTACCGGAGGTGTTCGACTACCACTCTGACGGAGTTGTGTTCTGGCAACGGCACGGTGTCCATCATCCATTCCTGATGCCACACTATACCGGGAGTGGACGAAAGTATCACCAGAAGTTCGCGGAAATCGGTTTCTCTCCGCAGCACGCTAACCAAGTGTCGTTCATAGAGGCACTGCACCTCCCGACGGTGGGCGTCAACAAACTCACTGCCGGGGACCTGGACCCTGGACACCTCCGGCGCCTGGCGGACTTCATCGACCACGGCGCGACTGAATACGTGTTCATGCCTTCCGGCGTGACGAACCTACTGCGGCAGGCCCCGCAGTTCCGGTGGCTCCCCCGGCAGCCAAATCCCAGCAACGGGGCGCTTGGAATCCTCCGGGGGCGGCGGGGGCAGATGGTATACCAGATGTACCATCTGTCATGCTATGGGTGGCAATCAGGCATTCTGGACCGGCAGATTGGGGAGATAAGGGGAATGCTAAAGCTATGATACCGAAACGAACCGAATCGGTGAAGTGCCCGCGCTGCGAAGAGGCAAACGAAGTTCCGGACGACGAACCGTACTTCGTCTGTAAGGCGTGCGGGAAGAAATCTACCAATACCGAGTTTATTCCGCTGGACCTGGGGACTGGCCTGGAGTAGCTGGTCCGTTCCTAAACATTAAGGAGAACGATGAGTACTTTCGACGAATATAAAGTGCTACGGAACAGGGTGAGAAAATACGACACTCTTTCTATCGTCCTGCTGTGCATAAACAAGCTTCATGAGATTAGCAAGAAAGCAGTCCACGAGAATGGAGGTTACTATCCCTGGCATCTTTTGTACCTGATAAAAATCGCTTTTTTGGAAGGCGGTAAAAATGGCAACAAAAGAGCCACGATGGGCGATGTCAACAATGCCTTAAACGACATCAACCACCTTGGAAGAGATTCACGTTTCTTGGAGGGAGACGAACGTAGCCTCAGAAAATTTTTGCGGACAGTAGCCTTTCAGCAATTCTGGTTTCAGCGACAGATTTCATCTTTTGATTTGGCTAGGCAACTTGTTATTTTCGAAGGCGATGCTGCCGCCGAACTCAATGACCAATTCCTGACCACCACAGGACTCGAAATTAATACCTTTCTTCAAATGCTGATAGCTGCATGGTCCGGATTCATCGACAACAGTGACAGAAGGCATATTACCAGGGGATGGTTCGCTCCGCTGGGTTTCAATGAAGGCGTAATCGACTCTTTTTTCAATCTAGTAAGCCTTCCAGTGGAGTGCACGTTCGATTTCTTCGAGCGCCACTATGAAACGACAGATGATAAACTGTTACAACTTACCGAACAAACCCCCTTGAAGCAGTACCCTTTTCTCCAGATCAACGAAAACTACCATTGTTATTCACCCTATGTTCTCCAGGAAAAAATCAAGCATGCTATCTATGACATTTTGAAAGGCGCTTATCCCCGAAGATTCCCGCAGGCGTTTGGCGTTCTTTTCGAAAGTTATATCATCCGGCTTATGGATGAAAACGACATAGCTTACATACCAGAAGCTCGGCTCAAAGAAATATTTCCGAACAAAAAGGTGTGCGATGCAGTAATAGAGCTAGATGACGCAGTTGTCCTGATAGAAATTAAAGGTGTTGAAATGCATCCTTATGCACGAATCAACCCCACCAATGCGGTATTGAACCGGGAACTCGAAAGCAGTATCGTTAAATCGTTCAAGCAAATATATGAGGTCGGCAATCTACTGACCACAACGGACCAGGGCAGAGCCCTTCTTAATAATCGGGAGATATTCGCGTTGGTGGTTACCTACAAAGAAATGTATCTAAGCGATGGGCTTGATGTCTGGGAGGAGTTTATATCAGAACCATTGCTTCAGTATCTAACTCCTAGAGATATGAATATCGACTGTATTCCGCTCCGTAACATTATTTTCGCATCAGCAAGCGCCTTTGAGCAGTTGATGAAGATAGTTG
Organism: Geomonas edaphica; assembly: GCF_004917075.1. Lineage (GTDB taxonomy): Bacteria > Desulfobacterota > Desulfuromonadia > Geobacterales > Geobacteraceae > Geomonas > Geomonas edaphica. The sequence continues at coordinate 547,281 of NZ_SSYB01000005.1, forward strand.
TTGCTAATGGCAACATCATATCTCAGGTGTTACGAAGAGCGGTTGAAGATAACGCAATTCCCGAAACAAAAAAGTACTTGTTGGAGATGCATTTAGGCTCTTACCCGCAACAACCACTACGTTTTTTAGAAGAAATATTCGACAACGTTACTGAAGAGTTAGAGGCAAAACTATCCCACCAGGTATAGCCATGGCCACATGGGATTCTATTCGAGGGGGACATTCAACAATGAAATACTTTCTTAATACCTACACCCCCCTGACTGCATTTCCCGCTGGCCGGGCGGCAGTTCTTAAACACAACCTGCCGCCGTACATCGATGGGTCATGTAGGAGGGAACCCGACCTCGAATCCGCCTTCCCATCTATTACCGCAGTCTGCCGTGGAAGGATTTTTGTCCCCAGGCTCAACAAGGGTGACAAAATTATCTACATGACAAAGAAAGGGAACTTTCCCTTCCACAGTACGCCGCATTGGCGGCTCGTTGCGATCCTCCAGGTACGGGATGTGATGCCGACGCACGCCGATGCCGCGAATTGGTACCAGGCGCAGGGGTTGCCGCTGCCTAGCAACTGCCTCGTGCCGGGAAATCCTCCTGTCACGCTGGATAGAACTGTTGCCGATTCTGAACCCGGAGTATCAGACGCTGCCGTAATCAAAGCGTGGGACAAGGGGTACCAAGACAGGGTGAAGGTGACAGGCCGGTTCATCATCTGCGACTCCTTGTTTTGCGAACTACATGACCCGCCCGTTTTGGAGCAGTCAGACCTGCACGGAATCTTTGGCAAAACCCCCAATACGCGTATTCCTGCAACGATACAACCTCAACATTTTGCAGCGTTGAAGCAGCTCGCTTTTTCCGGCAGGAGCGCGGCAGCAAAGGGCCAGAAACAATCGAGTCGCACAAGCAGCGGGATCAAGACAGCGCCGAAGTGTCTTCCCCAAACAAAGAAACCGGTGAGCGTGCCTAAAGCCACCATGTGTGGTAGATGCTCGAAGGGGAAGGGAAAATGAAGTTCTTCGATTTTCTCAACGTCATCGAGAAGGACATCACTCCTGACCAATGTAAAATTCATCTGGCGGTGCACAATGGGGATGACGATCCTCTTGATGTGTATCTGGAGGGGTGGTTTGAAGAATGGCAGTCATGGCAAAGTAAACGGAATTTCGAGCGGCCATACATCATATCCCTCATCAAATTCAACGGAGATGATAAATGGCTCTTTGCTGGCCTCTACCGGTCGCTGGAAAGCACCTACCATCAACAAAAGCAGTACTATCAGTACCGCACTGAGTCCGTCGCATCGATGGAAGAATACGCGGGGCGGCTCATCGTTTCATTTGCACGTTCCGGCAGGCAATCATATCTCAACGCCGAGAACTGGCATGAGCAGTTGATTGTCTCCGAGATGAAGGCAAAGCGGATCGAGATTGAGCAATTCCCCGGATACGCCAACACCATCGTGCCTAAAAGCAAGCTTGACCTGATTGTGGGTCAGGAAGTCGAGTCCTGGAAGGCCGCCCTGTCGAACGTCGGCGGCGTCTACCTAATCACCGACACCACGACCGGGAAGTGCTACGTCGGCAGCGCCACGGGGGAGGGCGGCATCTGGCAACGGTGGGCGGATTATGCCAACTCCGGCCACGGCGGCAACTTGAAACTGCAGAAACTGCTGAACGTTGACTGTGAGTACTGCAATCATTTCCACTTTTCGATATTGGAAATCGCTGACACGCATACCAGCGTCGAGGATATACTGCAGCGGGAAGCGCACTGGAAGAACGTTCTTTGCACCAGGGAGCATGGGTACAATGCCAATTGATTATCTTGCTGCCGCCGAGAAGTACCGCCCTGCAGTTATAAAAACGCTGCTGGTCGGAGAGGCACCACCCCCTAAAGGGAAGACCTATTTTTATGTGCCGAGCGCCGCTTCTCGTCTACACATCCCGATAGACCAAGACACCAGCCTGCCCTCCACGATTTTTCATCACTACTTTCAGCAGCGCCCCTGCGACATCGACGAGTACCACAAGTTTTTGGTCCGACTCCAGGATATGGGGGTGTTCCTGGTGGACCTGCATGACGAAAACATTCGGGTGAGGAAAAACGATGAAGGGCTACAGCGCATTATCGAGTCTATCCCTCTACTGAGGCAGAAACTGCTGGACCGAGAGATAAAGGTTGGCGAGAAGGATATTACGTTTTTGCTGGCCAGAAATAGTTACCGTTCGAAGATCCGGCGCGAATTTCCTGATTCGAAACTGATTCGATGGAAGGACTTCCGACTGACGGTTGCTGGCGGGACTCCTATGGGTGAAAACGATGCACGATGAATACAAAGAGAAATTTGTGGCGGTCATTACTTTTTACGAAAAGTTGATACCTCGGTTGATCGACTACGCCGCCTCGTTCACCTTCGACGGTACCCACATATTGCATATAACGTTGGTCTCACTCTATGGGTCCATTCTCGAACTGGGTCGCAGTCTTCTTCCTCTGCTTACCTCGGAGAGCTATTCTGCGATTCCCATCGTCCTACGGAGCATACTCGAAGCCTACGTGGACTTGGAGAACATATGTAAGGACCCGACGTACGGGTACTCCATGGATATAAAGGCCCTGAAGGAAGAACTGGCTTTCTTGGATGAGGCCAAAAAAGATAACAATGTGTACATGCGCATCATTGCAGAAGCACCTGACCTGGACGAGCGAATTGCTGGCATCAAGGCAGAGAGAAAGCGTCTCCTCGACCGTGGATTCAAAGACCTAAACAAGTTCGACCGGTTCACGAAAGCGGGGCTCGAAAACGAGTACAGAACTATTTACAACTGGTTATGCTGCGCGTCTCACAATGACCAACGGGAACTTCGAAGGCGACATCTGGAAAAACACGGCGAGGGGGTAAAAATCCACCTGTTTAAAGAAGCTGATTATGCTGAACTGGAAAGTCATTTCGGAGTTGCCAGCGAACTTCTGGTGCGTGCGTCAATCGCTATTCATAACTTGCTCAACTCTCCTAAACAGGATGATATGAAGGGGTTGCGAGAGGAAATGGATAAATTGCGGCGTGAAATATACGGGGAGGATGCCTGAGCCAGCCATGAAGGAGCGCAATGACGATTATCTTCGAATGATGGAGGTCTTTCTCCATTGTGGACAAGCTGTGGCGGGAAAAACCATCCCGGCTGGTCTTTCGTGGCAGAAGGACATCGAGCCCTTAACGATGAAGTGTTTGTTCCACCTGGGTAGCATGTATGCACTTCAGGATGGAACGAAACTCCCTGACATGCTTGGCGTCTCTATCGGGTTCATAGACATTCCTTCCATGACAATACTTGCCAGGGCTGCTTTCGAAAATTACCTGGCGTTCAACTACATTTTCGTGCAACCCGCAACGAACGAGGAGAAACAGTTCCGCTATGACGTCTGGAGACTGGGAGGTTTGAAAGACCGGCAAAAGTTCGTTATCTCTGTTCCCGAGTACAACGCTATTCAGCAGAAGGAAGCGCCGCAGGTCGCTGAACTGGAGCAGAAAGTAGCAGGAAACCCGCTGTATCACCAACTACCTCCAAAGCGCCAGGTCGAGGCTATCAGGGGGCAATGGCGGTTCGATAAGTCTTGGGGACGTTTGGCTGAGATGGCGGACATCCACAGGACCTTTTTTGGTAATCTCTATACGTATTTCTGTTCTTACGCACACACCGGAAACCTGTCCGTTATCCAAATGGCCGAACCGGCAGTTGTAGAGGAACAGCGCCGACGTGCGGCCTTTTTACCAGGCGTCGGACTTTTCATAATGGCCAAGTACATCCTGGACTATTGCGGCCTCTTCCCGGAATCTCAGGAGGTGCTGAATAATAACAGAGAGTACCGGGACCTCGTGGATGAATACCATTTTTCTGCTGACAGATGGGAGGAGTACACTCAGGGAAAACAGGTTGCCGATGACCAAGTCTGAAATCATAACGGCTATAGAAAGAGCCCGCCCCGGCATCTCCCGATACCTGGAAATCATGGAACGTTTTCCGCAGACAGATGTGTCGCAGGACCGGGACTTCCAGCGGTTGTTCAATGGATTCTACAGGGTGAACAAGAAGCAGCAATCCTGGTACGATGCCTACTACTCTTACATGGAAAGCCAAAAGGGCAAACAGCCAACATTTGGAGTGGCCCTCCGGCATCTTCATTCTGAATTGAACCGGTGTGAGGCATCGTTTACGAGCAAATTGGTCGCTACCATAAACCCCGATTGCCCGGTGTGGGACCAATACGTTCTTGCCAATGCTGGAATCCGAAGGCCCCCCTATTATTCCCGCACAAAGGTAGCAGACTCCATTGATTGCTATCACGAATTGCAGTGCTGGTACGAGCGATTCGTGCCATCAGAACAGGGCCAGTTGATGATTACCGTATTCCAGGACATGGTCCCCCTGCACGAGAAGATTACCGACTTGAAGAAAATCGATTTCATTCTCTGGCAGAGCAGGGAATTGTAAGTGTTTGCGGAGGAGTACCAGCGATTTTAAGGAAAACCTGGACCGGAAAATAAATAGATGATTTTTCACTGCACCAAGGCGCTTGCCGCCAAACTGCCATTCGTGTCACCAACGCTGTTTGCGGATACTAACCCTCTCGGTAGCTGGCATGCACATCTCTATATAATCGACCGGCGGCAGTGCGTCATGTTTTGCCACGATAGCACCCGCTTTGTGTTGTTCGAGTCAGGTCTGAAGAAAGGGCAGTTCCACGACCTGGGACAACTTCATAAGAAGTTGTACCTGGCAGTATTAATTTCCATGGGAGTCTCCGAAGCAAGCCTCAAACGGGTTCAGCTTGCGCTGGGATCAGTACTGTTTGATACGGTAACAGACCGGTCAGTGCTCGGGACCCTGAATCAATCCCGTGGTGAGTTTGATTATTTCATAGCCGATTACAGCAATATCCTGGAGGTTGATCCCATCATAGCCGCACAATGGTTCAACAAGAGACCCCTGACCGCCAGAGGTAAATGGTTATGGCCGGATAAGAGCATGCTTGAACTGGTTGGTTCGTTATAGGATGCCAAGAGCCTCCTGTGCCAGTTCCACGGTTAAAGGCTTGCCACGTAGGGAGGAAAAAGCCGATACCGTGATAACCGAACCTTCCAGTTCCCTGAAATTTACCAGAGTACCGGACGCAAGAAATTGAACGACCGATTCGGACAGTTGCACATTCAAGGTGGCGGCTTTTCTCCTGATGAACTCAAGCCTCGTCTCACGCTCGGGAACTTCTATCCTGATGGACAGCCCGCATTGAAAACGACCTTTGAGATGTGCGTCCGTATTCGCTATTTTGCTTGGTAATCTGTCCGACGTCATGACGATCTGCTTTTTCGACTCGTAGAGAGCATCGAAAGTATGAAACAACTCCTCCTGGGTCCGTTCCTTCCCGGCAAGAAACTGGATGTCATCAAGGAGGAGCACGTCAAGGTTTCTGAACTTGCAGCGGAACTGAGCCATTTTGTTGGAACGGAGGTTAGCAAGCAACTCGGCCATGAATTGCTCAGAAGTGCAGTAGACGACTTTCTTCGTCTTCTGATCTGCCGTTAAGTGGTTGGCGATGGCGTGTAAAAGGTGGGTTTTGCCGAGACCGTCGCGGCCAATGAGAAACAGTGGGTTGTAAGTTGCGACACCGCTGGCTACGGCAATGGCCGCTTTATACGCGAGTAGGTTGCTTTCCCCGCAGATAAAGGTGTCAAAGCTATACTTCGATTGGGGGACGCATAAAGAGACGCCCTCAGTAACTTGGCTGTGTTCGCCTGACATAAAAGTACCTCGTGGGTATGGTTGAGTTGCCTTCAGCGTGTGCTCATCAGTGTCCAGATATGCTGTAAGGTCAAGTGAAAACGTGTCGTGGAAAATCAATCTTGGGCTTGAGGAATTGCATTGGAACGGAAACTAAGAAGAAAGAGAAAATTCATTCCATGTGCCGTTGATGATGGTGACGAACTTTATCCGAACGGCATCTTCGTCTTCAACATCACCAAGATGACGGAGTATATCAAGGGCAGCAACATTCCTTGCGAAGAAGTAATGGTCAAGGACTTTCCCCGAGGTACTTCCAAGTTCAAGGAAGAGTATTTGGCCACCGTTGATGTCACCAGACCTGTCATTGTGGCTGAGATTTCACCTGGTCGCTTCAACGTGATCGACGGCAATCACAGAATGGAAAGAGCTCGAAGGCTGGGGCTAGAAAAGATTTCGGCTTTTAGGGTGAGCCCAGAGCAGCACCTGCAGTTCGTGACTACCGAAAGAGGCTATCAGGCGTATATTGGATACTGGAACGGTAAATTGAAGGATTCCAGAAGGTGACGTTTCGGCGAGCATATAGATTTGGTAAGAGTACCAAGCTAGGGGGCGTAGGAAGGGGGCGATGTGGCATCTCTGACAATTAGGATGCTCGATGAGAACCTGAAGTCGCAGCTACGATTACGGGCTGCCCGAAATGGCCGGTCCATGGAGGCCGAGGCTAGAGCTATCCTTGCTGAATCCCTCCGCGAGCCAAGAGTTGAGCAAAACCTTGCCTTAGTAATACATCGTCGATTTGAGTCACTCGGGATTGAATCACTGCCGATCCCCACTCGGCAGCCTGTGCGTAATCCGCCAGACCTCACGATGATTAAGAAGGATAAATAGATGCCTAAGAGAAAATACAAATCGCCATCAAGCGATGAATTGAAGAAATACACCAGCTGGCAATATGCAAAACTATTATCACTTCGTAGTGATGAAGATGGCGAGACTGTCGAACAAATTAATGTCGGGGACCGAGTGTGCAAGGTAATACCACATTCTAAGTCTAATGAAGCAACGGGTCATATATATAAATCAACTCTTATTGATGAGCGATACCGGTTCGACAATACTCAGGACCCTCACTCGGCCATTACTATCTTCACAGAATGTTTTGAAAAGGGTTATTATCCTCCTGATGATGTTGTGGCCTTTTTATATGACAAATTTAAAAAATACATGAACAGTGACGAATCACTGGACAAAACGCTAAGAATAGGTAAGAGAATTAAAAAGAACTATAGACTGTTCTACAGAAACAGAGATATTATTATTGACATAGATACTCTTAAATTCAGATTTGGCCTAGACCATTTGGATGCCGTAACAGCAGTTACACGAAAATATGCGGATTTAGGATGCGATTTATCTGAAGAAACAATTGACCAGATATATACAAAAGGCATCAAGTCTCAGCGTAATAAAAGCTTGATGTACTTACATAGCGAATTGTTTCAAAACTATTATTATGAAGAAGATGATGATATTCAAATTGAGTTTGGCACCGACAGTTCTTATATCTTATTAGAAATATTATTACAATATCCTGATGATGTAGTAGACGATTTAAAGAATCGGTACCCAAAAATCAAGTCATTGCTTGACAGACCAATAGAAAAACTTGAGCCTGATAAATCTGTATAAATTCATACTCAACCCACCTCAAGATTACATACCTTTAATTCAGCACTAACCGTCCTAGCGTCAGTCACATTTGGGGCAGTATTTTTATGACTCCAAGTGGTTCCTGATGTTATCCCCTGTATTCACCGCTCCTCCTAATAGATTCTACCCAATATGTACTCAAAAAAGTTTTTGAGTACATGTCCAAAAAAAGCCCAATGGAATAGGTTGGACATACGTGAAACGAGTTTGGTGGCCACCAAATCTCCAACTAAATGCCAAGGGGTTACTTATGTTGAGTGACTTAATTAAAGCGCCAGAACCTGACACTATAACCAGAACGCTTCCCATGACCATTTCGGCAGAAAAATGCCGTAATACCAATCGCGGGGATAACTTGAATATTGTTCGCCCCCGTGATCTCCCTGCTTTAACCGGACTTTCTCGAACTACAATCTGGCGTCTAGAACGTGCGGGTGACTTTCCAAAACGTATCAGGTTATCCGTGGGTGCTGTTGGCTACAGAATGGCAGATATTCAAGCATGGCTTGATAACCGTCAGACTGTGGGGGTGGACAATGAAAAGTGATCTTAGAAAGAAACTGCTCAAAAAGGTAACTGAGAAACACCAACGTGAGGCGTCCGAGAAACTTAAGCCAGAAGCCACTCCTGGGAAAAGAAGCAAAAAAGATGGGCGGATAAAGAAGCTGAAATCTGGCTTCAGCAACATCAAACCCAATGAACGCAATGAAAACGGCATAGTCGAAGTGAGGCTAGAACATGGCGCTGTTGATCACCACTTCTCTTTAGACGCTGCAGGGTCGGTTGTAGGACCTGTAATGCATGAAGATGCATTTGCTGGGTGGCCTGGAGAATTTGCACATCTTGCGGGTGATCGCTTAGGTGCTGACAAACCGGCAATACTGGTCACGTCACTTCTCCGCTTAGCCTCATCTTTTGAAACATCTCACCATGTGCAATATGGTGAGGTGCTCCAATATGCAAGGCCCAATGCCGTTATCGTTGGGAACTCCTCAAAAACTGATATTGGTGCCGTAGAGATAATCGTTGACCGCCTTTTCTCGGGATTCAAAGCTTCACCCAGGTACTTGTGCGAGCCACTTTTACGGGTTGATGAGATTGTTTATATGGTTAGGGATGAGACATTTGAGGAGTGTGATATTACCAGCTCAAGATATAAAATAGACACAGGCGCGACTAGCAAACGTCTATATGTCTATGATCAGCATTTCGCATTAACACTCAATTCAAAACCATCCGTATTAAACATAATATCTAAAGTTATTACCGATCTGTTTGACCATGGTAATACAGTAATCAAGCTCCATAACAATAAATGGTTGGGAACAACTCAAGCCAATGTTGTTATCGTTACGCACATTCAAAGAAGCGAAGTCGATAAATTGAAGGATAAACTTGACATCCCTAACATATTCGCTAACCGCTTCTTATGGATACTTGCTCACCGGCAGAATTTGATTCCGCTGCCATTGCCGATTCCTGAGGAAAACATGAAATACTTCAACAATAAAATTGAGGAGTGCATTGAAAAGGCTAAAAGCATATATACGGGCCTTGAACTGTCCAAGAAGGCACGTGAGGTGTGGGATAAGGCATACCCCGGCCTAACAATGGAATATTCAGGGTTTGCCGGTTCCATATTGGACCGTAACGAGGTTCATGCCCTTCGGTTGGCACAGATTTATGCGCTAGCTGAAGGCCGTAGTAAGATATTGACTCAGGATTTGAAAGCAGCAATTGCAGTTGTAAACTACTCTAGCGAAACAGTACTTCAACTCTTCAACGGATCGCATCATGATAAGCGAAAGGAGAAATTGCTTCAAGCCCTCCGTTCAACCCCAAATCAGGAAATGTCTTTAACCGAGATCAACGGTGCTGTCTTCAATCGCAACCTTGACTCTCGTGACATCAGAGAAATAATCACCGAGTTGGAGTTGTCAAAGCTTGTTTCGTTGTACAACCCCAAAAAAGAAGTTCCTGGAGGACGACTGACTACCATGGTAAGGTTGACGCTTCCAGGCCCTTATCAGACCTAGCACCCATTACCATTGAGGAAGGTTACAATAGACCGCATAGCGAGTTTCTGATCCGATCCCGCTATACGGTCTTTCTTATTCCTGCGTCCGACCCGAATTGCTCAGCAACTGGTCATTCAGTTTCTTCAGAGCAGGGAATAGTAGCTTCAATACAGACTGGAATCAGACAACCCTTTCACGCCAATGGGTTTCACTCGGTTCAGACGGGTATCATCTATCTGTTTGAACAGATACGTATGGCGATTATGATATGCATATTTGACTTTCATGTGTTCTTCAAAGAAAACACGCCTGCGATCAGCATTGACAACTGCTGCGGCTGCTTTTACAAAAATATCAACAAGCTCTGCCAACTTAAAAACATTTAGCCTGGCGTTTGGCTTTATAAGCATGTGTACATGCATTTCATTGATACTGTTTTCCATAGGATGATCTTCAAAAAATGCAAACCCCTGCAACCAATCTCTTTTCCAGTACCCAGGCTTGAATATCTTGATATTAGCTTTACGAAGAAAACTATTCACATGTTTGCAGAGTGTTTCAAAACCTGTTCTTACAGCCAATGTTAATGTGATTGACAACCGATATGGACCAGAATCACATACCCATTTTCTATATTCCTCTGACCTCCTCATGTTGAATGGTACTATTTTATTAGCGTCATCAGATTGTTCTTTTAGTGGTTTGTGCTCAGACAATGACAAGTATTTACGTCTACCGCTCCTAACTGATTCTAGTTTTATTATTGGGTTACTGGGAGCAGATTCAAGCTTTACTATTTCAACCGACTTAAGTTTAGTTACACCTACTTTACTCATAACTCCTCCTTTAGTATATCAATTGTGTACAGTTTCCGAATTAATGATTAAACCTACCCTCTACTGCTCTTAGGACTTGATTATTTTCTTGATTTAGATACTTCTTCTCCATCGAGAGACGTCAAATATAGCCTCTTTTTTTGTTACTTTTATGATCGAGCAGTTCTTGCGAGGTCTACTCACAGGTTATGACCTAAGAATCTGCACGATGTTTTTATATCTCCTTTTATTATATTTCCTTTCCTATATTTTTATCCATTCACATACAAATTATAAAAAACGGATAATCCGCAACATTTTACGCCCAAATCTGAGGTAAATAGCCTATAAATTTCAGCAACTTACATGGCTGATTAATTTTTTCCGCAACATGGTTGGGAGACTACCCAAACAAGTTATGAGAAAACAGGTACTTTATGACATTTGAGAGGAGAAATACGATATTGGCGTTAATCAATTCTGAACGAGGAGTATCTACAGTAGTCTTACGAAAAAACGAATCTAACGAAATAAATCCGCATTACTTCGTTTAATTCGTTAATTCGTAACCACGCCTCAATGATCAATAACTGGCAATTTACCGGAGGGATTTTAGGAGATTAATAATTTAGAAGTGGAGGGGCATACCTCGCAGATCAACACTACCATTATGGGAGGACAAACTATGCAAATCAGGCCGCTGTTGAGTCGAAGAGTGAAAGTCATCAAAGTCAGCAAGAAATCATCCACCGCTCCGCGCTATAAAAATATACCATCAGTCGTATCGCAGGCACACGGCAGCCCCACAAAAGTTTTTTCAGTTGTTGAAATACCTAACTCTGAAAACCCAGCTATGTCCAGAAATAGGAATAACGGGAATACACAACATCCAAACATCCAACTGCTCACGAGTATTCTCAGTATCTTCAAAGAAAGGAAAGCGTCTAAGCTCAGAACAAGAACAATATTGAGTGAGCTAACAGAATCATCATTCTGCAACGGGAAGGAAATAGGCGCACGACGGCTTGCATTCTTATTGAAAGAATTTGGCATCCACAGTCGCGACATCAGGTTCGTGAAAGGTGTGGCAAAAGGATTTAGGAAAGAATCGTTCACTGAGGCTGTTACCCGCTACAAGCAGTAACTTACCTGATATGAAATTTTGGTGAAAACCGATATTTTCCTGCCATAAAGGATCTGGGGGCGCACCTTTTATCCGTAAGGTGTGTTGGGTACCAAGCTGATAGTTAGTCACTAATAGACACAGGATATAATCGCATTTACGCAGTACCCTGTTCGGGTATGTCCGGTTCTACGCTCAGGCGTAAACCCATACCATGTAATAGAGTGATCCATGTGTGGAGCTCAGAAAAACAACCGTGTGACAGGGTGCGATGCAGGCTTTCCTCGTTGATGTTGGCTTTGTCTGCGACTGCTTTCCTTCCACCGTGTGCTTCGACAACATTTCGTAATCCAAGCAAGAATGTTTCTGCGTCGCCCCCTCCAATAGCAGCATTAAGATATGCTGCTGCTTCCTGTACGTCTTTCAGTGCCTCTATCAGATTTGTTTGATAGTCAGTCTGTTGTCTCACGCTTCGTGTCTTTCTTCATGGGGAAGGGTTGAATCATGCTGATCGTTTCCGGGCAGCTATGGGAATGACGTTGCTTTCTTTTCCACTGGTTATGCTTTTTAACTTCCGTTCCCAGGATTCGAGTGCTTGCTGCTTTTCAGCGTCGAATTTGTGGAGGTTGTAAACCTTAATGATGCCTTGCGTCTTGTGTCCGATCACTGCATCTATGATTTCATTGTTGTAACCAAGCCTTGAAAGGCCGGTGGCGACTGTGCGCCTAAGGTCATGAGGAGTGAAATGTTGTAGTTCCATTTTTTTGTTGTCATCAACTTTCACCATGCAGACTGTTTCACCTTTGATTGGACGGCGTGGTTTGTAGTCCTTGAGGTTACGCCGGATAGCATAGGCCACGGCATTTTCGTCAATATGATTGTAGATTGGTTTCTCTTTTTTTTCGTCTTTTTCATCGAATTTTACGACAGGAGATAGGAAGTAGTATCCGTTACGTGGCGTACCGAGGAGTGCTATTGCCGTATGGGTGAGATAAACCCTGTGTGTCTGTCCGTTCTTTGTCCGCTCTGGCGGTAATGTCCACCAGTGGCCGTCTACTTCACTGGGGGTGATACCGCATACCTCCCCAACCCGTTGACCCGTGAGTAGTAACAGTTTAATGATTCGTTTTACCTCGTCACTCATGGCAGCCTTAGGCAGTTCAGTGGTCCACAGCTTGGTGATTTCTGCCTCCTCCAATACGCGTTCCCGTGATTGCAACCCTACCGGAACTTTCACGCCGGTGAACGGAGTGTGTTCCAGAATATCTTTTTCGACGGCAAAGTTGAATAGTTTGCGCGTTAGCTTCATTACGTTGTGGCAGAGGGCAGGACGGTTAGCATAAGTATCTAGTAAAGCAATGCAGTCCCGCTTCTTTATATCTGCAGCCTTACGCTTGCCCCAACTTGGTTCGACATTAACCTTGAATAGCCGCTCGTCTTCGAGCCATGACGACATACGCTTGTTGAGCTTTGCATGACGGGCCATGTAGTCGTCAAAAAGGTCCTTTACGGTTGGAGCCTTGCGACGCTCTTCTTTAGCTTGCTCGGCAACTTCCTGCGGATCAATTCCGTTCTTAACGTGCTTCCTGGCGTCATCGAACTTTTTCCTTGCCGTCTCGAGGGTTACATCCGGGTAGTGACCCAGGTTGAGGCAGCGCCGTTGCCCGTCGATGGCATACAGGTAAAGCCAGGATTTGACCCCAGAACGCAAGACGCGGATCGTGAAACCGTTCCCCTCGCTTTTCTTGTACTCCCTGTCTTCGGGTTTAAGTTTGCGGATCATCGTGTCTGTAAAAACTATCTTGGCCCTGCTCATGGCGCAACCTGCCTTCCGGTTCCGTGTTGTAATAATGTTGTAATAAAATCGGGGATAAGGTGAACCGGAAAATTTTGATTGAAACAAGAATAATCGCTAACCGTCTGAAAGTCAACGATAAAAAAGGTGGGTATGGTTGCGAATGAAACAGGTTGAAACACAGTAGTTACATATTCCCAAGCTGAAGGTCGCGGGTTCGAATCCCGTTTCCCGCTCCAAAGAAATAACAAGCCCCTGCATCGTAAGCTGCAGGGGCTTTTCTTTTATCTGCCTCTAGCTTTCAATTCCCTTGATCCATTCTCATGCTCCGATTATTCATCCACGAGACACCCCGGGGCCACTCGGTACAAACGGAAACATGAGACACAGTTGTACCTCTGGGGGAAGTATACGTATAGCCAAACTGTCAAGAAACAGGATTGCCATGCGGTGGTACGACAACACGGTATTGCTGCTCGATCGAAAAATCAAGAGCACCGTTCCGTGACGGCCTTTGCTTACAACTTCCGTGGCCTTGTCTAACCGATAAGCGGCTTCGTCGCAAACGTGGCGGCCTTGATGTTTACAGCTTGCCACAGCCCCCAGGTTTCTGCTAAAACATCCAACCTTGCCGTCAGTTGATATCGGCGCGAACGTTCACATTTCACAGGGCGGGTTCCTTGGAACCCGCCCTGGTTTTTTCGGGAGTCTGCATGAAGGCAGTATTCGGTCTGGATTTCGGGACCACCAATTCCGCTCTTTCCGTCTACCGGGACGGCAAGGTCGAAGTAGTCAACATCGACGAGGCAAGCAGCAACCGCTCCCTCATGCGCTCGGTCCTTTACTTCAACGAGGACAACGAGATCTTCACCGGCCAGGAGGCCATCGGCCAGTACGTCAGCGACGGAGCGGCGGGGCGTTTCATGCAGTCCATAAAGACCTTTCTCCCCAACAGGAGTTTCGAGGGGACCGAGGTGTTCGGCAAGAAGTACGGCATCGACGATCTGGTCGCCATTATCTTGCGGAACATCAAGGCGAAGGGGGAAGCGTACGTAGGCCATCCCGTGGACAGCGTCGTCCTCGGCCGCCCCGTCGTTTTCTCGGAAGATGCGGAAAAGGACGCTTTGGCGCAGCTCAGGCTCGAGAAGGCGGCGCGCAAAGCGGGGTTTCGCCATATCCATTTCCAGTTCGAGCCGGTAGCCGCCGCCCTCTCCTTCGAAGAGACACTCCCCACAGGGGCGGAAAAGCTGGTCTTCATCGGTGACTTCGGCGGCGGAACCTCCGACTTCACCGTGATCAAGGTGAAAGGGGGCGCCTTCGACCGGGCCGACCGGCGCTCCGACGTCCTCTCCATCGGCGGGGTCTATACGGCGGGCGACAAATTCGACTCGCAGATCATGTGGGAAAAGATCGCCAAGTATTTCGGTCGCGGCGTCCGATACAAGGGGATGGGGAAGGACGAACTCTTCGATATCCCGCACAGCATCATCTACACGCTGTGCCAGTGGCACAGGATTCCGCTTCTGAGGGGGAGAAAGACCAGGGAGCAGATCCGGCTCATCAAAAACGCCGCGACGGACCGGCAAGCCATCGAGAATCTGGAGCACCTCATCAGTGACAACTATGGTTTTTTCCTGTTCCAGTGCATCGAGAAGGCGAAATGCGAGCTGTCGCAACAAGAGTTCGCGCAGGTCAGCTTCAAGGAGCGCGGCCTGACCATAGAAGAAGGGATAACCAGGGAAGAGTTCGAAGCGATTAACCGGGAGAACCTAAGCCGGATCTCCGGCACCATCGACGAAGTTATCAGCAGGTCGGGAGTCCGAAACGACCAGATAGACACCGTGTTCCTCACCGGGGGCACCTCGCGCATACCGATGATCCGGCGTCTCTTCGAAGATCGTTTCGGCAGTGAGAAGCTCGAGAACCGCAACGCCTTCACCAGCGTCGTTCACGGCCTGGGTGCGAGTGTACCGCTCTTTAGCGACGGCCGTTAAGGAGACCATACCGGTCAGGAGCACGCGCACTGCTAGGACCTGTTTTGATCTCTCTATGGTGGAGCATCTTCCAGATAGCCCCGCGTGAAGAGCCAATTCCCATTCTTTTTCTCGAAGGTAAACAGCTCCACGGAAAATAGTTCCGGTGTTTTCAAATCACGCGTAGTTATACGGCGTTTATCATTGATTATTTGCCGCATATTTGTCGTAAGGACCTTTTCATCCTTCACCAACAAGACCTCCTGATTCAGTAGCTTTTTTAGGATTTTGCCGAAGTCTTTCCGACCATAGTACACAACCTGATCGCCATCATCAGGGCCGCGGACCCATAAAGGCAACTTTGTCATTACTGCCACTCTGGCGCTATCACCGCTTAATGCTGCTTCCCTAAACGTGTTCCAAAATGACTGCACGTCACTATTTGCTTCGGCAATACCTGCTATGGCGAGCAAGAATAGTAGTCCGATGGCTGCGAGTCGTCGTAGCATCTCTCCTCCTATTGCTGTCGTATGTTTGGCCAACGATAACTTTGCACAACCCAGCGCGATTTATAGTACCTTGATGGCCTCACTTGATCACCTTGATTCCCACCTAATAACTTATAGTAGTCTTTGGTCTCAGCGATGTAGAAGGCGACATGATTTTCACCAGTAACCCGTCTGATCACCGCAATTGCACCGGGGCGTGGGCCTGTTACTTGCCCCCAGTGCAGCCAACTCGTGGCTGCAGCTGAATTGGTCCCGGTAATCTCAACTTGTTTTAGGCACCAATTAACAAATGCGGAACACCAAGGGACTTCATCGCTCGTTGCACGTAGCGAGGTGGTGGCATGGTACATCAAAATCCTCGTGTTAGCTGGGGCTCGAGGAATCTCCCTTTGTCCGATCTCTGCGGCAGCGATTTTCAGCCAAGGAGCATTATGGGCATTGGTAGAAGGTAGAGTTGTCTCCGATGTGTTGGTTACATCTTGTTTGAGCGCTTTCCAGGTTTCCGCCCCGACAGTCCCGTCTATGGAAATTCCGGTTGATTCTTGGAGTTTTCTTATTGCTGCTTCTGTGCGTGGCCCCAATATACCGTCAACTTTGAGCGAGAAAGTGGGGGGGATGTTTGTTGAGGAGATTCTGCAGCTGCATTACCTCTGGGCCGGTGCTTCCGAGCCGAAGTGGGATCATTAGTATTCTCCGTTTTTATGCGGGGCTTAATGTTTGGGCGTCAGAAGATGTCAATTCAACCATAAACGTCGACTTCGGCAACTGGATGTTGCGGCGAGGGATGAAGCGACTGCCTGGTGGGGGTGGCATCGAGGGTGCCGTGAACGAGGGGCCGCTTTATTCGTGAGGGGGCAATAGGAGGATAACTGTGCGTAAAGCCGGGCAGATACACTGCCCGGCTTTTTTGCCGTGTGGGGGAAACAGATTTTCTAGCCGTGTAAGTCTTAAGCGGTTATTTCAGGACCCTTTCCGCCTCGATCTGTTTGAAGATGTCGTGCAGACATTCAGAGTAGATCTCCTCGCGCTTCCCTTCCAGGGGATAGAAGGGGTAGGCGAAGATAAGGGCCGCCTGAACCCAGTTGCTGAGCGTTGCCTTGCGCTGGTAGGAAGCGACCTGGGCTCCCCCTTTTTTCATGACATTTGCCGTCATCGTGTAGTCCCACGAGTAACGCATCGGGATAAGGGTAAGGGAAAGGAGCGAGACCGTAGCGCTTAAGAAATCCTTCTTGAAGGAGGATTCCTCCAGCAGGGAAACCTCTACGGTGTAGTCGTGGCTTGCCCGGTACTCTTCCAACTCTTTGCGCCGTTTCGGATTGTTCACGTCATTAGGAGATTCAAGGTAGGTGGTGTACTGCGAGACATTGCCAAGTTCCTGGAGACTATCCCTGAACAGGTTGTCGAAGTCCCTCACGTTGTGAACCTGAAGTTTCGGCACCGTATCCATGCCATGCTGCTGTCGCAGGTTCTTGAACTGGAAGAGCACGCTGACTTTGTCAGCCGCGGTGTTTTGGGTGACAGGACTGGTGAACTTGCCCTGTACCTCGCTTCTGGACGCTACGCATCCTGGCAGTAGCACCACAAGCATAATGAATAACAGCATACGCTTCGCAGATAGAAAGCCCTTCTGACAGTAGTGCGGCATATCGTCCCTCCTCTCGCGCAGATTGTAGTCCTATTGTAAGCTTCTTGATTATACCGCAAGACCGCACATGCATCTTTGTGACAGAATATGGCACAGACGGCACCTCCGCCCTTCAGTCATTTTAATCATTCTTCCACATTCGCTGCACCTTTGCCGTGTAGTGATCATCGGATAGACTGACTTTTCATGACGGTCGGCCTGCTGTACAAAAATCAAAAGAGCTGCGACTTGTTTCGGCAGTTCATACAAAGGAGGTAACATGCGACACTTAATGCAAATGCTTTTGACGGTTCTGCTCCTCGCAGTTTCCGGCACCGCCTATGCGGAAGGAAAGGACACCGGTTACGGGCAGGAACTGGAAGGTTTTCCTTATCCTCACCCGGTCGAGCGGTTCGCGTTCGCCTCGCAAGGGCAGGACGTCCAGATGGGGTACATGGACGTGAAACCGAAAAAGCAGCCGAACGGACGGACCGTCGTGCTGATGCACGGGAAAAACTTCTGCGGTGCTACCTGGGAAGCCACGATCGAGGTGCTGGCCGGCGCGGGATATCGCGTCGTCGTCCCTGACCAGATCGGTTTCTGCACCTCAACCAAACCGGCATCTTACCAGTACAGCTTCCAGCAGCTTGCTTCCAACACCATGGCGTTGCTGAAGAAACTGGGCGTTTCCCGCGTCACCCTTATCGGGCATTCGACCGGTGGCATGCTGGCGACCCGCTTTGCCCTGATGTATCCGGATGCCGTCGAGAAGTTGGTCATGGTCAACCCTATCGGTCTGGAAGACTGGAAGGCTTTGGGTGTACCGAGCCGAACTGTCGACCAATGGTACGAGAGAGAATTGAAGCTTTCCGCCGAGGTGGTGAGACAGTACGAGAAGTCCGTCTACTACGGGGGGCGCTGGAAGCCCGAATATGATCGTTGGGTGGACATGCTGGCCGGGCTCAACCGGGGGGCTGGGCACAAGCTGGTCGCCTGGAATTCGGCCCTCATTTACGACATGATCTACACCCAGCCGGTTGTCTACGAGTTCCCCCGTTTGAAAGTCCCCACCACCCTGATGCTCGGTGATGCCGACACCACTGCCATCGGTAGCGACATCGCGCCAATGGAGGTGAAGACGAAGATTGGCCGCTACAACCAACTGGGCAAGCAGGTCATCAAGACGATACCGAACGGCCGCCTGATAGAGTTCCCCGGTCTCGGGCATGCGCCGCAGATGGAAGAGCCAGCGGTCTTCCACAAGGCTCTGCTTACAGAATTGGCCGCTCACAGATAGCAAGGTTTTGTCGACAGGACATAGTCCGAGCCCCCGCTTCTGCCACTGTACAAGAAAACAAGGGCTTAGCCACTACCGGGTTAAGCCCTTGCCAGTTCGTCCGTCAGGTTCCCGTCACAAAGCGCCCTTTGTGCTGCCTTGCTGAGTGCCGAAACATCTCGGTCCCCCCTCCTTCTTTTCTCTTCGACTCCTGCGCTCACAAACTCGCGATAGGCGTTCCGCGCAAGGTCGTTGACCCAAACTGTGAGAGAACGAAGTTGGTAGTCAGCCAGGGAAGAGCCTCATCACCCAGGTAACAGTGGTGCCCACTCCAGGGATATAGTTCGGGGCTCTTTACAATGCCGGCCCTGACCGGATTGAGGTGAACGTAGCGGACCAACTCTAGCAAATAACTGTCTGCGTCGACCAGAAGGGCCTTGTATCGCCCTTGGAAGACGTGCCCGGTTCGGTTCTGAGAGAAATTGATCCACTTTGTGTAACGAAGGGATAAGTTCTGCATGGTCAGGGAAAGGGGAACATCCTCAACCTGGACTATGAGATGTATATGGTTTTTCATGGGAGTAGGGTTCGGCATTTGGACAATGAATGCAAAATACTCATCCATGCCACGCGAACCTCACCTTCATTTCCCAGGCACTGGATATCATGTCATCCGTGGTAACGCAGTGGCCCAAGTCTTTTTCACCAAACAAGACAGGTTCAGGCTTTATCTCTTCCTGCAGGAGTGCGTGGAACGCTTCCACTGCCGCATCCACGGCTTCTTGTTTTCCGAATGAATTGAAATAAACCTTACAAATTAATGAATTGTTTTCCTTGGCGCGGAGTTTGTGATATAAGCTGGAGCGGACTTCGGCTCAGTCACCGACTTTTAACTCACATGTTGTCGAGGGTTGTTGAGAGTCGGCGATGAGTAGCTGTAAGAAAAGAAGGATTAGCTAAAAGGAAGCTCATGGCAGTAACTATCGATGATTTAAAAGATAAAGTTAGAGAGTTTTGCGAAGCTCGAGATTGGGACCAATTCCATGGGCCAAAGGATTTGGCCATTGGGGTCAGCACCGAGGCAGCAGAACTTTTAGAGCATTTCCGCTTTCAATCGGATGAACAGGCGTTGGCCTTGCTAAGCGACCCACACTCCAGGGAGGAGATCGAGGATGAACTTGCTGATGTACTGTTCTTCGTGCTGCGGTTTTCGCAACGGTTCAATGTCGACCTCAATACGGCACTTATGCGGAAAATTGAGAAAAGCGAACGGAAATATCCGGTAGAGAAGGCAAAAGGGAAAAACACGAAGTATACGAAGCTGTAGACTAACCCAACCTCAGGGGCCAGCATTGATCGTCTATTCTGCCACCAAAGCAAGATTCCACGATGATGTGATGACGAACGACATTGACGGCATCATCCTCAACTCCTTCCAATCTGCCACGGGAAGAACTACTGGCAAAGCAGAGATGCAGTCTTGGATGAACTCGTTGCAGTACATGGACCGGGTGCTCAATGACTTGGAAATCCCCCATGATGCCGGCGTTGCCATCGAATACCACTTGCCGCAAACCTCAAAGCGCATCGACTTTATCCTGACCGGGAGGGATAAGGACCGGCGCGAAGCGGCCATTCTTGTCGAACTGAAGCAGTGGCAGAAGGCCGAACTTACCCAAAGTGACGCCGTCGTCATAACACACTTCAAAAAAGGCCCTACTGAAACCCTCCACCCATCTTACCAAGCCTGGTCTTATAAGCGCCTCCTCGAAGATTTCAATCAGACAGTTCAGGAAGAACACATTGGGCTGTACCCCTGTGCCTACTTGCACAACTATGAAGACGACGGGGTAATCACCCATCCATTCTACGCTGACCACATAAAACGGGCTCCGATGTTCCTTAAGCCCGATGCCCTTAAGCTGCAGCAGTTCATCAAAGCCCACGTCAGGTACGGCGACACGACCCGGATCATGTATCGGATCGAACACGGCAAGATCAAGCCTTCCAAGAACCTGGCCGACGAGTTAGCGTCGATGCTCAAAGGCAATCGCGAATTCGTACTGATCGACGACCAGAAGGTGGTCTTTGAGAAGGCGAAACGTCTGGCGGAGCAGGCTTCGGAACAATGCAAGAAGGTGCTAATTGTTGAAGGCGGGCCGGGCACCGGCAAGTCGGTCCTGGCGATCAATCTCCTAGTGGCGCTCACCGGCCAAGATCACCTCGTTCAGTACGTCACCCGCAACTCAGCACCACGTCTTGTGTACGAGGCCAAGCTCACCGGCCATTTCAGGAAGACCCATATTTCCAACATGTTCTCAGGTTCCGGCTCATACCATGCAGTCGCGCCAAACTCGTTTGGTGGCCTCATCGTGGACGAGGCGCACCGCCTGAATGAAAAATCCGGTTTGTTCAGCCATCTGGGGGAGAACCAGATCAAGGAGATTATCAACGCGAGCAAGTTGAGCGTCTTCTTCATCGACGAAGACCAGAAGGTGACACTCAAGGACATCGGCGACAAAGAGTCGATTCGCATCTGGGCGGAGAAACTTGGTGCCGAGGTAGTCGAGGCCAATCTGGAGTCCCAGTTCCGCTGCAATGGCTCCAACGGATACCTGGCTTGGCTCGACAACACCATGCAGATCCGAGAGACGGCGAACGATTCTTTGGATCCCAGCGAGTATGACTTCCGCATTCTCGACACCCCGGCAGAGCTGCATGACCTTATCCGTAAAAGGAACAAGCAGAGTAACAAAGCGCGGATGGTGGCTGGCTACTGCTGGGACTGGATCAGCAAGAAGAATCCGCTGCTGAAGGACATCGTAATAGGCGAATATCGGGCGACCTGGAATTTGGAGGCGGACGGACAGGCCTGGATCATCAAGCCAGACTCCGTCAGTGAGGTGGGTTGCATCCACACCTGTCAGGGCTTAGAGGTCGACTACATCGGCGTCATCGTCGGGCCAGATCTCGTCGTCCGCAACGGCAGCGTGCTGACTCAGCCGGCGGAGCGGTCGAAAATGGACAAGTCGATTCAGGGGTGGAAAAAACAGCTGAAAGTCGATCCAGAGAGGGGCTCGACGCGGCTTGATGCCATTATCAAAAACACCTACCGGACCCTCATGACCCGCGGTCAAAAGGGGTGCTATGTTTACTTTACTGACGACGAAACCCGCCGTTACTTCGCCGACCGACTGCAGTCCAGAGTGGCCCTAGATGTGGTCCCAGACATGGCGACGATCCCTGTAGAGGAAAACGCAGAAATCCTGCCATTCCGCCGTTTGGGGCGACAGGAAGCACGGCCGTACGAGAACTGTGTGCCGCTTTACGACCTCAAGATTGCTGCTGGCGGCTTCAGCGACGAGCAACAGATGGACGGTTGCGAGTGGGTGGAATTACCGGAAGCCTTCCGGCCGCAGAAGGGGCTGTTCGTAGCCCAGGTAGTGGGTGAGTCAATGAATCTCCGTATTAGGAATGGAGCCTGGTGTCTGTTCCGCATCGCTTCGGGCGGCTCGCGAAATGGCAAGGTGGTTCTTGCATCGCACCGGGAGATTGCCGACACTGAAACCGGCGGTCACTACACCATCAAGATCTACGAGAGCACAAAAGAGACTCTGGCTGATGGAACGTGGCGGCACTCCTCAATCATTCTGAAGCCGGACAGCTACCTGCCTGGGTATGAGCCGATTGTCCTGAATGAGGAGCAGGCTGATGATTTGCAGGTGGTCGGGGAGTTGGTTGTGGTGTTGGGGTAATTGCCTCTTGTCATTAAAGCCGCCATTCCTTCCGATGCTCTGAAAGGTATTCCTGTGCTGGCCAAAGGTCCTGATCCTGCGGCGGGATCATGGCGCGGCCGTTTAGGGTAAGAAGGAAACCAGGGACGTTGGGGTCTGCGATGATCTGGCGGGAGGTAAGGACGTTGTACTCTTTGGATACGCCCATCATCCCTTTGTCGAAGGCCCAGTGGCAAAGCTTGCATAATGCCATGCCGTTACGGATATCGTCGTTTTGCGTCTTGCTCCAGGGTACGATGTGGGCGGCGTCGACTGCAGTGTGCTGCTCGGGGGTGATGATGCGAACGCCACACAGTGCGCATCGATGGTCATAGGCTTTAACGACCAGTCTTCGGAAGGCTTGGGCTCGCGCGGCAGGGCGGTACCTTTCTGACTCAACGATTTGCTTCACCAGTGGCAGGTGTGACTTTTCCTCAAGGACACGGCTGTACTCGGAGGCTTCACGGTTGATGATCGACTGCTCGCGCAGCAGAAGCTGGGCCATTTCGGAAAAGCATGATTGCAACAGTGCTTCTCTCAAGCCTTCTCTCCCCGCTTCTGCCTGCATGAGCAGGAAAAGTTCGTCATCCAGGGCCGCACCCAGTACGTACTTGCGCAGGTACGTCACCGTGGCGGTATTGTTGATGATGGCGGAAGTGAGCTGCTTGCCAGGCTGCGGGACGAGGTGCCAGAACGGTTCACGGTCAAGTCGTGAGAAGGGGAAGGCGATGCTGCTGGTCTGCCCTAGGGGGATGATGCGGCGCCAGTAGAGGCTGAAGAGTTCATTCAGTTCGACCAGGTCCCCGGAGGCGTCTATGAAGGGGGTGGTGATCACGCCGCGCTGGATGAGGTCCATCACCGCCAAAAGCAGTAGTGGCTTGTGGGGCGCCCGGTGCTTGGTGGAGTCGGTCCAGACGGAACCTGGAGCGCGGTTGAGGGTGGTGAACTGCTTTATGTAGTCGGCTGGCATAGCTCTGCTCGCCTTTGGGATCTTGGTTTGATGCAGGTTAGACGCAATTTAAATTAAGGGGGCAAAAGAATCAAGCTTAATGATATGCAGAAAAAGGGGTGAGGTAATCTGGTGCCAGGCTTGCTAAGTTGCAAAGTTCCCGTGGAATAGGGACGACAGAACATTGGCTGCCATGTCCCTATTCGAACTGTCTCGGTTCATGTGACCCCTCCGGTATTCATTCTTCGTCCTTCGGATCACGGCGTACGTACCGTGGGGGATCTGGTGCCAGGCTTGCAAAGTTGCAAAGTCCCGGACTTGGGGGCAAGCTGTATAGCCGATAATATCGGCTATACAGCCTTGAGGTGGTGTCTGACTGATCTCCCTTGCCCTTTCCGCTGCGATATTCCCATCTCAAAAAGTTGATCCAATCCCCTGTATGCGGTTACACGGCTACTGTGCGTTATGGAAGCAAATTTCTGCGTAGTTAATCCTCCCTCGAATCCTTCGGAACCAGCGTCCAGAAGCCGGTTGATAACCTTTTTCTGTCGCTCAGGGGGATCTGGGGGATCTGGGGGATCTGGGGGATCTGGGGGATCTGGGGCCAAGCTTGCTGAGTTCAACCTGTAGGGTTGAGGGCTTCGCACGGGACGCCTACTTGGCAGAGGGCGCAACCGGCGGGACCTTCTACACCACGTGCTTTGGCAAGACGGACGGAGTCGGGGCCGTAGCCGAAGATCATGCAACGAATTTTGTCGTGTCCTGCGGTGGAGATGGCTTTTGCGGGACAGCGACGTATGCAGGCACCGCAGGCGCCGGTTTTGAAGTGGAGACAACCGGCTTGATGATGCTCGGCGGCGCGCGGGTCCGGCTCGAGCACGGCTTCGATCACGACGGAACTAAGCACGATGGCCGTCCCCTTGGCGCTGAGAAAGGCGTCGTTCAGACCGAACGTGCCGAGACCGGCGGCGTATGCCACGTGACGGTCGGACCAGGGGGATGTCTTGCCGTCGGGGGCGTCCATAGTGCGGAACCACTCCGCATCCGTCGGGGCGACGCCCCGTACGCCCTGCCGTTCCATCTCCTGCAAGAGCTCTGACCGTACTTGCTTTTGAAGGGCCTTGGCGCATACGTCGTAGGCCTTGGTCCATTCGATGGACGGCTGATCGGTACAGCGCCGGTTGCTGTCCCGCAAGGCCTTGCTCCAGGGCATCACCCAACTGACGACGGTGCCGCCGCGCCAGCTACCTTCGCCGTGCAGGCTTTCGTAGGCCTCCCGGGGCGTCCTGTGCCAGGGACCTATGATCTGCTTGAACTCCTCGAAGATCGGATCGTCGCCGGAGGCGAAGTTCACCAGCGGGGCGTCGAAGTAGCGCTCCGCCAGTGAGTCGGACCAGTTTTCCTTGTGGCCCATGATCAACCGCGTGATTACCTCCCGTATCAGCTCCTTCATATTCACCTCCATTTCCTAGCTTAACAAAAGACGCCGGCGCAATCGGTAAAGCTCAAAGGCTTGCCGTGTTGTATATGCAACTTTGCGAACAAAAAAATCAGCTGCTGATTCTGAGCCTATCTGCCATCGCTTTGAGGGAAGAAGCGCCTTCCTCGCCTAAAAGGGCCGATGCGCGCTGCTGGGCTTCCGTCCATTGTTCATGGCAATCCACCATGAGCTGCCTGCCGCTCTCGGTTACCCGAACGGTCTGCCCCGGCCCTTTTCCTGACACCTGGATCCAGCCGCTTTTCGCCATTCGGTCGACGGTGCGACTCACGGTGGACTTTTCCATCTGCAGGCGTGCGCCGATCTCACCGGGACTGGCGTCCCCATTGACCAACAGGAACACGAGGATGCTGGCTTGGTTGATCTTGATGCCGTGCGGCTGCAGTGCCCTGTCGTACAGGCCGGTGATGACGCGGTTCAAGCGCCGCATCCTCCCTGCTATGCACTGCGCCGCCACAAGCTCGGCTATCTCGTTTGCTGACTTACCTGGAATACTCATGTTGCATATACAACATTATCGCTTTGAAATTGTCAACGGTTTTGTTGGGTGGACGCTGATCCCCTGGCCCGTTAAAAAAGTCACTTGACTCAACCTGATTGGCGTGGCCTAATTTGTGCCGTATTCGGATGGTAATCCACTCGCAACATGGCTCCCACTCAAACTATGGAGGTAACACATGTCGATACTTCACCCGCTACTCGATATCGTCGATGTCAACGTCCGGGACATGTCGCACGTCGAACTGGGCAACTTCGCCATCAACCTCGCGGACGCCTTTGCCCGCCACAAGGACTTTCAAGGTGAGGACGCGATTCCGAAGTCGTTGTGCCAACTCGACGTACTCAGGGGACTCGGGGTAGGCCATCTCGCCGTCACTAAGGAGGCCGAGAGCGGCAATCGTTTCAAAAAGGTGGAGCGGGACGCCTCACGCCCGATAGTCGAAATGCACACGGTGATGCTGATCAACTGGGCGGCGTATAGGTCCGTGACGGAAAACAAGCCAACGCTCATCAGCGAATTGAATCTGCCTCCGAAGGTGAAGGCACCCAAGGGGGCGCTCCATATCGAGGTGACTGCCCCGCAAAACCCGAAGGCGAAGCACGGCAAGTCGGGGGTCGCCCTTATCAGCGTTAACAGGGTGCCAGGGGCAATGGCCTACTACGTCGGGATCTGCAAGGGCGATCCTTCTCTGCCAGAGTCCTGGTCGACCGTCGGGCCGTTCCACAAGTCGCAGAACATGGAAATAACCGGTCTGGAGCCCGGGCAGTTGTATTATTTCAAGATCTACTGCTCAGGGCCGAGCGGCCAGAGCGAGTGGTCCTCAATCATCAGCCTCCGGATCCTTTGATCCTGGTCCACCAAAATTGAAGGCCCTCATCCTCTGGATCAGGGCCTTCTTAGCAACCTATCTCTCCTTAGCCCATCTTTCCTGCTCCACACCCTGCAAATATCACGACGGGAGCCAACTTAACCAAGGCCGGTTTCGAGATTTTAGGGCCAAACATGATCTTGTTAACTTCGGCCTCCCGTTTTTAGGATCAGCCCCAAGTTTTTAACTTCGGCCTCCGGATTTCAAGACCGAGCCCGATCTTGTTACACAATCCCGCTCATTTTTAAGATCGAATCCAAAGTTGTTAACATCGACCTCCATATTTCAGGATCGGGTCCGAGGTTTTTAACTTTGTCCACCGGATTTTAAGATCTTGTCCGCAGTGGTGAACTTGGGCCTCCGGATTATAAGATCGGGTTCAAAGTTGTTAACCTCGTCTCTCCGGATTTCACGATCCAGTCTAAAGTAGTGAACTTTGTCCTCCAGTTTTTAAGGTCAAGTCCGGCCTTTTTAACTTCGGGGGCGTCCGACATGACAACCATTTCAAACCGGGCGGGGCAGGGGTGGGAGTGCCGGTTCCCGAGCTGGGAAACCGGCACTTATGGGAGCCTTCTCCTACTGCGTCCGGAAATAGTACAGCCCCGAGGTGACGGTGCTGCCGCCGGCGCTGGAGGATACGTTGAAATAATATGTGGTTCTCCGGGAGAGGGAGGAGAGTTTCATCACGTGCGAGGTGACGAGCGCGCTGCTCGAGACCGACTTGTTCAGGCTGCCGGAAGAGGTGCCGTAACGGATGACGGAGGTGGACGGCAGGTTGGTGTACCACTGGATCTGGGCGGTGGTCGTGCCGATCGAACCGGACAGCCCGCTGGTGAAGGCTAGCGGCGCGGTCGGGGTCGCGTACGCCTCGTTGGAAAGGGGCGAGCTTCCGGCGCTGTTCACGGCGGACACTTTGTAATAGTAGGTGATACCGTTGGACACGCTGTCGGTGTAGGAGGTCGTGGTGAGACCGGTCTTCACCGGGGTGCTTCCTTCCTGGCCGGGGGCGGTGCCGCGGTACACGCTGTAACTTGTTGCGCCGCTGCTAGCACTCCAACTGAGGGCGACGTAGCCGTTGCCGGCTGTCGCCTTGAGCGCTGTCGGGGCGGCCGGGACGCTGACCGTAGTGGTGGTCGTGGTGGAGGTGCCAGCCGGGGCGAGGGCGGCGAACAGGTTCGCGCCGTTGAAGGAGCCCCAGCCGGTGGCGTTGTCGTAGCCGGTGATGGCCGGGTAGTAGAGGTTCGTTGTGCTGTCGGCGACGTCGTGGAAGCTCGTGTCGTAGCCGGATCCGGTCCCGAGCTGGTACAGGGTCGGGTTTGCGAAACCCAAGGGAGAAAGGCCGCCGGTTGTGCGCTGCTGGTTCACCCTGGCGGTGAAGGCCGCCCAAAGAGGTGCTGCGCAGCTTGTGCCTCCGTAGATCCACCACTGTCCCTGGAAGTAGATCGAGTAGCCGGTGTCAGGATCGGAGTTCAGCGCTACGTCGGGGACGTTTCTCATGACGGAGGAGGCGACGTTGGAAAGTTTCTGCTGCCAAGATGGGATCGGCCAGAAGTAGCTGACTCCGCCGCCGCCCGCACCGTCGGCCACCGTGCCGCCGTTCCAGGTCGACTCGCGGCTGTACGCGCCGCTGCCGTCGAGGTAGAGCTTGGTCCCTCCTACGCCGACGACGTACGGCTGTGAGGCCGGATCGTCGACACTAAGGGTGGAGCCGTTGTCGTAGGCCCCGCTGTCACCGGCTGCGGCATAGATGGTCTGCCCCTGGGCCGCCATCTGTTGGAAGATGGCGTTTTCACTGTTAAGAAAGGTGGAGCCACTATCACCCTCGCTGAGCCCCCATGAGGTACTCACCTGTTTTGCGAGGTTGTCGGTGGCGATCCGGTTGTAGGTGTCGAGTACCCCTTTGGTGGTGTTGGGTCCCTGGTAGACGATGATCCGGCTCGCACCGGGCGCCATCGCCATCTGCAGCTCGATGTCTAGGGTGACTTCTCCCGCACCGGAACCCGGCGTTCCGGAGAAGCCGTCCACCAGTACGTTTTGCAGAGGTACCGCGGGAAGTCCGAAGTATTTGGCGTAGGCGGTAATGTCGGAAGGGGTGTAGCCGTCCAGTTGAAAGAGCGCGAGGGTCTGCCCGTTGCCGGTCGCGGTTACTGGTGCGAGGTTGTAGGCGGCCGCGATATCCTTGGGAGTCATGCCGCCTCCGGGTCCGGTCCCGATCTGGTAAGGGGAGGCCATGGGGAGGCCGGCGGCACGGGTGGAGTGGCTGTGTGTGTGCCACTTGGCGGCGCTGTCAAGGCCGATGACGCCGTTTATGCATGCGGCGATGGCGCCCGGAACGCCCGGGTCGTGGTCCGGGGCGATGAAGTTGCGGCCGCTTTGCGCCTGGTACTGGTGCATCTGCAGGTCGAAGGCCGCCTCAACTGCCGTGGCAGGACCTGCGACGTCGAGGACCGTGCGGTTGGCGTGGGTGCCGGTTATGGTGAGTCCCATCTCCCTCGCGTATTTCTTTACCGTCTCGTAGTCCGCGGTGCTCGGTGCAAAACGGTCGGTGAACTGGCGTCCGGTGAGATAATGACCGTACTGCGGGTCGCCGGGGTCGTACATGCGTTTCAGCAGATCGTTCAGCTCCGCCTGGTTGCGCAGGGGAAGGGTGAAAGAGAATCTCATCTGAGTTGCTGCCGGTAATCGGTTAAGCATCTTGGCATTGGCGATGCTGCGTGCCGGCATGTGACCGGCGAGTCTGACCTTGGCCGTGGCGCCGGCCCAGGAAGAGGACGGGGCCCCTGCTGCCATGACGAGCAGGAGCATGACGGAAGTGGGAAACAGCTTCAACGCGACTTTCAAAACGTGCCTCCGGGTAAGGGTGAAAGAAACCGGTGCTGCTGGACTACTCCAATCGGCACCTTGCGGCCAAACTTTAGCGGTGTGGCTAGAAAAAGCGTTGTCACAGGCGAAGTTATCGGAATTACTGCGGCGCGATCAGGCGCTCGCGACGGCCCTAGAGCGTGTCCCGTTTTTTGCATTTATGCAAAAACGGCCGTTATGATCGCGCGAATGGGCGCAAGTTGCGGGATTGCCGTTTTTTTTGCGCGCGTTATGTCGATCGGGCGGTAGGCGCATTTTGCAGATATGCAAAAATAACCGTTCCACTCTGACCGAGAGGCTTAGCGGTAAGGTGTTGGATCAGCAGGATAATTTGCTGAAGGCGCATCGTTGTGACACTGGTATGGTAATTGCGTATACACAATGCATAGCGAAGTGACATCGCAATGCTAAGGAGGAAAAAAATGAGTGATGTGAAACTGGGAAATCCCGCGGTGGTCGGCCTTGCCGGCTTCGGAATGACGACTTTCGTGCTGCAATGCCACAACCTCGGCTGGTGCGGTATCGCCCCCGTGCTCTGGCTCGGGCTCTGTTTCGGCGGCACGGCGCAGCTGATCGCCGGCCTGATGGAGTTCAGAACCAACAACAACTTCGGGTTCTGCGCCTTCACCGGCTACGGCGCCTTCTGGATCTCGCTGTGCCTGATGATCATCTTCGGCAAGAACCCTGAGCTGGTGAAATCCTATCCGACCCTCGCCTTCAGCGCGACCGACCTCGGCTTCTACCTCGTGGCCTGGACCATCTTCACCTTCATCCTCTTTATCGCATCGATGAAACACCACGCCACGCTGGCATTCATCTTCCTCACCCTGCTTCTTGGCTTCATCGGCCTTGACGTGAAAGAGTTCACCGGCAGCGCTCTCGCCGGGACCTTCGCCGCTTACGACCTGCTCATCTGCGCATTCTCCGCGCTTTACCTGATGGCGGTAGGCGTGTACGCCGAGTCCGGCATCAAGCTGCCGGTGGGCGAGGCATGGCTCAAAGATGCCGAGCCTTCCGAAGTCCTCGCCGCTGAGAAGGTGAAGGCGTAACAGCCTACTCTTCATAAACTGAATAAAAGAGAAGGGCCATGCCGTAGGCATGGCCCTTTTTTTATTGTGGTTCTCGCAAATTGCTCAGCTGCCGACAAAGGGCAAATCCCCCCTGTTCCCCCTTCGCAAAGGTTCATCCGGGAATTCCGGGGAAGACGCCTTTCAGATACCCGTATCCTCTCTTGCTGAGAACGGTGGCCTTAGAGCTCCCCCCTTTGCGAAGGGGGGAGGGGGGGGATTTGCCTCTGTTCCCTGTATCGCCGGTTGAAATTGTTGCAATCACCAAAGTTGGAGGCATCTGGCGTTTGATCCCGCAGTGTGTGCAATAAACTCCTCAGTTGGTGCTTGCGTGTAATGGCAAGGCTAAATACCCCCTGCCCCCCCTTCGCAAAGGGGGGAACGTTTGGCCAGCTTACTGCTTCGAGGCAACACACACCTGCTTCCCCGGAATTTCCTGAAGAACCTTCGCAAAGGGGGGGGACGCATGGGCTCATGCAGCGGTTCGTGGGCAGCTGTATTCCAGCTTCCCGGAATTCTCTTCTAAACCTTCACAAACCTCGAATTCACCAAAGATATATGGATCTGTTGTCGAAGCGGTTGCGGTTGAAGTAGAGAAAGACGTTCAGAAGCAGAAAGAGGACGAAGACACAGAAGGCGTTGACGCGGTAGTGGTAGTCGGGAACCATGGTCCCGGTGGCGGTCATCACGTGCTGCACCGGCAAAAGCAAGAGGTTCGAGATGCCGTTGCAGCTCGCCAGAAAGTTGTAGCCGATTAGGAGCCAAAGCGTGAGCCGCTGCCGCTTCAGTATCCCCACGACAAGGTACAGGGAAAGGATGCTGTCGGCGAAGATCAGGTGCTCGGCAGTATCGCCTTCGTACAGTCTTCCCATGAAGGGGAAGGGATCGCCCAGGTGGGAGAGGGTGACGAGCATGGATAGGAGGTAGACGCCGGTCAAAGGGACCAGCGCGAGTGGCTTCTTGTTTTCGTTCGGCGCTTCCACGACCCTGTCCGTTTCTTTCACGCTGTGCCTCGTGTGTGTCCCGCCTCGATGGAGGGCGCCTATCTTGCGCAAGGTTGTCCGGGCCGCTTCTCGCACGGTGCGAAAATAGACCGCTGTTATATTAACAGGTGGCCAGCGTTCGTGCAATATGAGTTTTCTCTTTCGCAAAGGATGCGCGTGAGCACCCGGGATAGAGGGGGGGGGCGCTCCGGGGGAAGAAAGACCGCTGCAAGAAAAGACTACAAAAAATTACCGGTAGGACGAAAAGAGAGGGGTACGTGACGAATTCGGAAAAGAGAGGTATCGATGTCGAGTTTTTCACCGGGTGAAGAACCGGAGCATGATGTGCCCGCAGTGCTGGCCATCGCTTACGATGACCAGTCGAGAGCGGCGCTGGCGGCGAACCCGGGTGCCTACGGATCGTGTGCCGTTGCCTGCGCTTCTTTCAGGGAGGCCCAGGAACATGCACTGGTCCGACGTTTCAGCGGGATACTCGTCGACCTGGTGACTATGGTTAAGGCGAAGGACGAAGAGAAAGTGATCGCCCATACCCTGACCGAGCTCTACCCGACCCTTCGTGTGAAGTCGATGGGAAACATGCTGATCCCGATGATCATGCCGGGAAACGCGAAGCAGGACAGTAACCTCAAGGACTTCTTTTTGAAGACCTGCGCGGGGTTCACCGCGAGGCCCCTCAGGCTGCACCGGCGCAGGGATATCTCGGTCCCGGTCTTTGTCGGGGACGAGCGTGGTGCTACGCTGAACCTCTCCTGGGGGGGCGCCTTCATCCTCTCGATGCACCCGGAGCGCTATCAGGCGGGGGAGGGGATCTGCGTCACCTTGATGCCGGGACATGATGTCAGGGTCGCCGCGCAGGCGGTTGTCGTGCGCATTCAACCTTGGGGGGAGCGGCGTCTGCCGGGGATAGGAATTGCTTTTGGCGAGTTGACCGAGGAACTTCACGAGGCGCTGCTCGCCTTACTAAGGGTTCCAAAAGACGAAGACCGGGACAAACTGGTCACATAGGAAACGATATGATAAGCGCTGCCATTCTGGAACTGTTGAACACGACGCAAGAAAAGTTGGTCGAGTATCTCGACGGGGACGTTAGGGAGATCTTTTCGACCATGGTGGGGGTGGAGTTGCCGTCGTCCACTCCGGTGGAAGCCGTGACGAAGTTCACCGACTGCGTGACGGCCATGGTCGGTCTCGCCGGGAGCTACAACGGCATGATCGCCATCCATGCGGAGCAGGCGACGGCGCTGTCGTTTGCCTCGCAGATGCTAGGCATGGAGATCACCGAGTGCGACGATGACGTGCGCGACGCGCTCGGTGAAGTCGCCAACATGATAGGGGGCTCCTTCAAGCACCACTTCGTGGCCAACGGTCACGAGGTGCGCCTGTCGACTCCTTCGGTGATGTCGGGCAACGAGTACGTCCTCAGCATGGGGGCGGCACCCGATACCCTGACCCTCGCCTTCGGGGAGGGACCGGGACATTTCCTCGTCTGCGTCTACCTCGAAAGGGCGACTTAGGCGCAGTGGTGGCACCGCTGGCGGTTATTTTTGTTTGAACATCGGTGAGACAAATCCCCCCTGTCCCCCCTTCGCAAAGGGGGGGACGTCAAGGCCCGTGCAGCGCTTCGTGGGGGGCGTACACCATGCTCGTTGGAATTTCGGCGTGTAATTAAAAAAGCCGGCCCCGTTACGGGTGCCGGCTTCGTCGCGCCGTGAGCAGGGGGCTCAGGCGCTGCGACCTTTGCGGCCGCTCTGAACGTGGCCGTGGGGAGTGATGACGTGGACGTTATGGTTCGGTTCGCGCCGGATCATCATCTCATGTTTGGCGAGCATCGCCGGGTTCTTTTTCTCCCGATCCATTGCAACGTTACGCTTCGGAGTCGTCGGCATCTTCGGTTCTCTCATAGCGGACACCTCCTCTCTCTCTGCCTAGCATTATACCACCTTTCATCCAATCACGGTGACTCCCTCATTGCAACATCCGCTTTACGCGCCATACTTGTGCTTTGGTATCGCACATCATTGAGTTCCAAGGAGGAGAATATGAAGCGTAAACTGTTCGTCTGTCTCTCAGCCCTCTTTTGTCTCGCCCTTTCCGGGTGCGTCACGAGCGGCACCTATAAGCAGAAACAGATGGAGGCGGAAAACCTGGAGAAGAACCTTAAGGATCAGCGGGGGCAGTACAACATCCTGATGGGGGAGAACGACCAGCTAAAAAACGAGGTGAAGCGGCTGGACGGCGAGGTGGCGACCTTGACCGGCGAGCGGAACGCGCTGACGGCGGACAAGAAGGGGCTCGAGGAGTCGCTTCGTTCCACGGCGGACGCGAAGAACCAGAAGATCGGCGAGCTGAGCCGCAAGCTGGGCGACGTGGAGGGTGAGAACAAGCGGCTTAAGGACGACATCGCCGGACTGCAAAAGCAAAAGGAGGAGGTGCAGAAAACGAGCAAGACCTACGGAGACCTCCTGGAGCAGATGAAAGGGGAGATCGCCAAGGGCCAGGTAACCATTTCTGAGCTGAAGGGGAAACTGACCGTGAACATGGTCGATTCCGTACTCTTCGATTCGGGCAAGGCGGAAGTGAAGCCTGAGGGGCTCGTCGTGCTGCAGAAGGTGGTGGACATACTGAAGAACGTGAAGGACAAGGCGGTGCGCATCGAGGGGCATACCGACAACGTCCAGATCGTGGGGCAGCTCGCCAAGCGCTACCCCACGAACTGGGAGCTTTCCGCGGCGCGCGCCCTGAACGTGACCCGCTACTTGCAGCAGCAGGGGCTTGACCCGGCGCTCCTCGCTGCGGTGGGCTACGGTGAGTACAAGCCGGTGGCTTCGAACGACACGGACGAGGGACGGGCGAAGAACCGCAGGATCGAGATCGTGCTGGTCGCCAAGGAGTAAAGTCAGGGGGCGGCATAGCGGGGAGGAGAGGATGAACGTTGTTGCACTGCTTATCGTTCTTGTCCTTTTTCGTGCCACGCCGGATGCCTTTGCCATCCAGGGAGCCTGTCCTGGCGCAGTGATCGTCGTGGCCGCCACCTCTGACGAGTATGAGAGCGTTTGCACCGCGGTCCGCTCCTGTACACCGTTTCTGAAGTCGCTGGGGCTCGTCCTGCCGGATGGGCTGACCCTGACGCTTGACGACGCGCCGTCGGGAAAAAGTATGGACCATGCCTTTGGTTACTACGATCCCCGCAACAACTCCATTCACATGCTGAACTACCGGGCGGCCCTGGAGTCCTCCAGGGCCGCCCCTTCTTTTGGTGTCCCCTTTGACCCGGCCATATGGCGCAGCTATATCATCCACGAACTTGTCCATGCCGCAGCCCAGGGAGGGTTTCGCCGTGGAGCGCAGAGGCATACGGCCAGCGAGTACATCGCATCGGTGAGCCAGTTGGTCACGCTCCCGCCGGACGAGCGGGCGAGGATCTTGGAGAACTTCGGGGAATTGAGCGGGTTCGACGGGGAGGATATAACTTTGAACTATTACCTGCTTGATCCGGCCAGGTTCGCCATCAATTCGTTCCTGCACTACCAGAAGCCCGGCAACGGCGACGCATTTATCCGGCAGCTCCTCTTGAACGGTCTTCCAGACGAGTGAGCCGGGCTGCGGAGGAGCTTCAGGTTTTGTCGGGAGATGGTACAACTATGTAAGCTGTTCAGCACAAAGAGAGAGGAGATAGACATGGCAACTCCCGCAGAAACCTCGTACTTCCACACCCTGTCGCTTGCGAGCGATCCCGAGCTGCGCCGCCGTTTCATGGTGGTGGACGAGGACCTGAGGGGGAACCTGCGTTTCGGGCTCGTGCTGGAGATACTGGACAAGGTGGCGGAGGAGACCGCGCTCGCCTACGTGAACCAGTTCCATCCCGGGGCACGGGTGGTCACCGCGGCGATCGACAACGTCATCGTGCGCCACGTGGCGGACGTGACCCGCGACCTCGTCTGTGAGGCCCGCATCAACCACGTGGGGCGCTCCTCGCTGGAGATCGGCATCAGGGTGGAGCAGCCGGGCGAGCCGGCGAACCACGTCGCCTCCTGCTACTTCACCATGGTCGCGCGCTCGGGGATGGGGGAGGGGGCGGTGAGCATGACACTGCCGCCGCTTGACTACGGCAGCGAGACGGAGCGGCGGCGCGCGCTGAAGGCTACGGCGCGTCGGGAGGAGTACCGCCAGCAGCAGGCGCTCTTGTCGGAGCCGCCGAGCGCCGAGGAATACCGGATGCTCGCCTCCCTGCACCAGGCCCAGGACGAGCCGGGGTTCCAGGGACTTCTGACCGGGCGACTGACGGCGGACGCCTGGGAAAGGATGTACCCGGAGTTCGAAAACGTGCCGCAGAAGATCTTCGGGGGATACCTGGTGCGCAGAGCCTACGAGCTCTCCTCGATTTGCTCCGAGCTTGTGGCGCCGGACCGTTCCGTGATGGCGGCCGTGAACCGGATCAACTTCTTTCACCCGGTACGCATGGGGGACAAGCTGCACTACACAAGTCGCGTGGTCTACACGAACGGAAGCTACATCTGCGTCGAGGCGAACATCGAGCGCATCAGTCGTGACCGCACCAGCAAGGCGCTCTCCAACTCCTGTCTCTTCACCTTCGTGAATGTGGACCGGGAACTGGTGCATCGCCCGGTGCCGACGGTGTACCCGACCACCTACGCCGAAGATGCCAGGTACCTCGCCGCGGCGAGGAGTTTTGAGGGGCTCGCGGAGCACGTCTATATAATTTGACCGCAGGTGAGGCACGGTCCACCGGGGGCGCGGGGAGAAGAATTCCCCGCGCCCTCATTTTTTTGGGGGGCAGGAAATCCCGGGGAAACGGATATGCATGCCTACGAAGCACTACGTTTGACCTCGCGCTCCCCCCTTTGCGAAGGTTCATCAGGGAATTCCGGGTAAGAAGCCTTTCAGATAATCCGTGTCCTCTCTTGCTGAGAACGGTGGCCTCGCGCTCCCCCCTTTGCGAAGGGGGGACGGGGGGGATTTGCTTTTGTTTCTCAGTTCTCGCTGGTAGGACGGGATTCCAGGTCTTGCTTTCCTCCAGGAGGAGAAAAAGGATTTTCCGATAACCGTCAATTATCTGTGAATGTAGTCAGCTGGTGCTTGTATGGTCCGACCAAGGCAAATCCCCCCTGCCCCCCCTTCGCAAAGGGGGGAACGTTAGGCCCAATGCGCGCCTCGTGGGTTGCGGCACTCTTTTTCCCGAAATTACCGGACGAACCTTTTTTGCGCAGGCGCAGAAATTTTGCAGCGGCGCCTTTCGTTTTGCACAAACGCCAAATCACCGAAGGGGGAAGCGGCTAAAAGCGACCGTTAGCCCGGGCTATTTGGGAAAGATTAAGAAGATTTGGCACGTCGGAATGTGTTAAAGTTGCGCATGTTGCGACGTTTTTGAGCAGTACCGACGGGAGCATGGCGTGGCCTCGGTCAGTGATACCGAGGGTTTGCCGCCAAAGCGTTTCGTTGGTATACATCATGCTTTTTGACGTAGCATCACACTTTATCACTGCTTTCACGATGGAGCAGAACGAGGGCTGAGAGATGGATACGTACACGATCGATGTCGAACTGGAACACTACTACGGCGACCGCATGGCTACCAGCAGCAGGGAAGCCTGCCGCCGCTTTTACCTGAGAGCGGTGTCGCGCTGCAACGCGACCGAGCTTGAGCGCTACCTGCGCGTGGTGAAGGCGCACGCCTCGGTATATTCGTCGGTGCACCACATGTTTCGCTCCCCCTTCAAGCACGTCGAGCTGCCGCTTTTCCTGACCAGCCTCGTCCTCTTCATCTCCAGCCTGGTCATGATCTTCACCGGCGCGACCAGCGTCCTCATAGCAGGTGGCATCTCGGCAGGTTTTCTAGGCATGGTGCAGTGCGCCCGGCAGTTGATCCGCAACTGGCAGCAGCACTCGGTGCGCGAGGCGGTCTTCAGCGAGTTCGCCGAGTTTTTGCAGCAGGAAACCACGCGTTAATAGATTCCCCCGAAATCCAGTAAAGAGGCTGCCACGGAAGGTCCGTGTGCAGCCTCTTTTTCTGTCTCTTCTCCTCCCACTCCTTTGACGGCGCGCTTTTTTTCTATATAGTATTGGAGCCTCGCGGGGCACTCATCTCATGAATGGAGGTAGCAACATGAAACGCCTGATCCTTCTTTTCGTCACCCTGCTTCTGCTCTCGCCTATAGCGGCCCACGCGAGTCTCGACGGGTTCCTCTCCAGCCTGAACGTCCAGGCGCGCGCCGACATGGCCGGCTTTTCCGCCAAGGTGAGTGCGCAGTTCGGCGTGCCGCAGGCCAAGGTTCAGATGGTGCTGCAAAGCGTGCCGGAACCGGCCGATGCGTTCATGCTTTTCCAGCTCGGTCAGTACTCGGGGAAGCCGGTGGACCAGGTCTACCAGGTCTATCAGCCGAACAAGAAGAAGGGGTGGGGGGCGATCGCCAAGGAGCTCGGTATAAAGCCCGGCTCGCCGGAATTCCATGCCCTCAAGCGGGGTGACCTGCATTTCACCGGGGAGCCCGCGGGGCAGGGGGGCGGCCCCGGCAAGGGGAAAGGGCAAGGTAAGGGACACGGCAAGGGGCACAACAAGTAGTTGAGCGCGCGTTCGTAGTTCCGCTGCAGGGGAGAGGCCAGGCATTTTTGCCTGGCCTCTTTTGTTTAAAGGCAAATTCCCCAGGCTCCCACTTACAAAGGTTCATCCGGCAATTCCGGGGAAGATGCGTCAGTCCTCCCCCTCCCCTTGCGGGAGGGGGGAAGGGGGTGGGGGAACGTGCCATCATCTCCGTGACTTGCAGCTTCACCCACCCCCCTGCCCCCTCCCGTCAAGGGAGGGGGAGGCCCGAGTGCAAGTTTTCCCGGAATTCCCGGATGAACCTTCGGAAAGGGGGGAACGTGATGCCATGCTCACTGTGCTTCTTTGATACTTTTTCGCAGCTATGACAGAAAACTCCGAGGGCTTTGTGACATCTGTTGACTCTATGACTGAAACAGTATACTGTTTATGACAGTATTGTCGCGGCTGTGAGAGAGTGGGAGGCGGTTATGATGTCGGCGGTGTTGTACGGAGGGGCGGCGGTGGCGGTACTGGTATCCTGGCGGGTGGACCCGGAGCGAACCCGGAGGGCACTGCGCATCGGCTCCAAGTCCCTGCAGGGGCTTGCGCCGAGGATCCTCGGCATGGTGGTGCTGGTAGGCCTTGTGCTGGCTCTCGTCCCTCCCGAGCTCATCAGTAAGCTCTTCAGCTACGGCGGCATCGCCGGCTTCACCCTTGTTTCGGCGCTGGGTGCCGTCGTCACCATGCCGGCTCCGATCGCCTTCGCGCTGGTCGGCTCCCTCTATAAACTGGGAGCCCAGCCGGCAAGCCTCGCCGCCTTCGTCACTACGCTCACCATGGTGGGGATCATGACGGCCCCCATGGAGGTCTCCTGTTTTGGGGCCCGCTTCACCTTCATGCGGCAATCACTGAGCTTCGTTACCGCCATCGCCATCGGACTCATGATGGGTGTGCTCCTGTGAAGGCGACACTCTCAGATTACCGGCTCTTCTTGATCGTTCTGGGGGCGAACCTTGTCCTCTCCCTCTTTAAACCCGAGGCGGCCGGGCTGTCGGCGGCCAACTCGGGACGATTTCTCCTCGAGGTGCTTTCCATCGTGCCGCCGGTCATGGTGCTCATGGGGCTTATGGACGTATGGCTGCCGCGCCGCGTGGTGGAATCACATCTCGGCCCGGATTCCGGGATGCTCGGGGCTGCGGTCGCCATGCTGCTCGGGACCGCCGCGGCCGGACCGCTCTACGCCGCCTTTCCCGTTGCAGTTTCCCTGCGGCAAAAGGGGGCGCGCACGGCGAACCTGGTCATCTTCCTCGGGACCTGGGGGAGCATCAAGATACCGATGCTACTCATGGAAAGCAGCTTCGTAAGCCTCCGCTTCGCCCTCTTGCGCCTCGTCCTCACCGTCCCCTGCATCCTCCTTTCCGGATACCTCATGGAGCGCCTGTTGCCGCAGGAGGCGCCGCTACTGCAGCCGGAAGGCGCGGACGCCTGAAACAAGGAGCAGATATGGCACCGAAAACCAAACAGCAACGCCACCTCCCCGCCTTCGTTCTACTCCTGCTAGCCGAAGGGGAGAAGCATGGGGGCGCCATCCTCACCGAGCTGTCGCAGCGCATGCCGGGGTGCCGGCCCGACAGCGCAGCCCTGTACCGCACCCTGCAGCAACTGGATGAGGCGGGGGAGGCGGTCTCTACCTGGGATACCAGCGGCAGCGGCCCGGCGCGCAGGGTCTACCGCATCACGGACGCCGGATGGGAGAGGCTTGGCTTTTGGCGGCACGATATCGAGATGCGCCTGGCTAACCTGCAATACTTCCTTGAGACCTACAGTGCCCTGGAGAAAAGGGGAGCATGAGGAACTTTCGCGTGCTGACCTTCGCAATGCCCTACTTGAGGCTATAAGCCTGTAAGACCGGTAACTTCCCTCCAACGCCACCTGCAGATGCACCCACAATCGATCTTGCCAACGCCTGCGATTAAAGTCACTATGCGTCCCCGACGATAATCATTATGAGGGAAAACCCCACAACTTCATCGGGAATGCCATGACACGAAGGACCCGACATACTCTCGTTTATCTCTTCTTCGCCTTGCTGGGGGTGTCCCTTGTCTTCATCCTGCTTACCTACCGCAATCTGGAGCAGTGCGCGCAGCGCGGCGGTGACTACTTGCTCGGCGGGGTGCACAATCTTCTGCTGCTGACCAGCCTTTTGGTCACCATAGGTGCGGTCGGGATCTACGTGGTCTTCTTCTGGTTCATAAAGGTCGCGGACCGGGAGCAGGAGAGGGAAGAGGTCAGCAAAAAGGCCGTGCTTGATGCCGCGATCCGCGAGAGGAACCGGGCCCAGCTTTACCTGGACATCGCCGGCGTCATGTTCGCCGCCATCGACCGCTCCGGCACCATCATCCTGATCAACAGGAAGGGTGGCCAGATACTCGGTTGGGCTGAGGACGAGCTTTTGGGGCGCAACTGGTTCGACGTCTGCCTTCCGCCTGCAGTGGTCGGCGTCGTGAAGGAGGTCTTCGCCAAGCAGATGGCGGGGGAGATCGAGGCGGTGGAGTTCTTCGAGAACGCCATCCTCACCAGTAGCGGCGCGGAGCGCGTGATCGCGTTTCACAACACCCTTTTGCATGACGACGACGGGGTGATCAGCGGCGTGCTCTTTTCCGGCGAGGATATTACCGAGCGCAAGCAGGCGGAGGCCTCGCTGGAGAAGGCGGCCAACGAATGGCGCGCGGCGATGGATGCCTCGATGGACGCCATCTACCTGCTCGACCCGCAACGCAGGCTGATGCGCGCCAACCGGGAATTCTACCGCATGGTCGGCAGCACTCCTGAGGCGTGTGCGGGACGGCACATCTCCGAGATCCTCCATCCCGGGTTCGACGGGCATTGCGCGCAGTGTGTTGCCGAGGAGTCCCTGCAGGACGCGGTGACTGTGCTTGAGGAGGGGGATCCTGAGAACTATTACCGGCACCCGGTGCAGGTGACCCTCAGAGTGGTCAGGGATGTGGCGGGTGCCCCGCTCAGTCTGGTGGTCACCCGGCACGACCTGACCGCCGACCGCGAAACCCAGCGGACCCTGCGCGAGAGCGAGGAGCGCTACCGCCAGCTCGTCGAGCTTTCCCAGGACATCATCTTCATAAAGGTGGACGACAGGATCGCCTTCATAAACGACGCCGGGGTACGTATGCTCGGGGCGGGGTCGGTCGATGAGATCCTCTCCAGGGAGGTGCTCGACTTCATCCATCCCGCTTCAAGAGAGCTCTTTCTTGCCGAACTGGAGCGGGCCTCCCGGCATGTCGGGCAACTCCCGGTCATCGAACTCGACTTCTTGCGGCTTGACGGAGAAACCTTCTGCGGAGAGGCTACTACGACCTCGATCATGCACCACGGCAAACCTGCAGTGCACTTCTTCGTGCGCGATATCACCAACCGGAAGAACCTGGAGGCGCAACTGCGCCATTCCCAGAAGCTCGAGGCGGTGGGGCACCTGGCCGGTGGCATCGCGCACGACTTCAACAACATACTCACCGTGATCGGCGGGTATGGCGCCCTTCTTGAGATGAGGATGACCGAGGGGGACCCGGGCCGGGAGATGCTCGACCAGGTTCTTGCCGCCTCCGACCGTGCCGCGAACCTCACCCGCAGCCTGCTCGCTTTCAGTCGGAAGCAGGAAATGCACCCTGCGCACTGCGACCTGAATGAGATCGTCCTGAGCGTATCGAAGTTCCTGAAGAGGATCATCGGCGAGGACATAGCTTTCGAGACCGACCTCGCTTCCGGGGCGCTCGCCATCTACGCCGACTGCGGGCAGATCGAGCAGGTGATCATCAACCTCGCCACCAACGCGCGCGACGCCATGAGGAAGGGGGGAACCCTGACCGTCGCCACCCGGAGCGTCGTCCTGAGTCAATCCTTCCAGGAGTCGCACGGCTTCGGCGCGCCGGGAGACTACGCCCTCATCACTGTCGCCGACACCGGCTCGGGGATGGACGACGCCACCAGATGCAAGATCTTCGAGCCTTTCTTCACCACCAAAGACGTGGGGAAGGGGACCGGGCTCGGGCTCTCCATCGTCTACGGGATCGTGCAGCAGCACAAGGGGTTCATCGACGTGGAGAGCGAGGCGGGGGTGGGGACGACCTTCCACATCTATCTGCCGGTATTGCAGGAACAGGCTCCGGCTAAAGTGCGCGGCGCGGTGCGGGAAGAGCTCCCGTGCGGCGACGAGACCATCCTCGTGGTGGAGGACGAGGAGCACGTGCGGGACCTGGTGAACGAAGCCCTGAAACAGTTCGGTTACAGCACCATCCTTGCCGTGGACGGTGCGGATGCTCTGGAGAAGTACCGCGAGCACCGCGGCAGCATCGCGCTCGTCTTCACCGATCTCATCATGCCGAGGATGAGCGGGCGGGAGCTTTACGACGAGCTGAAGCGCGAAGATCCTGCCGTCAGGATCCTCTTCACGAGCGGCTACACTGCGGACATGCTCACCGACCTTGAAACCGTGGTTCCCCACGTCGAAATCCTGATGAAGCCTATCTCCCCTCCGGATCTCGCCAGGAAGGTGCGGGAACTCCTCGACGCGTAAGTGCCGGGGAGGATGAGGGGATGGGAGCAGGAAATCCGGCGGCAGGTTCGTTGACTTGCCCACGCGCAATGGTACCTTTTCCCGGGTTAGCCCCCGCACGCCCAGGGGCGCCAACGGGAGGGGGGATGCCGGACTCCGATTCCGATCAGCAGATGGCCTCCGTGGTGCACCGCAACATCGAGTCCCTCCTTGAGCGGCGCCAGTCCGAGGAGCGGAACAAGGGGGTGCAGGAGCGGGTCGCCGACGCCATCACCGCCTTCACCGGTAGCATGACCTTCGTGTACATACACCTCGTCCTCTTCACCGGCTGGATCCTCGTCAACGTCGGCTGGCTTCCCGTCATGAAGCGGTTCGACCCCACCCTGGTGATCCTCGCCATGTTCGCCTCGGTCGAGGCCATCTTTCTTTCCACCTTCGTCCTCATCAGCCAAAACCGCATGCAGGCCTCCGCCGACCGGCGCGCCGAACTGAACCTGCACATCGATCTCCTCGCGGAACACGAAGTGACCAGGATCATCGAGCTTTTGACCGCCATCGGCACCAAGTTGGGTGTCGCCGAGTCGATGAACCCGGAACTTGAGGAGCTGAGACAGGACGTCCGGCCGGAGAAGGTGCTGGAGACCATGGACCGGGCCGAGCAGGAACTGAAAGAGGAATAACCTTCCGAACCTTGGTCCTCTCACATCATATTTCCCTAGCGTATACGTTTTACCTGTGTTAAAGACGTTGCCAAAATTCGTATATGACTCTCCGAGCTTCGCCGCCTAAAAGGTCCTCCTCACGGCTGCGGGCCAACGGGTACTGCTGGAAACGGCGGTGCCTCCCTTTTGGAAAGGAGAGCCTTGTCAGCGGCCGGAGTGTATCCGACCGTACAGGGCCCCTTTCCATCCGGACTGGGGTTTTTTTGCGTTTATCGTTATGTATCGTGTAATACAACGAAGGAGTTCAGGTCCCATGCGCATCGTGATTTCCATCGACGACACCGACAACTTAGAGAGCCGGGGCACCGGCGAAATCGCCTCCCTGATGGCGGACGAGCTGCAGCAGAAAGGGTGGGGGAGCTGCGGCTTCATCACCCGGCACCAGCTTTTCGTGCACCCGGACATCCCGTACACCTCCCACAACAGCGCCATGTGCTTCTACGCCGACATCGAGGAGGTGTGGCTCGAGCCGGTGATCGGGCACCT
Organism: Geomonas edaphica; assembly: GCF_004917075.1. GTDB lineage: Bacteria > Desulfobacterota > Desulfuromonadia > Geobacterales > Geobacteraceae > Geomonas > Geomonas edaphica. The sequence goes on from NZ_SSYB01000005.1 coordinate 590,754, forward strand.
GGCCGAGTTCCTCGAGCGGGAGAGCGCACCCGGCTCCGACCCCGGCCTCTGCGTCGCGGTTCCCGGCCGGATGACGGCGCGCAACGAGCTGATCGCCTTCGGACGGCGCGCGAAGCGCGAGGTGGTGCGGATGGACGAGGCGTACGAGCTTGCCGGCAGGTTAGGGGTGCACCTCTCCCAGCACGGCGGCACGGGACAGGGGGTGATCGGGGCCCTTGCCGGCGCCGGGCTCAGGATGTCCGGCAACGACGGGCGCCTCAAGGGCTTCCTCGACTTCGGCCAACCGTACCGGATGCTGCGGGTGGACGAGCTCATGCAGCACCCGCTCGTCGACGTGGTGAGAAGTGTGAGCGGCGAGGCGCTACGCGACGACGACCTGGTGACCATCGGCGAGAAGCCGAAGACGGTGCTTCTGGAAGGCGAATCGGTGCTGCTCGTCGGGGCGCCGCAGACCGCGGGGACCGGGGCACGCTGGCAGACCCTGCACCGCAAGCAGTTGAAGGCGTACTAGCATGTGGCGCGCAAACGAGAAAGGGATCATCGAGTTCGCCCACGGCAAGGAGGCCTGGTCGCTGGCGGAGCAGGCGGCGCTTGCTTGCACATGCTTCGTTCCTGATGTCGAGGAGGAGCAGGTGGCCGGGGAGGAGCGCTCCTGCTACGACTGCCGTTACCGGCGCTGGAGCGTCGAGTCGTTCACCTGTCTGCGGGGGACGGCGCGGCACGGCGAGAGCATGACTGCACACTGAAACGCCCCTTCAGAGAATTACAGGGAAACACGTGTGAGTTAGCCACGAAGCGATGCGGATGGCATCACGTCCCCCCTTTGCGAAAGTTCTTCCGGGAATTCCGGGGAAACGTGTTTGCGTTAGCCTCGAAGCAGTGAGCATGGCAGCAAGTCCCCCCCTTTGCGAAGGGGGGAGCTATAAGGCCACCGTTCTCAGAGAGGACACGGGGTACCTGAAAGGGCGCGCAAAGGGGGCCGGCTTACCTCCGGGGGGAGGAGCATATTGGAGATTTTTTGCACGATAGAGTCCTGGAAATAGAGCGTTTCGACTTCACCTACCACGGCGCGGCTGCTCCGGTGCTGGAGGGGATCTCCTGCGCCGTGCGGCGCGGCGAGTTCGTCTGCCTGACCGGCGATTCCGGCTGCGGCAAGAGCACGCTGCTGCTGGCGGTAATGGGGCTCCTGCGTGGGGGGAGGCGGCAGGGGGCCATTCGCGTGGCGCCTGCCGAGGATGAGGCGGCCCCGTCCGCGGGGATCCTCTTCCAGGTCCCGGATTCGCAGATCCTCTGCAGCACCGTGGCGGAGGAGGTGGCCTTCGGCCCGGAGAACCTCTGCGTGGCGCCGGACGAGATCGCTATCAGGGTGCGCGAGGGGCTCCGCGCGGTCGGGCTGGAGGGGGAGGAGGCGCGCAGCGTCGAGCGTTTCTCGGCGGGGCAGAAGCAGCGCCTCGCCCTCGCCTCGGTCCTGTCCATGCGCCCCGGTCTCATCCTGCTGGACGAGCCGACCTCGCAGCTCGACGCCGCGGGAAAGAACGAGCTGGTCGCCATCTTCGCGCTTTTAAAGGCGCGCGGGCACACCATCGTCATGGCCGAGCACGACCCGCGCCCGTTCACGGCGCTCATCGACCGGTACCTGAGGCTGGAGGGGGGGCGTCTGGTCCGTGACGACGCGACGCCGCCGGACCAGGTGCGCTACCGTCCCAAGGCCTTCCTGCTCCCCTATTCGGCGACCCTCTACGGGACGAGGCCGGTCCTCGACGTGCAGGGGCTGGACGTTGCCTACCCGGAGACGGGCCGGGTGCTGAAGAGGGCGACCTTGCGCGTATGTCGCGGCGAGCGTGTCCATCTGTTCGGGCAAAACGGTGCGGGGAAGTCGAGCTTCCTGCGCTGCCTCGCCGGGCTTCTCCCCGCCGACTCGGGGCGGGTATGGGTGGCGGGAACGGAGAAACCGGGGCCGGGGACGCTGCGCGGCAGGCTCGGTTTCCTGATGCAGAACCCGGCCCGCCAGCTCTTTGCCGAGACGGTCCGGGAGGAGGTCGCCTTCTCGCTGGAGCGCCTCTCCTACCCGGCAGAAGAAATCGACCGCATCGTTGACGAGACCCTCTCCTTTTGCGGCATCGCCCATCTCGCGGAACGTGCGCCGCTCACCCTCTCTTTCGGGGAGCAGCACCGCGTGGCCCTTGCGACCGTGGTGGCGCCGCGTCCGGTATTGCTGCTTCTGGACGAGCCTTTCGCCGGGCTTGATTTCCCGCAGCGCCTGAGCCTTTTGGCGATCCTCGGCAGGATGCCGATCCGCTACGGCACGACGGTGCTGATCGCCTCGCACGACGAACTGCCGGACCGGCGCTGGGCCGATCGCAGTCTGCATCTTCAGGAGGGCGGCATTGCAGAAAGGGCCGCCTAAGTTTCGCACCTCGCTCAGAAGCCGCGGCTATCCCTGCCGGTTCGCCGAGCACGATTCGCCGGTGCACCGGATGGGGGCGGGATGGAAGCTTCTTTTCGGGGTGTTCCTGAGCGCGCTGGCGGCGGGGGGGCGTACGCCGTTGATGCAGGCGATCCTGGTCATGGGGACGCTCGCCTACTACCTGTCGGCGCGACTCACCCTGCGTGACCTCTGGTGCGACGTGCGGCTCTTCGCCTTTCAGGCGGCCATGGTCATCCCGCTTTACTGCATGCTGGACGGTGTGGAGAAGGGGCTTTGGCCCGGGGTGCGCATCTCGACGCAGATCGTACTTTTCTACCTCCCGGGCGCCGTCTTCCTGCGCACCACGCGCACCAGCGAGGCGATGGCGGCGCTGCGCCGGATCGTTCCGTACCGGCTCTCCTTCCTGGTGTTCGTGAGCGTCCGGTTCGTGCCGCTGTTTTTCCGGGAGCTCGAGGAGATCGTGGCGCTGCAGCGGTTGAGGGGGGCGCGACTATCCCCGCGGGAGCAGATGAACCCGCGCAACTGGCCCGATCTCTTCAATTGCGTGGTGCTTCCGCTCATGGTCCGTGCCTTCAGGACTGCCGACGAGGTGTCCCGCTCCGCCGAGGCGCGCGCCTTCGGTCTGCACCGGGAGCGGACCTACCTCGATGTGGCCGCGATGGGAAGGGCGGACGGGGAGGAGGCGGTTAGCGAGGTTGAGGGCAGGGACGGGGCGTACCCGGTTAAAGCACTTACTGATTAGTCCCAGATCCCGCGTGCTGCGGCGTGTTGTTGAGAACGCACCCCTCACCCTCCGGGCCTACGCCCACCGAAGGGCTACGGTCCGCAGGCGGGGGCGGGGACGTCCGAAAGGGGACATCTGAAAAGGGGACAGGCACCTATGGAGCCTGTCCCCAAGGAGAAACAATGGAACAAACGGAAAGAATCTATATATGGCGCCGCTTTACCCTGCGGGAGGCGGTCCTGCTCTGCTTCTGCGCGACCCTGATCGTGCTCACCCGCGCCGGGCTCAGGCTGCACCTGCACCTGCCGGGGCACGTCATGTTTTTCACCATGTTCTTCTTCCTACTCGCCAGGGGATGCGTCCCGAAGGTCGGCGCGGCGACTCTGGTCGGGCTCATCACGAGCCTTGCCAGCGTGATCCTCGGCATGGGGAGCGGCGGCGCGATGGTGCTGGTCAAGTTCCTGCTCCCGGCACTCGTGGTGGACCTGGCCGGCCTGATCGCCCCCGCCTTTGTCACGAGCCTCCTCGCGTGCGCCACGGTCGGGGTGCTGGCGTCGCTTTTGCGAGCCGGCGCTAACACCGGCGTCGAATGGCTTCTCGGCATGGACGAGGAGATTATGCTGCAGAAAACGGTGATCTCGGCGGGGATGAACGGGCTTTGGGGCGGGCTCGGGGCGCTTGCCGTCCCGGCCATCATCCGTAGGCTCCGCAAGAACGGTCTGATCGACCAGGGGGCGGCCGCGACGTGAGCCCGCTCCGCGCCGAGACCTTGCCGGTGGCGCCGCTGCTCCTGCTTTCCTTTTTGGTGCACCTTTTTCTGCTCTACGGGGCGGGAAGGCTTTGGCAGCGGGAAGGGGTGCGGGAAGAGCGCAACCGCCAGGCGGTGGTCGCGTACCTGGATTTGGGGGGGGCTGAAAAAGCACCCGCGCCGGGGAGAGCGACTTTTCCGGTATCCCCGGTTCCTCTTGCACGACGGGCGGCACCCGCGGCGATGCCTCCCGTCGTTGGGCCGAGCGCTACGGCTTCCCGGACGGAACCGGTGTCGCCGGCAGCACCGCCCCGGACGTCCGCGAGTCCCGTCGTGCCTGTCGTCGGCGCTCCGGCCGGAGCGTTGCATCCCGCCGCAGGGAGTGGGTGCGCCGCGGCCGGAGCAACGATCGAGGCGGATAACCGCGGCATGGGAAGCGGCCGGGGGCCTTTTGCGGCACCTGCCGCAGCGCCGGCTTCGTCGGGGCAAGGCGCGGGGAGGGAGGTCCGCGGCGGCTATCAGGCGCTGTTGAAGCGGCTCGTAGAGGCGCACAAGGAATACCCACTGGCAGCGCGCAAGTCCGGCCGGGAAGGGAGTTGCCGTAGAAGGTTCATGCTGCGGCGTGACGGTTCGCTGAAGAGCGTCGAGCCGGTCGACTCCTGTGGACACCCCTTTCTCGATGCCGCGGCGACCCGCGCCATCAGCTCCGTGGGGGCCTTTCCCCCGGTCCCCGCGGAGCTGTCGCCGGATGAGCCGTTCGAGGTGACCATCACCTTCGCCCTGGCCAGGAAATGACGCACCCCCCTCTGTTGAGGATTTTTTTTAAAAAAGGAGAAACGACCCAATGAAGAAGCAGCTTTTTCGGTGGCTTGCCGCCATCACCCTGACCGTTCTCGCGCTGTTTTTTGCCGGCTGCGGCTCGAGCGGTTCGAGCGACTCCAACGCTCCGGCCAAGCCGACCGCGATGGCGGCGACCGCGGGGGACAGCCAGGCGACCGTTACCTGGACCGCCTCCGTTGACGCCACCTCCTACAACGTCTACTACGGCACCAACCCGGGCGTGACCGCAGGCAACGGCACCAAGGTGGCCGGGGCGACCAGCGGCCAGGCCATCACCGGCCTTGCAAACGGCACCACATACTATTTCGTGGTCACCGCCGTCGGCACCCACGGCGAGAGCGCCGTCTCGGACGAGGCGAGCGTCACGCCGCTTCCCCCACTCCCTGACAAGGTTTCCGGTGTGGTGGTGACCGGCGGCGATGCACAGGCGACCATCTCCTGGTCACCGGCGCCCGGTGCCTCCTCCTACAACGTCTATTACGGCACCGCCGCGGGCGTCACCGCAGGCAACGGCACCAAGGTTGCCGGGGCGACCAGCGGTCAGGCCATCACCGGGCTCGTCAACGGCACCACCTACTACTTCGTGGTTGTCGCGGCAAACCTGGCCGGCGAGGGGGCCGTTTCGGACGAGGCCTCGGCGAAGCCCCTTCCGGCGCTGCCAGGAAAGGTTCAGGGGCTGAGGGTGTCTGGCGGCAACGGCCAGGTCACCATGGCCTGGAGCGCCGTAGCCGGCGCCACCTCCTACAACGTCTATTACTCCACGACCTCCGGCTTCACCACTTCGACCGGGACCAAGGTGTCCCTCACCGCGGACGAGTCCCTTGCCGGGCTCACGCAGCCGGGGCTCACCGTGACCGGACTTGCCAACGGCACCACCTACTATTTCCTGGTGACTGCCTCTAACATCGCGGGAGAGAGCACCTCGACGTCCAGCCAGTCATCCGCCAAACCTTCCGCATCGGCTCAGGCCCCGGCCAAGCCGACCGGGGTCTCCGTGACCGCTGGTGCCGGTTCCCTGGCAGTTTCCTGGGACTGGGTGCCGCTTGCTACCTCCTACAACGTCTACTACATGGAGAGTGCAACCGCTCCCACAACCTTAGCGGTAATGACGTATAACCAGAAGGTCTCCTCCACGGGTTCGCCGCTCACGATCACCGGTCTCACACCAGGCGCGAGCTACTGGATCACCGTCACCGCGATAGGCTCCGGCCTGGAGAGCGGCGGCCAGACCAACCCGAAACAGGGCGTCCCGCAATAAGGCGACGGCTTCCCCCCTCCCTAACCCTCCCCCGCCTCCGGGCCTACGCCCACCGAAGGGCTGCGGTCCGCAGGCGGGGGAGGGGACATGGGCGTGTCGGCGGCCCCCTCTTCTCCAAGGGGAGGGGCGCGTCATCATTCAGGAAGGTATCCATGAAATTAAGAACGGGAATCGGCCTCTTAGCTCTTTGCTGCGCGCAGGCCGCCGTGGCCAGGGGCGAAACGGGCGGGGGCGCTTCGGAGAGTTACGCGCTCGGCGAGGTGGTGGTGTCCGGTAACCGCGCCGACGGCGGGCCGGGAGAAGAGGCGAGCCAGACGCTCTACCGGGTGAGCGAGGATCAGATCAGGGCGAGCGGGGCGCGGACGCTCGACCAGGCGCTGCAGCTCTTGCCCGGCGTCAACGTGCGGACCGGCGCCGAAGGGGTGCCGCGCATTGATATCCGCGGCTTCAGGACGCGCCACGTGCTCCTGCTCCTGGACGGCGTCCCGATGAACTCCGCCGTCGACATGCAGTTCGACCCGACCACCATCCCCACCGAGAACATCGCCGAGATAAAGCTCACCTCCGGGGCGAGCTCGGTGCTCTACGGCCAGGGGGGGCTGGGCGGGGTGATCAACGTCATCACCCGCAAGGGGACCCCCGGCGTGCGGGGGACCGTGTCCGGCGAGTTCGGCGACCACGCCCCCTACCTCGCGAAAGGGACCCTCTCCGCCGCCACGGAGCGCTTCAGCTATTTTCTTAGCGGCAGCGCGAACCGGGTGGACGGCTTCCCCCTCTCGAATGACTTCGACCGGACCGCGAACCAGAACACCGGCTACCGCGACAACAGCGACAAGGAACGGCGCAACTTCCTCGGCACCCTCGGATTCACCCCGACCGCCGACCTGGCCCTTGGTCTTACCCTGAGCTACGGCGAGGGGAGCTACGGCAAGCCCGCCGGCACCATCGGCGATCCGATCGATCCCTTCGCCTCGCCCCCCAAGTACGTCCGGGTGGAGGACTACTCGGGGCTCTACCTGCAGCTGGCGGGGGAGTACGCGGCGGGCGAGCGTCTCACCTTGCGCGGCTGGACCTACCTGAACCGTCACGAGGAGGACGTGAACCAGTACGACGACGCGCGGCTCGATTCCTTCCTCGCGGACGGCTCCTTCCGGGAGGAGGTGCGCACCTCGGTCTACGGTGCGACGCTCCAGCCTAAGTACGACTTCGGCCGCTTCGGGACGCTCACCTTGTCGCTTGGCGCCGAGCGCGACGCCTGGGAGAACGACGGCGTACAGACGGTGAACCCGGTCCCCGGCGGGACCCCGACCTACAGCGATCTATCAAGGGACCATTCGCTCTCGCTTTATTCGGCGGGAGCCGAGTACGAGTTCTCTCCGGTCACCGGAGTGGGGCTCGTCGCCGGTTACGGTCATTACTGGCAGCACAGAAGCGAACTGGACCAGGACGACTACAGCTTCCTGCTCGGGGGGAGTTACGACATTTTGCCGGACACCCGCTTGAAGGCTTCCTTCAAACGTAACGTCCGCTTCCCGTCGCTTGGCGACCTTTACGATCTCTCTAAGGGAAACGACGCGCTCGTCGCCGAGACCTCGCGCAGTTTCGAGGCGGGTGTCGAGCAGAAGCTGCCGCGCGAGGCGAGGGTGGCCGTCACCGGCTTCTACACCGACGCCGACAACCTGATCCAGAACGACCAGGCCGCCGGCCGCAACATGAACCTCTCCGAGGTGCGCTTCGCCGGCGCCGAACTTCAGGGTGAGGTGCATCCGCTGGACCGGCTCATGCTGCGCGGGGGATACACCTATCTGCACTCGGAGGACCGCTCACGTCCCGGCCGGGACGAGGTGCAGTACAACCCGCGCGACAAGGTGACCCTCGAGGGACGCTACGACGCGCGCTGCGGTGCCACCGCCTACGTCGCCGTCAACTACGTCGCCAACCAGTATTTCTATACGAAGGACAGCGCGGCGGTGGTGCAAAAGGCGAAGCTCGACGACTACGTGCTGGTGAACGTGAGGTTGAGCCGGAAGGTGCTGAAGGATCGCGTGGAGCTCTACGTGGGGGCGAACAACCTCTTCGACCGGAACTACGAGACGAGCTACGGCTTCCCGCAGCCGGGGCGGTACATCTACGGCGGGTTCGAATACCGTCTCTGACGCGGGGTCCGCAGCGGCGGACCCGGGAGGATTTTCCAGATGCAGTGCACCTGGCGTAGTTTATTCATTCTTGTTGCCGCTTTCTTCATTACCGCCGGGCTGAACGCCTGCGGTGCGTCCCCGTGGCGCTACGACCCGGGCATGGCCGCGACGCCTGCCGGGGTGGTGGCGGTCCCGGGCGACCGGCAGGTCTCGCTTTCCTGGAGCCCGGCGCAAGGTGCGGCCGGCTACCACGTCTACTACTCGAGCGTCTCCGGGCTGGCCGCGGGCGGGGGCGCCAAGGTGGCCGAGATCACCGGCACCTCGGTCATCGTGCCCGGGCTCGACAACGGTACCCGCTACTACTTCGCGGTGAGCGCCTACAACTCAAACGGCGAGAGCGCCCTATCTCCCGAGGTATCCGTGGTGCCCGAGCCCCCCGGCCCCTTCAGCCAGGCCGACCTGGAGGGGACTTGGCGCTTCAACGCCCTGGTGACCGGTCCAAGCCCGCGCTGGTTGCGCGGCTCGGTCGGGATCGACGCCTCGGGTGCGGTCAGCGTCACGCGCTACGAGGACAGTCTGGGTGGGAGCTCGGCACCGGCGGAAATCTTCACGGCGATGACCCTTTTGTCAGACGGTACGGTGAGGCAAAGCGGTCAGGCGGCGGGCTTCCAGGGAACCGTGGCGGCGAACCTCTACAAGGATCTCATGGTCGGGACGGCAACCCTTTCCGGCGGTGGGAAGATGCTGATGGTCATGCAGAAGAGCGTCCCCGGCATCGTCTTCAGCGCGGCGGACGTGAAGGGGACGGGAAGGCTCGTGGCGGGACCGCTCCCTTACGTCTACCACCAGCTCTCGGCAGGCCTCGTTCCGGAGTGGGAGTACGCAAGCTGCCAGGTGGGGCAGGACCAGGGGGTGACCTACCTCTCCCTGAACGGGCCTACTCCGCGTGCCCTTCCCGGTGGAGGGAGCAAGGCGGTGAGCCTCGCCATCACCGCGGACGGCGTGGTGAGCGAGACCCTGTACGCGGGGGTGACGCCGCAGCCCGCGGCACTCGTGACCCAGGGGATCATGTCGGCGGACAAGATGACCATCGTGGCGACGGCCACCGACGCGGGGGGCGCGCCGCTTCTGCGCATCATGCAGCTCGTGCACCCGCCCGCCGTGCTCCTTACCGCTTCGAGCTACCTCACGGCCGACCTGGCCGGTAGCTTCGGCGTTCACGAAATCTACGGTGCGGCGCCGGGGTGGAGTCACGGCACCCAGACGGTCGACGCCGCCGGGGGGCTACTCTACACCGCCTTCCAGGATGCCGGCGGCTCAACGCTCCTCCCTGGCGGTTACACCCTTGCCATGGATCAGCAGGGCGCCCTGGCCGCGGCGGGCGTCTCGGGGTATCACGGCCAGTTTTCCTACGGCAAGGAGATGTTCGTGTCGGTTCGAAACGGCACCGCCGGAACTCCCGTCTTGAGCATCTCGCTCAGGAAGTAGGGGGAGGAGGGGGCTGCCGCGCAGGCTCACGCTACGCAGACGGCGTCGACCCCCTCGATGAAACCCGCTTTCTGCGAGGTCTGCCGCACCACGTCACGCGCGCCGCGGGCCCCCACCGTCATGAGAAGCTTGACGCCGGTGCGGGTAAGCTCGCTCGTGGCGAGGACCGGCGCGCCGTGCAGGGGACGTCCGATCTTTTTGGGGTCGACGTCGACCCAGTAAGAAACCCCTATCCCCGCCTCCTTGAGAAGCCGCTGCCAGGCCCTCCCCTCGAGTCCCGCCCCGGCCAGGATCACCTCTCGCTCGTCCTTCAGAAAACCCTCCAGCAGGTGGTGCAGCTTGCAGCGGCGGAAGGCGTCCTGCGTATAGGCCGGGCTCGTGCGCGTGGTCCGCTCCGGCCGTTCGCGCCAATAAAAGAGCGTCTCCGGGAGCCGTGCGAACCGTGTCCCCGCCGCGGCCATGCGCAGCCACAGGTCGTAGTCCTCGGGCCACCCCATGTCCCGGTAGCCTCCGGTCCGCTCGATCTCTCCCTTTCTGAATATGACGCTCGGGTGCACGAAGGGGGACTCGACGAATAGGTCGGCGGAGATCTCCTCGTGCCCCAAAAGTGCGTTCTGCCACCGCTCGTAGCCGCTCATCCCCATGCCGACCCGGTGGCGGGGGAAGTGCCGGAAGGAGCAGGCGAGAAGTCCCACCTCTTTGTGGTCGGCGAGGTAGTCTACCTGCGCCGCGAGCCGCGCCGGGTGGCAGACGTCGTCGCCGTCCATGCGTGCGATGAGGTCGGCGCGACAGGCGGCAAGCCCCATGTTCAGGGCCGGGACAAGCCCGAGCCCTCCGGTTTGCAGCACCCGTATGCGCGCATCAGCTGCGGCCGCCCGGGCCAAAAGCTCCGGGGTGGCGTCCCTCGAGCCGTCATCCACGGCAACCAGCTCCCAATCCTTGAAACTCTGCGCCGAGAGCGAGGCGAGCGCCGCCCGGAGATGCTTCTCCTCGTTGCGCACCGGCATCAGGATCGATACCGCCGGCGTGTTGGTGGCTCTGTTCATGGTCGCGTCTCCCTTGAAGGTCCGGTTTCACGCGCCCCACATTAACAGGACTCCGGAGCGGGACCAAGAGGAAAGATAATGCCCGGGGTCAGCGCTTCTCCGAGAGGGGATGGCTGGGATCTCTCATGGGCTCTAATAAAGAAAACGGGGCACCGGTATGTTCCGATGCCCCGTGGGTTTGCCGCTTATGGGGATGCTTTACTTGATGGTCTTTATGGTCTTCTGCACCATCTTCACGACGTTTTCCGGCAGCGGTGCGTAGAGCATCGGGGCGGCCATCTTCTGCCCCTTGGCCATGGCCCAGTTGAGGAACTCGACCACGTGTTTCCCCTTGGCCGCGTCCTTCTGCTGCTCGTAGACGAGGAGCCAGGTGAAGCCGACCACCGGGTAGGCGTCCCTGCCCGGCTGGTTCACCAGCGAGATGCGGTAGTCGGCCGGCATGTGCTTAACGGCCGCTGCGGCAGCAGCGCTGGTGGATTTGATTGAGGGCTCCACAAAGACACCCGCCTTGTTCTTCAAGGATGCGTACGGGAGCTTGTTTTCGAATGCGTAAGCAAGCTCGACGTAGCCGATAGAGTACGGGGTGGTCTTGATCTGACCCGCGACCCCTTCGTTCCCCTTGCCGCCAAGGCCAACCGGCCACTTCACGGAAGCGCCCTTGCCCACCTTCTGGGCCCAGTCCGCGTTCACGCCGGTAAGGTAGTCGGTGAAGATGCTGGTGGTGCCTGACCCGTCGGAGCGATGCACGACGATGATCGGTTTCGCCGGGAGGTGCACACCTTTGTTGTCGTCCGCGATCCTCGGGTCGTTCCACATGGTGATCTTGCCCAGGTAGATGTTGGCCACGTCCTCGGAGTTAAGTTTCAGGCCGGTGCCGATGCCGGGAACGTTATAGGTCACCACGACGGCGCCCATGACCGTCGGGATATGGATCAGCTTGCCCGGGGCTGCCTTAAGCTCGTCGTCGGAGAGGAACTTGTCGCTTGCACCGAAGTCGACGGTCTGCGCGGTGATCTGCTTGATGCCGCCGCCGGAACCGATGGACTGGTAGTTGAACTTGACCCCCTTGTCCACCTTGGCGTACTCGGTGAACCACTTGGAGTAGAGGGGGTAGGGGAAGGTGGCCCCAGCGCCGTTGATAAGGGTTTCGGCGTTTGCCTGACCGGCGCAGGCGACTGCGGCGATGAGCGCCAGCGTCATGACGGCTTTTTTGATTCGGTGTAGCATCGATGTTCCTCCTGTTCGTTGTTTTTCAAAGATGTCGGCATGGTAATGAAGCGTTGTGGCGTTTCTGTTACAGGCTCCGTACGTTCCCGTTAACTTTCACAGCTCGATCTTGTAGCCGAAGCCACGCACCGTCTTGATCAGTTCGCCGGCGGCCCCCATCTTACCGCGCAGCCTCGTTATGTGCGTGTCGACCGTGCGCGAGTCCTCGACGAAGGCGTATCCCCACACGTCGCGCAGGAGGACCTCGCGGCTTTGCAGCCTTCCCTGCCGCTGCACCAGGATGTGCAAAAGCTTGAACTCCGTGCTGGTGAAGGCGACCTCGGCACCGTCGATTGACACGGAGTGGCGCTCGACGTCCAGGGTGAGCGGCCCCACCTTCACGACGCTCCCCAGGGAGGGGGGTGCCGCGGCGCGCCTTAAGAGCGCCCTGACCCGCAGTATCAGCTCACGCGTCGAGAACGGCTTCACCACGTAGTCATCGGCCCCCACCTCGAAACCGACCACCTTGTCGATCTCCTCGCCCTTCGCGGTCAGCATGAGCACCGGGATGGCGGCGGTCTTCTCGTTTCGCTTCATGGTCTTGCAGACCTCGGTACCTAAAAGCCCCGGAAGCATCAGGTCGAGGATGACCATGTCCGGTTTGATCCGTGAGACCTGGTCCAGCCCGGTGAGGCCGTCGTGGGCGGTTACCACCCGGAACCCTTCCCGCTCCAGGTTGAAAGCGACCAGTTCGGCGAGGTCCTTTTCATCTTCTATGATCAGTATCGTCTGCATCGGCGCTACTCCGGCATCCGGATGGTCTGGATGGGCGCAACAGTGCGTCTTGTAACCATTTGCAACATGACCTCGTTTCTCCTTTTTTCCTGGCTCGGTGTTTGATGGCCGGGAGGATAGCAACGCAATGTTTCAATCAGGTTACCGATCTGACCTTGTTTTGTGACATTGAGGGAGGGAAAGGACGGCTGCTGCGGACTATGAGGGGATTCTTTGGAACTGATACGGTAATTCACAATTGTAATGGTGACAGTTGTTGCCTATGATAACTGTACCCGTCCGAAATGAGTGTAACTGTGACTGTGGGTGTGGACGGTATTACGGTAGAGTTTGCCCAGAGACTTCAACTGGTTGGCAACTTCCCGCGTCATCATGAACGTATAGGTGGCGCGGATGGGAGGCGGTATGGCCCTGGAGATGGTGTCGGACTGCAGGCCGTTGTACGAGCGGGTGGGAAGCGAGATCGTGTCGCTCATCGACGGGGGGACCTATCGGGTCGGCGAAAGGCTCCCTTCGATCAGGCAGTTGAGCGCCAAGCTCAACGTGAGCATCAACACCGTGATGCAGGCGTACGCCGTGCTCGAGGACCGCAGGGTGATCCATGCGCGCCCGCAGTCCGGCTACTACGTCTGTCCGAAGGTCCCCGAGATCACCGGGGAACCGGTTGCCAGCAACCAGCGCTTCCGCGCCACCGCGGTCACCTTCAGCGACCTCTGTCAGTTGGTGATCCGCAACATGATGAACCCGGAACTCCTCCCCCTGGCGAGCGCGATCCCCAACCCGCAGCATCTCCCGGTGGACAAGTTAAGCCGCATCATGGCCGCCGAGCTCAGGCGCTTCGGGCCCCAGAGCATCTCCTATTTCATGCCCCCGGGTAGCGAGCGGCTGCGCACCCAGATCGCGAAGCGCTCCCTCATTTACGGCGTCGGGGTGCGCCCGGACGAGGTACTGGTCACCTCCGGGTGCGTCGAAGCGGTGCAGCTCGCCCTGCACGCCACCTGCAAGCCCGGCGACACCATCGCCGTCGAGTCCCCTTTTTATTTCAACTTTCTGCAACTGATCGCCGAGATGGGGCTGAAGGCACTGGAGATCCCGTCGACGCCGAAGGAGGGGATCAGCATCGAGGCGCTCAGTTACGCTATCGAGCACAACAAGGTGAGCGCCTGCCTCGTCATCCCAAACTTCAGCAATCCCCTGGGGACCCTGATGCCCGACGAGCGCAAGCGCGAGCTGGTGCAGCTTCTGGCCCGTCACGAGATCCCGCTCATCGAGGACGACATCTACGGTGACCTCTGCTTCACCGACCAGCGTCCGGTCGCGGCGAAGGCCTTCGATCACAAGGGGCTCGTCATCTACTGCTCTTCTTTCTCCAAGACCCTCGCTCCGGGATACCGCGTCGGGTGGGCCATCGGCGGCAGGTACCAGACCGAGATGGAGCGTCTCAAGATGATGAGTAATCTCGCCACCGCGTCGCCGACTCAGCTTGCCATCGCCGAATTTCTTGCCAACGGGGGGTACGACCATCACCTGCGAGCGATTCGCCGGGTCTACGCGAAAAATCTCTCCCAGATGACCGATGCCATCGTGCGGCACTTCCCGGAGGGGACCCGCATGACGCGTCCCGGCGGCAGCTTCATGCTCTGGGTCGAGATGCCCGAAGTGATCGATTCGGTGCAGCTCTTCCATCGCGCGCTGGAGCGCGGCATCAGCATCACCCCCGGCTCGATCTTCTCGCTCTCCGGGAAGTACCGGAACTACATGCGGGTTTCCACGGCGTTTTGGGATGACAAGGCGGAGCGCGGCATAGAGACTCTAGGCGCGCTGGTCAAGGAGATGCTGCAGCCTTTATGATATGGGGCTCTTATGGCGCTGCTTTGGAAAGGGGGTCAGGAGGAGGGGAGATGGAGCAGTGAGCAGCAGCGGCATTTGCCGTAGCGTGCGGGAAGAAGCAGGACGTTGACGGTAAGGCAGTTCTTGCATTCCCAGAAGGTGTACCCGGTCACTTCCTGGCCGGCCTGTTCACTGAAGAACCACTTGTAGTATGAGTCCCAGTCGTACTCGGGTTCCTTTTTCGCCTTTTCAACCAGTTGTTCCAGTAGCATGGCGACTCTCCTTGCTCAAGACATGTCGTAAACATACAGCTAACAGGCTCAATATCAACCTGATATTTTTACTTAGCACCAAAGGTATTTGCTGTCCATGCTGAATACATCAATGGGGCAATGTATTCGCTATAGTCGAGCCTTCGTGTTGTTCTGTAGACGATTTCCCGGTGGACTTCCTTTTTTGATCGGCGGTAAAATGAGACATCAGTAGATATCGTCTAAAAGGAGGCGCTATCATGAACGAAAGGATGAAAAGACCGATCAATGGCCTCATGATGCTTCTGGGGGGCGGGATGCTTGGTGCAGGTATTGGGCTTTTGTTAGCTCCCTGCTCCGGTGCCAAAAGCAGGAAGAAAATGATCAAGATGGGGAGAACGGTCAGCGACAGGAGCGACCGGTTGATGCGGGACCTCTCCGGTCGGATGGAGGATCTGGCGGATACCATGACCAGCATGAGCGGCAAGGCGAGCAAGATGATGCACTTGCGGTAACAGAAGAGTGCGTCTCGTCGGTTGAGGGGCCCGCGGTCATAAAGGCTGCGGGCCTTTTTATGTCTTTTACTTATGTATTAGCCGAACCGTATGAGCGCCGCGCCGGCCATTATGAGTGTCGCCGACACAAGGCGCATCCTGCCGAAAGATTCCTTCAGGAAGAAGATCCCGATCAGAACGCCCACCATGATACTCACCTGCCGCACCGGAACCGCGTACCCGACGCGCGCCATGTTGAGCCCGTAGCGAAACGTGAGGAAGGAGAGCATGACCGTCGGGCCGCTCCAGAGAATGAGGCGCCAGTTGGCGCGCCACTCCTCGGCGATGAGTTCGCGGTACTTCGGGCGGCAGAGGTTTATCGTCATGAGTATGAGCATGGCGATGACCAGGAAATATGTGAAGAATACGGGCGGGTAGTCGCGCACGCCGGTCTTCTCGGCGATGGACCCGATGGAATAGATGAAGCCGGCCAGCAGTGCCGCGCGGACCGAGGTGCTCTGCAGGTCGCGGAAGGGGCGGGCGACCTCGGCTAGCGACACCTGCCGCATCTGGACGCAAAAGGTGCCGAAGATAACGAGCAGGATGCCGGAGATCCCGGTAAGGGAAAGCCGTTCGCCCAAAAGCAGCACCCCCCAGATAGGGACATATACCATCGAGGTCTGGGAGAGAGGATAGATAATAGAGAGGTCCCCGTCCCGATAGGCGCGTCCGTTCAGGAGGTGGTAGAGGACGAAGCTCACCGATCCGATGGCGATCATGGTGAGGGTGTGGATGCCGGGCCAGTGGAAGGGTTCGTCGATGACGGCGATGATAGCGGTGAAGGGGAACATCGAACAGATGAACATCCACCATATAAAGACGGTCTTGTGATGGCTCCGTTTAACCAGCGTGTTCCAGGTGGCGTGCATCACGGCAGAGAAGATGATAAGGGCAAAGGCTAGATTAGACATGGGCGGAGTATAGCCGAGGTCGATCGGCAATAGGAAACGCTTTCTGAGTATTTTGCTCTGTTAGAGAAAATTATTCATTAAGTCGTTGACGATGCAGACGCGCTTTGTTATAAAGCTGGACTCCGCAGCAACGACGTTCTTTTCAACCGAATATTTGAGCCAGCAGTCACCGCAGGAAAGTTGCGGCGGCGGCAAATCTGAGAAAGATTTAAGAAAAGAAAATCTTGACAGGTTGGAACGGTTCAGGTAGGGTGCTGAGTCTGTCGCAAACAGCGGCTTGGTCTTTGAAAACTAAATAGTAGACGAAACAGTAATGTAGGTTTTTAAGTAAGTCAGTTGTTTCAAACTAGAATCGGATTTTCCGGTTTCACTTTAAACTGGAGAGTTTGATCCTGGCTCAGAACGAACGCTGGCGGCGTGCTTAACACATGCAAGTCGAACGGGATTCAGAGCTTGCTCTGATGAGAGTGGCGCACGGGTGAGTAACGCGTGGATAACCTGCCCTGGTATCTGGAATAACATCTCGAAAG
>NZ_SSYB01000005.1:610000-612800 GCF_004917075.1 Geomonas edaphica
TTCCGAATGGGGAAACCTACTGGAGGTAATGCTCCAGTAACGTACAGTGAATACATAGCTGTACGTGGCGAACGAGGGGAACTGAAACATCTAAGTACCCTCAGGAAAAGAAAACAATAGTGATTCCGTCAGTAGCGGCGAGCGAAAGCGGAACAGCCCAAACCTGTACTATTTCGATGGCACAGGGGTTGTGGGGCCCCGACATGGGATTGATGAAGGATAGGCGAACGGTTTGGAAAGGCCGGCCATAGTGGGTGATAGCCCCGTATCCGAAATCTTGATTCACCCTAGGGTGTCCCCGAGTACTGCGAGGCACGTGAAACCTCGTGGGAATCCGGGAGGACCATCTCCCAAGGCTAAATACTACTCTCTGACCGATAGTGCACTAGTACCGTGAGGGAAAGGTGAAAAGTACTCCAATGAGGAGGGTGAAATAGAACCTGAAACCGTATGCCTACAAGCAGTGGGAGCACTATGGAGCAATCCAGTGTGACCGCGTGCCTTTTGCATAATGAGTCAGCGAGTTACCCTCAGCAGCGAGGTTAAGTTCATGGAACGGAGCCGTAGCGAAAGCGAGTCTTAATAGGGCGTCATAGTTGCTGGGGGTAGACCCGAAACCGGGTGATCTATCCATGTCCAGGGTGAAAGGAAGGTAACACTTCGTGGAGGCCCGAACCCACTGGCGTTGAAAAGCCAGGGGATGAGGTGTGGATAGGAGTGAAAGGCTAATCAAACTCGGAGATAGCTGGTTCTCCCCGAAATATATTTAGGTATAGCCTCACAAAGTAAGTAGCGGGGGTAGAGCACTGGATGGGCTAGGGGCCTCACCAGGTTACCAAACCTAACCAAACTCCGAATACCGCTAACTGTTATTGTGGGAGTCAGACTGCGGGTGATAAGATCCGTAGTCAAAAGGGAAAGAGCCCAGACCGCCAGCTAAGGTCCCAAAATCTACGCTAAGTGGAAAACGATGTGGAAATGCCCAGACAACCAGGAGGTTGGCTTAGAAGCAGCCACCCTTTAAAGAAAGCGTAATAGCTCACTGGTCGAGTGGGTCTGCGCGGAAAATGTAACGGGGCTAAGCGTAGTACCGAAGCTGCGGATTTGATCCTTAAGGATCAAGTGGTAGGGGAGCATTGTGTAAGCCTGTGAAGGTCGACCGTGAGGACGGCTGGAGGTATCACAAGAGATTATGCTGACATGAGTAGCGAAAAACAAGGTGAGAAACCTTGTCACCGAAAACCCAAGGTTTCCTACGTAAAGGTAATCTGCGTAGGGTTAGTCGGTCCCTAAGGCGAGGCCGAAAGGCGTAGTTGATGGGAAACGGGTTAATATTCCCGTACCACCTGTTGTTGCGATGGGGGGACGGAGTAGGGTAGACGATCCAGGCGCTGGTTGTCCTGGTTTAAGGTCGTAGGCGGGAAGAGGAGGCAAATCCCTTCTTCCATTCAACGCTGAGAACTGATGACGAGGGGGTATCCCCGTAAAGTCGTTGATCCCATGCTTCCAAGAAAAGCCTCTAAGCTTCAGACAGCAGGTGACCGTACCGTAAACCGACTCAGGTGGGTGAGGATAAATGTCCTAAGGTGCTTGAGAGAACACTGGTTAAGGAACTCGGCAAAATGATACCGTAACTTCGGGAGAAGGTATGCCCTTTTTGGTGAAGGCGATTCGCTCGCACAGCTGAAGAGGGTCGCAGAGAAATGGCGGTAGCGACTGTTTACTAAAAACATAGGACTCTGCAAAGTCGCAAGACGACGTATAGGGTCTGACGCCTGCCCGGTGCCGGAAGGTTAAGGGGATTTGTTAGCCGCAAGGTGAAGCTTTGAACCGAAGCCCCGGTAAACGGCGGCCGTAACTATAACGGTCCTAAGGTAGCGAAATTCCTTGTCGGGTAAGTTCCGACCTGCACGAATGGCGTAACGATTTCCGCGCTGTCTCAACCAGTGGCTCAGCGAAATTGAATTCTCGGTGAAGATGCCGAGTACCCGCAGAAAGACGGAAAGACCCCGTGCACCTTTACTACAGTTTGACAGTGACATTCGAATAAGCTTGTGTAGGATAGGTGGGAGACTTTGAAGCTGGGACGCTAGTCTCGGTGGAGTCATCCTTGAAATACCACCCTGGTTTGTTTGGATGTCTAACCCAGGCCCGTCATCCGGGTCGGGGACACTGTCTGATGGGTAGTTTGACTGGGGCGGTCGCCTCCCAAAGAGTAACGGAGGCGCGCGAAGGTTCCCTCAGGCTGATTGGAAACCAGCCGTAGAGTGTAAAGGCATAAGGGAGCTTGACTGCGAGACCAACAAGTCGAGCAGGTACGAAAGTAGGTCTTAGTGATCCGGCGGTTCTGTATGGAAGGGCCGTCGCTCAACGGATAAAAGGTACGCCGGGGATAACAGGCTGATCTCCCCCAAGAGTTCACATCGACGGGGAGGTTTGGCACCTCGATGTCGGCTCATCGCATCCTGGGGCTGAAGTAGGTCCCAAGGGTTTGGCTGTTCGCCAATTAAAGCGGTACGCGAGCTGGGTTTAAAACGTCGTGAGACAGTTTGGTCCCTATCTTCTGTGGGCGTAGGATACTTGAGAAGAGTTGACCTTAGTACGAGAGGACCGGGTTGAACGTACCTCTGGTGTTCCAGTTGTTCCGCCAGGAGCAGTCGCTGGGTAGCTATGTACGGAAAGGATAACCGCTGAAAGCATCTAAGCGGGAAGCCTCCTTCAAGATTAGGTATCCCTGGGAGCAATCCCCTAAAGGCCCGTTGTAGACCACAACGTTGATAGGCCGGGTGTGTAAGTGCAG
>NZ_SSYB01000006.1 GCF_004917075.1 Geomonas edaphica
CCATCCCGAACACGGAAGTTAAGCCTCTCTGGGCCGATGGTACTGCATTGGTAACGATGTGGGAGAGTAGGTCGCCGCAGGGAATTTAATAGAGAAGCCCCACTGGATATCCGGTGGGGCTTTTCGCTTTTCTGCCCTCTACCAACCTGTCATGCAAATCACAAACTTCTTAAACCTTCCCGAACGCAACTTTGGCGACGTCTTTATACTCTTTGGCGAAATGAACCTCCAGCCCCTCTTTAAGGTAATCCGGTAATTCGTCAAAATCCCTCTTGTTCGCCTCGGGGAAGATCAGCACTTTCAGTCCGGCTCGACGTGCTGCGATGGTCTTTTCCTTCAGTCCGCCGATTGGTAAAACCCGCCCCGTCAGAGTCAATTCTCCGGTCATCCCCAGTTTCTTCCGTACGGGCTTTCCTTTAATCATCGAAATGAGCGCCGTTGCCATGGTCACACCAGCCGACGGGCCGTCTTTCGGAGTAGCGCCGGCCGGGACATGCAGGTGCACGAAGTGGTTGTCGAAGTAGTCCGCCGGTGCCCCGTAAGACTTCAAATGCGCCATCACAAAGGAATAGGCAATCTCGGAACTCTCTATCATCACGTTACCAAGTTGCCCTGTCTGTCTGAACCCCTTGCCCTTGCTCGCCATGGCGGTGGCTTCGATGGGGAGAGTCGCTCCCCCCATGCTGGTCCAGGCCAGACCGGTCACCACACCGGGGACCCCTTCGAAGATCTCCTCAGTAGTGAATACCGGCTGCCCCAAGTAATCATGCAGGTCCTTTTGGGTGACCACTATGGCTTCGGTCCGTCCGGAGGCGAACTCCATTGCCGCCTTGCGCATAAGTTTCTTGATACGGTTTTCAAGGGTCCTGACTCCGGCTTCCCTTGCCCATCCGTCGACTATCGCGGCCAGGGCATCCTTCCTGATGGTAACCTGTCCGTGTTTCAGCCCGTGGTTCTTCATCGCCTTGGGTATCAGGTAGCGCTTCGCGATCTCCATTTTCTCCTCAAGGACATAGCCGGAAAGGCGGATCACCTCCATCCTGTCGAGTAACGGCGCGGGAATCGTGTCCAGCTGGTTCGCCGTGGCAATAAACAGGACATTGGAAAGATCGAACGGCACGTCGAGATAATGGTCGCGGAAAGTCCCGTTCTGCTCCGGGTCCAGTACTTCGAGGAGCGCCGAGGCCGGATCGCCCTGGAACGAGGCGCCGATCTTATCGATCTCGTCCAGCATCAGCACGGGGTTTGCGGTCCCCGCATTCTTCATGGCCTGCAGGAATTTCCCGGGCATTGCGCCGATGTAGGTTCGGCGATGGCCCTTGATCTCGGCCTCGTCCCGCATGCCGCCCAGTGAGAAACGGAAAAACGAACGACCGAGGGCGTCCGCGATGCTCTTCCCGATGGAAGTCTTGCCGACGCCCGGGGGACCGACGAGGCAGAGGATCGAACCGGAGATGTCACCCTTCATCTTGCCCACCGCGATGAACTCAGTGATGCGGTCCTTCACGTCATTCAGCCCGTGATGGTCGCGATCCAGCGCCTTGCGCGCCTTCTCGACGTTGTACGAGTCCTTGCTGTATTTGCCCCACGGCAGAATGGTGAGCCAGTCGAGGTAGTTCCGGGTCACGTGGTACTCCGGCGAGGACGGCTCCAACAGCCTGAACTTGTCGAGCTCGTCGGCGACTGCGCGCTGCGCCTCGTCGTTCAGTTTCAGCTCCTTCAGGCGCTGCTCGAATTTCTCGATCTCGGACGTCTTTCCCTCTTTCTCCAGTCCCAGTTCCTTCTTGATCGCCTTCAACTGTTCCCGCAGGAAAAACTCGCGCTGCTGACGACTGATCTTCTCTTCGATCTGCTTGGTGATCTTTTTCTGCAGCCGGGAGACCTCGAGCTCCTTCTTGAGCAGGGTGAGGACCAGGTCGAGCCTTTTCCTTACATCGAAGGATTCAAGGACCAGTTGCAGTTCCTGCCCGTCGGCAGAAGTGAGGCTCGCGGCGAAGTCAGCCAGCTTGCTCGGATCGTCAAGGCTTGAGCGTCCGAGGAACATCTTGATCTCCTCGGAGTAGAGCGGGTTGATCTGTACCAGTTCCTTCAGCGTGCTCACCACCGCGATGGAATATGCCTTCAGTTCCGGGTTGACGGAAAGCTCGGTGCCGTACTGGTAACTGACCGTGGCATAGGTGGCCCCATCGCTTTGGTGCAGTTCGACGATCCTGAAACGCTCAAGGGTGTTGAGCAGGAACTGGGCGTTGTCGTCCCCAAGGTGGATCATCTTGACGATCTTCCCCACAACCCCGACGGCATGGAGGTTATCGGGACCGTCCGGCTTATCCGGGTCCTTGACGAGCACGAGCCCGATCGCCTGGGCCTGGGATTCCATGGCGTGTTTGATGGCGCGTATCTGGTTTGGATCATCAAGCGCCATGGGAATCAGCATGTTCGGAAACGCAGGGCGCGGCCGTATCGGAATTATGGGGACACCAAGCGGCAGGACCTCTGAAGCCAGAACGAGACTGCCTGGCTGCGAAGGCTTGCCGTTTATTTCAGCTTCTACAACTTCGATATCCTTTTCGCTCATGATGAGACTCCTGGCGTAGTTTTAATAAAACGTAAGCACGGAACCCGGCGGTGTCAACCTCACCGACAGCAGACGATCCGTGCGAAGGCGCGAAACATCTGCCTGTAGGTTGATATATCCCGGGGATGTTGTAAGACTTAGCAGTGCTCAACCAAATCCCAACACGCTCTCGAAGGCTGCAACGCGCAAAGGAGTCAGTGATGAAAATTCTGATGGTAGTGACCTCGCATGACAAGTTAGGCGACACCGGCGAGAAGACAGGTTTCTGGCTGGAAGAGCTTGCCGCGCCCTATTACGTCTTTCACGATGCAGGGGTAACGGTGACCATAGCCTCTCCAAGGGGAGGAATGCCCCCGGTGGATCCGAAAAGCAATCTGCCGGAAAACGAGACCGAGTCGACGATGCGCTTTAAGGACGACCAAGCGGCGCAGGACGACCTCGCTCATTCCAGGAGGCTGCGCGAGGTGTCGGTGAACGACTTCGATGCGATCTTCTATCCCGGGGGACACGGACCGTTGTGGGACCTGGCGGTCGATACGGATTCCATAGCGCTCATCGAGGCATTTGTACGGGCCGACAAACCGGTGGGCGCCGTTTGCCACGCCCCGGCGGTGCTGGCGGACGTGAAGGTAACGGCTGGCGATTTCCTTGTGAAAGGAAAGCATGTTACCGGCTTCACCAACGCAGAAGAAGAGGCGGTGGGGCTGACCGATGTGGTGCCGTTCCTGCTGGAGGACCGGCTCAAGCAGCGTGGTGCTACCTTCCGGAGCGGGGGAGATTGGGCTTCCCACGTTGAAGTGGACGGCAAGCTCGTCACCGGCCAGAACCCGGCGTCATCTGCACCTGCCGCCGAAGCGTTACTGAAGCTGTTGAAGCCGTAACCTGTCCCGAGCCGTGCCGGCACACCGGACAGCGGACCGCGGAGCCCATCACGAAAGGAGCTACTATGGAGACCTTGCGCAAGATACGGAAGATCTGGAAGAGTGAGCCGACCATCGAGGGGGCGGGCGTGCATCTGAAGCGCGCCTTCGGGTACCACGAGGCGCCGCTTTTGGACCCGTTCCTGCTCTTCGACGACTTCCATTCCAACCACCCGCCGCATTACTTGAAGGGGTTTCCATGGCACCCGCACCGCGGCATCGAGACGATAACCTACGTGCTCCACGGGAAAGTGGAACATGGTGACAGCATGGGAAACAAAGGGGTGATCGATTCCGGCGACCTGCAGTGGATGACTGCCGGCAGCGGCATCATCCATCAGGAAATGCCGCTAGGCGACGGTGAGGGGCTCATGTGGGGATTTCAGCTTTGGGCGAACCTCCCTGCCTCCCACAAGATGATGGCGCCGCGTTATCGCGGCATCGTCGCCTCGGAGATACCCGAGGTCACTATGAACGGTATCAAGGTGAAGGTGATCGCCGGGACGGCGGGGGGCGTGCAGGGACCGGTACGGGACGTGGTGGTCGATCCCGAATACCTCGACGTGACCATCCCCGAGGGGAGTAGCTTCACCCACCCCATAAAGCGCGGCTACACGGCACTTGCCTACATCATCGACGGTGAAGGGTACTTCGATCACGAGCGCAACGCCTTCGGGCACGAGGTAGTCGGTAATAAATACTTCGACCTCGATCGGCAGTGTGAGTGCGGTCCGGAGAACCTCATCCTTTTCGAGGACGGCGACGTGGTATCGGTAACCACACAGGGGAAACCGGTGCGCTTCCTATTGATCTCGGGAAAACCGATCGGGGAACCTGTGGCGTGGTACGGCCCCATCGTCATGAATACGCAGGAAGAGTTGGAGCAGGCCTTCGAGGAGTACCGCAACGGCACCTTCGTGAAGTAGGCGGGGAGTTGAGGTAGTTGAAATAACAACGGGACGCCGAGGCCGGCGTCCCGTTGTTGTTTGCGGGGAGCTAGTTGCTGCCGCTTCCCTCCTGTGCCTTGAGCTTCTCGGTGGGAGTGAGCTCGATCTGCACGCGGCGGTTCAAGGCGCGGTTGGCCTCGGTATCGTTGGCCACGGCAGGACGGGTGGAGCCGTACCCTACGGCAGTCATCTTGGATGCGGGTACTCCCTGGGAAATCAGGAAGTCGCGCACCCGTCCGGCGCGCCGCTCGCTGAGCGGTTGGTTGATGGCGTCGGAGCCGGTGGAATCCGTGTGCCCCTCGATGACGATGGTGGTCTGGGAATCCTTAAGCGTCGGTGCCGCCTTGCCGAGTGCATCCTTCGCTTCCTGCTTCAAGACGTCTTTATTCACGTCGAAGAGGACACCCGACGGAAGGGCCACGTAGACCTTGTCGCCGTCGCGCACTACTTCAGCCTGGGGCATGCTCTTTTTGAGCGCGGCCGCCTGCCGGTCCATGTAATTACCTACGCCACCGCCTACGACCGCACCGGTCAACCCGCCAATGGCCGCGTTGCGTCCACGGTGGGATTTGCCGCCGATGAGTGCGCCGGCGCCGGCGCCCAGGACCGCACCGCCCAAAGCTCCAAGACCGGTTCTCTTGTACTCGTAGCTTCCGTCAGGATTGGTCGCGCAGCCGGTTACTAACAGGGCGGCTGCTGTCATTCCAACGATCATTCTGGCTATCCAACGTGCTTTCATACTCCATCTCCTTGTTGATTAAAATATGATGGAACTCGCCAAACATAGCACTACAGTTGTTTGGAATCAATGTGCCTTTGGCTTTGCGACGTATTTTCTTTCTCGGCCTCGGTGATGAAACTGTCAATGATCTCATAAGTTTCAGCAGGTTTCTCCTCCTGAGGGTTATGTCCGCATTCCTCGAGCACACGTAGTTTTGCCCCTGGAATGGCAGCTTGAAGACGACTCCCCTGTGACAGTGGCACGATCTCGTCGTGCCTTCCCCAGAGAAGCAATACCGGCAGGCGCAGGTCCTGGTAACGGGAGGCGATCTCTTCCTGGTTGACCGGCACCAGGCTGCGGCAGGTCGCGACGAGGGCCCGCTTGGCGGCTTTGTTGCGGTAGCAGGGGGCGTACCGGGCGATGTGTTCCCGGTCGATGAGGCTGTGGTCGTGGTAGGCCATCTTCAGCCCAACTTTCACCCATACGTCCGGTGCATACAGGGCAACGAAGAGAGCGGCGGCGTAACGGTTATTAAAAATCTCTGCCATAAGCGGCAAACGCTGTAAGTAACCGGGGCCGGCCATGATGATCATGGATGCCAAAAGATCGCGCTCATCCCGGAGCATCGCCTCTACCGCGGTCAGCAACACCACTGCTCCGCCAAGGGAGTGGCCTGCGACGATGACCTGGGCTAGCTCTTCCTGTTCCAGAAAGCCGATGAGGCGGACCGCGTGGCCGCGGATGGAGTAGTCTCCCCCGTTCGGTTTCGAAGATTCCCCTGATCCAAGCAGGTCGAGAAGGTGGACGCTGTAGCGGTCGGCGGGGAAGAGCGACACGAGATCACTCCATGTCTCGGATCTTGCCGCCAGGCCGTGCACCAGGACGACGTTGGTTGGCCCCGTCCCGTAGGTACGGTAGGCGAGAGTCTCGGTTTCCGACAGGCGGCAGAATAGAAGGGGGAGGGTGGCGATGTTCATGTCGGGTAGTTTAACAGAATACCGACGGAACGCTGGGGTGGAAGGCGGCGAAAAGTGAAGTCTCTGTTACTCTTGTGGATGGGTAATCAGTAATTGGACATATTCAGTACTTGGCCAAGCAACGGACCTTCTGTATCGGCCACAGGTGACCGTAGGCAACAGCAGGGTCCGACAACAGCAGGGTCCGGCAACAGCAGGGTCTGCCAACAGAAAAGGCCCGATGTATAGC
This sequence comes from Geomonas edaphica, assembly GCF_004917075.1. Classification (GTDB taxonomy): domain Bacteria; phylum Desulfobacterota; class Desulfuromonadia; order Geobacterales; family Geobacteraceae; genus Geomonas; species Geomonas edaphica. The sequence continues at coordinate 6,370 of NZ_SSYB01000006.1, forward strand.
CATCGAGCCTTATGTGGAAAAATAACTGGCGTCCAGTGAACCTGCTCAATCCGTAGGAGTGGTTTTTGTGCTTCTGGGAGAAACTTCGGTAGCCACCCTTATCTGGTCTTTTTATGCCATAACGGACGAGATATCTAAGCCTTTCGGCCTGGTCTCCTGAACGTCAGTTACCAACCCCGGATGTCGCTTCATGCACCTGGAGTTGTTTTATGTCGGTTTGTGAAGTTTTTTGTCTTTTGCTCCCTCCATAAGAAACATTTTACTCCTGCCACATTGTCGGATCAACACTTTTTGTGCCGGGCTATGAAGTGCAAGATACTGTTTTTCAGGAGGAAGATGTGCCGTCCCGCATACTCGTTATCAGCACGAACCGTGAACGCGCGCCGCAGCCGACGGTTCCTCTCGGCGCCGCCTGGGTGGCCGAGTCGCTGCTGCAGGCCGGCTTCCAGGTCGGCCTGCTCGACCTCTGCTTCGCGCGGGATGCACTGCTTGCGACGCAGAACGCCATCGCCGCGTTCGCTCCTGACGGCATCGCCATTTCTGTTAGAAATCTCGACAACTGCAACTTCCTCGCCCCCAAATCCTATCTTCCCGAGGTGCGGCTACTGGTGGATTTCATCAAGTCACGCAGCGACGCCAGAATCCTGGTGGGAGGCTCCGGCGTGAGCATCATGCCGCAGCAGGTCCTCGACTTTCTCGAGTTGGACCATGCCGTCGTTGGGGAGGGGGAGCACGCCGCCCCGCTTTTTTTTCGCGCTGAAGGAGCCGAGCATGCCGGACGCGTGGCAGGTGTGGTCCGCCGTAGCAAAGCGGGTGTGGTGGAAGCGGGCGGTGAGGCGGCAAGCGCCGGTCCCTTCATCACGCCGCGTCTGCACCGCTGGGTGGAGACACGGCGTTACCTCGCGCTGGAGCCGGTATTGCCCATCCAGGGAAAGAGGGGATGCGCCCATCGATGCCTATACTGCACCTACCGCAGCATCGAGGGGGATTCGTGGCGGGTCAGGGAGCCGGGAGCGGTGGTCGACGAGATCCTGTCGGCCATGCGTAATACCCGGGCTCGCGAGTTCGAGTTCGTGGACAGCATCTTCAACGAGCCGGAGGGGTATCTGGAAACGCTGCTCGAGGAGATTTTGAGGCGCGGGATCAAGGCCCGCTTCAGCGTCTCGTCCCTTTCCCCGAAGGGACTCACCAGGAATCAACTTCAGCTGATGGCCCGCGCGGGAGTGGCTTCCGCGGTTATCACCCCCGAGAGTGCAGCCGGCGCCACCTTGGCTGCGCTTGGCAAGGGATTCGATGAGGGTGAGGTGCACCGCGCCGCGGAACTTGTTTCAAGCTCGCGCCTGCGCGCCTTGTGGTGTTTTCTCCTGGGTGGTCCCTCCGAAGACGAGATGACCCTGGGGAAGACGGTGGCCTTTCTGAACCGCTACCTGAGCGACAAAGATCACGCCTTCCTGACCACCGGGATACGTATCTACCCGGGCACCGGTTTGCATGATGTGGCCTTGCGGGATGGGCTGGTTGAGACCGGAGACGATCTGCTCATGCCGGCTTTCTATTTTTCGCCGCAGCTTACCCCGCAGCAGGCCCGGACGCTTTTGGACCGGGGAATAAGTGCGCCGTCGCGCTGCATCAATCTGCTTGATACACAAGCTCCGGTAATTGGGGCTTTGCGCCGGATAGGAACTGCCGTGGGGTTGCCGACGCCGTACTGGCGCTATACCCGTTTCACCAAGGGGATGAGCCGCAAACGCTGACAGAGGTGTACGTCACTCCTGCACGTTGACAATAATATGTTAGAATCGCCAAATGCTTTGTCACTCAATTCCCTTCAGCACCAAGGAGAGACAGTGTCTGCGTACAGTCGAATGAGTAGCAAGCTGCTGTTGGTGCTTTTGCTGCTGTTGCCTTTGCCGGTGCATGGCGCACCGGTGACGGTAAGGTTCACCGAAGGAATGGTGCGCGGCTTTCTCGTACTCAAGGACGAAGCCGGCAATCGGATCGCTTCCGGTGATTTTATGCAGCTACCCAAGGAAGGCGGGATCAAGACCCGCATCATACTATATTTCAAGGACGGTTCTCTCCACGACGAGACGGTGATCTTCTCGCAGCAGCGCCACTTCCTCTTGAAGAGCTACCGGCTCATCCAGAAAGGGAAGTCTTTTGACGAGGACCTTGATGTGTCCCTGGAACGGAGCCCCGGCACCTACCGGGTGCGCGTGAAAGGAAAGGACGGCCGCGAGAAAGTCATGCAGGGGGAGCTTGAACTTCCGCCCGATGTCTACAACGGCATGGTGCCGACGGTGATGAAGAACCTCGTCAAGGGGAACAGCGAGACCATCCACATGGTGGCCTTCACCCCGACACCGAGGGTCGTCGAGCTTGATATGTCCCCTTCCGGCGAGAACAAGATACTGATCGGGGACGTCGAGAAGACGGCAAACCACTACGTGCTCAAACCGAAGCTCGGACTGCTGAGGCTTCCCGCCGCGCTCCTCGGCAAGAGCCCGCCGGACAACCACATCTGGACCGTCATGGACGAGGTGCCCGCCTTCGTTAAATTCGTAGGCCCTCTCGCCACGGGTGGCCCCATCTGGCGTATCGAGCTGACCAGCCCCAGTTGGCCCAAATAGAAAAGGGAAAGAATCAGCCTATGCCGTTTATCCCCCGCAGGAGGACAAAACTGGAATTTCTCGATCTCCCGTCGGACGTCTGCAGTGTCGACGAACTCGAAGGGAGCCTCGCCGACATCCGCACGGTGAACCGTTATCTGGGCGACCGCTGGGCGCTTTTGAAACACCTGTCGGCTCGGGCGAGGGGGCTCGCGCGGATAACGGTGCTTGACGTGGCCACCGGTTCCGCCGACCTCCCGGTTACCCTGGTTGAGTGGGCGCGTAAAAAAGGGATCGATATCAGCGTCACTGCAGTCGACATCAACAGCCGCACCATAGACATCGCGCGCCGGTGCACCCTGCAATACCCCGAGATCGAGCTGATGGTCGCCGATGCCCTGGAACTTCCGTTCGGGGATGGGAGCTTCGATTTCGTGCTCTGCAGCAAGACCTTGCACCACATGAAGGAGCCGGAAGGGGTTGCTGCGCTGCGGGAAATAATGCGGGTGGCGCGTAGGGGATACCTCGTCATGGACCTGCAAAGGAGCTGGGTCGCCTACCTCCTCATCTACGCGCTCACGAGAATTTTCACCAGAAACCGCATGACCCGATACGACGGCCCGCTCTCCGTGCTGAAGGCGTTCACCGTCGAGGACCTCACTCTGTGGGCGCAGCAGGCGGGGGCCCCTTCCTTCAGGATCCACCGCGAGCCGTTCTGGCTGCTCGTTCTCTCCGGGGATAAATCATGAAGTTCTCCGTCGCCACCAATTTCGAGCCCGACCTGCTGTCCGCTCTCGAAGGGTTTCCGGTCGCGGAGCTTTTCGGCAAGCTCCCTAGTGACAGCATCGGCGGGGGGCGCGCCTCTTTCATGCTGGCGCCCCTTGGTAGGGACCGGTTCCGCGCCCACGTCGCAGATGCGGCGCGCAGGGGGATCGGGTTCAACTACCTGCTGAACCCCGCCTGCCTGGACAACCGCGAGTACACCCGGAAGGGACAGCGGGACCTGGAGCGGCTGCTCGAGTTTGTCGAGGAGTGCGGCGTTACCTCGGTCACGGTCTCGCTTCCTTTCCTGCTTCCCATCATCAAGAAGCGGCACCCGCGTCTCAAGGTGCGGGTGGGCGTCTACGCGCGGGTGGACTGCGTGGCGAAGGCCAGGTTCTGGGAGGACCTGGGGGCGGACTGCATCACGCTGGAATCGATAACGGTGAACCGGGACTTCGCCATGCTACAGGCGATCCGCGAGACGGTGCGCATCGAGCTGCAGCTCATCGCCAACTCAAACTGCCTTATCTTCTGCCCCTGGTCGGGACAGCACATGGTGAACCTGTCGCACGCCTCCCATAAGGGGCACGAAAGCCGCGGCTTCATGATTGATTACTGCGCCCTGCGCTGCTCCGCGGCAAAGCTCGCCGACCCGACGCATTACCTGCGCTCCGAGTTCATCAGGCCCGAGGACCTCGGTGCCTACACCGGCCTTGGCTACCATTCCTTCAAGATCCTGGAGCGGGGTGCGCCGACGCAGGTGTTGGCGCGCCGGGTGAAGGCCTACGCCGAAGGGCGCTTCGAAGGGAACCTGCTCGACTTGATCCAGCCCTATGGTTACCGGGGGGGCGGGGGGAGCGGGGGGCTTTCCGGACTTTTGAGGTTCGTGAGGTTCTTCCTCCGTCCGGCAACGGTGAGCCCCACCGGGCTCATGCGCCTGAAGCGTCTGGCCGAGAAGCGTGGCCTGCTGGCGGGACTGGACTGGGACCCGGTTTACATCGACAACCGGCTTCTGGACGGCTTTCTGGACGGCCTGAAGGATATCGAATGCCGGGGGTGTGATTGCTCCCGGTGCGGCTACTGCGCCGGCTGGGCGGACAAGGCGGTCCGAGTCGACGCGAAGTACCGCGAAGAGATGCTGCAGAATTACCAGGAAGCTTTCCATGACATGCATTCCGGGGCCCTCTGGGGGGTGACCGATGGGAGGGGATGATGATCGATGCACGTTTCACCAAGGGGGAGCCTGCCTCGCCCGGGGCGGTCTATGTCGCCTCGGTGGCGCTGGCCGTACCGGAGTTCAGCGCAACACAAAGTTACGCGGCGGAACTCGTCCGGCAACGCTTCAAAGAAACCCTTACGCCGAGGAGCCTCGGGCTGATCCGGGCTACCTTCGAGCACCCGGCCATAGAGAAGCGTCACTTCGCCGTCGACGCGCCAGCGCGGATCTTCGACGAGACCGTGGACGAACGTGTGGCCCGCTTCACGGAAGAGTCGGTGGAGCTTGCGGGGCGGGCGGTGCTCTCCGCACTGGAAAAAGTCGGGGTTTCGCCCTGGCAGGTGAGCGGCTTGGTGCTCAACACCTGTACCGGCTACATCTGTCCCGGCATCTCCACCTACGTTGCCCAGCGCCTCGGTATGCGACCGAGTACGCGGCTTTACGACCTCGTCGGTAGCGGCTGCGGCGGCGCGATCCCGAACCTGCAGGTGGCCGAGTCGATGCTGAGAACGATCGGCGGCGTTGTGGTGAGCGTCTCGGTGGAGATCTGCAGCGCTGCCTTCCAAATGGGAAACGACCTGAGCCTCATCCTTTCCAATGCGCTCTTTGGTGATGGCGCGGCGGCAGCAGTTTTGTGGCAGAAACCGGTAGGGTTCGAGTTGACGGCGTCGGCGGGGCGCTACGTGCCCGAGGAGCGCGAGGCGATCCGCTTCATCCACAAGGGGGGGCAGTTGCACAACCAGTTGTCGACCGACCTCCCCGGTCTGGTGGCAAGGGCCGCGGCAGAGGTGGTCGACGACCTTTTGGACTCGGCCTCGCTGGAAAAGGAAGACATCGGGGCGTGGGCCCTGCACACCGGCGGCGAAAAGATTATCAACGCGGTGCGGGACCAGGTGGGGATACCGGAAGAGCTCCTTTGGGCGACACGGCGGGTTCTGTCCCAGTACGGCAACATGTCTTCGCCCACCGTCTGGTTCGTACTCGAGGAGATGATGCAGAAGGGGATCCCTGCCGGCACGTGGTGCGTCCTGCTCGCCTACGGCGCGGGGCTATCGGCCCATGCCTACCTGCTTCGCAAGACGTGAAGGTGATAAATGGTTTTCAAAACCTGTGGCGGGAGCGGAACTGGTCGCCGGTGAAATAGCCGCGCACGAGGTCGAGGTTGTTGAGCAGCACCTTCCAGGCCCCCTTCTCGCGCTTCTTCACGAAGCGGTTCCCCACGAACATCGAGGGGCTGAAGAACGCCTTCAGGTTCTCCCAGTTCATCAGCCTGTTCAACTGGGCCGTGCTGAGCTGCCTCGTCTTCACGTTGCACATGAAGCCGGTGTACCTGCTCAGTCGGTCGGAATTCGTGACGAGCCCCGCCTGCAGCAACTCCTCCCTGATTCTGGTGCCGGGGTAGGGGGTGACGCACTGCACGTAGGGGAGATCCACCCCCAGCCGGCGCGAGGCGCGGAACACTTCCCTTATCTCCTCTTTCCCGTCGTCGGGATTGCCGATGATGAAGCCTCCCATCACCCCGATGCCGTGTTCGCGCAACCGGCGCACCGCCTGCCTGGTCTGCTCCCTGATGTCACCCTTTTCAAAAAGAGCGAGGTTCTTTGGCAGCACCGATTCAATGCCGAGGAAGACCATGGCGAAGTTGGCACGGGAAAGCGCAGGTATAAGCGCCGGGTCGGCCACGATGCCGGCGACGGAGGCTTGGACCAGGTACTCCATGTCGTTCAGCCCCTGCTCCGCGATCGCCTCGGCGAGCCGAGTGAAACGGCGGCTGTCCAGGGTGATGTTGTCGTCGACCAAAAGCACCGTCTTCGTGCCACGCCGCTTGAGTTCCCGCAGGTCTTCGAGCACCATCTCGATCGGGCGGCATCGGAAGCTGGAGCCGTACATCCCGGTGATCGAACAGAAGGTGCAGGTCTTGGTGCAGCCGCGCGAGGTCTCAACGCAGTCGAGCCGGCGGTCGAAGTAGGTGAAGCCGTCCAGAACGCGCACGCTGCGGTCCGGCAGTGGCAGGCACTTCAGGTCGAGCAGAGGTCCGGGAGGATTGTGGACGAAGATGCCGTGGCGCGGCCAGGCGAGGCCGGGGACATCGAAAAAGGAGCGCTGGCCGTCGAGCGCTTCCAAAAGGGCGGCAAAGGCATGCTCACCTTCGCCGCGTACCAGGAAGTCAAACGGGGCGTTGCCGGAGGCGAGTTCTTCGCGGGCGAGGGTGGCGTGGTAGCCGCCAAGAACAAGCTTGGCGCGCGGGGTGGCTGCCCGGCAGATGGCGAAGACTTTCAGGGCGCTTTCGTACTGGAAGCTCATGCTGCTGACGCCGATCACGTCGGGAGAGAACTCCGCTAGAAGCCGCCTGAGCCACGACTCGATGTCGCGATGCACGAGGACGAGATCGACGACCTTGACCCGGTGCCCCTTGAGGTGCGCGGCGATGGAACAGAGCCCGAGGTTGGGGACCTTTATGATGCGATGGAAATTGTTGGCGGCATCAGGCATCGCCAGGAGGAGTACGTTCATGATTTCCCTTGTGACTGCGGCAGGTTCGATTGAGCCCCTAGCATTATAGTGGCTGAGACCGCTTGCGCAAACGGAACGCCTGCTGGCAAGGGGGAGGATTGAAGATAAAATGTTCGTCATTAAATCCGGTGCTGCGGTAGAAGCCGCCGCGGCTGGAGGTTCCCATGGACGAACAGGAAAAAAAAGAGGTAGCACCGGTGGTGGTGATTGTAGAGCGGCGCAGGCAAAGTGAGACGGAGTTGAGTCCGGCTGAGGTCATGAAGATATTGAGAAAGAGGGCGGCTCGGGTGCGGAAGAACCCAACTCGTGAGTGAGAGGAGTTGTCATTATCGGCAATGTGAAGGCCTCCGTTTCAGTAACCACAGTGTTAACTGGGCCGGAGGCCTTTCCATTTCTCCTTTACATGATCAGCAGCGGTTGCAATGTGAGATAATAATGCAAGAATATTCCATCCCTACAACCTCCGGAGACCAAGGTCATGGAGACCAAGACTGTCGTACCCTTAAATATTGAGCGGGAAGAGAACATCTTGCAGCTGGTGAATGAGTTGCCGATCCTTCCTGATACTGCAGCAGATCCAGTGCAGGCCCCCCAAGTCCCCACTGTTGACGCAGACAATCCTTTTGCCATCCCCACCTCCGTCCAAAACGATGCTGCCACTCCCGGCACCAGGACCGAGACGATCGCCGTCCTGCCGCAGGCAGGTGTCGACCGCAAGGGGGGAAAGCAGGGGCGGCCGCAAGCCAAATCGAAGGCGGCTAAAGGCGCGAAGGGGGCGAAGACGGCCAAGGGCTCCAAAGTAGCGAAGGATGCGAAGACGGGCAAAGATGAGAAGGCGGCGAAAGTGGCGAAAGCGAAGGGGGAGAAGCCGGTAAAGGCGGCCGCCGGGGTAAAGCCCGCCAAGGCTGGTAAGGCGAAGGTGGCGAAGGCTAAACCGAAGGGGGGACCTAAGCCGAAACAGCCGGTAACGGAAGAGTCACCCTTCGACCTGAGCGAGAGCCGCTGGTACCTGAACCGGGAGCTGACCTGGCTCGAATTCAACCGGCGCGTGCTGCACGAGGCGATGGACGAGCGGACACCGCTTCTGGAGCGTCTGAAGTTCATCGCCATCGTAAGTTCCAACCTCGACGAATTCACCATGAAGAGGATCGGCGGCTTAAAGCAGCAGATCGGGGCCGGGCTGCACGACCTGACCCTGGACGGCCGCTCGCCGCGCCAGCAGGTGCTCGAGTGCAACACGTCGGTGCGCGAGATCGAGACGGTCAAGCGGGAGGCGTTTCGGGTGGTGCGGGAACTCTTGGAGGCTAAGGGGATCGTTATCGAGAGCTACGACACCCTTGCCCCGAAAGATAAGAAGCAGCTTCGCGAGCATTACTACAAGAACATCTATCCCCTCCTGACGCCGCAGTCCATCGACCCGGCTCACCCCTTTCCGTTCATCTCGAACCTTTCGCTGAACCTCCTGGTAACCCTGCGTTATCCCAAGTCCCGCGAGCATTCCCTGGCGCGGGTGAAGGTCCCGGTCGGTCTTGGCACGCCGCGCTTTATCCGCGTCGGCAAGGGGGACCACTTCGTCCCGCTCGAACAGGTGATGATGAACAACCTGGACATGCTCTTTCCCGGCATGCTGATCGTCTCCTGCGAGATCTTCCGCGTCACCCGCAACGCCAACACGGAGAAGGACGAGGAAGAGGCGGACGACCTGATGTCGATGATCGAATCGGAGTTGAAGGAGCGCAAGTTCGCCCCCATCGTGCGCCTGGAAATCGGAGCCGGCATGGAGCCGCTGCACCGCGGCCGGCTGGCGGCAGAGCTGGAACTGGACGAGGAGAACGACGTCTTCGAGGTCCCCGGCATGCTCGCCCTGCGCGATCTCTTCGAGATGTCGCGGCTCGATTACCCGCGCCTGCACGATCCGCCGCATCACCCGGTCGATCACCCGGGGCTACCGGCCGAGCGAAACATCTTCCACACCATCCGCGACCTGGGATCGCTCCTTTTGCAACATCCCTACGTTTCCTTCTCCACTTCGGTGGAGCGCTTCCTGCGCGAGGCGGCCAACGATCCCAAGGTGCGCGCCATCAAGATGACCCTCTATCGCACCTCGATCCAGGGGCGCATCATCGACGCCCTGGTGCAGGCCGCGCAAAACGGCAAGCAGGTGGCGGTGGTGGTGGAGCTGAAGGCGCGTTTCGACGAGGCGACCAACATCCATCTCGCCGAGGTGATGGAGGAGGCGGGGATACACGTCACCTACGGCGTGGTGGGGCTGAAGACCCATTGCAAGGTGATCCTTGTGGTGCGCCAGGATTACACCGGCCTTAAGCGTTACGTACACATCGGCACCGGCAACTACCACACGGAGACCGCCAGGATCTACAGCGATATCGGGCTCATCACCTGCGACGAGGTGATCGCGCAGGACGTCACCGAGCTTTTCAACTACCTGACCACCGGGTTCACCGCGAAGAGGAACTACCAGGCGGTCATGCCTGCGCCGAAGCTCCTTAAAAAGGCGCTCCTCTCGCGCATCGAGCGGGAGATCGAGCTGCACCGGCAAAGCGGCGGCGGGTGGCTGCAGTTCAAGATGAACGCGCTGGAGGACGGCGAGATCGTGAAGGCGCTGTACCAGGCCTCCATGGCCGGGGTGAAGGTCGATCTCTACGTGCGGGACACCTGCCGGCTGCGTCCCGGGGTTCCGGGCCTTTCGGACCACATCCGCGTGGTGAGCATCGTCGGGCGCTTCCTGGAGCATGCGCGCATCTACTACTTCAGAAACGGCGGTGCCGAGGAGTATTTCATATCATCTGCCGACGCCATGAAGCGGAATCTGGAGGCGCGGGTGGAGGTGCTTTGTCCGGTGACTGCGCCGGAGCTGACCGCTGAGCTGCGCGCCATCTTCGATTGCTACGACGCGGACCGCCGCTCGGCGTGGGACATGCGGCCGGACGGAAGCTACCTCCAGCGTCAGCCTGTCGAAGGGGAGAGCGGTGAGGGGACACACCAGATGCTGATCGCACAGGCACAAAAACGGCTGAAGGATGCGCTCAAGCAGAAGAAAAAGCCGCTGCAGAAGTAGCGACTCACTTTACTCGGTGTGAGATGACATGCGACGGGAAAAGCGGTAGTATGTGCGATGTGCCAATACTAATGTTGGGCCCCAAACAGAGAGACAACAGCAGGGGGAACTGATGGAACCGAAGAACAATTGTATCTGCGCCGGCGATCACGAACACCACATCTGCTTTCTACATAGCAAGGGACTGGTCAAAGAGGTCGAGCAACTGACCGATAACCCGACGGTGACTTGTTCCATTTGTCTTGTGAACGCAAATTCGCCCGATAACGTTTGCTCGCCCACCACGCTCGGCGGTGGGTTCAAATACTCAGATATGAAGGGAAGCAAGAAGGTGATCTGCGAGAGTGTGACGGAGGCGATCCCTGAGAAGGAGAAAACGGGGAAGTAGGTTCCCTCCCCTGGATGGGGAGGGTTAGGGAGGGGGAACGCCGACCACGAATTCCCCCCACCCAGCCACCCCCCACCGGGGGGNCCCCCCCCCCCCCCACGCCGACCACGAATTCCCCCCTCCCAGCCTCCCCCCTCCGGGGTGAGGGGCTTGCGTGGACCAGGAAAAGAAAAGGCGGCCCCGGTGATGATACCGGGGTCGCCTTTTTGTTCATGCTGCAGTTTTGTTGATTAGCCGAGGATCTGCTTCAGGTCGCCTTCGGCGGTGCCGATCGGGCCGATGTTGAAGTTCTCGACCAGGAAGTTCAGCACGTTCGGGGTGATGAAGGCCGGCAGGCTCGGTCCCAGCTTGATGTTCTTCACGCCCAGGTGGAGCAGGGTGAGGAGGATGGCAACCGCCTTCTGCTCGTACCAGGAGAGGATGAAGGAGAGCGGGAGGTCGTTGACGCCGCAGTTGAAGGCGCCTGCCAGTGCCACGGCGATCTGGATCGCGGAGTAGGCGTCGTTGCACTGCCCGATGTCCAGAAGGCGCGGGATGCCGCCGATGTCGCCGAAGTCGAGCTTGTTGAAGCGGTACTTGCCGCAGGCCAGGGTCAGGATGACGCAATCGGCCGGGACGTTCTCGGCGAACTCGGTGTAGTAGTTACGGCCGGTCTTGGCACCGTCGCAGCCGCCGATCAGGAAGAAGTGACGGATCTGCCCGCCTTTCACTGCGTCGATGACCTTGTCGGCGACGCCGAGCACCGCGTTGTGCCCGAAGCCGGTGAGGATCTCTTTGCCCGGTTTTTCTTCGAAGCCCGGGAGGGAGAGAGCCTTCTCGATGACCGGGGAGAAGTCCCAGCCGTTGATGTTCTTGACGTCCGGCCACTGGACGAGGCCCCAGGTGAAGAGACGGTCTTTGTAGCTGTCGGCCGGGCGCTGGATGCAGTTGGTGTTGAAGATGATGGCGCCGGGGAAGTCGACGAATTCCTTAGCCTGATCCTGCCATGCACCGCCGAAGTTGCCGGCCAGGTGGGCGTACTTCTTGAGGCCAGGGTAACCGTGGGCCGGGAGCATCTCACCGTGGGTGTAGATGTTGATCCCTTTGCCTTCGGTCTGCTTGAGGAGTTCCTCGAGCATGCGCAGGTCGTGGCCGGAAACGAGGATCGCCTTGCCCGCCTTGGTGCCGAGCTGTACCGGGGTCGGTACCGGGTGGCCGAAGCTGTCGGTGTTGGCCTTGTCGAGGAGCTCCATGGTGACCAGGTTGATGCGGCCGCACTCCATGGCGAGGCCGACGAAGTCCATGAGGCCGAGTTTCGGGTCGAGGGTAGCGGCGAAGGCCTTGTGGGTGAAGGCGTAGATCTCGTCGTTCTCAAGGCCGATCACCAGGGCGTGGTGGGCGTAGGCTGCGTAGCCTTTCATGCCGTAGGTGACAATTTCCTGGACCGATTTCACGTCCGCATCGATGTCGTCGCTCTTGACGCCGTGTTTCGCGCCGAGCTCGACGAGTTCCGCGGTGGTGCCGGCGTGGAAGGCCTTAGCGGCTTCGGGAACGATGCCGGTGTAGGCGCCGCCGTTTGCCTTCTCATAGAGGGCCTGGGCCTGGTTGCGGTAGGACGCGGCGTCGCGGACCAGTTTGGCGATCTCGTCGGCGTCGAAGTCGACGTTGGTTACCGTGGTGAAGAGGCCGTCGATCATGAAGCGGTCGATGGCGGCGTCCTTGGCGCCTTTCTCGCGGGCCAGGTTGGCCCAGAAGGCGATACCTTTCATCGAGTAGACCAGGAGGTCCTGCAGCGCGGCGACATCCGGTTTCTTACCGCAGACACCTACTTTGGAGCAACCGCCATTGGCGGCTTGTTCGCACTGGTAGCAAAACATGTTTTCCATTACTTCCCCCTTTGCGTTGTTTTTGGTTGAGGTTTCAATGCCGAACAGGTTTTTAAAAAAGGCTTTCATCGTCTCTCCTAATAGTGATCTCTTGAGGCGGTCGGTCTCGGCTGCCTTCGGCACCTTTGCCCCGCTCTCGATGATGCGACTTTAACCACTATTACGGGGGGCGACCTTGACCTAAGTCATAAAAACGCGATTCTGGGTTTTGGGATCTTTTTTGTCTTGTGGAGGCTGCTTGGTGGACTTGGTGGACTTGGTGGACTTGGTGGACTTGGTGGACTTGGTGGACTTGGTGGACTTGGTGGACTTGGTGGACGGGATGGACGGCAGCAAAGGGGTGGTGACACGCCGGCCGGGCTGGCTGCTGCTGGCGGTTCGCTGGGCTGGTAGGGGGGGAGCTGGGGTGCGCTGAGGCTCGGAGAGTTGGCGGTGCGGGAGGGGGGGCGGAGGCAGCGTCAGTTGACGACGCTGCCGATCATAGCGCGATAGATGTCGGGACGCAGTACCAGTTGCAAACTGGCGGAGGTGGCGGCTCCAAAGCCTATCGCTTGCTCGCCCCCTATGGAGCTGTTCAGATGATAGATCGGGCGCAAGTTAAAACCCAGCCGCACCAGATCGGCTTCGAAAATGGGACCGTGCTTCACGGCCAACTCGGAAAGACTGTCCCAGGTCGCCCACATGTCTACGGGGATCGCTATCCCTTCTGCTACGCGTATCAGTTCAGGCATGGCTCGCTCCTCGGTCCTTTTGATGAGACCTATCGGCAGGCCGGCCCGGAACTTGAGCGGTCAGCTGCGCATGGCGTCGAGGCTCGCGACGGCGTTACGGGCTGGGCACTCGGCGGCACAACTCGTGAGTAACTTCCAAAGGGCGAGCGCCAGCAATAAAAGGCCCAGGATGAGCAGCACCACGCCACCCCATCCGTGGGATACCCAGAAGACTCCGCCGACGGTGCCGGAGACGCTTGACCCCAGATAGTAGAAGAATAGGTAGAGGGATGCGGCTTGTGCTCGGGCGGTCTTGGCGCGGCTCCCGACCCAGCTGGAGGCGATGGTGTGGGCGCCGAAAAAGCCGCAGGTGAAGATGGCGATGCCGGTGACGATGCTGCCGACGTCGCGGCTCGTGGTGACGGCAGCCCCGAAAACCATGGTGCCGATGGTGAGAAAGAGCATCCTCCCGCGACCGAAACGTTCGACCTGTCCGCCGATCATGGAGGAGCTGAAGGAACCGAGCATGTAGACCAGGAAGATCAGGGAAACCAGCCAGGCGGAAAGGTGGTAGGGTGCGCCGAGAAGCCGGAAGGTGATGTAGTTGTAAAGGGTTACGAAGCTCCCCATGATCAGGAAAGAGATGCCGTACAGGCAGAGCAGTCCCGGATCCTTCAACTGGCGCAGCAGCGAGCTGAACAGGTAGCGCACCGCGAACGGGCGCTTCTTCAGGTTCTCGGATGGGGGAAGGGTCTTGGCGAAGTAAAGGCTCAAGACGAGGCAGACCACGCCGATCACCTCGAGGGCCGCCCTCCAACTGGTCTGCTCGGACATCACGGCGGTGAAGATCCTGCCGGTCATGCCGCCGATGGCGTTGCCGCTTATGTACAGGCCGATCGCCGAGGTGAGCGAGCTGGGGGCGATCTCTTCACTCAGGTAGGCCATGGCCACCGCCGGAAGCCCGGCAAGGGCGATCCCCTGCAGGAACCTGACGACGACCAGCTGTTCTAGGTTCGCCGTCTGGGAGGTGATCAGCGCGAGTACCGAGGTCGTGACAAGCGAGGCGACCATGACGGCCTTGCGTCCCAGCGTCTCGGAGATGGTCCCGGCAAAGAGCATGGAGACGGCGAGGGCGCAGGTGGTCACCGAGAGGGGGAGGCTCGCGAAGGCGGCGCTCACCCCGAATTCACGGGTGAAGACCGGCAACAGCGGCTGCACGTCGTAAAGGGTGATGAAGGTTACGAACCCGGCGCAGAAAAAAGCCCAGTTGATCTGCCGGTATCTCTTGGTGCCGCTTGTTATCGATCCCATTGCTCTCTCCCCGCGTACTGCCTGTGACGGAGTTCACTATAGCGCTTGCCATACCATAAGCAAAATATATAATGCTTATCGTATTAATAACGATTCGATATGATATCCCTCCCCCTGGAGGGGGAAGGTAGGGGAGGGGGCGCGTAGCGTCCTTCTCGGACAAGAAGCTTCCCCCCTCCCGACCTCCCCCCTCCAGGGGGAGGAGGTTTCCGGGGAAGGCATCTTTATCGCGGGGAGAAACATGGAGATACGGCAGCTCAAATATTTCCTGGAGGTGGCGCGGCTCAAGAACTTCACCAAGGCGGCGGAGTCGCTGCGTATCGCGCAGCCCGCGATCAGCATGGCGGTGAAGAAGCTCGAGGAGGAGCTCGACCTGGTGCTTTTCAACCGCCAGGATAAGCGGGTTTCCCTCACCGCGGAGGGTGAGATCTTTCTGCCGCATGCCCGGCGCATCCTCGACGACCTGCACGGGGCGGAGCTGGAGATGGCCGAGCTGAAGGGGCTCAGCCGCGGTGAGGTGAGGATTGGGATCACGCCGATGATCAGCGCCTACTTCTTCCCGGACATCATAAGGGACTTCAAGAGGGCCTACCCGCAGTTGAGCATCTCCGTGCTCGGCGAGGGTTCGGGACGGATCCAGAAGATGATCGGCCAGGGGGAACTCGACATGGGGGTGGTGGCGGGAGGGGGGAGCGCCGCTTTTCCCGACGCCCTGGAAGTGCGTCGCTTCCTGCGCGAGGAGATCGTCGTCTGCGTGCCGCTTGGCCACCCCTTCGCCGGACGCGCCTCGGTGACGCTCGCCGAGTTCATCCGGGAGCCGCTGGTCTTCTACAAGGAGGGGTACTACATCAGGGAGTTCTTTCTGGAGGCGATCAAGGAGAGCGGCAGTACGCCGGACATCGTCTTCGAGACGAACCTTTTTTCGCTGGTGAAATCGCTGGTTAGAAACGGGACAGGGATCTCCATCTTCCTCAAGATGGTGGTGGCGGGTGACGAGGACCTAGCCGCGGTCCCCTTCGATCCGCCCCTGTCCCTCGATCTCCTCATCGCCTGGAAGAAGGATACCTACCTTTCCCTTGCCAATCGGGCTTTCGTCGATTTTCTCCTGAAGCACGCCCCCGGGGAACGCGCGGCGGGCGAGCCCCGGGGCTAGGCGAGGAGTTCGATCAGTTTCGCCGCGATCTTCTTCGGGGGGAGCACGTGGTCGACCGCCCCGGTGAGCGCCGCGGCCTTGGGCATGCCGTAGATGGTCGAGGAATGTTGGTCCTGCGCGATGGTGATCCCGCCGATATCATGGATGTGTTTGATCCCGTCGGCGCCGTCGCGCCCCATACCGGTCAGCACGATGCCGACCAGTTTTCCCTTGAGCGGCCGGGAGACGGAAAGCATCGCCACGTCGGCCGCCGGCTGCACGTAGTTCACCCGTGCCCCCTCGTACAGCACGACCCGCTGGTTCCCCTCGAGCTTTAGATGAAAGCCCCCCGGGGCCATGTAGATGTGCCCGTGTTTCAGGTACTCTCCGTCCTCGGCGAGGGTCACCGGCATCGTTGCCGCGGCGGCTAGGCCCTGCGCGATCCGGTAATCCATCTGCGGCGTGATGTGCAGCACGATGAGAAAGGCGGCGTCCAGCGGGGGAATCTCCTTGAAGAGCGCCTTCAGGGTAAGCGGACCTCCGGTCGAGACCCCTATGACAACGAGGTTCCTAGCGCTCATGGTTATCCACCGGCGTGTTTAAAAGCGTCAGGTAGTACTCCAGGGAATCGAGCAGTTCGTCCGGGTTGAAGGGCTTGGTCATGTAGTCCGATACGTACTCCTGGAGCCCTTCCATCTTGGAGTCTGGCTCTCCCATGCCGGTCAGCATCACCACGATGTTTCCCTGGTAAAGGTCCCGATCCACCATCTCCCTTATGGTGTCCCAGCCGTCCATCTCCGGCATCATGATGTCCATGAGGATCACCCCCCTGAACCCCTCCTTCAGGCGCTGCAGGCATTCCATGCCGCTGGCGGCGCTGGTCAGGTCGAGTTGTCCCGACTCGCAGATGATGTCCACCGATGCCCTTACGTACTCGTTGTCGTCTACGATCATTATCTTTCTGTTCATGGCGCGGGTTCCTTCCTGTGGGGGGGATAGCCCCTCTGTTCTCCTATGAGTCGTGCCATCTCCCTGTGATCCAGCGGAGGAGGTTCGGCAACGCCAGGGGCCATCTGGAACAGCATCTCGGTGATCCTCGCCATGAACTGTTCCAGGGTGAAGGGTTTCGCCAGGAAGATCGCCTGCCGGCTTTCCTGCTCTTCCTGGAGGGGGCTACTGGTGTAGCCCGAGATGTACAGTACCGGCAGGTCGGGGTACTGCTCCTGCAACTTCTGGTAAAGCTCGGGACCGGTCATCTCCGGCATGATAACATCGGTTGCCAGCAGGTCGATGGTAGCGGTCGTGCTAGCGGCAAGCTCCAGGGCGCGTGCCGGCGAGTCTGCGGCGAGGACGCGATAGCCGAAGGAGTCGAGCAGGTCGGCGGTCGCCTCGCGGATCATCCGGTTGTCCACGACGAGAAGGATCACCTTCTCCGCGCTCCCCTCCTGCTGCAGCTGGGTTCTCAGCGGCGGCGTGAGGATCGGCTCCTCGAGGCTTGCGCTGGCCGGAAGGTAGATCGCGAACCTCGTCCCTTCCCCGGGGGCGCTCTTAACCTCGATGCAGCCGCCGTGGTGCTTGATGATGCCGTAGACGGTGGCGAGCCCGAGGCCGGTGCCGCGACCGGTTTCCTTCGTGGAGAAGAAGGGCTCGTAGACCCGCCTCAATATCTCCTCGCTCATGCCGCAGCCATCGTCGCTGCAGGCGAGCAGGATGTAGTGCCCGGGCTTCGCGACCGGGTGCTGCCGGTGGAACTCGTCATCAAGGATCAGGTGCCCCGTCTCGAGGCAGATGGAGCCCCTTCCCTCTATCGCGTCCTGTGCGTTCAGGATGAGGTTCAAGAGCACCTGTTCGAGCTGGCCGCGGTCCGCCTGCACCTTGGCGGCGCCGGGGGAGAGGATGAGGTCGATGACGATGTCGTCCCTTATGGTGGCGCGCATGATCTCCCTGAAGGAGGTGATCACCTCGTTCAGGTCAAGGAGCGTTATATGCAGCGCCTGTCTGCGCCCGAAAGATAGCAGTTTCTGAGTGAGTTCGCTAGCTTTATGCGCTGCGGCACTCATCGACTGCACCATGCGGGCCTGGGGCGAACCATCCGGCGCCATGCGCAACAGCATGTCGCCGTAGACGATTATAGGCGTCAAGAGGTTGTTGAAGTCGTGGGCCACGCCGGCCGCCAGCTGCCCGACCGCCTCGATCTTCTGACTCTGGCGCAGCTGCTCCTCCAGGACGTGGCGACCCTCGTCGGCCCGCACGCGGCTGATGGCGATCCCGGCGAGATGAGCCGCCGATTCCAGGAGCTGGAGGTCGTCCTCGCTCGGGGGGAGCGGTTCTCTCCTGTACACGGCGATGGTGCCGAGCAGGGTGCCGTTGGCGGCGAAGACCGGGTCGGACCAGCACGACCGGAGCCCCGCATCGCGCGCGGCGGGGAACGCGCGCCACCACGGGTGCTCTTCCAGGTCCTCGATCACCACGCGCTGCCGCAGGAAGGCGGCCGTGCCGCAGGAACCATTCCCCTTGAGGATCTGCAGCCCGTCCATTGCCTCGTTGAAGGCGCTTGGGAAGGAGGGGGCCGCGCCGTGGTGCAGCTTGGTTCCGGAGTTGTCGATGAGGAGGATGGAGCAGAGCGAACCGGGGATGGACTCCTCGACGAAACGGACCACCGAGGTGAGGAGTTCCTCGAGGGGGGCGTCCGAGGCGACCCTCTCCAGCGTTTTCAGGCGGCATTGCTCCCTAATCTCGGCCTGTTTTCTCTGGGTGATGTCGCGCGCGATGTTCAGGATGAGCTGCCCCTCGCGGCTCTCCATGGTCCGCGCCTGCACCTCGACCGGGATCACCCGGCCGTCCTTGGCCCGGTAGGCGCTCTCGAAGGCGGCCTCGCCGCGCTCGGTGATGAGGCGGATGGTCGGCTCTATCTGCGCCGCGCATTCGGGCGGTTCGATCTGGTGCAGCTTAAGTCCCGCCAGTTCCTCGGGTGCGTATCCGGTCATGCGGCTTAGCGCCTGGTTGAAGTGGATGAGACGCCCCTCTGCGTCGATCTGCACGATGCAGTCGTTGGCGGCGTCGATCTGGGCCGCCTTCAGGGCAAGCTCCGTGCGCTGTTCCTCGATGATGCGCCGGGTCTCCTCGAGGTGCTCAAGGTGGGCGAAGAGAAGCCGGGCGAGCACGGCGACAGCCATGCACAAAAAAAGGACGAGTACCGATTGCAACTGCGAGGTCCGGTCGCCGGCGCCGCCTCCCCGCAGGAGCCCGAGGGTGAAGGTGCCCAGTGCCGCACCGGTCACGACTGCGACGGTGATGCCGATGCGGCGTTTCAGTTGATCAACGGAAAGATATTTCATATGTCGTACAGCACCGGGAGCGGGTCGCCGGAACTGTCCCCCTTGAGGGTGAAGAAAATGGTGGTGCCAAGGCCGGGACCGGGGCTCTCGGCCCAGATCATGCCGTCGTGGTTGATGACGATCCTCTTGCAGATGGCGAGCCCAAGCCCCTGGGTGGTGAGGTCGTGGCGCGCGCTGTCCGCCTTATAGAATTCGTCGAAAATGAGGGCGAGATGTTCCCGGTCGAGTCCTACACCGTCATCCCGCACCGAGACCACGATCTCGTCCTCCCTGCTGGTCGTGGAGAGCACCACCTTACCGTTTTGCGCCGCGTAACGTGCCGCGTTGCCGAGCAGGTTCTTGAAGAGGAGGGTAAGCTGTTCCGCCGAGCCCAGCACCTTCAGTTCGGGATCGATGGCGTTGCAGCAGATCACGCCGCGCTCGGCAAGGGCGTTGGAGACGTCGCCGAGCGCGCTGTCCGCGGCGACGGCGAGGTTCACCGGAAGGAGCCTCGGGCGATCGGAGGAGATGCGCACCAGGTCGAACGTCTTCCCCGCCAACCCCTGGATCTGATTCACGCACTGCTGGCAGATTTCCAACATCCGGTCCACGCCCGCGTCCTCTACCTTCCGCCTTATCATCGGCAGCAGGGCGAAAAGAGGGGTGAGCGGAGTGTTCAGGTCGTGGTTCAGCTGGATCAAGAGCAACTCCATCATGCGGGAGCGGTGCCTTTGGGCCTCCATCAGGCTGCGCTCCTTTTCGGCCGCCTTTCTCTCGGTGATGTCGAGGATCACCCCCACCAAGCCGCCGGGGGTGCCGTGCTCGTCACGGAAGGAGGCCTTGTGGAACATCACGTCGCGCAGCGACCCGTCGGCGTAGCGCACCTGCGACTCGTAGATCTGCGTTCCGGTCGCCTCCATGATTTCCCTGTCCATGTCGTAGTAGCGCTGCGCCAGTTCTTCCGGCCAGAGTTCGAAAACGGACTTGCCGATCAGCTCCTCGCGGGTAAGCCCCACGTAGGACTGGAAGGCCTTGTTGCACAGGTTGTAGCGCCCCAGGGCATCCTTGGAGAAGATGGGACTGGGGATGGTGTCGAGCAGGTGCTGCTGGAACAGTAACTGCGTCCTTATCTCCTTTTCCGAATGCCTGCGGTTCAGGATCAAAAGGACGGCGAAGAGCACGAAGATGGCAGCCAGGGTGCCGTTGATCGCGGTGATCTTCACGGCGATGCCGTTGTAGCGCGCGAGGTACTCGCTTTGCTTCACGCCGACGAAGAGGGCGCCGATCACCTTGCCGCTGGGATCCCGGATCGGGTCGTAGGCGGTGAAGTAGGGGATGCCGAGGATGTCGACGCTGCCGCGGTAACGCATCCCCTGCCGGAAGACGGTGTCGTACGCCGGGCCGATGAGCCTCGTCCCGATGGCGCGGGTTCCGTCCGCCTTCATCACGTTGGTGGCGATCCGGGTGTCGCCCATGAAGATGGTCGCGCGGCTGCCGGTGATGTGGAAGATCCGGTCCGGGATCTCGTTGCTGTCGTTCAGCACGTAGTAGTCGCCGAGGATCATCCTGCCGTCCTCGATGTGGAAAAGGTTGCCGTGGCGGCTCGTCTGCTCCCAGAAGGCCGCCATGCTGCTTTCCTGCTGCCGGCTCGCCTGGCGCACCGCCTCCTCGCGGATCTGTTCCAGCACGAGGCGGTTGGCGACCATCATCACGAACGCGATGGCGACTGCCGTTATCACAAGCAGTATGGGGACCTTTTCGGTTGCCATCTTCAGATGCTTCAAGTTTCTTTTCTCCGGTCGCAAAAGGTGTTCAGACCCTGAAGCTGCGCTTGCCGTGCGAGGCGAGCCAGCCAAGGAGTCGATGCGCCATCTCGGACAAGGGGACCACCTCGTCCACGCCCCCCCGGGCGATCGCCTCACGGGGCATGCCGAACACGACGCAGCTCTCCTCGTCCTGGGCGAAGGTCCTCGCCCCGGCCTCGTGCATCTCGAGCATCCCGGCCGCGCCGTCGTCCCCCATGCCGGTCATGATGATGCCCAGACCGTTGGCGCCGGCGCAGTTGGCCGCGGAGCGGAAAAGGACGTCCACCGATGGGCGGTGCCGCGATACCGGTGGGCCGTCGTCCAGGGCGATGGTGTAGTTGGCGCCGCTTCTGGCGAGCATCATGTGGCGGTTGCCGGGGGCTATGTAGGCGTGACCCGGCAGCACCCGCTCGCCGTGCTCCGCTTCCTTCACCGCCAGCGCGCAAAGGCCGTTCAGCCGCGCCGCGAAGGTGCGCGTGAAGGTCTCGGGCATGTGCTGGGTGATGAGGATCCCCGGGCAGTCCGGAGGGAGCTGGGTCAGGAAGGCCTTGAGCGCCTCGGTCCCCCCGGTGGAGGAGCCGACGGCGATCACCTTCTCCGTAGTGGAGAAATGCTGGCGGGCGCTCGGGAGTACCGCGTCGGCGGTGAGTTTTCGCTCCACCTGCGGCACGACCCGTGCGGCACCCCGGTTGCGGAAGGAGAGGTGGGCGCAGCGGATCTTTTCGGTGAGCTCCCGCGCGTACTCCATGAGGCCGCTTCTGATGTCGATCTTCGGCTTGGTGACGAAATCGAAGGCGCCAAGCTCTAGCGCCCTCAGCGTCACCGTCGAACTCTTTTCGGTCAGCGAGGAGACCATCACCACCGGCATGGGGCGCAGCCGCATCAGCTTTTCCAGGAAGACGAGCCCGTCCATCTTGGGCATCTCGACGTCCAGGGTGAGCACGTCCGGGTTCAACTCCTTTATCTTCTGCCGCGCCGCGAGCGGGTCCGGCGCCGTCCCCACCACCTTGAGGTCGGGTTCGGCGTCGATGATCTCGGTCAAAAGCGACCGGATCAGCGCGGAGTCATCTACTATCATCACCTTGATGGGCATTGCGTTTGTTCCTGCGGGTTGCGCATCCTTTTCACGAGGGCGCGACCGGTTTTGGGGAAGAAGATCACCTTTCTGGGGCAGCACTCCCCAAGGTCCGAGGCGACGATGGGGATCCCCTGTTGTTTCAAGTATTCGATGGCGAAGGCCGCGTTGCTTCCGCCGATGTCGGCGGCGGTCGCCATGACGCGTCCCGCCCCGAAGAGCTTTGCCGCCAGGCGCCTGCGGTTCGCACCCAGAAGCTCCAGCTGCGCCATGAGGCGCCTCATCGCGCAACTGCCGTAGCGTGCGCAACTGCGCGATTGGGTGTTGCAGAGGCCGGCGCAGGGGGTGGCGTCGCCCCCTTTTTGCAGTTCCGGGAGCATGAAGTGGTTCATGCCGCCTACGCCGCACTCGAGATCGTAGAGGCAGACGGCCACGCAGGAACCAAGGAGCGTGGTGATGGCGAGTTCTTCCGAGGTGGCGAAGAACTCGCCCGCCACGATCTTCACCGCCTCGGTTGCGAACTCCTGATCGAAGTAGCGCGCCGGCTCCTGCTCCTTCCCCCTTTTCGCCACCGTCAGCTCCTCAATGCATAGGTCGTGTTGCCGCAGATCCTGAAGAGATCCTGGGCGTGATGCAGGCTCTCCGAGTGCCCGACGAAAAGGAGCCCGTCGGGTTGCAGCACCCGGGCGATCCGCTCCAGGATCGCCTGCTGGGTGTTCCTGTCGAAGTAGATCATCACGTTGCGGCAGAAGATGAAATCGAACCTGCCGCGCATGGGCCACTCCTGGTCGAGGAGGTTCAGCCTCTTGAACGAGACCATGCGGCGCAGCTCCTCCTTCACGCGGACGAACCCCTCGTTTTTCCCGTCGCCGCGCAGGAAGAAACGCTTGCGGTAGGCCTCGGGGACCTTTTCCATCTGGTCGACGGGGTAGATCCCCTCGCGCCCACGCCCGAGGACGTTGGTGTCGATGTCGGTGGCGAGGATGCTCGCCTGGTTCCTCTCACCGAGTGCGTCCCGGGTGGTCATGGCTATCGAGTAGGGCTCCTCGCCGCTTGACGAGGCGCAGCTCCAGATGCTGACCGCGCGGTTCGCCGGGCGCTGCGCCAGGCGCTCCGCCAGCGTCCTGAAGTGGTGCGGCTCCCGGAAGAATGAGGTCATGTTGGTGGTGAGGGCGTTGATGAAGGCCTCCACCTCCTCAGGTTCCCCACCTTCCACGATCGAGATGTATTCCGAGAAGGTGGTGACCCCGCGCGCCCGCAGCCGGCGCGCCAGGCGACTGTAGACCATGTCCATCTTACCTGGGGCGAGGGCGATCCCCGCGTAGCGGTAGATGAAGGCCCGGATGCGCGCGAAGTCGTCCCCGGTGAATTCGAACTGCCCCGCGTGCTGCGCCGCTCCCCCCCCCGTCAGGGGCAGCGGCGCGCTATGGAGCATATCGGGTCTCAGAACTCCTTCCAGTCATCGTCCTGCTCAGCTTCCGCTGCGCGTGCGGGACGTTGTTCCAGCGCTCTTACCCCTGCCGATGCCGCTACGGGTTTCACTTTTTTCTCCTGCGTCTGGGGCTTGGTCGCCGCACGGGTGAGTTTGCGCTTCTCCGCAGGCGGCGCCGCCTGCTTCTGCGCCTGCTCGAGGGTGAAGCGGGCCACGACGGAGACGAGCTGCTGGGCCTGTTCCTCGAGAGACTCGGCCGCCGCCGCGGCTTCTTCCACGAGTGCGGCGTTTTGTTGCGTCACGTCGTCCATCTGGGTGATCGCGGTGTTCACCTGTTCGATCCCGGAGGACTGCTCTATCGAGGCGGCCGAGATCTCGGCCATGATGTCGGTCACCCGCTTGATGCTGGTGACGATGTCCTGGGTGGTGCGCCCCGCCTCCTCGACGAGCCGGCTGCCGTCCTGGACCTTGGCGACCGAGTCCTCGATGAGCGACTTGATCTCCTTGGCTGCCGCGGCGCTTCTTTGCGCGAGGCTTCTCACCTCGGCGGCGACCACGGCAAACCCTCTTCCCTGCTCGCCGGCGCGCGCCGCCTCGACCGCAGCGTTTAAGGCCAGGATGTTGGTCTGGAAGGCGATGCCGTCGATGACACCGATGATGTCCGAGATCTTCTTGGAGCTGTCGGTGATCGACTCCATGGTGCGCACCACGCGGTTGATCACCTCGCCACCCTTCACCGCGACGCCGGAGGCGTTGATGGCAAGCTGGTTTGCCGCCTGCGCGTTGTCTGCGTTTTGCTTCACCGTCGAGGTGAGCTCCTCCATGCTCGAGGCGGTCTCCTCGAGGGCGCTCGCCTGCTCCTCGGTACGCTGGGAGAGGTCGGCGTTGCCCGCCGCGATCTCCTCGGTCGCCGTCGCGATCGACTCGGCGCCGTTTCTCACGTCCCCCACGATGTGGGCGAGCCCCTCGTTCATCTCTTTGAGCGAGGCGAGGAGTTCGCCGGTCTCGTCCTTGCTGTTCACCACGATTTGGGCGGTGAGATCCCCGGAGGCGATGCGCTTCGATGCGCCGATCGCCTGATCGAGTGCCTCCTTGATGCGGCGCGCGACGAACCAGGCGAAGACGACGATGAGGATGGCAAGCGCCGCGGTGCCGCCGATGATCTGCCACTTCATCTTGTTCATCTCCACCTTGACGGTGTCGACGTAGATGCCGCTTCCCACGATCCAGCCCCACTCCTTCATCAAAATGACGTAGGAGATTTTAGGGACGGGAACGGTGGACCCGGGCTTGGCCCACATGTAGTCCACCACCCCTTCGCCTTTCTCCTTGCAGACGTTGACGAATTCCACGTAGAGCTTTTTGCCGTTCGGATCCTTGTTGTCGTACTGTGTTTTGCCTACCAGCTCCGGTTTTATCGGGTGCATGAGCACCTTTGTATCCAAGTCGTTGACCCAGAAGTACTCGTTCCCCTGGTACCTCATCTCGGAGATCTGCTTCAGCGCGTCGGCCTGAGCCTGCTGCAGGGTCTTTCTCCCCTCCTTCACCGCGTTCTGGTTCGAGGTCAGGACGTCGTAGGCCACGTCGACCACTGCCTTCGTCGCCTGGATCTTCTCGTCCATCAGCTTGTTCTGCATGAAGGGGAGTACGTAGAGCATCACGCCGAGCACCATCATGAGAATGGTGGCTATGGAGATGCTGAGGATCTTGGTAAGTATCTTCCAGTCTTTGAATCGTGCCGTTTTCATTGGTTCACCACCTCGCTTTGGGAATTGTCAGCCGCGCTGTCGACGATCTGCAGCTCGTCGCTGCCGATCAGCTTTTCGATGTCCACGAGGATCAGCATCTGGTCGTTCAAGGTGCCGAGCCCGGTGATGTAGCGGGTGTCGAGCGACGCCCCGAGTTCCGGCGCCGGCTTGATGCTTTCTCTGGGAAGCGCCACCACGTCGGAAACGCCGTCCACCACGATCCCCACCACCTTGCCGAGCACGTTGATAATGATCACCACGGTGAACTCGTGGTAAGTCGCCTCACCCACGTTGAACTTGATGCGCAGGTCCACGATGGGAACGATGACCCCGCGCAGGTTGATCACCCCTTTGATGAACGGGGGGGTGTTGGCGATCCGGGTGACGCAGTCGTACCCCCTGATCTCCTGCACCTTCAGGATGTCGATCCCGTAGCTCTCGCTTCCCAGCGTGAAGGTGAGGTACTCGGATGCCGCCTGCGCCACCCCCTGCTGTTCGGAGCTGTTTTGTGCCGTCTGTTGCATGGTCCCTTAGCCTCCTTCCCTTTAAAGCTGCCTGTGCATCGAGAATAGCTCCGGTAGGTCGAGGATGAGCGCCACGCGCCCGTCGCCAAGGATAGTCGCCCCGGCGCTCCCTTCGACCCGACGGTAATTGGTCTCGATGCTCTTCACCACGACCTGCTGTTCGTCCAAAAGGGCGTCCACCATGACTGCCCCGCGCTCGCCGTCCGCCTCCACCAGCACCAGGATCCCGCGGCACGGTTCGGTCACCTCGGTCTCCAGGTTGAAGATCGAATGCAGCTTCAGGATGGGGAGGTACTCGCCGCGCACCTGGACCACCTCGCGCCCGTTCACCGTCTTCAACTGCTCCGCTTTCGGCTGCAGCGATTCGATCACCACGTTGAGCGGGACGATGAACTTCTCGCCCCCTACCGCCACCGAGAGCCCATCGAGGATGGCCAGGGTGAGCGGAAGGCTGATGGTCACCCGCACCCCTTTTCCCACCTCGGAGGCGATCTGCACCCGGCCGCCGATCGCCTGGACGTTCTTCAGTACCACGTCCATCCCGACGCCGCGCCCGGAGAGGTCGGTGATCTCGCTCGCGGTGGAGAAGCCTGGGGCGAAGATGAGCTGCCACACCTCTTCGTCGCTCATCGTCTCCGAGCATGTGATGCCGTTTTCCGTCGCCTTCGCGAGGATCTTCTCCCGTGGGAGCCCCGCACCGTCGTCGATGACGTCGATCACGATCCTTCCCCCCACCTGTGAGGCCGAGAGCTGGAGCGTCCCGACCGGATTCTTGCCGGTCGCCGTCCGTTTCTCCGGGCTTTCCAGCCCGTGGTCGAGGGCGTTGCGCACGAGGTGAGTGAGGGGATCGGAGATCTTCTCGATGAGGCCGCGGTCGAGTTCGGTGCTGTCGCCTGAGGTCTTAAGCTCTACCTGCTTGCCGAGCTTTGCCGCTATCTCGCGCACAAGGCGCGGGAAGCGGTTGAAGACGATGCTGATCGGGACGAGCCGGATCGACATGACGCTCGCCTGCAGGTCGCGGGTGTTTCGCTCCAACTGGGCGAGCCCGCGCTGCAGTGACTGGTGCAGTATCGGGTCGAGCCCCCCCGCGACCTGGCTCAGCATGGCTTGGGTGATGAGAAGTTCCCCCACCTGGTTCACCAACTGGTCCACCTTGGTGACGTTCACCCTGAACGTAGACTCCGCCTCGCCGCCGCGCCTGCCGAAGGCGCCGGGTGCGGTTTCGTTGCGGTCGTAGGCGCGTCTCCCCTCGACCGGTAGCGCGGGCTCGCTCGGCGGGTCCTGTACCTGGGAGCGCCGCTCCGCTGGGTGCTCCTCGATCCGGAGCTGGTCTTCGTCCGCCACGAACATGAAGACATCGGCGAGTTGGTCCCTGGTTGCCCGCGAGACGAGGGCGAACTCCCATCGGGTGATGCAGCACTCGGGGTCGAACCCTGCGAAGTCAGGGAGTTCCGCGAGCCGTGCCTCGCAGCGGAACGTTCCCGCCTCGGCGAGGTCGGCGAGCTCCGCGATGATGCTCTCCATCCGGACCCGCCTCATGAAGATCTCGGGCTCCGGTGTGAAGGCGAGTCGGTAGCTTGTCGGGAGCCCACCTTCGGGCGGGGCCTGTGTCTGCGTCTGGGACACGGGGGAGGCGGGCGCCTGCGTCGTGTCGCCATCTATGGTCTGTTGCAGCCTGGCGCGCACCTGGTCGATCGCCTCCTGGTGCACCGGTTTCCCGTCGCGGTGACCGGCTAGCTGCATGGCGATCGCGTCGCCGGCTTCCAGGAAGAGATCGATCATGCCAGGGGCGAAGACGATCTCGTGGTTTCTAAGCCGGTCAAGCAGCGATTCCATGACATGGGTCACCACGGTCATGTCGTCGAAGCCGAAGATGCCGGCGCCACCCTTGATGGAATGGGCGGCACGGAAGATGGCGTTCATCTGCTCCTGGTCCGGCTCCCGGTCCCCGAGCGAGATGAGGATCTGCTCCATCTGCGCAAGGTTCTCCGCGCACTCCTCGAAGAACACCTCGTTGAAGCGTTTCAGATCAACGCCGCTTTGTTCCCCGCCTGCAGTCGTCATGCTAGTCCCTTCGTTGCGGTCGATCGCGCCGGCTTTGCTGCCGGGGCGCGTTACGGTTGCGGGTGTTCCCCGGCGAAAAGAGAGGAGAACCCGAGGAGCTCGATACTCTCCCTGACCTCGGTGCCGGCGCCGTCCGCGCTGGCACCGATGCTCAGGTGCCTCAACTGCTCCAGAAAGAGTGCGAGGAGCTGGCAACCGCAGGCGTCGATCCCGGGCACCCGTGCCAAGTCGACGCGCACCGCGGAGGGGGGAGTCTCGGCCAGGGCAGCGCAGCGCTCGGCGAGGAACGCATGCAGGTCGGTGACCCGTTCCATGGTGCAGGCGCCGTCCAGCGTGATGTTTACGTCATTAACAAAACCTTTTTTTGTCATGATCCTCAGGCCCCATGAGGTGTTTTCCCTATTCAGTCCGGGAGTTTTCGCAACAAACAACCAGTGTTATATGATGAGCTGCTTATCGGCAGGCATGCCCGGCACTTTAATTTATCTTTGGGGTCGGGAGTCCTCATTAAGGTTCGGGTGACGCCTGACGGGGAAGGGGGGAGAGGGGGCGGTGGAATGGTGTGCGAGGAAGGGGAGGGGGGGAGGAGTGCTAGACGTCTAGCTGGAGGGGCCTCTTGCCGGCGCTGGACCGGCAAGAGGGGGAAAAGTTANGCATGCCCGGCACTTTAATTTATCTTTGGGGTCGGGAGTCCTCATTAAGGTTCGGGTGACGCCTGACGGGGAAGGGGGGAGAGGGGGCGGTGGAATGGTGTGCGAGGAAGGGGAGGGGGGGAGGAGTGCTAGACGTCTAGCTGGAGGGGCCTCTTGCCGGCGCTGGACCGGCAAGAGGGGGAAAAGTTACTTCCTGGAGGACTTCACGTACCCCAGTGCCAGTTGGACCGAAATGATGAGTAGTACGAACGTATTGAAATCGATCTTCATGCGCCTCACCTCCTTCAGGGTGGGATTGGGCTCCGGTTTCGCGCACCGTGCGCTTACTTGAACACCTTTGCTATCTGCATCACGGCCGGTCCGAGTACGACCACCAGCAGCGCCGGGAAAATGGCGAAGACAAGCGGGAAGATGAGCTTTACTGTTGTCTTCGCCGCCTCCTCCTCCGCCATCTGACGCCGCCTGGTCCTGAGGTCGTCGGAAAAGGTGCGCAGCGCCTGGCCGAGCCCGGTGCCGAACCGCTCGGTCTGGGCGAGCATGGTGGCGAAGGACCTAAGGTCATCCACCATGGTCCGCAACGCCATGTCCTTGAGGGCCTCCATGCGGGGTTTGCCGGCGCGGGTTTCCATGGTCACCTGCCGGATCTCCGCGGTGAGCGGGTTGTTGTCGAACTGCGGGGTCTCTGAGGCCCTAAGCAGCGCCGCGTCCATGCTGAGCCCCGCCTCAACGCAAAGGGTTACCAGGTCGAGCAGGTCGGGCAGGGCGTGGAATATCGCCTCCTGGCGGTGCTTCACCCGTCGCTTTAGCCATAAGCTGGGCAGGAGGTATCCGCAAACGGTCAATGCGGAGGTGATGAGCAAGGTGTTGGCGCTGAAATAGTCTTGGCCGGGGGCGGCCGCCAGGAGCAGGTAGGGAAGCGGTAGTAATAAGGCGAGCAGCAGCTTGCTCCCGATGAAGGCATGCAGGGTGTCCCTGCGCAGTCCGGCCGCAACCAGCGCCTTGCGATAACGGGAGTTCTCTTCCTTTGGGAGCTTCACCCGTTCACCGATGCGGCTCAGTTTCCCGGCCCAAGCGCCCGATGCGGACTCCCTGGCAGCTCCCGGCTTATGCCCCGCCGGGAAAAAAGCGGAGAGACGCTGGGCGACGGTGCTCCGCCGGGTGAGGACGCCGTACAGGGCGGCACACAGAAAAAGCGCGGTGCAGAACACGGTGAAGGAGATGAGGTAGAGCATGGTGCACCTCTAGATGCGGATGTTGATGATCTTCCTGATGACGGCAAGCCCGACGAGCTTCAGCAGCGCCGCGAGCAACAGGATGATCAGACCGGTCGGCTCTTTCAAAAGCGCCGACTCGTACTCGGGACTGGTGCTGTTGAAGACCAGGAAGGCGATCAGGGGGAGGGCTCCCAGTACGTAGCCCGACATCCTCCCCTGTGCGGTGTAGACCCTTACCTGACGTCTGATCTTCAGCCGCTCCCGTATGGTGCCGGCGAGTTTGTCCAGAAGCTCGGCGAGGTTGCCGCCGATCTCGGCGTTGATGGTCACCATGGTGGTGAAGAACCTGAGGTCGGGGCTTTCCACCCGTTCGTTCATCGCGGTGAGGGCATCCACCATCCTAAGCCCGAGCTGCTGTTGCTCGTGCGCCGTCCTGAAGAGGGGGCCGACCGGAGGGGGGATTTCCTCGGCCACGAGCTGCACCGCGACGGCGAGGGAGTGCCCGGCGCGTAGCGAGCGGGCGATCATGGTAAGCGCGTCGGGTAAAAGCTCGGTGAAGCGTTCGCGCCGGCGCGAGATCCTCAAGCGAAGCGCGATCTCCATGGTGCCGATGACGGCCGCTGCCGCCGCTGCTGCGGGTGCCGCCTGTCCGGTCACGAGCGCCGTTGCCGCTCCCGCGACGACCACGGTCAGGGCACTTGCCGCAAGTACCGAAGCGGGCGGGATTGACATCCCCGCAAGCTCAAGCCTTTTGACGATGCTGCGCGCGAGTGGCGTACCGGTCACGAGGGCTCCGGCACGGCGGGCCTGCTCGGTGAGGCGTGCCTGCAGTTCCGGAGGGAGCTCCCGGTCCGTCCCTGCCAGTTGCTGTAGCCGCCTTTTCAGCTCGGTGCGTGGCGATGCGCTTCGCTGCACGAGGTAGAGGCAGGCGGCGCCGAAGGAGAAGAGGGCTGTGAGGAAAACGAAGGTGACGATGGGGATGAGCATGACCGTCTCCTGGGGCTAGAACATGGCCTGGGGGAGCTCGATGCCGAAAAGCCGGAACCGTTCGGCGAAGAGGGGACGGACGCCGGTGGTGACGAACTCCCCGACGACCCTTCCCTCCCGGTCGATCCCCTGCTGCTGGAAGACCATCACGTCGTGCATTACGATGGTGTTCCCCTCCATCCCGGTGATCTCCGAGAGCTTCATCACCTTACGGGTGCCGTCAGAGAAGCGCACGAGCTGCAGCACGAGGTTCAGGGCCGAGGCGAGCTGTTCCTTCACGGCCCGCTCGGGAAGCTCGACGCCTGACATGAGCACCATGGTTTCCAGCCGGGAGAGGGCGTCCCGGGGCGTGTTCGAGTGGACGGTGGAGAGTGAGCCGTCGTGCCCGGTGTTCATCGCCTGCAAAAGGTCGAGCGCCTCGGCGCCGCGCACCTCGCCGATGATGATTCGGTCCGGCCGCATCCTGAGGGCGTTACGCAAAAGGTCGCGCGAGGTCACCTCGCCCCGTCCCTCGAGGTTCGGCAGCCTCGTCTCCAGGCGCACCACGTGTTCCTGCTTGAGCTTCAGCTCGGCCGAGTCCTCGATGGTTACCACGCGCTCGCCTTCCGGGATGAAGGCGGAGAGGACGTTCAAAAGGGTGGTCTTCCCGGTCCCGGTCCCGCCCGAGACGAGGATGTTGAGGCGCGTCTGCACCGCCGCCTCGAGAAGCTGCGCCATGCGCTCGTCGACCGTTTCCAGCTGTACCAGGTCTTTCATGGTGAGGGGGTCGCGGCCGAAGCGGCGGATAGAGAGGACCGGTCCGTCCAGGGCGAGCGGGGGGATGATGGCGTTCACCCGGGAGCCGTCGGGAAGCCTCGCGTCGACGTAGGGGGAGGATTCGTCGATGCGCCTTCCCACCTTTGAGACGATGCGCTCTATGATCTGCATCAGGTGCGCGTTGTCCCGGAAGCGTACCGGTGTCCGAAAGAGCCTTCCCTCCCGCTCGATGTAGACGCTGGAGCTGTTGTTGACGAGGATGTCGGAGATCCTGTCGTCGGCGAGCAGAGGCTCGAGCGGCCCGAGGCCGAAGGTTTCGTGCTGGATTTCACGGACCAGCCGGTCCCGCTCCTTCTGGTTCAGGGGGATCCCCTCCCCGGTGATGAGCGTCTCGATGATGCCGCGGATCTGCTCCGTCATCTCGCAGCTTCTCATCAGGTCCATCTTAGCGAGGTCGATGGTATCGATCAGGCGCCGGTGGATGCGGGTTTTCATCTCCTTCAACTGATCGTCATCCGCCATGACGGCGTCTTCGCCTGCCTTCCTAAGCGGGTCGTCCAACAGCATAGCTCCCCCCTTTCGGCACCCTAGCCGCGTTCAGGCGCTAGAGCCCGGCGCCCTAGCGCCTGACGCGCTCGGCTAGCCCCTTTATCGCCCTGCTGACCGGTGACTTTGGCAGCAGCTTGACGACCGGGATCCCTTTGTTTATCGAGGCGACCACGTCGCCGTACTCGTTGGGGATGGCCTGGAACACCGGGATGCCCAGTACCTTTTCAGCGTCTTTGAGCTGGATGTCCGCCCTTGGGAGGTACCGGTTGATGACGAGCTTCACTCGGTCGCTTCCCAGCCCCCTCGCCTCCATGGCGGCTATGTAGCGCTTGGTGTGTTTGAGGGCGGGGAGGCTCAGGGTCGTGGTGAAGAGGATGAGGTTGGCGCTGGAAAGGATGGAGGAGTTGCAGCCGGCCAAAAGCCCCACCGCATCGACCACGACATAGGAGAAGATCCCGCGCAATAGTTCCAGCACGCGCTGCACCTGCTCGGGTGTGATGGAGACCGCCTCGTCCACCTCCAGCGGTTCGGTGAGGATGTAGGGGCCGGAGCTGTGGCGCGTCATCACCCCCATGAGGAACTCGGCGTCGAGGCGCTCCATGTTGCTCGTGACGCTGCTAAGGGTGTAGGCGGGGTTCACGTTCAGGAAGGTGCTGACGTCGCCGGCCTCCAGGTTCAAGTCCACCATGGCGACTTTGGCGCCGTCCTCGGCTAGCGCCGCGGCGAGGTTGACCGCGATGGTGGTGGTCCCCATGCCCCCGATCGGGTTGTAGACGACGATGATCTCCCCTGCTGGGGTCGCCTGGGGGGCGACCGGGAAAAGCAGGCGCCCTACCTTCCGCATGGACTGGTCCAGTTCCTCGGGTGCTATGGGGCGCAGCAGGTATTCCACCGCACCGGCGCGCATGAGCGCCATAAACCCCTCGACGCTCTTCTCGGCCGAACAGGCGATGACCGAGGCCCTAGGGAACCGCGCGGTGATGGCGCGGATGTCCCGGATCCCCTTCTCGACCGTCCCGACCCCGAGGAACACGACGTTTGGGACCCCCTTGGAAAGCGAGGTCTCCCTCGTGGCATGCTCGACGGTTCCCGCGACGGTGATCGCGTCGGCGTACATCTTCAAGGAAGACTGGAGCGCCTCTCGGGCCGCGCTGTCCTCGTCGATGATGGCAATGGAAAACTCGGCAGTCATCTTGAGCCCCTTCACCGGGCCTTCCCCGGTGTCACATGTCCGCAACCGGCCACCGCCGCTAGTGTGTCTTAGGTATCCAGTCGAACTCCCGTTTTTCTCCCGGTTTCACCCGGTCCGTGGGGAGCACGGTGGCCTCCCCCGGAGGCGTAGGTTGCACGATCTTAGGCGTGATGAAGAATACGAGGTCTTTTTCTCTCATCTCCTTGTCCGTGGCCCGAAACAGTGCGCCGAGGATCGGGATGTCCCCAAGGAGCGGAATCTTTGACATGTTCCTCACCTGTTCTTCCTGAAGCAGCCCCGCGAGGACCAGGCTCTCCCCCTCGCGCAGCTCGACGCTGGTGCGTACGTCACGCGTGTCGATGATGGGGTAGCCATTCACGGCGAGCGTTCCGGCGATGCTGCTCACCTCGGCCGGGTCGATCTTCAGGTTGATGAGACCGCTTGGCAGCACCTCGGGTTTGAACCTCAGCTTCACCCCGACCGTTTCGAAGACGATGGAGGTGGTGGCGGTCCCGCCGGTACTCACCACTACGTTGTACGGGATCTTGCTCCCTGCCAGGAAATCCCCTTCCTGTCCGCTCTTCACCAGGAGGTTCGGCTCGGCGAGGATCTTTGCGAGCCCCTTGCTGCTAAGCGCCTGCAGCACCGCCCCGATACCGGCCGGGAAGTAGGAGACCCCGACGGTGAACGGGTCCAGAGGGTCGAACGAGGTGAGTGCTGGGACCGAGCCGGCTATCCCCTTGAGCCCCGCGGAGGAACTCGTGCTGCTTGGTGCCGCGATGAGGTTCAAGAACCCCTCGGCGCTGGTCCCTTTGACCATGGCACTGATGCCTAACTGCTTGAGCGAGGTGCGATCCACCTGCGCCACCTTGACCTGTAGCAGCACCTGCGCGGGAGGCTCGACGGTGAGGTGGTTCAGCACCTTTGGTGCGTACGCCTTCGCGATCTCCTCCGCCCTCTTCAGGGTGGCTTCGCTGGCAACGCTCCCGGAGAGGACAAGAGTGTCCCGGGCAAACTGCACGTTGATGTCGTCGTCGGGAGCCCACTCCTCAAGGAGCGACTCGATACCTTCCCGGTCCCCGACCACGCTCACGTCGAAGAAGATGGGCTTGTCGCTGTTTTGCTCCCACACGACCAGGTTGGTGTTGCCGATCTTCTTGCCGTTGATGAGGATCTGGTTGCGTCGCGGGGGATCGGGGACGTCGATGATGTCGCGGTCGGTGATGGTGATATAGGTTGCCGGCTGCTTCAGCGTCAGCACAACCCCCTTGTTGACGATCACCGTGGTCGGGACCCCGGCCGAGGCCGCTTGGGGGGGGAGTGTTGCCATCAGCAGTGTCACGGCAAACGCAAGGCTTTTAAGGGCGCGGAGAAACGTCATGGGTCACCTCGTCCGATGCGGAAGCGGTCATTTTATCGGCACTTTTACTCGGGGTATTGTCGTGAAGACTTCTCTGATCCCCTGACGATCACCAGGGTGTAGGAGGCCCCCAGCGTCGGCTTTGCCTCCCGTTTCGGGCGTGTCAAGGGGGCGCGGTTTGCCACCGGTTGCGGCGTGCGGGCGGCCTGCACCCCGAGAAGCCTGGATACGGTGATCCCACGGGAGGCAACAGGGGCGCTGTCGGAGATGTTTCGAAGCAGCAGCTGCAGTGACCCCTTGCTCGCAGAAAGCACCAGCTTTTCCGAATCCTCCGGCGTTAGGTCGAGGGTGACGGTCGGCACCACCACGGGCTTTCCCCCCTTCTGGTCGGTGATCTGGCCGGTGGCAAGCACGGGGGCATTCTCGAGGACGATTCTACTGATGCTGTCTCTTTCGTTTTCCGGCAGGGGCATGGTCACGACGACGTCGACCCGGTCGCTCGGGGTGAGAAACCCCGCGACCCCCGCTACTTCATTAACAGCGACGGTGACGGCGCGGTGCCCCTGCGGCACCACGTAGGTCATGAAACCGCTCCCGGGGGCGCCGGAGCAGGGCTTTAGTTTCGCCTCGGTGACGGCGTCGCCGCCGTTGATCGGTCGAACCGCCACCCGGTTCACCAGGGGCTCCGGCTCACGGCTGCTTCCGGGGGGGATGCTGTCTTTGGGCCAGCTCGTTACCTTAAGCTGCGCCTCCTTGATTGTGGACCCGACCGGGATGTCCGTCGCGGCGACGACGATCCTTTGCGGTTGGACCGCCTTGAAGGTAGCCATTTCCTTTTGCAGGTAGGTGTAGGAGAGCCAGGCCGCGGCCACGGCGAACAGCAAAGCGAATACCGAGACCACTGCGACAGTGTTTGGGCGGGTCATACGTTTCCTCCTCGTTCACGTGCGCCGGCAGCCACATGCGGGGGTGCTGGATCAGAGGGGAGGCGCCCTTAAGAAGGCGATGCCAGGGGCCACCTGCGGCGGAGTGCGCGCGCAGGTGGCCCCACGGAGCCGTTTCAGCGGGCACTCAGGTTGGTGTTGACGTCCGTGAACACGGTGCTGGTCGTTCTGCCGAGGGTTCTCACCGCAACCATCACTACGATCGCGATGAGCACCAGTATCAGAGCGTACTCGACCAACCCCTGCCCACTGATGCTTTTGAACAGACACTTCATCTTGCTTGATACTTTCGCTTTTACAGACATGTTGACCTCCCTTTTCGTGGCTGCTGTTGGAGTATCTACCACCCGGACTTCAGTACAACATCGCGGTGATGTTGTTTGCACAACTGATTTGATTGGATGCAGTACCGGTGATGATTCCTAGTTGTTCTGATTCAAACAGTTATTTCAACTCAGGATATGTGTGGTCATGCGGGTTGTTAGTGATCATGACTCGTAACAATCATTAAATTTTGCTGGAAATTAAAAAACTTTAAAATACTACGACGGCGGAACGATTGTGCAAGCGATTTTTTTAGGGGCCCGAGGAATTCCGGGTGGCCTCTCTCCGTTAATTGAGGATGGCCCTTTTTTGCCTTCCGGCCGGCTTGAAATTGGAGGTCTCTAACCTATACTGGTGCCTGTTTTGTCCGGAGGGTGCCGGCAATCGCGGCGCGCAAGGAGCTTTCTTATGCGGAACGATA
Source organism: Geomonas edaphica (assembly GCF_004917075.1). Taxonomy (GTDB): domain Bacteria; phylum Desulfobacterota; class Desulfuromonadia; order Geobacterales; family Geobacteraceae; genus Geomonas; species Geomonas edaphica. Next base: position 42,321 of record NZ_SSYB01000006.1, read on the forward strand.
AAAGGGGGCAGGCGTTGGTGGAGCTCGCGCTGGTGGTTGTGATCGTTTCCCTGCTGGGGTTCGCGGTCATCGATCTGGGGTGGATTTTTTACGCAAACCTCACCATGCAGCACGCGGTAAGAGAGGGGGCGCGGCTCGCCGTTACTGGCTCCAGCGATGGGGCACCCTCGCGCAGGGCGGCTCTTATCGCCAAGATTAGGGAACAGTCCATGGGGCTCTACGACCGCAACCTCCATAACCCGAAGGACCCGAAGGTGAGCGTGCTTCCCCGTGATGTCCTGGCCTTTGCCAACTACACCGGTGCCCCGGTCGAAGATGGGGGAGACCCCGGTGAGCCGAACCGGCTCATCATGGTAAGCCTCACCTATACCTGTCCGCTGCTGACGCCGGTCCTCAGGCCGGTCTTCGGCCCTACCTACACCTTCACCGCTAGATCAACCATGAGAAACGAGGACTTCCCCCTTAAGGAGGGGAAATAATGAGGCCCGGGGGGAGCTGGAACCGGGCGCGTGGTCAGGCCTGCGTCGAGCTTGCCCTGCTGCTGCTCGTTTTCGGGCTGGTGCTGCTGGCGATCTACGATTTCTCCTGCGCTATCCGCGCCAACACCGTGATATCAAACGTGAGCCGCGAGGGGGCCAACCTCGCTGCCCGCCCCGCTCCGGGGACGCTACCGGATCTGCAGGGGATCATGGATCTCCTGGCGGCCACCGCCCAGCCGCTGGACATGGCGCAAAGGGGGATGATGTACATCACCGAGGTGCAGGGGGACACCATCCAGGCGCAGGAGGCGTGGAATAAAGGGGCCCTGAGGGTCGACAGCAGGATTGGAACCTACACGCCGGGTGGGGCGCACCCACAGGCGTTGGGCCTGGACGCGCTGAAGCTGGGGAACGGGGAGAGGGTTTTCGTCGTGGAGGTTTTCTACGAGTACCGGAGTCTTTTTTCCGGGAGCATGGTGACGCTGGACAAGCAGTTCTACGCGAGGACCGTCTTCTGACGGTACGGAGGGGACATGAAAGAGCCTGCAGGCAGGGAGAAGGGGCAGGTGCTCGTCGCGTTCGTCCTCACAGCGACGTTTCTCCTGGCGATGATCGGGCTGGCCATAGACGTCGGCATGGCCTACCTGGTGAAGACGAAATTGAGAGCGGCGGTCGACGCCGCAGCGCTCGCCGCCGGTAAGGTGGCCCCCCAGGGGGAGGTGACTGCTGGTGCGGAAGCCGCCAGGTTCTTTGCCGCTAACTACCCTGATGGCCTTTTGGGCGCACAGGTTGTCGCTCCGACCACTGTCGTCACGGAAGAGGACCAATCCTGGCACGTAACGGTGAGCGCCACGGCGATGCTCCCCTCGTACTTCGCCAAGGCGGTGGGGACGAGGCAATTCGTAGTCAGCGCGAGTGCAACTACGACGCTTTCCCCCGTGGACCTGGTACTCGTGCTGGCAACCCCGGAAAGACCGGGCGACCAGGCGCTAGAGGCGGCAAAAGCCGCGGCAGGCAGGTTTCTGGGAAACTTCAACCCTGAGTCAGACCGCGTCGGCTTGATCCGTTTTGCAAACGGGGTCGAGGCACGGGACGAGTTCAGGATCAGGGAAAAACGCGGTTTCGACCTGAGAAGGATGCAGGATTATCTCGCCGGTCCGGAAGCACGGGAGCCGGGGTACGCTGTGGTGGAGGAAGCGCTCCGGGTTGCCAAGGCGCAACTGGACTCCTTGCCGAAGCCCAGGCAATCGAAGCGGCGCATCATCGTCCTCTTTGCCGCCGGCGCGCCCAACGGCATGGTCGCTCGCTTCGAAACCGGCACAGGGGAGGCTGTAGGAGCCCTTTCCTCACAGGACGGCGGCCTCTACCCGCTCTACCAAAGGGACGAGGTGAGCTCGCCGCTGCGGCGCTCGGCCCTGTCCCTGAACACGCTACCAGAGATGGACTGGAGCGGGACCGTGCTCGTTAAAAGCTTCAACGCAGCGCGGGAGCTTCTCACCGTGGCGAACAGCTTCGATGAGCAAAAGTGCAACGTCGACCGCGCGGCGCGCAACATGGCCGAGAACGTGGCCGACGCGGCGCGCGGCGAATCGGGTTTGCAGGGGTACCCGATCACCATCCACGTCATCGGGCGCGGCTCCAAGCTCAGCGAGATCGAGGCTGCCTGCCCGTCGTACGGCAACAACGAAAAGGGGGAGAACATCATGAGGCGGCTGGCGAACGTGAACGGGGTGGATACCTACAACGCGAACCAGCCAAGCGGCACATACTTTTCGGCGGAGCCGGAAGAGTTCGACGCGGCCTTTCGCAAGGTCGCCACTTCGGTGCTGCGCCTGTCAAGGTGAGATCATCACCCATCTGGGGGTGCACGTTGAAGAAATCGGGAACGGAAGGGGAATTGACCGGCCACGCGAGACTGCTCAGGTCGATCGCGCTGTTCTCGCACCTGGACGAGGGGGAGTTCGACGAGGTGCAGCGCAGGATCCTCGAGAAGAAGTTCCACAAAAACCAGATCGTCCTTCTCGAAGAGGACACCGCCAACTTCATGTATGTCGTTTTCAGCGGGAAGGTCCGCGTGGTCCACCTCGGGGGAGAGGGGACAGAGCGCATCCTTGCCTTGCACAAGCGCGGCGACGTCTTCGGGGAGATGGCGCTCCTCGACGCGAAGACCGCGCCGGCCACGGTGATCGCCATGGAGGACACTGAGATAGGGCTTATCTCTAAGGAAACCTTCGACACCTTCTTCCTCGGCAACGATAAGGTCCTGCTCCAGTTGGTCGCGATGCTTTGTCAGCGCCTGCGCGAGGCGCAGCTGGTACTGAAGGCGATCACCCTGCCGGATGCGGAGCAGAGGCTGCGCTCCATACTGAACCACCTGAGCCTGCTGCACGGCGTGCCGGACTCCCGCGGCGTGGTGATCGCCCTTCGACTCACCCACAAGGAGCTGGCGGGTTACACGTCGGTATCCCGGGAGACGGTGACGAGGCTTTTGCAGCGGCTGACGCAGGAGGGGGATCTGGAGATGTTGCAGAACCGGACCATCCTGCTGAAGCCCGGGTTCAAGCGCAAGATGCAGTTCCTGTAGCCCAGCGACGGGCGCCTTGACATGGTGAAGCGCCTCACTATACTTGCACGGTTGGAAAAAATTAATGATACCGGTTGGACGCTGTCATTGAAACTGCACCGGCTGTATCTGGTTCTTTCGGAGCTGCACATGGACGGTCAATGGACAAAAAAACTTTCCTGGTGGCGCATGCTGTGCGAGCGCCGCGCAGGTAGTACAGACTGCTTCGGTCACGGCTTTCATGACGTTGAGAGCTTCCGCCAAAAGCTCAGCCAGGAACGAAAACGCGCTGAAAGAGCGGGTAAGCCGCTTCTTGTCATGGTGGTGACTGCCGGAGGCGGCTTTGACGATGACCCCGCCGCATTCCTTGGCCGGCTGGCCAAGGAGCTTCCCGGCTGCCTGAGGGAGACCGACATCTGCGGGGCACTGGAGGGGAGGGCGGCCGGCGCGATCCTAGCCGAGGTGGCCGCGGACAAAGTGAAAGAGGCGGAGCGGTGCGTCGGCAACAAGGTGATCGGGATGCTGCGTAGCTGCTTCGGCGAGGAGGCGGCGAGTCGCATGGTGGTCACCTTCAGGCTTTACCCCGAATCGGGGGGGGACGGCGCCGCCTTCGACCTGCTCTTTTTCCCGGAGGTAAACGCTACCGCCATGGCCAAGACGCCCGGGGCGCTCGCCAAGCGGGCCCTCGACCTGGTCGGAAGCCTCACGGCGTTACTGCTGCTGAGCCCTATCTTTCTCCTGGCCCCCCTCGCCATCAGGCTCGGTTCGGAGGGGCCTGTCTTCTTCGTCCAGGAGCGCTATGGGCTGAACGGTGCCCGGTTCAAGCTGTTGAAGTTCAGAAGCATGCACGTGAACCGGGACGACGCCATCCACCGGGAGTTCGTGAAGGAACTGATCGAGGGGAGGATCGATGCCGGCGAGGACACCGTGTACAAGATCACCAGCGATCCCCGTGTAACCGGCGTCGGCAGGTTTCTGAGGGCGTACAGCCTGGACGAACTGCCGCAGCTTTTCAACGTGCTGAAGGGGGAGATGTCTCTGGTAGGGCCGCGGCCGCCGATCCACTACGAGGTCGAGAACTATCGCGGCTGGCAGCGCAACCGCCTGATCGGGAAAAAACCCGGCATCACCGGCGCCTGGCAGGTAAGCGGCAGAAGCTCGACGAATTTCGATGAGATGGTGCGGCTCGACCTTCGGTATCTAAGGAACTGGAACGTGCTGCTGGACTTGAAGATCCTCCTCATGACCCCCATGGCCGTACTGAGGTGCAGGGGGGCTTACTAGCGCTTCAACATTCAGGGTGGGAGCTATGATCAACGTCGGCATAGTAGGATTCGGCTATTGGGGGCCCAACGTCGCACGGAACTTCAACACGACCCCGGGCGCCAGGGTCGTCGCCATAAGCGATGCGGACGAGAAGTCCCTGCTGCGGGCAGCCGCAAGCTATCCCGGAGTCCGGACTGAGCGCGAATGCGACAGGCTTCTTAGTGCCAAGGATATCGACGTCGTGGCGGTCGTTACACCCGTTTCGTCGCACTTCGAGATCGCCCGCAAGGCGCTCGCGAACGGGAAGCACATCTTCATCGAAAAACCGTTCACGGCCTCGGTAGCCGAGGCGGAAAAGCTTATCGAGCTCGCCGAGCGCAGAAACCTGAAGATCATGGTGGATCACACCTTTCTCTTCACCGGCGCGGTGAAGAAGATCAAGGAGTTGATCGACGACGGTATCCTCGGGGACCTCTACTACTTTGATTCGATAAGGGTGAACCTCGGGCTCTTCCAGAAGGACGTGAACGTGGTGTGGGATCTCGCCCCGCATGACCTTTCCATCATGGACCATCTCCTGCGTATGGAGCCCATCGCGGTGACCGCCACCGGCATCGCACACTTCAGAAACGACCTCGAGGACGTAGCCTACATCACCATCTACTTCCCCGGCAACGTCATCGCGCACCTGAACGTGAACTGGCTGTCGCCGGTAAAGATCAGGACGACCTTGATCGGCGGACAGAAGAAGATGCTGGTCTGGAACGACCTGGTGAGTGACGAGAAGATACGTGTTTACGATAAAGGGGTGGACGGCCTTGACAGCCTTAACATGGAGTCCAAGGAGAAGGCGTATGGGCTGCGGCTCAGCTACCGCAGCGGCGACATGTGGGCCCCGCGCGTTACCCAGGTCGAGGCGCTGCAGGGCGAAACATCCTATTTCATAGATTGCATAAACAACAACGTCACCCCGAAAAACGACGGCCACGCCGGGTTGCGGGTGGTCCGCATCCTCGAGGCGATCAAGAAGTCGTTAGCCGGCGGTGGCGTGCTCGTGCGGCTAAACTGACGGGAAGGAGTCGGCGCCCGCACCCTGGAAAGGAGAACGCTATGGTGGAAAATTTCGCGGCAGTGGCACCTGACGTAAAGCTCGGGCAGAACGTGAAACTTGGGAAGTTCATCAACCTCTACGGCTGCACCATCGGTGACAACTCGAAGATTGGCGCCTTCGTGGAGATCCAGAAGAACGCCGAGATCGGCAAGAACTGCAAGATATCGAGCCACAGCTTTATCTGTGAAGGGATTGAGATCGAGGAGAATGTCTTCATCGGTCACAACGTGACCTTCATCAACGACCTTTATCCCAAGGCCACCACAGCTTCGGGGGAACTGCAACTGGAATCGGACTGGAGCGTGGTCAAAACCGTGATCAGGAAAAACGCCTCCATAGGTTCCAGCTCAACAATCCTGTGCGGCGTAACGGTGGGCGAAAATGCCATCGTCGGCGCCGGCAGCGTCGTCACGAAGAACGTGGAGCCTTACAGCATAGTCGCCGGAAATCCGGCCCGGGTGTTGCGGTACATCCCGAAGGAGAACTCAGATGAAAGTGCCATTTCTCAATCTCAAAGCCCAGTATGACGCCATAGCGGATGAGGTGCAGCAGTCGATAGGCGAGGTCATGGCCAACTGCGCCTTCTCCGGAGGCCCCTATGTCGAAAAGTTCGAGGAGGAGTTCGCCGCCTTCTGCGGGAGCAGGTACGCGGCGGGGGTGGGTAGCGGCACTGAGGCACTTTGGCTTGTGCTGCTAGGCCTCGGCATCGGAGCGGGGGACGAGGTCATCACGGTCCCGAACAGCTTCATCGCTACGGCGGAAGCAATCACCCTGTGCGGCGCGACCCCTGTTTTCGTCGACATCGACCAGAAAAGCTACACCATGGATCCGGCCCTATTGGAGAATGCCATCACCACGAGGACAAAGGCCGTCATCCCGGTGCACCTCTACGGCCAGACCGCGGACATGGATCCGATCTTAGCCATCGCCGACCGGCACGGCCTCGCGGTCATCGAGGATGCCTGCCAGGCCCACGGTGCCGAGTACAAGGGGCGGCGCGCGGGCTCCTTGGGGCATGCCGCCTGCTTCAGCTTCTACCCCGGCAAGAACCTCGGCGCATACGGCGAGGCCGGTGGGGTGGTCACCGCCGACGAACAGCTCGCGCGCCGGATCAGGATGCTGCGCGACCACGGCCAGTCGCGCAAGTACTACCACAAAGTGATCGGGATGAACGGCCGCATGGACGGCATCCAGGGCGCGGTGCTGAGCGTCAAGCTGAAGTACCTGGAAGGGTGGAACGCCAGGCGCCGCGACCACGCCCAGTGGTACCGCAAGGACCTTTCGGGGATCACGGCGGTAAAAACGCCGCAGGAGATGGATTACGCCCGTCACGTCTATCACGTCTTTGCAGTTAGGACCCCGAACCGGGAACAGATGAAAGAAGCGCTCCACGCAAGCGGCATAGAGTGCGGCGTGCACTACCCGGTTCCCATCCACCTGCAGGAGGCTTACAGCGCAAGCGGAAAGGCTCCGGGGAGCTTTCCCTTTGCCGAGTGCTGTGCCGCTGAACTGCTGTCGCTACCCATGTTCCCTGAGCTGACGGAACACCAGATTCAATACATCTGCCAAGAAGTAAGGCGGATCAGTGATGCACCTTAACGATCTCCACGTTATCGATCCCCGCAGTGATGATGTATATGACACATGGGTCGGCAGCCGTCGGGCGAGCACCGTGTTCCACTGTTCCGCGTGGGCGCGGCTGCTCGCCGATTCCTACCGCTTTCGTCCCGCCTACCTGCTTTTGAACAATGCATGGGAGGTTGCCGCGTGTCTTCCCTTGATGGAGGTGGACAGCCTCATCACGGGAAGACGCGGCGTCTCCCTCTGTTTTTCCGATACTTGCGGCGCAGTGGCCGACAGGCAGGAGGAGTTCCAGGCGCTTTTGCAGGCCGCACTGGCCCACGGCAGAAAGCGGAAGTGGCGCTATCTCGAGTTCAGGGGGGAGCGCTTCCTGGAGGGTGAGGTGGCAAGCCGATGCTTCGTGAATCATACCCTTGCCCTTTGCCGGGATACCGACGAGATGTTCGCGAGGGTGAGAAAGAGCACGGCGAGGGGGATCAGGAAGGCGCTTAAGGAAGGGGTGCGTGTCCAGTTCCATCTGGACCTTGCAGGCGTTCTGACCTACTACAAGCTGCACTGCCTGACAAGGAAACGTCAGGGGGTCCCCCCACAGCCCAGGAGCTACTTCGTCAACCTGCATCGGCATCTGATCGGCAGAGGGCTCGGGTTCGCCGCCCTCGCCTATCATGCAGGGACCGCCGTCGCCGGGGCCATCTGCCTTCACTATGGCAGTAACGCCATCTACAAGTACGGTGCCTCGGACGAGAGGTACCAGGGGCTGCGCGCCAACAACCTGCTTTTCTGGGAGATGATCATCAGATGTGCGCAAAAAGGCTTCGACAACCTGAGCCTTGGCCGGACCGATCCGGACAACAGCGGCCTGATTCACTTCAAGGACGGCTGGGGCGGGGTCAGGAGCGAACTCAGGTACCACCGCTATGATTTCCGCAAGGGGGGCTTTTGCGGGCCGGACGCCGAGGGGTGGAACTACAGCGCACTCTTGAAGAAGCTGCCGGGGGGGATGCTGAGGGCCCTTGGAGAGCTCGGTTACCGGCACATGGGATGATGCTTCCCCGCGGCGTTGATGTGCTCCCCTCCCCGGTAAGAGGATCAGTGCAGGACAAACGGGAAAAGTGAAGGGGCAGTGGTCGTGACCGCTGCCCCTTCTATGTTGCGCCGCTATTCCCGTCCTGTTTCACGCACCGCATGCTGCGCCGTCAGGCTTTCACTGACGGTACGCCCGAGATTCCGTGCCAAAAAACGCATTGCTTCAAGAGGCTTCATTGGTATAGTTTCATGGTTTTGCGCCGCCCGGAGGGCGTGGGTGGCTTGGGAGGAACCAAGTGTGCGGGATTGCAGGCATCGTTAATCTGAAAGAAGCCGAAGCCCCAAGCCTGGAGCAGGTGGTGGCGATGATCTCGCCGCTGCGCCATCGGGGACCGGACGAGTCTGGGGTATACCTCGATACCCGCGCTGGGCTTGGGCACCTACGCCTCAGCATCATCGGTATCGACGGCGGAACGCAGCCGATCGGCAACGAGACCGGCACGCTCTGGATCGTCTACAACGGTGAGGCCTACAACTACCTCGAGCTGAAGGAGGACCTCCTCGCCCGGGGGCACCGCTTCACCACCCGCACCGACACCGAGGTGCTGCTGCACCTTTACGAAGAGTACGGCCCCGCCTGCCTCGACAGGATCAACGGCCAGTTCGCCTTCGCCATCTGGGATGCCGTAAAGGGGGAGCTTTTCCTCGCCCGGGACCGCGTCGGCGTCCGGCCGCTCTACTACACCTTTACCCCCGACGGCCGGCTCCTCTTCGCCTCTGAGATCAAGGCGATCCTCGCCGTCGCCGGCAGGCGCGAGCTCGACGCGCAGGCGCTCAGCCAGCTCTTCGTCTTCTGGAGCACCCTACCGGGGCGGACCTTCTTCCAGGGGGTCGAGGCGCTCCCCCCGGGGCACTACCTGCGCGTCGCCGGCAGGCGCTCCGCCCCCGTTTCCTACTGGCGCATCCCCCACTTTTGCGAGCAGGAGATCCCCCGGGGGGAGCTTGCCGAGGCTGCGGACTCCTTCGCCGCGCTCCTTGACGACGCGGTCCGTCTGAGGCTGCGTGCCGACGTCCCGGTGGGCGCCTATCTCTCCGGCGGGCTCGACTCCTCCATCATCGCCGCCCTCATCGCACGCCACTGCAAGAGCCGTCTTAAGACCTTCTCGCTTGGTTTCGCCGACCCCGCCTTCGACGAGAGCTCCGCGCAGGACGAGATGGTGACCCGTCTGGGGACGGACCACCGGCGTGTCCTCGTCGAAGACGCGCAGATCCGGACGCTTCTGCCCGAGACGGTCTGGCACTGCGAACAGCCGACCCTGCGCACTTCTCCGGTCCCGATGTACCTCCTTTCCAGCCTGGTCCGCGAGGAGGGGTACAAGGTGGTCCTCTCCGGAGAGGGGGCGGACGAGATGCTCGGGGGGTATAACATCTTCAAAGAGGCGAAGATCAGGCAGTGGTGGGGGCGCCTTCCCGGTTCGTCGCTGCGCCCGCGCCTTCTCGAGCGGCTCTACCCTTACGTGTTCCGCGACCCCTCTCGCGGGCGCCAGTTCCTGCGGGAGTTCTTCGCCGTCGACCCGAGGCAGTTGGATGATCCCTTCTTCTCGCATGCGGTGCGCTGGGGGGGAGGTGCGAGAAACCTCACGTTCATTTCGAAGGGGGTCCGCGAGCAGCTCGAGGGGTACGATCCGCGTGAGGAACTTGTACACCTGCTCCCGGATGGGTTCGCCGGGCGCGACTTTTTCAGCCGCGCCCAAGTCCTCGAGATCGAACTCTTCCTCGCGGGCTTTCTCCTCTCCGCGCAGGGAGACCGCGTCGCCATGGCCCACTCGGTGGAGATGCGCCACCCGTTCCTCGACTACCGGGTGATCGAGTCCGCCTTCAGGCTCCCTCCGCATTGGAAGATGCGAGGGCTCGCCGAGAAGTACTTCCTGAAAAAGGCCTGCCGCGATCTTTTGCCCGAGAGGATCTTGAAAAGGGCGAAGCAGCCCTACCGTGCGCCGGTCCGCTCCCTTTTCACCCTGGCCGCGGCGGATTACGTGGAAGAACTCCTGAGCACGGCGAGCCTTAAGGCAAGCGGCTACTTCGATCCGGAGCGGGTTGGGCGCCTTTTTCGCAAGGTGCTCTCCGTCCCGGCCGGTGAATTCGACAACATGGCCCTCATGGGGATCGTCACCACCGAAATACTGCACCGCCAGTTCGTCGCTGCCTCCTCCTGGAAAGGGGTGCCCGTCGTGCGTCCGGACCTGGTATGCACCCCCCTGGGGCGGAAAGGGGGGGGGGCGCCCCTGCGGGTAAGGCCTAATGCTTTAAAGGAGAAACCATGAACGGTTGCGTGCACCATTTCCTGGAGAACAGCGCGTCGCTCCGCCCGGACAAGGTGGCCCTCGTCCACGACGGCGAGCGGGTCACCTACCGTCGGCTCGATCGTGCCGCGTCCCGCCTGGCCGCCTTCCTGGTGGAGCGCGGGGTGCTGCCGGGAGACCGCATCGTTCTGCTTCTGGACAACGGCGTCCAGTACGTGGCGAGCTACTACGGCATCCTGAAGGCGGGGGCGGTCGCGGTGCCGCTGAACCTTCAGACCAGGCCCGAGGCGCTCGCGCGTCTTTGCGAGGAACTGCAGCCTGCAGGCATCATCATGGAGCGGGAGGGTACCCTGCTGCGCACCCCGCCCCAATTTCTCCCCTCGGTCCGTTTCGTTCTCTTCGCCGACGCGGCGGCCCCGGCGGGGGAGGGGGGCGCCTGGGGGTGGGATCAGGCCCTGAAGGGGGAGGAACTCCCACCGGAAGGTCGCCCCGTCGCCGATACCTCCTTAGCCAGCATCATCTACACCTCCGGCTCCACGGGGGTCCCTAAGGGGGTGATGCTTTCGCACGCGAACATCGTGAGCAACACCCGCTCCATCGTCGAATACCTGCACCTCACCGAGGACGACGTCCAGATGGTGGTGCTCCCCTTCTTCTACGTCATGGGGAAATCGCTCCTCAACACGCACGTGGCCGTCGGGGGGACGGTGGTGATCAACAACAACTTCGCCTACAGCGCCTCGGTGCTGCGGCAGATGGCCGAGGAGGGGGTAACCGGCTTTTCCGGCGTCCCCTCCACCTACGCCTACCTTCTGCACCGCTCGCCGCTCGCCTCCTTCCGGGAGCGGCTCTCAGCCCTGCGCTACTGCACCCAGGCGGGAGGGCACATGGCGCGCGAGATCAAGGAGCGGCTCATGCAGGTCCTGCCGGCGCACACGAAGCTCTTCGTCATGTACGGGGCGACCGAGGCCGCGGCGCGCCTCACCTACGTCGAGCCGGAGCGGCTCGCCGAGAAGATCGGCTCCATCGGAAAAGCGATCCCCGGGGTGACGGTCCGCGTCCTCGGCCCGTCCGGCGAGGAGCTTCCCGAGGGGGAAAGCGGCGAACTGGTCGCCTCAGGCCCCAACATCATGCTCGGGTACTGGGGAGACATGGAGGGAACGGCGCGCGTCCTAGACCGAAACGGCTACCACACCGGGGACATGGGTTACCGCGACGGCGACGGCTACCTCTACGTGACCGGCAGGAAGGACCACCTGCTCAAGGTGGGTGGGCACCGCGTCGACCCGCAGGAGATCGAGGAGGTGCTCATGTCGAGCGGACTTTTGCTGGAGACGGCGGTGCTCGGTGTGGACGACGCCCTTTTGGGGACGAGGCTTGTGGCACTTGCCGCGCCGCTTGAAGGGGCCGCCGACCACCTTGCGCTTTTAGCCCATTGCCGCGCAAAACTCCCGAGACACAAGATACCGGCGGAGATAAGGCTCGTCTCCCTGCTCCCCAAACACCCAAGCGGCAAGGTGGACCGGGCCTCATGCCTGGTCATCTGCGGCGCGGCTCCATCGACCACCAGCTAGGTCCCCTTAGGGACCGGACAGGAAGGTGTTTATGACGACAGCTACGTTTTCACCCGAGGTGCTCCGCCTCGACCCAGAACGGGAGGCGGAACGGATCTGTGCCAGGATCAGGGAACTGATGCGCAGGGAGGTCAAGCGGGGAGGGATGGTGGTGGCCCTTTCCGGCGGGATCGACAGCAGCGTGACCGCCGCCCTTGCGGTCCGGGCGCTCGGTGCAAGGCGCGTGGTGGGGCTCGAGATGCCCGAGCGCCACTCCGCCCCGGAGACCCTCGCGTTGAGCGGGAAGCTCGCGGCTACCTTCGGGATAACGACCTGCGTGGAGGACATCTCCGGGATCCTGCACGCCGTCGGCTGCTACGAGAAGTACGACCAGGCGGTGCGCCAGGTGGTGCCGGGGTACGGGCCGGGGTGGAGCTCGAAGATCGTCATCTCCGCGGTAACCGACAAGCCGCGCTTCACCACCTTCTTCCTCGTCACGCAGGACGAGAAGGGGGAGCAGCGCACGGTGCGCCTCCCCCTGGAGCCCTACCTGCAGATCGTCGCCGCCACAAACTTCAAGCAGCGCGTGAGGAAGATGCTCGAGTACTACCACGCCGACCGGTTGAACTTCGCCGTCGCCGGCACGCCGAACCGGCTCGAGTACGACCAGGGCTTCTTCGTGAAGCTAGGGGACGGCGCCGCCGACCTGAAACCGATCGCGCACCTTTACAAGTCTCAGGTGTACCAGATGGCTGAGTACCTGGGCGTTCCCGAGGAGATCCGCCGGAGAGCGCCGACCACCGACACCTATTCGCTTGCCCAAGGGCAGGACGAATTCTACTTCTCGCTCCCCTACCGACAGATGGACCTCTGCCTCTGGGGGAAAAACCACGGCGTCGCGGCCGAAACCGTCGCACCCGTCCTAGGGCTCACCCCGGACCAGGTGCGCATGGTCTACGAGGATATCGAAACCAAGAGAAGGACCACCCGTTACCTGCACCTGCCGCCACTGTTGATGGAGGAGGTGGGGTGGCTGTGACCCGAAGGGGTAAAGGAGGCGTACCATGAGCGTTGCCGAAGAGATCAGGAACTTTGTCGTGGACAACTTTTTGTTCGGGGATGAGGCGGGGCTTACCGACGACAGCTCCTTCATCAGGGAAGGGATCGTCGACTCCACCGGCATCCTGCAACTGGTCAGCTACCTCCAGGAGCGCTACCAGATCGCGGTGGACGACGAGGAACTCACCCCGGAGAACCTCGACTCGGTGCGCCGGGTGGCGGTGTTTGTCGAGATGAAACGGGGCCGTGCCGCAGCAGGGGCTTAAGGGGGCGATCATGGGGCTGGGGATCCTGCAGAGGGTGCTCGGAAAGCTGGCGATGGTGGTCCCGGGGGGATACACGCTGCGCCCGTGGCTGCAGCGTCGGCGCGGGGTGCGTATGGGGAAAAAAGTCTGGCTGAGCCAGCTCGTCTACCTGGACGACCAGCACCCCGAGCAGATCGTCATCGGTGACAACGTCACCATCGGCCTTCGCTGCACCGTGTTCGCCCACTTCTACCTGGGCGACCGCGCCACCGAAGAGGCGAAGGGAGGGGTGGTGATAGAGGACGGCGCCTTCATCGGACCCAACTGCACCATCCTGCACGGGGTCACCATCGGCGCGGGGGCGGTGGTCGTGGCGGGGAGCGTCGTCACGCGCAACGTCCCCGCCGGCACCCTCTACGGTCCCCCCGCCGCGCAACCCATAGCGCGCATCACGCACCCGCTGACCAAGGCGGGGGAGGTCCAGTACCGCAAATTCCTCTTCGGGCTGAAAAAGCTCTAGTCGTAGGTCTTCTTCATCAGATGGAACAGGATCGCGAGCAGTACGGCAAAGGCCACCGCGATCCCCCCCACCACGCGCCGGCGCGCATGCTCGTCATCGATCACCTTGAGCGCCGCGTCCAGCTTGTCGAGCTCCTTGTTGATCGCCGCCGACTCGTTCTTCACCCGGTTCACGTCCACGTCGTGGAACAGGGTGTGGAAACGGTTTCTCACCGAGAAGAGCGCCTTGCCCATCTTCTCGGTATCCACCCCGCTCACCTGGAACTGCGCGATCCTTCCCGAGATCCCGACTATGCGCGCCTCGGTCCCGCTCATGGCGTCCCTAATCGTCTTAGCCCTCTCGAAGCTGTGGCAGCGGGTGCAGCTCTTCTCGTTGATGAGGGCGAGCGACGCCTTCACCACCTGGTGGTTGCTGTGACAGGTAACACAGGTCGGTCCCCCCGCGCCGAGAGCCCGGCCGTGGGCGCTGGCCAGGTAATCCTTGTAGACGCCGGGGTGGCAGCGCCCGCAAAAGGCGGGGATGTCCTTTTCCTTCGGAGCCCCCAAAAAGCCGCGCTGCGGGCTCATGGCGTTCGCCGCGTCCTTCGGGTCGCCGCCGTGACAGCCGTTGCAGGAGATGCCGTTTTCCGCGTGGATGCTGCCGCGCCAGAGGTTCACCGGCGCCCCGAGCCGGTCCGGCATGGAGCCGTGACACTGGATGCAGACCGTCTCCGGCTGTTCCAAGGCTGTAGCTGCGGCCGGTTTCAGGAAGAGAAGCGGGGCTAGGAGCAGGATGGCCAGGATGTTTTTCCGAATCATGACAGGTGCCCCCATACGCTTAGTGCGATCCAGAGCAGGATGCCGGCGATCACCAGGGTGAGAAAGAGCGGGCGCTTCAAGGGGTGGCGCTCAGGAGAGCGGTCGATGAAAGGGAGCAGCGCCAAAAATGTCATCGCCGCCGCCTGCACCGAGAGCCCCAGAAGCTCGCTCGGGAAGATCTTCAGGGTCTGGTAGTTGGCCAGGAAGTACCACTCGGGCTTTATGTGCGCCGGGGTCTTGAAGGGATCGGCCGGGACGAAGGCGTCCGGCGTGAACGGCATGTTGGGCCAGAAAAAGACCACCGCGAGGAACACCGCGAAGTAGATGGAGATCGAGCTGAGATCCTGCAGCGCGTAGTTCGGGAAGAAGGGGATCCCCCCCGGGTGCCCCTGGTAATGGTACTCGCGCGCCTCGAACGGGTTCGCCGTCTCGTCTTTTCCGAAAGGGGGCGCCGAGATGCCGGTCCGCTTCAGGAAGAAGAGATGAGCCCCGATCAGCGCCGCGATCACCACGGGAAGGACCGCCGCGTGCAGGGCGAAGAAGCGCCCGAGTGTAGCCGGCCCCACGAGCTTTCCGCCGCGCAGGAACTCGACCAGGGTGGGGCCCAAGACCGGGATGGCGCTGACGCTGTTGGTGGCGACCGTCGTGGCCCAGAAGGAGAGCTGGCTCCAGGGCGCGAGGTAGCCGGTAAGCGAGATCCCCTGCACCAGGGCGAAGAGCGTGAAGCCGGTGACCCAGTTCAACTCGCGCGGCGCCTTGTAGCTTCCCATCATGAGCGTGGAGAACATGTGCAGCAGGAGCACCGCCACCATCATGTTCGACCCCACCGCGTGACACAGGCGGATGAACCAGCCGAAGGGGACCTCGTTCATGATGAAGGAGACGCTCTTGAACGCCTTGTCCGCGTCGGGCACGTAGTAGATCATGAGTAGCATGCCGGTCACGACCTGTATGGCGAAGATCACCAAAAGGACGCTCCCCAGGGAATACCATTCGTTGATGTTGCGCGGCAGAAGGTAGCCGGTGAGCTCCTTTTCCGCGATCTCGCCGATCCCGTAGCGCAGATCGAGCCAGCGGTACAGCCGGTTTAACATGGATGCCTCCGTAAGCGGAAAGGGTTAACCGATGGTGATGTTACCTTCGGTGACGGTGAACGGGATCTTCGCGAGCGGGCGCGGGGGAGGGCCCCCCAGCACGGTGCCGTCGGTGGAGAACTGGCCGCCGTGGCAGGGACAGAGAAACTGCTGCTTCTCCTTCACCCACTGCACGATGCAGCCAAGATGGGTACAGACCGCGGAGAGCGCGACCAGTTGGCCGCTGTTCGTCTTGATGAGGACGGCGGAAGACCCGGCGAACTCGAAGAACTTGGCGTCCCCCTCCTTAAGCTCCCCGGCCGGTATCACCAGTTTGGCCGCCCCTCCCTGTCCGGACCTGGGTGCCAGGTAGCGCAGCACCGGGTATCCGGCGGCAGCCGCGGCCGCGACCGTGCAGCCGGCCACACAGACCCCGAGAAACTTCCTTCTCCCTTCGTTCTCCATGCCTTCCCCCCGCTAGTGTCGGTTGATTCGGCACAAGTATAATGACCACTTGGGCCATTTCAAGCGACTTTCTTCATGAATATCGGCTGCCCTCGCCGCTCATCCCCCCGCCGGCTAGAAACTACGGGACTTTAACCGAGGCGTCCGCTCATGAGGGAGTACCCTCTTTCCCTTTACCCGCGGCGCCGTTTCCGATATGCTTCCACGTCCGTACCCCACGATGAGAAAAGGAGAACGCCATGGAAACCTACTACGACCCGAAGGACCTCGGGAGCTTCGCCGAGATCGGCAAGGACGCGCCGGAACTGGCCGGGAAGTTCTTCGACTACTACAACGAGGTCTTCGCCGAAGGTGACCTAACCGAAAGGGAAAAGGCCCTCATCGCCTTGGCCGTCGCCCACACCGTGCAGTGCCCCTACTGCATCGACGCCTACACGAGGGCCTGCCTCGAGAAGGGATCGCACCTGGGAGAGATGACCGAGGCCCTGCACGTGGTGACCGCGATCCGCGGCGGCGCCTCTCTGGTGCACGGGGTGCAGATGCGCAAGATCGCGGAAAAACTTTCGCTCTAGGAGACGGGATGTCCGGGACAACGGAAAACACCGCGACGGAGAGCTTCCGGCAACGGCTCGCGCGCCACGAGCTACGCCTCGAGCGGGACGAGACCCACGCACTGCAGGTGAACGTGGGCCTTGTCTGCAACCTCTCCTGCGGGCACTGTCACCTCGAGGCGGGGCCGGCCCGCAGCGAGATGATGGCGCGCCCGGTGATGGACGAGGTGATCGCCGCCGCCACGCGCCTTCCCTTCGCCGTGATCGACGTGACCGGCGGTGCCCCGGAACTGGTGCCGGAGCTCCCCTACCTCTTACGCGGTCTGGCACCTCACACCCCGAGGCTCATCGTGCGCACGAACCTGGTCGTCCTTGAGGGGGAGCGGGGTGAGCCCCTCATGGAGCTCTACCGCGACCTAGGCGTCACGCTTGTCGCTTCGCTTCCCGCCGCCAACCAGGCGCAGACCGACGCCCAGCGCGGTGCCGGCGTCTGGGAACGGAGCATGGCGGCGCTCACGCACCTAAACGCGCTCGGCTACGGCATGCCGGGGAGCCCGCTCGAACTCGACCTCGTCAGCAACCCCTCGGGCGCCTTCCTCCCGCCGCCGCAGCTCCAGGCCCAGGAGAAGTTCCGGCGCGATCTCGCGCGCAGGTACGGCGTCAGCTTCCACAACCTCTACACCTTCGCCAACGCGCCGCTCGGCCGCTTCCGCCTCTTCCTTGAGCGCTCGGGGAACCTGGACGCCTACCTCGACAAGCTCGCCTCCGGCTTCAACCCGTGCGCCGTCTCCGGCGTCATGTGCCGCAGCCAGCTCTCCGTCGACTGGACCGGGCGCCTCTACGACTGCGATTTTCACCTCTCCCGCGGCATCAACATGGGGGGAGAAGAGCGCCTCCTGCGAGAACTCTCCGAGCTTCCCGCGCCGGGCACGGCCATCCCCGCCGCCGACCACTGCTACGCCTGCACCGTGGGCGCCGGCTTCACCTGAGGGGGGAGCATCGTGGCCTAGTTAGGCCGCCGGTCCGCAAATTTTCATTGGGAAGTCGTGTCATCCTGCGCTATAGTGGCCCCTGGCCCCGAGCGCTCAGCGCCCGCGGCGACGCCGGGAAAGGAGGAACATGTGGCGAGAAAACCGCTGGTAAAAAAGGACGAATGCATCAGTTGCGGCATATGCATCGGGAACCTTCCCGCCGTGTTCCGCTTTGACGACCACGGAAAGTCCGAGTGTTACGACCCGGAAGGGGCCGACGAGGCGGAGATCCAGGCCCGCGCCATCGACCTCTGCCCGGTCTCCTGCATCATGTGGGAGGAGTAAGCCTCCACATGAGACGAACCGACCTCTTCAGGGGCGCCACCCTTTTCACCTGCGTCGTCGCCATAAGCCTTCTGCACTACCTAACACCGCTCCGTCTCGCGGTGTTGCACGACATCTTCCAGCGCCTTTACTACATCCCCATCATCTTAGCCGCCTTCTGGTTCGGCTTTCGCGGCGGCATCGGCTGCGCCATCCTGGTCACTATCGCCTACGCCCCCCACATCCTCTTCCAGTGGGGCGGCCACATCGCCATGGAGATGGAGAAATACCTCGAGGTCATCCTCTACAACGTGGTAGGCGGGATCACCGGCTTCTTGTCGCAGCAGGACCGTTTCCGCCGTGAGGAGCTGGAGCGTAGCGCAAAGGGGCTCGAGGACTCCTACCGGCAGCTGAAAGAGCAGTCCGAACTCATCATCAGGATCGAGGAGCAGTTGCGGCGCGCCGAGCGCCTTTCCGCCCTGGGCGAGCTCTCCGCCATTCTGGCCCACGAGATCCGCAATCCCCTAGCCTCGATCCGCGGCACCGCCGAAATTCTCATGGAAGACGGCAGCGCCGAGAACCGCCATGAGTTCCTCGAGATCCTTGTCAAGGAGTCCGACCGCTTAAACCGCGTCGTCGAGGACTTCCTGCGCATGGCCCGCCCTGAGCCGGCCGACAAGAGGGAATGCGACCTAAACGAGGAACTTGCCAACATCGTGACCCTCCTCTCCGCCCAGGCCCGCACCGGCGGCGTCACGTTAGAGCTAGAACGCGGTGCGCTTCCGCCGGTAGTCGCCGACCCGGGAAAGCTGCACCAGGCCTTCATGAACATCCTGCTGAACGCGATCCAGGCCTCGTCGCATGGTGGGAAGGTGCGCGTCGCCACCACCCTGGGGCGCGACGGGCGCATCGAGATCCGCTTCACCGACGAAGGGAGCGGCATCTCCGCCGAGGCGCTTGCCAAGATCTTCGAACCCTTCTTCACCACCAAGGGAAGCGGCACCGGTTTAGGCCTCTCCATCACCAAGAAGATCATCGAAGGGCATGGCGGCACCCTGGAGGTGCAGAGCGAACCGGGGCGCGGGACCACCTTCCTGGTAGCCCTCCCGCTCTCCCCGTAGTGTGGAAAATCCTACGCCGGCTGCCGGATATTCCACAGAATGTGGGCGCATGTCGTCCATAGGTCACCCCGCCGGCAAGTGATCCCGGTGGGTTACCGCCTTCCAGCGGCGTGGCACGCTCCTTGAAAATAATTCCCCGACCGAGCCTGCTTGACGCATCCCGCGTCAGCCACGCCGGTCCGGGAGAGCTTATGAAGAACAGGATATGGAACAGCGTCCTCTTGCTCGTCGTGGTCACGGTGCTTGGCGTCTTCGCCTTTTACGTGAGGGTAGGGGCTACCGCCGACAAGGTCGTCGTGCTGCGCACCTCCGGGATGACCTGCGGCGCCTGCGTCAAGAAGATCAACGAGGCGCTGCAGACGCAAAAAGGTGTGGCGGCCACCGAGGTAGATCTTGAAAGCGGGCTCGTCATCGCCGGTTACGACTCGAAGCAGGTGGCGCCGGAGAGGCTGGTCGCCGCGGTAGAGAAGTGCGGCTTCGCCTCCAAGGTAGCCGGCGTGCTCACCCCGGAGCAGTTCCGCACCATGGCCGGGCGCGACCTGGGCGGCAAGGCGGCCCACGGTGGCTGCTGCGGCAAAGACGGTTGTGGCGGGAAGAACTAAAAGTCCCCCTTTGCGAAGGGGGATTTAGGGGGATTTCAGCTGGGGTGGCAGAGGCAAATCCCCCCCGCCCCCCCCGTAGCCCCAACGTACGGGGTGAAAACCTTCATATCACACGGCTTTAGCGAGCCGGATCAAAAGGAGCTTCACATGGTTCAGCAGAACAAAAAAGGATTGCAGGCCCTCATCATCGCCCTTGTCGCCGTTGCCGCCATGGCCACCGTCGCCTTCGCGTTCTCCCTCCCCGGCATGGGCAAGTACGAGAAGGTGAAGCCGGTGAACGGCACTGTCACTATCCCGGTCGCCAAGGTGAACGACGGCAAGGCGCACTACTACAAACTCGCCGACGGCGGTAAGGAAATCAACTTCTTCATCGTCAAGGGAAGCGACGGCCAGCTCCACACCGCCTTCGACGCCTGCGACGTCTGCTACCGCGAGAAGAAGGGGTATGAGCAGCAGGGCGACAAGATGAACTGCAACAACTGCAACCAGAAGTTCGCCATCAACAAGATCGGCGCCGCTTCCGGTGGCGGGTGCAACCCCTCCCACCTGACCGCCAAAATCGATGCGAG
The DNA here is from genome assembly GCF_004917075.1 of Geomonas edaphica. Lineage (GTDB taxonomy): Bacteria > Desulfobacterota > Desulfuromonadia > Geobacterales > Geobacteraceae > Geomonas > Geomonas edaphica. Next base: position 62,500 of record NZ_SSYB01000006.1, read on the forward strand.
CAACGTCACCATCTCCGTCACCGATCTGAAGTCCGGCGCGCGCTTCTTCTAGTTTGAAGTCCCCCCTTCGCCCCGTTGGGGCTACGGGGGGCAGGCTCCCCTTTGCGACGGGGGATTTAGGGGGATTTGCCGTTGGCTGGCAGAAGCAAAAGCAAATCCCCCCTGGCCCCCCTTCGCAAAGGGGGGGACGCGAAGTCACGTGCGGCGCTTTGTGGACAGCCTCATGTAGGAGTCTCGGCCGCGATGCAAGCAACGCCGGGGTGCGGCACCAGCCGCCCCCGGCGTTTTTTCGTTCATCACCGTTGCGGAAAGCTCGCCACGCAGTACTGCCCGAGCCTGACGTTCCCCCCTTTGCGAAGGGGGGGGCGGGGGGATTTGCCTTTGTCAGACGTCGGCCTTGCCACCGCCGCCTTGAGTTTTTATGCGGGTAAGTTGGAGCCCGAGGTTGACACCCGTCTCGCCCCCGGTGTATTACAGAAAGTGCAGTTAGCATCAGGGGGTATCAAGTGAGCAAAGACAAAGACGAGCGCAAGAGGTCACACCTCCGGCTCGTGGTGGACAACGCGGAGATGCGCAGCGCCAGACCTTCGGCACCGGAGCAGGAGTTCGTTCCGCTCGAGGAGCTGATCGCCAACCGCGACGCGTTCCGTGCCGCTTTCTACCGCGGCATGGGCAGGCTGCAGACCAAGGGATACCAGTCCCTGGAGCGCTTCTTAGCCGGCCGCGGCGCCCCCTACGGCATCGACCCCGTGCACGGCAAGGTGATGGTCCTCCCCGCAGGACACCTCTCCCCCGAATCGCTCGAATACGGCTCGCCGCAGGACGAGGTGCTCCTCTGCATCGCCGAGGACGCCGGCGGCACCGGCCTTTGCTTCTCCCTGGAGATGATCCTCCCGTACTTCAGCGAGGACGACCAGGTAATGGAGGAGGCACTTCTCTTCGCCCCGGTGCTGCAGTACGGCGCCCTGTTCCTCGAGGAGAACCCCCACGACGGCATGCTCGACCTCATCTACCGGCTTGCCGTACCGCTCTACCCCCCCGTGCTCACAGCACGGCTCGCCGAGCGGATGTTCTCCATCTTCTCCTTTGAGCTGAAGGAAACCTTCCTCACCCTCTCCGACTACCCCGAATAAAAAGCGAAAGAGGGGGTGTTACCACCACACCCCAGATCTATTGCTTGAAAAAAAAGTGCAAATCTGTTAGACAGACTGGGGATTTTCCCGAAGCTTGCCCGGCTTCCCTGCAGCCGCTTCCCGGGCCGCATCCTGCCGCTTATGGGGAATACCATTGTTATGGGAGGAACCTCTGCCTCCCCTGGAATTTGCATTGATTGTGTTGGCTGGCCCCATGTCCACCATTCCAATCTTACTTGCTAGGGTGTCATCATGAAGATGCTTGCCTTTGTCCCTTTCGCGCTGGCCGCGCTGCTTCTCACCTCCGCCGGCAACGCCCGTGGTGACTCCTGTGTTACCTCGGCCTGCCACGTCGAAATTTCCAAGATTGCCGTTCCGCATGCCCCGGTTAAAGACGGCGACTGCGCGAGCTGCCACAACGCCGTCTCCAAGGAACACCCGATCAAGGGGGGCAAGAGCTTCCAGCTTGCCGCCAAGGGGGGAGCGCTCTGCACCGGCTGCCACGACGGGCTTGCTACCAAGAAACTCGTGCACGCACCGGTGAAAGGGGGGGAGTGCGTCGCTTGCCACAAGCCGCACGGCAGTTCCGGCCGTTTCCTGCTCGAAAAGGGCGACGACCAGAACCCGCTCTGTACCGGCTGCCACGACCAGGCGACCTTCCAGCAGCGCTTCATGCACGGCCCCGCCGCGGTCGGCTCTTGCACCGAGTGCCACGATCCGCACCAGTCCCAGGAGAAGGCGCTTCTAAAGCAGCCCGTGCGCGATCTCTGCCTTAGGTGTCATTCCGACTTCAACAACCAGTTGAAGTCCGCCGCTTTCCAGCATCCGCCGGTGAAGAAGGACCCCTGCACCACCTGTCACGATCCGCACGGCTCCGGTGTTCCCATGTTCCTCGTCAAGAAGATGCCCGACCTCTGCATCTCCTGCCACACCGCCATCGGCAAAAAGATCACCGATGCGAAGGTCGTGCACAAGCCGATCAAGAGCGAGGCCGGCTGCAGCGCCTGTCATTCGAGCCACTTCTCCAAAGCGAAAGGTCTCCTGGCCTTCCCCGAGATGGAAACCTGCCTCTCCTGCCACGGCCAGGACAAGCCCGGCATGAAGAACATCAGCAAGGAGATTGCGAAGAAAAAGTACCTGCACGGCCCGATTAAAAACGGCCAGTGCAGGGCGTGCCACGACCCCCACGGTTCCAATTATTTCCGTATGCTCGGCGGCAACTACCCGGAAACCCTTTATGCCCCTTACAAAGACGGGCTCTACGACGCGTGTCTTAAGTGCCACGAGAAGAACCTCTTGCGTTTCGCCGACACCACCATCTACACGAAGTTTAGAAACGGCAACAGGAACCTGCACTACGTACACGTGGTGAATAGCCGCAAGGGGCGCACCTGCCGCGTATGCCACGCACCGCACGCGAGCAACGGTGAGAAGCTCATGCACGTGGACGGAGTCGAGTTCGGGGAGTGGAAGATCCCGGTGAACTTCACCATCACGGCGACCGGCGGCTCCTGCGCCCCGGGATGCCACAGGCCACTTGCCTACGACAGGGACAAACCGCAGGAGTACAGCACCAACAAAGCGAAGTAAGAAGTACCACGCACCCGCCGGAAGGATAACCCCAAACGGGCGGGAGAAACACGCGCAGCATCAAGGAGAAAGGCATGTCAGCAACACGGTCTGTTAGGTTGATGGGCATTGGAAAGGTATTGTCGCTGCTTTCGGGCGCGCTGCTCGCGCTGGGGCTTGCCGGCTGCATGGGAGGTAAGGCAGCCAGGGAGCCGGTTTTCTGGCCCCCCGATCCGAACCCCCCCAGGGTACAGTTCCTGAAAGGTGTCTCCGGGTCGAAGGACGTGACCACCGCAAGCTCGGTGAAGCTCCTTTCCCTCAACAACGATGATGACGAGGGGCCCAAGATGATCGCTAAGCCCTACGGCGTCGCATTCAGCAAAGGGAAGTTCTACGTCGTCGACACCATTCAGAACAACATTGCCATCTTCGACCTGGTGAAGGAGACCTTCGAGATCCTTCCCAACAAGGGACGCGGCAAGCTGAAAAAGCCGATCAACCTGACCATCGCGTCTAACAACGGTAACCTGTTCGTCGCCGACAGCTTCAGAAAGGAGATCCTCGAGTACGACGAGATGGGGAACTTCGTGAAGGCCTACGGCAAAGAACTGGAGATGAAGCCGGTCGACGTGGCGGTGGACGACAACAAGATCTACGCACTCGATATCTCGCACAGCGAGATCAAGGTGATCGACCGCGCAAGCGGCGAACCCGCAGGCGTCATTGGCAAGGCGGTCGAGGGACAGGAAGGTCTGGCGCTGCCGACCAACCTCAGCATGGATAAGGACGGCTTCCTCTACGTCACCAACTCCGGCACCGGCAAGGTGGTGAAACTCGACCGCGACGGGCACATCGTGCATGCCTTCGGCAAGCTTGGCGACTCCTTCGGCGAGTTCGGCCGCCCGCGCGGCATCACCGTGGATGACAAGGGGCGCATCCTCGTCGCGGACGCCTCGCACCAGAACGTGCAGATCTTCAACGAGACGGGACGCATCCTCATGTTCTTCGGCGACCCGGGGTACGTGTACGAATCGCTCAACTTGCCTGCCGGGGTGACCACCATCTCCTCCAACCTCGACTACTTTCAGAAGTTGGCCGCCCCAGGATTCATCCTGGAAGAGGTCATCGTGGTGACGAACCAGTTCGGTCCCACCAAGGTTTCCTTCTACGGCCTAGGCCAGATGAAGGACTTCAAGGGGTACGAGAGTATTACGCCGGCGGAGAAGGAGAAGGGCGGCGCCGCAGGGCAGAAGAAGTAGGCAAAGTCAACTAAACGCCAGGGAAGCCGCCGCCCCCGAGACGCCGGGGCGGCGGCCCGCCTAGACCGGATTCCCGCGGCGACCAAGGGGCACATGGCACGACTCACGATACATATCGCGGCTATCCTGATGCTTTTCGCCATCCTCTCCGGGTGTGATCCGATCACCAGGCACAAGGTCCTCTCCACGGTCTTCGACGGGGTGCCGACGCTCCCACCGCCCGAGGAGATCTGCACCCAGTACGCGGACACGAAGCTCACCGAGTACAAGGAGGAGTTGGCCGGCGCGAAAAAGGCCGCCGAAGCGGGAGACGTGTCCAAGGGGTCGGTGCACCAGCCCTACGAAGAGAAGAAGTGCGACAACTGCCACGACAAGAACAAGGACGACGGCCTCGTGCGCCCCGCGAAGCAGCTCTGCCTCATGTGTCACAAGGGCTTCTTCAAGGCGCATTTCGAGCACGGCCCCGCCGCGGTAGGGGACTGCCTCTCCTGTCACGTGCCGCACAACTCCGCCTACACTACGCTTTTGAAGGTAGACCGTAAGGACATCTGTAACCTCTGCCACAAGGAGCAGCGCGCGGCCCTCGGCCTGCACACGAAGGTAGCCGAGCGCAAAATGGCTTGCGCCGACTGCCATGACCCCCATTACGGGACCACGCCGTTTTTCTTGAAATGACCGGGATGGGGATGAATCGACGCAAAGTACTGCTCATACCCCTGGCGACTCTGCCGCTGTTGGCGCCGGGAGAAGCCACGGCCCAGGTGACGAGGATCCTGCAGCTTAAGAACCTGCGCCAGTCCGTGGAGGCGAGCTATCAGTTGAAGGCGAGCCAAGCAGAGCTCACCTCATCCACCGATAACACGCTGCAGGAGGATTACCGCATCGGCGTCGACTATGCCATCTACCGTCCGCGCCTTCTGCACGGCGAGGTGAACCTCGACATCCGGGCGGACCAGAACCTGTACACCGGCAGCAACCGCTCCACCAATCAGACCAACGGCGTAGGGCTTCTTTACGACATAAACGGCATCTTTCTGGACCGTTTCCCGTATCCGCTCAGCTTCAACTACTCCTCGAACATCACTGAGGTCCCCCGCGAGTTCGCCTCAAGTTACCGGCAGCAGACCGACAACCTGTCCCTCCAGCTCCCGATAACCTCGCAACTGCTTCCCGTCGTGTTCAGCTACAACCGAAACTCCAGCCAGACCAACGGTCTCGAGATCGACAGCACGACCAAGAGCGAGACCTATACCTTCGGGGCGACCCATCACCTGAAGCATAGCCAGACCTATTTCACCATTTCCGGTACCACTACCGACCTCAGCAGCGAAGGTGGCGATGATCAGCGCAGTTCCAACATCGACGCTAACTTGAACAACACCTTGGACTTCGGTACCGCCGGTCTAAATCGCATGCTCTACACGCGCGCCCACGTGGTTACCCAGCGCGGCCTGAACGAGTCGAGGACCACCGACCTGAGTACCTCGCTCAACTGGGACCTCGGCAGGGCGCTCGAGAGCGGCGCCGACTACTCCTTCAACCTGCGCGAAGAGCCGACCCAGGACCAAACCAGTAACAGTGCCCGAGCCTGGCTCCAGCACCAGCTCTTCAGCAGCCTCTTCACACGCCTCGATGCCGAAGGGACCAACCGCACCCTGAACGGCGGCTCCGAGAAAAGCGGCGGTGGTGGCGTGAGCCTTAATTACCGCAAGCTCCTCCCCGCCGAGAGCAGCATGCACCTCTCGGCGGGGAAGCACTACCTCGTCACCTCAAATCACCTCGATGAGGGGAACCAGGGGGTCTTCGGGGAGCCTCAGACGGTCGGGAACCTGTACGTCTTCACCCTTTCCCAACAGAACGTTGCTCCGGATACGATCCTGGTCTGGAACGAGTCGCGCACCGTGCGCTACAACAAGGGGACCGATTACGACGTGAGGACCAATGGTCCCGATACCGAGATCGTGATACTGGTCGACACGACCCGCATCAAGCTGAACGACAAGCTTTCCATAGACTACAAGATGCTGGTCAATTCCAACATCACCTACGCCACCACCAGGACCAACCTAGGCGCCGACCTCTCCCTCCGGGGAGGGAAGTATCGCCTGTACACCAACTGGAGCGACACCAGCCAGGAGCTCATCTCCGGGGCGGCGGACCAGGTGAACCTGACCGGGTCCAAGTCTTTGCGGGCCGGCTTTGAGATGAGGATGGTGGAGGCGGATACGCTGCTTTTCGAGTACGACAAGCTCTCCTCCAGCGCCGAGAGCAGCCAGACCTTCAAGGGGGCCTTCACAAGCAGCGGGACTTGGTGGCAGGGGCGCTACAACTTCAACGCGACCGACCGCTACATCACGCGGGAGAGCAAGCTCTTGAACGGAAACGGCAGCCGCAGCGACGACTCCAACGTCTTTTCAGCCGGCGGCAGTTACAGCACCTCGTTCATGACCGCAGCGCAGTTGACCGCCACTGCCAACTACCTTAACACCATCGGGTTCACCAACAGCAACCACCTGATGCTCGGCGTCGACGTACGTTGGCGCATGCGCAGGCTCACCATAAACGCCATCTCCCAGGCGAACTTCCGCTACTCCTCGGGGGCGTGGACCAGTGACCAGAACATCCTGGTCCGTTTGTCGCGGCAGTTCTGACGGGAAGGGGGAAACATGACAAGATTGAAAGGGTCCGTAGTCGCCTTGCTGCTTATGGTGCTGCTCGCCGGTTGTGCCGGGAGCGTCCCGCGCAGCGCAGGAGGGGACTACCGCGAGCTGCAGTGGCCCCCGCTACCTACGCCTCCCCGCATCACCTGGGTCAAGGAGATCCAGGACCTGCGCGACGTGGGGATCACCAAGGGCTTTTGGCAGCGGGCGGTGGAGTTTCTGACCGGAGAGCCGGATCAGCGCCTGGGCAAGCCGTACGGGATCCACGTCGACGATAAGGAGCGGCTCTTCATCGCCGACGTCGGTCTCGCCGTGGTGCACGTCATGGACATGGGGCAGAAAAAGTACAGCATCATCGGCGGTGGAAACGCGCTGCGCACCCCCATCGCGGTGACCGAGGACGACAAGGACAACCTTTATATATCCGATGCCGGGGCGGGTACCGTCTATCGCTACGCCCTTTCCGGCGGCAAGCTCGAGCGCTTCAACGTCTCCGGGCTCGACCGCCCAACCGGTCTCGCCTTCAACGCCAACAACCGCTTTATCTACGTCTCCGACACGGCGAGCCACCAGGTGGTGGTGTACGATCTCGCAGGTAACGAGCGCTACCGTATCGGCGGGCGCGGGACCGGGGCTGGGCAGTTCAACTACCCCACCGACCTCTTCGTTGATCCCTCCGGAAAGCTCTACGTTACCGACGCCCTCAACTCGCGCATCCAGATCTTTTCCGCCAACGGCCACTTCCTCAAGCAGTTCGGCAGGGCAGGGGACACGGTCGGCAATTTCGCCCGTCCCAAGGGGGTGGCGGTGGACAGCGACGGGCACGTCTACGTCTGCGACGCCCTCTTCGACGCGGTACAGATCTTCAACGACAACGGGCGTGTGCTACTCGATTTCGGCACCCACGGCAGCGCCCCAGGCAAATTCTGGATGCCTTCCGGCATCTTCATCGGTAAGGGTGACATGATCTATGTGGCCGATTCCTACAACAGGAGGGTCCAGGTCTTCAGGTACCTGAAGGTCGACGATCCGAGGCCGGAGGGCGCCGCCCAGGCGACAGGAGAAAGCAAATGAAAAGGTCCTTGTTTCCTGCGGGTCTCTTCCTGCTTGCCGCCACGCTCGTGATGCCCGCGTATGCGGCCGCCTCGGCACAGGGCTCCCGCATCCTCAACACCCCCCACAACCTCTCCATCAGCGGCGGGGGGGGGGCGCACAACGTAAAATCCACCGACGAGGCGCGCATCTGCGTGTTCTGCCACACGCCGCACCACGCCATCAGCGAAGGGCCTCTTTGGAGCCGCAGGTCCAACATCACCACCTACATCCCCTACGCCTCGACCACCATCAAGGCGAACCCGGAACAGCCCAAGGGCGCCTCACGGCTCTGCCTCTCGTGCCACGACGGTACCGTTGCCCTGGGTGTTTTGAACAACAACTACCAGGTCTCGGGACTCGGTAAGATCCCGTACGATATCAACCCTGAGCTCAACGCGAACCTCGGAGTGGACCTCTCCACCAGCCATCCCGTCTCCATGACTTACGGCCTCAGTGGGGAGCTCCACGACAAGAGTACCCTTCAGGCGAAGGGGATTTCCCTTTCCGAGGAGACCTTCGTCGAGTGCAACTCCTGCCACGACCCCCACAACAACCAGTACGGCAACTTCCTTGTGCGCGACACGAGCAAGGAGCACGACCTTTTGTGCCGCGACTGCCACAACAAGAGCGGCTGGGACAACGCCGACAGCAGGCACAGGACCGGTGGGACGCGCTACAGCGCGAGCGTGGGGACCCAGGTCAAGGCGGATGGCTGCCGCAGCTGTCATCTGCCACACTCGGCGCAACGCGGCGTGCACCTTCTGAAAGCGGCTACCGCCGGTGCGGGAGAGGAAAGCAACTGTCTGGCGAACTGTCATTCCGGTGCGAGCTACACGAACGTGAATAGCACGGACATCGCGACCCAGATCGCGCGCACTTACAGCCACAAGGTCTCGCTTTATCCAGGGGTGCACGAGGAAGACGAAGCTCTCCCCTTGGTCAGCACACAAAAGCACGTGCAGTGCGTGGACTGTCACAACCCCCACCAGGCCGGGATGCAGGGGTCGCCGCTTGGCGATCCCAACCCGGTCGCCACGCCTGCATCGGTAGCCCCCATGGTGAACGGCCCTCTGCGCGGAGTGCGCGGCGTTGACCTGTACGGCAGCCCGATCGGGGGGGACGGCTCGGCGCGTTACGAGTACGAGGTCTGCTTCAGATGCCACCTGGGCTCATCCGCCGCCTATTTCAAGACGGAGAACTCCCTAAGGCCGGTGCGCCTGTTCTCCACTTACGACGAGGGCAAGCGTTTCGCCATCGCGAGCCCCTCCTACCATCCGGTAACCAACGATACGGTGGGGAGAACAGGCAGAAGCCTAATAACCGCGCTGCAAAACACCCAGTTCCGCATTTACTGCTCGGACTGCCATGCGCCGCACGGTTCCGAGGAGCGTTTCATCCTGGTGCAGCAGAATGCCGACGTCTTCCCCTCCACGGCCACTAGTTACCCGTTATGCTTTAAGTGCCACGAGCAGTTGTTCCTGCTTGATCCAACGCACACGCCGCATTCCAGTGCGGTAAACATGCACCAGTCGCATGTCAGTGTGAACAGCGTTCCCTGTTCCGCCTGCCACGATCCCCATGGTATTCCTACGCTTGCGGGATCCACCGGCAACAACGCGGCCCATCTGATCAACTTCGACACGCGGTACACCGGCGATGCCCCGACCTATAACGCGTCGTTGCGTAGCTGCGCCGTGGCCGGCACCTGTCACGTGGGCGGAGGTACCAGGACCTACTAAACAGTCCAGCCTTCCACCATATCCAGTTATCTCGAATGTACCCATCGCCCGCCCGGCCCACGCCCGGCGGGCGAAGTCATTTGTTATACCTTGAATGTAGAGTGCAACTGCCCCACGAAGCGCTGCATGAGCCCTAGCGTTCCCCCCTTTGCGAAGGGGGGGGCAGGGGGGATTTGCTTCAGCCGGACCAACAGCAAATCCCCCTAAATCCCCCTTCGCAAAGGGGGACTTTCTAAGGGATCATACGCCGTTCCGTGAAAGAACGGCCCCCTTTCCGTGTTATCCCGTGAAAACCCCGTGCCCTCCCCGCGACAAGGCGGCGTCTCCCCCCTGGAAGTCTTTTCCCTCCATCTTTTTGCTTCAGCCCCAATTAAAAAAAATCATAGCAAATCAGCGTCTTGCGGCTGGGCCTTTTCCCTTAGTCCAAAAATAAACGGTCCCCAAAACCACGTGGCACCGCAGTTGCAAAATAGGTAATCATCGTACTTTTCGTGGCCATTTTCGGGCAAATGACGGATGGCCCAGCCAGCCGCCAGGCCCAGACAAAGAAAACGAACATGAAAGGAGGTCGTGTCCAGGTTCAAAGTTCTTAACGGTGTAAACGAGTAGTACCGAGCAGTAGTTGGAATATCATTCAATCGAAAAAGGAGAGTACAAATGAACAAGAAGATCGTATTATCTGCACTCAGCATCGTTGCTCTGTCCACGAGCATGGCATTCGCTCTGACCGCCCCGCGCGGTGGGGTGGCCGGTTCCATCCACGACATGAATCAGTACCCCGGCGCAACCAAGGACAGCCAGGGCCGCGTATGTGCTTTCTGCCATACCCCGCACCACGCTGCAACCGACGGCAACGATTACCTCCCGCTCTGGTCGCACGTTCTTCCGACCACCTCCTACGTGCCGTACAACACCGCTACCATCGACGCAACCATCGATCCCTCCACCATGATGGAAGGTCCGAGCAAGCTCTGCATGAGCTGCCACGACGGCGCGATCGCGGTTGACACTCACTACTCCACCACCGACAACGGCAGCAAGCACCTCTCCGGCGACAGCTTCGGCAACGCGGCCCTCGCAGAGAACGCATCGCTGTCCAACGACCACCCGATCGGGTTCGTGTTCGACGCAGTTGCAGCCGGCAATCCGGACACCGGCGCCCCGGGTACCAGTACCGAAAAGGGCAAGGATAACTATATCAAGACCTCGGGCGCTAAATACGACGGCAACCTCGATACCACCATGACCGTCGCTTCCCGTCTGTACAACGGCAGCCAGGGCGCCATCATGACCTGCGCAACCTGCCACGACGTACACAACAAGAAAAACGCTGACGACCCGACCAAGACCAACTATCTGTTGCTCGCTCCGAACACCGATTCTAAGCTTTGCCTGTCTTGCCATATCAAGTAACTTGAACGTGGTCGAAGCGGACCACAGGCGGATTAAACCAGAATGAAGGGCCGAGCCCTGTGGCACTTCGACCCGAAGTTACTTTTGAACACTAAATCGAAAAGGAGAACATATATGTTGAGAAAAGTTGGGTTAGCATCAGCCCTCTTGCTCGCCATCCCGGCACTCGCCAGCGCATGGACCGTCACGGCGAAGATCGGCAGCGGCGCGGGCATCGTCACCGATGGCACTACTCAGATTGCCAAACCGGGCACCTCCATTGCTTACTACAAGCAGGATAACCTTACTGGTGCAACCACTCAGACCTTTACCGTAGATCCGGCAGACGGCTATTCTGTTGCCTCTGTTATTGTGAACGGCGTCGATGTGACCGGCACCGTGCTTCCCAATGCTAACGGGACCTACACCGTAGCAAAAGGCACTCCGGTCATAAACAACCAGTCTCTGGTTGTTTACTTCAAGCAGAACCTCGGCACCATCGACATCACCCAGGTGACCGGCGGCAAGATCACCCTGCAGCGCCTCGATGCTCTCACCAACAAGCCGATCGGCTCCATGACCATGAGCGACATGCCCAACGTGAAGCCGGGCACCAAGGTCAGGGTTACCGCGATGCCGAACTCCGACTACGTGATTAGCAACCTGAACGGCCTCACCGCCACGAGCCAGCCGACCGCCCTGCCGACCCTGTACCCGGGCGACAGCTTCTCCCAGGATGTCACCGCCACCGCTGGCACGCTGACCGTGCCCGTGTCCTTCACCCAGGTCGCGGTAGTGAAGCCGAACCTTTCGGCAAGCAGCACCTACCTCAACCCGGGTGACACCATCATCGTGACCGCATCGGCCGTCTCGAATATGTCCCCCGTGACCTACGCGGTCTCCACCGACGCGAGCGACGCGGTTATTGCCCCTGCTAAAGACAGCAAAGGTGTGGTAATCCCTAACCAGTTCACCGTTAAGTTCCCGACTGTCGGTAAGTACGACCTGACCGTCACCGCAACGGCTAACAACACCGCTTTCACCGCCACCAAGAAGGACCTGGTAACGGTTGAAAACAACAACGCCTGCACCACCTGCCACGCAACCAGGAACGCTAGCCTTTTCGCCTCTTGGAACACCAGCACCCACGGCCCCGGCACCAGCGCCGCTCCCTCCTGCGTGAGCTGCCATACCGCTACCGATCCGCACGTTGTTAAAGCTGCCTGCGTTGATTGCCACAACACCGCTGATGCTATAACCGCTGACTGGTCTACTGGCGCACACGGCCTTGCCAGCGGTCACAACACCGGCACCTGCCAGCGCTGCCACGCAACCGAAGGCGCCATCGCAGGCTTCGCAGTTGGCTTCACCGGCGGCTATGCTGATGTGCTCAACAACACTAATGCGAAAGCTGCTTGGACCACCGTCTCCACCGGGCTCACTTCCAACCCGGGCATCAGCTGCAAAGTCTGCCACGATCCGCACAACACCGGTGGTCTGCGCGCGGTCAACACCTACGACACCACTAACAAAAAAGCCATCGTTTGGGATCCGAACGGGAACGGCAAGGTTGACCAGTACGACGTCTGCACCGGCTGCCACACCCTGACCAACAACTCCGGCGCCCTGGTTGGTAACTACCACGACGGTAGCTCCGCCAGCGTAGAGCGCACCATCTCTGACTCCCACTTCGACAACCCTGATACCACTGTTGTTGAAGGTTACAACCTGCGCAAAAACGGCGCAACCCCCTGCGCTGATTGCCACAACCTGCACAAAGCTGACGTAACCGTCCAGGAAGAGTGGGCCGAGTCCGGCCACGCTGGTAAGATCCTTGCAGCCAAAGAAGCAGCCCTCGTGACCAACGCTGCCCTTTACTACGGCGCTCCTGCTGGGACTGACGTGACCACTGTCCTCAATCCGGGCAGCACCAGGACCTACCTCGAAGACTACAAGCGCACCACCACCGCTGCTGCAAACGGCACCCTGTCTGCCAACGCACTGCTCAAGACCATTGGTCCGGATCCCCTCGAGGCATTCGTTCACTACAACTGGTCCAAGACCGATGACACCGTTGTTGGTGACAGAACCGGCCGTGCCGCTTGCCAGAAGTGCCACACCGCAACTGGTGCAGCTAACTACATGAACAACCCCACTACTTACGCTGCAGCAAACAACGACTACTCTCACCTTGCTGGGTGGTCTAAAACTGCTGGTTCGAAACAGACCGAACTCCTCTACTGCTGGGGCTGCCACTCTGACTCCGCAACCGGCGCTCTGCGTAACCCGGGTTCCGTTGTTGCTGACTACAAATTCCAGGGTACAGCTGCTGTCTACCCGAACGTTGGCCCCTCCAACACCTGCCTTACCTGCCACGTTGGCCAGGCTTCCGGCAACAGCGTCACCGACCTGACCGCAGCTGGTAACACCTTCACCAACGTAAGCTTCGTTAACTCGCACTACATGGCAGCTGGCTCGCTTATGTACGCGAAAGGTGGCTACACCAACTTCGTTCCGGCTACCACCGCAGCGGACACCATGTCCTACGGCCAGTCCCTCACCTCCGATGCAGACCAGACCGTCACCACCGCTGGCGTTGCTACCGCAGGTAAACTGACCTCCACCCACCGCAAGCTGGGTACCTCCGCCATCAACGGTGACACCCACAACACGGCCAAGTTCGTCCCGGGCTTCCTCGACACCGACGGTCCGTGCGTGACCTGCCACTACGCCAAAGGCGACGTTGCCAAAGGCGACAACGGCGTTGCTGACCACACCCTCGAGATGGGCGCTAAAACCCTGAACGGCGTGTGCACCAACTGCCACGCTGCAGAAGCTGCTGATGCAGCAGGCCTCAACACCTTCATTGAGGAGCAGTCCGAGCCGTTCCAGGAGACTCTGACCCTGGCACTCAACCTGCTGTCCACCAAGTACAACATCACCTACGACCAGGCGGCTTACCCCTACTTCTACGACCAGAGCGCAAGCGCTGGCGCAGTGAAGAACTGGACCCGCTCCAACTTCCTGACCACCGGCCTCTCCGCTGCTGATGCTGAGAAGCTCATGGGTGCCTGCTTCAACATCAACCTGCTGAAGCGCGATCCGGCTGCCTACGCGCACGCTCGTACCTACGCACGCAGGCTGCTGTTTGATACCATCGACTTCCTTGACGATGGCATCATGAACCAGTCTGCTGCAGCTACCGCCCTTGCTTCCGGCCTGAAGGACGCCAAAGGCAACCTCGTGTACGTGAAAGGTGCAACCTCGAACGACCCGCTCACCACCGAGGGTTACAAGTACATCGCTGGTTACAACCGTACCAGCTTCGCCTGGAACGCTTGGGTCCGTCCGTAGAAAGTTCTGAATTCCTGATTTGATGCAGTCTCTGCCCCGCCTCGAAAGAGGCGGGGCTTTTTTCCAAGCAGTGAGGTGGAGAAAGTCATGAAAAGAACATTGATAGCATTGATCCTTGCCGCTGCTCTCCCTCTCTCCGCCTACGCCGCAGAATTCAAGATTCACGAAACCGAAACAGCAATTGTAGTCGAGTACACCGGTGAACCCGAAAATAAGGCCATGGCCAAGCCCGTTGAGGCGGCACCCGTTGACGCTAAGCCTGTTCCTGCCCAAAGTGCGTCAACGTCCAAGACGAGCAGCGCAGACAAGGTAGCAGCAGCAAAAGCCAAGGCGAGAACCGCGTTACAAGAACAGGCGCAAACCAGATCTGCAGCGCGCGCTGCTCGCGCAGCTCAGTGGGTGAAGATGAACTCCACTGCCCCGCCCCCTGCCCCCAAGGACTACTACCGGGCCCAGGAATATCCCGACCAGTACTGAAATTCCGCTTCTCCGATCCGGTCAAGCGCAGGGATTCCCGCTCAATACCACCAGTCTACTGATTACCGAAGCCCTCCCATTACCCTCGTTTCGCCCGCGAAAAACACACTCTTCCTGTAACATGGCCTGCACGATCAACGATTATCAAAGCAGTGGCATCCAACTCAGTATGCTCACGGACATGTGCCGACCCCCTGGGTTATGGCCCCTGCCCTCTTAGCCTCTCCGCGAAGAGGGGAGAAGGTGGCTTTGCCTTATTTCCCGGCACCACAAAAAAAGGGAGGCGATTGCTCGCCCCCCTCTTGCTCAGACTGATGTTTCTTCCAGCTACTTCCCTATCGGCGGATGCCCCGGAGGCGTGACCTGGCCGGCCGGCGCCTCACCTTTCACCCCGGAGGAGAAATAGATGACATCGAAGGTGCGGTTCAGTGTTTTGCTGCTGAACGACTTCATCGGCATCGCGTTGGCGATCTCGATTTCCTGCCCGACCTTCAACTGTGTGGCCGGAACCGCAACCCACACGGACTTGCCGTCCCTCTCCAGGTTAGCGTATGTGTAGCCGCCCGAATCCATGGTTTCCGTAACCTTACCGCCGATAGCTTGCATGGCGATGGTGGATACCGGTCCCGCGGTGGTGAACCCTTCCGAGAAGATGATCTCGTCGAACTTCCTGTTAAGCCCCTTGCTGGTGAAGTTCTTCATAATGAGCCCCGGTTTCACCTGCAATTCCCTGCCTATATCAACCTTCGGATCCCCGCTGACGGCGACCCAGGTCGTCTTACCATCTTTCTCGAGATTGATGTAAGTGTAACCGAGAACGGTCAGGGATTCCACGGCCTTACCGGATACGGCGCGGGTCTCATAGGCCTGTGCGGGCTGCTCGTTCTTGGCGGTTACTACGGGCTGCGTTGTCGCCTTTGCTATAGACGGCGACACCGCGGCTGGGCCGGAACAACCCGCCTGGAAAAGGGCTGAGAAGCCCAGGGATATGCTTGCAACTGCTGCGATGCGACCTTGTTTCATACCGATCTCTCCTTGCGTCATGACAATAGCCCCACTCAATGCATCTGCGGCGCGACCCTGCTGCCAAGCAGGTTGCGCGCCTTCTCCAAATCCACGCGGTAATCCGGGCGCTGCGGTGCGATGCTCGCGGCGCACTGGAAGAAGATAACCGCCTTGTCCATATCGTTACTCACCGCGTGAACCACTCCGATCTTGTGATAGATGTCCGCATCGGTGGGCATGAGTTGCAGCGCGATCTGGTACTGCTCGAGAGCCTGGGCGGTCTGCCCCGCCTTCGCGTAGATGTCCCCAAGATTCACATGCGGGGCCGGAACCTGCGGCGCGAGGCGCACCGCCTCGGTGAGGGCGGCCGCCGCCTGTTCGATCCTCCCAGTTTTCGCCATGATGCTCCCGATGAGGTTGTAGGCGTACGGCTCGGACGGTGCGAAGCGCGCCGCTTCGACGGCGTGGGGTAGCGCTTCGTCGCTGCGGTTCACCTTGTCGAGTGCGAGCGCCAGGTTGTAATGCGGCCGAGCCTTGTTGGGTGCCTTCCGTACCGCATCGGACCACAGCGATACCTCGCTTCCCCATACTTGATTGCGCGCGAAGGTGGTGCCTGCTAATGCCAGTACCACCACTGTGGCCGCGGCCATCGAGGCAAGCGCCGGTACACGCCTGAGCAGAAGTGATGCGGCAGCGGCGAACGCTATGAAGGCCCCGACGGAGGGGAGATAAACGCGGTGCTCATAAATGACATCGGCGATCGGGATGATGCTCGACTCCACCGAGATGGTTATGAAGAACCAGAGGATGCCGAAGGAGATGAGCCTCACCCGAGGATCCCAGCTCCGTCTCAGAAGGAACAGCGACAGGAGAAAGAGCGCCAGAAGGAGCAGGAACGGGAGCAGCACCGGGAGGCTCACGAAGGAGTGGTACACCGGAAAATCGTAGTCCAGGTTCTGATTTACCGGCAGGAAGAAAAGGCGCAGATAGGTCGCGATAACCGGAAACTGGGTGAAGAGGTAGTCGAGCCGGGAGACGTTGGTGTCGACGCGGGTGAGGGCGTTCACCTCTGAGAGGAGGCTTCCCATGGAACGCCCTGAGCCGAGGACGCCGAGCGGCACGACCACTGCCGTGAGCACCATCGGCGCGAGGACGGCGAGTTTTTTCGCGGTGCTCATCCGGAAGAAGAGGAACTCGTAGAGCGCGATCACGAAGGGGAGGGTGAAGGCGATCTCCTTGGTCTTCATGGCGCATCCGGCGAAGGCCAAGGCAAGAAGGTAAAGCGATACAGGCTTTAGTCCCAGCGCCTTCCCCTTTGCCTCCTGGACCAGTCTTGCCTTTGCGTAGCAAACGAGGGACAAGACGTAGAACAAGGTGGCGAGTGCCGCGAGCCGCTGGATGATGTAGGTGACCGCCTGGGTCTGTACGGGATGTGCAACGAAAATAAGGGCTGCGAAAAGCGGCACCATCGTCGTGGGGGGAGCTGCGGCTTCGTCCAGCTTGGGAGCCGCTTCGGCGAAGAAAGGGGTTCGCAGTGTTACCGCCGCGAGGGCGTAGACGAGCCAAGCGGTAATGATATGCACCGCTAGGTTAAAGACATGGTAGCCGGTGACGTCCAGGCCGCCGAAGCGGTAGTTGAGCGCTACGGAGAGGTAGCCAAGGAACCTGCGGGGATTGTAGGCGTACCCATCGCCGCTGAGAAAGCGAGACAGGTCCTTGATAACCATGTTGTTAAGGATCGAGCCGTCGTCGTCCAGGAAGAAGGGGACATGGAAGGAGTTGGAATAGGCAAGCAGACCGAGTAGCGCGATGAGGAAGAGATGCAGCGCAGGCTTCGAGTACGGTTTCATGGACATGGCTGACCTTCAGAAAGATTTCCGCGTAATCTAGCATAAACAGCGGCGGGAGAACAGTTTAAAGAGCCTTTGCCCTCCTATTATGAGGCTGTCAGGAATAGAACGCCTCTCGGCGGGGCCAAAAATAATTTCCCCGTCATTTGGCGGGGAATAGTCTCCGGTCACGAAGAGGCGACCGTGCCATGCGATGGCGGTTCTGTCGTGCCTCTCTGGAGCTGCCGCAGACAAAGTGTATACAGGCGGTGCGCTCATACTGCTGGTTATATCACCGTGTTAAGCATGTAAGTGTTTGTTTTAACGTGAAAAAAATCGTAAACGGCGCTAAATGTTTTTGATGAGGCTCCGAATAGAGTCCCAAATACTGACGTGGGTAGACGTTTACCTCCCGGGTTTCGTAAGACCTGGTTTGGGATATTAAGCCACGAAAGGAGGGACTGGCTGCAGGTACGTGATGGTGGCAATAGCAGTAGCAACCGCATCAAATGTTCGTCATTCCAATGAAAAAAAGGAGAAAGACATGAACAAGAAGATGGTGTTGTCCGCGCTGAGTATCGTTGCCGCAGTTTCCTCGAGTGCCTCATTTGCAGCTTTCACCGCCCCTGGCCAAGGGGTAGTCGGCTCGGTTCATGACATGAACCAGTACACCGCCGCAACCAAAGACACTGAGGGACGCGTATGCGCTTTCTGCCACACGCCACATCATGCCCTCACCTCCACAACGGTGACTGACTATATGCCGCTTTGGTCCCATACCCTTGCAAACACTTCCGGCTACAAGCCATACGATTCAGCCACCCTCGATGCTACTATTAAGGATGCTACCACGATGATGGAGGGACCGAGTAAACTCTGCATGAGCTGTCATGACGGCACTGTCGCGGCCGACGTTCACTACGCCACCACGACCGGTACGTTATGGCTCGACTCCGACGCCTTCGGTGGTGCAGCCGTCGCCAAGGACTTTACCCTCACCAACGACCATCCGATCGGATTCGTTTACGATGACGTGGCTGCTGGTACGGCAGCCGGCGCAGTCGGCACCAGTACCGAGGCGGGCAAGGACAACTACATCAAGAACTCGGGTGCTAAATTCAGCAGCAACCTGAGCATCACCGTAGCATCGCGCCTCTTCGTCAACGTCCAGAACAAGGCGATCATGACCTGCGCAACCTGCCACGATGTGCACAACAAGAAGAACGTCGACGAAGGCACTAAAAACTACCTGCTCCTCTCGCCCAACACCAACTCGCAGATCTGCCTGTCCTGCCACATCAAGTAGCCGCACCGCTCCAGCACGCGAAGAAAAGGCCCCCGTCACAGAACGGGAGCCTTTTTTTATTCAACACCGTTGCACGCAAAGATTGACGCCTGCTTAAGTTGCTGTCTTTAGGCTTTTATCCCCCTCCAGCGTGTTGATCGCATTTGTTTGGTCTCCCTTCCCGCTTTTACGTCTTTGCGTGGCAGCAGGCCTTTTTGTCAAATTTTTAAGATATTTTCATTTTTCTGTTGACTTGTTTCTGCGATGCGATATATTTGGTCATATATTGATTTTATTTAATTTGGAGGTTTAAATGGTGAACAGCTTGAAGCTGGATTTCTTGCGGGCACCGATACCGGTGCGACTCGTGAAGGGGAAGGTCATCATCGCGGCGATGACCAACAACCCCTTCTTTCCCGAGCCATGGTCTGAGCATGCCCCTTCGCTGTCGCGCCTGAACGAGGTGAGCCACAACCTTGAAGTCGCCCATTTCGCCAGCCTGGGTGGAGACAAGGGGAAGATCGCCCTGCGCGTGATGGCCGAGAGGGAGTACGCCGAGGAGTACAAGTCGCTGGCCGCGTATGTGATTCTGGTCGCCAGGGGGGATGCCCAGAAGCTCACTTCCTCCGGTTTCGATCTCGCCAAACCGAACACGGCCGCGAATAAGAAGCACGCCCATGAGACGGTGCCCGTGTTTGAAATGAGGCAGGGGGTGCAGCGCGGGGCGGTGATGATCAAGGCGACACGCGTACCTGGAGCAGCGAGTTACGAGGTCCATTTCGCTGTGGGGGATCCGGCCGTGGAAAGCAACTGGAGGCACGGGGCGGTTTTCGCTGGCTGCAACGGAGAACTTGGGGGGCTTACCGCCGGAATCGATCACTACTTCAGGATGAGGGTGATCACCACCACTGGGCCGGGGCCCTGGTCAAACCCCTTACCCTTCATGCCCACCTAAAGAACAAAAAGGGCCCGTGCCGAAGCACGGGCCCTTTCCTTTTCCCCTCCAGTAAACCCGGTGTTCATGCCCGTTCGCTACGCTCACTTAAGACGCAAAGCCGCAAAGAAAGACACGATCCCAAAACACAAACCGTTTAACAGGGATTAAGGGGATGAACGGGATAAGTCCAAACCCGAAGCTTTAAAAAGACAGAACGCAAAGACGCCAAGGCGCGAAGGCGCAAAGGTTACCCCCCAAACAGCCTGAAGGTTTACCCCCCAGATGAGGTCTTTGTCTTTATCCCTTTTATCCCCTTCATCCCTGTAAATTTATCTATGTTAAACGGGGACCGAGTCGTCGTATAGGGTCTCAGGGGCTATGTCTACGTCTCCCGGCCATACGACGGTTCCGTAGTCGACGCGTGCCATGGAGAATATTTCGGGGTACGCAATTCTGGACCACGGTTTCATGGAGAGCAGCGGTTTCATGTCGAACATGCGCCGCTCGCCGTTCTCGAATACCAACTCGAGTCGAAAGTCCGATTTAGCAAAAACCTGGACGACGTCTATCAACATCTTTAGCCTCACTGCAGGGGAGCAATTCGGAACGGTTCTTCACCATTGACAGCCAAGTTCCAATCCACCAACAGATCATCCTTGTGGATCTCAATCCAGGCTTGCACCAGTTTAAGTTGCTTAGCCGGCAAAGCGCCATCAAGGACGTCACCGTCTTCTATCGAAATAGCAGCTTCATCACTTTGATACCGTGCGTGAATATGTGGAAGGTGGTGGCGCCGATTGTCCCTGAAGAACATCAAAATCAGAATCCCATAGAACATGCTGATCGTCGGCATAGTGCCTCCGGTGCCTGAACCCAAGGTACTAGAAAACAAAAAGAGCGTCAAGTTTACCACATGATCCAGGCCCGAGAAGCTACATCTCCGAAAACACAAACCGTTTAACAGGGATTAAGGGGATGAACGGGATAAGGTCCAAACCCGAAGCTTTAAAAAGACAGAACGCAAAGACGCCAAGCCGCGAAGGCGCAAAGGTTAACCCCAAAACAGCCTGGAGGTTTACCCCCCAGATTAGGTCTTTGTCTTTATCCCTTTTATCCCCTTCATCCCTGTAAATCGTCTTGTTTTTGTTTCTCACGCAGTTCGCAGCGCCCCCTCAAGGCGCAGAGCCAAGCCATCTGACAGGGACAGGGATGAAGGGGATGAACGGGATAAAGTCCTAATGCGTAAAAAGACAGAACGCAAAGACGCCAAGCCGCGAAGGCGCAAAGGTTAACCCCAAAACAGCCTGGAGGTTTACCCCCGTTCAGTCCTTTGCCTCTATCCCTTTCATCCCCTTCATCCCTGTAAATCGTCTTTGTTTTTTGTCTCTCTTTGCGTCTTTGCGTGCATGCTTTTGCCCACAACACGCATGCGAACGCGAGCTCTTACCTGTTTTTACGAAAAGCACGCATGAGATCGCGAACAAAAGAGAAGTTCCCCGCCTTCCTTCCCCATTCCCCGCCTTTTTAACCGCGTTTTCCGCTAAACCTGGCACGCTTTTGTCCTGGCATCGACAAAACGCCCTCAAGAAACCTCACGCAGACCCATTTTTAAGCAAGAGAACGCGACTTCATGCATGAAATTGACAAAAACACGTAAGAGATCGTGATCTCTTACTTGTTTTCCAGGATTGCATGCATAAGATCGCAATAAAAAGGTGAAATGGTGCTCTCACGAGCAGAAAAATGAGGCGTCGACGGCGAATTGAGAAGCCCTTGGCACGATTTTAGTTCGGAAAATAGGCAAAAGATCCCAAAAAGGGTAAGGAGGCGTCGATTTCATGCATGAGAACGCGATTTCATGCATGAAATTGAGAAAAACATGTAAGGGATCGCGATCTCTTACACGTTTTTGAGAATCCCACGCATAAGTCGAAAAAAAGCAGAAGCGAGTTAACAGGGATGAAGGGGATGGAGGGGATGGAGGCAAAAAACAATGTCACGCAAAGGCGCAAAGAAGAAGCATGTGGGCTAACCCAAGATCCTTTTGCTTCCGCCTCTCTTTGCGACTTTGCGTCTTTGCGTGACAAGAGCTTCTGAGGTTTTATGCCATGTTAGGTTTAACCTTCCTACCCACTGCCAGTTCGCAGCCAACAAAGATGGTTGAATAAGAAACAAAGTTTGTATATTATTTAACACAATGGAGGTGTGCCATGTCGGTAATCAAAGCGCAGCATCATGATTATGATTTCAGAAGCCTTGAAGGCCGCACCGCCCTAGCGAAGATGGTAACAAAGCTGTTCGGATTGTGGGGGCTGCCGACGGCGGACCAACTCGAATTGCTTGGCCTTAGCACAAAGAGCCGCGCCATGCTGTCCAAGTATGCAAAAGGCGACGCGTTGCCTGAGAGCAGGGATACGCTGGACCGGGTGGGGTGGCTCTTGTCAATCCACAAGGCCCTCCGGCTTCTCTATCCGCAGAATCCCGAGATCCGCTACTCATGGGTTAATCGCCGCAACGAGGCGTTCAATAACATGAAGCCCCTGGACGTCATGAAGGAGCAGGGGATCATCGGGCTCGCCCGGGTGTCCCGGTATCTCGACCATTACCGGGGGCTTTAGTGAAGTCGCTTTTTGAGAGGGTAAGGGACTTCAACGACGATATATTCCGCAATATCGTTTCGCTACGGGAGTCACAGGATCTTTTCGATGATCTGGTCGACGAGCAGGGGGTAACGCAGTACGCCATTGCCGTCGAGGCGCACGTCAAGGAGGGGCTACCCTTGGGTATGGTTGAGCGGGGTTTTCACTATACGACGGCTGTGGAGTCCCCCTTCACGAAGGAGCCTTTTTTGCTGTCGAGGTACGGCAATGGTACATTCGGGGTCTGGTACGGAGCGTTGGATCTCATGACGACCATCCACGAAACGATCTTTCATCTTGTTAAAGAGGAATCGAAGATCGAGGGGCTTTCCGGAGTCCTGATAAGGGAACGGGCCGTGTACCTAGTGAGGGCTCGCGCGCTTCTCATCGACCTTGTTGGTAAGGAAAAGCAATATCCAGAGCTGGTATCTGACAACTATGCCCTAACGCAGCAGATCGCGGAGCGGTTACACTCAGAGCATCCGGGGCTTTTGGTGCCGTCCGCGCGCTCCAGCGGTATAAACCTCGTGGCATTCACCCCTAAAATACTCAGCGATCCTCGTCTCACCTGTTACCTGACCTACACCTACGACTATCAGAAAAAGTCGGTCCTGGTCGAAAGAACTCCCGGAGAGATCATACTGGAGCATGCCTTCCACTAGGCGAAACCACTTTGAGGTTTTATCCCGTTCAGGGGAATGCCTTTATCCCTTTTATCCCCTTCATCTCTGTTGAATCGTTTAATGTTTTGTCACGCCCGTTCGCTATGCTAACTCAAGACGCAAAGCCGCAAAGCAAGACATAGTCAAAAACGGAAATCGTTTAACAGGGATGAAGGGGATGAAGGGGATGAACAGGATAAACCCGAGACTGAACCTTTTATCAGGTTCGAAGGCTTTATTCTTTAAACGTTTTTGCATCGCCCTTCTTTGCGTCTTTGCGTGACAAGAGTCTCAGTCTTTTTGTTAGGTTTAAGTCTTTATCCCTTTTATCCCCTTCATCCCTGTTAATCGCTTTTCTGCTTTTAATCATATCTCGCCATGTACGCAATGGTTGATGCAAGCTTCTTGTTCTCCCTTACTTGTAAACCTACCTGGTACATCGCAGCGAATAATTCTTGCTGCTGCTGTTCACTGAGATTAGCAGCTGAATCTATAAGCGTGTTCATGGACTTCTTAAATCTTTTCTCCGTATCTACAGTATCGCTGTATGCACCGAACGTGCAAAACAAGACTACCAAGACGATCCCTGCAACTATTACACGCATAACACCTTTACTCGGTCCGCTAAAACAGAACAAAAATGGAAAACCCGCAGCCAGCACTAAAAATATAAGTGTGGTCAAGATTGCTTTAATAAGTTTCCAGTTGGAGCGTTTGTAGATAAATCGTTCCCCTGTCCTTATCATTTTTTCAAGGAGCTGACCGGCATAAATGTCATAGGTGTCTGTAGCAATAGTCGAAATAAGAAAGACTTTCCGGACGTCTGGATCCAACGTGTTGATATTGATCATTTCGTACCTCCAAAGTCATGGTCACACTGTTCAGTGGCAGACCATTGTGAGGTTGCCTGAAACCATGTAGCAGGGATGAAGGGGAGGGCGCTATGGCGTTGTTCCGTCAATTAAGGCTAGAATCTCGGTGGTTTTCCGCTCCATGAGTGCCTGGTCCCCCATCGACTCCACATTTAGACGCAGTACGGGCTCCGTGTTGGAGGAGCGCAAGTTGAAACGCCACGTCCCGCAGTCGAGACTCACGCCGTCGGTATAGTCGACCTCGCGTGCTTCCGCCAGGTACCGCTCTTTTACAAGGTTCATCATCGCACCCGCGTCTGTCACGGTGCGGTTGATCTCTCCGCTCGCCGGGTACAAGCGCATGCGTTCGTCAAGGAGTTCCGCCAACGACTTCCCACTGGCACAGATCATCTCAAGGACCAACAGCCAGGGAATCATGCCGCTGTCACAGTAGGCGAAGGTGCTGAAGTAATGATGGGCGCTCATCTCGCCGCCGTACACGGCGTCCTCCGCTCTCATCCGCTCCTTGATGAAGGCGTGACCAGTTTTGCTCATCACGGGGACGCCGCCGTGCGACTCGATGAGATCAACCGTGTTCCAGTAAAGTCTCGGGTCGTGAATGATCTTAGCACCGGGGTGCTTCTTCAAAAAGGCCGCCGCCAGTAGCCCCACGATGTAATACCCCTCGATGAAGCGGCCGTCCCCGTCGAAAAGAAAGCATCTGTCGAAGTCACCGTCCCAGGCGATCCCGACGTCCGCACCGTGTTCCCTGATTGCCTCTATGGTGGCTGAACGGTTCTCGGGTAGGAGGGGATTCGGGATTCCATTGGGGAAGGTCCCGTCAGGGGTGTGGTTGACCTTGATGAAGGTGAAGGGAAGGTGCTGCTCGAGGAGGTCTAGCACGGGGCCTGCGCAGCCGTTGCCGGCGTTGACCACAACCTTGAGGGGGCGCAGTGTGTCGTCCGCAACGTACTGCAGCAGGTGCTCGATGTAATCCTTCCGAATGTCCAGAGCGGTAACGCTTCCGGTGCAGGAGGACTGCGTGAATCTGTTCTCCGCGACCATACGCTTGATATCGTGCAATCCGGTATCGCCGCTGATCGGCTTCGACTTTTCGCGGACCAATTTCATCCCGTTGTAGTTCATCGGGTTGTGGCTTGCGGTCACCATGATCCCGCCGTCCATTCCCTTGAAGAAGGTGGCGAAGTAGACCTGCTCGGTGCCGCAAAGGCCGATGTCGAAGACGTTCACTCCGCTGTCGGTGAGTCCTTTGGTGAGTGCGGCGCATAGGGACGCACTGGTGAGCCGGATGTCCCGACCGACCACGACGTTTTTGGGGTTGATGCTTGCAGCGTAGGCTCTGCCGATGCGGTAGGCCACGTCCTCGTTAAGTTCTTCAGGCACCCTGCCGCGGATGTCGTACGCCTTAAAGCATTCCAGATGGTTCATCTAATACCTTCCTGTAGCGTTAAAGTATGAATTTGAAAGGAGCGGAGCCCTCATGCCTGCCCTTTCTCGGGTTCAAAGCGTCTTTGCGTGACAAAGTCTCTCAGGTTTTACCCTTTGATTTTAATCCCGGTCATCCCTGTGTTTTGTCGCGCCCGTTCGCTATGCTCACTCAAGACGCAAAGCGGCAAAGCAAGACATAGTCAAAAATGAAACCATTTAACAGGGATGAAGGGGATGAACAGGATAAAACCCGAGACCGAACCTTTTATCAGGTTCAAACACTTTATTCTTTAAACCGTTTTTGTCTGGTCTCTCTTTGCGTTTTTGCGACTTTGCGTGAGAAAAGCCAGTAAGGTTTTATCCGATGTCAGTGCTAAAGCCTTTATCCCCTTCATCCCTGTTAATCGATTTTGCCTTTGCCTCCGGCGAAGCGTTGCAGCGCGGTGTCGACGATCTCGGCGCTTCTTCTCCAGGTGTACTTATCGATCACAAGCCGGTGTGCATTGTCAGCTATTTGAAGCCTGAGTTCGGGATGGGCGAGTAACCGCAACGTCCCCGACGCGAATTTCTCTGCAGTGTCCGCGACCAAGAAATCCCTGCCGTCCTCACCCTGTATCCCTTCGCATCCCTTGGAGGTGGTAACGATAGGGAGTCCGGCGGCCATTGCTTCGAGGACCTTAATGCGGGTTCCGGCCCCCTGCCTCAAGGGAACCGCCAAAATGTCCGCCTCATAGAACCAAGGAAGGACATCTGGGACGCTTTCGTGGCACTCGACTCCTGGAAGTGCGGCGTCGTCTCCTAAACGGAAAAGCTCCCTTCCGACCATAAGCACTTGTGCGCTAGGCTCTTTCAGACGTACTTGTGGGAAGACGTGTCTCAAGAAGAATCGGGCCGCATCCAGATTCGGACTGTAGTCCATCCCTCCTAAAAGAAGTATTCGTTTGGACGTGCGAGAACTTGGCGTGAAGACAAATCTTTCAGGATCGACCCCGTTAGCTGCAGTCACCACCTTGAAGCCATCCGGCAGTCGCAGTGCGATCTCCTCACGCTCATTTTCCGATACGGAAAAGCAGACCGTGCATTCCCGCCACGCCGCGTGCTCCACGGCTTCCAGTCTTCGTGTCTCCAGCTGATAGAGCAAGCGCTTCAGTGGGGACTTGGTCCTTTTTCCGATCTCCCTTACGTTGTTGCACTCTATGTTATGGGCATCAAGGGCAACCGGCAGATTAGGAAAGAGACGAGCGTACTGCCAAAGCAGGCTGAACTCGATCTGCACCATGTCGAAGTTTTTGTCAGATACAAGCCGGGTCAGTCGCTTTGAAAAAGCTGAGGAAGAGAACCTGCAGCAGTTGAAGGCTTTTCCTAAGAAGAGAAAACGGGCGAGGTCAAGACTGACGCGGCTTTGCCGGGTGACGGTGACAATTTCATCGCACAGGTGTGGGAGAGGGCCCAGGTCAGCGGGCTCCGTCTCCGAAATGCATGCCAAGGTAACCCTATGATTGCTGGAGAGGTGTTTCACCAGGTTGAAGACGCGGATCTTTCCGCCCTGATCAAGGGGGTAGGGCAAAAAGGGTGAGATAACTAGAATATTCATGCCGTGTTCGCCGCTTCCCGTAGTACCTGCAACGTTTCCTTAGCGCAGCGTTCCCAGGAAAACAGCTTTACCCTTTCGAACCCTTTTTCTCTGCACCTGTCTCTAAGTTCTTGGTCCGTCAGGAGCCGTTGCATTGCGGCAGCCATATCCTCAATGGAAAAAGGATCCACTAGAAGGGCCGCATCGCCCGCCACCTCGGGGAGGGAAGACGCTTTAGACGTCATTACGGGTACGCCCGACGCCATCGCTTCCAGAACGGGAAGGCCGAACCCCTCGTAGATGCTGGGGAAGGCGAACATGTCGCAGAGGTTGTAGATCAAAGGAAGGTCGGCATCAGGTAGATATCCGGTGAAATGAACGCGATGGGAAATCCCGAGCGATTCGATACGTTCTTTGAGCCCCTCGTTTTTCCAACCGACTCCGCCGGCAAGTACGAGGTCGTGGTGAAAGTCATCGTTCTTGCAAAGAAGGCCGTAGGCCTGGAGGAGCCTCATCAGATTCTTCCTCGGCTGGATGGTGCCGACGCAGAGGATGAATTTTTCCGGCAGTCGGTACCGCTGACGAGTCGCCTCTAGCTGCGCGCGGTCGTCTACGGGGTGGAACATCGGATCTACACCGAGATAGACAACCTTCACCTTCTCAGCAGGCACACCAAGGTGGGCAATGATGTCATTTCTGGTAGCTTCTGAATCGGCTATGATGCGTTGCGCTTTGCGGGCTGCGTCGGGTAGCTCGTCGCGCAGATAAGCAAGGGATTTCTCTTCGGTGGCATCAGGGTAATAGACATGGGCCATGTCGTGGATCGTGATCACCGTCTTGAAGGACGGACCGAAGAGGGCCCTGTAGTTGGTGCCGAAAAAAACATCGGCCTCCTCGACCTTTGTCGTCTCTCCGCTTAGCTTGTTCCGCAGCAAAAGGGCGAGACGCGCCAGGGTTACGAAGGGGAACGAGACTTTGGAGACTCCGAGAAATCTCTCGGCGCCGTCCGTCCCTTTCAAA
This sequence comes from Geomonas edaphica, assembly GCF_004917075.1. GTDB lineage: Bacteria > Desulfobacterota > Desulfuromonadia > Geobacterales > Geobacteraceae > Geomonas > Geomonas edaphica. The sequence goes on from NZ_SSYB01000006.1 coordinate 90,428, forward strand.
CGGGTCATATTGTAAAACCCCATGCCGCTCAAAGCGTCGCAGAGATAGAAGTCCTCTTCAGGGGCGACCTTGGGGAATCGATCGATCAGGTTGTAGGTGTAGTGTCCGATCCCGGTCTTTTGAATCATGGCGGGAAAGGCGTCCATCGCTATCTTCATGTGGTTACCGTTTCATTTCATGGCAGCGTAAAAGCCTATGCCGCGCCTTAGGCGCATCCGTCTAGCTCGTGCCGGTCCTCAAACATCACACGCACCACCTGCGGCATGGTGAGTTGCGCTTTCCAGCCAAGCTTCGTGAAGGCCTTGGAGGGGTTCGCCCGGCTCACTGTGATTTCCGAAGGTCTAAGGAGCGACGAATCCGTCACTACATGCTGCTTCCAATCCAGGCCGGCACAGTTGAAGGCGGTGGCGATGAAGTCTTCCAGGCTGTATGTCTCGCCTGTGGCGATGACGAAATCGTCCGGGGTGTCCTGCTGAAGGATGCGCCACATGGCATCGACATATTCGGGTGCCCAGCCCCAGTCCCTCGATACGGAGATATTGCCCAGATGAAGCTTCTCCTTACTTCCGTCCGCGATCCTGCGCACGGCGTTCACGATCTTTTTGGTAACGAAGCGTTCGGGGCGTAGGGCCGATTCGTGGTTGAAAAGGATGCCGGAACAGGCGTAGATGCCGTAAGCCTCGCGATAGTTGGCGACCTCCCAGAATGCCGTCGCCTTTGCAACCGCATATGGGCTGCGTGGGCGAAAGGGTGTCTCCTCGTCGGCGGGAGCCCCGCCGATGTCGCCGAAGCATTCCCCGGAACCCGCGTTATAGAACCTTATCGGCGAGTCCAAGAACCTGATCGCTTCCAGAAGGTTGAGGGTGCCGACGCTTATGCTTTCCAGGGTCTCTACCGGTTGCTGGAAGGAGAGTCCTACCGAGCTTTGCCCCGCCAGGTTATAGAGCTCGTCCGGCTTGATCTTTGCCAACGTTTGCAGCACGGAACGAAAGTCGTTCAACGCCATGGACTCAGTTTTTACCTGGTTTCGTATGCCCAGGATCTCGAGGTTGTAAAACGATGCCATCTGCGCGTCACGCGCCGTACCGTACACCTCGTACCCTTTTTTCAAAAGCAACTGTGCCAGGTATGCACCGTCCTGTCCGGAAATCCCGCTGATCAAAGCTCGCTTTTGGCTCATTTCGTAATCCCTCCGCATGTTGGGTGAGTTCCTAGGGTGCTAATCAGATGCCTGCGGCACGCTTCTCCTTCTCGGCCAGAGCGAGGTCCGCATCCGTCATTGTATGTACGAGGCCTTCAAAGGTGACCTTAGGGGTCCAGTTCAAGGTGGTTTTCGCCTTGGTAGGGTCGCCTAACAGGAGATCAACCTCGGCGGGACGGAAGTATCTGGGGTCGATCTCGATCACGGTTTTGCCCGACTTGGTGTCGATACCCTTCTCGTTGACCCCTTCGCCGAGCCATTCAAGCGGCATGTCGAGGCGGGTGAACACCTTCTCCGCGAACTCCCGTACAGAATGCGTTTCGCCTGTGGCAACGACGTAATCACTAGGTTCTTCTTGTTGAAGCATGAGCCACATCGCCTCAACGTAATCGCCGGCGAAGCCCCAGTCGCGCTTCGCATCCATGTTGCCGAGGTAGAGGGTGTTTTGCAGGCCGCATTTGATCCGACCGGCGGCTCTGGTGATCTTGCGGGTGACGAAGGTCTCCCCCCGGCGAGGGGATTCGTGGTTGAAGAGAATCCCGTTACAGGCGAACATGTTGTAGCTTTCCCTGTAGTTGACCGTGATGTAATAGGCATAGGCCTTGGCGCAGGCGTACGGGGAGCGGGGGTAGAAGGGCGTTGTTTCCTTCTGGGGGGTCTCCACCACCTTGCCATACAATTCCGACGAGGAAGCTTGGTAAAACTTCGGCTGTATGCCCGTCTCACGCACGGCCTCGAGGATGCGGACCGCTCCGAGAGCGTCCACTTCACCGGAGTATTCCGGGACGTCGAAAGATACCTGGACATGGCTTTGGGCGCCGAGGTTGTAAATCTCGTCGGGACGCACGTCTCTCAAAACCTTGTTGAGGGAGCTTGCGTCGTTTAAGTCGCCATAGTGGAGAAAGAGCCGGACACCCTGTTCGTGCCTGTCGCGGTATAGATGGTCGATGCGCCCGGTGTTGAAGGATGAAGATCGGCGAATTATGCCGTGAACCTCATAACCTTTGCTGAGGAGAAGCTCCGCGAGATAGGAGCCGTCTTGGCCGGTGATGCCGGTGATAAGTGCTTTTTTCATCATTTTGTCTCCAGATGTCCAGTCGGGGATATCTTGTTCTTTAGTTGTCTAATCGTGATGAACGAAGTCGTAAAGTATAAAAGGTCGCCGGTTATTGTTATGCACCTCAGAGCCAGTGCTACTAGCAGAGCCATTGGCTCGGCCATAATACCATTCAAGATAATGATCACCAATGATTCTCTTACACCTAGGCCAGCAGGAGAGCCCGGTGTAACATAGCCACCGATCCAAGACGCTGCATAGGCTGAAAACACTATTCCGGACATCTTTATGTCAGGGGTTCCTCCAACCAGGCCGACTAACCAAAGTAGAATGCCTCCAGAAATCGCGAAAAATAAAATATAAAGAGAATAAGCGCGAAATAATGGTCTCAATATCTCCGTTAATGGTCGAGTCGACACGTTAGGTAGCTGCAACGGTCGGATGTATTTAACGGCGGTTACGGTTATGAAAGGCAAGAAAAGTGCTGTGAGTAATCCCAAAAGATACCATCGAGCGTTGCCGAATATTTGGCTGCCGGATACAAAGCCGATCAAGGAGACTGCGCAGGCCGCACTAACTAAGCCCAGTGCTTCAAGAACAGTCGCTCCCACCAATACGGAGTGACTTATGCCGGCCTTCTTTCCCCAAACATGCCTTCCTGCAAAGTGGAAGATATTGCCGGGGGCATATTTAGCGATCTGGGTGCGGGCGTAGATTGCATGCCACAATCTGAAGTCGACTTCGGTCTGGCCCAGGAATCGTAACAATAGACTCCACGCGAAGGACAGTGAGAATGAAGCCGATGCATAAACACACGCTGCAGAAAAAACAACCGTCCAAAACGGGACTTGCTGCCGCGGCCAAGTAGTGATCATCGACCAGTTGAGGAAGACTTTGCTGCCGACGAACCAGAATGCGCAAACGGATAATAGGGCGCCGGCAATGTTGATGATTTTGTTTCGCGTCCTCATAAGTTCTTGGCACGGCAGAAAACCACCGACCATGGCAGCGGGGTGCGCACCTCGATGATGTCGAAGAAGGCGGAGATCAACCTCAGGAACTGCTTTAGCGACCAATGGTTGATATGACCGGGAGTGTTTCCAAGACTAGTGAGGTATTTCCCTCTTGCCATGTTAAGCAATCGCCAAAGCGGCTCACGGGGGACACTGACGATAATATACGGCTTTGCCAATTTGGAGAGAAGCTCCAACGCTTTCTCTGGGGCTTCAAGATGCTCCAAGACTTCGCAGCAAACGATCAGTTCCGCAGCATCCTCCGACGACTGCAGATCGTAAATCGATGCGGCTTTGAAAGGGACATGAACACCTTCAGACTGCGAAAGCTGATTCGCCTTTTCAATGATTTGTTGCGAGAAGTCAGAACCGCGAACGTCAGGCCCCATCGTTGCCAACATTCTACTCAAATGCCCTTCGCCGCAGCCTACCTCGTGGATCTCGCAAGCCCCCGACATTATAGCCAGTTCGCGAATGGACTTGGAGAAATTCTCCATCAGGAGCTTGGCAATCGGGTTGGCCGTTGTGTATTTGTCATAGAAATTACCTGCTACGACTCCATTTTCAGTGATGGCCTTATGTTGATGTCCATGGTCAGTCATGCATTCTGCCTTGGAAGTTTTCTTCCACCTTCTTGATTCTCCAGTCAATATTTTCGAGCAGCAAACGGTTTACGGAAATGAGGTCGGCAAGAAAACCGACGATAATCAGCAGAAAGCCGTTCCCCATGAGAAGTGCGGCAAGAATTAGAGACTGTATATGCCCTGTGCCATCACCCGTATAGAAATAAAACAGAAAACGAAGGCCAATCAGAAAACCGATTGAGAAAAAAACAAAGCCGGGTATTGCGAAGCATCTGAACGGTTTATAAGTCAAGAAAATGCGAAGGATAGTCAAGATAGAACGCTTTACGTAACTAGGAATGCTTTTGACAAGCCTTGAAGGGCGTAAATCCTGGTTCGTCCTAATCGGAACAGAAGTTATCGCCATTCCTTTTTGTCCAGCTTGAATGATTGTTTCGAGAGTATACGTGTAATTGTTGAAAACATGGAGCTGCATAGCTGCATCGCGACTTATTGCACGGAACCCGCTTGGGGCATCAGGGATGTCAGTATTACTTGCTTGCCGCACTACCCAACTGCCAAGCTTCTGCAGTGCTTTCTTTGTCGGAGAAAAATGCTGAATGGCACTAATTGGTCGTGCTCCAACGACAATTTCTGCTCGTCCCGTTAGAATTGGTTCAATCAGTACAGGAATATCATCGGCGCAATACTGGTTATCAGCATCGGTATTAACTATAATGTCGGCACCTGCTTTTATGCAAGCATCCAATCCAGCGATAAAACCTTTAGCGAGACCTTTATTGCAAGAATGCCGGACTACATGGTCAACACCGTGCCTCAGCGCTACTTCAACTGTCCGATCAGTGCATCCATCGTCAATTATCAGCCATTCAACAACATCGACCCCTGGAATTTCTCGTGGCAGTGCTGTAAGGGCAACTGCAAGTGTTGCCTCTTCGTTGAAGCATGGTATCTGAATGATTAGCTTTTTCATTATGAGCCTTGTTGTCTTGACTTAACAAAATAATAAATAAACGAAAAGGTTAATAAAAAATCACTGGCAAATAAGTTTTATTCCTGACACGAAAGCGCCCAGCTTTCTAGAGTCTTGATTGATACCATCTTTACTCGGCGTGAAAGTGTCACTGCGGATTTCAATGTTTGCTACGGTCCCAAGTTCGATATGAGCAATATTAAAAGTACCCGACCATGGACCACTAACGATTTTATCACGCGACAATTTTTGACCATTCAGAATAACTTGTACGGTTGCTCCCTTTGGTCCGACAGCTTTTAGATCGAGTCTCAGCTTTTTGGGCTTACTGCCTTCGTCAAGTGGAACAGCTAGCTTTGCTATTCCATTTGTCCAACGTCCGGGCGCTCCATTATAGATTTCCTGTAGATGAAATCCGGATTCTTCAATCCCTGCAATTTGCTGAGAACCTAGAACAATATTCGTATAGTCAGGGGCTTTTGACAACAACTTGATGTCCCGGAGTAATACCCCCAATGGGCGGTTATCAGTAGAGCCTTTTATACTTTCTTGCGGGATAAAGGGTGTGCATTGAATTTCGACTACAACGTCTTTACGGATAGGTATTTTCGATAGTGGGAACAATTTTGCCCAAGGTCCTACTGGGAGTTGTTCGTGAAATAATATTTTTTTATTGACTAGGATTTTGAGAATTGTGCCTTTCGGACCTGTTGAAATGAGCTCAACTTGCAAAGCTTTGGGCACTATCTCGACGGGTACCGTGATCCTTGCATTGCCATTGGTCCAACGTGCAGGTTCTTTGTTCGGTTCATCCTGGCCATAGAAACCAGATTCTTCTATGCCTGCAATCGTTTGTGCACCAAGAAGAGTATCGTTGTAATCAGGGATTTTTGTTAAAAGCTTGATCTCGTGGATTGACACTCCTAATGTTCGGATATCGGATGAATCGTTTTTAGTCTTTTGAGGTGTGAAAGTTCCACTTTGTATTTTAACGACTACTTCTTTTTCCGAAATCATATTTGGGAGAGGGATCAGTTTTGACCATGCCCCTGCCGTGATATGGCCTGTAAAAAGAATTTCTTTATTCGCACTTATAGTAAGATTAGTGCCATTAGATTCTAGGCTTATTCTTAAAAAATTTGGTTTACTACCTGTAACGATTGGGATGACAAGTTTAGCATTGCCATTAGTCCAACGTAGTGGCCCGTGTGCGCCAACCTCTTGGATGTAAAAACCTTCCTCAAATGTACCAAAATGGTGCTCAGCCCCTAGGTTTATGTTTAAAAAATTGGTGTCTATACCTGTAATTCTGTAAAGAGTGATGCTTTTTTCTTCCATTCTTACTTTAGTTGGTAATGGATGAAACTCTTGCTGAAGGTATGACCTTGTGATTTTTTTACTATAGATCTTCGTTCCGTTTAGCCCCTTAGGCAATTGAGAGCCCTCATTAAGGAGGTAAAATGACCCGCACTGTTTTAAATACAGTGAAATATTATTCACTCCATCGCGCGAATTAAGATCGAGGGGAAATATTTTACGTCTAAAGGAAAGGAATAAAGGTGTTTCTATTTGTGCACTGGATGTGCCATCATTTGAGAAGATAAGTGTATTCTCAGGGATATGCTTTGCGAGATCGCTAACCTGTGAATAAAAACCCTTATTTTCTGAAAAATTAAGTAGTGATGTATTGGATCCGTATGTAAATAATGCAAGTGACAACAAGATTGACAACGATAGTAGTACTGAGAGAGGTTTAGAAACCATGTTGGCCACAGTGTATAAGGCAAAGGTGGCAAAGAAGATAATTGCTGGAATCGCTACTGGGATGAATCTGCGGATTGCCCAAAAGTGATAAGGAGTTATAGAAGGATTCCACAGGTATATTACGGTGAACCCCCCTGCTACTATTAATGCGGGAAGAAAAATAAAATTCAGGCGATGACGACCAACTTGCCAAAACATTAGAAACCACCCGCTGATCGCAGACCATACGACAAGTGGTGATAGATATCTTGCCAGATTGACTAATGAATCTTCTCGATAATCTCTGGTACCGTTAAGCGGATTTCCTGGCCAGTCGATGAGGGAAAAATGATCTAAATTCGGTCGTAGCCAATACGCATATGATGCGAACGCAAATATAAATACGCCTACAGTTATCCACAATATTCTATTATAAAAAACTGTGCGCAGAAAAAGGGCTAGTCGATTGGTGGTCAGTAATAAAGTTAGCAGCGCGATGCCGCTAGCGATGCCTATCTTGGTTATTTGCGGTAAGAGATCGTAAAAATATGGAGTACTATAAAATCTGTAGTAGCAAACAGCTAAGACAAAAACAGGTAGCGATGCTTGATGCAAAGGTTTCCAAATTTGTGAAGGATTATTCTCCGCGGTAAAAATCTTGAAGAACCACTGGGCATAAAAAAGTAGTGGGATCAGTAACAGGCTATCTATCCGTACAAAAGCTGACAGACCAAAAAAAACTCCAGCTAACCGCGCAAGACTTCGGTCCTCATTTCTTAAGGCTTCAGCAATCAGCAACAGCCCAGACCAGATGAATAATTGTGTTAAAACTTCAGTCAAAGTGATCCTAGCTATCCAGATCTGACTTGCGTTAAAGGCCAAAAATAGTGCTGCTGCTGTAGCGAAAGAAGTGGGGACTATAAGCCGACATATGCCATAGAAGATAGTTATGGAAAGTATTGAGAAAAAAGCATTGAGTCGAAAGAGTCCCGCGGGGCCAAAAGAAGAATAGGTTTGAGCAAGCCAGACAGGGAAAAGATGAGAAAACTGGGCTGTCATGGTCGGGGATGTTTTATAGAATCCCGGCAATTGTTGGAATGAATTGTAAAGAAAATCATTTGTTCCCAGCCAGGGGTAAGGTACGTCCAAACGACTGCTTTGCGATATGTATATGCCATGATTGGCATATACGCCCATATCTCTACCACCTTCAATGGATTCAGTTGGGAACCCTGCGTAGACTGCGAGCGCAATAAGAAAGCCAACATAAACTAACAAGTTGTTGAAATCAGGCTTAGTAAACTTAGGGGCGTGGGTTTTATTCTTGAGCACAGTGCAAAGAGCGTAAATAGTAATCGCCCACCCGGCAGCACCTATTGCTTGTGGATAGTAGACACCGCACATGGCTGTTAGAAGCATAGGGCCGGACCAGACCGCAATGCCTGTAACAACCATAAGCGAAAACCATGTCATTGGCAGGAAAAGATTTACCCTCTCATTGCGATAATGTTGTCCGATAAACGAGTACCCGGTTACTAGCAACGCGGGCCACAGACCCGATGAAATAAACATTTGGAATTGTTGCACGACAATCCTTTTGCTCACTAGCAAAGCATCTTAGAACCGATATTCGGCATGAATCATGAAGATATAGGATATGCTGTGTAGTGAGAGGTTCAGACTTAATAGTCTTACCCGATTAGCTAATTCGAGGCAGTCTAAATCTCTTAAACGAGCGAGTACGTCATCTCTATTCATGTAAGTATTACAGTAGGTATCTTTTAATAAATGCTAACCTGTCTTGATGCAATTTACCGATTCTGAGCGGTGACAGGTCTGTTTTTATGGTGTTTTGTGCGGCTTGAGATATCCGATCGTACAAAATCTTATCATCTACAATTTGACGCATGTGCCATGCAGCATGTTCTATATCCGGTGCTGCCCAATATTGCCCTTTTTCGTAAACACCTATGGTCTGCTCGATTTTGATTAATTTATAATTGACTGGCAGAGAGTTGTCTTGGCGCATGAATTCAGTTGTACCTGACCAGTTGGTTGCAATGACTGGTTTACCGAGAAACATCGCCTCAGCCGGTCCCAGGCCAAACCCCTCAGAGCGGTGAAGTGACAAGTAGCAATCACACAGCGATTCAAGGTTGTAAACTTCTTGTCTTGTTAGCGTTTTGTCGAGCCAGATAACATTTTTACGACCATCAAGCCAAACTTGCAAATCCTCCAATGCCTCCGGGTGGTGATGAGAATTCTGGGTTTTTATTACGAGCGAAACCCGTTCATCAGTTCGATTAAAAGCACGGTCGAAGGCCTCGAGTGCGCCCTTTGGGTTTTTGCGTTCCTGATAAGAAGAAAAATCATACATTGTCAAAAACAGAAACCGCTGTTCGGGTAACTCGAAATCTGCTCGGCAGCAAGGTTGAACCATAAATTGGATTGCATGAGGTATTTTGACCACTGGTAGCGGTGATTTTCTGGAGACAGCGTCCTGTACGAATCCACTTGGCACCCATACTTCGTTCAGGCCATTGAAACCTCCTAAAAATGCATCCGGTAAGTTAGGTAGCTCCCAATGCCAAAAACCAACGTTGTATCTATTTTTGAAAACGTCTGGTGAGAGGCTTTGACAGACTACCGGCATCTGGTCAGCATTAATATGAAACATATTTACCGGAAAACGAGGATGTTCTGTGATGAGGTGTTCGTGGGTGGTGTCATTTGTACGGCTGGAATTGCCAATATTGAAGTCTACCAAAACATGGGGATGTCCAATGGAAGTCAATGCATCAGAGAATAGGCGAGGAGATTGCCCTAATCCGTGTTCTGAACGGACGTAACCAAAAACATTTACGCCTAACACATCTTTATTGTTGGATTCTTCTGGTATCGGTCCTTCACTGCTAGCAGCAATAGGAATTTGTTTCCCAGCGTACTCTATTGAGCTAATCTGTATGGAAAGACAGCGGGGGTCTTGGTTAACACCTGTTTCTTGCGGAATGACGCTCTGACGAGGAACCAGCAAAACTTCTACTCGATTTACCTGCGTTTCGCATTTTAACCTGGTTTGTCGGCTAAAATGCCCATCCGCTTGCAAATTGAAACTACCTGCTATGCTTCCATTGACAAAAATATCAACTACCAGCTCTGGCGCGCCAAAGGCACTCTGGTAAAGATACGCGTGGTGTACACCTTCAATCTTCAGTAGGGCACCAAAAGTATAATTTAACGTAACAAACCCGGCTTCTCGCCCCATCCACCAACCTGCGGGATCGGCGTCTGGGTAAAAACCAAAACAGTGTGTACCAGGAGAAAGCATACGTGCGCGATATGGTAAAGGGGCCAACTGTACCGGCAGTTGTGACGCAGGTTGTTGGGATGTGGCCGGAGACTGAAGGCCGACGCGGTGCCGAAAGTAACGACGAGCCAATTCAGGTAGAAATGATAAAAGCTGGCGGGCCGATCCGATCGCACGATAGTCCTGTTGGCGCAGAAACGATGGCCGCTCTCCGGTCCAGCGGAGGTGCAGATACTCAAGCAAACTGCTCCATAAATTATCTTCTAAGCGGATAGTTTTTCCGCCACATAGTGTTTTACTTTCAGCTTTGCCTGCGAGGGCCTCTTTAATTGGCCAAATAAATCTTTTAGGAATAGCTGAATTAGAATCCTGATCATTGATAAACCATTCAAAGAGCGACTGACGGTCACGACCCTCAGGGTCGGGGAAGCAACACGCCAAGTCTTGTCTTGAGGTAATGAGCGCTCGTAACACTGGTGGCAGACCATCTGGAGGGACTTCAGCAAAAACTTCGACATGCGAAAACGGGTTAGGTCCGGCAAGTTCTTGCAGGTCGGTGCCATCTCGGTAGGCGAATCTTATAATTTCAGGTATTGGCGTGCCGTCATCAAAACAGTCAAAGGCATATTTTAGTGCGCTATACTCTTTGTAACCATTGGCGAGCAGTCGGTCGGAATAATAAATAGCAAGTTGTTTGGCCTCACCTATGGACTCAAGGTCGAAGCGATTTTGATGTTTTGAGAAGGGGCCGGGTTTTTCTGGGTTAAAACCACTAAAATGGAAAAATCTCAGCAAGCTCTCGCCTGCATACCAACATTCTCCCCTACGGGTCAGAGGGCGATGAATCAGGTTCCAATAAGCAACGTTGTAACCCGCATCTCTGAGAATTTTTATGCCCTCAAACATGCCTGGTGCGAGGTCAAGCCATTTCTGATCTGTGAACAGCCCTTTCTCAAAATCAACTACTGCCTGGAATTCAAGCTTACGCTGCCACCACGCTATCATATCATCTGACTGTGCTGAACTGCCGACCGCAAGGAAACCCAGATTGTAGGAACCAGCGCGCATAATGTCCAACTCTGTTGGCTTAAATTCATCAAGCAACGGTGCAGTTAGATGAGGGGTTAAAACGGCCGTGGCGCCCTCTTGAAGCATGTGTTCTACATCAACCATTGGTTGCAGGACAAGGATGTCTGGATCAAGATAAATAGTCTTCGAATAGCCCATCCGTTTCAAGTATGAAAACATGTAAGGTTTTACCGCCGTATTCAACTCCATGATCGAATAACGGAAAATAAACGCTGACATATTTGGCAGTGGCAATTCTTCCACATAAGTTGTGGTGAAGAGTCCATCGTCTAAAAAGATCCCAGTTGTAGGCCGGTCAACTACTAAAACATGGCGTTCCCAACTCGGATGGACCTCCGCTAGCGATTGCATCAAGGTACGGGCAAAGGCTAAGTAATTGTTAGAAACTATAGTGAAAACAGCGGTTTTCAAGAATCCTCCCTGACTTACAACTTTGGTGCAGTAACCTATTTGGGGACTTGTTTAAATAACCATCTTAGCGGCTGCGTCCATCGCCATGATCGACTGCTGTATACGGCTTTCAGTTCATTCTCTATTCGTTGAGCTGTTTGATTTGCCGTTTGCGCCAATGCTTCAGCTATTTGAGCTCTCCGGTCTGCATCTTGTGCCACCGCTTCAATAATTTTGACTCTGCTAACAGCCTCCTGCGTCTTTTCTTCAGCATGTTGGGCCCTTTTCTCGGCCTCTTGTGCTAATGTTGCAGCAAGTTGAATTTCCAACTGTGCATCTTGTAAAACCATCTCGGCCTGTTTTGCCCTTTGCTCTGCCTGTAGTGCCCTTTGCTCAGCCTGATAATGTGCTGCCAATGTATATTCATCAAATGTATTCGGTGGATACTTCAGTTTCTGCTCAAGTTCCACATGCTCGGTGGCAATATAAAACCTGTTTAGTCCATCAGCGTATACAAATCTATAATGTGCAGCCTGTAAGTAAATTTCCCACTGTTGGTGTACTTCTGTGGTTGAGTTTGGTCTAGTCGCCTCAACTACGACAATCCAAGGCCTGTATTCGTTAAAATTCATCCCTTGAAGAACTTGACCCTCAAAACCCTCCACATCGATCTTCAGAAAATGGATTTCGCCCTTTACATGTTGTCTACAAATATCAGCCAGTGTAAGAACTGGAACACGATGAAAAACGCCAGGATGCCCCTCTGAGGTGTGCTTTTCAATGACAGTGTCAACTGCTGTTGCCCATCCTCTGACATCACACACAAATAAATCAATTTCGCCTGATGTTGAGCCGGCAGCACAGCATAAGTTGATGTCACGCGGGCGCTCTTCTACGAGATCCTTGTGGTGTACTTCAAGAGGCTCGATATTGATACCATGCCAGCCGTGATCGTAAAATGATTTGGTTACAGAGTCTATCGTGGGGTCATTAGCTCCAACGTCAATATAAAATCCTTTTTCTATATGGTTTAGAGCACGCCACAACATTACATCTTCAAAATTTTGAGCATAAGAAATAAAGTTCATAATTTTTTAATCTCGATCTGTGGAGGAATCCATGCACTACCTATGAAATTTGTTTTGTCAAAATTTGATACTGAAAATATGAATGCTAAATCTTTCCACTCATAGTTATTTGTGAGATGTGTATCTGCATCAACTAGAGCAGTAGCTATGGAATATGTACCAGGCCCAATCCTCATGGGGAAAGTAATATAAAAATGGAAAGAGTCACCAGGGGCCAGCCCAGATAGTGGTTGATTTGTGTGGTGAGTGTTGGTGCCAAAAACCGGTTGGCCGAGGCGGTCCTTTATCATGTATCCAAGAACTAGGCGAGGAATAAATGTATTTACTGTCACGCTAATTTTTAGCACAACGTCGTCACCGACATTGACAACTTCGACTGGATTTCCTGAAGAGTTGTACATGCCAATTCCCGTAACCGAAGCTTGACCGGTTCCGGAAATTGTCTGGACTTTTCCACTTTCGTGTAGGACCTGTTGAACGCTTTGGTTCTCTCGCTCCGCAATAAGTGCATTGTAATAGTCCATGACCTCTTCAGGCGCACCGTCTTTGATTATGCTGCCCTGGTCAAGAAGGATAGCCCGACTGCAAAGCGTCTGAACGGCCGCCTTGTCATGAGAAACTATTAGTAGTGAAGTCCCTTGTTGTTGAAATTCACGTATGCGGTCGAAACTTTTGTGCTGGAAATATGTATCACCAACAGAGAGGGCTTCGTCGACTATAAGAAGTTCGGGTCTGTATGCGGTTGCCACGCTGAAGGCTACGCGAACCTGCATCCCACTCGAGTAGATCCTTACAGGTTGATCAAAGTAATCACCGATCTCGGCAAAAGCCTCAATGCCGGGCATCATTTGGTCAACCTCATGTCTGTGAAACCCCATGAGCCCCGCCGAGTGATATACGTTCTGACGTCCGGTAAGTTCCGGATTGAATCCCATTCCCAATTCTAGGATGGCTGAAACACGGCCGGACAAGGTATAGCTGCCTGTCGTGGGTAATAATGTGCCGGTGATTAGCTTGAGCAGGGTGCTCTTACCTGCGCCGTTTTGCCCTACAATCCCGATGGCCTCTCCCGGGTGGATAGTGAAAGAAATGTTATTTAGCACGGAGTGCTCCGACACTGGTTTTAGGGGCAGACCAAGCCAACTGAGTATGCGGCGCCATTCGCCTGCATATGAGCGAAAACATTTGCCGAGGTGGGAAACTTGAAGGATTGGTGTGCTCATAATGCATCCACTACATCAGCATTTGCCCTGCGCAGAACTACGAATGCCAGGAGAAGTAAAATCAGGTCCAGAAATGCGATAGCTGCTAAAGCCTTAAAGTTCGGGTTGGTCCCAAACAACAAGATATTGTGGAATCCTTCAATGATCCAGTAAAGGGGGTTCATCATTAAATAGATACGATGTGATTCGTCCACAACATTTGCCAAATAGACAATAGGAGTGAACCAGTACAGAAGCTGAAGGATTATGGGGACTGCCTGACCGACGTCGCGGATGAAAACATTGATAACCCCTAGGATGAGTCCGATACCAAAAGCCAAAGCTGCCGTGAGCAGGGCTAGAACGGGAACCCAAAAAACTGTGGTGCTGGGCACATGCCCAAGTAAGGCGAAGAGCACTGTCATTGTCATAAATAGAAGGAAATTGTTGAGGAGGGCTGAACCAAACACAATGAGTGGAAGGCATATCTTCGGGAAGACCAGTTTCTTCAGAAGGTTGCCGTTGTCGATGAAAATGGTTAGGCAGCGGGCAACGATTTCGCTGAAGAGGGACCAACCTAATGTGCCTGCCATCAAATAAATGGCATAACCAAAAGGAGTGCTAATGCCGGGGAGCTTTGCTCCCATGAATCCAGAAAGAACGAAAGAAAAAATAGCGACCTGAGCGAGTGGGTTGATAATCATCCAGAGTCCACCAAGGCGACTTCGGATGAATCGCGAGCGGAATTCCGTGACGATCGAGGAGAGGATAAAATACCGGTAGCGCCAAGCACCGGTCAACAAACTGATCATCTAAATACCTCGCATGGACAGCGGCAGTCCACGCCCAGCTATTGTCCTTTAACGCTTAAATGACGTCGTCAAGTTACCATGTGCATATGGCTTAAATCAATGAAATTAATATAAAAGGAAAGGGATAATTCATCGTGAGCCTTACACCACGCCAATTAAGTCCGGCGAGCTCGTAGTAGTCATGGGGGGGGGCGTGCAGACTAGTGATTTTGTGATCGAGAGGAGGTTGTGGTGTCCATTCAGTTAGCCCTAGAAAATCATAAGCTTGGCGACCTAAACTGTTCGGAAAAAACTGTTAAAGAGGGCGGCCTAGGTGGCCGCCCCCAAGGAAATCTCATAAGACTAGTTACAAGTGCAGCCACCCGTTGCATCAATCGCAGTTGTGCAATAACCAAGTGTTTTCCCATCGGATTTCCAACAAATTGCCTTGTTTGCACTTCCTCCACTAAATGTGGCTTGTCCCGAGGAAGTCACAGCAGCTTTCACTGCGGCAGTGCTATCTCTCCATTCGGTCAAATTTGCGGTCTGGGTCGTGGCGCCCTGAACTATCTGTGCAGGAGCTGCGGCTTCGCTGTTAATCACATGAAGTTTGGCCTGTACAGCCGTTTGAGCGGAAGCCGCAGGGAAACCTATGCCTACTTTAGCTGAGTTGTTCGTCTGTAGCGTAATGTTAGCGGCATTAGATCCATCTGCGGTTACCCCTCCGATAATTGGGAGTTGGAAGCCAAGGATGTATCTGAAGGCATAGTTAGAGGCTGATCCCATTTGAGCGCTATCCAGCAACCACAGCTGTCTATTGCCAGTGCCGTTGTATCCTAGCTGGAATACTGCTCCGTCGGCAGATGCAGGTGAAGCCGCTGCAATTCCGTCGCCCGCCAAAAGTAGGCCCTGTGATGCCGCAACCTTGTTTGCTTGGTATACGGTCGTTTTACCTACCACGTGCAGCGGACTTGTTGGTACGGTCGTTCCCACACCTAAGCGATGGTTCGTAGAGTCCACAACAACCGCATCATCTGCTATGAACCCATTACCCGCAGCATTCCGTCCTTGAATTACTCCAGTTATTGTGCCTGCTGGCGTAGCCCCTGCGGTTATGCCGGTAAGTAGCGAACCGTCTACTGCTGGAAGTTTGCCCGTGCTCGTTAATTTAACAATCTGGTTTGCACCAGTTCCACTATTAAGCGTCAGCGTCGGAGTGGTGGAGGTATTCGTAACAAAGATGTCAGAGTTCGCAGAAGTAACCCCTGTTACAGTGCCACCTCCATTCACCGCCGCAGTGGTTTGGGTTGATCCGTCAGGGAAAATGATTCCACCATTCGCATTTATAGCAGCTTTTACCACTCCATTGCTGCTCCGCCATTCCGTAAGGTTAGCCGTTTGTGATATGGCCCCCTGCACTATTTGGGCTGGCACTGCTGCGTCGCCATTATTAACATGGAGTTTTGCCAGTACAGCCGATTGTGCTGCGCTAGAAGCAAAGCCGATACCCACTTTTGCATATGGTGTAGATTGCATGTTGAGGTTTGCCGAGACACTGCCATCCGTTGCCATTGCACTAATTTGTGGCAGTTGGAAACCCAGAATATACCTAAAGGCGTAATTAGTTGCTGAATTGGTTTGGGTGCTATCTGCCAGCCACAACTGCCTGTTACCAGGAGAATTATAGCCGAGTTGGAATACAACCCCGTCATCAAACTTGGGAGAAGCTGCTAAAATACCATCTCCTGCTATCAACAAACCTTGTGATGAAGAGGCTTTGCCAGACTGGTATATAGTTGCCTTCCCAGATACATGTAAAGGAGTTGACGGTGTGGCCGTCCCTATCCCTAATTTACCGTCCCCGGTCACAACGAGCTTGTCAGCTCCAGACGCATCTACAACTTTCAACTTAGCCGTATTTGCATCTTCAGTCGCCCCTTGCTGCATCGTAAGAACTGCACCATCGGTTTGTGCGCGCAATTTTGTAAGAATGTCCGCTTGAGTGTCCGGTGATCCTGCAGGACCTTGTGGGCCTTGCGGACCTGTTGCACCATTTGCACCGTTGGTGCCGGCGGGGCCTTGCGGGCCGGTAGTACCCGCCACGCCCTGCGGACCTGCAGGACCTGCAGGACCTGCTACGCCTTGGATACCCTGCTCACCTTGCGGACCTGCGGGACCGGTGAGACCGGTGTCGCCCTTCACGCCTTGGATGCCTTGATCGCCTTTGAGCCCCTGCGGCCCTTCGGGGCCGATCGGGCCCTGAATACCTTGATCGCCTTTGGGACCTTGGATCCCTTGCGGACCCTGCGGACCGGTCAGACCGATAACACCGGGAAGTCCGGGCTCTCCCGGAGGTCCCTGGATACCCTGCGGGCCGGTCGGACCGGACGGTCCTTCCACACCCTTCGCTGCCATAAGCTGCCATGCCTGGCTCGCGCCCGGGACATCGTTGACGGTTGCCGCGGCTACTGCGATGTAGCTGCTGCCGTTGTACTGGACGGCGTCGTCGGTTTTGTAGTCCCCGGCTGCCCAGTCTCCTTTCCAGCTCATCCCTTTCTGGCCTTGTGCACCTGCTTCACCTTGCGGCCCCTGGATACCTTGCGGACCAGCGGGACCAGTGAGACCTGCTACGCCCTGCGGACCTTCGGGACCGGTCGCGCCGGTGTCGCCCTTCACGCCCTGGATACCCTGGATGCCTTGATCGCCCTTGTCACCTTTGAGACCTTGCGGACCTTCGGGACCGGTTGCGCCGGTATCGCCTTTTACGCCCTGGACGCCTTGGAGACCTTGATCGCCCTTGTCACCTTTGAGCCCTTGCGGACCTTCGGGCCCGATCGGGCCGATGTCACCTTTCACACCCTGGATGCCCTGGATGCCCTGGATGCCTTGATCGCCCTTGTCGCCTTTGAGGCCTTGGAGACCCTGGAGGCCTTGGTCACCTTTGTCGCCCTGGATACCTTGGATACCTTGGATACCTTGGTCACCCTTGTCGCCTTTAGGACCCTGCGGACCGGTGGCGCCTGCTGCACCGTCCGCGCCTGTGGCACCTGCGGCGCCGTCGAGGCCTTTTGCCGCTACGAGCTGCCATGCGGTGCTTACCGGGCCGGGGATGTCGTTAACGGTTGCCGCTGCCACGGCGATGTAGGTGCTTCCCTGGTACTGCACGGCGTCGGTCTTGACGTAGTCGCCGGCGATCCACTCGCCCTTCCAGGTCATCCCCTGACCTGCGGGACCCTGCAGACCTTGCTCGCCCTGCGGACCTACGGGACCTTGCGGACCCATCGAGCCTGCCACACCCTGCGGACCTTGTGGACCTTCGGGGCCGGTCGCGCCGTTATCACCTTTCGGACCCTGCGGACCGATCGGGCCAACGGGACCCGCGATGCCCTGGGGACCTTGCGGACCTTCGGGACCGGTTGCGCCGGTATCGCCTTTTACGCCCTGGACGCCTTGGAGACCTTGATCGCCCTTGTCACCTTTGAGCCCTTGCGGACCTTCGGGCCCGATCGGGCCGATGTCACCTTTCACACCCTGGATGCCCTGGATGCCTTGATCGCCCTTGTCGCCTTTGAGGCCTTGGAGACCCTGGGGGCCTTGGTCGCCTTTGTCGCCCTGGATACCTTGGATACCTTGGATACCTTGAATGCCTTGGTCACCCTTGTCACCTTTGAGGCCCTGCGGACCTTGGATGCCTTGCGGCCCCTGTGCGCCAGTGTCGCCTTTGGGACCTTGGGGACCGGTGGTGCCTGCCGCACCGTCCGCACCTGCGGGACCTTGTGCGCCGGTGGCACCTGCGGCACCGTCGAGGCCTTTCGCCGCTACGAGCTGCCATACGGTGCTTACCGGGCCGGGGATGTCGTTAACGGTTGCCGCTGCTACGGCGATGTAGGTGCTTCCCTGGTACTGCACGGCGTCGGTCTTGACGTAGTCGCCGGCCACCCACTCACCTTTCCAGGTCATCCCCTGACCTGCGGGACCCTGCTCACCCTGCGGACCTGCGGGACCTTGCGGGCCCATCGAGCCTGTCACCCCTTGGGGACCTTGCGGCCCTTCGGGACCGGTAGCGCCGGTGTCACCTTTAGCTCCCTGTGGACCGGTGGGGCCTGCGGGACCCGCTACACCCTGGATGCCCTGGTCGCCTTTGTCGCCCTGAGGACCCTGGATGCCCTGGATCCCCTGTGGACCCTGTGCGCCGGTGTCACCTTTGAGACCCTGCGGGCCGGTGGCGCCGGTCGCGCCGGTGTCGCCTTTGAGACCTTGCGGCCCCTGGATGCCCTGGTCACCTTTGTCACCCTGGATGCCCTGGATGCCTTGGTCGCCCTTGTCGCCTTTGAGACCTTGCGGACCTTGGATGCCTTGGTCGCCTTTGAGGCCCTGCGGCCCGGTCTCGCCCTGGATACCCTGCGGACCCTGTGCACCGGTGTCACCTTTGGGACCCTGCGGACCCGTGGCACCTGCCGCCCCGTCAGCACCTGCGGGACCGGTTGCGCCTGCCGCGCCGTCGAGGCCCTTCGCCGCCACGAGCAACCAGGTGGTGGTGCTGGTTCCGGGGACGTCGTTCGCGGTCGCACCGCTTGCGGCCACGTAGGTGTTCCCCTGGTACTGCACGGCCTCGGTCGCGTTGTAATCGCGTGCCGTCCACTCGCCCTGCCAGATCATGCCGCGCGGACCGGGGGCGCCTTCCGCCCCTTGCGGACCCTGCGGGCCTGTCGCGCCCATGGGACCGATCGGACCAATCGGACCCACCGGACCGATGGGACCCTGGATGCCTTGCTCGCCTTGTAATCCTGTTGCGCCTGTTGCACCTGTTGCACCTGTTGCACCGGTGTCGCCCTTGGGACCCTGGATACCCTGAATGCCTTGGTCGCCCTTGTCACCCTTGAGCCCTTGCGGACCTTGGATACCCTGGATGCCTTGGATACCCTGGTCACCTTTATCGCCTTTGTCGCCCTGGATGCCTTGCGGACCCTGGGCACCGGTATCGCCTTTGACACCCTGCGGACCGGTCAGGCCGATGGGACCCTGGATGCCTTGGTCACCCTTCGGGCCCTGCGGGCCGATCTCCCCTTGAATACCTTGAATGCCTTGGGCACCGGTATCCCCCTTGAGACCCTGGATACCCTGAATGCCTTGGATGCCCTGCGGGCCCTGGAGACCGGTGGCGCCGGTTTCACCCTTGGCGGCCATGAGTTTCCAGTCGAGCGGCGACTGGTCGGGGACCGCGTTGATGTTGGCGCGAAGTGCCACGTAGGAATTGCCGTTGTATTGCACCACGGAGTCTTTCGCATAGCCCGGCGTGGCGCTCCAGTCACCCTGCTGGTGCAGCGTGTTGGTGAGGTTGGAACCGTCCCCCGCGTAGGAGGTGGCGCTTACGTTACCCTCTGCGGTCACGTTGAAGGTGGTGTTGCCGGAACTGTCCTTGACGGTGAGGCGGTTCACCTCGGCGTTTGCTGCGCCGGAAACCAGTCCCACTAGCAGCGTGGCCATGCCAAGGCTCCTGTAGTACTGCCTTCTCTTGAACTTCTTTCCCATTGGATCTGCCTCCTTTAAAAAATGAGCATCGAATATTTTCAATAAGTGAGTTTTACGGGTCTATTGCAGTACGAGCCCCTCCAGGACGGCCTCGCCGCTGCTTATGGTCAGCGAGTGGAGCTGCGTTGCGCCGGTCTGGTTCTGGAACTGGCCATCGTAGCCGCCGCTTACCGTGACGGAGCGGTCCGCGTCGATGAGCAGGTCCTCGAGGGTGTTCACCGACTGGCTCTGGATCACGCTTCCGGAGAAAGAGGCCTGGTAGGCCGCCTGCAGCGAGCCGTAGTATTCCTGGGTTCCCATGATGCGGAAGGGGGACTTGAAGAATGCGTAGATGGTGTGGTCGCTGTTCACCGGGCAGAAGGTGAAGCTCGAGGACGCGCTGTTCTGCCAGATTCCGTCGACTTGGAAGTCGCCAAGGGTGAAGCCGTTTGCCGGCGTGGCGGTGAAGCTCTGGCATGCCCCCGCGTTGACGGTTACGTCGCCGGAGGGGGTGATGCTGCCGCCTGCGCTTGCGCTTGCGTGGATCACGTAGCCGCTCACGCCGCCGCCGGTGAGGGCGATCTGCTTATCGGCGGTGTACGGGTCGTTGGACGGGATGTGCAGGAGCGCGCTCTTGGACCCCGCGCTCGCCGGGGTGAGGTTCATCGTGATGTTGCAGCTTGCGGCCGGCGCGAGAGAGACCCCGGCGCAGCCGTTTGCGGTGATGGTGAACTGCGCCGCGTCCGTCCCGGTGATGGTGGCGTTACCCACGCTCAGGTTGTACTGCCCGGCGTTGGTGACCGTTACCGTCCTCGTTGCGTTCGCGTTTACCGCGACGGAGCCGAAGGCTACCGGGTTGGGGGTGGCGGAGATGACGGGGAGGAGCTTCGTCGCCACCTTCAGCGCCGTGTTGGTGACGTCGTAGTAGGCGATGTTCACGTTGTGGTTCGCGTCCACCACGAGGGCGGTGTACTGGCCGTAGTTGGCGCTGCCGCTGTCGGGTACCGCGGCCGGGGTGCTCCAGACGCCGTTAGGTGAGCGTTGGGCGTACATGAGCTGGCCGGTGCCCCCGCCGTTGTTGCTGTAGTAGGCGACGTGCACGATGTCGAGGCCGTTCGCCTTGATCGAGGTGAAGGCCCCGGCGCTACCCACGGGACCAAGATCGTAGGGGGCGCTCCAGGTGCCGCCGGTCGCCGCCTGCTTGTTGATGTACTGCAGGTGTTTGTTCGCGTCGACGTAGACCACGTGCAACAGGTTGTTGTTGTCCACCGTGATGGCGGGGGAGGAGACCGTGGTGTCGGTGAGCGTCGAGGTGGTGAAGCCGCTTTCCTGCGCGGTCGGGTTCTCGGCGTACATCAGGCGGCCGTGGCTGCCGTTGGTCGGGTTGTAGTAGACGATGTGGATGTTGCCCTGCGAGTCGAGGGCGAGGTCGCTTTGTTTCCCCGCGCCCGCCTGCGGCAGCGTCGGCTCGAACTCGTGGTAGTACATGTCTCTTTCATTAGCGTACCATAAGTTATAGCCGTCGGTGTAGCTGATGAAGGTGTTGCTGTTGGTCATGGTGCAGGGGGAGCCCTGGCAGAACTGCACCGCGCCGGTGAAGGTGTCGGTGGTGGTGTTGGAGATGGCCGGCTGCGGGTTACCCATGGGGTCGAGGCCGCCCGCTATGTCCTGCAACTGCCAGTTGTTGGCGTCCACCGAGACGTAGAAGGGGGCACCCGCGTAATTGAGCGGGTTGAGGTCGCTCCACTTTCTCGCCGAGACGTACTTCCTTTTCAGGGTCGCCGCCTCGTAGGTGTAGGCCATGACCCTGGGGCCCGCGGGGGTGTAGACCGTCGCGGTGCCGGCGCTGGTGACGTTGGGGATCGGTATTGTCTGCGACGCGACCCAGGAGCCCGAGGCGTTGGTGGCGAGTTTCAGGACCGGGGTCGCCGCGGAGTTGTCCAGGTAGCCGATGGCGAGCTTGCCGTTGGCCGGGTTCGTCGCCATGGAGCAGTACTTGCCGGTGTCGGTCCCCGTGTTGTCGATGGTGGTGACACCCCAGGAGGTGACCGGGACCACCGGGTAGAATACCGCGGTGATGTTGTGGTTTGCGCTCACCTCGGGGAAGGTGTACGAGGTCACCGCGCCAAGCGGCGTCCCCATGTTGCCCGGGCCGGTGCCGTCTAAGTAGACGCCGGCGATGAGATAACCCGGGTTCGGCGTGATGGTGAAGGTCTTGTTGAGCCCGGCCGTCGCACTCACCGCGCCGGAGGGGGATATGGTGCCGCCGATGTCCGGGACCATGGAGGTGTTGTAGACCGCGGTGTAGATGGTGTAGTTCGCGCTCTGCGCCGTGGTTCCCTTGAGGCTCACCTGCTTGACCGGGAAGTTCGGATCGTTGGAGGCAAAGGTGAGGACCGCGCTCTTGTCCCCGGCGGAGACCGGCGAGAAGCGGACCTCGGTGCTGCAGGTCCCCCCCGGGGCGAGTGCCCGCCCGGCGGTGCAGCTGTTGTTGCTCGTCACCACGAATTCCGAGGCGTTCGTTCCTGTGATGGCCGGTACTCCGGAAAGGGTGAGGTTCGTGGTGCCGCGGTTGGTCACGGTGACGGAATCCACGGCCGCCGAGCCCTGGGCCACTGAGCCGAAGAGAAGCGGGGCCGGGGCGGCGTCGATGGCGGGTGCCGGTTTGGTCACCACCATGAGTGCGGTGTTGCTCGCGTCGTAGAAGGCTATGTTCACCTTGTTGTACTGATCGATGGCGAGGGCGGCGTACTGCCCGTAGTCGGCGCTCGCACCGGTGTAGGTGATGGTGTCCGCGGCGGCGAAGGTGCCGCCTGAGGCCTTCATGGTGTAAGTGAGGCTGTTCGTGCCGCTGTTGTACCAGGCGGCGTGCACGTTGTTGGCGCCGTCGGTCTTAAGCGTGAGATAGCCGCCGGTCTTGCCGCAGGAGCCGATGTTGACCGGTGTGCTCCATGAGCCGCCCGCGGCGGGTTTGCTGGTGTACCAGACGTTGAAGCTGGAGCCGCCGCCGTAGCTGTAGATGACGTGAAGCACGTTGTTCCCGTCGATGGCGATGGCCGGGTTCACCAGGGAAGGCTGGGGCTGGGCCACCACGGTCTGCGCCGCCACGGCCTGTCCGGCGAGGGTGGGGTTCTGCGCGTACATGATGGTGTTGCCGGTGGCGTAGACCACGTGCACGTTGCCGTTGCCGTCGATGGCGAGGTCGCTCTGCACCCCGGCCGTCGAGAAGTCGTACCACTTCATGTCACGCTCGTT
The DNA here is from genome assembly GCF_004917075.1 of Geomonas edaphica. GTDB lineage: Bacteria > Desulfobacterota > Desulfuromonadia > Geobacterales > Geobacteraceae > Geomonas > Geomonas edaphica. The sequence continues at coordinate 113,632 of NZ_SSYB01000006.1, forward strand.
GGCGTACTTGAGCTTGTTGCCGTTGTTGAAGGTGATGAAGGTGAAGCCCATGTACTGGACCGCGCCGGTCTGGGTGCCGGTGGCGATGGCGGTCATCGCCTCCTCCGTGCTCCCGTCGAGCGGGTTGATGCCGCCGCCGATGTCCTGGAGCTGCCAGCCGTCGCCGTTGATCTTCCTGGCCCCCTGGTACATGGTCCGCCCGGTGGCGGAGTTGTAGGAGTAGGCCATGATGCGCGGGCCGCCCGGGGTGTAGACCGTCGCGGTCGAGGCGTCGCTGGCGTTCGGGAGGATGTTCTTCAGGCTCTCCGTGTACCAGCTCCCCGACACGTTGTTGGCGTATTTAAGATACGGGGCTCCCGAGGTCGAGGTGTCCAGGTAGCCCAGGTAGAGCTTTCCTGCCGGATCGACCGCGACCGAGAGGTTCTTTCCGGTGGCGCTCGCCGAGTTGTCGACCACGGACGCGGTCCAGGTGGAGGCGCGGGCCGGTTGCAGCGACAGCAGTAATAGAATAACGGCTGCTGCGAGGTGATAGGCGCTTCTAAGTGTCACGGTACCCTCCTTTAGATTAAAATCTGCCGGCAGGTGGACGGCAGCGCTGAAAAGAGAGCCGGGCGGGCAGTGCCGCGGCTCTCGCAATGCATGTTATTTAAGTCCCCCCTCCGCGGAACGCTACGGGGGGCAAGCTCCCCTTTGCGAAGGGGGATTTAGGGGGATTTTTGCTCCGCAGGCGCCTGTCCCCCTCGCCATACCATGCCCAAGGTGTGCGATGGCCGCGTCAGCGGGTTCTGGTATGGTCAGAGAAGGCAAATCCCCCCTGTCCCCCCTTCGCAAAGGGGGGGACGTGATGCCATGCTCACCGCTTCGAGACTGATGCACACATGCTTCCCCGGTATTTCCTTAAGAAGCTTCGCAAAAAGTAGGAAGCGAGGCCTTTAAACTCCCCCCTTTGCGAAGGGGGGGCGGGGGGGATTTGCTCTTTGTCGGCAGATCCTGAAGATCTCTTCCAATACTGCATCCGTTTCCAACAGCACCTGCCGGTCGTCAAATCTAAGAACCATCAACCCTTGCTCTTTAAGAAAGCAATCGCGTGCGGCATCACGCTCGCGATGTTCCTTCTGAAGGTGCTGGCTGCCATCCACCTCGATCACCAGCCGTGCTGCGGCGGTATAGAAGTCGACGATATACGGGCCGACCGGCTTCTGCCGGTTGAACTGGATTCCTAAAAGCTGCTTGCCGCGCAGATGAGACCACAACAACTGCTCGGCATCCGTCATATCCTTACGCAGTTCCCGGGAGAACCCCTTCAGTCGGTGGTTGTAGGGTCTGACCACGGCAAATCCCCCCCCGCCCCTGCTCTCTTCCCCCTGAAGCTGTCAAGTCCCCCTTCGCAAAGGGGGGGACGCCTGGGCACGTGCGGCGCTTCGTGGAACGCAGCACACTTACGTGGGACTTCTGAGTTTTGAAACCAATTGTTCGGGCGTTTGCCGTTACGCGGTCGGGTGTTTGCGGCGGGAGTGATGAAGATCGCTTGGTAACGGTTAATTGGATGGGGGCAACGTTAGCAACATTGGTACCAAAATATGAATCTTTTATAAGTATTCGATTTTCCAGATTTTCATATGTAAGGGCGGGGGAAGGGCGTAGGAAGTTGTAGGTGTTATACCCACATATGGGTGCGGCACGGGTCGATTTGACCCATAACTAAAGATATAGATGGGCAATGCACAGTGGAAGATTGACGATGGGAGATGGGAGATGGGAGGCGGGAGGCGGGAGGCGGGAGGCGGGAGTGTGAGTGTGAGCTCCCCCCTTTGCGAAGGTTCTTCAGGAAATTCCGGGGAACACGAAGCACAACTGCCTACAAAGCGCTGCATGAGCCCTAACGTTCCCCCCTTTGCGAAGGGGGGCAGGGGGGATTTGACTTGGTCCGACCATACAAACACCTGCTGACACTGCGATCGCGCACGGTGCAACAGTAATTGAAAGATAACGAACAACTTGTCCATGAGGAAAGCAACTTCGTTCAACATGCTGAAACGGTGGGACAAAAGCAAATCCCCCCCGTCCCCCCTTCGCAAAGGGGGGAGCGCGAGGTCAACTGTGGCGCTTCGTGGAAACACTTTTCTGCCGTCCCCGGAATTCCCGGATGAACCTTCGCAACGGGGGGGACGCTGGGGCACCTGTTTCCTTGTCTTGTCTCTGTGGAGCCAGCCCCCTTATCGATTTATTCACCTGCGTCGAGGAGCTCGTGGAAGGTGAGACGGTGGCGCCGCAATAACCGCAGCATCTCCATCGTCCCAACCTTCCGGTGTCGCATCACGTCGGCTCGTTTTGCCAACAGCTTCGGAAGGGCCGCCACGGCATCGCACACACCCCTCAGTACGGCCAGGACGCACTCCTTCTTGCTCCCGCTCACCAGGAACTCCCCACCTGTTCCTTTTGCCCCAACGACAACGCGTGCCTGCGTGAAATAACGCATCAGGGTGGCCACCGGCAGGAGCAAAATGAGCGGGAAAGGAAAATTTTTTAAGACCGCATAAAAATGATTTCGCTCGACCAGGTAGAGCTTGAAGGGGGAGAGCGCTCCACCGGTCATGGAATATTTATGGTAGACGATGGCGTCCCTCGCGAGCACCGCGCGCCACCCGGCAAGCCTCCCCCTTAAGCCTAAGTCGGTGTCCTCGCAGTAGGCGAAGAAGTCGCCATCGAAAAAACCGATCTCGTCGATCATGGCGCGCCGGTAAAGGGCCACGCAGGCGGAGGGGAAAAGGATCTCGGGATCGGCTGCGGGCGCGACTTCGGCGAAACGCCTCCCCCTGTTGTCGCCGCGCGACATGCCGTCCAGGCAGACCGCCATGCCGAGGCTGTCGACCACTTCGGGTTCCCGGTAGCTAAGGATCCGGCAGCCGACCATCCCTGCCTCGGGGTGTGCATCGGCTACCGCTACCAGCTTTTCCAGCCAGTCCGGCTCGGCCTTCGTGTCGTTGTTGAGGGTGACCAGGTACGCGCCGCGGGCGAAGGGGAGGGCGGTGTTGTTACCGTCGGCGAAGCCAGCGTTTTCACTGAGTTTAACCAGGCGGACTTCGGGGCGACCCTCGAGGTAGTCGAGCGAGCCGTCGCTCGAGCCGTTGTCCACGACGATGACCTCGAAATCCTTGAAGGTCTGGGTGGCCAGACTGTCAAGGCACTCCGGCAGGTGAATGAGCCCGTTCCAGTTCACTATGATGATAGATACGCGCATTCTCATTCCTCTGTATAAATCGTTCTTTGCAGCAAAACATAAGCAAACAGGGATGAATGGGATAATGGGGATAACAACAAAGGCAAAAGACTTTATCCCTTTCATCCCCTTCATCCTTGTTAAATTGGTTTTTGAGCAGTCCCTCGACCTCCAGGCAAATCCCCCCTGGCCCCCCTTCGCAAAGGGGGGAACGTTAGGGCTCATGCAGTGCTTAGCAGGCAGCTCCACCTCGTGTTCCCCGGAATTCCCTGAAGAACCTTAGCAAAGGGGGGGACGTGACGCCCAGTGCCGTACTGTGACTTTTACTGTCCCGCTGACACGCCTGTCGGTGTTTGTCTGTGTTTTTTTTAATTGCTTGCGCGGAGATATTTATATTAATATCGAGCGCCTTTCAAGGGAAAAACGGAACCCCTCTCCTCTCTCATAGATCGAGAGATGCGAATTAATTGGTCCGGATCTTGTATTCACTACCGGTCAACGTGTTTTGCGATGGTTCGCTACGCCATATGGCGTTGGCTTTGTGAGGGGATATGAAGATTCTGGCAATAATTCCGGCGTATAACGAGGCCGGTAACATCAAGGCCGTGATCGAGGACCTCAAGTCATTTGGCGGCGACATCCTCGTCGTCAACGACGGCTCGACCGACGCCACCGCTGCCATCGCCCAAAGTATGGGGGCCCTGGTGGTTTCGCACCCGTTTAACCTCGGCATCGGCGGCACGGTGCAGACCGGCATCAAGTACGCCTTCCAAAACGGCTACGACGCGGCGATCCAGTTCGACGGCGACGGGCAACACCGCGGCGATCAGATATCGAAGATCGTTGATCCGGTACAAAGGGGGGAGGCGGACCTTGTCATCGGCTCGCGCACCCTGCCTGGCGGTTACAAGATGGGGATCACCCGCTTTATCGGTTCGCGCATCTTCCATTGCCTCATCCGCTTTCTCGCCGGTAAGGCGATCGAGGATCCCACCTCGGGCTTTCGCTGCTACGGCAGAAAAACCCTCGCCCTTTTCTCCCGCTTCTATACCGACGACTACCCGGAGGTTGAGTGCATCATCACCGCGGCCCGAAACGGCCTCAAGGTGATGGAGGTCCCTGTGCTGATGCGCGGCAGGCTCTCTGGGCACTCCTCCATCACCAGGCGAAAATCGGCCTACTACATGATGAAGGTGACCCTCGCCATGGTGATTGATGCCATGCGCGGTAGGGAACTGATCGAGGAACCTTAATTCGTGGACCTGACTAAACTCGCTTCACTAGGCATCAGCATCGGTATCTTCGTCTTTGTCTTATGGCTGGTGCGGCAGCGGCGCCTGCGTGAGAAGTACGCCATCCTCTGGCTTTGTACCTCAATCTTCGTGATATTTCTGACTGCTTCCCGGCGGGTGCTCGAGGTGGCGGCCCTTTCCGTTGGTATCTATTACCCCCCCTCGCTTTTGTTTCTGGTAGGCGTCTTGTTTTTGCTCATGGTGGTGATCGGGCAGTCGGTCACGCTCTCCAGGCTCTCGGAGAGCAATCACAACCTCGCCCAAGAGATGGCGCTTTTGAAAAAGAAACTGGAAGATCTGGGCGGGGAACAAAAGGAAAGGGAAAAGGCGGAGAAGGTGTGAGTTCCTCTCCCCCCTTTGCGAAGGGGGGCGGGGGGGATTTGCTTTTTGTCGTCACGTCCTGCAGTCGCTTAGCATTGGCGTCTGTTTGCGCAGTTTTTGCTGTTATGGCCTTGGTTGCATGGCCCATGAAGGCAAATCCCCCCTCTCCCCCCTTCGCAAAGGGGGGGACCCTGCTTCCTACTTATAAGAGGAAACACGCATGGTTCTCCGGGTTTGCGAGAGGAGGAACAGGGGGGCTGAGACGGCTACTTCGGATGACCCGGGGGGAGGGCGCCTTCGGCTGCCGGTGCGGCCGAGCCGTTGGCAACGCCGGAGGAGAAGTAGATCACGTCAAAGGTGCGGTTCAGGCTCTTGCTGGTGAACTTGTCCATGCGCATGCCGGGCTGTGCGGCGAGCTCATCGCCTACCTTCACCTTGGTGACCGGAAGGGCGACCCAAACCTGTTTCCCGTCGCGCTCGAGGTTCACGTAGGTATAGCCGCCGGCGTCCATGGTTTCCACCACCTTGCCGGAGAGATCGCTCGTTAAGGACGGGGCGGGCTGAGCGTGCGCCGCGTTCTTCGTAACGTCGGCACGGCCGTCGGTGAAGATGATGCGGTCGAAGGTGCGGTTCAGCGCGGTGCTTTTGAAGTTGGTCATCAGCATCCCGGGTCTCAAAGCCAGCTCTTCGCCTACCGTTGCTTTGTTGTTGCTGGTCATGGCGGCCCAGTTGCTCTTGCCGTCCTTTTCCAGGCGCACGTAGGTGTAACCTCCGGCCTGGAAAACCTCGGCTACCTTCCCGGAGAGGGCTTCTACCTCAGACGGTGTGATAGGGGCCGGAAGGGGGGCTGCCGCAGGGGCTTCCGCGACTTTCGCGGGGGCGGCGCAACCGGACTGCAGGGCGAGGACGACGCCCATGGTCATTGCTGTGGCGAAGATGCTGCGTGCTCTTTTCATACAACCAGCTCCTTTGCATTACGATGAAGTTGAGGCAGCACAAGCTGCCCAAGGTGCCGCAGATTCTACTACAGTTTCGGTCATCAATAAAAGGCAAATTCTGCATTGGTTCGGTTTACATCTGGAACGTGCTGTGGGGTGTGGAGGTTGCGGCGTCGTGTGGCTCGGATGACTTTTTTGCAATCTTTTGAGCTGAACGCGAAGTCGGATGTTTTAAAAGGTTGTATTTGCTGAAGATCTTTAGTATATGAAATTCTTGCTCTGGCCGGTGGTCGACTTTTAGGACGTCACCGCGTCGAGCCTGTTGCTATGTGTTTACTCCGCCTGCCTGCTTAAACGGTATGCCGGAGATGGAGGCTCCTGTTTTGATCAAGCTCGTTCTTTCATTGGTATTGATGCTCTTTCTCGTCTCTTGCGGCTCTATATCGGCCCCCTCAGTCACCGGGAACGAGACGGCGAGCCCGCCGACCGAACTCGCGGTGGCAAAAACAACCTCCACCTCGGTCGTGCTTACCTGGAGCGCCGCCTCGGGCGACGTCTACGCCTACAAGATCTACCGCGACGGCACCGAGGTCGGCACCACCATCAAGGCCGGTCCGGCGAGCGCCGCTCCCACCGTCTTCAGCGACAACAACTTGAACCCGGCCACCACCTACGTTTACTCGGTGGCCGCCTCCTCAACCTTCGGTAAAGAAACTGCCTCACCGAACACGGTGATCGCCACGACCCTCCCCGCAGGACCGCTCGACCCGCCGACCCGGGTCACCGTGACCCAGACTACTGTCGATTCGGTATCCCTCAACTGGGAGGCGTCCAACTACACCGTCCCTGGCGCCGTGCTTACTTACTCGATCTATCGAAATGGCACCCTGATCGGGACCACTACCGCGGCGGCGGGGCAGGGGGGGAGCTTCACCGACACTAAGTTGTCTCCGGCCACCACCTATTACTACAGCGTCTCGGTTTCCACCGAATCCACGCTTTCTGCGCCAGTCTCGGCGACCACGGCGAGCACCAGTATCTCGCTTACCAGCACCGTGATCACTTTCGCGGGAAGCCCCTTGCACCAGGGGTCTGCCGACGGGCTCGGCGGCTGGGCTACTTTCTACCAGCCCTACGGCATGGTTCGCCTGGGCGGGTACATCTACCTTGCCGACAGCGGCAACCATACTATCCGCCGCATCGACCTCGCCACGAGCCAGGTGAGTACCGTTGCGGGGACGCCGGGAGTTCTCGGTGCCGCCGACGGCATCGGGGCCGCCGCCCGCTTCGACACTCCGCGCGGCATCACGACTGACGGGACTAACCTCTACGTGACCGACAGCGGCAACAACGCGATCCGCAAGTTCGATCCGGTATCCGGCGCGGTAACCACCTTCGCCGGCACCCTCGGCTCGAGGGGCTTTCTGGACGGGATCGGCACCGTCGCGCGCTTCTACGCGCCGCGTGGCATCGCTTCCGACGGGAGCAGCCTCTACGTCGCTGATACCTACAATAACGTCATCAGGAAGATCTCCATTGCCGACGCCTCCGTCAGCACCATCGCCGGCACCAAGATTAAAGGGAGCAACGACGGTGTGGGCCCCGGCGCCTCGTTCTTCTACCCCTACGGGATCACCTGTGACGGTCCGAACCTCTACGTAACCGACACCTGCAACCACACCATCAGGAAGATCGTCATCGCTTCGATGCAGGTGACGACCCTGGCGGGAAGGCCCGGGTTCTCTGGTAGCGCGGACGGTCCCGGTGGGGACGCCGGGTTCTATTATCCGGACGGGATCCTGAGTGACGGAACCAGCCTATACGTCTGCGACACAAGCAACTACACCATTCGGAAAGTGAACATAGCGACAGCCAACGTGGTGACCTTGGCTGGCAAGGCGGGGGCTAGTGGGACGACCGACGGTTCCGGCTCTTTGCCGCGCTTCCGCGCCCCACGAGGGATAGCTCTCTACGGCGACCAGCTCTTCATCACGGACTTCGTGAGCCACACGGTGCGGCGGATCACGCTCCAGTAGGGGCGGCGGCCGCTACGCTACCGTTTGACATCAGTGGCGAGGCGTGGCTATAATGGCCCCCTTTTCACCTATCACACACTTCTACGAGCGGGGGTATGATGCGCGTATTCTATCTGTTGGCGGTACTGACGGGACTCTTTCTGGGGGGCTGCGGAGTCGAGTGGCTTCCGCCACCTCCCCAGGTTGCCGCGTTCTCCTTTACGCCCAATTCCGTCACCGGGGTAGCCACTGGCTCGACCCAGACCTCGAACACCGTAACGCTCTCCATGGACACCACGAGTGCGAACATCAGCGTAAGCGGTGGTGAATATTCGGTGAATGGCGGCGCCTTTACTTCCACCGCCGGTACCGTCGCAAACGGCGACACGGTGGCTGTGCGTCATACCGCCTCGAGCAACGCGGGTAGTACCGTGACCACCATGCTCCTCGTCGGTGATAAGCGCGCCACCTTCTCGAGTACGACGGCAGGCGGTGCCGATGCCTTCTCCTTCTCCCCGTCCGCAGTCTTCAATGTCACTCCCGGGTCGACGCAAACCTCGAATGCGGCGACGGTCAACGTGAGCGGCACGGCGCAGATCAGCGTGACCGGCGGGGAATACTCGGTGGACGGCAGCGCCTTCACGAGCTCGTCCGGCACCATCGGTGCGGGGACCCACACGGTGCAGCTGCAGCATACCGCCGCTGACGGCTTGAACAGCACTACGGTGGCGACAACGGTCACCATCGGCGGCACCAGCGCGAGCTTCACGAGCGCCACAGGGAATGTCGCCGCGGCAACCATCGACGTGAACGGCACCGCGGATACGACTGTCACCGGGCAGCTTGCGCTGCAGCTTGTTCCCGGCACCTACAACATCGCCATCACGCAGGGGTTCGGCGCGTACTCGTTAAACGGCGCCGACGGGGACTACCAGGTGGAAGAGCAGGCGGTCGCCTTCACCAACGGCCAGATCATCCATTTCCAGGACTTCGCGAACCCAACGGTCGGGGATGTGGCCACGACGGTTTTCACCATCGACGGCGTTCCGATAACCTTCCGCGTGCACACCACGCAGTAGTGTCTCATCGTCCATACCGCAGGAAAAAAGCCGGCTCACGCCGGCTTTTTTTGTTATCTGCGGGAAGAGGGGATCACCCAAGGCTAAATCCCCCAGGCTCCCCATTCGCAAAGGTTCTACAGGAAATTTCGGGGAAGCACGTGAGTGTTGCCTCGAAGCAGTAAGCCGGCCAAACGTTCCCCCCTTTGCAAAGGTTCTTCAGGAAATTCCGGGGAACGCGAGGTGCAGCCGCTTGCAAGGCACTGCATGAGCCCTAACGTCCCCCCCTTTGCGAAGGGGGGCAGGGGGGATTTGCCTCTGTCCGACCACACAAGCACCCGCTGACGGTGCGATCACGCGCGCTGCAACAGCAAGTGAGAAGCGCCAAAATTAGTCCATGAGGAAAGCAACTTTGGTTAACAGATGGAAACGGTGAGATAAAAGCAAATCCCCCCCGTCCCCCCTTCGCAAAGGGGGGGGGCGCGAGGCCACCGTTCTCAGCAAAAGAAGACACGGGTTCTCTGAAAGGCCTCTTTCCCGGAATTCCCGGATGAACCTTTGCGAAGGGGGGGCAGGGGGGATTTGCCTTGGTCGGACCATACAAACACCTGCTGACGCTGCAATCACGTACGCTGCAACAGCAAGTGACAGATGACGAACAACTTGTCCATGAGGAAAGCGACTCCGTTCAACAGGCTAAAACCAGTGGATGAAAAGCAAATCCCCCCCGTCCCCCCTTCGCAAAGGGGGGAGCTATAAGGCCACCGTTCTCAGCATGAGAGGACACGGGTTACCTGAAAGGCTTCTTCCCCGGAATTCCCGGATGAACCTTCGCAAAGGACAGGACGTGATGCCGTGCTCGCGGCTTCGAGACCAACGCACTCATGCTTCCCCGGTATTCCCTGAAGAAGCTTCGCAAAGGGGGGGCGGGGCGCGTGGGGAGATGGCCGGCACGGTTGCGTTAAATGAACGTTGCACGCTGAACTTTGAACGTTTTTTGCTTATCCTCCTACAATTTTTTCTTACACTTGCTTGCATTTTCGACTACGCCAAGTAATATCTCATGAGCCTAAGGCCCCCTCTCGCCTAATTAACCCATAGTCACCTTCCTCGTCACCATCTTATATAAGGCACCGTAATGGAGGTCGGCATGATCAAGAAGGCACTGTTGTTCCTCGTCATCCTCACCTGTCTACCCTCGCTCGCCCTCGGGTGGACCCTGACCGCTAAAATCGGGAGCCCCTCGGGGAGTATCGCCGGAGGTTCGCCCTACAAGGTGGTCACCACGGGTACCGGATATCTCACCATTCCGACGGGTGACACCATCGTCGCCGTCACCCCCACCGCGGGGTACACGGTATCGATGGTGACCCTGGACGGGAGTGTGATCTCCGTTCCTGCGGCGGGAGGGGACGTTGCCATCCCGCAGGCGGGAAAAACCGCGCGGACACTGATTGCATACTTCACCGCGGCGACTTACTCCATGACGGCGAACCAGACGACGGGAGGCCTGCTTTCCATGCAGCGCATAAGTCCCACCGGCGGGTCCATTACTACGACGACGCTTACCGGGCTGCGTACAGGAAACGTCGTGCGCGTCACGGCGACCCCCAATACGGGATACAGCGCCACCTCGATCTCGGTGGGGGGGAGCCAGGTCTGGAGCGGCAGTTACCCGGCAGCGGTCTATTACGACTATACGGTCGGGACGAGCAGCGTAACTGCGCAGGCCAGCTTCCTCAGTATCCCTACGGTTACGGCGCGCCTTGCGACAGCAACGACACGCACGCCGGTCAATACACCGGTTACCCTTGATGCCTCCGGTTCAACTAGCAACGACGCACCCCTTTCCTACCGCTTCCAGGTAGTGTCCGGCGACCCCGCCGCGGTGACGCTCACCCCGGCAGGCCCCGGACCCGATGCAGTGACGAGTTTCAAGGCATCGCTCCCCGGCGATTACTTGGTGCAGGTGACGGTAACCTCTACGCGCGGCGCGACCTCCACGGCGACCTCACCCGTTATCACCGTGCTCACCCAGGCGGGGTATGATTCTGCCGGGTGTCTCTCCTGTCACGGCAACAGGGATCCGGCCATTGCCGCGGCATACCAGCAATCCACCCACTACCTGACGGCCGCGGTGAGCTGTTCTGGGTGTCATAACCCGGACGGTAGCCTCGGGCATCCCTACCTTGCCCAGCCTGGAAGCTCCTGTCTGCCATGCCACAGCACAGCTACGCCGCAGATTGCGACAGATTTTTCGGCCTCTCCGCATCTGAATACCGGTTGCATCGGCTGCCACTACGATCACACGGCGACCTCGACCTTCAACCGCTGCAGCGACTGCCACGGACAACCTCACCCCTGGGATAGCCAGGGAATCTGCGGCAGCTGTCACTTGACCCACAACCCTTACACCATCACGGCGCCGCCGCCGCACTTCAACTCCTTCTCCACGGCGCGCTACGTAACCTCCCGTATCGGGTGTGAAAACTGCCACAGAACCATCGACGAGGCGGGAGTAAGCACCTTCAACGTCTACAGCGCGAACCGACAGTGGGGGCGCTCGGGCAAGGGTGACTGTAAGTCGGCTGCTTACGTCTCCTTCGACTTCAAAACGCTTGGGACCGCGCTTCCCGCTACACCTGCAAACTCGGCAGGGGCGGACTGCGTACGGTGCCACACGACAACGGGATACGTGAAGTACGTTGATTCTGGCTTCCAGGATATCGCCGCGTTCGACGACCCGGCAGATCGGCCGGCCCGCGAGATGATAGTCTGCTCGGCCTGCCACACCCCGACGCCTTTCCTCTCCTACGACATCGTGGACTGGGACACCTACACGTACATCCCCGCCTTCAGTAGGCGCGACGTGCCAATCGTGACCGCCTACTACAACTACAGCACGGCCGGGACGAAGGTGCTAAACCCGGTCCTCATGCCGGCGGACACCGGTGAGTCGAACAACTGCATCGTATGCCACACCGGTAGGACTGCGGGAAGCACGCTCAGGATACTCGCGCAGCGCTACGGAAGTTCGGGCACCTTCTGGAGTAACACCCCCTTTATCGATCCGCACGGCATGGCGGCGGCGGGGATTCTGTATGGCAAGAATGGTTACGAGTTCTTCGGCAAGAGCTACAGCGGCACCTTCGCGGTCCATGGGGCCTTAGGCGGCGACGATCCGGGCTCGTGCATTTTCTGCCACATGTCGGCCGAGGATAAACATTCCTTCTCTCCGGTTCAGAAGGACGCCTCCGGGATGATCACGCAGATCACCGCCTTTGCCCCGACCTGCAGTGGCTGTCACGACCAGACAGTGAAACCGATACCGCTCAACGACCCGGCGCAACTCGATGGTAAAAGGCGGGATTACGGCTCGGCACTGAAGGCCCTCGCCGCGGTCCTCGCGCGGAAGGGAATTTACTACAACGCCGCGCTCTCCCCGTATTTCTTCACCACGGGGGACCAGGCGGCACAGGGCGCGGCCACCGCGTATCGCAACTGGCGTGCTTTCTATGTGGCTGGAAGCCCGCCCTGGTACAGTGGCAGTGACCTCATGGGGGCAGCCTTCAACCTGAAGCTTCTAGACGGTGAGAAGGGTGGGTATGCCCACAACAGCTACTACGTGAAAAGGCTTACCTACGACTCCATCGACCTCGCCGACGACGGAAGGCTGAACGCGACTGTCGCGGTGACGCTGCAGAACCTCCTGGCGACGACCCTGTTCACCGAAGAGGACCGTGCGCGTGCCATTTCCTGGGTCGGGGTGAGGCCGTAACCAAGGGACGACTGATGATGGATAATGGATAAATAACGGCAGGTTGGGGCCCCGAGGAAGGCCCAGCGGCCGACAGGTGGAAAAGCCCTCCCCTCTACACATTGGGGGAGGGCTTTTTTGCAATTTTCAATATTTTTTCATCTGGACAAAGGGACTTAAGCTGGCGTATTATAAGGCGCCGTTTTGGCTCCTAGCAACCTCTTCGCCTCATATTCTCTTGTCCTCGGACGGGAGGAGGTCGTTGTACATGCTGGTGGGCAAAAGGCGTTGCGGTTACGTCAATTGGCGTAGCGGCGGCGGAGTGTCACCCAATGATAGCCGGCACATCAAGCTAAGTGCTTGTTTTTATTGGTTAGTGTGCCGTCCTTTTGAGATGTTTTTCGGCGTTCCTCTTTGGGAGCGCTTATTGCTACAGCATCTGTTGTCCCGGCAAGGCCGGGTCGAAAGCCGCACCAGATGCGGCTTTATGGGAGACAGGCCAAACTACCCAGGCTGAAGCGCCAGGGTGGGAAACAAAGAGGAGGCAGGATGCTGTACCACATTTTCAAGCGATTTAACGTAACATCCGCCGCAGGCACGTTGCTCGCGGGAGCGCTTCTCGCGCTCGCGCTCCTTCTGGCGCCGCATGCGGCGCTCGCTACGGTGGCGACCCCGCAGGGATTGACCACGAACCACTGGAAGCAGGGGAGTTCAGAGGGGTATTCCATCACAGCAACGGTCACCGTTCCGGACACCCTGGCGGGGCTGCCCGATATGACTCTTTCCGGCGCGCAGGTTTCCTCTCCGGTTGCCCTCGTTCCTGACACTGCCGGGACTACCTACAGCGTGACCGTACCGGTGGCGACGCGTCCCCAGGTTGGAGATGCCTACTCGGTAGACGTCGTCTATCCGGCTGACCCGACCAACCCCATAGCGCCTGAAACACTACAGCTCAACGTTAGTGCCGTGCTCGACTCCTTCGCCGCTCCGGTCTCGCCGCTGGGCGGGGTAGGGGGAACCACCAACCCGACCTTCAACTGGACGGCACCCCAAAGCGGGAGCGTTGCCGCGTACCGCCTCGCCATCTATGGTGTCAACGAGTTAAACGGTGATGCGTGGCTCTCCCCCCAGATCCCTTCCGGCACGCTTTCGGGCCAGTATCTGCCGACTGCCGCAGATACCTCCGTGACTGGGGGCTACCCAACCTCGCTCGTCGCCGGCACCCTCTATAACTGGTCGGTGTTCGTCTTTGACGCCAACGGCAACAGTACCGAGATAAAGGATGGCACCGTGATGATCGGCGCCAACCTTTCCGGAAAGGTGACCGACTTCTCCGGCGCCGCGATCGCGGACGCCACGGTGCAGGTTCGTACATCGACGGGGGGCTACGTGGCTGCGACCACCACGGGTACTGACGGAAGCTACCTGATCGGCGGGCTCACCACCAATACGGTCGGTTACAAGGTCATCTTCACGAAGCTGATCGACGGCGTGCAGCAGACCACCTATTACAATAACCGCCTGGACGACTCCGACCTCCTCCCGGTGAACTCAGGGGTGCTGCAGACTGGCATCAATGCCGTCCTCGGCGGGTGGGGTGCCATCACCGGCAAGGTGGTGAACAGCTCGTCTTCGCCGATGTCTGGTGTCACCATTCAGCTTCTGGACGCTAACGGCAACGCCACTAGCTACCCGACCGCCACCACCAAGAGCGACGGCACCTTCTCGTTCAACCTGCTCCCCCCCGCCACCTACAAGGTGAAGGCGATCGGCGCGGCCGGTGTGTACGCCGATACCCTCTACAGTGACTCGCTCACGGTGACCGCGGGGCAGGTGAACAGCCTGCCGAGCAACATCATGCTGTACCGGATCAACATAAGCGGCACGGTGACCGATCAGAATGGCGCGCCCGTTGCCGGCATAGGGGTGTATCTGCTCACCACTTCCGGTTCGTACGTCTCAAACTACTACGGCACCCAGACCGCCTCGAACGGGACCTACGCCATTGCAGGCATCACTGTCGGCAGCTATAAGGTGTTCTTCGATACCGCCGGCACCTCGTACGCAAAGCAGTACTACAACCAGAAGGCCACTGTAGCGACGGCAGACACCGTGACGGTGCTGTCGGCTACCACGCCGGTCACCGGTAAGAACGCGGTGCTCGGTTCGGGCAAGCCTACCGTTACCGCGTTCACGGTACCTTCGACTTCTACGTCGCTCACCGTGAGCGGCATCACCTTCACCGCCAGTGAGCCGACCTTCGGGACCATCGCAGGCTACATGATCACCGAGAGCGCTACCCAGCCGTCAGATACCGACACCCGCTGGAAAACCACCGCCCCCACCAGCTACACTGTTTCGGGGGTGGGTGATATCACCCTATATGCGTGGGCCAAAGGGGCAACCGGCGTCGTCTCCGATTCCGTCGCGCGCAGCGTGACGGTAACCTACGTCGCCCCCACTGTTACCCTCTCCACCCTTTCCGACCAGGCGGTGACCGCGAACCAGGTGCTCAACGTTGCGGGCTCCGCGGCAACCGGTGTTACCACCCTTACGGTAAATGGCCAGACGGCTAACCTCGCGGCAGATGGGAGCTTCAGCTTCCCGATCAAACTAGTCGCCGGAGCGAACACCGTCGAGGTTGTGGCGAATGGGACCACCACCTTCACACGTAGCATCACCTACGACGCTACGGCGCCCGCCCTTTCGGTCACACAACCCGCCGACAACCAAGTCACCACGACGGCCTCCACCACGGTGTCAGGCACAGTTGTTGCTGGCGCTACCGTGTCCGTTTCGGTCAACGGGGGTGCCCCGGTACAGGCGATCGTAAGCGGGACCGACTGGATCGCCAACGTGACCATCGTCGCCGGGGTGAACACCATCGAGGTGGTAGCAGATCTCTCTGGCAAGAAGAACTACGGCAAGAGGACCATCTCCCTCGTTTCCACGCTTCCCGACCTTGTCGTTACAGGGCCGGTACAGGATGTGGTGATCGACAAGAGCACCCAGACGATAACGGGAACCGTCTCAAGCGGGGCGACCGTTTCTGTCAGCGCAGGCGGCAAGACCTTCACACCGCAGGTTACCTCGGGGAGCTTTAGCCAGGATGTCAGCTTCGCGGCGCGCGGCTCCTACCCGGTCACCGTGACCGCAACTTCCACCGCCGGAACTAGCACCGTAGTCAGGAACCTCATCGTGGAGCGCAGGATCGGGGACTGCAACAACTCCGGTGGCGCGATCACCTCCGCTGACCTGCAGTACGCCATAAACATCGTGATCGGTAAGCCTGGCTTCGACTACAGCACCTTCTGCGACGTCAACTTCAACGTAGCGAACGGGACACTCGTCCCAGACGGCCAGACCAGTTCCGCTGACGTACAGACACTAATCAACGTGCTGATTACTAAAGCGGGGTGGGTTCTTCCCTAAGGAGCCTCCCCGATAAGGAGAGTGCATGAAACTTAAGACCCTACTGTTCACGCTGGTCATGCTGGCCAGTACTAGCCTCGCTTTCGGGGCGACGGTGACTGTCGGCAAGCCCTACTACACCGCCAACAACACGGTGACCGTACCGGTCATGTTGGCCAACAACGGTAGCAGCATCTCGATCCTGTCGCTCGACCTGGCCTACGACCCCGGGCTCTACAGCGCCCCGGTCGGAACAGCGGGGGCCGCGGCGACCTCGGTGGGGAAGGCGCTTTACGGTAACGTGATTTCTGCAGGAAAGTACCGTCTCCTTATCGCAGGGGGGATGACGGAAAGCTCCACCGATCCTAAAGGCGGGAGCCTTAACGATGCATCAACGGGGACAAGCGCTGCGCTTCCCGACGGGGTAGTGGCCTTGGTGACGTTCACCCCGTCTGGGTCCACGCTGACCGACATCACACTCTCGGGAGTAGCCGACGCAGCCGATGCCCAGGCTAATTCCGTAGCGGTGAACGGTGTGGTAGGCGGGACCGCCGGTAACCAGGCCATCGGCAAGATCGGAGACTGCAACGGAAGCGGAGCGGTTTCTTCCGCCGACTTGCAGTACGCAATTAACGTAGTAATTCAGAAGCCCGGCTTCACCTACAACAACCTGTGCGACGTGAACTTCGTTTCAGGCAACCTCGCACCGGACGGCAGGACCACATCGGCGGATGTACAGACGCTTATCAACGTCTTGATCTCGAAAGCCGGGTGGGTGCTTCCCTGATCGTTCAGATGATTTTGATTCAGGAAAACAATAGACGGAGGTCACAATGAGAAGAAGATGGTACTTTTTGCTAAGCCTGCTGATGCTGGTGCTGATGCCGCACCTCGCAATGGCAACGCCCTCCCTCACCATCAGCACGGTCACCTCGGCCGCGAGTGCTAACGCCACGGTCAACATCACCCTGGCCAACAACGGAGCCGCACCGGCCGCCTCGACCATTACGCTCAGCATCGGGTACGATCCGACGAAGCTGACCGCAAACCCGACAACTGTTGTAGGCGCTGCCGCCACCGCCGCCGGCAAGGCGCTTTCCAGCACCGTCAACGCGACTACGGGGATCGTAAAGCTCAACATCTCAGGCGGCGACACCACGGTGGGGGACGGGATTATCGCAACGATGACGTTCCCGCTCGGGACCGCCACCGGCTATACTATGCCGGTAATCTTTGCTGCCGCGCCGGACATCTCCGATCCCAATACGGTTGCCGTGACCGTAACCGCGGTGAACGGCAGCGTGACTGTCGCCGACACCACCGCACCGACCGTCTCCACCTTCACCATTCCGGCCACCTCGACCACCAAGGCGATTACCATCTCCGCACTCACCGCGACCGATAACCTCGCTGTCACCGGTTACCTCGTGAACGAGTCGAGCACCAAGCCGTCCGCCACCGCAACAGGGTGGAGCACCACCGTTCCGACCAGCTACACCGTGACCACGAGCCTTTCGGTCGGCGTAGCTAAGAGCGTCACGCTCTACGCATGGGCCAAGGACGCCGCTGGGCTTGTCTCTGCCTCCAAATCCGCTACGGTCAGCATTACGCTCGCCGATACCGTCGCTCCGACCGTTTCCGCTCTCACTGTGTCCCCCACTGCAACCTCTCTGACCGTGGCTGTCTCCGGCTTCACCGCGACGGACAACGTGGCGGTCACCGGCTACCTGCTGACCGAGGCTTCTACGAAACCGCTGGCAACCGACGCCGGCTGGAAAACTACAGGGAGCGGTTGGACCAGCTTCACCTTCTCCGCTGCCGGTACTCAGACCCTCTACGCCTGGGCCAAGGACGCGGCCGGCAACGTCTCCAACGCGCTGACGAAGACTGTCACCATCACCCTGCCGGACAGTGAAGCCCCGGTGGTCTCGGCATTCACCGTGCCTGCCACTGCAACCACGCTTGTCATCCCGGTCAGCACCTTCACCGCTACTGATAACAAAGCAGTGACTGGCTACCTGGTAACCCAGAGCTCCACGAAGCCTGCCGCCACGGCGACCGGCTGGACCACCACCGCACCTACCAGCTACACCGTGACCGGCACCGTGCCGCAAGGCGTTGCCACCAACGTAACCCTGTACGGCTGGGCTAAGGATGCTGTCGGCAACGTTTCCGCGGCTGTGAGCGACGTGGTCGCAATCACCCTCCCCGACACCACGAAGCCCGTGGTCGGCACCTTCACCGTTCCCGCCACCGCTACCACTGCGACGGTAACCGTGGCCGTGGTAGCGACCGACAACGTGGCCGTCACCGGATACCTGATCACCGAGAGCGCAACGGCACCCGCGGCCGACGCGACCGGCTGGACCGCAAACGCCCCGACCAACTACGCCTTCCAGAACCTGCAGCAGGGGCTCAGCAACAAGACCCTCTACGCCTGGGCGAAGGACGCAGCCGGTAACGTGTCGCTTTCCAAGAGCGGCTCCGTCGCCATCACCCTCTCCGGCCCGACCCTCACCCTGACCGGCATGCTCGCCGACGGTGCCATTACGAAGAACGTGGCCCTGACCGTAGCCGGCACCGTGAGCGGCAACGGCACCGCCCTCTCGAGCCTCACCGTCAAGGTGGGGACCGGTGCGGAGCAGGGAATAACCTACGACCAGAACACCGGTGCCTTCTCGACCGCGGTTACCCTCGCCGAGGGCGCGAATACCGTCGTTGTCACCGCTACCGATGCGAACAGCAACAAGACCAGTGTAACGAGAAGCATCACCTACAACCCTAACGCCTCCGACCTCACGGTGGCCACGCCGCTGCCGAACAGCTCCGTAAAAAGCTCGCTCGTCGACGTGACCGGCACGGTCGGTGCGCCCCAGACCACCACGCTCACCATCGCCCTGAATGGCGCTGCGGCCCAGACCGTCGCGCTCAACGGCGGCAACAGCTTCACTTACCAACTGACACTGGTCAAAGGTGTCAATACCATCTTGGTAACTGCTGCCGACTCGGTTAACGGTGACCACAACCAGTCCATCGATGTCACCTACGATCCGGATGCGCCGGTACTCGCGGTCTCCGCACCGGTCGACGCTTTTGCTACCGCTAAGTCGACCGTAGTCCTCGCCGGCACCGTTGAAGATACTCTCACCGCCGCGACCGTGGCCGTGAAGGTCGACAATGTGGACCTCGCCACTCAGCCCGTGGTGACCAACGGCGCGTTCAGCGTCACCATCGACCTGCCGACCGTGAAAACCTACTCCGTCGTGGTGACCGCCACCGACAAGCCGGGCAACATCTCGACGATAACCCGCACCGTGATCAGGAAGAACCCGAGTGGTAACCTGACCGACGGCGTTTCGACCCCGACCATCACCGATGTTCAGAACGTGCTCAAGTTCGCCCTCGGACTCGAGACCGCAACGGCAGACCAGAAGACCAACGTCGACGTAGCTCCGCTCGTCAGCGGCAAACCGGCTCCCGACGGGGCGATTGACGCTGGCGACGCCCTGGTAATCCTCGAGAAGATTACCGGTGCTGTCAGCTGGTAGTAGGCCACAATAACTTACAGGAGAGAAACCTATGAAAATCTGGAAAGGACTATTCGTCGCAGCTCTTCTGATGCTAACTGCAGCCTGCGGTGGCGGTGGTGGAAGCAAATCCACCACGGTCACCGGGGTCGCGGCCGCCGGCGTCATCAAGGGGGGGACCGTGAAGGTCTTCGCCCCTTACAGTAGCGCAACCGGGGCTGACAAGAAGCAGCTCGGTGCCACAGCAACCACAGATGCTACCACCGGTGTCTACTCCGTAAACATCGGGAGCTACACCGGCCCGGTAATCGTCGAGGTGTTCGGTAACTACACCGATGAGGCGACCAACCAGACCGCCACCATCCCGTCCACCGCTCCGCTGCGCGCCATGGCGGTCACCACTTCGGGGACCGTCGATGTCGCCGTCACGCCGCTCACCGAGCTCGCCGCGCGGCAGGCGGTCACCCTTTCCGGTGGCACCGGCAAGAAGGTCACTGCCGCCAACATCGGCACCGCCAATGCTCAGATCTCGGATCTGTTCAAGGTGAGCGACATTATCGCCACCCAGCCGCTCGACGCTAGCGCACCGCTCACCGGGACCGCGGACCAGAAGAACTACACCCTGGTGCTCGCCGCGCTTTCACAGGTAGGGGTGATCAACAGTACAGGTCTCTCCACGACGCTTGACACCGTGGCCGCCGGGATCAACACCTCCGGGGTCATGACTGATCCCGTGGCGACCAGCATAACCGATGCGCTTGACGCCTTCGTGGCACCCACTAACACCAACAACAAGACCGGGATCACCACTACGACGCTTCCTGGCGAGTTGGCCGATATCGGTGCGACCACGGTGACACTGACAATGGTCCTTACGGGAACCGGCGTGAAAAGCGTTCAGACCGATATCACCATGCCCTCCAACGTGAGCGTTGAGACCGACGACACCGGCGCTCTTGCTGCCGGCGTGCTGACCAACCTGATCGGCGGAACCAACGTCTCCCTCGTTGGTAGTGAGCTCTCTGCGAGCACCGTGCGCGTGATCTTCAACCGAGCAGACACCACGCCCATGCCCGCCGGGGACATCGCCACAGTGAAGTTTCTGGTAGCTCCCGGTGTAGCCGCACCCGCCGCTACCGCTTTCACCAAGGCAAACACCATGCTAAAGGACGCAAATGGTGCGGTAGTTAGCACCGCAAACCTCGCCCTCGTTAAACGCTAGCAAGGTGGCCTTCGGGCCTGACCCTGCCGCAGATACAAAAAAGGACCTTCCCGCCGGGAAGGTCCTTTTTTATTGGTTCTTTCGTGAATGTTCTGAAGAGCCCCCTTAGCCTAAAGCCGAGTGAGCCCTTTGGGGAGGTTGTTCGTGAAATCTCGCTGACCTGGGAGTGCAGATGCCAGCGAAGCTCTACTTTAGCCTCAGCGTGCTCCCCCGTCGTAAAGGAGGGGAGGGAGCCTTGTCCAGTCCTTCTAGGGGCAGAAACCTGCATGCGCTGAATTACGGTGATCAAAAAAAAGGGGGACCCTGGTCGGACCCCCTCCTTGGTGTTGCTGTGATGTATTGCGTCTTTACTGGTCTTCGTCGAGCACCAGTCCCCTGGAAAACACAATATTCTCAAAGGTCCGCTTCAGGCTCTTGCTGGTGAAGACCGGCATGATGTTGCCGGGGTAGATGGATACCTCGGCGCCTTTTTTAAGCTTAGTGACGGGAATGGCGGCCCAGGTCTTACGCCCGTCCTTCTCCAGGCAGACGTAGGTGTAACCGTTGGAATCGAGTGACTCTACTACCTTTCCAGAAAGAACGGGCTGGTAAGCCGGCTTGGCGTTCGGCGCGGGCTGCCCCATGGGCGGGTGGTTTGCCGGTACGGCTCCCGGCGCTTTAGCGTCACCTGCAGCCTGAGTGAGGGCGGGATGATTGGACGGCATAGCCGCGGTCTGCCCAGCAGGTGTGTCCTTTTGTTGGGGAATTACGTACGGCTTGCCCCCTTTGATCCCTGCAGAGAAGTGGATGTAAGGGAAGGTCCGCCCGAGAATGGCGCTCTTGAAGTTCACTATGTCGATCCCAGGAACAAGGGCGATCTGCTCCCCCGTCTTAACGTCCGCAAAGGGGATGGCGGACCAGGTACTACGTCCGTCCTTCTCGATGAGCAGATAGGTGTAGGAGTCGACATTCATCGTCTCAAGCACCTTGCCTTCCAGCACTGGATCAGGTAAGGGAGCTTCGGCTGGCGTGGTCTGCGGCTGAGGCGCCAAACGCGCATTCTTAGAGGTCCCTGCGCAGCCGGTCATTGCAGCCACGGCCAAAAGGCCTGCGGCGATTCTCATAGCATTTCTCTTCATTCAGTGCTCCTCTTAGGTTAAATGGAACCGGCCGGCGGAAGTACCGTAAGTGACGGGTGACCGGCGACACGCCCACTATTTTTACCCCATTTCCACTATTTTTAAAAGACTATTGTGCCGCCGGCGTTTTTCCGATTCCTGCCTTTCTGCAGCCTCGATCTCCGTTGCTGCTGTCACAGAGATCCATTTCTAGAATTTTATGACAATTTCCTAGCCCCATTATGCAGCGACCTAGCGGTACTGAGGCTAACGGTTCGTGCAGTTCAGATTTTGCTCACTCTGCCCATGAGGCTGCACACCCCTCGTCACCGGTCCCAGGCCTGCACCAGAGTTGCCTCGTGTTCAGGGCTCGTGGCCGTGGCGTCGGAGACTCGCTAGACGGTAGTTAGACATGGTGATGGCCGTATTTAAAGGGGCTTGCCCCATGGCTCCTGGGGCGGGTAAGCAGGGGGGGGCGAAAATAGGTCAGGCAAAACTGTGCAGCTATTGAACAGGGTATTTTTGAAAGTAAAATTCATTTACCTTGAGATGTAAAAATAAAACACGTGTTATTTTAGGTTGTTATAACTTTTTTGCTCGCGTGCAATGTTCCGGTATCTCCCTTGTAATGGGTAATGCAAATACTCAAGGAGGTAACGGGACATGCGTGCTAACAAGAGAACAATCAAAAGTGTATTGACGGCCGCTGTTGCGATGACCCTTTGCTCTGCTATTACACCGGTGAATGAGTCGGCCGCGTTCCAGGCTATCGGCATCGCCTCCCGCGGCGACGGCGAAAGGTGCGCACTTAGCATCCAGCTGCAGAACAAGCAGTTCCGTGCACGCTACATGCAGAAGGTAGCGCAGTACCAGGACGGAGCGGCCCCTAGGGTTGCCACGGTCGAGGATATGTACGACAACGTCCAGCCCGCCTCCTTCTTCCCGGACGATAACGAGTCCCTCAACGTGAACATCGGTGTTGACCCCTTAAGCCGTGACTGCCTCGGTTGCCATGACGGCTCTAGGGCCAGCGACGTCACAATCAACCTGAAGAACGACCCGTTCCGCCGCCAGCAGATGCGCGGTGTTACGAAGGACCATGCCATCGGGATGGATTACGCAGCCTACGCCGCCAACCCCCGCGACTTCAAGCCGGTGTTCGGCAACCCGAAGATGGTCTTCGTGGACGGTAAGGTCGGCTGCCTTACCTGCCATGATCCGGCCAACCAGGAACGCGGCCATCTCGTCATGAGCGACCGCGGCAGCGCTCTCTGCCTCACCTGCCATAGCAAATAAAAAAAACGGCGCGGGATGGTTCCCGCGCCGCAATTGAACTGCCAATCTTCCTGTATTAGGGAGGGGTCACCTCGATGGTGGCCCTTCTGTTTTTCGACCTTCCTTTTTCTTCTCTGTTGCTTTCGATCGGAAGGCGGCATCCGAAGGCCTGCTCGGTAAGCTTCACCTTCACTCGGCCGATCTTCTTGATGAGCGTCTGCTTCACGCTGTTCATGCGCGCTCTGGAGAGGTCGACGTTCCTATCCGAAGTACCGTTGCGGTCGGTATGCCCTTCTATGTGGACCTCGCTTCCGGGGTGCTTCTTGACATACGCGATGATCCTGTTGATCTCGGGCATGAATTGCGGCTTTATTACGGCGCTGCCGTTGTCGAAGAAGATGGTCACCGATGGTTTCTTCAGGACACGCTGTTTTTGTGTCGCAGGAGGATCGATGGGGCAGAGGATCGATTCGATCATCTCCTGGGAAGCCGCGTCGGGAAGCGGCGCAGCGAACGGCTCGGCGAGCTCGACCTTTAACGGCTCCCGCGTCTGGGGAGCGGGCTCGGTCTGGGGCGGCGCCTCGCTGACCGGTTTGGCTGCGGGTAGTGTCTCCTGCGGCGCTTCGGTCTTGGGCTGCTCCGGTTGGTTCAACAGGCCAGTGACCGCTGCGACCGGTGCTGCAACTACGGCCGCCGGAAGCGGGAGCTGCACCGCTGGTTGCGACTCGGCTGGCTTTTCTGGCTCTTTCTTACCCGGTTCCTGCTGTTTGTCGAAATCGAGGATCGGAACGGCCGGGGCCGCGGGTCCCTTCTTCTCGGCAGCCGGAGGGGGAGGCAGCGGCAGGCGCCTGATCTTCGTGTCGCGGTCAAAAAGGAAGCTGAGACCGAGCATATACTGGAAATCGCTGCGACTTCCCACGTTGAAGAGGATGTTTTGGCGCAAATCGAGCCTCAGGGCCATGTACTCGGTCAGGAAGTATTTCATCCCACCGCCGTAAGCAAGAAGTGGTGCGCCGTCAGTCTTCGTGGGCCGCTGGATAACCATACCGCCTGCGCCCACCGCAAGAAAAGGCACCAGGCGTTTACGCGGCAGAAACGGGTATATCGCATCGACGCGCATCAAATAGGCGCGGGCCGAGGTGTTGTCCTTCGTGGACTTGGCGTAGGCGTAGGAGAGACCTCCCTCGATACCAAGGCTGTCCACAATGCTGGTGCCGACGATGTCGTAGCCGAACCTGATGTCGTACACTGGGCTGTGGCGCAGGTCATCCTGCCCGGAGAACTTAAGGCCCCCGGCGGAGACGTTCAGGGTGTAGTCGTGCGGGGTATCAGCAGCCAGAGCCTGGGACGTAGCGGCCAGCCCGGTGAGGAAAAGCAGGGTGCATACCGCGCCCCTGATCTTTGATGCAGGTTTTTTATCGGTTTTTTGCATAGGTTGCACTCTGTGGATGGTTGTCGGCAAAAAATGTACAAGGCGCGTTCCCGCGCTCCATATCACACGTATTTCTCGATGAGCTCCTCGAGGATCTCGCCGATGGTGGTTCTGCGGTAGGCGGAGGCGATCTTAAGCTTCAGGTGCAGGTCCTGTCGGATGTTGGCGGTAAGCCGCACGTCCCCCTCCGGTACTAGCCCCGAGACCCCCTTCGGCGCCGCTTTCGAGAGTGGTGCCTTCTTCCGCCCGGGGGCGGCCCCCTTTCTGGGGCGGGACTTTATGGGCGCCTCGCGTACCGTGGAGGCAGGGCTTTCCTGGGGCGCTTTGGGAGCGGGTTGCGCTGCTTGCATGGCCGGAGCAAGGGGAGGGACCGGCGCCGGGGCGGACTCGAAGAGCCCCATCTGGTTTTCCATATCGGACATAGGTGTTCCTTTGCGAAAAATCCCCGGCACTATAGCAAGCAAACCCTTGCTGGGGCAACTGTTTTTCGGTCACCGGCGCCACAGGATCAAGGCATCTGCGTCGGCAGCAGTCTCTGCTCAGGAGAAAGGAAAGGCGTGCGCGTCGCGTCGACCTCGAAGGGGCTTTGGCCGGGTGCTTTCGTCGCGGGGGCTGCCGTGATGCGGCTAAGGGGATGGACGCCGTTTCCGCAACTCGGCGTAGGCCGACTCGATGCGCTCTAAAATCGCCTCCATGCTGAAGTTGGCGGTGACAAAGTCGTGGCCGCCTTGAGCCAGACGCGCCCTTTTCCCTTCGTCCCGCAGCAGTGCGATCACCGCGTCGGCGAAAGACTCCGGGGTGTCCGCCACCAACAGATGCACTCCCGGAGAGGCGTTGATTCCCTCGTTGCCGATGCTGGTGGTGACCACCGGAGTGCCTGCGGCCAGGGCGTCCAGGATCTTAACGATGATGCCGCCGCCGGTAAGTATGGGGGCGACGAATACCGAGGCACTCTTGTAAACCGGATCGGTGTCCTCGACGAACCCTGTGACCTTGGTGCCGGGATCGGTCTCTACCAGCCGCAAAAGCTCTTCCGGGGGGCCATAGCCGGCGATGACGAATTCCGCCCCGGGAAACTCACGGCGCACAAGCGGCAGTACGCGGGAGTGGAACCACAGCGCCGCCTCCACGTTCACGGGCCGATACCGGTAGGAGGCGAGAAAGAGCAGGCGCTCGGGGATCCTCGGATAGCTGACATCGGTTATGTCCATTCCGGCCGGAATGGGAACGGTAGAGACCTCCAATCGCGGCGCGAGTTCGAGCAGATAGCGCCGGTCGAATTCGGACATGGTGAAGATCCGGTCGAAACGGGACATGATGGTGCGTTCCACGCCGCGCACTAGGCGCCAGCGCAGGGCATGCCAAAGTTTTGCCGCACCGCTGGAGCGCTCGAAGGCGCGGCGTGCCGGCTTGGTGATGACGTCGTGGGCATCGAGCACCATTGCGGTTTTCCCACGCCGGATGAAGAGGGCGGTCTCCACCCATTCGACCTGTACGATGTCGTAGTTGCCGGTGCGGATGAGCCGGTCGGCGAAGCGGCTGAAGGCGAGGTAGTTGGCGACAAGGCGCAGTGACCCGAAAACTCCCCTGCGGGAGATACGCGGGTAGCTGAAGGGATGGATGCGGGCGCAGTAGGGGGCAAGCTCGGCGAGGGATGCTTCCTCCCCCTCTTCAAACCGGGTGGCGAGGTGGATCTCGTGCCGCTCCGAGAGTCGGCGCAGCAACTCATTAACGTAGCGTCCCCCGGCATGGTAGGCGTTTTGCTGCGGTAGGAACAGGGAAACGAACATGATCTTCATGGCGGGGCGTGCTCCGCGGGGCGGCGCATGGACGCCCGGGTGATGTTCTCTGGGGCAACAGAGTAACCCGATTGCGGCGCATTGGTAAAGCTAAATCTCCGAGGGGAGAGCGTCGGAGTTGTTGACACTCTGTGCTCTCCATTTAGAATGTTTAATCGTGCAGGTAAGTCACAACTAAGCGGAGCAAGACATGAATCCGGATCTGACAAGGTTGACCCCAGGACAGAAGCTGATGAAGCAAGCGATCCACGAGATCGACGATTATTTCGGCGAGGGAGTGGCCTTCAAGAACATCGATTTCCTGGGAGAGTACATGCAGGCCCTTGCCATCCTAGAGCTCAAGGAGACGCTCAGGAACAAGCTGTAGGGCGCCACCTCGCGAGGGTCACGCGGACGGCGGGAGTGTTTTCGGAAGCGAGAACCAGAAGCTCGCGCCGCCGTCCACGGTTCCCTCGGCCCAGACGCGTCCTCCGTGTCTCAGCACGATGCGCTGGACGATGGCGAGCCCGACACCGGTGCCCTCGAACTCCTCGTTGGCGTGCAGGCGCTGGAACAGCCCGAACAGCTTGTTGGCGTAGGCCTCGTCGAAGCCGACGCCGTTGTCCTTCACGAAGATGTCGGTTTCCTCTTTCAGTTCCACCGAACCAACGGCGATTCTCGCCACTTCTCTCCCACGCGTGAACTTGACGGCATTGCCGATTAGGTTGATAAGCACCTGCCGCAGCATCGCCGCGTCGCCGAGCACCACCGGAAGGGCGGTCACGTCCCATTCGATCTTTCTGTCCTGCACGTCCGTCTGCAGGTCCGCCACGATCTCCCGCACCAAAAGACCCAGGTCCACCCACCCCTTCATCATGTCGCTGCGCCCCATGCGGGAGAAGGCGAGCAGGTCGTCGATCAGCATCCCCATCCTCGTGGCTGCACCGCTGATCACCTCAAGGTAGTGCCGGCTCTTGTCGTCGAGATTGGTTCCCCCCTTCGCGTTCAACAGGTCGACGAAGCCGATGATGTGCCTTAAAGGCGCGCGCAGGTCATGGGAAACCGAGTAGCTGAAGGATTCCAGCTCCCGGTTGGTCGCGGCGAGCTGGTCCAACTGGTTCCTGAGGGTGAGGTTCAGTTCCAGGATCTTCGCCTCACCCTGCTTTTGCAACGTGATGTCGCGGATGACGGCGAAGACCCAGGTGGCGTCCTGTGCCGCGATCGGGTTCAGCATGATGTCGACTGGGATCTCCGCGCCGTTTTTGTGGCGTCCGTAGAGCTCGAGGCCTATCCCCATCTTGCGGGCTCGCGGGTCGCCGAAGTAGTTGCGCAGGTGCTGTCGGTGGCGTTTGTGGAAGCGCTTCGGAATGAGGATCTCGATGCGCTGCCCGAGCATCTCCTCGCGCATGTAGCCAAAGATCACCTCGGCCTGCTGGTTCACCTTGCGGATCACCCCGCCGCCATCCACGACGACGACGGCGTCCGGCGCCGTCTCGAAGAGGCGCTCCAGCATGTTGCGGCTCTTAGCCACCGCCTCTTCCGAGGCGCGCCGCTCCGTGTTGTCGTGGAGGATGAGGGAGTAGCCCAGAATGCCGCCGGTATCGTCCTTGAGCGCGGTGAGCGCGATGGAGGCCCAGAAACGGCTGCCGTCCTTGCGAAGCCGCCACCCCTGCAGCTCCAGGCTCCCTAACGACCCCGCTACTGTCAGTTCGCGCTGCGGTGCGCCGGACTTGACCTCCTCTTTCGGGTGCATAAGGGAGTAATGCCGTCCTAGTATCTCGTCGGCGGGATACCGGGTGATCCGCTGCGCTCCACTGTTCCAGGATGCGATCTCCCCTTTGGCGTCTAGAAGGATGAGGGCGTAATCCCTTACCTGCTCTGCCATCAGACGGAAGAGCTGGTCCCTTTCTGCCGACGATGCCTGTGGTGAGCCAGCGGCTTTCATTTCCATGTCATCTTTGTCTTTCATGACGTCCGCCCCGCCGTTCCTTGCCGCCGCCTGTGCGCGCGGGCTTTTGCTACCTTGCCGGGACCACCGTGACGAAGCTCTGCATCCAGTCCATGCCGCCCCCCTTGGCACCCTCGCCACCGTCGCTTCCAAAGTATTTGTAGGTGAAGCGCAGCCGTTCACCTGCTGTGACGGGAACGGGGAGCTTGACGGTGAAGTCGGCGGCCTGGTCAAGCATCAGGTCGTTCGGAATGATGTATGTCACGCTGCGCGTGATTTCCTTCCCGGAGGCATCAAGAGGTGCCACCCATATCTCCATGCCGCGCATGATGTAATAACGGACGTTTTTCACTACCCCCTGCACGACGGTCCCACCATCGGAAGGCTTAACTTCCCATCCCATGACAACATCAAATTGGCTGTACCGCTGCGGCATGGACTGCAGGCGCTGCTGCTGTGGGTTCGAGGGCGGATAAGTCGCGCAGGCGGTGAGAAGGGTTGCTGCTAATAAAAGAATGAATGTCGGTCTTCTCATGATTTGTCCTCCTTTTTACCAGTGCCTATTTTACGCTAGGGGATGGTAATGCACAATGCGGGGGGGCGGAAATGAGAGGCCAAAAGAGGGGGGGGATGGGAGTGATGGTAACAGGCCGGGAGAGGAGTCCCCTCCCGGCAGTTGCACGAGTCGGCAGCTTCGTTCGTGGCTAGCGCTCCTGCTCAAGGCACATGCCGCCTAAGCCGCGCCCCCTCTTGAGTTCCTTGAACTTCGCTGCCTGCTCCGGCGTCAGCAGGGCCAGGACCTGTTTCGCAACCGCTGCACGCGCCACGGCGAGATCGGCCTGCAGTCCAGCGACCTTGGCAGACTGGGCTCTGATCGCCCCCTCGTCGGCACTGCCTGAGTGCACGAGGTCACGAAGCGCGCGGCGCTCGGTTCCGAGGGCCGCGAAAGTCGGTTTGTTTTTCTGCCGCTCCGCCTCGAAGAGCGTACGCACCTGCTGCTTCTGCGCGTCGGTCAGGCCGAGCTCGCGGGCCATCTTTCTGAACATCCCGCCGTGCCCCTTGTGTTTTTGCTGTTCGCATCCGCCCATGCGTCCATCTCCGCCGGCACCATAGCCGGCAAAGGCGCTCTGGCTTCCGAGGACGGTGGTAGCGGTAATGCAGGCAAACAGCATCAGGCGCTTCATTTGTCTTTTCATGTCGACGCTCCTTTGTATTTCGCTCTGTGTTGTGATTTCTCTGTTGTTGCCGAAGATGGAAAGACTCTACCTCCCGAATGTGTAGACAATGTGGAAGAAGTGAGGAAATCACGGCAATGGTCACAGGAGGCGTCCGACGCTCAAAGAAGACAACACTCTTACTCACGGCGATTTTTTTTGCCTGTGGGGTTCTTGCCATCGCCTTAGGCATTGCTAAAATATCTTAACGATGCTTGCGCGACGGACAGTATCTCAAGGAGGGATAGGTATGAAGATTCCGGTTGTGTTTGCGGATGAAAGACGCGGACTGGTAAAGGCGGAGGAACTCCAGAAGCTGATAGAACAGGCGGCGATCGTCTCCTTCCTGCGTAGTGACGGCGAGTGCGTCCAGGTCGGCGTCGACAGCGTGCGGGGGATGGGGGGTAGGGTCTATCGCGGCCCCGAACGCAGGGGTAACGTGCTGTTCTGCTGAGCTTTTTCAGGTCCGCAAGGCGCCGGGCCGGCCCCCACGGGAGCCGGCCTTTGCTTTTTCTGCAGTCGCCATCCTCACTACACACCTCTTTGACTGTTATACAAATCCGCCAATATTTTCAATTTTGCAAAACATGGTGCGCCCCTTTCGCATATTTGCGAAGCGCCTCGGCGGGTCCATCTCTCCGGACCAAGCTGCTGATATCACGCATCATACAGGGAAAACGGTACCGGAAACTGGCTCGAACCGCTTTCGCCGTTGTGCGAAAAGGGGACGCGATGGGAAATCGCTCCGGGATGATGTGCTCCATCGTAACGTGCCGTAAACACGGCATAAGTGAAAAATATACAAAACTTTAAAACATTGGTATGCAGGTTGCTAAGGTCTCTGGCAAGAGTCGCAAATCCAACTATGGAGGTATAAAGGCATGGCACAAGCATCATCTAACAAGGGCTGGCAGGTAGTCTCCGCCGGAACCGGTATCAACCTGGCGCTCGGGGTGTTGTATGCCTGGAGTATCTTCAAGGGGGCCATCAAGTCGTCCATCGAAAAGGGCGGCCCTGATGCCTTCCAGTGGAGCTTAAGCTCCATCAATGATCCCTACGCACTCTGCTGTCTCGCCTTTGCCTTCTCCATGATCGTCGCGGGCAAATGCCAGGACAAGATCGGTCCCGCGAAGACCGCGCTGATCGGCGGCATCCTCGTTGGGGCGGGCTTCACCCTCATGGGTTACTCGAACAGCTACGCCGCCTGGGTCACCGGCTTCGGCGTCCTTGCCGGCTCCGGTTTCGGCTTCGGCTATTCCGCCGCCACACCGCCCGCGCTCAAATGGTTCTCCTCCAAGAAGACCGGCCTCATCGCAGGCATCGTGGTTGCCGGCTTCGGCCTGGCGCCGGTCTACATCGCGCCGCTTTCCAGCTATCTCCTGGGCGCCTACGGCATCCAGCAGTCCATGTACATCCTGGCGACGGGCTTCGCCGTCATCGTCTGCGGTCTCTCCTTCGCCCTGGTGAACCCCCCGAAAGGGTACGTCCCGGCCGAGCCGGTAATGAAGGGTGAGGAGAAGGCCGCTCCGGCCAAGAAATCCGTGTACGACGCGACGGTCAGCGAGATGCTCAAGTCGCCGAAGTTCTACATGCTCTGGGCCACCTTCTTCATCGGCGCCGGCGCAGGCCTCATGGTGATCGGTTCCGTGGCCGGTCTCGCCAAGAAAAGTATGGGCCCCATGGCCTTCGTGGCGGTAGCCATCATGGCGATCGGCAACGCCTCGGGCCGCGTAGTGGCCGGTGTTCTCTCCGACAAGATCGGCCGCCGCGCCACCCTGACCATCATGCTCGGCTTCCAGGCCATCCTGATGTTCGCCGCGGTCCCCGTGGTCGGCTCCGGCTCCGCCGCGATGCTCGTCGTCCTCGCCTCCCTGATCGGCTTCAACTACGGCTCTAACCTCACCCTGTTCCCCTCCTTCGCAAAGGACTACTGGGGCTTCAAGAACTACGGCCTCAACTACGGCGTGCTCTTTAGCGCCTGGGGCGTGGGGGGCTTCGTCATGGGGCGCGTTTCCGAGATGATGAACGCACAGCCGGGCGGCCTGAACAAGTCCTTCATCCTCGCCGGCTCCTGCCTGGCCCTCGGCACCGTGATCACCTTCTTCCTGCGTGAGAAGAAAGCGGTCGAGGTCGAGGCCGCCGAGGTGGCAGGCGAGAAGGTCGCCGTCAAGGTTTCCGCCTAGGATGCTTTTCAACTGATGTTGTAAAAAAGAAGGGCCATGCGATTTCTGCATGGCCCTTCTTTGCGTGATGATGCTATTATGTCGCACCCGGCTGTAACAAAACACCGCCCCATCTGGAGATCCCCGTGTCCGGAGAAGATTCAGCCTTGGATACCAGCTACGTCACCATCATGCTGGTCGTCTTCCTCGTGGTGACAGGCCTTGCCATCGACATCGGCTACATGTACGTAAGCGAAGAGGATTTGCAGCATTCCGCCGAGATGGCGGCGTTGACCGGTGCCCAAAACGTCAAGCAGCGCTATCTCCAGCAGGCCCAGGCCGACCCTAAGCTGCTTGCCGGGGTCGCAAGCGACCTGGTGCAGGCGCAGGCGCGCAGCGCCGCGGTCGATCTCGTCACCGGCAAGCACGACGCCGCCGCCCTGGTGGGACTCCTCAACAACAACGGCAACGCGCTCACCGGCGACAACGACATCACGGTCGGCTTCTGGAACATGAGTAGCCGCAGCTATACCCCGGGTGCCACCCCTGTGAACGCCGTGCAGGTGAGAACGAGGCGCACCGCCGAGAGCAGTTCGGTGGGCCTTGGCTCCCTGGGGACCTTCATCGCCAAGATCAGCGGTACCGACAGCTTCGGCACCACGCCGGTCGCCACCGCTGCCCTCGTCCCCGGCACCCGCGCCAACATCGCCATCTGCGCAGAGGCGACCCCCGCCTCCTGCACCTTTCCGGAGATCTGCAGTATCCCGGAGCGGCGCATGAGCCACGCTCCGTGGGACGCGCAGGGAAAAAGCGCCCTCGCGAGCCATTACCTGTACACCTCCCTTTTGCACCCGGTCACCCTCACCAACACCATGTCCGACCTCGTCTGCCAGGAAATGCCGGTCCAGGAGGTGTGCGGTCTCCCGATCTTCACCGCGGCAAGCGGCAACGACACGATCCTGCGTGACATAAAGGCCATGATGTACGATCCGCAGGTGGACCGCTCCAACAAGGAGTACGACAAAAACGGGAGGCTTGTCGGGTGGTGGCTCATCGTTCCCGCTACCGACTGCTCCGCCTTCGAGCCCGGTGGTAGCTATCAGCAGCACACCGTGACGCGGTATGCGCTGGTGCGTATCAGCAGGATCTGCACGACGGGTGCACCGGGATGCGGCAAGGCGCAGGCACAGGCACAGGCGGACCAACCGGCCAATACCTGCGTTCCCGGCGGGGAAGGGCTGTACATCGACCGTATCTCCAGCGTCGCCTGCAACGATCCCGGAAAGCGCCTCCTCCCCGGATTGCGCCCGGTGCTGGTCGATTAGGAGTGGTTGCCAAGGCGTGAGGTGCCCCATGGATCAGTGCCGGGAAGAGGCCCCGCAGGAACTGCTGCAGGCGATTGAGGAGTTCAACTCCGGCGCCTGGTTTGAGTGCCACGAGACGCTCGAAGAACTCTGGGTGGGGTCCAAGGGGGAGATGCGGGACTTCTACCAGGGGGTGCTGCAGATAGCCGTCGCGCTGCATCATTGGCGTAACGGCAACTTCAAGGGAGCCGAGGGGCTTTTGGAGCGCGCCTGCGACATGCTGCGCCGGGTCTCCGCGGCATGCCAAGGGGTGGACGTAGCGCGGCTTGTGGAGGACGCGGGGGGGATGCGCGCGGCGCTTGTCTCCCTGGGGGCGGAGCGGATGGCCGAACTCGATCCCGCCCTGGTCCCGACGCTGCACCCGCCGCCCCGTACCGGGGACGCGCCCTGACCAAGGCAAGACGCAAAAGAGCCGCCCACCTTTAAAGGGGGCGGCTCTTTGATTTTCCAACCTGCGGGGCTACTTGAGCAGGGTAACCTTGCCGTCGTCGAGGTCGTACTTGGCGGCGACGATTTTGATCTTACCTTCCTTTACTTCCTTGGCGAGAAGCTTCGAGCGCTTGGGAAGCTGTGCGGCGACCGCCTTCGCGTTGATCTCGGAGGCGCACTCGATGATCTCCTCCTTCGCCTTACCCTTGCACTGCGCCTTCGCCTTCTTGGCGGCGGGAGCGATCTCCTTCACGATGGCGCCGATGTTTCCTTCCGGCTTGCCGCCGGCCACGGTCGCGGTGACGGCGCCGCAGCGCTCGTGCCCGAGCACCATGATGAGCGGGCTGCCGAGGTGCTCGGCTGCGTATTCGACGCTCCCCAGCACGAGCGGATCGGCCACGTTGCCGGCGACGCGCACCACGAAAACCTCGCCCAGGGACTGGTCGAAGATCAGTTCGGGCGGGACGCGGGAATCGGAGCAGGAGAGGATGATGGCGTAGGGGTGCTGGCTCTTCGCCAGTTTGCCGCGCGCCGAAGCGTCGCACAGCGTCCCGGTGGTCATCTTGCTTTCCACGTAGCGGGCATTGCCGTCCATCAGTTTCTGCAGGGCCTGGTCGGCGGTGACGCCGCTTCCCTCGCTGGAGGCGAAGGCGATGCCGGCCATTGCCGCCAGAGCCGTTGCCGCGATTGCGATCCTGCGTGCTACCTTGCTGCTTTTCATATGAACTCCTCCTTTTGATGTGTCGGGGAGACCCCGAAACTATTTCAGCCGCCGGCGGACCGGGGCAATTGCAGACCATTGGAAAAAGGGGCGGCCCATTTTACATGAAACCAGGGATTATGCCACTCCAATATGGCGGCTCTAAATGAACCTGATGCCACACGATGTTCGGTAAGCGGCGTGATGGTTGACAAGGGGGAGCGCTTTGGGGCAGAGTGGGGCGGCAAATAACCGCAGCGAGGTGAGGATGTTCCTGTTGAACCTGTTGGGTATCGGGATACTGGTGACGGTCGGCATCGCGGCCATCGCGTTTTTGGAAGAGAAGCTCGTGAGCGGGCCGCGCCGCAAGCAGATTGCCGAGCGGGCGAAGCAGAAGCTGGCCGCCTCGAAGGAAAAGAGGGAAGGCTAGTCCCCCTTGCCGAAGTAGATCCCGGCGGCCATGGCGCAGAGGACCACGATGGAGAAAAAGGCGAAGTGCCAGTCCCGCTCTTTCGTGAAGATGATGCTTGCCGCCACCACGCGCATGACCGGGGTCCCCAGCAGCACGAGGAGCCCGGCTGTGATCAGTTTCGGCGCGAGCACGGTCATCCCCATCGTCATGAGAGCTATCCCCACCGTGAGAAGTGCTGCGGCGATCAGCGACCCAAGCCGCAACAGCCGCGCCAGCACCAACTCGATCGGGTGCACCTCCGCGCCCGCCTCGTGACCGTTTCCTACCACCACTTCACCCCCTTGTAGATCATCTCAATCGCCGTGTAGGCCAGGATCGGCATGAAGAAGAGCCTGATCTTGCTTGCCTTCATGTGCACCATGAGGCGCGCGCCGAGGATCGCCCCGATCAGCACTCCCAGAACGACCGGCCCCGCCACCAGCGGCTTCACGTCGCCGCGCGCGAAGTAAACCACCGCACCCGATGCCGCGGTAACCCCGATCATGAAGTTGGAGGTGGCGCTCGAGGCCTTGAACGGCATTCCCATCACCTGGTCCATGGCCGGCACCTTGAAAATCCCCGCTCCGATCCCCAAGAGTCCCGCGGCCGCTCCCGAGAAGTACATGATGATGAGCCCCGGGATAGTGCGACTCACCTGGTAGTCGATCCGGCGTCCGAGCGCCTTGTCGTAGTAGGAACCCTTGAGCCTCAGCCGCTGCGAGATGGCGTCGGGAGTCACTTCCTTTTTATGCTCTTCCTTCCTGGTGCGGAACATGTTGTACGCCGAGTAGGCGAGGAGGACTCCGAAGAGAATGAACAAAAGGCGCTGGTTCACCCAGCCGGCCAAGAGTGCGCCGGTCAGGGCGCCCGTGGCGGTCCCCATTTCGAGCCATATGGCAACCCGGGTGTTGGTGAGGCGGTCCCTCAGGAAGGCGACGGCGGCTCCCGTCGAGGTGGCGATGATGCAGACCGTGGAGGCGGCCACCGCGGTGCGCATCGGCATGTTGAAGCCGAGGGTCAGGGCGGGAACGATGATGATGCCACCGCCGAGGCCGAGCATGGCCCCCACCACCCCGGCCAGGATTCCTAATACAAAAACGAGTATGAAGGTGATGACCACTTTTAAGCCCCTCCGGCCCGGCAAACGCCGGCGTGTTGCAACCGGCACAATCTACCTTTTCTGCACACCCTTTACAAATAAAAAAGGCTAACAGCAGACCAATGTTACGCGGTCGGAGCCCCGGTCCTCATACGTGCCGGTGCGCAGGTGAGACTGCTTAAACATTAGGCTTCTCTGCCTCTTTTTTGCCTCCGTCCGGCACTGGTGGCACATCTGCGCCTAATGATTACTGGGGTTTAGGTGCATGGATAGAAGCTGGCACGGCTCCTGCTAATTACAGCGCAAGGTACGTAGCACAGCGTAGTGCACGTGGCCAAAGAATGACAGGCAAAGGCGCCTCTCCATTACGGGTGAGAGGCGCCTTTTTTTATGCAAATTCAGTGAAAGGGGGAGGTTCAGTCGGAAGGCTGAAAGTCTGAGAGAGTTTGTTGCAAAGAAGATAGAACAAAAAACAATTACAAAGGAGTAACGACATGAAAAGAATCATCAAAAGTCTCATCATGGCAACGGCGCTGACCATCGCAACCACCGGGATCGCAATGGCGACACCCTCCACCCAGATCTGGATTCCGTCCACCGACGTGCAGGCCTTCAAGTCGCTGCACCTTGGTATCGACAACTACACCCGGACCTCATCCGGTGGTTCCGATTTCCGTCCCAATGTCTACGATCTTGGGCTCACCGCCGGCGTGCTCCCTTTCGAGAAGGTTCAGGCCGAAGTCGGCGTGGACTATATGACCTACGGGATCAACACCCTCGACAGCAACCCGCTCTCCTTCAACGCCAAGCTCGGCACTCCGGAAGACTCCCTCTTCTCCGGTTCCCCTGCGCTCGCCTTCGGCGGTTACGGCTTCGGCACTAAGAAGGACCTGACCGACAGCAACATCGTGTACGGTCTCGCCGCGAAGACCCTCCCGGTGGTGGGGCGCCTCTCCGCTGGCTACTACGTCGGCAACGACAAGGTGATCGGCGACAAGAACGACGGCGTGCTCCTCTCCTGGGACCGCACCATGAGCGAGATCTCGGACAAGCTCTGGGTTGCCGCCGACTACCAGGGTGGCGATAACACGGTAGGCGCCTTCAGTTTCGGTGCCTCCTGGGCCTTCACCAAGAACGTCTCGGTGATCTTCGGCTACGACATCTACAACGACCAGTCGATGGCCGGCAAGAACACCTTCACCACCCAGCTGGACATCAACTTCCCTTAAGCCGGGCGGCATGGAGGGCTGTAGCATAGGCGGGGGAGGTGCCGTGGCATCTTCCCCGTCGCTTTTTGTGCAGGTGCCCGACTGGTAGTTTTTGCATCATCGAAACTTTTTTCGACAAAAGGGTTGACTCGGCTGTGAAGGCTGTGTTACAAGTTGGGACTCAATGACGCGGGGTGGAGCAGTCTGGTAGCTCGTCGGGCTCATAACCCGAAGGTCACAGGTTCAAAT
Organism: Geomonas edaphica; assembly: GCF_004917075.1. Classification (GTDB taxonomy): domain Bacteria; phylum Desulfobacterota; class Desulfuromonadia; order Geobacterales; family Geobacteraceae; genus Geomonas; species Geomonas edaphica. The sequence continues at coordinate 150,799 of NZ_SSYB01000006.1, forward strand.
CCTGTCCCCGCAACCAAATGCTACAAGGGGTTAGCCGAATAGGCTAACCCCTTTTTTGCGTTCAGCGTGTACCAGTCGCAGCATGGAATTGCTGCCCACAGGTAAGCATCATGCACCACATGAGTCTGTTTTATTGATGCAGATCAAGGAAACGTGACTGTCAGCGTGCTATTCCTGTAATCATGAGCGTCATTCGCATGACCATACGGAACGTTGCCATCATTCTCCTGATGCTTGTTCTGACTGTGCCTGCCACTGTTCGTGCCTATACTCTGGAAATGCCTGCAGCGCAAACGGCGCATGCCGACCTGTGTCATGATGCGGACAGCAGCGCCGATCACGGCTCGACCGGCGATCATCAGTCCGATATCCGCTGCTGCGAACTTGATTCCCCTTACCTCCTGCCATCTTCCCTGGGCCTTGTGACCCCCGCCGTGACCGGCACGCTTTCCTCCCCTTTCTACTGCAGGCAACTTGACGGTTACGCCCGAAGGATATATAAGCCACCCCGACAATCCGGTTGTTGCAGTTAATTTCCTATCTCAAAGGCTTTAACTAACACGCACAACAACAGGAGATATTCGACATGAAAATCATGCACATACTGAAGATGACTTTGACTGGAGTTGCCGCGGTCGTGGCTCTTTCTTTCGGAGTGCCCCGTGATGCGGCGGCCCACTGTGACACGCTTGACGGCCCCGTCATTCAGGACGCGCACAAGGCGTTGGAGGCGAAAGACATCACCCCGGTTCTCAAATGGGTAAAAGCGAAAGATGAAAAGGCGGTCAAGGCTGCCTTCAACAAGGCGCTGGCAGCGAAAGGCGCTCACAGTGAAGCCGCCCACCACAAATTCTTCGCCACTCTCGTGAAGATCCATCGTGCGGGGGAGGGCGCCCCTTTCACCGGATTGAAACCTGCCGGTGAGGTGGAGCCTGCGGTAGCGGAGGCGGACAAGGCTCTTGCCGGCGGTTCGGCTGACGCCCTCGTGAAGCTTGTTACCGATGATGTTACGGCGGGCATCAAGAAGCGCTATGAGCGTGCAGCTGAGGCGTACAAACACAAGGATGAAAGCGTTGCCAAGGGGCGCGAGTTCGTCGAGACGTATGTTGAGTTCACGCATTACGTAGAAAAACTCCATATGGACGCTACCGGCAAAGGTGCCCATGGCGAACATAAGGAGCATAAGGAACATGGCAAACTGCACGGCGGACATGCCGAGCACGGCGCCGACAAACATTGACGTTTAGACGAAAGAGGCGGCCAGCCTGAGATGAAAAAGGAAGTGCCAGTTGCGATCGCCGCAACTGGCACTTTTTTGTGTATGACCATCTCAGCCCTGGCCTGTGCTCAATGAGCCTGCGCCAGCTCGGTGAACCCGCAACGATTAGCACCCCTCGAGCGGAATTCCTCGAGGTGCAGTGAAGAGGATAGTTGTCGGTGGACAGTCGAGCCGTGCAAGGCTGGAGTGGACATCCTCCCCATCAGAAACCGCTCGAAAGCCTTGTCGTGGGTTTCGATGTGGTGCAAGACGACTTCGTGCAACTCATAAAGATCGTCCATCCTCTGCTGGGAGCGGGACCACCGCCAGCAAAGAGCGGCGATGGTTTTGCAGATCACCATATGATCAAGTTCATGTCTCGTCCTCTCAGGATAGTAGGTAGCCAGCATGGCCGCATTTTCGGCGCGGGCGTGGTCCATGGTGTTGCTCAGTAGACGCTGGAGCCTCTTTCCCGACCTTTCCGCACAACCGTGCTCTGCATCGAAGATGACGTCGTCCATGACTTCGAGGATATTGGCGTATCTGCTGTCGTATCCGTACCCGAGGTTATCGCGTAGCTGCAGCTGCTGTTCCATGACTTTCCCGTCTCCATAGTATTTCCCGACATTCGCCAGGTACGTCGTCCCGCCCTGATGCTTTACAAAAGGTCGAAGGTCTTGCTCAGTTTCAACTCGATGCGGTACCCCTCGGACGGAGTATTGGCTTCATACCAGCGGGCGAAGGGGAACATGGCCGCCAGTCCCGCCGCGAAGCCGCCGGGCTTGTACTTGAACGCCACCTTGGGCCCGGCATACCACTCGTTCTTGGAGTCGTTCTGACTCTTGCCGTCCTTCTCGCTGCTGGCGTTCCAGTCGAACTGCGATTCAGCCCCCATGTCGAAATACTCGTTCACGGCATAGCCCCAGGCGCTGGTGCTCCTTATGTAGGTAGGCTTGCGGTAGGAGTGGGAGCCTTCGGTGAAGGTGTAGACGTGGATCTCCTGGTCGAGGCGGTGCGACCCGGTCGAGTAGGTGAGGCCCACGGCGCCGCCGGTGCCCCAGGCAGCGTTGCCGACAAAGTCGACGCTTTTGTCGCTGACGCCAGTCGTCGGAACGACGAGACCTACGTCGACCGCCAGGTCGAAAAGCGACCCTTTGGATTGGTTCATAAGCACCTTGTGCAGGGCGATCGCGGTGTCACCTATCCACCCCAAGTGCTCACCTTTGCCGGTCACGTTGTTCTTCTTATAGACATCGTAAAGGGGGGTTGCCGTGCGGACGTCGAGACCTTCGATAATGCCGTAGCGCAGTTTCACCACCCCGACATTCTTGGTCAGCTTCACGTTTTCGTTCACTTCATTGCTGCCCTTGCGGATGCCGTCAGTCTCACAGTACTGGTAATTGAGAAGGACGCCGAGCTTCCCCACCGGGAACCCGGTGCCGGCGGGACCAAAGGCCGAGATGGTCGGCCCGAAGGGGCGGGGGGCGGCGGGGGCATCGGCGCCCCAGGATAGGCCGGCGCAGGTGCAAAGTGCCACGAGGGAAAGCGGGATGATGCGCTTGCTGAATTTCATGACTTACTCCTTTGATCTGTGTCGCGTCGGTTGCTTACCGAACTGCGGTGAATGAAGCGTTGTCCTGCGGATAAGGCACTAACCTGACGCCTGCCTCTTTCGCCTTGGTCACCCCGCCGTCGACGTTCGTTACCGAGGTGAAACCGTGATGCGCGAGGTACCGGCTGACCTTGTCGGAACGGTTCCCTGTCCTGCAGATGATGGCGATCCTATCGTTGGGGGTGACGTAGCGCTTCAGCTTGGCCAGAAAGGCCTCGGCGTCGTAGCTCTTGTCCTCCCGGAAGAAGGTAAGGCCGAGAGCGCCCTTCACGACGCCGGTTTCCCGCCATTCTTTTTCCGTACGGATGTCGATGATTTTCACTCCCGACGAGAGAAGCTCGGGAGTCAGGGGGGCGTAGCGCACCTGGCTCCCGGCCAGGGCGGCAAGGCTGCTGAGGATCAGGATTGAGACGGTAATGATCAAAATTCTCATGGTGATATGCCTCTTTGCGGATGGATTCAGACGCCGGCCGGGAGCAACTGGTACAGCACGGTGCTCATGGTGTTGAAGAGGCCGAAGAAGAGCAGGATCCCCACGATCATGAGCAGCAGACCGGTGAAGAACTCCATCTTCCTGATATGAACCCTGAAGCGTTTGAAGAAATCGAGAAAGCCGTGGAAGAGCAGGCCCGAGACGATGAACGGGATGCCGAGCCCCGCCGCGTAGCTCCCCAAAAGGAACATGCTCTTTCCCGCCGAACCGGAAGTGCCCGCGGCCATGGCGAGGATGGCGCCGAGGATCGGGCCGATGCACGGGGTCCAGCCCGCCGCGAAGGCGATCCCGACGAGGAAGGTGCCCGCGAGTCCGCCCGGCTTTCTCTGCAGCTGGATCCTTTTGTCCCCGAGGAGGACTCCGAAATGGAACAGCCCTGACATGTGGACCCCGAAGAGGAAGATCAGCAATCCGCCGGCGCGCTGCAGCCAGACGAGCCCGTCCTTCATGACCGACTGGAAGGTGGTGGAGGCGACCCCGGCGATAGCCCCCATGCCGATGAAGACCGCGGAGAAGCCGAGGACGAAGGTGACCGAGTGGAGGAGGACGGTCAGGCGCACCTTCCTGGCCGGGTGGGCTTCCTGCAGTTGCCCGAAAGAGAGTCCCGTTATGTAGGTGATGTAGGAGGGGATCAGCGGCAGCACGCATGGGGAAAAGAAGGAGAGAAAGCCCGCTGAGAATGCGATCCAGAAGGTGATGTCCGAGCCGAAAAAAGTCATGGCTATCCCTCCGCTACAGCGACTTCAGGTAGCTTACGACCTGGGAAGAATCCCACGGGATCCCGCCGGTCACCCGTTGCCGCAGCACTCCCTTGCGGTCGACGATGAAGGTGTCGGGCAGGCGGTTCGCGCCGTAGCGCTGCTGCACGAACCCGCTCGCGTCGCTGAGAAAATCGAAGGCGAAGGGGAGCTTGCGAAACCTTTCCGGGATCTTTTTCTCGACGTTGACCGCGAGGATCACGAGGTCCCCCTTGGGGAAGGCCTTTACCAGCCGGTCCATGGAGGGCATCTCGTCGCGGCAGTAGGGGCACCAGGAAGCCCAGAAGTTCACGAGGACGATCTTGCCGCGGTACTGGGCGAGGCTTTTGCCTTCGCCGGCGATGCCGGGGAGCCTGAAGTCCGGGGCCGGCGCGCCGATCCGGACCGAAGCGTCATCCTGGGCTTTGCCCGGTGCCGACACGGCAAGCACCGTCAGGGTCATGAGGCAGGCGCAGATGTAGCGGACCAATCGTTTCATGGTGACAACCTCTCTAATGCGGTTTCCGGGGTGGTGGAATCGTGCGGTGCCTCAGGCTGAAGGAGATCCTTCAACCTGAGGTGTTTTGCCGGATGGTTACTTGTTGGTGAAGGCTTTATCCACGCTGAACGGCATGGCTTGGTAGCCGGTGGTGTCTTTCAGCTGGATCTCGACCGCCGGCTCTTTCTCGCCGTAGTTGAACTCCATGATGTACGGGTTCGGGTCGGTCTTGAACGCGCCGGTGGTGATGTCGAAGTCGGCGCCGGCGGTTGCCGAGTAGACGAACACGGAGTCCTTGTCGGCCTGGTATTCGGTGAGTGAGGTCACCGGGCTGTACCAGCCGTTGCCGCGCTCTTTGCCGAACTCCCAGATCTGCTCGACGGTCATCTTCTTCTGGTCGATCTTGTAGATGACGGCGCGGGAGTACTTCATGCTCGGCAGGGCGGGCTGCTCCATGCCGCGACTGTCGCCGTTGTCGAAGACGCTCACGTAGATGATGTCGCCCTTGGACTTGCTGTCGATCTTGAACGCGGTGTGCTGCGTCCAGGTCCAGTCGAAACCGCCCTCTTCGTTCTCGTAACCGGGGCACTTGGAGCCGCCTGCCTCGCATACGATCTTGTTACCCTTGGAATCGACAGGGGTCAGGAACTTGCCCTGGTATTCCTTCTTCCACCCCTCGGGGCTGCCCATGATCCACTTCACCTGCTTGTCACGGCCGATCTTGACGACCGCCGACTGGTGGCGGGAGCTGATGATGATGGAATCGTCCTCGGCGTCATGGTCGACGCTGTTCACGTGCGCCCAGTTCCTGCCCGGTCCGACGCCGACGATGTCGCCGAACTTGTCGCTCGCGTCCTGCTTGGCGAGTTCCTCGGCGCTCATGGTGTGGCCTGCCTTGCTGGCGTCGATGTTGAGGCACACGGCACCCTGGTCGAGCACCTTCATGTTGACGTCGCGATACGGGTCGAGAATGTCGAAGAGGCGCCACTCGTCCTTGACGAGGCCGGTGTCAGGCTCGACCTCGATGATCACGTCGCGTACGGTGCGCACGTTTCTGCCGTCGGCCCGCTTCAGGTTGGAGCTCGCCACGCGGAGGAAGTAGTTGCCGTTGGGTGAGTTGTCCATGGAGTGGGAGAAGTCGTTGTAACCGGCGGGAAGCTCGCGGTTGAAGACTTCCTTGCCCATGATGTCGTACTTCACGTAGCGCTGGCCGAAGCCCCAGCTCATGGCACCGTCGTTGTTCTGCTTGAAGCCCATCATGACGCCCGCGTTGTAGATCGACTTCAGATCGTAGATGGTGTCGGGTTTCATGTACCAGCGGACTTCGCCCTTGGTGTCGACGATGAAGTTCTGCGGGTAGTAGTTCCACTCAAGTGCGCCGCCGGTCGGGTTGTTCCAGACCGCCCTGGTCCCTTTGCCCGCCTTGTGCAGGAAGTTGTTCACGAAATAAAGTCGGTCGCCGAACTTCTTGTCCACCTTTTTGACGTTAGCCCCGGAGAAGAGGGCGGCCTTCAGCGTCTTGGTGGCGTTCGGCTCGGAATACACCGGGGGGGCGTAGAGGGTGTAGCTTTCCTTCGCCTGCTCCCACTTGCCGTTGAAGAGCTTCGAGTACTCGACCTCGACCGTATTGACGTAGTCCGCATAAAGACCGAAGACCGGGATGCCGCCGTGGGTCAGAAGATGCTTGTTGGCGACGCGGTATTTGATTTCCTGCCCGTCCGCCTTCGGGACGATCCGTACCGTGACGTCCTTGAGGACGTACCCGCCGTTTTTGATGATCGCGGTCAGGGGGGCGAGATCATAGGGGTTCATGACGACCTCGCCGAGTTTACCCTGAACCTGGTAGTCGACATGCGGGCCGCTCGCACCGCCGATGGCGAGCGCCATGGTCGGTACCGCCGCTCCGAGCATGGCGGAGCACAACACGAGCCGCGCCACTCTTCCGGTTTTCACCAATGCTGCTTTTCGACAGTTCATACTGATCTCCTTTTTTGTTGTCGGGGGCGGACATGCCGCCCCTCGCGCCGAGATTGTCGTTATGCCAACTTGCCGGTGTAGCTGGAAGTTTCTACGTGTGCTGCGGCTTGGCGCTTGCGTACCAGGGTGACGACCCAGCAGGCTGCCGCTACCAGAAGGGCCAGGAGGATGACGCCGAAGGTGATGACGGTGCACTGCGCCATGTTCATGAAGTGTGCGGGCGGCCAGAGGTACCACCCTTCGGAGTAGAAGTCGGTGATGGCCTTCTGCATGGGGCTCAGTTGCGCGCCGTCGGGGATGATCGGGTTGTCGTAGCCGCAGTCGCCCGTCGGCTTGAACCATTCCGGAGACCACTTGTCGAGCGGCAGGTGGAACGGGAAGGTGGGCTCCGGGGAGCACCCCTGCACGCCGAAGAGGTCGTCGCTGTGGGCTGCGTGGTGGATCTTGTTGAGCTTTATGCTGTAGAGAACACCCTTGAAGCTTCCCCAGATGGCGAACAGGTAGCCGGCGATCTTCAAGCCGGTGTTCGAAGGCTTGATGGCGGCGAGGATGCCGCCGAAGGCCATGGCGAAGAAGGCGAGCCTTATGTAGACGCACTGCTCGCAGGGCCTCATGTAGAGCCAGATCTGGAACACCGAGTGGGCCAGGATAACCATGAAGAGGCTGAGCCCCGCCATGAAGATCCAGAGAAACCGCTTGTCCTGCCAATTGCTGATGGTACCTACCGGGTCCGACCTGAAGTTGCCGATCATTTCTGAGAGTTTCACGACGCGTCTCCTTATTTGGTCTTCAGCTCGTTGATAAGCTTCAGCATGCCGTCTATGGAGGTGATGTTCTTGGTCATGATGAGGTACTTGCCGTTGACGACGAAGCCGGGGACGCCCTGGACCTTGGCGACGTCGTAGGACTGGTCCCACTCTTTCAAAAGCGCCTTGACCTTGGGATCCGCTTTTGCCTTGTCGAACTCGGCCTTGCTCATGCCGACTGCGTCGAGACCGGTCTTAAGGTAGGAGTCGGGGCCCGCATCCCAGCGCTCTTTCTTGTCGTGGTAGGCGGTGTAGTAGGCCATCTTCGCTTTTTTCAGCAGGGATTTTTCGGTGTAAAGATCGCGGTCGGAGAGGCCGGCCTTCTGGTCTTTCAGGAGCAGTACTGCGAAGAGCTCGCTACCCTGAACGCCGTATTTACCCTTGGTCTTCAGATGGAAGGGGCGGAACTTGAGATCGCTCGGCAGCTTGGGCACCAGGTTCGGAGTGATCTTTTTGTCGTACTTGTAGCAGAAGGGGCAGTCGTAGCTGAACACCTTGATCAGGGTGCCCTGGGCGTTCGGGATCGGTTTGGCGAGTTTCACGTAGTCGGTCCCTTCGGTGAAGGCGAAGCTGGTTGCGGCGAAAAGGGCTACGATGGCAAAACTTGCGGCGATTTTTTTGACGAATTTGAACATGATCTCTCTCCTTTGTGACTGTGACGTATGGTTGTTAATGCTGTTCCTGGCCTCGTTCGGTATCGTTTGACATGCGGTTGCGGTGTCTCCCTCCTTTCCTCCTGGTGCCGGTTTGGTGATAGTGTTTGCCGTGTTTATACTGTTGTTGTGAACCGGACTGCTGATTTGTGCGGTTAGCTGGCCTTGCTGGTTTCTTTTGATGTCATATTTTGCTTTTTGGTTTATTTAACAAAACCAAAAGCTGGTCGTCAAGCATTTTTTTACGTTTTTTTTGCTGCCGCCGCTGCCGCTTCCTGCAGAAGCATTTCCGTGCTCTGCTGGTCCGCGAGCGAGAGGTTGGTAAGTCAGCTAAACTGAGGGGGTACGGGGAAATTGAGCTGTGTGTAAAGCTGGTTGGTAAGTGCAGTCGCGTGATGATGGGGGAGGCTTGAAGGGGATTAGGACTTTTCGGTTTACATCATTTGTTATATTGAAGTAAACTAAATCGGCTTTCCGGCGCAGTCAGCTGTGGATGCGGAAGCTTTTGTGCAAGCCGGACATGCCGTTTCACGAACCAGCGAACAGTTTTGACGAGGGTGCCCTATGAAGCAATTTCTCGAATCGAGCAAAAGCCGTATCGTTATCGTCACCTATGTGCTGCTCTTCTGCATGTTCTGCTTCTTTTCCCTGATGGATCTGCACAAGAGGACTTCCGACTACGCCTACTTCGCCAATAAGATCAATAGTTTCATCCAGCATGCGCATGACAGTGAAGCCGAGTACCTCTGCTCGCGCCTGGTCAACTACGTAAGCACCATCGCAAAAGAGAAACACTTCGCCGAACTGCTGAAGGCAGGCGATGCGAAAGCCCTGGAGAAGGCGGCAGAACCGGTTTTCTACGATTTCGGGAAACGCTACGTTCCGGTCATCTCGGTTCTGATCTATGACGGCAACGGTAAACTCAAATACCACATGACCCCGCCATCCATAGAACATGATCCTGAAAGCTTACGACCCAATGTGAGCAAGGATGTCTTCGCCACTAAAAAATACACCTACGGCTATGAAACCAACCTCGTTCCCCTCTACTTCTGCACCGTTCTTCCGGTGCGGGACGCTCGCTCGGAAGTGGTGGGTACGATCGAGATCGGTGTGGACCTGTCGTTTTTTCACTACAACCTGAAATGGTTTTTGCACGACGTGAAGACGGCCATCTTCTCCGACGGAAAATTCCTTGAAGTTGACACCGGGTACAAAACGGATTCCGCAGAATACGTCTATGACTATTACAAAAGACTAAAAGCCAACGACGCCGCGTTCTTCAACCAGATCAAAAAACAGATTGATTTCCGATGGACGAAAAACGATATTCAGATCGGGAACAAGTACTATCTGGTGAGCACCTCCCAGGTCCTGAGAGACAACGCAGGGCGTGAAGTCGGCAAGTATCTTGTCGCCTACGACATGACGGAACTGCGGAACCGGCACTGGGGCTATTTCTACGCATGGCTGCTGTTCTTCGCCATCACCGCCTGCGTCATGCTCTGTATCAACCTGGTCGGCTTCAGAAAGTATGAGCGTATCATCACGGATCAGAGTAAGATGCTGTCCCAGCGCTCGAAGCAGTGTGCACTCGGCGAAATGCTGGGACACATAGGTCACCAATGGCGGCAGCCTCTATACAACCTGTCTCTCATCGTTCAGAACATCGGGCTGCAGAACCAGTTCGGTAAACTGGATGACGCCATGCTCAACAAGCAGATCACCCAGGCGAATCAGAACATCGAGTACATGTCGAACATAATCGACGACTGGCGTTCGCTGCTTATGTCAGGCAGCAGCCGGACCTTGATCGAGCTGCAAAGTTCCGTCGAGCGTGCCATTGCTATGGTTGCACCGGTCATGGAGCAGAGCCGGGTCACCATCGAGAACCGTATCACGGCGCCGGTGTACACCATGGGCTTCGTGAACGACCTGGTTCAGCTGACCATTAACGTGCTGTTGAATGCGCGCGACCAGCTCTCTATGCTGCAAGGGGACCGCTTCATCCTACTTTCCTCAAGCGAGGAGGCAGAAGGGTTGGTGACGGTCACCTTTCAGGACAACGGTGGCGGGATCCCCGACCATCTGCTGAAACGCATTTTCGAGCCCTATGTCACTACAAAGGACAAGGCCGACGGCACAGGCCTGGGACTGTATCTGTGCCACCAGATCGTCGAGAATCTCGACCAGGGAAAGGTCTGGGCGGAAAACAGGTCCTTTGAACTGCATGGTGAAACGCGCTATGGCGCCTGCATCTGCCTGCAGTTCGCCAGAACAACTGAGGGAGGTAAATAGTATGAACGTCACCGCCTTGCAACAGATGACGGTGCTCTTTGTTGATGACGAGGAGACTGCACGGGAGCAGATGAAGATGGTCCTGAGCAGTTTTTGCAAAAACACGATCTGCGTGGGGAGTGCCGACCAGGCCTTGGCTGTGCTGGAGGAGCATCACCCGGATATCGTACTCACCGACATCCGCATGCCCGGCTTGTCCGGCTTAGAACTCCTGAATGCGATAAAGCAGAAAGATTCGGCGGTTGCCGTAGTCATGGTATCGGCCCATTCGGAGTCAGAGTACCTGCTGGACGCATTTCGCTATAAGGCGGACGGCTACCTGCTGAAACCTTTCAATTTCCACGACCTGCTCGAACTGCTTTCCGACATAGCGACAGAGAAGGTAGCCGCTGGCAGGGACTCCGGCAGCGGCCCAGAAAAGAAGGAGTTCGTACTCAGAATTCTCGATACCCTCGGTGGAAGACGCGCCGAGATCATGGAGTACGTCATCAATCATCTCGACGAGGAGAACCTGTTCCACGGCACCTACGACGAGGTTGCGGAGGCGCTGAGTGCCAGCAAGCCGACCGTAGTGGCTACCTTCCAGATCATGCTGGAAAAGAAGGTGCTGACCCGGCTCAAATACGGCACGTACCGTATGAACATGGAGGAACTCGCCGACTGAGCTTTAACCAGCACCTTCCCGGTCACCCTCATATGAATGACACCGTTTCTCCGACCTACAACCACATCTACGCCGTGGTTGCCGCGATCCCGAAGGGGACGGTGGCAACCTACGGCCAGGTGGCGCTTTTGGCCGGCCTGCCGGGGCGGGCGCGCCAGGTGGGCTACGCCCTGCATGCACTTGCCGACCCGTCGCTTCCCTGGCATCGCGTGGTGAACGCCAAGGGAGAGATCAGCCTGCGCACCGGCGGAAGCGAGGGTGACCGTGTGCAGCGGTTGCGTCTTGAGGCGGAGGGCGTTGTTTTCGACCGGGGCGGGCGCATCGATCTTAAGCGTTACCGCTGGCGGCCATGATGCTCACCCCGTCTCGATTCTCGCACGTGCTCTAAACCATCGCGCTTTAACTGTCCGGCCGGCCGGCAGGATGCGGAATCTTTTCACCGGCAATGACAGTAGCGTTACCTTTACTACAATATCTCATCCCCCTATGCCTTCCGCTGGCCCGCTTGCGATACATTCAATTTCTGCCGTTAGACAGGCACATACCTCGACGCTATATTTCTATGACAGTAAATTCCCTGGTGAAAGGAGCCAATGTCATGAGTACGCAAGAGAAGTGCCCGGTAACGGGTAAGATCGGCAGGCCTGCCGCCTCCCGCGGCGCGTCGAACCGGGATTGGTGGCCAAACCAGCTCGACCTCAAGGTCCTGCACCAGCACTCAAGCCTGTCGAATCCGATGGACAAAACCTTCAACTACGCAGAGGAGTTCAAGACTCTCGATCTCGATGCCGTGAAGAAAGATCTGTTCGAACTGATGGCCGATTCGCAGCAGTGGTGGCCGGCGGACTACGGTCATTACGGCCCGCTCTTCATCCGCATGGCGTGGCACAGCGCGGGCACCTACCGCATCGGTGACGGCCGCGGCGGTGCCGGGATGGGGGCGCAGCGCTTCGCCCCGCTCAACAGTTGGCCCGACAACGCGAGCCTCGACAAGGCGCGCAGGCTCTTGTGGCCCATAAAGCAGAAGTACGGCAGGAAGATCTCCTGGGCGGACCTCATCATCCTTGCCGGGAACTGCGCCCTCGAATCGATGGGATTCAGGACCTTCGGGTTTGCCGGTGGGCGCGAGGATGTCTGGGAGGCGCCGGAGGACATCTATTGGGGGATGGAGGAGACCTGGCTTGGGGACAAGCGCTACTCCGGGGAGCGGGAGCTTGAAAATCCCCTCGCCGCGGTCCAGATGGGGCTCATCTACGTTAATCCAGAAGGGCCAAACGGCAATCCTGACCCGGTCGCCGCGGCCAGGGACATACGCGAAACCTTTGCGCGGATGGCCATGAACGACGAAGAGACCGTCGCGTTGATCGCCGGCGGCCACACCTTCGGCAAGTGCCACGGCGCGGGTCCCGCCTCGCACGTCGGGCCCGAGCCGGAGGCTGCGGGTATCGAAGAGCAGGGGCTGGGGTGGAAGAACAGCTTCGGCACCGGGAAAGGGCCGCACGCGATCACGAGCGGCCTGGAAGGCGCGTGGACCCCGGACCCGATCAAGTGGGACAACGGCTATTTCGACGTACTCCTCGGCTACGACTTCGAACTCGTGAAGAGCCCTGCGGGCGCCCACCAGTGGGTCCCCAAGGACCCGGCGGCGCGAAGCACGGTCCCGGACGCCCACGACCCCGCGAAGCGGCACGCGCCCATGATGCTCACCACCGACCTTGCCCTGAAGGTGGATCCCATCTACGGGCCGATCGCAAAGCGCTTCCACGAGCATCCCGACCAGTTCGCCGATGCCTTCGCCAGGGCCTGGTTCAAGCTGACGCACCGCGACATGGGACCGCGTTCGCGCTATCTCGGCCCGCTCGTTCCCTCCGAAGAGCTGATCTGGCAGGACCCCGTTCCCGAGCGCACCTATCCGCTGATCGATGCCGACGACATCGTGTCCCTCAAGGGAAGGATCCTCGCCTCGGGGCTTTCCGTAGCGCAACTGGTAGCGACCGCCTGGGCCTCGGCCGCCACCTTCCGCGGCTCCGACAAGCGTGGCGGGGCGAACGGGGCGCGCATCCGGCTCGTACCGCAGAAGGATTGGGAGGTGAACCAACCTGCCCAGCTCGCCGTCGTGCTGCAGGCCCTGGAAGGGATCCGGACGCAGTTCAACGGCGCCCAGTCGGGCGGAAAGCAGGTTTCCCTGGCCGACCTGATCGTCCTGGGGGGCTGCGCGGCGGTCGAGGAGGCGGCGAAGAGCGCCGGCTGCAAAGTCGCTGTCCCCTTCATCCCGGGGCGCACCGACGCCGCGCAGGAGCAGACTGACCCGGCTTCCTTCGCCGTGCTCGAGCCGGTCGCCGACGGCTTCCGCAACTACTTAAGGAAGAAGTACGCGGTTCCGTCAGAGGAGCTCCTGGTGGACCGTGCGCAACTGCTGACCCTGACCGCACCGGAGATGACCGTACTGGTAGGGGGGATGCGCGTCCTCGGAGCCAACGTGGGACAAGCGCTGCACGGGGTGTTCACGAAGCGGACCGGGGTGCTCAGCAACGACTTCTTCGTGAACCTGCTGGATATGGGAACGGCATGGAGTGCGGTGCCGGGGGACGACGAGGTCTTCGAGGGGCGCGACCGGGCGACCGGCGCGTTGAAGTGGACCGGCACCCGCGTCGATCTCATCTTCGGCTCGAATGCGCAACTGCGGGCCATCGCCGAGGTGTACGGCAGCGCCGATGCGCAGGAGAAGTTCGTACACGATTTCGTGGCGGCATGGCAAAAGGTCATGCACCTCGACCGCTTCGACCTTGCCCGGTCCTGATTGGCCGCAGGGAAGGGGCTGGTTCCGTCCCCCCGGACCGGAGAAAAGGCAAATCCCCCCCGTCCCCCCTTCGCAAAGGGGGGAGCGCAAGTTCACTTGCGGCGCTTCGTGAGAACACACACCGCGCTCCCAGGAATTCTCTGGAGGACAAAAGAAAAGGCACTTGGGAAAGTCCCAAGTGCCTTTTGTCGTTTTATCGGAAAGGGCCGCTACGGCAGCTCGGTCTCTCCCATGAGGAAGCGGTCGCACTCGCGTGCGGCGCCGCGCCCTTCGTTGAAGGCCCAGACGACGAGGCTCTGGCCGCGACGGCAGTCGCCGGCGGCGAAAACGCCCTCGACGCTGGTGTTGTAGCGGTTGAACTCGGCCTTGATGTTGCTGCGGCCGTCACGATCGAGGCCGAGCGCTTCGGGAAGCTCCTGCTCGGGGCCCAGAAAGCCCATGGCAAGAAGCACGAGGCTCGCGGGACGGACCTTCTCGGTGCCGGGCACCGGGACCGGGATGTACTGTCCCTTCTCGTTCTGCTTCCATTCCACCTCGACGGTGTGCACCGCCTTCACGTTGCCGTCGGCGTCACCCTCGAACTTGGTGGCGGTGGTGAGGAACACGCGGGGATCGGCGCCGAACTTCGCGGCGGCCTCCTCCTGGCCGTAATCGATCTTGTGGACCTTCGGCCACTCCGGCCACGGGTTGTCGGCGGCACGGGTGTCGGGGAAGCGGGGCATGATCTCGAGCTGGGTGACCGAGTTGCAGCCGTGGCGCAGCGAGGTCCCGACGCAGTCGGTGCCGGTGTCGCCGCCGCCGATGATGATGACGTCTTTGCCTTTCGCCGAGATGAATTCGGCCCCCTCGTTTAAGACCGCCTTGGTGTTGGCGGTGAGGAAGTCCATGGCGAAGTGGATCCCCTTCAACTTGCGCCCCTCGATCGGGAGGTCGCGGGGGAGGGTGGCGCCGGTGGCGAGGATGACGGCGTCGAACTCCTGCTTCAGCTTCTCGACCGGGTACTCGGCGCCGCCGATGGCGGTGTTGCAGACGAAGTTGACCCCCTCCTGCTCCATGAGCTTCACGCGGCGCAGCACGACTTCGCGTTTGTCGAGCTTCATGTTGGGGATGCCGTACATGAGAAGGCCGCCGGGGAGGTCAGCGCGCTCGAAGACGGTCACCTGGTGCCCTGCCTTGTTGAGCTGGGCGGCGGCGGAGAGGCCTGCCGGGCCGGAACCGACCACAGCGACCTTCTTGCCGGTTCTCACCTGCGGCGGGTTCGGGGCGATCCACCCCTCGGCCCAGGCGCGGTCGATGATGCTCACCTCGATGTTCTTGATGGTGACCGCGGGGTCGATGGAGCCCAGGGTGCACGACCCCTCGCACGGGGCGGGGCATACCCGGCCGGTGAACTCGGGGAAGTTGTTGGTCCTCAAAAGCCTCGTGAGAGCCTGCTTCCACAGGCCGCGGTAGACGAGGTCGTTCCACTCGGGGATCAGGTTGTTGATGGGACAGCCGCAGGCCATGCCGCTCACCAGCATCCCGGTGTGGCAGAAGGGTATGCCGCAGTCCATGCAGCGCGCCCCCTGGGTGCGGAGGTGATCCTCAGGCAGATGCAGATGGAACTCGTTCCAGTCCTTGAGCCTCTCAAGCGGCTCGCGGTCGGCCGGGAGCTCGCGTTTGTATTCCATGAATCCGGTAGGTTTTCCCATAGCTATTTCCTATCTGAAGAAATCAGTCGATCTTCTTTTCTAGTGCGCCGCCTGGCGTGCGTTCTCTTCAAAGGCCGCGGAGAGTGCGTCGTCGCCGGTAAGCCCGGCCGCCTTGGCACGCTCGATGGCCTGGAGCACCCGCTTGTAGTCCGTCGGCATCACCTTGACGAACTTGTGAGCGTGGGTTTTCCAGTCGTGCAGGATGCGGGTGGCGCGTGCACTGCCGGTCCTTTTCGCATGCTGGGAGATCATCTCCTTGAGGGTCTCCTGGTCCTGCTCGTCGGGCTGCTCAAGCTTCACCATCTCGGTGTTGCAGCGCTCCTTGAAGTCCCCTGCGCTGTCGAGGACGTAGGCGACTCCGCCGCTCATCCCCGCCGCGAAGTTCCTTCCGGTCTCGCCTAACACCACGACGGTGCCGCCGGTCATGTACTCGCAGCCGTGGTCGCCGACCCCTTCCACCACCGCGTTCACGCCCGAGTTCCTGACGCAGAAGCGTTCCCCGGCGATGCCGCTTATGTAGGCGGTGCCGCTCGTGGCGCCGTAGAGGGCGACGTTGCCGGCGATGATGTTCTCCTCGGCCTTGAACGGCGAGCCGTCCGGCGGGTAGACGACGATGGTGCCGCCGCTAAGCCCCTTGCCGACGTAGTCGTTCGCGTCGCCGGCAAGCTCGAGGGTCATCCCTTTCGGAACGAAGGCGCCGAAGCTCTGGCCAGCAGAGCCGTGGAACTTGAGCCTGATGGTGTCGTCGGGGAGCCCTTCCGCGCCGTAGGTACGGGTGACCTCGTTGCCGACGATGGTGCCGACCACGCGGTCGACGTTGGTGATGGTGACCTCGGCGCTCACCTTCTCGCCCTTCTCGATGGCCGGTTTGCAGATATCGAGGAGTTTGGTCATGTCGAGGGACTTGTCGAGGCCGTGGTCCTGGCTCTCGGTGCAGTAGCGGCTTCCATTGATACCCATCTGCGGCTGGTACAGCACGTTGCTGAAGTCGAGTCCCTGGGCCTTCCAATGGGCGATGGCCCGTTTGGGCTCCAGGCGGTTTGCGCGGCCGACCATGTCGTTGAAGGTGCGGAAGCCGAGTTCGGCCATGATCTCGCGCACTTCCTGCGCGATGAAGCTCATGTAGTTGACCACGTACTCGGGCTTGCCCGAGAAGTTCTTCCTGAGCTCCGGGTCCTGCGTCGCGACGCCGGCCGGGCAGGTGTTGCTGTGGCAGACGCGCATCATGACGCAACCCAAGGTGACAAGCGGTGCGGTGGCGAAGCCGAATTCCTCGGCGCCCAGAAGTGCCGCGATAGCAACGTCACGGCCGGTCTTAAGCTGGCCGTCGACCTCGACGATGATGCGGCTTCTCAGGTTGTTGAGAACCAGCGTCTGGTGCGTTTCGGCAAGACCGAGCTCCCAAGGGAGCCCCGCGTGCTTGATCGAGGAGAGCGGGGATGCGCCGGTGCCGCCGTCGTAGCCCGAGACGAGTACCACGTCGGCGTGCGCCTTGGCCACACCGGCCGCGATGGTGCCGACGCCGACCTCGGAGACCAGCTTGACGCTGATCCTCGCGCGGCGGTTCGCGTTCTTCAGGTCGTGGATCAGCTCCGCCAGGTCCTCGATGGAGTAGATGTCGTGGTGCGGCGGAGGCGACACGAGGCCGACGCCCGGGGTGGTGTGGCGGGTCTTAGCAACCCACGGGTACACCTTATGTCCCGGAAGCTCGCCGCCTTCGCCCGGCTTAGCACCCTGCGCCATCTTGATCTGCAGCTCGCTCGCGTTGGTCAGGTAGTTGCTGGTGACGCCGAAGCGACCCGAGGCCACCTGTTTGATGGCGCTGTTCTTCGAGTCGCCCTCAGCGTTGGTCCAGGTGAAGCGCTCCGGATCCTCGCCGCCTTCGCCGGTGTTGGAGCGGCCGCCGATCCTATTCATGGCGATGGCGAGCGCTTCGTGCGCTTCCTGGCTGATGGAGCCGTAGGACATGGCGCCGGTCTTGAAGCGCTTCATGATCTCCTCGACCGACTCGACCTCCTCGATGGGGACCGGGATACGGATCTCGGTGTTGAAGTCGAGAAGGCCCCTCAAGGTGTAGAGGCGCTCGTTCTGCTCGTCGATCAGCTGCGAGAAGACCTTGAACTCCTTGTAGTCGTTGGTCCTGGTAGCCTTCTGCAGCGCCTGGATGGTGAGCGGGTTGAAGAGGTGTTCCTCACCCTCCTTGCGCCACTGGTACTGGCCGCCGGGGTCCAGGGTCGGGTCGGCGGGCACCCGGTGCGGGTACGCCTTCTTGTGGCGCTGCAAAAGCTCCTGGGCGATGCCGGAGAGGTCGATGCCGCCGATCCTGGACGGGGTCCAGGTGAAGTACTTGTCGATCAGCGACTGGTGCAGGCCGACCGCCTCGCAGATCTGGGCGCCGCGGTAGCTCTGGATGGTGGAGATACCCATCTTCGCCATGGTCTTCACGATCCCCTTGATGGAGGCCTTGATGAAGTTCTTGACGCCGGTCTTGTAGTCGATGCCGGTGAGCATCCCCTCTTTGATCATGTCGTCGATGGACTCGAAGGCGAGGTAGGGGTTGATGGCGGTCACGCCGTAGCCCAGGAGCACGGCGAAGTGGTGCACCTCGCGCGGCTCGCCCGACTCGAGGATGATGGAGGCGTGGGTCCTCGTCGCGGTACGGATCAGGTGGTGGTGCAGGCCGGCCACGGCGAGCAGCGCCGGCAGCGCCGCGTACTCCTCGTTCACGCCGCGGTCGGAGAGGATGAGGACGGTGGTCCCCATCTCGATGTGGCGGATCGCGCTGGAGAAGAGGCTCTCGAGCGACTTCTCCATCCCCTCGGCGCCGTCGGAGGCCTTGAAGAGCAGGGACAGGGTGGCGGTCTTGAAGCCGGGGCGGTCGAGGCTCCTGATCTTCTCCATGTCCTCGTTGGTGAGGATCGGGTGCTCGAGGCGGATGACGCGTGCGCTCGTTGCCGACGGCTTCAAGAGGTTCGACTCGGAGCCGATCCTTACCGCGGTCGCGGTGATGATCTCCTCGCGGATCGGGTCGATCGGCGGGTTGGTCACCTGGGCGAAGAGCTGCTTGAAGTAGCTGTAAAGAAGCTGCGGCTTCTCGGAGAGGACCGCGAGCGGGGTGTCGGTGCCCATGGAGCCAAGCGGCTGCACGCCGGAGGTCGCCATGGGGCCGATGATGGTCTCCTGGTCCTCGAAGGTATAGCCGAAGGCCTTCTGACGCTGCACGAGGGGGGATTCCTCCTCGGCCTGCGTCTTCGCAGCTTTCGGGAGGTCGGCCAGCAGGTGGTGGTTCACCTTGACCCAGTCGGCGTAAGGCTTCGCGGTGGCGAGGTCGTTCTTGATCTCCTCGTCCGGGATGATGCGACCCTGCACCGTGTCGATGAGGAACATCTTGCCAGGCTGGAGGCGACCCTTCTTGATCACCTTCGCGGGGGATACCGGCAGAACACCCGCCTCGCTTGCCATGATGACCAGGTCGTCGTCGGTCAGGTAGTAGCGGCAGGGGCGCAGGCCGTTTCTGTCCAGCACCGCGCCAATGATGCGGCCGTCGGTGAAGGTGAGGGCGGCGGGGCCGTCCCACGGCTCCATGAGGCAGGAGTGGTACTCGTAGAAGGCACGCTTCTCACGGCTCATGGTCTCGTGGTTCTCCCACGGCTCCGGCACCATCATCATGACGGCGTGGGGGAGCGAACGTCCGGTCATGAGCAGGAGCTCGAGACAGTTGTCGAACATCGCCGAGTCAGAGCCGTTGGTGTTGATCACCGGCAGGAGCTTCTTGATGTCGTCGCCGAAGAGCTCGCTGTTGAACATGGACTGGCGAGCGTGCATCCAGTTCACGTTGCCGCGCAGGGTGTTGATTTCGCCGTTGTGGGCGAGGTAGTGGTAAGGGTGCGCGCGGTCCCAGGAAGGGAAGGTGTTCGTGGAGAAGCGGGAGTGCACCACCGCGATGGCACTTTCGACCGCCTCGTCGCGCAGCTCGGGGAAGTACTGGTCCAACTGGGCCGGCATCAGCATCCCTTTGTAGACGATGGTGCGGGTCGAGATGCTGGCGACGTACCAGTACGGGTCGACCTCCTCGTCGCGGATCTCGTGGATCGCGCGCTGGTTCACGAGGTAGAGCTTCCTGTTGAAGGCGTCCTCGTCGGCGCACGAAGCGTCGCGCTTGAAGAAGATCTGGCGCACGAGCGGCTCGCCCGCCTTGGCGGTGTCGCCCAAGGACGAGTTGTCCGTCGGCACTTCGCGCCAGCCGATCACCTCGACCCCTTCCTCTCTTATAATGCGCTGGAAGACGTGCTTCGCCGCGCTTCTTTCGGTCGCCTCGGGGGAGGTGAAGAGCATGGCGACGCCGTACTCGCCGGCGGCCGGCAGCTCGAAGCCGAGCTCGGGGCAGGCCTTGCGGAAAAAGGCGTCGGGGATCTGGATTAGAATCCCGGCACCGTCACCGGTGTTGTGCTCGCTCCCCACCGCGCCGCGGTGGTCGAGGTTTTCCAGGACGGTTATCGCCTGCTTGACGATCTCGTGGGATTTCTTTCCCTTGATGTTGGTGACGAAGCCGACGCCGCAGGCGTCGTGCTCGAACTGGGGATCGTACATCCCTTGCTTCTTGGGTAATCCGATTGTTTTCATGATGCAACCTTTTGCGAGGTAGTGATCGTGCGCTGCGTCTGCGAAAGGGAGCAGTTACTATGCCAACTCGACAGAAACGCGCACGGAAAAAATGTTTACGGTGTAAGTGGCGGCTTTTGCGCCATCCCTTCCGGGCCGCTGCAGATGTGGCGGCAGCGGGTTGTAATACGAAGTGACTACTCTAGCTACTCAAGAGTGTACTCTGATTTTGTTCGGCATGGTGCGATGGTGCGGAGGAGATAGATCGAAAGATATAGGAAAATGTACCCAATGCCTTATTCAATGTCATCCTTCCTTCAGTTAGTTTGTAGGGAAATTTCTGGCGCTGTCTGTTTGGTGCAGTGTAACAGAGCACCTCTTACAGGGATGTGATGATAGATGCGTGATTACATTAACAGAAAATCGGTACGTTACCAGGGCCAGATCCCGGTGGAGGTCAAACAGGGGATGGGGCTTACCAGGAACTTCAGTACAAGCGGTATCTACTTTGTCACTGATCAGCCGGTAGCACTGGATGAACGCCTCGAAGTGGTGATGCTGCTTGACTATCAGCACATCGGCCAGCGGGTCAGACTGCACTGCATGAGCGATGTGGTGAGAGTTGAGCCGTGTGACGAGTTGCTGGGGGTGGCGGTGGCCGTCGAGGGGTGCCGCTTCGAGCTGGTGACCGAGGACGTCGAACCGCCGCGCATGGATGGCGGAGCCTGCGGGCACGCCTGAGCTGTGCATATCTTTTGAACGATTACCGTCCTGTCCGCTTTTAATTTAAATGCATGGAGATCAAAGGAGGAAGTGAAATGAAGATGAAAACCTTATTGTCGGCTCTGGCCATCACGGCCGCAGGTTTTGCCACCGCGGTAAGCGCGCAAGCGGCTGCGGTCGTCAAAAACGCCGCGGAACTGATCGTGACCCCGGGAGTGACCGCGTTGAACGTCATTCCGGAGCACCCGGCAGAGCCAGCCAACAGCTATTTCTACAAGTATTCCGTGAACGACGGCGGGAAAATCACCGACACCATTCCGGTAACGATGTGCCTAAATACCTCCACCGGCACGTGGTCGGTTTTCTACGTCAACTTCAGTGACCCCAACGGGAGCACCTTTGGGGTTTCCGTTCCGGGCAACACGATGATCACCCCGACCGATCTCAACGTCTGCAAAAAGACTGAGATAAAAATCGATACCGAGCCGCTTGTACTGGCCGATTCCACCAAGGCGGATGTTCGGGAGACCAACATCAACGTCAAGCCGGAGGGCAAGGACCCTAACGACATCAACATCAACAATAACTTCCCCAACATCCACATCTTCTTCGAGATCAAACCGGTCCTGAACGACACCACCTGCTTTACCACCGACGGTGACGGCAACCTCCTTGCCAAGTGTGACGGTACCGCGGTCACCACATCCGGCAGCGACGACGGCCGCTTCTCCGTAAACGTCAACAGACAGAAAAACAGCGTGACCGCGTCCGACCCGGGGCAGTTCTACTACAACATCCTCTGGACCAACACGACCGGCGAAGACCAGGTGGTAAACGTCTCGTTGTCCGCAGCCGGCGGGGTCGCCAAAGGGGCCAATGCTCTCCACGCCTATGCCTTCGCACCGTCCCTCTCTGGTGTTACTCCGGAAAACTTTCAGATGGTAAACGATGCCATTCCGGGGGGCTCCGACGGCTCCATCGACAACGTTACTGTTCCCGCCGGTTGGACCCTCTGGGCCAATTACCACATGGACTGGGCCGGGAAGGGCAACACGGTACCGGCCGGCATCGCCACCACCTGCGGGGATGCCAATCAGCTCATGAGTGTCCTCGGCACAGTCACCGAGGCCAACGGCAAGGTGCACACCTGCACCTCCGGCGCGAAAGGGTACAAGAAGTAACCACCGCCGCATCAGCCGCAATCACAAAGGGGGCCGGAATTTTCCGGCCCCCTTTTGCCTCTTCGTGTCGCCGCGAAGAGGCTCTCCCATCAACCACTCAGGGTCATCCCACTAACATTTTCTGTACCGATGAGTAAGAAAAATACGCGGCACCTCGATAACGCGCTAAAGAAGGGGGCGATGATTCCGAAGAGAATACAATAAAATGTAACACTGTTAGTGTTGCGGCGCCGAACAAGTACAACAGTCGAGGAAAGTCATGAAATCTCTCTTTGGTCTCTACCTGCACCTGCGCATCCGTACCCGCATAATCCTGCTCTGTGTCTGTTACAGCTTCTGCATTGTCTTTGCCGTAGGAGCGGGACGCTCCTTCTCGCTGTCGATCTCAGTCATATCCACCGCGCTCTTTCTCATTGCCGGGGCCTTCTTCAGTTCCCTGCTTTTCTGGTCGGTGAACGACGCGCTGAAAAGGATCATCGGCATCCTGGAGACCATGATCAACGGGGACCTCAGCAAGCCGATCCAGGCCAAGCGCAACAACGAGATCAGCACCATCATCCGCTCCATCGACACGCTGCAGACCACGATGCGGGACATGATCCGCCGGATCCAGCAAAGCTCCGAGCAGGTAGCGCTCACCTCGCACCAGTTGCAGGACAACGCCGACCGCATTTCCGCGGGAACCGACGACGTCGCCTCCCAGACCAACGCGGTGGCCGTCGCCAGTGAAGAGATGGCCGCGACCTCAGGCGACATCGCGAGAAACTGCGTGCACGCCGCCGAGAACTCGACCCGTGCGAGCCGGGCCGCGAGCTCCGGCGCCGATGTGGTGCGGCATACGACGCTCGGCATGGAACGGATCGCAAGCCGGGTGCAGGGGGCCGCCAAGACCGTGGAGGAACTGGGCGCCCAGTCGGACCAGATCGACCAGATCATCGGCACCATTCAGGAGATCGCGGACCAGACCAACCTGCTCGCTCTGAACGCGGCGATCGAGGCGGCGCGCGCCGGAGAGCAGGGGCGCGGTTTCGCCGTCGTAGCCGACGAGGTGCGCGCCTTAGCCGAGAGGACGACCCGGGCGACCCGGGAGATAGGCGAGATGATAAAGACAATCCAGGGGGGGACGCGCGGCGCCATCGCCGCCATCGAGGAAGGGGTGGCCGAGGTGGGAAAAGGGGCGGAGTATTCGGCTCGCTCGGGCGAGGCGCTCGAGGAGATCCTGGCCCAGGTGGGCGTGGTGAGCGATCAGATCAACCAGATAACCACGGCGGCCCAGCAGCAGACCTCCACCACCGACGAGATCACCCGCAGCATCCAGAGGATCACCGACGTTGTGCAGCAGACGGCCCATGGCGTCACCGAGACCGCCGCCGCGGCCTCCACACTCTCCCATCAGTCGGAAGAACTGCAGCGCCTGGTGCGCCAGTTCAGGCTTTAAAACACCTTTGGACCGGGGTGCGTCCAGCGAGAGATAGAACCGTTTCCCGCCCCCCTCCCGCAAGGTTCTTCAGGAAATTCCGGGGAACGCGAAGCGCAGCCGCTTACAAAGCACTGCATGAGCCCTAACGTTCCCCCCTTTGCGAAGGGGGGCAGGGGGGATTTGCCTTGGTCGGGCCATACAAGCACCAGTTGACTACATTCACAGATAATTGACGGTTATCGGAAAATCCTTTTTCTCCTCCTGGAGGAAAGCAAGACCTAGAATCTCGTCCTACCAGCGAAAACTGAGAAACAAAAGCAAATCCCCCCAGTCCCCCCTTCGCAAAGTGGGGAGCGCGAGGCCACCGTGCTCAGCAAGAGAGGACGCGGGTTATCTGAAAGGCTTCTTCCTTGGAATTCCCGGATGAACCTCCTGCAAGGGGAGGGGGGGCTTGTTCAGTTAACTGGCGCTCCTCCCCCTGCGAGCTTCTGGCTCCCGTCGCACCACTGCGGGCGTCAGCGCCGCAGCGCTCTTTCGATGGCCTCCTTCATCGAAGCTACGTTGTACGGTTTCTGAATGAAGCCGCTTGGTATCTCTCCGCCTAGTTCCCGCGCAATTTCCTGCTCGTTGTAGCCGCTGGACATGATCACCGGGACTGTGGGCGCGATGCGGCGCAACTCGCGCAGGCATTGCTTGCCGTCCATCCGCGGCATGGTCATGTCGAGGATCAGGAAGCTGATCCCCGGCGTCTGCCTGAAGATTTCCAGCGCTTCCTCGCCGTCCTTTGCCAGTACTGGCGTGAACCCAAGCTGCTTCAACATCTCCGCTCCCACGTTGCGGACCGCCTCTTCGTCGTCCACGAGCATCGCCTTCGCGGCCGCTTCCGGTTGCATAGCCTCTCTTTGCCCGTCGATACTTCCCACATCCCCCTTTACCATGGGAGTTCCAACCGGGAGGAATATCCGGAAAGTCGACCCATTGCCCGGTTCGCTCGTGATTCTTATCGCCCCTTTGTGCCCCTTTACGATTCCCTGCACTGCGGCCATCCCGAGGCCGCGACCGGTGAACTTGGTAGTGAAGAAAGGATCGAAGAGCCTCGCGATAGTCTCCCGGTCCATGCCGCACCCCGTATCGGTGACCGTGAGGCAGACGTAGTCACCCTCCGGGAGCTCCTCCTGCCACGCCTCGAGGATATGCCTGGGCTCGCCCGCAGCACTGTCGGTCGTGATCACGATCTCTCCCTTTTTCCCATCGATCGCTTCCGAGGCGTTGATCACCAGGTTCATGATCATCTGCCGTAACTGTGCCGGGTCGCCATCGATGGCAGGGAGCGGCCGGTGCAGATGGTAGCTTAGCTTTGCCTGCCTGGAGACCGAGATCTCCAGAAGGTGAGCGAGCTCCTCGATCACCTGGTTCAGGTCCACGGCCTCGATCATGAACCTTCCCTTGCCCGAATAGGCAAGCATCTGCTTGGTGAGGTCGGCGGCCCGTTGCGCGGACTGCTGGATCCTGTGCAGGTTTTCCGCCGCGGCCGCCCCCTCGGGCATGCGCATGAGGCCAAGCTCGGCGTTCCCCATGATGGCCATGAGGATGTTGTTGAAGTCGTGGGCGATACCGCCTGCCAGAACCCCCAGGCTCTCCAGTTTCTGGGCGTGCAGCAGCTGCTGCTCGAGCTGGGCCGCTTGTTTTCTTTCCGTGATGTCCTGGATGATCCATATGGAGCCGTCCTCGGCCGCATCTGGGTTCACCATCTGCCCCGCCACGTTGCACCAGATAACCGAGCCGTCCTTACGTTTCATCTTGAGGTCGGTGGAATAGATCTCCCCGCGCTGCAGCGCGCCGTATCCCGCTTCCCCGACGCTCTGGTACCATGCCTGGTCAACGTAGAAGATCGCCGTGTCCTTCCCAAGTGTCTCCCCCGGGTCATATCCCACGATCCTGTCGAAGGCGGGGTTCGTCCTCTGGATCACCCGTTTTTTCAGCAGGCAGGCGCCAAGGGGCATGGTGCTCAGGATGGTGCGCTGTTCGCTCGAGAGTCTCTCCACCTCCCGCGTGCGTTCTTCGACTCGTTGCTCCAGCGAGTCGTTGAGGCGCTGCAGATCGGCCAGGTGCTGCTTTATGCTGCCGCTCATCTCCTTGAAGTTGACGATCAGGTTGTCGGTTTCCGTGATGCCGCTTTCCGGCCAGTTGACACTTCCCCCTGAGGCGAGCCTCGAGGGAAGGTCGCTAGTAACCTTGCGCAGGTTTTCGATTGTGGCCATGATGCGGCAACTCAAAAAATCAGCCAGTGCAAGCGACATGAGCAGGATGGCGAACAGGATGGTGAGCTTGCCGGTGTAGCTGTCGTGGAGCTTCTTCTGGAAAGGGGCCACCGGCTGTTCAAGGATCAATTTCCATTCCGCGAAGTCGCCTACCGCGGCCTCGGCGCCGTAATAAGACTTCTTCCACCGCTCAGAGACGGGGGTGTTTGGTGGCGAAACCGGCACCCACTGGGTGATGCCACCGGGCAGGCTCTTAAGGGTTCCCTTCCCCCTTTGCAGCGGGGCCATGGTCTTCTGGCCGGGGCGGTTACTCATGATCACCTTGCCGTTTTTGTCCAGCAGCGTGTAAAGGATGTCACTGGATTCGGACGTCTTGTCCAGCTGCTCCTTGATCTGGTGCAGGCTGAGGACACCGATGACGTAGCCGTGGTACCCGCCATTTGCGATCACCGGGGCGAGGACGGAAACGATCGGTTCCGGGAGGCCGATCCTCCCCATCACCACCTCCGAGAGCATCGGCTTCAGCGTCTGCTTCAGTTTCGGGATGTAGGGGCGGTCCGCAAAGTTCTTGCCGATGTTTTTCTGCCCCATCTCATCGGTGAGGGGGTAATAGGCGTTGATGGTGGCCTCTTTGTCCAGAAGCCCCATGCGTTTGAAGTTCTGATCGCTTTTGGTCGCCTGCTCCAGGAAGGGTTGCAGGTGCTGCGGCGAGAGCGTGGCCGCCAGTTCGGCTAGCTGCACCACTGGCGCCTTCCGGCTGCTCACCCAGGTATCCAGGCGTTTTGCCTCCCGCCCCAGGTCCTGTAGGAGCCCCTGGCGTATCACGCGGTCCGTCTCGGCGAACTCGCTTCGGCAACCGATGGCAAGAAGGATCAGGGACGGGATCAGCACGAAGCAAGCAAGCAGGCTCGAAATAAGCTCTCGGAACGGGATGCGTACGGTTTTGGACTTGAGAGCGAACCCCGTGAAGATGAGCCTGGCGACAATGGCGTTGGCGATGCCGTTCACCGCCTGCTTCGTCATAACGATGTAGGTGTTGCTCAAGGGAACCTGCATCACCACATGGTAGAAAAGGTAAACCAGCGGCATGCCGATCACGATCCAGTACACCGCGTCGGCGGCGATCATGCCGAACCTGCGTCGCTGCATCAGCAACCCGACCAGGGCGGTTTCGGCTATGAGGATTAGGCAGGCATAGGGGTGATTCCAGAGGAAGTAGGTATAGCTGCCTATGACGGCTGCAGCGATGATGCCGCGGGTGAGGCCGAAGAACTGCAAGGCGAGCATCGCGAAGATGCTGCCGAAGAGGAAGTCGATGTTGAGGAAAACGGTGAATTTGAAATAGTTGCCGGCAAGGCCGGCGGCCACCAGGACAAATAGTGGTATCGGTGGTTTCTTGAAATCGGACAACTCTGGCAAGGTCTTCTCCCGGGGCGGTGGCGTCAATAAGGTGCGTCCAACTGTAAGAAGAAATGCATCACTGTCATAGATGACCGGGTACTGGCATAGCTTGGATGCTAAGTAGCATAACAGGTATTCTTGAAAATTTTAGTACAGTAGCCCAGGCTTTTTGAAATGTCATTCATCCATTGCGCAAACCGCTGATCCCTTCCGGAGGAGCCCACTCGCAAAAAAAGCCGCCCGAGGTGGGCGGCTTTGGTCAAAGAAAGCGCTGCGCGTCAGGCCCGCACCCTGCGCCGGCCGTAGACAGCAAGTCCCAACAAGCCTGCACCAAGCAGCATGAAGGTGCCAGGTTCCGGAACTGGGGCCAGTTCCGCATCGAAGCTGGTGCTCGCGTGACCGGTATGTGTGATTTCCAGCGCCTGGGTCAGGGAGTAGGGAACGTCGAGTCCCAGCGCCGAAGCGATGTTGACGTCGCTGAATGCGAGGCCGCTGTAAAGCTCCTCGGTCAAAAGCGTGCTCATGGCAAAGGCGGTGTTGGCGGTGTCGAAGTAGGTACTGTACTTGACCGTTCCTCCCGTGGTCCCGCCGATGGCCGCCTGGAAGCTGGAAAAGGCGCCGGTAAAGCCGGTGTCGGTGAGGTAGATGTGCAGCTTGCCGTCCGAACTACTGGTCACGTCGACTGAGTTCAGCTCTAGCCGCGGGTAGTCCTGGCTCCCGAGGATGGGGTAGGAAAGCCCGGTGCTCACGTTGGTGGTGAAAGCGCCGACGCTGCCTAGGTAGGTGACGGCGCCAGCCGCGGGGTTGATGTCCCCCGCCCCGTTGTCCCATACGGTGACGGTATTGGCGCCGCCGTCCGACAGTCTTATGGATAGTGCGTTTGCAGATGTGGCCATCAGCGTCAGGGTGAGCATGATGACCGCCAATCCTCCTCTTCTCATTCGCATGGGTTACCCTCCTTGAGGTGATACTTTATGTAACGCCCATACGCTCAGCATCATGCATGCCAGTCTCTGGTAAAGCATAAGATTTTAAATAGTTATGCCTATTATGCCTGCTTGATTTGCCCCCCTTATTTTACTGCGCGTGCTGCCGCGACCGGCGTAAACCGCGTGAAATCAAAAGCTTACCGGCCCGAGACCGTACCGCTGGCAAGCGCGTCAAGCTGTCCGTGACCGTAGCGGCTTTACACACCTCCTTTACACTTTGAGGGAACCACACGAAAAAAATGAACCCTGACCGGCGTTTGTGCCTCTGAGGGTGGTGTCGGGAAATTAGACACGCTGTGTGTCCAAAAAGAAAGGGACCGCCCCTGGGCGATCCCTCGTTTTTTTGCCGCTGTTCCGGCTGACGCAAACACTATGTCATTGGCCGATTGCTTGTTCGACGCAGTAATCGCGGGAGTCGCTCTTTACCCCCCAGCGCCGCAGGCCGAAGCTGACCGCACGCATGAGGTTGGTCCTGTTGTACGGCTTCTGGTTTAGGAAGAAGTGGGGATCGTCTCCAAGGCGGATGTAGAACTCTCCCGGCGCCTCGGGAGCCCCGGAGAGCGCGCATACTGTGGTGGCTGGGAAGCTGCCCGTTTTCCCTTCTTCCTGGCGGATGAGCTGCGCCGTTCTCGCACCGGAGATGCCGGGGAGGTTGTAGTCCAGACAGACGAGCCCATAAGGGGTCTGCTCGCCGAGGGCCGTCACGAACTTCTGCAACGCCTCTTCCCCGGTTGCCGCGAAATCCACGTGGCAAAACGGCTTCAACACCCGTTCCAGAAGCTTGCGGTCCAGTTCGTCGTCGTCGACTATGAGCGCACGCATGGTTCCCTCCTCCGTGTCTAATTGCGTTATGGTGCGGGAAAGAGGCCCATCGATGGTCTCCATCCCCTGAGTAGTGTTGGTCGTGGTGGCGCCGGCTGCATGGGGGCATCCTGCCCCGTTTCGTGGGGAAGGCCCGGTTACCCGCCGGGGGGCGCCGATAGTTGATGTCTCGGGAAGTTTCACGCTGCCGTGCCCTTGGGCGATGGTCTCGAATTGGGGCAAAAGCCGCGTGAAAGCGGCCACGACACAGGGGTCGAAACGGACCCCGCTCATGGAGACTATGTAGGCGCTCGCACGCTTCCACGAAAAGGCCTTCTTGTACACCCGGGAAGTAGTCAGGGCATCGAAGACGTCAGCCACCGAGACGATACGCGCCGCAAGCGGAATGGCCTCTCCCGCCAGTCCGTCGGGATACCCTAGGCCGTCCCAGCGCTCGTGGTGCCAAAGTGCGATGTCGGCGGCCATCTGAAAGACGAGGGCACTCTCCTCCGGGTTACAGCAGGCCTCGCCGCTGTCCCTGTCGGCGGCGGCGATGATGTCGCGGCCGATGCGGGTGTGGGTCTTCATGACCTCGAACTCTTCGAGGTTCAGCGAGGCGGGTTTGAGCAGGATGCGGTCCGGGATGCCGATCTTCCCGATGTCGTGCAGCGGGACCACCCTTGCCAGGCGCTCGATCCACTGTCGGCTCAGCAGGGAGGCGTAGGGTGAGTCGTGCTTCAGCGCGTTGCCCAGTGCCAGCGTGTAGTCCTGTACCCGCTTTACGTGGCGCCCGGTCTCCCGGTCCCGTGCCTCGGCGATGCTCGTCAGCAGGTCCACCGCCACCTCGCACGCGTGTCTTTTCTCCCGGCGATAACGCTCGAGTTCGCGCAAAAGGCGCAGGTTCTCGGCCTCCAGCATCCGCATGGGGTGGTTCTTTACGGTCTTTTGCCGCTCTTGCGATGTTGGTACCGGAGTAAACACGTGCGTCTCCTCATGCATCCCGCCATTTGCGCAGGGGGCACCGTTTAGGTTCCCTCTGCGCCTGCCCCGTTTCGGGGGATGGACGATGATCTCATTAATAGCAGGGACTTGTTTTTCTGTATGTCGGGCGCGGGACGTTAAAGGTGAGAGGCTTTTTCCGACATGCGGCGGTGGCGAGAGGGGAGGAGCGAGCCCTGCGGCGGGAGAGGCGAGTGGAGCCACCTCTCCCGCCGGGGGGTCAGGCGTTGTCGCACAGAAGTCCGTTCTTCACGACGTACGTGGTCAGTTCCGCATTGTTCTTCATCCCCATCTTGAGCAGAACACGGGTCCGGTAGGTGCTGATGGTCTTGACGCTCAGGGCGAGCTTGTCGGCGATGCCGGTCAGGGTGAGCCCGGAGCCGATCATGCACATGATCTGGTACTCACGGTCGGAAAGAAGCGTGTGCGGCTCGGCACCGCGGGGATTGGCGAGCTCGGTGAAGAGTCGCTCCGCTAGGTTCGAGCTCAGGTACTTGCCGCCGGTGTGGACCTTGCGGATCGCGTGCACCAGTTCCTGGGAGGCGGTCTCCTTGGTGAGGTAGCCGGCGGCGCCGGAGCGGATGGCGCGGATGGCGTACTGCTCTTCCGGGTGCATGCTTAGCACCAGCACCGGCGTCGTGATCCCCTCGGCCTTCAACTGTTTCAAGGCGTCGAGACCGCTTCTGCCGGGAAGCGAGATGTCGAGGACGATGACGTCGCAGGCCACGCTCCCCAAACGGGCGAACAGCTCCTGGATGTCGCCCGCCTCGCCGACCACGGTGATGTCGTCGGTGTCGTGCAAAAGCCCCTTGAGCCCCTCGCGCAGTATCTTGTGATCGTCAGTGAGCAAAACCCTTATCATCTCTTTTTCCTCCTTCGTTCCACGGGCATTTCCACCCGAATCGTAGTTCCCTTGCCGTGCATTCCCCTGATCTCGGCCGTCCCTCCCCAGCGCAGGGCCCTCTCCTTGATCCCCAAAAGGCCAAGCGACTGCAGGTTGTTGATCTGTTCCTCGTTGATGCCGCGGCCGTTGTCCTCTATCTGCAGCACGATGCCGTCCTCTCTTATGTCGAGGAGGATCTCGGCCTTTGTCGCGCCGGAGTGGCGCATAACGTTAGTCATGCTTTCCTGGAAGATGCGGAAGAGGGAGTTGGCCCGTTGCGGGTCGACCTCGGCGTCGCGCTGTGGGACGATGAGCCGGCAGTCGATCTGGCGCTGGCGGTAAAGCTCCAACTGCTCCTCGATGGCCGCGACCAGGCCGAGCTCGTCCAGCATGCGGGGGCGGAGGTCCCGCGTGATGCGGCGCGCGCACTGTATGGTGACGTTCAGGAGCTCGTTCATCGCCTTCACCTTCGCGGCGTACTTTTCGTCCCCTTCCGGGATGCGTTTTTGGAACCATGCGACGTCCATCATGAGCGCGGCAAGCAGTTGGCCCAGCTCGTCGTGGATCTCCTGGGCCACCGAGGCCCGCTCGTGTTCAGCTACCGTCTCTATTCGCTCCGCCAGTCGCCGCAGGTCCGCGGTCCGCTCGGCCACGGCGCGCTTTAACTCCTCCTTCGCCTCATGCTGTGCCGTGATGTCGCGGGCGATGCCCAAAATCCCCAGTTGGTTTCCGGCACGGTCCAGCATCGGGGTCTTCTTCGTTTCCAGCAGGATGCGCCGTCCACCACTGCTATCGGTCAGCCATTCCTCGTGAGCGATCTGACGGCCTGCCGCGAGCACCTCACGGTCCCTTCTTACGAAAAGCTCGGCCTCTTCTGCGTTCCAGATGTCGTGATCTGTCCGGCCGATGATCTCCTCTTCCTGGTGCCCCGCCATCTTCTGGAATGCCGGGTTCGCCGCGAGAAATACGCCGTTTACGTCCTTCAGAAAGATAAGGTCCGGGATGGTGCTGATGATGGTACGTAAAAGCGACCGCTCCTGCTCCAGTTGTTCCTCCATCTGGATGCGGTCGGTGATATCACGGGAGATGGCGAAGATCCCGGTCACCGCACCGGCATGGTCCCGGATCGGTCCCTTCACGACATTGAAAACGCGGGACTCTCCCAGGTGGTTTCGGCGGGGTTGCTCGAAAGAGACGATGGCGCCGGTCTCCAGTACGCGCTGGTCGTACGCAAGGATGACCTCCTCCTCTTCCGGCCCATAGATGCGGGTTTCCTCCCTGCCGATCGCCTCCCGTCCGAGAAACTCCAGCCCCGCCTTGTTCATCATGAGGTAGGTCCCCTGGCGGTCCTTGACCGAGATCGGGTCGGGTGTCGTCTCGATGACGGCGTTTAAAAGCTGCTGGCTTTCCCTCAATTGCGCGGTGCGCTCCTCGACGCGCTGCTCCAGGCTCTGGTTCAGCTGCTTGAGCGCCGCGTGGGAGAGCAAAAGCTCTCTCGTCATCACCTGCACGTTGTCGGTGAGCCCCTTGAATTCGCTGGTGACCGGTGGAGGCCACTCGATGGTGGTTCCGGCCGCGATCTGAGCGGGAAGCTCGCGCGTCACGCGCTCGAAGTCTGAAAGGATGGAGGCGATCCTGCCGGCGAAAAGCCTCGAGCAGAAGACCAGTAACACGAGCAGCAGACCGATACCGGAGAGCGCTGCGGTGATCTTCTCGGAGAGCGCAGTGATGGGGCGCCTGAGGGGAGACTCCACCACCAGCTTCCACCCCGGGTACCCGTCAAGCGGCATCTCCTTCACGTAGAACGAGGCAAGCCAGCGCTTGTACGGGCTCAACCCGGGTTTGGGGGCCGGGATCCAGTGTCGTATCCCTTTGGCCACCGGCATCAGGGAGCCCCCTGCGGGAAGGACGTAAGGGGTGAGGGGCCTTAACTCCTGCTTGGTACTCATGACCACCATCCCGCGGTCGTCGACGAGGGTCACCTGCACGGAGTCTTCGTGCACGAGCTTTTGCAGGAGCTCCGTCAGGCTGCCGAGGTCGGCGACGCCGAATACGGCGCCCCGGTAACCTTCCTTTTCCAGCACCGGCGCGACCAGAATGAGTCTTGGCCCCGGCGCGCCGATCCTTCCCTGGAAGAGTTCCATCACCTCGGGGTAGGGTGGGGCGGAGACCTTCTTCAGGTAACTGCGGTCCGACAGGTCCAGTCCCACGGTGGCCGTCCCGTTTTCGTCGACGGCCGGGGAGAAGGCGATGGTGATGCCGTGCTCGTCCGTCATCCCTAGGCGTTTGAAGTCGGTGAGCGACTGGCGCATGTTCTCCAGGTCGCGCCGCATGTCGGTCACCGGTCCGCCGCCGGAGGAGGCAAGGAAGCGGATCACCCCGAGACTGCTGTCCAGCCAGGATGCCGCGCCGGTCTGGGCCGCGGTGGCGATACGCACCGTTGCCTCCTGGTGCCGCGCGAGGTCCTGACGCATCGTGTGTCTTATATCCAGGTAGAGGAAAAACAGGGTCGGGATGGTGACAAAGAGCGATATGGCGACGAAGATCAGCTGGCGCAGCCCGGGAAGCCTTTCCTGCCGCCGCCGGTAAAAGCCGTAGCTCATGTGAAGCGCAGCGGCGATCAGGGTGTTGACGATGCCATTGATCCCCTGCTTGAGCCCCATCACCATGGCGGGCAGCAGGGGAAAGTGCATGACACCGGCGTAGAAGAAGAGCACGAGGGCGATGCCGCCGCTGAACCAGTAGGCCAGGTTGTTAAGGACCGGGTCGCGGTCTTTGGAGAGGTTCAAACGTGCGGTGCAGAGCGTCTCGGCGCAGAAGATGATCACCGCCCAGGGATGGTGCCAGAGAAACCAGGTGCAGCTCGCGGTGATGAGCGTCGCGGTCATCCCTGCAACGAGGCCGAAACGCATGAGGGCGAACATGGAGAGGATGGAGCCGAAGATGAAGTCGACGTTGAAGAAGAACTCCAGCTTGAACCAGTTCAGCACGAATCCGGCGAGGCCGAAGGCGATCCCGATGGCTACCTGGTGCCGGTAGTCCGGCCGGGATGAGTACGTCTTTTGCGCTTTCTGGTCCGGCATGGCCTACTCCTGAAGCGGTTGAGCGTGTCTGCGTGGGCGTCGATGGATCATTAATAGCAGAAGCTCTCCCGCTTATGGATCGGCCTACTTCCCTTTTTTCTGTAGTCTTTTTCCTACAGACGGCGGACGCCGGGAGGCCGGGACTGTAGTCGCAACCCCTACAGTAGTTGCAGCCTCATTCGGATTTACACAAAAGCGCTTCGGGCGTTAAAGGTGGAGCAGGTGGAGAGTCGCCGCTGAGAAGGAGGGGGAAATGGGTGAACCAGGGCATGAGGCGGGTGGGAGCATGGTGGAAGAGAGGAGGGACGGCGTCCCGGCGGGAAGGGGGGAGCGCGTCGACGCCAGGATCGCCATTTTCGAGGGCCCCTATCAGAAGACGCTGGTATTGAACTATTCGGTGAACGTGAGCCGAGGCGGCCTCTTCGTCGAGACAACCCAGATCCGGCCGGTGGACACCCTTTTGACCATCAAGTTCAAGCTTTCAAACCGCGACGCCATCATCGCCTGCCAGGCCCGGGTGGCCTGGGTGCGCGAGCCGGGAAAGAAAAAAGAGAACCTCCCCTCCGGCATGGGCCTTTGTTTCGTCGGGCTTTCCCTTGCCGACCTGCATGCCCTGCGAAGGTTTTTGGAGCGCTCGAGCATCACCCCGGTCTGGTAGGTCACAAAGGAAGCGAGGTCCTGCTCACCACGGTGCGCAGCGCAAAGGATGACTGCACCCGCAGAACTCCGGGGAGCCCGGTCAGCTTGTTGTGCAGGCGCAGGTAGTCGTCCGTGTCCTTCACCGCGACGCGCATCAGGTAATCGACGTCGCCGGACATGAGGTAGCACTCCATCACCTCGGGAACCGTGGCGATCGCCTCCTCGAAGGCAGAAAGCCTCTCACGCTGCTGCCCGTCAAGCGTTACCCGCACGAAGACGTTCCCCGGTTTGCCCGCACGCCCCTGATCCACCAGCATCACGTAGCGGTCGATGATGCCGCTTTGCTCCAGAAGGCGCACCCGGCGCAGGCAGGCCGATTCGGAAAGCCCGACGAGCTCGGCCAACTGCACGTTGGTCAGCCTGCCGTCTCTCTGCAACTCGTTCAGGATGGCCCGATCAATCCTGTCTACGGCTGTTTCCGCAAGATTCCTCATCGATTACCCCTTTTTGTGAAATATCCTGCGAAAAAATACCGTTTCTGTCGCCTGTTCGCAAGAAAAAATCCCGGTCGATCTGGTATGCTGAGACGCCGGTCTAATGAACCCGGCCCGGACTGCGGTACAATGCTGACAGTCGGCACACTCATCAAGGGGAGAGGGAGCGCAGATGGTCGTCGGGATACTGAAGGAAATCAAGGTCGAAGAGAATCGTGTCAGCATGACCCCCGCCGGGGTCGAGGTCATGGTGGGGCACGGGCACACCCTGCTGGTCGAGAGTGGAGCCGGCAACGGCAGCGGATTCTCCGATGATGCCTATCGCAAAGCGGGCGCCGAGATCGTGGCCGAACCGGCTGAGATCTACGCACGGGCCGAGATGGTCATGCACGTGAAGGAACCGCAGCCAAGTGAGTACGAGATGATCCGCGAGGGGCAGATCGTCTTCACCTATTTCCACTTCGCCGCAGCGGAGGGACTCACCCGTGCCTTCATGAAGAGCGGGGGGGTCGCTGTCGCCTATGAGACCATCACCGGTCCCGGTAACACGCTTCCGCTTTTGACCCCGATGAGCGAGGTCGCCGGCCGCATGGCGGCGCAGCAGGCTGCCAAGTACGCGGAGCGGGCCCAGGGTGGGCGCGGTATCCTTTTGGGCGGCGTTCCCGGCGTCGCGCCGGGCACCGTCGTCGTGATCGGCGGCGGCGTAGTGGGGACCCACGCGGCACAGATGGCCTGCGGGCTGGGCGCCAAGGTCTACCTCCTCGACATGAACCTCGAGCGCCTGCGTCACCTCTCCGAGGTCATGCCGAAGAACTGCTTCCCGGTCATGTCCTCTCCCGCCGTCATCCGCGAGCTGGTGCAGCAGGCGGACGTTGTGATCGGCGCGGTGCTCGTGCACGGGGCGAAGGCGCCCAAGCTTGTGACTCGCGACATGCTGAAGGGGATGAAGCCGGGTGCTGTCCTTGTAGACGTAGCCATCGACCAGGGTGGGTGCTTCGAGACCTCGCGCGCGACCACGCATCGCGAGCCGACCTACCTGGAGGAGGGGGTGCTGCACTACTGCGTGGCGAACATGCCCGGCGCGGTGCCGCTCACCTCGACGGCCGCCCTCACCAACGCAACGCTCTCCTATGCCGTGTCGCTTGCCGATCGCGGCTGGCGCGAGGTCGCGCGCGAAAGCGCCGGCGTGCGTGAGGGGATCAACATCGCTTTGGGCCAGGTCACCTACCGCGGCGTCGCCGACGCCTTCGGACTTCCCTACACCCCGGTGGAGACGCTGCTGGGATAGATGGTATGTGAAAGTCCCCCTTTGCGAAGGGGGATTTAGGGGGATTTCGCTGGCTGGCAAAAGCAAATCCCCCCGGCCTTCCTTCACAAAGGGGGGAGGCTACAAACCGAAAAAAAAGAGGCCGCCCCGGAAGGGGCGGCCTCTTTTGCGTCAAGGGCGTTAAGAGCGTTAGTGGGAGGGTGGCTTCAAGTGCAATTTGCGCAGCACGCTCTCGTTGACCTGGAGCCTTACCTTGCGCGGGTCGACGACGGGGACCCGGTGCACCCCGCCGGAACGCAGCAGGGACTGGGCCATTTCTCCCGCCTGCCCCCCCAGGTCATAGGGATCGATGTCGAGGGCGGCCGCGGCACCGTTTTTCACGTACTGTCCGGTGAAGCTCACCGCCGGGACCGCCTGGGTCATCGAGAAGACGAGGAGCGCCTCCAGGTTGACCGTGGTGATGGCGGTGCTGTCCGGCAACAGCCAAAGCAGGTCGATCTCCCCCTTTAGTTTCTCCAGTTTTCCCTGCAGGTCGCGTGGGTTGCGCAGCGTCTCGGTAACGATGGTGACACCGTACCCATCCGCCTCGGCAATTGCGCGTTTCACGTAGAGCCCCGAAAGCCTGGGGTCGTAGAGCACGCCAACCCGCTTAGCCCGCATCTGGGTGAAGAGTTCCAGGTAGCGCCCAGGCGCGGCGGTCATAGCGATGCCGCCTACGTGATCCGGCACCGGCTTCTGGGTGAGTGCCAGAGAGAGGAGGGCAAGTACCGGGACCTCCCTAGTCTTTCGGCACTCGGCCAGGGCGCGGTCCCCCACTGCGATCAAAAGTCTTGGACGCTCCTCCCTCACCAGGCGCTGCACGTCGACGTCGGAGTAGTCCGAGAGCACCAGAGTCTTCGAGTCGAATTTGGCTGCGGCATTTAGGCCGTGCAGCGCGTCGGTATAGGCGGGGCTGCGGCCACTTTGCAGGATAAGCACATCCAGTGCCTGGGCCAGGCGGGGCGAGGCCAGCATGATGAGGAAAAGCAACATGAAGGGGATCGGTGCGCGCATCAAAAGCGTAACCTCCCCCCGAACTCAAACCACCGCGGCGCCACCGGGCGGAAATCGTACTGGTACTGCCTGTTGTCCAGGATGTTGCGCACCGAGAAGAAGAGCTCCGGTGAACGGTCCGAGGATGGTGCGAGCTTCTGGGTCACGTGCAGGTCCAAGAGCATCGCGGTCGAGTCGGCGCCGGGCGTGGTGAGGTTCCAGTCGCTGTAGTTTCCGGAGAGGACACAGGTGAGGCCGGAATCCTGGTTGTCGTAGGTGACGGCCCACTTGGTCGCATGGCGCGGGCCGCTTTCGCCGCCGCTTAACTGCTTCCCGGT
Source organism: Geomonas edaphica (assembly GCF_004917075.1). GTDB lineage: Bacteria > Desulfobacterota > Desulfuromonadia > Geobacterales > Geobacteraceae > Geomonas > Geomonas edaphica. Next base: position 188,400 of record NZ_SSYB01000006.1, read on the forward strand.
TTTTTTGTCGCGCGCGTCGATGAAGGTGTAGCCGCCGCTTAGCATAAAGCCGTACAAAGAAGAGGTGCGCCATTCCATGTCGACCCCTTCGCGGCTCTGTTCGTCCAGGTGCAGTACGTTGTAGCGGTCGAGGGTCTGGATGTTCCAGACCTCGTTGTCGAACAGCATCACTTTGAACCACAGGTAGGGAATCGCGGTGCTCTCGATCCCACCCTGCACGGTCCGGACCCGCTGCAGCTTGTGCGGCACCTGTCCGTCGGAGGTACCGTAATTGCTGATGAGCGGCATGCTGTAGCCGTACGCCGCATAGCCGCGCAAAAGGGTGTTGTCGGTCAGGCGGAAGGTGGCGCCCAGGGTGGCACTCGGGGCGTTGTCCAGGAGGTTGAAGCGGTCGTAGCGCGCACCGGGAAGTACGGAAAGCCGTCCGATGGTATAGGTGCCGTTTAGGTACGCACTGTAGCGGGTGAGGGTGGTGTCGATGTCGCCGTTTGGAATGTGCAGGAGCAGTTCTTTTTGCTGCACCCCGGTCCGTTCATACTCTGCCCCGGCCTTGACTCCCCGGTTCGCGTCTCCCCAGTTAAGTGCCGCCTCGTACCCCTGGTACACCTCGCGCGCCGTGGTATGCATGAACGAGCTCGGCTCGGGAAGGAGGCTTCCGACCACGTGCCCGGCAGAGCGCTTCCCGCCGCGAAGGTTCGCCTCGAGCGACAAGCGCTCGGCGAGAGGGTACTTGACTGAGAAGTAGCCGTTCAGATAGCGGACTACGCCGGTTTCCGCGAAGTTGTAGCGGTAGGACTCACTAAGGCCCGTGTCGGCGTAGCGCGCGTCCGCCGCGAGGATCGCCCTGCCGCCGTTTAGGAAGTCGTAGCTTAGTTTTCCGAAACCGTGGCTGAAATCCACGTCGTTTCCGGGGATGAGGCCGTTCGATTTCAGCTTCCCGCCGGTAACGTAATACCCGAGCCGGTCTCCACTGCCGCTGATCTCCCCCCTTAGGTCACTGGTGGCGGCCTTGCCGATCGAAGCTGAGACGAGGCCGGTTGCCGGGGTGTCCTGTGCGGGGAGCTTGGTGACGATGTTTATCACCCCCCCAAGCGCCGAGCCCCAGGCGGCTGAGGCCGCTCCCTTGATGATTTCGATGCGCTCGATCATCTGCACCGGAATGCTGCCGATGTGGGCGACGTTGTCAGAACCAACGAAGTTCTGCGGCACCCCGTCGATCTGCACAAGGACGTGCCGGTTCGTGCTACCGAGGACGTCGTAAAGGACGATGCCGCCGGGAGTCTGCAACAGGTCCACCTGGACGCCGGGAACCGTCTGGAGCACGTCGGCCACGGTGTGGGCGTTAATCCTGGCGATCTCTTCGGCACCGATTACGGTAACGTTTTCCGCGATGAGAGAAGCGGGACGGGGGGAATGGGGGACTGCTGTGACATCTTCGCCGGACAGGCCGAGCGAGCGTGTCACCTCGTCCGTATCCTCGGCGTGAAGCTGGGTGACGGCCATGGGGGACAGGACCATCAGGGAGGCAAGCAGGATTGTGATGAGCTGTTTTGCCGTCAAAAGGGTTTCCCCGGAAAAGAGCCGTTGACAGTTGCCGAATACCAAAAAGAACTGGCACAAAGAATGTTGCATACCTATCAGTTTGATGCTTTTCTGTCAAAGGAATTTGAGTAATACAGTCCCTATGCGGTCAATGATGGACAAAGTAGCCACTTATTACAGTTGAATCCCGCAGCATATCTGGTATAGTTCCCCGTCAGACTCCATGTAATGCCTCGCGTACAAACATTCACACTGCCTCAGGTCCGCAGCCTACAGCTCAGCTATAAAGCTCGCCCTGCACGCAGTTGTTACACACAACGATGAAGCCGCCGTCTGCACCAGCCGGCCAAGATTCGGCCGCGGCGCCGACCCCCACAAAGGCCTTGCCATGGACACGCCTTCTCCCGCCGGACGCTTAGGCGCCCTTCGCTCGAGCTTCCAATACAAGCTGTTCCTGCGTTTTACGCTCTTCTCCGCGCTGATCACCGTCGTCTGCGTCACCCTCTTCGTATTACACCAAATCAACCAAAACAAGCGGCACGCCGCCGAGATGCTCCTCCTGCAGGCCCATGCCCTGGCCGATTTGGTGCGTCTTCCCCTTTACGCTGAAAATAGCGACCTGCTTGAGTCCCATGCCCGCCAGGCGCTCACCCTCCCCGAGATCCGTGGGGTTGAGATCACAGCCGCAAGCGGCAGGACCATGGTGCGTCTGGGGCGCAACACAGGTGCTGACCTGATTCAGCAGAGCGTGCAAGTGAGGGGCAATCCGCTTACCGTGCTTCCCGAACCGGGGCAGGGGGAGCAACGACCCGACGAGCTCATCGGCGAGGTGCGCCTTTACCGCGGTACCAAGGACCTGTGGCGGGAGGGGAGGCGGCTTGCCTTTTTGAGCGTGGTGTTGGCTACGGCAAGCTGGCTCTTCATCCTCTTCTCCTGTTACCTGATCTTGAAGAGGGTGACCGCATCGTTTAATTCGCTGATGCAGGGGCTGGAGAACGTCCATTGTGGCGACTACGTCTCACGTATAGCCGTTCTTTCCGATGACGAACCGGGGCGGGCCTCGGCGTCGCTGAACGATCTTGCCGAGTCGCTCAGGCAGCGCGAGGAGGAGAATCGCCGGCTGCACGAGGAACTGCTGGCCGCCATGGAGTTCGAGATCGCTTCTAAGGAACAGCTGGTTGCCATCAATCTCGATCTGGAAAAGGAAATCGAGCAGAGGACCCAGGCGCGCCAGGAGCTCAAGAACCTGGTGGAACAACTCCCCATGGGTATCGTCTGGTCCGACGAGGGGGGGGGGATTGAGTACCTGAACGCCTTCATGATGAAGAGCTTTGGTTACCGCCAGGACGAGGTTCAAGACATAGACCAACTGCTTACCCTGCTTTGCCCAGAACCGGAATACCACGAAACGGTCGCCGGCAAACGCCGCGCCGCCATCGAGGCATGGGAACAGGGGAGCCGGGTCACCTTCTACGAGGTGAACGCGCTTTGCAAGGACGGCACCGTCAAGCATCTGAACTGCAGCAACCAGCGCTCCGGCGCGCGTATCGTGGACATCATGATCGATATGACCGAACGCGAACTTTTGCAGCAGCAGATCGTGAGAAACCAGAAGCTGGAGTCGATCGGCGTCCTGGCCGGCGGGATCGCGCATAACTTCAACAACGCCCTGACCGGCGTGTTAGGCTACATCTCCTTTGCGAAGAAGTTCATCGATCCCTCGCACAACTCACACGAGCTTTTGCAGCAGGCCGAAAAGGCGACCATGCGTGCCGCGGGTTTTGCGAACCAGCTCCTTAGTTTCGCCAAAGGGGGAGCCCCACTTAGAAAAGCCGTCCCGGTCGCAAGACTCGTGGAGGAATCGGTGCAGCTCGCCACACGTGGCTCCAACGCGACCTGCGTGCTTGATCTGCCCCCGGACCTCCCCCCGGTGTACGTGGACGACGGTCAGATCCGGCAGGCCTTCAACTGCATCTGCATCAATGCGGTGCAGGCGATGCCAGAAGGCGGCACGCTGACCGTGCGCGGGAGAAGGGTGTCGACGGACGTGGAAAGGCTTCCTGCCCCCTTAAGCGGCTGCTACGTAGAGCTCTCGTTCCAGGACGAGGGGTGCGGCATCCGCGACGAGCACAAGTCGAGCATCTTCACCCCCTACTTCACAACCAAAGCGGCGCTTGGTACCGGGCTCGGCCTTGCCACGGTCCACTCCATAATCGCCCGGCACGGCGGGGTGATCACCTTCGACACTCTCGTGGGAAAAGGGACCACCTTCACCCTCTATCTCCCCGTTTTCTGTATTGAATCGGCGCAGCCAAAAGGGGATGCTGATGTGGAGCGGCAAGCGCGGCAGGCGCTTGTCAGCTGCAGCAGGAGAATCCTTGTGATGGACGATGAGGAGATGATTCGGCTGCTCGCGGCCAAGGTTCTCGCGGCCAAAGGGTACGAGGTGACGCTCTGTGCGAGTGGCGATGAGGCCGTCGCCATGTACGGAAGGGCGTCAAAAGAAGGGATGCCGTTTTTGGCGGCGATTCTCGATCTTACCGTGCCCAATGGTATGGGGGGGAAGGAGGCGGCGCGTCTGATTCTCGCTCAGGATCCGGCGGCGCGGCTCATCGTGTCCAGCGGCTACAGTAACGACGAGGTGATGGATTCGTACCGGGATTACGGCTTCTGCGGGAGTGTGGTGAAGCCTTACGATGCCGACAAACTCTGCGGGGTGTTGGAGGGGCTGTAGGAGGGGAGAGGGCGTGTCCCTTCGGCTGAATGAGGGGGGGGCAAAGATATGCGCGATTTTGGGAAGTCAGTGATCTGTTCCCCAAAAAGCTCCGCATGCGGCCTAACGTTCCCCCCTTTGCGAAGGGGGGGCAGGGGGGATTTGGTCTTTGTTGTTGGCGCTGCGTTTACTCGGCTAGGTTCCTGAAGATCCCGGCTAGGGAGCGCTTTTCGTCGCAGTCGGCGCTGCAGGCATCATCCTCCACCTTGCAACTTTTCTCCAGGATCGCCTTAGCATCTGAGGACGCCGACTCGATGGCCTTAAGGCAGTCTGTGTAGTCAGTGGTGCACCTGTCTTTGCAGGAAGGTGAATCGTCCGCATATGCAGCGACGGCGGAAGTCAGTACTATCATGGAAAACGCTAATACTTTGATGGTTTTGCTCATATATTTTCTCCCACTGTCACAGTGAAACGTGACGCCAATATATCACATTCCACCTCTGCTTTACCATTTCATTGTCGTCCTACAACTGACATCCCTTTAGCCTTTTTTCCGAAAAAAAAGCTGCTACTTGTGCCCTCACTTCTGTGCCCTTCCGAAATACCACGCAATACCGATGGGTAAGCCTTGAAGTCCCCCTTTGCGAAGGGGGATTTAGGGGGATTTATAAGCCGGACGGAGCAACCCACAGCCACCGTTCGCAAGGGGCTTCGAAGGTAGGGCTTGAAGGTACCCATAGAGAAGGCTTAGTTGAACCGCACCATCTCTCGAAATGCTAAAAAAAGCCCGGAACTTTCGTTCCGGGCTCTGAAGTTACTGCAATGCATCAATCAAGATGGCAAGAGAGTGTTACTTGACGACCGTACTGGTAGTGTAGGTGGCAAGTGTCTCCGGTACTGCGACAGCCACAGACTGCGAGTTCACCAGTACGTTGCCCAAGAAGAGCTGTACGGTGGTCTTGTAGTTGTAGGTGCCGTTGCCCGCCGGATCACTGGGCGTGAGGTACTTCGAATAGCGGTTGTACACGTGCGATACACCGGCAGGAGTGAAGTCGCCCAGGGTTGCCCCGTAGAAGGTGGTGGCAGTGCTGCCGTCACCCCAGAAGATCCTGATCCTGTCGTAGTTTGTACCCGCAACCAGTTTGGAATCAATGCTCACCGGCAGCTTGGTCGTAACGGTGGCCACGGTGTACGGGGCTTTGGTGTTATAGGCAGTGGTGTAGGTGACCTTCTCGCCGGTGTTGGTGGTGCTGCCGAAGGTTACATAGACCGGGAGTTTCACGTTCACCAGCTTGTAGCTGCTGGCGATCGCGCCGTCGACGCTGGTCACGGTCAGGGAGACCCTGTAGGTGCCGGGCTTGCTGAAGGTGATCGTTGCGTCTTTGGTGGTGCCGTTGGTGATGGTCGCGATGTCACCGGCGTTGGTTTCCCATCTTACGACGGCGCCCGCTGCCGGAGTGGTGACCGGGCTGAAGGTTTGTGCCACACCAGCAGTCATGGCAGCTGCGGTGGTGCCGGTCTCGTTTCCGATTGCCGCGATGGTCGCAACCGGCCTCACGCCGACGCCGAAGGCGGTCGGGTTGATGGTGTTCAGGTAGTTGACGTAGTCAGAGCGGTACGCAAAGCTCAGGCTGGAACCATCCTGAGCGGTACGGCTGATCGCCGCAGATTGCCACAGCGCATTTTTCAGGCCAAAGGGGCCGACATCAGAGAGCTTGTTGATACGGATGCTGTAGCCCGAATTCGCCGTCAGTTTGATGCTGTTGCTGACGTTCGCGACACTGAAATAGATGTCGCCGAAGCTACCAAGTTCGGTAACCAGCTGATCGACGGTGGTTACCTTGTCGTTCCCAACCTGTACGGTGCGGCTGACAACCACGTCTTTTCCGTCTGCGTCCACCCCGGTCTTCACGTCAACTTTGAGAGTCCAGCCGAGGGTGGAGGTTGCGCCTTTCTTGTTGACGTTGAAGATAGCCGTAGCGTTGTCACAGTAGAACGGGCTCGCGCTATTGCAGGCTGCCGCGATGGCACCGCCCTGGATGCTGCTTTCCCAGGTTTGCTTGACGGTCTGGAAGGTTGCCTCGTAGAGTACCTCGCTGCGGTCGATGTTCCTGAGGGTCTGGCCGGTCGTAGCGTCCTTGACGTACGGGGTGTCGAACATCGAGAGGATCTTGACCGGAACGGAACGGGTGCCGTCTTTGGTAAAGACGTTCGGATGCGAATCGGTCGGGTCAACGAGACCGTTAACCTTGGTGAAGGCGGTGACCTGATCGGAGTCAAAGGTGAAGTGACCATCCATGTTGCCGTTGATCGGGTAAGCACCGTTGTAGAAGCCACCCGCAGTGTAGGCTGCGCCGGTCTTGTTGTCCGAGTCGTTCGCAGCGATGGTGGTGCCTGCTGCGCTGTGGCATTCCTTGCAACCCTTGGCGCCCCATGCCTTATCAGCACCGGCGATGTTATGGCTTGCCTTGAACGGCACCATGAGGAAGGAGAGCTTCGGCAGGAATGCGTTGGTGGCGCTCAGGTTCGGACTGCCATCCGAGTTCTTGGCGGCAATCACCACTCCTGCTGCGAGACCGAGCTGCCCCGGGAGGCCTGCGGTGAGCTTGCCGGCCTGGGTCTTAATTTCCGCTGCGGTCACGATGCCATCTGCGGTGAGGGCGTGCAGGCCGTTCGCGATGTTGATGTTGTTGACATGGGTCTGCAGCAGCGGGTCCATACCTGCGGTACGGCCGTCATTGTTGACGTCGAGGCCACCGTCGGCACCGCCTTTAAGACCGTTCATGTCGCGCCAGAAGAAGGAGGTCAGCAGGTTGGCGGCGTAGATTTTGCCGTTCTGCCAGTGCAGTGCGACTCCGTTGGCCATATCGCCTTTGGCGACGTACTCGGTGTCGTGGACGGCCAAGCGGCCTTCCTCGTCCGCGCCGGTGCCGTCGACGAATGCTCCGCCGCTGAAACCGCTCTTCTTAATGTGGCAGGCGGTGCAATCGATGAGGCCGATGTGGCTTATCGGGTTGCCGGACTTGTCGTACGCGATCAATGCGTTAAGGCCTGCCTGATCGTGCGCACCCTTGGAATTCGGCGCACCGAAGGTGGAGAAGGGAGCGACTGTAGGCTTTTTGGTGATGGGGTCGACATACTCATGGCAACCGGAGCAGTCCTTGAACTCCACCTTGTCCAGTGGGTTCCACATGGCGTCAAACGGGGATGCCCCGCCCTTGGCAGGGTCGCACAGCCCAAGCTTCTTGTTGTCGGCCGACACGATGCCGTCGGTCCCGACATTGGTTCCGACCTTGGCGCCAGTGCGCTCGTGGCAGCCCATGCAGCCGATGGCGCCGTGCACGTCGAGGATGGTGCCGTTAGCGCTCCACATCTCGCCACGCTTTTTCCAGTCCACCTGATACTTTTCGCCGGCTTCGCCGATAACGTTTCCGTTCGTGTCTTTTACGGGGGTTGTGCTGCCGAGGTGGCAGGAGGTGCACTGGTTGGAGGTCGGCTTGCCGACGATCTTGTACTCGAGGTTCGCGACGAGTTCGCCGTTCGTATTTGCGGTAACGGAGGCCGGGTCATAGAAGACGTTCATGCCGTCTTTCGCAGAGACTGCCAAGTTGGAGCCCACGGCGCGAGAAGCGTCGTACTTACCCTGGCGGACGGCGTCCTTGCGATGCTCCCAGCTGTAATCGTTCTGGTGGCAGATGAGGCAGTCCATCTCGAGCACGCCGGTCTGGGCGTAGTCTTGAACCACGACGTTGCCTTTATTAGCAGGCGTCGGGTTGAAAATGTCGATAAGTGCGTTGAACGCGGTCACCAGGACGTTGTTGTTGCTGTCCTTGAAGTTGTAATCGCGCAGCGAGACTCGCTTGTTGTTCATGTAAACGGGGGAGGTGGATTCGATGGCGCTGTCATCCACCATGTATTCCATGGCGCCGCCGCCGACGTGGCACTCGCCGCAATCGCGCATTTCGCCTGCTACCGAGTTATCCGCCTTTCTAGCGAAATCAGCAGTGCTGGTGAACTTGAACGGTTCGTAATACTTCCCGTTTGCGACCAGGGCAGGCTTGCCATCAGTATCGGTACCTGCATTTTTACCAAAGGGCACAGATATGAATTGGGCCACGCTTGAGTCATAGATGGAGCCTGCACCGTCTTTGTACATTCTCGCCAACTGGCGAGCAGACGGCGGTCACCAAGACCCCACGTGCCCGGGGCTCTGCACCCAGTTTTTACCCTGGGGGCCAGCGCCGGAGCGGAATGCGTCAGCTGAGTCAATGTTGAATGGGTTGAAACCGCGGATCTCGTTTGCACCAAGTTGGGCGTGGTAGGAGTGCTTCTCGATGTCGTCGTAGGTGTAAGAGAGCACGCCGGTGCCGGTACCGTGGCAACCGGTGGTACCAAAGCAGGTGTTCTTCATGCTGAAGGCCTTGGCGGATCCGTCGGTAACATTCTTCGTGATCGGCTGGCCGTCTGGACCCTTTAGGAGGATCTGTTTGTGGGCAGAGACGGAAGCCATCGCCATCCCCGTACCAACCCCGATCAGGGCGGCGCAGGAAGCGGCGGTAAGCAGCACCGTCTTCTTGGTGAGTTGTTTCATCATGGTCTCCTTTGTCTCGATTCATGGAAGTGCGAATCACATCGTGCGTCAGGTATGGGGGTACCGTTCGCCATCTGCAGTCCTGCTTCAGCTTTAGAGAGCCTGTACTTATCGTTAGCACGGGGCGTGCCGTCATTTTATTTTTCTCACTAAATTTTTAAAACTGTAGTGATTGCTAAAGCTTGTGCAATGCGGGCTAATAGGTCGGCAGGGGGGATGGGGCTGTTGGGGTATGTGTGATGGGGTAAATACCCCAAGCTCACCCAGTGGTTGGGGGGCTTTTACCCCAATGCGGGGTGGGGTGCGTAAAAAACAAAAGAGCAGGTGGGAAAGCCCATCCTGCTCTTTTGACGTCGGCGAAATCTCGCGGGTACTAGACCTTCTCTATCTTCGCCTTTTCTCTAAGCTCCTTGATTAGCGCGGGGATTTCCGCCCGCACCTTCTCGCGCTTCAGATACTCAACGATCTTGGCCTTAACCTCATCGAAGGGCTGTACCCTAGGCGGGTTCGCCTCGGTAAGCTTAATGATGTGGTAGCCGAATACGGTGGACACCAACCCGCTGATTTCGCCAGGTTTGAGTGCGAAAGCCGCTTTCTCAAACGGAGGCACCATGTCCCCTTGGCCGAAGAACCCGAGATCGCCACCTTTATCCTTGCTGGGGCAGGTGGATTCTTTTTTTGCTATCTCGGCGAAGTCCTCACCCTTCTTGATGCGCTCGAGCAGCGCCTCTGCCTTGGCTTTAGCCTGCTCCCGTTCCTCTTTGGAGGCGCTTTCCTTGGTTCCGATCAGAATGTGGCTCGCCCTTACCTGGGCTCCCTGCTCAAAGTACTTGGTGCGGTTGTCATCGTAGAATTTCTTCGCGTCGGCTTCAGCCACCTGGACCTTGGAACCGAAACGCGCTTCGATCATGTTGTTGATTGCTACGTCCTTGCGGGTGAATTCCTCAAGATCCTTCTGAGTCATGAGAAGCTCGTCCAGCGCAGTCTGATACTCCGTGTCGTTCTTGAATTTGGCGCGGTTGTCGGCAAGTGCCTTTTTCACCTGCTGGTCCAGATCCTTCATCTCTACGCCCTTCGCGGCTTGGTACAGGAGTTCGGAATCGGTAAGTTGCTCGATGATGGAATCTTGGGCTTTTTTGAGCGCCTCGGGGATCAGCTGCTTTGTGCCGGTCTGCTTAAGCATGATTTTGAGTGCGCGATTTACTTCCTTCCTGATGATCGGCGTGCCATTCACCTTCAACAGCGTGTCGTCAAGAGACTGCTGGGTCGCCTGGACTGCTTGAGGTGTCTGTGCCGCCTGAACCGGAGCTGCTTTGGCTGCGGCGTCTTCCGCAAGCGAAGCGCCTGCGCCGATTGCTGTGAGCAGGAATGCGCCGAGCGTGGACGATACGATCTTTTTCAGGTGCGGCATGTCGTCTTCTCCTTGTCTTTGAGCTGCTTTGGGTGAAAATACTGCGCTTCTACCAAAAAGGGCCCGGAACTTTCGTTCCGGGCCATAGGTTACTTCAATACAATTTCATCGAACTTTCAACTGTGTCACCTTACGGAAGTTCTACGGGGACGGATTTCGAGCTGACCAATGCAGACCCTTTGAAGAGCTGGATGGTGGTCTTGTAGTGGTATTTGCCGTCCGTTCCCTTGTACTTGTCGTACTTGTTGTACACGTGTGCAGCGGTGGTGTAGTCATTCAACGTGGTGCCGTAGAAGACGGTGGAAGTGCTGCTATCACCCCAGTAGAACCTGACCCTGTCGAAATCGGTGCCTGCGACGAGTGTGCTGACGGTCGTAGGTACGCTGGTCGTCACGGTGGTGATGTCGTACGCAGGTCTGGTCCCGCTTGCCAGCACGTGCTGGACTGTGGTGGCGTTGACCGGTGCGCTGGTGTTGATGTAGATCGGGTTGGTCACGTTAACCAGCTTGAAGCTGGTTGCGGTGGTGCCATCGGCGCTGGTGATGGTCAGGCCGACTTTGTAGGTACCCGGCTTGCTGAAGGTGATGTCGGTGGTTGCAGCGTTTGCGGCTGCGATGGTTGCAGCAGCGCCTGCCGAGGTCTCCCACTTGACCACAGCGTTGGCTGTCGGGGTGGTTCCGGTTTTGAAGCCAAACGCGGTACCAGTGGTGATTGCGAACACGGTGCTGGCATCGTTGTTTACTGCCGCGATGGTGGCAACCGGTTTTACGCCGACGCCGTTTGCTATGGCGCTGGTGTTGAGGGTCTCAAGGTACTCGGCGTACTGGCGGCCGTTCAGTGCGGTTGCGCCTGCGTGAACGGTGCCGTCCGAGTCGGTGTCAGTGATCTTGTAGTAGATCGCACCGTCTTCCTCAGGGTAAAGGACGTCTGCTTGCTGAAGATCGACGGTCCAGGTGTGGGTCGCGTCGCTCTTCTCGAACTTGACGGTACGAGCCTGGCCCAGTTTGTTGAACCCTTCGAATGCGGTGCGGAGTTCACCATTAAGAGCTTTGACACGAACCGGCTCCAGCGGACGCTCCATCAGGTTGCTGGCAGAGTCGAGGCCCGGGATGCCTGCCTGACGTGTAACGGTACCGGTCGATTGATCGATGGTGACTTTGGACGTCGGGTTGAAGGTGCGGTCCGCAGGGATTGCGGTGCCGACCATGTCGAAGCCGCCGGTGAAGAAGCCTTTGCCGGGTGCGTGGCAGTCGGTGCAGCTTCTGCCGATAACGTGGTCGTTAGTGGCTTTCACGCCGTGGGTAACCATGAAAGGAGCGCCGATGTAAGCGAGCTCGGTGCCGGTCCAGGTTTTCTTAAGGGCGGCCGGTTTGTTGGCTTCAAGACTGTTGCGGTAGGTGATGTAATCGTGGATCTGGTTCGGCTCGGTGAAGTTGACCGCGCCGCTCCATACACTGACGTACTTCCAGTAGTTGGCCGGAGAGAAGGTGCCGTCTTCCATAAAGGCGCTTGCAGAAGGGGCAGTGCCGTCCATCGGACCGAAGCCAACCGAGATGACGGAGAGAGCGGAAGGACCGAAGTTCATGCCGGCCTTCAGGTCGCGCTGGATCCACGGGTCGTAGATCGGCTCGCCGTAGCCCTGGGTGTTGTTCTTGTGCGGCGGGAGGCCGTCGAACACGTCGGTGTAGCCAGCAAGCGAGGGCTTGACAGCATGGGTTGCGTCGCCGTCGCCGATCAGCAGGCCGCCGGGGACGGTGTCGCCGTTGGCGTCGACATCGGGGTTGGTGTTGTTCCAGATAACAGCGGAGATCGCGTTGCTCAGGTAGATCTTGCGGCGGAACTGCATGCCGCTCTTCGTGCCATTGCCGAAGCTGAGCGGTGCTTCCATGTTGCCGAGCCTCTGCCAGAGGTGGAGCGGTTTCCATTCCTTAAGCTGGCCGCCCACTACGTGGGTGCCCGCCGGGATGGGGGGCTGGTAACCGGGGTCGCCGGCCTTGAGGTTGAAGAAGCCGTTGATGGCAGCGAACATCTGGTTGTACTTGTCAACCGCACCAGCGTTGAATGCATCCGGAGCCGGGTCCTCGAACAGGCCGATCATCCCTTTGGAGGGGTCGGTGCCGACGATGGCCGGGAAGCGCATGCCGGAGGTGGCGTCGAGGGCGCGTACTGCCATGCTGACTTTCTTCACGTGGCAGACGGTGCAGTCCATGACGTCGAGGTGGTTGCCGCGACCGAGCTTCGTTGTATCGCTAGTGAGGTTGGTGTCGTGGGCGATACCCTGACCGCCGTAACCTGCGCCATTGACTTTAGGTGCAATTTCGACCTTGTCGGCGATCTGGACGATGTTGTTCTTCAGGCCGTACTGGGTGTGTACCGCTTCCGGATTCGGCGCACCGAAGGTCTGGATCGGGTTGCCGTAGTAGTCCTTGCCGGTGATGTGGCAGAACTCGCAGCGCTTGACGGTGTTGCGGGTGTCGTGTTTCAGCACGGCAGCGGTAACGTCGGCACCTTCAGCCACGATCGCCTGGCCGTTGGAGCTGTAGTTTTTCACGACAGCACGCTTCCAAAGCGGCGGAACACCGTCGGCAGTGGTGCTGGACATGTCGAAGCCGCGGCCCGGGTCGCACTGGTTCTTGTTAGTGCTGTTGCCAGTGAAGTGGCAGCCGGCACAGCCGAAGGAACCATGGACGTCCTGGCCTGCCTGCCATGCGTCGCCACGTTTGAACCACTCAGCGCGCGGGAACGGCATGGTGGAGCGCTTGAGAGCGTTCTGGTCAGGCACGGTACCGGTTGCGGTCAGGTAGTAGAGCGGGCCGCTCGCGGCGGGGTTGTTGCCGCCCAGGAAGCCGCTTAAGCTAGCTGTGCTCTGGAAGGTCTGCTGTGCCTGCAGGTACGGCATCCCCGGCATCATGTACTGGGTGTAGTTGCCGAAGTTAATTGCCTGTGAGTTCCCAGAACCCGGCTGCATCCACATGGCGTTGATGTCGTAGGAGGTCATCCTCTTGCCGTTGGGGCCGACGCCGTTAGCCGGGTCGTAAACCATCGGTGCAGAGGAGAGGAAACCGCTGCTGCCGCCGGTAACACCGAACATCTCGGGGAGGTCTTTCAGGGTCTTGGTGGCGTGGCATTGCATGCAGTTGTTGGACTCCGGTGCGGCCTTAATGCGGCTGATCAGGCTCGTAGAGAGCGAGACCGGAATTCCTTGAGCAGTGGGGTCGCCAAAAGTGACGTTACCGTTCTGCGAGTTGTACCCCATGTAGGTCGGGCTGGCGGGGTTCATGTCGAACAGCATAGCGCCGGCCCCCGGGGCCGCGTTCAGGCTGCCCGCTTGGGTCATGACGGAGGACATGACGTTGTCGTAGCCGGAAAGATGGCAGAACAGGCAGTCCATCTCCTTGACGTTCGGCATCATGAGCTGCCCGGAGTAGACCGGCATCTGCGCGCCGGTGTTGGGCTCTTTCATGTACATGGCGACATCGCCGATTTTCACGTCATTGCCAAAGGGGTCTTTGGTTACCCAGGCAAAGGCCGGATCGGCCATTACGGCCCCGTTTGCCGGTTTGTTGCCTTTATACTGTGGGTAGATCCAGGGAGCGATGGTTGCGAACGAGGACTCGATCCCGTCTGCGGTGAAGGTCTCCCAGACCGTGGAGGTGAAGGGGTTAACGACGCCCATCGCCATGTCCATGAGGGTCTTGCCGGGGAGCCTGTTGCCGTTTCTGTCCTCTTCATAAGCGATGCCGCCCGGATGGCAGGTGCCGCACATGGTTGCCTGGTCCCACAGGGAGAGGTCGACTTTCGGGTACTTTTTGCCGTCGGCGCCAACGCCGCCGTTAAGGAAGAGGTAGAGGCTGGTGCCTGGGGTCTTGGAATCTGTTACTGCGTCGCCGGTGCTCTGAACGGTGCCCGGGTATGCGATGCCTTTGCCGTCTGCTTTTTTCTGTAAGTCCGCCACCTGGCGGAGCGAGGGGGTTCACCACTTGCCGTTGTGGCCGTGGGACTGCAGCCAAGGTTTCTGCGGATTGAGGCCAGTCTGCCGGTCGGTTGCGCCCTCTACGAAAAGGCCGCTGTCGGAGTTGTCCATCCACTCGGCGGTGCCGAGCGTTGCATGGTATGCACCTTTGGACATATCGGTGTAGCTCTTGAGCCCGACGGTGTTACCCGGGGTGTGGCAGCCCATGGAACCGCCGCCCATGCAGGTCTGCTTCGGGCTGTAGGGCATGCCCTGCTTCGTGGTCGGGTCGACCATGACCGGCATGGCCGGGTAGCCGTACTGCTTCGCGACCTCCTCATAGGTATAAAGCTGGATTGCCGGGTGTGCCGCTTGGGCAATCGTCCCGCCAACGGTGAGGCCAGCTACTGCTGAGGCCCCCGCCAAAAGCGAGATTTTCAATCCCCTTTTTTTCATAGGTTGTTTCCCTCTCAGTCTCTTGATTGGATTTGAAATGAATTGCACTGTGCTGCCTCTTTGTTGCTGCTACTTCGGACCTTCAGGTCGCCGTGTGAATGGGGGCACATGACGACTGCGCCGGACCAGGTTTAAGGGCATCACCGGTACGGTGTGAAGAGAGCTTGTAGGGTAAATAGCAATTGTCGTACCCACCATGCCGTTCGCTGCTTGTCGCCGTCCAAAAAAAACCGCGGCGGTGGAGCTGATGACGAGATGGCGCTTGGAAACTCATATAATAATTGATATATTGCACTGCGGCCGCCGGGGTACGTTTTTTAGAGCAGATGAGGGATCTGTTGAATTGCTTTCATTCCCCGCGTGGCATCCCCCTCAAGAAGGTGCGGTGATATCCCCCGCATGGGGGAAGCTTGGGGTGAAATAGCCCATGATAACTGCGGGTGACTTCCGGCGCGCGCAGGCTTTGGCCGGCAGACGCCGTGAAATACGCGCTGCTACGCAACTATACGGGGATTGCTTTTGTGGAGCGGTGCGCGCGGACGTTGGCAGAGAGGTTGCACGGCTTTCGTGCAGCATTTTATCTATACCAGGAGGTCAGATGATGAAGAGGGTGGGTTTGTTGGTTGTTGGCGCGTTGTTGGGCGGTTGTGTGCACCAGGCGCCCGTCGATATGAAAAGTGAAGTGGCACCGGCAACTGCTCCGGCGCTAAAGAAGGTGGAGTTGAGCGAGGCCTCCATCGCCGAGCTCATTGTAAAAGACAAGACCACCAAGGAACAGGTTCTTGCCGCCTATGGAAGCCCGGTGGCAGTCGAGCCGAACAAGCGACAGCTCTCCAAGGAAATGCTTGCCACCATAAAGGTTCCCATGCCTCCTATCGCACGCACAAAGGAGTTCTGGACCTACAACGCCCCTCCCTTCAACAGCGATGGCTCAATGAAGAGTAAGATCCTAAGCGCGATGTTCTTCATGGACGACAACGGTGTCGTGGTTGACTATCTCACCTCCTACACCCACGTGGCTCCTCCCCAGTAGTACCTGGCCGCGGGAAGCCATCGGGGCGGTAAACAGCCTGAAGTCACTGGCGGAAAACGAAAAAGGCTCCCCCTCTTGTGAGGGGGAGCCTTTCTTTTTTCTTCTGACGGAGGGACCGGATTAGAGCGGTTGTTGCGCTCCCCGTGGATGACAACTGAGCGACGCGCCGCCGGCGCAGTTTCGCATCATTTCGGACGGTGCGACTGTTCCGTAGCCGGCCGCCACCTTTTCCATCGCCGGTCGCTCCAGCCTAACCATCTCCCCCCTTGGCGCCAATCCGATCCCGGCCGCCAGGCAGGTCAGAGCGCCCAAAAGAATCGCCGTGCATTTTTTACTTAGCCTCTCCATCTCCGATGCTCCTTGAACCTGTCACTACCTTGCCGGCAGGGGCTTTTGCACCTGTTTAAAAGTCGACAGCTCGTCGCTCGGATAACCCGCCACAGGTTTGGCAAGGTTATAGGTCTGGGTCGGATCGACGTTGCTCGTGGTGTTTATCGGGGTAACGGTGTCGCCACTCAGTTCGAATACCGTCCAGGTGTTCCCCGGCTTGTATGGCACGCTGAAGCTCTGCACCAGGGTGGTCCCGCGGTACAACTTAAGTTGCGCGCCGGATTCGTAGAGGTAGCCGGATGTCGAGTTGTTGTAGACGTAGAAACGGTAGATGCCGGGCTGCTGGGTCAGGATGGTGAAGGTCTCGCTGCCATTATCGACACTGTGGTTTGCCTGGTCCTGGTCCAGATAAGCCTCGGTAGTGGTGCCCGGGATGTTGCGCAGGGTCGCACCTGCAACAGCGCTGCCATATGGGTAGCTTGTCTGCGGGTCAGAGCTGCTGGTACCGACATGGAACCTCGGGGTGTTGTTGGACCCGATGGTGGTGAAGGTGTCGTTGGGGTTGAGCGGGCCGGTGACGTGGAGGTCGAGATCCTGGACGGTGCTCCCCCAACTGAGGACTGCGCGGTAGGTGGTTGCTGGTGTCGCACCGGCGTCTGCCGTGAAGTTCTGGCTGTTGTTGTAGACCGGTACCCCGGGGATCGCGTAGACGGTGAAGAAGCCGTAGCTCGTCGTCGCACCCTCCACTGCCTTCACCACCTCAGCTGTATAGCAACCGGCAGGGAAGTCTCTAGAGTAGTATCCGTAGTTATAGTCGTAAAGGGTCTTCTGCAGGTACCAGTCGCCCGTTGTGGCGCCCAAACCATTGCGGAACCTGAGCGTGAGTGCGGCACCGGTGTTGTCGGAGGCGTTCAGGATGTAGCCGTTGATGGATGCGGTGAGCGACGCCTTGTCAGCCGTCAGCATGAGGACCGGTTCGAGCGATGTGGCAGCGGTTTGGTTCGGCTTAACACCGTAGTAGTTCACGTCGCCATAGCCGGTTTTGCTGAATGTGAGCTTGTAGGTACTTCCTGCCGAAAGTCCGGTGATGGAGTAGCTGCCGTTACTCTGAACTGTGGCTGTCGCCGCAGGGGTGCTCACGCCGTCGGCGTACGCTGTTACTGTTGCATCAGTGACGCCTTGGCCGGTCACCGGGTCCTTGGCGATGCCTGTTACGGGGAAGGCCGGGATCATGATGGGGAGCCCGAGGTAGGCGTTGACCACGTTGCGCAGCTCTGCTATGTTGACCGCGCCGCTGCCATCGGCATCCACGCAAGACGTCACAGGCTTATTCCCGAGGAACATGTTGATGGCCCCCTGCACCTCGGTCATCGTGACGTTCCCGTTCCCGTCACAGTCTCCCGGCACGGCCGCGAGCGCTGAAACTGTGAAAACGAGTAGGGCGACGCAGGTAAGCGCGACGATGCGGCCCCGTTTGCAAATCTTTGCCAGCTTCATGTATGTTCTCCTGCTCATCGTTGCATTGACTGCCCCCAGACGGCTCCGGTATGGAAGTCGCTTCGGCTGTCGAGTTCCAGCAAATACGGTGCCACGCGCCCGGTGCGCGTAGCTTTCGCTTTTGGCGCGGGTTGCCGCTCTTCACCCTTCTTGCAGGTGCGCGATTTGCCCCACATCTTCCCGGTGAAGGGGTGGGGGTGGGTGAAATCCCCCTTTGTGTTTCAAGTAACCGGCCTTGGAGGCCGTTCTGGCACGACTGGCAGAGCTGGCGCAGGTTTTGCTCCGCTACGCCTATTTACGGCGAGGTGACCATGAGTACCAACCTTTTTACCAGCATCGTGCTGAACCTGACCGACGGGATCTACGTGATCCAGGAGGGGAAGGCGATCTTTCTGAACGACCGTTTCGGGGCGATTTTCGGTTACCCGAGCGTGGAGGGGCTGATAGGCTGCGACATGTACGCCGACGTCTATCCCGATAGGCAGAGCGTCGACCTGTTCCGCCATGTGCACGAGCAGCTTTTGAACGGGGACCGCTCCAGTGTCTCCTGGGGGCAGCCCTCGGCGCGGCTAGACGGCAGCGTCTTCTGGATCGAGGTCGAGGCGCGTCTCATCGAGGTTGAAGGCAAACCCGCTATCTTCGGGACCTTTTTGGACCGCACCGACTGCAAGCTGATTGGCGAGGCGATGCATGCAACCCAAGAGACCCTGCGACTCCTTTTGGACGCCATGGAGGACCGCGTTTACGTCGTCACCGACGACTACCGGATCGTCTACGCCAACCGCAAGATGCGCGAGGGGCTTCTGGGGGACCTCGAGCAGGACTTTTGCTACCAGGTCTGCCGCGGCCAGCAGACCCGCTGTGAGGACTGCTGCGTCGACGACGGGTTCTTCGACTCCGAGCGCCCCCTGCACAAGGAGTTCTACAACGAGGTGACCAAGCTCTGGTACTCGGTCATCGAGCTTCCGGTCCGGATGCCCGGTATCGAGCAGCGCACCAAGCTTGCCGTGGCCCGCGACATCACCGTGCGACGGGAGGCCGAGAACAAGGTGCGCGCCCTCACCCGGAAACTGCTTAGCGTACAGGAGGACGAGAGAAAGCACCTCTCCAGGGAGCTGCACGACGACCTGGGGCAGCGCTTGAACGCGGCGAAGATCATCGTCGACGTCCTCGCCGAGGACCTCGCTTCCTCCCCTGGCGATGCGCCCGCCCGGATGCATCATCTCTCCGAGGTGCTAAAGGACAGCGTGCAGTCGATCCGTACCATCTGCGCGGGCCTGCGCCCCTCACCCCTTGAGAAACTGGGACTTGTCGATGCCATCCGTCACGACTGCGACAGTTTCTCTACCCACCATGGGGTAAACGTCCGCTTTTCTGCCCATGGCCTGGAAGGGGTCCGCCTGCCCCATGAGGGCGAAATCACCCTATACCGCGTCTTCCAAGAGGCGCTGCACAACGTGGTGAAGCATGCCCGAGCGAGCGAGGTCTCCATCAGTCTTGTCGTCTCTCATCCGGTGCTCAGGATGCGTATCACAGACAACGGTAAAGGGTTCGATCCGGCACGTGCCGTTCCGGCCGGCAAGGGAGGGCTTGGCCTGGTCGGCATGGCTGAGCGGGTCGAGCTTTTGAACGGCTCATTCGAGCTCACCTCCCGGCCCGGTAAGGGGACGCGGATCGCCGTCGAGATTCCAATCGCCTAGCGCCATCTCGGTGCCGGCTTCAATTTGAGGAGGTTTTTGCATGGAAGGGAAAAGCAGGGTCATCATAGTTGACGACCACCCGCTGTTTCGGGAAGGGGTGAAGGGGCTTGTGGAGCGCACCTCCGAGTACAACTGCATCGGGGAAGCGGGAAGCGGCGCCGAGGCGCTGGCGCTGGCCAGGGAGCTGAAACCCGAGCTTATGACCATGGATATCTCGCTTCCTGATATAAGCGGGATCGAGGCGGTGCGCCAGATCATGCGCGAGGTTCCATCGGTGAAGATCCTCATGCTTAGCATGCATCCCAAGTTCGAATACGTCGCCGAGGCCCTAAGGGCCGGGGCGCGCGGCTACGTGATGAAAGAGGCGACCAGCACGCGACTCGTGGCCGCCATGGACGCGCTGCGGCGCGGTGAGTACTTCCTGGACGGCCAGGTCTCGCAGGACATCGTGGCGAACCTGGGCAATCCCGGTCAGGGTGACGCCACGGTATGCGATGAACGGTACGCGCTTTTATCCCCCAGGGAACAGCAGGTGATGCGTCTGGTCGCTGAAGGTGGGGTGATACGACAGATAGCGGCGGATTTGGGGCTCAGCGTGAAGACGGTGGAGAATCACCTCACTAACCTCATGAAGAAACTCGATGTGCACAGCCGAATGGAGCTTGTGCGCTATGCAGCGCGTCTTGGGGTTATTGATCTTGAGCAGTGGAAATAGGTAGGGAATTTTGAGGGGCCTGCCGGCAGTGCATGGTTGCTGCCGGCAGGACCATAGCAGTTGTTAAAGCTTTGCAGTGGCGTCTTTCTTGCTCTGCTGTTCTTGCATTTCCTGCTGTTTCTTGCGTTCCTTGAGGAGCTCCTGGGTTCTATGCTCCCTTTCCTCAGAAGCTTTTCTGTATGCCGCCTCGTAGTCGACTCCCCTTAGTTTACCAAGTCCGTATACCCCGATCTTGTTTTCACCGAACTGATTCGCAACGAAAATAATCTCGCTCAGCTCGAAGTCCTTGTCAGCGAACTTCTGGAAGTAGTCCAGGTTCTTCGTGCTGATAGTGATGTCGCTCGGGAGGTTCATCCCACCAACAGGAATTTTTGCGGAGCCGAAGTAGCCTAGGAGTTTTCCCTGCTCGGTAAAAATCTGGACGTTCTGAAATCCGGAGTCCACAACGTAGACGTAGCCGTTGGAGTCGGTGGTGATTCCTTTGGGCCTGGTGAACTGCCCCATGCCGTCGCCGAACTTGCCGAACGAGCCGAGGAAATGGCCGTCGCGGTCGTATGAAATAACCGCCCCAGTCCCGGCGTTGGTCACCCACAGCACACCCTTGTCATCCAGGTTCATTCGCGTGGGAAGGCTCAATGACTGTGTTGGCTCGTCCAGTTTGCCGATTTCACGGATTTGCGCTCCTGACATCGGGTCAAGCACGTGGATCACAGACTTTCTCGTGTCGAGCACGTACAGATTTTCATTGTCAACGGCGATGTCCGTAGGCGAGAAGTTCAGGTCCCCACCCACCGATTTCAAGTATTCGCCGTTGTTGTCGTAGATCAGCACCTCTTTGCGCTCAATGTCAGTCACGAAAACGAAGCCGGCATGGTCAACGGCGACCGCTATCGGTTTTTTGAGCTGGCCTAAGCCGTCGTTCCCCTTAAGCTGCTCCATCTTCTTGTTGGCGAGATCCACCACGAAGAGTTGTCCCGCTATGTCGGTCACGTACAACTTGCCGTCCCTGCTCGTGATGCCGCTTGGTTTGATGATCCTGCTAACCTTCTGTTCTTCCTCTTTCCCTACCGAGATGAGAGAAACAGAATCCCCGGAGGTCCCTAGTACGTCCGCTGAATTGCTGAAGCTGGTCAGGTACTGAAGTCTGGGGAGGTTAGGGGAGGGCGGGAAGAATACAGGGGCGTGACTTTGTCGGGATGAGCCGGCACAGCCGGCGGCAAGGGTGAGAAGTGAGGCTGCGAGGAGCGCTGCTGCGGAACGAAAAAGACGACGATGCATGTCTTGTTACTCCTGTTTCTTTGTTGCTGTTGCCCGTTTCTCTTTTTTTTGCCGTCCCGGGGAGTATCCCCGGGACGGCGGCTTTGCTTGTTACTTGTCGTGGCACATAACGCAGAACTGCGAGTTCAACTGCTTCTCGTAGAGGAACGCGGTGTCGACGTTGTCCTTGTTGTGGACGTCGTGGCAGGAAGCGCAGGTCATGAGGCTGTGCCCTTTGCCGTCGTTGAAGCCGAGGGTGGTGATGGCTTTGCCATCGAGGTCGGCCTTGGTGGAACCGTTGTTCGGGGCCTTAAGGAGGGCCCTGATCCCCTTGTCGAGCCCGTTGATGCCGGTGAGGTCGAACCCGATCGGGTGGTCGTTGGAGAGGTCGTTGAACTTGCCGACGGCGATCTCGCCGAAGTTGTCGCCCACGATCCTACCGGTGAGGGTGGAGCCGGTGTTGCCGTAGTGCTGGTCCACGGCGATGACGCCATCATGGCAGCTCATGCAGAGGCGGCTCGGGCCTGCGAGCGGATCGCCGGTGATGTTGCTGTTGAAGGTCACGGAGTCATAGGGGGTGAAGTTTTTGTCAACGTTCACCTTGTGGGACCAAAGCGGGTTGTAGTCGAGCTCGGTTGCCTCGACCTTGTGGTGCGGAGTGTGGCAGAATGCGCACACGCGGCCCTGGGAATCCTTCTGTGCCCCCGAGAGCTGGTTCATGTCGTGCTTGGAGCCGACGACACCGCCGCCGTCGGCAGTGTAGCCGTAGGCGAGAGAGGCACCGATGGTGAGACCGGCGATGGCGGTCAGGATGGTGATCTTCTTCATAGAGAGTTTTCCTCCGTCTTTTTCATTGAATGTAGAAAAGTTTTCAGCTTGCCTACGCAATGCTGCGGCTCTCTTCCGCTGCACCTGCCGACGTGCCTCCCCCCCAGGAGACGCGCCGGTTGCCGAACAGGATGCAATGTTGGTGCCCGCCTCATGCTATTTTTGCAAGAGCTGGTAACCACTGTGGTTTTACCTCCGCATGACGGTAGCCCCCAGGAAAGCCGGGGCGGTTGGGGGGGATTTGCCCCCATCACCCCCGGCGTTATGGGTGAAATGTCTCACAAGGATCGATGCACCGCGCTTCCCCTAGAATTCGTTTGCCCGACTACGGCGTGGAAATGGGGGACTTCCCCCAAAGCAACCCGGGTGGCAAGGTCCTTGCTGTCATAGGAGGCACTATTAAGAATGCTCGGGAGGTGACATGAAATTTAGAACACTGGCGGCGGCAGCGCTTCTGGCGGCCTTGGCCGCAGCGCCTGCGTGTGGGTACGATGGCGTCGACATACCGCAGGTGAAAAAGCAGGCTGAAGCCGGTAGCGCGGAGGCCCAGTCCCGTCTTGGTGTGCTCTACGCTACTGGGGTGGGGATTCCGAGGGATATGAAGGAGGCGGTACGCTGGTATAAGAAAGCGGCGGATCAGGGTTTCGTCCTAGGGCAGTACAACCTCGCCCTGCTGTACCTGCGGGGGGAGGGGCTTGCGGAAGATCCGGTCAAGGGGCGCGAGCTCCTTTTGAAGGCGGCCGAGCAGTGGCTTCCCGCTGCCCAGTATGATCTCGGCGTTGCGTATCTCTACGGCGTAGGTGGCGAGAAAAATCGGGAAGAGGCGGAGAAATGGCTGCGCCGCGCTTCGACCCAGGGGTACCGTGCGGCGAAAAAGAAGCTCGAGGAGCTTGCCGACGCGCGCTAGTGGGAGAGATTTAACTTGCCTGCCTTTGTAAATGCCGCTAAGTAAAATGGGGGAACGGCTTGGAGCCGTTCCCCTCTTTGCGAAGGCCGCCTCCAACTCCTGCCTTTACGAAGACCCTTTCCAACTCCCCCCTTTGCGAAGGGGGGCAGGGGGGATTTAGCCAGGCCGTGCCAGTACTTAATCGGCGGCGATGGGGAGGGCGAATGGTCATTCGCACCTGCAGTTACAGCAGCCTTAACTCCAGCCACAAGGGTGTGCATATGAAGACGCGACAGTTCAAAAAGATCCAGTTGGCGACTCCCAAGGTGGAAAGTGCCTGCACCCCTTCCCAGGATCCCGACGCTCCCCCTTGCTGAGGGCCGCGTACCTCCGCCGGTGGTGGAGAGATCACGGAAAAGGTGCCTGGGTTCGTGTGCTGGCTCGAGACCGAAGGAGGGCGTGTACCTAAGGTCACCTCTCGCCTCACCCCGGCCGACCATCTGGGCGCCTGCAAGGCCCGCTGGGGCATCAACAGGATGCACTTCCTCGTTCCCCCCGGCCTATACGCGGTGGGCGAGCCCGACGCACAGGCGCCGGTAGTGGTAACCGCGAACTACAAGATGACCTACGACATCGTCCGGCGTACGCTTTCCGGGCGCAGCGTCTGGATCCTCGTGCTGGAGACCTACGGGATCAACGTTTGGTGCGCGGCCGGTAAGGGGACCTTTGGTACCGGCGAACTGGTGCGGCGCGTCGAGGCGACCAGGCTGCGCGAAGTGGTCGGGCACCGGCGCCTCATCCTTCCCATCATGGGGGCGGCCGGCGTCTCGGCGCATCGGGTGAAAAAACAGAGCGGTTTCGAGGTGGCCTACGCCTGCGCCTACGCCGCCGACCTCCCCGAGTACCTCGACAACGGCCAGCTCACCACGCCTCGCATGCGCGAGCTCTCCTTCAACTGGTACGACCGACTGGTCCTGATCCCGGTGGAACTGGTTCTCGTGGTGAAGCCTATCGCACCGGTTGCGGCCCTCGTCTTCCTCGCAGGCTGGCTCCTCTTCGGGAGTGCCGCCGCAACCGCCGCGACCCTTGCCTTCCTGGGGGCGGTCTTCACCGGGGTGGCAGTCGGACCCGCGCTCCTTCCCCTGCTTCCCTCGCGCAGCTTCGCCGTCAAGGGGGCCTTTGCCGGGCTCGTCTACTGCGCCCTGCTCTTCCTCTTTTTCGGTGGGAGCGGGTGGAAAGTGACGACGGCGTTGGCCGCTTTCCTCGCCCTGCCTGCAGTCTCCTCCTTCTACACTTTGAACTTCACCGGCTGCACCACCTACACCTCGAAATCCGGGGTGAAAAAGGAGATGCGCCTGGGGCTTCCGGTCATGGCGGGGGCGCTTTGCGCCGCGTTTTTCGTTCTTCTCGCCGGCCTGGTGCTCACCTGGGGGATGTCATGAAAGGATTCAGGTACCTGGCATCGGTGGTGACGCTCGAACTGAACGCTTCGCTTTGCGTCGGCTGCGGCAGGTGCGTCGAGGTTTGCCCGCACCAGGTGTTCCGCATCGAGGATAAAAAGGCGGCCCTTGCCGACCGAGACGCCTGCATGGAGTGCGGCGCCTGCGCCCTCAATTGCCCCACCTCCGCCATCAAGGTGGACGCAGGGGTTGGGTGCGCGAGCGGCCTCATCAACGAGTGGCTAAGGGTGAAGAAGCTCCCCGGCTTGAAAGGGTCGGGTTGCTGCGAGTAGCGGCGCCCCAGGCTCCGGCTTGACTATCCAATCCGGTCTGTTAAAAACTCCCAATGCGCGAAGGGGGCCGAAAGGAGACAGACTATGGAAAAGCAGATGGTCAAGATCACTTCCTGCAACGTTACGCAATGCGCCTACAACAAACACAATTCCTGCCACACGCTCGCCATCACCGTCGGCGGTCCCAGTGACGCCTGCCCCGAGTGCGATACCTTCATGCAGGGAAGCCAGAAGGGGGGCATCATGGATGTCCAGGGGGGCATCGGGGCCTGCAAGGTGGAAAACTGCAGCTACAACCAGTCCCTCGAATGCACCGCCTCCGCCGTTGATGTCGGCATGCACGAATCGCATCCCGACTGCTTTACCTACAAACCGAAGTAACCACCGTCGCGGCGCTTCCCCCGTCAACCGGCCCCCTTCCGCATACCCATTGCCGCACGCGCCGCGGTCGTTAGACTTTTCCCCGCCATCGTGTATCTTTTACCCGTTTTGATAACCGGCAAGGGGAGGGGAGAGACCATGGGGAGCGAGCCGTACGTGGACCAGGAGATATGTATAGGATGCGGGCTTTGCGTCAGCATCGCGCCGGAGGTGTTCCGGCTTAACGAAAGCGGGGTCTCCGAGGTCTACGCCAATGACCCGGGGGAACGCGAGAAGGTACAGCAGGCGATAGACAGCTGCCCGGTCAACTGCATCAGCTGGCGCTAGGCACCGGGAGGGGAGGGGGCGATGACGAACGAACTGCGGGACGAGAGGTTGAGGGAGCTGGCCGAGAGCAACTACGTGATGCTGAAGCAGACCTACTGCTCGATGCGGCAGCTCAAGGATCTGGTGGACCGCCTCCACGAGCGGTACCTCGAGCAGGGGACCACCCTCGAGATGGATACGGTCTCAGCGCTCAAGCTGACCGCCGACGGCGCTTTCGAGGAACTGGAGCGCTACCTGCGCCCGGAATGCGATCCCGACAGCGCCGACGACACGGCCCGGGCCGAATGAGCAAGGCGCCCGCCTGCATGGAAAAAGCCCGCCGTTACGGCGGGCTTTTCCTTGTCCTGAACCTTTCTTTCGCTACAGCTCCCTTAGGTTGCTGAACTCGCCCCATTCCAGGTAGGTCCTGGGCGTCTCCACGAAGGAGTAGATGTTCTCTATCTTCTCCAGGTGCCGGCGCTCTTCCGCCGCCAGTATCTTCAGGCTCCTGCGGGTCCTCCGGTCGGGGGCCGCGGCCGCCAGTTCCTCGTAAAAGCGGATGTCCCGCTCTTCGTTCTCGACCGCGAACCGGTACAGGTGCGGATCCCGCTCGCACTCATCCAGCAGTTCACGCTGGCTGAGAAGCGGCCTGAAGCTGCAGGCTCCATGGTTGAGCCCCGTCACCGCTCCCCCTTCCATCCGTTGTTTCAGCCTCAACAGTCTGCTTTTGTGTTCCTCTTCCGAGGCGGCCAGCATGGAGAAGAGCATCTTCATCTCAGGCTCCATGGCCTCCTCCTTCAGTCCCTCGTAATAAACCCTCGTCTCTTCCTCTATCTTGATCGCGCAATCGAATACGTTCATCGTGTTCCTCCTTTTACCGTGACAGCGCTCCTGCCTGTCCATGCTTAATTATACCAAAACGAGCGCGATTAATGATAGATCAACGGCCTGCCGTGAGATGAGGTAAACACGGTGGAAAAGCGGGCGTGATTGAGGTATCTTTGTCCTCCGCCGCGGCCGTGGCCGCGCAAAAGAGCGAATGCATCATCGGGAGGCCCTTTCATGGCACAGGAAGAAAAAAAAGAGCCTTGGCTCAACTATCTCGCCCTCACCACCGTGGTCTTGGCCGTTTGTGCCACCCTGGCCACCTTCAAGGGGGGCGGCTATTCAACGAGGTCCATCCTGGTGCAGAACCAGGCCTCAGACCAGTGGGCTTTCTACCAGGCCAAGAGCATCAAGCAGTCCCTGGCCGAGATGGACCGTGGCCTTTTGGAGCGTGAAGCGCATCGCGCCGGAAAGGCCGATCCGATGCTGTCGGCGGCCCTCAAGGGGAACGCGGACCGCATCGCCAAATACGAGCAGGAAAAGGCGAAGATAAAGGAAAAGGCGGAGCAGCTTGAAAAGGAGCGGGACGCGGCCCAGCGCCACGGGCGCCCGTTCGGGGTGGCTGTCATCTTCCTGCAGGTCGCCATCCTGCTCTCGTCGATCGCCGCCCTCCTGAAGAAGAAGTACGTCTGGGTCACCGGGGTCTCGGTCGGCCTCATCGGTCTTGTCGAGTTCGCGAACGGCTTCCTCCTCTTCATGTAAGGGGACTTCCGCCGGTATTGGGGGGCGCGGCAACGCGGGCCTTGAACCGGGAGGAGGGAAAGTGCAGTTTTCATCCGGACAACTCTGCGCAGTTCTTGCCGCCGTCCTGTTCGGCGTGTCACCGGTCTTTTGCAAGCTCGTCATAGGGGATATGTCGCCTGCCCTGCTTGCCGGGCTTCTCTACCTGGGTTCCGGGCTCGGGCTGCAGGGGGTGCTCCTCGCGCAGAAGAAAAGCTCACTTCAGGAACTGCGCGGGCTCACTTTGCGGCACCGGCTGAAGTTGGCCGGCGCCGTGGTCGCGGGAGGCGTCATCGCCCCGGTCTGTCTCGCCTACGGCATCAAGCACGGCACCGCCTCCGAGGTGTCGCTTCTTCTGAACCTGGAGACCGTTGCCACCACCCTCATCGCCTGGCTCGTTTTCAGGGAGTACATAGGTCCATACGTCTGGTCCGGCAAGGTGCTCATCCTGGCCGGGGCGGGCCTCGTGGTCCTGAAGGCTCAAGGGGCGCTCACCTTTTCCCAACCTGGACTCCTCGTGGTAATCGCCTGTGTCTTCTGGGGGATCGACAACAACCTGACCCGCGACGTCGACGAGATCTCCTCCACGGTGCTCGCCTCGGTGAAGGGGCTTTGCGCCGGTGCCTTCTCCGTGCTCCTCGCCCTCATATTCCCCGGTGGGGCGGTCACGGCGGGACAGGTGATGGGGACGATGTCGATCGGCGCCGTGAGCTACGGGCTGAGCCTCGTCCTCTTCGTAGAGGCGCTCCGCAGGATCGGTGCCGCGAGGACCGCGACCTTCTTTGCCGTGGGACCCTTCTTCGGGACCCTCCTGTCGGTGGTGCTCCTGGGGGAGCGCCCCCCCGCTGCCTACTGGGTTGCCACCGCACTCATGCTTTCCGGTATCTTCCTGCTTTACCTCGAGGTGCACTGCCATCGCCACACCCATGAGGACCTGGCGCATGCCCATCCTCACGTGCACGACGAGCATCACCTGCACGAGCACGAAGAGGGGGAGGAGGGCGAACCGCACCATCACTTACACGTCCACCATCCCGTGACCCACACCCACGTCCACGCACCCGACCCGCATCACCGGCACGGGCACTGAGCTAGAGCCAGCCAAGCCGCTTGGATGCGCCGTAGACGAGGTAGATGCCGAGCCCGGTAAGGAAGACCCCGAACATGAGGCGCAAATGCGGTCCCTTCATCTGGTTGGCGAGGTACGCCCCCATCCACGCCCCCACCAGCATGGTCGCCGCGATCAAGAGCGCCGCCTTTATGTCCACGTTGCCGTGGCGGTAGTACTCGAGCGCCGCGGCGAGCCCGATGGGGGGGAGCAGGACGGCTAGGCTCGTACCGGTCGCCCGGTGCTGTGAGAAGCCCGCCCAGTACACCAGCGCGGGGACGATGACGATCCCTCCCCCCACCCCGAAAAGCCCCGAAGCCACCCCTCCGCATATCCCGATGATGCAAAATAGCACCCATTGCGGCATGTTCCCCTCCCTGTGCTGACTCATTAGTCCACGGCCCAACCGCCTTTGAGAGTACCAGATGCGGTGCCCTTTTCACCTCCGTGCGCAGCCCGGCCGCCTACCGCTCGCACTCAATCAATTGGAAAAATAAAATTAAAGTTTGTAAATTCATATCCGATATCCCACCCATGCTCTTGAAACCGCGTGGAAGCCGCCGGCGTCCGCGCACCACGACAAAGCCAGGGAGGGTATATGTCGCTTGCTTCGAGGTATTCGTTGGCAACCAAGTTGGGAGTGGGGCAGGGGGTGGTGATCATCGCCATTATGGCGGTTCTGACCGCGGTCATAACAGCCGCAGTGAGCAGGCGGGTCACAGGGGAGGCCGAGCGGCATCTCGCGTTGCAGACCGAGCTTCTGGCAGGCTCCATGTCCTCGTACCAGGGCGCGCTCAGCGACGGCGCCGTCAAACTCGGCGATCTCTTCCGTTCCGGTTTCCCCGGGGCTTTCGAGGTGGACCCTTCCGGCACGGTCAGGACCGGAGAGCGGGAGACCCCAGTCATGCTTGCCGGCACCACGGTGCTAAACGGGAATACCGGGATCGTCGACCGCTTCACCAAGGCGACCAAGGGGGTCGCCACCGTCTTCGTCAGAAGCGGTGACGATTTCGTCCGCGTCGCCACCTCCCTGACCAGGGAGGACGGCAGCCGCGCCCTTGGTACCACGCTCGACCGCAACCACCCCGCCTACCGCCGCCTTCTGAACGGCGAGGACTTCACCGGCAAGGCGACCCTTTTCAACAAGGACTACATGACACGCTACCTGCCGCTTAAGAACGGACAGGGGAGGGTGATCGGGACCCTGTTCGTCGGGCTCGATTTCACCGACGGACTGAAGGCGCTGAAGGAACGGTTCAGGGGGACCGTGGTGGGGAAGTCGGGGTACGCCTTCGCACTGGAGGCGAAGGATGGACCGGACCAGGGGAAGATGGTCATCGAGCCGGCAAGCGCCGCGGCACTTCCTGCCGAGGTCGGGAAGTCGGTGCGGGATATGGTGCTTAGGAAGTCGGGCGTGACCCGGTACGTCGCCGCCGGGACGGGGGAGGAGCGGGTTCTTTTCTTCCGGTACTTCCCCGAGTGGAATTGGATCGTCTGCATCGGCGCCGCCGATGAGGAGCTCCACGCCGTGGCTCATGTGGTGCGAAACACCGTTGCCGGTTCGATCGCCGTCGTCTGCCTCCTGCTTGTCGGCGTCTCCACTCTCCTCGTGCGCCGGTGGGTGACCCGCCCGGTGGTGCGTCTGCTCGATGGGACCGCCCGTTATGCTGCCGGGGACTTTACCTCGGTGCGCGAGGTGGCGACGGATGGGGCCGAGCCGGTGGACGAAGTGGAGCGCCTCACCAGGGGGGTGGACGCCATGGCGCTTTCCCTGAGGCAGATCCTGGTCAGGGTGGCGGACTCCGCTCGGGAGGTGAGCGCCGCCGCGGCGCAGGTGAGTGTTTCAGCCGAGCAGATCGCGACCGGCGCGGACGAGGTGGTGGGCAAGACCGCAGGGGTTGCGACCGCCGTGGAGGAGATGTCGGCGACTTCGAACGACATCGCCCAAAACTGCCAGATGGCGGTGGAGGAGGCCCAACGGGCGACGCAGTCGGCGCATAACGGCATGGAGGTGGTGGGGAGAACGGTGGCGGTGATGGACCAGATCGCCGCCAAGGTGCAGGAGTCGACGGCGACCGTGGCGAGCCTCGGCGCACGCAGCGACCAGATCGGGGAGATCATCGGTACCATCGAAGACATCGCGGACCAGACGAACCTCCTGGCACTGAACGCAGCCATAGAGGCCGCCCGCGCCGGGGAGCAGGGGCGCGGCTTCGCCGTCGTCGCCGACGAGGTGCGGGCGCTCGCCGAGCGGACCACCAGGGCCACCCAGGAGATCGGCGTGATGATCAAGGCGATCCAGGGGGAGACGAAGGACGCCGTGGCGGTGATGGATCAGGGGGTGCAGGAGGTTAAGGCGGGGACCGACGAGGCCTCCCGCTCGGGTGCAGCACTTGCGGGAATCCGGGAGCGCATCGAGGCCTTCACCATGCAGATAAACCAGATCGCCACGGCGGCAGAAGAACAGACCGCCACCACCTCGGAGATCTCGCAGAGTCTTTTGCAGGTGACCGACGTGGTGCAGGGTACCGCGTCGTCGGCGCGCGAGTCCGCCGTCGCTGCGGCACAGCTAAACGGCACCGCGCAGGAGTTGCAGCGCCTGGTCGGCCAGTTCCGGCTCGCCTGACGTCCCACCCGCACATTCAAGGAGCCGGCGCGTCACCTCGCCGGCTCCTTGTCCTTTACCCCTTCTGTTTTTCCCCGATCAGGCACGCTGCTTCTTGAACTGCTGGTAAATCCACGAAATTTAAAGCCGAGTGCGTCGAACACGGTTGCCAGAAGGTCAATTCCCGGTATGCTCATCTGCGTCGACACCGTCCGTTCGGCGCGGGGCGCGACGTGGAGGGGCCTTTGATATGAGGAGGGGAATATGGAACTGGAGAACCTTTTGCTGGAAGTGAAGGATCGCATCGCTACTGTCACCATGAACCGCCCCACGGCCATGAACGCCATGACGAGGAGTACCCTTGAGGAACTCGAGCAGGTCGTCGCGGAGGTCGAGCGGGACCAGGAGGTCCGGGCTGTCATTGTGACCGGGGCGGGGACGAAGGCGTTCGTGGCCGGTGCGGACATCGCGGTCATGCGCGACATGATCTCGGCCGAGGCGCGGGAGCTGGCACTGTTGGCGCACCGCATTTACGCGGCCCTGGAGGCTTCCTCGAAGCCCTTTATCGCCGCCGTGAACGGCTACGCCCTGGGCGGCGGATGCGAACTGGCGCTCGCCTGCGACATACGCCTGGCCTCGCAAAACGCCAGGTTCGGCCAGCCGGAGATAAACATCGGCATCCTCCCCGGCTTCGGCGGCTCTCAGCGGCTGCCACGCCTTATCGGCAAGGGTAGGGCGCTCGAGATGATCCTGACCGGAGAGATGATCGACGCCGCCGAGGCGCTGCGCATAGGGCTCGTGAACCGGGTGGTACCTCAGGAGGAACTGCTTGAAGAGGCGCGCAAGCTGGCGGCGAAGATCGCCTCCAAGGGGCGCGTCGCGGCGAGGCTCTGCAAGGAGGCGGTGGTGCACGGCCTGGAGATGGACCTCACCCGTGCCTGTGCCTACGAGGCGGAGCTCTTCGGCTACAGCTTCTCGACCTTTGACCAGAAGGAAGGGATGGGGGCGTTTTTAGAGAAGCGGCCGCCGGTGTTTCAGGACCGCTGACAGACGGGGTGAGTGATCACCCCGTCTCTTGATCACGAAGAGGGCGCGGAATTCGGCCACCTTGGTCTCGCCGTTGAAGATGTCAGCCTCCCCGACGATCTTTCTCTCCCACTGCGGGACGGCCCTTGCCTCGGCACGGACCGTCCCCTCATGAACCGGGGCGAGGAACTTCAGGTTCATCTCCACGGTGACGAAGTCGGTCCCCTCGGGGACCATGCTCTTGATAGCCATGGCGACGGCGGTGTCGGCGATGGAGGTGACCGCGCCGCCGTGCATGAGCCCCTTCCCCTGCGCGAGCTTCACCTTGAACGGCATGCTGAGCACGGCGCGGCCATCCCTCGCCTCGTCGATCTGCATCCCGAGGTATTCCTCGAAGGGGGCGCAGGCGATCCATCCCGGTAGCCGGAACCCCAGCCGGTCAGCGCTTACCAGCTCCTCGTAGTCGTACATCTATCGGTTCCCCCCGTTCATCATCTCTCCACCCCGCCGCACATGCTCAGCACCTCGTCCATGGCCTTCTCGTCTATCCGATGCCCGGTGGCGCAGACGACGTGGTGGTAGTCAAGTCCGCGGCTGAAGCTCAGCCAGGCGTAGCAGTCGAGGATGTAGTTATTGGCGAAGATCTCTATGACGCGGCACCCCGGCTGCGACCAGACCACGTTGGTAAGGCCGGCGCCGTGCGTCCCCACCACCATCTCCGCCTCGTGGAAGAGCCGTATCTGCTCGGCGAAGGAAAGCTCCTCGCTGTTGAGGATGGTGAAGCCGATCTCCTCCAGCCGCTTTTCGAGCAGTTCCTCACCGGCGAGCCGCCGTCTGCTTTTCCTCCTCGAGATGTAGAGCCTGACGCCTCGTCCGGCACGCGGTCGAACCCCATCTGCCACGATCTTCCCCTTCACCGCGCTGTGCAGCAGGGTGATGACCTGGGGATCGGTGAATTCCGGCTGGGTGTGGTACTGCGGCACCACCAGCCGCTCGACCCGCACCGGACCCTGGCAGCGGATGAAGCGCGTCTCCGCGTCGGTGCCGAGCGCGGTGAAAAGCCCTTCGATCACGTAGCGCGGCACTTCCTCCGGGAGCACGATCTTCACCTCGGGGAACCTGGCAACCGTGAACAGCAGGTTCGGCAGCACCTCCATGAGCCAGTGAAAGTAGTTTGCGGGATGGCAAACCACCACCGGCTCCGCGCTCGCAAGTGCGGTCACCGGCAGGAGCGGCTCGTGCAACACATCCCCCCAGTCCATGATGCGGCGCAGGGAGCCGACGCTCTCTTCGATGATCCGGTTCCCGATCCAGGCCATGCCGGAGAATGGAGACACCGTGGCGTCCTTCAAGAGGTAGAGGTTGCGCCTGTTAAAGACCGCCTCGGTTCTTATGTATGGGGGATAGGCGGCGCGGGGCTCGTGTTTCACGATGAGCGCGTTGGTTACCGGGATGATGTCGAGGATGTGCCTGCGGACGTTCGGGAGGTAGGACGCTTTCTCAAGCGACTCGATGCTCGATTTCGGCATCTTGCCCACCACCGGACCGAGCAGGTCTCTCGAGATGAAGCGCAAAAGCTGCTGGCGTCTTTTTGCCGTTGTCTCGCTTGCCTTCATGGCCTAGAGCCTGTTCGCCTCATTCTTGTGGTAGACGTCGAAGAAGATGACGCTGTTGTCGGAGACCTCGGAGCAGAAGCCGCATTGGGAGTGAAGCTTGTGCCCTTCCTTGCGGCAGAGCTCGCACCAGTGATAGATGAGCCGGTAGTCGCGCCGCCCCACGTATTTCTTCAGGCGGCCTTGGTACTCGCCGTGCATCCAGCCGTCGGCGTCGCTCGGGTTTAAAAGGAGCCGGTCGATGACCGACTGGATGCGCGCGTGACCCGGCGGGTCGTGCTTCTCGATCTTCGCGATCTTCGTCTTGAAGGAAGGTGTGGCGAAAAAACTAAAGGGCGTCATAACGACCTCTTCGGCATCGGGCGGCTCCTGGAGCCGTCGGGGATTTTCCTGACGTGCGGCCGGCCCGATGCTAGCACACCGTATCGCTTCTTTCAATGGTCTCCCTGCAGCCTGAAGGCGCCGGTTCCCTCCCGCAGGACGCCTACCTGGCCGGTGAGCTTCGCCGCCCCCGCCTCGAGAAGCGCCGCGGCCTGCAGGCAGCGATCCGCGTCGGCGTTGATCTCGGTCACCGCCGCTGCGATCTGGGTGCTCTCCTGGGCCTGCACCGCGCAGGCCTTTTCGATCTTCTGCGACATGTCCGAGACGTCCAGGATCGAGTTCGAGATGTCGCGCCCCACCTTGCTCTGCTCACGGGTCGCCCACTGGAACTGCGCTGCCAATTCCTTCATCTGCTCCGAGGCAACCATGATCGCCTCCTTGGCTCCGGACTGCTCCCTGATGGCGCGCTCGATACGCTCGGTCATGTCGGTCACCCGGTCCATCGCCTCCCTGATGAGGCTCGTCCCCTTCGCCTGTTCTGATGTGGCCCGCGCGATGCCGCTTATGTGGCTTCTCGCGGTGGAGACGCCACTCACGATCTTCTCGAGCGCGTCGCCGGAGCGTGAACTGAGCTCCTCTCCCGCCGCGATACGCTGGTCCGTCTCCTTGAGCGCGTTCACCGCCCGCTCGGTCTCCTCCTGCACCCCGGCGATCAGACCGGCTATTTCGCTCGTGGAGCGGGCGGTGCTTGAGGCGAGCATCTTGATCTCCTCTGCGACCACCGCGAAAGCCTTGCCGTGCTGGCCGGCCTGTGCCGCGATGATGCTTGCGTTCAGTGCGAGCAGCGAGGTCCTCTTGGCGATGTCGTCGATCACGGAAGATATCGCCCCGATCTCGTGCGTCCTCGCGGTGAGCGTCGTGATGACCTGGTTGGTGACCCCGGATGAGGCGCGGATCTCGCTTATCCCCTGACGCATCGCCCGCACCGCCTCGACTCCCTTGAGGGCGTCGTGTTCCACGACCTCCGCCACCTCTGCGGTGAGTACGGCGTTTCCCTTCACCGTGTTGGTGGCCGCTTCCATCTCCAGGATCGATGACGCGGTCGACATGGAGGAGGATACGAGTGCCACGGTGTGCTCGCCGATCTCGCCGCTGGCCGTTGCGCTCTGCATGATCGAGGCGGTCACCTCGGCGATCAGGGAGGTGAGTCTCTCCGCGTTCAGTGCGACCTCCTCCGTCGTCGCCGTCATCTCCAGGATCGACGCGGAGGACTCCGACGCCGCCCGGGCGAGCCGTTGCGTTTCGTTCTCGATCTCCTCGGCCTTGCCGGCGATGGTCGCAACGTAGGAGGATGTCTCGATCACTTTGCCCTGCTGGCGACGCGCGGCCGCCACAGCACCCGCGGCTTCTGCGGAGAGGTCGGTCGATATGCCCTGTACGCTTTCCGCGGACCCGCTCACCCTGCTGATCATGCCGCGCAGTTCGGTCACCATGGTCCGAAGCGACTCGAGGAGCTTGCCGGCCTCGTCGCCTCCACCCGCCGGAATCGCCACGGTGAGGTCCCCTGTCGCCACGGCCTCGGTGATGGAGACCGCCTTCTTCAGTGGGGCGAGCAGCAGGCGTGTGAACCAGGCCGCGATGCAGCTGGCGAAAAGGGTGAAGGCAACGGCCAGGGCGATCACCGTGGTTCGCGTGTGTTCGAAGGACTGTAGGAAATCCGCGGTCTTCACCCCTACGTATAAAGCACCGATCACCTGGCCGCTGTTGTCGCGGATCGGATCGTAGGCGGTGAAGTAGGGGGTGTTGAGGATCGGCGCGACGCCCCGGTACCCTTCCCCCTTCTTGAAGAGAGCATCATAGGCGGGACCCTCGAGCCTTGTCCCCACCGCACGGCTGCCGTCTTCCTTCACTACGTTGGTGGCGACCCGCACGTCATTCATGAAGATGGTGGCGGTCCCGCCGCAGATCTTCGCCACCTTGTCGGGAAGTTCGTTGTTGCCGTTCAGGACGTAGTCCCCCGCCATCAGACGGTTCCCCTCGACCCGGAAGGCTCCCTTTTGCCTTAGTAACTCCCAGAAGGTGTTGATCCTGCTTTCCTGCGACGCGGTGGCCACGCGCACCATCTCCCGCTTCATCTTGGTCAGGGATACGTACGTGGTGACGCTTACCGCGGTGATGACGATGGTGACGGTCAGTATGGTGCCCTTCTTTACGATGCTCAAATTCACCCGTTATCCTTGTCGTAACTTTGAAAGCGGCTGATGCCGGTATAAAAGTGGGATATGTCGTGCAGAGAAGCTTTTAGATAAGCCGTGCACCATTAATTTTTTTACTCGATGAAGATCATGGTGCGGATTGTAGTGCACTATTCGGTAACGTAATTTTAAAATTACGTATATATCACACGCCAAATAGCAAAATAAAGTGCGATCCACACGTTTAGCGTATACGGCATCCCGCTTGTAACTTGCTGGCAGGCCATGTGATTTTTCAATAACAGGTGTCGGCTGGTCAATAACTTCTTGAATGGCGAAACGAAGGAGCGCTACGGGGCGGGGTAGTACGAAGGTTCTTCAGGGATTCAGGGGACAGTGGATTACAGCTCCCTACGAAGCGCTGCATGAGCCTAAGGTTCCCCCCTTTGCGAAGGGGGGACAGGGGGGATTTGATTTGCAAGGGGCTTAACTCAGGGGCTGCTTCTTCTCAGGCATCCGAGGGAAATACCCGCCCCGATGAGAGAGGCGCCGGCCGCAAAGCGCAGCAGTCGGGAGACGCCCGAACCGACGCCGCAGCGACCTAAGCGCGCGGAAGACGCGGCGTAGATGATGAGCACGCAGGAAGCGGTGGAGAGGTGTATGAGCGCAAGCGCGGCAAGTTGGCCGGCAATCGGCTCGCCCGTCGTCACGAACTGCGGGACGAGAGATCCGAAGTACAAAAGCGCCTTTGGGTTCGCAGCGTGGAGGGCGAAGCCACCCAGGAAGGAGCGACCTGTACCGCAGTTGGCGGTGGCAGTCTGCCGCGTCACCGAAGCGGAGAGCCCCGAAAGCACGATCCGAACGCCTAAGTAGACCAGGTACACGGCGCCGGCCCATTTCATTATGGTGAACAGTCGGTAAGATGCGGCGAGTATCGCGGAGAGCCCCGTTACGGAGAGGACTATATAGAAGGCGTCGGCGGCAAGGATGCCGAGTGCCGCCGGAAGTCCCGAGCGCATGCCGCCGCGCATCCCCTGCGTCGTCACGTACAGGACCGCCGGTCCGGGGATGGCGGTGGACGCCAGTGAGACCAGAAAGAAGAGGGTGAGCAGCTTCATCGCGGCACGCTGTTCAGTATTCCTTGGGGGGCTCGAGGTAACCGCACTCGGGGTTTTCCTTGAGGTGCACGAAGTGCGCGACGTGCTTGTCGCCCGCGACGCGCGGTCGGACCGGTTTGCCGCACTTGTCGCATTCGAAAAGAAGGGAGTACTTCTGTTCTGCGGTAGCTCCATCACGTATGGCGAGCGCTTTGTCGACACTGATGATGTGGCCGAAGAACTTGCACTGTAATGCCATGCCCATTTCCTGCTCCTTCACATGCTGGTTCTGTTTTTTCAGGCGCTTAGCCCGTTGTGTTAGTCCCTTCCGCCATCGAAACGACGCCAGTTGAAGAAGTGCGGCATTGTCTCGATCTGCTAAAACAATGTATTATTTTTCTTTTGAATTGTCAACGATACTCTCCGTGCACCTCTTCGTCTTCTCAATTCCGGTAGAAGTCCATGAACTGGTTTCTCAGCCGCTCATCAGGGTTCTGCTCGTAGAACTCGTCTTCCGTGAACGAGAAGCGGTATCCCGCTACGTACTCCGACACGATCCGGTAGGCCGCGTTTATCAGGCGGATCCTTTCCGGGTCCCCCTGCGCACCGGCATCGGGATGATGGCACTTGACCAACTCCCGGTGCCGGGCCTTTATCTCTCCCAGCGTCGCCCGCTCCCCCAGCCCCAGTATCCGCAGCGCCTCCTGCAAGTCCGCGTAGGTCATGTCAGTGCGTCCAGTCGATGATCTTCACTTCGGGCCCGACCTTCGCTTCCACTGCCGCCTTCATGGCAGCGAAGTGAGGGCAGGGGTAGCCGATGGGGTTTCCCTTCTTCATGCAGGAAGCGAAGACAATACCCTCCGCTCCGCGATCCACCATCATCTTGGCCCGGGTGACCGCCTTCTTTCCGGAACAGCCGCCGCAGGACAGAAAGCCAACGATCTCGACGGGGCCAGTTTCCTCGAATGCCTGCGTGCCTTCGCCGGCCACCTTGAAGTCCACCGTTCCCGGGCACATATCCTCAGTCAATTGACAACGAATGATTCCCACCTTCATGCTATTTCTCCTTGCCGTTCTTTATCGTCTTTACGACCGCGAACCCGCCCCGCCCATGCCCTTCGCTGACGGACAACCCGGCGGGAGCCGGCAAAAGGGTCTGCCGGTAAGAGAATCCCGAGAATCCCGCCTCGGTCAGAAGCGCTTCAAGCTCGGCCGCGCTGCGAAAGGTAGCTTCGCGGTAGAAGTCGCTCCCGCTTTTTTCCCGCTCATAGCTTTCCCCAAGTACACTCTCCCGGTCGATGAACCCTATGATGAGCGAGCCGCCCGGCTTCAGTACGCGCCGTACCTCGGCCAGCACGCGTGAGACGTCCTCTACGAAACAGAGCACGGTGACGATCACCGCGTAGTCAAAGCAGGCATCCGGCAGCGGGAGTGTTTCCGCCGTCCCTGACAGAACTTCGATCCCCCGTTGCCGCGCAAGCTGCGCCATTCCCGGTGAAGGCTCGACGCCCAAGGCGATACCGAGCGGTGCCGCGAAG
The DNA here is from genome assembly GCF_004917075.1 of Geomonas edaphica. GTDB lineage: Bacteria > Desulfobacterota > Desulfuromonadia > Geobacterales > Geobacteraceae > Geomonas > Geomonas edaphica. The sequence continues at coordinate 226,838 of NZ_SSYB01000006.1, forward strand.
CGGCCGGTCCCGACGCCGATCTCCACGCCGTTTCCCTGCGCCGGGACGAGTTCCCGCACTGCCGCCAACTCCGCCTGATAGATGTCGACGTGCCTGTCGAACCAGGCGTCGTACTCCGCGGGATGGCGGTCGAACGCATTCATTTTTGCCATGACCTTCGCCTTGCTCTCGGCTTCACGATCTCTCCTTCGCTCAACCGGCAATCCCTCCGGTTACATTCGGATATTTAGATATCATCCGGTCAAGCGCGGGGCAAGGGAAAAGAGGCGGGGTCAGCGGCTCCGCAAGACGGCTTCCAGCGTCGCGTCGATCTCGGCCAACACCTCGTCGGGCAAGCGCTCTATGTGCACGATCCGCTGCACGAGATCGGCCTGGACGAAGTCGGGGAGGAGCTTCACGATCTCGCCGGCGTCTTGGGCGGGGAGACGGGCTAAGAGGACCGCAATGGTCTGCGGCTGTTCCTGCAGCAGCTTTTTCGCTATGGCTCTGTAGTTCATGCTCTGCTCCTTTGCGGCGGGTCTTCCGTCCGCTCAGCATCACACAAGCTCGGCCTCCCGGCGAGGCGCGTTCCTGAGGAAAAGCGCCGCGAGCAGGGGGAGGGTGAAAAGGAATGCGTAGAAGAGGAAGTAAAAACTCCGCGCCACGCCCGCCGCGTCGGCCAGCTTTCCCACCAGCGGACCGCTCACCACGAAGAGAAGCCGGAAGGAAACCGACTGCAGGGAAAGCGTCGCCGCCCGGTTGACGCTCGTCGACTCCTTCTGGGTGTGGGACAGCATCATCGGCCCCCTGAAACCACGCATGCAGGTCAGAAGGTAATAAAAGAGGAATCCCCAGATCCCGCCGCTCAAACCAAGCCCCAGATAACCGACGGCGACCAACCCTAGGAAGAGAAGGACCATGCCGCGGTCGCCCAGGCGGTTGTGCAGCCGGTGACTTGCCAGGGCGCAAAGCGCGACGGTCAGGTTCGCGCCGGCCCATACCGGCCCAAACCAGGTGACCGGCACGCGGGCGTGCTGCATGTAGGGTTGGATCAGCCAGACCGGGTAAAAGGAGGCGACCCCCAGCACCGTGTTGAGGAGGATGGTGTAGCGCAGGTGACGGTTCTCCCTGAAGGCGTAGCGGGCCGTGGCGACCGCCTCGGCCAGATGCGAGCGCTGCGGCGCATGCTCGCGCGGCGTTTCCGTGAGCCGTGAGGTGACCAGGAGCCCGGCCCCCCATACAGCGACCTGCAGGACGAAGGGGAGCCTCGGCTCGAAGGCGTAGATCACGCCGGCCATCACCGCTCCGGCTGCCTCGCCGATCTGGGCGAAGCCGTGCATGCGCCCCTGGTGCCGGGCATAAGAATGCTCATCCCCCTGCGCGCGCAGCGTCTCATACAGAAGGGCGCTGTCCGAGCCGCTTATGAAGGAGAGCGACATCCCGAGGGTGATCTCCGCCAGCAGCACAGTAGTGAAGGAGTTCGCATAGATGTAGATCCCCCAGCCTGCCATGCCAAGGGCCGCAGCGATGTTGAGGGCGCAGCGGTAGCCGACCCGGTCGCTTATGTAACCCGCGGGGTAATCGAGTGCCAGGGTCGCCACCGAGAAGATGCTCTGCAAAAGCAGGATCTGGGTCAGCGAAAGGCCGATGTGGTCCTTCCAGAAGAGGGTGATGATCGCCATCGGAAACAGCATCATCTGCAGGAAGGAGAAGACGTACAGTTTTCCTATGTTGCCGGATAGACTTTTCATCACAGCATCCGTACCCGCTCGCGTACGAATTTGCAAGGAGATTGTGGATATTCGGCGGCGTCCGTCGAGCGGAGCGAGCAGGGCGCCTCCCCTTGTTGACGCCTACATGCAAAGATGCTAGGGTTGACAACCGTAACGACTAATAGATTCGAGGAAAACATAGCCGTGATATCAACCCGTCTTTTTCATGCCACCCTTTTTACCCGCCTGACCGCAGCCGCGTTGCTGCGCGGTCTCGCACGTTCTATGTCGGTGCCGGAGGGAAGGGTTTAGCTTTTATCGTACAGACCAACACCAAGACCCCCGCCGGCATGAGCCCGCGGGGGTTTTTTATTGCCCGAAAAAGGAGAAGAAAATGAAGCAAAGCGGAAAGGGTAGACAGATATTCATCACGGAGTTCGACCTGGAGCGTCTTGAGGAGATGATCAGCAATGCCGAGCAAAGGTCGTCGCGCGACGGCAGGTACCTTGCGGAACTGGAGCAGGAACTGACGAGAGCGGAAGTGGTCCCCTCCGAGGGCATCCCCCCGGACGTCATAACGATGAACTCGCGGGTGCGCCTGCAGGATCTCGATTCCGGCGAGGAGTTGGAATATACCCTCGTGTTCCCGCCGGACGCAGATCTGGAAAAGGGGAGGATATCGGTGCTCGCCCCGGTAGGGACCGCGCTGATAGGCTACCGTGCCGGCGACCGCATCGCCTGGGCGGTGCCCGGCGGAAAGAAGAAGCTGAAGGTGAAGAAGGTCCTCTACCAGCCTGAAGCGTCGGGAGATTTTCACCTGTAACTGCAGTCAGAGCAAGCCCCGCCGGAGGCGCAGTCCCGGCGGGGCATGGCCCGGATGAGTCAGGCGGTGAGGCGTGTCAGCCAATAGACGGCGGGGATGGTTCCGAAAGAGAGGATGATGCCTATCCCTATCATGGCCACGGCGAGGTCGGCCTCCATCCCGGCGACGACGGCGAGCGCACCGGCCGTCACCATGGGCGGCATGGCCGCTTCGAGGATCGACACGTCGACCACCATGCCGGCAACGCCCGCCATCCGGCAAACGAGCAGGGTGATGAGCGGTGCCGTCGCGAGCTTCAGCGCCAGCCCGAAGGCAAGCGGTCCGAGCACCCTGCGCGGCAGTCTGAGCCTCATCTGCAGGCCGATCGCCGTCATGACCACGGGGACGAGGGTGAGAGAGACGTTTTGCAGCGCCTGGGCGAGTTTCTCCGGGTAAGGCCATGAACGGGCAACCAGGCCGACCAGCAAGGCAATGGTGGGGGGAAAGAGAAGCATCTTGCGCACCATTGCCGAGAGGCGTACCGATCCGTCCTTGCCGTACAGGGCAAGAATCATCGAGCCGTAGGTCACCATGATGATCATGGTTCCCAACTGGTCGTAGATGATGAGGTAGGGAAGGCCCGCCGCCCCGAAGAAGGCCTGGACCATCGGGACGCCGAGAAACGAGGTGTTGCCGAGCGGCACCACGAGGAGCAGCACCCCAACCGATGCACGATCCCAGCGCCACAGCCGCGCCGCGCCGAGTACTGCGGCCACCGACAATAAAAGCATCCCCCACGGCACGAGCGCGGCGGTGAGGATGTCGCGTGAGAAGACGATCTGCGGCACCTTGAGGAGGATAAGCGCCGGTAGCGACACGTAGAGGGCGAACATGTTCAGCACCTGTGCCGAGTCCTTCGGGAAGGCCTCGAGACGACGAAAGAGCATCCCGAGCAGCACGAACACGCCGATGATGATGAAATTTTCCATTACTGCCTGATTCTCCTGCTGGGTTGCGACCGGAGGCTCAGATCCGGTTCACGTCTATCATGGCCTCGCCCATCACGTACTCGGTCTTCGCGTCGCGGGACGCTTCGGCCAAGCGGGCCACGATCCGCCTTATCTTGTCCAGTTCAAACTGCATGTCCGACAGATGCGTGCGGGTTTCCTCATTCCCTTCTCCGAGCCCCTTGGAGGCGAGGCGAAGGTGCCAGAGGATCGCGGTCAAGGGGTTGTTGAACTCGTGGCTTATCGCCACTGCCATCTCCCGTAAAAGTTTCAGCCTTTCGAGCTCGACCGCCATCTGCTTCTCGCGTCTTGATGCCAGATGCAGCGTGACCCGCGCCAGGAGTTCCTCCGGGTAGAAGGGCTTCACGATGTAGTCGTCAGCCCCTGCCTCGAACCCCTTCACCTTTTCCCCTCCGGAATCGCAGCCGGTGAGGAATATGATGGGAATCTCGCGCGTCCTCACATCACCTTTCAACTGGCGACAGACGTCATAGCCGTTCATCCCCGGGAGGTTCACGTCGAGCAGAATCAGGTCCGGGGGCATTTCCATCACGGCGGAGAGCGCCGATGTGCCGTTTTCTTCCACCCTGACCTCATATGTGCCTTCGAGGATATCGAGCAGATGGGCCTGCGATACCTTGCTGTCTTCTACGGCGAGTATCTTTTTCATAGGTGCTCCCGAAAGACCGGATCTCCCGCTAGACCAAGTACCATTTCATAAAAAGGACCGTTTGCCAATGCAAAAAAGGTCATATGACACATGTGACCTGGCAAGCTTGGTCCGGTTGGAGACAGCAGGATCGGTGGTTCGGGAATAAGGGGAGCGGGCGGGGAGGCGCCACTTCAGTCGCTAGTAGTCGGCCGACCGGCCAACCACACCCCGGCCGCAGTCAGCATCGTTTCGATGCCGGTGCGCAGGGTTGGGTGCAGGGTGGGCGCCCAAAAGGGCGAGTGCGGGCCAGGCAGTTGCTCGATCTCACCCGCCTGCAACGCCTTGTCGTACAGTTCCGGCGCGCACCCCCCCACGAACCAATAGGTGTAGGGGGAGTTCCAGGCTTTTCCGAAACGTCCGAAGTCCTCGCTTGCCCCTTGTGTAGGCATATCAACGAACCGGTCTCCGAAGTAATCTTGAAAGGCCCCCCCTATCTTTCTCGTCGTTTCGGCGTCGTTCACCGTCAGGGGGAAGTTGTTGATTTCCTCAAAGGCGGGATCTCTCGGCGCGTTGGACGCGCGTGCCTCGGCGACGCAGATCCGTTTTATCGCCTGCAGTACATGATTGCGCACGCCTTCGTCCGTGGTCCGGACGTTCAGCTTCAGGCAGGCTTCGGCGGGGATGATGTTCTCCGCAGTCCCGGCGTGAAACTCTCCGACGGTCACCACCGTCTGTGTCTGCGGCGCGATCTCGCGGCTGACGATAGTTTGCAGCCGCAGCACCGCCGAGGCTGCCATCACGATGGGATCTATGCCGTTTTGCGGCATTCCGCCATGGGCGCCTTTGCCGAAAAAGCGCACCAGCAGGCTGTCGCCGGAAGTCAGGACCTGGCCTGCGCGGCATCCAACCGTTCCGGCGCGGCATTGCAGCATGTGCTGCCCCATGATGACGTCCGGGCGCGGGAAACGCTGGGTCATGCCGTCGTCGAGCATCGCCTGTGACCCTTTGCCGGTTTCTTCTCCCGGCTGGAACACGGCGATGAGCGTGCCGCGCCAGGAGTCGCGCGCGAGCGACAGCACCGTTGCCGCACCGGTCAGCCAGGTCGTGTGCATGTCGTGGCCGCATGAATGAGCCACAGGGACCGTTTCCCCTTTTTCGTTCACTACCTCGATGCGGCTTGCATAGTCGAGCCCCGTCTCCTCCTTCATCGGTACGGCGTCCATGTCCGCGCGCAGCATGACCGTCGGGCCTGCGCCGTTTTTCAGGACGCCGACGACACCGGTGGCGCCGACCTTTTCCGTCACCTCGAAGCCGGCTTCACGCAACTTCCCTGCGATGATGTTCGACGTGCGGAGTTCTTGCATAGGGAGCTCTGGATGCTGGTGCAGATCCTTATAGAGAGCCTCGGCCATAGGCAGAACCTGCTCTATCTTGCTCACAAGGCCGTGGACGAACTGTGACATGTTTCCTCCGTACCTGCATTGATGGGTCCAATACTATCATACTCGGCGCGTCCGTCTTAATGCCACCGTTACTACTGTTTTTTTACTTCCTGTTTCATGCGGTTCGACCCATGACGTTAGGCCAAGGGCATTCGTGAAGCGATCCGCCGGGTGTGGGGGGAGAGCGGTGGTGAGACGAGCCACTTGACGGCGTGGAATGTTCTGTTAGATTGGAGGAAATTCATTTTACGGGAGGAGAGACATGAACCCTGCGGACAGATTCGTGATGAACCATGCGAGTATGGCCCCTCCGCAATTTGTGACGTGGCTCGATGATGCCGCGACTTTGCAGGCCGCGCACATCAAGATCAGCACCCTGATGGACTCATGGGTGCCGACGTCACCGCAATTCAAGGACCACAAGGAAAAAATCGAGTCTGAGTGGCAGAAGGCTTTGGCGCTTAACTTGCGCACGACGAAAGGACTCCAGATGACCACCGCGGCGGCGGTGGAGGATGTGTACATCAACGCCGCCTACCTCGTGCTCAGGGCAAAGAATGATAAAGACGAGACGTGGCTTTATAACAACGGCTTCACCTTGAAGGAAAAGATTAAAAGGGTTTACGCCCGGCCCGTTTCACTTTTCGGCCACGTTCTTAGGGTGAAGAACGGCCCCCAGATCGGGGAGGTCACCGTAAGTTGGGATAAAGATCCCGGGGCGGGTTCCTACCAATTGCAGATTTGCAAGGGGCATCCGCAGGGGGAGGAATCATTCGAGGATTACGGGCAGCTGACATTGGTTCGGACCATAATAGCCAAGCTGGAACGGGCGAATTGGTATTATTTCAGAGTCAGGAGTGTCGGCAACAACGAGTACGGCCCGTGGAGTGAACCCGTTGCGATCATCATTACCTAACCCGCCGACGTGACCGCAGCAATCGGCCGGTCCCCGCAGCAAAGGGACCGGCCCCCTCCTTCATGCATCTCACCACATCATCCGTTCAACATCCGGAAGTCCCCTGGGGCCGCGAACTTATTCTCGGAATGGCGGAACGCTTTCGTCACTCAGGAAAAGCATTCTATGAACCGCGGAACGCTTCTGTACCCTGAAGAATGTATTCGCTGAGCGACGGAACGCTTACGTGCCCCGAAGAATGCATTCGCTGGTCGACGGAACACTTCCGTGACCCGAAGAATGCATTCGCTGAGCGACGGAACGCTTACGCGCCCCGAGGAATGCATTCGCCGAGCGGCGAAACGCTTCTGTGCCCCGAGGAATGTATTCGTTGAGCGGCGGAACGCTTCCGTGACTGGAATAACGCATTCGCTGAGCGACGAAACGCTTCCGTGCCCCGAGGAACGCATTCGCTGAGTGACGAAACGCTTCCGTGCCCCGAGGAACGCATTCGCTGAGTGACGGAACGCTTCCGTGAACCCGAAGAACGCATTCCGCTTAGTGACGAACGCTTTCGTCACTCGAGAAACGTATTCGCCGCCCTCACTAACTTAAAAGGGACCCGCACCAGCATGTGCCGCTTCAGCATCTCTGCTGAAGCGGCCGCATCGCTTGTGGGGGCCCCTTCTTGTTTTCTACTTCGTTTGACTCTGTACTTCCTCTACGCGCACTCAGAGTAGCCGCAGACGCGGCAGACGGCGCAGCCGCCTTCGTGCTCCACGACACCGCCGCACTCGGGGCAGGCGCCTTTCTCGAAGGCGGGAGCTTCGATGATTTCACCATGGCCGGTGATCGCCAGGTGCGACTGGATCGCCTTGGCGACGGCGTCGGCGCAGGACAGGATCTTGTTGTCGCCGAAACCGCTCGGGCTGTGGCAGGAGATGCCGAGGAGCTGCTTCACTACCTGGCGTGCCTGCACGCCGCTTCTCCAGGCAAGCGATACCATGCGCCCGATCGCCTCGGACTGGCTGGCGGCGCAGCCGCCTGCCTTGCCCATGGTGGTGAAGACTTCGAAGAGGCCGGTGGCGTCCTCGTTGATGGTGATGTAAAGCGGTCCGCAGCCGGTCTGCATCTGGTAGGTCCAACCCTTGAGCGCCTTCGGACGCTCGCGCTTGCTGCGCTTTTCTTCCGCGGTCATCGCTGCGACCACCTTCGGCTCTTCCTTCTTGCCGACGGAGAGGACCTGCTCGTCACGGGAGCCGTCACGGTAGATGGTGACCCCCTTGCAGTTCATCTCGTAGGCGAGACGGTACACCTTCTCGACGTCCTCGATAGTCGCTTCGCGCGGGAAGTTCACCGTCTTCGACACGGCGTTGTCGGTGTGACGCTGGAAGGCGGCCTGCATGGTGACGTGCTCTTCCGGGGTGATGTCGTGGGCGGTCACGAACACGTCGCGCACGTCCTCGGGGATGGCGCTTATGTCCTGCACGGTGCCGTGCTCGGCGATCCGCTGCATCAGTTCCTCGCTGTAGAAGTCCTGCTCCTTAGCGATCTTCTCGAAAAGCGGGTTCACTTCGACCAGGATGTTCTTGTCCATCACCTGGCGCACGAAGGAGACGGCGAAGAGCGGCTCGACGCCGGAGGAGGCGTTGGCGATGATGGATATGGTGCCGGTCGGGGCGATGGTGGTGACGGTCGCGTTTCTGACCGGTGCGGCGCCGGGGACGTCGTACACGCTCCCCTTGAAGTTCGGGAACGCGCCACGGGTCCTGGCGAGTTCGCGGGAGGCGGCGTGCCCTTCGTCGTTGATGAACTGCATCACCTTCTCGCCCAGTTCGATGGACTCCTCGGAGCCGTAGGGGACGCCGAGCAGGATCAGCATGTCGGCCCACCCCATGACGCCGAGACCTATCTTCCTGTTCGAGCGGGTCATCTCGTCGATCTGGGGCAAGGGGTAGTTGTTCACCTCGATGACGTTGTCGAGGAAGTGCACGGCGCTCTTCACCGTCTCCTTCAGCTTGTCCCAGTTCACCTTGCCGCCCGCCACCATCTTGCCGAGGTTTATGGAGCCCAGGTTGCAGGACTCGTACGGAAGCAGCGGCTGCTCGCCGCAGGGGTTCGTCGACTCGATCTCGCCTATGTGGGGGGTCGGGTTGTCCTTGTTCAGACGGTCGAGGAAGATGATGCCCGGCTCGCCGTTTTCCCAGGCCTGCTTCACGATGCGCGCGAACACCTTCCTGGCGTTTTGGCTGCCGGCAGGCTTCTTGTCGCGCGGGTTCATAAGGGTGTAGTCGCGGTCCGCGTCGACGGCCTTCATGAACTCCTCGGTGATGCCGACCGAGATGTTGAAGTTGTTCAACTGGCGCTGGTCGTTCTTGCACATGATGAAGTCCATGATGTCGGGATGATCGACTCGCAGGATCGCCATGTTCGCGCCGCGGCGGGTGCCGCCCTGCTTGATGGTCTCGGTGGCGACGTCGAAGACGCGCATGAAGGAGAGCGGGCCACTGGAGATGCCGGTGGTGGACATGACCACGTCGTTTGCCGGGCGCAGACGGGAGAAGGAGAAGCCGGTGCCGCCGCCGGACTTGTGAATCAGCGCGGTGTGCTTGACCGACTCGAAGATCTCCTCCATGCTGTCGCCCACCGGAAGGACGAAGCAGGCGGAGAGCTGCCCAAGCTCGCGGCCGGCGTTCATCAGGGTCGGGGAGTTCGGGAGGAACTCGAAGTTGGTCATCATCGCGTAGAACTTGTCGGAGAGCGCGGAGAGGTCGGCTTTCTTGTCGAAGACGGCGTCGGCCTGGGCGATCGCGGTCGCAACGCGACGGAACATGTCGGCGGGGGTCTCAAGAGGCTTGCCTGACTGGTCCCTCTTCAGGTAGCGCTTCTCTAGTACTGTCTGTGCGTTCTTGGTGAGGCCCGGGATCTGTCCCTTTTCGGCGGTCTTCTTCATAACGTTTCGTTCTCCTTGGATAAATTATCATGTCGCCATGCGGATCGCTCAATACCACATTTAGTGGGCGGCCAGAAATAAACCACAAGATGTATGACGAAGTCAAGCGTTAATAGATTAAAATTTCGGGCGCTCATAAAAAACGAAATTGCCGGTGTTTACGCCTCAGGGGCATTTACAACGGGAGCCCCGCTGTGTTATTAATGACGGGTTAATTTTTCCTCCCGGAGCCTCCATGAGCCAGTGTGATTGCAATAGCCAGAAGGAGTCGCTAGAGTCCCAGGTAAAGGGGCTCAAGGATCTGATAGAGGTCGCCAAGGCCGTCGTTTCTACGCTGGATCTGGATACGGTGCTGCAGGCGATTCTGACGAGCGCCATGCGGTTCGCTGGTACCCCGGCGGGTAGCGTCGCGCTCTACTACGACGCAAGACGCGAGCTTAGCCTGCACGCGCACTCGGGGCTCACCGCGGATTTCGTGAAGAAGGAGCGCTGGGAGGTGACCCCCGGAGGGCTCACCGAGCAGGTGCTTCTGGCCGGCGAGATCTTTTACATCGAGGACACCCAGCAAACCCCGTTCTTCAAGAACCCGATCGCCCTGAAGGAAGGGATCCGCTCGCTTGTGTGCGTTCCGCTCGTCTTTCAGGAGCGCATCGTCGGCATCCTTTACCTGGATGACTTCGAACCGAGATGCTTCGACCGCGACAAGTTGAACCTCCTCTCGATCCTCGCGTCCTTCGCCGCGATGGCGATCCACAACGCGACGCTGCACAAGCGGACCAAGCTTCTCGCCATCACCGACTCGCTCACCGGGCTGCACAACCACCGCTACTTCAAGCAGTACTTCCGGCAGGAGATGGCGCGCGCCAAGCGCTACCACAAGCCGTTCTCCATCATCATGATGGACGTGGACGACTTCAAGAGTTACAACGACAGCTTCGGCCACGCCACGGGCGACCGGCTCCTCGAGCTCATGGGGGAGCTGATCCTGCAGACGATCCGTTCCGTCGACGTCGCCTTCCGCTACGGCGGTGAGGAGTTCATCGTACTTTTACCGGAGACCCGCCTGGACCAGGCGATCCTCGCTGCGGAGCGTCTGCGTGACAGCGTGCAGCAGGGGACCGCGAAGCGGCCCGTGGACGGGGCGAGCCGTGGCGTCACCGTGAGCATCGGCGTTGCGAGCTACCCGGACAACGCGGACAAAATGGACGAGCTGTTCAACATCGTCGACTCCCTGCTCTACCTGGCCAAGCGCCGCGGCAAGAACAAGGTCTATCACCAGGAAAGCTTGCAGATACCAAAAAAATGAAGAGATATCCCATACTACTTATCCACGGGCTGCTTCTGGCGGCCCTTTTTTGCCACCAGGCCGCGGCCGCCGATGCTCCGTCCTCCGTCGTGCCGTCCGCATCCGTTTCTGCTCCCGCTCCCGAGCGTGCCGTGGCGCCGTTCAATCCGCAGAGCACCTATGCCGACCGCGTTCTCGCCGAGGACACCGTCTGGAAGGGTGAGGTGCTTGTCGAGGGGGCGGTGACCGTGGCCCCGCAGGCGACGCTCACCGTCGAGCCGGGGACCGTGGTTCGCTTCAAGAAAGGGGGGGGGGAGCCGGTTCTCGTGGTGCAGGGCCGGCTGGTCGCCTCCGGGAGCAAGGAGGAGCCGATCCGTTTCTCGTCGCTCTTCGCGGCGCCCGCTGCCGGTGACTGGCAGGGGATCGTTCTCCTTGGCAGCGAGAAGAACAACCTACTGGAAAACTGCCGCATCGAAGGGGCGGCGACCGGGATCGAGGCGCTTTTTGCGAACNGGGGGGGGGGAGCCGGTTCTCGTGGTGCAGGGCCGGCTGGTCGCCTCCGGGAGCAAGGAGGAGCCGATCCGTTTCTCGTCGCTCTTCGCGGCGCCCGCTGCCGGTGACTGGCAGGGGATCGTTCTCCTTGGCAGCGAGAAGAACAACCTACTGGAAAACTGCCGCATCGAAGGGGCGGCGACCGGGATCGAGGCGCTTTTTGCGAACCTGACCCTGAAGGGGGTGCGTGCCGAGCGCAGCGCCACCGGGATGCGTTTCCAGGATGCGCTTGTCACCGTCGAGGGGGGGGGCGCCTCCGACTGCGACACCGGCATGAGCTTTATCCAGAGCGAGGCGACCGTGCGCGGCGTGAGCGTGGTCGGCAATCGGGTGGGAATCGAGGTGCGGCACACTTCGATCTACCTGCAGGATGGCAGTCTCGCCATGAACCGCTCCGCCTTTTCCTGCGACAGCTGTCGGTTGAAGCTTGCCGGCGGAGCGGTCCTCGACAACGGCCGCGGCGTTACCCTTTTCGAGACCGAGGGGAGCGTGACCGGGGTGAAGCTTGCGAGAAACAGCGACTACGGGCTGTCGCTGACCGGCTCGCGGGTGAGGGTGAGCGACAACGTGATCACCGGTAACGGCACGCAGGGGATGCTCGTCTTCGACGGTTCCGCCGTAGCGTGGGACAACGTGATCTCCGGTAACGCGGGGCATGATATCTACAACGCAGGCAATGAGGAGTTCCGCGCCCCCAACAACCGCTGGGGCGAGGGGGGACCCAAGATCTACGACAACGGCGGACGGGGCAGGGTGAACGTGAACCCGAAGAGGTAGAGCCGTTCAACGTTCAGCGTTCAACGTTAGGGCTTTGACCTTTGCCGGAAGCAGGTGCGGCGGGGCGGCACGGACCGCTGCACGAGAAAATGATGGTAATCGCGCTTATTTGAGCGGACACATAGGACCAGGAAACAAGTAACGTAACTGCCGCAAGGTTGGCAAACGACACGTTGAACGCTGAACGTTGAACGTTGAACCGGTTTTAAAGGAGAGTCATGACACGCAGAAACGGCCGTGCGGCTGATGCATTGAGGGAAGTTAAAATCACGCGCAATTACCTGAAACACGCCGAGGGCTCGGTGCTGATCGAGTTCGGGGACACGAAGGTAATCTGCAACGCGACAATCGAGTCGAAGGTCCCTTCCTTCCTGAAAGGGAAGGGGACGGGCTGGGTCACCGCGGAGTATTGCATGTTGCCGCGCGCAACGCACACCAGAAACCAGCGTGAGTCGGCAAAGGGAAAACTCTCCGGACGCACCCACGAGATCCAGCGCCTGATCGGCAGGTCGCTCCGTGCAGTGGTCGACCTGGAAAAATTGGGCGAGCGCTCCATCCTCATCGACTGCGACGTGATCCAGGCCGACGGCGGCACCCGCACCGCTTCGATCACCGGCGCTTACGTTGCGCTGGCCGATGCCCTGCAGACCCTGGTCAACGCCGGGGACCTCTCCCAGAGCCCGCTGCGCGAGGCGGTCGCCGCGGTGAGCGTCGGCATCGTTGACGGCACCCCCTTCCTCGACCTCGACTACCCCGAAGACTCGAGCGCCGAGGTGGACATGAACTTCGTGATGACCTCCTCGATGCGTTTCGTCGAGGTGCAGGGAACCGCCGAGGCGGAGCCTTTCACCCTCGACCAGATGGACGCCATGCGCGGCCACGCAATGCTTGGGCTCACCCGTCTCTTCGAGATCCAGAGAGAGGCGCTTCAGGCATGAAAGAGCTCCTGGTCGCATCGGGAAACAAGGGGAAACTGCGCGAGTTCGGTGAACTGCTGCGCGGCGTGGTGGATACCATCCTCTCGCCTGCCGACTTTCCCGATCTCCCGGACGTCGTGGAGGACGGTGCGACCTTCGAGGAGAACGCGATAAAGAAGGCGCTCTCCGCGGCGCGTTGCACCGGGCGGCCGGTACTTGCCGACGACTCCGGGCTTTGCGTCGATTACCTCTGCGGACGCCCCGGCGTCTACTCGGCGCGCTTCGCCGGTGAGGGGGCGACCGACGCCGACAACAACGCGCTCCTGCTGCGCGAGCTCGCGGGCGTTCCCGCCGAAAAAAGGGGTGCTGCGTTTCACTGCGTCATAGCGCTCTGCCTTCCCGACGGAACCTGCCGGACCTTCGACGGCGCCCTAGCGGGGGTGATCCTGGAGGCGCCGCGGGGGGAGGGGGGCTTTGGCTACGATCCCCTCTTCATGGTGCCGGAGTACGGGCAGACCTTCTCCGAACTTCCCATGGAGATCAAGAACGCCATCAGCCACCGCGGACGCGCCATGCAGATGCTCAAAGAGGCGCTCACCCAAAGCCGCTAAGGCGCAAACTAAGGCCAAAGGACAAAGGCTTTAACGCAAAGGCGCCAAGGCGCGAAGGCGCAAGGAAGGCAAGATCGTGGAATTTTGGGGTTCAACTTGGCGCCTTTGCGGCTTCACGTCTTGGCGTTGAATAGGTGGTAAGACGGCTCCGAGAAAATCTCGGGGCGCATAAAAAAAGGTGTTGCGCGGCTCCAGAGGCTATGCTATAAACTTGGTTCTTGAATCGGGGTGTAGCGCAGCCTGGCTAGCGCACCTGCCTTGGGAGCAGGGGGCCGGAGGTTCGAATCCTCTCACCCCGACCACTCAATTGCAGGCATTACTTCTGCGCCTGTAGCTCAGTTGGATAGAGCAACGGCCTTCTAAGCCGTAGGTCAGAGGTTCGAACCCTCTCAGGCGTGCCACAACTGAATATGGTGGGTATGGTGAAGCGGTTAACACAAACGACTGTGACTCGTTCATACGTGGGTTCGAATCCCACTACCCACCCCAATCATAAAGGCCAACCCCGTTAACAGCGGGGTTTGTCGTTTCAAACGTTCGATTTTGCGAGAGTGGCGGAATTGGCAGACGCACCAGACTTAGGATCTGGCACCGCAAGGTATAGGGGTTCTTATAGGGTGTCGGTTTCAGATGCAGAATGAGATCGTCGTATCTTCCTGAAACCGCGCACAAACCTTCTCGTTTCATAAAATGCATACTGTTCACTAAAAGCCATCCTGAGGGGTGGCCTTTTATTTTTTGCGCTGGCCTCTCCTCCCCCCCCTCTCTCTTCTTATTTTCTTCCATGCACCTTCTTTGTGTTAAACCTTTTTTAACTATGTTGGCTTTCATTTAAACGCCTCACATTGGTGCTTCAGAAGTTGATGCTCGTCGTTAGAAGGCCTTTGTCGGTATTGACTTGGTTGTCCCTCCTATATTTCAATCGAAAAATACAATGCCTGTGGTGTTAGTTTGTGAGGGACCAAACTTAAATAAATTCAATCACTATGGCATTCCCATTCATGTTATTTCCTCAGTTTGTTGTCGCCTGGTATCGGTTTATATGTACACGGAAAGGTGAGTGCAGTGCTAGAAAAAGCACATACTGATACACTATGTTGTCTGTTACACATATTTTTTGTTAATACTGACTCTGAGTATTAGCTACTGTACTAATAAATATGAATACCATATTTGGTATTTTATAGCATAAGTATTGCGTGCAATAAAAGTCAGTATATTACTTAAAGTTGAAGTTAAAAACATTTTTAAATAGTGTTGACATGACAAAATGGTAGTGTAAAATTGACCACTATGTCAGGTGCTATTTTACGAGGTATAGTCTTTTCGGTTGCTGCTGCTGTAGTCTTGAGTGGGGCGACGAGAGGCTAAGCGGGGCTGGTGAGGAACCACTATGGCTGCGAACGCAGGTATTCCAAGGCTTAAGAACGTGTCCCTGCTGCACACCAAGACTAGAAGCGGCGATAACAACTGGATGCTAATTCATGAGGATGGATGGCGGGATCCGTACTTCGACTACTACGCTAAATACCTCATAGATACAAAGAAAAGCAAGTTTAACACTCGTGAGCAATACTGCAGATGCGTTGGGGGCTTTATCGATTATATCGTGGAAGCGGGGAAGTGGTACAGGGAGGGGGGGTGCGGCATCTTAGAAGCCCACGTTTCGGAAATTACAGGAGTTACTTGTGCGGCCGATTTAGCAGGACCAGCGCTCGCAGAATTGATCCGGATTTACCCAAAAGTTTTAGCTGGTGGGGCACGTAGCGGTGACCCTGTTGTGATAGAGCTTTCCAATCGTCTTGGTAGGAGAGTTTACTCACGTCAATCCCAACAAATACATATTGCTGCGATAAACCATTATCTCGCTTTAAGCGAAGGCTTTAACATGCGGGCGCATCAGTCCGGGCTCTCGGAGATTAACGGATTTCCGCTACTGTCAGAAAATAATTTATTTCCCCATATAGGGACGGTAACGGAGCTCTCACGCTTTGAAAGCATAGCCATGTCCTCCCGAACTATGCTTGGCGGAGTTATCGCAGGTGGTGTTAGGCTAAAGCGTCTTGCAGCACTGAAGCCGGAGATTGTGAACGAGTGTAGCGATAATTACGATTACGATAGTGCATTTCCTTTGGAGTCAGCTCCAAGGTTAATCAACCACGGTTTCAATACCTACCGTGACCGAGCTCTCTATTGCCTGCTTATGGCGAGTGGTATCAGGATTAGCGAAGCACTCACATTGACTTGGCACGACATGGACTGCAAAAAACGTAAGATTTATATTAGGGATCCGCGATCGAAAGATCTGATAAATGTCTATTATAACTTTTTTACTCTTGAGGAGCGTAATGCTTTGCCGTGGAAGGGGCGTACGCATCCAGTAACTCTGCTTATCGAACCGTTTGCCTCAGAATTCTGGCGCTTGTTTGAATTGTATGTGATGAACGAGATGCTCCTCACCTCTGCCCATCCATTCGTTTTTCAGGTGCTTAAAGGCGACAGCATCTCCGCACCTTTGATCTTGTCGGATCAATCAAATATTCGAAAAAGTTTTACGTCTGCCTGTATCAAGGCGGGCATAGATTGTTGTTACGGTCCCCACTCGCTGCGCCATATGTACGGCGTTTATTGTCTGAATTATTGGCCTAATGATGATGGTACTTATGGCTTGTCACCAGAAAAGGTGCAGTTCTTGATGGGGCACTCTGACCGCAATTCGACAATGCATTACGCCAAGCCTGATACACAGATATTAGCGGCGGAACAGAAAATTAATGCTGCAATCATGTCTGGTTTTGCCGTGGAGGACCGGGCGAATGTAAGGGTTAAGATACTGTCGCAGATGCTTGAGAGCGCAATGGCTGAAGTTCGCACAATTCAAGGGATGAAATAAATGCTGAATATTAATGCTACGGATAGAGTTATAGTTATCGAACAAAATTCGGTGAAGCTTGATGCAGCAGTTCGCTTGGCATTAGATGAAGCTCGTGAGGTTCTTAGATCGCACTATCTGTTAAAAACTCAGCCTAACGACAGCAGAAAAGGAGCACATTCCCTCTATCACATCTTGTTGCCGCCTGCCAATGTATGTTTTCTCCCCGACTATATCAAACTTCTCGATGATATTTTGTGCCGGCATTGCAGAGAGAGGATTCCTGTGGAGGAAATTAGCGGAGTGGCTTTCGGCTCTCCTGGCAAGATTTCCCGCTGGCGATCGAATACGTCCTTCAAAATCGTTTTCCGTCACGCCTTAAAAGCTGTATTTGTGTCACTGCTAAGGCAACGCGCAGTGCTGCTGCCTCCAAACATAGACCGATATATGCCACTTGGCTGTGAGACAACAAGAGGCTTCAAGTTGATGCCAGATCGTCTTAGAGAAATGGCCGCTGTCTTGTATGCAGGGACGGGGCTAGACTATGGTGTAGACTGGTCACACTGTACTTATAGCTGGAATGGCAAAACGTTGAACGAGTCGGGTATTGAGAATTTCCCGTCAAGGGATACTAAAACTGCACTAGTTCATTTAGCTATGAGTACTCGTTGGGATAGCATTGAAGAAGTTGATCCAATAGATATTGGTGATTTTTTAATTAAATCCAAAAGAAAATTTACAGTGGGTCTTTACTTGACTTATCTTTATTTGAAGTCGTCTAAGGATGAACTTATCAAAGAAAAAGTTTTTGGTTGGGTGGAAAAAATCCCTTCGTTGCGAATTTACACCCTTGAATTCGAACTATATGCAAAAAAAGCCAAGGCTCGGCGTTCAACAGCGAAAATATCCGAGCTAGGTTTGAAAAGAGATGCTTACTTGGCAAGCCGATCTGATGTCGATAGGCGACCGTTTGAAGAACGCATCCTAGAACCTATTATGGAGACTACAAAGGGGGGGGCGGTCGACGCTGTTTCGCTGGCACGATGTCTCGGGCGGATGAGTGGCAGGACGAGGCTTGCGCCAACCAATAATTGGCCTACAAATTCTGTTCTGCCAGAGTGGATTTCCTTCGACTGGGTAAACCAGACTGCTGATTGGCTGGCTGGTTTTAATGTTTATGCAAGAATGATGAATTATGCAAATGTCGAGAGCGAATTTAATGCATTTGTACCCTTCATGCATTATTTAACGGTCTATTTGCCAATATACTTTCATTATAATCCTGACAGCGATGCCACTTATCCCTCAAAAATACAATTGTTGAACGGTTTTCATTTTATATCCCGACCTTTTGATATACATCAGAAATTACCCCTCCCTTTCGTTACTTTCGTTCGTGAATATTACAATGAAGCGTCACAGGAGAGAACCTATACTGCTATCCGAAAGCTCCACCAATTTTTCAAAGTGATTATGGCTCGAAGGGAGTTATTGGCAATACCTGACAGCTTCATTAACCCAGTTTTGGAATGTGATATCCCCTGTAGCGGTGGACGTCCGACCAAAACAACTAAAACAAGACTTCCTAGAAAAGCCTACTGGTTGAGCTTGCTCTACGCTTACAAGGTGTATGACTACGTTGCTGCTATCAACCAAAAGTGTCTTGATAATTCATTGTACGCTGAACTTTACTCTGTTCGATTTCATAATCTTGAAAAGGATGATTTTGGTCTCATAGATATAAGAGATATTTTGGATGATGACGTTGATCGCCGTGTCAAATTCGAAGGCGTAGAGTACGATGTGAATCTTGTTCCTTCATACTTTTTATTTCCAATCGACCTGCCTTTAAAGGGCAAGGGGCACAGGTACATGATTCGGCCCCACGCGATCACTCATCTCATTTGCACTCTGGAAACTGGTATCAGGAATCAGCATATTCAGTGGTTAAGCTGTGATTTTGACAAAAATATTCAGGCTGGGAATATTAACACTGAAGATGTTTATCAACTTTTTGTCTTGACTGATAAATCAAACAGGTCTTGGACTGCGCTAACGTCAGGGCGTGTTATCAAGGTGCTGAGAGAAATGCGCATCTTTCGAAACCTTATTGAGGCGAAGTCTTTTGATGACAAAATCTACTATGAGGGAAGGAATAAGTCCGCGTATCCTTCGTTTAAGGCACTTTTTGCATTCAATATTGAAAATGGGTCGCCTTACAGCGATATTGTCTACGAAGCCGGATTCAGGCACCTATTAGCTGGTGTCCAGCCAGCTTTGAACCACTATTGTGTTGAATTTAATCTTTTCGAAGTTGAAGATGGTGATATTCTTAGGCGGCGAATTAAGCCCAAGCTGTCCCCTCACTCAATGAGGGTGACTGTCGTTAGCGAATACGTCCAATTTTTAAATTCCGAGTATGTTGGTCGCTACCTAACCAATCAAAAGCTTGCTACCGTTTGGTATTACACTAAATTTGATGCGGAAGCCCTCCAGAAGATGCAGGCCGATCAAAGGCGCGGTATCTCTCAGTTCAACAGGCGGAACTCAGAAGTTTCCCTGATAGGTGATGGCGGTACAGCGATTGACGCAACTGACCCCAACTCTGCTCTATCGAAGGCCTTTAAGGAAAATCCCGACCAAGCAATAACTGATTTTGGTGCTGTCTCCTCACATTTCTTTGACCGTGAGACTGGCATCGGCATCGTCACTTCAAACAGTAGAGTAGCTTTAGCTTTTGAACCCACCCACATCTGTCCCTATAACAGGATATGCCCAGCCGATCGCCATAAAGACGGGTTTGCGAACAGATGCAATTTTTGCGACTACGCAATCCGCACTGTCGAGCATCTTCCTGCATTGGGATGTCGGCGTAGAGATTTGATCGAAGAACTCGAACGCATTGAAGGGTACCAAGAGGCTTATGCGGACAAATTGACCCAGGGACAGGATCGAGATCTAGATGAACGAATCTCTGTCATCGCAGAGGACCTCGGCAGTTTAGACCTAGCAGAAAAAATTTTGCACGAGAACCTCCGCAGGCTAAATTGTGGCGAGGAGGCCCATGTAATGGTTTACATGCCGGAGGCTATACTCAAGAATTTGGAGGCTGTACCTTTCCCGGACTCACAAGACGAAGCACGATATTTGTTGGCGAGGCTTGTGGAGACTGAACTAATGCCAGACGACACACGCCACCTACTCAAGATGAAGCTTTTGAATCTGAGCTATGACATTAGGGCTAATACAGGAAACATCCGTCAGATTTTGAAAAGAGGGGGCAAAATTAGCCACATTGAGGCAAACGTCTTCTCGCTTGTCAACAGTCTGAAAACCGCATATGGGCTGACCTTGGACCAAATTGCCGAGATTGCTACCCGCGATGTAGGAGAGATGGTTCAGTTGGACCATCAAACAACTACTGCGCTTGCGCTTGACGAAGTTTCTGCTTCGTCTGTGTTTCCAAGTTGAGGCTAGGGTAAAATGGCCAGCAGAAAAAAGAGCAATCTTAGGCCGTCGCAGGACGCAAAAGAGGCACGTAGGCTCAAGCTAATCAGGGAAGCCCTTGTGGTACTACATTATGAGAAGGCAACGTATCCTGATATCACCGCTTTAGCAAAACGAGTGGCAGACTTGGTTACCCTCCAAGAGATGACAAATTCCACCATCAAAAAACCCGGGATCAGCTATACCACGCTTTTGCGCAATACTCCCAGTGGCACACCTGGACCATACAGGCTACAGCTTGATATGTTCCAAGCCGGCCAATTCAATCCAACTGGGAACAAACAACTAACGGTTAAGGAGGTTGAAACTTATATCAGCCAGTTCCCAGCTCTGCGCGCCTATATCGCTGCCAAGGAGTTGGAGATCGGTAATTTAAAGAGTACCATCGAAGAGAATTTGGTCATGACCAAGCGGTTGAAGCAACACCTCCAAGTCGAGAACAAAAGCACTGCACTGATTCCTATTGAGACCCAGGCAAAGCTTGAAGAACTACAGCATGTCGAACGAGACCTCGCACTCACCTGTACGTGGATTGAGAGGTTCCTAAGGGAGTTGCAATGGGTGGAAATAGACGAAAATGACGAAGTCGTACGAAACAAAGCAAAGCGTGGCTCACCTATAGTCGCAGATAAAAGCTTATTCGGTCCCTTTTTCAGAGCACTGAAAATGCGTCATCAAGGTGGGGGGCTGAATGAAGAGTAGTACGGAAACGAAGCTAAAAGGGGCGCAGGCGTCACCGGAGAATAAAAAGCGTTATGCCGCGGAAGTCGCTAAGATGGAAGCCCTAGGAGAGAAGTTCACCACCAATCAATTCGGCAAAGTCAGTGTTGGAGCCTTTGCCTCTCGGTGTGAATTTTCCAGATCCGTGCTCGAAAACGGCGCATTGGCAGGCCAGTTCACCGCTGATGTTGCTCGTATTGGCCTTGCTACCGTCGATAACTTGTCTCGGCTCCGTAAGAAAACTGATGACAAACAAAAAATAGCGAACGATCTTCAGAAACAGCTAAATCTGAAAACGGCAGAGGTTGAGGTCCTCAGGAAAAAAGTAGAAGAACTCACGAAGAGAGTGCGAGAACTCCAACTTCGAGATACGGATTCTATCCGATCTCTCGAGCATATGCTGGCTACTGGTGAGAGGTTTTTCCTTTGATCCAGAACGTGGCAAAAACGATTCGGGTTGAGAAGGTATATCCTGGGCCTTACGGCGGTGCCATAATCGTCGGTGTGCCGGCAGGTGAGAATGAGGAGGTGCGGTGCAAAGTCAGTTCTCGTATCGTCACACGACTTCCCTGTTGCGGCGAGTTCTGGCTGGTTGAAGGCACCATGGTCTCTACCCAGAGATATGGCATGCAACTCATAGCTAGCTCTTGTAGGCCGACTGACGTTCCGAGTCCTTCCTACGTGAGTTCGCTACTAGTAAAGCATCCTGTGTTCAGAGGCTTTGCTTTAGGTCCCAAAAAAGTCGGTGATTTACTCCGGGAGTTTGGCGATGAGGTTTTGGTCGGGATTTTGGACATCGGGAACATTGACGCCCTGACAGGAGCCATTGCCCTCCCGGTCGCCGTGGGACTGGTGAATGCGTGGCAAACACTACGAAATGAAAATGCCGCGATCAGCTTTTTCATCGACCACAAATTTTCTCCTGAATTAGCCAGGAAGGTTCTGTCCCTTTGCCACGACGGCACAGTAGAACGGCTAATGAGCAATCCTTATGCCCTTGTCTGCTTTGGCGGGGTAACCAGGAACATCTGGCAGACAATGGAAAAATGTTCGGAAAAGCTAGGCTTCTCTCCAGATTTTCATGGCCGTTTGGTCGGTGGCATCGAGCACGTCCTCTATGAGCACCTTCGAGTTGGGAACACCGCGATTGGTAAAGCGGCGCTGCTGAGTAAAGCTGAGGAACTATTAGGGGCAGGCAAACGGGCTGAGGAGGGCCTCAGGCTCTCTTTGGAGCGAAAGGCTGTCTGCGTCTACCCTCAGCAACCGGAACCACTTTTTCAACTAGTCGGTATCGGAATAATCGAGCAGACACTTGAGCGGCGAATCGATGCCCTCGTGGCTGCCCCTCTACAGTTGTCGTTGTTCGGCAGCGGTGAAATCCGAATCAAAAGTCTCGTCGATTCTTACGATAACAGAGCCAGGGCTGCCGGCGGACCCGGAATGAACCTCGAGCAGAAAAATGCCGTTGTAATGGCTCTGACTACCCGCTGCTCTGTCATAACCGGATACGGTGGTACTGGAAAGACTACAGTCTTGAAAGTTATCGCTGATATCGCTGGAATCCTCGACCGCAAGGTCTACATGCTTGCCCTGACTGGGAAGGCGAAGGAAAGGCTTAGGCAGGCCACCGGTTACAAATCCTTTACCATCCATGCCTTCATCGGCGCAGTCAAAAAGGGCACCGACGAACTGTGCCTAGACAATAATCCGCTTATTATCATCGATGAGTGCTCGATGGTCGACACCGCGCTTTTTAACACCCTTCTTGAGCTATTTGAAGGCAGGACGTACAGCCTTTTGACCGTTGGTGACACCGACCAGATCAGCCCCGTTGGATTCGGACTCGTTTGGCACCGGATGGCAGATTTGAATTTCATCCCACGGACCAATCTGACCCAAGTATACCGTCAGCGGTCATCGCTGAATGACATCGCAATGAAAGTTCGCTCCAAGGATCAGGAGGTTCTGAAGAGCGTTGCTGATGCTATCCCTGAGTGGAATGGGGAAGCTGAGGGCGTTTATTTTGTGTTAGCAGTCGCGTCAACCTTGCGCCACACCTTGTTCAATCTCAAATCCAGTGTAGACGGCATTCTCCGCGAACGACTCAGGACGCAGATCCAGAGAACCCTTGAGAAGGAGAACTCATCCCTACCCCACCTGCTGCAGGTTGCGGTGGAGGCCAAGTTGAAAGCTGCCGATGATGCAGGTGAAATACCCAAGGCCATAATCCTGACGCCCCATATGTCGCGACGCATGTTGGATTCCGGGGATAAGATCAACCGGCACCTTCAAGCCTGTCTGACGCCCCGCGCTCACAGCATTCAGTTAGGCGACAGGAAACTTCGTGTGGGGGATCCTGTGGTTGTAATGGATAACTCCTATGCATTGGGGCTTTTTAACGGGATGACTGGCATCCTCCTTGCGGTTTCAGCCCGTCACGGGCAGACGACAGGTCATTTTCAGTTCGATGGAAAAAAGGAGCCTGTCTGCCTTTCACTCGACGAGATGCTTGATGTTGGTATCCAAGTCGGTTACGCGATCTCAATTCACAAGTCACAGGGGAGCGAGTATGAAGCTGTCCTTATGACTTGCGTCCAAAGCAGTCCGATGCTGGATAGAAGCCTCATCTACACTGCTTTGACTAGATCTAAACGGTTGTGTTTGATCGTAGGGAGCCGTGAGGTATTCAAGACGGCTGTCACAAAGCCCAGCAGAGCAGAATCACTCCAAGTCGGATTTTACCTGGGGCAGTTGAATCAGATGGTGCATAAGGCAGGGATTGGAGGCTAATATGAAAAAAGGGGACGACCAATGAGAGGAAATACCAAAAAGGATATTGAGGTCATCACCAGGCGCGGTGAGAATCGCCTCAACAAGGTGCACGCGGCTATGAAGTATCAAATCGTCACGGATCTTCCGCCCCATGATGTCTCCTTCTATTTAAGTCGGAGCAGCAAACTGATGGCCCAATATTATCTAGAGTTTGGGGCAAAGGATTGACGTCGTAGAGGTCCATGTCATGAAGTGAGGTGCGAAGCAGCCCTCGTTGGGTTTTTTACACTATATGTCTGAATGGCAAAAACGGCAGATCCGGGAGTGCAACTGATCTGGGATCATTTGCCACCGGCTGCCGTCTTTTTAGTGGTGCGGACATCGAGACTCGAACTCGAACAGGTCACCCCGCCAGATCCTAAGTCTGGTGCGTCTACCAATTCCGCCATGTCCGCGAAGAATGAATCTGTACTTATACCTAACTAACGCCAATTTTACAACATTTTTAGCAGCTAGAGACCCGTCCCAAATTTTGGGCTGACAATTCGACTTTCCCCCCCCTCTGGAGAATCTTGAAATTGATTAATTTTTTTGCTACTGTCCACGAGGTCAGCCAATCCCGTCGTCCTCTACGAGGGTGCGAATGAAAAAGACTTTGTCCGAACGCGACATATGCACCCAGTACATTACCCCTGCCATCATCAAAGCAGGATGGGATCTGCATCGCCAGGTACGGGAAGAGGTAACGTTCACTGCCGGGAAAATCATCGTTCGCGGGAAGCTGCACACGCGGGGAAAGTCCAAGCGCGCAGACTACCTCCTCTACTACAAGCCGAACCTCCCCATCGCCGTCATCGAAGCCAAAGACAACAACCACACCATCAGCGATGGCATGCAGCAGGCTTTGGGCTACGCCGAGACGCTGGCGATTCCGTTCGTGTTCAGCTCCAACGGCGACGCTTTCATGTTTCACGACCGGAGTGTCACCGAGGGGGTGAAGGAGCGGGAGATTCCACTTGATGCCTTTCCTTCGCCCGAAGAGTTGTGGTCGCGGTATCTGGCGTGGAAGGGTATCCCACCGGAACAAGAGACGGTTGTTACGCAGGATTATTACGTTGAGCCGGGATGGAAGTCTCCTCGCTACTATCAGCTTAACGCCGTCAATAAGACGATAGAGGCTGTGGCCCTCGGCCAAAATCGGATTCTCCTCGTCATGGCGACTGGCACCGGCAAGACCTTCACCGCTTTCCAGATAATCTGGCGGCTGTGGAAGTCCCGTCAGAAAAAGCGCATCCTCTACCTCGCCGACCGCAACATCCTCATCGACCAGACGATGACGAACGACTTCAAGCCGTTCGGCTCCGTCATGACGAAGATCCGCAACCGCGCCGTCGACAAGTCCTATGAGGTCTATCTCGCCCTCTACCAGGGAATTTCGGGCACCGAGGAGTTCAAGAACATCTACCGGTCGTTCTCACCGGATTTCTTCGATCTCGTGGTCATCGACGAATGTCACCGCGGCAGCGCCGCCGAGAATTCCGCGTGGCGGGAGATTCTGGATTACTTCGGGAACGCCACCCACATCGGTATGACCGCCACGCCGAAGGAAACCCGGTTCGTGTCGAACCTGCACTACTTCGGCGAGCCGGTTTACACCTATTCCCTCAAGCAGGGGATTGAGGACGGCTTCCTTGCCCCGTACAAGGTCGTCAGACTTGACTTGGACAAGGACGCAGGGTGGCGGCCGACCGCAGGGAAGACGGACAAAAACGGCAATGAGATTCCCGACCGTATCTACAACCAGCGGGACTATGATCGGCAGATGGTACTGGAGAAGCGGACCGAGTGCGTCGCGAAGAAGGTGACGGAGTACCTGAAGAAGACGAATCGCTTCGACAAGACCATCGTTTTCTGTGAAGATATCGACCACGCGGAGCGGATGCGGGTGGCGCTGGTGAACGAAAACGCCGACCTCGTCGCCAAGAGCAGCAAGTACATCATGAGAATCACCGGGGACAACGAAGAAGGCAAGATGGAGCTGGACAACTTCATCAACCCGGAAAGTGTCTACCCGGTCATCGCGACCACCTCTAAGCTCATGACCACCGGCGTCGACGCCCAGACCTGCAAGCTCATCGTCCTGGATAAGTCGGTCAACTCGATGATCGAGTTCAAGCAGATTATCGGGCGCGGCACCCGTATCAACGAGGACTTCGACAAGTTCTGGTTCACCATCATGGACTTCCGGAAGGCGACCGAACTCTTCGCCGACCCAGCGTTCGACGGCGAGCCGGTGCAGATCTACGAGCCGGGGCCTGACGAGACGCCGGTACCGCCGGAGGAGCCTGGCGAAGCGGAGCCGAGGGAAGAGAGGATGGGGCAGGGGCCTTTGGGACCTGGCCTTGGACTGGAGCCGCCCGAGCCTGGCCAACCTCGAACCAAGTATTACGTCAACGATGTCCCCGTATTCGTCGTCAACGAGCGGGTGCAGTACTACGGGCCGGACGGCAAGCTCATCACCGAGTCGCTGAAGGATTTCACCAAACGGAGCATCCTTCGGGACTTCGCCTCTTTGGATGATTTCCTTCGCACTTGGAGCACCGCGCAGAAGAAACAGGTGGTCATCGAGGAGTTGCAGGAGAAAGGGATATTCTTCGATGCCTTGGCAGACGAGGTCGGCAAGGACCTGGATCCCTTCGACCTCGTCTGCCACGTGGCGTTCGGCCAGAAGCCGCTGACCCGCCAGGAAAGGGCGAATTCCGTGCGCAAGCGCGACTACTTCACCCGGCATGGCGAGGCCGCCCGCGCCGTTCTGGAAGCTCTCCTCGACAAATACGCGGATGACGGCATTCAAAACATGGAGCGGATGGACGTCCTCAAAGTAACCCCCTTCGACCGCTTTGGCTCGCCGATAGAAATCATCAAGCTTTTCGGCGGCAAGGACAAGTATGCCGCTGCAGTACAGGAACTGGAAAACTACCTCTACGCCTCGCCGTAGTCCCCCCTCCCAGGAGAACCCATGTCTATCAGCACGACCATCAAGTCCATTCAGGACATTATGCGCCAGGATACCGGCGTCGACGGCGATGCCCAGCGCATCTCCCAGCTCGTCTGGATGCTCTTCCTTAAGATCTTCGACGACAAGGAGCAGGAGTACGAACTGCTTGACGACGATTACACCTCCCCGATTCCCGAGCGCCTGCGGTGGCGCTCCTGGGCGACCGACCAGGAGGGGATGACCGGCGATGAGCTGCTGGACTTCATCAACAACGACCTCTTCAAAACGCTGAAGGACCTCTCCTTCGGACCCGGCGACGACGCTAGGGGGTTTATCGTAAAGGAGGTGTTCGAGGACGCCTACAACTACATGAAGTCGGGCACCCTGATCCGGCAGGTGGTCAACAAAATTAACGCCATCGACTTCAATGTTACCTCAGAGCGGCACCTCTTCGGCGACATCTACGAGCAGATTCTGAAGGATCTCCAGAGCGCCGGTAACGCCGGGGAATACTACACGCCCCGCGCCGTCACCCAGTTCATGGTCGACATGGTGAATCCCCGGCTGGGGGAGAAGGTTCTCGATCCTGCCTGCGGCACCGGAGGCTTTCTTGTCTGCGCCATCGAAAACATCCGTAAAAACGGGGTGAAGACGGTCGAGGATAACGCCGTCCTGCAGCAGACCATTTTCGGCGTCGAGAAGAAGCCGCTGCCGCACCTTCTCTGCGTCACCAACATGCTCCTGCACGGTATCGAGGTGCCGTCCACCATCCGGCGGGACAACACGCTGGCGCGCCCCCTGCGCGACTACACGCCCAGGGACCGGGTCGATGTCGTAATCACCAACCCTCCATTCGGCGGCGTCGAGGAGGACGGCATCCAGTCAAACTTCCCGGCGTCGTTCCGCACCAAGGAGACGGCCGACCTCTTCCTGATACTCATCTTGACCCTGCTGAAGCCGCACGGTCGGGGGGGGGTTGTTCTGCCGGACGGCACCCTTTTCGGCGAAGGCGTGAAGACACGCATCAAGGAGAAGCTGCTGGAGGAGTGCAACCTGCACACCATCGTCCGGCTCCCCAACGGCGTCTTCAACCCTTACACCGGCATCAAGACGAACCTGCTCTTTTTCACCAAGGGAGAGCCGACCAAAGAGGTCTGGTACTACGAACACCCGTATCCGGCGGGGTACAAGTCTTACTCCAAGACCAAGCCGATTCGCATCGACGAATTTGCCGCCGAGAAGGCATGGTGGGAGAGCCGGGAGGAGAGCGAGCTTGCCTGGCGGGTGTCCATTGAGGACATCAAGGCCAACAACTACAACCTGGACGTCAAGAACCCGAACAAGGCCGACCAGGATCACGGCGACCCGGTTGAGCTGCTTGCGAAGTACAAGAAGCTTCTCGCCGAGGCGGCGGAGACACGGGAGGCTCTGAAGAACGAACTGATGGCGGCCCTTGAGCGGGGTCAGAAATGACCCCTCAGCAATTTTTCGACAACTTCGGCCACCTTGCCGACGCCCCGAATGGCATTAAAAAGCTACGGGAGCTGATACTGCAGCTCGCGGTGCGGGGGAAGCTCGTTCCCCAGGACCCGGCCGACGAACCGGCGGCGAAGCTCCTGGAGCGGATTCGGGCGGAGAAGGCCCGGCTGGCATCGGAAAAACGAGCTAGAAACGCTGAACTGCTGTCGTCAGTGCCAGTTGATTGCGGGCCGTATGACCTGCCAAATGGTTGGGAATGGGTCTCAATTGGGGAAGTTGCGATTATCCAGGGTGGAAAGCGTCTTCCGGCTGGAGCGACATTTTCCGAGCAGCCGACGAGCCACATTTACATTCAAGTTACAAACATGAAGAACGGTACTATACTAGCTCAGAACCTTAAATATGTAAGTGATGCAGTTTTTGATGAAATTCGCAGATACACCATAAATAAACAAGATTTATACATTACTATAGCTGGAACTATCGCTCAGCCTGGTGAAGTGCCTGAAATGTTTGATGGTATGAATTTGACCGAAAATGCCGCTAAACTCGTTTTTCGCAGCATCAATAAGAGGTTTTTTCTGACAGCTCTACAATCGGAGCCGATGCAGTCTCAGTTCAGGGAAAAAACAAATCAGCTCGCCCAGCCTAAGCTTGCCCTAAAGAGAATCGCTGATGCACTAGTTCCTCTGCCCCCTCTTGCCGAGCAGGGACGCATTGTTGCCAAAATCAACCAGCTCATGGCCCTCTGCGATGAGTTGGAGGCTCGGCAGCAGAAGAGCCAGAAGAAGCTCCTCCGCTTGAACAACGCCGTCCTCGACCGGCTCACTAGCGCCTCCGGCTCGGACGATTATGACGCAGCACGGCGGCTTGTCCGCGATAGCTTCGACCTCCTCTACACCACCACAGAAACCATCGGGAAGCTTCGCCAGGCTATCCTGCAGCTCGCGGTCCAGGGCAAGCTGGTGCAGCAGGACCCGACCGCTGAACCGGCGACAAAACTCTTGGAGCGGATACGGGTGGAGAAGGCCCGGTTGGTGAAAGAGAAGAAGATTCGAAATGCAGAGCAATTGACGCCTGTTGCACCTGAGAGCGCCCCATATAAGGTACCGCATAGCTGGGAGTGGGTAAGGCTAGGCGAACTGCGAGAGATAGTGGAATACGGGACATCACAGAAGGCTCATGATGTTCCGCGTGGGGTCCCGATCCTTCGGATGAACAACATCGTAGGGGGAGGCGTTCTTCTGTCAAACCTAAAGTACGTCGAGAGCACAATTGACGAGCTTCCAAAGCTGTACCTCCGAGAAAACGACCTTCTCTTTAATCGTACCAACAGCTATGAACTTGTCGGGAAGACAGGCATTTTTAAGGGGGAAAGCGACAAGTTTACCTTCGCATCGTACCTGATTCGGGTCCGCCTCCTAAATTTGATAAATCCACAATATGTGAATCTTGTTATGAACTCGCCTTTCTTTAGGAGTACACAGATTGAGCCTGAGGTGACCCAGCAGTGCGGCCAAGCGAATTTCAACGGAACAAAATTGATTAACACACTCATTCCGCTGCCACCCGTCCTTGAGCAACAGCATATAGTCGAGAAAGTCGACCATCTGATGGCCCTGTGTGATACGCTTGAGGCCCAGTTGAATACCGCGAAGGTGACGGCGGAAAGTTTGACTGCGGCGGCTGGACAGGGCGTTTTGGCTGCATGACCACAGGAGGGCTAGTATAATGCCGATTGAACTGGGGATTTGGCGGTTGGGAGCAACGCCTCAAAAAGTTGTTTTCTCTTCGATTGATTCTGAGGCTCGGTTAGAGCAAACGCTGTGCAAGGACATTTCCATTCTCTCTCCATCGCTGATGTTGATTGGACAGCAGGTCCCGACCGCGTATGGGACCTTCATCGATATGCTTGCGATGGATAGGGATGGGAATCTCACCGTAATTGAATTAAAGAGGAACAAGACCCCAAGGGAGGTTACGGCACAGGCTTTGGACTATGCCTCCTGGGTCAAGAATCTTTCTTACACTGACATCGCCACTATCTTTGCTGACAAAAACAATGGAAAAGCATTAGAAGTGGCATTCGCCGAGAAATTTAGCACGCCCCCTCCTGAGAAAGTGAATGAGCGGCATACCCTTGTAGTAGTGGCAAGCGAACTGGATGCGGCGACGGAACGAATCATCAACTACCTTTGTACAAATTACGGAGTGCCTATAAATGCCGTATTTTTTAGGTATTTCAAAGATGGAGATAGCGAGTTCCTGACAAGGACATGGCTGCTTGATCCCCATGCCGCCGAGGAGAATATCCTACCGCCACATGGAACTGAGACCTGGAACGGTCGTGACTGCTATGTATCGTTTGGTGAGGGTGAGCACCGGAACTGGGAGGATGCGTGTAGGTACGGATTCATTTCTGGTGGGCAAGGACGCTGGTATAGTCAGTCGCTGAATCTGCTGGCTCCAGGTATGCGCGTCTTCGCCTGCATCCCTGGCTCGGGATATGTCGGATATGGTGTCGTGACTGAAACCATGGTTCCTGTGACCAATTTCACTGTCAGTATCAATGGACAGGAAATGCAGATTCTGAACGCTCCCCTAGTCGCACCGAATATGGCCGACAACTCCAGCAACTCCGACCTGTGCGAGTATCTGGTGAGGGTTGAGTGGAAGCAGGTTAAGCCGAGGAATAACGCTTACTGGGAGCAAGGGATGTTTGCCAACCAGAACACCGCATGCCGGTTACGGAACCGTTTCACTCTGGAGAAGCTATATCAGTATTTCAAGCTGGAGGATTAATTCTGATTGGCTGAGATCCCTGGATTTAAAGGGGACGGGCTCAAGAGGGCAGATGTGACATCTGCCGCCGAGCTCGGTCCCCAGACACAGGCTTTCTTCCCTTGCGGCTTATTCTTCTTGCTCCCCTGGCACATCCGGCTTTTCTGGGGCAGCCCCTCTATATTCGCTGGATACATCCTTCCACTTAACACCTTGAGCGTAGCCCCAGTGGTTCCAGACATAATCGGCATCTGAATCAAACCTAGCTGGGCCAATGAGACGATAAATCCTGCCGGATTTAGTGACTCCTTGACACCTTTCTCTATCGTAGGATTGTATGGCAGTGCTCACCCGCCCTTCACGGTCCTCGAAATTGTATCCAAGAAAATGCCGCTCGCCGCGTTCAGTTTCGCGCACACTCCAACGGACCAGAGTAACCATCGGCTGATCCGATACCGCTGGTGTCGACCAAATTCCTCCACTCTTCATCGCTTTGAGGATTTCGGATAATTCAAAACTATAATCTTTAGGGTCGTTCATAATGGTGATTCCCTCCTTATACTATCATTATAGGTCATAGAACTTGATTTAGGTCTAGGAATAAGAGCCTCTCTAGATATCTTTGTACTGTCTTACGCAACTTTATTGCTCCAAGTTCGAAATTAGCATTCTCTCCGCTTTTGTTATCTGTCAGGTCAGCTTCCAGGATTATTGCTTGCTCAAACGCTGGGCTCAGCAATCCCGCAAATTTAGGATCAACAATTTTTTGGATGTCCTTACTTTTACCAATTCTTGTTTTAACCCATGTGTCTACTACCAACAAAGCATAAGCTATAAATATGTGGTCAGGCGTTGTTCTAACTTGCATCTCCCACTCGTTAACGCGAGAGCCAGGGATGACGTTTTCTCCTGTTTTATATAGATATGGTGTGAGAGACAGCCCCATCTGTTTCTGGCTCAGTCTTAATGCATGCCGTATATATCGAATGTCGATCGGGGTGATATTGAATTTGTTTATATCTCTCATGTTTCACCCCAATTACAGCCAATCACACGCCAAAGCTCCATCAGGTCTTTTGCCTTAATTTCATATTCCTCAGTGATCAACTGCCGCCCCACCTGGAACTCTAGACTAGTCATCAGTTTCTGTGCATGCTTTAAGCGAGCATGCAATTCCAGATGCAAAAAGACTGGAATACACAATAAATTCTCAGCATTGTTGTTGCTTGGATCAAGGTCTCGGTGGTGGATACAACAGTTTTGAGGTACCTCTTTTTTGTAGAGCCTCTCCCAGACTAGGATATGCTCCATTTTTGACCTTAGTTTTCTTGCCTCTCGGTCAAAGTACTGCCGGAAGAAATATCCCTTTGGACTCCTATATTTCTTCGCAGAGTCCCACACTTGATCGTATGACGGTTTTAAGCATGAACGGTCTGCGTCTTTCGGCCGCATCCCAGCACAAATGCCACTTCTGTGCAGATCGTTACAACACGACTCCTTGGCGAATGCTATGCCGACAGATTGTTGCATTTACCCCTCCAAGCTGGCTCGTTTGTGCTCTGCACCCCTCATACCCCCCGCCCGCAATCCGTACAAGTTCCGTCTTTATTAAGATAATCAACTAGCATTAAGCACTTGGTGCACCGTCTCCGTCGATCCGGTAGTGGCAATTCGACGATTTGATTCGTCTGGGTGTCGAACAAGTAGACATTTTCCCTGTTGCTTTCTGTGTTAAGGGCTACGTATTTCTCGGCCACCTCCGGACTCTGCAGTGAGGTGTTGTCAGCGATGGTGTAAAAATACCCCCCTGTGGTAATTGAAAAGTACCCCCCTTACATCAGAGGGAGGGGAAAATGATTCACCCAGGAGAGCTTCAGGCGCAAGATGCCCTTCAGCAGACTGTCATGCTG
>NZ_SSYB01000007.1 GCF_004917075.1 Geomonas edaphica
CAGGAAAGGTAGCTTTCCTGCTGGGAATAAACTGGGGGATGCGACCCGCATCCCCCTCAACTCACGACCCAAAATTCCATAGGTAGAGTGGATCAGTCTTGGGTGCCGCTTTCTCCTTCTTTAGAGTCGGCATTTTCTGCCATCCGGGCTGCGGCTGCTGCCTTTACCCTGGAGCCACCTCTTCTCTCCTTGATCATGTCGAAGCCGGAGGCGAGGAGGATCTCCGGATCGCGCACGGCAGCCATTTCCAGAAAAGATACGATCTGATCCAAAAGCGTGACGAGCTGTGCCTGGAGTATGTCCCGTTGCGAGATCACCAGTCTGCTGCCGTACTTGGCCTCGTGGTACACGGCATCATGCTTATCGGATACCGTGAAATACGCTTGGATCAGCCCCAGTTTCT
Source organism: Geomonas edaphica (assembly GCF_004917075.1). Lineage (GTDB taxonomy): Bacteria > Desulfobacterota > Desulfuromonadia > Geobacterales > Geobacteraceae > Geomonas > Geomonas edaphica. The sequence goes on from NZ_SSYB01000007.1 coordinate 404, forward strand.
CCCCCCAGAACGTGTCGGGAAATCTGGTTTTGTCCGCCAAGGCGGTCCTTGTCCTCTGGTTGGCCTCGTGAAATCTTGTCGGCGCTTGGTTGCGGTAGTTTCGCTGTATTCGGGGACTCTGACTTGTCACATCGCACCTCCTTTCTTCCGTGGACTAAGATTTGACTGTGGTGGTTTTTGTTAATGTGCCGAAATTAACAATACTGTGGGGTGCACGGAAATCAAGCGGGAGAAATTGGTATGTGACGCGGGGGGGGGAGGGTGAAGCTGCCGCATGAACAGCGGTTCGGCGAGCCTTGACGACGCGAACTGCGACCGGAGGCGCGCCTCTGGAGAGACGCGCCCTGATCTGATGCTTCCGGAAATTACTGCAGAAAGGTTTCCTCGATGAAGTCGGCGACGGCGCTGGGGTCGTTCAGGTCCAATACCGGCACATCGAGCGCCAAATCGGCGTCGCTTGCGACCGCCACGAGGGTGGGGTCGTGATTTTCGCCGCGGCAGAGCAGTTCCGTGCTTCTCTCTTGACGGTTCACCTCGATCTTGGGCATGCCGCTCTTCTTGAACCCTTCAGTCAGGACGATGTCCAGGTCCGCAAAGTAGGTCTCGATCAGCTCCTCGATGGGGGGGGACTGGGTGTGTTTCTTCACGATGGCAAGCTTCTCCGGCGACGAGATCAGCATGGTGTCGGCGCCAGCCGCGGTGAGGCGGTAGCTGTCCTTGCCGGGATGGTCGATGTCGAAGCGGTGCGCGTCATGCTTTATGACCCCCACCTTGTAACCGCGCTCTTTCAGGTGGGCGATGACCTTTTCCAGCAGGGTGGTCTTTCCGGTGTTCGATTTTGCCACGAAGGATACTGCCTTTACTGTCATTGGGTCTCTCCTGTCTTTTCTATGTCTTCCGGCGTGTTCAGATTGATGAAGGCGATCCCGGCAGGATCGAGTGCGGCGATCTCTTCGGGGCCCACTTCCCTGACCCTCACCTTGGGATACCAGGCGTAGGCGCAGCAATCGCCGCTTTGCAACAGCTCGTCGATCGGCTGCAGGCAGCGGCGCGAGTAAAGCGCGAAGAGCGGTTCATAGCCGTGTTCGGTTCTGGGGACGACGGCGTCGCATCCTTCCGAGAGCGAGCAGAGATGATGCAGGACCGCTCGGCTCGGGAAGGGTAGGTCGCACGACGCCACGAAAACCCACTCGGTCTGCACGGAGGCGAGCGCCGTGTAGATCCCGCCTAGCGAGCTGCCGGGGGCGAGGTCGGGAAGGACGTGAACCCCGTACCCTTCAAAGCGCTCCCCCTGGTTCCCAACAAGCACGACCTGCGGAAACGACTCCCGGAAGAGATCAAGAACGCGCTCGAAGAGCGGCCTGCCGCGAAACTCCAGGAGCGCCTTGTCGCGCCCCATTCGGCGACTCTTTCCGCCGACGAGGATCGCCCCCGTAATATCCAAAGCCCCGGTCTCCGGCATCGTCCTTCCCCTGCATTCCTTATCGTTCTCGTCGATCATTACCAAAGTACATCCGTTTATACCATAAGTACCCTCCGGCTCGACCACAAATTAAATCCCGTCCCGCTGCTTGCTAAAAATAAATTTATGCTAATCTTTTGCCTTGTCGCGGGCAGGGGATCCGAAATCATCCTTGCCCCATCCTACTGGCGCGGGGTGGCCTATGCACAAGTACAACCTGGTCATCGCGGTAATGGCTGGCTGTCTTACCGCCGCGTGTTCACCGCAGGTGCGGGGAGAGGGGGAGGGTAGCGGAAGCACGATGATCCGCCTCAGGGTGAATGCGGACCCGCAGTTGAACCGCTACGAAAAGACCAGCCACGCCCTGATGCTATGCCTCTACCAGCTAAGGGAGCCGGAGGGATTCAGGCAGCTTGTCCAGGCACGAGACGGCTTGCCGAGGCTCCTTGAGTGCGGCCGTTTCGACGCATCGGTGATCAGTGCGCGCCAGATTGTAGTGCAACCCGGACAGACGGTGTCCCAGAATTGCGACAAGGTGGAGGGAGCCCGTTACCTGGGCCTTGCCACCGGCTATTACCACCAGGGGAAGAAGGCGACGGAGCTTGTGCCCCTGCCGACCGAATCAAGGGGCGGGCGACTCCGCGTCGATCTGGGCGCGCTGGAGATCGCCGGGGCGAGGGTGGAATGACCATGCCACACGGACCTGTCTTCTGGCACCAGGGTATGTTCCTGCAGCCGCAGCATTTCCAGCTCGCCGAACGGAGCGCGGAACTCCGCTTCACTCCCTTCCGTCAATGGACCACGCCGCATCTTTGGGGCGTCTGCCGGGCCGACGTCGAGCTTGCCGCGTCAGGCATGCGTTCGCTTTCCGTTACCGCCGGAGAATTCCTCTTCCCTGACGGAACCTTCCTCAAATTTCCGGGAAACGCCGTGATCGAACCGCGGCTGCTGCCGGAAACCATGGAGGCGGCCGGCGGTGCGCTGATCGCCTATCTCGGGCTGAGGAAGTGGCAGGAGCAGGGTGAGAACGTGACGGTCGTCGAGCAAGGGGAGCCGCTCGGACGGCTGGCGAGTCGTTTCGTGACGGATGAGGTGGGGATGAGCCGTCCGGACCTATACGGTGCAGGCCCGGCAGCGGAGGTCCGACAGTTGAGCCACCTTGCGAGGATCTTCTGGGAAGACGAGCTCGACCTCCTGGGCGACTACCTGCTCATCCCCTTTGCAAGGCTGGAACTGCGCAACGAAACGGTCGAGCTCTCCCGTGATTTCATTCCTCCTTCGGTGAGCATCGCGTCCTCACAGCCCCTCTTGGCGGTGGTGCGTGAAATACGGGATCTGGTTTCCGCGCGTTGCCGTGCTCTCGAGGCGGGCAAGAAGCAGCGCGGCGTTCAGGACGCCGAGTTCGGCTCCAAGGATCTCGTCTATCTTCTCGCTCTTAGAACGCTGAACCGTCACCTGGCGCAGCTCGATCACCTGTTGGCGGGAGAGGCCCACCCGTGGCTGGTCTACGGGGCGCTGGCGCAGCTAGCCGCGGAACTTTCCTCCTTTTCCGAAACCGTTTCATATGCAGGGGAAGAGCGTCTTCTGCCTGAATACCGCCATCTTGACCTGGCACGATGCTTCTCCCAGGCTCACGACCTCATCCTCACGCTCCTGCAGCAGATCACCGCAGGCCCCGATTACTCCCTCTCCATGACCTATGACGGCAACTATTTCAGCTCCGAGCTGGCGCCCTCCCACTTCCAGGGGCGGGGCCGCTTCTTCCTGGTTCTTTCCACGGACGAAGAGGCCGAGTCCGTGCTCGTTTCCCTGTCCGGGGTCGCGAAGTTGAGTGCCCGCGAACGGCTTCCGCTTCTGATCTCCCAGGCGCTGCCCGGCATCCCACTGCACCACCTCCCGACTCCTCCCCAGGAACTGCCGCGGCGCACCCGTTCCATCTACTTCGCCATCGACAGCCGTAGCGACCAATGGGAACAGGTGCAGAAGTGGAACAACCTCGCGCTCTTTTGGGACCAGGCCCCTGCCGACCTCACGGCCGAAATCATGATAGTGAGCAGACCATGAGAGTGATCGACTGCTTCATGCCTCTTATCGCCCGGATCGTCGATTTCCGCGACGCATTGCCTGCGTGCCCCCCGTATGAACAGGTGAAAGGTGAGATCCGACAGCTCCTGGCGCAGTCGGAGACGATGAGCAGGGGAGGCGCCCTCGACCCGGAACAGTACGACGCGGCCCGCTTCATCGTGTGCGCCTGGGTGGACGAGACCCTGCTCGGTTCGCAGTGGTGCGACACGCACCGTTGGCAGCATGAGCAGTTGCAGCGTCACTTCTACCAGACCACCGACGCAGGTGTGGAGGCCTTCGAGCGGTTGCAGGCCTTGGGGCAGAAACAGCAGGCGCGCGAGGTCTTCTGCCTTTGCCTCGCCCTCGGTTTCAGGGGGCGCTACCTCGGCCCGGAAGGAGAGCTCCAACTGGAGCAGGTCAGAAGCGCGCAACGGAAGCTTCTCTTCGACGCCCCGCAGGGAGTTCCCGATATCGACGGGATGGAGTTATTCCCCGGCGCCCTCGTGCCCGACTGCCAGCCTCGTGCGGCGGAAAAGGTGACATGGTTCCCGCTGCGACCGCTCCCCGCGATGCTGATCACATCCCCGTTCATCCTGTTTGCCGTTTTGTACCTCGTCTATCGCTACGTGTTAAGCGGGCTGGTCCTTCCGGACCCCTAGCCTGGGAGGTGCATCGTGAAGATGTACACCTTGCTCAACTGCTGCAAGTACGTGCTTTTCATCGCGGCGCTGCTGCCGATGACGGTGATCGTTCTCGTGATGTTCCCGGTCCTCACCTGGCCATGGCGCATCGCCATCCTCATGCCGTTCATCGCACTTTTCCTGTGGGGTGTGCTCGAAGCGATCAGGAAGGTGCTGCAAAAGAAATCCGAGGAGGCTCCAAAGGAGCCGCCGCACACTCTGCCGGGCGAACTGACCCAGGCGGGGAGGGACCGCTTCTGGGGGCTGCAGCAGAACTGGCGGAGCGCCATCGGCGTGCTTAAAAGCTCGAGCCTCAAGCAGGAGGGGGACCCGCTGCACGTTCTCCCCTGGTATCTCGTCCTCGGCGAGAGCGGTTCCGGAAAGACAAGCGCCGTGCGTTCCGCGCACCTCTTCTCACCTTTCACAGAAGCCCAGGGGGAAGACGCCGCGACGGCGAACTGCACATGGCATTTCTACGACCAGGGGATCGTCGTCGACACGGCGGGGCGCTATGCTGTGCCGCTCGATACGGCGGACCGCGAAGAGTGGCTGGCATTTCTCGCTCTTTTGAAAAAGTACCGTCGTGCCGAGGCGGTGAACGGCGTCATCATCACCGTTGCGGCTGACAAACTTGCGGCAGGGGCCGGCGACGACCTGGAGGACCAGGGGCGCGAGCTGCGTTGCCGCTTGGACGAGATGATCCGTCTGCTGGGTATCACCTTCCCCGTCTACCTACTCATCACCAGGTGCGACCTCATCGACGGCATGAGCGAGTTCTGCGGAAAGCTCCCGGACGCGAGCCTGTTCCAGCCGATGGGGCTTGCGAAGCTCAATCCGGGAGAAGAACCTTCCGCCTTCGTCGACCGGCTTCTCGTAACGCTGGATGAACGCCTGCGTGCGTTGCGCCTGCTGCTTTTACAGGGCGGCAGCGCGTCAGGCTGGAACGGGCGACAGCTCCTGTTCCCGGACCGGTTGCGCGGTCTCCGTTCCGGGCTCGACATCTTCATGCGCGCTGCCTTCGCGAGCAACCACTACCAGGAGACCCCCCGCTTGCGTGGCATCTACCTGTGCAGCGCGCGGCATGGCGCGGACGGTGCCGGTGTCTTGCCGTCTGCGGCAGGCGACGCGCAAGGGGGCTACTCCGGGTGTCGGCGAGGGTTCTTCCTGCGCGACTTTTTCGAAAAGGTTCTCCCGCGGGACCGTGGCCTTTGGGCGCCTAGTGCGCGGAGCGCGAAGTGGCGCCATACCTCGGACAACCTGGTTCTTGCCTGCTGCCTCGTTTTCGGCGTTTCCCTCTGTCTGCTGCTGACCGGCTCCTTCATGAAAAACCTGACCGTACTGCGAAACGCCGCGCCCCTTGCCGTCACCGCGCCACAATTACGGGGCGAACCTGCTGCGGACAGCGCCGTCCTGGAGAGAATGCGCCGCGCCATCGTCGAGGTGGAGCAGGAGAACCGTGGGTGGTGGGTACCCCGCTTCGGTCTCACCCGCAGCCTCGACGCGGAACAAACCCTCAAAAGCCTTTATTGCCGCAGCTTCCGCGATCACATCCTGAACGGCGCCGATGCGGGGCTGGTCGCCGCCGTCGCGAGCCTCTCACCAAATACCCCGGATGAGGTCGTCGGGACCTGCATCATCCACCTATGCCGACGTTGCAACCTTCTGAAGGAGCGTCTGGAGAGCGAGGAGGACGAAACTGCGGATGTTGCGTCGCAGCGCCCGCCCCTGGCATGGCCGCAGCGCTTTGCGCCACCGGATGCCGAGAAGCTCTACCTCGCCTACGTCGCGTGGCGCACCGACCAGGGCGGCATTACCCATGAACGGCAGTGGCTGCAGCAGCTGTTGAAGCAGGCGGCTATCGCGAGGAACAACGAATTCTCCTGGCTCTTGGACTACGTGAACCGGGAGGAGGCGGGGGCGGCGCTTTCGCTCAAGGAGTTCTGGCACGGATCGCGGACGGCGGCAGGGGAGCCGGGCATCATGCCTGTCTTCACCCGTCGCGGGAGTGAAACGCTCCGCCGCCTCCTGGACGAGATCTGCACCGCGTATCCGGATGCCGGGGCGCTCGACGCGATGCGTACCGATTTCCTGCACCGTCACCGCCAGGCTTCCTTCCAGGCCTGGCAGGACTTCGCCGTTTCACTTCCTTTGGGAGAACAGCGCCTGCTCGCCCCGGGCGAGTGGCAGAGCACCGCGGCGGTCATGGCGGGGGAGCAGGGACCGTATTTCAGTTTCATGCGCAGGGTGCTGAACGAAATCGAGCCGCTCGGCAACGAGGCGCTGCCGTCATGGGTCACAGAGCTGTACCGATTCCAGGCACTTCGTTCGGCAGGCCCTGCCGGGGTCGCCTCCTTCACCGGGCAGGTGAGCCGGGTGGCTGGCGCCATGGGCCGCTCCGGGGATAAGATCAGTGGCTTCTCCGGCAATAACGAAGGGGTGAACCTCGCGAAGGAGTATCTGAACGCGGTGGCACAGGTCGCACCGGTGGCAAAATCACGGGCGCTCGCCCACAAGATGGCGCTGCAGGCCTTCACCGACGCTTCGGAAACGGGAAAATCACCATTATTTCAGGCAGCGGACGCGGCGCAGAAATTAAACAGGCTGCTGATGCAGGGAGGCGACGACGACACCTTCTACCGGCTTCTTTTCGGCCCGATCACCTTCTACGGCACTTACATAAGGATGGAGACCGCCTGCGTGCTGCAGTCGCAGTGGGAGCAGACGGTGTTGAAGGAAGTGCAGGGGAGCGCGGGCGCACAGACCCTGCAGTACCTGCTCGGAAAGGACGGGCCGGTATGGAAGTATGTCGGCGATTACGCCAACCCCTTCATCGGCTGGAGCCCGGCGCGCGGCTACTATCCGAAGTCGGCCCTCGGCGGATCCATCCCGTTTCGGCCCGAGTTCTATTCCTTCCTGGCGAGAGGAGGGAAGGTCAGGCTCGCCTCCATCGCCCCCCCGCCGAAAGCGGTCTACCAGGTCACCATCAAGGGGCTCCCCACCGATGCGAATCCCGAAGCACGCATAAAACCGCAGGGAACCAGGCTGGAGCTTAACTGCGCCACCGGCTCCCAGGTCATTTCCAATATGAATTACCCCGTGAGCAAGCCCTTCATCTGGACTCCGGAAGCCTGCGGCGAAGTCGTTTTCCAGATCGAGGTGGGAGACACCGTTCTCACCAGGAGGTATCCGGGAAGCGATGGTTTCGCAGCGTTTCTTCGGGACTTCCCCGGGGGCAGGCACACCTTCCGTCCACGCGATTTCCCGCACGATAAGGCGGCACTGGAACGGATGGGGATACGGTTCATCCGCGTGAACTACCGTTTATTCGGGGCCGACGGCATCGCATCGCCTAAGGAGGACTCGCTGCCGGCCAGAGTTCCGGCAAGGATCGCGGAATGCTGGGATTAGGGGAGGCACCATGACGCAAGGAATAGTCATCGACGAGCTGCTATTGCCCATATCCGGGACGGACCCGGCAGGAACAGACCTGCGCTACACGACCTGCTACGAGGAGATCATGGAGGCGAGGCGCTGCGAGGATGACATCTCCATGGGGGACTGGCGGCATTCGGTGAAGACGGCGAACTGGGAGAAGGCGGTTTCCCTCACCGTATCGGCGCTGAGCACGCGGAGCAAGGACCTGCAAATTGCCGTCTGGCTTGCCGAGGCCCTCACCGTGCTGCACGGCTTCCGCGGCCTTGAACAGGGGGTGCGGCTGGTTGTGGGGCTCGTGGAGCGCTTCTGGGAAGGAATCTACCCCCAGCCCGAAGGCGGCGACCTGGAGTACCGTGCAGCCCCGTTTCAGTTCCTGAACGAAAAGGTCGCGCTGCACGTAAGGCACATACCTCTCACCGACCCCGAGGTCACGCACGGATACTCATGGCTCAAGTGGCAGCAGTCCCGCCAGGTCGGCAGTGAGGCGGAGACGAAGAACCGTTACGGCGAGATCGACGAGGAGAAAAAGAACAGGCGGGAGGCGCTCCTCGCCGAGGATGCTGTGAGTGCCGAGGCGTTCGATGCCGCCGCCGAGCAGTCGAAGGGGCGCTTTGCCAGGGAGACCCGCGCACAGCTCTCCGGCTGCCGCGAGAGCCTCGAGCGACTCGTGCTCCTTCTTGAAGAGAAGTTCGGCGGCGCTGCGCCCAGCCTGTCCGATCTGATCGGGGTGATCGACGCCTGCAGCGCACTCCTCGACCGGGTTTACGGTGGAGCTCCCGCCGCTCATGCGGACCCGGTCGCCCCGGTGCTCGAGTCGGCAGTGCACCGTGAACAGAACCCCGCCGGAGGCACCGCCCATGCGCCGGTAGCCGCCGTATCCGAGGTTGTAACTGCCGCGCCCGCCGCCGATGCGCTCTGGGAAGAGGCTCTAGTCATGCTGGTGGCGGGACGCTTTCAGGAAGCGCTCGCCATGCTCTTGTACGCGGGCAACGCAGCCGGTTCGGTACGCGACAGAAACCGCGTGCGGCTCATGATTGGGCGGCTTTGCCTGGAAGCCGGACGCCCGGACCTCGCGCGCCCGATCGTCGAGGAGTTGCACGGCATCATCGAAGAGCTGCACCTGGAGCGCTGGGAGTCGCCGCTTTGGATCGCCGAGGTGCTGGAAACCTACTACCGCTGTCTCCTGGCCGGAGGACCGCGGGAGAGCGATCTGGACCTCGCGCAACTGCTTTTGCGACGTATCTGCTCGTTCGACGTGACGAAGGCAATGCAGTACCGCATCTGATCGAAAAGGAAAAGGGAGGAACCATGGTCACTTCGGAAAGTCTGCAGCACAAGCTGGAGCGTGTGAGGGCACCGCGGGTCCGCATCACCTACGACGTAGAGCTGGGAGACGGGGTCGAGGTGAAGGAAATCCCGTTCGTGGTGGGAGTCCTCGCCGACCTGTCGGGAGCGCCGCTCGCGCCCCTTCCGAGGCTGAAGGAGAGGAGGTTCGTGGAACTCGACAGGGACAATTTCAACCACGTGATGGAAGGGATGAAGCCGAGGCTCGCCTTCCGGGTCGCCAACACGCTCTGCGGCGACGGTTCTGAGTTCGGCGTACAGCTTCGCTTTGGAGCCCTCGAAGACTTCCGTCCTGAACGCGTGGCGCAGCAGGTCGAGCCGCTGCGGAAGCTGGTTGAGGCAAGGCGCAGGCTCGCGGACCTGTTGAACCGGCTGGACGGCAACGACCGCCTGGAGGAACTGCTGCGGGAGCTGCTGGAGAGCGGCGATGCCCTGAAGGCGATCTGTCACCGCCCCGGTGAGGGCGAACTCGGGAACGGGGACGGTGCCTGATAAAGGAGGATGGCATGGAAGAACAAGAGAGAGAAGTGGTGCAGTGCGCCGTGCCGCGGCCAGGCGGCCCGTTGTTCGACCTGATCGTGAGCGAAGGGCGTCTTGCGCGTTGCGAAGAGCAGAAGGAATACGCGCACGAGATGCTGACCGAGCTGGTGCGGCAGGTCGTCGATGGAGAGATCGCGGTCACCGGGGACACCTCCCGGATGATTCACGCGAGGATCGCCCAGATCGACCGGCTGATCAGCGACCAGGTGAACGAGATCATGCACCATCAGGAATTCCAGAAGCTGGAGGCTTCGTGGCGCGGGCTCTGGTCCCTCGTGAGTCGGAGCGAGACGGGGAGCAACCTTAAGGTTCGCGTCCTGAACGCTTCCAAGCGGGAACTCGCCGGCGACATGGAGAAGGCGGCGGAGTTTGACCAGTCGACCCTTTTCAAAAAGGTGTACGAGGAGGAATTCGGCAGCTTCGGCGGCTCATCCTACGGCTGCCTCGTGGGAGACTACGAGTTCGGCAACACACCCCAGGACCTGACCCTTCTGACGCGCATGTCCGAGGTGGCGGCAGCGGCGCACGCACCGCTTCTCACTTCCGCCTCTTCCACCATGTTCGGGCTGGACAGCTTCACGGATATGGACGCCCCGCGCGATCTGGCGAAGATCTTCCAGGGGGCCGAGTACACCAGGTGGCGCTCCTTCCGGATGTCCGAGGACGCGAAGTACGTGGCGCTTTGTCTGCCGCACGTGCTGATGCGGCTTCCCTACACGCCGGAAAGCGACGCGGCGGAATCGTTCCAGTTCGAGGAGGAGACGGCCGATCACGGCAGCTATCTCTGGGGTAACGCTGCCTACTGCCTCGCCGGGCGCGTCACCGACGCCTTTTCCCGCTACGGCTGGACCGCCGCCATACGCGGTGTCGAGGGGGGCGGAGCGGTTGCCGACCTTCCCATCCACACCTTCGACACCGGCGAGGGTGAGCTGGCCGCGAAGTGTCCGACCGAGACCTCCATCACGGACCGGCGCGAAAAGGAGCTTGCCGATCTGGGGTTCGTTCCGCTCGTGCACTGCAAGGGAACCGACACGGCCGCCTTCTTCAGCGTGCAGAGCGCGCACAAACCGAAACTCTACGACACCGACCTCGCCAATGCTAACGCCAGACTCTCCGGACAGTTGCCGTACATCCTCGCGGTGTCGCGCTTCGCTCACTACCTGAAGGCGATGATGCGCGACAAGGTCGGGAGCTTCGAGACCAGGAAGAACGTCGAGGATTACCTGAACCGTTGGATCTCCCGGTACGTGCTTCTCGACGACGATGCCGGGCAGGAGATGAAGGCGCGCTTTCCGCTCCGGGAGGCACGTGTGGAGGTGTACGACCAGCCGGGGCGGCCGGGATGCTACCGCGCCGTCGCCTTCCTGAAACCCCATTACCAGCTCGACGAACTCACCATCTCTCTGAGGCTCGTCGCCAACCTCCCTTCGCCCCAAAACGGCTGAAGGGTGAACGCGCAAAGGAGGACGCACCATGGCCTTTGATGCCTTCCTAAAGATAGAAGGGATCCCCGGGGAGAGCAGCGACGACAAGCACAGGGACTGGATCGAGGTGCTCTCGTACAACTTCTCCGTCACCCAGCCCACTTCCGGCACCGCAAGCAGCGCAGGAGGAGCGTCGGCGGAGCGGGCGAGCTTTTCCGACTTCAGCGTCGTGAAGGTACTGGACAAGTCGAGCCCCAAGCTCTTCGAGGCCTGCGCCAACGGGAAACACATCCCGAGCGTGACTCTGGAGATCTGCCGCGCCGGCGGGGACAAGCTGAAGTACATGGAGTACAAACTCTCCAACGTCATTATCAGCCTGGACCGCCCCGGCGGCAGCGCCCACGCAGGCGAGGCCATCCCGGTTGAGGAGATCGCCTTCAACTTCGGCAAGATCGAAATCGCCTACACCCAGCAGATGCGCGCCGATGGCTCCGGCGGCGGACAGGTTGCGGCGGGGTGGAACCTCGAGACGAACAAGAAGGTGTAGCGGGACAGGCATCCAGATCGGGAGGGACAATGCGATACCAGCCGGAACCGGCAAAGTCGTTACTGGACAGGCTCATGGACCAACAGCCGGAAAGCCCCGATGAGCCTGTCCAGTGTTCACGCACCGGCATCAACGCGCAGGTCTCGTCGGTACTGCGCGACTTGGAGAACCTCTTCAACACCAGGTCATGCACGGGCCTCACCTCGAACCTCGGACTCGCTCCGCACGTCATCAACTCAATCCTCACCTACGGCAGCCGCGATTTCAGTCTGGAGAACCCGCGTTCGCAGGCGGTGCGACAGGCGATACGCCTCGAGATCATCAGGCTCCTGTCTTCCTTCGAGCCACGGCTTAAAGACGTGACGGTCCGCTTTGCTCCGGCGCCGGAGGAGCGCACCCTGAGTTTCCGAATCGAGGCCGTGCTGCACATCGAACCGGTGGCACTTCCCATGGCCTTCGATACCCACCTCGACATCAACAGCGGCTCCTACACCATTCTCTCGTGACCTGCCATGCCCGATGACATCCTCGACTACTTCGAAAGAGAACTGAGCTTCCTACGCGATATGGGGAGCGACTTCGCCAGGAAATATCCCAAAATCGCTGGTAGGCTCCTGCTCGAGCCGGGCAAGTGCGAGGACCCGCACACCGAGCGCCTCATCGAGGCATGCGCCTTCCTGTGCGGACGCATTCAGCGCAAGATCGATGACGGCCTGCCGGAGATCACCCAGTCGCTGTTGGAGGTTCTCTACCCGCAACTGACCGCTCCGATCCCGTCGCTCTCCGTGGTGCGCTTCGCACCGCTTTTCAGGAACGTTCCAGAGGCGGGTTATCATGTCGCAAGCGGGACAGAGCTCTTCTCCAGACCGATTGACGGCACTTCCTGCCGGTTCAGGACGGCATATCCCGTTACCCTCTGGCCCATAGAGGTGACCGACGCACGCCTGGAGGCACCGGGAAAATTGGTCAAGGGTGCGCAGCGGATGGTGAGGATCAGGTTGTCCTTTCACAACGGCCTCGACTTTTCCCGCTTCCAGGGCGATACCCTGCGCTTTTATCTGGACGGACAGTCACAGGTCGTCTTCCCGCTGTACCAGTTGCTCATGAACCACGTCTGCGCCGTGGAATGTGCATCTGCAGACACCCAGTCCGCTGCCTCGCTGCAACTTGTACCTGGCTGCCTGCGTCCCGTGGGCTTTGCCGCGGACGAGGGGCTTTTCCCGTACCCTGAGCGCTCCTTCCCGGGCTACCGGCTGCTCCTTGAATACTTCGCATTTCCTCAGAAGTTCCTCTTCTTCGAAATCACTGGACTGTCTGTACTGAGAAATAGCGCGTTCGGCCGCGTCCTGGATCTGCTGTGCTACCTCGATACCGCTGTGCCGGAACCTCTTACCGTTGGACCGGAGACTTTCTGCCTCTACGCGACCCCTGTCGTGAACGCGTTCCAAAGGGTAGCCGAGCCGATCATGCTGGATCACCGGAAGAGTGATTACCGCGTGGTCCCGGACCTGAGACGGGAGGGGGCGATGGAGGTGCTCACCGTGGACGAGGTGACTTCCACCGCGTCCACCGCACCCGGTCAGGTGAAGCACTACCGCCCGGTCTTTCCGGACTGCAACGGGGAAGATGGTGAAGGTGCCGGCCTGTGGCAGTTGCAGCGACGGTCGGCCTCGCGCCCGCACGACGGCGGCACCGAGGTCTTCCTTTCCTTTTGCGACTTTGCTGAGGACGGGACCGCGCCGACCGACGAAACGGTAATGGTCCGCGTCACATGCTCCAACCGCGATCTTCCAGCGAAACTCTCCATCGGCGCTCCCGCCTGTGCATTCGAAACCGAGTCTGCCGCGCCTTTAACGGCGATCACTTGCCTCGTCAAGCCGACCATGTCGTTGCGCCCCCCACTCGACGGCGCCAGGCAGCGGCGTCTGGTCTCCCACCTTTCCCTAAACTATCTTTCTCTCGTCGATGGAGGTGCGGGAGCTCTGAGGGAACTACTGTCGCTGTACGATTTCGCGGCATCGCCTGCCACCCGGCAGCAGATCAGCGGCGTCGTCTCGGTAAGCTCGTGCCCCGTCACCAGAAGGGTGGGAGAGGGCTTCTGCCGGGGGAGTGAAGTCACCGTCGTTCTAGATGAGGAGAAGTACGTAGGCAGCGGCGTTTATCTCTTCTCCTCGATTCTGGAGAGGTTCCTCGCGCAGTACGTGTCGGTGAATTCCTTCGTGCAGGTCGTTGCCAGGGATGCAAGCCGCGACACCGTGATCAAGGTTTGGCCTCCCCGAAGCGGCGACAGGGTGCTGCTGTGAAAAGGAACGCGCTGAAGGACGCTCGATTTTTTCAGGTCGTCCAACTGCTGGAGCGGATGCATCCGGGCGTCGTGGGAGTTGGTGAGGCAATCTCGCCCGGCACGGAGCGAATCCGCTTCAAGGCCCGGAAAGGCTTTGCCTTCCCCGCAGGCGACGTTGCCGGTGTGAGCTGCGGTGCCGACGGCGTCGTCCAGGTCGAGGTTGCCCACATGGGCCTCGTCGGTCCATCAGGCATGCTGCCGCATTGGTATCACGAACTGGTCCTCGCGCGGGAGACGGCGAAGGATCACGCCATGGGCGACTTCTACGACCTCTTTCATCACCGTCTTGTCTCCCTCTTTTACCGCGCCTGGAAACGAAACGCGCTGTTGCCGCAGAAAAAGCGTGACCACAGCGATGTCTTCTCCAGCCACCTCTTCAGCTTTCTCGGACTCGGTACGGGCGGACTGCGGGAACACCTCGCCGCATCGGAGGCGGCACTGCTGCACTTTTGCGGTGAAGCGAGCCGGCAGGGAGCGTCGGCCAAAACGATCGCGCGCATGGTCACAGCTGTTTTCGGGGTGAAGACGGATGTCGAACCATTCGTGCCGCGCGTCGTTTCACTGGAAAAGTCAGATCAGGCAACGCTGGGACAGGCGAACTGCAGGCTCGGTGAGGATGCAGTCTGCGGCTCTGAAACCTGCGATGTCCAATCGACCTTCCGAATTTGCCTGGGACCCATGCGATATGAGGAGTTCGTCGACCTGTCGGGAGTGCGGAAACTGAGGCATCTGGTCTCACTGGTGCGTTTCCTTGCGGGGATCCAATACGAAATCGAGATTCGACTCGTGCTGAAGAAAGATGAAGTCCCTGTGTGCAGGCTTGGTTGCACATCCCCAAACGCACCAAGGCTCGGCCATTCCACCTGGATGAAGGCCCCTGCATTCACACTCGATGAGGACCCGTTCGTGACGATCCATCCAGACGAAATCGCCAAGCAGGCAGCGTCCGAAGTGGGGTAGCCATGTTCGCAGACACGATAAAGAGGGCGCTGGCGCCGGAGTTGGCGCGCAAGAAGTCGCAGGAGCTTCAGGAAGCAGCGGCTCGGAAGACCGACGCCATGCGTCGGCACGAGTACATGGTGGCGCGTCGTTCCATACTGGGTGAGCTTTCCGCGATGCCGGTCACCGCCAGCCAGGAATGCATCACGAATGCGAAGGCTGCGCGGCGTCGCGAACGGATGGATTTGGTGAACAGTGAAGTCGTCGCCTGTCCGAGGCACGCCGCGCAAGCGGCGCGTCTGCGCAGGAACATGGATGAGGTCGAGAACATGCGCTGCGCCAAGCATGTGTATCTGGCGAACGATCCAGACGCTCCCCCCGAATTGCGAGACAACCCACCGCCTGGGTTTCTCAAGCCGACGGCTGAGCAGCTTGAGAAGATGGGTTTAAACGAAAAAATGTTGAAGCCAGATGATAGCCATTTCAGGGCTGCTGTTTACGTCAAAGATCCCGCAGTGTGGGGGCTGGACCCGAGGCCGCCTGCTGTGTTGGCGTTCCGAGGCTCTACTACGGCTGAAGATGATTGGGAGAACAACTTCAATCAAGATGCGAATGAAGAGGCGCCCTATTATAAAAATGCCGTGGAAATTGGAAACCGTTTAGCTGCTAGGGGGACGGACATGCACGTTGTGGGGCATTCGTTAGGTGGAGGATTAGCTAGTGCAGCCCAAGGCGGCAGTGGTCTTACAGCTTCAACGTACAACGCTGCAGGACTGCATCCGGCAACTGTAGCCCGATACTCAACAGACTTAAATCACATGGCTGCAGAGGCTGAAAAAATCACAGCGATTCGGGTCAAGGGGGAAGTCCTTACATCTACTCAAGAGAACCTGTTCCAATCCTGGGGGCTCTCTCTTTTGGCCAACAAGGCCATCGGAACAAAGGAAGACATCCCCCCCTCGCACGACAAAGAATATATTGACCAACTTAAACAGGCAAAGAAGGTAGATGCTAAGGAAAAATATGGAACTTATTTACATGGGATGGATGAAGTAATTGATTCAACAGAAAAACAAAAAATGGAAATCGAGACAATATTGAAAGGTTGCATGAACGGTAGGAGGAAAAATGATCAGTCGCTTTTTGAACACACTAGGTGCCATCATCAAAACTATAGGAGTTATCGTCATGATGACTACAACAGCCGAAGCCGCACCCAGGTTCAAGTTGAGGGGTCCTTCATACTACTTTGCAGATAATGGCACGTTGACATTGCTCACTGCTGCGCTGGCAGGAGATGTGCGCGCGGCACAATTGGCTGTAGCTCAGGGGGCAGACCCAAACGCTGAAGGCCCCCTCGATAACAAGTACAATCGACTGAGGCCGCTTCATTATGCTATCGCAGCGAACAATAAGGATGCAGTCACAGTTCTAGTTTCGGTCGGTGCGGACCCGGAATTGCCTGCGTTAGGCTATGGGAGGTCTTTTTCCTTTGCAATGACATTGAAAAATCTAGAAATATTCTCTTTTTTATTAGATTTGAGACCAATTAACACGCTTTCGAAAGACACCATGGAATACATTATCTTCGGGGCAGCAAGAAAATCGTGCTGGAAATGTTTACAGGCATCTTTAGAGCGTGGTGCGCCCATTGATTTCCCAGATGGTGCAGGGTACACAGTGCTAATGACCGCCATGGATCTACAGGATTACGATATGGCCGAATGGCTGCTTCAAAAAGGTGCCTCTATACATATTGCCCCCCCCAGCGGTGTAACTCCCGCTTATTCAGTCGAGTTTCACCTAAAGAAGTACATCCCCGGCAGCCCCACCTATAACAAAGTGCTTCATCTGAAGGAAATGATGGCGGAGCGCGGTGCGGTTTTCCCGGCGCCTTCCCCCGCCGAGGTTCGGGCCAGAAGAGAACGGGCAAAAGCCTCTTCCCATTCCCGGGACTGAGGCATTCATGGCGTTCATCCAACACGACAGGCTTTTATCCATAAGCACGGTTCTAGGTGAGGACGTCCTGCTTTTGACCGAACTGAGCGGTGAAGAAGGGATATCGAGCAGCTTCAGGTTCGAGCTTTCTTTACTGTCTGAACAGCACGGGATCTCAGGTGATTCCTTGCTGGGAAGTAACGTGACCGTCTCGATCGCTCTTGCCGACGGCAACAAACGATACCTGAACGGCATCGTCTCGACCTTCTCGCAGGGACGGACCGCCGGCGAGGAAGGCGAAGATGCGAGATTCTCTTCATTTCGCTGTACCATGGTTCCCTGGTTCTGGTGTCTTAGCGAAAGCGCCAACATAAGGATATTCCAGAACCTGTCCACCCCCGAGATAGTGGAACGTGTCTTTGCGGATCACGGCCTCTCCTGGTACCGGCTCGAATTGCGCGGGAGCTATGAAAAAAGAGATTTCTGTGTGCAGTACAGAGAAACCGATTTCAACTTCGTGTCGCGCCTGCTCGAAGAGGAAGGCATCTTCTATTTCTTCAAACATGAAAAGGGGCGACACACCATGCTCCTCGCCGACTCCCCGGACGTGCATCTTCCTTGCCCTTTCCAGCAAAAAGGCTCCTGTCTGATCAGTGCCAATGGCACCCGCGAAGAAGATGTCATCACCTCTCTTGAAGTATCCCGACAACTTCGTTCTACAAGATATTCCCTCAACGATTACAACTTCATGGTCCCTCGTACCAGTCTGAAAGTGCAAAGCGACACTCCCGGCCACTCCGGCACAATTCGCGAGATTTACGATGTCCCCGGCGGCTATGAGCAACTGGCTGAGGGGGAACGGCTGGCGAAGATACGAATGGAGGAAGAAGAGGCACGATCGGTTACTGTCACAGGCGGGAGTGACTGCCGTGCGTTTGTCAGCGGCTACCGTTTCACCTTAACGGGGCACGGCAACGCGAACCTCGATGGTAAGGACCTGCTTCTCGTGTCGGTCCGTCATGATGCCAGGGAAGGGTACGGTACCGATGCGCTGTCGAGCTACCGAAACAGTTTCGACTGCATCCCGTACCATACTCCGTACCGTCCGCCGCGTCTGACGCCAAAGCCCGTTCTGCAGGGAGCCCAGACTGCGGTAGTAGTGGGACCGCCGGGCGAGGAAATCCACACGGACCAGTATGGCCGGGTGAAGGTTCAGTTTCACTGGGATCGCGAGGGAAAGCGTGACGACAAAAGTTCCTGCTGGATCAGGGTGAGCCAGCCCTGGGCGGGCAGCGGCTGGGGCGGCTTGTTCCTGCCGCGGGTAGGACAGGAGGTCGTCGTGGACTTCCTGGAAGGAGACCCGGACCGCCCCATCATCATCGGCCAGTTGCACAACGGTCAGAACCTGCCGCCGTACCAGCTGCCGCTCGAGAAAACGAGAAGCTGCATCAAGTCGTGTTCGAATCCCGAAGGGGGAGGGCACAACGAGCTGTGCTTCGAGGACAAGAAGGGAGAGGAGCAGTTGTACATCCACGCTCAACGGGAGCAGGTGACCCGGGTAGAGGAGGATTCACTGGAATGGGTAGGGCAGGACCGTCACCTGGTCGTGAACCGGGACCGGTTGGAGAAGGTGTCGCGCGACCAGCACCTCGAGGTGCTGGGAGATTGCAATGAAAAGATCGACGGAACCCTGTCCGTTTCAGTAGGCGCCGATCTCCAACTGAAGGTGGAGGCGACGTGCGCCCTGCAGGCGGGAGAACTGCTTCAGATAAAGGCTGCCAAGAACGTCGTAGTTGAATCTTCAACGCAACTGTCGCTGAAGGTGGGAGATAACTTCATCAATATAAGTGCTGCCGGGGTCACCATAGTAGGCAAGATGGTGCTGATCAACAGCGGCGGTTTGCCTGCGTTTTGCACCGGAGCATCCCCGGAACAGCCGAAGCCACCAAAAGAAGCCGGAGGGGCAGGTGCGGCGGGCACCGGCGCAACACAGGTGGCCGACATTTCACAGGCTAACCCTCAAACAAGGTCTTTTGAAAGAGCGAATGCGGTACATACACCATTATGCGACAGATGACCATGACCGTGAATCGGCTGGTCCGGCCGATCGTATGAGGGAAATGATGATTCAAAGCCTTGAAGGGCTGATCTTCTCAAGCGGGTGTAGCAGTCTTTTCAGTATCCTTGATGGCGCCATGGTGCCGGATCTCCCTGCGGCTTTGGCCTCTTTCGAGCCGGAGCACTTCTGCCTGCTGAGAGGCGAGTTGCCTCCCGATCTGGCGCAGGTAGCTCCCTACCTTGTATCGCTTCGGCAGGGCAGTCCTTTCACCAAGTGGTTACTGGCGAAAGGGTGGGGCAGGCATTGGGGGATCTACGGCGGGAGTGACGGCAAGATGATTGAGCTGCGCAAACATTTCCGACATTTGTTCCATGTGTCAGATGACGCCGGCAAATCATACTACTTCAGGTTCTACGATCCTTACGTCATACGGAACTATTTACCGAAGTGCACACTGAAGGAAGCGACGGAGTTTTTTGGACCTGTGCAATGGTACCTTACCGAGGACGGCATCCCGGGGATAGCTAGAAAGTTTTTCCTGATCGACAACGCGCTGCGCGATGACAGGATGGCAATCGCACAGCCTCACAAGAACGTTGAGGAGGCATCATGGAAATACGGACCGAACAGATGAACGACGCTGCACACGCTGCCTATCTGGAGCGTCTCGACGCTGCGTTCGAAAGCGACCTCGCCGACTACCACAGGATCGAACGTGAACAGCGCCTCAAATTTCTCGCCGCCGCTGTCGAGTTGGCAGAAAACAAAGGGTTCGCCTCTGAACAGGGGATAGCCTCCTATGTCCTGGCCCTTTGGTACCTGGACATCGACTTCGAGGACAAGAGCGACGAACTGGCGTCGTTGCTCTTGTCGTCTCTGCCCGAGGTGCGTCGCGTCCATGCCATGAATCAATGGGTGGAGGCGCTTTTGGGAGAGCCGGACAACATTGCGGCTGCGGACGAGGCTTTGAAAAGGGCGCTGCACCTCACAGAGCCCTGGGGCAACTGACATAACGGCATACGCCCCGGCCTCCAGCGCCAACAGAAGCCGGGGCGACAATCCCCGTTTCCTCATCACTTTTGACCACCGCTTCCTCGGTAGTATCCCGCAGATGCACTCACTCAAAATTTTAGCTGTTGACATCGGACCAATTCTTCTTTATAAAACTGATAACAGTTTTCATTATCGTAGAGCGGATTGAACCGAAAGGACGTGTGCCAGTGCGGTAAAGTGTTGAGAGATTATTGGAATTCTATGTGAGGAGCTGTGGAGGGGAGATGAAAGTTGCTGTTGCTGTGAAAGAGGATCTGTCAGCGGTGCAAGGTGTCGATGCGGCGGGTTCAATCCGGGGATCGCGGACTTCCTGGCAGGATTTTGCCGGGCTCTACCCGACGGAAGAGGAATGTCTTGCCTCCTTCCTGGCCCTCGAGCTTGCCGAGGTGCTGCAGGGCGCGAAACCAGCCAATCTCGTCTGTCTCACCAACAAGCACCGCTCCTGCGGCAGAAACCTTTACCTCCTCTGGAAAGAACACGGCGAGGTTCTTCTCGCGGAAAGCTGCCTCAAGGTGCGGGTGCTCGACGACCGCGGTTCATCGATCCTTCTCCTGCTCTACTCGCAGCAAGCGCTTAGCGAGCTCCTTTCGCAAAAGAGCGCGTCCATAATCCTACGCAAATCCGGTTACGGCAACCCGGATGATCTCGACGCCACCCTCGATGAACTGGAAAAACGGGTGACGGGGGAGGGGTTCCCGCACGAGATCGGCGTCTTCCTCGGCTATCCGCTGAAAGATGTGGTCGGCTTCATGGGATGGGCGCCGCTGGCCTTCACCTGCCAGGGACCCTGGAAGATCTTCGGCAACCCGGAGCAGAGTCTGCGCCTCGCCGAGTGCCACCGCGAGTGCCGCGGCAGGATGTCCGAAAAGCTCGCCGCCGGCTGCAGCCCCTTGCAGTGCTTAAGAAGCGTCGCAGATTCCTACAACGCAGTACCAACCGTTTTTTTGTCAGTGTCGTGAAAATGAATGTCAAAGCCCGCAAGCCGGGCAGGAGGGCGTTATGTGCATAGCTCTGATCGGAGGGATGGATCGCTTGGGTAAGCACTACCTGGAAGAGGCGCAACGTGCGGGGATGACGCTGCAATTCTTCAGCACCTCGGAAACCAACATAGCATCGAAACTCAAAAAGGCCGACGCCATGGTCATCTTCACCAACAAGGTGTCGCATCGTGTGAAGATCGAAGCGATGCAGGTGGCAAAGGCGAAGGACATACCGGTATTTATGCATCACGCCTGCGGCATCTGCACCTTCAGGAACTGCCTGGAGTGTCTGAAGCAGGGGCACTAGCCGTCGGCATAACGTATTTCATGTTGCACCGGACCTGTGCTACGTGTAGCCTTGTTTGACACTTCCGCCGTACAGGACCCGCATGACCGATACCAGCAACCAGACAATCAAAAGGATGATAACGACCGGAGTGCTCCTTGCCCCGGTCGTCGTCTTCTGCATCCTCTACCTCGACGTCCCCCTTGCACATTTCATCAGGGACTACCTCTACACCAACGCCCACTGGTCCAGAACTACCTCTGACCTTCCCGATCTGCTCTCGCTCGTGGTGCTCATATCCATGGCAGGATCGTTCGCGATCTACCTACGTCGCTCCCGACACGCCATCTATGACCGGCTCACCCTCTTCGCCAGGGAGGTGCTTTGGCTGGCCCCATCATCCTATCTGGCGAAGGCCCTGCTGAAAATCGTCTTCGGACGCAGCAACACGCGCTGCTGGTTGCGCGACCCAAGCATCTACGGCTTCCACTGGTTCCAGATGAAGGAGCACTGCGAAGGGTTCCCTTCGGGACACATGCTCGTGATCACCGCACTCCTCGCCGTTTTATGGCGTTTCTATCCCGGCAGCCGCATCTTGGTGACCTTCACCGGGGTACTGCTCGGGTTCGCCCTGATCGCCACGAACTACCATTTCCTGAGCGACGTCCTGGCCGGCGCCTACCTCGGCTTACTGCTGGAGATCGTCCTTTTCCGCTTGCTCTTCAGGAAGCAGGCCCCTGGCGGCGCCACATCCTAAATTAGCTTTCGTATACGGCCACTTCGCCCGCAGCGCCGCGTCAGGTGCGGCTTTTCCGCCTGCTTTTTCCCTTGCATCCGAAGCCGAAATCCCTTATATTTCAACGGCACATCAAGGAAATAGTTAACGTTAAACCAACGATACGTAGCAGATGGCGGGGCAGGAAGCACCGCACTCAGATAACGCATGGAAAGGGTTTAGCCGCCTCGGTTAAGCCCTTTTTGTTTGAGCATAAAAAGGTCAGGGAGGCCCAATGGAAAGAAGAACTTTAACGGCAGGAGATATGGTTGATTCGCAGTGCACGCGTTGCAAGGCGCTCTTGAACCACACCATCGTGGCGATGGTGGGGGGACAGGTGGTGCGAGTGAAATGCAACACCTGTGGCAGCGAGCACAACCATCGTCCCGCGAAAGAACCAAAGGCCGCCGCAGTGAAGGGAGTAAAGGCTGAAAAAGTGGCGAAGACGCCGCGCACCAGGGCGGCAAAGGCCCCGGCCGTCTCGGATGAGGCGATATGGGAAGCGATGATCGAACCGCTCGATCCGGACCTGGCTGTAACGTACAGCATGGACGGCAAGTTCAAACCGAACACGCTGATCGCCCATCCCGTTTTCGGCACCGGCGTCGTCGCTGCCTGCCAGTCCGGAAAAGTCGAGGTCGTCTTCAAGAGCGGTCGCAAGCTCCTGAGGAGCGCCTGCTGATACGAAAAGCACGCTGTTTATCAAAATGAGAAAGGGCTGTCGGAATTATTCCGGCAGCCCCTTTTTTTCTGTTCATCCGTGAATTACATAGGAACCAAGAGTGTATTCAAGCTGTCCACGAAGCGCTGCATGAGCCCAAGGGTTCCCCCCTTTGCGAAGGGGGGGCAGGGGGGATTTGCCTTTCGTTGGCACAGCTGCTCCCCCCCCCCTCAACATTGCTTCACTATTTTTTAACCCTGAACCCCGCCCGCTCCCAAGCCGATGCATCGTTGGTCGGTTTCTGCTCCCTTGCATTCGGCTGCCCCTTCGGCTGCTGTCCCTTCGGCGCCGCACCTTTTTGCTCCTTCTCCGGCTCGGCCTGCTTGATGGAGAGGGAGATGCGCTTGGTTTGCGGGTCGGCGGAGAGCACCTTCACCTTAACGATCTCACCGACCTTAACCGCCTCGTTGGGGTCCTTGCAGTAGCGGTGCGAGAGCTGGCTTACGTGCACGAGGCCGTCCTGGTGCACCCCGATGTCGACGAAGGCGCCGAAAGCGGCCACGTTGGTCACCACCCCCTGCAGGATCATCCCCTCTTTCAGGTCGGCTATGGTGACGACGTCTTCCCTGAAGGTCGCAGTCTGGAACTGCTCACGCGGGTCGCGCCCCGGCTTTTTCAACTCGGCCAGGATGTCCTTGAGGGTCGGAAGGCCGATGACCTCGGTGACGTAGCGCTCGAGCTTGATCCCGGCGCAAAGCCCGGCATCGGCGGCGAGCTGCGCCACGGTGGCCCCCATATCCGCCGCCATCTTTTCCACGACCGCGTAGTTCTCCGGGTGCACCGCGGTGTTGTCGAGCGGGTTGTCGCCGCCGCGGATGCGCAGAAAGCCCGCCGCCTGCTCGAACGCCTTCGGTCCGAAGCGCGGCACCTTGAGCAGCGCCTGCCTGGTCGGGAAGGCGCCGTTCTCGTCGCGGTACTTCACCATGGCGCGCCCCTGGCTCTCCGAGAGGCCCGCCACGTAGGATAAAAGCGCCCATGACGCGCTGTTCAGGTCGACGCCGACGTAGTTGACGCAGGACTCCACCACCGCGTCGAGCGCCTTCTTCAATAGCGACTGGTTCACGTCGTGCTGGTACTGCCCGACCCCTATGCTCTTCGGATCGATCTTCACCAGCTCCGCCAGCGGATCCTGCAGCCTGCGGCCGATGGAGATGGCGCCGCGGACGGTGAGGTCCAACTCCGGGAACTCCTCGCGCGCGATCTCCGATGCCGAGTAGATCGAGGCGCCCGCCTCGTTCACCATCACCGTTTCAGCCTTCACCCCGGCCGCGCGCAGCGTTTCGCGCACGAACACCTCGGTCTCGCGCCCGCCGGTGCCGTTGCCGATGGCAATCAGGCGCAGGTCGTGACGCTCGATGAGGCGCAGGAGTTCCGCCCCGGCGCTCTCCGCCTTCGGGCCGCCGGTATGCGGGTAGATGGTCGAATGTTCAAGGAAGGTCCCGGTCTCGCCGATGGCGGCGAGCTTGCAGCCGGTCCGCAGCCCCGGGTCGACGCCGAGGACGCGCCTTCCCCCGGCGGGGGGGAGCAGAAGGAGGTTTCTAAGGTTCTGCGCGAAGACGGCGATGGCCGCCTCGTCCGCCTTCGTCTTCGCCTCGAGCCTCAGCTCCACCTCGATGGAGGGGGCGATGAGCCTCTTGTAGGCGTCGAGTGCCACCGCTTCCAGCACTCCCTTGAAGACGCTCTCGCGTTTGACGAGCCCCCCCTTCAGGCGCGCAACGATCTCCTCCTCGGGCGCCAGGAGGTTGAGACGCAGGACCTCCTCCTTCTCGCCGCGGCGCATCGCCAGCATGCGGTGCGACGGGATCGTCTTGAGAGACTCCTGGTATTCGTAATACATCTTGAACTTGCCTTCGCGGTCCGCCCCCTCGCCCAGGAGTTGGGAAGAGAAGATCCCCTCCCCGCGGGTGAGGTCGCGCACCATGGCGCGCCGGTCGGCGTCCTCGGAAAGCTGTTCCGCGATGATGTGCGAGGCGCCTTCGAGCGCCGCGCTCGCGTCGGCCACACCGAGTTCGGCGTTCACAAAGGGGGCCGCAGCTTCGGCGGCAGTCCCGGTGGTGAGTTCCTGGGCGAGAACCAACTGGGCGAGCGGCTCCAAGCCGCGCTCGCGCGCGATGGTCGCCTTGGTGCGGCGCTTCGGCTTGTAGGGTAGGTAGAGATCCTCGAGTTCGGTCTTTTTCCGGCAGGTGGCGATGCGGGCGGAGAGCTCTGGGGTGAGCTTTCCCTGCTCCTCGATGCTTTTGAGCACCGTCGCCTTGCGCTCGGCCAGTTCGCGGTGGTAGGCGAGCAGGTCCTCGATCTCGCGGATCTGCACCTCGTCCAGCTCGCCGGTCTGCTCCTTGCGGTAACGCGCGATGAAGGGGACAGTGCCCCCTTCGTTCAAAAGAGCCACCGTGGCGAGCACGCCCTTACGCGGCAACCCGCTTTCTTCTACAACGATTTCAAAGAGTTCCTGTATGTCTGTCGCGTGCATGGTCAAAAGTAACCCTCCCGAAAAAAGAGGTACTTCTTACACTCTTTGGAGGCTGGGGGCAAGAACTTTCCCGCCGCGCGCTAGGCGAGGAAGCCCTGCTTTTCGTAGTCGGCGAGCTTTCTGTAGAGGGTGGCGACGCCTATGTTGAGCTCCGAGGCGGTGCGCGCCTTGTTGTTACCGGTGGCTCTGAGCGCCGCGAGGATGTATTCCCGCTCCACCTCATCGAGCGGGCGCACCGATTCGACGATCCCCGCGCGCGGCAGCGCCGACCTCAGCTCCTCGGGAAGGTCCTCCAGGTCCGCCCTGCTGTCCTCGCAAAGCGCCACGGCATGCTCCACGGCGTTCTGCAGTTCCCGCACGTTCCCGGGCCAGGTGTAGCGCAGGAGCTGGTCCGCCGCCTTCGGGGTGAAACCGGTCACCTTGCGTCCCGCGCGCCTTGAGGCCTGCTCCAGGAAGATGCGCGCGAGCGGTAGGATGTCCTCGTTGCGCTCGCGAAGCGGGGGGACGCGCACCTCGATCACGCGCAGTCGATAGTAGAGGTCGCGCCTGAAGTTGCCATTGCTCACCTCGTCCGAAAGGTTGCGGTTCGTGGCGGCGACGACCCGGATGTCCACCGGGCGCGAGACGTTTTCTCCCACACGCCGCACCTCGCGCTCCTGTAACACGCGCAGAAGCTTCACCTGCATCGCCGGGGAGACCTCCCCTATCTCGTCCAGAAATAGCGTCCCGCCGTGGGCCGCCTCGATCAGCCCCATCTTGTCGTGGTCCGCGCCGGTGAAGGCGCCCCTCACGTGCCCGAAAAGCTCGCTCTCAAGGAGCGTCTCGGTGAGGGCGCCGCAGTTCACCGCGACGAAGGGGCGTCCGGTGCGTGCCGACTCCTCGTGGATGAGGCGCGCGATGCGCTCCTTCCCCGCGCCGCTCTCGCCGGTCACTATGACCGAGGAGTCGACCCTCGCGATGCGGCGCGTCAATTCGACCACGCGGCGCATGGCGTTCGAGCGCGCCGTGATACAGCCGACCTCTTCTGTTGGCGCGCTCAGGCACGACATCTGGCGCCGCTGTTTTTTAAGGCGCTCCTCCGTTTCCCGCAGGGCCTTCGCCAGGTTCTGGAGCACCTCGTCACCGCTCTCCGACTCGAAGTAGGGGAGGTGCGGTTCGAGCGCCTCGCCCCACTGTTCCCTGGTGCGCCCCTCCACGTGACAGACCGCGTCCCCCTTGCCGCAACAGCGGTCCTCGATGAAATAGACCTTCTCCCCCGCCCAATAAGATACGTAGCCGCTTGCGAAACCGGTAAGGGTCCAGCAGACCGGCTCCTCCGAGAGCCCGAGATGCAAAAGATGCTGCTCCACCTCGTAGGAGTCGTACCAGTAGGACTGCACTTTAGGCTCCCCGTCCGCGCCGTCGCTGCGCTGGTTTTCCTCCACCCGGACCATCCCCTGCAGCATGTGCAGTTTCGGGCCGGTCCAGCTGTCGGCGAAGAGATCGGGAAATTCCATTTTGAGACTCTCCGCCGTCCTCATGCCGTGCGTGTAGCCGAACCGGGTCAGGATGCTCCTGGCCGCCGCCGTCCCGAGCGAGTCGATCAGCTCCTTGCGCAAAAGCCCGAGCGCGACGGCGTCGAAGAGGAGCGCCCTGCGCCCCATGAAGAACATCGTCCCCCCGTCAGGACGAAAAGAAAGTAGCTCGCGTAAATCCAGATCCGTCGATTGCATCCCCGCCTCCTCGAACGCCTATCACAATAATAAAAGACCTTATCATAATGATAGGCAATTTCCTGGTTGTATACGCATCAATATCGTAAGACACCGTTATTTCATCTGTTTATCCGTGGCACGTTCGCTGCTATTCCCACGTAACAAGCACGTTTTCTGCCAGATCGAGCAGGTTAAAGTTCATCCGGCCGCGAAGCGCTGCACGAGCCCCAGCGTCCCCACCTTTGCGAAGGGGGGACAGGGGAGATTTGCCTTGGTCAGACCGCATCGCAGGCAGCACCAGAAAATGACTGAACAACCGTGGTGGGTTCATCCAGGACGAAAGCAACCCCTGGAATCTAGTTCAGCCGACGGAAACTGAGGAACAAAAGCAAATCCCCCCCGGCCCCCCTTCGCAAAGGGGGGAGCGCGAGGTCACGTTCGGCGCTCCGTGGCATGAATCAGCTACCGGATGAGCCTTCGCAAAGGGGGGGCAGGCAGCAACTTTTTCGGGAGATAGCTCCGCAAAACCACAATAGGAGGTTCAAGTGAAGAAGAAAGTTCTCGTATCCCTGTCGCTTTTGGCGGCGCTCGGCGCGTGGGGAAATCTCGTGCCGGCGCAGGGGGCGACCATCAAGGGTAAGCACGCCTCGGAAGGACTGGGCTGCGCCGATTGCCACAAGACGGAGAAGCCGACGGCAGCTGCGGAAGTGGCGGCATGCCTCGAATGTCATGGCGGCTACGACAAGATGGCGGCGCGCACCAAGGCGATGCACAACAACCCGCACGACTCGCACCTCGGGCGGATGGCGTGCCTTAAGTGCCACAAGGTGCACGCCCCGTCGGAGTACCTCTGCCTCGAGTGCCACAGCGACTTCGAATTCAAAGACAAATAGCCCGGACCCCTAAAGTACGCGGCAACGCCGCGTCTCACCAACCCCGCAAGCGGGGCATTTAATGGAGGAATCGATGAGAAGAGTTCGTGGTATCGCGATGGTGTTCGTCGCCGTTCTCGCCTTCGCCGCACCGGCCCTGGCTGAGAAAGAGATGAACACCGACGTAGTTGTGGTGGGCGCCGGCACTTCCGGCCTGGCGGCCGCGGTCGAAGCGCTGCAGCTGGGCGCCAAGGTGGTCGTTCTCGAGAAGCAGGCAAAAGTAGGCGGCACCGGCAGCTTCTGTGAAGGGGTCTTCGCGGCGGAGAGCAAGCCGCAAAAGCGAATCGGCATCGACGTCAACAAGGACTTCGCCTTCAAGCTGATCATGAACTACAGCCACTGGAAGGCGAACGGCGCGCTCGCCAAGAACTTCGTGGACAAGTCCGCCGAGACCATCGACTGGCTTGACGACCTCGGCGTGAAGATCGAGTACGTCGGCGTCGGCGGCTTCGGCGGCCCGCTCACCTGGCACGTGATCGCCCCCGGCCCGGACTACCCGGATAAAAACCCGAGGGACTTCCACTGCCAGAGGATGATCAACGTGTTCGAGAAGTACGTGATCGATCACGGCGGGAAGATCCTCCTCGAAACCCCGGGCACCGAGCTGATCACCGACAACGGCAAGGTAGTCGGCGTGGTGGCCAAGGAGAAGTCGGGAGAAACGCTGAAGATCAGGTCCAAGGCGGTGATCGTCGCGACCGGCGGCTTCGCCAACAACAAGGAGATGATGAAGAAGTACGTCGAGTACCCGGAGGTGATCCCGGTCGGCAACATCGGCAAGGACGGCGACGGCATCCAGATGGCGCAGAAGGTCGGCGCCCAGCTCGAAGGTATGGGGACCGTCGAGGCGTACCGCCCGGGTCTTCCGGGCTTCCACCCGGCCGACCAGATGATCGCCCTCGCAGTACAGCCCTACTTCTGGGTCACCCCGCGCGGCGAGCGCTACGTAGACGAGTCGAGCGTCGAGTTCTGGCCCTACGCCGGCAACGCCATCACCAGGATCGGCGGCACCGCCTACTCCATCTTCGACGAGACGACCAGGAAACAGGCCGTCGAGAAGGGGATCGAAATGCCGCTGGGCGAGTGGGTCCTCCAGGGGACCAAGCTCGTGAAGTTCGACGAGTCCTTCAACAAGGAACTCGCGAGAAAGCGCGGCTTCGCCTTCAAGGCAAACACCATCGAGGACCTCGCGAAACAGCTCAACATGGATCCCAAGATCCTGAAGGCGAGCGTCGAGACGATGAACAAGTCCGCCGCCGTGCGTGAGGACAGCCAGTTCAACAAGAAGTCCAAGTACCTCCGCCCCATCGCAAACGGTCCCTTCTACGCCGTCAAACTGCTGCCGCGTCACCTTGGGACGCTGGGCGGCGTGAAGGTCAGCGGCAACACCGAAGCGCTCAACGCGAAGGGTGAGCCGATCCCGGGTCTCTACGCGGTCGGCACCGACTCCGGCGGGATGTACGGCGACAGCTACGACCTCCTCCTCGGTGGGGGCACCGCAGGCTACGCCATCAACTCGGGCCGCATCGCGGCTGAGAACGCACTGAAGTACGCAGGGATGAAGAAGTAACGAGGAGAGCCTGCCGTGGCGCACACCGCCGCGGCAGGCAGTGCAAAACGATCAACGACTACCAATCGTAAGGGGATCTGTACATGAAGAAAATGAATTTAGGCGCCATGGCACTGGCCGGCGTACTGACATGCTCCGCACCGGCACTGGCCGTCGACCTCAACGCCTACGGCAACATCAAACTCGGGACCTTCTGGACCCAGAACAACTTCTACAACGCCGCAGGCGACAAGAGGCACGACAGCGACTTCAGCCTCGACAACTTCGGCGACAGCTTCATCGGCGTGAAGGTGAAAGAAGGCGAGTACTCCGGCGTCGCCGAACTCGGTCTCTACAACCCGAAGGCGTACTCCAAGGGTGTGGAAGTTCGTCTCCTCTTCGCCGAGTGGGATTTCGGCGAGGGTAAACTGCGCATCGGTAAGACACCGAGCCCGTACGTGTTCCGCTCGCAGCAGGTCTGGGACAGCGATGGCGGCTTCAACGGCTACGGCTCGCTTTGGGACGGCCGCTACGCGAATATCAAGGTGACCATGAACAACGGCCTCTACGTCGCCGCCATGCAGCCGCGCGTCGGCAACCAGGCCAACAACACCACCAACGTCTCCCCCAACGCCGACGTGACCGCGGCCTACAGCCAGACTGGGAACAGCTACCAGACGACCTACACCGACTACGACACCATGCTCCCGAAGATGGTGGTCGGCTACGAAGGAAAGCTCGACAACTGGACCTACGGCGGCGGTGTTGCCGGCAACATGTACAAGGTCACCAGCTCGGTCAACGACTCGACCCCGATCAAGCACGACATCTACTCATACCTCGCCTTCTTCCACGGCAAGGTGGATCTCGCACCGCTCGAGTTCAGCTACAACGTCTTCGCCGGCCAGAACACCGGCGACCTCATGAGCACCGCGACCGGCAACGGCACCGGCAACACCCTCGCCAACCCCGGCCAGGCCAACGGCGCCTACTACGACGTGCTGCACGGCAAGAACTCGCACACCTACGGCGGCTTCGGGCAGTTAGGTTACCGCGTCACCGACCGTGCGACGCTCTACACCGGCGCCTCCTACGTGGTCGACGACAACTCGATCGCCCACGCCGACGCCCGCATGGCCTCGTTCGTCAACGTGAACTATGCAGTAGGCAAGCACTTCAACATCGTCCCGGAGATCGACTACATCAACGACTTCAAGAACTCCCTGGGGCAGAAGGAGCCGCGTTCCCTGATCGCCGGCGCCAAGTGGCAGATGAGTTTCTAGAAGGTGAAAGGACCGCGGGGGGAGTCTCTCCCCCCGCACTTTGAGGAC
The DNA here is from genome assembly GCF_004917075.1 of Geomonas edaphica. Lineage (GTDB taxonomy): Bacteria > Desulfobacterota > Desulfuromonadia > Geobacterales > Geobacteraceae > Geomonas > Geomonas edaphica. The sequence continues at coordinate 30,971 of NZ_SSYB01000007.1, forward strand.
ACGCATGGAACGGAACAGCAACAGGTTCTCCCCGCAAAACGGTTGCCTCGGCGCCCTCGACGAGTGGGACAGCCGCCACCGCAGCATCATCGGTCGCCTGAACCGGATCGCGGAAAAGGCGCGCAGGCAGCCCGGCTGCGATCTGAGCGGCGAGCTGGACCAACTGGTGAACGAGACCCTGAGGCATATCGGGCCGGAGGAGAGCTTCATGGAACTGGTCGCCTTTCCCATGGTGCGTGAGCACAGCATCCGTCACCGCTCCATCAGCATCGATACCGCGAAACTCCGTTACCAGCTGCAAAAGAGGGAGGACGCCCTGCCCGATGCGCTGGACCGGATCCGCCTCATGTGGCTCGAACACATCGAGGTGCACGACCGCGCCTTCGAGCTCTTTCTCACCTCTCGGGGGTAAACCATGGGAGACCGCGCGCCGCTCAAGACCCTTTTCCTGGTCAACTTCGCCGTGACGCTCGGCTTCGGCATCGCCGACGCCTTTTTCCCGACCTACCTTTTCGGCCTCGGCGCCCGCGGCATCATGCTCGGGCTGCCGCTGGTCCTGTATTCCCTTTCCAAGATAATTTTCAGCCCGGTGCTTGGAGCGTGCGCCGACCGGATCGGCTACCGCAGGATTGTGCTTGCGAGCCTCTTTCTCTACCTCGCGGTCTCCGTCGGCTACCTCTGCACCCACGAGGTTCTTCAACTCATCTTGCTGCGCCTCGTCCAGGGGGTGAGCTGCGCGATGTTCCGCCCGGTCATCCTCGCCATGGTCGGGAGCGCCACCGGAAAAGAGGAGCGGGGGAGGGTGATGGCCACCTTCGACATCTCCTTCTACGCACCGCTCGGCCTCGGGCCGCTGCTCGGTGGGGCCTTGAAAGATGCCTGGGGCTATCCCGGCATCTTCGCCGCCGTGACACTTTTAAGCCTTGCCGCCTTCCTCTTTGCGTTACGGCGCCTGCCGCACGCTGCCGTCCGCGCGGGGCGCTCCGCGACGCCGGGAGGCGTTGTTCCGCTCTGGGGGCTGCAGCGCGGCAGCTACCGCGGCCTCCTTGCCTTCATCTTCGGACGCGCCTGCGGCATCTCGCTTTCCGGTTCCTTCCTCCCTATCCTGCTGAGCAGCAAGCTGGGGCTTTCCGGGCTGCGTTCGGGGCTCGTGCTCGCCTCGGGTACCGCCGCGATGACCCTTTTGCTGCGCCCGATGGGGATCCTGTCCGACCGGGCGCCGCGGCCGTTGCTGGTGCTTTTAGGCGGCGGCGCGGTTTCCCTTTTGTACCTGCTCGTTCCCGCCGCCACGGGATTCGGCTCCATGCTGGTGCTTGCGGTCGCCATCGGCGTTTTCAGCGTCGTCTCCCAACCGGCGAGCAGCGCGCTCCTCGTCGAGGAGGGGACGCGGTACGGCATGGGGGCGACCGTCGGGACTTTCAACGCCGTCTTGAACGCTGGGTTCGTGGCGGGCCCGCTTTTGGGCGCCCTCCTGCAGGGAACGCTCGGGCTTACCGCCGTATTTCACGCGGCCGCCGCGGTGGGACTTGCCGCCGTAGCCATGTTCGCCGCCGAGCTCTGGGGTCACGCGCCGCTCTCCGCCGCGGCCCCGCCTGAGCACGATGAAGTTGCCCTTGTCACGACGCGCGCCAGCGTCTCATGTGAAAGCGCTCCGCCATTCTCTCACGCCGCTTGACCGGGCTTCAGAAAACCGCTATTCTGGCCAAATTTCACATGAGAGGGGCTACTTATGGCACGTCCCAGCTGGGATGAATATTTCATCGAGATCACACGCCTGGTCGCCAAGCGTTCCACCTGTCTGAGAAGGCAGGTCGGCGCGGTACTGGTGAAGGACAAGAACATCCTCGCCACCGGCTACAACGGTGCGCCATCCGGGACTGCCCACTGCCTGGACATCGGCTGCCTGAGGGAACAGATGGGCATCCCGTCCGGCGAGCGCCACGAGCTCTGCCGCGGCCTGCACGCCGAGCAGAACGCCATCATCCAGGCGGCGAAGCACGGCACCTCCATCGAAGGGGCCACCCTGTACTGCAACACCATGCCCTGCATCATCTGCTCGAAGATGGTGATCAACTCGGGGATCAAGCGGGTGGTCTACCTTACCGGCTACCCGGACCAGTTGGCGGAGGAGATGATCCGCGAGTCCGGCGTCCTCGTCGAGAAGTACGAGGAGGCGCAGCCATGAAATGCCCCTTTTGCGGATTCAGCGACAGCAAGGTGATCGACTCCCGCCCGGACAAGGGCGGCGCCGCGATACGCCGCCGCCGCGAGTGCGAGTCGTGCGCCAAGCGTTTCACCACCCACGAGCGCGTCGAGGAAGTGCTGCCGCTCGTCACCAAGCGTGACGGCAGGCGCGAGCCCTTTGACCGGATGAAGCTCGTCGCCGGCATCCAGAAGGCGTGCGAGAAGCGGCCCGTCTCGGTGGACACCATCGAGAAGCTGGTGGATCGCCTCGAAACGAAGATGCAGGAGTCCGGTGAGCGGGAGATTCCGACCACCACTCTCGGCGAATGGATCATGTCCGAGCTGCACGCCGTCGACCAGGTAGCCTACGTCCGTTTCGCTTCCGTGTACCGCTCGTTCAAGGACATCAGTGAGTTCATGGTCGAGCTGCAGGACCTGCTTAAGAAATAGAAGCACGGCATGAGCACCACAGGTTCCCACTGTGCGAAGGTTCTTTAAGGACTTGGGAACGTCGAGTGCAACTGCCTACGAAGCGCCGCACGAGCCCCAGCGTCCCCCTCTTTGCGAAGGGGGGACAGGGGGGATTTGCCTTAGGACCTGCGATCCCTTCGACCTGTGCAGGCTGAATGCAGATACAGGCAGCAGCTGTTTTGACGTGCCAACCCAAAAGCAAATCCCCCCCAGCCCCCCTTCGCAAAGGGGGGAGTTTGAACAAGCGGGAAACGTGCGATCACGCGCCGCGCGGTGCGACTGAGACAGGAAAAACATGTCGGCAACCCACCCAAAAATGATGCGCATGGCGCTCGCCGAAGCGAGAAAAGGGGTGGGGAAAACCGCTCCCAATCCGGCGGTCGGGTGCGTCATCGTGAAGGACGGCGCCGTCGTCGGCAAGGGGTGGCACAAAAAGGCGGGGACGCCGCACGCCGAAGTCCATGCCCTGCGTGCCGCTGGTGAAAAGGCTGAAGGTTCCGATGTCTACGTGACCCTCGAGCCCTGCTCCCATTTCGGCAAGACCCCTCCCTGCGCAAAGGCGCTCATCGAGGCCCGCGTCGCGCGCGTTTTCGTTGCCATGGTCGACCCGAACCCGGTCGTTTCCGGCAACGGCATCCGGATGCTCGAAGAGGCGGGGATCGAGGTCGAGGTCGGGCTTTTGGAGACCGAGAGCCGTGAGTTGAATCTCGGCTTCATCAAGTGGATGCAGACGAAGCGCCCCTACGTGGTGCTGAAAAGCGCCATGACCTTGGACGGGAAGACCGCTACCGCCGGAGGCGATTCAAAGTGGATCACCGCCGACGCGGCGCGGCGCGAAGTGCACCGGCTGCGCGGGAAGCTAGACGCCATCATGGTCGGAGTCGGCACCGTCATCAAGGACGATCCGCTGCTCACCTGTCGCGTCCCCGGCGGGAAGGACCCTCTGCGGGTCATCGTCGATTCGACGCTCAGGGTGCCGCTGCATGCCGCCCTTTTCAGTTTGAAGTCCGAGGCGAAGACCGTGATCGCCACCTGCAGCGGGAACCTCGCGCGGATTGATGCGGTGCGGGCGCGCGGCGCCGAAGTGCTCGTCTGTCGGCAGAAGGAAGGTCGAGTCGATCTGGAGCATCTTTTCGAGCGTCTGGGAGAGCGCGGCGTGCAGTCCGTCCTGCTCGAAGGAGGCCATCATCTGGCCGGCGGCGCGCTGAGAGCAGGGCTCATCGACCGTTGCAAGTTCTTCCTGGCCCCGAAGCTCGTCGGCGGCGCCGGTACCGGTCTTTTCGCCGGCGAAGGAGTCTCCCTCATGGCCGATGCCATCAGGCTGGAAGGGATGACCGTAAAGCAAATAGGAGCCGACCTTCTGGTGGAAGGAAGGCCGGTGCAGCCCGGGAAGCCGCAATAGCAAGCAGCCGTCCGACAGTCCGACCAGTCCGACTAGTCTGACAGGTCCGACGATCCTAAAAAAGGAAATGCAATGTTCACAGGTCTAATAGAAACAATTGGCGAGCTGGTTTCCATCGAGCGTCGCGGCGCTTCGGGGAGCCTCACCGTCAAGACCGCGCTCCCGCTCGACGAGATCAGGATCGGCGACTCCATCGCCATTAACGGCGCCTGCCTCACCGTGGTCCGAAAGGGTGGCGGCGCGGTTACCTTCGACGTCTCCCCGGAGACCATCGACCGCACCGCCTTCAAGAACCTGAAAAGCGGCTCGCCGCTCAACATGGAACGCGCCATGCGCCTGTCCGACCGCCTGGACGGCCACCTCGTCTCCGGGCACATCGACTGCGTCGCCACCGTCACCGAGCGCCGCGAGGTCGCCGGTAACATCGTCTTTAGCTTCCGCCTCCCGGCCGAGTTCGCCAAATACATCGCCGCCAAGGGATCGGTGGCCATCGACGGCATCAGCCTCACCGTGAACAGCGTCGGACCGGACAGCTTCAGCGTCAACATCATCCCGCACACCGCCTCGAAAACCACCCTGCTGCAAAAGCGCGCGGGGGACGAGGTGAACATAGAAACCGACCTTCTCTGCCGCTACCTGGAGCGCCTGCTCGCGGGTAGGGAGGCAAGGGAAGGCGGCGTCACCCTGGACCTGTTGGCGAAAAACGGCTTTATGTAGCCGCTTTCGCTTCCACTTTCACCGTTTTTTTGTTATGGTCAACGACCTGCAAGGTTTGTTGTCCAACCAATCGGTCCGGGATATGACAGCCGTCATGAATTCCCGGCCGACACTGAACCAAGGAGAGGGTATAGAAATGTCTGTTTCAAGCATCGAGGAAGCCATTGAGGAGATCAGGGCCGGCAGGATGGTAATCCTGGTGGACGACGAGGACCGCGAGAACGAAGGCGACCTCACCATGGCGGCCCAGTGCGTGACTCCCGAGGCGATCAACTTCATGGCGCGCTTCGGCCGCGGCCTGATCTGCCTCACCATGACCACGGAACGTTGCGACCGCCTCGACCTGCCCCCCATGGTGCAGGACAACACCTCTTCTTTCGGCACCGCCTTCACCGTCTCCATCGAGGCGAAGAAGGGTGTCACCACCGGCATCTCCGCGGCCGACCGCGCCCACACCATCCTGACCGCGGTGGCGCCCGGCGCGCAGGCCTCCGACCTTGCCCGTCCCGGCCACATCTTCCCGCTGCGCGCCAAAAACGGCGGCGTTTTGGTCAGAAGCGGCCAGACCGAAGGTTCCGTCGACCTCGCCCGTCTTGCCGGGCTCGAGCCCTCCGGCGTGATCTGCGAGATCATGAACGAGGACGGCACCATGGCCCGCATGCCGGAGCTTAAGAAGTTCGCCAAGGAGCACGGCATCAAGGTCTGCACCATCGCCGACCTAGTCGCCTACCGCCTGAAGCACGAGTCTCTCGTGCGCCGCTCCGTCGACGTCGCGCTCCCGAGCTCCTTCGGCGAGTTCCGTGCCGTCGCCTTTGAAAACGACATCGACAAGCTCGAGCACCTGGCCCTCGTGAAGGGGGACATCAAGGGCGATGATCCGGTCCTCGTGCGCGTTCACTCCGAATGCCTCACCGGCGACGTCTTCGGCTCCGTGCGCTGCGACTGCGCCGAGCAGCTGCATGCCGCCATGGAGCAAATCGAGAAGGAAGGGAAGGGGATCATCCTCTACATGCGCCAGGAAGGACGCGGCATCGGGCTCACCAACAAGCTGAAGGCCTATGCCCTGCAGGACCAGGGGAAGGACACCGTCGAGGCGAACCTGGCCCTTGGCTTCAAGGCCGACCTGCGTGACTACGGCATTGGCGCACAGATCCTCGTGAACTTGGGCGTCAAGAAGATCCGCCTGATGACCAACAACCCGAAGAAGCTGGTCGGTCTGCAGGGTTACGGCATCGACATCGTGGAGCGGGTGCCCATAGAGATAAAGCCGAGCAAGAGCAACGAGAAATACCTGAAGACCAAGCGCGAGAAGATGGGGCACCTGCTGGAAAACATCTAGCCCCCTTCAGCTAAACGTTGGTTGTCTGCAGAAAATACGGGTTGCGGTTAGGTCGGCTTATTATCGACCTTAACCGCAACCTCAACCTGTTTCTAAGGAGTTCATATCATGCCTAAATATGTAGAGGGAAAACTGACCGCAGATGGGCTCAGGTTCGGCATCGTTGTCGGCCGCTTCAACAGCTTCATCGGCGAGAGACTGCTTGAGGGTGCCCTGGACGCACTGGTGCGTCACGGCGCCGACGACCAGCAGATCACCGTGGCGCGCGTGCCCGGCGCCTTCGAGATCCCGCTCACCGCGAAGAAGATGGCCGAAACCGGCAAATACGACGCCCTTATCTGCCTGGGCGCCGTGATCCGCGGCTCCACCCCCCATTTTGACTACGTCTGCGCCGAGGTTTCCAAGGGTGTTGCCCACGTATCCCTTGACGCCGGGATTCCCGTCGCCTTCGGCGTGCTGACCACCGACACCATCGAGCAGGCGATCGAGCGCGCCGGTACCAAGGCCGGTAACAAGGGCTTCGACGCCGCCATGACGGTCATCGAGACCGCCAATCTGTACAGGGAGATGAAATAATTGACCACGCGTAGAGAAGGCAGGGAACTCGCCCTGCAGGCGCTTTATTCCAAGGACCTGGTGTCCCAGGATCCGAACCACACGCTGAAGAGGATCATCGAGAGCTTCGGCGAGGGAGAGGAGCCGACCCTTTTGGCCAACTCCAAGGCTTACGCCTTCGCCAGCGAGATCGTGAGCGGCGTGTCCGCGCACCTGGCCGAGATCGACGCCCGCATCGCGGAGAAGTCGAAGCACTGGAGCATGACCCGCATGGCGCGCGTCGATCTTAACATCCTGCGCCTTGCCGTGTTCGAGCTTTTGTACCGTCCGGACATCCCGAAGAACGTAACGATGAACGAGGCGATCGAGGTGGCCAAAAAGTTCGGTTCCGACGATTCCGCCTCCTTCGTCAACGGCATCCTCGACGAGATCGCCTCCACCGTGACGGACAAGGAATAAACGTGAGGGTCCATCCGGGAAGGCAAGTGTTTGTTCCAACGAAGCAGTAAGCATGGCCCGACGTTCCCCCCTTTGCGAAGGGGGGACAGGGGGGATTTAGACTACGTCGCTCGCCTGATGCCGTGGCCACTTCGGTAAAAATCCCCCCTTGCCCCCCTTCGCAAAGGGGGGTAAAGGCAGCAACCTTTTGTGATGATGATTCCGTTTTTTAACCCATGAAATGATCAAAGAGGGAGTATGGAAGAGATAAAAGTAGGCCTACTTGGTTTCGGTACCATCGGTGCCGGCGTCGTGAAGCTGCTCAAACAGAACTCCGCCCTCCTCACGGAGAAGACCGGCACCCGGATCTCCCTGAAGACCATCGTCGACCTCGACATCACCACCGACCGCGGCGTGGACACCGAGGGGATCACCCTCACCAGGAACGCTGACGACGTGCTCACCGACCCGGAGATCTCCGTCATCATCGAGCTGATCGGCGGCTACGAGCCGGCGCGCAGCTTTGCGCTCAAGGCGATCGCCCACGGCAAGCACCTGGTCACCGCCAACAAGGCGCTTCTCGCGGTGCACGGCGAAGAGATTTACGCCGCCGCCAAAGAGAACGGCGTCGAGGTCCTCTTCGAGGCCGCGGTAGGCGGGGGTATCCCAGTTCTCTCCGCGATCAAGGGGAACATGGCGGGTAACCGTTTCTCCACCGTGCTCGGCATCGTGAACGGCACCTGTAACTACATCCTCACCCGTATGACCCAGGAAGGGGCCGACTTCGCCGAGGTGCTGAAGAGCGCTCAGGAGATGGGTTACGCCGAAGCCGATCCCACCTTCGACATCGAAGGGGTCGACACCGCGCACAAGCTCTGCCTGCTCCTCTCCCTCTGCTTCGGCACGAGGATCGACCTGAAGGACGTCTACTCCGAGGGGATCACCTCGATCACCTCCGAGGACGTCGACTTCGCCGAGACCTTCGGCTACCGCATCAAGCTTCTGGCGATCGGCAAGATGGACGGCGGCAAGATCGAGGCGCGCGTGCACCCGACCATGATCCCGATCGACTATCCGCTAGCCGACGTGCACGGCGTCTTCAACGCGGTCCGTCTCACCGGCGACTTCGTGGGCCCGGTCATGTTCTACGGCCGCGGCGCCGGCATGGAAGCGACGGCGAGCGCCGTTGTCGGTGACATCGTCGACCTCTCCCGCAGCATGTGCGCCGGGATCACCCGTCGTTGCGCCCCGCTCGGGTACCTGGACGGCAACGTGACCACCCTCCCCATCAAGCCGATGGGCGAGATCGTCAGCAAGTACTACATCCGTTTCCAGGCCCTTGACCGTCCGGGCGTGCTGGCCCGCATCGCAGGAGCGCTCGGCGCGCGCGGCATCAGCATCGCCTCCATGCTGCAGAGCGCAAGGAGCGCCGCGGACGAAGTACCCATCGTCATCATGACCCACGAAGCCCGTGAAGACGACATGAGAAAGGCCCTGGGCGAGATCGACACCTTCGAGGTGATCCGCGCCAGAAGCACCTTCATCAGGATCGAGGACAACCTCGAGTAAAAAGGGTGCTAACAGAACGCAAAAAGGGCGGGAGTCATTTGACCCCGCCCTTTTTTTATAACCCGAAGCCCGGAACACAGAGGACCCGGAGGTCCACAGAGGACACAGAGGAAAGGCTACTGCCGGGGGGAAAGCAAACCTTTCGCTTACCTCGGTGTCCGCCTTCAGGTTTTTACGTAGAACGTAGAACGTAGAACGTAGAACGTTTTTTAGCCTTCGTACTTTTCCACCACGCTGCGGTAATGCTCCTCCAGCCCCTTAACTGCCTTCTCCTCCGCCGCCTGGTACTTCGCCACGATCTCCGGGCGCACCCCTTCCGGGAGAACCCTTTCCGCGAGCGGGTAGAGGATGTCGTCTTCCTTACCGATGTGCTCGCGTAAAAGCTCCAGGTAACCCCTCGCGTTTGAGACGATCGCCTCTTCCTGCCCGGCCTCGCCGTTAAGCGCCCTGGTCGCCGCCTCTTCCATACCCTTCACGAAGGCCCGACCGAGATCGTGCTCCATCAACATGGCCGCTACCGGGCTGTTCGCCCTCGGCATGCCGTTCGCTACCAGCGCTTCGAACAGGACATCCTCCTCCTTGGCGTGGTGAAAACGGTCGGCGTAGTTCCTGATGAAATCCACACCGTCCAGGTAGAACTGGTAATCCTTGAAGGTACCTTCCTCGGTGAGCCGCGCGTTTTTCTCCAAAAGGGCGAGCATACGCAGGATTAACTGGTGCTCGTCCTTGAGCCTCTGGGTGATGTCCTGTTTCATCGCTAGTTTCTCCTCTCGCCGTTGATGCCGATCACCGCGGTCTCCAGCGGGATCTCCTTGCCGGACTGTGCCAGCGCCTGACGTACCATCATATCAAGCCCGCGGCAGCAGGGTACTTCCATGATCGCCACGGTGATGCTCTTCACGTCGTTTTCGGCGAAGATCCGTGCCAGCTTCTCAACGTACGGGGTGCTGTCGTCAAGCTTCGGGCAGGCGATGGCGAGCGCTTTCCCCTTCAGGAGGTCGCTGTGGAAGCTCCCCAGGGCGAACGCCACGCAGTCAGCGGCGATCAGTATGTCGCTGTCCTGGAACCAGGGGGCGGTGGGGGGGACCAGGTGCAGCTGCACCGGCCACTGCCTCAATTCGCTCGCCTGCTTCACGGTGGTTGCCTGCTCGTTCTCTTCGTTCCTCTCGATAACCCTTGCCATGCTGCCCGGGCAGCCGCATCCTGCATGTGCCATTGTCTTTTCTCCTTAAGTTATATGTGTTGGTTCGTTGGTTGTGGCGTGTGCCGTTTATCGTCTAAGCGACCTTGAGGTCGTCTTCCTTCGTTGTCAGGTACTCGTTTATTTCCTTCTCCACCGCTGCTTCCTGCTCCGGCGACAGACCGTGGATGGATACGACGTCCTTGAGGAGGCAGATGCCGACCTTGCAGGTGACGCAGCCGATCTCGTAGCGGTTCAGGATGTCCCCGATCTCCGGGTAGTTCGCAATCACGTTCTGGATCGCCGTATCTCCAAGGCCGTTTTTGAATTCCATCTGTTTTCTCCTCCTTTCGTGCGCTCTTGATGATGTGACAATAGCGCTTCGGAGCATATTTGTTTATGACATGGGTCAAAAATATGCGTTTCTCCGCATCTGTGGGAAAAATGGCAGAATTGCAGGGAAATATTGACCTTTTCCTCTTTCTGATTAAAATTGGGCCTGGCCGGACGAGCCTTGGAGGTGCCCCATGGAGCTGGACCTCAGATCACAAATCGAGCGTTTGGAGCAGTCGGAAAAAGTTTCCCCGGAGCTTAAGGCGCAGTTCGAGCGCGCCTACCAGGAGATCGGGCAGTCGGTAATCAGCGAGGGAGTGCCGAAGGCGGGAGATCAGGCGCCGGACTTCACGCTACCCAACGCCGTCGGGATTCCAGTGGCGCTTGCCGATGCGCTTATGCACGGCCCGGCCGTGGTCACCTTCTATCGGGGGATCTGGTGACCTTACTGCAGCCTTCAGTTGAGGGCCTACCAGAAGATCCTTCCCGAGATACTGGCGCGCGGCGCCTCGCTCATGGCGATTTCGCCGCAGAGTCCGGACAAGTCGCAGGCGACCCTGTTGAAGAACTTTTTACAGTACGAGGTGCTCAGTGACTTGGGGAACGTGGTGGCGCGGCGTTACGGGCTCGTCTACCGGTTCCCGGGGTGGGTGCGGGAGTTGTATATATCCTTGGGGGTGAATCTTCCCGAGTACAACGCCGACGAGTCGTGGGAGCTCCCGATGGCCGGCACCTTCGTGATCGGGGTGGACGGCAGGATCGTCACCGGCTACGCCGACAGCGATCCCCGTAACCGCCTCGAGCCGCAGGCGATACTCGATGCACTTCGGTAAAACCGGCTCACGCGAAGACGTAAAGACACAAACAAAAGACTTAAACCAACAGGGATGAATGGGATAAAAGGGATAAAGGCTAAAACCTCTTCACGCAAAGACGCAAAGAAAGCAGAAACAAAAAGATTTTGGTTTAACCCAAAAGCGTTTTGCTTTTTAAGGTTTTATCCCGTTCATCCCCTTCATCCCTGTTCAAAGGTTTGAGGTTTACTTTGCGCCTCTGCGTCTTTGCGTGAGATGGTTTAAAAACAAAAGCAAAACAAACCCTTTTTCACGCAAAGCCGCAAAGACGCAAAGAAAGCAGAAACAAAAGATTTTGGTTTAACCCAAAAGCATTTTGCTTTTTAAGGTTTATCCCGTTCATCCCCTTCATCCCTGTTAAATGGTTTGAAGGTTTACTTTGCGACTTTGCGTCTTTGCGTGAGATGCTTTTGAGTTTATCTTTGTGCTTTTGTGGTTCTGTTTTCAGATTTAGTTATTAGGAGGGGTTTGCATGACAACGAGAATAGGAATCCTGACCGGTGGCGGCGACTGCCCGGGACTTAATGCGGTCATCCGCGGTGTGGTGAAAGCGGCGGTCGGACGCGGCTGGGAAGTGATCGGCATCGAGGACGGCTTCGACGGCTTTCTGCACCACCACAAATGCCGCCCCCTCGGCCTCGAGGAAGTGCGCGGCATCCTACCGCGCGGCGGCACCATCCTCGGCACCTCCAACCGCGGCAACCCCTTCTCCTTCCCGATCATGCGCGAGGGAAAAGTGGAACTCGTCGACGTCTCCGAGGAGGTCCGCTCCCGCATCGAACAATTAGGCCTCACCGCCCTCGTCGTCGTAGGCGGCGACGGCTCCCTCAAAATCGCCCAGGAGATGATGCGCCGCGGCGTTCCCATCGTCGGCGTCCCAAAGACCATCGACAACGACCTCCTCGAGACCGACGTTACCTTCGGCTACAACACCGCGCTCGAAACGGCAACCGACGCCCTCGACAAGCTACACTCCACCGCGGAAAGCCACCACCGCGTCATGGTCCTCGAGGTGATGGGACGCTACGCGGGGTGGATCGCCCTCGAATCCGGCATCGCCGGAGGTGCCGACGTCATCCTCATTCCCGAGATCCCCTACGACATCGACAAGGTGCGGGAATCGATCATCGCGCGCTGCAAACGCGGCAGACGCTTCAGCGTCGTGGTCGTCGCGGAAGGCGCCTACCCGAGCGGGGGAAACCGCGTGGTCCTCGAGGCTGCCGGCGGGAAATCGGTCGTCGAACGCTTGGGGGGCGTGGGCGAAGCGCTCTCGCGCGAACTTGGCGGCGTCCTAGAGATGGACATCAGGGTCACCGTGCTCGGACACCTGCAGCGCGGCGGCTCCCCCTCGACCTTCGACCGCTGCATCGGGAGCAGGTTCGGCGTCAAGGCGGTCGAACTGATCGAGTCGCAATCCTTCGGCCAGATGGTCTGCCTCAAAGGGCGCAACATCACGTCGGTTCCCATCGAGGACGCGGTGCGGAGCCTGAACCTCATCGACCCGTCCGGGGAGATGGTGCGCCACGCCGAGGCGCTCGGCATCATGCTCGGGAGATAGGCAAGGATATCTTGACTTTAATTAATCTCTGAACTAGACTGCGGGTGATTTTTTCCGCCCGCACCTGCCTACACCCAATGCAACGAGGTGGCTTAAACATGAATAACCCGATCGCCGGAGCTAGCAGGAGCCAACTCTACGCGCTTGCCGGCTTTTTCCTCGGGATCACCGCCCCGCTCGGCTGGATGGTCCTCCGCCTGCTGCTCTTCTCCGACCCCAACCTCCCCCTTGCCTCGCAGTTCTTTTCCGAGATGACCCAAAGCGCGCAGGGGATGGCCCTCTACGTTTATATGGGAGTGGGAACGGCCCTGGTGATGGCGATCTTCGGCTTCTTCATCGGGCGCGCCATCGACGAGCTGCACCAGCGCGGCGAACGGCTCGACCAACTGGTGCAGGAGGTGGACGGCCAGAAGAAGCTTTTCGAGAACCGCTACAAGGTACTCGACAACAACATAAAGAACTTCCACAAGATCAATTCCCGCATCCAGAAGGCGGTGCGCAGGGACGACGTGCTTGCCCTCTGCGTCGAAGGTCTGCACGAGGTGCTGGGATACGAGCGCGTCAACGTGCTCATGGCGGACGCGGGGAGGAAGAACCTTTTCTTCGCGGCGAGCGCCGGCAACGAGAGCAAGGTGGGGTCTGAGGTCACCATCCCGATCGACGCCCGCTCCGGCGTCATCTACAAGTCCTTCGCCGAGCGGCAGGTCTACTTCATCGAGGGGATCTCCAAGTACCCTTCCGACTACCTGTTGCAGGCCCCCTTCGATACTATCGAACCGCTGCGTTCCTCCACCTTCATCCTCTGTCCCATCGTGGTGAAGGGTGAGACCGTCGGCGTCTTCGGCCTCGACAACAAGAAGAGCCACCGCGCCCTGAACGACACCGACGTCGACACCATCCGCCTTTTCGCCGATCAGGCCGCCGCCGCCTTCATGCGCATCGGCCTGCTCCAGTCCATCGACCGGCTCACCAACGAACTAGGCAGGACCTTCTCCGACCTTTCCACCCAGCGCGAGAACTTCTCCGCCAACCTCTACCGCCTGAGAAGCGCCGCCGAGTCGCTCTCCGGCAGCTCCATCAAGGTGGACGCCGCCGCTCATGGGGTCATGGAATCGGTGGACAGCGCGAGTGCCGCGGCTGCCGAGATCTCCGTCGCCACCGACCAGATCACGCACAACATGGACTCCCTCTCCGATTCGGTCTACAAGTCAGTCTCCGCGATGGAACAGATCACCACCACGCTGCGCCAGGTCGAAAAGAACACCGGCCATTCCCACAGCCTCTCCAGCCGCGTGAAAGAGCACGCCGAGCAGGGTGCCGGCATCGTGCGCGAGACGGTGGATGCGCTCGCCGAGATCCAGCGCTCCGTCGACCTCTCCTACGAGGGGATCAAGCGTCTGAGCGCCAACAGCGGCCGGATCGAAGGGTTCGTCAGCGTGATCAACGACATCACCAAGAGGACGAACCTCCTCGCGCTGAACGCCTCGATCATCGCAGCCCAGGCGGGCGAGTACGGCAAGAGCTTCGGCGTGGTCGCCGACGAGATCAGGAACCTCTCCCTGCAGACCGGGCTTTCCACGGGCGAGATCACCGGGATCATCGAAGAGATCATGTCCGAATCCCGTAACGCCGCCGACTACGTCACCGCCACCAAGGACCTGGTGAAAAAGGGTGTCAAACTGGGGCAGCAGACCGGCGTGTCGCTCTCAAGCATCCTGGACAGCTCGCAGAAGGCGCTGGACATGACCGAGCAGATCAAACTCGCCACGGAGGAGCAGGCAGCAAGCGTGCAGCTGGTGACCCGCTCCATCGAGGACGTAAGCTCCATGACCATGCAGATCTTCAAGGCATCCAAGGAGCAGGGCGTGGCGACCAAGAGCGTCGCGCGTTCGCTTGAGGACGTGAAGGACATGAGCCACGAGATGGTGAACGCCGCGGGACGCCAAAACGTCGATACCGGCGAGATCAAGGGGAGCATCGACTACGTCACCCGCATGGCAGACGCCATCTTCGACGGCATCGAGGAGCGTCAGCAGGAGAGCGGGCAGGTGGTCAAGGAGCTGGAGCAGATCAAGGCCAGCGCGGAGTAGTGAAGAAAACGCTGGACTTTGTCGCAACTGTTGTGGTACTTCCGTAACGGTGTTTGGCCCGCTATGATTGAGTGGAGCCGGAAAGGACACCAAAGAGTAAGAGACATACCGCCTGGATTCCAGATGGAACCGGTACGGGAAGCGATATGCTGGCCAGAGCTGCGCCCGAATAGGGCCCTAATTAGCTCTTTTTTACAGCGTCTTCCCCCGAAGGCGTTTTTTTTTGCCCGAAAACGCCCCGGAGAACGGTCAGGTAAGTCTCATAGATTACACGTTTTATCTAGCACCACGTTCTGTTCACCTGTATACGAAAATTTCATCCATCTCACAGGAGCAGGGTAGATGCAAAAAAAGAAGACCGTTCTCGACTTTCAGAAGATGAAAGCGGAAGGGGAGAAGATAGCGGTACTCACGAGCTACGACTTTCCCATGACCGGCCTCATCGACGGCGCCGGGATCGACATGATCCTCGTCGGCGATTCGTTGGGGGTCGTGGTGGCGGGGCATGACAATACGCTTCCTGTCACCATGGAAGACATGATCTACCACACAAAGGCCGTGATGCGCGCGCGTCCGAACGCCTTTGTCGTTGCCGACATGCCTTTTCTCTCCTACCAGACCGACCTGACGAGCGCGCGTTTGAACGCCGGGCTCCTGGTGAAGGACGGCGGCGCCGCCGCGGTCAAGATCGAGGGTGGCGTCAACGCCGCCGCGGCCATCGCCGCCATAACCGAGATGGACATCCCGGTCATGGGGCACATCGGCCTCACCCCGCAGTCGCTGCACCGCATGGGCGGTTACAAGGTGCAGGGCAAAGGTGACGCCCAGGCCGAGAAACTCCTCGAGGATGCCCGCGCCGTTGAGCGCGCCGGCGCCTTCGCCGTGGTCCTCGAAGGGATCCCGATGGGGCTCGCCGCGCGCATCACCGAAGAACTCACCATCCCGACCATCGGTATCGGGGCCGGCCCGCACTGCGACGGCCAGGTGCTGGTGATCCATGACATCCTGGGGCTTTGCAGCAAATACTCCCCGAAATTCGTGAAACGTTACGCGGAACTCGCGCCCATCATAGCCGAGGCCTGCGCCAACTACATAGCCGACGTAAAGGGCGGCACATTCCCGGAAGAAAGGCACTGCTTCAAATGATAGTCATCGAGTCAGTCGCGCAGATGCAGCAGTTTGCGCGCGAAAGGCGGGGCGAGATCGCCCTGGTCCCCACCATGGGTTACCTACACGAGGGACACGCTTCCCTCATGACCGAGGCGCGCCGTCGCGCCAAAACCGTCGTGGTCAGTATCTTCGTGAACCCCACCCAGTTCGGCGTCAACGAGGACCTGGACAGCTACCCCCGCGACCTCGAGCGCGACAAGAAAGTCGCCGCCGCGGCAGGCGTCGACGTCATCTTCGCGCCGAAGGCCGCCGACATGTACCCCGAGGGGTACCAGAGCTACCTGAACGTCGAAGAGCTCACCACGCATCTGTGCGGCGCGAGCCGCCCCGGCCACTTCCGCGGAGTCACCACCGTGGTCGCGAAGCTCTTCAACATCGTGATGCCGACCCTTGCCGTTTTTGGCAAGAAGGACTTCCAGCAGCTCGCCGTGATCAGGCGCATGGTGAAGGACTTCAACTTCGACATCGAGATCGTTGGGATGCCCATCGTGCGCGAAGCCGACGGCCTGGCGCTCAGCTCCAGGAACGCGCGTCTCACGCCCGAGCAGCGAAAGGAGGCCCTCTGCCTCTCCCGCGCCATAGCGGCGGTCCGCGACGCCTTCGGTAAAGGCGAGCGGAGCGTGGTGGCGCTCAAGGAAAAGGCCCTTGCCGTGATCGGCGCGGAGAAGGGTGCTGAAGTGGATTACCTGGAATTCAGGGATCAGGACAGCCTGCTCCCGCTGGATGAAGCGAATGATAGAACGCTGCTCGCACTTGCCGTGCGGGTCGGCTCGGTACGGTTGATCGACAACAGCGTATTAGGGGAGGAATAGGAAATATGGACAGGAAGATGCTTAAGAGCAAGATCCACAGGGCAACGGTAACCGGTGCAGACCTGCACTACGAAGGTAGCATCACCATCGACCTCGACCTCATGGAAGCGGCCGACATCATCCCGTACGAGGCCGTCTGCATTTGGGACGTCACCAACGGCAGCCGTTTCGAGACCTACGCCATCGAAGGCGAGCGTGGTTCCGGCGTCATTTGCATCAACGGCGCAGCCGCAAGGCTCGTGGCGCCGCAGGACCTGGTGATCATCGCAAGCTTCGTGAACATGTCCAACGCCGAAGCCATTGCCCACGAGCCGAAGCTTGTTTTTGTCGACGACAAGAACAAGATGCTCCCGACCCGCAAGGAAGAAGCCGGCCAGGCGACGCTCAAGAGCGTGCACTGGAAGAACTAGGTAATAAACAAACAGCAGTATCCGAGACGCTGACAGAAGAACATTCTGTCAGCGTTTTTTTATTTGCCAGTGAATAACAGGGAATCTAGTGGAATATTGCCATAAAGTACCGCACGCCCCCTAACGTCCCCCCCTTTGCGAAGGGGGGACAGGGGGGATTTGCCTCTATTTAACCCAGCAATGCCAGTACACCACGTTGGCTTTGATTCCAATAACCTGCTAAACTTATTCCCGTTGAGCTCATCACTCATCTATAGGTGCTATCAGAACATCTGTGACAAGTATCCACACCCATCGAGGTCGCCGCATGAGAATCTACGCCGCCGCAAACCTGCTTCCCATTTCCTCCCCGCCCATCGCAGGCGGCGCCCTCGCCGTGGAAGACGGCCGTATCGTCGCGGTTGGCACCCTGAACGAACTCCGCGCGCAGTTTTCCGCGCCGGTAACCGACCTGCGCGAATCGGTGATCATGCCCGGCCTGGTGAACGCGCACACCCATCTCGAGCTCACCCATTTCCCCGCCTGGAAGGTGCGCAAGGACCTCGACTACCTCCCCAAACGCTACGTCGAATGGATCCAGCAGGTGGTGAAAATAAAGCGCGCCTTAGAGCCGGGCGAAATCGAGCATTCCACGAAGGAAGGGATGCGCCTTTGCCTCGAGTCCGGCACCACCGCGGTCGGAGACATCCTGTCCGATTTTTCGCTCATTCCTCTCTACCGCGACACGCCGCTGACCGGCAGGCTCTTCCTCGAGGCGATTGGGCACGACCCGATCCTTTGCGACACGCTCATTGCCAGGCTGGAAACCGCGCTGCAGGGGATCGAGGGAGCGTTACTCCCCGGCGTTTCCCCGCACACGCCCCACACCGTTTCCGCTCATCTCTTCGCGTGCCTAAACGCGCTATCCGAAAAACTCGGCATCCCGAAGGCCGTGCACCTCTCCGAGACCACCGAAGAAGTGGCGTTCATGCACGACACCAGCGGGGCCTTTGCCGATATCCTTTACCCGATGGCGCACTGGGAGCAGTACCTGCCGCACCCGATGCGTACCACCTCGACCCGTTACCTGGACGATCTCGGCGTGCTCGATACCTCGACCATCGCCGTTCACGCCGTGCACGTAACCCCCAACGACGTAGCACTTCTTAAAGAACGCGGCGTAAGCATCGTGCTCTGCCCGCGTAGCAACGATCGGCTCTTCGTCGGCTGCGCCCCCCACAAACTCCTGAAGCAATCCGGCATCGCGCTGGCCCTCGGCACCGATTCCCTGGCCAGCAACGATTCGCTTTCCATGTGGGACGAGATGCGCTACCTGCAGCAGGCTGCCCCCGGCGTTTTCGAGCCGCGGGAACTGTTGGCCATGGCGACCCTGGGAGGCGCGCGGGCGCTGCGTATCGAAGACCGTGTCGGGACTCTTGAGCCGGGCAAGCGCGCCGACTTCCAGGTGCTCGCCTGCGGTTGCGGGAGCGACGCCTCTTCGATCGAGGCTGCCCTTATTGCCCGCGCAGAAGTGGAGCAGGTCTATATCGCAGGAACCCGCTATTTACAGTAACCATGGTGAGCTTTGATTTCTCCTTCCGGATCTGGGGGGAGAGGAGGGGAGGGCGATCATGCGGCAGATGAGCGTGCACCGTTTGGTAACCCGGTATTGCAGTAGACTACTGGTCTTGTCGGGCGTCCTGTTGTTCATCGGTTGTGGCGGTGGCGGCTCCTCTTCGTCTGATGTTCCTCCCAAAAAAGAGTGGGCCCAGGCAACCTCGGTATCAAGCTCCTCGACCGTTGCCAGCATCAGCGGGACCGCCTGGATTTCCGATTCCTATTACGCCAGCCATTGCGTCGGCTTTTCCTGCATCATAGATGACACGCGCACCGACGACTATCCCGGCGTTGACGTCACCTATATCAATCAGACCACCGGCGCCAGCGGCACCGCGAAAAGCTACTACGGGCCCGGAACCGACTGGGCGCACAAATGGTTCGCCGGAGTGCCGGTAGTTCCAGGAAGTAACGACATCGTGATCTCCGCCTATGACCCCGGCGGCAATGGGACCACCATCACGATTCAAGTCGTAGCCCCGCAGCCCTTGACGGTGCAGTCGACTGCCCCTGCGTCAGCTGCTACCGGAGTGCTGTTGAACGCAAGCATTTCCGCGCAGCTTAGCGGCGAGATTGACCCTTCGACGACCTACTTTGTCGCGGTCAATGGCCCCGATGGAGCGGTTGCCGGCACCAAGAGTGTAAGCGGATCGACCGTGACCTTCACCCCCGCCGCCAATCTTGCCTATGCCACCACCTACACCGTAACCATCCCCACCACGCTGCGCGCCGTTTCCGGCTCCTCCTTGACCTCCGAATACACCTGGACCTTCACCACGATGGACTACCCGCTTTTCCGCGTGGTTTCAACCTATCCCGCGGCCGGAGCGACCGGCGTTTCCACGTACGCAAGCGTTTCAGCTGACTTCAACGCGACGCTCGACTACTCCACCTTCGGCAGTTCGTCTTTCTACGTGAGAAACGCGAGCGGAGAGCTGTGGGGGCGCTACTATTCTGTGTTTGGCGCGGGCGGGTCGATAACCGACGGCGTTCCGCTGCAGGCGAACACCACCTATACCGCCACCCTCACCACCGCCATAAAAGACAACGCCGGAAACGCCATGCCCTTCGACTACGTCTGGAGTTTCAAGACCGGCGACTGATAGTTGCCGTCTCGTTACCGTTTTGTCTTTTCCCCGCCGGTTGATCATCCCCCCCGCCGCGCTATCCTTTTATCCCGAAATTCCACGGAGCAGTACACGTATCCACGACCTCTGTTATAGCGTCCCACGCAGCGCCGTACGCGCCCAGACGTCCCCCCCTTTGCGAAGGGGGGACAGGGGGGATTTGCTTTTAGTTCTTCGTCCTCAAACTCCCACCGTCTCCGCTTTTAAAACCTTCCGCACCATCTCCCTCCCCAAATTTTGCTTCTTGACATCACCGAGAAGAAAGAATACTGTACCGTACAGTACAGAATGTTGCGTAGCGCGAATGCAATCAGGTTAAGGCGAATTTGCCGCTAACTTTCGCCTTTTCCCCCGGCGAAACCTCTTGCAAACCCGCCCGTAACGCTTCAAAAGATGGGAGAGCTCCAAAAAATGATCGAAGATGCCCCACAACCCACATCATCCCCAAAACTGGTGGCGATCGCCATTGCTTTGCTTTCGGGAATAAGCCTCGGCGGCTGCGCCATGCTTCCCGAAACCGGTTCACTGAAAACCGTCAAAACCCCGGAACAGTATCAAAGCGCGGCCTCCTTCGCCGCGCCCTCCGGCAACTGGCCCGCCGAAAACTGGTGGCAAACTTACGGCGACCCGCAACTCGTCTCCCTCGTCGAGGAGGCCCTGCGCGATGCGCCTGATATCGCCGCCGTAGCAGCCCGCATGCGGCGCGCGGAAGCCTTCATAAAGGTGTCGCGGTCGGCACTGATGCCGCAGGTGAGTGCCAACGCCTCGATCGCGGAACAAAAGCTCAGCTACAACTACCTCACCCCGCGCAACATGACCCCGGACAGCTGGCAGGACTACGGGCAGGGCACCATCAACCTGAACTGGGAACTCGATTTCTGGGGAAAGAACCGGGCGGGATTGGCCGCCGCTTCCTCCGAGCTTGAGGCAAGGCGGGCGGAGGCGGCCTTGGTGCGCCTCAACATCGCCTCAGCCATCGCCACGAACTACTCCGAGCTCGCAAGACTCCACGCGCTGCGGGACACGGTAGCGCGCACCGTTGAGATCCGGAAAAAAACGGTCGAGCTTTTCGCCGAGCGTTTCGCAAACGGCATGGAAACAAAGGGGAGCGTAAGCGAAGCCCGGGCAAGACTCGCCGCGGCAAACGGGGAGCTCCTCTCCATCGACGAACAGATCGGACTCACCAAAAACCGCCTCGCTGCACTGGTCGGCGCCGGTCCGGACCGCGCCCTCTCCATAAAACGCCCGACGGTGAACCTTGCCGGGACCTTTTCCCTTCCCGCGCAACTGTCTGTGGATCTCTTGGGGCGACGCCCCGACGTCATCGTGGCGCGGCTGATGGCGGAAGCCCAGGCGCACCGCATCGACCAGAAAAAGGCGGAGTTCTACCCGAACGTCAACCTCTCCGCCTTCATCGGCGTGCAATCGCACGGCCTCAACATGCTCACCAAGTCGGGCTCCGACATCGGCGGCGTCGGCCCCGCCGTTTCCCTTCCCATCTTCACCGCGGGACGCCTGCAGGGGGAGCTGCGTGAAAAAGTTGCGGCCTACGACGAGATGGTTGCCAACTACGACGCCACGGTAGCGCACGCCCTCGAGGATGTCGCCGGTACCGCCCTAAGCATGAAGGCACTCGCCGCGCAGTTGGAGCAGGGTAGGGAGGCCGTTGCGGAAGCGGCCGAGGCGCACCGGGTCGCCCGCAACCGCTACGAAGGCGGCCTTGCCAACTTCATCGAAGTCCTTTACGCGGAAGATCTCCTGCTCAACAACCAGCGCGTGCTCACCGGCCTGCAGTCGAGGGCCTTCACCCTCGACGTCGCCCTGCAGCGCGCCCTCGGCGGCGGATACCAGCACAAAAATATCTAAAAGAGAAGGATGCCGAAATGTCTGACACAAAGAAAGCAACTCCCACGGATGTGACCAAATCGAACCGTCGCAAGAAGCTCCTCATCGCACTCGCCGCAGTCGTCGTCATTTCGGGCGCGACCGCCTCGGCTTACGCCCTTTTGTACGGCTCTAACTTCATCTCCACCGACAACGCCTACACCGCCGTCGAGGTGGCCCAGGTTACCCCGTCGGTCGGCGGCACGGTGAGCCGCGTACTCGTGACCGATACCCAGGCGGTGAAGAAAGGGGATGTCCTGGTCGAGATAGATCCGACCGACGCGAGACTCGCACTTGCCCAGGCCGAAGCCGACCTCGGACGGGCCGTCCGGCGCGTCCAGGGCTTCATGGCCAACGACGGCAGCCTGAACGCCCAGATCACGGCGCGCGATGCCGACGAGAATCGCGCGGCGGCGCAGCTTGCCTCGGCAGAGGCGGACTTTGAGCGGGCGCAGATCGACCTGAAACGGCGCGAAGCGTTGTCCGCCTCCGGCTCCGTTTCCGGCGATGAACTGACACGGGCCCAGAACGCCTTTGCCGCCGCCAAGGCGAACCTCGATGCGACCCGGGCTGCCATCGCGCAGGCCCGCGCGAACAGAAGCACCGCGGTCAGCTCGCGCGAGGCCAACGCCGTCCTCATCGCCGGGACCACCGTGGAAAGTAACCCCGAAGTGGCGCTCGCCCGCGCAAGGCGCGACCAGGCGGCCGTCGACCTCGAGCGCACCGTCGTCAAGGCGCCGGTGGACGGCATTGTCGCCAAACGCCAGGTACAGGTGGGCCAGCGCGTCCAGGCGGGGATGCCCCTCCTCGCCGTCGTCCCCGTGACCGAGATGCACGTCGACGCGAACTTCAAGGAGGTCCAGCTCAAAAAGGTGCGCGTCGGCCAGCCGGTCACCCTGCATGCCGACATCTACGGCAAGGGGGTCACCTATCACGGCGTCGTCGAAGGCTTCTCCGGCGGCTCGGGATCTGCCTTCTCGGCCATTCCGGCGCAAAACGCCACCGGCAACTGGATCAAGGTGGTGCAGCGTCTTCCGGTCCGCGTGAAACTCGACCCGGCGGAACTGGGCATCAGCCCGCTCAAGGTCGGCCTTTCCATGACCGCCGAGATCGACACCCGCAGCAAGCGCTAACAGGACCTGAACATGCACGAGCAGACTTCATCGCACGCGCCTTCCGGCGCTGAAACCCAGCTCTCCGGCGGGATGCTCTGGATCGCGGCGATCATCCTCGCCGCCGCCAACTTCATCGCCGTTCTCAACATGACCATCGCCAACGTGGCGGTCCCAAACATCGCCGGAAGCCTCGGCGCGACCCTGAGCCAGGGGACCTGGGTCATCACCTCCTATGCCGTGGGCGAGGCGATCACGGTGCCGCTCACCGGATGGCTCTCCGCCCGGTACGGCGCGGTGCGCGTCTTCGTCTGGGCCATGGTCATGTTCGGCGTTTTCTCCGCCGTTTCGGGACTCGCGAACTCCCTGGGGCTCCTGGTCGTCGCCCGTATCTTCCAGGGTTTTTCCGGCGGGCCGCTCATGCCGCTCTCGCAAACCTTGCTGATGCGGATCTTCCCGAAAGAAAAGACCGCCGCCGCCATCGGCTTGTGGTCCATGACGACGCTTGTGGCACCGGTCCTCGGCCCGATCCTCGGCGGCTACTTCTGCGACGAGTACAGCTGGTCCTGGATCTTCTATATCAACCTCCCCATCGCCTTCGCCGGCGGCTTTTTCGCCTGGCAGCTCTTGCAAAGCTACCGCGAGCCGTTGCAGCGTAACCCGATCGACCGGATCGGCCTCGTGCTCCTCATCGTCTGGGTCGCCTCGCTGCAGCTCATGCTGGACGAAGGAAAGGATCTCGACTGGTTCGCCTCCACGAAGATCGTCACCCTGGCCATCGTCGCCGCGATCGCCTTCGCGGCCTTCCTCATCTGGGAATTCCACGAGGACCATCCCATCGTCGACCTGAGGGTGTTCCGCCACCGCGGCTTCACCGCATGCGTGCTCACCATAAGCCTCGCCTTCGCAGCATTCTTCGGGGCGAGCGTGTTGACCCCACTCTGGCTGCAAAACCTCATGGGGTACACGGCGACGAAGGCGGGCATCGCCACCGCGGGAACCGGGCTTGCCGCCTTTTTCGTCGCGCCCCTGGTCGCCCAGCTTTCGACCAGGGTGGACGCGCGAAAACTCGTCTTTGGCGGCGTCATCTGGCTCGGCATCGATACCATGTGGCGCACCGTCGCCAACACCGACATGACCATGTGGAACGTCGCCCTGCCGCTCATATTCATGGGCTTTGGGCTGCCGTTCTTCTTCATCCCGACCACCGGACTCGCGCTTGCCAGCGTCGAAGATCGCGAGATGGACTCCGCCGCGGGGCTTATGAACTTCCTGCGCACCCTTTCCGGCGCGTTCGCCACCTCGGTCGTCACCACCACCTGGGGAAACCAGATCACGCGCAACCACGCCGAGCTGGTAGGTCTTGCCGACGGCGACCAAAGCGTAAGGGGCATGTTCGAGGCCTCCGGCGCCCCCGGCGACGCGGTGAACCAGGTCATCGACTACATGATCACCGGCCAAAGCGTCATGCTGGCGACGAACCAACTCATGCTCGCCATCGGTCTCGCCTTTTTCATCGCCGCCTCCGTCATCTGGCTTGCCCCGAAACCGACCCGCGTGGTGGACCCGTCCGCCGGGGGACACTAGGGTAGGGGGGCGCGAACCCTGGCGGCAAATAGTTCCCGTCGTCATAGAAAAAGGAAAGGAAAAACCATGTTCAAACACATCCTCGTACCAACCGATGGTTCGCCGCTCTCTGTCGACGCCGTCGTGCGTGCAGTCTCTTTCGCCCGTGAAGCCGGGGCACGCATAACCTTTTTCTGCGCCGTGCAGCCGTGGCCCAAGATGTACTACGGTGAGGGGGCGATCTTCGACCCGCATCTGCCGGCAAGCTTCCGCGAAGCGATGCAATGCACCGCCGAGGACGTCCTGCACGACGCGGAGCGGCGGGCCCGGGAAGCGGGCGTCGACTGCGACAAACTGACGCTGCTAAGCGAAGAGCCGTATCAGGCGATCATCGAGGCGGCCAAGCGAAGCGAATGCGACCTCATCTTCATGGCGTCGCACGGCAGAAGAGGCGTCAAGGCGCTGGTTTTGGGAAGCGAAACGCAGAAGGTGCTCACCCATTCCTGCATTCCGGTTCTCGTGCATAGAAGCGAAGCGTAGCAGGCGGCAAAGGCGGAAGGCATCGGTTCAGGTGGACAGCAATCGGTAGGGGAGTAATGGGGACTTCCATGGAAACAACGAGGCTTTGGTTTTACATCGTGATCGCCCTTGTCGTGCTCTCCATTTTCGATGTCATTGTCGTGGCCGGATCCGGGCAGGATCTCCTTGGGAACATCGTGCGCCTGCTCTTCAGGCATTGAGGCGGTATGCTGGCGAAGATCATCATACTGGGAAACGTCATTTCCTGGGCCGTACTGGTCCTCATCTGCTTTCTGCCGCGGAAGAAATGAATCATTTGGAGCCGGTCGTGAAATGTGCTATTGCTCATGCTAATAAAACCCGCGAGGAGAACCGACGATAGCATGGCCAAGAAGACGGACGCGAAAAGGCAGCATATCATGACGGTGGCGGCCCAGGCTTTCCAGGAACTTGGGTTCGGCCGGACCACTATGTCGGAGATCTGCACCCGGGTGGGCGGTTCGAAAGCCACTCTCTACAACTATTTCGCCTCGAAAGAGGAGCTCTTCTTCGAGATCATGAACCTCTCCACCGAGGCGGAATTCGAGGCGGTGCACTCCGCGATCGACCCGTCGACGGAAAACATCGCCGCTTCGCTGCGCAACTTCGGGGAGCGCCTGCTCACCGTCCTTTATTCCCCCGAAGTCCGTGCGAGCAGGCATCTGGCGATATCGGAGTCTGGCCAGACGGAGCTTGGGCGCCTTGTGTACGAGCGCGGGGTGCTGCGCAGTCAGAAGGTAATGGCGGACTTCATCAGGGCCGCGATGAGTCAGGGGAAGCTGCGTCAGGCCGACCCCGTGGTGGCAACGAAGCATTTGCACAGCCTGCTGGAAGCGGAACTGATCGACCGCTTTCTCTTTCAGCTCTCCGGAGCGATCAGCAAAGAGGAAATCAAGGCAGTCACCGCCCGCGCCATAGAGGTCTTCATGGCCGCGTACGGAGCGGCGGCCGCGCTTAAAACGTGAAAGGCTCCGGTCGACGCATGATGCGAAGGACCGAAGCCTTGGTGGTTTTACAGGCAGGGTGCCTGATGTGCGGGCGTACCTATCTCCTACAAACGCTTGTTCAGCGCGGTAAAGTACTGCTGCTGGTATCTTACCGCTCTGGGGCGGTCCGGGTTGCGATACAATAGCTTCGGTTCTCTGGTCCCTTTCATCATCTTCAGTAGGGCCGACTCCCGTTCCGCCATCTGGTAGTTCGCGGTCTCTTTTACATAATCATCGATTCGCTTCTCCACGAGTTGTGCACGCCATTGTCCAGGCCTCAACGCGTTTCTGTTCATGACGATTTGCCACTCGTCATAGTCCTTTATCCGCGCCTCAAGGTCCAGAGTAGGCTTCATGGAAAGACTGAGCGATTTGACCAGGAACTGCTGCCTGGGCGGCGTGCTGGTCTTGTTCCCGTTCGCGGCCTCCCATATAGAAGTCCACAGCTCCGCCGTCTTGGTCACCAGCTGTTTGTACCTGATCGAGTCCTTGGTGAACTTGTTGATCGTGTAGATCTGGCTTACGATATCCGATCGCTTCTGCTCCTTATATCCGTAAAACTCGATGATATATTCGTTGTTCTCCTGCTTTATGAACTTCTGCATCCTCTTTTCCATGCTTTTGCCGGTCTTGTCCCGCTGATCCAGGTTTGCCACCTCAAAGAGACTCTGCACCATGTCCGCGAGCTCGGCAACCATCCGGTCGTTGTCCTTCGCCTTGATTGCCGTCACCGCCCTGGCGCACCGGTTACTGATGTTCTTCTCGGAGAAATAACCCGGCTGGATCATCAGTTTCCAGTAGTCGTGGCGCAGAACGAACCTGCTTTTGGCGATGAAGTCATCGTAGCGCGGCGAGATCACATCCACCATTTCCGCGGGAAGCAGAAAAAGGATGTCGTCGGCGAACCTGTCGAAGATGTCCACCGGAAACTTCTCGTGAATGATGGCCCCGGTTTCCTGGTCGAGCTTTATTATGATCGGCTGGGTTGCACCGGTGGTGACCAACAGATCATCCTCTTTTGAGTCGGCAAAACTGTTGGCAGCGGTAAAGAGGCTCACAAAAAGTAGGACGAATAGTAGGAGTCTGTTCATTTAGCACCCTTCTTTATCTGTATCTCAAAGCGTTGTTTAGTTCTTCATAGGCCTCACCGTACGCTGCGGTGCTGTCGTTCCCTAGCTCCTCATTGCAGTCCACCACCGCATAGCGGTAGGCGACATTGGCGGTATACCCCTGCAGCCGGTATTCGGCCCTTTTGTAGGCAACGCACTGGTCCAGCTCGGTGTATCTCGCCTTTCCTTTTATGTTGACCTTGTATTTGTTCTTGAGAGGGTTCTCTGCTGTTTCCTGTTGGTCCTGAACAGGCGTCAGATCCTTGGTAGCCACGACCCTCACGCGCTTTGCTCCCTTGGGGATCGTGCTTTTATCGTTGGTGTAGTGTGTGCCGTTCTTGTCTTCCCACGAGTAGAAGTTGTCCGCTGCAAGGGAAGGGCGTGCCACGGCAATTAGCAGCAACAGAGCTATCAACAATCTCAGCGTTTCCATGAGGCAGTACCTTTTTGCATGCGCACTGTGTGAACGAGAGGAAAATCAGTCTCTAAGGATGGAATACATATATCTTAATTTGTTATAAATTTCCAGGAAATAATTAAATATGATCAATGCCTTGTAGGAAATTCGGTGTGATGGGAATGGAGTTTTTTCAATGAGTGCAGGCGGGGAGGCTGGTTCCGGTGGACGCCTTAAAACGCGAAAGGCTCCGACCGACGCATGACGCGCCAACCGGAGCCTTGGTGATCCCACTCGTTTCAGCTTTTCTTATTTAGCTGCAGGCACCGTAGAGGTTTTGATAGCCTCGACATCAGCCTTGGCCTTTTCCTTGGCAGCCTTTGCATCAGCTTTTGCTTTGGCTTTGGCCTCTTTTGCTTCCTTAGCCTTAGCTTCCTTGGTTTCCTTAGCTTTTGCCGCCGCATCAGCCTTTGCTTTCGCCTTGGCCTCTTTGGCCTCCTTAGCCTTGGCAGCCGCATCAGCCTTCGCTTTTGCTTTAGCCTCTTTTGCTTCCTTGGCCTTAGCAGCGGCATCAGCTTTTGCCTGCGCCTTAGCTGCTTTTGCGTCAGTTACCTTTGCCGCAGCGGCATCGACACCTTTTTGTACGTCACCAGCGGCGGTGGTTACCGCAGCGGGGACATAAGACGGGGTCGCAGCATCAGCAGCAAACACAACAGCGGCAAAGGAGATGGCAGCCAGGCCGGCAACCAATGCGGACAGAACTTTCTTCATGTGTAATACCTCCGGATATTTTTGGATGACATCACAATGGCGGGCCGGAGCGCATCTTCTGTCAGAGAGTGGGATCAGTCTTGGCGCGATGAAGACACTTTGGGAGTTTACCGGTGGCGGGCACATCGTGATGCTATTGAGGTATACCCATTTAACACACAAGTCAATAGGGTGAGTTGTCTTTAAGGCACAGTCCAATCAAAACTCTGCATCCAATTCATCCCTCCGTCACCGCCGTCGGAACCGTTGTACTTGTAGGTGAACTTCAGCGTCATGCCTTGTTCCAGACGGTCCGGAAGCTTAACAGAAAAAGGAAAGGTTTGATCCTGTTTGACCTGGCGCGGGATGACGAAGCACGCCTTGCGTGCCCCGGCCTTGCCCGCCGCGTCGACCACGGCGATCCAGATCTCGATCCCCTCCATGAAAGCGTAGCGGACGTTCATCCCCACGCCCTCCACGACCGATGCACCACCCTCGTGCCTTACTTCCCAGGCGAGGGTCAGGTCAAACTGCGCATAACGATAGGGTAGGTCGATCATAGGTGCACCTTTCACATCGTTTGCTTCTTGCGAAGCTTTCCTCTTCCCGTCTAGATCACCGGCAGCCGGACCCATACCTGGAATCCTTCCGGCACATTTTTAGCCCCAACCTCCCCGTGGTGCAAGCCAATAATCTTTTTCACAATGGCAAGCCCGAGACCTGTGCCGTCGCTATGGGAAGTTGCACCCCGGTAGAACGGCTCGAAGATGGAGTGTAACTCCGCTGCGTCAAGCGGCGCAAAGGTGTTGGTGAACTCGATGATGACGCCGCCGTTCTTTCTGGAAGTAACAGCGATCGCGCCGCCGGGATCGGTGTATCTAAGAGCGTTCTCCAGGAGATTCTTGAATGCCGACCGCAGCCACTCCCTGTCGCCTGCAACCAGGACCGAGCTGTCCAGAGCCAGCGTCATGGCGATCTGCTTGGAACGCGCAAACGGCTTCAGCGTTCTCGCCAGGTCGTCCAAAATCTCCGCCAGCCTCACCTCGTCGGCCATCGGCAGGGGCTCCAACAAATCGACCTTGGAGAATTCCAGAATCCGTCCGATCATTTTGTCCGCCTCCTCGATGTCCTCCCACATCGTCTGCAGCATGTTGCGGGCATCCCCACTGTCCCCCCTGTCGAGCGCGTCTTTCAGGCATTCCCCCGCGATGCGGATCCGGGCCAGCGGGCTGCGCATCTCGTGGGAGACGTTCGCCATCAGCTCCTTCCCCCCACGGACCATAGACTCCACCTTTTCGGCCATGATATTGAACGCGTTGACGAGATCTTTGCCCACCATATGTCTTTCGCCCAGCAGTTCCGCCCGGGCGGAGAGGTTTCCCGCGGCAAGGCGAAGGGCCGATTCCTCAAGGCGCTCCAGCGGCTTCGTTATGTGTACGGAGCTCGGCACGGCCATGAGTGAGAAGAACGCTCCGATGAGCCCAAGCCCGGCGCCGAAAATCCAGGGGGCGGCATTTCCGTATTTGACCACCAGGACGAACAACAGGAACACCAGCGCCATGGCCATGACGACCGCGCTTATCCAGTGCAGGATTAACAATCTACGCATCATGCATCCACCTCGAACATGTAACCCGAACCCCACACCGTCTTGATGCAGCGCTTCCCGCCGGACACCGCCTCCGTCTTACTGCGCAGCTTGCTGATATGCACGTCGATACTCCGGTCGAACGCGCCGAACTCCTTGCCGCGGGCGAAGTTCAGCAGCTCGTCACGGGTTAGAACCATCCCGGGGCGGGTCATCAGCGCATCCAATAGCTTGAACTCGGTCAAGGAGAGCTCCGCCTCCGCGCCTCCAGCGGAGACAGTGCGCCTGCTGCGGTTCAACACGAAGCAGCCTGCCACGATCGTTTGCGCGTGAGCCTGCTCCCCGGCTTTCGGCAGGGATCGTCGCAGCACCGCGTTGATCCTGGCGAGAAGCTCTCGCGGGTTGAAAGGCTTCGGCAGGTAGTCGTCGGCGCCAAGCTCCAAGCCGTAGATGCGATCCTGGTCTTCGCCCTTCGCCGTCAGCATTATTACCGGAACTTCTGACTCCTTGCGGATGCGTTCGAGCACCTGCAGCCCGTTCTCACCCGGCATCATGACGTCAAGAATCACCGCGGCCGGTTCATCTGCCGCAATGGCTTCGCAAACCTCGTGACCGTCCCCAAACTCGCGCACCTGGAACTCGTTTTCGCTAAGGAACTTCGCCAGAAGCTTTCGCAATTTGGCGTCGTCGTCCACCAGGAAAACAAGCTTTCCGCCCCGCTGGCTCATGTACATCCTCCTCCTGCCGATATGACGGTTCTATCAGCTTTCGCCGGGACCTGGCCGTTTTTTACACTTTTTTTACAACCGCCCCATACTTTTTTTACATCTTAACAGTATTGTCCCGATATCGCGAAGCTGTCGCGAAGGCAGGAATCAAAACAACGGGGAGATAAAGATGAAGATGCGGTGGAAAGGGGTTGTTGCCATAGTTGCGGTGGTGTCGGTCGGGATGCTCTCGGCATGCAAACATGGGCACCATGGGTGTGATCCGAAGATGCTGAAGGAGCACGTGGATGCCAAGCTCAAAGACATCGGGGCGAGCGGCGAACAACGGGCTAAGATCGGCGGCATCACCGACGGTATCGTTGCCGACCTACAGGAACTTCAGCAAAAGAACAAGGGGATCAGCCAGAAGTTCATCGGCTGCCTCCTGCTGGACAAGCCCAACAGTCAATGGCTGCACGCGACGGTGGACGAGAAGGCGCAGGAGCTTGTCGCCTTCGCCCATCGCACCGTGGACAGGCTAATCGACGTCAGCGGCAACCTGACCCCGGAGCAGCGTGCGGAACTGAGGCAGCGTGTGGCAGAGAAAGCGAAGTAGTTATCCGAGATCCGGAACATTTGGGAGAATTCTGCCCCATAGCGCAGAAATGCAAAAGGAGATAGAGAATGAGTATCGAAGTGAGTGAAGAAATCATCCGTAACTTCCATCTTTTCTGGGATAACTACCCGGCACCGGTCATGCTGGTGCACAAGAGCCGCAACATCATCGCTGCCAACAAGATTGGACAGGAGATCGGCTGCCCTGTGGGGGGAAGGTGCGTCGACATCGGCGAGAAGAAGCATCATGCCTCTTGCAAGGCAAACAGGGCACTCCAGGAGAGGACGGGGGTGCGCGATGTCGCTTACGTGGAACACCTTGGACAAGTGGTAGATGGGTACTGGATTCCGCTGGCGGGCGTGGAAGACGTCTACGTCCATTTCGGCAACGACATCACCGAGTGGGCGGCGGAGCGGCTGGTCCCCAAGAAAGAGGAATGCAGCGGCACCGATTGCGGTTCCTGTTCCGCGGCATAAGAAGAAGCGACGTTGCAGCAATCGCTGTAGCGTCGTGTTTACCGCTGACGGTAGACGGAAGAACGCAGATGCACAGTTGTGTGATGGATTCCGGGCTCATGGCCACTCTTGCCATGGCTAACGATCATGGGAAGGCTTCCCAGGTCGTCTTGAATATTTTTTGAAATTGAAGTGGAGCGATGGTACATCCGTCCAGAAGGGTGTCGAAGTTCAAGGTGAAGCCGCTGATGTCGTTCAGGTCGAACCTGAACTTGGCTTTTACAAAGAGATATTTGGAGGAGTTCTCATAAGTCATGACATCTATGGGTTTGAAGATGTCAGTATTCGTCCTGATGTTGAGGCTTATATTCTTCGAACTGAGAACCTTTGTTTTCGCCGTTTCTTTGGGGTAAAGCCACAGCCATATGGAAAACTCTTCGCGTAGCTTATCGTTGCCGCCAAGGTTGAAAATTGGGAAGATTGGCAGGAAAAGCGGGCCGACGGAGTAGGTATAGTCATAAATGACTTCAGATAAGGCTTCGACGGTTATCGCTTCACATGGGTAGGTATAAGCGGGAGGGCGGTTGCGGGAAGCGCTGCTGTTGCTCTTTGCCCATTTATCCCCCTCACTCGGGGCGAGGTATCCCCATTTCATCAAAGCAGAACATCCAGTGCAGGTGAACAGGAAGGCTGCTAAAAATGTAACTGCAAAACCCCTCCGGAGCATGCCCTCGCTCATAGATCACCTCCGTCCCCTGTCCATTCCAGGGCACACCCTTAAGACCTACCTTTGTTGCTTGGACCGTTTCCTTTGTCTTTTAAAGTCCACGTAAGTCTAAGGGTACCAAATGCAGAGGTTATTGCTTTAAATACCTGTCAGCTAACGTACTGGTAAGTAACGCTCCCTTCCTCCCCGGGTGCTTTGAGTTCCGTGAAGCCGCACTGCTTCAAGTACCAGTAAGTCTCCTTCATTTTATCTGCGATCGGTGGAATGAAAATGAGGCAGCCATCCCTGCCTCGGGTAAGAAGAACGCGGTAAGCATTAAGCCTTAGCTTCATGGCATCGACAATTCTCGCCTTATCTTGATAGCCGCTTGCATGCCTGTTGGTCCATTTCCCAGCTTCGCGGATAAAATCAGTACCCCATGCGAGAAGGCAGCAGTCGAGTTCCAACCCTTGAGATCCGAATTCCGTGGCCACTGATTCTAGCGCCGTACAAGATCCAGCGCTTCCTTTAGGCTCCGTGTACCAAACACCAAACTTTCCGAGACGAACCTCATTTGGACTTTTGAAACCTTTAGGGACACCGTAGTTTTGCAATTCCTTGTCCTTAGAGGACGCGACCATTCCATAACGTGCATCCCTGTTTTGGTTATAGCGGTCGTGCAGGTACTGCTTCGCCAGCGTCAAGTTGTGCGTCATGCGCAAGTTGTAGCCATGTTGTTCCAACTTTTTGCTTATAACCATTGCCCTGTCAGCGTCACCACTCAAAAGAGAGCTGACAAACTCGTATAGCTGGGTCGCCAGGTGGAATCGGATCGTCACCAACAACTCAAGCTTATCCGTGCAGAAAACGCGCGGAAGGGTTTCAAAATGAGGGGCAATGTCTGGACTGTCAGGAAGGTAGATGTCCCACTGATCCGACAACTTAGCCTTTTTTATGGCGTCCATCCATTGTCCAATACCTGCCTCCTCTCCGATGTGTATTTCTTGTCCTGAGCCTATCAGACCAACAACCACACACCATTCCGGAACACGCTCAGCAAACTGGACGAAGAGTTCCGGTTCTGAGAGCCCTTTGAATTCAGACGGCATGTCCTTGTGCTTAAGATCCACCTGGGCCGCATCGAAGGCGCGTTGAGCCTCGTCGTAGATGAGAACGTGCTGTGGCGGGATCAGACTGCTTTTTCTAGTGAAGGTTTTGACGTACTCATGTACGCCTCGCACAAAAGCCTTACCATCTCCTCCTGCTGCACGCAGCTCATACTGAAGCACCTCTACCAAGGGACCGTTCCCCGAAAGAAATACAGCCGGTGCTGTTGGTTTCTCTCCGTTCTCACGGACAACAGCTAAGTCGTCCAGGTATTTTGCATGGGCCAGTTGGAGACCTACCAGCGTCTTACCGGCGCCAGGAACACCACATATCAAAATCAAGGCGCGTCTTTTCCTGCAGGCCGTTTCGTGAACAATGGCAGAGCATTTTTCTATGGTAGGTTCCGTTGCAACAGCAGCACGGTGGATTCTCTTGAGGGTCCCGCAATTAAACAACTCACGAGCCGCCTTAATCAGTGAGGGTAAGGGGCGATAGGAATCTGCAGCTAAGAATGCTGCGCTAGCTGGGACAACGCTACCCACGCACATAGCGTCTTCACAACTCCGCGTGAGGCGGTCGGGGCCGATGACCTGAACTTCCCCTTGCTTAGGAAGAGCGCCCGCGGCGCGGGTGAGTACGAGCAGGCAATGCACAGGGACTTCGGAGCATGCTCGATGATACGCTCGCAGATCACGAGCGTATGCCGCAGCTTGGTCGACATCAGCCTGGGAGGCGAAAGACTTCCCCTTAAACTCCAGCACAACAACACCTCCTTCCAGAAGAAAAATCGCGTCAACACGTCGCTCTTCCAAAGGAATTACGTACTCAAGGAGTACGCTTGCAGTCTCCGCGAGGATAGGGCTTCGGCTCAAGAGTTCTTTTATCGAAACCTTGAGGATGCGTATGGAATCGCGCCATGCTCTTATCTGCCCTTCGTCCGCGTCAGGAACAAAGCTTTTAAGGCGGTCAATGATTGTCGAGGTTTCACAATCCAAGAAGTTAGAAAAAGTTTCTGCATAACCTGCTTGAGCCATAGCAATATCTCCAAATCAGGGCCTGTAGTATCGCATGGTTTATATCATAAAACTTTAATGATTAGAAATGGAAAACGGGATGGTGCTCAATCGAGACAACATCTCACCTTTTTCTGCTTTCCGCCCGCCGCGCCATCGACAGATCCCAGAAAATGACGGTTAGGACCATCCATAAGCCATAACATGGCTGGATCACTTGTGTGTTTTGGGAGTGTAGGTCCCGGGCGTAAACTACTAAGGTTTTGGCACACCGAAGGCCGAACGAGTGTATTTCGCCTGGTTGGAGGCGTACAACTGCCGGCTTGTTTAAATCATATGTTCGGTTATATTAGTAAAACTTAAAAATAGGTCTTATGATCCATGTTGTAGGGGGTAGGTGACCGCGTGGGTCGGCTCCGCACTCGGTCTGCCTGGCGGGCAGAATAAACCTTAACAGAGGAGGAGGTAATGAACCGAAAAAATGTATCCTGTCTCGTTATTGGAATGCTTGCGTTTAACCTCAGTGCTTGTGCAGGTGGGCACATCAACACGGAAAAGTATATAGGTAAACACAGGTTATATGCAGACTTGGAAAAGGTGCGGGATACTGAATTTAAGCTAACTAAGTTGGGTACTGATGCCTCATTGCCAATAGTAGTTAACGATTTATCAACTACAATGGACACCCGTGAACACTACTGTGGTACTTACAGCTTTAATTCTCCGATAAAGAAAAATCAAGTGTTCTGTACTCAGGAACATTTATTTAGGCGTACGAAGGTAGACAAAGGAGTAACTGTTGCTGGTACGATACTTACGGCAGGTACTGGAGCTTTGATGGGTATGAATAGTAAAGTCAGCTGCTTCGATTTCGAATCTTACAATCAGGCTGTTAGATCTGCAATTAAAGAAAGTGACCGTATCAAGTACATATCAAAATTTGATGAGTTTGTGGTGGCAAATCAACAGCTTGCTGAAAAACATATAGAAAATGAGAAGACATTAGATGACGGATACACCCAGCTTTATGATAAGCACTATAATATTTATTTAAATAATACAGCAGATACAAAAATCAAACTTACAATAGATGACAAATCCGGATTTTATGACGGGTCTATAACACCAAACATGCTTCTTTCCATGAAACAAAATGATTTAAAAATACAAAAGCTGTCTTTGCCGCCACTGAAACATTCCTTTACATCTACCGTAGATGCTTTTGAAGAAACAATGGCTGATATTTTGCGATGCAATAACCAATCTATTATTTCAGAAAATTCTGTTATCAAAGATGAGCATAGTAAATATTCAGAGTTCTTAAAAAAGAAAACATCTTACCTTTTAATTGCCAATAAAAATATAAATAACCTTAACAACTACAACATTGCTGTTTCAACCCCAGATACTGTAGAAATAAATCATGAAGGGGAAACTGTTGTAAATGTGATGATGAAAATACATTCCAAGAATTTTCCGAATGTGCGGCCTAGATTTGTAATGAACGACAAAAACCTGCAATTTACTTTTGACGGTAAAATAGCAACGTTGAAAAATATGACCAAACAATACGTAAAAGTGGAAAATATTTCAATTTATTATAATAATAAAGTCATAACAATTCCGTTTGCAACAGATTTAGCACCCGAGTCCTATAAAGAAGATCTGTTTTTAGCTAACGAATTATTTTCTAAGATTGAACCACTAAATAATTATTTAGATATGACAGCTTTAAAAGCTCAAAAACTCACCGTCTCTTATGGTTATGCAGTCAGGTATCATGTGGTCGAAACTAATTTGAACAACACTCTTTACAAGACATCAAAATTCCCCCTTCTGAAGATTTTAACAGCTGAAGGGCGTTAGGTTTCATCGAAATGGCCGTTGCGGGGGCGTATTGAATTTGGGATTTAAGAGTGTGCCCATTCCTTATAATCTCAAATCACAGTACGTCCCCGAAATTTATCCTTGCAATCGCTACCCACCTCGAACCAGCAGAACTGCCCCCAGAAGAAGCAGCGCCCCTCCCGAGCACTTCTCGATCCAATGCGTGTGGCGGTCGAGACGACATCTCACTTTTTCGCTCCCCGCCAGCTGTGCAATAGAGAGATCCCAAAAGAAGACGGCGAGAACCATCCATAAGCCATAAGAGGCCTGAATCGGCGGTGGCGTGTCGCGGCTTACCATCACAGTGAAGAGGCTGAGATAGAAGACGGCATTTTTCGGGTTGAGGATGGCCGAGAGAAAGCCGGCGGCGAACTGCCTGCGCCGATTGGTGCCGGACGATTCCGCCTCAGGTTCAAGCGGTGAGGAGTCCTGGCGCCGCGGCGCCTTCAGCAGCATCACTCCCAGGTAAACCAGATACAGAGCTCCTGCGGTTCTGAGCGCCGTGAAGAGCAGCGGAGTCTCCTTGATAAACGCGAACCCGGTGAGGGCAAGTAGGATGTAAGCGCCGTTTGCCGCAGCGATGCCTGCACAAAGCCCCGTAGCCCGCGAAGCCCCCTCCCTGACGGAAGTTCCCACGATGAGAAAGAAGTCTGGCCCCGGACTGATCAGGGCCAGGAAGTGCGCCATTGCAAGCGCTGCGAATTCGACAAAATACTTGGACATGCGGCCTCCCGAGCTTTTCGGAGGAGGTTAGCGCATTTAGTGGGGAGAAATATTGTGCGAAATTGACTTAATTCCCGGGTCTGAGCTGGTACTGGCGGGGTGTAGCGGCGACGATGCGCCGGAAGGTTTTGTGGAAGTGGCTTTGATCGGCGAATCCCGTCTCCGCCGCGACGCTGGCAGGCGCCATCCCCTCGAGCAGCAGTCGCTTCGCCCTTTCGATGCGGGCATTCAGCATGAAGGCATGAGGCGGGAGTCCGACCGCCTGTTTGAAGGTGCGCAGCAGGTGATACGGGTTACAACGAAAGACGACCGCAAGATCCTGTAGCGTGATATTCAGATCCGCTCGCTGCTCCAGGTACTCCTTTACCTCCCGAACGATCCCGTCCCGCACCTCGACCGTAGCCGGGAGTTCCAGGTCGCAGGTACTGGTAAACAGTTCGCTAACGAATTGCGTTGCCCTCTCGGCCTTTTCCAACGGAAGGGCGTCGCCGGCCAGGATTTTCGTGAGCTCGAGAAAGGAGTCGTAGAGTGTGCGGTTATCCAAAAGAAACTCGGCAGGCGGAATGAAGTGTCCCTGTCTGCCGAAGAGCGCCTCCTGGATCGAGCTGCACCACGCCGCATCGAAGTAGGCCATCAGGTAGGAGCGCGCGCCTCCTTCAGGAGGGTTGCAACTGTGCACTGTTTCGGGAGAGAAGAGCGCCAGCAGACCGGGCGACAGGACGCATGTCTGGTCCCTCACCGTCATAACTGCCGTTCCCTCCGTGACCGCACCGACGCAGAACTCCCTGTGGCAGTGAGCTTTGTAACTCTCCTCGCTTCGGCGGGTACGTCTCACCTCTACGATCGGAACACTTGCGTCATTCCAGAAGGAATGTGAGGCTTTCATCTATCGCGTCTCTCCGGTCATCGCAAAAGGTGCAAGGGTGTCAGCGATGGTGTAAAAATACCCCCCTGTGGTAATTGAAAAGTACCCCCCTTACATCAGAGGGAGGGGAAAATGATTCACCCAGGAGAGCTTCAGGCGCAAGATGCCCTTCAGCAGACTGTCATGCTGGAGGGGACCATGG
>NZ_SSYB01000008.1 GCF_004917075.1 Geomonas edaphica
CACACCCGTTCCCATCCCGAACACGGAAGTTAAGCCTCTCTGGGCCGATGGTACTGCATTGGTAACGATGTGGGAGAGTAGGTCGCCGCAGGGAATTTAATAGAGAAGCCCCACTGGAATCCCAGTGGGGCTTTTTCGCTTTTCTGCCTTCTACCAACCTGTCATGGCTCACGCCTCAGCCTGGATCATGGGACATTCAGCCGGCGGCACGAAGACCGTTCCTGATTTGAAATACGCTTCGCGGAAGCAGTACCCTGCCTTGCTCTGGCATTTCGCCAGATCCTTACAGTCGTAGCAGGCCGCGCCCTTGAACTGCTCTGATCTTGGATGGGTGAAGTTCCGCAGCGCATCGCTGTTCCAAACCTCAGCTATCGAGTCCTTTGACACATCGCCCACGAACAGCATCTCGTCTCGTGGCACCGTGTCGTACAGCATCACCTTGCCGTCCGGCGTTATGGTCATGCTGCTGTGTGCTCCGTAGCGCCCTTCCTCCCGGCAGAGTGTTATCTTTTCCGCGATTCCCTTGTCCTCTCCCGGCAGTGGCCCGAAAGGTTCACTGTACCTGTCCCAGGACTGCTCACCTTGCTCCAGTCCCGCTGTGGAGAGATCTATTTCCGGGAAATCGATCCTTGCCTGACGGCATTGCTCCAGGATGGAGTTCAGCCATTCCGTTCCGAGGAACATCTTGTCTGTGTTGCCTGTTAAGCTTCTATTGTAGGCCGCGATAGATATCTGGCGTACCCCCATGTCCTGAAGTCCCTCGACCCATTCGTAAACGTATGGAGCGGTCAATGCGGTCACAACTGATTTCACTCTGAGATTGAACCCTCTCTTGAGAAGGTTTCTGATACTGCGCACGGCCCTGTTATAGTACCCCGGGCTGCCGGCGAGTGTGTCGGCAGTAGGTTCATCGGGATCCATGCTGAGTTGGATCTCTCGCACGTATTGGTTCACTGGCTGTGTCATGCCGATTGCGACGAGGCTGTCTGCAATTTCTTCGGTAATATGGCATTTCGTCGACAGGGTGAACAGCATCTCCAGTGCTATCATTTCCTCTATCAACTGCAGCGAGTCCTTTCTCAAAAGAGGATCGCCGCCGGAAAGCGTCACTTGATCGATGCCAAGTCCCTTCGCCTCCCGCAACAGTTCTTTCCAGCGCTCGGTTGACAACAACTTCCCTTCGGGGACACAGTGCCCCTTGGCAAAGCAGAAAGCACAGTTGGGCTGACAGTCGTTGCTAAACATTACGTTGAGCGAGATCGGGGTGGCGAGGCGCTGCTGCTCCTTCCACCTGGAGGCTTTTACCACGAAATCAAAGGGGTCGATGCGTTTTACGTACGCCTCTAACTCGGGAGTCATGTTAACGACGGCATCGTCTTCTCGGTTCGCTTCACTTATTATCCTAGTAATAAACTCCTGTGACTTTTCCTGCGACTCCAGGTTAAATGCGTACTGTGCGATCATGGTCAGGTGTCTGACTGTTAGACGCCCGTCCATAAGTGCCAAGGCGGCACCAGCCTTTGGAGACAGAACACAGTACCGGGGCCTCTCGTGATCGTAACGACACAAAAGTGTCCAGTGACCGTTCCGCTTCAGGCGCCAATAAGGGGAAATGACCGGGATGGTGGTTTCTGTTATGGCG
Organism: Geomonas edaphica; assembly: GCF_004917075.1. Classification (GTDB taxonomy): domain Bacteria; phylum Desulfobacterota; class Desulfuromonadia; order Geobacterales; family Geobacteraceae; genus Geomonas; species Geomonas edaphica. Next base: position 1,643 of record NZ_SSYB01000008.1, read on the forward strand.
ACGTCCTTTCCTAGAACAGCACACTCTAGTGGCATTTGATTGCTCCTCCTTGGAGAGTCGATTCCCCGATTTTGCAACCACACCAGTCTACTTCGGCATTAAAACCTGTCAATGTTTGTTGCGGGGTCACTCAGCGCCAACGAAGTGGGGCATCACAACACCACTTCCTTCCATCGCACGCGTTCTTGGCAAGAATTTCTTGGATCGTGGCCGATAGGTGTGCTAATTTCTGGCTGCGTCATACCAACATTCGGAGCATTTTGCCATGTCGACCGAAGCACAGATACGGCTTGAAGAGAGCTGGAAATCACACCTTCTTGAAGAGTTCGAAAAGCCATACATGTGCGCCTTGAAGGGCTTTTTAAGGCAGGAGATCTTGAAGCGGAAGGTCATTTATCCAAAAGGAAGTGAGTACTTCAATGCCCTCAACTCCACCTCCTTCGACAGGATAAAAGTTGTCATCCTCGGACAGGATCCTTACCACGGACCGGATCAAGCCCACGGCCTGTGTTTCTCGGTCCCTAAAGGCGTCGATATCCCGCCGTCGCTCGTGAATATATATAAGGAGATCCAGAGCGACCTCGGGCTGCCCGCTTCGGAATTCAGCCATGGGCATCTGGTTTCATGGGCTGAGCAGGGAGTATTGCTTCTGAACAGCGTGTTGACGGTGGAGGCGGGCAGGGCGGCGTCCCACCAGGGAAAGGGGTGGGAGACCTTCACAGACCGGGTCATCTCCGTTCTCAACGAGAAGAAGGACCACGTGGTGTTCCTGCTGTGGGGGGCTTATGCCCATAAGAAGGGGGCCGTCATCGACGAAAGGAGGCATCTGGTGCTGCGGGCTCCGCACCCCTCGCCGCTCTCCGCCCATCGCGGTTTCCTGGGGTGTCGGCATTTCTCCAAGGCCAACGCCTACCTCGTCCGGCATGGTCTTGATCCGATTGACTGGATACCATAAATGAAAGGCCCGGGTGATTCACCCCCGGGCCTTTTGCGTATGTGCCAACGTCACTGCTGCTAGAACCTGAATTTTTTGATCTGCCCCTTAAGGTTTTCCGACAGGCTGTTCAGCTGGTTTGCCGTGGCCATAGATTCGCGGTTCGCCCTGGCCGCCCCCTGTATGATGCCGGTGATCTGGTGCACGTTGTTGCTTATTTCCCGGCTGGTCGCGCTCTGCTCCTCGGCAGCGGTGGCAATCTGGCCTATCTGCTGGGTGACCTCGTTTATCTGCCTTTGAATCTCCTCCAGGCTCTGACCCGACTTGACCGAATCCTCGGCCCCCTTGGCCGCCTCGCTTGCGCTTTCCTGCATCACCTGCACCGCCCTGGTGGTCTCTTCTTGAATGGAGTGGATGTTAACTTCGATCTGTTTCGTCGCGTTGGTTGTTCGCTCTGCGAGTCGGCGCACTTCGTCGGCCACGACGGCGAAGCCGCGTCCCTGTTCTCCAGCCCGCGCAGCCTCTATCGCTGCGTTGAGCGCCAGCAGGTTGGTCTGGTCCGCGATGTCCTGGATGGTACTAATTATGTCGCCGATCTGCTCGGATTTCGCGCCAAGGGAACTCACGCTCTCCGAGGTGAGATGGACCTTTTCATTGATGAGCTGCATGCCGCGAATGCTGCGCTGCACATCGGCCGAACCGATCGTGGCTAGATCGCATGCGCGCTGGGCGCTCTCTACTGCCTGGAGGCAGTTCTGCGATATGTCCGCCGATGTTGCGGCCATCTCTTCACCGGCGGTGGAGACCGTTTCGGTCTGCCCGGCGACGTCTTCCGAGGTTTGTGCAAGTTTCTGGGTGCTGCCGTGCAGTTCGGAACTCGCGTTGGCGACAGCGTTGGCATTATCGGCCACCGACTCGACGATAGCATGAACCTGTTCAATGAACCTGTTGAAGTAGCGGCTTGCCGTGCCGATCTCGTCATTTGATTCCCTCAGGCGGTGGGTGAGGTTGCCATCCCCTTCGGCGACGTCCTTCAGGGTCGCGATCAGGGCACGCATCGGCTCTAAAGCCCGGTGCATGACCAGGTAGGCGACCAGGGCAAGAAGGCCGGCGAGCAGCGCGGATATACCGAAACTCAGGTATTTCAGTTGGTCGAAGACGGCGAGGAACTGCGATTTTTTCTCACCCACGAACAGCGCACCGATTACCTTGCCGCTGCCGTCCTGCAGCGGCAGGTATGAGGCGAAGTGAGGGGTCCCGAGGATCTTTGCTTCTCCTAGGTAGCTGGAGGCCCGGTCGATGACAGCATCACGGGCTGGGCCCTGGAGACTCGTACCGACCGCGCGGGTGCCGTCGTCCTTCTTTATGGTGGTCGCAACCCGCGTGTCGCCCCGGAAAATGGTGGCTTCACCGCCGAAGATTTCCTTCATTTTGTCGGTCACATCGTTGCGGCCGTCAAGGGGCACGCCGTTTGCCTGCAGCTTCCCGTCGGCAAGGGTGAACGATGCACCGTTGGGCGCGACGAGTTCCTTGAACGCTTTAGTGCGAGAGGTAAGCCCGACGGTGACTTGCCGGGTTATCTCCTTCTTGATTACGTACAGGGTGATCGCCGACGTCGTTATGGTAGCGATCAGGACGATGGCTACGTTAGCGATGAAGATCTTTTTGCTGATATTCATTGGTAAGACCTCTTGTTGCAAATGGGTGTTGTTAAAACCATTACGCTTTTGAAGCTCTATCGGCTTACTGTCGAGAATCTTTAGAAAATGTATGACAAAAATTGTATACAGTTTGTGGCCGGAGGGGAAGCAGAGACGGGGGCGAGGCCCACTGTCACAGGGTAAAGGATCGGGACAATGAAGCTGTCATTTATAAGTATAAAAACGAGGCATTGAGTGATAATGATTTTTAGTTGCAAAGTCTGAGAGGTCTCTTCTATACTCTCAATATGGAGTTGAAAGAAAAGGAGGTTTGCCATGAAACGACTTGTGAGAACATTTGCTGTCGTTACGACTGTCTCTCTCATGTCAGTAATTTCCGTACTGGCAGCCGACACCGGGATGGGGATGAGCCCTGACAACAGCACGAACAAAGACCAGTGCCTGCTGGTCGCTCAGACATGCAAAGACAGTGTAGACTCATTGCAGCAGAGAATCGACCGGCTGCACCGTGAGATCAGTAAAGGCAACAGCGTGTACACGAATGACGAGTTGAGGAGCCTGGAATCCCAGCTTAAGGATGCGATAAGCACCATGGAGGTCCTGACGCGGGGAGGGGCTTGACGGTTATCTAATTGGTATCAAGCTCGGTCAAAAAATGGAGGCTGTGGTTCAAGCCTCCATTTTTGTTGGCGAACCATCGCTGCCGCAGGCAACCACTACGAAAGCTGCGTACGCCTCCTGCAGCTGATGGTACAGTGCGGGGAGTGGCCCTAGTTGCTGCACTTTGGCGAGGGCTTCCATCTCGGCAGCAAGGTTTCGCATGCGTACCGCGCCCATGTTGCCGGCCGTTCCGGCGATGGTGTGGGACTTGAAATAACAGGTTTCGTGATCGCCATTTTGCAGCGCTTCGCCGAGCAGACGAAGGTGCTCCGAAACTGCACTCACGAATTTGTCGACGAATACACCTACCATCTCCTGGTCGCCGCCCAGGCGGTCAAGCAGATCCTCAACGTCAAAGTCAAGGGGGGCGGCAGAAGGAGGCGGAACGTCCACCTCGCTAGTCGGAGCGCCCGCGGGGGGAGACTCCGACGCAACCTCTGCCGTGATCCTGCGAATCACCGACTTCAGGTCCCGCTCCCGCACCGGCTTGGAAATGTGGCTGTCCATGCCAGCCTCCCGGCAGATGGCGACGTCTTCCTTCATGGCGTTGGCGGTCATGGCGCAGATGTGAATCCGTCGCCCCGTGCCGTGTTCCCGCTCGCGGATGGTCCGCGTAGCCTCCAGTCCGTCCATCACCGGCATCTGTACGTCCATGAAGATGAGGTCGTACTCCCCCTGTTCCCACTTTTCCAGCGCCTCCTTGCCGTTCTCGGCGCAGTCGACCTCGTGGTTGCCCGTCTTGCCGATCAGCTTGAGCGATATGAGCTGGTTGATGGGGACGTCGTCGACCAGCAGGATGCGCAGCGGTCGTGCCGTCTGTACCGGCTGTTCATCGCCTTCGTCGACGGCGGGAAACTCCCCGGGCTGGGGAAGCCTGCTCTTTAGGGTGAAGCTGAAGACACTTCCCTCTCCGAGGCGGCTCTCCACGACGATCTTACCCCCCATCAATTCCACGAGGCTCCTGCTTATGGAGAGTCCGAGTCCGGTCCCACCGTAGAGACGGGTAGTCGAGCTGTCAGCCTGGGAGAACTTCTCGAAGATGACGTCCAGGGCGTGCGGGGCGATACCTATACCGGTATCGGCAACGGCGAACTTGAGCTGGACCTCACCGTCGTTCGCGCCCAGGAGCAGGCACTTCACGGTGATCGACCCCTTGTGGGTGAACTTGAGCGCGTTGCCTACCAGGTTGCCAAGCACCTGCCCTATCCTGACCGGGTCGCCGACTGCGAACTGCGGCAGGTCGGGGCTGGCGTCGAGAAGCACCTGCACCCCCTTTTCCTGCCCGCGCAGCATGAACGGTTGGAGGCAGCGGTCGAGGAAACGGTGCAGGTCGAAGACGATCGCCTCGAGGGTGATCATCCCTGCCTCCACCTTGGAGATGTCGAGTATTTCGTTGATGATGGTGAGAAGGCTTTCGGCACAGTCGGAAAGCGACTCGAGATAGTTGCGCTGCACCTTGTCGAGCGGGGTTTCCATGAGGAGTCTCGCCAGACCGATGACACCGTTCATGGGCGTCCTGATCTCGTGGCTCATGTTGGCAAGAAAGACGCTCTTCGCGGCGGTGGCTGCCTCGGCGCGAACCAGGGCGTGCTCAAGCTCGGTGGTCCGCTGCTGCACCTTGAGCTCCAGGTTCTGCATGTGCTCCTGGAGCATTTCGTAAAGCTCAGAGTTCTCCACCGCATAGGCGGTGTTGATCAGGATGCTGCTCAGGGCGTTTAAGGTCGAGACCTCGGCGCTCAGGTGGCTTCCCCGCATGATGCCGGCGAACATCCCCCTGATGCGGCTGTTGGTGGCAAGTACGTGCAAGACGAGGGTGTCGGTCCCGGCGACGGTGGGGACCACCACCGGATGGTTCTGGTTCAGGGCCCACGCGAAGGTGCCGTCCTGGACCCGCGCCTCTACTTCCTTCCTGATCGTCGCTCCGGACCGTTCGGGTTCACAAACCGTGAGGTCGAAAGAGGAATCGTCGTCGATGCCGAACATGGAGAGGGTGGCGAAGGGAATCAGGCGCTTCAACTGCCCGAAGACGGCCCGGATCACGAAGGACGATTCCTTCACCCGGTAGATGTCTGACTGCAGATCACTGCAGGCTGTGAGGACGTCGAGGGTGCGGACGTAGTTCAGGTTCGTCTCTTCTAGGAAGCTCACCCGCTCCTGGAGGTTCCTGATCTGGAAATCCCTGGGGTCATCGGGCGCCATCTTCACCCCCGAAAAGGACCGAGACCGTCTGCTCGTAGGTCGTGTCCACCTGCTTGATAAGCGTGGGGAGGAAGTAACAGGAGATCTGCAGCCGCTCCCAGACCGCATGGTCCAGCTGCGGCACGAAGATCTCGCCGCTGTTGCCGATCTGCATGGCGTGGGCGATGATGTCGGCGAAATGCAGGATGGAGGCCTCACGGGGATACTGGTCCGCCTTGCTGCAGTTGTGATGCGTCCCCACCGGTTCGGCCACGCGCGGCGGGATCTTCCAGCGCTTCAAGAGTGCTCCGCCGACGTCGGCGTGGTCGAAGCCGAAGCGCTCGCGCTCGGCTCGCTGCAGGATCATGCCCGTACTCCGGCATTCCTCGAGGAGTTCGAGGCAGATCTCCGGGACCCTTACGTACATGACGAGCCTCCCTACGTCGTGCAGGATTCCGGCGACGAAGAAGCGCTCTAGGTTCGCCTCCCGCTGGCTGGTGGCGAGAGTCCTGGCAGCCAGGCCGGTGGCGATGCTGTGCTTCCAGAACTGCTCCATATTGACCAGGTCTTCCGGTATCCCCTTGAAGACGTCCATGACGGAAAGAGCGAGAGCCAGGTCGCGGACCTGCAGGACGCCTATGATGGTGACCGCCTGGGTGATGGTGTCGATCTTTGAGAAGTAACCGAAGAGGGGGCTGTTGGCGAGTTTGAGGATCCTCGCGGTGAGCCCCTGGTCCTCAGAGATGATCTTGGCGATGTCCCCTATCGAGCTGCGGGGGTGGTCGATCGCCTCGGAAAGCTGAGAGTAGAAAAGCGGGAGCGAATGTATGGTGGAGACATCCTCAACCATGTGCTCGACGGAGAGCTGGGGTTTACGCAGCACGGGTCGCCCTCCTCTCAGTGCAGATGCGCATCAGCTCCTTTATCGCGGGATGCTCGGGGTCGTTGTAGACGAAAAGGTGCTCCACCTCGGTACGCGCCTCGGCCAGAAGCTCCGGATCGATCTCCGTGTTGGGGGAGGGAGGGGCTTCCGGGTCTTCCGCGATGGTCTCCCCGACGATTTCGACCTCGAGGACACCCCACATGCGGAAGATGGAGAAATGCTTGTCGGTGAGTTCGGCACCCGACGGCAAAAGGAGCCGTCCGCTGCGGTCGCAGACGTTGCGGCTGAGGACCATGCCCGGTGCGAGGTTGTCGATGTGAACCACTGCCAAAATAGATCCTCCTCTGCGCTGGCACCAGTTCTTATGGTGTCTGCCCCATGTATCGGTTCTGCTCGAAAATTCTTTAGCACCTGGTGCGTTTAAAAGAGAGCCTCCAATAAGAGCGGCGCGACGAGAGAGAAATTGTCTCACAACAGCTGTTGACATATGGACCTGCCCCTGTCTTTAATATGCCGATGCATACGACGACACAAGACGACCCGCGCTCTGCCAGAGCCACCTTCTGGCTGATAGTTACCACCGTGTTCTGGGGTGGCAGCTTCATCTTCAACAAGATCGGCTTCCGCGAGATCCCGCCGCTCGATTTCTTCTTCTACAGGTTCGCGCTGGCTACGCTCCTCATGGCGGTGCTCTGCCTGCCGCGCCTGAAAAAGCTCGACCGTGGCACCTTGAAGACCGGGGTTCTGGTCGGTCTGCCGCTCGCGGCGACGAACCTCTCCTTCGTTCTCGGGGTGAGCGGCACCAGCGTGTCCCGGGCGGGGTTCCTGAACAACCTGTTCGTGCTGCTCATTCCGCTTCTGTGCTTCGTCTTCTGGCGCGAGCGCCTGGATCGCTGGAGCGCGGGTGGGCTCTTCCTCGCCCTGGCCGGTCTCTGGCTTCTCGCCAAGGGGGGCGTGGACGGCTTCAACCAGGGGGACCTCCTCTCCACCCTGTGTGCCCTCTTCATCGCGCTGCAGATCATCGCCGTCTCCAGGCTTGTCGGCGAGGAGGACGTCTACCTTTTGAGCCTGATCCAGTTCGCGACCGTGGCGGCGGTCGGGGGCGTGCTGAACGTCGCCCTTCCATCCCCTCCCTTCACGGTCACCTGGGTTTCGGTGGGGGCGCTCGTTTACTGCGCCGTCTTCCCGACAGTCGTCTGCTTCACCCTGCAAAACGCCTATCAGCGTTACACGACCCCCACCAAGGCCGGGCTCATCTACACCATGGACCCGGTCTGGAGCATGCTGGGGGGGACGCTCCTTCTGGGGGAGAGGCTCACCGCCGAGGAATGGACCGGTTGCGCCCTCATCTTCGCCGCGGTAGTGCTCCCCCTAGGGGTGAAGCGCCTGCGTGAGCGCTACTCCGGCATCGGTTGCGAGGCCGAAGGGGCTGCCGCCGACTAGCCGCCCCTCGCTTTGACACCAGGGATATCATCGACTACGCTGCAAGCACATCAAAGCGCCGCCTGCGGCACGAGGAGGAGCCATGCCTGAGCTTCCTGATCTTACCGTCTATGCCGAAAACCTTGGGAAGGCCCTCGTGGGGAAGAGGATCGAGAAAGGCGAGTACCACGGGAGGGGACGCCTCAACGTTGCCGCCGGCGAGCTTGCCACCGCCGTCGCGGGTGCCGAGGTGACCGCTGTGGAGCGCACCGGCAAACAGGTAACCTTCCGGCTCGGCAACGGCGCCACGCTGAAAATCCACCTGATGCTTACCGGCGGGTTCGTCCTCACCGGTTCTACCGCGGTGAAGGAGGTCCGCTACCCGGTGCTCACCCTGCTCTTTGCCGACGGTACCGCCCTTGCCGTGGCAGACGAGAAGGGATGGGCGAGCGTCACCCTGAACCCCGGCGCCGAGAAGGAAGCGCCTGACGCGCTGGAGCTCACCGAGGAGGAGTTGCAGCGGTTGTGCGCCAGGAAGACCCGCACCATGATCAAGCCTTTGCTTCTCGACCAGGCGCTGATCGGGGGCATCGGTAACGCCTATGCCGACGAGATCCTCTGGGCCGCGCGCATCTCCCCGAAATCCCCTGCCGGCAAGCTCCCCCCGGAGGCGGTACAGGCCCTCGCCGAGGCGATTCCAGCGGTCTTGAACGACGCCATCGCGGAGTTGAGAAAGCGCCACCCGGACATGGTTTCCGGCGAATATCGCGAGTTTCTGAAGGTGCACCGCCCCGAGCTTAAGACCTCCCCCACCGGTGCCAAGATCATCAAGGAGAACGTCCAGTCCAAGCGGACCTACTACACCGAGGAACAGCTGCTGTACCAGTAGCATCTTGCGTCCTCCGGACCCGCTGTTACCGAGTCATCGCCTGAAGCGCCCCCATGGGGCGCTTTTTTATTGTCCTTCGCGAAGCGGGCGAAGGTGCCGGACCGGTTGACAAGAAGCCAAAGCCGGATACCTTTTGACGGTTAGATTTTGCTAATCTGACAAACCCCACGGCTAAGGCCACAAAAAGGAGGCAACATGAAAAGGAGATTGGTATGGATGGCGGTGGTTTCCCTGTTCGCATTCTGCAGCATGCTTCTTCCGGCACTGGCAGCTGACAAGCTGACCATGTCCGAGAAGTCCTTCGTCAAGAAGGCGGCGAGCGGCGGCATGATGGAGGTCGAACTGGGACAGTTGGCTAAGGAAAAGGCAAAGTCACAGGAAGTGAAGGATTTCGCCCAACTCATGGTGACTGATCACGGCAAGGCGAACGACGAGCTGAAGACGGCGGTGGGAAACAAGTACAAACTTCCCGCGAAGATGGAACTGAAGCACAAGGCGATGGTCGAGAAACTCCAGAAGACCTCAGCCGACGAGTTCGACAAGAAGTACGCGGAAGCGATGGTAAAAGACCACAAGAAGGACGTCGAGGACTTCAAAAAGGCTAGCAAGAAGGTGAAAGACCCCGAGATCAAGGCGTGGATCGACAAGACCTTGCCGACCCTGGAGCAGCACCTGCAGCACGCGAAGGATATGGCCCAGAAGGTGGGCGCCGCGAAGAAGTAGTCGGGGTGACAGACGGGCAAAAGGAGAGGGGCTCTGCCACGAGGCGGAGCCCCTCTTTTTCGTTCAGCGCGCCCTGTCGTAGCGAAGCGTCATCTCCGCCAGGCGATGCGCCGCCCCGGTGAGATCGACCGATGGGGAAAGGCGCCACTGCCAGTTGCCTTCGCTTCCTCCCGGTGTGTTCATCCTGGTGTCGGCTCCGCCGCCGACGAGATCCTGCAGTTGGATCATGGCGGTGCGCGCGACCGACATCTGCGCGAGCCTGGTCAGTTCCCAGCCAGCCTCGTCCACAAGGTCGCGACCGAGGTAATCCGACAGGCGCCTTTTCTCATCATTTCCCGCCTCATCAAACCAACCACGCGCCGTGTTGGTGTCGTGCGTCCCGGTGTAGGCGACGCTGTTTTCCGGGTGGTTGTGGGGGAGGTAGATCTTGGCGTCATCCTGGAAGGCGACAACGAGCACCTTCATCCCCGGTATGCCGAACTGCGCCATCTTCTCCCGCACCTCGGCGGTGATGACGCCGAGATCCTCCGCGATCACCGGGAAGGTGGGGACGTACCGCACCATGGTGTCGAGGAACTCGTTGGATGGGACCGGCTGCCAGCTCCCCTTAAGTGCGTTCTCAGCACCCGCCGGAACTTCCCAGTACGATATGAGCCCGCGGAAGTGGTCGATGCGCACCACGTCGAAGCGTCTGAAGAGGTGGTGAAAACGGGCGACCCACCAGGAGAACCCGCTTTCCTGCAGGGCATCCCAGTTATAGGCGGCGCAGTCGAAGAGCTGCCCCTTCTCGCTGAAGCTGTCGGGCGGGCTCCCCGCCTGTACGTACGGCCTCTTGTTCTCGTCCACCTTGAAAAACTCAGGGTGTACCCAGATATCGGCGGCGTCACAGCTCATGAACATGGGGAAGTCGCCGATCACGCTGATCCCCTTGTCGTTGCAGTGCTGCTTCAGGGCTTGCCACTGGCGGTTGAAGACGTACTGCAGGAACTTCTCCCGCTCCACGGAGTCCGAGAGTTCGTCGCTCATCTGCCGCACCTCATCGCTTGTGCGACGCCTCAACGCCTCGGGCCACTCGGCGAGGGGGAGGCCGTTCAGGTGTACGGTCATCGCGTTGTGCAGGGCGTGGTCGTCGAGCCATTGCGCGTTGTCGCGGCAGAAAGAGGTGTACTCCTGGTCTGCCGCCTGCCCCTCTTTGAAGCGGTGGTGTGCGCGCAGGAAAAGGTGATCCTTGAAGCGCGAGACCGATTGGTAGGTGACGCACAGCGGGTCGAAGGGGTGATGGTCTTCCACCTCCGCCTGGGTCAGGAGCCCGTCGGCGACCAGGAGTTGCGGACTGATGAGGGCCGTGTTGCCGGCGCAGGAAGAGACGCTGATGAAGGGCGAATCGAGGAACCTCTTGTTGGTCGGGTTGAGCGGCAGCACCTGCCAGTAACTCTGCTTTGCCTCGTGGAGAAATTCGGCGAAACGGTAGGCACCGGGACCGAGGTCGCCGATGCCGAAGGGGGAAGGGAGTGAGGTGACGTGACAGAGCACGCCGCTGGCGCGTCTTTTCATGGTGCCTCCGAAAAAGGCCCCACCTGTTTCAAGGGGGATCAGGTGCCTGTCCCCTTCAAGACAAGTGGGGCCTCGGGTGTGATACTGGGAGCGGCGGTTCCTCTTTAAAGGCTAGAGCACCCTGAGGAAGGCAACTAAGTCGTTTTGCTCCTGCTGGGTGAGTCGCAAACCAAGCACCAGGTCGAAAAACTTCACCGTGTCCTCAAGGGTGAGGCAGCGGCCGTCGTGCATGTAGGGGGGGCTCTCCTTGATGCCTCGCAGGGTGAAGGTCTTGATGGGGCCGTCGCCGGGCTCCCTGGTGAAGCGATCAAGCTGCAGATCATGCATCATCTGGTCGAGGTAGAACGGAGCGGGATGGCAGACGCCGCACCTCCCCTTGTCGAAGAAGACCTGCTGACCTGCCATTTCCGACTGGGTCGCTTTCGCCGGGTCGAGGAAGCCGGCGGGGTCGAGTTTCGGGGCGGGGGGGACGTCGAACATGTTCTGCATCTGGGCCATGTGCGACACCTGCACCCGGCTGATGATGTTCATCCCCTTCTTGGCGGCGTGGATCTCGTCGCCGTTGAAGTAGGCGGTGCGCTGCTCGAACTCGGAGAAGTCTTCCACCGAACGGAGGCTCCGTTTGGAGGAGTGGACCTGCTGGTTGAAAAGACCACGAAGGCTCACCGTGTCGAGGCGGAAGCGACGCTCCTGCGGACGGATGTCGGGGCTTAAGTGGAACTGCGCCGTGGTGTGGCCGTTCACATGGCAGTCAAGGCAGGCGACCCCGAGGCTTGGCTGGGGCGACTTACGGTCATCGGTCGGGTTGAACTCCTCCTGGGGGAAGGGGGTGACCAGCATGCGCAGGCCGTCGAGCTGCACCGGGGTGAGGAGGTCCTTGAAGAGGCGGTAGTAGTTGTTGATGGACACCACCTCGCCGCGGGAGACATCGCCAAGCTCCGGGCGGCTTTGCAGAAATATCGCGGGCGGAAACTCGGGAAGGAAGGCGTCGGGGAGGTCGAAGTCGACGTCGAAGCGCTGCAGCCTCGGGAACATGTCGATCTGTATCTGCGGGAAGACCTGGCCGCCGTTCACCTGCTTGGGATGGGGCAGCGGCGGGTAAGGGAAGAGGTTCTTCGATCTCACCTCTGCCGGGTTCATCGCGGTTAGGCTCTCCCAAGTCGCTCCCTTTGCCAGCCGCGCCGTCGGGCCGACGGCGATCGGCTTGCCGCGCGACATCTTCACATCCGGTGCAAGACGCGGACGCAGGTCGTAGCGCGATTCCAGAAGCCGCCTCTGCGTCTCCATTACCTTGGGCTTTTCACCGGTATCCTTCTGATAAACCTCCTGGAAGGTCATCATCGGTTTTTTCGCGTCCAGCGGGTCGCGGTAGAAGTCGAACCCCAGGATCTTTCCTTCGTCCGGTTGGTTCTTGAACGCGGTGGAGGAAGGCTCCGCCTTGGTCGTATGGAAGACGTCGGACTGGTCGTGGCTCCCCCTTTGCTGTTCAGGGCGAGTAGCCGGCACATCCCTTGGCATCTGGGCTTCCATCACCGCGTCCGGCGGCGCCTTGCGGGAAGGCTGCCCCTCCGCGGTCCACGAGTTGACGGCGGGGAGGATGAGAGCGGCTGCAATAAACAGTGATGATACAACGGTGGCGTCTTTTCTCATACCAGGCTCCTTTTGAGGTGTAATATTGGAACCCGCTAATTTTTCCACGGTCGCCGGGGAAGTCAAACCGTACTGCGGACTCCCGCGCCTTCAGGTAAGACAGGCAGAGTGAAGGACGCGGTGCCTTTTCATGTCGCGCTGATAGGATCTGTTGCCGTGTGCCATGGTTCCTTTCTTAGTTTTTGCAGATATAGCGGCCGCGTTGTACAATGAGTTAGTCATAAAAGCCCACGAAAAAGGAGGGCACGTCATGAGGAACCACCGTATTTGCACCCTGCTTCTTCCACTGTTTCTTGTCGCAGCGTCAATAACTTCTACCGTCGTGACCAGTCATGCTGATTCCGGCGGACGAGGTGACAGGGCTGTCGCTCGCTCGGTAGGGCGCTCCGGCGGATCAGTTACCTATGGCGGCCGTGGGAGCTATGGCAGCCGTGGGAGCTATACGCGGTACGTCGGGCCGCGGCACGACTCTCACTTCTCGGGGAGTGTCTGGATCGGACCGGGGTGGGGATACTATGACCCCTTCTTCTACCCGTACTATTACAACTACCCAGCCTATCCGTACTACTACTCCCCCCCGACGGTGGTCGCACCGCAGGAACCGCAGGAGTACATCTCCCCCGACACGCAGCAGGAGCAAGAGGGTGGGCAGTACTGGTACTACTGCCGCAAACCGCAGGGGTACTATCCCTACGTGGAGCGCTGCCCGGGAGGGTGGTTGAAAGTGGTGCCGGACACGACGCCGCCCAGTCAGGAACAGGAAGACAAGGAGGAATGATCATGACAAGGACTTTGACCAACGTTTGCTCGCTGCTTGCCTTACTGGTTCTGGGGGGGTGCGTCACTATGCCGACGGGACCGAGCGTCCGCGTGCTCCCCGCGCCGGGGAAGACCTTCGAGCAGTTCATGGCTGAGGACGCCGTCTGCCGCAGGTATGCCGAGCAGCAACTCGGTATGAGCCCGCAGGATACGGCGAACCAGAACACCGCGACGAGCGCCGTGGTGGGGACCGCCATCGGTGCCGGGGTCGGGGCGGTTCTTGGCGCGGCGAGCGGCAATGCAGGGGCGGGGGCAGCCATCGGCGGTGGCACCGGTCTTCTCTTCGGCGCGGCGAGCGGCTCAGAGTCGGGCCGGGTCTACGGCTACGAGGCACAGCGGCTCTACGACAACACCTACGTGCAGTGCATGTACGCCAAGGGGAACCAGATTCCGGGGAACGTACGCAAGACGCGCCGCGTGAGGACCTATGTTCCTCCTCCGCCTCCGGGGGTGTACTCGGTGCCGCCGGATTACTATCCGGAGCGTTACTGAGAAAAGGGCGCCTGTGAGGGCGCCCTTTTCTTATATGGGGAAAGCCTGGGAGTAATGGGAATGCTGGAGGCTGTAGACTGGAGGCTAGGAGCTAGTGGGCTTAGTGGCCGGAGGTGCAGTCATGGCTATCGACCGGCGTCGTTGCCCTGCCGGATTGTGGTTGTCATGCCGTTGTGGTATCGTGCGGTGGCGCGAGGCGCCATCACCAAAAATTAGAGGTCGTCTTGAATACTTCCAGCAACTCCCACCCCCTTGCTCCCTGGGGCGCCGCCATACTAACCGGCGTCCTGCTGTTCCTTGGCTACGCCGGCTTCGACCAGTTCTACCTTGAGTGGATCTTTCTCCTCCCACTTCTCTGGGCCATCCGCGACGTGCGTCCGCGACGCGCCTTCCTGCTCGGCTGGGTCGCCGGCATCGTGGGACACGGCGGCGGCTTCTACTGGATCATCCAGATGTTCCAGCAGTTCGCCGGTGCTCCGTTACCGGTCGGCATCGTTGGACTCGTTCTTTTGGCGGCGGCCAACGGGGTCGTGCTGGCGGTCTGGGCCTGGGGGGTAAGCCTGCTCACCCGCGGACGGGAGCGCCATCTGGTATGGATCGCCCCGGTACTATGGACCGCCATCGAGAAGGTCTGGCCCGAGGTGTTCCCAAACTACTTGGGCGCGAGCCAGTACAAGGTCCCGCACCTGACCCAGATCGCCGATTTCGCCGGTGTCCTCGGCGTCTCTTTCCTCGTGGTCTACATCAACGCGACGCTTTATCGGATCCTCGCCTGCCGGCTCGAAGGTAAAGGGGTGCCGTGGCGCGCTGCGGCGGCGCTCGGGTGTACCCTGGTCCTTGTTGTCGCTTACGGCGAGTTCCGCATCCGCGAGGTGGACGGCAAGGTCGCCGCGGCGCAGCACCTCACCGTCGGGCTCGTGCAGAGCAACCGCGGCGCGGCCGACCTCCATCTCTCGGCCGGAGCGATACAGCAAGAACACCGCGATATGTCGAAGGCACTGCTCGCGGCAAGGAAGGCAGACCTCGTGGTCTGGCCGGAGGGGGTGCTGAGCGTGGGGCTTCCCTCTCGCGAGGGGACCATCCCGACCTGGGCCCTCGGCGACCTCAAGGTCCCGCTGCTCTTCGGGGCCTGCCTCCAACTGAACGAGGAGGGGGAGACCCGCTTCTACAACAGCGCCCTTCTCGCCGACGCCTCGGGTAAGATCCTCGGTACCTACGACAAGACCGTTCTCGTTCCTTTCGGCGAGTACATCCCTTTCGGGGACCTCTTCCCGGTCCTGTACGCGTGGTCCCCGTACAGCAGCAAGTTCTTCTCGGGGAAAAGCGTCGAGCCGCTCAAGCTCGGACCGCATCTCCTATCGGTGAGCATCTGCTACGAGGACATTTTCCCCACCCATATCAGGAAGCTGATGCGCGGGGGGAGTGAGGGGCGGACCCCGGCTGTCATGTTCAACCTGACCAACGACTCTTGGTACGGCAACTCCACCGAACCCATGGAGCACCTCGCCCTGGCGAGCTTCCGTTCCATCGAAAACCGCCGCTCCCTGGTGCGGGTCACCAACACGGGGATCTCCGCCTTCGTCGACCCGGCTGGGCGCATCACGAGCCGCACCGGCGTCTGGACCAGGGAGGTCCTTGTGGACCGGGTGCCGCTTCTGGAAGGTAAGACGGCGTACGGTGCTATCGGCGACTGGATCGGCTGGCTCTGCGCAGTCATCTCGCTCGGTGCCATAGTCTTGGTGACTGTATCAAACAGGCGCGATTTGACTGGGAAACAGAATGCTTTATAGTCTGACAGGGAAAAAGCGGGTCTCACAGCCTCCCAACTAGAGACGGTCCCACGGGACAGAAGGTACCATGGCCAATTCGAGCGGAAGATCGGGCAGAAAGAACGCGGAGCAGTTGAAGGGGAATACCTCCCCACTGGGTGCGACCGTCACCCCCGGCGGGGTGAACTTCAGCGTCTTCGCCAGGGACTGCAGCGGCGTCGAACTGCTCCTCTTCGACCGCGCCGACGACGCCGTCCCCTCCCGGGTCATCACCCTCGACCCCAAACAGAACCGCACCTACCACTACTGGCACGTCTTCGTCCCCGGCATCGGCGCGGGGCAGCTCTACGGCTACCGCGTCGCCGGTCCCTTCGAGCCGCAGCGCGGACGCCGCTTCGACCCCGGCAAGGTCCTCATCGACCCCTACGGTCGCGCCGTCGCGGTCCCTGATGGCTACTGCCGGGGGGATGCGTGCCTTCCCGGCGACAACGCGGCAAGCGCCATGAAGAGCGTGGTGGCCGACCCCCGCGGCTACAACTGGGAGGGTGACCTGCCGCTCAAGCGCCCCTATTCCAGCACCGTCATCTACGAGATGCACGTGGCCGGGTTCACCAGGCACCCATCTTCGGGAGTCTCCAACGACAAGCGCGGCACCTACGCGGGGCTCATCGAGAAGATCCCCTACCTGAAGGAGCTGGGCATCACTGCGGTGGAGCTGCTCCCGGTGTTCCAGTTCGACCCGCTCGACGCTCCCCTGGGGCTTCGCAACTACTGGGGCTACAGCCCGGTCTCCTTCTTCGCACCCCACGCCGCCTACAGCTCAAAGCAGGGAGCGCTCGGCCCCCTGGACGAGTTTCGGGACATGGTGAAGGCGCTGCACAAGGCGGGGATCGAGGTGATCCTCGACGTGGTCTACAACCACACCTCCGAAGGAGACCACAACGGCCCCACCTTCTGCTTCCGCGGCTTCGCCAACGACGTCTATTACTCACTCGCCCCCGACGGCAGCTACCTGAACCATACCGGCTGCGGCAACACGCTGAACGCGAACCACCACGTGGTGCGCCGGCTCATCATCGACTCCCTGCATTACTGGGTAAAAGAGATGCACGTCGACGGCTTCCGTTTCGACCTTGCCTCCATACTTTCCCGCGATGGCCAGGGGCGTCCACTGAAGGATCCCCCCATCCTCTGGGACATCGAGTCCGACCCAGCGTTAGCCGGCATAAAGCTCATCGCAGAGGCGTGGGACGCGGGTGGGCTCTACCAGGTGGGGAGCTTCATCGGGGACAGTTGGAAGGAGTGGAACGGCGAGTTCCGCGACGACGTGCGCCGCTTCCTAAAGGGGGACGAGGGGATGGTGTCCCGCTTTGCGGCGCGTATCCTGGCGAGTCCGGATATTTATGGGCACCAGGAGCGCGAGCCGGAACAGAGCATCAACTTCGTCACTTGCCACGACGGCTTCACCCTGAGCGACCTCGTCTCGTACAACAAAAAGCACAACGAGGCGAACGGGGAAGGGAACCGTGACGGCTCCGACGCGAACGCAAGCTGGAACTGCGGGACGGAGGGGCCGACGGACAATCCCGCCATCGAGGCACTGCGCAAGCGCCAGGTGAAGAACTTCGTCGCGGTCACCCTGCTCGCCCTCGGAACGCCGATGATCCTGATGGGTGACGAGGCGCGGCGCACCCAGCTTGGAAACAACAACGCCTACTGCCAGGACAACGAAATCGGCTGGTTCGACTGGAACAAGGTCGAGGAGCATGCCGACATCCACCGCTTCACGAAGGAACTGATTCGGGCACGCCTCAGGCAGAGCGAGGCGTCGGCGGATTCCATCACGCTCAGCCAGCTGCTTGGGCAGGCGCGCCTTGAGTGGCACGGCGTCCGCCTCGGGACGCCGGACTGGAGCCACGAGTCGCACAGCATCGCCCTCACCGTCCGTAGCAACACGAAGAGCCTCGTGTTCCATTACATGGTGAACGCCTATTGGGAGCCGCTCTCTTTCATGCTCCCCTCGCCCAGGAAGCTTCCAGGAGGGAGATGGCACCGCTGGATCGACACCTCGCTCGACTCCCCCGACGACATCGCCTCGTGGGACGAGTTGCCGCTAGTCGAGGGTGAGAGTTACCGTCTTCCCCCCCGCAGCCTCGTCGTGGTCGTGGCTAAAAACCGCACGGCGAGCCGGACAAGGAGCTGAACATGTCATCGGTATTCGGAACGATCTTCAGGGTTTCCACCTTCGGCGAGAGCCACTGCAAGGCGGTCGGCGCTGTTATCGACGGGGCACCGGCCGGGATACAACTGTCCGAGGCGGACATCCAGCCGCAACTGGACCGCCGCCGTCCCGGGCAAAGCGAGCTCAGTACCCCCCGCGCGGAGGAGGACATCGTCACCATCCTCTCCGGCGTCGAGCTCGGCGTCACCCTCGGGACCCCCATCGGTCTCATGGTGCATAACCGCGACCAGCGCCCGGGGGACTACGAGGAGATGGCGGAGGTGCCGCGCCCCTCCCATGCCGACTACACCTACCAGATGAAGTACGGCGTGCGGGCCTCGAGTGGCGGCGGACGTTCCTCCGCACGGGAAACCATCGGCCGGGTCGCGGCGGGTGCCATCGCCGAGAAGTACCTCTTCGAACGTTACGGGATCGAGATCGTCGCCTGGGTGGACGCCGTCGGGGCGATCGATGCCGGGCCGGTCGACCTCACGGGGATCACCCGCAAGGAGGTGGACGCACACCCGGTCCGCTGCGGCAACCCCGCCATGGCGCAGGCGATGGCCGACCTGATCGCCCAGGTGCGCGACAAAAACGACTCGGTCGGGGGGATGGTCTCCTGCGTCTGCCGTAACATCCCTGCCGGACTCGGCGAGCCGGTGTTCGACAAGCTGGACGCCCTTTTGGCCCACGCCATGCTCTCCATCCCCGCATCCAAGGGGTTCGAGATCGGCTCGGGCTTCAGCGGCAGCCGCATGCTGGGGAGCGCCCACAACGACCCATTCGTCAGCAAGGGGGGGAGGCTTGGGACCTCGAGCAACTACTCTGGCGGCGTGCAGGGGGGGATTTCCAACGGGGAGCCGGTCTACTTCCGGGTGGGCTTCAAGCCGCCGGCGACGGTTGCACTGCCGCAGAAGACGGCGCGCTTCGACGGCAGCGAGGCCGTCCTCGAGGCGAAGGGGCGCCACGACCCGTGCATCGTGCCGCGCGCCGTCCCCGTCGTCGAGGCGATGGCCGCCCTGGTGCTCATGGACCTCGTGCTCAGGCAGGAATACCGGAAGCGTTAAAGGCTAGCGGGTGCAGGCCTGCACGATGACTAGCCCCATCCTGGTATCGGGGGGGAACTCCTCCCATTCGGTGACGGCGGAGAGGTCGGTGCTTCTCAGCGTGCCGCCCTTCTTGTCGAGATGGGTCGCGGCGAGGAGATGCCCCTCCCGCTCCGCGCAGTTGATCTCGTAGCTGTAGAGGGTTTCGTACAGCGGCGTGGAGTCCGGCAGTTCCGCGAGGACCTTGAGGGCGTCCTTTCTTCCTTGGTCACTGTACACCACCCGCGTCCTCACCTGGATGACCCCTTCCCGCAGCGGGGTCACGCCGCTTCGGTCGAAGAAGAAGCTCGAGTCCTCGTTTTCGTCCAGCTTGAACCAGTCAGGCGACGCCGCAAAGGCCGACGCAGCCAGCATCCCCACCGCAACCATGCTCAGCAGAAAAAGTTTTACCCGCATCTCTCACCCCCTTGCATCCAATTCCTCAGCCCGCGAACGTATCTTCTGCATCTCCGTCTCCAGGTCGGTGATGATCTCCTCTTCCTCCCGCACCAGCCCGTGAACCTTGAGGGACTTGCGCAAGAGATCCAGGTCGTACTCAAGGTAGAGCGGCGCCACCGGGCTCTGTCGAGCCGATTTCAGGATCTTGCGGACGATGAACCCGGTGAACTGCGGGTGTTCCAGCAGTTCATGGCGCATCTCCCCGTCGTAGGGGCGCAAAATCACCCGCTCCCGCACCGGATCGCCGTGCACCGTCATCTCGGACATGAAGGTATCCGGTGCTTCCTCGGAGAGCCGGACGTCGGCGATCCCCAGCGCGTAGCGCTCCGGGTGGTGCAACCGGTCGACCAGCATGTCCCACAGCGTCTTGTGCTCGCAATGAACCACCACCTGAAGGGTGCGGATGAGCATGGGAGCCTCCTTGTGCGTATCGTACCTGCTGGATTTCTTGAACTAGCCAATTATAAAACGCCCTCTCATGCGGTCAAGCCGACCGCGATGTTGAAACCATGCGGCAAGAAAGGGGGGCGGGGAAAATTGACAGGCGCTCCGGCATCGTTACAATGGGCGTGGCCCCGCCGGACGCTAGAAATAAAACAGCGAGATCGTAGGAGGTATGCCATGGCAACGGGAAATACCGGCTCGATGACGCAGCGACATCAGGTCCTCATCGCGATGGCCGCCGGCTTGATCGCCGGTGCGGCGGCGAGCGCTTCAGACGAACTCCTGGACCGGCTGGTGAGCGAGAGGCAGAAAAGGCGCGACCGGCGTGTGCGCGAGGCGCCGGCGCACCAGGTGGCAGGGCCCCGCTTCGCCGCGAAGATCGCGGGACGCAGGCTGAACAGGAAGGAGAAGGAGCGCGCCAAGGCGGTGTTCGGTGTGCTCTACGGGCTTGGGTGGGGAGCGATCCATGGCGGGCTGCGGAGGAAGTTCCCGGTGCTTTCCCGCTGGGGCGGGCTTCCCTTCGCGATCCCCTTCTTCTTCGTCTGCGACGGCGTGATCGCTCCGGCGCTCGGCATGTCGCCGGGGCTGAACCGTATCCCGTGGCAACCAAGCGTGAAGGAAATGGGAAATCACGTCGCATGGACGGTGACCGCTGAACTGGTGCATCGTGTGGTGGGAAAAGGGCGTTGAATGAGTTTGCAGAGGAGGGGCGTGCATGGCAAGGACCGTTGATCCGATGAGACAGGAGCTTCCCCGGTGGCTGAACACGGTGCTGATCGTCGGCACCGTGGCAACCGTCGCCGTCATGGAGCTCAGACGTCCGCTCAGGAAGGAGCGCGAAGACAAACTGGGGAGAAACGGGCGAAACGCCGCCTTCGCACTCATCGCGGCAACCACGGTCGGCCTCGCCGAGAAGCCGGCGGTGGTTCCCCTCGCACACCATGTGCAGAAAAAGGGTTTGGGCGCGGTCAAGCTACTCGGGCTCCCCCCATGGGCCGAGGTGGCGCTGTCGGTGCTCCTGCTCGACTACACGCTGTTCATCTGGCACGTGCTGACCCACAAGATCCCGCTCCTTTGGCGCTTTCACAAGCCGCACCACGTCGACCTCGATCTCGACGCGAGTACTGCGCTTCGCTTCCACTTCGGCGAACTGCTCCTGTCCGTACCGTGGCGGGCGGCCCAGGTCCGCATGATCGGCGTCTCCCCCTTCGCCCTTGCCATGTGGCAGACCCTTACACTCATGGCGATTCTGTTCCATCACTCGAATGTGAGACTCCCGCACCGTGTCGAGCGGCGTCTGTGCCACCTGATCGTTACCCCGAGGATGCACGGTATCCACCATTCCGTGGTGAGGGGTGAGACCGACTCCAACTGGAGCACCATCTTCTCCTGGCCCGATCACCTGCATCGCACCCTGAAGCTGAATGTCCTTCAGGACTCGGTGGCCATCGGTGTCGCCGGCTTCCAGGACCCGGCGCAGCTCACCCTCTGGAAGACCCTCGGCATGCCCTTTGTTAGACAGGTGGAGGTGGAGGGGCCGAAAAGGGAAGTGCTGCCGATACCACCGACGGTGCTGGCAGTCTAGGGAGTCGCTAGGCAAAAACGCGAAGAGACCCGTCGGGCACCCGGCGAGTCTCTTTTTTTGCGGTTGGGATGCATCGGATCAAGCGAGTGGGCCCCGCGGCGGGTCCTTCGGACGGGTGTGCACCACGCCGGTCAGGATGCCGATGCCAAGGAGGATGATGCAGACGATGGCGATCTTGAAGACGGCGATGCCGGCGGTGACCAGGGCCCAGGCGACCCCGGAGATGATGAGGATGAAGCCGATGATGTAGAGCGCAAATGACATGGCTACCTCCGTGAACAGTCGTGTTGGCATTTTCCAACCTTGCGACAGCTCAATGCTAGCGGGAGGGCTTCCGTTGTCAATGCGCGGGAGGAAGTCAGGAAGAGGGCGGCGGGGGGGGACGCGGGGATTATGCGGGGGAAGTTTCCTTGTAGAGCGCCCCGGCTGTTTCCAGGTGGGTCAGGTACAGCCTGGTGTCGAACTCGAGCTGGTGGTAGTCGGGTTCCATGTACTCGCAGAGCTGGTAGAAGGCCTTGTTGTGCTCCTTCTCCTTCAGGTGGGCGAGCTCGTGCACGACGATCATCCTCAGGAACTCTACCGGGGCGACCCGGAACATGCTCGCGACCCTGATCTCGTTTTTAGCCGTGAGCTTCGCGCCCTGCACCCGTGACACGAAGCTGTGGAGCCCGAGGGCGTGGTTGATCACGCTTATCTTCGGGTCATAGACGACCTTGCTGAGCGGCTGCGACTTGCGAAGGTACTCGTTCTTGATGCCCATGGTGAAGTCGTAGAGCGACCGGTCCGTGGTGAAGCCGTGCGGGGTGGGGTACTTGGAAAGGAGCACGCCGCCGAGCTCGTTCGCGTCGAGGAGCCGCTGCACCTTTGAGGTCACCTGCTCCGAATAGCCGACTAAATATTTGAGTCCACGCATCACTTCTTCCCTTTCACATTTACCTATCGCTTGCCCGACGGCGAAGGTAGCACATCGTCATGATGAGTGCAAACGTCCCGGCGTGCGGGTCCCGCCGGGTGCGCCGCGATATTTGAATAATCGCATGCAGTTGTCAACCAGCGCGGGTTGTCAGGTTGACGTGTCCCGGCCGCTGTGCTAATAACAGAGGCTCGACTCTGACCCTGAGTGGAAAGGAGAGACCGTGCCGACATTCGCAGAAGAACTGGATAAATTGCGTGAAGAGGGGCTGTACCGCAGCATGAGGGTGATCAGCGGTGCGCAGGGAAGCCACGTGGAGTTGGAAGGGAGACGGGTGCTCATGCTCTGCTCCAACAACTACCTGGGGCTTGCCGACCACCCGGCGTTGCGCAGCGCGGCGGTGATGGGGGTGGCGTTCGGGGTAGGCAGCGGTGCGTCGCGCCTGGTCTCCGGCACCATGGAGTTGCACGCGCGTCTCGAGGAGCGCATCGCCCAGTTCAAAAAGACCGAGCGGGCTCTCGTCTTCAACTCCGGTTATGCCGCCAACACAGGGATCATCTCGGCCCTGGTCGGCCGCGGCGACGCCATCTTCTCCGACAAATTGAACCACGCAAGCATCGTGGACGGCGCCCTTCTTTCCCGTGCCAACTTCCATCGCTTCGGTCACCGTGACGTCGCCTCGCTGGAGCGGCTACTTGAGGAGAAGGGAGATAGCGGCCGGCGCCTCATCGTGACCGATGGCGTGTTCAGCATGGACGGCGACATCGCTCCGCTCAAGGAGATGGCACGGCTCGCCAAGCGCTACGACGCGCTCCTCATGGTCGACGACGCCCACGGCACCGGCGTCCTCGGCGCCACCGGTCGCGGCACCGCCGAACTCTTGGGTGTCATGGACGATATCGACATCCACATGGGAACGCTGGGGAAGGGGCTGGGGAGCTTCGGCGCCTACGCCGCGGCGTCGGAAACGATCTGCGACTACCTCGTCAACAAGGCGAGGAGCTTCATCTTTTCCACCTCGATGCCACCTGCGGTGCTCGCCCCGTCCATCGCTGCGCTCGACCTGGTCGACTCCGCAGAAGGAAAGGGGCTGCGCGACCGGCTGGCGGCAAACGTCGCCCTGTTCAAGGAGCGGCTGGCCGGAGTCGGCTTCGACACCATGGGAAGTGAGACCCAGATCGTCCCGATCTTCGTCGGTCCGGCCGAAACCACCATGCGCTTCAGCCAGGAACTCCTCGAGGAGGGGATCTTCCTGCAGGGGATCCGCCCCCCGACCGTTCCGGCTGGGAGTTGTCGCTTGCGTTGCACGATCATGGCCACCCACGAGTCCGCGGATCTCGAGGCCGCCGCCGACA
Source organism: Geomonas edaphica (assembly GCF_004917075.1). Taxonomy (GTDB): domain Bacteria; phylum Desulfobacterota; class Desulfuromonadia; order Geobacterales; family Geobacteraceae; genus Geomonas; species Geomonas edaphica. The sequence continues at coordinate 25,339 of NZ_SSYB01000008.1, forward strand.
CCATCGCCCGCGTGGGTAAGAAGCTGGACGTGATTTAAATCAGAACGCTTGATCACAGCGGAAGGTCTTTCTCCGTGCCCTCTGTGGACCTCAGAGTCCTCTGTGTCGAGCTTTAGAGGTTTTTGCGATGATGCATTTTCAGGAAATTGGGGCCGGAAGGCCGGTGGTATTCGTGCACGGCTGGGCCATGTCCGGAAAGGCCTGGAGTTTCCAGCGAGAGCTTGCCGACGCGGGTCGCCTCATCTTCCTCGACCTGCGCGGGCACGGCCAGTCGGCTCCTGCCGACTCTTACACCCTGGACGACTACGCCTCCGATCTCGTCTCCTTTTTCGAGGGGCACGCGCTCACGGGTGCGGTCCTCGTCGGCTGGTCTATGGGGACGCAGGTGGCGCTGCACGCCTTCCCCGCGCTCAGGGAACGCCTGGCCGGGATGGTGCTGGTCGGCGGTAACCCGAGGTACGCAAGCACCGACGACTACCCGCACGGCAAGCCCCCCGTCGAGGTGAAGGGGATGGGGCTCAGGCTGCGGCGCGACCGCCAGAAGACCATGGGGGACTTTTTCAAGGGGATGTTCGCCGAGGGGGAGCTTGACCACGCGCTGTACCAGCGCATCGTCCACGAGATCGTGATGGGGGGGCGTGCCCCGGACTCCGAGGCGGCGCTACGCTCGTTGGACATCCTGTCGAGCGCCGACCTGAGGGAAAGGCTTCCCGAGGTGGACCGCCCCGTCCTCCTCGTGCACGGTGAGCTCGACACCGTCTGTCCCGCCTCGGCGTCGCGCTACATGGGGGAGCGGCTCCCGTCGGCGCGGGTGAAGATCTATCCTGGGTGCGGCCACGCTCCCTTCATGAGCAGGCCGGAGCGCTTCAATGAGCAGCTCAGGGAATTCATCGCGGGGCTCTAGTTAGTTCGATTTATTCGGAAAGGTGGTTATGGCGGCAGAGATAGACAGAGAGAGGGTGCGGGATTCGTTTCACCGGCAGGCCGCCGATTACGACAGTCACGCCGTGGTGCAGGGGCGGGTGATCGAGAAGGTCGTCGGGCTTTTGCAGGCGGAGCGGGTTGCGCCGGTGCGGCTTTTGGACATCGGGGCCGGGACCGGGCGGCTGCTTGCGCGGCTGACCGAGCTCTACCCGGAGATGGACGCGGTTGGGGTAGATCTTGCCCCCGGGATGTGTGCCACGGCGGCGGATAACTTAGCCGGGCGGCGGGTGCAGGTGATGCCCGCCGACGCCGAGGCGCTTCCCTTTGAGGCTGAATCCTTCGACGTCGTCGTTTCCACCTCGACCTACCAGTGGCTTCCCTGTCTCGACCGGGCCTTCGCCGAGGCGCGCCGTGTGCTGGCGCCCGGAGGTATCTTCTGTTTCGCGCTCTTCGGCGAGAGGACCCTTTTCGAACTGCGCGATTCCTACCGGAGCGTCCTGCAGGGGGCGTTCGACCGCACGCACAGTTTCTTTTCCTGCGCAGAGGTGCTGGAGGCGCTCGAACGCGCGGGGTTCAGCGGCGCGCGTGTGAGTTCCGAGCTGGAGGTGGAGCTGCACCCCGACGTGCCGGAGCTTCTGCGCTCGCTCAAGAAGATAGGCGCCGGGAGCACCGCGCCGGCAAGCGGGAAGGGGCTTGCCGAACGGCGGGTCATGCTGGACATGATGCGGAGCTACCGCGAGCACTTCGGCGGCGAAGAGGGAATACCCGCCACCTACGACGTGGTGTACGGCGTGGTGCGCAAGAGCGGGTAGCTCGGCTAGCTTGGCGGCTCGGACCAGTCAGACAAAAAAAGAGGGGCGGCCAATTGGCCGCCCCTCTTTGCTTCGCACGGGCTCTCCAAAGCTCTACGCCCTGGTGAGCTGGCGGTACCTGATGCGGTGCGGCTGGTCGGCCGCGGTCCCCAGGCGGGCATGGCGGTCTTCCTCGTACTCGGAGTAGTTCCCCTCGAACCAGACCACCTTGCTGTCCCCCTCGAAGGCGAGGATGTGGGTGGCGATCCTGTCCAGGAACCAGCGGTCGTGGGAGATTACCACGGCGCAACCGGCAAAGTTCTCGAGCGCTTCCTCGAGCGCACGCATCGTGTTCACGTCCAGGTCGTTGGTCGGTTCGTCCAGAAGGATGACGTTGCCGCCGTCTTTCAGCGTCTTCGCCAGGTGCACGCGGTTTCTCTCCCCGCCGGAAAGCATCCCGACCTTCTTCTGCTGGTCGGCGCCGGAGAAGTTGAAGCGGGCCACGTAGGCGCGGGAGTTCACCAACTGCTTGCCGAGCTGCAGCTGCTCCTGCCCCTCGGAGATCACCTCCCAGATGGTCTTGTCCGGATCGAGCGCGTCTCTGCTTTGGTCCACGTAGGCGAGTTTCACCGTCTCACCGGTCTTGAAGCTGCCGGAGTCCGGTTTCTCGTCGCCGGTGATCATCCGGAAGAGGGTGGTCTTGCCGGCGCCGTTGGGGCCGATGACGCCGACGATGCCGCCCGGCGGGAGGCGGAACTCCATCCCCTCGATGAGGAGCTTGTCGCCGTACCCCTTGCTGACGTTTTCGGCCTCGACCACCACGCCGCCAAGACGCGGCCCGGGCGGGATGAAGATCTCGAGGTCCTTCGCACGCTGCTCGCTCTCGGTGTTCAGCATGTCCTCGTAGGAGCTGATGCGCGCCTTACCCTTGGCGTGACGCCCCTTCGGAGACATCCTGATCCACTCCAGCTCGCGCTTCAAGGTCTTCTGGCGCTCGCTCTCGGTCTTTTCCTCCTGGGCCAGGCGCTTCTCCTTCTGCTCGAGCCAGGAAGAATAGTTACCCTGCCACGGGATCCCCTGGCCGCGGTCGAGCTCGAGGATCCACCCTGCCACGTTGTCTAAGAAGTAACGGTCGTGGGTCACCGCGATGACGGTGCCGGCGTAGCGCTGCAGGTGCTGCTCGAGCCAGGCGACGCTTTCGGCGTCCAGGTGGTTCGTCGGCTCGTCCAGAAGCAGGATGTCGGGCTTCTGCAAAAGCAGGCGGCAAAGGGCGACGCGGCGCTTCTCACCGCCTGAGAGGTTCGCAACGTTGGTTTCCGGCGGGGGGCAGCGCAGGGCGTCCATGGCGAGCTCCAGGCGGCTGTCCAGGTCCCAGGCGTCCAGGTGGTCGAGTTTCTCCTGCACCTTCGCCTGACGGTCGCAGAGCTTTTCCATGTCGGCGTCGCTCATCTCCTCGCCGAACTTCATGTTGATCTCGTTGAATTCGTTCACAAGGTCAACGATTTCCTGCACCCCTTCCTCGACGCACTGGCGCACCGTCTTGGTCGGGTCGAGCTGCGGCTCCTGCGCCAAGTAGCCTACTGTGTAGCCCGGGGAGAGAATGGTCTTGCCGTTGAACTCCTTGTCCACGCCGGCGAGGATCTTCAAAAGGGAGCTCTTGCCCGAGCCGTTAAGACCGAGCACGCCTATCTTCGCGCCGTAGAAGTAGGAGAGGTAGATGTCCTTCAGCACCGGTTTCTTGTCGTAGAACTTGCTTACCCCGATCATGGAGTAGATGACCTTGTTCGGGTCGATCGCCATTTTATCGTCACCTCCGTATGGATTTGTCTGCATTTGTAGCTTTTGTTAAGCGGCCATTATTACATGCAACGACCGCGGCGTGTCAACCGCGATCGGCCTGGAGTCCGTCCTTGACATTCTAGTTTATGTATAGTTAAATCCGCCGGATTGTACTAACTCACAAGGGGTCCCCTCATGCAAATCAGCAGGCGTTTCGGGTTCTTTATCTGCGCCGGGCTTCTCTCTGCCGCCCTCCACGGCTGCGGCGGCTCATCCTCCAAAGACACCATCCCTTCCACGGTCTCCATCTTCTACGAGCACAGCCTCATCTTCAGAAACCACACCACCTTCACCATGGGGTACAACGCCTTCGGGCAGCTGGGTGACGGGACACTGACGCGGCGCGAGATCGCAACGCCGGTGCCGGGGATGACCGGTATGGTCAAGGGGGTCGCGGGGAACGAGCACACCATGGTTACCAATGGCAGCGCCGTCTACTCCTGGGGCTACAACCTCTTCGGGCAGCTTGGCAATTCTGAGGCCTCGACCAGCTATCCCGACGCCTACAAGAGCTCGCCGGTACAGGTGAACTTCCCTGAGACCATCACGTCGGTGACGGACATCGCCGCTGGGGGGTATCACTCCCTGGCCGCGGCAGACGGGAAGCTCTACGCCTGGGGGTACAACGGCAACCGCCAACTCGGCAACAGCAGCACGACCAACGCGAAGACGCCGGTCCATGTGGCCGTGGGGCACGAGGGGGAGGATCTCTCCCTGCTTTCCGTCAAAGAGGTCGCGGCGGGAGGAACCCACTCCCTGGCCCTCTTCGACAACGGTGACGTCTATGCATGGGGTAACAACAAGTACGCCCAGGTTGGCTTCAGCGAGCCGGGTTTCAGCACCTACTCGTCGGCTTATTCGAGCCCGAGGAAGGTGACCATCTCCGGCGCAACCGGAAAGATCGACCAGATCGCCGCGCTCTCCAGCGCAAGCCTCGCCCTCGAGGTGCAGCGGGACGTCGACAACAACATCATTGGCCAGACTCTGTGGGGGTGGGGCTTCAATAACTCCGGCGAGCTCGGTGCGGACATCGCGCTGCAGAAGAGCAGCGCTACCCCGGTCAAGGTCTTCCAGACCCCAGCCATCGCCGACGCGTCCGGCTTCGTGGTCAAGAAGATCGCGACCGGCATGAACCATATCCTGCTCCTCGTGGGACCGCGCGACACCGTCGCGAACGACGGTTCCTGGTACGTCCAGGCGATCGGCCTAAACTCCGCCGGCCAGCTTGGCAACGACACCACCACGAGCAGCATCGAGTTCATCCGCACCCTCGACTCGGGCGGCGCCCTCATGACCAACGTCTCCGACATCGCGGCCTACGGCAAGAGCTCTTTCGCCCTGATCGGCGGCGTCTGGTACGGCTGGGGCAACAACAGCCTCGGACAACTCGGCAACCCGGTCCAGAAGGACACAATCGCCTTCTACGAACTCCCGGTAACGGTGAAGTTCCAGTAGGGGTAAATCGCCCGCGGGGATGGGGTTTTAAGCCTTGACTTGATTGGCGCAAATAGTTTAGTTTGACGGATTGTTTCACAGCCCAAAGCGGTAAAGAAAGGTTGCAGATAACATGGAAGAGTTGAGCGAACTGCTGCTGCAGAGAAGACGTAAGGTAGATGCATTGTGGGAGGCGGGGATCAACCCGTACCCGAACGATTACAAGCCTCAGCATACCTCGGCCGACGTGCGCGCCGCCTACGGTGACAAGGAGGTCATCGAGGAGGACCCGCAGACCTTCGTGGTCGCCGGCCGCATCATCATGCGCCGTTCCTTCGGCAAGGCCGCCTTCGTGCAGGTGCAGGACCGCAAGGGGCGCATGCAGCTTTACATGAAGAAGGACACCCTGGGCGAGGAGCTCTTCGCCGAGTTCGAGAACTACGACATCGGCGACATCATCGGCGCCACCGGGACCCCGTTTCGCACCAAGACCGGCGAGCTCTCCCTGGCCGTCTCCACGGTGCGTCTGCTCACCAAGTCGCTTTTGCCGCTTCCCGAGAAGTTCCACGGCCTGACCGACGTGGAGACCCGTTACCGCCAGCGCTACGTCGACCTGATCGTCTCCCCCGAGGTGCGTGAGGTGTTCCACAAGCGCTCCCGCATTGTGCATCTCATCCGCGAGTTCATGACGAAGAACGATTTCCTCGAAGTCGAGACTCCGATGATGCAGCCGATCCCTGGCGGCGCCACCGCGAAGCCGTTCGTCACGCACCATAACGCGCTCGACATGGAGCTCTTCCTGCGCATCGCCCCCGAGCTCTACCTGAAGCGCCTGGTGGTCGGCGGCTTCGATCGCGTCTTCGAGATCAACCGCAACTTCAGAAACGAAGGGATCTCGGTGCGTCACAACCCCGAGTTCACCATGATGGAGTTCTATCAGGCCTACGCCACCTTCGAAGACCTGATGAACTTCACCGAAGAGCTTTTGTGCCATGTGACCCAGGAACTCCTCGGGACGCTCGACTTCACATACGGCGGCGAGCCGATCAGCTTCCAGCGCCCCTGGAAGCGCTTCACCGTGAAGGAAGCGATCCTCGAGTACGGCGACATCGACGCGAAGAGCCTCGAGGACCGCGACTTGGCCTACGCCTATGCCCAGAAAATCGGCCTGGAACTCCCTGAGGACGTCGGGTACGGCAAGCTCATCACCGAGATCTTCGAGGAGGTCGCCGAGACCAAGCTGATCCAGCCGACCTTCATCACCAACTACCCGACCGAGGTCTCTCCCCTTTCCAGGAAAAATGACCACGACCCCGACTACGTCGACCGCTTCGAATTCTTCTGCGCCGGGCGCGAGATGGCCAACGCCTTCTCCGAGCTGAACGACCCGCGCGACCAGAAGGAGCGGTTCCTGGCCCAGGTCGCTGCCAAGGCAAAAGGTGATGAGGAGGCGCACTACATGGACGAGGATTACATCCGCGCCCTGGAGTACGGTCTGCCTCCGACCGCGGGGGAAGGGATCGGCATCGACCGCCTGGTCATGTTGCTCACCGATTCCCCGTCGATCCGCGACGTCATCCTCTTCCCGCAACTGCGTAAAGAGGGCAAGTAATGCCCTTTGAGCTCCTCATAGGGCTGCGCTACCTGAAGGCGAAGCGGAAATCGACCTTCATCTCGCTGATCACCCTGATCTCCGTCGCCGGTGTGGCGCTCGGCGTCATGGCCCTCATCATCGTGCTGGCGGTAATGACCGGCTTCGAGGAAGACTTAAAGGACAAGATCCTCGGGACCAACGCGCATATCGTGGTCTTAAACGGCCTTGGCGCGGTGCAGGACTACCCGCAGGTTGTGAAGAAACTCGAGGGGATGGACGGCGTTGTCGCCGCCACCCCGTTCATCTACAACCAGGTGATGCTCTCCACCGGCAGGACCGTCTCCGGTGTGGTGCTGCGCGGCATCGAGGTGCAGACAGACGCCAAGGTGACCAACCTGCACAAGTCGATGGTGGAGGGGAGCCTCGACTCGCTCGACTCGGAGGTCGGCAAGACGCCGGGGGTGGTGATCGGCAAGGAGCTCGCTAAGAACCTGGGGCTCATCCTCGGCGATACGGTGGACGTCATCTCTCCGATGGGCAACATCACGCCGCTTGGCATGATGCCCAAGCTGAACCGCTTCCGTATCACCGGCATCTTCAACACTGGGATGTTCGAGTACGACTCGACGCTCGCCTACGTCTCCCTCAAAGAAGCCCAGCAGTTTCTGGGGCTAGGCGACGTGGTGACCGGGATCCAGCTCAAGGTGCGCGACGTGTACAAGACGGGCGAGCTCGCCCAGGCGATCGACAAGGAGCTCGGTCCCCCGTACCACGCCCGCGACTGGATGCAGATGAACAAGAACATCCTCTTCGCGCTGAAGACCGAGAAGAGCGTCATGTTTATCATCCTGACCCTGATCGTGCTCGTGGCCGCCTTCGGCATCGCCTCGACGCTCTTCATGGTGGTCATGGAGAAGACGCGCGACATCGCCATCCTTAAGTCGATGGGGGCGACCAGCCGGAGCATCATGCGCATCTTCGTCTTCGAAGGGGTAATCATCGGGATCTTAGGCACCATCATCGGTGTGCTTGGGGGGCTTTTGGTCGCGCTCAACCTGGAGCCGATCGTCGGTGCGATCCAGAAGGTGACCGGCTTCGAGCTTTTCAGCAAGGACATCTATTACCTGGATCACTTCCCGTCCCAGGTGATCCCGTCCGACGTCGTGCTGATCAGCGTGACCGCCGTGATCATCTCCTTCGCCGCGACGCTCTACCCTTCCTGGGCGGCCTCGCGCATGGCCCCCGCGGAGGCGCTGCGCTATGAGTAACCTCCTCGAGGTAAGAGGGCTCTTCAAGTCCTATGGCGGCAACGGCACCAAGGTTGAGGTGCTGAAGGGGATCGACCTCGACGTCGTGGCCGGCGACACCATCGCGCTCGTCGGCCCCTCGGGTGCCGGTAAGAGCACGCTTTTGCACGTGATGGGGACCATCGATCGTCCCACCTCTGGCGAGGTGCTCTTCGAAGGGGAGAAGATCTTCAACCTCGCGGACCAGCCGCTCGCCGCCTTCCGCAACCGCTCCATAGGCTTCGTCTTCCAGTTCCATCACCTCCTGCCGGAGTTCTCGGCGCTGGAGAACGTGATGATGCCGCTTCTCATCGGCGGTGAGAGACGCTCCCGTGCCGAAGCGCGTGCGCTCGAGCTTCTAAAGGGTGTTGGGCTCTCGCACCGTGTGACGCACCGGCCGGGGGAGCTCTCCGGGGGGGAACAGCAGCGGGTGGCCATCGCGCGGGCCCTCGTGCGCGAGCCGAAGCTGCTTCTTGCCGACGAGCCGACCGGCAACTTGGACATGAAGACCAGCGAAGAGGTGCACGCGCTTTTGTACGAAATCCAGCGGCAGACCGGCATCGCCCTGGTCATCGTGACGCACAACGAACAACTGGCCGCGGGGATGGCCCGCACCATCAGGATGGTGGATGGCAAGGTCGTCGAGTCGGCGTAAGGCCGCTTTGGCGACGGCTCTTTTGTAGCCGCATATTTTCTTTTGGCTTTTTCGGGGGGACCCTTTGCTGCGTAAATCGTTATCAGCTCTGCTTGTCGTTCAGCTTTTCGGGGCTTCCTACGCCCTGGCCGAACCGCCCGCTGCCGGAAAGGCCGCACCGGACACCACCTCGACGGACAAGAGCGCGGCTGACAAGGCTGCCGCCGCAAAGCCCGCCGAAGAGAAGCCGGCAAGCGACAAGATAGCTACGGTCCGGATAAGCGGCAACCACCGCATCGAGACTGCGGCCATCACGCAGGCGGTCCGGATCAAGGCGGGGGACGTCCTCGACCCGGAAAAGGTGGATGCTGACATCCGTGCCATCTTCAAGCTCGGGCATTTCACCGACGTAAAGGCACAGTCCGAGGTTAAGGACGGGGCGCTCGTCCTTGAATACGTCGTGACCGAGAAGCCGATTGTCAGGGAGATAAAGATAGAGGGGGCCAAGGAGATCACCACCGACAAGGTGCGCGAGGCCGTCGAGATCAAGCCCAATTCCGTGTTTTCCGCCAAGGCGCTGCAAAAAAGCGTCAAGAAAGTGAAGAAGCTGTACGCGGACGAGGGATACTACTTGGCCGAGGTCTCCGGCGACATCAGCCTGCGCTCCGACACAGATATCCACGTTATCTTCCGCATTAAGGAAGGGGAGAAGGTGCTGATCCGGAACATCGAGTTCGACGGTAATCATGCCTTCCCCGCGAAGAAGCTGAAGAAGACCATGGAAACCGACGAGAAGTGGTTCCTCTCCTGGCTCACCGGGGCCGGTACCTATAAGGAGGAGGTGCTCAAAAACGACGTTAACCTCCTTACCGAGCTCTACATGAACAACGGCTACGTCAACGTGAAGGTGGGCGAGCCCAAAGTCGAGCTCCTGCCGGATCGCACCGGTCTCAAGGTCAGCATCGGCATCACCGAGGGGGAACAGTACCGCCTCGGCAAGCTCGCCTTCAAGGGGGACCTGCTTGAGAGCGAGAGTGTGCTCGCCGGTAAGCTCAAGGAGAAGACTGGCCAGCTCTTCAGCCGCGCCGACTTGCGCACCGACGTCTTCGCCCTCACCGACCTCTACGCCGACAAGGGATACGCCTTCACCAACGCCTCGCCGCTCACCAAACTGAACGCGGATACCCACACCATCGACATCACCTTCGACATGGAGAAGGGGCAGAAGGTTACCATCGACCGGATCAACATCTCCGGTAACACGAAGACGCGCGACAAGGTTGTGCGCCGCGAACTGAGGCTCGACGAGGGAGAGCAGTACAGCTCCACCGGGCTCAAGCGCAGCAAGCAGAACCTGATGAACACCGGCTTCTTCGAGGAGGCTAACATCGCCACGGTGAAGGGGAGTGCTCCGGACAAGCTCGACATGAACGTCGAGGTAAAGGAGAAGCCGACCGGAACCTTCAGCATCGGCGCCGGCTACAGCTCCCTCGACGGCATCATCGGCCAGGGGTCGATCCAGCAGGCGAACTTCTTAGGTCTCGGCCTCAAGATGAACGCGGCCGCCAGCCTCGGGAGCAAGTCGCAGACCTACAACCTGGGGCTCACCGACCCTTACTTCATGGACACCAAGTGGACCGTGGGTGGCGACATCTACCGCACCGAGCGGCAGTACCTCGACTACACCCGCAGGGCCACTGGCGGTGACATCAAGGCCGGATACTCCCTCTCCGACACGCTCGGGACTTTCTGGCTTTACAAGTACGAGCAGAAAGAGATCTTCGACGAGTCCGAGGAACTGCTGCAGAACATCCACAATGGCTCGGTGCTTGCGCCGGAGGCTACCTCCACCACGAGCGCCATCGTAGCTAGCCTCACCAGCAACACCACCGATTACCGTCCCGACCCCTCGAACGGCATGATCAACACGATCTCCATAGAGTTCGCCGGCCTTGGCGGGAGCAACAGGTACATCAAGTACCTGACCGAGCACACCGTTTTCCACCCGCTTCTGTGGGGCGTGGGGTCGCTGCGCGGCACGCTGGGGTACGTGCAGTCCTACGGCGGCAAGGAAGTCCCTATCGACGAGAAGTTCTATCTCGGTGGCATCAGCTCCCTGCGCGGCTTCTCCTCCAGGACGGTGAGCCCTTACAAAACGACGCCGATCGACGTCATCGACGTGAACGGCGCTCACGGTATCGACGACAAGCGTGTCTATCTCGGGGGTGCAGTCGAAGCGGTGGCCAACGCCGAGTACACCTTCCCGCTGTTGAAGGAGGCTGGGCTCAAGGGGGTCCTCTTCTTCGACGCCGGCAACTGCGAGGACACGTTCAAGTCCACTTTCTCCAACGTCCTCACCAGTTACGGTGGGGGCATCAGGTGGTTCTCCCCGATCGGTCCGCTGCGGCTCGAGTACGGCATTCCGATCAACCCGAGGGAAGGGATTGACAGCAAAGGCGGCAAGTTAGAGTTCTCCATAGGGAGCATGTTCTAAATCGATGCACTGCAAGGAGCAAGTCATGAAACGTTTCATCATCGCATTATCGCTGGTTCTGGCACTTCCGCTGTCCGTGATGGCCGCCGATGGTTCAAAGATCGGTTCGGTCGATGTGCAGAAGGTGCTGCTGACCTCCGACGCAGGGAAAGAGGCAAAGGAGCAACTTGCCCAGAAAGCCAGCAAGTACGAGGCAGAAAAAGCAAGTAAGGAAGGTGAGCTGAAGAAGCTGAAAGGCGAGTTGGAGAGTCAGGGTGCACTTCTGAATGATTCCGCCCGCGGCGCGAAGGAGCGTGACTACCAGCAGCGCCTGAAAGAGTACCAGCGTTTCCTCAAGGATGCCCAGGACGACCTGCAGGCGAAGAACGACGAGTTCACCGGAAAGATCGTGGACGAGATCGTGAAGGTGGCGCAGGACTTTGGTAAGAAGAACGGCTTCACCGCTATCTTCGTAAAGAACGAGACCATGATCTTCCTCGATCCCTCCGCCGACGTGACCGACTCGGTGCTGAAGGCGTTCAACGAGAACAGGAAGAAGTAAACCCAGTTCAACGTTCGACGTTCAACGTTCAACGTTACGACCACTCCCCCCTCCTGCCCGAGGGGGCAGGCCGGGGCCGACCCCTTTGCTATTGCGGGTGTAGGTTCCCTGACTGCTCCTTAAAGGCCGGAGGGGGAATTGTCGTTTTTGAGAGGCGACAAGTAGGTGTTACGCGTCTTTAATGGCGCACACTCTTTACGAACGTTGAACGATGAACGTTGAACGTTTCTTGAGGTTGATATGAAAAAAACGCTTCGTGAAATAGCCGAGCATCTAGGGGGGACGGTTTCCGGCGACGGTGATGTGCTGATCGGCGGACTGGGGACCCTGGACGACGCGGGCGAAGGGCAGCTTACCTTTCTCGCCAACCCTAAGTACGCAAGCAAGGTGGCCACCACCAACGCCTCCGCGGTGCTTATGGGAGCCGGAGGGAACACCCACGGCAAAAATGCGATCTTCCACGCGAACCCCTACCTCGCCTTCGCCAAGCTTTTGACCCTGTTCTATACCCAGCCGGCGCCCCGCCTTGGCGTGCTCCCCGGTGCCTTCGTTGCCCCGGGGGCAAAGATCGGCCAGGAGGTCACCGTCTACCCGGGGGCGACCGTCGGCCCCGGCGTTACCGTTGGCGACCGCGTGACCCTCTACCCCGGCGTGGTCCTCTACCCCGGCTCGAGCGTCGGCGACGACGTCACCCTCTATGCCAATGTGAGCATCCGTGAGCGTTGCCGCATCGGCAATCGCGTCATCATCCACGACGGCACGGTGATCGGCTCGGACGGCTTCGGCTACGCGCCGGACGGCAGCTCCTGGTACAAGATCCCGCAGATAGGCATCGTCGTCGTCGAGGACGACGTGGAGATCGGCTCTAACACGGTCATCGATCGCGCCGCCCTTGAGGTGACCCGCATCAGGCGCGGCACGAAGATCGACAACCTCGTGCAGATCGGCCACAACTGCGTCATCGGCGAGGACTGCATGGTCGTCTCTCAGGTCGGGATCTCTGGCAGCACCCAGCTAGGTAACCACGTGATCCTTGGGGGGCAGGTAGGCGTCGCCGGGCACATCAAGATCGGCGACAATGTGATGATCGGCGCCAAATCGGGCGTGGCGGGGAACCTCGAGCCGAACCAGGTGCTTTCCGGGATACCGGTCATGCCGCATCGCGAGTGGCTCAAATCCTCCAACCTGCTCCCGAAGCTTCCCGAGTTCAGGAAGACCCTGAACACCCTCGAGAAACGCGTGGCCGAGCTGGAGGCGAAGCTCGCGGGAAAAGGGGAATAGCCCCCCGTAACACTGAAATGAATACCTCGGCTCAAGCCCAGCGGGTTTCGGGCCGATGCAAGGAGAGGACAGGCAATGCTTGATATCGTCCAGATAATGGAAATTCTGCCGCACCGTTACCCGTTTCTGCTCATCGACAAGGTCACCGAGCTGGTGCCGGGTAAGCGGATCGTGGCCATCAAGAACGTGACTATGAATGAGCCCTTCTTCCAGGGGCACTTCCCCGGTTTCCCGGTGATGCCGGGTGTCCTGATCATCGAGGCGATGGCTCAGGCCGCAGCCACCATGGCGTATCTCAGCGTGGGTGGTGATGCGAAGGATAAAGTGAGCTACTTCATGGCAATCGACAACGCGCGCTTCAGGAAGCCGGTGAAACCCGGGGACACCTTGAGGCTCGAGGTGGAGACCCTCTTCAACAAGCGCGGCATCTGGAGCTGCGCCGCCAAGGCTTACGTCGGTGAGACCCTCATGACCGAAGCGGAACTGAAGGCAACGCTCGCCGACAAGTAAGCACGGAGAACATCTATGATCCACAGCACCGCAATCATCCATCCCGGAGCCAAGATATCCGATGGGGTCGAGATCGGCCCGTACGCCGTGATCGGCGAGAACGTGAGCATTGGCAAGGGGACTAAGGTGGGGCCGCACGCCGTCATCGACGGCTGGACCGAGATCGGTGAGAACAACACCATCTTCCAGATGGCCTCGGTCGGGGCGATCCCGCAGGACCTCAAATACCGCGGCGAGAAGACCTGGCTCAAGATCGGCAACGGCAACACCATCCGCGAGTTCGCGAGCCTGCACCTTGGGACCGTGACCGGCGACGGTGAAACCACGGTCGGAGACAACAACCTCTTCATGGCCTACTCCCACGTCGCGCATGACTGCCACATCGGCAACAACGTCATCATGGCCAATTCGGCCACCCTGGCTGGGCATGTCACCGTCGAAGACTACGCCATCATGGGAGGGCTCTCTGCGGTGCTGCAATTCATGCGCATCGGAGCGCACGTCATGGTGGGGGGGATGACCTCGATAACCCTCGATGTACCACCCTACACCATCGTTACCGGTGATCGTTCCGAAAGCCGGCTGCGCGGCCTGAACCTGGTCGGGCTCAAACGTCGCGGGTTCCCCGACGAGAGCATCTCCAGCTTGAAGAAGGCGTACAAGCTCCTCTCCATGTCGGGACTGAAGCTTGCCGAGGCGATCGAGAAGATGAAGACCGAGGTGCCGAAATGCCCCGAGGTGGATCATTTTATCGAGTTTATCGAGACCGCGAAGCGGGGCGTCACAAGGTAAAAAGGGCAAATCAAGGTCGAAGTCCGAGATGGTGGTTTATGCTCCGTCCGTGCCTCGACCTTGACCTGCTTTTAGAGGTTCTATTTGCAAGAAAAGCAACACTCAGTGATGATCGTCGCCGGCGAGGCTTCCGGCGAGATGTACGGCGCCCAGATCGCCTCTGCGATACGCGCCCTGACCCCAGACACCCGCTTCTTCGGCATGGGGGGGAACTGCATGCGCGAGGCCGGGGTGGAAACTCTGGTCGACGCAAATGTGATGGCGGTGATGGGGCTCGTGGAAGTCGTGGCGCACCTGCCGACCATCATAAGCGGCTTCAACACCCTCAAGAACAAACTCCACATCGATCCTCCCGACCTGCTGATCCTGATCGATTACCCGGATTTCAACCTGAGGCTCGCCAAGGTGGCGAAGAAGGCGGGCATCAAGGTGCTCTATTTCATCTCCCCGCAGGTCTGGGCCTGGAGAAGCCATCGCGTGCACGGCATAGGGCGCGTGGTCGACATGATGGCGGTCCTTTTCCCCTTTGAGGTCCCCTTCTACCAGAAGGCCGGCGTCCCTGTCACCTTCGTAGGTCACCCGCTGCTCGACCTGGTCAAGCCGACCATGGGGCGTGACGAAGCGCTCGCGTCGTTGGGGCTCGATCCGCAAAGACGCTGCGTAGGTCTTTTTCCCGGGAGCCGCCTCTCGGAACTGAAGAAGCTCCTTCCCATCATCCTTGATGCGGCGCGCATCCTCAGGGAGCGCATGCCGGACCTGCAGTTCGTGTTGCCGCGCGCCTCTTCGCTCAAGGAGGAGGATTTGGCCCACTACCTTTCCGGCTCGGGGCTTGAGGTTTCCGTGATCGCTGGAAGAAACCACGACGTGATGACCGCCTGTGACGCGGTGATCGCGGCGTCGGGCACCGTGGTCATGGAACTCGCCCTGGTCGGCGTTCCCCACGTGATCATCTACAAGATGTCCAAGTTCACCTACGAGGTGGGGAAACGCGTCATCAACGTGCCGCACATAGGTATCAGCAACATCGTCGCCGAAAAGCGCATGGTGAAGGAATTGTTGCAAGACGAAGCTGAGCCGCTGCCGATCGCAGATGAGATCGACGCGCTCCTGAACAACCCCGGTTACGCGGCCACCATGCGGGAAGATTTCGCCGCGATGAGAGTGAAGCTGGGCAACGGCGGGGCCCTGGGCCGTGTGGCCCGGCTCGCCATGGAGATGATGAAATGAGTGCAGCACCCCCGAAAAAAGTGAACGTTTTCATGCGGCTGGTCGGTTACAGCCGACCCTACTGGTGGCGCATCATGCTGGCCGCGGTGGGATCGCTCGGGGTGGGCGGGATGGACGGCGCCATGGCGTACCTCGTTGAACCGGTCTTGCGGAAGATCTTCTCCGGCAAGGACACCTCCATCTTCATGCTGCTGCCGGTCGGCATCGTCTTGCTCTACGCCTTGCGCGGCGTCTGCCGTTACACCAACGACTACTTCATCAGGAGCGCCGGGCAGCTCGCGGTCCAAGATGTGAGAAACGACCTCTACGAGAAGAACATGCGTCTGAGCGTCGGTTACTTCCACCGCCACGAGACCGGGACGCTCATGTCGCGCGTCCTGGCCGACGTCGGGATGATGCAGGAGGGAGTTGCCAACGTCATCAGCGGCGTCTTCCGTGATGGGCTATCTGCCGTCGCCCTTCTCTGCGTCATCTTCTACCGCGACTGGCAACTCGCCTTGATCTCCTTCGTGGTGATCCCGCTCACCGTGATCCCGGCGACGAAGATCGGCAAGCGGATCAAGCGCGCGGCGCGCCAGGGGCAGGAGAAGATGGGGGATCTGGCCAGCATTCTCCAGGAGACCTACTCCGGCATTAAGGTGGTGAAGGCCTTCGGCCTGGAAGGGCGCGAGGTTGAACGATTCCGGGCGCGCAACCGGGACTTCTATTACTTCACCAGGAAAAACATCAAATACGATGGGCTCTCGACCCCGATCATGGAGTTCATCACCTCCTTCGGCGTCGCCGCCGTTATCTGGGTCGGCGGCAGCAACGTCATGCACGGCACGAAAAGCGCCTCCGAGTTCTTCTCCTTCATCACCGGTATGGTGCTGGTCTTCAACCCGATCAAGAGGCTTCTTACCGCCTACAACAACCTGCAGCGCTCCATCGGCGCGGCGGAGCGTGTCTTCGAGGTGATGGACGAGAGGCCCGAGATCGTCGACGCCCCCGATGCCAGCGACCTCGGCAAGGTGAACGGAGAGGTGGAGTTCCGCGACGTCCGTTTCAGGTATGAAGACGACTACGTGCTGCAGGGGGTGAACCTTAAGGCGAAAAAGGGCGAGGTCATCGCCCTGGTCGGCCCCTCCGGCGGCGGCAAGACCACCCTCGTTTCACTGATCACCCGCTTCTACGACCCGACCGACGGCGCCGTGCTCATGGACGGCGTAGACATACGCAAACGGACCATGCAGAACCTCTTGGAGCAGATCGCCCTCGTCGACCAGGAGACCATCCTTTTCAACGACACCATCGCCAACAACATCCGCTACGGGCGCTCGCAGGCAACCGATGCAGAGGTCGAGGCCGCCGCGCGGGCCGCCTTTGCGCACGACTTCATCGCAGAGCTCCCCGAGGGATACCAGACCAACATCGGTGACCGAGGGGTGCGCCTTTCCGGCGGGCAGCGCCAGAGGCTTTGCATCGCCCGGGCCATCCTAAAGGACGCGCCTATCCTGATCCTCGATGAGGCGACCAGCGCGCTGGACACCGAGAGCGAGCAGATGGTGCAGAAGGCGCTAAACAACCTCATGAAGAATCGCACCACCTTCGTCATCGCGCACCGACTTTCCACCATCACCCATGCCGATCGCATCGTGGTGCTGGAAAAGGGGATTGTCGCCGAGACCGGCACCCACGATGCCTTGCTGCGGAGCGAAGGCATCTACAGCCGCCTGCACGGCATGCAGTTTAAGGCGTAAGGGGCCCGGTGAGATGCTGAAGAAACTGCGCTGGCATCTTGAAACCGCTCTCTTCCTGGCGATTTCCTGGAGCGTTTCGATCCTGCCGAACGGCATAGCGCTGTCGGTGGGACGAAGCCTTGGGCGTGCCGCGTTCTTGCTTCTTTCGCGGCGTCGCCGCGTCGTGATTGAGAACCTCAGGGCGAGTCTCCCCTTCCTGACGCGGCAGCCAGGTTGGGGCGGTGGCAGTGCCGAGGAGATCGCCCGTGGCGTATTCGAGAACCTGGGGTGCTGCGTGGTGGAAGTCTGCAAGATCTACCAGGGGCGCGGCAAGGATCTCATCGAGAAGGTTGAGTTCCGCGGTATCGAGAACTACGAAAAGGCGTACGCCAAGGGGAAAGGGGTCGCCTTCATCACCGCACACAGCGGCAACTGGGAGCTTCTCGCCATCGCCTTCGGGGTGCGCAAACACGAGATCTCCGTGGTGGCGAGACGCCAGGATAACCCCTATCTGAACGCCATGATCGAGCGCATCCGCAAGCGCTACGGCAACGGCATCCTTTACAAGGAAGGGGCCCTCCGGGCGATGTTCTCCGCATTCAGAAAGCAGGAGATCGTAGGCCTTCTCATCGACCAGGCGGTGACCCCGGTTAACGGCGTCCTAATCGACTTCCTTGGTCGTCCCGCCTGGACCATCCAGATGCCGGCCCAGGTCGCAAGAAAGATCGGCACCCCGCTTGTTCCCGCATTCATCCACCGCGAGGGGGACAAAAGCATCATCACCATTCACCCGGAGTACCAGGTGTCGAGCGCCTCCGACCCGGAAGTCGCCGCCGCCGAGGACGCGAAAGGACTCACGCACTACATCGAGGAGTACGTGATCCAGCACCCCACCCAGTGGTACTGGGTACACAACCGCTGGAAACGCGCACCCGCCGCGCACCCCCTTCCCGCGGACGGCGGCGCACCGTAGGGACGAATCATCATTCGCCCGCCGTTGTCCTAACGCCTTTGAAAGTCCCCCTTTGCGAAGGGGGATTTAGGGGGATTTGCAGTTGGTTCGTCTGAAGCAAATCCCCCCTGTCCCCCCTTCGCAAAGGGGGGGACGTCAGGTCTCGTGCCGCGCTTCGTGGGAGCTGTACCGACCTTCCCCTGGATGCTTCGAAGAACGTCCACAAAGAGGGAAATGGCCGCCTCTTCTTTGAGGCATCGTCCCGATGAGTATCGAGCCCGCTCTTGAGGTCTTCGCTTAAATGATCAACTTCTTCTACAACCTGCTCCTATGGGGCCTATTGCCGCTTTTGGTCCCGTACCACGCCTACCGTTCGCTGTCGCGCGGCAGAAGAACCGCGTTCCTGGAGCGTTTCGGCCGTATCCCAGCTGAGGATCTCGCGCAGATCGCCGGCGCGGGAACCATCCTCGTCCATGCCGTTTCGGTCGGCGAGACCAACGCCGCGCTACCGCTTTTGAAGGGGATCCGCACCCGCTTCCCCGGCAAAAAGATCGTCATCTCCAACGTCACCGAAACTGGCCGTAGCGTCGCCCTCAAGAGCGGGGCGGCCGACCTCTGCATCTACTTCCCCTTCGACTACCCCTTCGCCGTCCGCTCCGTGCTGGAGAGCATCAGGCCCGAGCTGGTCGTGATCATGGAAACGGAGATCTGGCCCAACTTCATAAAAGAGGCGAGGCGCATGGGGATCCCGGTCCTCCTCGCCAACGGTCGCATCTCGGACCGCTCCTTTTCACGCTACCTGCGCTTCTCCTGGTTCTTTCGCCCGGTGCTTCGGCACCTCTCCGCACTCTGCATGCAGACCCCGGTCGACGCCTCCCGCATCGAGGCGATCGGCGCACCGGCCGCGGCGGTTTTCGTCGGCGGGAACCTGAAGTACGACGTGCCAGTGACCAAGGCCGCCCCGGAAGAGATAGCCATGATCAAGGAGAAGTACCGCATCCCGGCGGACTGCTTTGTCTTCGCTGCGGCGAGCACGCACGAGGGGGAGGAGGGGGAGGTCCTGGCCGCCTACCGTGAGTTGGTGCGCCGCGACCCGGCAAGCTTCCTGATCCTCGCTCCGCGCCATCCCGAGCGCGCCCCCGGTGTCGCCGAACTGATCAAGAGGGAGGGGTTCTCCTTCTGGTTCCGTTCTGCCCTTGAGAGAGACACGGAGATTCCGGCCGGCGGCATCCTTCTTTTGGACACGGTTGGGGAACTCGCCGGGCTGTACCGCGCTTCCGATCTCGTCTTTGTGGGGGGGAGCCTCGTCCCCACCGGCGGCCACAACCCGCTCGAGCCCGCCGCCTGCATGGTTCCGGTCCTCTTTGGGCCTCACATGGAGAACTTCCGCGAGATAGCAGCGCTTTTCGCGAAGCACTGTGGCGCAGAGGTCCAGGTACCTGACGCCAAAGGGTTGCAGGCCGAACTGCTTCGTCTGGCGGCCGATAGCGCGCACCGGGAGGAGCTGGGGCGGCATGGTGCCGGTATCCTCCTGGGGAGTGCCGGAGCTACCGGCCGGCACCTGGATGTGATGGAGTCCCTGCTGGGGCAGGGGGGGGATCGTGGCTGACCTGGAACAGTACTACCGGGACCTGCTGGCCGGGAAGCGCGCGGGGGGTGGCGACAGGGTGATCCTGGGACTTTTGCGCCTCGCCTCACGCCCGTACGCTCTAGTCATGAAGCTGCGCGCCTTCTGCTACCGTCTCGGCATATTTTCCTCGCATCGGCTGCCGCGGCCGGTTATCTCGGTCGGCAACATCGCCCTTGGGGGTACCGGAAAGACACCGACGGTGGCCTGGGTCGCATCGTACTTGATGGCGCGCGGCAAGAAGGTGTGCGTCCTTTCCCGCGGCTATGGGGGGAGCGAAGAGGGGCGGATCAACATCGTGAGTGACGGGGAGCGACTGCTGCTTGCCCCGGAACAGGCGGGGGACGAGCCGTGCCAACTGGCCGGCATGCTTCCCGGGCTCATGGTGGTGATCGGGTCCGACCGCTACCGCGCCGGACTGCACGCCATGGAACGGCTGAACCCGGATGTCTTCATCATGGACGACGGTTTTCAGCATTTGAAACTCAAGCGCGACCTCAACATCCTGCTCCTCGATGCGGCAAACCCTTTCGCGGTTCAAGGGGAGGAGGCTGGCTCGGTGCGCAAGACCTCTTCTGCAGTG
This sequence comes from Geomonas edaphica, assembly GCF_004917075.1. Taxonomy (GTDB): domain Bacteria; phylum Desulfobacterota; class Desulfuromonadia; order Geobacterales; family Geobacteraceae; genus Geomonas; species Geomonas edaphica. Next base: position 45,566 of record NZ_SSYB01000008.1, read on the forward strand.
CGCGAGACCTCTTGCACAGTGCGCGAGACCTCTTGCACAGTGCGCGAGACCCCTTCCGCAGTGTGCAAGACCTCTTCCGCAGTGTGCAAGACCCCTTCCGCAGTGTGCGAGCCCTCTTCCGCCGCGCGGGAGCAGTTCGGTTGGGGTTTCACCCTCCCCGGTGGGTTTTTGCGGGAACCTCCGGCCGCTGCCACGCGGGCGGACATCGTGCTCTGCACCCGCACCCGCGATGGCGTACGGATCGCGCCGGTGCCAGGAAAGCCTACCTGCTGGACAAAACATAAGCTTTCTGGCATAGTCCCGCTCGTCGGCGGGGCTCAATCAGGGTTCGAAACGGTGCAGGGGGCGCGCGTCATGGCCTTCTCCGGGATAGCGAATCCGGGAGCCTTCTTCGACGGTCTTGAAGAGGTCGGCATCAGGCCGGTGACCACCCTGGCCTTCCCCGATCACACCCGTTACGAGGAACCGGAGCTCGCCGCGATCCTGAGGCTCAAGACCGCTTCGCGCTCCACGGTGCTTTTGACCACGCAGAAGGACGCTGTGAAGCTCCTGCCGCATGCCGAGAAACTTTCCGGCTGCCACGCCGTGGCGCTTGAGCTCGACTTCGAGGATACCCGTCCCTTGGAGCAGGCCCTCGACAAGCTGATGTCCGGAGAGAGTGAGTAAATAGATGCGAGTCCTTATCATAAAAGCCTCCGCTTTGGGAGACATCATCCATGCCCTTCCCGTCCTCGACTTCCTGCACCAGGCCAAGCCGGGGATCGAGGTGGACTGGGTGGTGGAAGAGCCCTTCAGGCAGATGTTGGAGGGGAATCCCCTTATAAGCCAGCTGCACCTGGTGCGGACCAAGGTCTGGCGCAAGCACCCCTTTGCCGCCCAGACCCGCCGCGAGGTGGCCGCGCTCAGAAAGACGTTGCGCGAGCGCAACTACGATCTCGTCTTCGACATCCAGGGAAACCTGAAGAGCGGACTTATCTGCGCCGCCTCGGGGTGCTCGGACCGTATCGGTTTTGACCGCGCGGAGCTGCAGGAGTCGGTCAACGCGTTCTTCACCACGCGCCAGATCCCGGTGCGCAAGCAGGATTACCACATCACCGACAAGTACCTGCGCCTGGTGAGTGTTCCCTTCGCCAAGGACTTCCGTTCCATGCAGCTCACCACCAGCATCCATACCACCGCGGAGGAGGACGCGAACGCCGAGGCGCTCCTCGCCACCCTCTCGGACGGGCTGGTCTTCTTGTTTCAGTACGGCACCACCTGGCAGACCAAGTTCTGGAGCATCGAGCACTGGGTCGAACTGGGCAAGGAAGTGCTAGATCACTACCACGACGCCTCGATTCTTCTCCCCTGGGGCAACGACTCTGAGCGTGAAGCGGCCACCGCCATCGCCGCTGGTATCGGGCGCGGAGCCCGTGTGCTCGAGCGTATGACGCTTAAGGGGCTTACTGCTGTCCTTAAGAAGGTCGACCTCGTCGTTGGCGGGGACACCGGGCCCGTGCAGCTTGCCGCCGCGGTCGGAACACCAACCGTCTCCTTCTACCGCGCCTCGGACGGGAAGAGGAGTGGTCCGCGCGGCGAGCACCACGTCGTCGTGCAATCGCCGATGCACTGCGCCCGCTGTTTCAGAACCCGCTGCGACAAGGACGCCCAGTGCCGCGACAGCATTAAAGTCGAGGCGATCATGAGCGGCATCCGTAAGCTTCTGCAAACCTGAAATCCTACAACCGGCCCAGCATCCGCACAGCGACCGGGCGGCGCTTTTCCTTCTCGCAGCGGGAACTATCCCCCGCGATCCCCCTTCTTATTCGGAGATTATCTACTTTCGCCGCCGCCTGCGGTTATGGTATGATGCCCCGCTTTATGCGCTGTGCGCGGCGATCAATCTGGACACGCTGTGTCACAGTCAAGTCTGAACTAACATAGGAAAAGCAGTGGAATGAACGATACAGTCAATCTGTTTATTGTGTATTCACCGCTGCACTATATCTGCAGCGAGCAGATAGCCAAGGTGTTCTGCCGGGATGAAAGGAACGTCCTGTTTTACATCAAGGAAGAGTTCGCCGGGATGGTGCAGGATACCTGCTGTGCCGAGGCAGTGTTCCTCCCGTGGCCGCGCTTCTACCCGGAGAAGGGGGTGTTCGGGCGACTGCAACGCACCCTTAAGAACCTTGAGATCGTGCAGGGTTACTGCTCCGGGTTCAAGACCATCCGCATCCATACCCCAGTCATCGACACCGAGGCGATCAACTATTTCATCAACCATCTGTCCCGTTCTTTTCCGCAGGCTCAGGTGGTGGTGAGGCTCATTCCCGACGGGGTCCTCAACATACAGCGCCACCCACTGGGGCGGGTCAAGGAGGCCCTGCAGTACGTGCGCAAGGTGCGCAGGCTTTACTCGCGTAGGCTCGATTACTACATGCTACGCGGTGACCGCACCGGCTCTGAGACTGCTATCGTGGACAGGATCTACCTGTTGCCTGGCTTCCCGCATGAGTACTGTCCGGATAAGGTGGTGGAGATGCCCCCCTTCCACCAGAAAGCGGGGGGCACTGCGGGAGGGGTGGGGCTACGGGCCCTGGTGATAGGGCAGCCGCTGCAACGGGACCGGCGTCTCACCGAGGAGCAGCGCGCGGAACTGAGCGGCGCTCTTGAGGGGTACCTGAAACGCTGCGGCATGACCCATGTCGACTACAAAGCGCATCCCCGGGAGGCGGTGCGGGAGTTCCTTGGCGCGCAGTACACTGAAATCACTCCCACCGAGGCCCTGGAGACCTTCCTGCTGCACAACCATTACGACATCGTGATCGGGATATATAGCACGGCGCTTTTGACCGCCCGCATGATTCTCCCTCAGAGCAGCCGGGTGATCTCCTTCGGGTTTGACCAGGTCTTCTACAAGGACCAGGTTAGCAAAGCGAAGGTTCAGTCGGTATTTGAGAAAGTCGGCGTAGAGATGGTAGCCTCCCGCGAGGGACGCGCCGTTTCTTCGTCCAGTCGAGGTTCGCATGAATCCTGAAGTCCTTATCGTCATCCCCGCTCGCGGCGGGTCCAAGGGTATCCCGAGGAAAAACCTCCGCCCCATGTGCGGCAGACCGCTCATCGCTTACTCCATCGCCGCTGCGAAAGGGGTGGGCACATCGGCGCGCGTCGTAGTATCTACTGACGACGATGAGATCGAGCTCTTCTCACGCAGGCTCGGTGTCGACGTGCTGCGGCGCCCGGCGGAGCTTGCCACCGACAAGGTGACCATCGATCCCGTCATCGTGCACACTACCGAGCAGGCAGAGCTACAGTGGGGGGAACATTACCGGACGGTGATAACCATCCAGCCCACGTCCCCCCTGGTCACGAGCCACGACATCGATCAGGTCATCGCCATGTTCGCCGGCGACGCCGCGCTGCAGACCGTGATCACAGCCGTCGACGACAGGCACCTGCGCTGGCGGGAGGTGGACGGCGCGATCGTCCCGGACTACGAGGCGCGCGTGAATCGTCAGCAGCTCCCCGCGGTGTACCGGGAGACCGGCGCGATCATCGCCTGCCACCGGGATATGCTGCAGACCGGCACCCGCATCGGCTCTAAGGTGAAGCTCTACCTGATGCCGGCCGAGCGCAGCGTCGACATCGACAGTTTTCAAGACTTCTGGCTCTGCGAGCAGATCCTTAGCCGGAAGAAGATCGTCATCACCGCCATAGGGAGCAAGGAAACCGGGCTCGGCCATGCCTTCCGCGCCGTCATGCTGGCGAGTGAGCTGGTGGGGTACGAACTCTCCTTTGTCTGCGAAGAGGACGACTCCCTGGCGAGGGGCTATATCGAGCAGCACAACTACCCGGTGCATAGCTGCGCGAACGGGACGCGGCTCGAGGCCATCCTATCACTGGAGCCGGACCTCGTGATCAACGACATCCTCGACACCAGCGCGGACTACGTGATGGCGCTCAAGAAGGCCGGGGTGGCCGTGGTGAACTTCGAGGACCTGGGGCTCGGGGCTGAGGTTGCCGACCTGGTTTTCAACGCGCTCTACCCGCACCAGTTGCCCAGCGACCACATCCTTTCTGGTCCCCGTTACTTCTGCCTAAGGGATGAATTCCTGTATCTCCCTGAGGGGCACGAGAAGGAAGGGGTGCAGCGGGTGCTGGTGACCTTCGGGGGGGTCGACGAGGGGAACCTCACCGTCAGGACGCTCGGTGTCGTCGGCGGAGAGCTGCTGCGGCGCGGCATTGAGATCGACGTCGTTTTGGGCCCCGGCTTCTCGCACCACGAGGAGCTGGAGGCGGCGGTGGAGCGGCTGGGCTCCCGCGGAGTGCACGTGGTACGGGCGACGCAGCGCATCAGCGACTACATGCTGGCGGCTGATCTGGCCATCACCTCGGCTGGGAGAACGGTCCTCGAACTCGCCTCGGTGAAGGTGCTTACTCTGGCCATCTGCCAAAACCAGCGCGAAACCACGCACACCTTCGCCTCGAGTGAAAACGGCATAATCAACCTGGGCCTGCGCCACAACGTGGAGGACGCCCAGATCCTCGAAGCGGTGTGCAAGGTGCTGGATGATGCGGAGCTTAGGGGGACCATGAGACGGAAGATGGCCAAGCTGAATCTGGCCGGCGGCAAGAAAAGGGTCATAGGGCGCATCGCCGCCCTCATGCGCAGAGGAGATAAAGGTGAAGATCGGTAAGCATGAAGTCGGAAACAACCTGAAACCTTACGTCATAGCCGAAATCGGCGTGAACCACGGCGGCTCTATGGAGCTTGCCAAGCGTCTCATCGAGGAAGCCAAAGAGGGAGGCGCCCACGCTGCAAAGTTTCAGAGCTACAAGGCGGAGCTGATCGCGTCGCGCAAGAGCCCTGCCTACTGGGACACCTCCAAAGAGCCGACCACGAGCCAGTTCGAGCTCTTCAAGAAGTACGACCAGTTCGGGAGCGAAGATTATCTAGAGCTCGCCCGCCACTGCGAGAAGGTGGGGATAGACTTCCTGTCGACCCCTTTCGACCTGGGTGCCGTGGAGTTCCTCGCCCCCCTCATGCCGGTCTTCAAGATCGCCTCGGCGGATATCACGAACGTCCCGCTTATGCGCGCCGTGGCTGCCACCGGCAAACCGGTCATCCTCTCCACCGGCGCCGCCACGATGCCGGAGGTGGAGTTCGCGGTCGAGCAGCTCAGGGGGCATGGGGCTGACGAAATCGCCCTGCTGCACTGCGTTTTGAATTACCCCACCCCGGTAGACCATGCCCAGCTCGGTATGATCCCCGTCCTTTCCCGCGTGTTCCCTCAATGCCTGATCGGCTACTCGGACCATGTGGTGCCGGACCGCACTATCAGCTCCCTCGAGGCGGCCCTGATGCTTGGGGCCTGCATCCTTGAGAAGCATTTCACCCATGACAAGAGCCTTCCTGGCAACGACCACTACCATGCGATGGACAAGGACGATCTCGCCCGCTTTATGGAGAAGGTCGAGGCCTATCGTCTGCTGGTGGGGGTGGCGGGGAAAGACCTCTCGCATGAAGCCGCCGCCCGCCTGCATGCCAGGCGTAGCCTGGTGGCGAGCCGCAGGATCGCCAGGGGGGAAGCCTTCAGCGCGGAAAACCTCATCGCTAAGAGGCCGGGGCACGGCATTAGTCCCATCCACTGGGATGACATCATCGGTCGCAGGGCCGCCTGTGATGTCGAGGAGGACGACCTCCTGCGCTGGGCCGATATTGAGGGGTAGCCCATACATCGCTTTTTAAAGCAGCCCTGTAACACCAAGGAAATGTTATGCAGAGGATCAAGATTTTGGTCGGCGAGTGGTGCGATGAGCACTCTAACAACGCGCAGACTTTGAACACCAAGGAGCTGTTGTCGCGCTTCAACGACAGCAGGATGCAATGGTATGTTCCCTATTACAAAGCTCCCGACCGCAGGCTTTTGAACAAGCAGAACGTAGTGCCCTTCCGGATGACACGGAAGCGTACCTACAGCTTTTACAAGACCCTCTACTATACCTTGAAGGCCGATGCGCTTTTCTATCCCAACCTAAGCGGGTTCCAGCTCCAGTTGCTGCGTCTGCGAAAGCTTTTTGGGAAAAGGGTGCCGGTCATAGCCACGCTTGAAGGCCTGAACGGAGACGTGGCGCGCCAGAACCTGCTGAGCGAGCATTTTGGCCATCCCGTCGTCTGCGCGATGGCTCCAAGAAAAAGGCTGAGACGTAGCGACTTCGTGTTTAAAGAAGCGGACCAGATCATCGCGATAAGCGACTTCCTAGGACAGGTTGCCGAGAGGCTGTTCGGTCCAAAGGTGTCGGTCCTCCCTTTAGGGATCGACGCTGCCAAATTTGGCGGGGCAAGAAATCCTGGCAAGCAATTTACCGTAATCTCCGCCGGGACCGTCTACCAACGCAAGCGCCCGGAGGTATTTCTCGAGCTGGGTGCAAAATTCCGGTCGGTGAATTTCGTGTGGTACGGTGACGGGCAGATGCGCCAGGGATTGGTGGAACAGGCAAAGAAGCTCGGCTTGGACAACGTGCATTTTCCGGGTCCCATTGCCAATGCGAAGCTCGCAGAAAAGCTCAAGGAGGCGAACCTCTTCGTGCTTCCCTCTCTTTCCGAGGGGGTGCCCAAGGTTGCCCAGGAAGCCTCTGCATGCGGGCTCCCCGTCATCATCTTCGGGCACTACGAGTCTCCTACTGTAATTGATGGACATAACGGCCACGTCGTTTGGGATCAACAAGAGCTCTGTGACAGGATTGCGGACCTCGTTGCAAACCCGGAAAAGGTCCGGGTCATGGGGGATAACGGGGTTACCATGTCCAAGACTTGGAACTGGGATGACATCGCACCTCGCTGGGAACGAAGGCTCTTTGAGGTGTTTCAGGACGCCCTTGGCAGGGGGTAACACCGGTCACCCTCACGCGGCAGTCTCACCGGATGAAAAACATTGAAAGGCAGCCGCTTTATGGCATCACAATCCGTAGCCTTCCTTAATAGGAGGCGTCTTTTCATATTTTTGGGGCTTTACTTTGCCCTCCAGTTCGTTTTCCGCGTCCTCGTCTCCAACAGCGCGGAACTCGACGAGGCGGAACAGTTGCTTCTTACCCAGCATCTGGACCTTGGGTACGGCTCCCAACCGCCGCTTTACACCTGGCTTCTCTCCGGGCTCTTCTCCATCTTCGGAGCGGGGGTGGCGACCCTTGCCGCGGTTAAGAACGTCCTGCTCTTCTCCACCTACCTCTTCGTCTACAAAAGTGCCCTCGAGGTGACCGGCGACGAGGACCGGGCGAGTGTCGCCATGCTCTCGCTCTTGCTCATCCCGCAGATCATGTGGGAATCGCAGCGCGACCTGACCCACTCGGTCATGGGGACTACACTCGCCGCTGCCACCCTGTTCGTTATGCTGAGGCTCCTGAAAACGGGCGCGCTGCGTTACTACGTGATCTTCGGTGTGTGCGCGGGGGTCGGGATACTCTCCAAGTACAACTACGCCTTCTTCCTCGTCGCGATTTTAGTCGCGGGAGGGAGCCTGAAGGCGTTCCGTCCGCGACTTTGCAACCGCAAAATGCTGTTGAGCCTTCTCTGCCTCTTGCTCGTGGTCACGCCGCACCTTTACTGGATGCTGGACCATATGCACAAGGCGATGACCGATGCAGGGAAGTTCAAGATGGCACATGCCGTCGGGCGCCTCGCCGCGTTGGGGATGGGCTTCAAGGACCTCGCCCTCGCTGTCGCCTTCTTCGCAGGGGGGCTTGTCGCGGTCTACGCCCTCTTCTTCTTTCGCCGCTCACCCGGTGAAACCGAGAGCGCTCTTCAGGACGACGGCGCGGCGCTGGTGCGCAGAACCCTAGCGGTGGGGCTTTCGCTCTGCGTGGTGATGATCATCTGCTTCAAGGTCACTGCCTTCAAGGACCGGTGGATGCAGCCCCTGCTCTTTCTCACCCCGGTCTGGCTCGTCACTTTGCACCCTGAACGTTTCACCCAGGCACGGGTCCGTGGCTACCTCTCCTTTTGTCTCGTCGTCGCCGTTACCGTCCTCATCCTGATGCCGGGACACGTGCTCTGGGGGCCGCGGGTTGGTAAGTTCGGGCGATTAAACGCCCCCTACGATCGACTCGCCGCAGCCCTTCGCGAGGCGGGATTCGCGGACGGAGTCATCGTTGCACAAGGAAGACTCGTCGGCGGGAACCTGCGCCTTTTCTTCCCGGAGAGCCAAGTGGTGGCCCCAGAGGCACCGGCCTCCGTCGTGCCTCAAGACAAGGCGAGGCTTCTCGTATGGGACGCCACAAAGGACGCGGCGCTGCCGGATGGGTTGAGAGACTTTGCGCTTGGACGCTTCGCTTCGCCGCAACAACTGGCGTCACCGCCGCGCTACGTTGAGGCCACCTACCGGCACGCCTCCGATCGCGCCATGCGCCTTGGTTTCGTGCTGCTCCCCGCCGGACTCCCCGGGGCAGTTGCCTCCCCCAAATGAGAAAGCTTTGAAAACAGAGGATGCCGTGATACCATCACACCCTTTGAAACGGCCGCAGCAGTCGCTTTCAGCGGCACATTCGAAATACAAAGATCGGAGGTGAACATGGCCAAGATACTCGTTACCGGCACCGCCGGCTTTATCGGTTTCAACCTGGCGCAAAGACTTCTGGAGCAGGGGCAGGAGGTGGTCGGCCTCGATAACGTGAACGACTATTACGAGGTGAGCCTGAAGGAGGCGCGCCTTGCGCAACTGGAAGGTAAGAAGGGGTTTCGCTTCATCCGGATGAACCTCGAGGACCGCGAGGGGATCGCCCGTCTTTTTCAAGAGGAGCGATTCGACAGTGTGGTGAACCTGGCCGCGCAGGCGGGGGTCCGGTATTCCATCCAGAACCCCTACGCCTACATCGACAGCAACATCAGCGGTTTCATCAACATCCTTGAGGGGTGCCGGCACAACAAAGTAGGGCACCTGGTCTACGCCTCGTCCAGCTCCGTCTACGGCGCCAACACCACGATGCCGTTCTCGGTGCACCACAACGTCGACCACCCGGTCTCGCTGTACGCCGCCACCAAGAAGGCTAACGAGCTCATGGCGCACACATATTCGAGCCTCTACGGTCTTCCCACTACGGGCTTGCGCTTCTTTACCGTCTATGGACCGTGGGGACGCCCTGACATGGCGCTTTTCCTTTTTACGAAGGCCATCTTAGAGGGACGCCCCATCGATGTCTTCAACAACGGCAAGATGCAGCGCGACTTCACCTACATAGACGACATCGTCGAGGGGGTGAGCCGCGTCATCGATCGGGTCCCTGATGGGAACCCGGCCTGGAGCGGCGCCCGCCCTGACCCGGGCACCAGCTACGCCCCATACAAGATCTACAACATAGGTAACAACAGCCCGGTGGAGCTCATGCACTTCATCAATGTGCTCGAGAAGGAATTGGGGAGGGAGGCTGTGAAGAACCTCCTGCCGATCCAGCCAGGCGACGTCCCGGCCACCTTCGCCGACGTGGAAGACTTGATGCACGACGTGGGTTTCAAGCCGGCCACCTCCATCGAGGACGGTGTCGGTCGTTTCGTGAAATGGTACCGTGAGTATTACCGCGTTTAGCGGAGAGTGAGGCCGAAAAGCTTGATGACGGCGGCTGAAGATGTAAGCGGTATGGAAAAGACGAAGGAATCGCTTCCCTTGCCCCGGCAAGGGCGTGGCCCCCTGTTGCGTTGGGCGCTCTGGTTCGTTCTCGTTAACGCGGCCCTTTTGATGCTGGTTTCCTTGAGTTACCTGAAGAGCATGGCGCCCCCGGAAACGACCGCGGCGCGTGCTTTCCTTGGGCTCTCCTTGCCGGGGCACAGTGTCACCCTCGCCGCACTCGCCTTCCCTGTCATCGCTGTTGCCATCCTCGTCTGGCCCCGGAGGGCCTTCGTCTTTGGAACGGGGATACTTCTCGAAACACTGCTGTTACTCTTTATCGTGGTCGACGTGCTCGTGTTCGCCCAGTACCGGTTCCACCTAAATGGGATGGTGTGGAACCTTCTTACGAGCGGCGCCGCAGGCGACGTCCTCCCGGTGACCGGCAAACTCTACGCCATCCTCACCGGCGCCGTGCTCCAGGCCTTGCTCCTGCAGTGGGGTATAGCCCAGCTTGTCTGGCGCTGCAGTAGCCGTGTGGGTAGGCCTTATGGACGGTTCACCGCGGTACTGGTCTTCATGGTCGTCCTTAGTGGGCACGTCATGCACGCCTGGGCGAGCGCCAACAGCTACACCCCCATCACCAACCAGGTCCGCTACCTTCCCGGCTATAAGCCGCTCACCATGACGAAGCTCCTGGTTAAGCTGGGGCTAGCCGACCCCAAGCAAGGACCGAGGTTTTCGGTGGCCAGGGGGGGGACGGCGCTGCGCTACCCCGTGCAGCCCATCACCTGCACGCCCCCCTCGGGCAAGAAGCTGAACCTCATGCTGATCGTCATCGACAGTTGGCGTTTTGACTCCCTCACGGCTGAGGTGACGCCGAACATCGCGCGCTTCGCCCGGGACAAGTTCCGCTTCGAGCACCACTACAGCGGTGGGAACTGTACGCGCTTCGGCATCTTCTCGCTCTTCTACGGGATAAGCGGCAGCTACTGGCATTCCATGCTCGCCGAGGAGCGGCCGCCGGTTCTCATGCAGGAGTTGGAGCGGCAGTGCTACGTAAGTGGGATCTACGCGAGTGCACCGCTTGTCAACCCGGAATTCGACCACACCGTGTTCGCTACGATGCGCGACAGGATCGAGTTGCGCCAGCAGGGTCGTACGCCGCAGGAGCGGGATCGGACTATCACCGACAAAATGCTCCGCTTCCTTGCCCGGCCAAAAGACGGCAAACCCTTTTTCGGTTTCTNTGCGGCGGGCATCCTTGACCGGATGGGGTAAACCCGTTCAACGTTCAATGTTCAAGATTTGCAACCTGTCGGCCGAATAGGAGGTGACGTCTTGAGAATAGAGCGTTTTGAAGATGTTGACTCGTGGAAGCAAGCTCGCTTGCTGGTAAAGGATGTGTATAGCCTGCTTTCTGCCTGTAAAGACACGACCACACCGTGTTCGCTACGATGCGCGACAGGATCGAGTTGCGCCAGCAGGGTCGTACGCCGCAGGAGCGGGATCGGACTATCACCGACAAAATGCTCCGCTTCCTTGCCCGGCCAAAAGACGGCAAACCCTTTTTCGGTTTCTTGTTTTATGATGCTCCTCATGCGGCGGACCACCCCGCCGGGGCGGTTCCGTTCCAACCGGCGGCCGCCGAGGTGAACTACCTGACCCTCAACAACGAGACCGACCCGGTACCGCTTCTTAACAAGTACCGCAATTCCCTGCGCTACGTGGATGCCCTGGTCGGGGAGGTGCTTGCCGCCCTGAGAAAAGAGGGGCATCTGGACGACACCGTAGTGATGATAACCGGGGACCATGGTCAGGAGTTCAACGATCTTAAGATGAATTACTGGGGGCATAACGGCAACTTCTCCCGCTATCAGGTGCAGACCCCGCTTGTGGTGAGCTGGCCGGGGAGGACGGGTGTGCCAGTGTCCCGTGCGACAAGCCATCTCGACGTGGTGCCAACCCTGATGCACGAGCTATTGGGGTGCACCAACGCCCCTTCCCAGTACAGCACCGGGCGCTACCTGTTCGACTCCGCCCCGCGCCCGTACCTCATGGCGAGCTCCTGGGACACCATGAGCATCATCGAGTCCGACCGCACCACCGTCTCACTCTCGGCAGGTGAAGTCGACATCATGGACGAGCGCTACCGTCCCCTAAGTGGCGCGGTGATACGCCCCAAGATCGTCCAGAGTGCGATGGAGGAGGCAGGGCGGTTCTTCGCCCGCTGAGGCGAAAAGAGGAAACCATGGCATACCGAGAGATCGACTTCTCAGGCATCACCACCTATCCGATCGCCGAGCGTGGCAATCTGGTCCGCGTCGCCGACCACTTCGCCGCCGGCGTTTTCCCCGGCATGAGCGTCTCTGGGCTGCTTGCCGCCCTTCCCGCGCAACTGGGGGCCAAGGCGTTAAACGGTGTGATCGACGCAGTGGTCGCCGCCCGCGAGAAGGGAAAGCCGGTGGTGATAGGGATCGGCGGGCACGTCATCAAGTGCGGGCTGCAGCCCGTGTTGAAGTCGCTCATTGAGGCCGACGTCATAACCGCGGTCGCGATGAACGGCTCGGGCTCTATCCACGACTTCGAGATCGCGCTCATCGGCGCCACCAGTGAGAACGTAGCCGCCGCCCTTCATGCCGGCAATTTCGGGATGGCTGAGGAGACCGGTGCCGATATCAACGCGGCGCTGAAGAACGGAGTGGCCGACGGGCTAGGCTACGGGGAGTCCGTGGGGAGGATGATCGTGGAGCGTGAGCTCCCCTTTCACGAGCAGAGCTTGCTTGCCTCCTGCGTCAAAAGGGGGATCCCCGTCACGGTGCATGTCGCCATCGGGACCGACATCATCCACCAGCATCCCAGTGCTGACGGCGCAGTGATAGGGGCTGCGACCTTCACCGACTTCAAGATCTTCACCTCCGTAGTCTCTGAGCTAGGTGACGGCGGTGTCTATCTGAACGTGGGGAGTGCCGTCTTGTTGCCCGAGGTGTTTTTGAAGGCGCTCTCCATCGCGCAGAACCTGGGGCACCACGTGGACCGGTTCACCACGGCGAACTTCGACATGCAGCAGCACTACCGTCCGTTGACCAACGTGGTCCGGCGTCCCACCGCCGGCGACAGCCGAGGGTACACCGTCACCGGCCATCACGAGATAATGATCCCGCTGCTTGCGGCGGGCATCCTTGACCGGATGGGGTAAACCCGTTCAACGTTCAATGTTCAAGATTTGCAACCTGTCGGCCGAATAGGAGGTGACGTCTTGAGAATAGAGCGTTTTGAAGATGTTGACTCGTGGAAGCAAGCTCGCTTGCTGGTAAAGGATGTGTATAGCCTGCTTTCTGCCTGTAAAGACACGGATACAGGGATCAGATTCAGCGTGCAGCCGTTTCTGTCATGTCCAACATTGCTGAAGGTTTTGATAGGGGTAGCAACCGGGAGTTCATACAGTACCTGATCATTTCGCGGGGATCTGTTTCAGAAGTAAAGAGTCTAGCCTATGCAGGGTTGGATATAGGTCATTTTAGCCACGACTCGTTTGAGATCGTAATCCATCACTGCAACAGGATAAGCAACATGCTAAATGGGTTCATAAGATTTTTGAAGACGTCTCAACGTAAGGCATAATAGGCGCGAAGGAATACCGACGGCGAACGTTGAACGTTGAACGTTGAACGGCTTTTGGGAGAAGCAATGGAAAGACGAGAAATAGAATCCCTGTTCGAGCGCGCCGGGGAAGTGCGGGCGCTGGTTATCGGCGACTTGATGCTCGACGAGTACCTCTGGGGCAAGGCAGAGCGCATCTCGCCGGAGGCGCCGGTCCAGGTGGTCGAGGTGTCCCGGGAGGACTTGCGCCTTGGCGGCGCGGGGAACGTGGTGAACAACCTAATCGCGCTCGGGTGCCAGGTCGCGGTCTGCTCGGTAATCGGCAACGACGAAAACGGCGAACTGCTGCGTCGCGCCCTCGAGGACCAAGGGGTGACCCTTGCCGGGCTCTTCCAGGACCCGGAACGAAAGACCAGCAAGAAAACCCGCGTCCTCGCCGCGCACCAGCAGATCGTGCGGATCGACCGCGAGACGAGATCGGCGATCGGCCGCGCGAGCGAGCGGGTGCTCCTCGACTACGTGGACGCTCACCTGAACGGCTTCGATGTCATCGTCGTCTCGGACTACATGAAGGGGGTGCTCACCCCGGCGATTCTTACCGCTATCTGCGCTAAGGGACGCGAGCTCGGCGTACCGGTCGTTGTCGACCCGAAGGGGGACGACTTCGGCAAATACCGCGGCGCCACCATCCTCACTCCAAACCGCAAGGAGGCGGAGATCGCCTCGGGGATCGCCATCACCGACATGGCGTCGCTCGAAAAGGCGGCCGGATCGATCCTCTCCGAGCTCGGGCTGGACGCACTCCTCATCACCCGCAGCGAAGCGGGGATGTCGCTCTTCCCGGCCCGCGGCGAGGCGGTGCACATTCCGACCGTGGCCCGCGAGGTGTTCGACGTGACCGGGGCTGGCGACACGGTGATCTCGGTCCTCTCCCTGGGGCTCGCCTGCGGCCTGCCCCTAGCGGACGCGGCCTGGCTCGCCAACGTCGCCGCCGGCATCGCGGTGGGTAAGCTCGGCACCTCCACGGTATCGCCGCAGGAGGTCGTCGCGGAGGCAGGGCACGGCACGGGCGACAGCAACGCGAAGATCAAGAACCTCGACGTCCTCACCCACGTGATTGCTAAGGCGCGCGCGCGGGGCAAGAAGGTGGTCTTCACTAACGGCTGCTTCGACCTTTTGCACGTGGGGCACGTAAAGTACCTGCAGAAGGCGCGCGAGCTCGGAGACCTGCTGGTCGTTGGGCTGAACACGGACGCATCGGTGCGCCGCCTTAAAGGGGAGGGGAGACCGCTCATCCAGGAGTCGGAGCGGGCGCACATCCTAGCGGCGCTAGGCTGCATCGACTACGTGGTACTCTTCGACGAGGACACGCCGCTTACCGTGATTGAGGCGCTGCGGCCGGCCGTGCTGGTCAAAGGGGGGGATTACAGCATCGAGAACGTGGTCGGGCGCGAGATCGTCGAGGCCAACGGCGGGCGGGTTGCCCTCATCGACTTCGTCGACGGTCGCTCCACAACACGGATCATCGAAAAAATCCTGGCTTCGAACTGATAAGTAGGCCGCACGGGCTTGAGGTGCGTCGCTTCTATGTTATTCATTTTGAGTTATTAATTTTCCCGGAGGGGTCATGAAAAAAGCGTTCATCACGGGGATCACCGGGCAGGATGGATCGTATCTGGCGGAACTTCTGCTCTCTAAGGGGTACGAAGTACACGGCATGATCCGCCGCTCATCCTCTTTCAACACCGGCAGGATCGATCACATATACCGCGATCCGCACGAGGAGGACACCCGCCTCTTTCTCCATTACGGCGACCTAAACGACGCGAGCTCGATCAACCGCCTGTTACGTGAAATCCACCCGGACGAGATCTACAACCTGGGGGCCCAGAGCCATGTACGCGTCTCTTTTGACGTCCCTGAGTACACCGGAGAAGTCGACGCGCTAGGCACGGTGCGCATTCTGGAGGGGATTCGCGAGGCGGGACTAAACACCCGCTTCTACCAGGCGTCCTCTTCAGAGCTCTATGGCAAGGTGGTCGAGACGCCGCAGCGTGAAACGACCCCCTTCTACCCACGCTCACCGTACGCCTGCGCCAAGGCCTATGCCTTCTATATCACCATGAACTACCGCGAGAGCTACGGTATGTTCGCCTGCAACGGCATCCTCTTCAACCACGAGTCGCCGCGCCGCGGCGAGACCTTCGTCACGAGGAAGATCACCCGCGCAGCGGCACGCATAAAACTAGGCCTGCAGGAGCGCCTCTATCTGGGGAACCTCGATGCGAAGAGGGACTGGGGTTTTGCCGGCGATTACGTGGAGGCGATGTGGCGCATGCTCCAGTCGGACACGCCAGCCGATTACGTGGTGGCGACTGGCGAGACCCACAGCGTGCGCGAGTTCGCTGAAATCGTTTTTGGCAGTCTCGACATGCCGCTTTCCTGGGAGGGAGCAGGGGAAAAGGAGGTTGGCATCAACCGGAACACCGGCAAGATCGTCATCGAGATCGACCCGCGCTATTTCCGCCCCGCCGAGGTGGATCTTCTCCTTGGGGACGCGAGCAAGGCAAAGCGTGAGTTAGGGTGGGAGCCTAAGACCTCCTTTGCCGAGCTGGTGCGCATGATGACGCAGGCCGACCTGGCCTATGCCGAAAGGGAGCAGCGGGCGGATGGAAAATAACGCGAAAATCTTCGTCGCCGGCCATCGCGGCCTGGTCGGCTCCGCCCTGGTGCGGGAACTGGAGCGCCGCGGCTTTTCAAACCTGGTGCTGCGCAAGAGCTCGGAACTCGACCTGAGGGACCAGGCGGCGGCACGGGCCTTCTTCGAGGCTGAACGCCCGGATTACGTCCTCTTGGCCGCTGCAAAGGTGGGGGGTATCGTTGCCAACAACAGCTTCCCGGCCGACTTCATCTACGACAACCTGATGATTCAGAACAACGTGATTCACTCGAGCTACCGCTTCGGCGTGAAGAAGCTGCTTCTACTTGGTTCCACCTGCATTTATCCGAAGCTCGCGCCGCAGCCAATCCGGGAGGAGGCCCTACTCACCGGGCCGCTCGAGCCGACGAACGAGCCGTACGCAATTGCGAAGATCGCCGGAATCAAGATGTGCCAGTCCTACAACCGCCAGTACGGCACCAGGTTCATCTGCGCGATGCCGACCAACCTCTATGGCCCTAACGACAACTTCGATCTCACTACCTCGCACGTGCTCCCGGCCCTTATCCGCAGGTTCCACGAGGCGAAGGCGTCTGGCGCCGCAGATGTCACCATCTGGGGGACCGGCACCCCCTACCGCGAGTTCGTGCACGTGGATGACGTGGCCCGCGCCTCGCTCTTTCTCATGGAGCGCTACGAGGGGTGGGAGCCGGTGAACGTCGGGAGCGGCAAGGAGCTCACTATTGGGGGGCTGGCCAAGAAGATCGCCGCCGTCGTTGGCTTCACCGGAAAGATCCTCTTCGATACCTCAAAACCCGACGGCACACCAAGAAAACTAAGCGATGTGAGTCGGATCCACGAGCTCGGCTGGCGCCACGAGATCGAGCTCGATGAGGGACTCGCGAGCACCTACCGGTGGTACCTGGAAAACCGTACCTGAACTGGCAACTTTTCCGACATCCTACCTTGCTTCCCGTCCCGGTTTGACCGGGGCGGGTACCTCTCATCCAGAACGCTGCCCCCGCATCCTCCGCGCCGTGAACCGACGTTCTTTTGCCTTTTTCAATCTTTGTGCCAAAACTTTCACAGCGCAGCAAAATGCGCTTTACAGTGAATTTTTTAGATGCTATACTTTGCCACGAAATCATGCATAACTTCAATAATTTCAAGCGATTCCTCGGCATCCTGGCAGTAGTTGCCTCCCTGTTGGTGATAGCCACCATAGTTTTCCGAATGCAGCAGGAAGCAGCACCCAAGCTCGCGGTGCGCAAGCTTCCCCTGCAGGTGGATGTCTCCCTGCAGAAGTTCCATTACACGGAAACCAAACAGGGGGTCAAACGGTGGGAACTCACCGCGGACCGGGCCGAGTATAATAAGAAAGCCGACATCTCCTACCTGACCGGGGTGCGGATGCTGGTGCACGGCGCGGGCGGCGTGGGCGATCTCGCGATCACCGCGCAGCACGCCGAATACCATAACGGCACCAGGGATATCGCCCTCATCGGAGACGTGCGGGGAAAAAGCGACAAGGGGTACGGCTTTTCCGCCCCCCGTGTCGATTACATCGCGGCGCGCACCCTGTTGACCACCGCGGAGCGGGTTAGGCTCACCGATGTCGGGAGCCAGTTGGAAGGAACGGGAATGGAGTATCAGACGCAGACGAGGAAGTTCAAATTGATGAAAGAGGTCACCGCAGTGTACCGGCAGGAGGGGAAATGATGCGACGTATCCTCTTCAGTTTGGTCCTCGCTCTCTCGCTTTTCACGGTGGCGGCCTTCGGCGCCCAGGTGACAGGCAGCAGCAAAGAGCCTTTAAAAGTAAAGTCCGACACGCTTACCACCGATAACGAGAAAAAGACCGCTTCCTTCGAGGGTAAAGTGGTCGCCCGCCAGGGGGATATGACGCTCTACGCGGATCGTCTCGTCGTCTCCTACAGCGGCCCTGGTAACGAGGTGAGCCAAGTTGAGGCCTTCGGTAACGTCCGTATCGTACAGCAGGAGCGGCAGGCAACCGGCGCGCACGGCGTGTACGACCCGAAGACGGCGCGCATCACCTTGGACGGCAACCCGAGGGTGGTGTCCGGCGAAGACGTCGTCACCGGAAAGGTCATCGTATATTACGTGAACGAGCAGAAAAGCGTCGTCACCAGCGGTCCGAAGGAGCGGGTGGAAGCGGTCATCCATCCGGGGGGTAAAGATGCCGGGCAGAAGCGGTAGCACCCTCTACACGAAAGGGCTTGCCAAGGGTTTCAACAAGCGGATGGTGGTAAAGGGGGTCGACCTCGAGCTCCACTCCGGAGAGGTGGTGGGGCTTTTGGGCCCCAACGGCGCCGGAAAGACCACCACTTTCTACATGGTGGTGGGGCTCACCAGGCCGGACGAGGGGGAGGTCTTCCTCGACGGCGATCCGATCACCGGGCTCCCCATGTACCAGCGGGCGCGGCGCGGCATCAGCTATCTGCCGCAGGAGCCGTCCGTGTTCCGGCGCTTGACGGTGAGGGACAACCTCCTGGCCGTTTTGGAGACCATGGATCTCACCCCGGTAAGGCGCCGCGAGCGTGTCGAGGAGCTTCTCGCCGAGTTCCGCATTGGTCACATTGCGGGGAGCCGCGGCTACGCCCTCTCCGGTGGGGAGAGGCGCCGCGTCGAGATCGCCCGGGCGCTTGCCACCGATCCCGCCTTCATCCTCTTGGATGAGCCGTTCGCGGGGATCGATCCGATCGCGGTGATTGACATCCAGAGCATCATCACCGCGTTGAAGGAGAAGGGGCTCGGGGTTCTTATTTCCGACCACAACGTCCGCGAGACGCTCGGTGTATGCGATAAGGCCTACATTATGAACGCCGGTGAGGTGCTCGAAGTAGGCGATCCGGTGCAGATTTCTCAAAGCAAGAAGGCACGCGAGATCTATCTCGGGGACAAGTTCAGGCTGTAAGGAAGAAGCACGTTCTATGTTCTAGGTTCTACGTTCTACGTTAAAAATGCGAGGCAGGTCGCCAAAGTTCCTTCCTTGCGCTATAATGAGAACAAAGAGAGCCGGGACTCCATGAACATGTAAGCTTTTCATTTCTTACACGGCACGGAATTCGGAAACAATCGCAGGAAACGGCGGTTTTTTAAACGTAGAACATAACGTAGAACGTTTTCAGGTTTCGGCAGCGAGGATTTATGGCAATTGAGATGCGCCAGCAGATGAAGATGAGTCAGCAACTGGTGATGACCCCCCAGTTGCAGCAGGCCATCAAGCTGCTCCAGCTCTCCCGGCTGGAACTCCAGGACGTGGTGCGGCAGGAGCTGGAAGAGAACCCGATCCTCGACGAGGTGATCGAACAGGAGGAGGTGCGCGAGCCCGAGCAACTCGAACTGCGCGAGAAGGAGTCCGAACCGGAGGCTGCCGCAAGCGACTTCCAGGAGGTGCGCGCCGGCGAGGAAACCCGCGAGGCCGATTGGGACTCTTACATCGACGGCTACAACTACAGCTCCGGCGAGCAGTACTACGACGACGAGGACCGTCCCTCTTTCGAGAATCTCCTCACCAAGAAATCGACCCTTTTCGACCACCTCATCTGGCAGTTAAGCCTCACCCGCCTCACCGACCGTGAGATGGCGATAGGGGCCGAGATCATAGGGAACATCGACGAGGACGGCTACCTGCGGGCCGGGCTCGACGACGTGGCGCAGGCCTGCGTGCAGGCCACCCCCTTCCGCGAGGAGGCGCTCGAGTGGGGCGGTGTCGCCGGCAACACACCGGAAGAGCAGGTGAACGACGCGCTGGACGGCTACGCCGGGAGCGTCCTCGTACCGCTCGTCGATGCCGTGCTCAAAAGGGTCCAGGAGTTCGATCCGGTCGGCGTCGGTGCCCGCGACCTGCGTGAGTGCCTGCTTTTGCAGGTGGCGAGCCTCGGTATGGGGGGAAGTCTCGTTGAGGCGCTCTTGCGCGACCACCTGAAGGACCTGGAGAGCCACAAGTATAAGCAGGCCGCCAAGGTGCTTGGGGTGGACGTGAATGACATCCTCGCCGCCACCCGCATCATCGCGGAGCTCGACCCGAAACCGGGGCGCGTCTTCGGCAGCGACGACGTACAGTACATCTCCGCCGACATCTTCGTGCACAAGGTTGGCGACGAGTACGTGGTGATGCTGAACGACGAGGGGATGCCGAACCTGAGGATCAACCCGCTCTACGCCCCGGACGCCAAGTCGAGCCGACCGGTCGACAAGGTAGCCGAGGATTACATCGGCGAGAAGATGCGCTCCGCCATCTGGCTCATCAAGAGCATCCAGCAGCGCCAGCGCACCATCTTCAAGGTGGCGAAGAGCATCGTGAAGTTCCAGCGCGACTTCCTGGACCGCGGCATCGAGCACCTGCGCCCGCTGGTTTTGCGCGACATCGCCGAGGATATCGGCATGCACGAGTCCACCATCAGCCGCGTCACCACCAACAAGTACATGCAGACCCCCCAGGGGCTCTTCGAACTCAAATACTTCTTCAACTCGGGGATCTCCACCGGCGAGGGGGATTTCATCGCCTCGGAGAGCGTGAAGAGTAAGATCAAGGAACTCGTCGACAACGAGGACCCCAAGCGCCCCTATTCGGACCAGCGCCTGGCCGAGCTTCTCTCCGACCACAACATCGTCATCGCGCGGCGCACCGTCACCAAGTACCGCGAGATGCTCCGCATCGGCTCCTCCTCGGAGCGCAAGAAGCATTTCTAACGCGGACACCGCCGTCGGCGGCGGCGGGCGAGTCGCGTGTATTGACAATAAAGGGAGGTACTTCGTATGCAGATAACCACGACATTCAGGCACATGGAACCGAGCGAAGCCCTGAAAAGCTACGCTGAGGAGAAGCTGGAGAGGGTTAAGAAATATATCGACGACCCGATCGTCGTCCAGGTCTTTTTGACCGTGGAAAAGATCCGCCACCTGGCCGAGGTGACCATTACCGCCAAAGGGATCACCATCAAGGCCGCAGAAGAGACCAACGACATGTACGCCTCCATCGACGCGGTATCCGACAAGATCGAGCGTCAGCTGCGCCGCTTCAAGGAGCGCATCAAGGCACATAAACCGGCTGCCGACGCGCGCGAGCGCCAGGTGCAGAAGGCGATCGTTCAGGCCCAGGGGATCGAGGAAGGGACCCAGGCTCCGGTCATCATCAAGACCAAGAGTTTCACCATGAAGCCCATGTCCGTCGAGGAGGCGGTGATGCAGATGGAACTTCTGCACAAGGACTTCCTGGTTTACACCGAGTCTTCCACCGAAACCATCAACGTCGTTTACCGCAGAAAGGACGGCAACTACGGCCTCATCTCTCCGGAGAACCCGTAGTAACTTCCTGATATCTAGATAGCTCCCCGGGGTTCGCCCCGGGGACAAGGAAGCGAGGGGAGGCGTCCCCGTGGCGCCTCCCGTTGCGATAACGGCCCCTCTGGGGCTTTTCGCTTGCACGGGGGAAGGGTCGCAGCATTGACAAGCATGAGCCTCAGCATTAAGGACCTCCTGGAAGACAAGGCGTACGGCCTCGACCTGCAGCTTTTATGCGGCGACGCGGGGCTCACGAACCGGCTTTACAGCTCGCGCATCCAGAAACCCGGCTTAGCCCTCACCGGCTACACCGAGCATCTGCACCCGGATCGGGTCCAGGTGCTGGGCAACACCGAGATCTCGTACCTGAGCCAGATCCCCGAGGAGGTCGGCTCGCGCCATATCGAGAAGCTCTGCACCTACCCCATCGCCTGTTTCATCGTCACCAAGGGGCTTGATCCCCCCGAATTCCTGAAGCGCTCGGCGCAAGGAGCTGGGATCCCGCTTCTGGTCACCCATCACCAGTCCTCCACTTTCATAAGCCTCATCACGAAATTTCTGGAGGAGAGCCTGCTCCCCTCGACCCACATCCACGGCGTGCTCGTGGACGTTTTGGGCGTGGGGGTGCTTTTGCTTGGGAAAAGCGGTATAGGCAAGAGCGAGTGCGCCCTGGACCTCGTGATCCGCGGCCACCGGTTGGTCGCCGATGACGTGATCCACATCAAGAAGAAGATGCCGGCGGCACTCGTAGGGCAGGCGGGGGAGACCATCCAGTACCACATGGAGATCCGCGGCCTTGGCATCATCAACATCAAGGACCTCTACGGGGTCTCCTCGATCCGCGAGAAGAAGATCATCGACATGGTGCTGGAGTTGGTGGAGTGGGATGCAAACCAGGAGTACGAGCGGCTCGGCATCGATGAACCGATGAAGACCATTTTGGGTGTCGACCTGCCGCACGTGAAGATCCCGGTCCGACCGGGGCGCAACCTGACCTCGATCATCGAGGTCGCCGCCAGGAACTTCCTCCTGAAGGGGATGGGATACCATTCGGCCCGGGAGTTCCACGAGAAGCTCCTGGCACGCCTGGAGTTCCGCCCCTTGGGCAACGAGGTAGAGTAGATGCGCATCGTCATCATAACCGGCCTCTCCGGGTCGGGAAAATCGACGGCAGTGAAGGCGCTCGAGGACGAGGGATTTTTCTGCCTGGACAACCTCCCGGTTTCGCTCGTTGCCACCTTCATAGAGCTCGTCGAACATTCCCGTGAGGACATAAAGGACGTCGCCCTGGTGATGGACATCAGGAGCCGCGACTTCATCAAGGGATACGACCAGGTCTTCCAGTCCATTGCCACAGCCGGTCACAGCGTCAAGATCCTCTATTTCGACGCCACCGACCAGGTGCTCATCCGCCGCTTCTCCGAGACCCGGCGCCGCCACCCCGCCCTTGAGGGGGCGAGCGTTCCCGAGGGGATTCGCTTCGAGCGCGACCAGCTCGCGGGGCTTAGGCGCATCGCCACGGCCATCATCGACACCTCGGAGATGAACGTGCACCGCCTGCGCGAGGTGGTGATCGGCCTCGTGAAGGGGAGCGAGGGGGCGCTCGAGATGCAGGTCAACCTGCAGTCCTTCGGTTTTCGCTACGGACTGCCTTTGGAGAGCGACCTGGTCATGGACGTCCGTTTCCTCCCGAACCCCTATTTCGTGGCGGCGCTGCGCCCCTACTCGGGTCTTGAGCCTGCGGTGCGCGACTACGTTTTGGGGCAGAAGGAGACCGAGGTCTTCCTGGAGCGCTTCCGGGACATGCTGGAGTTTTTGCTGCCGGGGTACCGGCGCGAGGGGAAATCGTATCTCTCGGTCTCAATCGGCTGCACCGGCGGCAGGCACCGCTCGGTGGCCATAGCAGAAGAGTTGTACCACTACTTCCGGCAACGGAACGTGAACATCAAGGTATCCCACCGGGATATAGAGAAGGGACAGGGATGATAGGACTGCTTTTGGTAGCACACGCCGGCGTGGCAGGGGAACTTCTCGCCGCGGCGGAGATGATAGTAGGAAAGCTGGAACTCGCCGAGGCGGTGGGGATCGCACCTGACGCGTCGGCCACCGACGTCATGGCCTCGATAAAGGAAGCGGTGGGGCGTGTTTCCGGCGATGGGGCGATCATCATGACCGACATGTTCGGCGGCACCCCTTCCAACATGAGCATCTCTTTCCTGCAGGAGGGGAAGGTTGAGGTACTGACCGGGGTGAACCTTCCCATGCTGATCCGCTTCACCCAGGAGCGTGCGCGCTGTGGCGTCGCCGAGCTCGCGCTGAAGCTGAAGGAGAGCGCCCAGGAAGGGATCACCGTAGCCGGCGATTTCCTGAAGAAGTAACAACAAGGAGGGTTTACCCACCGTAGCCTTGGCGTAGGTGGGTGAGGGCAGATATGATAGAAGGCGAATACGTCATACCCAACAAGCTGGGGCTGCATGCGAGAGCCTCAGCACTTTTGGTGAAAACCGCCAGCGGTTTCTCCTCCGAAATCAGGATCGAGCGGGAGGGGATCGAGGTGAACGGCAAGAGCATCATGGGGATCATGATGCTCGCGGCGGCAAAGGGGAGCACCGTCACGCTCAAGTGTGAAGGAGCGGACGAGGTGGAGGCCTACGCCGCACTGGGGGAACTTATCCGCAATGGATTTGGAGAGGAGTGAGTCGAGACAACTGAAGGGAATCGGCGCCTCCGCCGGCATCGCCATCGGCGAGGTGCGCATCACCGACCGCCGCCGCGTGGCTGTGACCGAGGTGGTGGTGGCCCGGGAAGAGATCCCCTGTGAGGTGGAGCGCTTCACGAGCGCCCTCGAGCGGGCGAAGGGGGAGCTCTACGCCCTCAAGGACCAGCTCGCCAGCACCCACGGCCCCGAGCACCTTTGCGTCATCGACGCGCACCTCATGCTCCTCGACGACACCATGCTGGTCGGAGAGACCACCCAGTACATCGAACGGCTTGGCATCAACGCTGAAGGGGCGCTGAAACGCACCCTCGGACGCTTCAAGACCTTCTTCGAGGGGGTCGAGGACGACTACCTGCGCGAGCGCGGTAACGACGTGGAAACGGTCGTCGAACGGGTGCTTAGGAACATGGTGGGGGAAAAGCAGGAGCCGCTCACGAGGATCGACGGCAAGGTGATCGTGGTGGCCCACGACCTCTCCCCGGCCGACATCCTGCAGATCGACAAGGAGAAGGTGATGGGGTTCATCACCGACCTGGGTGGCAAGACCTCGCACTCCTCCATCCTCGCGCGCGCCTTCGAGATCCCGGGGGTGGTCGGGCTTGAGCGGATCACGGGAGAGGTCCAGGACGGCGACACCCTGATCATCGACGGAGCTACCGGCGTCGTCATCATCAACCCGAGCCAAGATGAGTTTAAGGAATACCTGCAGAAAAAGCAGCGCTACGAGTATGTGGAGCGCGAGCTTCTGAAGCTGCGCGACCTCCCGGCTCAGACCCTCGACGGGCACCGCATGCGCCTTAAGGGCAACGTGGAGTTCATCGAGGAAACCGCATCCCTGGAGAAGCACGGCAGCGACGGGATCGGCCTGTACCGTACCGAGATGCTCTTTTTCAACCGCAGTACGCTCCCGACCGAGGAGGAGCAGTTCGAGGCCTACGCGGCCCTGGTGAAGAAGATGGCGCCGCTGCCGGTCACCATCCGCACCCTGGACATAGGCGGCGACAAGTGCCTCACCGATCTCGACCTCTCCGACGAAATGAACCCCGCCCTGGGGCTGCGCGCGATACGGCTTTCCCTGCGCCAGCCCGAGTCGTTCAAGGCCCAGTTGAGAGCGATCCTGAGGGCGAGCGCCTTTGGCGAGGTGAAGCTCTTCTTCCCGATGGTGTCAGGGGTGGCCGAGGTGCGCGCCGCCAAGGCGCTTTTGGAGGAGGTGAAGGAGGAACTGCGCGGCAGGCACCCCTTTGACGAGAAGGTGCAGGTGGGGATCATGATCGAGATCCCGTCTGCGGTGGTGATCGCCGATCTCCTGGCGGCCGAGGTCGACTTCTTCAGCGTCGGCACCAACGACCTCATCCAGTACACGCTCGCCATCGACCGCACCAACGAGCACCTCTCCTCGCTGTTCCAGCCGCTGCATCCCGCGGTGCTCAGGTCGCTAAAGACCATCGTCGACGCG
Source organism: Geomonas edaphica (assembly GCF_004917075.1). Lineage (GTDB taxonomy): Bacteria > Desulfobacterota > Desulfuromonadia > Geobacterales > Geobacteraceae > Geomonas > Geomonas edaphica. The sequence goes on from NZ_SSYB01000008.1 coordinate 70,884, forward strand.
GCCCATGCCGCCGGGATCGACGCGTGCATCTGCGGCGAGATGGCGGGGGACCCGGAGTATCTCCCCATCCTGCTCGGGCTTGGCTACGACGAGCTTTCGATGAACGCGGTCTCTATCCCGAGGGTGAAGAAGATCCTGCGCCGCTGCACCCTTGAGGAAGCGCGCGCCGTGGCGCAGAAGGCACTGAACTTCGCCACCGCGGCCGAGGCGGACGCCTACCTGAAAGGGGAGATCGCGGCGCGCTTCTCGGAGAGCTTCGACTAGAGACGGCTCAGGATTCCCTGGCGAGCGCCTGCAGGGTGAGTTCCACCGCCAGGGCAAGCGTTCTTCCCGCCTTGCGCGTATTCCCTGAAAGCCTGATCAACTGCGGCACCAACAAGGGGCGCTTCGCGATGGCAAGGGCCACGCGCCAAGGGCTCAGGTTCAGCTCCGCGTCGCAGAAATCCTCGATGGCAAACCCCAACTCCTCGTCGGCCGCATCGCTCACGCTCCTAAGCGCGAAAAGCGGTATCCCCGCCTGCTGAGCTTCTTGAAGGACGGCTGCCGTTTCCATCTCGAGAAGCGGCAAGGGGGTTGCCGCGCCGATGCGGCTTGCCATCTCCCGCTTGTTCTTGATGGCGCTCGAGGTCACGAAGCCGCCGCGCCGCAACTGCACCCCGACTTTGCAGCAATGCTCCGAGGCGAGGGTGGCAAGGGCCGGGTCGGGCGGGGGGAGCTCACTTAGGGCATCGCCGTCCAGGTGGAAAACCCGTTCGGCCAGCACCAGTTCCGCGACCTCCAGCCCAGGGAGCACGGCGCCACCGAACCCGAAGTTCACCAGCGCCTCGGGAGCCGCGTGAGCGATGAGTGCACGCGTTGCCGCCGCGGCGTGCTTAGGTCCCATGCCGGACTCGATCATAAAGACCAATCTGCCGTCCACCGGGAAGCGGTACAGGTTCCGGCCGGCGAGTGTGTCTTGGCGGAAACCCTTTATACGCGCCAGGACCGGCGCGATCTCCTGGGGCATGGCGGCCACCACCCCCAGACTTCTTTTTTCCGTAGTCATAGCGGTTCGTTCCTCTCGATCGGCCACTTTAACAGAGGGGAGGCACCGCCGCAACGCTTTCCGAACCCGGCCAGGGTTCGCCTTGACAAACCGCCCCTGCCGTCTTATAGTCAGGGTTCTTTTTTGTTTGACTTCATTAATCTGGAGGGTACATGAAGCCGCTGTTTTTGAACCCGCCCACCTTCGAGGATTTCGACGGAGGCGCCGGAGCGCGCTACCAAGCCTCTCGGGAGGTAACCTCTTTCTGGTTTCCCGGCTGGCTAACCTACCCCGCGGGCATGATCCCGGGAGCGCGCGTCGTTGACGCACCGGTGCAGCGGCTTGATCTCGACGCCTGCCTGAAGATCGCTAAGGATTTCGACATGGTGGTGATGTACACCTCCACCCCGACCCTCGCGATCGACGTGGAAACGGCGCGCCGGGTCAAGGCTCAGCGTCCCGAGACGGTGACCGTGCTTACCGGCCCGCACGTGAGCGTACTACCCGAGGAGAGCCTGCGCTTTGCCGACGGCGCGGTCGATATCGTCTGCCGCGGCGAGTTCGACTACTCCACCGCGGAGCTATGCGAAGGGAAACCCTGGGAAGAGGTCGACGGCATCAGCTTCATAAAGGACGGCAAGGTGCAGCACACCAAGGACCGTCCCCCGATTCAGGACCTCGACGCACTCCCCTTCGCAAGCCAGGTGTACAAGCGGGACCTCCCCATCGAGGAGTACGTCATCCCGCACTTCCGGCATCCCTACGTCTCCATCTACGCGAGCCGCGGCTGCCCGTCGCGCTGCATCTATTGCCTCTGGCCGCAGACCTTCTCAGGGAGAAGCCTCAGAAAGAGAAGTCCCGAGAACGTCTACGAGGAGGTGAAGTGGATCAAGGAGAACCTCCCCCAGGTGAAGGACATCTCCTTTGACGACGATACCTTCACCGCCGACAAGCAGCACGCCATCGCCATCGCCCGTGCCATCAAGCCGTTGAACGTCTCCTGGGTGATCAACGCGCGCGCTAACACCGACTATGAGACCCTGAAGGAGCTCTCCGAAGCAGGCATGCACCACGTCGTGGTCGGGTACGAGTCGGGCAACGAACAGATCCTCAAGAACATCAAGAAGGGGGTCACCAAGGCGCAGGCGATCGAGTTCACCAAGAACTGCAAGAAGCTCGGCATCACGGTGCACGGCGCCTTCGTGCTCGGGCTTCCCGGCGAGACCCGGGAAACCATCAAAGAGACCATCGCCTACGCCATCGACCTTGACCTCACCTCGATCCAGGTCTCCCTTGCCTCGCCGTACCCCGGCACCGAGTTCTACCAGATGGCCAAGGAGAACGGCTGGATCGCCTCCGACAGCTTCCTGGACGCCACCGGGCACCAGAAGTGCGTTATCAACTATCCGAACCTCACCAACCAGGAGATCTTCGACGCCGTCGAGCTCTTCTACAACAAGTTCTACTTCCGCCCCCGCTACATCGCGCGCAGCATCTACAGCATGCTGGTCGATGCGAAGGTACGCAGAAAGCTCCTGAAGGAAGGGGCCCAGTACCTAAGCTACATGAAAAAGCGCAAGAAGGCCGCCTGCTGAGCGTAGTGGGGTAGTTTACGTAGAACCTAGAACATAGAACGCAGAACGGGTTATGAAAGAAGTGATCCTGAACGCCGACGACTTCGGGCTTAGTACCGGCGCGAACCGCGGCATCATCAAGGCATGGCAGGAAGGGATGCTGACCAGCACCTCCCTCATGGTGGGAGGGGACGCCTTTGAGGAGGCGGCGGCCTTCGCACGCGCGAACCCCGCACTGCAGGTGGGGCTGCACCTCACCCTAGTGCAGGGGAGCGCGGTCCTCAAGCAGCAGGGGCTTCCCGCCCTGACCGACGCCGGGGGCGAGTTCACCGATGACCCGGTGCTTGCCGGGATGCGCTATTTCTTCCTCAAAGGGCTCAGGAAGAAGCTTCGCCAGGAGATCGACGCGCAGCTTGCGAAGTGCCGGGACGCAGGAGTCGAGCTCACCCACGTGGACGGCCACCTAAACATCCACATGCACCCGGTGGTGTTCGACATCCTCTGCGAGCTGATCCCCACCTACGGCATCAAGAGCTTCCGGCTCACCAGGGAAAACCTTCCCGCGAACCTTGCGCTGGACAAAAAGCGTTTCGTCGGCAAGTGCGCGGATGCCTTCATCTTCGCCCGGCTCGCCGACCGCTGTCGTCCGCGCCTGGACCGGCTCGGCATCCGCTATGCCGCCGAGGTGAAAGGGCTTTTGAACTCGGGGCAGATGACCGAGGAATACCTGCTCTCGGCACTTGACGGGGTAGGGGAGGGGCTCACCGAGATCTACTTCCATCCCGGCTGCCACCCATGTCCCACCCTCAAACGGCGCATGCCCGACTACCAGCATGAGGCGGAACTGGCGGCACTCACCAGCCCGCTCGTGAGAGAGAAAATGGCCCGGCTCGGCCTTCAGCTGAGAAATTACCGGGGAGAGGAAAAGACGTATGTTTAAGACGGTAGTGGTCATGCTGGTCGCGGTTACCGCCGGTACCATCGGCGACCTGCTTCTTGCCAGCGGCATGAAGGAACTGGGCGACATTTCCACCATGAACCTGAAGGGTATCCTCCGGGTCGCCGTGCAGGCACTCACCACGCCGAAGCTCGTCTTCGGCACGGCGATGCTCGCCGTCTTCTTCTTCCTCTGGCTCGCCGTCCTCTCCTGGGAAGACCTCTCCGTCGCCCTCCCCATGCAGGCGCTCAACTACATCCTCGTTGCCTTCCTTTCACAGTACCTCCTGCACGAGGTGGTGAACCCCATGCGCTGGGCCGGCACGGTGCTGGTTGCCATCGGTGTCATCATGATCACCAAGAGCAGCGGCGCGTAGAGCTTCCCACCTGTCCAGGTGAGATCCCGGTGCGGCAGTCTGCTGACTTCGTGTGAGCGCTCTAACATTAGGTAATCCCTAAGTTTTTTCTCTTGAATAAATGAGCAGCGAGGGGCTAATCTGTTGATATGAAACTTTCAGCATTATTGTCCTTTTTCACCGTCCTTGTCCTTTCCTTGTCCGCTATACCTGCCAGTGCCATGAGTCCCAACGAGAAGTTGATCTATGACGTCAGCTGGACCGGCGTCAAGGCGGGTACCACTGTGCAGGAGGCGACCACCAAGGGGGGCGAGATCCACATCGTCACCACCACCCGATCGATGCCGTGGCTTGATACCTTCTTCAAGGTTGATGACCGTGCCGAATCCATCGTGCAGCGCGGCAGCGGTGACCGCTTCGGTGCCCCCACCTATTTCCGCAACAAGATCAGCGAAGGGAGCCACAGGAAACACAAGGAGGCGCATTTCGACCAGCAGAAACAGAAGGTCGAATCGCGGGATCTCCTTAAGAAGACGCAGCGAGTGGACGATATCGGCCCGAACACCTTTGATCCACTCTCAGTCGTCTATTACGTGCGTAGTCTGCAGCTCACCCCAGGTAAGTCGCTTTACGTCGACATCTATGACTGCAAGAAACTCTGGAACACCGAGGTGAAGGTCCTGAACCGCGAGGAGATAGACACGCCGGTCGGGCACTTCAAGACCATAGTGGTGCAGCCCCTCATGAAGGCGGACGGTTTTTTCAACCGGTCCGGCGAGATAAAGGTCTGGCTCACCGATGATGCGCTCAAGATCCCGGTCATGGTCACCACCAAGGTGAAGATCGGCAGGATCAAGGCGATGCTGGTCGGGGGGAGTTACTGGCCGCAGAGTGCGCAGCGCTAGGAAGCTGCCCTCATAGTGAAACAAAAGAGGCAAAGGCCACGCGGCCCTTGCCTCTTTTTATGCCCGCACTGCATGCGATGCGTCCCTAGAATTCCGCGTGCCTCGGTGTCCTCGGGAAGGGGATGACGTCCCTGATGTTCTCCATCCCGGTCAGGTACATGATCAGTCGTTCGAAGCCGAGCCCGAAACCGGCGTGCGGCGTGGAGCCCCAGCGCCGGGTATCGAGGTACCACCACAGCGACTCAGGCGCGATCCCCGTCTCCAGCATGCGCTGCTCCAGAAGTTCAAGCCGCTCCTCGCGTTGGCTCCCCCCGATGATCTCCCCGACCTTCGGGACCAGGAGGTCCATGGCCGCGACGGTCTTGCCGTCGCCGTTCTGCCTCATGTAGAACGCCTTGATCTCCTTCGGGTAGTTCATGATGAAGACCGGCCCCCGAACTACCTGTTCGGTCAGGTAGCGCTCGTGCTCAGACTGCAGGTCGAGACCCCACTCCACCGGGAACTGGAACGATACCGGCGCCTTTTTCAGCCGCTCGATCGCCTCGCCATAATCCATGCGGGCAAACGAGGCATCCGCAACCCCTTCAATGCGCTCGATGAGCCCCTTGTCGATCTGCGCGTTGAAGAAGCTCATGTCCTCCTGACAGTTGTCGAGCGCGAATCGGCAGAGCCTCTTCAGGAAGGCTTCGGCGAGATCGGCGTCGTCGGATAGGTCGGCGAAGGCCATCTCCGGCTCGATCATCCAGAACTCGGCGGCGTGGCGCGCCGTGTTGGAGTTCTCAGCCCGGAAGGTCGGGCCGAAGGTGTAGATGTCGGAGAAGGCCTGGGCGAAAAGCTCACCCTCCAACTGACCGCTCACGGTGAGACCGGTGGCCCCGCCGAAGAAGTCACCGGAGAAGTCGACCGCGCCGTTTTTCAGCGGGGGGCGAGCCATGTCGAGGGTGGTGACCCGGAAGAGCTCTCCTGCCCCCTCGCAGTCGTTCGAGGTGATGATCGGGGTGTGCACGTAGAGGAAGCCGCGTTCGGCGAAGAAGCTATGCACCTCCTGGGCGAGGGCGGAACGGACGCGGAAGACGGCTCCGAAGGTGTTGCTGCGCAGCCGCAGGTGGGCGATGGTGCGCAGGTACTCAAAGGTGTGCCGCTTTTTCTGCATCGGATAATCCTGGTCGGCGCCCCCGATCACCTCGATTGCGCTCGCTTTCAGTTCAAGCGCCTGCCCGGCGGCGGGTGACTCCTGCAGCACACCGGTGATCGCCAGGGCGCTGCCGGTTCCGATACCGGTGATCTCACGGTAGTTGGCAAGGTCCGGCTCGACGACCACCTGGATCCCGGACAGACAGGAACCGTCGTTCAAGGAGATGAAGGTGACCTCCTTGCTGTTCCGTATCGTGCGCACCCACCCCTTCACGAGGATGGTGCTGTCGGGGCGTCCTTGGGAGAGGGCTTCTTTCACCTTGGTTCGAAGAGTCATATAGGTAGCTCCGTTGGTGGATTGGGACGCATCATTTATAACACAGAGGGGAAAGCGCGGCAAAAGCATAGTTGACAGCCGGGGCACCCTTCGTATAAGTTGACGCCCCATGACCAGGATAATGTGTCTATTACAACTTTTGCTCCTGCTCGCCCTGCCCCTCTCCAGCGAGGGGGCCGCTTTCGGTGGGGTCGGCATCGACGGCGTCCCAAGGGCCGACGGCACCATAGCGGTGCGGCAGCTGGTGGCGGGAGGCCCCGCGCATCTGGCCGGCATCAAGGCGGGCGACATCATCGTCCAGGTGGACGGCACGCCCACCGCTGGAAGCGACTTCAAGTTCATCGTAGATCGGCGCCTGAGGGGGCACGCCGGGACACCGGTCCTGATCCTGGTGCGCCGTCCCGGCAACCCGAAAACGCTAAGTTTCAAGATGATCCGGCGACAGCTCACCGTCGGTGGTAACAAAACACAACCCAAGGGGGATTGACATGCGTATTCTGCTGACCGCCATCCTGGCTGCATCCCTGCTGCTCCCGCTTTCCGGCTTCGGCGCCGAGCAACTTCCTCAGAGTCCGCTGGGGGCGCGTGCACAGGAAACGAAATACCCGAAGATCGTCCTCTTCTCCACTTCCTGGTGCCCGCACTGCAGGGCGGCCAAGGAATACTTCACCAAGAACAACATCCCCTTCATCAACCGGGACGTCGAGGTCGAGCCTGAGGCGATGGCGCTTGTGACCGGCAAGTACAAGAGCCAGGGCGTTCCGGTCATCATCATCGGTGACGACGCCAAGATCCTCAAGGGGTTTGAAGTGACACGTTTCGAGAAGGCGGTCGAACAGGTGCGCAAGAAGAAATAGCGTCGGTTGCACGGAAACGAAGAGGGGGGAGCATGAAGGATGCTCCCCCCTCTTTTTGTTTGCCCGGGCCGCGATTGATTAATCTAACGCGATGGAGAAGTCGTGCAGCGCGATGGATGATTAATCTAACGCGATGGAGAAGCCGTGCAGCGCGATGGATGATTAATCTAACGCGTTGGAAAAGTCGTGCAGCGCGATGGATGATTAATCTAACGCGATGGAGAAGTCGTGCAACGCGATGGATGATTAATCTAACGCGATGGAGAAGCCGTGCAGCGCGATGGATGATTAATCTAACGCGATGGAGAAGTCGTGCAGCGCGATGGATGATTAATCTAACGCGATGGAGAAGTCGTGCAGCGGAATGGATGATTAATCTAACGCGTTGGAAAAGTCGTGCAACACGATTGATGATTAATCTAACGCGATGGAGAAGTCATGCACCGCGACGGATGATTGATCTACCTGGCTTTGCCGGTCCCGTGACTACTGGTTGCATCTGGCGGCGCCCTGAATCCTCATTGCCCCTCGTCACACCTCGCTCGGTTCCTCCTCGGCGAGCAGTTCGAAAAGGACTTCGATCAGCTTCGGATCGAGGTTCGACCCGCTCATCCCCTTCATGGTACAGAGAAGCTCGTCTCGGTCAAAACCCTTGCGGTAGGGACGGTCCATGGTGAGCGCGTCGCAGATGTCGGCTGTGGCGACGATCTGGGCCTCCAGAGGGATCTTGTCTCCGGCAAGCCCAAAGGGGTATCCCTTGCCGTCGTAGCGCTCGTGGTGGTACAGGACGATCTCCTGGACCGTCTTCGAGAGGTTCGCCTTGCGCACCACCTCGCGCCCCCATTCCGGGTGTTTCATGACGATGGAGAACTCCTCCTGGGTGAGGGCGCGTTCAGCGTTGAGGATCGCTTCCGGGACGCCGATCTTGCCGCAGTCGTGCAGCCAGCTGCCGTACCTTATCTCCTGCTGGGTGTCCTCCGGGATCCCCAGGCGCTCCGCCAGGCGCAGCGCAAGTGTCGCCACGCGGTCGCAGTGCCCCTTCGTGGAGGCGTCTTTTAGTTCGATGGTCTGCGCGAGGGAGTGCAAGATGAACTCGTCTTCCCGTTTGAGGGACTGCAGCACCCGGTAGCGCCGCAGCCCGTCCTTCACCGCGCGCAGCATATCCGCCTTCTTCCAGGGCTTCAGCACGAAGCGGAAGACCTCTCCGCTGTTGATCGCGGCAAGGGTGGTTGCGAGATCGGCGCTGCCGGTCATCATGATCTTCACCGTGTGCGGCGAGATTTCCTTGATCCGCGACAGCAGCTCGATCCCACGCATGCCCGGCATCTCGTTGTCCGAGACCACCACGGCGACCGAGTGGTGCTCTACGATCTCAAGGGCCTCCATCGCCGACCCGGCCGTAAGGATGTTGAGGCCCCGGTTCTCGAAGAGTTCGCTGGTGTAGGCAAGGTAGCTCCTCTCGTCATCGACGAACAAGACCGTCTCGCGTTGTAACTCTCTGGTCGGCATCTTCAAGGTCTCCGATGGCTCATTAAGCAGCCACCTTGTACTTATCGGCAGGAACGTTCATTGGAAAAGCAAAAAATGCACGTGCGGCAAACCCGTAGTATTTTTGCGGTGCTAGCTCGCCGCTGTGCTTGACAAGGCAGGCAAGAGCGGTACCATCCAACGGTGGAATCTGTAATTAAAACCGAGCCCGCGCCCTTCTATGAGAACGCATCCAAGCTGGGGCCGGAGCAGGTTAAAGGGGGATATCATGCTGGCATCGAAGACCTGGTTCACGGTGGCGCAAGCCTGCGAGCACTTCGGCGTGGAAGAGGAGCGTCTGAAGGTATGGATTGACGAAGGGGTGATCCGCACCGAGGAAGAAGGCGGGAAGATCGTGAGGGTAAACGGAGACGATATAGAGCTTAAAGTGGCGGAGCTTACAGGGATCTGAACCAATTGACAATTGACCGTTGACCATTGACAACGTTGCCTCACGGCAGACACATGACAAGCAATGAGTGTCATGTATACGCATCGCTAAAGCTTTCTCGGTGAATGACGAATAGCAAAGGTAGCGACGCAATTGCCCTCACTGTTTTTCATTGTCAATTGTCCATCGTCAATCATCAATTGTTGTAAAGGGGGTTGCCTTGAGCAACAGCATAACGTTCGAAGAGATCATGTTCACCATCATGTCGGCCACCCAGGACACCTTCAAGAGCTACATGAACACGGACATCTTTGCCGGCAAGGTAGAGAAGAAGATCAACCCGCTGCACTCCGACGTGGTCGGTATCGTGGGGGTTGCCGGCGACCGTGTCGGCTACATCATCTTCGCCACGGAGAAAGGGCCCGCGGAGCAGATCGCCAAGGACCTGCTGATGATCGAGGAGGCCGATGACGAAGCCATCTCGGATGCGGTCGGCGAGGTGGCGAACAACATCGCCGGCGTCTTCAAGACCAAGTACCACGAACAGTACGGCAGCGTTGCCCTGGGGCTTCCCCTGGTGCTGTCTGGGCGGCTGCGTCCTATGACCGATCCCCCCGAGGCCTGCACCACGGACGGGAGCATGAGCGTGCAATGTAAAGGGGTTACCATCCCCTTCACCACCATGGACGGCAGGCTCCATTTCCGGGTCATGGTCTACATGTAAAGAGAAGGCCTGGAAGTGGGACCGCACCGGGCCGACTGAAAAGGCTCCTCCACCATCCACATGAAAAAGCCCCCGCTGCCATTACGGCAACGGGGGCTTTTTTTGTCCTACGGTCTGTCTTACTTACTAGATCCCAAGCTGCTTGAAGAAGTCGTTCCCCTTGTCGTCCACGAGGATGAACGCCGGGAAGTCCTCCACCTCGATCTTCCAGACCGCCTCCATGCCGAGTTCGGGGAAGTCGATGCACTCGACCTTCTTGATGTTCTCTTCGGCGAGGATTGCGGCCGGGCCGCCGATGGAGCCGAGGTAGAAGCCGCCGTGCTTCTTGCACGCGTCGGTTACCTGCTGCGAGCGGTTACCCTTGGCGATCATGACCATGGAGCCGCCGTTGGCCTGCAGGAGGTCGACGTAGGAGTCCATGCGCCCTGCAGTGGTCGGGCCGAAGGAGCCGGAGGGCTTCCCTTTCGGGGTCTTTGCCGGGCCGGCGTAGTAGATCGGGTGGTTCTTCAGGTACTCGGGGAGCGGCTTGCCTGAGTCGAGGATCTCCTTGAACTTCGCGTGCGCGATGTCGCGGCCGACCACGATGGTGCCAGAGAGCAGCAGCGGAGTGGATACCGGGTGCTTGGTCAGCTCAGCGAGGATATCTTTCATCGGCTGGTTCAGGTTGATCCTGACGCCGTGCTCGTGCTTGCCGCGGAAACGCTCGGGGATCAGGCGGCCCGGGTTGTCGTCCATCTGCTCGACCCAGATCCCTTCCTTGTTGATCTTCGCCTTGATGTTGCGGTCCGCGGAGCAGGAAACGCCCATGCCGACCGGGCAGGATGCGCCGTGGCGCGGCAGGCGGACGATGCGCACGTCGTGGGCGAAGTACTTGCCGCCGAACTGGGCGCCGATGCCGCTTTTCTGCGCCTCTTCGAGGAGGAGCTTTTCGAGTTCGAGGTCGCGGAAGGCCTGGCCGTGCTCGTTGCCGCTGGTGGGGAGCGCGTCGAGGTACTTGGCGCTGGCAAGCTTCACGGTCTTAAGGTTTGCTTCGGCACTGGTGCCGCCGATGGCGAAGGCCAGATGGTACGGCGGGCAGGCCGCGGTGCCGAGCGTCTTCATCTTGGCGACCAGGAACTTCACGAGGCTGTCCGGGTTAAGGAGTGCCTTGGTCTCCTGGTAGAGGTAGGTCTTGTTGGCGGAGCCGCCACCCTTCGCCATGAAGAGGAACTTGTACTCGGCACCTTTGGTGGCGTAGAGGTCGATCTGGGCCGGGAGGTTCGTGCCGGTGTTGACCTCCTTGTACATGTCAAGCGCCACGGTCTGCGAGTAGCGCAGGTTCTCCTCGGTATAGGTCTTGTAGACCCCCTTGGAGAGGTACTCCTCGTCGTTAGCACCGGTCCAGACCTGCTGACCCTTCTTGCCCATGACGATGGCGGTGCCGGTGTCCTGGCAGATCGGGAGTTCGAAGTTGGCGGCAACCTCGGCGTTTCTCAGGAAGGCGAGGGCGACACCCTTGTCGTTCTGGGAAGCTTCCGGATCGGCCAGGATCTTCGCTACCATCTCGTTGTGCTCGGGGCGAAGCAGGAAGGAGAGGTCCTTCATGGCGGCGTTAGCCACCACGGTGAGGGCCTCGGGAGCGACTTTGAGGACCTCCTGGCCATCGAAGTTGGCGACCGAAACGTACTGCTTGGAGTCCGGGATGAGGCGGTACTTGGTGGTGTCCGGCCCGAGCGGGAAAGCTTCCTGGTACTTGAACTCTGGAGTTGCCATCGGTTCTGTTCTCCTTTGCGTGGGATTGATGGTGATTGGCTGGTATCGGGGCCTGCCGGGAGTGCGGCAGAAAATTGTATACAGTACTGCCGGAATATATTGCAAATGTCTTACTTTGTCGAGAGGTAAGTTGGCCCGAAGGAAGCTCAAAAAGAAAGGCCCGTCCGGAAATGCCGGACGGGCCGTGGAGCAGGTTGAATCGCGTCTTGCCGCGAGGCCGTTTAGCACCTCCCCCCGGAAGGGGGAGGCTGGGAGGGGGGGAGGGGCGTCAGTCGCGCGGTGTGAAGAGCCTCATCACGCGCGGGGGGAGCGCCCGGTAAGGGAGCGTCGTCCCGGAGACGGCTGCCGCGCGCGGCAGTGCCGCAGAGGTGACCGTCGGGTCGACGACGATGCCGTTGCGGACGAAATACACCATCTGGCGCTGGGCGAGCTGGAAGGTGACCGGGGAGCTCGCCTGGTCGATCAGCATGCCGTGCGTCGCATCCTGCTGGTCGAACTGGAAGTAACCTTCGCGCGGGGCGGTCGAGGCGGCCACCCCCGCCGCCGTAGCGGTCTTGAAGGCCGGTACGCCGTCGGCGAGGGTCATCATGAACGGCGCCGGGACGCGGCCGGAGAGGTAGCTCAACTGGTCGAAGCCGGGCGCCACGGCGAGCGCCGCGGCAGTGCCGATCACGCCGCGTCCGCCGAGGGCGTCACCCAGGTATCGGGTCGCCGAGTTCGGGATCACCAGATCGCCGTTTAGCGGCCGGCCGTCGGCGAAGCTCGTGGTGGTCGCCTCCTGCATCAGGAGGCGTCCGGAAAGGCGCGAGGGGAGGAGGTCCGCCGTAGTGAGGTTCGGGAGGGGCGTCGTCATCGTCGCCGGATCTACCGGGTCGAGTACGGATTGGGTGAGTTGGAAGAACTGCTCGTAGGTCGGGGTTCCCGACATCACCCCTTGCGCGGCGAGCCCCGCGTTCAGGCTCGGGCCGAAGTCGGCGCTGTCGCGCAGCAGGTAGGCGATGCGCCCGCCGGGGACGCTGAAGAGCCCCTTCATGTCTACGTCGAGGCTCCCCTGCGTGTAGGGGGGGGCGCCTGGGGCGCCGGACAGGGTGGTGTTGCCGGCCAGGTAGTAGGCGCCGACGATGGAGCCCAAGCTAAGCGCTACGTACTTCGGTTTGACCGCCGGGTTGGGGGCGTTCGCCCCAAGGGGGGCGAACCCCTGTGCCGCGAAGGGGGCGCCGAAGGTCGGGGTGGCGAGGACCAGGTCCAGCCGGTCCAGGTTGAACGCGGCCTGCTGGATGTTGGTCCGTGCGGCGAGTGGCGCGCCCAGGGCTATAAAGTCCTCGCCCCATTTCGTTCCGGTCACGTGCCCCGGCAGGGCGAGCTCGCCATGCAGCGGTAGATCGATGGCGACCACGGCATAGCCGGCCCCGTTGAGCGCACCCGCCACGGCGATGGCCTGCTCCTTTCTGCCGTTGATGCCGTGCTGGAAGATGACGAGCGGCCATCCTCCGGCGGGGGGCGTCCCCGCAGGCGCGAAGTAGACGAAGGGAACCTGCCGCTCCGTGTAGTAGTAACCGGTGAGCCGCCCGGTCCCCGGCTCGCGGTACGGCTGGAGCACCGCGCTTGCCGCGCTGTAGCTGCCGAAGGCGAGGTTCTGGTTCATGGCGGGGTTAGCGCGTGCGACCACCGGGTTCATCGAGAGATCAGCGCTGGTGAAGCTCCCGGTGACGACCGTCCCGACCGCCGGCGGTACGACGACCGGGAGACCGGTCCCCGCGAGGACCGCGCCCCAGTAGACGGAGGGTGCGAGGGTCGCCGTGACCGTCGCGGCGTTGAGTCCGGCGCCGAGCCAGCTCTTGCCCGAAAGTCCGCCGGGGAGATCGCTCCCGGCGGCGAACGACCTCAGGGCGGTTTCCACGGGGAGGATGCTTCCTAGCGGATCGGCGGGGTCGACGGTAACGAAGCCCGCAGCGGTGGTGATGAAACGCCCGAGGAGCGCGATCTGGCTGCGGCTTGTCACCGTACTCTCGGTAGGAGCCGCGATCAGGTCGTTCATGACCTTTGCGTAGCCCGAAAAGAGGACCTTGCCGTCGGCGTCGGTCGTATTCTGCCGGATGCGCTCCAGGGGGGCGAAAGGCCCCCCCAGTGCCGTAGTGGATTTGAGCGCCGAGAAGTAGACGGAACTTCCCACCGAGCCGCCGGTGGCGGCGTCCTTCACCCGGTTGGTGACCAGGTAGAGGTACCGGGTCGCAGGGAGGAGCGGGAACCTCGGGAAGAGCGAGACGTCGCTAGCACCAGGACGGTAGCTGAAGGTGAAGCCGGCGGTCACGTCGGTGAAGCGAAGGGGCGCGTTCTCAGTGGCGTCGGGGAGGGCGCTGTCGGCGCCGATCTGGAAGACCTTGATGTTGGCGCCGTTCACCGTGTCCGGGCGCAGCGGCCGTGCGAAACGGATATAGATGGGGGCGTTCACCCCGGCCACCGCGCCGGTGCCCCCGACCTCGTACCGGTTCACGTAGGCGAGCGCCTCCAGAGGGTTCATCGGGCGGTTCGCCGGGCGCAGCCCCACCACTCCCGTTGCCGTGTCGGCGTACTGGGTGATGGGGTCGGCCGCCACAGCCGTGGCGAGCACGTTCGGGAGCGGGACGACCCCGGCGCCCGGGTCGAAAAGGGCGGTGTTGGGGCTCTCCTCCTGGTGGACGCCGGAGTCCGAGCCGCAGCCGGCCAGGGTGAACAGCAGGCAGATGACGCAAAACAAGCGTAGTAGGTGCTTTCTCATGTGCTCTCCTTCGCGGCCCGAAGGGGCCGTCCTAGAAGATAAGGTTCAGGTTGGCGGCGAGGAGGTAGGCATCGCTCTTGTACGTGCCGTTTGCGCCCCTTAGATTGACCATGTCCTGGTTGTGCACCTTGCGGTCGACGAAGTGCACCCACATGTAGGCGAGGTCGAGGGTGGCGAGTGCGTTGCCGATGCCGGTGCCGATGGAGAAGCTGTGCCGGTCCGCGTCCGGGAGCAGCGGGTCTACGGTCGCGTCGGGAACGGGGGATTTGTCGAAGCTGTAGCCGGCACGCAGGGCGAGGCGCGGGGTGACGCGGTACTCGCCGCCGAACTTGTAGCTCCATACGTCGCGCCAGTTCCTGGGATCAGGCTGGTCGTTGAAGGCGGCGAACTCTGAGGAGTCAAAATCGATGAGGAGCTGGTTGAAACTGCTCCAGCCGGTGCGGGTCGCGTCGAACTCGAGGGTAACCCGGTCGGTGGGGCGCCAGGCGACGGCGAGGTCGAGGGTGTCGGGGAGGGTGATCGTTGTGGAGGCGCTGCTGCTTGCCCTGGCACGCGTATAGGGGAAGACGGCGGTGTCGGTAAGGCCAATGGCACCAAGACCTGTCGGCGTGGTGGCGAGGAAGTTCGCCTCACCGTCGATATGGAGGGTGATCTTGCTGCGGTAGGCGATTCCCAGGCTCACCTCGGGCCGCGGCTTCCAGAGAAGGCCCAGGTTATAGCCGAGGTCGGTTGCCGTGCCGTCGAGCCCCATGGAGCCGAGCTCGTAGGCGCCGAAGGGGGGCGCCGGCGAGGACGGGTCGATCACCGGGCTGTAGAGCGCCTTTTGCAGCGAAACGACGGCGTAGGTGACGTCGAGCCCCGCCGCCACGGCGAGGTTCAGGTCGTCGAAGCGGTACGCTGCGGTCGGCTGTATGTTGATCGGCTTGATCGACGCGATCTGCACCTGGTTTCTAAAGACGCTTGAGTCATCCCAGGTCTTCGATAGCGGATAAATGGAGTTGACGGCGATGCCGAAGGAGACGGGGAGGTTGTCCGGGGAGTAGGTGGCGTAGACGGTCGGGGCGATGAAGATGTCGCGCCGGGAGCGCTCTGTGACGGAAGTGGTGCCGGTGTCGAGGGGCGGGGTGCCGGAGAGCGGCGTGGTCCCCTTGAACTCGGTCTGCGGGACGATGATGCCCAAGGCTCCCAGGTTCACCTGTACGCCGGGCAGAAACGCGATCCCCGCCGGGTTGAAGTAGAGGGCGCTCGGGTCGCTTGCCTGTGCGGCGAAGGCGTTCGCCATCCCCATGGCCCTGGCCCCCTGTTCGCTCACCTTGAACCCAGCGCCTTGACATGCCCTGCCATGAGACAAACCGGTACAGAGTAGCAAAGCACACAGAAGCCACTTTCTCATGTGATCCCCCCTTGGCGGCGATCGCCTGCAGCGCACGACTGCGAAGCTGCAGCGGCACGCCAGGCGGCCTTTTACGGCCGAGGGGGATCTGGATCTGACGGCAAGGTCGTCCCATGTGAACCCCGAGTGGCCGGAAATAATTAGCGCATGCCAAAGATAACGCCGGTCGGGGGGAAGTCAAGGGAAGGCCGCCTGGATCTGCCATGCCGAAGCGCGGGCCTCGTGGGCGAGTTCTCCGGTCAGCTCTACGGACTGCGAGTCGATGCGCTCAGTGCACCGTCTTTTCCCGCACCATCCCTTCCAGCATGCGGCGCAGGGCATCCTCCTCGACGAAGCAGAAAAGCGCACTGGAGCCGAAGGCGATCTCGACGGAGCCTCTTCTTTTTTTCATGGTGACGTCCACCTCGTGCACGCCGTTGCCGAGCAGCCCGTGGTAGACCCGCTGGATGCTCCTGCCGCTTCTGAGGGCTTCCTTGCTCCGCATTTCGAAATACACGACCTGGTCCAGCGCGTCATTGGTCAGATAGATCATGGTGCACCTCCTGTTTTGTACAGGAAACCACGGGTGTGCGACAAAATATGTCGCAGTCGGCGGCGTGTGGTTGGACGGGAGTGGGAAGCGGCGTGGCGCGGCGTTGAAAAGCTTGACAATTCCGCGGGAAATGCCACATTGGGCCATCTTCGGGAGGGGGGGCGCGATGGAGTCAGACCGTATCAAGTGGGACGAGCGTTACAGCGGGACGGAGCATTTCTTTTCTTTCGGTCCGTCCCGGCTTCTGGCGAAGAGCCTGGAGCAGATCCTTGCCCTGGTGCCCGGGAGGCGCGCCCTTGACCTTGCCTGCGGAGAGGGGCGTAACGCCATCTTCCTCGCGCAGCACGGTTTCCAGGCGTGCGGCGTGGACATCTCTCCTAGGGGATTGGAGCGGGGCGCACGTCGTGCTGCCGAGGTCGGGGTTGCGGTGGAGTTTGTCGAGGCGGACCTTGACCTGTGGCGTCCAAGCGAGAGCTACGACCTGATCCTCAACTTCAACTTTCTCATGCGGGAACTGATCCCGAGCCTCATGGCGGTGCTGGCCCCTGGCGGTGTGCTTTTGATGGAGACCATCCTCGACGCACCCGGGATGCCGGGAGAACATCGGAAGGATTTCTTGTTGCAGCCGGGAGAGTTGGGGAGGATCTTCGGTGCGTATCCGGGGAGGGTGCTGCTCCTTGAGGAGGATGTGGACGCCCCGGAGATGCCGGTGGCGCGGGTGATGTTTCAGAAGGAAGGTCCGGAACGGAGCTGATGTGGGCTGGGCTCCCCCTCCCGCATGGGGAAGGGGAGCTTTGCGAGTTATTTCGTCCCGACGTAGACCGTGGCAATGCCGCCGGTCAGGTCGAAGTGGTGCACGTCTTTGAACCCTACCTGCCGCATCATCCCCTTGAACTCGTCGCGGGATGGGAACTCCAGCACGGAGTCGGGGAGGTACTGGTAGGCGCTGAAGCGGGAAAAGGCGCCGCCGATCTTCGGGAGCACCTTAAGGAAGTAGAAGTGGTACAGGTCCTTGAAAACGGGCAGGGTCGGCGTGGAGAACTCTAGGATGACGATCTTGCCCCCCACCTTGAGGGCGCGGCGCATCTCCGTGAGCCCCTTGATGCGGTCCACGACGTTGCGGATGCCGAAAGAGATGGTGGCGGCGTCGAAGGTGCCGTCCTCGTACGGGATGTCCTCGCAGGGGGCGACCTGGAGTTGGATGCGCTGCGCGTGACGCGACTGCTGCACCTTGACGCGCCCGAGCTCGATCATCTCCGGGGTGAAGTCGATGCCGACGATTTCGACGGAGGCGGGGGTCTGCGAGGCGATCTCCAGGGCGACGTCACCGGTGCCGGTGGCAACGTCGAGAACCTTGCCCGGTCCCTTCACACCGATCTTGCCCACTGCGAAGCGACGCCAGCGCCGGTCGATCCCAAGCGACAGCAGTCTGTTCAACAGATCGTAGCGCGGGGCGATGCTCCCGAACATGGCGCGAATTCGTTCACCCTTCTCCGACAATGCGTACATTTTTCCTACCTTTTTCGTCCTTGAAATGCTATAAAATCTAGCCTCTTCCCTGTGGGAGAGCCCAGCGCAAGGCTTGATTCTTAACACAAAGCGCACCGGCATGCCAGCAAAAAGCGGCCGCTATCGCCTCACCGCCCACGCCCCGCCGCCGCACGCCCATCCGTCCGCGCCGCCCAAGGAGGCACCTGTTGTTCCCGCAAATCAGGCCCCAGGACATCGCTGACATTCTGATCATGACCTTCCTGGTCTATCAGCTCTACAGCTGGTTCAAAAACTCGAAAGCGCTTCAGGTCGTGATGGGGCTCATGTTTCTTGGTGTGATCTACTTCGTCACCAAGAGCCTCGGCCTCTTTATGACCAGTTGGATACTGCAGGAGTTGGGGACCGTGCTCCTTGTCCTGCTGATCGTCGTTTTCCAGGCCGAGATCCGGCAGGCCCTTTACCGCCTGAGCCTTTTGCGCAACCTGTTCGAACACCAGGAGAGCACGGTCCGCCTGGACCTGCTGGAATTCTCCGCCACCATCTTCTCGCTCGCCTCGCAGCGCACCGGCGCCCTGGTCGTTTTTCAGCGTGAGGAACTCTTAGACGATCTCATCCTGCACGGCGTCCCCATGGACTCCCTGGTGAGCGGTTCCCTCGTAGCAAGTATCTTCATCCCCGGAGCGCCGCTGCACGACGGGGCGGTACTCGTCAAAGACGGCAGGGTGGCCCTTGCCTCGTGCCATCTGCCGCTTTCGGTGAGCGCGGAAGTGCCGCAGCACCTGGGGACGCGGCACCGCGCCGCTCTGGGGCTGTCGGAGCGTTCGGACGCGGCGGTAGTGGTTGTTTCCGAGGAGCGTGGGGCCGTGTCTCTTGCCGTGGACGGGAGGCTCGAGGCGATACACACGCAGGCGCAACTGCATGAACGGCTTACTTCGTTATTGCAGCCGCTGTCGCGCGAGGCGGAGCGGGTGGGGATCATGCGGCGGCTCTTTGCCAACTTCTGGCCCAAGGTCGCGATCTTTTGCTTCGTGGTTGCGAGCTGGCTTTTGATCACCTATCGGCAGGGAGAGATCCTGAGCGTCACTGCGCCGGTAACCTTCCACAACCTCCCGGAGAACCTGACCCTCACCCGCAGCTATCCCGATGAGATCGACCTGCAACTGAAGACCTTCTCCAACCTCGTCGGCTCCCCGAAGAATCTCGATATCGTAGTCGATCTGGACCTGGGCAAGGTGCACGAGGGGACCAACACGGTGCAGATCAGCAAGGACCAGATAAAGCTTCCACCGGGCGTCGTGGTGGTGAACCTCGACCGCTCACTGGTGCGTGTGACGGCCGAGAAGAAACAGCCGAAAGCGTCGGGGCGCAAGCGATAACTCCCTAAATGTTCTGGCCATTTGTCCGATATGAAGCGAAAGGGTTGTCATAAAAGTTGACAGGGTGTGTCGTTTGTTATATAAATTGACGCACCCGCTGTTTTTTCTAAAACAATGAAGGAGGATTCATGATAAGAAGCCTGAAGCTCTTGACCGTGTGCATCATCATGCTCTCCCTTCCTTCGCTCGCCTTCGCCGCAAAGACCCATCGCGTAAAAAAGCACGAAACCCTATATTCGCTCGCCAAGAAATACAACGTCACCGTGGAAGAACTGAAGGCCGCCAACAACCTGGTGGGCAACAGCGTCAAGCCGCGCGTGCTCCTGGTCATCCCGCCGCGCTCCGTCTCTGAAGGTAAGAGCGCATCTGCCGGCGATGCCAAGACGTACAAGGTGAAAAAAGGCGAGACCCTTACCCGCATTGCCAAAAAGACGGGGGTTTCCGTTGCCGAACTGAAGAGGCTCAACGGCCTCAGCAGCGTGAGGGTAAAGCCGGGGAAGATGCTGGTACTCAGGGAGAGTGCACCTGCGGACGAGCCGAAGGTCAAGGTAACAAAGAAGCTCCAGCTGCGTCATCCGGACCTCTTCAACGAAAAGGACTACGAGCAAAGCCTGCAGGAGCTGGCCTCGCTCGAACCGGAGCAGCAGGTCGACCTCGCCAAGAACACCGAGTTGAAGGTGGACAGCATAAAGGAGCTGAAGAAGTCGGCCTACGGCTTCCTCGGTACCCGCTACCGCTTCGGCGGCAGCTCCCGCTCCGGCATCGACTGTTCCAGCTTCGTACAGCACGTCTTCAAGGAACTGGAAGTCTCTTTGCCGCGCACCGCGCGCGAGCAGTTCGAGGTCGGCAACGCCGTGGCGCCGGGGGACCTGCAGAGGGGGGACCTGATCTTCTTCGCCACCTACGCTTCGTACGCTTCCCATGTCGGTATCTACCTCGGCAACAACAAGATGATCCATGCCTCCTCGCGCGACCGCAAGGTGGTGATCTCCTCTCTCAATACCTCCTACTACCGCTCCCGTTTCCTGGGGGCTAAACGCATCGCCAAGGTAAACCCGGATGTCTTCAGGCTCGATGACCTGATCCTCGGTGTCGAAGAGGACAACTCCGACAACGCCATGGAAGAGGACGGCCTCTCCAGCAACTAGCCCCGTCCCTGACAAACATTCAACGAATCCGGCCCTCGGGCCGGATTTTTTTATGGACGCAGCATGAAGATACTCCTCGCCTATAAATGCCATCCGGAAGGGGCAGCCGACCCGTACACCTCGCTTCTGCCGGTGGGGCTTCTCTCCCTGAGCGCCCTCTTAAAGCGTGTCGGCCACCAGGTCACCCTGGCCAACCTCTCCTCCTTCTCCACCGAAGCGATCCGCTCCTTGATCCGCCGGCTCGCCCCGGAGCTGGTCGGTATCTCCCAGTTCACCCACAACAGAAGCGAGTCGGTAGAGCTCGCGCGGTTGGTGAAGGAGATCGCCCCGGGATGTTTCACCCTGCTCGGCGGACCACATGCTACGCATGCCTGGCAGGAACAGCTGGAGCGCTACCCCGAGATCGACGCCGTCGTGCTCGGAGAAGGGGAGGAGACCCTGGTCGAGCTTGTGGAGGCCCGACGGGAGGGAAAAAGTCTCGCTTTGGTCCCCGGACTTGCCTGGTGCGAAGAGGGCAAGCCGGTCCGGACTGCGCCGCGCGGGGCGATTACCGACCTGGACGCGCTCCCTCTTGCCGCGGAAGAGCTGGGGGAAACGGTCGGCGTCGACTTGAGGCGCCAGCTCGAGTTCATCATCACCTCGCGTGGCTGTCCGGCGAGCTGCCTGTTCTGCTCCTCGCCCCTTTTCTGGGGGCGAGGCGTGCGCTTTCGCTCCCCTGAGTCGGTAGTGCACGAGCTGCGCATGGTCAAAGAGCGTTACGGCCTCATCTACTTCTCCTTCCGTGACGACACCTTCACAGCCAACCGCTCGCGCGTTATGGAGATCTGTCGGCTCATCGAGGAGGAGCGCCTGCACATCCTTTGGAACTGCCAGTCGCGGGTCAACGCGGTGGACGAGGAGATGCTCGTCGCCATGAAGCGCGCTGGCTGCGAATGCATCCAGTTCGGCGTGGAATCGGGGTCTCCGGAGATGCTGAAGGCGCTCGGGAAAAGGATCCTGCCGGCCGACGTGGAACGTGCCGCGGCGGCGGTGCGCCGGGCGGGGATCAACCTCTCGGTCTACCTCATCACCGGGATACCTGGCGAGGGGGACGCCGACCTGAAGGAGACGGTGCGGCTTATCGAACGGATCAAGCCCCAGGACGGGCAGGTCTCCCCGCTCGTCTACTATCCCGGGACAGAGCTTCTCATGCGTGCAGTGCGGCAGCGCGAGGTCTCTGAACACCTCTTCGAGGAGCGGGAAGGGGAAGGCTTCCTGGTGCGCCGGGACCCCTTCGTGGAACGCTCCCGGCAGGCGATGCTGAAGGCGCTGGAAAAGGCCGGGGAAAAGGCTTCCTTTACCCGTGCGGAGTTCGCGGCGCAACGCAAAGTGGTCGGGTACTCATTCGTGACCGAGATGCTGGAGGCGGAGGCGCTCGAGCAGGAGGGGGACTGGGACGGGGCGCTCAGGATCTACCGCAGCATGGTGCGCAAGGAGCCGGACAGCCCGTGGGGGTGGCTGCAACAGGGTGCCTTGCAGGGAAGGGAGGGGGACCTTGAGGGGGCGCTGCGTTGTTACGGAAAGTTGGCGCAACTGGTCCCCCGGCATCTGCCCGCCTGGCTTGCCCTGGGGGAGCTGGCGCTCGCAAAAGGCGATAGGGACACCGCGTCCAAGCACTATGCCCGGGCCTTGGAGCTTGCACCGGAGGACGAGGCCGCGCTTGAGGGGGCGGCGCTTGCGGCGCGAGGGCGGGGCGGAAAAAGCGGAAAACGGAAACAGTAAAAAAGGCGCCTCCCATACGGGGGGCGCCTTTTTTAATCTGCTGTGCCGGAAGGCCTACTTGTTGACGGCAAGGCCCGGAGCAAAGATGATCTTGTCGAAGGTGCGCTTCAGAGTCTTGCTCTGGAAGTTGATCATCGGCGGGGAGTCCGGGAACTCGATGGTGTCGCCGACTTTAACCGGGGTCTGCATGGAAGCGACCCAGATTTTTTCGCCTTTCTCTTCGATCTGTGCGTAGGTGTACCCGCCGGAGTCCATGGTCTCAAGGACTTTGCCCTTGTGGCCTGCGCCCGGTTTGACTTCCTGAGGTTTGAGCCCGGCATGCGGGTCGGTGCCCGGAGCTACTGCGGGCATCTGGGTTGCGGGAGCTGCAGCCGGTGCCTGTGCAGGGGCCTGCGGTGCCTCTTCTTTTTTCTTGCAGCCGGCAGCTGCCACAGCAACGATTGCCAACATTACAACCAAAGTCTTCTTCACAGTTTCCTCCAAGTTGGATGGATTTAAGAAATGGACAGCGCTGCAAAAAATAGCATAACCGTCTCTGACTTTACAACTAAAAAAAGTCTGGTATACCGGGCGTCCGTTCCCGGCTAGCGCCCGATGACAACCTCTCCGGTGTCGGTTATGAGGCGCGCGGGAAGCTCGAACACCCGCTTGAAGATGTTGAAGACACCCTTAGCCAGGGACTTCACCGGGACCGCAGTGACCTGGGGATCGTCGATGCGCCCCTTAGCCTCGAAATAGGTGGTGATAAGGCTCTTGTCCTTGCCGGTCAGGATCCAGCCGACGATAGGGATCTTGCTCACCACCTTGTCCACGGTCTGCAGCGGTTGGACTCCTATGTTCAGGTCCACCTCGTTTTTCACCAGGTCCATCTTTCCCACCGCCGAGATGTTCATCGCGTTGCTGTCCAGAAACAGGTTCTGCGTGGAGGCGATGCCGTTGTTGAAGGTAATGTCGCCGGTGATCCTGTTGAAGGGCATCCCTCCCGAGACCATGTCCGGGAGCTCCCCCTTGAAGAGCTGCGACACGTTCAGGATCGAGAAGACCTTGGAGAGCGTAGAGAACTTACGGATCGTGCCGCGCTCGATGCGGGCCTTCGCACTCCCCTGGATGCTTCTTTTCAGTTCCGCACCCGTCTCGCCGCGTGCGGTCAGCTCGGCCTGCAGCGACAGCGAGCCGGTCACCTGTTGTTTCTTCACCCCAAGGGCATGCAGCAACCGGTCTGCGGAGACCTTCTGCGCGCTGCAAGACAGGGTGTGGCGGGGTTGCCCGCCGGTGAACTCAGTACGCAGCCTGCCGGTCATCTCTCCCTCGAAGGAGGCGCACTCGAAGGGGAGCAACTGCAGCACACGGTTTTCGTAGAAGACGCTGGTGCGCAGGTGCTGGAAAGGGAAGTCGTTCAGGACGCCTTCCGTCGCGGTTACATGGGCACGAACCGTCACGCGGCTGTCACCCCCCTGGTTGCCGCCGAAAAGCGGCAGCAGGTCATCCGGGTCTAGATACCCAGCGTTCACTTGGAGCTCAATTGCCGGGTGCTGCAGGTCCTTCACGCCCCCCTTCAACTGCAGCGAACTTTTGCCCAGTATGGCGGAAAGCGAGGCGATCTGCAGGCTGTCGTTGTGGTAGGTGATGCTGCCGTGCACCCGCTCTACGCGGAGAGCCGGAGCGCCGCCGGCGTAACCGAGATCGGCCGGGTCGACCGACGGGGAGCTGAAGGTGATCTGCCAGATCGGGTTCTGCATCCCGGTAACGACGCCGCGACCGGAAAAGAGCGTGCTGCCGAGGCGCACCTGGAGCTGGGAGGTCTCGAAGCTCTCGCCGTTGATCTTCACCGTCCCGTTCACCCCGGTCAGCAATTTCCCCTTGTCCCAGGGCTTCAGGGTCACCCCGGCGAGGCCCACGTTGCCGGTCCAGAAAAGCCGCTCCATGTCGGGGCCGGCGGCGTGGAGGGCAAGCTGTACCTGGCCGGTCGGGTGGTACTTCTTCACCATGGGGACGAGCTGCCCCACCTCGTTGCTTTGGAACTGGTTGGTCCGGATGTCGAAGCTAACCGGGCCGTCGTAGCGGCTTAGCGCGGTGGCGGAAAGGGCGGCGGGGTAGAGCTGGTAGTTGAGGGCGTTTATGCGGAACTTCTCCTTGTCGAAGTCCATGCTGAAGGAGATGCTGTTCGGGCGTCCCGCCGGTTTGGCGACTAGGTCCTTGAAGGCGTAGGAGGCGGTGGTGAGGTCGCTGTCACCCGAGAGCCGGTACAGCGCGGTGGTCCCTTCCCCCTTGAGGTTCACCATGCCGTTCGTGGTGAACGAGGCGATCCCTTTCCCGAGCAGCCACACCACCTCGGGCTGTCTGGGCTGCACCTTGGCGGTGAACGGGTATTGGCAGGGGTGGTCGAGTGGGTAATCGGTGATGCGTCCTTCGAGCGACATCGGGGATGTGCCGAAGCGGCCGGTCATCCCCTTCAGGAGGAAGTCCTTGCCGGAGAGCTCCAACTGCCCCTTGATACCGGTGAAAACCGGGATCCCCGAGCCGTAGTTCACCACCCCATCCTCGACGTGCGCCTTGATGTAGAGGACGTTGTAGTTCTGTCCTCGTTCCATGTGCAGGATCTGGCTCACCCGGCCGTCCAGGCGCCCCTGGTCCAGTCGATAGACGCCGCCGGTGATCTTCTGCTCGATGAAATGCGAGGTGTCGTCGACGATGATCCCGTAGGGGATGTACTGCCGGTAGTTGCGCAGGTTGAAGCTGTTCGTGGTGGCTTCGGCGGTGATGCGGATATCGCCCGAACGAAGGTCAGAGAGCTTCACCTTGCCGTTCACCTTGAAGCCGTCCAGGTCGACCTTGACGTGGTCGATGGCGAGATCGCGGTTACTAAGCTCTAGGGAACAGGAGCCTTTGAAGAGCTTCGGGGTGAGCCGGGCGTGGAACACCTTCGGGTACTCGAGGTTCAGCCTGGTGAAGCGGTATTCCGTTTTCGCGGTGAAGGCGTTCAGGCGCCCCTTTATGCTCGCCTCGAGCGCCAGCTCACCGGCCAGGCTCTTGAAGGGGACGAAGCGGCTGTAATAAGGCCAGAAGTGCCCGACGTCGACCGGGCCGGTTTTGATCTTGCCGTGGATCGGCATCGCCGCGAGGGAGGCGCCGGCTGCGGGGATCTCCGCGACCCCGGAAAGCTCGATGGGGACCATGGATCTCCCCGAGGCGAGCTGCCCGGAGAGCTTGAAGTCGCAGTCCTTGCCGCGGATGATGCGGCTTAGCTGCAGGTCGGTGTCGGAGAGTTCGGTCACCACCGGCTGATCGGAAAATGCGTAGTCGGCGAAACGGATCTTCGCCTTTTTGAGCTCGACGCGCCGAATGCCCGGGGTTTCGCCGCCGCTTGGGGTCAGCATATCTGAGATGTTGAATACCCCCTGGCGGTCGCGCCAGAGATGGACAACGGGGCGTTCTAATTGGATACGGGAGAGCACGAGTTTGCCGCTTAAAAGCGGCAGGATGGCGATGCGCACGGTGAGCCGGTCAGCGCTCGCGAAGTCGGAGCTACCGTCCTTCTCCTTGATGGTGACGCCGGTGAAGGTGAAGGCCGGGGTGAGGCGGACAGTGAAGGCGCCGGACTGGTACTGCAGGTCACGTTTCAGGGCGCTCTTTACCTGTGCCAGGATGTCGGCCTTGTAGGTGTCGAGATCCAGCAGCCGTGGGAGAAGGCTCGCCGCAAGTACCGCGATGGTGAGTATCGTAGCGATGAGCGGCAAAAGCCACGCGCGCACCTTTTTAAGCGTCATATCGATATCTCCGTGGCAGGAAGCGGCGGCAATACCCGCCCCGTCCTCGGTTCCGAATGGTAATTGTCAACTGTGTCGGCCGGCCGCTCAGGCGTCGGCAGGCAGCTCGATGATGAAGCGACTTCCCTTCGGGTAATTCTCCTTGGCACGGATGAAACCGTGGTGGTCGGAGATGATGGTGTTCACGATGGCAAGCCCGAGGCCGGTGCCGCTCTTCTTCCTCGAGAAGTACGGCTCGAACAGGCGCGGCCTGTCCTCGGCGGGGATGCCGTGGCCGGTGTCCGAGACGGTGAAGGTGGCCATCTTGAGCGTGCTGTCGTAGCAGGTGGCTAGTTCGACCTCTCCCTCCCCCTCGATGGCGGCGACCGCGTTGTCCAAGAGGTTGATCACCACGCGCTTGATCTGGTCGCGGTCCAGCATGATGGGCGGCATCTTCTCGTCGGCGTTGAGCGAGAAGCGTATGTGGCGGTGCCCTTCCTCGTAGAGGGTGAGCGCCTCCTTCAGGATGCCGTTTAGGTCGTTTGGCTTCGGCACCGATGCGGGCATCCGGGCGAAGTTTGAGAACTCGTTCACCAGCCCCTTCAACTCGTCCACCGACTTGATGATCATGGCGGTGCACTGGTCGAAGACCTCCTCCTCCCCCTCGAAGCGTGACAGGTAGCGCTTTCTGAGCCGCTGCGCCGAGAGCTGGATCGGGGTGAGTGGGTTCTTGATCTCGTGGGCGATCCTTCTTGCCACCTCGCGCCAGGCCGCCATCCTCTGGGCCTTGATCAGGGAAGTGAGGTCGTCGAGCACCACTACCATCCCCATGAAGGCGTCGTTCTCGTCCTTCAGGACGGTCAGGTTGGTGAGCAGGGTGAGCTCGCCGTCGCGCATCGGGATGGTCACCTGGCGCACGATGGAGTCGTGCTTTTGGAGCACCATGTCGCGCAAAAGCCCCTTGACGATGTCCAGGTGATCCGGCTGCAGCACCTCGCGGAAGTTCTTGCCGTTCACCTTGTCGGTGTTGATGAGCAGGAGCTTCTCAGCCGACTTGTTCACCGTGGTGAGGAGCCCGTCCTTGTCCACCGAGATGATGCCGGCAGTCACGTTGGCGAGAACCGCCTCCATGTAGCGGCGCCGCTGCTCCAGCTCCGTGTTGCTCTTTTGCAGCTCCTCGTTGGTGTGCTGCAGGGCGAGCTGGTTTGCGCGCAGGTCCTCGGTCATCCGGTTGAAGGAAGCGATGAGCATGCCGATCTCGTCGCCGCTTCCCTCCCCGAGGTGCACGTCCAGGTTCCCCTCCGCCACCTGCCGGGTCGCCTCGGCCAGTTCCTGGATCGGGATGGTGAGGCTGCGGGCGAGGTACACCCCGAACCAGACCGCGAGGAACACGATCACCATGGTGATCAGGAAAAGGGTGAGGATGTAGCCGGTGGCGATCGGGTGCTTGAGGATCTTCAGCTGACGGAACTCGTGGTACGAGGCGGAGATCTCACGCATCTTCGAGACGAGGGAGTAGGGGACGTAGTAGTTTACGACGATGACGCCGACGACGTCCTTGTCGTTGAAATTGCTACGGATCGGCACTATGCCGCGGATCAGGTCCGCCTTGCCGATCGCGTTCACCCGGGTGAGCTTCTGCCCGGCGAGCCCCACGTTGATGTCCTCGGAGGAGGGGTTGGTGAACTCGCTCAATGGGAGCTTCGGGTTCGCGGCACGGAAGAGCTCCTCGCGCTGCGCCGAGAAGACCTCGACGACGCCCAGGTTGTATTCCTCCTGTTTCTGGCGTACCAGGGCCTTCAACTGGGGCAGGTTCTCGTCGTTTAGGAGCTTTCTCTCCTTGATGGTGTCGCTGATCTGCTGGCCGTAGTAGAGGGAGTTGGCCGCAGAGGTCTTGTAGTAGACCTGCGCCACCTCCATCGACTCGTTCAGCGAGGTCTCCACCTGTTTGTTGAACCAGTTCTGGATGCTGTTGGTTATGAAACCGGCCGACACGAAGAAAAGGAGCATGGTCGGCACGAGCGACAGGGTGACGAAGGCGAGCACGAGTTTCGTACGCAGCTTGGCACCGGGGGTGTTCTTGCGTCGCTCGAGGAACAGCTTCGTGATGTTCCTGAACACGAGATAAACGAGGAGGATGATAAGGAGGATGATGACGTTGATGATGCCGAAGATGACGATGTTGCTTACCATCGGCACCTCGGAGGAGAGGCGCGACAGGTGGATCTCGAAGTAGGTGAGCAGGACGATAGAGATGAGCGAAACGACGACGATGACCGCCTCGCGCTTTCTCTTTCTGATCTCGCTGGGGGAAAGATCGCTTCCCTGGCTGTGCGGGGGAAGCCCTCCTTTTTGGGCAGACATCGGCATCAGGCCACTCTATACGAACGGGCTAGGGATTTCAAGCACTTCGACGCGACACTGGAAACGAGAAAAGCAGCCCCCGTAAGGAGCTGCTTCTTTTTTATCTCGATCTCGATCCGACCCTCGGACAGCCTCTAGGCCTCCAGCCAGGAAAGCTCCGGCAGGGCGATGTTGAAGGGGGCGTTGAAGGCCTGCGGGGTGAACTCGATCAGGGTGTAGCAGTCCGGACGCTTCAGAAGCTCCATGACCAGCTTGTGGTTCAGGTCGTGTCCGGACTTGGACGCCTTCACGTGGCCGATCAGGCGGTGACCGGCGAGCGACATGTCGCCTACGGAGTCAAGGATCTTGTGGCGCACGAACTCGTCCTGGAACCTGAGCCCCTCGGGGTTCAGCACCCCCTGGTCGCCGATGACGATGGCGTTGTCCAGCGAGCCGCCGAGCGCCAGGCCGTGTGCCTTCATCATCTCGACTTCGGCCAGGAAGCAGAAGGTGCGCGCGGAGGCGAACTCGTCGGCGAAGTTGCTCTGGGTGAACTCAAGCGAACGGGCCTGGCTCTTTACCGCCGGGTGCGGGAAGTGCAGGTCGAAGGAGATCTTGTAATGGCGCGAAGGGATGATGGACGCCTTCTTGTCCCCCTCGGTGATGGAAACCGGCTTCTTGACCACCAGGTACTTGCGTGCCTTCTTCGACTCCTTGATGCCGGCCTTGGCGATAGCGGCCACGAAGGGGGCGGCGGAGCCGTCCATGATGGGAACCTCCGGGCCGTTGATGTCGATGTGGGCGTTGTCGATGCCGCAGCCGTAGAGAGCCGCCATGAGGTGTTCGATGGTGGAGACGGTCGTCTCGCCGTTGCCGATGGTGGTGTTCAGCTTCGTGTTCACGACGTTCATCGCGTGTGCTTCTATGGAAACTGCCGGGGTGAGGTCAACCCTGTGGAAGACGATGCCGGTGCCGGGATCTGCCGGACGCAGCGTGATGGTGATCGTCTTGCCGGTGTGCAGGCCGATGCCGCTGAAGGTTACCTTGTTCCCTAAAGTCTGTTGGAATATCATCTGCTTGCTCCTGATAATCAGTATGCTTACCATCAAGCAAGTTGTGCGCCAAATCGGCCGCCGCGCTTCTCATTGGAAAAAAGCACGCTGCTACGCTCTTGTAGACGGGATCGTTTCGAGGAGGGGGAGGGAAAACGGGTGTGGTAAAAATGCGCCTGTGGTGTCAGCGCAACGAGCGGTGTGGCTTTTTTGCTACAGTCTGCCGGAGCGGAGGATGGCGATCATCCACCAGATGCCGACCAGGCCGGCGCAGGTGTAGCCGAAGAAGGCGAAGGCGGGGAGTCCCCAGAGCATGGGGCCGCGGTTTCCCTGCATGGCGATGGACGAGCCGATCAGCAGGGCGGCGATGATGAGGGAGAGGCAGAGCCGGTTCGCCGAGCGGTCCAGCTCCTTGGAGAAGCGGTCCAGGCCGCGGTGCTCCAGGTCGATGCGGAACTTGTTGCGGTTTACCTTGTTTAGGATCTCCTTCACGTCGCGCGGCAGGTTGCGGGCGAGGGTGAGGTACCCCTCGATCCCCTGCTCCATCTCGTGGAAGAGGCGCCCCGGGGAGCGCTGCCGGCGGAACTCGCGCTCCAGGAAGGGGCGCAGGTGCCCCACCATGTCGAAGTCCGGGTCAAGCCGGCGCCCCATCCCCTCGACCACCACCAGCACCTTCACCAGCATGGTGAGGTCCGGGTGCACCTTGATGCGGTGCGTGGAGATCAGGTCGATGAACTCCATGAGCATGCGTCCGACCTCGATCTCCTTGAGCGGGATCTCGAAATAGCTGTCGATGAATTCGGCGAGCGCCTTCTTGAGCGCCTGCATGTTGACCGTCTCCGCGGCGTCGCCCGCCTCCACGATGACGTAGGCAAGCCCCTCGACGTCGCGGTTGATTACCGCCACGAGGACGTCGGTCAGGTAACGCTTCACGGCGGGGTCGAGCCTCCCCACCATCCCGAAATCGAGGAGGCAGATCACGTTGTCCTTCAGGATGAGGACGTTGCCGGGATGGGGATCGCCGTGGAAGAAGCCATGCTCGAGCACCATCTTCAGGAAGACCCTGGCGCCGCGTGCGGCGATCTCGCGGTGGTCGAGTCCCGCCTCCTCGATGGCCAGGGTGTCGCTCACCTTGATCCCTTCCACGTACTCGGTGGTGAGCACCCCTTTCGAAGTCGCCTCCCAGTAGACCTTCGGGAAGTAGAGTGTCGCGTCCCCCTTGAAGTTGTCCCGGATCTTCTCGATGGCGTGCCCCTCGCGGGTGAGGTCCAGCTCACGCCTGATGGTGTAGGAAAACTCGCGCACCACCCCGACCGGGTCGTAGATGTCGCTGCGGGCCATGTGGCGCTCCAAAAGAAGGGCCACCCCCATGAGGATGTCGATGTCGGTTTCCACCGCCTCGACCACGCCCGGGCGCCGTACCTTTACTACCACGTCCTCGCCGGTGACGAGCGTGGCGCGGTGCACCTGGGCGATGGAGGCCCCCGCGATCGCCTCCGGCTCCACGTATAGGAAACGCTGCTCGAGCGGGACACCAAGCTCGTGCTCGATCTGCTCTTTGATCTCCTCGAAGGGGATGCACGGGATCTTGTCCTGCAGGTGGGTGAGCTCCTGGACGAAGGAGGCCGGGATGATGTCGGCGCGGGTGGAGAGGAGCTGCCCCAACTTGATGAAAGTGGTGCCAAGCTCCTCGAGGGCCAGACGCAGGCGCTCCGGCGCCGACAGGTGGGCCGCCTTCGGGGGGCGCCGCCTGAGGACCCGGCGTGAGAAATCCACCACCTGCCCGAGGTTCAGGTACTCGAGCAGGTGCCCGAGCCCGTACCCCCCGATGACGGTGATGATCTGGCGGTAGCGCCTGATGCTCCTGACGTTGCGGTTTATGTTTACTATCCTAAACACTCATCCTCCGGCTGCGAGTTGACGCCCTCGGCCTGCAGCGCCTCGAGCGTCTTCACGCGCCGTTCCAGCTTTTCGAACTCCTCCCGCGACACCATACCCATCCGGTCCAGCGCCTTCTTCACTTCGGTCTCGGCCATCTCGGCGCTCTTTTGTTGCCCGGTGCGCGCCATCTCCTGGATCCGCTCAAGGAACGCCCGCCCTTCCTCCTCGCTGATCTTGTAGCGCGACTTCATCTCCTGGATCATCTCCTCGCCCTTTTTCTGGGTGATCGCCGCCGCACCGAGAGCCGTCAGCACTGCCTTCTCGAACAGTTCGAACATGGTACCCCTCCTCTGGCATCTGTAGTGGATCGCCTTACTCATAGGCGCCAATTAATGATACCGGCGGGGCCTCCATTGTCAAACTTGCACGTCCTTGACATCACTATGTTTCTCGCGGATACTCGCAGGCTTATTCCCATTAGAAGGTGGAGCTATGCAGAAAAAGAAAGCGGTGACCATAAAGAACGTGGCGCTTATCCTCCTGCAGCGGGAGCTGATCAGCCACGAGCAGTTCGACGAGCTCATGCAGAAGGGGGAGGCGCAGGCGAGTCGGCTGGCCGGGGCGCAGCAGGCGGGGTATTCGCGCAGGCTGCAGCAGGGGCCGGAGAAGCCGTCTCCCGCCGAGGTCATCGCGTCGCTCAACCTGGAGGTCCCCGGCTCCGGCGGCAGGCTCCTT
Source organism: Geomonas edaphica (assembly GCF_004917075.1). Taxonomy (GTDB): domain Bacteria; phylum Desulfobacterota; class Desulfuromonadia; order Geobacterales; family Geobacteraceae; genus Geomonas; species Geomonas edaphica. Next base: position 102,617 of record NZ_SSYB01000008.1, read on the forward strand.
ACCGAGGACGCCATCACCGAGGTGCTGGCCGCCGCGGTAGGGATGCCGTACATGAAGATCAACCCGATGAAGCTCGACCTGGACGTGGTGACGGCGCACATCTCGCGACCCTTCGCCCTGCGGCACATGATCGTCCCGGTGGGGAGTGCCGACGGCGTGGTGACCCTCGCCGTCGCGGACCCCTTCAACGACGAGGTGATCGAGGAGCTTAGGAGTATTAAGCGGCTGGAGTTTCGCCGCGTGCTCGCCTCGCGTAACGACATCCTGAAGATCCTGAGGGAGTTCTTCGGTTTCAGGGCGTCGGTGCAGGCCGCCGAGAGCGAGGTCGCCGCCTCCGTCGATCTCGGCAATCTCGAGCAGTTCGTGCGCCTGAAAAGCGGGCACGAGATCGAGGGGACGGACCGCAACATCATCTCGGCGGTCGATTTCCTGCTGCAGTACGCCTTCGACCAGAGGGCGAGCGACATCCATATCGAGCCCAAGCGGGAGAAGTCCCTGGTGCGCCTGCGGGTGGACGGGGTGCTGCACAACGTGCACGTGGTCCCGAAGCAGTTGCATCCCCCGATCGTCTCCCGGATCAAGATGCTCTCCCGCATGGATCTGGCCGAGAAGAGGCGCCCGCAGGACGGCAGGATCAAGACGAGCCATGACGGCCGCGAGGTCGAACTGCGCGTCTCGACGCTTCCGGTAGCCTTCGGGGAGAAGGTGGTGATCAGGATATTCGACCCCGACGTCCTGATGCAGGAACTGGACACCATCGGCTTCTACCCGAGGGAGTACCAGCTCTACAGCTCTTTTTTGCGCCGACCAAACGGCATCATCCTCGTCACCGGTCCCACCGGCAGCGGCAAGACAACGACGCTCTACTCGTCGCTTAGGACGCTCTCCTCGCCGGAGGTGAACATCGTGACCGTCGAGGACCCGATCGAGATGGTGATGGAGGAGTTCAACCAGGTAGGCGTGCAGTCAGGGATCGGGGTGACCTTCGACAAGGTGCTGAGAAACGTGCTGAGGCAGGACCCGGACATCATCATGATCGGCGAGATAAGGGACAAGGAGACGGCGGAGAACGCGGTGCAGGCGGCGCTCACCGGGCACCTGGTGCTCTCCACGCTGCACACGAACGACGCCGCGTCTTCGGTGACGCGCCTTTTGGATCTCGGCGTTCCCTCCTTTTTGATCTCCTCCACCGTGGTGGGCATCATCGCGCAGCGGCTTTTGCGGAAGATCTGCCCCGCCTGCAGGAAGGAGCGTCACCTGAGCGCGGAGGAGGCCGAGTACCTGGGGCTCAAGCGCACCCCCGCGGTCTGGGCGGGCGAGGGGTGTCCTGAGTGCCGCGGCACCGGCTACAAGGGAAGGACCGGGATCTTCGAGGTGCTCGACGTGAACGAGTCGATCAAGGCTGTGATCACCGAGCGGATGGACCTGGGCGAGCTGCAGGGGGCCGCCCACAAAGACGGCCTGGTGACCCTGCGGGAGCTTGCCGTGAGGAAGATGCTGGAGGGGATCACCACCTACGAAGAGGTCATCGCGGTGACCGGGTAGGGCCGACCACTGACCAGGCTGGCCGCGTCGGACCAGTCGGACGCGGTGCCGCTGGCGCCAAAGGAGAAACCATGAACAACAGCCTCACCCAGACCGCCATCTTTGCCGGCGGTTGCTTTTGGTGCATGGAGCCGGTCTTCGACAGCATCCCCGGCGTCCTCTCGGTGATGCCCGGCTACAGCGGCGGCTTTCTGCCCGACCCCAGCTACCAGCAGGTCTGCGAGGGTGAAACGGGCCACCTCGAGGCGGTGGAGATCGTCTTCGATCCCTCGCAGGTGAGTTACCGGGAGCTGCTGCTGGTCTTCTGGCGCAACATAGACCCCACCACGAAAAACAGGCAGTTCTGCGACTACGGCCCCCAGTACCAGACCGCGGTCTTTTACCTAAACGAGGAACAGCGACGGGAAGCCGAGGAATCGCGCGACGAGGCGCAACGGATGAACCTTCTGGGGGCGTCGGTGCTGACGGAAATACGCCCGGCGTCGGAGTTCTACCCGGCCGAGGAGTACCACCAGCAGTACTACAAGAAGAACCCGTACCACTACCAGCGCTACCATGATGGATGCGGCCGCAACTGGCGCCTGAAGGAATTGTGGGGCGAAAAGAAGGGATAGGCGGGTAACCGCTCCCGGTGCGCTACCGGCGGCAGGCCACCTTTTCAAGCGTCTGCTGCAGGTCACTGCAGCGGTACGGTTTGACCACTGCAGCGCAGAAGCCGTACTCGGTGTAGCTCGCCATGACCGGGTCGTTCGAGTAGCCGCTCGATACGATCAATTTCGCTTTCGGGTCGAGTTCCAGAATCCGCTGCGCCGCCTCTTTTCCCCCCATCCCCGCAGGTATGGTCAGGTCCATGATGGCCGCCGCGAACACCTCTCCCCCCTCGAACGCTTCCCGATAGAGCCGCACCGCCTCTTCGCCCGTGCCGCAGGTCGCCACGCGATAACCGAGGTACTGCAGCATCTCCTGCGCCAGGGTCCTTATCGGCTCTTCGTCGTCCATCACCAGTACGCTTACCCCGCCCCCGCCGCGAGACAATGCGGGCTCCGCCTGCGCTTCCTGCTCCGGCGCGGCTTCCCCCGCCGAGGGGAGGTAGAAGGTGAGCGTGGTCCCCTCGCCCGGTGCGGAATCGACCTCCACCTTGCCGCCGTGCCTGCTGACGATGGAGTGGACCGAGGCGAGCCCGAGGCCGCTCCCTCCGGGCTTCGTGCTGTAGTAGGGATCGAAGATCTGCTTCTGCTCCTGGTACGGGATGCCGCACCCCTCATCGGTGAAGGATACCTTCACGTACTCCCCCGCCGGCAGCATCACGGGGTTCTCTTCGGGTAGCGGGATATTTTCCGCCTGCACCGAAAGGACGCCCCCTCCGGGCATGGCCTGGCAGGCGTTGATGATCACGTTGCTGAAGGCCTGGTTTATCTGCCCCTCGTCCGCCTCGATGGCGTGCAGGTCGGCGGGGAGGTTCACTTTGGTCTGCACCTTGGTGCCGTGCAGCGCGAGGGAGAGAGATTCCTGCACCAGTTTTACGACCGAGACCACCTTCTTGATCGGCTGTCCCCCCTTGGAAAAAGTGAGGAGTTGGTGCGCGAGCTCGGCGGCGCGCTGCGACGCCTTCTCGGCGTTTTTGACCGGAGCCAGGGCAGGGTGGTTTCCCTCCAGCATCAGTTCCGCGAAGGATAGGTTGCCGAGGATCCCGGTGAGGATGTTGTTGAAGTCGTGTGCGATGCCGCCTGCCAGGACCCCCAGTGACTCGAGCTTCTGGGCCTTCAGGATCTCGCTTTGCATCGCTTCCCACTTGGTGATGTCGGTGAAGGTGAAAAGGATGCGGTGGTAAACCAGGCGGGTGTTGAGGATGACGTGCCGCAAGGTGCCGTCGATGCAGCTGATCTTCGCTTCGATGGGGGCGATGACGCCGCTCTCCAGGGTCTCGCCGATCCCGGCGCGCCAGGACCCGAGGATCTCGTCGCGGTAGGAGGGATCTGGAAGGGCCCGCTGCATGAGCTCCTCCAGGGTGGGGCGGTCGGCGGAGACGAAGCCGAGCCAGTCGCTCACGTAACCGTTCACGTACTCGATGACGCCCGCCTCGTTGGCCCACGCGACCCCCGCCGGCATCTCCTCCATGAGCACCTTGAGGGTCTCCTCGTTCTGTCTGAGCGCCTCCTCGATCTCTTTGCGCGCGGTGATGTCGCGCACCAGCACGATGATCCGGTCGATGCCGCCGATCTCGGCGCGGCGCAGGCTCACCTCGGACCAGAACAGGGAGCCGTCCTTTTTTCTGCTGCGCCACTCAAAGGTCTGCGCCGTCCCCTGGGCCGCGAGCTTCAACAGGCGCTGCGCCTCCTCTTCGGAGTAGGGGGGCTCACCGAGGCTCAGCTGCTGCAGCGTGAGGTTTAGGGCCTCCTCTTGCGTATAGCCGAACATGTCGCACATGGTCCGGTTCACGTCGACGAGGGCACCGGTCGCGGCGTCATGTATGAAGAGGGCGTCGTTGACGTTGTGGTAGATCGCCTGGAAGCGCGCCTCGCTCTGCTCCAGTTTCGTCATCGATTCGGCAAGGCGTCCGGTGAAGCGCCCGATCAACTGGTAGAGCAGGAACGAGGTGACCAGGATGAAGAGTAGCCCCTTGTAGACCTCGATCTTATCGGCGATGTGGCGGTCGGTGACCAGCCAGATCAGGGCATACCCGGAAAGGTAGATCCAGGCGCTGCCGAAAAGGGCATAGACCCCCACGATCTTGTGGATCTCGCGTTGCTGGCTCTTCTTGATTGCTCCCCGCATGCGTGCTCCCGCCGGAAGGCGTCTGGCTGCGGTGGCCGGAGGTGATCTCTGTTGTTTACTTCTAGGAAGCCAGCGAGACGACGACTATCCCCGATTCAGTCACCCGATACCCTTTGGCCTGGTCCTTCTCGTGATCGTAGCCGATCTCCGTCCCGTCCGGGATTACTACGTTCTTGTCGATGATGGCCCGCTTGATCTTCACGTGTCGCCCCACCGTCACGTTCTCGAAGAGGATGGAATCCTCCACGGTGCTGTAGCTGTTCACCTTACAGCGCGGCCCGAGGATGGTACGGGTCACCGTGGCGCCGCTCGTGATGCACCCGGCGCAGACGTAGGAGTCGATGTTGACGCCGCGTCTTCCTTCCTCGTCGAAAACGGTCTTTGCGGGGGGCAGGTTCCCCTGGTTGGTCAGGATCGGCCACTTGTAGTTGTACAGGTTAAGCTGTGGCGAGACGTGGATCAGGTCCATGTTCGCCTCGTAATAAGACTCGATGGTCCCTACGTCCTTCCAGTACCCCTTCTCCTCGGCCTTCATGCCCGGAATGATGTTGTCGTTGAAGTTGTAGGCGAAGACCTTGTCACGGTTTTCCAGCATCATCGGGATGACGTGCTTGCCGAAATCAAGATCCTCGTGCCTCTTCTTCCCTTCCAGCAGTACCTCGATCAGCTTCTTAGTGGAGAAGATGTAGTTCCCCATGGAAGCGAAGCAGGTGTCGCGGCCGGGAATGCTCTCGGGCTGTTTCGGCTTTTCCTTGAAATCGGTGATCTTGTAGTCCTCGTCCACGGAGAAAACGCCGAACCGGCTGGCCTCCTGCACCGGCACCTCGAGTGCCGCAACGGTGAGATCGGCCCGGTTCCTGCGGTGGTAGTCGATCATCTGGCTTACGTCCATCTTGTAGATGTGATCTCCGCCGAAGATGGCGACGTAGTCGGCGTCGGAGGATTCAACGAAGCGCAGGTACTGCAGGATGGCGTCGGCGGTTCCCTTGAACCACTCCTCGTTTTCCGTGCTGGTCTCTGGCGATATGGCCACGAAAAACTCCCCGAGGCCGGTCCATTTACCCCACGATTCGCGAATGTGCTTGTTGAGCGAATAGGCGCGGTACTGGGTCAGGATGTAGACCTTCTTGATCCCCGAGTTGAAGAGGTTGCTCAGCACGAAGTCGATGATCTTGTATTTGCCGCCGAACATGACGCTCGGCTTGGCCCTTCTGATGGTGAGGGGGCTCAGCCTTTCCCCCTTGCCTCCGGCAAGCACCATGGCGATGGTGTTCCCGACATTACTCATGGCGTACATGACATATCCTCCTGGATGCTTTTGCGATTACATGCCGGGTCACGGCTTGCCGTGCTGATGCTGTTTGCCTTCCTTGTAGAGCACCTCTAGGGAGAGCGTCTCCCCCTTGCGTTCCACCTTTAGTTTGGATTTGTCCCCCGGGTGCTTCTGCTTGATGGCCCACACGAGATCGAACGATTCCTTCAGCGGCTCCCCGTCCATCTCCTGGATCACGTCTCCCTCCTGGAGCCCGGCGCGCGAGGCGTTGGAATCCGGGAGTACCATTTTCACGGTAAGGCCGGAGCCCTTGCCGGTCGGCTCGAACATGACGCCGAGCTGGACCTCGGGCTGCGGGAGCCCCTCGTAGGCGTAGTGCACCAGGAAGTCGTACGGCGGCGCGGGAAAGTCCGGCAGATCGACGTTCATGGTCACCGGCTCTTCCTTTCTGGTAACCACCACCTCACGGCCGCCGATGGTGACGTGGGAGGTGGGGACGCGGCGAAACACCCGGCGCGGGATGCCGAAGCCGTAGCCTATGTGGTTTCCTCCCGCGATGATGACGAGGCTGCGCTCCTTGCCGGCGGGGCTCGCAAGGTAGCGCGCCGCCGTCTCGGCCATGGTCTCGTCCCACAGGGTCTGGACCCGCAGGAACCCCTCGACGGCCATCTTGCCGTGGCTGTGGTCGGCGAAGATGCTTTCGGTCTGGGCGTGCTGGTACCGGTCGGTGAGGTCCATCTCCGGGAGCTGGGCCTTCTGCTCGGCGGTGAGTGCGGAAAGATCGCCGCTGCGCACCGCCTGCACGATTTCCTTCTCGGCGTTCAGGGCGATCACCGGGATGTGCTTGTCCCTGCAGAAAAGGAGCAGATCGCGGTAGTAGCTGAAGTCCATCCTCCAGGTGTCGAACCAGTGCGACTGCTTGATGAAGGACTTCTCGTCCAGTTCCCCTGCGACCCAGCGGTCCAGCACCGGTTGCTGCGAGCGCGTGAACATCTCCATCCCGAGCGCGACCTTCCCCGGTTTGCGCTCCTCCATCGCCTTCAGGACGTCCAGCTCCAGGCGGTGCGCCGCCGGGTTGTCGTGGGTCTCCCCGACATAGACGACCCGTGCGTCGGTCACCACGGCGTTCATCTGCTGCTGTGTCACCAGTATCCCGGTCGGGAGATGGATGATGTCGCCGACCTTTGGAGGGGCGGAGAGCGGGTATGGGTTCTCAGGGTTGCCGAGCACGTGGCTTCCGGCGGAGGTCGTGGAACAGGCGGTCATGGCAAGAAGGGAGAGGACGGCGGCGAGCCGCCCCAAGCGAGCTGCGAATGGCATTGCGTCTCCTGAATCAGATGTAGTCGTTTCGGTTTTGCCGGCATGATGTCACGGCTCCGGAAAAGGCTGTTCGGTTGCGCAGGTAATGATACCTTCTCTAATGAACTTGTCCAGCAGCCCCTCGTCATGAGAGGTGGCGAAGAGGGGGTGAGGCTGCACCGCATAGCAAGTGCGGCTTTACTGAAACGGTGCGGAGAATGTACCACAACACTTCATTGAGATAAACTGAAAGTTTTACCGTTCTCTAATAAAACGGTTGTCGCAGTGTTCTTTTTCATGCGTCGACTGGATGAGGCGTTGCCGTTTTAACTCTCGTCAAGGTTTGGGACGCTAAACGTATGTTTGACGGCCTTTTTTATGTTGACAATATGACAGTCCCGCAAATAGAATCGCCTATTTAATACATATCGGAGGTTGTGCAATGGGACAGCTTTTTAAGGTAGCGGTACTGCCGGGTGACGGCATCGGTCCGGAGGTAATGGCAGAGGCACTGAAGGTACTCGATGCGATCGAAAAACGCTACGACGTGAAATTCGAGCGGACGCACGCCAACGTGGGCGGCGCAGGCATCGATCTCGAGGGGCGCGCCCTTCCTGAGACCACCGTAAATATATGCAAGGCTTCCGACGCCATTCTCTTTGGTTCCGTGGGCGGGCCCAAGTGGGAAACCCTGCCGCCGGACGAGCAGCCGGAGCGTGGCGCCCTTTTGCCGCTCAGAAAGATCTTCGGCCTCTACGCGAACCTGCGTCCCGCCATCATCTTCCCGTCGCTCACGAGCGCCTCCTCCCTTAAGGAAGAGGTGATTGCGGGCGGCTTCGATATCCTGGTGATCCGCGAACTGACCGGCGGCATCTACTTCTCCCAGCCCAAGGGGATCGACGGGGAAGGGCGCGAGCGCGTCGGCGTCGACACCATGCGCTACAGCGTGCCGGAGATCGAGCGCATCGCTCACGTCGCCTTCCAGGCGGCGAGAAAGCGCGGCAAGAAGGTCTGCTCCATCGACAAGGCGAACGTCCTTTCCACCTCGGTGCTCTGGCGCGAGATCGTGATCAACATCGCCAAGGAATACCCGGACGTCGAGCTCTCCCACATGTATGTGGACAACGCCGCCATGCAGCTGGTAAGGTGGCCGAAGCAATTTGACGTCATCCTCTGCGAGAACATGTTCGGCGACATCCTCTCCGACGAGGCCGCCATGCTCACCGGCTCGCTCGGGATGCTCCCCTCCGCCTCGCTTGCCGAAGGGACCTTCGGCATGTACGAGCCCTCCGGCGGCAGCGCCCCGGACATCGCCGGCCAGGGAATCGCGAACCCGATCGCCCAGATCCTTTCCGCAGGGATGATGCTGCGTTACTCCTTCGGCATGGTCGAGGCGGCCGACGCCATCGACAACGCCGTCGCCCGCGTGCTCGACGAAGGGTACCGCACCCGCGACATCTACCAGGAGAAGGCGGGCGAGAAGCTGGTCAACACGAAGGAGATCGGCGACGCCATCATCGCGAACCTTTAATCACAGTGGAGGCAGGTACGCCTGCCGGTGTCTATAAAACAATTCATCAGAAAGGAAGATCGCCTATGAAAGTCGGTATGGTCGGTTGGCGTGGCATGGTTGGCTCCGTTCTCATGCAGCGCATGCAGGAAGAGAACGATTTTGCTGGAATCGAGCCGGTATTCTTCACAACTTCGCAGGTAGGTCAGGCAGCCCCCATGAACGCGGGGACGCTCAAGGACGCCTCGGACATCAACGAGCTGAAGAAACTGGACGTGATCATCACCTGCCAGGGGGGTGACTACACCAAGGCGGTCCGTCCCGAGCTGAAGAAGGCCGGCTGGAACGGTTACTGGATCGACGCGGCAAGCACCCTGCGCATGGAGGACGACGCGGTCATCATCCTCGATCCGATCAACCGCAACGTCATCGACGCGGCGCTTTCCAAAGGGGTCAAGGACTACATCGGCGGCAACTGCACCGTTAGCCTCATGCTCATGGGCCTGGGCGGCCTCTTCAAGGCGGGCGTTGTGGAGTGGCTCTCCTCGATGACCTACCAGGCGGCCTCCGGCGCCGGCGCTCCGAACATGCGCGAGCTCCTCTCCCAGATGGGCGTGCTGCACGGCGCCGTTGCCGATCAGCTCGCCACCCCGGGCTCCGCGATCCTCGAAATCGACAGGAAGGTTACCGCCACCTTGAGAAGCGCCGAGATGCCGACCAAGGAATTCGGCTTCCCGCTGGCCGGCAGCGTGCTCCCGTGGATCGACCGCGAGGTCGAGGACGGGCAGAGCCGCGAGGAGTGGAAGGGATACGCCGAGACCAACAAGATCCTCGGTGCGACGAACCCGATCCCGGTGGACGGACTCTGCGTCCGCGTGGGGGCCATGCGCTGCCACAGCCAGGCGATCACCATGAAGCTCACCAAGGACATCCCGATCGGTGAGATCGAGGACATGATCAAGAATGACAACCAGTGGGTGAAGTTCATCCCCAACAACAAGGCCGACTCCCTGGCGGGGCTTACCCCGGCAGCCGTTTCCGGCTCGCTAACCGTACCGGTGGGCCGCGTGCGCAAGATGAAGATGGGGCCGCAGTACCTCTCCGCCTTCACCTGTGGCGATCAGCTCCTGTGGGGTGCCGCCGAGCCGCTGCGCCGCATGCTGCAGATCCTGAAGGAGCGCTAGGAACAGCGGACAATTGGCGATGGACAATTGACGATTGTCCGACTGGTCGAACTACAACGGAGCGCGTCGCCCCTTTCTTTTTGGGTGGCGCGCTCCCGTTTTTGTCTTGAGGAGATGTAACAAGTATGAAGAAAACGTGGAACGTAGCAGTGGTGGGCGCGACCGGCGCCGTGGGAACCCAGATGATCGAGTGTCTCGTGGAGCGGAACTTCCCGGTAGGGAAGGTCAAGTTCCTGGCGAGCTCGAGAAGTGCCGGACAGGTGCTTGAATACGACGGCAAGCCGGTGACCGTTGAGGAGCTGACCCACGACTCCTTCGATGGGATCGACATCGCCCTCTTCTCGGCGGGCGGGGCCCGCTCCGAGGAGTTTTGCCCCTCAGCCGTGAAGGCCGGCGCTGTCTGCATCGACAATTCCAGCGCTTGGCGCATGAACCCTGACGTGCCGCTCGTGGTGCCCGAGGTGAACCCGCACGCTATCGCCGGCTACAAGAAAAAGGGGATCATCGCGAACCCGAACTGCTCCACCATCCAGATGGTGGTGGCATTGAAGCCGTTGCACGACTTCGGCTCCATCAAGAGGATCGTCGTCTCCACCTACCAGGCCGTTTCCGGGACCGGGAACAAGGCGATCGACGAGCTGCGCGTCCAGACCGGCGAACTTTTGAACGGCCGTCCCCCGAAGGTCGAGATCTACCCGCACCGCATCGCCTTCAACTGTCTGCCGCAGATCGATTCCTTCTGTGACAACGGTTACACGAAGGAAGAGATGAAGATGGTGAACGAGACCCGGAAGATCATGGAGGCGGACATCGCCACCACCGCCACCTGCGTCAGGGTGCCGGTTTTCTACGGGCATTCCGAGTCGGTGAACATCGAGACGGAGAAGAAGATCACCGTCGCCAAGGCGCGCGAGCTTCTGGAGGATGCGCCCGGCGTGGAGCTGGTGGACAACCCGGGCAACGGCGAGTACCCGATGGCGATGGACGTGGCCGGGGAGGATCTCACCCTGGTAGGCCGCATCCGCGAGGACGCTACCATCAAGAACGGCCTGAACCTCTGGGTCGTTGCCGACAACCTGAGAAAAGGTGCCGCCACCAACGCCGTGCAAATCGCCGAGCTGCTGGTCGAAGATTATTTGAAGTAGCCTTTAAAGTCAGACTGGTCCGACTGGTCCGACTGGTCCGACTGGTCCGACTGGTCCGACCCCGGAAAATTATGCGCAACATCAAGCTGATAATCGAATACGACGGCACCGCCTATGCCGGCTGGCAGGTGCAGCCAAACGCGCTCACCATCCAGGAGGTCGTGGAGAAGGCACTCGCGCAGATGCTCGGCGAGCGAACCCTCCTGCACGCCTCCGGCCGCACCGACGCGGGCGTGCACGCCCGCGGCATGGTCGCCTGCTTCAAGACCGAACGCACCATACCGCTGCGCGCCTTCCGTGAGGGGCTGAACACGATCCTCCCGAGCGACATCGCGGTGCGCGACGCCGCCGAGGTGCCGCTCGACTTCCACCCGCGCTTTGATGCGCAGGCGAAGCACTACCGCTACACCATGCTGCTTGACGACCTCCGTTCACCGCTTGCCCGCCACACCGCCTGGCGCGTGAAGGGAAAACTCGACATCGAGGCGATGCGTGCGGCGTGCAAGGTCTTCGTGGGCGAGCACGACTTCGCCGCCTTCCGGGGCTCGAACTGCGCCGCTAAGACCACGGTGCGCCGCATCTACAGCATGGAGCTTTTGCAGGATGGGCGCCTGCTTCACCTGGACATCAACGGCAGCGGCTTTCTCAAAAACATGGTCCGCATCATCACCGGTACGCTCATAGATGTTGGGCAGGGAAGACTCTCCGTGGCGGACGTGACGCGGCTTCTCAATGGGGGAGATCGTCAAAAGGCAGGGATGACGGTACCGCCGCAGGGGCTCTGTCTTATGCAGGTTTTTTACCCCCAACAGGACGGTGAATGACAGGCTTTTAACAGTCCTTTAATCTCCTGCCCGGTTTTTTGTCTTGACATGGGCGGGCGATTCGATTAAATTCTCAATCTTCTGTAAGTTAATGTGCTAATTCCAGATAGCTGTGAGGTTTTCGATGAAGACGCAAGTCGCCAAAAAAGAAGAAGTGACCAGGGATTGGTACCTGGTTGATGTGGATAGTAAGGTGCTCGGCCGTGTCGCGACTGAAATCGCCAACGTGCTGCGCGGCAAGAACAAGCCGACCTTTACCCCGAGTGTGGACACCGGCGACTTTGTCATCGTCGTGAACGCAGAGAAGATCGCCCTGACCGGCAAGAAGTTTTCCGACAAGACCTACTACAGCCACTCCTCCTTCCCGGGTGGCCTGAAAGAGATCACTGCCGGCAAGCTCATCGACAAGAAGCCGGAAGAGCTGATCAAGAAAGCAGTGAAGGGCATGCTTCCGAAAAACAAGCTCGCCCGTCACATGCTCAAGAAGCTGAAGATCTACAGTGGCGGCGCTCATCCGCATGCTGCTCAGAATCCTAAGAATCTGAACATTTAATTCGTTCATCAGGAGATAGAAAATGGCAGTGAGTTTTTACGCAACTGGGAAAAGGAAGTCTTCCATCGCCAGGGTTTGGCTCAAGCCCGGCAACGGCGAGATCATTGTAAATACCAAGACTCTTGACAGCTACTTCGGCCGCGAGACCTCCAAGATGGTCGTCATGCAGCCCCTTGAGCTGACCGAGAACGTCGGCAAGTTCGACATCTTCTGCACCGTGAAGGGCGGTGGTGACTCCGGCCAGGCCGGCGCCATCAAGCACGGCATCACCAAGGCTCTCATCGAGGCCGATGCCGACCTGCGCGGTACCCTGAAGAAGGCCGGGTTCATTACCCGCGACTCGCGCATCAAGGAAAGAAAGAAGTACGGCAAGAAGGCTGCTCGCGCAAGCTTCCAGTTCTCCAAGCGTTAATTCTTCGCTGGGAACAATTGCTGTCTCATTGCAAAGGAGGAATCCGTCAGGGTTCCTCCTTTTGCTGTTTCAAAACTGCTTCAAGGTTTGTGCGTGTCAACTGTGCCACAGCTGTGCTAACATCCAACTTCTATTTCTTTCCGTTGTGAGCAAGGGAGGCCTTTATGATCAAGGTTGCCATAGTCGGTGCCAGCGGTTACACCGGCGTCGAACTGATCCGTATCCTGCACGCCCACCCCGAGGTGGCCGTTACCTGTGTTACTTCCGAACAGAGCGCCGGGCGCCCGGTGAGCGACGTGTTCCCGACCCTGCGCGGCAGGTGCGATCTCATCCTCGAGCCCCTGGAGCCCGCAGGGATCGCCGAGCAGGTTGACGTGGTTTTCACCGCGCTCCCGCATAAGGCTGCCATGGCGGTGGTACCCACCTTCCTCAAGATGGGTAAGGACGTCGTCGACCTCTCCGCCGATTACCGCCTGCACGACGCCGACGTCTACGGGAAGTGGTACGAAAAGCACCTCACCCCCGAGCTCCTCCCCCAGGCGGTGTACGGCATCCCCGAGCTGCGCCGTGACAAGATCAAGGAGGCATCCCTCATCGCCAATCCTGGATGCTATCCGACGAGCGTCATCCTCGGGCTCGCGCCGCTTCTGAAGGGAAAGGTGATCGATCCGAAGAGCATCATCGTCGACGCCAAATCCGGCACCTCGGGCGCGGGGCGCGGCGCCAAGGTCGACAACCTCTACTGCGAGGTGAACGAAGGTTTCAAGGCCTACGCCGTCGGGGGTGTGCACCGTCACATCCCGGAGATCGAGCAGGAGCTTTCCCTTCTCGCCGGGAGTCCGCTCGCCATCTCCTTCACGCCGCACCTGGTCCCGATGGACCGCGGTATCCTCTCCACCATCTACAGCGTGCCGACCGGCAAGGTGAGCGCCTCCGAACTCATCACGCTGTACGAGACCTTCTACGAGGGTGAACCGTTCGTGCGGGTGCTCCCGGAGGGTGTCCTCCCGTCCACGGCGCACGTGAGAGGTTCCAACTTCTGCGACATCGGTGTCGTTGTTGATGACAGGACCGGCAGGATCATCGTGGTTTCGGCGATCGACAATCTGGTGAAGGGGGCTTCCGGTCAGGCGGTGCAGAACATGAACCTGATGTGCGGTCTCCCCGAGACCCTCGGCCTCGATTTCCTCGGGATCTTCCCGTAACGGGACGCTCAGACATCCCCTCTCCTGCTCGGAGAGGGGGTGACGTCACAAGGTTTTTATGAAACAGGCACGACCCGCAAAGAAGCAGTCACCGCAGCACCCTTCCAAAAAGTCTCCCGCGCAGTTTCTTCCCATCACCTCAGCCGAAGCAAGAGCTCGCGGTTGGAACGAACTCGACGTCATCTTCGTCTCAGGCGACGCCTACGTGGACCACCCCTCGTTCGGGGTGCCGCTTCTCGCGCGCCTGTTGGAAGCAAAGGGCCTGCGGGTCGGCATCATCCCGCAGCCGGACTGGCGCAGCAAGGAGCCCTTCATGGCCCTTGGGCGCCCGCGCCTTTTTTTCGCGGTGGCGGCCGGTGCCATGGACTCCATGGTTGCGCACTACACCCCGGCAAGAAAGCTGCGCCGCGACGACGCCTACACCCCCGGCAACCGGCACGGCGCCCGCCCGAATCGAGCCACCATCATCTACACCTCGAGGCTCAAAGAGGCCTACCGCGACACCCCCGTGGTGATCGGCGGGATCGAGGCGAGTCTAAGGCGCTTCGCCCACTATGACTTTTGGGAAGACAAGGTGCGCCGCTCCGCACTCTTCGACGCGAAGGCCGATCTCCTGATTTATGGGATGGGGGAAAACCCGCTTCTCGAGCTCGTCGAGCGGCTGCAAAAAGGTGAGCCCTTCGCCTCGATCCGCGACATCCGCGGCACCGCCTGCGCCGCGTCCGCGATTCCTGAGACGGCCGGCGAGGTGGTCGAGTTGCCCTCGTACGAGAAGGTGGCCGCGGACAAGGCGGCTTACGGTGAATCCTTCCGTCTGCTTTCGCGCGAGCAGAACCCCGGCTGCGCCAAAGTCGTGATCCAGCAGCACGCCACACGCTACCTGGTTTGCAACCCGCCGGCCTGGCCGCTTTCCGGTGCCGATCTCGATGCGATATACGCGCTTCCCTTCGTGAAGGCGCCGCACCCGAGTTACAAGGAGGCGATTCCCGCCTACGAACAAATCCGCAATTCCATCACGACGCACCGCGGCTGCTTCGGCGGGTGCGCCTTCTGCGCCATCACGCATCACCAGGGAAAGACCATACAATCGAGAAGCGAGCAAGGTGTCCTGAACGAACTGGAGCAACTCGCGTCGCTTCCCTGGTTCCGGGGCAGCGTGAGCGATCTCGGGGGACCAACCGCCAACATGTTCGGCCTTTGCTGCGGCGACAAGGAGGCCGGGGACAAGTGCCGCCGGGACAGCTGCCTCTTCCCGAAGATCTGCAAGAACCTCGTCACCGATGACGCCGCCAGTTCGAGGCTTCTCGCCAAAGCTCGCCGCGTCTCAGGCGTCAAGCACGTCGCCGTTTCCTCCGGGGTCCGCTACGACCTGATGGAGCGCCAACCGCGCTACCTGCGCGAACTGGTCTCGCAGCACGTGAGCGGACTTTTGAAGGTGGCGCCGGAGCACCTCACCGACCGGGTCACCTCGGTGATGCGCAAGCCGGGGCACGACTGCTTTGAACGCTTCAGGGATGCCTTCCAGAAGGAGAGCGCCAAAGCAGGGAAAAGACAGTACATAGTCCCCTACTTCATCTCCGGGCATCCCGGATGCACTTTGTCCGACATGGTCGATCTGGCGCTCATGCTGAAAAGATGGGGGATGCGTGTCGAGCAGGTCCAGGACTTCACCCCGACGCCCGGAACGCTCTCCACCTGCATCTACCACACCGGGATCGATCCCTTCACCGGTGAGAAGGTGTACGTTGCGCGATCGGACAGGGAGAAGGGGCTGCAGAAGGCGCTGCTTCTGTACCACGTGCCGGAAGAACGGAAGAACTGCCTGACGGCGCTTAGGGAATGCGGCCGCGAGGACGCCGCTGCCGAATTGTTCGGCGGCAACAACAGGAGGTAGAGATGCATTATCTGTTGCTGTACGAAGTGGCACCCGATTACCTGGAGCGCCGCGGCGAGTTCCGCGATGAGCACCTTGCTCTTGCATGGGAAGCGGCGGCGCGTGGCGAGTTGCTCCTCGGCGGTGCCCTCACCGATCCGGCCGACGGTGCCGTTCTCCTTTTCGTCGCCGATTCGCCAGACGTTCCTGCCGCTTTCGCCAAGGTCGATCCTTACGTACTGAACGGGCTGGTGCGGAAGTGGACCGTCCGCGGCTGGCATACCGTGGTCGGCCCGCAGGCCCACGCTCCGGTGCATCCTTCCTGACCGGTTTACTGTCGTCGCTTTACATCCAGGGGGCGCAAGCCCCCACCTGCCACTCTCCATTCCTCGCTTTATTCAGTCTCATTTCCCGCCGTTCCTCTCTCAAGATTTAGTTAGCCGCGCCGATACTGACTGTAACAAGTTCTTGCCAATTAAACTTTGGTCTGGAAAAGCGAAAGTCATCAAAGGAGCAACGGCTATGAGTGTCCTTCAGGATGTAAAACTGGCACAGAAATTCGGACTGGTTGGCGGCATCAGTGCTGTATTGCTGTGCTTGTCGCTGGCGGCTTCAGTGGTCGGCATAAAGAAGATGTCCAGCGGGTTCACCAGTTTCGTCGAAAAGGATCAGGCCATTGCACTTGCTCTTAAAGACATGTACGCGCAAGGGCTGCAGACCGAGCAGGCGACCCGCAACATCCTCCTGAACCCGGCAGATGAGAAGGCGGCCAAGAACTACACCCAGGCCATGGATGATTTCGAGAAGGCCTACGGTGTCGTCCTCACTAAAAGCAAGGACCTTCCCAAGGTGAAGGGGGATGTAGAGCAGGTGATGGCGGTCTGGAAGGAAGCGGCAGCGCTGCGGGGACAGGTGCAGTCACTTGCGAAAGAAGGGAAAAAGGATGAGGCGTTGACGTTGCTGGTGAAGGACGAGACGCCGAAGTGGCGTGAGGTGAAGGACAAGCTTTTCAAACTAAGCGGCGCAAGGCAGAAAGAGATGGAGGGGACCAAGGCGAGTGTAGTGGCCACCTCCGACAGGGCTCTCATCCTATCCCTATGTCTGGGCGTTTTCGCCATCTTCTGCACATTACTGCTCCTCTTCCTAGTGGCCGTGGAACTGAAACGAACTATTCGCAAGATGAGCGTGGTGATGGACGATATCGCGATGGGGGATGGTGACCTCACCAAGCGCCTTGAGATTACCTCGCGGGATGAATTGGGACATCTCGCCCATGATTTCAACCTCTTCCTGGACAAGATGCATGGCCTCATCGCTACGGTCGCGGAGACAACGCACCAGGTATCGGCCGCGGCGGCGGAACTTAATTCCACGGCAGAGCAAATGGCGAGCGGAACCGAGGAGGTGGCCTCTCAGGCGGTGACCGTCGCTTCGGCCGGAGAAGAGATGACGACGACCTCCAGCGACATCGCCCGCAACTGCACCACCGCGGCAGAAGGTGCTCGTCGGGCCAGCGATGCTGCGGTAACCGGTGCCGCCGTGGTACAGGAGACTGTGCAAGGGATGGGAAGGATCGCGGAGCGGGTGAGGACGTCGGCACAGACAGTGGAGAGCCTGGGGACACGGTCCGACCAGATCGGTGAAATCGTAGGGACCATCGAGGAAATCGCGGATCAGACCAACCTTCTCGCGCTGAATGCGGCGATCGAGGCGGCCCGCGCAGGCGAACAGGGGCGAGGCTTTGCCGTCGTTGCCGACGAGGTCAGGGCGCTTGCCGAGCGGACCACGAGGGCAACCGGCGAGATCGGCAATATGATCAAGTCTATTCAGGCCGAGACCCGCAGCGCCGTGAGCGCCATGGACAGCGGCGTCAAGGAAGTCGAAAAGGGAACGCAAGAAGCCGCCCGGTCGGGCGAAGCGCTGCAGGACATCATCAGCCAGATCGACAACGTGACGCAGCAGGTAAGCCAGATTGCGGTGGCCGCGGAGGAGCAGACCGCAACCACCGGCGAGATCAGCGGCAACATCCACCAGATCACCGCGGTGGTGCACCAGACGGCCCAGGGGGCCCAGCAGTCAGCTCAGGCCGCGGGGCAGCTCTCGGAGCTTGCCGAGAGGTTGCGGCACGTGGTCGATGGGTTCAAGCTCTAGCTCCGGCTGGGCGGCGGCTTCTCATTGAGGCCGCCGTCACCGCTTGCCGTTTCTTCAGGCGCTCGCGGCAAGAGAGCCGCTGTGAGAGGCATGTCGGCAGGTCCTCAAGGAAATCGCGGTGCTGTCGGTCGCATGCTCGATGTTGTCGACGCAGAGTTTTGCCGATGCGAGCGCTTCAGTTAAGGCGGTGCGCCCCTTCTCGAGCTCGAAGCAGGAACCCGCACGGATCACGTAGTCCCGCCCGTCACCGATGGTGATCCAGAGGGCTCCTTGCGTGCAGTGCAGCCGCAAACCAGGCCCACCACCAAGCCGCAACACCTCCCCTTTTTCAAGCGAACAGTCCATAATCGCCTCCTTTCAGCGTGATGATGCGACTATAGCTCTACGCTGGAAATGAGTACAGACACAGGAATGTTGATTACCTTCCCTGACAGTTGCTCGGTTCTGTTGCTGTTCCTGCCGTGAAATGGGGGGACTGTACCCGTGACGAGTATTAGGGGGCGGGCAATCCCTCTACCGTGCGCGGTCGCGATAACGCAACGCGCGGTCACGATAACGCAACGCGCGGTCACGATAACGCAACGCGCGGTCACGATAACGCAACGCGCGGTCACGATAACACAACGCGCGGTCACGATAACACAACGCGCGGTCGCGATAACGCAACGTGCGGTCACGATAACGCAACGCGCGGTCACGATAACGCAACGTGCGGTCATGATAACACAACGCGCGGTCGTGATAACACAACGCGCGGTCGTGATAGCGCAACGCGCGGTCGTGATAGCGCAACGCGCGGTCGTGATAACGCAACGTGCGGTCGCGATAACACAACGCGCGGTCACGATAACGCAACGCGTGGTCGCGATAACGCAACGCGCGGTCACAATATCGCATCGTGCGGTCGCGATGACGAAGAATGCGGTAGTAATAACGAAAAGCGTGTGATGGGGGGCGGGGCCTGTCCCTTTGCCGGTTCCGGATGCGGTAAGGCCCTGGCTGGGCAACGCAGCGATACTGCGACGTTTCTCTCGACGCATACGGAGTGGTGGCGCCGTTGGCGATAAGTTGTATACGACAAGCAGTGAAAAATATTTCGAATGCCGAGAAAAAAGATATTGACACTGAGACCCTTTTGCTTTAGAACAGGGATTCGCTTCGCAACACAAGGCGCTGAAGCGAAAAGGTAGCAGATGATGGCGAATCAGGCTGGCGTAGCTCAATTGGTAGAGCAGCTGACTTGTAATCAGCAGGTTGCGGGTTCGAGTCCCATCGTCAGCTCCAGATTGAAAAAAGAATAGCATCACTTCTGTCTGGAGGGATTCCCGAGCGGCCAAAGGGAACAGACTGTAAATCTGTCGTCATCGACTTCGGAGGTTCGAATCCTCCTCCCTCCACCATATAAACTTCAGATGAGATGAGCTTCTGCTCAAATCAGGAGATCCTGGCGGATCGTTGGTACTGGTTGAGTGGGGTGTGAGTCGAGTCAAAAAACTTCAAAGCAGGGAATTGGCGGGAATAGCTCAGTTGGCTAGAGCGTCAGCCTTCCAAGCTGAGGGTCGCGGGTTCGAGTCCCGTTTCCCGCTCCAAAACAGAATATGCCCACATAGCTCAGTAGGTAGAGCACTTCCTTGGTAAGGAAGAGGTCACCGGTTCGAATCCGGTTGTGGGCTCCATCCCCTTCTAGAAAAAAAGCATCCAACTTTAAGGCTGTAGTAGATACATCAGGGAGGATTCCTCATGGCTAAAGCTAAATTCGAAAGAACTAAACCGCATGTAAACATAGGGACCATCGGTCACGTCGACCACGGCAAGACCACCCTGACCGCAGCCATCACCAAGGTGCTCGCAGGCAAGGGCCAGGCTGAGTTCAAGGCGTTCGACCAGATCGACAACGCTCCGGAAGAGCGTGAGCGTGGTATCACCATCGCCACCGCACACGTCGAGTACGAGACCGACAAGCGTCACTATGCTC
>NZ_SSYB01000009.1 GCF_004917075.1 Geomonas edaphica
AAAACCTACATTACTGTTTCGTCTACTATTTAGTTTTCAAAGACCAAGCCGCTGTTTGCGACAGACTCAGCACCCTACCTGAACCGTTCCAACCTGTCAAGATTTTCTTTTCTTAAATCTTTCTCAGATTCGCCGCCGCCGCAACTTTCTCGCGGTGACTGACGGTCCAAATATTCGGTTGAAAAGAACGTCGTTGCTGCGAAGTCCAACTTTATAGCAAAGGCCGTTTCGGCTGTCAATGCTTTTTTGTCGGCCGCTGAGCAGAAAGTGTCTCGTGCGTCAGCGGAGGGTGGTTATAACAAAAGCCACTCTGCCCGTCAACGGGTTTGTTGTTAGTTTTTTCTCAAGAGACTTAAGCTATAACAATTGTTCGTGCGCAACCACCTTGTGGAGCTTGTGGACCTTGTGCACAGGAGATTACGGTGACGCTATTGCAACGGCGTGGCTCAAACGACCAAGGGCGATGCTTGCGCATCGCCCTTGGCTTTACTGCTATGGGTGCTGTTATCCCTTTACTCAGGCCTGTGCTGCTTTGAGGGCCTGGTCCAGGTCGGCGATAATGTCCTTCACGTCTTCAATGCCAATGGAAAGCCTGATGAAGTCGGGGCTCACCCCTGACGCCAACTGCTCTGCCGGGCTTAATTGCTGGTGCGTAGTAGACGCCGGGTGTATGACGAGGCTCTTTGCGTCACCGATATTAGCCAGATGGGACAAAAGCTTCACATTGTCGATGAACTTCGAGCCTGCTTCCACACCACCCTTGATGCCGAAGCCTATGATGGCTCCCGTGCCATTGGGGAGATACTTCTTCGCATTCGCATGATCTTTGTGGCTCGGCAACCCGGGGTAGTTGACCCAGCTCACCAGTGGATTCTGTTCAAGCCACTCGGCGACCTTCTGGGCATTCTCTACGTGACGCGCCATCCTGACGTGCAGGGTCTCAAGCCCTTGCAGGATCTGGAAGGCGTTGAACGGCGAAAGGCATGCGCCCATGTCACGCAGCAGTTCAACCCTCATCTTGATGATGTAGGAGATGTTCCCCAGGGCATCCCAGAATTTGAGACCGTGGTAGGAGGGATCAGGCTCGGTGAACTCGGGAAACTTGCCGTTGTTCCATGGAAAGGTACCACCATCAACGACACAACCGCCGATACTCGTGCCGTGGCCACTCATGAATTTGGTCAGCGAATAAACGACTATGTCTGCACCGTGCTGCAGCGGCTTGAACACATACGGGGTCGCCGCGGTGTTGTCCACGATATAAGGAATCCCTGCATCATGGGCAACCTTGGCAATCGCCTCGAAGTCGTCGACGTTGTTCTTCGGGTTCCCGATCGCTTCGCTGTAAACCAGACGGGTGTTCTCATCGATGGCTTTGCGGATGTTCTCCGGATCCGACGAGTCGACGAACTTAACGGTGATGCCGAGTTTCGGCAGGGTGTAATGGAAAAGGTTGTAGGTCCCGCCATAGAGATAACTGGTAGAGATTATGTTCTGGCCCGCACTCGCTATGTTGAGCACGGCGTAGGTGGTGGCAGCCTGACCGGAGGCGACAGCGAGCGCTGCAACGCCGCCATCCAACTCCGCCACTCTTTTTTCAAGCACGTCAGTCGTCGGGTTCATCAGACGGGTGTAGATGTTGCCAAATTCCTTCAGCCCGAAAAGGTTGGCCGCATGCTCGGAACTTTTGAACACGTACGAAGAGGTCTGATAGATCGGTACGGCACGGGACAGGGTGGTGGGATCTACAGTCTGGCCGGCATGGAGCGCAAGGGTATCAAATCCGAATTCTTTTTCTGACATAATCTCTCCCGTCCTTTCTGAAGCTGTTTCGTAAAGAATATAGAGTGTTTTCTCTATAACGAAACTTCACCCTCTTTGTCAATAATTTTGGAATTAGAACTCCACCATTTTAGTCTGGTAGCCGTCCGTACAGCTCGGTGGCCCGCGAGAGCTTCGACGCAAGCTTTCCGGTGAAGGCATCCGCCGGGCACCTCCAACTCCAGTTGCCTCCCGCGACACCCGGCACGTTCATCCTCCCGGTACTCGGCAACTCGAGCAGATCCTGCATCGGTATGATGGCGTAATCGGCCACGGAAGCGAGCGCGCAGCGCACCATGTGCCACACGATGTCCGCACCGTCCCGATCGAAGTAGGCCAGTACGTTTTTCTGTTCCTTCCCCTTCAACGACTGAAACCAACCCATAGTGGTGTCGTTGTCGTGAGTCCCGGTGTAGACGACGCAGGAGCGAACGTGGTTGTGCGGCAGATACGGGTTTTCCGGGCCCGAACCGAAGGCGAACTGCAGTATCTTCATCCCCGGAAATCCGAACTGATCGCGCAACGTCTCAACTTCCGGCGTTATGATGCCGAGATCTTCCGCGATGATGGGGAGGCTCCCTAGTGCGTTTCTGAGGGCACGGAAAAGCGCCTCGCCCGGCCCCTTGACCCAACGGCCGTTGATCGCCGTCTTCTCCCACATCGGGACCTCCCAGAAGGCCTCGAAACCGCGGAAGTGGTCGATGCGCACCATGTCGTATAGGGAGAGGTCGTTACGCAGGCGTGCGATCCACCAGCCGAATCCCTCCTGGGCCATGCGGTCCCAGTTGTAGAGCGGGTTCCCCCAGAGTTGGCCGGTCTTGCTGAAGTAGTCGGGGGGGACACCGGCTACGACAATGGGAATTCCCTTCTCATCCAGGTGGAAGAGGTGCGGATTGGCCCATACATCGGCTGAGTCGTAGGCAACGAAGATGGGGAGATCCCCCACGATGGATATGCCGAGCACGTTGGCGTAGGTTTTGAGCTGCTTCCACTGGCGTGCGAATTGCCATTGCTGGTATTTCTGCTCGCCTATGGCACTCCCGAGTTTCTCGCTCCAAGTGGAAAGGGCTTCCGGCTCCCGCTTTGCCAGTGCGTCAGGCCAATCCTTCCAGCTCACCTCTTTGAACTGTTCTTTCAGCGCCATGAAAAGGGCGTAGTCGTGCAGCCAGAAGGTGGTATCGCAGAATTGCCAGAACTCCTCTTTGCGTTTTTGGGGCGCCTCGGCAAAGAAGCGGGCCGCTGCCTCCTTGAGCCTTGCCGACTTGTACAGTTCCGCCGCCCCGTAATCGACGCGGGTCGAATCCAGTTCCGGCCTGGCCTCCCCGGGGAGCAGGTCACCCTCGTCCTCAAGGGCTTCAAGGTTTATGAGCAGAGGATTTCCGGCGAAGGCCGAATAGCACGAATAGGGAGAGTTGCCGTACGCGGTAGGACCAAGGGGAAGGATCTGCCACAGGGACTGCCCTGACTTGTGGAGAAAATCAACGAACCGCTTTGCCTCGTCTCCGAAAGAGCCTATGCCGCCCGGCCCAGGCAAAGACGTCGGGTGCAACAGTATCCCACTTTTTCTCTTCCTCGCCATCCTCACCTCCATTACATTGAATTAAACACTCAGAATCCTTCTGGAATTTGAGCAGACACTACTATGACACAATTCACCTGCAATGCAATGCTCCAAAGCCTTTACCGCACTTTCAACACATGATATAGTGCCGGCCATGGAAACTATAAAGACTGCATCGTTCGAATCTTTGATGGAGCTGGCTGTACCTGATGGTGACGGGTACATCTTCACCTTGGATGGCGAGACTTTCCGGATCAAGGACACACTCGAGATCACCGGGATTGCTACAAGGAAAGGTTACATCATCATCTATTGAGCAAAAGGCGGTGTGTGTGAAGGCCAGTTTCGACTGCTCCGCTTCATGCATCTGCTGCGAGAATCTCGTCCACGCGTCGGCCGTCGAGGGTCTCCTCGTCCAAAAGGGCCAGCGCCAATGCGTCGAGTTTGCTGCGATTTGCCGTTACCAGCTCCATTGACTTCCCTTCAGCGGCACGAATCAAAGCCGCGATCTCCTGATCGATAAGCCAGGCCATCTCTTCGGAGAAGGTCTTTTCCTCGGCCAGCTTCATCCCCAAAAACGGATGCTCCTCCCCGCGCGGGAAGGTCATCGCTCCGATTTTCTCACTCATCCCCCATTGGCAGACCATCTTTTCCGCCAGTTCCGTCACGTGTTTCAGATCGCTTTGCGCACCTGAGGAGACGTCGTGAAAAACGATGCGTTCGGCGACCCTCCCACCCAAGGCGACACAGAGCCGGTTCACCAGGTATGCGCGCGGGTAGTGGTACCGGTCATCCTCGGGGAGTTGCTGGGTGACGCCAAGTGCCCGCCCTCTGGGCAGAATGGTCACCTTGTGCACCGGATCCGTACTCGGCAGCAGCCTGGCAACGAGGGCATGCCCTGCCTCGTGGTACGCGGTGATCCTTTTCTCCTCATCGGAGATGACCATGCGCCGCTCACCGCCCATGAGGATCTTGTCCTTGGCGCGCTCGAGCTCCTCGAGCCCGACGACCTGTTTGTTGTCCCTCGCGGCGAGAATAGCGGCCTCGTTGACGAGTCCCTCCAGATCGGCGCCGGTCATACCGGGGGTCCCCTTCGCGATGATGGCGAGATCAACGTCCGGGGTGAGCGGCACCTTCCGGGTGTGCACCTTCAGGATCTTCTCCCGGTCACGCCAGTCCGGACGTTCGATCACCACGTTGCGGTCGAAGCGTCCGGGGCGCAGCAGGGCCGGGTCGAGGACGTCGGGGCGGTTGGTGGCGGCGATGACCACGACCTCGGTGTGCGGGTCGAAGCCGTCCATCTCCGACAAAAGCTGGTTCAGGGTCTGCTCACGCTCGTCGTGCCCGCCGCCGAAGCCGGCGCCACGGCTTCTGCCCACCGCGTCCAGTTCGTCGATGAAGATGATGCTCGGGAGCATCTTTCGTGCACCTGCAAAGAGGTCCCGTACGCGGCTCGCTCCCACGCCGACAAACATCTCGATGAAAGCCGAGGCCGATATGGAGAAGAAAGGGACCCCCGCCTCCCCCGCCACCGCCCGGGCGAGCAGGGTCTTCCCCGTCCCCGGAGGCCCGACGAGCAGCACCCCCTTGGGCACCTTCCCGCCGATCTGCTGGAACTTCCTTGGGTCCTTCAGGTACTCGACCACCTCGCGCAGCTCCTGCTTTGCCTCCTCCATGCCGGCCACGTCGGCGAAGGTCACGTCGATACGCTCCGAGGTGTAGGCCTTCGCTCCGGAGCGGGCGAAGCCTCCCATCATGCCGGTAGGCCCCTGTTTCCGCATCCCCCTCATGACGAAAAGCCAGACCCCGATGATGATCGCCCAGGGGAGCAGGTAGAGAACTATGGAACCGAAGGCGGAACTTTCGGTAGATACGACGTTCACGTCGACCCGCCGCGCGCTCAGCTCGGGCAGCAGGCTCGGGTCCTCCATTGAAGGGAGGGTGGTGCTGAAGGCCGCGGCACTGACCATCTTCCCTTTTTCCTCGACCGCGGTAGCCGGGACCGAGATGGGAGTACGGAACTGCCCCTTCGCGCCCCTCCCCCTGAGGGTGAGGTTCTTCACGTTGTTGGCGGAGAGTTCCTGCCTGAACCTGCTGTAGGTAATCTCGACCCCGCGCTCTGCCGTCTGCTTCACCATCGCCCCGTAAAAGAGGTCAAGCAAGAGCACGAACAGTGCGGTGATCAGCAGCGGTCTCCAAAAGGACTGGGCCATGACCGGCTCCTGTACTCAGGGGGTAAAACGGCACCAGGGTATTCTAGCCAAGACGACAAGCATTACAAGTTTTTAATCTTTTAGCATGGGGTGGAGAGAGGAAGAAGGTGGGTGCATGGCGGGGGTGGAACAGAGCCGGGCGTGGCCGGGTCAGGGCTCCAGGCGGTAGCTGCCGAAGCCGAACGGAGCGCCCTTGCCGAGGTGGGTGGCAACGCCAAGCCGCAGGAGAAGGTGGAAGGGCTCCAGGTCCCCCTGAAACCGCGCCACCCCAAGGATCCCGGCGGGACGGCCGTTCCACGAGACGAAGCGGCAGTCGGACGCGATGGTCCGGACGTCTTCGCTGCACTGGGAAAGCCACCGGTAGTCGAGATCGGGCTCGGCCCCCTCGTAGTGATAGGCAAGCGACGAGACCCTGCGCATGAGCGAGCGTGCGAGATGCGCGAAGGTGTAGCTTTTGAGCAGACGGCCGTCCTGGACGAGCTTTAGCGGCGTCAGGAAGCGAAGGGAGAGCGTCTCGGTCGACAGCGGACCAGTCATGTCCGGGTCGAGCGAACCAAGTAGCGGCAGTGCGGGGTGATCCTGCCCCGCGACCACGCTTCGCGCCCCGCCCGAAGACTCGGCGTGCACCGCGACCACGGTCCCGCGTCTCGCCTCAATGAGAAAGCGCACCGCGGAAAGGTAGACGGCAAAATGCTGCACCGCACTCCCCACCAGCGTCAGGGACAGCTCGCAGGCAGCGCCCGCATTGGGGAGGGGCGGCAAAGCGGGAAACCGGAAGATGAAAGGAAGCGGCGGCTTTTGATGACGCCGCACCGCCTCCGGGTCCTTCGCTATCTGCTGGCCGAAGGTAACAGGGAAGGCGCAGCGCGCAAGGGCGGTACACCCCTGGCAGTCGCCCCTTTTGCAGGAGAGGGCCCTGCGGAAGGCATCTTCGAACTCGGAGCGGCCGGCGAAAAGGGCGTAGGGGTCGGAGATGTCGTCCCTTAGGACGAAGCTGAACCAAAGTCTCGCGTAGTGCAGTTCCAAGCGCGCCCCTACCCTTCCGTCTCGAGCCTGCGCTCAAGATGTTCCCGCACCTGCGCCAGGACCTCGCGGACCGGACGTTCATCCGGGAGCATGGCCGCAAAGCGGTCAAGGATGCCGCGCTCCCTGATCAGCCGCAGCGCCTTCAGGTAGTTGATGTCGTAGATCCAGGAGACCTGCAGCAGTTTGAAATCGTTGAGACTCTTTAGGGTGGAGAGATGGACCATCCGCCCGGCGGCGACGTCGGCGAGCGGTTCGGGAGAGCAGCCTGGCAGATCGGGAAAGCCGAGTCCCGCTGCCGAGGCGCGCTCCGATTCGGGGGCCTCGAAATATTCCTCGAAGATGCCCCAGATATCAAGCTTGTCGGCGTCACGCAGAAGCCTCAGCAGGGCGTCGGTCTCGGGATGAAGTCCCGTTGGGACATGAAAGGCGTTGTGCATGCGTACCGCGGTATCGACGCGGGAGAACTCTTCACCGGAAAGGAAATGCAGCGGTGCGTGCCGCTTCATGATCTGCGCGGAGAGGTGGGCGTGGTTCAGCGATTCGCTGTCCTTGAAGGTGCCGTAGTCACGGTACTGCGGGAAGCGCCCCAGGTCGTGGCACAGGGCGGCCACTTCGGCAAGAACCAGGAAACGCTGGGGCATCCCTTGCGCCACGATGAGCGCATCGCGGCAGACGTTGCTGGTGTGCTGCTGTTTCAGGTCGTAGTTACGCTGCACCGCCGGATCGTCGATGCGAAAGGAGTCGCAGTAGGAGGTGAACCAGTCGCGCAGCGGCGAGAGGTCCGGAAGTGCCGCCTCATCATTCATCGTGCATCTTCTTGACGACGTACTCCGAGAACTCCGCCATGACCTTCGATTCGTCCCCACCCTGGTAGGAGATGATGCTCCGCAGGTGGGCGAAGGATTCGACGTCCATCTTATCGAAGGCACAGCCGATGCCGCCTGGAACGAGACGGGCAACGGTCCCCTTCACGTTGATGACGATCGGCTCGGCAGCCGAGGATAGATAGATGGTGACCTCTACGGGAGAACCGACCGGGATCTTCTCCTCGGTCTCCATATAAAGGCCGTGTAGGCTGATGTCGGTCACATCGCCCTTTATGGCCACGCCTTCCGCCTGCAACAGCGCAGAAACCCTGAAATCAACCCGCGAGAAGTTACGCCTGTCGTTCATCATGTTCCCCTTTCGGACAGCCGGCGGAAAAAGGGGGCACGTGGCCCCCTCTTTTTTTGCCTGCTGCATGCTGCTAGTCCTCGAAGTTCCCCTCGGGCCCCTTGTCACGGGAGAGCCCCTTAGCCTGCTTGGGAAGCTGCTCCTTGGTCCACTCCGCCGGGTTCTCTATGCGCTTTCCTTTCGGGCCGAGATCGTAGGAACCGGCCTTGACGATGGCTTCGATGGCGAGCGGAGCGGTGTCGGCCGAATTGAAGACGTTGGTGATGAGGTTGTAGGCGAAGTCCTCAACCCTCTTGCACATCCGCTCGCGCACTTCCTTCGTCTGAGCCAGGAGCTTGTTCTCGAACTGGAGGTTCAGGTTCTTGTAATCACCCTTCTTCCACCCCTTGGAATCGGCGAAGGTGACCATCTCAGCCCAGAGCTCCTCGCTCATCCCCTCGCCCTTCACCTTGATGAAGTTGCCGTTCGCGTCGAGGTTGGCGTTGCCGTACTCGTTCACCTCGAGCCCCCAGGAGATGAACTGCAGCGCCGTGGCCACGTTCGCCTTGGTGGTGCGGGTGTTCTGTGCGATCTGGCGCAGCCTCTCGTAGCTGTTTCCCGAGGTGCCGTGCTGGGCGCCGTTCACGCCGTATGCCTTGATCGCCTCGTGGATCTCGGCGGTGAGCTCAACCTGGATGCCGGCGTCAGAGGCCTCGATGCCGTGCGTGGTGCCGTTGTTGAGCGCGATCCAGTCCGGGAAAATGTCATGTGCGTTCAGGCCGCGGATCAGGAAAAGCGCCTCGGGGACGGTGGAGAGCCCCTCCTTACCCTTGATCTCGCCGACCTCGGTCTCGAGACCGGCCCAAGCCGGGATCACGCTGTTCAGCTCGAGGTTGGCGAGGAGATTCTCCTCGTCCGGCAGGTGGGACGCATCGATGGCGATGGAGGTGATGCCGGCGTCGAACATGCTCGGGATCTCGACCTTGGCGGACTTCACGTCCCCCTCGCCCTTGATGCCGTAATGGTCGGCGTGGATGGCAACCGGAATGGTGATGCCAAGCTCGTTGGCTACGGCATCGACCTGGCGCGCCATGTTCCAGTAGTTGACCGGGCAGTAGGCCTTTTGCCCACCTTCGCTCTTGGCAATCTCGATGAGGACAGCCGCGTTGGCCCTCTGGGCCGCGGCGAGCACGCCGCGGATGACGAAGTGGTTGCGGCCGTTGGCGGCCAGGGCCAGGGCGTGTCCCTTGGCGTTCATGGCGCGGTCGATGACCTTGCCGCTTACGAGCAGTGCTTTGGAGTTAGGGAAGAGTTTCGCTACGTTGGGGGGGCGCCCGACTTCAAGCGCTTTGACGAAATCTGAAGATAATGCAGTCATATCTCCTCCTTTTGGTGGGAATATCAATTCATGGCAAAAAGCCGCTTCCTTATAGCATCTTAATCATACAAAGGCAAGAGCCTTCGCTACCGATCCAGGATGAACTCGGTGGCCCCTCCTCCGCGGAACTGGGCACTCCCCAGGTACTCGCCACTCCAGTAGAGTGAGGCTTCGCCCGGAGGGAGGCCGGACTCTACTGCGGCGAAAGTGAAGCGTGCCGGAAGCCTGTCCCCGGTGGCGGCGATGACGGCTAGCGGGTAACGGGCGAGGACCGGGAAATCGCCCCGCACCGTTTCCGCGCTCATCGGTTGCGCCGCGCTGCCGCGCGACACGAAGCACTGCGCCCCCTTATCGCGCGGCGGAAGCTTCGCGTGCAGCAAAAGCTCGCCGCGCCCCTCACCGGAGAGGCGAAGGTCGTAGCTCGGAGTCCAGCGCTCATCGCGCATCAGGTAGGAGACCCGCGCCCTGCTCCCGGTCACCCAGATGCGCGCCGAGGCCACCCCCTTGCCGGCGCTCGCGATCTCCCGCTCCACGGCGTCGAGGGCCGAGCGGCATTTGCGCTTACTGCGCAATACCGCCTCCATCTGGCTCAAAGCGAAGTCGGTCCCCTGCTGCAGGGCGGCGACCGGATCGGGGTTCGCCTTGGTCCTGCGCGGCGCCTTGCCGCTTTGCGACTTGGCCGCTGCGCTGAAGATCTCCTCGCGCCGGTCAAGCGCGGCCATCCGGTCGAGCAGTTCACCCCGGCGTTCCTTGAGCCGCGCCAGTTTGCCGGAACGGCGCCGGTCCTGTTCGGCCGGCACCAGCTCTACCCGCAGCACAGACCCGCCGGGGGCCTTCACCCTGAGCGAGCCGGGAGCAAAGCTCTCTGGAAGCGGCAGCTCCGCGTAGCCGCCGGGGGCACCCACTTCCTGCTCCACCCGGGCTCCGTCGGTGAAGTAAGTGACACTCTTCGTCCCGGCGTACGCCTGCCGGCAGAGCAGGAACGAAAGAAGGAGTACGGCGAGCGGGAGAAGGCGCATGCGGCACCTCGCTGACGGCTTGGGATTAAAAGACAGAGGACAACTTTACAGTCCCCATCGAGCCATTGCAAGGAGCCGCGCCGCTTACTTCTCTACATCCAGGAGCTCCACTTCAAAGACCAGGGTCGCGTTGGGGGGTATCACCCCGCCTGCGCCGTTCGCTCCGTAGCCAAGCTGCGGCGGGACGACGAGCTTCCTCTTGCCGCCGACCTTCATGGACATCACCCCTTCGTCCCACCCAGGGATCACCTCGCCCGCGCCGATCCGGAAGACGAAGGGCTGGCCGCGGTCGAGCGAGCTGTCGAACTTGGTGCCGTTCTCAAGCGTACCGGTGTAATGGACGGTGACGCTCTTGCCCGAGGTGGGCGACGCGCCGGTCCCGACCACGAGATCGGTGTAGGAAAGGCCGGAAGCGGTGGTCACCGCACCGGCTGCACTTTTCTTTTCTGTCTTTTCGGCTGCCGCCGGCTTGGTCGGTTCCTTCTGGGAGCAAGCGGGTATGGCCACCGCCGCCATGAGCAGCAGCAGCACGAGGAACTTCTCAACGTTACGCATCAATCTCCTCCGTCAGGTGTGATTAATCGTTTTAATCCAGCAGGTGGACAAAGAGTCCGCTTCTGAGCTTCGGTTCGAACCAGGTCGACTTCGGCGGCATGATCTTGTCCTCGTCCGCGAGCGACATGAGCTCCTCGATTGAGGTCGGGAACAGGGAGAAAGCGACCATGTACTCGCCGGAGTTTACCACCCGCTCCAGCTCCTCAACGCCGCGGATCCCGCCCACGAAGTGGATGCGCTGGTCGGTGCGCGGGTTGCGCACGCCCAAAACCGGGCTCAAGAGGTTGTCCTGCAGGATGGATACGTCCATGGAGGCAACGGGATCGTTTTCCGGGAAAGAGTCCTCGCGCGGGACAAGCACGTACCATTTCCCCCCCAGGTACATGCCGAACTGGTGCCGCTCGCCGGGCTGCACCGCGCCGGAGACCGGCGTCGCCTCGAAGCGCTCGCCGACGCGCGCCATGAACTCGGCGAAGCTGCGGCCGTTCAGGTCCTTCACCACCCGGTTGTAGGGCATGATGGTCATCTCGTTGTCCGGGAAGATGACGGTGAGGAAGAAGTTGTACTCCTCGCTGCCGGTGTGGTTCTGGTTGGCGTCCTTTCTCAGGTCGCGCACCCGGCTCGCCGCGGCGCTGCGGTGGTGGCCGTCGGCGACGTAGAGGGTCGGGATCGCGGCGAAGCTTGCGGTCAGGGAGTCGATGAGCGCCTGGTCCGCGATGTCCCACAGGGTGTGGGAGACGCCGTCGTCGGTGGTGAAGTCGTAAAGCGGCTCACCCTTGGTCACCTGGTCGATGGTCGCGGTGATGGCCGGGGCGTTGCGGTAGGTGTAGAAGACCGGCTCGTCGTTCGCGTTCAGCGCGTCGATATGCTTTACGCGGTCCTCCTCCTTGTCCGCCCTGGTCAGCTCGTGCTTCTTGATGGTGCCGCTTTGGTAGTCGTCGACCCCGGCGCAGACCACGAGGCCGGTCTGGGTGATGTTGCCCATCTTCTGGCGGTACACGTAGTAGCGCTCGGTGTCGTCCTGCAGCAGCACCCCTTCTTTCATGAACTTTGCGAGGTTCTCGCGTCCCTGCACGTAGACCGGGTCGGAGTGCACGTCGATACCTTCCGGGAGATCGATCTCCGGGCGGGAGATGTGCAGAAAGCTCGCCGGATTGCCGGCTGCCATCGCCATGGCCTCCTGCGTGTTCATCACGTCATAGGGAAGAGCGGCGACCTTCTCCGCCAGATCCTTCTTGGGTCGCACCGCCTTGAACGGCTTGATAAATGCCATAACTGCTCCTGTCTTTTAATTCTCGTTCTACAATCTATGTTCTAGGTTCTATGTTCTACGTTCTAGGTTGTCTCTGTTTCAGGTACCGCACTCTCATAGGCTTGAAACGGCGTCGGCTTAAAAGTATCGCTTCGCGCCGACGAACCTCTTCTGAAAGTAGGATTCGTCCATGGAGCTCACCTTGATGTCGTCGCCGCGACGCGGGGCGTGCACGAAACGGCCGTTGCCGACGAAGATGCCGACGTGGTTGATCTCGTCCGGGGAGCCCCCGAAGAAAACCAGGTCGCCGTCCTTCAACTCCTCGCGCCCGACGGCGTCACCCACCCGGTACTGCTCGCGCGAGGTGCGCGGGATGTTGACGCCGCACAGGTTGTAGACGGCGCGCACGAAGCCGCTGCAGTCCATGCCGTCCACCACGGTGTCCCCGCCCCAACGGTACGGGATACCGACGAAACGCTCGGCGGTCCGGGCGGCGATCCCGCCCATGTCGCTGCGGTCGCGCTTCACCGGCTCTTCCTTCTTCTTCGCGGGCTTCGCCGGCTTTGTGATCGAGGGGGCCGGCGCCTTCTCGATCACGGTCTCGCGCAGCGCGGCACTGCGCTCGGGCTGCGGCGCGGCGATGAAGTAGGAGCCGATGGTCCTCTCCTTCACGAGCTTCTGCGCCGCCTTGCGCGCATCGTCGCGGCGGGGGAAGTCCCCGAAGCGGACGGCATAGATACCGTTCTCCCTTTTGAAGTAGAACGCCTCGATACCTTGTTGTTGGAGTTTTTGGGTCAGCCGCTCGGCGTTTTTCACGTCGGAGAAGGCCCCTACCTGGATGGCGAAGCCAACGCTCGTGAGCCCCGCGCGCTGGGCGGCGCAGCCGGTGGCCGCGGGGGCCAGCAGCAATAGATATATGACTAAAAGTCTTACCGTCTTAAGCATCAATAGTTCCTTGTCAGGGCTCTCGCCCCGAAAACCCGCCTCTAGATGTCGCTCGTCTCGCGGCGCACGCCCATGAGGTAGGGGACCACGAAGTCGTCCAGGGCGCCGTCCAGCACGTTGTCTGGGTTGCCGCTCTCGACGCCGGTGCGCAGGTCCTTCACCATCTTGTAGGGATGCAGCACGTAGGAGCGGATCTGGCTCCCCCAGCCGATTTCCTTCTTCTCTCCGGCGATATCGGCTGCCTTGGCCTCGCGCTCCCTGAGCTCCATCTCGTAGAGCTTGGAGCGAAGCACCTTCATCGCGGTCGCCTTGTTCATGTGCTGGCTCCGCTCGCTCTGGCAGGCCACCACCGTGCCGGTGGGGAGGTGGGTGATCCTAATCGCGGAGTCGGTGGTGTTGACGTGCTGACCGCCGGCCCCTGAGGAGCGGTAGGTGTCGATCCTCAGGTCGCTCTCCGATATCTTGATGTCGATGTCGTCTTCTTCGATGATAGGGAACACGAACACGGAGGCGAACGATGTGTGACGCCGGGCGGAGCTGTCAAAGGGCGAGATGCGCACCAGGCGGTGGATCCCCGCCTCCGCCTTCAGGTACCCGTAGGCGAACTCGCCGGTCGCCGCGAAGGTGACCCCCTTGACCCCGGCCCCATCCCCTTCCTGGTAGTCGGTGATCTCGGTCTTCCACCCCTTCTTCTCGCAGTAACGCAGGTACATGCGCAGAAGCATCTCGGCCCAGTCCTGCGACTCCGTCCCGCCTGCACCGGAGTTAATGGAAACGAAGGCGCCCGAGGCGTCGTGCGGCCCAGAGAGCATGCGACGGAATTCCGCCTGGCTCACCCCGGTCTCCAGTTGCGCGTTCATGGCGCGCACCTCGGCAAGGGTCGCCTCGTCCTCTTCCTCGCTCCCCAGTTCGATCAGTTCCTTGATATCGCCGGCCTGCCGCTCGAGCGATTCCCAGGTGGTAACGTCCTTCTCCATGGCCATCCTGGCCTTGAGGATCTTCTGGGCATTCTCGGCGTCGTTCCAAAAATCGGGGCGGGCGGTCACCTCCTCGAGTTCCTGCATCCGCTCCCTCTTGTCATCTACGTCAAAGAGACCCCCGGAGGTTGTTGATGCGCTCCACGAGCTCTTCTATCTTGGCTATTTCTTCTCTAAACATCGGTACGGCTCCTCATGTCGCATCGCCTTCTGGCGATATAGGTTGTTGTCAAAAAATCAGGCCCGTCCTCTACGACGGTAGCAGGCGACCGCCATCCCCGCGCTCCCGGAGAGACAGAGCAGCGCGAAAAGATCGCCGAAACGGGTGTAGAAGGTCCCCCGCGCGCCGGTGCGGATCTCCCCGGCCAGGGTTCCCTCCTGGAACAGCGGCGTCACCCCACGGATGTGCCCCTTGCTGTCGATCACCGCGCTGATCCCGGTGTTGGCGGCACGCACCAAGGGTACCCGGTTCTCCACGGCCCGGAACACGGTCATGGAGAGATGCTGGTACGGTGCCGAAGTGCGCCCGAACCAGGCATCGTTGGTGATGTTCACCAGGAGCCCGCCACCCTGCTCGACATAGGCACGGGCGATTTCGGGGAAAATCCCCTCGAAGCAGACCAGCACGCCGAGCTTTCCCGCGGAAGAGGCGAGCACCTGGGCACTTTTGCCCGGAGAGAAATCGCCGATCCCGGTAACCAGCTTGTTCACAAACGGCAAAAGCGGAGCAAGTGGCACGTACTCGCCGAAGGGGACCAGGTGAAGCTTGTCGCTTCGTCCGGCCACGACACCCTGTTCGGTGACAAGAAAGGCGCTGTTCAGATAGCGCACCTTCCCCCCCTCCTCTTCAAAGGCGGGGCTTCCCACCACGATAGGGCTCTTCAGTTCCCTGGCGAGTTTCTTGAGCCGCTCCGCGTAGGCGGGCTCCTGCTGCAGGAAAAACGGCAGGGCGCTCTCGGGCCAGACCACGAGCGTCCCGGGTTCGCGGCACCCCTCGCGGGTCAGCCGCTCGTAGGTCTTCACGGTGGCGTCCTGCCAGGCCGGGGACCACTTGACGTCCTGCGGGATGTTCCCCTGCACCATGAGCACCCGCTGCGTCACACCTTTATCGGCACGGGTGAGCCGGGCGACGCCGTACACCATGGTGGCGGCAAGCAGCAGCACCAGCATGATGAGCGCGCGCACCGGGTAGGGCTTTTTGTGCCGCATGGAAACCCAGATCCGGTAAAAGACCACGTTGGCGAAGGCGACCAGGAAGCTCACCCCGTACACGCCGGTCAGGTCGCTGATCTGGATGAGCGGCAGGGTGCGGTATTGCGAGTACCCGAGGTTCGCCCACGGAAAACCGGTGAACGCATAGGAGCGGACCGCCTCCCCCGCAACCCACAGAAGCGGAAAGGAGCAAAGAAGCGGGATGCCGTTCTCCTCGCAGCGCCGCACCATCCACATGACCGCAGCCGGGTAGAGCGCAAGGTAGCCTGCGAGCAGGAGAAAGAGCGTGCCGCTCACGCTCCAGTGCAGCTTGCCGTACCCCATCATCACCACGTTCAGCCAGTACAGAAGGGCCGTG
Source organism: Geomonas edaphica (assembly GCF_004917075.1). Taxonomy (GTDB): domain Bacteria; phylum Desulfobacterota; class Desulfuromonadia; order Geobacterales; family Geobacteraceae; genus Geomonas; species Geomonas edaphica. Next base: position 15,470 of record NZ_SSYB01000009.1, read on the forward strand.
TAAGCGGCGCTGCCTGCGACGAACCCGAGCCGGAACCCGATCCTTTGGGAGACGCCGTCGACGGCGACAAACAGCGGCACGAAGGCGATCCACGCCAGCACCGAAATGCCGGGAAGCGGAAAGGAAACCGCGAACAGCGCACCCGAGCAAAGCGCCAACAGGTAGCGCCCCGCGGTCGTCGCGCCGGGGTTCACCGTAATGCCGGTCACGACTCCTCGGACTCCCGTTCCAGCTCTTCTTTACGGGCGATGTGCACCTTCGCGATGCGGCGTTCGTCCGCTTCGAGCACGGTGAGGATCAGGGTCTCGCTCTCGATCACCTCGCCCGCCAGCGGGATGCGGCCGGTCAGGTGGAAGATGAGCCCCCCCACCGTCTCGAAGTTGTCCTTCTCGATGGAGACGTGAAAGTGCTCCTCCACCTCCTCGATGGTGAGCCTGCCGTCGGCGACGATGGAGCCGTCTCCCTGCACCGAGAGGCGCTCGGTCTCCAGGTCGTACTCGTCCTGGATGTCCCCCACGATCTCCTCGAGCAGGTCCTCGATGGTGACGAGCCCCGCGGTGCCGCCGTACTCGTCGATGACCACCGCCATGTGGACGCGCCGCTTCTTGAAGTCGTGCAGCAGCTCCTCCAGGTTCTTGGTCTCAGGGACGAAGAAGGGGGCACGGATCAGCTTCCGCAGTTCGATGGCGTCGTCCGGCTCGCCCCAGTACCTCAGGAGGTCCTTCGCATAGATGAGGCCGATGACGTTGTCGATGGTCCCTTCGTAGACCGGCAGGCGCGAATGACCGGAGGCGATGATCGATTTCAGCACCTCGCTCACCTCGTCCTGGATGGAAACGCAGGACATCTCCATGCGCGGCAGCATGATCTCGCGCACCATCGAGTCACCCAGGGTGAGGATGGAGCGGATCATCGCGTTCTCCTCCTGGTTGATGACCCCTTCTTCCTCGCCGGCGTCCATGATCTCCTGGATCTCGACCCCGGTGACCCTCTTTTTGCCGTACAAGAGCCGGGTCAGGGATTCGATGAGCCCCTGCCCCTTGCGTCCATTACCCTCTTCCAAGGATGTTTCTCCTTACTGTTGCTGCGTTGTCGGTCAAGACTTTCACCCGAAGGCGCGGAACAGCAGATGCACCGCCACGGTGATCGCCACCCCGACGAGCCCACCCGCCACGACTTCCTTAGGACGGTGGATCCTCAAAAGAAGACGCGAGTGGCTCACCATGGCGGCGAGGATGAAACAAAAAACCGCTATGAGCGGGTCCTGGGTGTGCAGCGCGACCGATGTGGCGATGCAAAAGCCGACCGCCGAGTGCCCGCTCACGCCCCCCCCCTCGAGCGGGGTCCCGGTGCCGCCGCGCGCCTTCATGATCACCACGACGATGAGCACGAGGACTACCGAAACCACCATCCCCGTCTCTGATTCGGTACCGATCATCTCGAGCCCCGCTTTCTGCCAGGGGAGCACGTACCTGGCGAGCACCAGGTACCCCATGATGGCGGTGCCAAAGGCCGCCACGAGCACGGCGCCCGCGGCGACGTCTTTTGCGAGCTTTGCCAGCGGGTGGTAGTCGGGCGAAATCATGTCCACCACGATTTCGACCGCCGTGTTCATGAGTTCGGCGAAGAGGACGAAGCTCACCGCCAGAGCGAGCAACATGAACTCCATGGAGGAGACCCGCAGCAAAAGGGCGGTGAAGAGCACGGCGAGCGCCGCCAGGAAGTGGTAGCGCATGTGCTTTTGCGTGCGCGTCGCGTGGAGGATCCCCTCGATCGCGCAGTTCACCGAGTCGATGAAGCGGGTCGGCTTCATGCTACCGTTTTCCCAGGCTAGACAAGCCCTTCCTCGACGAGCAGGGCGAAGATCTCACGCTCTTTCGCCTCCATGCGCGCGGCCTCGGCCTCACCGCTTCTTTCGTGGTCGTATCCGGTGATGTGCAGGATGCCGTGCATAAGCAGGAAGTACAGGCGGCCCAGAAAAGTGTCGCCGGACTCCTCGGCCTCGCGCGCCGCGGTGTCAACGGAGATCACCACGTCCCCCAGCACCTCCGGGTTGATGGCCCCGAACTCCCCTTCCTGCATGGCAAAGGAGATCACGTTGGTCGCCTTGTCACGCCCCAGGTACTCACGGTTCAGGACCCGGATGGCCCGGTCCCCGACGATGCTCACCGAGAGTTCCGCCTCAGGACATCCCAAGACGTCTAAGATCCTCTGTGCCACCCTTCGCAGGTCCTTCTTCACGACCGGCATCCGCCTTTGGCGGTTCGCTATCGATATCTTCTTGCTTCCTGGCAATCGTCTTCTCCTTGTAGGCGGGCTCGGGGTAATCGATACGCTGATGGTAGATTCCCACGAGTATCTGGTTGAAGCTCTTGGCTATCTCGTGCAGGTTTTTGAGCGTCAGTTCGCACTCGTCCAACTGCCCGTCGATGAAGATGTTGTTGATGATCTTCTGCACGAGCCCCTGGATCCTCGCCGGTGTCGGATCGGCAAGCGTGCGCGAGGCGGCCTCGACGCAGTCAGCCAAGAGCACGAGCCCCGCCTCCCTGGTCTGCGGTTTGGGCCCCGGGTAGCGGAAGTCGCGTTCCTCAACAGGGGGGGTACCCGGCGTCTCCAGCCCCTTCGCCTTCAGATAGAAGTAGTTGATAAGCGAGGTGCCGTGGGACTGACGGATGATCTCGATGATCGGCTGCCCCAGGCGGTGCTCCTTGGCGAGCTCCACGCCGTCCTTCATGTGCGAGATCAGGATGAGCGCACTCATGCTCGGAGAGAGCTTGTCGTGGCGGTTCTCCCCATCGTGGATGTTCTCGATGAAGTACTGCGGCTTCTTCAGCTTGCCGACGTCGTGGTAGTAGGCGGCGACGCGGGCTAGCAGCGGGTTCGCATTGATCACCTCGGCGCCGGCCTCGACCATGTTGCCGACTAAGACGCTGTGGTGGTAGGTCCCGGGGGCCCGGATCATAAGCTCGCGCAACAGCGGCGAGTTGAGGTTCGCAAGCTCCAGAAGCTTTACGTCGGTGGTGTACTGGAACAGCGCCTCGATGAGCGGAATCATGCCGGACACGTAGGCCGCGTTGATGATGCCGCCTAAAAAGGCGAAGACGATGCCGTAAACCGGTTGCAGCGAGATCGGGCTGTCGTTGTAGACGTGGAAACAGAAGGCGAGCGCCATGTTCACCGCGCTGACCTTGAGCCCCGCGCTGTAGATGGTCCCCCGGTCCTTGCACTGGCGCACGCCGTGAGCGCCGACGATGCCCCCCAGAAGTGCGTAGACGACGACCTGGAGCGAGTTGTTCAGCATGATCCCGGTCAGGGGCGCGGTGATGGCGCAGTAGACCAGGGCGACCTCGGAGTTCAGGATGATCCTGACGACGATGGCGGAGGCCGCGAAAGGGAAAAGGTAGAAGTAGTTCGCCGTGTCGATGGAAGGGAAGAGCCCCCCCATGGCGGTGGAAACGGTGGAGACCAGCTTCAGCACCCCAAAGTTCACCACGGTGAGAAGGGACAGTAGCAGGATGTCCTTGTTGCTCGGGTTGAATTTCCTGATGTTCTTGCGACCGAAGCGGAAGGGGGCGTAACAGAGCACCAGGATGAGCCCGAAGATGCCAAGGCCGGTGAGGATCGGGGCGCTGTTGCGCGCACTGAAGACCCGCTCCAGCTTCATGGCTTGCTCTGAGGTGACCCGCTCACCGACACGGACCAGCATCTCGCCCCGCTTCATCTTGAAGAGGACAGGACGCACCGCTGCGCGCGCCTGGCTCTTCTTCTCGTCGGTGCCGTTGCGGTCGAAGGTGAGGTTCGGGGCGATCATGCGCAGCGCGAGCCCCTTCAGGGTCTCGAGGTCACGGGGAGCAGCCCCCTGGGTAAGGGTCATCTCTAAAAAGGCGCGGCGCGCCCCGGCGAGATCGAGGCTAGCGGAGTAGTCCCCCCCCGCCACGTCCTGCTTGGTCGTCTCGTCCACCACCACGATGCCGTGGCGCAGGTCCGCGGTGAAGTGCCCCTTGTCCGCCACGATGCGCTGCCGGTACAAGGGGGCTAGCTGCCGCCCGAGGTCGGAGAGGAAAGCCCGCTGCTGCCTCACCCGCGAGAGCGCGGCCAGCTCCTGCGCAGAGACGTCTACGCCGACCGCTGCGATCACCGCCTTGCGCCTCGCCTCGCCGTGCAGGGTGGCGTCGTCCATCAGCTCGAGGGCGTCCTCCAGGCGGCGCACCAGGTCGATGTTGCCGTTGGGTGCAAGCGTATAGACGAAGGGGGCGGCAGCCTCGGCCTCGGCACGCTTCTTCTCGGTGAGGAGCAGGTCCTCGATGAGGTAGTCCTGCGTGGCGCGGATGTCGGAGGTGGCAATATCCCCCTCCCGGTAGTGCACCGAGAGGAACTGCGGGCTCGGGATGATGAACAGGGTGAGGAATAAGGCGGTGAGGAAGAGCATGATGAAGCGGCTGCGCTTCTCATACCGGTCGCAGGTGAAACCTTGGGCGACCGCTTCCATCCAGCTGTCACACAACCGGATCAGCGAACTCTTCTGAATTGTCTGTTTATCGCCGCTTTCAGTGGGCATTATTTCAATGGTTCCCGTGTCGTAAGGACAGAGACTGCAAGGCTAGCAGCAAGGGCACAATATATCCCTTTTATTCGATTACTGTCAATCTAAACGAAAACTCGGGAACCGCTGTCACGACGGCAAGTTAGCAAATTTTTACAAAAGTTCCTTCCCTTTGAGGCACGTTATGTTATATAACGGAACTCCATTAAGACGGGCGGTGCCGCCCGTTCACAATTCAAAATCCATTGCAGGGAGGGGAGAGATGAGCCAGATAACCGACGTTTACGCCAGAGAAATCCTTGATTCCAGGGGAAACCCGACACTCGAGGTCGAAGTGTTCCTGGATTCCGGTGCCATGGGTAGAGCAGCGGTTCCTTCCGGCGCATCTACCGGTGAGCGCGAGGCCCTTGAGCTGCGCGACGGCGACAAGGGGCGCTACCTCGGCAAGGGCGTCGAGAAGGCAGTCTCCAACGTCAACGACATCATCGCCGACGAGATCACCGGCATGGACGCCACCGACCAGGTAGGTATCGACAAGAAAATGCTCGAGTTGGACGGTACCGAGTTCAAGAGCCGTCTTGGCGCCAACGCGATCCTCGGCGTCTCGCTCGCCGTGGCCAAGGCCGCAGCCGACGAGGTGGGTTTGCCGCTGTACCAGTACATCGGCGGCGCCAACGCGAAGGAACTGCCGCTGCCCATGATGAACATCATCAACGGCGGCGCGCATGCCGACAACAACGTCGACATCCAGGAATTCATGATCATGCCGGCGGGTGCGAAGAGCTTCAAGGAGGCGCTCCGCATGGGCGCCGAGATCTTCCACGCCCTCAAGTCGGTCCTGAAGGGCAAGGGCTACAACACCGCGGTGGGGGACGAGGGGGGCTTCGCGCCGAACCTCAAATCCAACGAGGAGGCGCTCCAGGTGATCATGGAGGCCATCGTGAAGGCGGGCTACAAGCCGGGTGAGGAAGTCGTCCTCGCTCTCGACGTCGCCTCTTCCGAGCTCTTCGAAAATGGGGTGTACACCCTGGAGAACGAGACGGAGTCGAAGAAGACCGCCGACCAGATGGTCGACTTCTACGAGAACCTCGTCAACAAGTACCCGATCATCTCCATCGAGGACGGCATGGCCGAAAACGACTGGGACGGCTGGAAGAAACTCACCGACCGCCTCGGCAAGCGCATCCAGATCGTGGGCGACGACCTCTTCGTGACCAACCCCTCCATCCTTAAGGAAGGGATCAAGAAGGGGATCGCGAACTCCATCCTGATCAAGCTGAACCAGATCGGCACCCTGACCGAGACCCTCGACGCCATCGAGATGGCCAAGCGCGCCGGTTACACCTGCGTCATCTCGCACCGCTCCGGCGAGACCGAGGACGTGACCTTAGCCGACCTCTCCGTCGCGGTCAACGCCGGCCAGATCAAGACCGGTTCGCTCTGCCGCACCGACCGCGTCGCGAAGTACAACCAGCTCCTGAGGATCGAGGACGAGCTCGACGAGGTCGCCATATTCAGGGGACACGACGTGTTCTACAACGTGAAGAAGTAGGGGCTGATCGCTCACGCGCCTTCCGGTAACATCGAGGGCGCACCCACCAGGGTGCGCCCTTTTTCTTTGCCCCTCCCCCTCCCCCGGATTCCCTTGCGCCTTCTTCCTCATGAAGGTATACTCCGTCCCATGTTAACCTACCAGATAGCGGCCAAAGACCACTTGCGGCGCGTGGACAGCTTCATGCGGAACCTGCTCCCAAGCGCCCAGTCCTCCTACATCAAGAAGCTCATCGCCTCCGGGCACCTGAAGCTAAACGGCGCTCCAGCTGACCCCGGCGAGCTGCTCCGCCTGGGCGACCAGATCACCATCAAGGAGAGCTCGAAGACGACCGCGCTTCTCGCCCGCCTCACCCCGGAGCTCGACATCCTCTTCGAGGACACCTGGATCCTCTGCCTTAACAAACCCGCCGGGATCGCCGTGCACCGCACCGAGGACCCGGAGGAGATCACCCTGGTCGATCTCGCCGACGCCCTGCTCCAAAAGCGGGACGGCTCCGGAAAGCTCAGGCCGGTCAACCGGCTCGACAAGGGGACCTCCGGCGCGATCATCCTCGCGAAGAGCGCGGTCGCCGCCGGCATGTTCGGCAAGATGATCCAGGAGGAAGGGCTCGGAAAGCTGTATCTTGCGGTGGTGGAGGGGAAGCTGCAGAAGCAGGGGACCATCGATGCCGCCCTGGACGGCAAGGAATCGCAGACGAGTTACGTGAGACTCCTGCAGGGGGGCGGGGTCGCCCTGCTGGCGGTCTATCCGCTGACCGGCAGGATGCACCAGATAAGACAGCACTTCAGGATGATCGGGCACCCGATCCTCGGTGACAAGCGCTACGGCGGCAGGAGCCTCACCGGCTTCGCCGGCCATGCGCTCCACTCCTTCCGCACAACACTCATGCACCCGGCCACCGGGGAAGAGATCGACGTCCCGGCGCCGCTTCCCGAGCAGTTACTGCGCCTCGCCTCCCGTTTCGGCTCCATGGGGGAGGAGGCCCTGCTGGCAGCGCTCGGGGAAATTCCCGCGGCCGAGGCAGCAACCCTTTCCTAGTCGCCCCACCCTTTAGCCCCGATGAGGGGAACGAAGCGGACACCGCAGAGCTCCTCGTAGCGGAGCTCTCCCCCCGCGAGGCGGCGCACACGCACGAGCTCCTGCAGGTGCGGGCTGTACCCCACCGGTATCACGAGTCTCCCCCCCGGTGCGAGCTGCTCCAGCAGCGCATCGGGCACCTCGGGCGCCCCGGCGGTCACCACGATGCTATCGTAAGGGGCGTGCTCCGGCCATCCCAGCGTCCCGTCTCCCAGGTGCACCTTCACGTTGCGGTACCCCAGTTCACGAAGCCGTTCCTCCGCGCTACGCGCAAGGTAGGGAAGGCGCTCCACGGTGAACACATCGGCGGCGCAGAGGCTCAGCACGGCGGCGGCATAGCCCGAGCCGGTACCGATCTCCAGCACCCTTTCGGCCCCACCGAGCTCCAGGGCCTCGATCATGTAGGCGACGATGTACGGCTGGGAGATGGTCTGTCCCTCCTGGATCGGCAGCGGGCCGTCCTCGTAGGCGAGAAACTCCATCTCCGGCGGCAAAAATGATTCGCGCGGGACCTCGCGCATCGCCTTAAGCACGGCGGCGTTCCTGATGCCGCGTCCCGCCAGGTGGTCGGTCAGCATCCGCTCTTTCCTCGCCATCAGTTCTCTCTTGAGGTCGCTGGTCATGGCACCCTCCCGAAGGCGCAATGTTACCATAGGGATCGACCGTCTCAACCTGACGTTTCCGGACGACCTGCGACTGGACTTGGCAACCGGTGACAACGCACAGCCAACTAACAGCTAGCGCGGCAAAGGCATTAAAAACAACCAACATCCATACCAACAGGCCTCACACACATCCTGTTGACTCCTATATGGGGCAGGCGTACACTTAAATCAGATCGAAAGGCTCTTTGAAAAAAGCTCTGGAGTACAGGTAGAGGTGGCGTGAGGTACCCTGATTATTCCACACTTATGATTTCCCAGGTTTCAGACGTGGTGTGCAGTTCCCGATGCTTCTACGGAATTACCTAAAGCGTTTTCCAGGGGGATGCTTCACAAAAGAGCGTGGTCTCACATAAACCTTTACGGCACTTTGGAGCTAGTAACTGGCGCTTACGGAGATCAAGCCGATTGGCCTAAAATAATCTCATCCGCCATGCGCGTAAAAACCGCTTCAAAAAGGGGAAGGAACCCGGAGTAACGGGCAACACGGTCCCACCGGAGCGCGTTATCCGCCCCCGGTACCCGCCTTCCACCGACGGATAGGGGTAAAGGATCTCATAAAGTGGCGCCAGTTACATTTTTTAAGGCCCGGTGCATCAAGCACCGGGCCTTTTTCGTGCCGCAAACCGGACCTCCACCATGCAGCGGTGCAAGCGGGTGCTATAATGGGTGCGCGCTAATTATGGCGAATCTAAAAGGATGGAGGTTGCCATGCCACGCGGAGCCAGAATAACCATGGAGGAAAAGGGACAAATGACCGCCCGCAGTCCTGAGCCTTACCTGCCCAAGCGCGGGCTGCCGGACGGAACCGTGTGCAAGGGTTGCGGCATCGTCTACCACAACAAACGCTGGCAGATCGTGGCGGGAAGCGTCGCTGCACAAAAGGGCGACGTCCTCTGCCCCGCCTGCCGGCGCATCGTCGGAGAAGACCCCGCCGGCGTGGTGACGCTCTCCGGCCCGTACCTCGCGCAGCACCGTGAGGAGATCTTGAGCACCGTGAAGCAGCAGGAGGTGAAGCACCGGGAAAAGAACCCGCTCGGGCGCATCATGGAGATCAGGGAGGAGAACGGTGGTATCGTGGTGACCACGACCGAGGACAAGCTGGCGCAGAAGATCGGGCGAGAACTGTACAAGTCGCAGCGCGGCGAGCTTCACTACAAATGGAGCCACGACCAGCGTATGGTCCGGGTCGACTGGACGCGCTAGGAAGGCGCGCCGCTGGGAAAGAAAAAGCCCCCCTCGCCAGGCGAGGGGGGCTTTTTTCGTGGGTAAATTGCTGATGGATGAGACTTGCTACCCGCGTCGCAGCGGCTCGAACAGGTACTCGAGGCCATTTGCCTTCACCTCGTACATGCATGCGAGCATCGCCCCGAGATCCCCTCCGGGGAATCCCTTCTGCCTCATCCATACGAGATAAGGCTCGGGAAGGTCCACGAGCAGCACGCCGGCGTACTTCCCGTAGGGCATCCTGGTGCGGGCCAACTGCAGCAGCCGGTCCGTATCAGGGAAGAGCTCCTCCACGGGCTAACCCTTCAGCTTCGCCTTGAGCAGGTCGCCCAGGGTCCCCATCCCTTTGGGGGCCTCGGAAACGGTCTTCTTGTAGGCGTCCATGCTGGCGGTCTGCTCTTCCTGAGCGCGGCTCACGGAAGCAAGCGACAGGGAAATTTTCTTCGCCTCGCGGTCCACCGACTCGACCTTCACCTCGACCTCCTGCCCTTCGGCAAGGACCTCGCGGGGGTGCTGGATCCGCTTGCCGGCGCCGAGCTTGGAGATGTGGATGAGACCGTCCACGCCGGCCGCCAGGGTAACGAAGGCGCCGAACGGGGTGAGCCTTGCTACCTTGCCGTTTTGGTAGGAACCTTCCGGGAATGCGCCCGCCGCCTCTTCCCAAGGGTCGGCCAGGGTGTCTTTCAGGGAGAAGGAGATACGGTTCTTGTCCCAGTCGATCCCCTTGATCACTACCTCAACTTCCTGTCCGACGGAGAGCACGTCACTTACGTGATTCACGCGCGCCCAGGCAACCTCGGAGACGGGCAGAAGCCCCTCCACCGCGCCGATGGAAACGAAAGCGCCGAAGTCGCGCAGCGAGGTCACGGTCCCCTTCACGCGGTCGCCGACCTTGAGGGTTTCCTTGAGCGCCTCTTTCTGCGCCTGCTGCTCCTCCTCGAGGAGGGCACGGTGCGACAGCACGATGTTGCGCCCCTTCTCGGAGTATTCCATGATCTTAAACGACATGTGCTTGCCGAGAAGCGCCGCGGTGTCCTCGACCCTTCTCAGGGCGATCTGGGAGAACGGACAGAAGGCACGCGAGCCTGCCACCTTCACCTCGAAACCACCCTTCACTTCCTTCTCCACCACGCCCTCGACCGGGATGCCGGCCGCGAAAGCTTCCTCGAGCTGCGCGTTGCCGGCAGCCTGACCGCTCCCCGCGCCAACCTTGGTGGTGAAACGCATCTCGTTGTTGCGCGAAGAGAGGAACCAGGCGGTGACCTTGTCGCCAACCTTGACGGTCACATTGCCGTCAGCGTCGAGGACTTCCTTGATGTCGAGGATCCCTTCGCCTTTGCGGCCGGTATCCAGAAAGACCCAGTCCTTGGCGATTTGCAGTACGGTCGCCTCGACCTTGGCACCCGGCTCAAGCCGGCCGGCGTCCTTCTGGCTCCGCTCGAACAGATCGGCAAAGCTCTCCTCTTCGTTTTCCATCTCTTCCCTGTGATCGATATCCATTTAAATACCTCTGAACGTTTTGTTGCGCTTTAGCACCAAAGGAGCATACAGGGGACCCCGTACCCTTGTCAACTACTTGAGCTGCTTTGAAAGATCTTTCTGGCGCTCCGCTTCGGCTGACAGAGTAAGGGGATGGAAACCAGGGGGAGCGGAAAGAAAGAGGCCGCCATGAAAAGAAGTTAAAGCCTTAACGTCCCTGCTCCGATAGGAATAAAAAACAGCCGCTGTCACGGATGAAGGAGAGACCAATGGGCGTGCTTGTCTGTTACGACGATTTCACCTACGACGTAATCAACGATTACTACCTCGAACACCTGCTGGAGACCGGCTGCATCCTGGGCTATGACAGGTCGGAACACTGGGTGAAACAGGAAACGGCGCCTGCCGCACCGCCTCTTCACTCTTTTGCATCCGGCTCGGCCTGAGACGAAAGCCCGCCGTCTCCCCTCCCCCAGCGCGCCTCCTCATGCCCGGCAACCCCGAACAGGTGTGGTAACATCTCCAGGGTGCAGCGTCAGCCGAGCATAAGACGGAGGAACCATGAACGTACCAGCCGCGCTCAAGCGCATTTCCGACACGATCTGGGAGCTCCCGGTGAGCTACAAGACGGGGATGCTCGTCCCCGCAAGGATCGTGGCCAGCGAGAAACTCATCAACGAGATGGACGCCGGCGTCTTCGAGCAGGTGAGCAACGTAGCCACCCTCCCCGGCATCCAACGCTACGCCTTTTGCATGCCCGACGGGCACTGGGGCTACGGTTTCCCCATCGGCGGGGTCGCCGCAATGGATCCAGGTTCGGGGGTGATCTCCCCTGGGGGGATCGGCTTCGACATCAACTGCGGCATGCGTCTCGTACTCACCACTCTCACCGCCGAAGAAGTCCAACCGAAGCTCCACCAACTGGTCGACCGCCTCTTCGCCCGCATCCCAACCGGCGTGGGATGCCAGGGGTTCGTGAAACTGAAGCAAGACGACTTCCGCACCGTGGTGCAGCAGGGGTCGCGCTGGTGCCTTAAAAACGGCTTCGCGACGGAGCAGGACCTGGAGATGACCGAGGAGGGGGGATGCTTTGCCGGTGCTGACCCATCGCACATAAGCGAGAAGGCGATCGAGCGCGGTTACCACCAGCTCGGCACCCTGGGGAGCGGCAACCACTACTGCGAGATCCAGGTGGTGCGCCCGGAAAACATCATGGACCGTAAGCTCGCCGACGCCTTCGGGCTCACCGCCGTCCCGAACCAGGTCGTGATCATGTTCCACTGCGGCAGCCGGGGGTTCGGCCACCAGGTCGCAACCGATTACCTGAAGCTCTTTCTCCCCGTCATGGAAAGAAAGTACGGCATAAAAATCGTCGACCGGGAGCTCGCCTGCGCCCCCTTCCATTCTCCGGAGGGACAGGCCTACTTCAGCGCCATGAAGTGCGCGGTCAACATGGCATTTGCCAACCGCCAGGTGATCCTGCACCGGATCAGGGAGGTCTTCTCGGACGTCTTTCACGCCTCTCCGGACGAGCTCGGCCTGCGCATGGTCTACGACGTGGCGCACAACACGGCGAAGCTCGAACGGCACGCCGTGCACGGTACACAAAAGGAGTTCCTGGTGCACCGCAAGGGCTCGACGCGCGCCTGGCCTCCGGGAGGGGAAGGACTGCCGGAATGCTACGAGAAGACCGGGCAGCCGGTGATCATCGGAGGGAGCATGGAGACCGGCTCCTACCTCCTCGCAGGCATGTCCAGCGGCGCGGACGCCTTTTTCACCACGGCGCACGGCAGCGGCAGGACCATGAGCCGGCACGAGGCGAAGAAGAGCTTTCGGGGGGACAAGTTGCAGCGCGACATGGAACAGCGCGGCATCTACGTCCGTACCGACTCCTTCGGCGGGCTCGCCGAGGAAGCTGGCCCCGCCTACAAGAACATCGACGAGGTGGTGGCAGCGACCGAGCTGGCCGGGCTCAGTAAGCGCGTCGCGCGTCTCGTGCCGATCGGGAACATCAAGGGGTAGCGGAGGGGATATGCCGTTTGCATACCGCGGGGACATAGCGCACGCCGACGTAGCCTTCGACGCCTGGGCGCCGACCCTGGAGGAACTCTTCCAAGAGGCGGGGCGGGCGACCATGCAGGTCATGGTGGAGAACCTGAGCGAGGTGCGTCCGGCGCAGACGCTCGAGGTGAAACTGGAAGAAGAAAACGAGGAGATGCTCCTCTTCGACTTTTTGAACGAGCTTATCTTCTACAAGGACGCGAGGCGACTGCTGCTGCTTCCCACCGAGGTGAGCGTGGCCCCCGAGGACGGCGGTTTCGTGTTGCGGGCGAGGCTGTCCGGTGAAGAGATCGACGTCGTTCGTCACCAGATGAACACGGACGTGAAGGCGGTCACCATGCTCCGCTACAAGCTGGAACAGGTGGCTAAGGGGTGGCGGGCGACGGTGGTGCTGGACGTCTAAACGCATGCCTCAACGGTAAAGGCGGGGTCCACGATACGTTCGCTGCGACAGACCGGGCAGCGCCCCGGCTTTTTCACACGCTCCCTTTTCTGAAAGTAAAAACCGCACTCCAGGCAGCGGGACGGGGTTACCACCAGCTTGCCATGGAGTGCGGTTTTTATATGCTCGAGGTGCTCCAGCACCTCCTTCTCGGATATCCCCACCATGCCAGAGAGCTCCTTCGCGGTGAGCGTCTCCCCCCGTAGCAGCACAACCAGCTCCCGGCGGAGGGTCTCGTGACGCCGCGCCGGGACGAAGGGCTGCTTCGGTCGCTCCTTCACCCGGTTACCACGAGGTGGTTCACCACCTCGTTCACGCCGAGCACGTACCAGACGTCCGACTCGGCGGCCCTCCTGTTGTTCGGCGTCGGCACGGCTCCCTCGAGGGTAACGACCCCTTCCGTGCTGCGCGCCGTGATCTGCGAGGCGTTCACCAGAGGATCCTTCTCCAGGACGATCCTGATCAGGTCGACCAGCTCCTCGTCGTTTGCCTCGGTGTCGGACCAGACCTCGATCCCGTTCACCACGTCCCTGCTGCCGGGAACCCACCAGGCGAGCACGCCGGCGAGACGCTTGTGCGACACGCTCTCGGCCCTGCCGTTCAGGACGACGACACCGTCAGTGACCTCAACCTCGATCACACGCTCGAGCCCTCTTTGCGCGGTGCCGCGCACCTCCTCCAGTTCCTGCTTCACCACCGCCTGGACGGCGTACTGCATGAAGGCCGGCTCGCTGGAAAGCGCGTTGCAGACGTGGTCCCTAATGGCACCGTCCTCCATCGGCTCGGAGGGCTCGACGCGCAGCCGGTCCACGATGCCGGTGACCGGCGCGGGACGTGCGGCGATCTCGAGGGCGAGCTTCTTCGCGGCGATCCCCCCGACCTCGCCCGAGATGGTGACCACGCCGTCGGCGAAAGCAAGCTCGATGGGGTGCCCGTGCAGGTTCACCCGTGCTTCCCTCTCCAAGGCGGCACGGATGGTTCCGACAACCTCTTCCGCTCTAATCATGTTCTCCCCCTTTCCCGGCTGCCCGTGAAAGAGCACGGAGCCAGGTCCCCATGTGACGCACTGCTTCGGTGCATTAATAATAGGCCAGGCGACAACGGGAAGATTGTAGCACGCGGCAGGGGGTTGTCGAACAAAAGGAGTGGAGTGCGGATAGGCGGAAAACGGCGGCAGGGTCGCTGCCGCCGGCTTTTTAGAGGATGCGGTTCAGGAAGGATTTGATGCGGTCGTGTTCCATCTGGTTGGCGAAGAAGTCTTCTGGGGTCCCCTGGGCGACGAAGGAGCCCTTCTCCATGAAGATGACCCGGTCCGCCATCTCCTTCGCGAACCCCATCTGGTGCGTGACGATGATCATGGTCATCCCTTCCTTGCCGAGGTCGCGGATGGTATCGAACACCTCGCCGATCAGCTCCGGGTCGAGCGCGGAGGTCGGCTCGTCGAAGAGCATGAGCTTCGGACGCATGGCAAGCGCCCGGGCGATCGCGACGCGCTGTTTCTGCCCCCCCGAGAGGGTCGCCGGGTAGACGTCGCGCTTGTCGGAGAGGCCGACCTTCGCCAGCATGTCGATCGCGATCTCGCGCGCCTCCTGCGGGCTCTTCTTCTGCACGGTGAGCGGACCTTCCATTACGTTGCCGAGGACGGTCATGTGCGGGAAGAGGTTGAAGTGCTGGAACACCATGCCAATCTCGGAGCGCAGCGCGCATATCTTGTGCGGCGCGTCCAGGTGACGGCGCCCGTGCTTGCTGGTCACGTAACCGATCTCTTGCCCCTCGAAGAGGATGGTCCCCTCCTCGATCTCCTCCAGGAAGTTGATCGAGCGCAAAAGGGTCGATTTTCCGGAACCGGAGGGGCCGATGATGACCACGATCTCCCCCGGGCAGACGTCCAGGTCGACGCCGTTCACAGCGGTGAGCGAGCCGAACTGCTTGGTGATCCCCTTGAGGCTTAACAACGGTTGGTTAGCGGTTTTCATAGATGCCGGCCCGAATCTCGATCTTTTCGAAGATGAAGGTGAAAATGGTGGTGAAGAGCAGGTAGATGAGCGCCGCAAGGATCAACGCGGTCACGTTGAAGTAGGCGTTGAACATCTGGTCCGCGGAGCGCATCAGCTCGACCATGGCGATGGTGGAGACGAGGGCGGTGTCCTTGATGAGCGCGATGAACTCGTTGCCGATGGGGGGCATGAGTCGCTTGTAGGTCTGCGGGATGATCACCCGGCGCATCGCCTGCCAGTAAGTCATGCCGATCGCCTTAGCGGCCTCCATCTGCCCGTGCTCGATGCTCTGGATGCCGCCGCGGATAATCTCGCCCAGGTACGCCGAGTAGTTGAGCCCGAGGCCCAGGATGGCTGCGGTGAACGGCTTGAAGGTGATGCCGAGGGATGGAAGGCCGTAGTAGATGAAGAAGAGCTGCAGAAGAAGCGGCGTGCCGCGGAAGAGCCAGATGAAGAACCAGCAAAGACCGGAGACCGGCTTGAAGGTGCTGATGCGCCCGAGCGCGATGAGGAGCCCGCCGACGGGAGAGATCAGGATGATGCAGACCACCAGGGTGATCGTCATCACGGCGCCCTTCAACAGCTGCGGCAGGAAGCGGAGGCAGTCCTCGATGAACACCTTGTACCTAGGCTTTTGCTCCTGTTGCACCGAGGCCATGAAATTGAGCGCCTCGCTGTTGTCGGGGTATACGGCTAGCACCTCCTTGGCGGCGGCGCTGGCGGCGTTCATGTCCTTCAGGGCGAACTGCAGGCGCGCGATCTGCATCCTGCTCCTGACGAAGGCACCGCTATCGTCCCCCTTCTCGAACTCCACCTTTTTCAGGATGGAGATGGCGGCGGGGAGGTCACCCTGAGCCATCGCGTCATTGGCTTCGGTGAAAAGCTGGTCGTAATCCTTGGCAAAACAGATGGAGGCTGCGAAGAGCAGCACGCATGAAAAAAGCAGGATCGACCTTTTGGCAATCCTGCCGTTAAAGAATTTCATCGGCACACCTGACTGGACTTGTGACTCTTCCCCTCCCCGCGAGGGGGAGGGGAAAACGGTTAACTATTTCCACTTCTTGGGGTTGGTGATGTCCTCACCGAACCACTTCTTGGAGATCTTCGCCATGGTGCCGTCCTTGACCATCTTGTCGAGGGTCTTCTGAACGGCTTCGCGCAGCTCGACATCTTCCTTGCGGAAGGCGACGCCAAACGGCTCCTTGGTGATGTTGCCCGGCAGGATGCGGAACTTGCCCGGGCGCTTGGCGATGAAGTCGCGGCCGGTTGCGTCGTCGATGATGACGGTGTCAAGACGGTCGGACTCGAGATCGAGCAGCGCTTTCGGGTTGTCCTCGTACTCGCGCACTTCGCCTGCGGCAGCGGGAAGCTTCTTGACCGCCTCGACGGCGGAGGAACCTTTCTGAACGCCCACCTTGGCGCCCTTCAGGTCGGCAAGTTTCTTGTGCTTCTTGTCGGCGAAGCGGACCACGGCTACCTGGCCGTCCATCTTGTACGGCTTGGTGAAGGCGACCTCTTTCTTGCGCTCATCGGTGATGGTCATGCCGTTCCAGATGCAGTCGAACTTCTTGGAGTTGAGAGCGTGGATGACGCCGTCCCATGCGGTCGGCTGCCAGTTGATCTTGATGCCCAGACGCTTGCCCACTTCCTCGGCGGCATCGATGTCGAAGCCTACCAACTGCCCCTTGTCGTTACGGTAGCCCATGGGGGGGAACGCGTCATCGAGCCCGATGGTCATGGCACCGGCGCTTTTCACCCTTTTGAAGGACCCGTCGCCGGCGAAGGCCGAGACGGCGCAGGCAAGGACGAGCAGAGACGACAGGATAACCCAGATCTTTTTCACGTTTACGCTCCTTTTCTTTGCTGTAGTCGGTGATGGTGAAGCTTAGAAAATTTTGATGTAAACAAACAGGCGTTTGGACCGGCGGATTATTGCAGAATCTCGTTAAACCGTCAAGAAGATAACGGGAAGCTGGAGTGTGTGGAGGCGCTCCGGGCCAGACAGAAGAAAGGAGGCTGCAGGGTTGCGAAGAGAGTCGCGGCGGTACCGTATACCATGTTGCCCCCGTTTTTCTAAACCAGTATAATCCGGGTGAATAGCTGAACTACGTCCGAAAGGGCTGCAAAGAGGCTACAACCAGATGTGCAAGAAGATTTTCATAGCCGCGACAGGACAGCATGTAGGGAAGACGACCATCAGTCTTTCGCTGCTGCACCTCGCGAAAAAGAAGTACGCCCGCGTAGGCTTCATCAAGCCGATCGGCCCGAAGGTATTCGTGCTGGACGGTGTCGAGATGGACATGGACGCCGCATTGATCGCCGCCGTGTACGGCCTGGAGGCCGACCGCAAGCTCATGTCGCCGGTCGTCGTCGGCAAGGGGTACACGAAGAAGTACCTCTCCGGCGAGATCGCGCCCGAAGCACCGCTTGAGGCGATCAAGAAGGCGTGCCGCGAGCTCGAGGCGAAGAACGACTTCCTCATCATCGAGGGGTCCGGACACGGCGGCGTGGGCTCGGTGGTCGGCATCAACAACGCCCAGGTGGCGAGGACGCTCGATGCGCCGGTGATCATGGTCGCCGCGGGCGGCATCGGCTGCGTCATCGACTCGGTGCAGTTGAACCTTTCCCTGTTCCAGCAGCAGGGTGCCGACGTGAAGCTGGTCCTCGTGAACAAGCTTCTCTCCGCCAAGCGCGAAGAGACGCTCGGGTTCCTGCGGACCTTCTTCGAAAGCCGCCAGCAGCGTGTCGCCGGTGCCTTCGACTACTCCCGCACCCTGGCGAATCCGACCCTCCTCGACCTTTCCAAGCTTCTGAAACTGCCACTGCAGGGGGATCAGGACGGGAAGAACCGGATCATCAACCACATCCAGTTGGGCGCCGCCTCGTCGCAGCGTGTCATCGACACTCTGCAGGACTCGACGCTCCTCATCACCACCAGTTCGCGCGACGAGCTCATCGTCACCGCGTCGGCGCTGTACAACATCCCGGCCTACCGGCACAAGCTGGCGGGGATGGTCATCCCTGGCTCGGCGCCGGTATCCGCCATCACCCAGAAGATCCTGGATGACAGCAACATCCCGTACCTGCGCACCTCGCAGAACACGGCCGACGCCTTCCTCACCCTGACCGAGCACGTCTCGAAGATGACCGCGGACGACGTGGAGAAGATCAGCCTGATCCAGTCCACCGCCGAAAGCGTCTTCGACTTTGAGGCGATCGACGCGATGAGCCGCTAGGAAAAGAAGTCCAAAAGAGAAAAGCCGGAAGGGAATGGATCCCCTCCGGCTTTTTTATTATCCTGCCACAGCCTCTCGTTACCTACCCGAGCCGCTCCACCAGTGCGTCGTAGATCCCGTAGGGGGTCGACTCCACAACCTGGACCGGGGCACCCAGCTGCTGCTCAACGTCATGCAGACTAAGGTCGTCCAGGAAGACCCCTTCCCCCTCCTTTAGCATCACGTCCGGCACGAGTACCGCGTCGCCAAGATCCACTCCCTGCAGGGCAGCCACCAAGTCGGCGCCGCACACAAGACCCGTCACGGTGACGGTGGGGCCAAAGAGCCGGTTTCGTACCGGTACCGGATGCATGGCGACCCCCGTGGCACCGGAGAGGCGCTCCAGGAACTCCGCGAGGAAGCGGTACGGGGACTCGCCGGTCACCACGGTGAAGCGTCCCGACTTCAGCTTTTCGGCCTCCTGCAGCACCTGATCGGCCTCGGAGAGGAAAAGCGGTATCATCCCGACGCCGTTCTCCAACTGCGGCAGGTCGCCGTAGCTCGCCACGTCCGGGAAAGGAACCTCCCCCTTTATATAGAATTCATCTGCCAGAAAGAGAAACGGCGCACCAAGGCGCTCCTCGAGGAGCTGCGACTGCGGGAACCACTCCCCCACAAAGGCGGCGGCGAACTCCTTGGTGACCGGCGCCAAGGGTGGAAGATTATGGCGGTGCTCGGTGAGACCGACCGGAACGACGGCAAGCGACGACACCCACGGGTGCAGCGCCGCTAAGTCCTCGACGGTCTTCGCGAAGACGTCGCCATCGTTCCAACCGGGGCAGAGTACCACCTGGGTGTGCATGGTGATGCGCGCCTCGGCGAGCTCGCGGATCACGTCGAGGATGGAAAGAATGCCGCTCTTGCCGAGGAGCTTCTCCCGCAGCGCCGGTTCCGTCGCATGCACCGAGATGTAGAGCGGCGAAAGGCGCTGCTCCTTGATCCGCTCCAGCTCGGCCCGCCCGATGTTCGCCATGGTGACGTAGTTGCCGTAAAGAAAGGAGAGCCGGTAATCCTCATCCTTCACGTAGAGAGGGCCGCGCAACCCGCGGGGAAGCTGGTGCACGAAGCAGAACACGCAGTTGTTGCCGCAGCGCGCCGGAGCGGGCGCCTGAAAGGAAAGCCCCAACGGCTCCCCCTCTTCGCGTTCGACCTCGAGTTCCCAAAGCTCCCCGTCTGCCTTCTCAACTTGCAGCTCGAGCTCGTCATCCGCGGCGTAAAAGTTGTAGTCGATGACATCGCGCAGTTGGTGACCGTTCACCGCAACGAGCCGGTCACCGGGCTGGAGCTCCAGCTCATCCGCTATGCTTCCCGGTGTGATCCGGTCTATGGTAAGCCCTGACATGGGGTTCCTCCTGTGATGTGCATGCCTTGCAGCAGACGCAGGTATTTCCGGCTGCGAAAACTGCCGCTCTCTCGGCGCATGGCGGAGCAGGCGGCGCGCATGCAGGCTTAATGATAGGAGGAGAAGGAGGTTTTTGGCAACAGATAAAAAACGAACCGGCCCTCACGGGCCGGCTGGGGATAGGACTTCGGTGAACCAGAAGGGACGCACCGATGGATCTCGGTCCGCACCGCATGGTTCTGCTGTGGCTTTTCCCTGGTTATTGAACTACTGGTGCAGACGGAATACACCGTCTACCGAGGTGATGCTGCAGATCGCATGCTTGTAGATGAGAATATCACCGTGCACTTCCATCAACACGGAGAAATTGTCGAAGGATTTGATATGCCCTTCCAGCTTTTCGCCGGACATGAGCTGCACCAGGACCTTTACACGCTCCTTGCGGGACTGGTTGAGGTACTGGTCCTGAATGTTAAAAGGCGTTTTCGGCATGATTCCGCTCCTTTACCCAAAAAATTCAATCACATGACCAAGGATACTAGCAAAACCTGTAGGATATTCAAGCCAATAAATTTCATTTTCCCTGGCAAACCATGTCATCTGCCGCTTAGCGTAACGCCTCGTGTCCCTCTTTATCAGCGTAACTGCTTCATCCAGCGTAATTTCTCCATCCAGATGGGCGGAAATCTCCTTGTAGCCGATAGAGCGCATGGCCTTCATGTCGCGGCGGTACCCTGAGGCGAGGAGACCTTTCACCTCGTCCACGAGCCCGGCGGTTATCATCCGCTCCACCCTGAGCTCGAGGCGGCGGTACAGCTCCTGGCGCTCCACTGATATGGCCGCCTTGAAGGCATCGAAGTAAGAGCCGGAAAAGCCGTGCTCGGCACGAAACGCCGAGATGGGGCGACCGGTCTGGAGGTAGACCTCGAGGGCGCGGATCAGGCGGACCCGGTCGTTTGGGTGCAGCCGGGCCGCGGTCTCCGGGTCTGCGAGCAGCAGGCGACGGTGCAGTTCCTCCCCAGGGACATCGTCGAACTGACGGCGCAGCTCCGGGTCGCCGGTCGGGGAGTCCAGCAGCCCCTCCAAGAGGGCACGCAGGTAAAGACCGGTCCCCCCCACGACGATCGCCTTCTTGCCGCGCCGGTCGATGTCCTCGATGGCGGCGGTGGCGGCACACCGAAACTCCGACGCGGTGAAGTCCTGGTCCGGCGACACGATGTCGATCAGGTGGTGCGGCACGCGGGCGAGTTCCTCGGGGCTAGGCTTCGCTGTGCCGATGTCCATGCCCCGGTAGACCTGCATCGAGTCGGCGTTGACGATCTCGGCGCCGATCTCCTCCGCGAGCCGAAGGGCCAGATCGCTCTTCCCGGAACCGGTCGGGCCGCCGATCACAAGGAGCTTGATTTTCTTTTTCGCCGTCTCCGTCATGCCCCGCTACACCCTCTTGAACATCTTCTCGACCTCAGAGAGGGTGAGCGTCTGCATGACCGGCCTGCCGTGCGGGCAGTTGCTGGAAAAGTCGGTCTCATCCATCTGCTTGAAGAGAGCGGCAATCTCCTGGGCGCTCAAGGAGCGCCGCCCGCGCACCACGCTGTGGCAGGCGATACGCGCCAGCAGATCCTCCTGCACGTCGGTGAAAGTGCGGCTGCGACTCAGGCTCGCAAGTTCCTCCAGGATGTCGCGCACGGTACGCAGGTAGTCACTCCCGGCCAAGAGCTGCGGCACGGCGTTTAAAAGCCACGTGTTGCCACCGAACTCTTCGAAGGAGAAGCCGAGTCGGCGCAACTCCTCCAGATGTTCCATGAGTACCGCAGACTCCTTGAAGGAGAGTTCCAGCGTCTCCGGGAAGAGAAGCCCCTGGCTGTCGACCGCCCGCCCGGAAAACTCCCCCTTCAGTCTCTCGAAGGCGACGCGCTCGTGGGCCGCATGCTGGTCGATGAGCACCAGGTCGGTACCCCGCTGGCACAGGATGTAAGAGGCGTTGAACTGGCCGATCACGGCAAGGGAGGAGAAATACCCGGGCGCGCCGCCTTCCGCCTCCTCATCCTTGATCGGCTGCGGCACGACCGGGGGCTCGGGTGCAGGCTGCGGCTTTTCCGACTGGGAAGGGAAGTGTAACTGCTGCCGCAGGGCGGGCTGAGGCTTCGCCTGGTACCCGGTGAGCAGTTCGCGAATCTCCGCTACCTTGGCCTCGCTCACCGACGGCGCCGATTGCTCCGGAGCAGGTGCCGCCGCGGGTATTTCGAAACGCTCCTGCTTCGGCGGGGCAGCCTGGGCGGGAGGCGCCGCCTGCGTCCAGAGCGGCCTCGTCGCCGTAGTCGTCGCCGCGGACTGCGTCTCCGCCGGGCGCGCAGCGTCCGGCGCGGCAGGACGTTTCAGCCACGGCGTCTGTTTCAGGACGCTTTCCACGGCGAACTGGATCGCGTCGTGCACACGCCCCTGCTGTCTGAACCTCACCTCGTGCTTGGTCGGGTGCACGTTGACGTCGACCTCGCCGGGAGGGATATCGATGAAGACCGCAACCACCGGATAGCGTCCGCGCTCCATGAAGTTGCGGTAGGCCTGGAGAACGGCGTGCTGTACCACCTTGTCCTTGATGAAGCGGCCATTTATGTAGGTGTAGAGATGGCTTGCCGCGCTGCGGCTGCACTCGGGCGCCGCCACCAGTCCGCTTACCTTCACGCCCCCGTCCTCGTACGAGACGGGGTAGAGGAAGGAAGCGATGGAGCGGCCGAGCAGCGTCGCCACCCGCTCCTTAAGGTCGGCGTCCAGAGCGCGGAAGACGACTTTGCCGTCGTTTTTGTAGGTGAAGCGGACGTCCGGGCGGGAGATGGCCAGTCGCGTCAAAAGCTCGCCCACGTGCCCCCCCTCAGTCTCCGCGCTCTTCATGAACTTAAGGCGCGCCGGCGTGTTGAAGAAGAGGTTGCGCACCTCGATCACCGTTCCCGAGGCCATGCCGCACTCCTTGACCTCCTTGATGCGCCCCCCTTCGACGTAGATCTCCGCTCCTTCCAGGGTTTCCGCGGTGCGGGTGGCGATGGTGAGACGCGACACCGAGGCGACCGACGGCAGCGCCTCGCCGCGGAAACCAAGGGTGGTCAGGGAAAAGAGGTCGTCGTCGCTGGCGATTTTGCTCGTGGCGTGGCGCTCGAGGGCGAGCAGGGCGTCCTCGCGGGACATGCCGCTGCCCGAATCGGTGACCTTTATGAGCCGCCTGCCACCGGACTCGATCTCCACCGTCACCTCTTTCGAACCGGCGTCGAGCGCGTTTTCCACCAGTTCCTTGACGACGGAGGCGGGACGCTCCACCACCTCGCCGGCGGCGATCTTGTTAGTGAGATTTTCAGGAAGAATGCGGATCTTTGTAGCCAATGTCGTCCCTCACAGCCATCGTGTTAATCGAGGGAGCCAAGATACCTTAACCGGCGACGGTTTGTAAATCCAAGATTGCTCCGTGAGGCGGAGCCGCCGGCTTGCGCGTTGCGGCACCTGCAAAGGGTGCTATAACGTACAGGATGAAATTTTTCTCATCCACAAAACTAGGTCTCATCCTTTTCCTTTTAGTCTGCGCCCCCTTCCCCCCCGCAGCCGCGGCATCAAGCTACCCCGCCCTCACCTATCTGCTGAAGATCGACGGGCACATCTACCGCCAGCGTAACGCCTCTCTAAGGCGCGCGCCGGCAAGCCTCACCAAGATGATGACCGCCCTCGTCGTAATGGAGCGCTGCGACCTGGACGACGTGGTCACCGTTTCCCGTGCGGCATCACGCGAAACCGGGAGCAGGATAGGTCTGCGCAGTGGGCAGAAGTTCAGGGTGCGTGACCTGCTTGCCGCTACCCTTATCGCCTCGGCCAACGACGCATGCCGGGCCCTCGCCGATCACGCCTGTGGTAATCAGAAAACTTTCGTGTTACAGATGAACGCCCGCGCCCGGGCACTCGGCCTCGAAAACACCCGCTTCAGTAACGCCTGCGGCCACGACAGCGCCGGGCTCTACTCGAGCGCCCACGACCTCGCCAGCCTCGCCGAGGCGGGTATGCGGCTACCCTATTTCGCGAGACTTGTCGCCCGGCAAAGCATGCGCATCTCGACCGTCGACGGCAGGCGGAGCTTCTACTTCAGAAACAAGAACAGGCTGATCGGACGCTATCCCGGCACCGTCGGCGTGAAGACGGGCACCACACCCAACGCCGGACAGTGCCTCGTGGCGATCGCCGAGCGCGAGGACCGCAAGGTGCTCCTGGTCATCATGCATTCACCCAACCGCTGGAAGGCGGCCCCGGCCCTGCTTGACGCAGCCTTCGCCGCCGGCTCACCGCAACGCGCTACCAAGCGGGCGGAGACCGTACAAACAAGGAGTTCAGATGAAGCACCACCGGAAGGAACTGTGGTTCCAGATCAAGAGCAGACGGGGGTTCGTTAACATCACCCGCGATTTGGAGGCGGCTCTCGCCGAAAGCGGCATCAGGGAAGGGCTGCTGCTTTGCAACGCCATGCACATCACCGCCAGCGTCTTTATAAACGACGACGAAAGCGGGCTACACCAGGACTTCGAGCAATGGCTGGAAGAGCTCGCCCCGGAAAAGCCGCACAGCCGCTACCGGCACAACGTGGGCGAGGATAACGGCGATGCTCATCTGAAGAGGACGATCATGGGTCGCGAGGTTGTCGTTGCGGTGACGGGCGGGAAGCTGGATCTAGGCCCCTGGGAGCAGGTTTTTTACGGGGAGTTCGACGGCATGCGGAGAAAGCGCGCGCTGATAAAGATCATTGGCGAGTAGGAGAGGTCGAGGCGGTCGGCACCCGGCGCGGGGGCTTACAGCCCTCGCAGCACTAGTACGGTTATGTCGTCCGGCTGCGGGTCCGGCTTGTCGGTCAGGGCGATCAGGCTGTCCACCATCTCTAGGGCGCTCTCCTTGCCGGCCAGTTGCCGGGCGATCAGTTCGTGGGTCAGTTCCAGTTGCGGCTTCGCATCCACCAGGCCGTCGCTGTAAAGGACCATGACGTCCCCCCTCCCGAAGCGAATCCTGCCTTCCTGGTAGATCTCCTCCCCTTTCACGCCGAGCGGAAGCCCCCGCGGCAACAGTGTCTCCACCTTCCCGTTCGCGCGCCGGAGAAAAACGTAGCCGTGGCCGCAGTCGACAAAGGAGAGGGTCCTCGTGCCGGAGTCGAGCTGTGCGTGAAAGAGGGTCACGAAGCTCTCTGAATTTTCCAGGTCCTCGTTGAGCGCCTTCTCGGCAAGATGCACGGCCTGGGCGGGCTGGTTGTACAGGGTGACCGCGTGCAGCGCCGCCCGAACGGTCGCCATGAGCATGGCCGCCGCCATCCCCTTTCCCATCACGTCTCCCAGGGTCAGGTTGAACAGCGCCGGCGACACCTGCTGCCAGTCGTAGAAGTCCCCGCCAACCTGCTTGGCCGGTAGGCATCGGGCAGCCATCTCGAAGTGCGGGATCTGCGGGTAGCAACGTGGTAAAAGCTTCGCCTGTATCTCGGCCGCATATACGAGTTCCATCTGCAGTTGCATGCGGCGCAACTCGCTCTCGCGGAGGTCTGCCTCCGCTTTCTTGCGTTCGCTTGTGTCTCTGAAAATGGATATGTTGCCGGTTACCTTGCCGAAGCGGTCCAGGCGCTTCATAGCGAAGAGTTCGCCGATGAACACCTCCCCGTTCTTTCTGCGAAAGTGGAGTTCCGACAGCGCGCCTTTGACCGGGGTCCGTACATCGAACACCTCTTTACCGGTGCTTTCGTAGTCACGCTTGTCTGCGTAGAGAATCCTGCTGCTCTTGCCGATTACCTCTTCAGATTCGTATCCGAAGATCTCGCGCAGGGCTGGCTGGTTCACATGCAGTATGGTCCGGTGGTGATCGGACACCACGATCACGTCCCGGATGCTGTTGAAGAGGTTCCGATAGTCCTCGGCCCTTTTCTCAATCTCAGCGTGGGCCACCTCGAGTTCCCGCTCGGTCTCCCGCTGCCTCGCCCGCTCCTTCGCCTCGGTGAGCGCGCGCTGCACCGCGGGAACCAGTCGAGACAGCCGGCTTTTCAGCACGTAGTCCGTCGCACCGCTTTTGAGGGACTCGATCGCCGCTTCCTCGCCCAGCTTCCCCGAAACGAAGACAAAGGGGAGGTCGGGAAGCTTGGTCCGCACCATGGCGAGGGCAGTCATACCGTCAAAGGCCGGGAGGGCGAAGTCGGCGAGGATGAGATCCATCCCGCCCCGCTCCAGGGCGTTCTGGAACTCCTCACGCCGAGATACTACCTCGACTTCACAATCCATCCCCTCTGCGCTGAGCGCCATCAAAACCAGCTCAGCATCCATCGGGTCGTCTTCAAGATGTAGTATGCGCAGACGCTGCGTCATTTATTCAAACCTCGGGAAGACATCGGGGGCGGTTCATTGACGATGGCCCAGAAGGCACCGATTTCCTTGACGGCCGTGATGAACTCGGAAAAGTTCACCGGCTTGACGACGTAGGCGTTGACGCCGAGCCGATAGCTCTCAACCACATCTCGTTCTTCGCGTGAAGAGGTGAGAACTACCACCGGGATGAATTTCAGCTTCTCGTCAGCCTTAATGGAGCTCAACACCTCAAGGCCGTCGACTTTGGGGAGTTTCAGATCCAGAAGGATAACGGCCAGGTTGCCAGGCTCATACTCTGAGTATTTCCCCCTCTGGTAGAGGTAATCCAGAGCTTCGGCACCGTCCCTGACAACATCGACTCCATTGGCGAGGTTGTGCTCTGCCAACGCCTCCAACGTGAGTTCGGCATCGTTTGCGTTATCCTCCACCAACAGAATGCGCTTTAGTTTTACCATTTCCCGCATCTCCGTGTCTGTCATGTCAGATGATTAGGAGCATCGGCCGGATAGGCTGACCCGTGAACAGACAGATTTTACCACGTCTTCAAAGCGATACACCAAGCCGAGACGAGTTCATTTCAGGAAAGGTTGTGCGCCCCGCCTTAAAGACAACCGATAAAACGAGGCGTCCTAAAGCGCTCTGCAGAAATAGTGGTGAGGGAATGATCAGCGACAGGCAGGCCTGCTGAATAACCCGGATCCGCCAGGCACCCCGACAGGAATGAAGGCTACGCGATCCCCCGGGAGAACCAAGTGATCCAGGGAATACACCCTATGATTTATAAACACTCCGTCAATCCGGTTCAGTGGCAACTCCAGCGCCTCCGCTATCGCGCTGGCAGGACAACCATCCGCCGGGATGTCCACATCGATCACCGAAGGTAACCCGCGATCCCTTCTGATACCATGCAGGGCTCCGAACATCCTTACAGTAGTTGCTGCTTGCACTGCCATAACTGCCTCCTAGAAAGAGAATTATGGTCTCAGGCCAGCGCTGTCACCTAATCCTTACTACCACCGGTGAGCAGTTGCTAACGAGCGGCGTTTTTTGGATAATAGACCTCTCACATTTGCTGTCAAGAACAAGTAAATGGGAAGCAGACTGAGCAATTCGCGGAAAACCTGATATATGTTGAGTCATATCAGTTTCAAAACACCCGTGACAAAGGAGTTGCAATGAGACATGTGATTGCATTGGGAGCTGCTGCGACACTCATTTACGCCGGGACGGTACTTGCCGCACAATTCCCCTCGTCAGGTAAGGACCTGGGCGCCGTGACTGGCGGTACGTTCAAGGAAGCGCACCTGGTAATAGACAAGAAATGCATCTCATGCCATACCGCAGAGCGCATCGAGAGCGCCATTGCCGCAGGCAAGGACATGCAAAAGATCCAACACAGAATGGAACTCAAAGGGGTGAAGCTCACCGCTGACGAGCAGAGCGTCCTCGGGATTTTTTACAAGCAAAGCCCGCTGAAACCAAAGAAGTGACTTCTACAACGAACCTTTCCGATGGAGGGATGCCGCCTCCGTCGGAAAGACCATACCTTGATCATCGTCGGATCGAGGTCACCTCAACCGGATATCCCCTCTTCTCGGAAACCGCCCTGACCACCAGGCCGATGTCAATCTTAGCCAGCAAATCAAGCCGCGCCATCTGGTGCAGGACCTCGCCGGGCTCTGCTTGGTAATTCCCTTCCCCGTGCACCTCCAGGAAGACCTTGCCCTTTCTCAGGCCAACCTTGACGGGGCGGTTCACGATAAGCACCTGCGTCCCTCTCCCCACGCATTCGAACAGCCGCACGATATCTTCCGGATAGAGTCTGATGCATCCGTGGCTCGAACGTCTGCCTATCCCCCAGGGGCGGTTTGTGCCATGAATCAGGATGTCGTTACCTGCGAGATGCAGGGCTCGGGTTCCCAGAGGGTTCTCCGGGCCGGGAGGGACAACGGGCGGGAGATCTTGTCTTTGTTGCAGTATGGAGGCAGGTACGTGCCATGAAGGGTTGAGTGACTTCCGTTCCACCGTATAAAGGCCAAGCGGTGTGTCGGTCCCCTCATCTCCGATACCGATCGGGAAGGAAAGGAGTGGGTCGGCAGGGTCCTTCGGGAAAAAGTACAACCGGAGTTCCGCCAGATTGACCACGATCGAGGGGCGGGGAGACAACTCGGGCGGAATCCACGCTGTCGGGATGGTAACTAAAGTGCCGGGAAAAGGCATGTAGGGGTCGACGCCTGCATTGGCGGCGGTTACTTCGTTGAAGCCGAGGTCAAAGCGGCGACCAATCTCCAAAAGCGACTCGCCTTCGCGCACCCGATACTGGAAGACTTTCCCGAGGTAGCCGTCATAGTAGACGGCATCAACCGGCGCTTGCGCCGCTGTAGTTGCAAGGGCTACAAGACCAAGGGAAGTAATCAACCTCGCGAGGGGACGAAGCATCGGAGTGCCGTGCAGGCTACTTCTTCTGCCCTAGCTCAAAGATCTTTTGCGCCCGTTCCGCCGACTGTGCTGCCGAAGATGCGGCAGATTCGGCCCTCTGGGCGCTGTCGGCTGCCTTGGCGGTAGCCTCGTCCAGCATTGCTTTGTTGGCGAGCTGTGCCTGACTTACCTGCCCCTCGATGGTGGCAAGCCTCGTTTCCAGCGCGTTGAGGCGCTGCTCGTCAGAGGCACTCTTCGTCTCCGCTGCCCCCATTTTCGACTCGAGGACGTCCACCCGGCACGACACGGGATCGATCTGTCTTTCAACATAGCCTTTGCTGGCGCAGCCAGCCAGGAGCACCGCCAACGGGATTACGAGCCATAAGTTTCCCATGAGACACCTCCCCCAAGAATTGACCAGCCCACATTTTAGCCGGGGGCCGACGGAATGCAACGACACGGTACAGGAGGAAGCGCTTTGTTCTGCGGGAGAGGGAGACGGCAGGGGGTAAGAGGGCCGCCAGGGCGGATCCGCCATGACAGCTTGGTAGAAGGCAGGAAAGCGAAAAGCCCCACCGGATATCCAGTGGGGCTTCTCTATTAAATTCCCTGCGGCGACCTACTCTCCCACATCGTTACCAATGCAGTACCATCGGCCCAGAGAGGCTTAACTTCCGTGTTCGGGATGGGAACGGGTGTGGCCCTCTCGGCATTGCCACAGAGAAACTCTTGGCTTGGGCTTGCGCCTTCGCAGTATGTTTCTCACAATTGCATGTTCGTGTCTGTAGGTTTTTGGCAGTTTATGATCGGGGGGTGGAGAACCACCCCCCTCTCTAAGAATTTTTTATGGTCAAGCCTCACGGCCGATTAGTACCGGTAAGCTGAATGCGTTACTGCACTTACACACCCGGCCTATCAACGTTGTGGTCTACAACGGGCCTTTAGGGGATTGCTCCCAGGGATACCTAATCTTGAAGGAGGCTTCCCGCTTAGATGCTTTCAGCGGTTATCCTTTCCGTACATAGCTACCCAGCGACTG